>CAVVGO010000006.1:0-2084523 GCA_963747835.1 uncultured Alphaproteobacteria bacterium
ACCATGGGGCGATGGGCGTGCATCCGGTAGGTTTGGGTTTCCGGACTCGAACCATCGGAGACATCAGATGCAAGCATCCAATGTAAGCACGCCCATCGCGAACAATATTGGCACGATTTTCGTTACGATTGAACTGAGCCAAAAGAGCTGGTTGGTGACAATGCACAGTCCGGAGCGGGATCGGATGTCGCGCCATAAGGTGGAGGGCGGCGATCATGCTGGCCTGCTGGCACTGATTGATCGGATTCGCGAGCGGTCGGCGCGGGCGCTGGGAGCGGTGCCAGCTGTGGTGAGTTGCTACGAGGCGGGCTACGACGGATTTTGGCTGCATCGGCTTTTGATGGCGGCGGGGATTACGAACCATGTGTTCGATCCTGCAAGCATTGCGGTGGATCAGCGCGCCCGGCGGGCGAAGACCGACCGGATTGACGGCGAACAGATGCTGCGAACCCTGATGGCGCATTGCCGCGGTGAGCCGCGGGTGGTGCGGATCGTGCGGGTGCCGGGTGCCGAGCAGGAGGACGTGCGCCGCGACACCCGCGAACGTGATCGGCTGATCAAGGAACAGACCGCTCACACCAATCGGATCAAGGCGCTGCTGCGGCTGTTGGGCATGGCGGTCGGGAACCCGCGCCGTCGCGACTGGTTGAAGTGGCTCGCGGCCCAGCGGGATTGGCAAGGCCAGGCGGTGCCGCCGCGGATCATGGCCGAACTCGCGCGCGAGCACGCGCGGCTGATGCTGGTACGCTGCCAGATCGAGGCGCTGACGCGGGCGCCGGCTGAGACGGAGCCGACACCTGCGGCGGCGCAGATGGCACGGCGCAGCGACCTCTTGCTCCGGCTCAAAGGCCTTGGCCCTGTGTTCGCGGCGACGCTGACCAACGAGGTTCTCTACAAGGACTTCCGCAATCGGCGTGAGGTCGCCGGCTATTGCGGGCTGGCGCCCAGTCCGTGGCAGAGCGGAGGGACCGATCGTGAGCAGGGGATCAGCAAGGCGGGCAATCCGCGTGCCCGCAGCACGTCGATCGAACTGGCCTGGCTGTGGCTGCGACATCAGCCGGACAGCACGCTCACCCAATGGTTCCGGCAGCGCACGGTCAATGCCAGCAAACAAATCAGGCGCATCGCCATTGTCGCCCTGGCGCGCAAGCTGATCGTGGCGCTGTGGCGCTACCTCACAACGGGCCTTGTGCCCGAACATGCGGTGCTCAAGACCGCAAAGGCATAAACGCTTCAACAAACGCGTCAGCGTCGCGGCGATTGCCGCGGTCAGCGCGGGATGGATGGTGACCGTGCCACCCTTGGGCCAACAGACAGGCCGTTTCGTAGATGGGTCCCATCCTCGTGGCTTCCTCGCCGCATGCATGCGGAATGTGGGTACGGACCACAGCGGTCCGACCGGATATGAGGTGATGCAGTGAGCTGCATAAATCACCGGAAGCCAGTCCCAGTGCGTGTGGACCGCGGCGGCACGCTGCGCTACGCATGGCTCCGCGCGCCGCCGCTACGCCGGAGGCCAAAAAACAACACCCAAGCCCCGCTCGGGATGCTTGACCAGAGGCCCCATATGAGGGTGGGCAAAGGCGAAGCGTGCCCACGCGGGTAAGCCGGACAGCGTGGGCACGCTTCGCTTTGCCCACCCTACCGCCAATTCCCCTCGATCGATATCCGCTCAGAACAACGTGCCCTGGCCGGGAATGTCGCGACGGCGCCGCCGCGGCCTCGGCTCGGCGGGTTCGCGAACGCGTGTGCCGCCCGCGATGGCGGCGACGCGTCCATCGGCGAATTCGATGTCGAGCTGCATTCCGGTCCGCACCGCGACGACGCTCCGCAGCGGCTCGCCGCCCTCGCCCCGCACCAGGGCAAAGCCGCGCGCCAAGACCCCATGATAGGACAGTGCCGCCAGAAGCTGGCCGGCGCGTTCGAGCCGCGCGTCCTGGCGGTCGATCAACGTGTCGATCGCCCGCGTCGCCCGCGACAGCAGCGTCTCCACGCGCTCGCGCGCCCGCGCGATGCGCACGCGCTGCGCCTCCGCATTGGCGCGCAGCCCGGCGGCGAGCCGCGCCGAGGCGCCGGCGAAGCGATCGCGGCGGCGCTCGTGCTGCACTCGGATGCATTGGGTTGTGCGCGCCACGAACGATGCCACCCGGTCGCGGTCTCGCATGATGCGACCCGTCAGCGTCTGCGGCGTCAACCGCGCCGCGATACGCGAAAAAGCGGTGTGATGGACCTGGGCGTTGGCGACGAGGGCGCGCGGCAACCGCTCGGTGGCGGCATCGAGACGCTGGCGCGGCAGCGCAAGCAGCATGTCGGCGGACGGCAGCGCGCGGGTGGCAGCGCGCAACTCGGTGCGGCGGTTCTCCTGGCCGCGCGCCCAGCACGACAGCGCCCGGCGCGCCAAGCTGTCGACCCGGCCAACCAGCTCGGACCTCACCGGCACCGCCATTTCGGCGGCTGCGGTCGGCGTCGGAGCGCGGCGATCGGAAGCGAAATCGATCAGTGTCACGTCGGTTTCGTGGCCGACCGCCGAGATCAGCGGGATCATGCTCTCGGCCGCGGCGCGCACCACGATCTCTTCGTTGAACGACCAAAGATCCTCGATCGAGCCGCCACCGCGCGCCACGATCAGCAGGTCCGGCCGCGGAATGGCGCCGCCTTCCGGCAAAGCGTTGAAGCCGCGGATCGCCGCCGCGATCTCCTCGGCGGCGCCCTCGCCCTGCACCCGCACCGGCCACACCAGCACATGGCGCGGAAACCGCTCGGCGAGGCGATGGAGAATATCGCGGATGACGGCACCGGTCGGCGACGTCACCACTCCGACGACGTCGGGCAGGTAGGGCAGCAGCTGCTTGCGCGCCTCGTCGAACAGGCCTTCGGCGGCGAGCTTCTGCTTGCGCTGCTCCAACAGCGCCATCAAGGCGCCGAGCCCGGCGGGCTCCAGCGTCTCGATCACGATCTGGTAGGTGGAACGGCCCGGATAGGTGGTGAGCCGGCCGGTGGCGATGACCTCGAGCCCTTCCTCGGGCTTGATGCGCATTCGACCGAACACGCCCTTCCAGATCACCGCGTCGATGCGGGCGCCTTCATCCTTCAAAGCGAAGTAGGCATGGCCCGACGAATGCGTGCCGCGAAAGCCGGAGATTTCGCCGCGCACCCGCACATGGCCGTAGGTGTCCTCGACGGTGCGCCGCAGCGCCGCCGACAATTCTGATACGGTCCATTCCGGAATGTTGATGCGTGGTTCATTCATCGCTTGGTCGTGGCGCAGTGCGTCGATATCCGCCATGTCGCGACCTCAGTCGAGGTGGAAGTCGCGTCGCAAATCGCGTCGCGTCACTTCGACGCCGAAGCGGCCAATGGGTCCAATCCGGTCTTGGCGATCACCTGAGCGGCGGCGGGCGAGGCAATGAATTTGATCAATGCCCGTCCGGCCTCCGGCTCCTTGGCGCCGACCACGACGCCGGCGGAATAGAGCGTAATCTTTTGCACCTCAGGCGGCAGCGGTCCGGCCAAGTCGACGCCGGACACCGCAATGAGCTCGCTGATCTGCTGGAAGCCGATCTCGGCCTCGCCGCGCGCCACCACGCCGGCCACTGGATCGGCCGGGATCATCCGGCTCTTGGGTTTCATCTCGGCCGCGATGCCGAGGCGCTCGTACATCTCGGTGCCGATATAGACGCCGCTGGCACTGTCCGAATAAGCGACTGACTTTGCGGCGAGGAGCGCGCGTTTGAACGATTCGACCGTGCTGATGTCGGGCTTGGGCGACCCCGCCCGTACCACCATCCCGATCGGCGACAGCGCGAGGTCGACGCGGGTGTCGGCGGCCACCTTGCCCGCCTTGATCAGATCGCCAAGTGCGGAGCCGACCATGATCAGCACATCGGCCGGCTCACCGCGGGCAAGCCTGACCGGAATAGCGTTCACCGTCGTCCCCATCGAAGGTCCCGACGCAGTCACCACCTTGTTCTCGGTGGCGTGCTCGAATTGGGGGACGAGCTTGATTGTAGGCCGCCGTCAGGCCGCCGGAAATCATCACCTTGACCTCGGCGCATTGGGCAACGCCGGCCCATAGGAGAACGCCGGCAAAGCCGGCAACGAGCGCCTTCGCGACGACGGACGTGATCTTCATGAAACGAACCCGCATTGCGTGAGAACTTGCGCGACGACGACCGCCGCCGATGAATGAGCCACCTTAGCGCAGCGCGGTTCGTGCTTCCACCCTGACGGCAAGCCGCCGTTTTTCCTGTGTCAAACACTGGAGCGTGGGTCCCGGATCGGCTTGCGGCACCGCGGTACCATGCTACACCACAGCACCTTTTGGGGCGGCGGAACGCATGAACATTCTCATTCTCGGCTCGGGCGGACGCGAACATGCGCTGGCCTGGAAGATCGCCGCAAGTCCCCTGGCGACGCGGGTTTATTGCGCGCCCGGCAATGCCGGCATTGCCAAGGATGCCGAATGCGTCGCCATCGACCTCTCCGACCATCAAGCCGTCATCGCGTTCTGCAACGCGAAAGCGATCGATTTCGTCGTGGTCGGCCCGGAGATCCCGCTGGTCGCCGGCGTGGTCGACGATCTTGAAGCCGCCGGCATCAAGGCGTTCGGCCCGACCAAAGCCGCGGCGCGGCTTGAGGCCTCGAAAGGCTTCACCAAGGATCTGTGCCGCGCCCACAATATTCCGACCGCCGCCTACGAGCGCTTCACCGCCTCGGCGCCTGCCAAGGACTACGTGCGGCGCGTCGGTACCCCGATCGTAATCAAGGCCGACGGGCTCGCGGCCGGCAAGGGCGTGGTGGTGGCGACCACGGTGGAGGAGGCCGACGCCGCGCTCAACATGATCTTCGGCGGTACGCTGGGCGACGCCGGCGCCGAGGTGGTGGTCGAGGAATTCCTGAGCGGCGAGGAGGCCTCGTTCTTCGTCCTCACCGACGGCGACAACGGGGTGCCGCTCGCAACCGCCCAGGACCACAAGCGCGCCAGCGATGGCGACAGCGGTCCCAACACCGGCGGCATGGGCGCCTATTCACCGGCGCCGGTGATGACGCCCGCACTCGAAAAGCGCGCGCTCGACGAGATCGTGATGCCGACACTGCGCGCCATGAAGGCGATGGGCGCGCCCTACAAGGGCGTGCTCTATGCCGGGCTGATGATCACCGCCACCGGGCCCAAGCTCATCGAATACAATGTCCGGTTCGGCGACCCGGAATGCCAGGTGCTAATGCTGCGCCTGATGTCGGACCTGCTGCCCGCCCTGATGGCGGCGCGCGACGGCGTGCTCAAGAACTTCGCGCTGCGCTGGTACCCGGAAGTCGCGCTGACGGTGGTCATGGCGGCGAAAGGCTATCCGGGCAACTACCCCAAGGGCAGCGTGATCGGCGGCCTTGACGAAGCGGCCGCCATCGAGGGCGTCGAGATTTTCCACGCCGGCACGCGGCGCGACGGCAATCGCATCCTCGCCGACGGCGGGCGCGTGCTCGACGTCAGCGCGCTTGGCCGCACGGTCGCCGAAGCGCAGGAGCGCGCCTATGCGGCAGTCGACCGGATCGTGTGGCCGGAGGGTTTCTGCCGGCGCGACATCGGGTTCCGGGCGGTGGAACGGGAAAAAAATTCCGGGTAATCTCGCCTGCGATATCATCTATTCGTCATGCCCGCGCTCGCAGCCAAGTTTACGCAGGCTGCGCAAGTTTGCCCGGGCGGGCATCCACGTCTTAAGACCCGCGCACGTACAAAGACGTGGATGGCCGCGACAAGCGCGGCCATGACGACGCAGAAGAGTAAACGCCATGCCCGATCTCGCTGACCTGTTTCCCGGTTTCGCCACCCACTGGATCAACACTTCGGCCGGCAAAATCTTCATGCGTGCCGGCGGCAACGGGCCGCCGCTGATGCTGCTGCATGGTTACGCGCAGACGAGCGTGATGTGGCACAAGGTGGCGGGCGAACTCGCGAAACATTTCGCCCTCGTGATCCCGGACCTTCCCGGCTACGGCTGGTCGGCGGTTCCGGAGGCCGCTCCCGACCATTCGCCCTACACCAAGCGCGCCATGGCGGCCGCCATGATCGAGGTGATGGAGGCGCTGGGCCATGCGACCTTCAATCTCGCCGGCCACGACCGCGGCGGGCGGGTGTCCTATCGGCTCGCACTCGACAATCCGGGACGGCTGACGCAGACTCGCGACGCTCGACATCGTGCCGACCTATGCGATGTGGCACGACATCGATGCCCGCCTCGCCTACCGCATCTGGCACTGGACCTTCCTGGCGCTGCCGGCGCCGGGCCCGGAGAACATCATCGGCCGCGACCCGATCGCGTTCTGGGACTGGAAGACCGCGCCCGGCACCAAGGCGAAGAACCTCGCGCCGTTCGATCCGCGCGCGCTCGCCCATTATCACGCGTTCTTCTCCGACCCGCTTCGCATCCATGCGACTTGCGAGGACTATCGCGCCGGCCACACCACCGACCTCGCCCATGACGAGGCGGATCGCGCGGCGGGGAAGAAAATCTCCTGCCCGATGCTCGCGCTCTGGGGATCGAGCGGCATTCCGAGCGAGACCAAAAGCCCGCTCGACACCTGGCGCGAATGGGCGAACGATGTGCGCGGTTTTGCGATCGACTGCGGACATTATCTGCCGGAGGAAAATCCGCAGGCGACCGCGACCGCGCTCGCCGATTTCTTCGCCGGGCGATAGTGTCGTGGTTCCGATGCTCGATTTCTCATATTGTCATCGCCCGGCCTTGACCGGGCGATCCAGTAACCACGCAGCTTCGCGTGAGGCACAGCCTCTTCCCATCGGCTGGCCGGTGATTACTGGATGCCCCGCTTTTCGCGGGGCATGACACTGATTAGGTATGAACCGCTAGAGTCACAACACTAATTAGCTGCCGACCGCGCCGCACAGCCCGAAGCAACAATGGCCGCCATCGATCGCCAGAGCGCCTTTACCGGCACCAAGGACGTCGCCGAACCGTTGCGGTTCGACGCAGCGCGGCTCGAAGCATGGCTCGCCGCCAATGCGCCCGGATTTTCCGGACCGCTCACGGTGCGCCAGTTCAAGGGCGGGCAGTCGAACCCGACCTACCTCTTGGAGACGCCGGTGCGGCGTTACGTGCTGCGGCGCAAGCCGCCCGGCAAGCTGCTGCCGTCGGCCCACGCGGTCGACCGCGAGTTCCGCGTCATCGCGGCGCTCCACCGCCAGCGCTTCCCGGTGCCGGAGCCGGTCGTCTATTGCGACGATCCCGACGTCGTCGGCACCGCGTTCTTTGTCATGGGGTTCGTCGAGGGCCGCATCTTCTGGGAGCCGCATTTGCCGTGCTCCAACCCGGCCGAGCGCGCCGCCATCTATGATGCCGCCAACGCCACCATCGCGCTGCTGCATGGCTTCGACCCAACCGCGATCGGACTTGCGGATTACGGCCGCGGCGAGAACTACGTCGCCCGCCAGGTCGAGCGGTGGTCGAAGCAGTATCGCGCCTCGGAGACCGAAACCATCGACGACATGGAGCGGCTGATCGCCTGGCTGCCGGACAACGTGCCGCCGGCCGGGCCGGTGCGTCTCGTCCATGGCGACTTCCGCCTCGACAACACCATCATTGCGCCGGACGCGCCGGTCGTCCTCGCGGTGCTCGACTGGGAACTCTCGACGCTCGGCGATCCGCTGGCGGATTTTTCCTATCACCTGATGAAATGGCATATGCCGCCGACCAACTCCGGCGGCGGCACCGGCACGCTCGCCGGTTTCGACCTCGCGGCGCTCGGCATTCCGTCCATGATGACTTACGTCGAGGCCTATGTGGCGCGCACCGGCCTCGATCCGCGCCCGCATCTTTCCGCCTATCTCGCCTATAACTTCTTCCGCATCGCCGCGATCCTGCAAGGCATCGCCGGGCGGGTGCGCGACGGCACCGCGACCAGCGAGCACGCCGCCGCCCGCGCCCAGATGGTGCGGCCGCTGGCCGCGACCGCATGGTCGTTTGCCCGCCGGGCGGGCGCCGCGTGAAGAGTTTCGCGCTGGCGCTCGGTGGCGGCGGCGCGCGCGGGCTCGCCCATATCGCGTTGTTCGAGGCATTCGACGAGCTTGGCGTCCGGCCGGTTGCGATCGCGGGCGCCTCGATCGGCGCCGTAGCGGGCGCCCTTTACGCGTCCGGCATGACCGGCAAGACGATCCGCCGCAGCGTCATCGATCTCGCCCACAATCGCGGCGAAGTGTGGCGGCGGCTGATGCTGGCGCGCGCCGGCACCATCGGGGATATGTTCGGCGGCGATTTCACCGCAGCCGTGCGGCTCGATGCCGAAAAGCTCATTGAGCAGTTCCTGCCTGCCGAGGTGCCGGCCGATTTCGGCGCACTCGGCATTCCGCTCGTTGTGGTCGCTTCCGATCTCCACGCCCGCCGCGAGGTCGCGTTCACGGCCGGCCCGCTGCGGCCGGCGCTGGCCGCCTCAGTGGCGCTGCCCACCATCATGCGCCCGGTGGTCATCGACGAACGCGTGCTGATCGACGGCGGCGCCACCAATCCGCTGCCGTTCGACCTCCTGCGCGGCCGCGCCGACGTCCTGGTGGCGATCGACATCTCGGGACCGCCAGCCGAGGACCGCACCACCGTCCCCAACGCCATCGAGGCGATGTACGCGACCGTGCTGGTGATGACGAGTTCGATCATCAACGAGAAGCTCAAACACGACGCGCCAGACATGCTGGTGCGGCCCCACGTCGGTACGTTCCGCACGCTCGATTTCTTTCAGGCGAGCGCGATCCTGCGAGTGGCGGAGGGGATCAAGACGCAGGTCAAGGCGGAGTTGGAGGCGTTGTTGGGGGCGTAGGGGCCGAACTCATGACATGCGTGGGGATACGCCGCAGAGATTTTCGTACCCGCGATTGCTGCGGAATTATCGCGGGCCGCCGCAGCTAAGCAACCGCACAGATACCCGAAGATTGCCTCCGACCCGAATTTTGTCGTCAACATTGCAATTTTGAGGCGAAACAGTACTATATGTAGACTGAAGAGGGAAGTGGGACGAATGCCGACCTATCCGGGATTAAACCAAAATTTTGAGCTAACGGCGTTTCCGCTCGGCGAACGCCAAGCAATTATGCGCTTTTCCAGACACTTTTACATCACGCGTGCTGCTCAAAGCGTGCAAGTTGGAAACAGCGATTATCGCGCATTTCTAATGCGGCCAGCGGAGGGCGTCTCTACAGTCCTTAATGTTGAACGCGAAATTGCGGTACTTTTTTCTGATTATGAAACCTTTGAAGCGCGAACTCTACGGGCATTCGACCTAACGTGCGAACAATTTGATGATGTTCGCGTTGATCGGTCACTTCGATTTCTGATTGCTCGAGATCAAAACATAGAAACAAGTATTCGCCATTATCTACTACAGGATCCAGAATATCCTATTGTTATCCCGTTCAAATACGATGATTTTCATTCGTCAACTGACGATTTTATTTTCAACGCCATTCGTAGAAATTATTTAATTCGCGATCTATTTGGATATCAGACACCCCTCAAGCACGAATATTTCTTTTTCGGCCGCAAAACCCTCGTCGAAAGCGTACTTGATCTTCATAAGTCCGGACAAAACAGTGGCTTGTTCGGTCTCCGAAAAAGCGGAAAGACATCAACTATCTATGCAATCCAACGACGCGCCAAGACGGCCGGTTGCCGGACGCTCGTCATTGATTGTCAAGATCCAGCAATCCATGCAAAAAGATTTGGGCCACTGCTAGAATTTATTATATCGGAATTCGCCGAGAACTCAACCTGCGAAAACTCTCAATTAATCTTGGAGACAGCCCGGATCGAATTTCTGAGAACTTCCAAAGGATCATGAATCAGTCACTAAATGCAGCCGGGACCAACATTCTTTTAATATTCGATGAAATCGAGAATATTTCTCCTAAAACCGCAGCATCACCGCATTGGCGCAATCAAGAAGATGCTTTATTTTTTTGGCAGACGGCGAGATCTTTTTTCCAGCATGCTCAGAAGCATAAGTTAACGTTTTGCTTTGTTGGGACAAATCCCCATCTTTTTGAACTGCCAAAAATTCATGAGGTTGCAAATCCAGTATATCTTTTTGCTCCGAAGACATTTATCCCAATGCTAACACTCGCTGAAACGAGCGAAATGATCACTCGATTGGGGTTTTTTATGGGTCTTGATTTTTCTGCCAACGTCGTTTCTCACATTCATCAAAGATTCGGCGGCCATCCTTTTTTTATTAGGCAATTATGTAGCCAAGTTCACAAAAGAATACCAACGACGCGGCCTAGGAGTGTATCAATAAACCTATGCAACGAAGCTGAAAAGGACGCGGTTGCGGACCTTCGAGGCTATATGGGTGAGATTTTGAACAATTTGAAATCATTTTATCCTGCAGAACATGAGATGCTTGAGTATCTCGCGCGGGGTAATAACGTTACGTTTCGAGAAATGGCTGAGTACGCTCCTGAATATGTTGAACATTTACTCGGATACGGATTAGTGGTTCGGCGTGATGAGGATTATGAATTTGGATTCGACGCCGTTACCGAGGCCGTAAAAAGAAACCTCAGTGAGGATAATAAGCTTTCGCGCGAAGACAAGTGGAAACAGGTAGGAAATCGTCGAAACGCGCTAGAGCAGGAAATTAGGAGTGCGCTCTATCGATGGGCCGCGACGCTGAGTTCGGAGGAGTGGCAAAATTGCCTAAACGCTTGCCTTACTCGAACTCGGCTCGATCAATTGAGGTCCATAAATCGCCGCGAGGCATTTTCCAGAAACAAGAGTCCTTTATATTTAAACGAGCTATTAAAATTTGTTCAGAATTGCGGCGAATTTATGTCCGCTGCCTCAACATCTGGTGATATTTTGGCGGCACTAGATACTATTAATAAACTTAGAATTGATGCGCATGCTAAGGACATTAGTGAACTTGATTACGACGCACTGAATAATGCGTTTTGCCTTTTGGAAGATATTTTTCTGCCGCCGCCATAATTGGAGTGTGACTGCGGGCGGGTTGGTTGTGGCGCAATCCGCCAACGGTTTTGCGGAAAAGCGATCCGCAATCACCACGATTGGTTAGTCCTAAACAAGGGCAGATTACACGACGCTTATCCGTGCTACCGGATGGAACTGCATTTGAGCAGGAATGGTCCGCACCCCGGACACGCTGCCTATCCCCACGGAGCGTCGGATGGAGTTCTACCTCAGCTTTGCCGACCTCTTCGAAAAACTTCCCAACAAGATCGGCGTGATCTTCATCCCGGTGTTCCTGTTCACCATCCTGGCCGAGGCGGTGGTGATTCAGGCGCGGCATGGCAGCTATTCGTGGCAGAACACCGGCGTTTCGAGCCTGATCGCGGTCGGGCATCTGCTGACCCAGGCGGCGGCGCATGGCTTGATTTTCGGCGTCATCGCGGCGGGCGTCTACGCGGTCCGGCTGACCACCATCCCGGTGTCGTGGGCCAACTGGCCGAGCCTCGTCGCCCTGTTCCTGCTCGCCGACCTCGCGTTCTATGTGGAGCATCGCTGCTCGCACCGCATCCGGTTGCTGTGGGCCTCGCACAGCGTTCATCACAGCACCGAGCAGATGGTGGTCTCGGCCGCCTTCCGCCTCGCCTGGACGCCGATCCTGTCGGGGGTATTCCTGTTCTATCTGCCGATCGTCTGGATCGGCTACGATCCGGTCTGGGTGTTCGGCATGGCCTCGGCGAGCCTCACCTACCAGTTCTTCGTTCATACCGAACTGGTGCAGCGGATCGGCTGGCTGGATTGGGTCATCAACACGCCGTCCGCCCACCGCGTGCACCATGCGAGCAACCCCGAATACATCGACAAGAACTTCGGCGGCGTGCTGATGATCTGGGACCATCTGTTCGGCACCTACGAGGCGGAGCGTTCCGACATCAGAATCCGCTACGGCCTCTCGCATCCACGGTCGTCGCCCACCAACCCCCTCGTGATCGCCTATGAGGAACTCTGGCGAATGCTGAAGGACGTGGCGAGCGCCCGCGGCTGGCGCGAGCGGCTCCGCAGCGTGCTCGGACCGCCGTAGCGTGTAGGGCGGATGAGCGAAGCGTAATCCGCCGACGCAACCTTCGGAACGCGCGGTCGGCAATGTTTCCGGCTACGTTCACCCCGGCAGATGGCGGACTACGCCGCGCTCATCCGCCCTACGAACTCACCGTCGTTCCGCAAAAAACTCGCGCAGCAACGCAGCCGCCTCCTGCTCGGCGAGGCCGCCATAGACCTCGGGCCGATGGTGGCAGGTCGGCGAGGCGAACAGCCGCACGCCGCTGTCGACGGCGCCGCCCTTGGGGTCGGCGGCGCCGTAATAGAGCCGGCGGATGCGGGCAAACGACAGCGCGCCGGCGCACATGGGGCACGGCTCCAGCGTGACGTAGACGTCGCAGTCCGTGAGGCGCTCGGCGCGAAGCGCTGCGGCGGCGGCGCGGATCGCCAGCATCTCGGCATGGGCGGTCGGATCGCGGTCCACGATGGTGCGGTTACAGGCCTGGGCCACGATATCGCCGCCGCGCACCACGACGCAGCCGACCGGCACTTCGCCTTGAGCCGCGGCGAGGCGGGCTTGCGCCAGGGCCATATCCATGAAAGACGCCACGCTCGTTCTCGCCTGTGATCTCTGCTATCAGCAGCCTGTCCACGAACCCGCTCAAAGTACGAAACAGTATGACCCGCAAAGCAAGACCACCAGCCCCGACAGGGGACGGTGGCGCCGACCGTATCGCCAAGGTGATGGCGCGGGCGGGCCTGTGCTCGCGCCGCGATGCCGAGGATTGGATAGCGGCGGGGCGCGTGACCATCAACGGCGCCGTCATCGTGTCGCCGGCCGTGAACGTTTCCGCGCGCGACCGCGTCATGGTGGACGGCAAGCCGCTGCCGCGGCGCGAGCGCACGCGGCTCTTCCTCTATTACAAGCCGGTCGGCCTCGTGAGCACCAATTCCGACCCACAGGGGCGCCCGACGGTGTTCGACGCGCTGCCGGCGACCCTGCCGCGGCTCGTCAGCATCGGCCGCCTCGATATCGGGACCGAGGGGCTGCTGTTGCTCACCAATGACGGCGGGCTCGCGCGGGTGCTCGAACTGCCCGACACCGCCTGGGTCCGGCGCTACCGGGTGCGCGCCCATGGCCGGGTGACGCAGGCCGAGCTTGACCGGCTGCGCGACGGCATCACGCTGGAGGGCATCCATTACGGGCCGATCGAGGCGAAGCTGGAGCGCGAGCAGGGCGCCAATATCTGGCTCGGCTTCGCCATCACGGAGGGCAAGAACCGCGAGGTGCGTAACGTGCTCTCCCACCTCGGCCTGCAGGTCAACCGGCTGATCCGGGTCGAATTCGGGCCGTTCGGGCTCGGCGAGCTTGCCGAGGGCAAGATCGAGGAGGTCGAGACCGAGAATCTGCGCACGCTGCTTGGCGCCAAGGTCATTGCGGCGGCCGGCTGCGATTTCACCGGGCCGGCGAGCGAGCGGCCGGCGGAGCCGCGGCCCAGCCGGGACGAGCGGCGCGAGCAGCGCCACGAGGAGCGCCGCGAGCGGCGCGAGCGCGAGCGGCCGCGCGAGGAGCGTTTGGCCAGTGGCGTAACATCTAGCGGCGCCGCGCCTCGTGGGGCAGTGTCTCGCGGGACGGCCGCGCGCGGCGTGGGCGCCCGGGGCGCGGCGTCTCGCAGTTCAAGTCCTCGTGGAGACGACGATCGCCGGCCGTTCCACAAATCCCGCGCCGGATTCGACGATCGCCCGGAAAAGCCGCCCGGGCGGCCGCGGCGCGGCCATGCGTGGCGCAAGGATGACGCGCCGCTGCGGCGGACCTATCGCGGCTCGCGCCGCGACGAGCTTGTGATTCGGGACGATGCGCGGCCCGACAAACGCGCCGGTCTCCTCAAGGACCGCAAGGGCCGCCGCATCCTGGTGGAGCGGTTCGGCACCAAGAAGGAACCGGAGAAGGCCGAGGCGCCGCGCCGCGCCAAGCCGTTCCGCCCGCCGCCGCGCGACCGCTCGTCGGGACCACGGCCGTCGCGGCCGCCGGAGCGCGAGGCGGGGCGCGAGGCGCCGGAGCGTTCCTCGTTCGAGCGCCGGTCCGGCGAAACGAACTGGTCGAAGCCGCAATCCTCCGAATTGCTCAAAGCATCGTCGCGGCCGTCATCGGCGCGTCCGTTCGGGCCGGGCAAATCCCGGGAAGGCAAATCCGAGCTCGGCAAATTCGGCGCGCGACCGCCCCATGCTCGACCTTCCGGTCCGCGGCCATCCGGTCCGCGCCCGCCGCGGGACCGCTGAGTGCGCATCGTCGGCGGCCGGCTCGGCGGCCGCACCGTCGTGTCACCGAAATCGCAAGCCATCCGGCCGACCAGCGACCGGCTGCGGGAATCCCTCTTCAACATCCTGGCGCACGGCTACGGCGACCCGCTGCCCGGCGCCCGCGTCCTCGATCTTTTTGCGGGCACCGGCGCGCTCGGCCTCGAAGCAATGTCGCGCGGGGCGGCGTTTGCGCTGTTCATCGATGATGGCGCCGAAGCCCGCGCCCTGATGCGCCAGAACGTCGAGGCGCTGGGACTTGGCGGCGTCACCCGCATCTTCCGCCGCGACGCGACCCGGCTCGGCGCGGTCCACCCAAATGAGCCGTTCGGGGTGGTGTTCCTCGATCCGCCCTATCGCAAGGCGCTCGCCGAGAAGTCCCTCGCCTCGCTCCGCGACGGCTCGTGGCTCGCGCCCGACGCGCTCGTCATCGTCGAGGAGGCCGCCGATGCGGGTTTTGCGCCGCCGGAAGGTTTCGCCGAGATCGAGCGGCGGCGCTATGACGACACCGAGTTCGCGTTCCTGCGGCCGGTATGACGGCAGTCGCGAACGAGTAGATCAATTCCATGAAAGCTATCAGTTGTCAGTGTAGGGCGGGTTCACTTTAACCCGCCATTCCGAGCAAGCCGGCGGGTTAAGCCGGCGGGTTAAAGCGAACCCGCCCTACGCCGATTGATATGATTCGAACTTCGGAAACGCCACACCAGGGCTCTCGTGAAACGGACAGCAGCGTAGCCCGGGTGAGCGGAAGCGATATCCGGGGGTCGGGAGTGCGATCGGAGAGGGCAGTCCCCGGATGTCGCGGTCGCGAAGTGGCGACCGCTCATCCGGGCTACGGTTTGCTGTGTAGGACGAATCTCATATCACTCTCACTCGTCATGACCGCATAAAGCCGGTCATGACGATGTTAACGCCGGCCTCACTCCACCACGATGCCGGCCGCGCGGATCGGCTTTGCCCAGCGCTCGATTTCCTCGGGCAGGAACTTTGCGAGGTATTCCGGCGTGCGCCGCTCGGGCGGGACGATTTCGAGGCCGAGTTCCTCGAGGCGTTTGCGCAGCGCTGGATTTTCGAGCGACTGGTTGATGGCGACGTTGAGTTTACGCACGATGGGGTCGGGTGTGCCTTTCGGCAGGAAGTACGCGTTCCACACGCTCGCCTCGACGCCAGGGACACCCTGCTCGCCGGAGGTCGGAACATCCGGGATGATGGCGACGCGTTTTGCCGACAGCACGGCGATCGGCTTGACGAGACCCTCCTTGGCAAGCTGCGCGCCGGTCTGGATGGTGTCGCACATGTAGTCGATGCGGCCGCCGATCAGGTCCTGGATCACCGGGCCGGCGCCGCGATAGGGCACGTGGGTGATGTCGACGCCAATCGCGAGATTGAACATCACGCACGGCAGATGCGTGCCGCTGCCGACGCCGGCAGAGCCGAACTGGGTCTTGTTCCGGTTCGCCTTCAGCCAGGCGACGAATTCCTGGAGGCCGTTGACCGGAAGGTCCTTGCGGGCATTGAGAATGCGTGGCAACTCCGAGACGAGGCCGACCGGCGTGAAGTCGGTGACGGAATTATAGAGCGGCTTCTTGTAGAGCGTCTGGTTGTAGGCGTGGGTGCCGGTGTTGCCGATCATGAACGTGTAGCCGTCGGGCGACGCATGGGCGACGCGCGCGCCCGCCGTCATGCCGGCGCCGCCGCCGATGTTCTCCACGATGACGTTCTGTCCGAGAATGTCGCCCATCGCCTGCGCCTGCAGGCGCGCCGATATATCGACACCACCGCCCGGCGTGAATGGCACGATGAGGGTGATGGTCCGGGTCGGCCACTCCTCCGCGAGAGCGGGTGCGAGCGCCGCCGCGACGATCAGCGCGGCGGTGGTCAGAACGGCAATGGGCCGCATCAGGTTCTCCTTGAATGGCCTTGCGTCGGCCGCTCCGTATTCCGGGTCGGCACTATAGCGCCGACGGCGGCGCTGCGGCCAACGATAAGTCCGCAATGTCCGCGATCTATCACCGCCGTCATGGCCGTGCTTGTCACGGCCATCCACGTCTTGCTTGCCGAGAGGCCCCGAGAAAGACGTGGTGCCCACGACAAGCACGGGCATACGAATCTCATTTGTAGCGCAAGCTAATTTACTTTTGCCCGCCCCTACCGTCGCCCGAACAGCCGCTCGATATCGGCGAGCTTCAGTTCCACGTAGGTGGGGCGACCGTGGTTGCATTGGCCGGAGTTCGGCGTCGCCTCCATGTCGCGCAGCAGCGCGTTCATCTCCTCGGGCCGCAATCGCCGCCCAGCGCGTACCGAGCCGTGACACGCCATGGTGGCGGCGACGTGCATCAGGCGGCGTTCGAGCGGCAGCGCCTCGTCCCATTCGGCCATGTGCTCGGCGAGGTTGCGCAGCAGCGCGGCGCTGTCGACTTCGCCCAGCAGCGCCGGGGTTTCGCGCACCGCGACCGCGCCGGGGCCGAATGTCTCGATGGCGAGGCCGAAGCGGGCAAGCTCGTCGGTGCGCGCCACGAGGCGCTCGACGTCGGCCTCATCGAGTTCGACAATGTCGGGGATGAGCAGAAGCTGGCGGGCGACGCCGGATTTTTCGAGCGCGGCCTTCATGCGCTCATAGACCAGCCGCTCGTGGGCGGCGTGCTGGTCGACGATGACGACACCGTCGCGCGTCTGCGCCACGATGTAGGTCTCGTGTACCTGGGCGCGCGCGGCGCCGAGCGGGCGATCGATCAGGTCGGGCTCGGCGTCGTCCGCCGCGGCGCGGGCATCGGCGGACGGCATGCCGACGTTGAAGGCGGCTTGCGCCGCTTCGGCAAAACCGGCGCCCGCAAGTGCCGTGGCCCCGGCCATCGGGGGAAACGGCTGTCGCGCCGCGTTACGCCAGTCCCACCGGTTCCAGCGCGGCGCATTGGGGCGGAACGCCGCGATGGTGGCGGCGCCGCCAGTCGAGGCGGCGCGCGTGGAGTCCCGCCCGAGCGCGTCGTGCAGCGCCCGCACCAGCATGGCACGCACCAGCCCGGCATCGCGAAACCGCACCTCCGCCTTGGCCGGATGGACGTTGACGTCGACCTCGCGCGGGTCGAGCGTCACGAACAGCGCCACCACCGGATGGCGGTCGCGCGGCATGTGATCGGCGTAGCCGGCCCGCACCGCACCGAGCAGCAGCTTGTCGCGCACCGCGCGGCCGTTGACGAAGAGATAAAGGCCGAGTGCATTGGCTTTGCTGTAAGTCGGCAGGCCGGCAAATCCTTCGAGCGCGAAGCCGTCGCGGCCGGCCCGCACTTCGACCGCGTTGGCACGGAAATCGGAGCCGAGCACATCGCCGAGTCGTACCAGCCGGCCCGGCCCGTCCGGCAGCACCGCCGCCCAGGTCACCGGCGCGCGCTCCTCGCCCGCCACCGTGAAGGCGACGTCGGGCCGGCTCATGGCGAGGCGCCGCACCACGTCGCGGATCGCCTCCGCCTCGGTGCGGTCGGTCTTGAGGAATTTGAGCCGCGCCGGCGTCGCGTAGAAAAGATCGCGGACCTCAACGCAGGTGCCCTCCCCGAGCGCCGCCGGCCGCACCGGCGATTTCGTCCCGCCGTCGACCGTGATGGTCCAGGCGTGCGGCTCGCCGGCGTGCCGGGTGGTAATCGCAAGCCGCGCCACCGCGCCGATCGACGGCAGCGCCTCGCCGCGAAACCCGAGGGTGCGGATGGCGAGAAGATCGTCGCCGTCGAGCTTGGAGGTCGCGTGGCGGTCGACCGCGAGGGCGAGATCGGCGCGCGTCATGCCGGCGCCGTCGTCGCTGACGCGGATCAGCCGGCGGCCGCCGCCGTCGGTCAGGACATCGATCTTGCGCGCCCCGGCATCGAGCGCGTTCTCGATGAGTTCCTTGACCACGCTCGCAGGCCGCTCCACCACCTCGCCGGCGGCGATGCGGTTGATGGTGGCGGGATCGAGCTGGCGGACCGGCATTAATAAAGGACTCGGACGGCGACGACTCAGAGGGTGAGCCGGGTGGAGCGACTCAATTGGCGACGCCGCGCATCATAGGCAAGCGGAGCCTCCCGCGGGAGGTGTTCCGCAACTGGAGTCGTGCGGCTTCGGCGAGACGTGGCCTCAATTCGTCATTTCCATCCCACGTTTGTCGTCGCCCGGCTTGACCGGGCGAGCCGGTAACCACCGGCCTTAGTTTGGCGCGCCGTATGAGTTTCCTCGATGGCCCGGGGGTTACTGGGTGCCCGCCTTCGCGGGAATGACATCGCAAGTGAGAGCGAATTGTAGTGGAACAGGCAGCTAGCGCTCGCCGCCACTAATCCTCCACCGGCTTCACGCCGCGCATCGCCTTGATGCCGCCGCGGCGCTTCTTGCCTTCCAGCCGCCGCACCTTGGAGCTGAAGGTCGGCTTGGTCGGGCGGCGCGGGGTCGGGCGCACCGCGGCGGTGCGGATGAGTTCGACAAGGCGGGCGAGGGCGTCGTCGCGGTTGCGCTCCTGGGTGCGGTGGCGCTGCGCCGTGATCACCAGCACGCCGTCGCGGGTGAGCCGCCGGCCGGCGAGCCGCTCGAGCCGGGCCCGCACGTCGTGCGGGAGCGACGGCGAATGGCGCACGTCGAAGCGCAACTGCACGGCGGTCGAAAGCTTGTTGACGTTCTGCCCGCCGGGACCGGACGCGCGGATGAAGCTTTCGTCGAGCTCGCCTTCGTCGATGCTGAGATGGTCGTTGATGCGGATCATGGACGGCGCTCGTGGCGCGCGTCGGCGTGGCGCGCAAATCTCCACGCATCTTACAGCAGTCTCAGTCCGGGCGACGGCCAGTACTTAAGTATCCATGATCGAGATGACGTCGACCCGTTCGGTCGAGAATGAATCCGCCTTGTAGGACAAGTTGTTAAGTATCGGCCGGATTCATCATTCGGCAAAAATCGCCGGTACTTGCGGATCATGTACAACGCGCGGCGGATGCGAATAGGGTCGGCTCCGCTTCTTTCACCGCTGGAGACGGCGCGATAAGCGCCCGTCGCACGGAGATCTGTAATGTCGGCGATAATTCCACTTTTTGCCCCGAATCACTCACGACCAGCGAGTTCTTCTGCCCTTTTTCCGTTTTTCCGACCGCGCCCGGTGCCCATAATTTATCTGCATGGACCGCCGGCTTTGGCATAATTATTGAATAACCCCACTTGGAATATCGCTTGTGAAGCGAATTCGTGAACAGCCGCAAGGTGCGCGGCAATTCGTAATACTGGCCGGCGGGCATTACCGCTATCGACTTGTTTGCCCTTACGAGTATTTGAGTCTCCAAGCTAAACAAAATGCCGCTGGCGGGCCCTATGCCGCCGACAAATAACGCCTGAATACTATGAACGACTGTCACAACGTTGTTTGGGAAGGAAAGTTTTAATTCGACTTCGGTGTTCGCCGGCTCAGTTCGAATTTGTAGCCAAAAAAACGGCGGCCCATGCCTATCATCTGTTCAGAAGACGCGAATGGAGGTCAAGACATGGTGGAGCGTGAGTCCGGACACTATTGGGTCAGCTGGAGCAACATGGCCAGCGCGGAAACCGCTCGGCGCCTCCCAGGACCACTCATGGGACTGTGGGATGGCGAGGTTTGGTGGTTCGCCCGCGTGGATCGTTACTATTTTGACTCGGAGTTGGTGGTCCTCGGCGAACGGCTGGCGCCCCCTCGCGCAGTTATTCAAGTGGCTACCGCCATGGCGGGCTAAGGGGGTTTGGCCGCGTATTTCTCGCTGACCCGAAAGCAGATCGAAGAGCCGCCCGGCTCGACCGATTGCACCTCATCGCCGTTCGGCGAGTTCGGGTGCGCAGTCGGAGCGACAGCAGCACCTTACCCGGATAATGAGCCCACCACATGGATGACACGAACCGGATCGTCCACCTTCCCGGCGATATTGCGAGGCCAAGCCTTGGGCTGTCGAGGAAGCGCGTTGCCTTGTTTGCCCTTGGTGTGGTGTTGGCCGGCGGTATGGTTTGGTTCGGCTGGTATTGGTGGACGACGGGTCGTTTCACCGAATCGACCGATGATGCATATGTCGGGGGCGACGTCACCACGCTGTCGTCCAAGGTCGCGGGCTTCATCGAAACGGTCGCCGTCGTCGACAACCAGTTCGTCAAGGCCGGCGAACTGCTGGTAAAGATCGACGATCGGGATTACCGCGCCCAACTCGCCCGCGCCGAAGCGAGCGTTGCGGTCCAACACGCGACCCTTGCCAATCTCGACGCGAACCGACGCCTGCAGCAAGCGGTTATCGCCCAGGCCGCCGCCGACATCGCCGCGGGCACTGCCGAGCTGTCCCGTGCGAAATACGACGTCGATCGCTACCGGACACTCAGCAACGATCGATTCGCTTCGCTGCAGCAATTCCAGCAAGCCGATTCGGATTATGAGAAAGCGCTGGCCGCGGATCGCAAGGGCCGGGCCGCGCTCGATGCGGCGGAACGTCAACTCGACGTCATCGATACGCAGAAGCAGCAGACCGAGGCGGCCCTCAATCAGGCCGCGGCAGATCGCGAGGTCGCACGGCTTAATGTCGGCTACACGGAAATCCGATCGCCGATCGACGGCGTCGTCGGTAACCGCAGCGCACGGGCCGGCGCGTATGCGACGGTCGGAGCACAGCTTTTGGCCATCGTTCCGGCGACCGGCCTGTGGGTCGACGCCAATTTCAAGGAAAGCCAGCTTGGGCGCATGCGCGAGGGCCAGCCGGTCGAGGTCTTTGCGGACGTGCTGCCCGGCGTGAGCTTTCGCGGGCGGGTCGCGAGCCTGGCACCCGCCACGGGCGCACAATTCAGCGTAATCCCGCCCGAGAATGCGACCGGCAACTTCACCAAGATCGTCCAGCGTGTGCCGGTGCGCATCCGTCTCGAGGACGATGGTGCCGAATTCGGCAGATTACGACCGGGCCTCTCGGTCGTAGTCCATGTCGACGGCCGGCCGGACGTCGTTGCCCGCGAGGCTCGGCAATGAGTGTCGCCACGATATCCGCTCCTGCCATGCCGGGCCCGGAGAACTCGATCCCGGCGCCGCCTGCGGCCGCGTTGTCGACCAAGCGAAAGGCACTTGCATTCAGCGTCATGTGCCTGGGATGTTTCATCGCCTATCTCGACATTCAGATCGTGTCGGCCTCGATTCAAGAGATCGGCGGTGGCCTGTCGGCCAGTCAGGACGAATTGAGCTGGGTTCAGACGTCCTATCTGATCGCCGAGATCATCGTCATCCCGCTCTCCGCATGGCTGAGCCGGGTCATGTCGACCCGATGGCTGATTGCTGCTTCGGCCGCGGGCTTCACCGTGGCGAGCGTGCTCTGCAGCACCGCCTGGGACATCAACTCGATGATCGTGTTCCGGGCGCTTCAAGGCTTTTTCGGCGGCTCGATGATTCCGACAGCATTCACCGCCGCCGTCATCCTCTTCCAGGGCAAACAAAAGGCCGTCGCCGCCTCGTTCGTCAGCGCTGCCGCCGGCATCGCCCCGACGCTTGGTCCGGTGGTCGGCGGTTGGATCACGGATAGCTGGTCGTGGCATTGGTTGTTCTACATCAACATCGTGCCTGGCATGCTCGTGATGATATTGGTTCCGATCCTGGTGAGGATCGACGAGCCTGACCTTTCGCTGCTCAAGGGCGCGGACTACCTCGGCATGGTTCTGATGGCGCTCTGCCTTGGCTGCCTCAACTACGTTCTTGAAGAAGGAGCACGTTGGGATTGGTTCGGCGATGACACGATCAGGATCTGCGCCTGGATCGCCGGGCTTGCCGGCACAGGCTTCATCGTTCGCAGCCTGACTTACGCCCGGCCGATCATGGATTTGCGCGCGCTCGCCAACCTCAATTTTTCCCTCGGCTGCTGGTTCTCGTTCGTAACCGGTATCGGCATTTTCGGCCTGGTCTATCTGACCCCCTTGTTCCTTGGCCGCGTGCGCGGCTTTATCGCCTGGCAGATCGGCGGCGCGATCCTGTCGGCGGGCCTCTTCCAGCTCTGTGCGATCCCGATCTACAGCCTGTTTGCCAATCGCGTCGATTTGCGCTGGCTTTTGATGTTTGGACTGGCCAGCTTTGGAATGTGCATGTGGCTGTTCACGCCCATGATGAATCAGTGGGGCTGGCAAGAGATGATGTTGCCATTGGCCTTTCGCGGCCTCGCCACGCCATTCGCCATGGCATCGACCGTCACGTTGACGCTTGGCGGAATTCCACCAGACCGGCTGAAGTCGGCAAGCGGTTTATACACCTTGATGCGCAGCTTGGGTGGTGCCATCGGTATCGCAGTCTGCGGCACAATCCTCAACGATCGCACCAATCTGCACTTCCTGCACATCGCCGAGCACCTGACTTCGGCAAACGCCCAGATGATGAATCTGCTCCATGGTATGGCTGAGCGCTACGCCCACGCCTGGGGCGATCCGATCAGCAGCCAGGCCGCAGCACTAAAGCAGGTGTGGCTGCTTGCATACCGGGAAGCCCAAGTTCAAGCATTCGCGGACGCCTATTTTGCAATTGCGATGTGCTTCGCGGTTTCCGTGTTGTTGGTACCGCTCATGCGCAAGGTTGCACCACCGAAAGCTCCTGGCCAGCAACGGGAGCCTGCCAGAACAACCGCGAGTTCCGCCGGCACCAACCGCGAACCATCGTCCAGGCCAACCACTCCCGTACCCGCAGGCGCCCAAGCATGATTTTCCGTAATCGATTCCGATGACCGGAGCAAAACGCCGGTCAACCGATTGAAAGCCGAACAAAGAGAGGAAATGGATATGCCCAGGGTCGATATGCGCTTCGTCGGCGCCGTCTGCATGCTTACCGCAACCCTCGTTGCATGGGCGCAAACGCCGGTTTCGTCGCAACCTTATCCGAGCCAGTCGGTGCGCATCATCGTCCCGTTTACGGCCGGCAGCGTGACCGACATTCTTGCGCGATCGTTGGGGGACAAGCTGGCCGAAGGCTGGCACCAACTGGTGATCGTCGAAAATCGCCCGGGTATCTCCGGCACCGCGGCCGCCGCCAACGCCGCGCCCGACGGATATACGCTGGCGCTGGTGTCCAACGGACACACCGTGATCGGGAGCCTCAACAACAATCTGCCATTTGATCCGGTCAAGGATTTTGCGGGTGTCACTCAGGTGGCATCCGTCCCGTTGGTCTTGATCGTGCCGCCGACGTTTCCGGCAAAGACCCTCAAGGAGCTGATTGCGCTCGCCAAGGAGAAGCCCGGTACCCTCAATTTCGCATCCGCCGGACTTGGCAGCACGACTTATATCGCGGGCGAAACATTCAAGCGGGCGGCCGGGATCGACATCACACATGTCCCCTACCGGGGCACACCGGAGTCGCTCACCAGCGTCATGCGTGGAGACGCCCATCTGTTCTTCGCGCCGGCGAATCTGGCCGTGGAGTTGATCCAGACCGGCAAAGTACGGCCGATCGCGCTGGTCGGTTCGGACAGAAACGCAGCGCTGCCGGAGGTTCCCACTTTTGCCGAGGCCGGATTGCCGGGATTTGTCTATGACGCTTGGTTCGCATTGCTGGTGCCGGCAAAGACACCCCGTGCGGTGGTCGAAAAAATCAATCGCGACGTCGGACAAATTCTGCAAACGCCCGACGTCGTGGCGCGCCTGTCGAGCCAGGGCGTGCAAGCCATCGTAAGTTCGCCCGATCGGCTGGATGCCATGATCAGAGACGAGACCGCCCTATTCGGTGCAATGATCAAAGAAGCCGGCTTAGGCCGCAAATAACAAGCACCCGCGCCCGGCAGCGGGCGCGGTCTACGGCGGCGGGATGCGGACCAGTTCCTTGACCTGCGCTTCGGTGAGCGGCTCGCGCAGGTACTTGAGCTTGACGGCGTCGCGCAGGATGCCCGCCATGTCGGACATCTTGTCGGTCTGCAACGCCGCTTGCGGGTAGAACTCCTTCACGGCGTCGCGGACGAAATCGACCGGCTTGTCGATCTTCTTCGCATAGAGTTCGATCGCCTTGGGATCGGAATACATCCACGCGACGGTCTCGCGGTAGGCCGCCATGAACCGCGCCGCGACATCGGGGTGCTTTGCCAAAAATTCGGCGTTGATGATGGTGGCTCGCACGGTCTGGTCGCGCAGCGACGGCGCGTCGCTGCCGCGGAACACGATGCGGATCTTGCCGTCCTTGACCTCCTGCAGGCCGATCGGCGGCGCTGCCCAGCCGATGTCGATCTGACCCGACATGACCGCCGTAAGCGTTGCCGGCGGACTGCCGGTCGGCGTGGGCTTCGCCTTGAGACCCAGTTCGTCCACGAAGGCGAGCACGAGATTGTGCGAGCTCGACCCGTTGGTCGAATACGCCACGGTGTTGCGGGCAGTGGCGTCGGCAACGGTCTTGATTGGAGAATCGGCCCGCACGTACCAGTAAAGGTCGTGAGTGCCGGTGAAGGACGGCGCAAGGATGCGCACCGGCGCGCCGGTCGCAAACGCCCGCATTACGCCGGCGACCCCGACCCCGATGCCGATGTCGGCGCTGCCGGAGACGATCGGCTGCAAGGTCTCGCCGGCGCCCGCGGTGCCGAACGTCTCCAGCACAAGACCGTGCTTTTTGAAGATGCCGGCGTCATGGCCGAGGGTCGGCGGCTGATTCTCCCAATTGTTGATCTGCCCGATCGCGACCTTGATGGTGTCGTCCGCCCGCAGCGGCGACGCCGCCAAGGCGGAAGCGAGGAGCGTTAGCGCCAACCCAGCGCGGCGAGTTCGGTTCATCTGCGTTTCTTTCCCTTCGGCTTTTTCGGCTTGCTGGACGAAACTTTCCTCGCGGTCGGAGCCGGCCCTGCCGAGCCCCTCTTGGCGGCAGGTGCCGGCTTGCCGACCGGTTTGCCCGCCAGCGCCGGCATCCCGCCGCGCTTGGCGAGGCGCGTCGCCCAGTATTCCCACGCCCGCGACTGAGCATTGGGGAGCTGGTAGATCGCCTGCGCCATCTCGATCTCGCCCGGCGTCAGCGGCCCGTAATTGCCGAGGCGCTTGGCCTCGCTGAGATAACGCGCATTGTCGCAGGAATAGATGGAGCGGAAAACCAGTTCGCGCAGGCTCTTGCCGACTACGGTTGCGCCATGGCGTCGCATCAGCACCATGACATAGGGGCCGAGCGCGCGGGCAAGCGAGGCGCCTTCGGCGGGCTTGACCACCAGCAGGTTGGTGTCGCCGAAATCGTCGCGGCTGTCCCAGAACGGCGCGACTGCGCCCATGGAGGCGCCGAGGTGGAACACCGGCACGACCGGATCGCCGCTGATGCAGAACGGCATGATCGCCGCCGCATGATGATGGCACACCGCCATGACGTCCGGCCGCGCCTTGAAAATCTCGCCATGAATGACCCGCTCCGCATAAAGATGCGCGGTCGGCGGGTTCACCGGTTGGGAGTCGAGATCGTATTCGAGAATGTCGTCGGGCTCGACCAGTTCCGGCGAGCGCGACCGCGACAGAAGATAGCGGCCGGCATCGTCCGGATGTCGGATACTGACATGGCCGAAGGCATCGATCACGCCCTCATGGGCGAGGATGCGGTTGGCGACAGCAAGTTCGTGGCGCAGATCGGCGAATTTATCGGGCACGTGACGTTTCCTCTTGTGTTATGCGGCTTTGGGTTATGTGGCTTGGATCATGGGGCAGGCGGAGCAAGCAGAATATCGGCCATCCCGCCGGCCTGCACGGCAAACATGTCCTCGCCGGTCACGACCTTGCAGCCGCGATGGCGCGCCGCTTCGAGGAGCGGCGTCATGGCGGGCTTGGTGATGAGGTCGGCGACGAAGGCCGCGGGATCAAGCCGCGCCGCGTCGACGGGCAGCGGATCGCCTGCCGCCATGCCGGACGGCGTCGCATTGACGACGAGGCCGAAGCCTGCGGGGTCGGCCGTTCCGGTGCGTGCCACCGCGGGTGCCTTGGCGGCGAGGCGTTGCACCAGGCTGTCGCGGCGGGCGGAATCGACATCCATGACGGCGAGCGTCGCGACCCCGCCTTCGATGAGGGCCAGCGCCACCGCGGAGCCGGCGCCGCCGGCCCCGACCACGAGGGCGCGGCGGCCGCCGGGTTCGCAGCCGGCGCGGCGCAGCGCTCCCACCATGGCGGTGCCGTCGGTCATGTCGCCGCGCCAGCGCCCGGGGGCGACGCGATGCATCACGTTGACGGCGCCGAGGATGCGGGAGCGCTCGGTCGCCTCATCGCAATGGCGCAGCGCCGTGAACTTGTGCGGGATGGTGATCACGATCCCGTCGATGTTCCGCACCAGCTTCGCGGCCCGCATGACGTCGTCGAAATCGCCGGCGGCCACGTGGAGCGGAATGCACACGGCGTTGACGCCGCGGGCGGCGAATTCCGCCGTCAGGCCGGTCGGCGACTTGGTCTGCGCGACCGGATCGCCGATGATGAGATGAAGGCGGGTCGCGCCGTTGAGGGATGGAAGCATCTTGATCCGTTCGGTAGTAGTGGTGCGGGTGCAACGGACGGTCCGCAGCGACACACGAGGAAACGATGGTCAACTATCCATTGATCGACATCTATTGCCACATCTACCCGGAGAAATTCTTCGAGGAAATGTCCAAGGTGTCGCCGCAGACCCAGAACCTCGGCAAGCGGCTGCGCACCATCACCAAGCTGTTCGACCTTGGCGAGCGTTTCCGCGAGATGGACCAGTTCGGGAACTACCGTCAGATCATCTCACTGCCCAATCCGCCGATCGAGGAGATCGCGTCGGGCGAGGTTGCCTTGCGTCTCGCGCGGATCGGCAATGACGCCATGGCGGAGCTGTGCGCCAAGCATCCCGACCGCTTCGCCGGGTTCGTAGCCGCGGTGTCGCTCACCGACGTCGAAGGCTCGGTCGCCGAGGCCTCGCGCGCTGTCACGCAACTTGGCGCCTGCGGGATCCAGGTGTTTACTCCGCTCGCCGGCCGGCCGCTCGACGAACCCGCCTTCGCGCCGATCTTCGCCGCCATGGCGGGCTTCGACCTGCCGATCTGGCTGCATCCGGCCCGCACCGCCGCGATGACGGATTACGCCGCCGAGCCGAAATCACGCTACGAGATGTGGTGGTGCTTCGGCTGGCCCTACGACACCTCGGTGGCGATGAGCCGGCTCGTTTTCGCCGGGCTGTTCGACCGCCATCCGGGCCTCAAAATCATCACCCATCACTGCGGCGGCATGATCCCGTATTTCGACGGCCGCGTCGGCCCCGGCCTCGACGTGCTCGGCGCCCGCACCACCGGCGAGGATTATTCCAAGGTATTGCCGGCGCTCAAGCGGCCTCATTTCGAGTATTTCAAGGAGTTCTACGGCGACACCGCCATGTTCGGCGGCAAATACGGCATCCCGTGCGGTCTCGATTTCTTCGGCGCCGACCACATCGTGTTCGCGACCGACACGCCGCTCGGGCCGATCGCCCCCACCATCGCGGTGATCGACGGGCTCGACATCGACGATGCCGCGCGGCGGAAGATCTATGTCGGGAATGCGGAAAAGCTGGTGAAGCGGAAGCTGAGTTGAGGATTGTTGAGTGTAGCCCGGAAGAGCATTGCTATTTTTGCCGTTTCTTTCCCGGCCCGTAGCCCGCCAAAAAAAGATCAACGCTTGCTTCGACATATCCGGCGGGGTTCTTCGACGCGGATTTTAGACCAAGCACCCGCGTGAGATGCAATTCGCCGCGGATCAGGCTGATGAACTGGATTGCGGCGACGCGCGGGTCGCGCAATTTCAGCAGCCCGCGCTCGGTCGCCCGATGCAGGATGTCGGCGATGCGGTCGATCATGACGTTCGGTCCGCTGTCGTAGAAAATTCGCCCCAGTTCGGGAAAGCGCGGCGCTTCGGCGACGACGATGCGGTACATCGTCAAACCCTCGCCGGTGCACAATAGATTGTTGAAGTCCCAGGCTACCTGGAGCAGCGCGTCGCGAATGTTCGGTTCATCGAGCGCGCGGCGGCCGATCTGATCGGATAAATGCCGGCACTCCAATACGATGAGGGCGGCGAACAGTGCATCCTTGCCGTCGAAATGCGCATAGAGCGTCGCCTTCGACACCGCCGCCTGTCGCGCGATCGCGTCCATGCTGGCCGCGCCATAGCCCTCTTCCATGAAGACCTTGCGGGCGGCCGCGAGGATCTGGCGAACCTTGACGTTGCCGCTGTCGCCGATCGAAACGGATCGCGGTGCGGTTACGGCACGTTTCACCTGGGCGTGCGTGGTCATCCGAACAGCAACCCTCCTTCTAGCGATTCCACCTTTTTGCCCAATTGACATGAGTTCGTTTCCGTTGCAAGCGAAAACTGAACGGTTTAGTTTAGCTGGCGGGGGTGCCGGTCTTCGAATCAGCGGCACGTGGAAGGTGGGATATCATGCATAGGGCGCGACGTCGTCATCGCCTTCGATTGCAGGCCGCTCGGTCGCCGCTCCTGTCGGTGGCGCCCGGCCTGCTCGCGGCCGCATTGACGGCGGGTTGCGCCGTGGGTCCCAATTTCGAGCCACCGCCGGCGCCGGACATCACGCGCTACACCGTTACTCCCATCGCCAACACTACAACCTCCTCCGATACCAAAGGCGGCGAGTCCCAGCATCTGGTATCCGGCCGCGACATCCCGGGCGAATGGTGGACGCTGTTCCGCTCGCGTCACCTCACCCGGCTGATCGAACGGGCAATCGCCGAGAACGCCAACCTGGAGGCCGCGCAGGCGACGCTGCGGCAGGCGCATGAAACCGCCGCGGCCCAGGCCGGTACGCTGCTGCCGCAATTCGATGGCAACGCGTCTCTCACCCGCCAGCAGTTTTCCCCCGCCAGTTTCGGTTCGTCGGGCCCGCCGATTCTGTTCAATCTTTACAACACCACCGTGAATGTCTCGTACACGCTCGACGTCTGGGGCGGAAAGCGACGTGGCCTCGAGGCGAGCGAAGCGCAGGCCGACTACCAGCGCTTCCAGGTCGAAGCGACCTTCCTGACGCTCACCGCGAATGTAGTGACGACCGCGATCCAGGAGGCCTCGCTGCGCGGCCAGATCAAGGCGACGCAGGACATCATCAAGGGACAGACCGAGCAACTCGAAGTGCTGCGTGGGCAATTCAATCTCGGCGGTGCTTCGCGCGCGGACGTCCTCGCCCAGGAGGCGGATGTCGCTGCCACCGAGGCGACTTTGCCGCCGCTGGAGAAGCAGCTCGATATGCAGCGCAGCCTGCTCGCGACCCTGACGGGTCGTTTCCCGAGCGAGGCCGACCGCCAGGCCTTCACACTTGCACTCCTCACCCTGCCGCAGAAATTGCCGGTGAGCCTGCCGTCGCGCCTGGTGCAGCAGCGTCCGGATATTCGCGCCGCCGAAGAGCAGTTGCATCAGATGAGCGCCAATATCGGAGTGGCGACCGCGAACCTGCTGCCGCAGCTCACCATTACGGGCGATTACGGCAGCGCGGCACTGGCGGCGGCGGGCATGTTCACCCCCGCGAGCGCGGTGTGGAGCATCGCCGGCGGCGTCGCCCAACCGCTCTTCCACGGCGGTACGCTGATCCACCAGCGCCAGGCTGCCATCGCGGCGTACGAGGCCGCGCGGGCGACGTACCGCGACACCGTCCTCAACGCGTTCCGCAACGTCTCGGACTCGTTGCGGGCGATCCAGTCCGACGCGGTGACGCTGAAGGCCCAGGAGCGCGCCGCGCGTACCGCCAACGACAGTCTCACGCTGGCGCGCGAGCAATTCAGGGCCGGCGCCATTACGTACCTGACGCTTCTGAACGCGCAGCGCACGCAACAGCAGGCGCTGATCGGCCTGGTTCAGGCTCAGGCCGCGCGTTACGCCGACACCGCGGCGCTGTTCCAGTCGCTCGGCGGCGGCTGGTGGAACCGGATCGACGTGCCGCCGCGCGCCGGGACGGTGGCGGCGATTGAATGATGGTCGCGGCGGGCAGTCCCGCGCGGCATTGATGAAACGGAGTGGAATGCAATGACCAAGCGCATGGTCTTCATGTTGATCGCGGTCGGGGTCGTACTCGGCGGCGTGTTCGGCTTCCAGGCGTTCAAGAACGCCATGATCAAGAAGTTCATGTCGACGATGGCGGCACCGCCGCAAACCATCTCGACGGCGATGGCAGGAATGCAGGAATGGCAGCCGCAGATCGAAGCGGTCGGCAGCCTGCGCGCCGTCAACGGCGCCGACCTCTCGTTCGAGGTGGCCGGCATCGTCAAGGAGATTCATTTCAAATCGGGAGACGATGTCCCGCTAGGCGACATCCTGGTCACGCTGCGCTCCGACGACGATGTGAGCAAACTCCTGGCGCTGCAGGCGACCGCGGCGCTCAGCGAGATCAACTATCAACGCGATCAGCAGCAGTTCAAGATCAAGGCGGTAAGCCAAGCGACGCTCGATACCGACGCGGCCAATCTGAAGAACGCCCAGGCGCAAGTCGCCGAGCAGCAGGCGGTGGTGGACAAGAAGATCCTTCGCGCGCCGTTCGCCGGCCATCTCGGCGTGCGTGCGGTCGACGTCGGCCAATACATCGGAGCCGGCACCGCGGTCGTGACCCTGCAGGCGCTCGACCCGATCTACGTCGATTTCTTCCTGCCGCAGCAGACGCTCGATCGCGTGCGGCTCGAACAGGAATTGACCGTCAAGATCGATACCTATCCCAACCACAACTTCACCGGGATCATCACGGCCATCAATCCCAAGGTCGAAGCCGCCACCCGCAACGTCCAGGTCCGCGCCACGATGAAAAATCCGGACCATATGCTGCTGCCCGGAATGTACGCGACCGTCGACATCGCGGCCGGCAGCAAGCAGACCTACATCACTCTGCCGCAGACCGCGGTTGCCTTTAATCCCTATGGCGAAACCGTGTTCATCGTCGACGAGAAGGGCAAGGACGCCAACGGCCAACCGCTGTTGATCGCCCGGCAGAGTTTCGTCACGACGGGGCCGACGCGCGGGGACCAGGTCGCGATTCTGTCGGGGATCGAGGAGGGGCAGACGGTCGTCACTGCCGGGCAGATGAAGCTGCACAACGGCTCGCCCGTGGTGGTCGACAACACCATACGGCCGACCGCCGACGCCAATCCGCTGCCGATCGATCAATAGAGGCGCCGATGAACTTCACCGACATCTTCATCCGCCGGCCGGTGCTGGCAACCGTCGTCAGCCTGATGATCCTTGTGCTAGGGCTGCGGTCCTTGAGTTCGCTGCCGGTGCTCCAGTATCCCCGCACCGAGAACGCCGTCGTGACGGTGACGACGAATTTCTACGGCGCCGATCCTGACGTCGTTGCGGGCTTCATCACGACGCCGCTGGAGAATGCCATCGCGCAGGCGAACGGCATCGACGACATGACCTCGACCAGCACGCCGGGTGTGAGCACCATCACGGTCAATCTGCGGCTCAACTACGATGCCGACAAGGCGCTCACCGAGATCAGCACCAAGGTGAGCTCGGTGCTCAACCAGCTTCCGCCCGGCTCGCAGCAGCCGGTGTTCGCCGTCAAGATCGGCCAGACCATCGATGCGATGTATATCGGCTTTTCGAGCGACGTCCTGCCCGCCAACAAGATCACGGACTATCTGATCCGCGTCGTGCAGCCGAAACTTCAGGCCGTCACGGGCGTGCAGACCGCCGAATTGCTCGGCTCCAAGGTGTTCGCGCTGCGCGCCTGGCTCGATCCCATCAAGCTCACCGCCTACGGGTTGACAGGCGCCGACGTGACACTGGCGCTCTCCGGCAACGACTATATTTCGGGAATCGGCTCCACCAAGGGCCAGATGGTGCAGATCAGCCTGACGGCCTCCACGAGCCTGCACACGGTCGAGGAGTTCAAGAACCTGATCGTCAAGCAGACCGACACCACGCTGGTTCGGTTGCGCGACGTCGCCAACGTCGTGCTCGGCTCCGAAGAATACGACAGCGAGGTCGGCTTCGACGGCAAGAAGGCCGTCTATATCGGCATCCAGGTCGCCCCGGCCGCGAACCTGCTCGACGTCATCAAGGGCGTGCGCGACATTTTTCCCGGCATCGTGGCGCAGTTGCCCCAGGGGCTCGCCGGCGAGATCATCTACAACTCCACCGAATTCGTGAACTCTTCGATCGAAGAGGTCATGCGCAGCCTGCTGGAGGCGCTGGCAATCGTCACGCTCGTGGTGTTCGTCTTCCTCGGCTCGGTACGCTCGGCCCTGATTCCGACGATCGCCATTCCGCTGTCGTTGATCGGCGCGTTCACCATCATGCTGGCGCTCGGATATTCGATCAATCTTCTCACTTTGCTGGCGCTGGTGCTCGGCATCGGGCTCGTGGTGGACGACGCCATCATCGTGGTGGAGAACGTCAATCGGCATCTTGAGGAAGGCTTGGCGCCGATCCCGGCAGCCATTCAGGCGGCGCGCGAGCTCGGTGGCCCGATCATCGCCATGACGATCGTTCTGGTCGCCGTCTATGTGCCGATCGGCTTCCAGGGCGGGTTGACGGGCGCGCTGTTCGCCGAGTTCGCGTTCACGTTGGTCGGCGCCGTGACGGTGTCCGGGGTGATCGCCCTGACACTGTCGCCGATGATGTGTTCGCGCCTGCTCAAGAGCCATGGCGGCGCCGGCCCCGGCAGGCTGGTGGTGTTCGTCGATCGGCAGTTCGATCGGCTGCGCCGTCGTTACGCCTCCATGCTGCACGGCAGCCTGAACTATATGCCGGTGACGGGCGTGTTCTCCGCGATCATTCTCGGCTCGATCTATTTTCTCTACGCCGGCGCGAAGACCGAGCTGGCGCCGCAGGAAGACCAGGGCCTGGTGATCACCCAGTCGATCACGGCGCCCGATTCGACGCTTCAGCAGCGCCAAATGTATTCGCGCCAGGTGTTCGAGACATTCATGACGCACCCGGAAACCGCGCACGTCTTCCAGCTCGACGTGCCCGGTCAATCGATCGCGGGCGACGTCTTCAAGCCGTGGGACCAGCGCACCCGCACCTCCAACGCGGTACAGCCGGAGTTGCAGCAGGAGCTTGGCCATGTCTCCGGCGCCCGCATCGTGGCGTTCCAGCCGCCGCCGCTGCCCGGCAGCATGGGGCTGCCGATCCAGTTCATCATCCAGAGCACGGAGTCGTTCGAGCGGCTCAACGACGTCGCCCAGCAATTCCTCGACGCGGCAGTGAAGAGCGGCATGTTCATCTTCCTCGACAGCGATCTCAAGCTTGATCTGCCGCAGTCGATGGTCACCATCGACCGCGACAAGACCGCGCAACTGGGCCTCAAGATGAGCGACGTTGGGGGCAGCCTCGCCGCCATGCTCGGCGGCGGCTATGTCAATTATTTCAGCCTGTCGGGACGTTCCTACAAGGTGATTCCGCAGGTTCAGCAGCGCTACCGCCTCAACACGAAGCAGTTGCTCGACTACAATGTCCGCACCGCGAGCGGCGCGGCGGTGCCGCTTTCGACGGTCGCCACCATCACGACCAAGACGATCCCCGAATCGCTCAACCACTTCCAGCAGCTCAACAGCGCGACCATCCAGGGCGTTGCGATGCCGTTTGTCGCGGCCGGAGATGCCATCGCTTTTCTCCAGGATCTCGCGGCGAAGACACTGCCGCCGGGTTACAGCGTCGATTACGGCGGGCTCTCGCGCCAATACGTGCAGGAATCAAGCGGCTTTGCGGCGACGTTCGGATTTGCGCTGATCATCATCTTCCTGGCGCTCGCGGCCTTGTTCGAGAGTTTTCGCGATCCGCTGATCATCCTGGTGTCGGTGCCGATGTCGATTGCCGGCGCGCTCATCTTCATCAGCCTCGGCGCCGGCGGCGCAACGCTCAACATCTATACCGAGGTCGGCTTGGTGACCCTGATGGGCCTGATCAGCAAGCACGGCATCCTGATCGTCGAGTTCGCCAACGAGCTGCAGATGCAGGGCAAGACCAAGCGCGAGGCGATCGAAGAGGCGAGCGGCATCCGCTTGCGGCCGATCCTGATGACCACCGCCGCCATGGTGCTCGGCGTGATCCCGTTGATCACGGCAAGCGGCGCCGGCGCCGTTTCCCGCTTCGACATGGGGCTCGTCATTGCGACCGGCCTTGCGATCGGGACGCTGTTCACATTGTTCGTCGTTCCGGCCGTCTACCTCGCGATCGCGACCGACCATTCGCACGCGCGGGAACATGATGCGGAGTTTGCGCAACAGCCGGCGCACGGTCCGTGACATTAAAGGCGCGTGGATGGCGCCACCGCGCCCCACGCTCACAACGCCGCGTAGTCGATCTCCTTCGTGCGGTCGAGGCGGCGGTGCACCGGGGGCAGCGGATATTTCAGGCCGGTGGCGCAATTGAACAGGACGGCCTGCTCGTGGCGCCCGACGCGGCCGTCGGCGAGGCTCTGCCGATAGGCCGCGTAAGTCGCCGCACCTTCCGGACACATCAGGAAACCTTCGCTGCGCGCGACTTCGTCGAGCGCCGCCGTGATGGCCTCGTCCGTCACCGCGATGGCGAAGCCGCCGCTCTCGCGAACCGCGCGCAGCACCAGGAAATCGCCGATCGCCTGGGGCACCCGGATGCCGCTCGCGATGGTGTGCGCGTTCTCGAAGCGCGGCGCGTGCTCGACGCCCGCCTCGAACGCCCGCACCATGGGGGCGCAACCGGTCGCCTGCACCGCCACCATGCGCGGGCGTTTGGCGCCGATGAAGCCGATCGCCGCGAGTTCGGCGAAGGCCTTCCACATGCCGATCAGCCCGGTGCCGCCGCCGGTCGGATAGAAGATCACGTCCGGCACCTGCCATCCCAGTTGTTCGGCAAGCTCCAGGCCCATCGTCTTCTTGCCTTCGATGCGATACGGCTCCTTGAGGGTCGAAGCGTCGAACCATCCGGTTTTCGCTTTGCCGTCGCCGACGATCTTGCCGCAATCGTCGATCAGGCCGTTGACGAGGTAGACGGTCGCGCCCTGCAACTCGATCTCGCTGACATTCACCTCCGGGGTAACGTCCGGACAGAAGATCGTGGTCCTGATGCCGGCGCGGGTCGCGTAGGCCGCGAGTGCCGCGCCGGCGTTGCCGTTGGTCGGCATCGCCATGTGGCCGATGCCGAATGCCTTCGCCATCGATACCGCCATCGCGAGGCCGCGCGCCTTGAACGATCCGGTCGGCAGCCGCCCCTCATCCTTGACCAGAAGCTCGCCGCCGCCGAGCCGCGCCATAAGCTTCGGCAGCCGTACCAGCGGAGTCATCGCCTCGCCGAGGCTCACGATGTCGGCGACGCGGCGGACCGGCAACAACTCGCGGTAGCGCCACAGATCGGGCGGGCGCTGCGCCAACGCATCCTTGCTAAGCGCCTTGGCGACCCCGGCGAGATCGTAGCGCACCAGCAGCGGCTTGCCGGCGCGCGACAGGTTATGGACCCGGTCCGCCGGGTAGCGTTCCGCCGTGAAGGCGCATTCCAGATGGGTCACGAAGGTCGGCCGCTCGGCCGTCAGGTTGTCATCGAAATGCAAATGGCCGTCTCCCGAAACTGCGCTAAGCTTGTCGGATTGTATCCGAGAAGGAACCTGACATGATCAAGAAAACCATGACCAAGAACGCGCTGTCTGCCGCGTCCCTCGCTGCCGCGATCTTCGCGTTGTCCGCCGCCGCCTCGGCGCAGACCGCGCCCGTCTTCGAGAAGAAGAACTACAATTATTCCGAATGGGCCAAGGGCCGCTTTTCCGAAGCCGTCACCGTCACGTCCTCCGGCCCGACCAAGATGATCTTCCTCGCCGGCGTCGGTGCCGAGGAAGAGAGCGGCAAGCCTGGCGACATCCGCGCCAAGGACGATTTCATCGCCCAATGCAAATACGCCTACGACAAAATCAAGCGCGCGCTCGAGAAGAACGGTGCCGGGTTCGGCGACATCGTGAAGATCGTGAGCTACGTCACCGACATGCGCTACCAGGCGGATTACGGCAAATGCCGTTCCGAAGTGTTCGGTACGACGCCGCCACCGGTCCACACGCTGCTCAACATCGTGCAGCTGGCTTGGCCCGGCATGATGGTCGAGGTCGACGTGACCGCGATGGTCCCGGTGAAGTAGGGGTGCCTTTTTCCTTACCGCGCGCGGCTGCGGACGGCGGGCGCGCCTGTTAGGCGTGGCCGTCGTCCGCGACTTGCGAAGCAATTCTGTGCTGCCGGGTGGTGTCCGGTCACTCAAAAAATGCGCATGCTCGGCGTCAACGCGTCAAACCTTGGACGAGGAATGATCTTCATACGTGATGACGTCGGTCAATTTTCGAATGAACGGCGCTGCAAAAAGCACAACCGGCAACATCAACACCCACGCAAGCAGCCAAGACCATAGCCAGTGGCTTAGGAACGATCCGGTCGCCAGGAGCGGGGCACTGGCAATGCCTGCGGCGATCGCGGATGTAAGGCCTGATTGAATGATGCCGAAGACATAATGGCTGTGGCGTCGTGGAATTCCAAGCATGTGACGGACCTGTTTCGCGGCACGTCCGGAACGGACGGCGGACGCCGCGCAAAGTAGAGCGATTATGGCGGATATCATTCCAATGCCCTGGACCGAAATCAGCCGGTGTTGGCCATAAGGCAACGATATTGTAGCGCAAAAATGGATATTTCCTGGACAACCCGAGAAGAAATACCGGCGCGCGGATTTCTTGGCGTTTTTAAGTCCGTCAGCGGGCCGCTCGGATTGGGGACGGCGAAATCCGGGCTGCGAAGTCTGCGCTGCGCTTAGGGCGGCGCGACTTCCTGTATAACCTGACGGCGGCTACGCGGTTGCGTCCACCGCGACCGTCGCGCGGCCGTAACGTTTCGATGGCAGATTATCGGCCCGAACGTGCCGGATAGCAGATGACACAAGCTCCATCATCTGCTGCACTGCCCGCGGCGGGTGCATATGATGATCCGTTTATGCCGGTTCATCATGTGTAGTGAAGCGGCCAAGCAATAATGGCTTCCGTTGAGAGGGAGGAAACGATGTTCGAGAGCATGTTTTCCAAAACTACGTTCATGCGGGCGAGAAAGACCCGAATGATTGTCGGCACACTTGCGGCGATCGTGTGTCTCGGGATTGCGCTGCCGAGCGCAGAGGCGGCGCAGAGCTGCAGTTTCAACTGCAATACGGCCGACAGGCCCGATGAAGTTCTGATCTGTCAGCGTGCCGACCTGTGCCAACTCGATATTCGAATGTCGGCCCTCTTTTTCAAATTGCGCAACAATTTGGGTGGGTCGCTTCGCAACAGGCTGATCTCCGATCAAACCCAGTGGCTGAGGGAGCGTCTTGGATGCGGCCGCGACTACGACTGCATCAATTCGTCATACCGGGTGCGAATCCGGCAGTTGAACCAAGACTACTGACCAACCGCTACTGACGACCTGCTACTGACGACCTGCTACTGACGACCTGCTACCGAGGATTTGCGACTGAGGGACCTGCTTCGCAGGCTCGATCTGGCCAGCGACCATGGCGTTCGCCCTCAATCGGGGCGTGCGTGGTTTAAGTTTTTGGGCTAAAATGCAAACCAGCGCCCGGCATCTGAATTCGCGCGGGCGAACATGGACGGGAGGTTTGCATGACTGCTTACAGGCGGGACGTCCTTCTATTCGTGACACTGGCGGCGGCCGCAACGCCCGCCTTGGGGCAAACGGCAGCACCCGCGGCCGGTCCGGCCGGCGGCGCCACGCATGCCGCCACTTCGATCCCGGATGTCTCCGGCGTCTGGCGTCACATGTCCCTTCCGGGTTTCGAGCCGCTGCCGTCGGGTCCCCGCCCGGTGACGAACCGGTCGCGCAGCAACGGCACGAGCAACTACAACCAACTGGTCGGCGATTACACCAATCCGATCCTGCAGCCCCAGGCGGCAGAGACGGTGAAGAAGTTCGGCGAACTCTCGCTGCAGGGCGTGACGTTTCCGAGCCCGGCCAACCAGTGCTGGCCCGAGCCGGTGCCGTACATCTACAAGAATTTCGGCGTGCTGATCCTGCAGCAGCCGCAGGAGGTCACGTTTCTTTATGACGAGGCCCAGGAGTTTCGCAAGGTGCGCCTGAACCAGCCCCACCCGGCTCAGGTGACGCCGTCCTGGCACGGGGATTCCGTCGGCCATTACGAGGGCGATACGTTGGTGGTCGACACCGTGGGAATCAAGGTTGACCGGCCGTATGCCATGATCGACCTGTTCGGCACGCCCTACACCAAGGCGCTGCACGTGGTGGAACGCTATCGGGTGATCGATTACGAAACCGCGAAGGAGGGGCTGGAGCGCGACAGAAGAGAGAATTTCCTGCCCCCGGGAAGCATCAATCCCAACTATAAGGGCAAGCACCTGCAGCTCTATTTTACGATCGAGGATGGCGGCGTCTTCACGATGCCATGGTCCGCGACCGTCACGTATCGGGGCGGCGTCACCGATTGGCAGGAAATCGTTTGCGCCGAGAATACCCACGAGTATTACAACAAGAAGGAATCCGACATCCCGATCGCGGACAAGCCGGATTTCTGACCGGCCCGCGTTTACGCCGCCTGCGCGGTCGCGATGGCGTCAGCTTGCGGGCGCGGCCTCGGCCGCTCCCGATGCTGCTCGGCGGCGCCGTCCGATCGTACCAACGTGGCTTCAAAGTCCGTGCCGTGAGAGGTATTGATAGTACGGACAATCAATGCGTCTCCGGCGTGATAGGTGCCGAGATCCACCTCTTTGTTCGGCAGAATGCAGATCGCTCGGTTTTTTATGTAGACAACGACTTGAATTCCTCGTTCCACGCCTACGCGCGCCCATGTCTTGAGTTGACTGTAGTACGGTTCGCGTTGCCAAGCGGTCGGGTTGCCGGTGTCCACGTAGACGGCAACATGACCCGGCGTCTCCTCTATGATCACCATTTTTGCGATCCTGGGTCGCCATTCCGGGCCGAGTTGCGGCGTAAAAAGCCACGAGCAATTGAACGTTCGGCAAGTCTGCGGGCGCCGGCTATAAATGGCGCAGCCCCCTCGCCCAGACGGACAATGACCGCACCAAGTCCCGACCGGCTTTTCCAATTCGCTCACGCCGAGCAATTTGCAGCACAGCGAGCATGAATCGCAGTTGCGACCCGGTACGATGCGAGATGTATCAAAATCGTGCTGACTCCCGGACGGGAGCGATCCAACGCCATTAACGCTGTTCATAGGCATCACTCACAACGCAACGACACAAGTCGAGAAGTTACAGGCAGTTACAGACCACCCTGCCTATGATCCTACGCGCGATGTATTGTATTAAGGTTAATGCATCGCGCGGGAAATCATTAACTCCGATAGCTTAGGCTGTAGGGTCAGTTTGCCCGGCTCAGCCTTTTCGCTCGCGATATGCCGGCGAGTCGAGTTCGACCCGAAAGAGATTCCAGCGTGTCGCCAGCACAGCCCAGGCCCAAACGCGTGCCGGCAAATTGGGACGCCATGATCTACAATATGAACGGCACTCAGATTGCGCCGTGTCGTCTGAGTAACATTTCCGGCGCCGGTGGGCAGATCGAGCTTCTGCGCGAGATCGAATTGCCGAAAACGTTTCTGCTGTCACTTTCGGGAAACGGTGAGGTTCAGCGTCGTTGCACGCTGGTATGGCAGTTCTCCACAGTGGTGGGCGTCAAATTTTCCGTGGAGCCAACGCTGCGGTGAGGCGCACGGAAGGGCTCGCGGCTTTGGTTTGGACGGATGCCCGGATGACCTGATATGTTCAAAACTCGCCATGTGACCAGACGGCGGGTGGTCACCGCGCATGATCGCGTCGGGATCGCCCGCTGAAGCATTCCGATATCAAAGAACTTCATTACAAGCGGGCTGCGTGACGCGGAACCACCGCGCTGCAAGCACCGTCCGGGGAAGCGAGCACGCGCCTATGACGAGACTTGCCCGCCGACGGTTTCTTCATCTGGCGGCGGTCGGCGTAGCCCTTCCGGCGCTGCCGCCGCTCGCCGGCGCGCAGACCTATCCGGCACGGCCGGTGCACATCATCGTCGGTTTTGCCGCGGGTGGCGGGGTCGACATCACCACCCGCCTGCTCGGGCAATGGCTCTCCGAGCGTCTTGGGCAGTCCTTCGTTACCGAAAATCGCCCCGGGGGTGACGGCAACATCGGCACCGAGGCGGTCGTGAACGCGCCGCCGGACGGACACGTCCTGCTTATGGCGACCGTCCCCAACGCGGTCAACGCAACGCTCTATCAGAAGCTCAATTTCAACTTCATCCGCGACATCGCGCCGGTCGCGGGTGTCATCCGCGTGCCCATGGTGGTGCTTGTCCATCCGTCGGTTCCGGTCACGACGGTTCCGGCGTTCATCGCCTATGCCAAAGCCAACCCGGGCAGGATCAACATGGCATCGGCCGGCACCGGAAGCGCGCCGCATATGGCCGGCGAACTTTTCAATGTCATGGGCGGCGTCAACATGCTCCATGTCCCGTATCGCGGCCAAGGTCCGGCACTCACCGATTTGCTCGGCGGCCAGGTGCAGGTGCTGTTCGCGACCGCACCGGGAACAATCGACTACATCAGAACCGGCAAGCTGCGCGCGCTCGCCGTGACCACCGCATCGCGCGCGGAGGTGTTGCGGGATCTGCCGACCGTCGGGAATTTCCTGCCGGGGTATGAAGCGAGCCAATGGTATGGCATCGCCGCGCCCGGAAGAACGCCGCCCGAAATCGTCGAGCGGCTCAACCGGGAGATCAACGCGGCTTTCGCCGATCCCACCATGACCGCGCGCTTCGCCGTCATCGGTGGCGAGCCGCTTGCCGGCTCCCCCGGCGATTTCGGCAGGCTCATCGCGGATGAAACCGAGAAATGGGCCAAGGTGATCAAGTTCACGGGCATCAAGGCGGAGTAATCCGGGGGGTGCAGGACAAGCTTGCCGCGGTCGCGATCGGTCATTGAATTGTCGTCCGGTATCGCACCGGCGATTCGGAAATCAAAGATAGCTGTCCGGCGATACAAACAGGAGTGAACCTCGATGCGTATCAACCGGAAGGAATTTGGTCTCGGTCTGACGGCCGCGATGTTCGGACTGACTTCCATCGAGAAGACGCGTGCACAGCAACCGCCGGGGCGCGCGTCTGCGCCGGCAAAGCGGGCTCGCGCGCCGTATTTCTATAAGAATCCGACTTTCGAATTCGTCTTTCAGATCGCGCTCGGTCGCAGTTACTACATGGGGGGAAACCCCGGTAAAATCCTGTATCTGACACGGCAAATCGAAGATGGAAATTATGAGAGTGCCTATCAGGCGCTCAAGCAAGCCGGCGACGAGGCCCACGCCTTGGCGGAAAACTCGGCCGCTCGCGGTCACAAGGAGAGTGCGAGGCAGGCGTACCTTTGGGCGCAAAGCTTCTATGACGCCGCCACCTATTTTGTCGACGGCTCGAACGATCCTGGCCGGTTCCCGGCGACGTGGCAGCTGTTGTACGATTGCTGGCTCAAGGCTGTTCCGCTTTTCGAACGTCCCGTCGAGGCGGTGAGCATCCCTTATGAAAATATGGCATTGCGCGGCTTTTACTTCAGGGGAACGGGTACATCGGAAAAGCGCCCGTTGCTGATCCTCAACAACGGCAGCGACGGCTCGCTTCTCGATATGTGGATTCAAGGCGCCGCGGGCGCGGTCGCGCGCGGGTATGACTGCCTGACCTTTGACGGACCCGGACAGGGCTACGCCCTCTGGAAACAGCAGCTCTATTTTCGGCCGGATTGGGAAAAGGTGATAACGCCGGTGGTCGACTATGCGCTGAGCCGGAAGGACGTCGATCCGAAACGGATTGCGCTTCAGGGAATCAGTCAGGGTGGCTATTGGGTTCCGCGCGCCGTTGCGTTCGAGAAACGAATTGCCGCCGCCATTGCGGATCCCGGCGTCGTCGATGTGTCGACCTCCTGGACCGACGCGTTGCCGCCTCCCATGCTTGCTTTATTGAAGGCGGGGCGGAAGGATCAATTCGACGGCTTCATGACAAAAACGCTTAATCAGTCGACGAAAAATGAATTGCGATTTCGTATGCGGCCCTACGGGTTCACGTCCTATTACGACACGTTCAAAGCCACCATGGACTACAACCTTGCCGGCGTTGTCGGGCAAATCACCTGTCCGATGCTCATTACCGACCCGGCCAACGAGATGTTTTGGCCGGGTCAATCCAGCCGCCTGAACGAGCTCCTGACGTCGCCAAAAACCCTGATCGCATTCTCCGAAAGCGATGGAGCCGACCTTCATTGCGAGCCGCAGGCTATCGGGTTGCGTGACCTTCGGGTTTTCGACTGGCTCGATGAGACGCTGAGCTGACCGCGACGGCAGTCCGGCCCCGCTGGCGTTCGTCGACGAGGCGATGGGGTAAATTTCGGCGCGCCCGAGCCTGGACGAAACGTCGGTTTCGTGGTATTTATTCCTAGCTTGGTACCAGTCGGTTCTCATGCCCAGCGTGCCGGCGCCCTGCTCCACGGAGGTCGCAGCGCGATTTTGGCAGAACAAACCCACGGAGGGATGATTTGATCGAGGCGGCGATTTTGCCAAAACGAACTCCTTGCAAAAACATCAACTAAATCAATTGGTAAGGCCAGCTGACTGAGCATTCGCGCCGACCGCACCGAGGCTCTCGCGATTTTGGCAAAACGAACCCACCGCGGGGACGAGCAAGCCCGAAGTATCGATTTGGCAAAACAAACCCACTGCGGTAATCTCAGTAAAATCAATGATTTACGTAATTATCCCACTGACCGACCCACCGCGCACCGAGGTACCCCCTCAATGCCCCGTCGCGAGGGCCGCGAGCCCGGCCGGATCGTCCGGCAGCGCGTTGCCGCGCCAGACCACGTGAAGGTCGGGGCGGAGGAGGATGAGATCGTGGCCATAGACGTCGCGAGCGCGCGCGTCCGGCAGATCGAGCACCGCGTAGGGCGTGCCGCGCGCCGCGAAAGCGCGGCCCAGCGCGTCCACGTCGCGCCGGCCGCCGAACCGCAGAAGCGTATAGCCGCGGCCGTAGCCGACGCGGTCCTGCACCGCGGTTCCGTCCGTGAGCCAGACATGGGGCAGCCGCACGCCCGGATGGGTGCTCGGGACATAGTCCATGAAATTATGCTCTGGGCCTTCGCTTGCCTCCGTGGCGATCAGCGGCGAGCCCACATAGCGGTAGCCGAGTTCGGCGCCGAGCATCTCGTTGGTTTTGCGCTGCTCGACGTCGGCGACGCGGGCAAGGTTGGCGCGGGTCTCGGCGCCTTCCGGAGTATTGTCGCGGATGTTGGGGCGCCACATGGAGCGCCATTTGCGCCGCCCCGTCGAGGCGAAGCGCGAGGCCGCGACGTTGCGTTCGCCGACTTGGCGGCGCTCGATCTCATAGGACTTGAGCAGGTTCGGTCCGCCCCAGCCGGCAAGCGTCGCGGCAAGCTTCCACGACAGGTCGATGGCGTCGCCGCAGCCGGTGTTCATGCCGAGACCGCCGGTCGGGATCACGAGATGCGCGGAATCGCCGGCAAGGAACACCCGGGAGCCGCTGCCGTAGCGGTCGGCGAGCAGCAGGTTCTGGCGCCACAGGTTGCAGTTGATCATCTCGAACGGCAGCGGCATTACGATGGTGTTGGCGAACTGCGTCACCATGTCGGAGTCGTTCTCAACCACCGCATGCAGCGTGAAGTGCTTGGTCGAGTCCTGCAGGATCAGGAAGGTGTGCTGGCCGTCGGCGACGTGATAATGGCGGCCTTTGCCGATCGGGATGCGCTCGTAGAGATCGTCGCAGCGATAGAGCGCCTGGCGCAGCTGAAGGAGGTTGCCGTCGCCGGCGAGGCCAATGCCGAGCTGCTTGCGGATCGGGCTCGCGCCGCCGTCGCAGCCGGCGAGGTAGAGCGCGGTGATCTCCGACGTTTTGCCGCCGCTGCGCAGACGCGCGGTGACGTGGTCGGCGCTCTCGGTGAAATCCAGGAACTCGGTGCCGTAGCGCACCGTCACGCTTGGCAGCGTCTCGGCAACCGACTTCAGGAACGGCTCCAGCGTATATTGCGAAATGAGCTGGTAGGGCTCGAGCGGCAGCGACGCATCGGTCGAGGCCGCGATCTCCTTCTTGGCCTGCGCCACCGACGGGTACGGCAGATGGAGGAGCGGCGGCTCCATGATCGAGGTAACGATGAAGACGTCCATCGGGCATTCGGCCGGCAGGCCGGCGGCACGGATGCGGTCGGCCAAGCCCATGCGGCGGAAGATCTCCATGGTGCGGGCATTGCACCGCTCCATCTTGGGCAGGAACTGCGGCGCCTCCTTCTGCTCGACGAGGGTGCAGCGCACGCCGCGCATGCCGAGATCGACCGCGAGGGTCAGTCCCACCGGACCTGCGCCGACGATCAGTACCTGCGTATCGACCATGAAACTCCTCGCCGCCGATTGGCCAAATTTGCCGAAGTGGTGGTCCAGTCTGGCAATCCCGTCACCCGGAATGTTGACTCATGTCAATGGAGCCGCAATCGCGCCGGCCATGTCGTGACGCATGGCCGGCGCGCGTCGATCGGTGCGCGGCAGGTCGAGCTGTCGCCCGGATGAGCGCGGCGATATCCGGGGAGGATCGCGACGATGGCAGCGTCATCCCCTCATGTCGCTGCGCTCATGCGGGCTACGGCAGCCACGAACATTGTGGATCGATATTACCGCGCCTCGGGCCGGCCCGAAGCGGGCGGGGTCGATTCGATGAGCTTGCCGAGGTAGAGGACGGTGGTCGGCATGCCGGTCGGCGAGCCGCCTTCGGGTTCCAGCGACACCGCGAAGGTGGCGTCGCTGATGGTCGCCGGATCATAGGGCGACAGATTGGCCGACTGGGTGAACTCGCCGCCGCTGACGAGGCCGAGCGAGCGCGGCGCCGGAAACTTGTTCGACACCAGCCACAATTCGTAGCTCTTGCCGGGCTCGCGATCCGCCGCGACGCGCCGCACCGTAAGGTTGCGGGTCGCGATGTCGACCGTGAGAATGAAAGCCGGCGACGAAGCGTCGCGCTGCAGCACGGCGACAAAGCGCGGCGGTGGCGGCCCAGGCGTTTCGGCCATCTGCACGATGACGCGCGGCCGCGGCCGCAACGCGTCCGGCAAGAGGGTCGGGACAAATGCCGACGTGACGATGAAGAGCGCGAACACCGCCGCCATGGTGCCCGTCGCCGCGGCGACCATGCGCCAGCGCGTCATCCGGGCGGTGAGATCGATGACGTTAGCGGAAAGCGGCGGCGGCAGGGGCGGCGGGGGCGGGGGCGGCGGGGGCGGCGGGGGCGGCAATTCCGGCAGCCGCATAACGGCGCTCGGCGGCATCTCAGGCAACTTCGCCTTGATGCCGTCCCAGACCGCCGCGGGCGGATCGACGCCGCCCGACAGCGCATGGAGTTCGCCGAGCCGGCGTTCCCATTGGCGCACCAGCGCCGCAAAGGCGGGGTCGGACTCGATGAGTGCCTGCGCCTCCTCGCGTTCGTCCGGGTCCAGCGTGCCGAGCACATATTCGGCCGCCTGGGCGTCGCGGCTTGCCTCGGGCGAGAGCGGATCGTGGGATTCGTCGAGCGTCATTTCCCGAGGCACTCCCGGATGTCGAGCAGCGCGCGGCGCAGCCAGGTCTTGATGGTGTTGACCGGCTTGTCGAACTGGGTGGCCAGTTGATCCCGGCTCCAGCCGCTGTAATAGGCGAGCAGGACGAGGCGGCGGCGCTCCTCGTCGAGGCTCCCCATGCAGGCGAGAAGCCGCTGGAGCTCCTCGCTCATCTCGCGCTTGGCGAGCGGATCGGGGGTGTCGGCTGCAACTTCCATCACCTCCGGCTCCTCCTCGATCGAGATCTCCGTTTTCTTGCGCACGAGATCGATGGCGCGGTTGCGGGCTATCGCCAACATCCAGGTAATCGGCGATGCCAAAGCGGGGTCGAACTGACCGGCGGAATTCCACACCTTGAGATAGGCCTCCTGGATGACCTCGTCCGCAAGGTCCGGCCGACGCAAGATACGGAGCACCACGCCATAAAGTTTCGCGCGGGTGGCCTGATATAGGCGCTCGAACGCAGCCTGATCGCCCTTGGCGACGGCAGCGAGCAGCCAGACAAGTTCCGCCGTCGTCAACATAAGGGCCCCTTCCCCGCGATTACGCGGGGCCACGGCCGATTATTGCCGGGAGGGGCCATCGCCGTCGAGTTGGCAAACGATGCGCCAACAGAGGCCGCGGGGCGCCGATCGCTATCGATCGGGGCCGATAAGGGGGATGGCCGCGCAGAAGCCGCGGCGGCGAAGAAGACGGCGGGAGGTGTCGGCAGTGGCTGGTATCGGAACGCCGGCCGCTCAGGCGAGCGCGCTGCGCGCCCGCAGGGAACCGATGGAATCGAGCTCGGCCTGCTCGCGTGCATCTTCGGCGGCGCGATCGCGGACCTGGTCGCGCTCATCGAGAAGCTCGACCTTCTTGAGATCCTCGAAGCACTCCTGAAGGGCGAGCTTGGCCTCGTCGAGCTGGGCCACCAGTTCGTCCGCGGAACGCTTGAGGTTCTCGCGCCGGCTGATCGCCGCCTTGGCATAGGTCGGATAGGCGAAATGGCCAGGATCGGAAATTCCGGCGCGTTCCTGCTCGGCCAGGATCTCGCGATCAAGGTCGGTCGCCATGCGCTGGAAGTCCGCGATCATGGCCTCGATCTGGGCAACCTTGCGGCGCTTTTCGTCGAGCTGAAATTTCTTCAGGCGGATGAGCGTGTTACGCGACTTCATAGAGCCCTACTCCCGGCCAGCCCAAGAGACCCGCCACAACCGGCCGGCCCGCTTGGCACCGCAAATCGGGTGGATCGTGACAGTATAATGTTAGTTTTCGGTTTCCAACGACCCCATGATTTGCTCCAAGCGCTGATAACCCTCCATGATGCCGGTCGCCTCCTCCTTGGCCTGGGACAGGAAGGCCTCCAGCGGTTTGTGAAGGCGGATCGCGGCGTCGACTTCGGCGCTCGAACCGGGCCGGTAGGCGCCGAGCCGGATCAGTTCCTCCATATCCGCATAGGTTGCCATTACCTGGCGTGCGCGCTGGAGCACCGGCACGTAGGCGGGTTCGGCGGATTTCGGCATGGTGCGGGAAATCGACTTGAGCACATTGATGGCCGGGTAGCGGCCGCGCTCCGCAATGGCGCGCTCCATCACGATGTGGCCGTCGAGAATACCGCGCACCGCATCGGCGATCGGCTCGTTATGGTCGTCGCCGTCGACCAGAACGGTGAAGATGCCGGTGATCGAACCGTCGCCGATGCCGGGGCCGGCGCGTTCGAGGAGCCGCGGCAGTTCGGTGAAGACCGTCGGCGTATAACCCTTGGCGGTCGGCGGCTCGCCCGCCGAAAGCCCTATCTCGCGCTGCGCCATGGCGAAACGGGTTACCGAATCCATCAGCACCAGCACGTCCTGATTCTCGTCGCGGAAATATTCGGCGATCGCAAGGGTGAGATAGGCCGCCTGGCGCCGCATCAGGGCCGGCTCGTCGGAGGTCGACACGATCACGACGGAACGGGCGAGGCCCTCGGGGCCGAGGTCGTCCTGGATGAATTCCTGGACCTCGCGGCCGCGCTCGCCGACCAGCCCGATTACCGAGACGTCGGCCGCGACGTTGCGGGCGAGCATCGACAACAGCACCGACTTGCCGACGCCCGAACCAGCGAAAATGCCCATGCGCTGTCCGCGGCAGCAGGTCAGGAAGGTATTGAGCGCCCGCACCCCGAGGTCGAGCGGCGCGCCGACGCGCCGGCGCGCATGAGCCGGGGGCGGAGCATTGCGAAACGGCACCGGCGAGGTACCGGGCGGCAGCGGGCCGCGGCCGTCGATCGGCTCGCCCATCGCGTTGATCACGCGTCCAAGCCACCCCAGGCAGGGCCGTGTCGTGCTGCCCGATGCGTTCACCACGGCTCGGCACCCGCGCCGTACGCCATCGAGCGAGGCAAACGGCATCAGCAGGGCGTTGGAGCCGGAAAACCCCACCACCTCGCAGGGAATCATGCGGTCGGCCGCCTCGATGGTTACGCGGGCGCCGATCGACATTGCCTGCAGAGGACCGGCTGCCTCCACCATCAGGCCGCGGACGCCGACCACCCGGCCGTAGATCTCCGCCCGATCGAGATCGGCAATCTGTTCCGCCAGCGCCTTCATGCCCTCACCTTTCCGATCAAGGAACCGGCTTTGCGTTATGGAAGGCTTCACCCATTAACGTCGTGTTTACCCGCATCGTTAATGATTGTTCCACCGTTCATGGGGCTACCAGCGGGTCTCGCCCGCCTGACACGGATGGGCGAGTCGTGCGAGTTTGTTAACACCGGTACTTAAAGTAGGACTTGAGCTTTGACGTGCTTGAAAAACCTCTAGCTTGCAACACATTAGGCCAATTCGCCTGGATTTGCCTATTACGCGCTTGCGCACTGGAAAGAGGTTTTGTTACCAATCGGCCGTTACGGTTCGAATCAGTTGTCCCATGGCGTTGATTAAGAGGCTGCCCCGTGCGGCAGGCCGGGCTGAGGCCGAAAGGCGCGGAAGGGGACTGGCATGCGCGTATTATTGATCGAAGACGATAGCGCGACCGCGCAATCGATCGAATTGATGCTCAAATCCGAGAGCTTCAACGTCTACACGACGGACCTCGGGGAAGAGGGCGTCGATCTCGGTAAGCTCTACGACTACGACATCATCCTGCTGGACCTTAACCTGCCGGACATGTCCGGCTTCGAGGTGCTGCGGTCGCTGCGTGTCTCCAAGGTCAAGACCCCGATCCTGATCCTGTCCGGCCTCGCCGGCATCGAGGACAAGGTCAAGGGCCTGGGCTTTGGGGCCGACGACTATATGACCAAGCCGTTCCACAAGGACGAATTGGTGGCCCGCATCCACGCGATCGTCCGCCGCTCCAAGGGCCACGCCCAATCGGTGATCCAGACCGGCGAACTCGTGGTCAATCTCGACACCAAGACGGTCGAGGTCCACGCCCAGCGTGTCCACCTCACCGGCAAGGAGTACCAGATGCTGGAGCTCCTTTCGCTGCGCAAGGGAACCACCCTCACCAAGGAGATGTTCCTGAACCACCTCTACGGTGGCATGGACGAGCCGGAACTGAAAATCATCGACGTGTTCATCTGCAAGCTGCGCAAGAAACTCGCCAATGCGTCGAGCGGCAAGAACTTCATCGAGACGGTGTGGGGCCGCGGCTATGTGCTGCGCGAGCCCATCGACGACGATATCCGCGTCCCGGCGTAGCGGGGGTTTGCCCGGGTACACCCCGAACTCCGGCGCGCGCCCTGCCGACTTTGGACTCCGCAAGACCCCGCCACGCCAGCGGGGTTTTTGCTTGAAGCCACCAAACCTTTGACGGGCTTTCCGGTTTCGACCACCATCGTGGCGCAACCGGAACGGCGAGGTGGCAATGCACGTGCGCGGCATCCGTAGTGTCGAAATCGAGATGTGCGATCCTGATCGCGCCGCGGAATTCTACGCCAAGGTCTGGCATCTCACTGAAATCGACTCGGTCGGCGGCGCGCACTATCTGCGGGCGACCGGCGCCTATCATCACGTGCTGGCGATACATCGCGCGGCCGGCAAGCCTTTCCTGCGCCGCATCGTGTTCGACGTCGCCGACCGCAGTGCGGTCGATCGCCTCCATCGATCGGTGAGCACCGCGTCAGTTCCGTCCGAGCCGCCGCACGCGATCGACCGGCCGGGCGGCGGCTACGGCTTTGGGTTCGCGGATCCGGAGGGACGCAATCTCGCGGCGGTCTGCGATGTCGCCGACCATCGCGACCACGCCGATGCCGCCGACCGGCCGCGCAAGATTGCCCATGTCAATCTCAACAGCGCCGACCTCCCGGCGATGACGCGGTTCCTCCTCGACGTGCTCGGCTTCGCGCTGATCGATGAGACGGCGGCGCTGACGTTCTTCCGCGCCGACAATCCCGACCATCATTCCCTGGTGGCAGGCCGCCACGCGTGCGCGACCCTCAACCACGTGGCCTACGAGATGCCGAACCTCGATTCGGTGATGCGCGGCGCTGGCCGAATGCGCGATCACGGCTATCCGATCGAATGGGGCGTCGGCCGTCACGGACCCGGCAACAACGTGTTCGCCTATTTCGCCGGTCCCGAAGAGTTTCCGATCGAGTTGACCAGTGAAGTCATGCAGGTCGACGCGAACTACGTGCCGCACGGACCGGACTACTGGCGCTGGCCGCCGGGTCGGCTCGACCAATGGGGCGTCACCGATCCCCATACGCCGCGCTGGAAGCGCATCCAGAACCTCTATGAATTTGCGCCGGGCGCTTTCCGCCTGTGACCCGCCGGGCGGCGGGTCGTGAGCCGCTGTTTTGTGCGAACTGCCCGCCGAATACGCACGGCGCCGCGGCCGGTTGACGGGAACGGAAGGCTCGATGCTCGCGCGGGCGGCACACGAATTGCAAAAGATTCATGACGAAGACGTGTCAGGCGGCCACACGCTGCGCCGCGGCCTCAGGAGTGTGCCATGAACCGTGCCGACCTCACCGACAAGATCCTCGGTATCAAGCGCGAGAACGGCTGGACGTGGAAGCACATCTGCGAGCAGATCGGCGGGATGTCGCCGATGCTCGTCACTGGCGCGCTGCTCGGCCAGATGAAGCTGACGAAACCGCAGGCGTCCAAAGCGGCCGACTTGTTCGGGCTCGACAAGGGCGAGCAGGCGCTGCTCAACGAAGTACCGCTGCGCGGCTCGCCGATGCCGCCCACCGACCCGTTGATCTACCGTTTCTACGAGCTCGTGATGGTGAACGGCCCCGCCTGGAAGGCCTTGATCGAGGAAGAATTCGGCGACGGCATCATGTCGGCGATCGATTTCGACATGCAGATGGAACGCCAGCCCGACCCGAAGGGCGATCGCGTCAAGATCACCATGTCGGGGAAGTTCCTCCCCTACAAGTACTACGGGGCGTCCGGCAACATGCCGCAATACGGTTACAAGGAGGAGTGAAGGGACTTGTGTTCTCAGCGGGCGGCGGCAAGCGCAAGGCGCGGCGCCGCCGGCGCGGCGTTGAGCATATATAGACCGCGCCGATCGGTCAGCGGCTTGAAGGCCTCAGTAAGTCCGACCACCGTTTCGGCGGCACCGAGCACCAGAAAGCCGTCGGCCGGCATCAGCCGTGCGATGCGATGAAGGATGTCGATCTTGGTCGGCTGATCGAAATAGATGAGCACGTTGCGGCAGAACACCACATCGAAGCCGCCCAGGGCCGCGAAATCGTTCAGCAGGTTGAACGGCCGAAACTGCACCATGGCGCGGATTTCGGGGGACAGCTGCCAGGTTTCTCCCTTCTGGGCGAAATGCTTGATCAGGAGTTGGACCGGCAAGCCGCGCTGCACCTCGAACTGGCTGTAAACGCCGGCAGTCGCCTTCTCCAGCACGTCGAGGGAGAGGTCGGTCGCGACGATCTCGACGCGCCAGCCAACGAGCTTGCTCGCCAGTTCCTTGAGGCACATCGCCAGCGAATACGGTTCCTGCCCGGTCGAGGCTGCGGCGCACCAGATGCGGATGCGGCGTTGATTGGCCCGGCTCGCCAGCAGCGCCGGCATGATCGCCTGGGTGAAATTGTCGAACGGAACCTTGTCACGGTAAAAAAACAATTCATTGGTGGTCATGGCCTCGACCACCTGCACGATCAGCGTTTCGGCGCCCGGGCCTCGCAGCTTGGCGACAAGCCCGCTCAGCGTGCCGAGATCGAGCCGCCGGACGATCGGCATGAGCCGGCTTTCCAACAGGTACTGCTTGTCCGACGACAGCACCAGGCCCGAACGGTCCTTCAGCAGCTTGCGCAGAAAATCGTAGTCGAAAAGATTCACCCACGCTCTCCCGCGAACATGCGTGAGACCTTGCCGGCGATCTGATCGAGCGGCAGCACGGCGGAGCATAGCCCGGCGTTGGCGGCGGCACCCGGCATGCCCCAAACAACGCTGGTGGCCTCGTCTTGTGCGATCACGTTGCCGCCGGCCGCCACGATGTCGGCGGCACCGTGGGCGCCGTCCGAGCCCATGCCGGTGAGCACGACCGCGAGAGTCGACGCACCCCACACCTTCGCCCCCGAACTGAACAGCGGATCGACCGCCGGCCGGCAGAAATTGACTGGCGCACCGTCGTCGAGCGCGATGACCGGCGCAGGGCTGGCGCGATCGACCACCATGTGCCGGCCCCCCGGCGCAACGTAGATGCGTCCCGGTACGATCACCTCCCTGTCGACGGCTTCATGCGCCGGCCGGCCGCTCGCGCGGCTGAGATGCTCGGCCAGGATGGTGGTGAAGGTCGGCGGCATGTGCTGGGTGATCAGCACGGCGGCGCGGTCGATGACGCCGGCGAGCTTTGCCATCACGGCGTTGAGCGCTTGCGGCCCCCCGGTCGAAGAGCCGATCAGCAAAACCCGCGGCGGCATATGGCCGAACGGACGCAGCTTGATCGACGCGGCGGCGACCGGGGCGTGTGGCTTTGCCGAGACTTCGGCGCGAAACTGGCGCGGCTCAGCGACCGCGGGCCCGGCCCGCCGGCGGCGGCGCGCACCAAGGCTGCGGACCTTCTCGACGAGTTCGCGCCGGAATTCGATCGACGTGGTGATGCCGCGATTGGTCTCGGGCTTCGGGATGTAGTCCGCCGCGCCGAGCGCCATCGCCTTGAAACTCGCCTCGGCATTGTGTCGGGTGAGCGTCGAGGCCATGAGGACCACGAGATCGCGATCCTTTTCAAGCAGCAGCGGCAACGCCGACAGGCCGTCAAGGACCGGCATTTCGATGTCGAGCACGACGACGTCCGGATTGATGCGCTCGAGTTGATCGACCGCTTCGCGGCCGGTCCGCAGCGACCCTACGACCTTCATGCCGGGCTCCTCATCGAGCCAGCGCGTCACAAGGCCGCGCACCACCACACTGTCGTCGACCACCATCACCCGGATCGGCTGCTGGGTGCCGGCAGAGATCGAAGCCGCTGGAAACGCCAAACTCATAAAATCACACGGATGTTGCCGCTTCGATGACGCGAAGCCGGACCGGTCAGACGAGCCCGACCTGCTGGAATTTCGCTTCGACGATTTCCTTGTCGAACGGCTTCATGATGTATTCGTCGGCGCCGGCGTGAAGCGCGCGGGCGATGTGTCCGACGTCGTTTTCGGTGGTGCAGAACACCACCTTGGGCTTTTCGCCCCCTGGCATCTTCCGCAGCGTGCGCAAAAACTGGATACCATCCATGTTCGGCATGTTCCAATCGAGCAACACCACGTCAGGGAATTTCTCCTGGCATTTGCCGAGCGCTTCGGCGCCGTCCGCGGCTTCGGTGATCTCGAATTTCATGCCTTCGAGAATGCGTCGAGCGACCTTGCGAATGACGCTGGAGTCGTCGACCACAAGACAAGTCTTCATCAGTGCTCCTCCCTGATCGCAGGCGGCGGCGGGCTTAGGCCGCCATGGCCTCGTGGCCCATGTCCAGCACCCGATCGACGTCGAGGATGACCAGAAGCTGTCCGTCCAGCCGGTGCACGCCTGCGGAAATGCGCGCGAGCCGCGCGTCGAGATTGACCGGATTGGCCTCGCGGGCGGCATCGTCGAGCTTAAGCACTTCGCCCACGGTGTCGATGAGCAGTCCGTAGCTTTCGCCCCTGCATTCGATGCCGACCGCCATCGGCGGCCGCTTTTCATCGCGCGCGGGCAGGCCGAGCCGGCAGCGCATGTCAATCGCGGTGACAATGCGGCCGCGCAGGTTGAGCACGCCCGCGATCTCCGGCTGAGCCAGCGGAACGCGCGTCAACCGTTCCGGCATGAAGACATCCTGGACCCGCGAAATCGGCAAGCCGAACAGCTGGCCGCCCAGCAGCACCGTGACGTACTCGATCATCGCTTCGCCGTCGTTGTGCACGCCCATCGCCCGTCTCTCCTTCACGCCGCTTCCTCGATCGCCGCCATCTGTTCTTTGAGCGCTGCGATCAGGCCGGGACGGTCAAATTTCGCGACATATTCATGGAAGCCGACTTCGCGACCGCGCTCGATCGCCTCGGGCGAGGTCATCGAGGACAGCGCAATGATCGGCATGGTGGCCGTGCGCGGGTCCTTGCGGACCGCTTCGGCGAGTTCAAATCCGCTCATTCCCGGCATCTCGATGTCGGTGACGACCACATCGATCTGGCGGCCGTCGTAAAGGCATTCGAGCGCATCCTCGGCACGCGAAACCGCGGTGACGTTGTAGCCCGCGGCCTTCAGCACTGGGGTGAGCATGTTCCGGAAGAACGCCGAGTCGTCGACGAACAGCAGCGTGCGGGCCGTAGACACCGATTTCATGTCCTTGCGGCGTAGCCAGTCTTCGAAGGCGAGCGGCAGGTAGTGGCCGACATCGAGCACCTCGGTGGCCTGCCCCTTGATGACGGCCGAGCCGAGCACTCCGGGCGTGTCGCTGGTGATCTCGATCTTCAGGGCATCCTCGACGATATCGACGATCTGGTCGACCACGAGGCCCATGGAGCGGCCGTCGTCGGAGAACACCAGCATCGGCTGCACCCCTTCGGTGCGCACCGTGGCATTCGAATCGACCGTGACGAGCGGCATCAGACCGCCGCGATACTGCACCATGTAGCGGCCGCTCGAAATTTCGATCTTGGTGGCGTCGATCTCCTCGAGCCGTGTCACCAGCGACAGCGGCACAGCCTTGGGCTGGGCGGAGCCGGCGCGGAAAATCAGGAACGAAGTGGTGTTGTCATTTGCACCGCGACCCGCGCCGCGGGCCTCTTCTTCGGAGGCGAGCGCTCTCGTGGTCGAGGTTCCGACACCACGGGCGATGCCGTTCGGATCAATGATCATGATGACCGAACCATCGCCCAGGATGGTATTACCCGAGAACATGTTGATGTGCCGAAGTTTGGTGGACATCGGCTTGACCACGATTTCCTCGGTGTGGAAAACGCCGTCGACCACGATGCCGAAAGTCTGGTTGCCGACCTGTGTCACCACGATAAAGCCGTTTTCGGGCTCGCCGCCGAGGCCGTCGTCCATCTTGAGGAGCTTCTTGAGATGAATGAGCGGCAGCAGCTTGTTGCGTAGCCGCAGCACCGGGGTGTCCTTGATGCGCTCGATCCGGTGGTCCGAATTGCTTTGCGCGCGCACGAGTTCGATCACCGAGAGCTGCGGGATCGCAAACCGGTCGCCCGCCGCCTCGACGATCAGCGCCGACACGATGGCGAGGGTGAGCGGAATCTTGATGGTGAAGCTCGAGCCTTCTCCCGGCACCGACTTGACATCGATGGTGCCGCCGATGAGATCGATGTTGGTGCGCACCACGTCCATGCCGACGCCGCGGCCGGATACGCTGGTCACTTTGGCGGCGGTCGAAAAACCGGCCGCGAAGATGAACTTGTGGACTTCGGCCTCGCGCATCTTCTCGATCTCGGCCTCGGAGGCCAAGCCGCCGGAGATGGCCTTGGACTTTATCTTCTCGGTATCGAGACCGCGGCCGTCGTCGGCAATCTCAATAATGATGTGACCGCCCTCATGATACGCGGATAGGCGAATAGTGCCTTTCTCGGGCTTGCCGAGCGCGCGCCGCTCCTCGGACGTCTCCAGGCCATGATCGGCGGAGTTGCGCACCATATGGGTGAGCGGGTCCTTGATGAGATCCAGCACTTGGCGATCAAGCTCGGTGTCGGCGCCGTGCATTTCGAGTTCGATCTGCTTGCCGACTTCGCCGGCGAGATCGCGCACCACGCGCGGCAGCTTCTGCCAGGCGTTACCGATCGGCTGCATGCGGGTCCTCATGACGCCTTCCTGCAGCTCCGCCGTGACATTGGAGAGCCGTTGCAGCGGCACCTTGAACTCGGAATCCTCGTGGCGTCGGACGATCTCGAGGAGTTGGTTGCGCGTCAGCACCAGTTCCGAAACCATCGTCATCAGATGCTCAAGCATCTCCACGTTGACGCGGATTGACTGATTGGCGACCTTGATTTCCGATCGCTCGTCGTCCGGCGGGGAGGCAGGGGCATCGGGCTTTGCGGCGGTGGCCGCTCGTGCGGCCTTGGCGGGCGCGGGCTGCGCGCTCGGGCCGCCGACCGCCGTTACGACCTGGGCCTCGACCGGCGCGGGCTCGACCATGGTTTCGCGAAACGCGCGCTCCAGGTCGTCGAGCGAAACCTCGCCCGGGCGTAGCGTTCGTTGCAGCACCTGGAACGCGAGCGAGCCGCTGGCGACCTCGGGTTCCTTTACGGGCTCCGCGCTCGAGGTTGCGCTGACGCGCACCATCTGCTCGAGTTGGTCAATCAGATCGCGGTCTTCACCGGTCGGCTCCTGCTGGTTCTGCTCCAACTCGTCGAGCAACTGCTTGACGCGGTCGATGGTGGACAAGATGAGCGTCACGGCCGGGCCGGTGACCGGCAGGCCGTCGCGGAATTTGCCCATCAAGGTCTCGGCGGCATGCGCCAGCGCTTCGAGTCGGGGCAATCCGAGGAACCCGCAGGTCCCCTTTATGGTGTGTACCAATCGGAAAATATTGGCGAGAATCTTAGCGTTGTTTGGATCTTGCTCGAACCTCACCAACTCGACATCGACCGTGTCCAGGCTTTCATTGGTTTCCGTCAAGAACTCACGCAACAAATCGTCCATCGCAACCATCCCGACCGGGTGCATCGACGCTACAGGCGTCGGCAGAGGGCAACCATCGGCAGTGTGTGCGAGAAGGGTTTAATTTTAGTTGCTGCATCGACGCTCGTTGTCGGAAAATTGCCGGTCGAAGTCGAATGATGAAATAATAAGCCACGCAAGGCGCGACGCAATCCGCAAAGCCTCCGGCCCGATCCTAAGGCTTTCTTTACCCCACGCTCAGGTTCACACGCTCGCCGCCGGGCGGACCGCAACCGCGATGGCGTCGCCATCGGCTTCCATCGTCGCCGCAAGCCCGCAGGTGCGCGCAAGCAGCCCGGCATAAAAGGTCTGAATCCCGTGAGCATCGACCGATCCTCCCTCCGGAGAGCCGGCAAGCAGCCCGGGGACGGCCTGCGGAATGCGGGCATTGAGACCGCGCGCCGAGATCTTGAACGTCATGGCCTCAGCGACACCGGTGCCGTCGACCGACAGGATGCCACCGCGCGGGATCGATTGGGTGGCAACCAGCAGCATGTTGAGCAGGAGCTTGACTCGGTTCTTCGGCAACAGCGCGCGCGGCAGGTTCCAGGCGAGTTTCACCTTCTCGTCTTCGATGATGCCGCGAGCGACATTTTCGGCGTCGCCGAGGTCGATCTGAGCGCCGGCGGAGCCGGCCGCCCCGAACGCGATGCGACAGAATTGCAGCCGCGCCGACGCGGTACGGGCGCTTTTCTTGATCAACTCCATCGCGAACGTCTTGGTCTCCTCGTCTTTCGATTCCTCGAGCACCTCGAGACCATTGACGATCGCGCCGGCCGGGCTGATCAGGTCGTGGCAGACTCGCGAGCACAGCAGCGCAGCGAGGTCGAGGGATTCGAGGGTGACGACGGTTGTCATGCGATTTGTGCTCCCCAGGGCGAGTGACACCTCAGGCCGACCCGGTGCAATGCTGCCCCGGCAAGGCCGCGTCTGATACACTGCACCGGACGAACCGCCAAGGCGCAGACGAACCATCAGAGCGCAGGTGAGGGAAACGAGCATGGACCAACCGCCAGCCGATCCCGGCACCGTCGATCGCGCGCTGATGACGGCACTGACCGTCGCGGTCGCCCGCGCGGCCGCCATTACCCTTGTCGTTGCGCGCTCCGCCCTTAATGTCCGCACCAAGGCGGACCGGTCGCCCGTGACGGACGCCGACGAGCGCTCGCAGGCCGTCCTGCTGGAGGCCGTGGCAAAGATCATGCCGGGCGTCGCGGTGGTGTCTGAGGAAATGGCGAGCCGGCCATCGCGGCTCGGCGACGTGTTCGTGCTCATCGATCCGCTCGACGGCACCAAGGAATTCATTGCCGGATCGAGCGAATATACTGTCAACTTGGCGGTGATGCGGGCGCGGGCGCCACTGGCCGGGATCGTGGCGGTGCCGGCTGGAGGTCAGATTCTATCGCGGCACCGTCGGCCGCGGCGCTGAGCGCATCGCAATGACGCCCGACGGCGCCACGGCACCGCAGGCGCAGCCGATCGGCGTGCGGACGGCGCCGCAAGGCGGACTTGTTGCAGCGGTGAGCCGTTCCCACCTCGATCCCGCGACCGTCGCGCTGCTCGACCGTCTCGGCGTCACCGCGCGGGCACCCTGCGGGTCCGCCCTCAAATTCTGCCGGGTCGCCGAGGGCGCCGCCGATATCTATCCGCGGCTTGCCACCACCTGCGAATGGGACGTGGCAGCCGGCCATGCGCTGGTCGCGGCTGCCGGCGGGTCGGTGACGCTGCCGGACGGCGGCCTGCTGCAATACGGCCGTAGCGAAGCCGATTTCCGCGTTCCGGCCTTCATCGCCTGGGGTGACCGGGCGGGTGTGCTCGGTGCCGGCGCATAACGACGCTGGCGGTGCTCGCCTTGTCATCGCGCCAGCACCTTGATGATGCCCGGCCATTTCACTTCGGCCTGCATTGCTTGGCGCCTGGGATCGGAGCGGAACTCCTCCACCGTCTGCAAGCTGTAGAAAAGATACAGCTTCTGATCCGCGATCAGCCAGATCTCGGGACTCCCCGGGGTTGGCGCCCCACGAGCGACCGCGATCGGATCGTAACCCCCGAAGCGTGGCTCATAGTCCGCCGGGTTGGCCGCAAAAGCCGCCAGATTGCCGGGATTGCGGAATCGCCAGATCGCGCCGCGATAGCGGAATTCAAATTCCGCCCGTCCGACCGCGGCGGCGGCATCGATGAAATAGGAGACCGGATCGAATCCGATCGATGGCAAGGCCGGTTTGCGGGTTGGTGACCACCAGTTCGGTGGTCGTTGCGAAGGCCGTCGGGCCGCCGCTCCAAGCGATCGCGCACAGCGTCGCCGCAAGTGCGGTCGCCGTCGTGGCACGCAACGGCTTCCCTCTCCGCCGCGCTGAGGTCATAGTTTTGCCGAATAGTGAAATGATTCGGATTCCCGTTTGCCGACAGGCCATTGGGCCGAGGCTATAGCGCCAGTTTGGTATGCAACCCGTTAAGACGCCGTGGCGGTTAGCGTTTTGCCACAGCCCCATAACCGCGAGGAAACATACGATGCGCGCCGCCCTGCGAGTACTGGCTATGATCGTGCTTGTTGCGTCGGCGGCCTGGACGCCGGCGGGCCTCCATGCCCAGCCGGCCCCCGCTCCGGACCCCAACCAAAGCTATGCGCCCGGCGAGCTGGTCAATGCCGGTCACCGGTTTTTCGGCACGGTTTCGCGCGGGCTCGCCACCGTAATCGAAAAGGCCGTCGGCCAGTGGGGTCAGCCGAACGGCTATGTGCTCGGCGAGGAGGCCGGGGGCGCCTTTTTCGGCGGCCTGCGCTACGGCGAGGGGATGCTCTATACGAAGAACGCCGGCGACCTCAAGGTATTTTGGCAGGGGCCGACGGTTGGATGGGATTTCGGCGGCGAAGGCGCGCGGACCATGATGCTGGTCTATAACTTGCCCGCCACCCAGGCGATCTACCAGCGCTTTGCCGGTATCGACGGCTCGGCTTACTTCATCGGCGGCTTTGGGATGACGGCTCTGACGGCAAATAACGTCGTCCTGGTGCCGATCCGGTCCGGCGTCGGATTGCGACTGGGGGCCAATGTCGGATACCTTAAGTTCACCCCGGCCTCGACTTGGAATCCATTCTAGAAATTTATTCCAGCGGCGATCGGATGCGGATTTGCCGGATCGCGGGCACCCGAAGTCGAGGCTACATCGTATTCGCCGTTGGGAAATCTCGACCATTGGGAGATAAGTTGTAGCCGGATTGCCAGCTTGAGTTTAGGTTAATTTTACATCAATGTAGAAAACACCACCGCTTTCATGTGATGCTGGGATGGATAGTCCGGGCAGGCAGGAGTTGCGTCCGTGATCGAACCGATCATGTATCTCGGCGGCGGATTTCTGCTTGCGAGCCTGTTGGCGCTCGTTCTGACATCTTTCGTTCACCATCGCGCGGTGCGCCTTACCCAGCGGCGCCTTGCAGATGCCATTCCGGTGTCGATGGCGGAAATCCAGGCCGATAAGGACAATCTGCGCGCCGAGTTCGCGATGTCAGCGCGCCGGCTCGAAATGAGCGTCGAGCAGCTCAAGGCCAAGGCCTCGACCCAGCTTGGCGACATTGCCCGCAAGACCGAGGCGATCAACCGGCTCAAGACCGAGCTGTCGGAGAAGACCGCCGTCACCGACGAGCTCGACGCGAAGGCGAAGAGCTTGAGCCATAAGATCCGCGAGACCGAGCAGGAATACGCCGTCAAGGCCGCCGCGGTCGAGTTCGACCGGCCGTCAGCTTGCCGCCAAGGAGGCGGAGCTTGCCAAGGCGGCGAGCGACATCAACGACCAGCGCCTTTCGACCGACACCCAGCGCGTCGAAATCGCGGTGCTCAAGACCCAGATCGAACAGTACAAGTCGCAGATCGAGGAATTGCAGCAGGACGCCCAGGACGCTGCACGGCGCCTGTTCGACGAGCGGGTCGCGGTATCCACCGTGACCAAGGAGCTCGAGGAGAAGCGCCAGGCGGTCGACGTGCTGCACCCGCAGGTCGCGCAGCTCGAGCGCGAGATCGCGGTGCATACCAACGAGCTCGAAAACCGCGCCCGCCGCATCGGCGACCTCGAAAGCCACAAAGCCGAGTTGGAGAGGCTGCTGGCACAACGCGACACTGAGGTCCGCGCCCTGCATCAGGAAATCACCACCAATAGGGACGAGCACGGCGCCACCGCGGAACGGCTGAACGACGAGAAGAGCACCCTGGAAAAGCTGCTCGGCATCGCCAACAACACCGTCGAATCCCATTCCGGCCGCATCGGCGACCTCGAAGGATGGGTTGCCGAGCGGGATCGTCTGCTAAACCAGCGGGACGCCGAGGCCCAAGCCCTGCATCACGAACTCGCCACCGCCAGGGACGAGCACAGCGTCGTCCTTGAGCGCCTCCTCGCCGACAAAGGCTCACTCGAACGGTTGCTGCAGACTGCAAATAACACTCTGGAAATCCGCGCCGCTCGCACCGAGGACCTCGAGAAATGGATCGCCGAGCGGGATGAATTACTGCGCCAACGCGATGCGGAGATCAAATCGCTGTTCCAGGAGATTGCGACCATCAAGCGGGACACCTCGGCAACCACCGAAGTGCTGCGCGCCGAAAAGGCCCATCTCGAATCCCAGCTCCAGAACGCGCAGGGGGACCGCAGCCAAGCGCAGAACGAATTGATCGCGCTAAAGCATGAAGCAGAGGCGACTTGGCGGGCGGAACGGGTCGAGAATGCCCTGCTGCGCGAGCGCATCAACGATATCGCCGTCCAGGTTGCCCACATGGCGCTCGCGATGGACAAATCCGGGACAATCGATGCGATGCTGACCGAATTGGCCATCATTCGTCCCGAGGCCTTCGAAAGCCGACCGAACGGCGACGATGACGCTACGCCCACCGGCAACCTGACCGAGCGCATCCGCAAGCTGCAGAACGGCGCATCGAGAGCTACTACGGCCTCGTGACGAGACGCCGTTTATGCAGCCGCATAGTGGACCGCTGCGCCAGATCAATCCGTTTTTTCCGACCGCATAACGGATATCTGATGTCGTGACGAATCAGGTTCGCCTACGCGATCATTTAATCATCTCCATGGCGTGTCTGAGGCTTTCCCTCATGCGGTTGAACGAGACCGAGAGCGATGAAATCTCGTCCTTGCCGGGCTTGACGTAGGCCTCGACGTTCTCTTCGCCCAGACTGACCGCATCGGCCATCGCCGATACCCGCTTGACCGGAATGACCACCAGGAAGTGCAGCAACAGGTTTAGCATGATGCAGACGATCACGAATATCGCGACCAGGATGATCAGGAAGGTGACATAGGCGTCGCGGGCGAGCTTGAGCGGAACCGCCATCGGAACCGATACGACTTGCGCACCGATGGTCTCGTGGAGCTTCCAGCCGAACCCGTTCACCGTGCCGTAACTCTGCGTCAGGACCGCCGGTGCGGCGGCCGGCGTGCTGTGGCAGCTCAGACACGCCTCCTGGCCGATCGAAAGCGGTCGCGACAGATTGAGCGTGGGCCCGATCGGGGTATCGCGTTCGACCACGAGTTCCGTCCTGGCCGGTTCGTTGCGAAACAGGCCGATGATATCGGCCTCCCAGTCCTGCGCACGATCGGTCAGATTGGTTGGATTGAGCGCGGGCTCGCGATAGGTATATCCGGCGAACGCAGCCTGCACGTCCTTGAAATTCTTTTGCGCGGCATAGGCCGGCACGGTCTCGGGAACGAATTTGCCGTCATGCTCGAGGGGAAGCAACGGACCGAGTTCCTGAGCGGTATATTTACGGATCGCGTTCGCCGCCGTCATCATGATGCGGGCGTTCTGCAATACCTGCTCACGCGCGTAGTCGACGAAGACGCGGTTGAGCACGAAGGCGGCAACCACAAATCCGACGGCAAAGGCCGCCAAGATCACCAGGTTGAACTTGGCTCTCAGCCCCATTAAACCGGCTCCATTGATGCAGTGACGCACCGGGCACTGCCCGGCTCGCCAACCGCTATATAGCATGCAGATGCGACACGGCGGTATCGATCGCGATGGAAAGAGATCGAGCCCCCGTTGATAACCCTTGCCCGGCTTGCGGACCGCCGCGCCGACGCCGCTGGAGCGGATGTCGGTTGAGTGGAGGCAAAGCGCCGCGTGCCCAGACGCTTACCGCGTGCATCTCGTTGGAACACTCCCTAGCCTCCGGTCTGTCAGAAGCGTAGGGTAGCATTGGGGAGGCCGACCAACGACCGAGAGACACAGTGACCGAGGATAATCATCGAGTTTTCATTTGTTATTCGTCGAAGGACGAAAAGATCGCTCTCGGGGTCGTTGACTTCCTCGAGGCAGAGGGGCTCGACTGCTGGATCTCCGCGCGCGACGTTCCGCCCGGCGAGAATTACCAAGAGACGATCGTTCATTCGCTCGAAAAGTCGAAAGGGATTGTCTTCCTGTTCTCGGAATCCTCGGGCACCTCGGGAGAAATAAAAAAAGAGCTTTCGCTGGCAGCAGCGTACAAAATGCCGGTCTTCCCGCTTCGGCTGTCTCCGATACTGCCGACCGGCGCATTGCGTTATGAACTCGCAACGCGCCAATGGATCGACATGTTTCCCGACCGGGAACAGGCACTCGGCAAGCTCGCCGACACGATCCGCAACGTCTTGAGCGCCGGGGCGATCGTCGAGGACGATACCGCGCGGGAAAGCTTAAATTCGGACCTCCGGCCCGGCGCTGCGGACGGTGCCCCGACCGCGGCCGCGCCTGTTAAAAAACGGACCCGGACGCCGCGCGCGCCACTCGTCGCGCCCGGCAGCGAACAGTTCGAGGCGATCCGGGCTTTGCTTGCACGGCACATCGGCCCCATCGCCAAGGTCGTCGTCCAGAAGGCAGCAACCGAGGCACGCACGCCGGACGATCTATGCCAACGGCTTGCCGCCCACGTCAGCACGCCGTCCGATCGAGCGACGTTTCTGCACGCGGTCCGCGCGCGACTGACGGTAAAGTCATCGTGACCCCAAACCGGCGATCTTTGACGCCAAGATCGTGGCGCCAAGATCGCTGCCAACCGGCATTGCGTTTGCTATGATGGCCCCCAAGTAATCAGCTAATTCCAATAGCGCGCAGAGGAGAACGAGTTGGAATCGCACCGCACCCCGCTCGAGGCCGTCAACGTATTCCGCAATGAGCAAAGGGGACAGGTTGTCCTGGTCATGCAGGGAGGCGGGGCGCTCGGCGCGTATCAGGGTGGCGTCTACGAGGCGCTTCACAAGGCGGGCATCGAACCCGATTGGGTCATCGGCACCTCGATCGGGGCGATCAACGCCGCCATCATCTGTGGCAATCCGGCCGAACAGCGCCTCGCGCGTCTCAAGGAGTTCTGGCGCCGCGTCGAGCGCGCTTCATTCTGGGCCGGGATCCCGTTCTGGAGCGACGTCGCCGACCGCATTACGTCCTTCTCCACCATGACCAGCGGCATCCCGGGCTTTTTCGAGAGCAGTTCGCAGGCGTTCCACGGCGCCGAGAATGCCGGTTGCTACTCGACGACCCCGCTGCGCAAATCGCTGACCGAACTCGTCGATTTTGAGCTGCTGAACACCGCGAAGCCGCGCCTCAAGGTCGGTGCCGCGCAGGTGCGCACCAGCACCATGCGCTACTTCGACAGTCGCGAGATGCCGCTCGCGGTGGATCACATCATGGCGTCGGGGGCATTGCCGCCTGCGTTCCCGCCGGTGCGCATCGATGGGGAGCTTTATTGGGACGGCGGCATCTTGTCGAATACGCCGACCGAGGCGATTTTCGACGATAATCCGCGACGCGATTCCCTCGTGTTTGCGGTCAACATGTGGCATCCGCTCGGCCCCGAGCCCGCGAGTTTTTTTGACGTCATGCACCGTTTCAAGGACATCCAGTTTTCGAGCCGCATGAACGACCACATTGCCCGTCAGCGCGAAACGCACCGGCTGCGCCATATCATCTCCAAGCTCGCCAAGCACGTGCCGGACGAGGCCCGAGCCTCTCCGGAGGTCCGCGAAATGGCCGCCTATGGCTGCACCACGACCATGCATGTCGTGCAGCTTTTGGCGCCGCGCCTGGAGAGAGAAGACCACATGAAGGAGATGGATTTCAGCCCGGCCGGCATAAAGGCGCGCTGGCAGGCCGGCTTCGAGAACACCAACCGGGCGTTGGCGCGCGCGGCCTGGATCGGAGAGGTCTCGACGCTCGAGGGAGTCATCCTGCACCAGCTCGATGCACCGGATAAAGCCGTGCCGACGTCGGAAAAACTTGCCGATGCGGCGGAGTGAGCAGGCCTCGGACCTGCATCCTCGCAAAATTTGCGTGATCGTCAGACCCGCGGTTGCCGGCGATGCCGACGCGATCTGGGACATCATGGAGCCGACGATCCGGGCCGGCGAGACTTATGCGCTGCCGCCGGACTGGCCGAGCGACGACGCCCTAGCCTACTGGTCGTCGCCCGGTCACACCGTTTTCGTCGCCGAGGACGGCGGCGCCGCGGTAGGAACCTACTACATCCGCGCCAATCAGCGTGGCGGCGGTGACCATGTGGCGAACTGCGCTTTCATCACCGCAACCGCCGCCGGTGGTCGTGGCGTCGCCACCGCCATGTGCGCCCATGCCCTGCGATACGCCGCAGCGGCCGGATATGGCGCGATGCAATTCAACTTCGTCGTCAGCACCAACACGCGCGCCATCGCGCTGTGGCGGCGGTTTGGATTCGAGATCGTGGGTCGGCTGCCGGGCGCCTTCCGGCATAAGACGCTGGGACCGGTGGACGCGCTGGTGATGTACCGCAAACTCTAGCCCGCGCGCCGGCAAGCCTTTCGGGCGTTGTGGCGAATTGCTATCATTTTGTTCGGGTGAGCGCCCGCGACTGACAGAGCGCAAGCACACGACGGGACCGAGGGAGGCTACCATGCGCGGCACAATGTGGATCAAGTCGGCAGCGGCTTTGGCCGTGCTCCTTATCCAGGCAGGGCACGACGGCGCCGGCGCGCAGACCCGCACCACACTCGACGTCTATGTGGTCGACGTGGAAGGCGGCAATGCGACGTTGTTCGTTGCACCGTCAGGCGAATTCTCCTTATCGATACCGGGAACGTCGGCCCTCAGGCCTCGGTGCGCGACGCCGAGCGCATCATGCAGGCGGCCCGCGACGCCCGCCTGACCCAGATCGACAACCTGATCACTACCCATTGGCACGGCGATCACTATGGTGGTCTCGTGGAGGTCGCGAAACGCATCCCGGTTCGCAATTTCATCGACCACGGACCCAATGTTCAGCCGAATCCCGAGGTCGATGAATTCATCGCGAAGGTCTATCCGGTGCTCTACGCTGGCGCCAAGCACACGGTCGCCAAGGCGGGCGACAAGATCGCGGTCGCGGGCCTCGACGTCGAAGTGGTGTCGTCGGCCGGCGAAACCGTCAAGACCGCTGTACCGGGCGCCGGCGGGCCGAACCCCCAATGCGCAGGCTTCAGACCCGGAGAGAACAACGCCGAGGACCCGATGTCGGTCGGAGTCTACGTCACGTTCGGAAAATTCCGCACCATCCATCTCGGCGATCTCACCAAGAACAAGGAATTCGAGCTGATGTGCCCGAACAACCGCATCGGCGCCATCGACGTGTTTCTTGGCCTACATCACGGGGTCAGTTCATCGAATTCCGAAGTCATGATCCACGCGACGCATCCGCGCGTCGCCATCATGAACAACGGCACTCGAAAAGGCGGCGCGCCGGACGTCATGACCGTCCTGCATACCTCGCCGGGGCTGGAGGACCTGTGGCAAATTCATTTCTCCCAGCTCAGCGGTCAGGAATACACGGTGCCGGGCATGTTCATCGCGAACGTGGTCGACGACCCCTCGCCAGCCATGCCGGTCAATCCGATCGTAGCGCCCACTCCCAGTCCCAACGCGCCGCCGCCACCGGCACATAACGGGCCGGCCTTTTGGATCAAGGTCATGGCCCAGGCCGACGGGACTTTCACGGTGACCAATGCCCGCACCGGCTTTGCCAAGACTTACGCGGCGGCCAAGCCCGGGACGAATTAGCTCGGTGCGTGGTGTCAGCTGAAAACTATGTGTCCAGATTACGGGGTTTGAGCGCGTCGGAACTATCGTCGGGATTCCGGCGCCGCAGCCTTGCCTCAGCGGTGCACTTGCCGACGTGCGCGTCGCGATTGATGACTTGTAGGTTGGGCACGCCCCAATAGCCGAGCAGCGCCGGCCATGGCGCGTCGCGATGCTCGCGCCACACCCGGAACAGTGGCACCCGGTGATCGACCTCGGCGGTCTTCCACAGCCTGCCGCCGGTCTCGGCGCAACGCCGTCGCTGAACGCGTTTGAGCACACCGGCATAGTCGCTCGGCGCCGACCAAAGATCCCAGGCGACCACGCACGCCGCGTGCCAGCCAGCGTTGGTATTGGGGCCGCGATCCCACAAATCGACATGCCAGCCGAACCGGTAAACGGGCTGGCCGCAGATGCAGCAGAAGCCGGGCCCCGGCGCATACTGGCGCTCCCGATACGGCGCCGGCGGCACCCGGAAGCTCGCCGCAAGACGATCCGGATCGGAGGCGCCGTCGCGAAGCCGCTTGGGGCGACGCCGCTTGGGCCGGTCCGACTTCGCGCCGGCAAGCCGCCAGGTCCAGCCGGGCGGTCCGCCGCTGCGCGCTGCGAGGGCGCGGGCAAGCCGATCGGCACGCAGCGGATGCGCCCGCCAATACGAATTGATCGCAAGCCGGGGCATCGGCGGTGTGAAGCGCCGCTGCAACGCGTGAGCGAGCACCGCCGGCGGAAAGATCGCCGGCAGCGCCTTGGTGAGCCGCGCCAGCGCCTTCCGGTTGATCTCGTCACGCCATTCCGACATGCCCGCCGCCCAATGTGCCGGCAGCCGTCATAGCGACGCGGCGTAAAGGTTTCCTCAACGGCGCGGCGAGGGCGGCGCAGAATCAGCGCGTCAGCAACTCGCGCACGGCGCGTTCGGCCTGATCGATGGCGAGATGCGCGTAGGCGTCGCCACCGGCGTCTGAATTGGCGATGGCGACGCGGCCGACCGTCCGACGCGCAAGCTCGACCGTTTTGTCATAGTCGTCGCCGTCGAACAGCGAGTTCGCCACATAGCCGTAGCCGTGGGTCCAGCGATTGACGGTAATCGCGAGGATGTCGCGCGCGCTCGAAAACCCGCCGCCGCCCAGCATGCGGTCAAGGTCGTCGCGGATCGTCGTCTCGAAATCCGAAAAAGTCATATCGAACAGCTTGGCGGCGCCGATGCGAAACTGAGTGCGTGCGTCGAGCCCGGAATTGGGCGCACCCGGCACGTGCTCGAGATGAAGCACCATCGGCTCGGCCGGATCGCGCGGATTGCGGTAGCCACCGAGACTGACCGGGTAATCGAGCGACACCTGGCTGTGAAACGACATCGGCGCTGAAATGTCGAAGACCTTGAGCCGCGCCCATGACTGCCAGTTCCGGATCAGCACATTGGTATAGACGAGCGGCGTCTTGACGTTCTGCGCCAGAGCATCGCGCTGCTGCTGCGGAAGTTCCGGCATGAGATGCGGAATGATCATGTGAAAGCAGGCGAGCACCGCATGCCGGGCGGCAACGCGATATGCCGCGCCGTTGCGCACATAGCCGATCACGACCTCGTCGCCGGCGTCATGAACCTTGACGCACGGTTGAGTCGAGACGGATGCGCAGGTTCTGGCCGGGCCGGTCGAGTACGTCGTAATCGAACGGCGCCAGCACGATGTCGTCCATGGTGGCGCCGGGCGCGATGCCGGGAACCTGGGCACGCACCAAGAGGCGCGCCAGCGAGGCGTTGCCGTCGGGGAAATGGTAGATATACGGCTCGCTGCGCTCGGCGCTCACGGCGGCCGGCAGGCCCAGACCCGCGAACCCGGGTAGCCGAACTCGCGCACATCGGCGGCCGGCACCGCATCGCATCCGAGCCCGAAAAAACCCTGCGTGCGGCCCTGGAAGCAGTTCGCAACCTCCTCGCCGCAACCGCAAATGCGCGTGACGTAATCGCGGTAGCTGGTGGTCTTGAGCACTGCGAGCTTCTCAGCAACTGAACGACCCGCCAATGGATCGCGGGTAACGTCATAGAGCGCCAGAAGCTGCGCCTTGCCGGCGTCGGACACCGGCAGCGCGGCGACGAACGCGTCGGCTGGTCGGTGTGCCGGGCCCGCAAGGTCGGCCGGTCGCGTCGTCAACTGATCGCCCGCCACCAGCACGTCACGACCGAATGCCTCGCGGGCGAAGAAGACGCCTCGCGAGAGCCCGAGCGAGGGATAGAGCCCGCGCTCGAACGCGGTCTCGAACCGCGCAATGTCGACCCCGAGATCGCGCAACAGGCCCTTGGCCACCTCGCTGTAAAGCGTCTTTGGCGATTGCAGGGACTGGCTGCCGCCATAGCCGATGACGAGACGGCCGTCCGCCGTGAATTCGTTGCGCTTGGCGTGGCCGCCGAAATCGTCGCAATTGTCGAGAACCAGGATCCGTGCATCCGGCCCAAAGGCGCGGCGATAGAACCAGGCGGCCGCAAGTCCGCTAATGCCGCCCCCGACCACCGCGAGATCGTAGCGTTCCGCGATCGGGGCATCATCGGTGTGAAAGTCAACGCCGTTGCGCGCGAACGCGTGGGCGACGTCGAACGACCCCGGATGCTGGCCGCGCAAGCCGGTGAGCGCCGGCGGATAGCGCGCCGCCGCGGCCGCAAGCTGCCCGGCAGGCGTCAGCCCGGACGCGATCGCGAGTGCCGTGCCGTTGAGAAAGTCGCGACGGGATATTGGCATCGCAGAAATTACCACGCCCGAGACGATGACGGCACGCAATTTGTGAACGACACATCTTCTGTCAACGCACGCGGGCCAGCGCGCTTGCGGTCTCGACGCCCGGTTCGAGCAAGCGTAGCCGCCCTCGAACTCGACCCGATGACTTCGGCGCGCCACCGGAGTAATCTCCGCCGACGGCGGACGAGGGTCTGCCTCAAACCAAAAATCAGGGAGTAGACGAGATGGTAGATATGAATTTATCGCGCCGTCGATTGCTCGCCGGAGCGTCCGCCACGGCCGCTGCAGGCTTGGTCGCCGGCACGGCGCCGGGAGCCGCCAAGGCGCCCATGCTCAACACGCCCGCACCGGCGTTCTATCGTTTCAAGATCGGCACCATCGAGGCGACGGTCGTTTCGGACGGACCGATGGCGACTGGCGCGCCGGGCAATACCTTCATCGGCCCGACCCAGCAAGAACTCGGCAAGATGATGACCGATCTGTTCCTGCCGCCCGACAAAGTGATCCTCGACCAGAACGCGCTCGTCATCAACACCGGCGACAAGCTCGCCCTGTTCGAAACCGGCATGAGCTCGGTCAAGCGCAACAACGACATGGGCCGCCTGACCCGGAACCTCAAGGCTGCAGGTATCGACCCCAAGGACATCGATTACCTGATTCCGAGCCACGCCCACATCGACCATGTCGGCGGTATCCTGGCCGAGGACGGCAGCCAGAACTACCCCAACGCGCAAATCTATATCTCGCAGGCGGACCTTGAATACTGGACCAGCGATGCCCGCAAGGGGACTCCCGGCGAAGGCTCGATGCTCGCCGCCAAGAAGAACCTGCTGCCGAACCGCGATCGCATCCTGTTCTACAGCGATGGCAAGGACGTCATTTCGGGGGTCCAGGCGATGCACACGCCCGGCCACACCGTCGGACACACGTGCTTCGTTATCAATTCGGGGGGCAATACGCTCTATTTCGCGGGCGATCTCGTGCACCACAACATCATCGTCGAGAAGCCGCGGATGGAGGATGCCTTCGACACCGACCGGCAGCTCGGCATCCAGACGCGCCTGAAACAGATGGACATGCTTGCGGCGCAGCGGATGCTGTCGCTCGTCTACCATCTGCCTTGGCCCGGCCTCGGCCATTTCGTCAAACAGGGCGACGGGTTCCACTTCGAGGCGGAGCCGATGTCGTTTACTTGACGAATGCTCAATGAACTGGAGCGCCATCCGATCAAACCTGATGGCGCTCCAGGCGGGTCATACACCGGGCCGCCGCCCGGCGGCCCGGTGCATGACACATGGCGCCACCGCAATGGCCGGCGCTCAGTTCGCGAACTTGATCAGATCGCTGCGGGTGAGCGTGACGTTCTCCGTGAGGACGGCTGGGCCGCCCTTGTAGAGGTGCCAGGCCGCGTATTGTTCATTGTAGGGGTCTTCCGCCGACATTCCGTCAACCGGCACGACCGCCTTGTAGCCGCGCTGCACCGAACCGTTGCTGGTGCCGACCACTGCGCCCTGGGCTGAGGTGCCGGTCACGATCACGGTCTTGATCCCCTTGTCCTTGAGCCGCTGCTCGAGGTCGGAACCGATGAACTTGTCCGCGCCGCCACGGACCACCCACTCGCCGGCGCGCGGCGCCAAGCTCTGATCGACCATGCCCTCGGGACTGGGAGTGCCTCCGACAAGCGTATAGAACACCATCATGTTGTGAGCGCGGGCCTCATCCAAGAGCTTTTTGACATTGGGAACCGTGGAGGCACACCGTGGACGGACGCCGCAATTGGTCTTCATGAGATCGAGGATGAGAAGCGCCGTGGTCTTCGGATCGACCGTCGCCGGCTTGAGCTCGGGTACCGCCGGGGGCTTTACGGTCGCCCATTCAGTGGTGATATCGTTGGCCCGCGCCGGCAGGCCGGCAAGCGCCATCAGGACGGTGGCGATTGCCGCCGTGCGATAGGACGGCGTGGTGAGATGCTTCATGATGTTCCTCCCGATATTCGTTGGCGTCAGGCGCGGATGATCCGGCAATGACGCTTGCCAGCCTAGCGCGGATTGTCCCGCTGCTCCATCCCGGCGGGCGACGTGACCTTCAGCGTGCGAGGCAGCGAGGACTGCTCGTGACCATGACGCGTAGACAAGCCGGAGCCGGGATAAAAAATTTAAGGCTGGCGGCTCTTGTGGCCGTCGCGTTGTGCGGATGCGCTGAACGCGGCGAGAAAAAAGTCGAGGAGAATGTCTACCCCAAGGACTACAGAGCCAGCATCATGGAACGGCTGCGCGTCCAGCTCGCCGATCCGACCGGCATACGCGATGCCTACGTCAGCGAACCCGTTTTGAAACCCACTGGGCTGATCGCCCGCTACATTGCTTGCGTGAAGTTCAACGCCAGGGACGAAGAGGGCCAATACGTCGGCAGCAAGGAATCTGCGGCCTTCTTTTTCTCCGGCAGCTTGACCCAGATTGTCAACTCGACCCGCGAGTTGTGCGGCAATGCCGCCTATCAGCCGTTCCCGGAGCTGCAGAAGCTTTGTCGCGAGGCCTATTGCAAAAATTGAGACGATTCAATGTGATAGCCGTCGTTTTACCGGCGCGAACGGTCCGCGCAAAAAACCGCGCCGGGACGGGAATAAAGCTGACACGCCTTGTGTCTCCTAAGTGCGGCCATTCAGACTATGTGGAGGAGATGAAGCGGCTTCACCAGCGTGAAACTCGCGAACGACGAGCGCCTATGAAACGTAACATCGCCACGGCGCTGTGAGGGGTTGCATGAACCACGCTGCGGCATGAGCAAAGACCGCAACCGCAAAGTATTCGACGAGGTGGTTCTGCCTCATCTCGACGACGCCTATACGTTCGCCCGCTGGCTCACCGGCAACGCGACCGACGCCGAAGACGTGGTGCAGGAGGCCTGCCTGCGCGCCCTGAAAGGTGCGGCCACGTTCGCCGGCGGTAACCCGCGGGCCTGGCTGATCGCCATCGTGCGCAATACGGCGTTCACCTGGCTCGCGCGCAACCGGCCGAAAGCGCTGGTGCTGACCGACGACCTCGAAGCCGTCGAACAGGCCTCATCGGCGGTGACAGAGGTGGCGACGCCGGAGGCGGAAGTGATCGCGCAGGCGGACGCAGCGTTGCTCGAAAGGGCCGTAGGCGAGCTTGCGGCTCCGTTCCGCGAGGCACTGGTGTTGCGTGAGTTCAACGGCTTGAGTTACCGCGAGATCGCCGAGGCGACCGGTGTTCCCATCGGCACCGTGATGTCGCGTCTGGCGCGCGCCCGCGCGTTGCTGATCGAACGGATCGGAAGGGAGATGTGATGAGCGATGTTGATTCGCGCCTGATCATGCAGGCGGCTCTCGACGGCGAGCTCGATGCCGCCGGTCAAATCTCCTTCGAACGCAGGCTTGCCGACGATCCCGTTTTGGCGAAAGACTATGAACGTTTGGCAGCGTTGCGGCGCACGTTGCGCAAGAATTTTCCGCGCGAACCGGCGCCTGCTGCTTTGCGCAGCCGTATCGCCGCTCTTAACCGTCCAGTTGCGCCGATCCGGGCTGATCTAACGCGGCGCGGCGCAATGCGAATGGCGGCAGCGCTGGTGATCGGGATCGGGATCGGCGGCGGCTCGACCTACTGGGCGGTGTCGCGGCAGGATACCGGCGTCATCGACGCGCTCATCGCCGGACATCGCCGCGCGCTCCTTTCGGAAGCGACCGTCGACGTCGCCTCGAACGACCGGCATAATGTGAGGCCGTGGTTCGACGCGCACATTGCCGTCTCGCCACCCGCCCCCGATCTCGCGGCGCGGGGCTACCCGCTGGTCGGCGGCCGTATCGACGTGGTGGCCGGCAAACCGGCGCCGACGCTCGTCTATCGCGTCCGCGAGCATGTGGTGAGCGTGACCGCCCTGCCCACCTCCGCCGCTCCGGCAGCACCTGCGCCGGTCGATGGCTTTCACGCGCTCGCTTGGCAGGGCACGGGCTTCACGTTCTGGGCGGTCTCCGACGCCGACCTGCCATCGCTCGAGAGCTTCGCCGACGCCTTCAAATCCGCGGAGACGAGCGGCACGGAGTCGCCGCGTTAATTGAGAAATCGTTGGTTGCTGTTCTGAGCAGCGCGCACTATGAGGCGACAAAGCGGCCGGTTGGTGCCGCGTGGCCTTGATCGAAACGGCCCGCACCTCCGAGTTCCACCAGCAGCGGTCCGAGGACCGGCTCGTGAACGCGCCAGCGTCCGATCGCGCTGTCGTAAATCGGCTGGCGCACTTGCGTGGCGCTCGCGGTGCGAACCGGTCGTTCCGTTCGATGAAACGCAAGACATCGCGGATCCCAGTCAAGCCGGCAATGGGCCACGATATGCCGCGCCTGACCTTCGAGGTCGGCGACGACCTCTTCATAGCGGACGTCGAGAATGCGTCCGGGCGGCAGCACGCGGTGCCAGTGCGCCATCAGGGCCTCGTAGCGGCGATAGTAGCGCCCCAGTTCGGCGAGGTCGTAGGTATGTTTTTGTCCGCTGCTGAACAGCTTGGAGAAGCAGGAAATGCAGGTGTCGACCGGATCCCGGATGGCATGAACGATGATCGCGTTGGGCAGCGCCAGGTGAATGAGCCCGGCGAAAATGAAATTTCCCGGGCCTTTGTCGGTGATACGCGCGGCGGAAGGGGCGATCCGCAGGAATTCGGCAAGGTAGCGCGTGCCGAGGTCAAGAAAATCCTCATCGACCATCGCCGACGCCAACTCGGGGAAACTCGGCGAACCGCCGAGCCTCTCCCGGATTGCTCTAACGGCATCCTCGAACAGCGTCAGTTCGCCGCCTCCGACGACCTGGGGATGGCTGGCAAGAATTTGCTCCACCAGCGTCGTGCCCGAGCGCGGCATTCCGACAATAAACACCGGAACCGAGGAAGGCTGACCAGCGGTATTCCGCGACCGCATCAGCTCGGGCGTGAAGACCGACCGGACATGATCCAACCCTCCGAGCGTTGCGGCTTCGTCATACGTAATTTGCCGACGCTTGAGAGCATTGCCGTCCAGCCACTGGCGGAAGGCTTCGCCGTGCCGGCCCACGTCTTGATAAGCCTTGCCCAAGGCGAAATGCAGTTCGACCCGTTCGTCGACGGAAAGCGAGACGTTGTCCTTGGACAATTGCTCCATCGCGGCCATATGCGGGTCCCCGGCGGCAAAACGAACCATTTCGCTCAGGTTGCGGAGGAATTTGACATTGCGCGGCGCCAGCCGGACGGCGTTTTCCAAAGCTGCGCGGCCTTCCGACAACTGTCCAAGTTCGGTCAATGCCGCGGCAAGGTTGTTGTACGCCTCGGCAAAATCCGGCTTCAGGACGATCGCCTGGCGAGACGCGGCGACCGCTTCCGCGAGCTTGCCGTGGTCGCGCAGCGCGGCGCCGAGGTTGCAATGCGCTTCGGCATAATCGGGCTTGATCCGAATGGCTTGGCGATACGCAGCGATCGCTTCGTCGAGCTTGCCCTGATCGCGCAGCGCAAGGCCGAGATTGGACAAGTACATCGCATTCTGCGGACTCTGTGCCAAGGCCCGGCGCATCAACGCGACGGCCACGTCGTTCTGACTTGCCTGGTGGGCAAGGACACCGAGCAGGTGCAGGGCATCCGCATGCTCAGCAAAGACAGCCAGCACTTTCCGGTAATAAGCCTCAGCCTCGGTGCCGCGGCCCGCCACGTGGTGCGAGACGCCGGCTTGCAGGAGCTCGGCCGCATGAGAATTGCTTGGAGTCGGTCGAAGCCTGGCGTCGGCGCGACGCTGATGGCGATTCATCGGGGCAATCTTCGGTAAAGCAAATCTGCCGCGAGCTCCCGTGCCAGAACTGGCGCAACGAAGACCGCAAATACCGCCCCCCGGCGATCTGACGAATCGTGTCAGGTTCAACAATATTGATACAACAAAGATCACTGGCTCGCCGGTAGCATGCGACCGTGAAGCTGCTTTTTAGGTCGCGGCCCGGCCTGTTTGCTAAGCCGTTCCGCACGCCCGCAGTTGCGTCAGGCGGCGCTTAACCGGCGGCGGCGAGCGCCACGACCTGTTCGCGGGCGCAGTCCAGGTCAAGCCGCCAGAGACCATCGGGTTCGAATCGAAAGCCGTTATCGCGATAGACGTTGCGGACCGGAATATTGCGCGATGTCGCCACGATGCGTCCCGTCAACGCCTCCACGTCGGCTCTCAGGGGCTCGATGATACGCCGCAGGAAAGTGTGTTCGACACCAAGCCCCAGCACACGACAGCTCATGACCAAGCCGGTTATGTCGCCGCGCTCGATCACCGCCGCTCCGGCGAGCCCGTGATCTCCAAACCGGTCCGAGACATGGATCGAAAACACATGAGTATCGGGACCGCCGCACAGCGCCTTCAACTCGGTGGGTGAAAACGTCCGGCCCGTGGTGTTGAACTGCGTGGTCCGCGCGAACAATTCCGAAATGCGATCGAGCTTGCCGTTGGGTCGCACTCGATCGACACGGCATTGGACCTGCAACGACGCTATATAGGCGTTCTCGTCCACGACTTCGGCGCGAAATTGTTTTCGGCCGAGCTGTGCCTTGACGAGTTGCGTGCGCGAGGCCGCTTCTTCGGTAATGTGCGGCAATTGCAGGCGCGGATCGTTGAGCAGCTGACGGCGCAAGGCGAACGGATCCTCGCCCCACACTTCAACCTCCGGAAGCCGCTGCCGGACGCGATCCCGTTCGATTGGGTGATCATCGATGAACAGGAAAGCGTCGAGCGCAAAGCCGATTTCGTCGGCGATGGAGCGGATGTTCTCGACCTTGTCGCTCCAATTGACGCGCCATGTGACGAAGTCGTCGGGCGTCAGCAGCCGGTTGCGCGGATAGTGATCCGGATATTTCCATAACTCGCGGACCGTCGCCTCGTCGTTCTTGCTGACGCAGGCGAGGACGATGCCCCGCTTTTTCAGGCAGAGCAGCGCCTCGTGCAGACCGAAATAGAGGCCAACATAGGAGAACGTCCCACTGATGGCCGGATCCCAAGCGAACGGACTGCCGGTTTCCGCCAGAACGCCCGGCCACAGCACGCCGTCGAGGTCGACGATGACGCATTTCTTGCGATCGATCCCAAGCGTCGCCGAGAGGACATCGACATGAGTGCGCGACACAACCGCCTCGCGACAATACGGATCGGCGCCGACGAACCGCGCCAGCGGCGTCGTGTCCGGGAAGATTCCGTGAACCGCCGCCTTCTCGCTTTCCGGACGTTGCAGGAGCCAACCCGGCGACCCGAAATGCGTGAAGCCGACCTGCCCGTCGTCGAGCATACGTTCTGAACCCACGGCCGCAAGAGCGGCGGCGATGTCCACCACATGAACGTCGGCGTAGGAGGCCGCGAGTTTCGCCAGGACCACATTCGCCAGCCGGAAGCGCGTGCGATGCCCGGTCAGCCCGCGTTCCGCGAGGCCGAGCGGTTGCACTGTCGGTTCCGGCAAATTGTCGATCAGGATGGGCGCGGTGGTGCGCTGCCGCAGTTCATGCAAAATGTGACTGGCTTCCACGACATAGGCACCATGGGCCGCCTTTTCGGCGGAATCCTGGGCGGCCTTTTCGGCGGCGTCGAATTCGTCCGCGATGGCGTGACGCGAGCGTAGCGCACCGATCAGGACGGCATCGTGTCGATGCTCACTCACGAACCCAACATCGTGGGGAAACGTCGCTGCAACGCGGAGATCGAGGCCACGCTTCGCCGCTTCCCGTCGCAGGAAGTCGGACTCCATCTGGATATCGCAATCGCCGAGCAGCACCACGTCCAGGCGTTTCTTGACGCCGCCGAGATCGGAGAGGCCGTAGGTAGTCCCCGCGGACCAATAGGCGTCGGAGCCCTCTTTCAACTGGCGGCGATAGCGCTCCAAAAGTTCGACAGGATCCCGCCCGAGGGTCTCGCTCAACTTTGCCGTGACCTGGGCAAGTTCCTCGTCGGCGCTCGACGCCGTCAGGATGCCGCGTTCCGCGAGCGAGTCGACGCAGCCGGCGATCGCGTCACGATTGAAGCCGACGCGTTTCGCCAGATCGTCGTAGTCATCAGGCAGCGCACGCGCTTGCGTGAAATACTCGACGACATCGGCTGTCTGCCGGTCGACGGCGAGGCGAAACTGACTGACAGCATGAACGAGCAAAATACGGCCGCATCCGACCGGAATCTGATGGATGAATCGGGATTTGCACAATCGCATTTGGTTTTCTCAAGCCGAGCAAACGACGGTGATCAAGGGCGCGATCGCGACGACAAAGCTCGGGGTTGTTTCGCGCGACATCACCATGCTCACTTGCGGCCGACAATTGCGCCAGAGCGCAATCTCCCGCGCGAATTCGGCAATTCCCGCCGGGTACCTTTAAGCGACCTTCGCCACAGCATCTTGCGGATAAAGCCGGTCCCAGCCGTCGACGTAACGCGCTTCGCCGTCGTGCAGCCTGGCGTTATTGACTTCGCGCTTGGCCGCGTCGGCCTCGGCATAAAGAAAGGCCAGGAACGCGTAACGGCGCCCGCGCGTCACCGGCGTCACCTGATGCAACGCCGCGGACGAGAATACGACGGCGCCGGACCCCGGTGCCCGGTAGGTCTTGCGGCCGAATTCCGGGAAAACGAGGTCGCACCCCTCGTAGTCGTGATTGAGATTGATCGAGACCGCGAAGCGCCGGTATTCCGCACCGGCATTGAGGTTGTCGCGATGGCGAAAGAAGTGCCCCCCGAGCGCGCTGTCGTAACAAGCAACGAGATACCGGTCCATCCGCGTGGCCTGAAATTGGAAGTACCGCTCAACCTCGGGAATCAGCCGACGTACGACTTGGTCGCGAACGATGTCGCGAATCTCGGGCGTAGACACGACGAGATCTTTGCGGCGCTTCAGGCTATAGTCGAACACCGTTGCGGTTTTGCCCTCGACGTCCAGCATGAAGCCGGAGTCGCGGCCGCCTTGTTCCTCATGGAATTTGACCAGAAAGTCGCAGAGTTCAAAGCTGAACACCCGCGGCACGATCAATACCGGTGCGGTCATCGGAACGCCCGCCGAGTCGTCGACCGAGGGCAGTCCGCGCAAAATCCCGCGCACGGTTTCGGCGTGCCCTTGCGGGTAATTCCACGGAATGTCGGCGACGGCCCGCAGCATCGGGTCGAGTACAATGGTACGGGGAACGTCGAAAGCCCCAAACGATCGGCTCAGCCCTCCGTCAAAATCCGCGATGAAAGACAGCGCCTTGGTGGTGGCGGCCGCATATCTCCCGAGATCGCCAGGCGGCGTAGCGAACACGCCACGCAGAACAATGCGATCCTCGTCGAAGAGGTCGGCTTCGCGTTGCAGCGCCTCGAAATCGACTGTCATTCGTTCGTTTGCGGCTGAACCCAAGAAACAGAGGACGATCCAGCGGCCCGCATCGACATGCAAATTGAAGGAGCCGCCCGTCAGAAGAGGCGCGCTGAACCAAGGGACCGGATCGCCGAGTTTGATTCGGTTTTCCGCCGCAATTTGCTCTGCCACGCCGGATACCTCAGTTGGATACAATGCGCCGCCAGCGGCAAATTAAAATGCCATGGTTAACAATGTTCTAACCGGAACCGACGGCGGCGCAGGTGAATGTCTCGTGCTTATGGAAGTCAGGGGCGCGCGAACCGGGTTGGCGCCTGCGCATCGATCGGGGCGAGCGATAGCCCTCACTCATGCAGATGCAGCTGAGACCCGGGCGTCCGGCGAAACTTGCGCCGGCGCAAATTGCGACGACAATTCACCGCGAAAGACCATCGGGCCGACATGGTTCAGGGTGCTGTTCAAGTCAGCCCAGATTTCCCCGCCCATATCGATCCATCGCCGGCAGAAGCTGAAGTCCTCGCTCAGATAAGTGCCGGCTTCGTCGATCATACAATCGAACAGGGCATAGCGGTTGTTGCTGGGCGTGGCGGCCTCGATCGAATGATCGCGCCGGTATTGCAGATGCGGATACTGCGCGCACATCCGTTCGATGGCTTCGCGCCGGATCATCAGGAAACCGGTGCCGGCATGGCGAACCTTGATAAAGCCGGCTCTAGCGATCACCGCATCGGGATCCTGCACCTCAAATACGTAATTCAGAGAAGCGGCGGCGGGATTGGCGCGGCCCGCCTGCACAGCGGTCCTGACTTTGCCCCAGTCGACTCGCTTGATCGGATAAACTGCAGCGCACATCTCGGCGCCGCAATCGATAAGACGCAAGACCTGAGCGGAATCGAAGCCGATATCCGCGTCGATAAACAGAAGATGGGTCGCGGTCGGATCATCAAGAAACTGTGCCGTCAAGCTCGCACGCGCCCGCGTGATCAGGGCGTCGCCGTCCTTCAAGAATATCTTCAGTTCAATATCGTTGGCGCGTAACGCCCGTTGCAGCTTAAACATCGATTCCGCATAGATGGTCGAAATCTGGCCTCCGAAACATGGCGTGGCAACTGCAAGGCTGACTGCTCCCGCCATACGTCAATATCTCCACCGATGCCCGGATATCTGAGCCGCGCCCAGCGGCGCGCCCGGTCGCATGATCACCGTGAGGATTGTTCGGCTGCGACCATACGCAAATTCAACAGAGTGCGAGTCCGGTCAATTTTGACCCGAAGCGATACCACATTGACCTCGCCGCCAGCCGGCCTGAGCAGGTGCACTGGAGGCAATGGTCATCAAAACTTGTCATCAGCATTTAACCAAATTCCCTAACGCCATCTTAACATCGAGCTAAAATACGCGTTTTGGTTCGCTCTCTCGCGGCAACCGGTGGAGCGTGATTCAAACCACACTGGTTTCTGTGGCCAAGTGAAATGTTTTCGTTTAATCCGATTCGTCACGCAGCGCCTCATAAAGCCCAGCCGGGGCAGTCGTGCTCGCGGATGCAGCAGGAGCCGGAATCCGTCCGATGGACGTCATCAGCGAATCAAATTCGGATTTTTTCGGTCCTCAGACGGTCAATTCCATTGGTGCCGAATCAATTCGTCTCGTTGCGGCCGCAGAGGACTTCTGCGCGCCACGCATCGGTGTCGGTAAATTGATCAGGCAGGCTTTCAAGGGCACTGATCTTAGACACATCTGGTCAGAGCTTATGGCGGCCGTGGAGAACGCAACGGCTGGACCCGGGGCCGCGATGGACCTCTCCATTGTGGCACAGCTCCTGGGCGAGCAAGCCGTCGGCCTTGCCATCCAGAGTGACGTGCTGCGACAGCATCGCCTCTATTGGTCGCGACGGGCATCCGGCGCGCCCCCACTGCGCTTATTGGCATTCGCGGCGGCGCTTGACCTCGGTGGCAATACACCGATCGATTTTCTGGTCGAGGATGCAAACATAGAGCTTTATACGCTCTACGTCGTTCCGGGTATGCCGCTGCCCAGTCCGCTGCCCCGGCACGACATTGCAATCGTTACCGTACCGGATTCCATCGAAACGCGGGAGGTGCTCGCGGAGATTGAACGGCTGGTCAAGATTTGGCCGCGGCCTGTGGTCAACCTGCCCAGTCGAATCGGAGGTCTCGACCGCGATCGGCTATTTGATCTGATCAAGTCCGTGAAAGGCGTAGAAATACCGGCGACGAAAAAAATCGATCGCGCCAATCTGTCGTTGTTTGGCGACAACAGTTGGCTGCCAGCCGACCTCCTCGGCGACGGAACATTTCCGCTGATCGTGCGTCCCATCGGTTCCCACGCCGGAAAGGGTCTTGAGAAACTTGAAGACCCATCCGCGGTTCGGCCCTATCTCGCCGCGCGACCAGAAGCCGAGTTCTTTATTTCGCGTTATGTCGACTATTCGTGCGACGATCATCAGTTTCGAAAATATCGGATCGCCTTTGTCGATGGGCGTGCTTATGCCTGCCACATGGCGATCTCGGACCAATGGAAGATCTGGTACCTCAACGCAAACATGGACGCCGATGTCTCAAAGCGCGCCGAGGAGGCACGCTTCATGGCCGATTTCGATCGCGACTTCGGCGCGCGTCATCGCGACGCGCTCATCGGCATCGCCGACATCGTGGGCCTGGAATATTTTATGATCGACTGCGCTGAGACAAAGTCGGGTCGCCTTCTGGTATTCGAGGCGGATATCTCAATGATTGTCCACGATATGGACTCTCCGGCAACGTATCCCTACAAGCTGCCGCAGATGCGCAAGATTTTTGCCGCTTTCGCCGAAATGCTGAGTACCAGAGTGAAACGGGTGGATATCCCTGATGTACAAATCTCTCGTGCCGCGGTAACGCCATCCGCCATATTATGAAGAACATCACAGGCGTTTTAGAATAGGCTTTTTGCAACGTAGAATAGTCAGCCCGGCGCCGCGGCGCGACCTCGTAGGCTCGCGTCAGACGGCCGAACCAAGGCCCGCCGCGATATTGAGGTTGATGTCGATAAGCGCGCTCAGCTTTTCCTGCGTTGGACTCATCTCGGTTTCGAATGTTCGATCGAAGACGAAGACGCCGATATTAGCGATGTTTTCGCGGACGTCTTTCGAATGCGGACTATCGTCCTTCACCGCGGCGGCCACAAATATCGACCACAGCCTCCGATTGAACAGCAGCGCAGGAATGAGATCGGCATGGCGCGGATTCCAATTCGCTTGGATATTCCTGAGCCTTCTTGCGGCCGTCAATAGAGCCCTCGCCTCAAGCTCGCGGGGCGACGAAATTTGTTCCGCTACGCGGGCGTATGCTGCACTAGACATGCCTCAACAATTCCTCTTCTTGAACTCTTAACTTTCTCAGTTCTCTCAATGCTTTGTAGTAAGACTCTGCTAAAATAAGCTTACTTATGAGTTCGATTTTATCGCGGAAGCGAGGCACGGCGGCGAGCAGGTCTCGAATAAGCTCAAAATATAGATCCTGATATTTGCCGAGGCTTTTTTCGAGATACATCATTTGCACGCAGACATAAATTCGTGAGACCGGCGTGTTTGCCTTCTCCGGCATCAGAATGTCCTTTTCACGGAGGATCGGCGCATTGCCCTCGATGACAAAGGAAATCCTTGTATCCGAATTGGTGATGACACTTTCGCCGATGACGATCCGCTCGTGCGGCTTTAACTCGATCCTGAGACCCACGATCGTCCCCGCCTTGGTTCTCGCAAGCCACATATTGTGGTTGGGCAGGGTTAAGAAAGACCTTAGGGCCCACGACCCGGCAAAAAAGAATGCGGCGGGGCAAGCCCCGCCGCCTCGTCGTTTTCTTTAGCTGTAATCAGCGGAGGAGCTGAAGCACCGACTGCTGATCTTGGTTGGCAAGGGCCAACGCGGACACTGCGATCGACTGGCGCGTGCTCAGCGCCTGGCTTGCGGCCGCCTCTTCGTTGGAGTCAGCGATGGTCAGGTTCGACGCGCCGGTCTGCAGCACGTTGATCAGGCTGTTGTTGAAGGTCTGTCGGTTCTGCACAATCGACAGATTGGAGCCGAGGGTCGACGCCAGCGTGTTAAGCGAGTTCGACGCTGCACTTAGCGCAGTTAGGACCTGGTTGGTCGAGTTGTTGTCAATGAAGTCGGTGCCCTGGGTCAAGCCCGCCAGGCCAAGGCCGCTCGCATTAGCAGTAGTACCCGTAATGTTGAGCGTCGCTTTGGCGGTCTCGTCGAACGTGAGCTGAAGTTGATCACCGTTCAGCAGGTTGATGCCGTTGTATGAGGCATCAGAGGCGGTCTTGGTAATCTGGTCCAGGATGTTGTTGTACTGGGTCACCAAGCTTGAGCGGGTCGCCTGCGAAGCAGCGTCGGCGACCGGAGCCGCGGCGGTGGTGAACGTCAGCGCCGTTGTCGCCGTGCCGCCGATGGTGCCGCCTGCCGCCGTGCTTCCGAGCGTCGAGGAAGCATAGCTATTTGCCGCCGAGATGGTCAGCTTGCCGGTCGAGTCGATCGACGCCGTCAGGTTGTCAGCCTGGAGAGCGGCATTCAACTGGCTCAGCGTCTGAACGGTGCTGTTGGCGCCGCTGCCGAAGGTTACGTCAACGGCTGTGCCGCCGTTGAATGACGTGAATGTCAGGGTCTTGCCACTGAGACTGCCGGCGGTCGAAGCACGAGCGGCATCGAAGCTGGTCTGGGTGCCGGTATTACCGGCCAGGCCAAGCGCCGAAAGGGCATTGCCGGTTCCGCTGATCGTGAGGTCGGACGTTGTACCGGTGCTGATCGACAGCGTGCCGGCGGCCGTGATGGACGAGTCCGTCGCCCCGGTCGCGGTGGCGAGCGTAGCCGCGCCGCTGGCGATTGTTGCCGTCTGTGTGCCAGTGGCCAAGTCGACGGCGTCCAGCACGTCATTGACCGTAGCGCCCTGCAGATAGACAGTGGAGTCGCCGCTGCCGTCAGTTACGATATGACCCGTGACTCCAGAGCCGGTCGCAACGGACCCCGCCGCCGGAGCGGTCGCGTTGACAAAGCTGATGGTCTTTCCATCGACATCCAGCGTTGAGCCCGCCTGGATCAGGTTGGACAGGGTGGTGGACGCTGTGCTGCGATACGCGCTGGCCGTAACGGTTCCCGTACCGGTCGAACTCGTGAGTCCGAAGGCCTTCAAGAAGTTGGCGTCGCCAGTGATGCTGAGATCAGCGCCGGTCGATGTATTAAGCGTAATTGCACCGGCTGTAATGCTGCTGGCAGTTCCCGCGAGGGTCGCGACACCGCTGCTGATCGAGGAGACGTGCTGAGCGCCGCTCGCAAGGTCGATCGCGGTCAGGACGTCGCCAACGGTCGCCGTCGAGGTGGTCGAGCTTGCACCGATGTAAATGGTGGAATTGCCATTCCCATCGGACACGACGTCGGCACCAGTAGCGACAGTGGAGCCAGCGATGAACGAGCCGCTCGCGAGCGCGCCAACGCCCGGCACAGCGCCGGCCGCGAACGTGATTGTGTGCCCATTGACGGTGAACGATTGGCCGGCCGTGACCGTCGTTGCGCCCAGGGCGGCAGAGGTGGTGCTGGCCGCTTGATTCAAAATCGTTGAGGTCGTGATTGCGGTCGCAGTAGTCAGGGTACTATTGGTGTCGATAGCCGCTGTGACAATCGAGCCCGCAACGCCGCCAAGTGTCGTGGTACCGATGGCAGCGGTCGTTCCAGCGGCGGCGCCGCTGTAGAGAACGTTGCTGCTCGCGGTGGCGTTGGAATAGACGGTGCTGCCCAGCAGATCCGTTGACGTGGCCCCGCCGATCGTGGCGGAGACGTTGGACTTGGTATCATAGCCGAGCGGAGCCTGAAGCGCCTGGTTGGCGACCGACTGTGCTTCCGAGACGAGGGTTTGCAGCGAAGTGATGCCGGTGTTGGCCGACTGCAGAACCTGCACGCCGTTGGAAATACCGTCCAGCAGGTTGCTGATATCGCTGGCGCGATTATTCAGCCCCTGGGCGGTAAAATAATCAGTCGGGTTGTCGAGCGCCGAGTTGATTTTATTGCCCGTCGCAAGGTCGTTCTGCGTCGTTGCGAGCAACTGAGCGGTCTGTTGAAGGGAAAGGAGGTTTTGTCGGACTGCCGACGAGAGAACGATGCCTGTTGACATGGGATTCCATCCTGGGTTCTTGTACGCCGGATTCCGATCCGGTCCGGGCATCCTCAGCGGAAGATGCTAAAAAAACATAAATCGGGGCGCGCCGACTCACCGACTGGTATAAGGTCCCTACTTTTGTATTAACGGAATTGTGCCGACGGTTTTGGGAAATGGTCTCGACGCTTTTCAGTTGATGTTTGATGAGGCGACCTGTCTCCGCTCTTGGTGGTGTGGGGGAGTTGACCGCGATGCGCGGCCAAGCGCGACGCCGTGGGTGTTTGACGAGCAGAGGCCACCGGTGGGGCGCTCGATGATGCGGAATATCATCGCCACGGATCCAGGTATTTGCGGCGTTTTGGTCCGGATTACCTAAATGGCGAAGCGGACGTGCGGAAACGGCGCCCACGCGTTTTCGCGTTGTCGGCTGTAGCTGGTTATATTGCCATTGCGTGATTCGGTGCGTCCGCGTCCCTTCGCAGGCCCGTGACAAACGTCAGGCCCAACACAATGGCTCTGCAGGTCAATGAGCTTCGACATTCCGCTCTGCAATCCCGACCTTACGGGCAACGAAGCCAAATATGCGCTTGAGGCCATCCAGTCGGGCTGGATCGGGACAGGGCCTTTCATCAAGCGGTTTGAAGCAGAGTTCGCCCGGCTGTCCGATGCCCGCGCGGCCGTGGCCTGTGCCAACGGGACGGTAGCGCTGCATCTTGCGTTGCGCGCCATGGGGCTCGAAGCGGGCGACGAAGTCATCGTGCCGTCGTTCACGTACGTGGCGACCGCCAACGCGGTGCGCCTGTGCGGTGCCGAGCCCGTGTTCGTCGACGTCGAGCCGGAAACCTGGTGCATCGATCCGGTCTTGGCTGAGCAGGCGATCACGCCTCGCACCAAGGGCATCATGCCGGTCGATCTATACGGGCACCCGGCCGATCTCGACGCCATCAACCGGCTGGCAGCCATCTATGGCCTGTGGGTGGTCGAAGATGCGGCCGAGGCCGCACTTGCCAAATACAAAGGGCGGCCGGTGGGGGGCCTTGCGCACGTCACAACGTTCTCGTTCCATCTCACCAAGGTGTTCACCTCGGGCGAAGGCGGCGCCGTGACTTTGAATGACGACAAGGTTGAGGCTTTCATCCGCATGATCTCCAGTCACGGAATGGACCCGGAGCGTCGGTTCTATTTCCCGGTCAGCGGCTACAATTATCGCCTCACCAATATCTCGGCCGGGCTGTTGTGCGCCCAGATCGAGCGCCACGAGGCATTCCTGGCTCGACGCGCCGCGATCTTCAGCCTCTATCATGACGTTCTGCGCGGCACGCCCGGTATCGGGTTCCGGCCGGTGGCGCCGTGGGCGACGCTGTCGCCATGGCTGTTCTCAATCACCGTGGAACCCAACGAATTCGGCTACTCCCGGGACCAGGTGATGGCAAGGCTCGCGGAACAGAAGATCGACTCACGGCCGTTCTTCATTCCGGTGCACACCCTGCCTCCGTTTCGTGAATCCGCAGAGCGGCGGAAGGCTCACTGTCCGGTGACGGATCGTCTGTGCCGGAGCGGGATCAACCTTCCAACCTACACGACGATGACCGACGGTCAGGTCGAAGAGGTGGCGAAGACCATCAAGGCGATGGTCAAATCTAGCCCACGATCTTGACGGCCGGCACGCCGCCAACCTTAGCGCCGGCTTCGACGTCCTTTGTAACCAGGGAACCGGCGCGCACCACGACACCGTCCCCGATCTTTACGTTCGGGAACGTGGCGCTTTTCACGCCGAAGAAACAGCGGCTTCCTATGACCACGTGTCCCGGGATACTGACGCCCGGCCCAATAAATGTGTGAGCCCCGACGACGCAATCATGGTCCACGCTGGAAATCAGGTCGATGATGCAGTTATCGCCGACCCGAGTTCCCGTCATTACGACAGCGCCTGGAAGAATCACGGCGCCGCGACCGATTTGCGCCCCGCGGGATACAAAAGCGCCAGTGGCGACTAGGGGAGGTAGAACAACACCTATTTCGGACAGCCGGTTGAAGATGCGCTCTCTGATGGTGTTGTCACCAAGCCCGACATAAATATCGGTGTTCAAAAGCGTCGCCTTATCCGCAAAGACGGAGTCTTCCTCCTCCTTGTCGATGAGCCTTGAGGGGCGATCCAGAAGCGAGGCGATGACACGTGCGTGCCCACCGAAACCGAATATGAGAACTGTCTCGCCGGTCATGTCAGTTCTCCGTGGGTCGTTGGTCCGGCCTATCAAAACGGTATTCATTCGTTCGGCACGCGCGGCATTCCTACTCTCGGGCGGCGTCCCCTTCCAACACTCACCCGCACATTCGGCTGTCGACGAATCAGAAGCTTATCATAGGATGATTTTTCGGATGCCCTGGCGGTCAAACGACCCAAGCAGTTCCCGATTTACGCTTTGTTAACCACGCCTCGATATCTACTTGGTGAGCGATTTGATACGGATTTTCCCGTTTCAGCAGTGCTGTGATGATCGGATTGATCCGAAGCGGTGATCTCAGTTTGCAAATGCGTGCCGACATTCCGATCGCCGATCCAAACCACGACGGTAATGCATTTGAAGATGCGATTGAACCTGGCCGGCTGGGATCAGGGCTCGGCCTTTCATCAATCGGCTCAGCACGGAAGGTCCGCGCCGCAGTCGCGCGCCCACGGTTGCCACTTGCATTTCGCGGCGCTAGGACCTCACACCGGTAACGCAGTCGGACCGCCGTCGTCAGCTTGGCCTTCCGGAGACATATCGTGAGAGCCATCTCGACACCGGCGTCCTTCTCGGCGGCGCGAGCGGCGAGCGGCAAATACCGGCAAATCGACCGTTGCCGAATCTGCGGCAATCGGAACCTGGTAGCGGTGCTCGATCTTGGCGAACAATATCTGACCGGAGTATTTCCGTCGCGTATCTCTCCGCAGCTGAGCAAGGGGCCGGCCCAACTGGTCAAATGCGCAGGCGACGACCCCGAAAAATATTGCGGCCTGGTGCAGATGCACCACAGCTACTCCACGGCCGAGATGTACGGCGAGAATTACGGCTACCGCTCCGGGCTCAACCCGGCGATGGTCGAGCACTTGCATCGCAAGGCGGATGCCCTTCAAGAACTGGTCAAGCTCGCGCCTGACGATCTCGTGCTCGATATCGGCAGCAATGACGGTACGCTACTTGCCGATTATCCTGCCGGCAACGCGACCCTTGTCGGCATCGATCCGAGCGCGCGCAAATTTGCCAAATACTACCGTCCGGATATCAATCTCATTGTCGATTTCTTTTCGCCCGAGATCCTTCGCAAGCACTTCGGTAACCGCAAGCCAAAGATCGTTACCTCCGTCGCAATGTTCTACGACCTGGAGCGGCCGCAGTTGTTCGTGAACGACGTCGCCACGATCCTGGCCGACGGCGGCGTTTGGCACCTGGAGCAAAGCTACCTGCCCTCGATGTTGCGAACCAATTCGTACGATACGGCCTGCCACGAGCATCTGGAATATTACACGCTGCATCAGTTCGACTGGATGTTCCGCCGGGCCGGCCTGCGAATGGTCGACGTCGAACTCAACAGCACGAATGGCGGCAGCTTCGCCGTCACCGTGACCAAAGGTAGGGGGCCGCATTGCGCGGCGGCCGAGCGTTTGATGCGGGAGGAAGCTGCGCTCGGGTTGGATACGCCGCAACCTTACGAAGAGTTCTGGCGGCGGGTGCTCAAGCATCGCGACGATCTGTTGGCGTTCTTCAGGCAGGTGAAGCGCGACCGCAAGACGATCGTCGGCTATGGAGCATCGACCAAGGGTAATGTGCTCCTGCAGTTCTGCGGCATCGGGCCCGAACAATTGCCCTGCATCGGCGAAATCAACCCGGACAAGTTCGGCTGCTTTACGCCCGGCACCTGGATTCCCATCGTCCCCGAACAGCAGGCGCGGGAGATGAATCCGGACTATTTCTTCGTGCTGCCGTGGCACTTTCGCGATGGCATCGTGAGACGCGAACAAGCCTTCATGAAGCGCGGCGGCAAACTGGTCTTCCCGCTTCCCACTCTCGAGGTCGTTTCATGAACGTACACCGCGATCCACGGCTCCATCGCTCCGCTTTGACGTCGGCGCCGGCGCCGGTAGGTGATTTCGCGATGACCGTCGTCACCAGGCTCCATCAGCTCGCTACGGATTTGGCGATAGCGACCGAGGCCTTCGCGCAGAAAAACAACGCAACTCAGCTCCAGCAATTGCGCGATCTTCGGATCGGCATCGTGCAAACGCTGCTCGACCTCGGCGACGCGGTCGGACAAAGCGGCCTCGCCGAGACGCTGAACATGATCGCGAGCTGCTGCCTCAAGTCAGGGATCCGCAGCTATCCGCGCACCCCAACCGAAGAAGCTCTGTTCGGGCAATGCCGAAAAGCCGCGATGCCATGGCGAGCCGACACGACCGCAGCTTCCGGCCTGGCGGCACTTTTGCTGTCATGGCACGCCTTCGAATTCGAAGTGCTGCCGGCGCTCGCTCTGATTCCGGCCGCCATACGATCGTCGTGGCTGACCTATTTGTTTGAGACCCCGCCGGCGTTCGCCCATGTGGGCGACGGCGATCGTATCGTCAGCTACCTGACGCAGCTGTGTGAACGCGTGGAAGAAGAACTGGCCAACTCCGCGGTGCCGGTGAAGGAACTGGCGTCGGCATTTTTCGGCAGCGCTATTTTCGTCCAGAGTTACTTCAACGAGCTCAATCTGCGCGATCTCATGCGGGCGCGCGGCAGGATCATCGAACGGATATCCGAACTTCTTGGTGGAACGCTCGACCAGCTGCGGGTGTTGCGACCGGCGAGAAAGCGGCCGCGAATCGGTTTCATATCGCTTGGCGTGTCCGACGGTGCCGAAGGCGTTCATCTTGCGGCCCATATGGAACGGCTGGATCGAAGACACTACGAGATCCGGCTGTATAGCATTCACGAGCCCTCCGGGAAGATTGGCGCGCTATGCCGGGCATCGGCCGAAACCTACCTGCAGCTTCCAGGCACCGTGGCGGAAGCGGTCAGGCGGCTGCGGCGTGAAGACCTGGACATGGTATTCATTGCCACCAACGTCACGGCAACGGTTCATCCGGTCACTCTGATCGCGGCGCATCGGTTTGCGCCCGTCCAGGTCGCGATGAGCGCCTCCCCGGTGACCACCGGCCTGGGCAACGTGGAGGTGCTGCTTTCGGGCGACGCCAACGAGACCGCGGATTCACCGTCGCATTACACCGAGCGGCTGGTCCGGATACCCGGGACGCTCAACTGCTATCCGTTCCAACGTATGATGGAAGGCCTGCCGCCGGGGGATCCGGTGACGCGGAAATCGTTAGGCATTCCCGACGACGTGGTGCTCTATTTCTCGGCCGCCAACTATTACAAAATTGTTCCAGAATTGAGCCTGGTTTGGATCCAAATCCTCGCCGAGGTTCCAAACAGCCAATTGTTGATGATGCCTTTCAACCCCAATTGGTCGTCGAGCTATGCTCTGACGTCCTTCAATGCGCGCGTGCTGCAGCAGGCCGCCGAGGCCGGCATCGATCCGGAGCGAATCCGCACGCACCGGACGGTGGCCAACGTGGCCGAACTGCACAAGATAATGGCCGCGGCGGACATCTATCTCGACGCATTTCCGTTTTCCGGCGCCTGCTCGCTTTATGATGCGCTGGAGGTCGGGCTGCCGGTGGTGGCGCGCCAAGGGCACGTCTGCCGTTCCCGCCATAGCACCGCGATACTGGAGGAGGCCGGCCTCGGTGAATGGGTCACACCCGATGTTATGACCTACGTGCGCAACGCGGTGGAACTCGGTCGCCATCCGGAAAAGCGCGAAGCCGAGCGAAACAAGGTCGCGAAGGCGCGCAAGAGCGGTCTCAATATTTCCGACTCCGCCGATTTTGCGAAAAGGCTGATGCCGACACTCGACGGAGTTCTGTCCGATTGGGACAAGGGCGTGGAAGCTTTGCGGACGATCGATCCGGTCACTTCCGCGAAGCGGATTTCCGAACTTGCGGTGAGCGCGAGCGAACGGCTTTCGTCCTTCACCGACCTCGACCTTATGGTTCGCGTCGTGTTGCCCTACTTGCGTGGCAGCCATAGCCGGCGTCTGATCGACGTTGGCGCAAATATGGGCGCTATGAGCGGCCCGTTTCTGGTCGAGGGTTGGCAATCGATCATGTTCGAGCCGGACGAGCGCTGCCGGCCCCAGCTCGCGTCATTGACGCAAGCTTTTCCGGGCCAAGCCCGGCACGAGATGATGGCAGTCACCGGCGACCGCGACGGCAGCGTCCGGTTTCACGTCGCCAACTTGCCGGGGCTGTCGGGAATGTCGAAATCGCCGTTCGCCGCCGATCTGAAAACCGTCGAAGTCCCCGCCGTCGCGCTTGCGGGCTATATTACCCGCAACGGACTGCTCGACGTGGATTTCATCAAGATCGATGCCGAGGGCCATGACTTCGACATCCTCGACGGCATCGATTTCAACAAGGTCGCCCCACGTCTCGTCATGGTTGAATTTGGCGAGCCGTTTCCGGGACAGGACCGCGGTTCAGTCGAAACACAATTGCAGCAGATGCGGCGGCGCGGCTATCGCGCCGCCGTGATTTGCTTGCGGGCGGTGGGGCAGTTCGAGCGTCACGAATGGCAGACGCGGCTCCTCGCCATAGGGATCGATGCAGTACCGATCATTCCGCCGGGTCTTCCGATCTTCGGCAATATCCTGTTTTTCCGCGAGCACGATCTCGAATTTGTGCCGAGCCTCCACGACTGGCTGGAACGCATCTCGCAGGCAAACTAGCTAACCAGCGTGACGCGGCCCTTGGGCCTCGCACCACCGTTGCCACATGGCACGAAAAGCCGCCTCAATCTTGCGGGCGAACGCGTTGCCATCGCACAACGGCGCTGCCGCCATACGCGGACGCAACGCGCAGCGCAGGTTGTTGCGTCGCACCGGATCACCGGCCAGCGTGGCAGCAATCTCCACGTATTCCTCCACCGAACCGGCAATCAAATCCGAGAGGCCGATCTGCGTTAGAAGGCTCGCGCCGACCCGCCCGGCGTGCCGGTCACCTCGCAGTGTTACAACCGGAACGCCCATCCACAGCGCCTCGCAGGTCGTCGTGGTGCCGTTGTACGGAAACGGATCAAGCGCGACATCGACCCAATGGTAGGCTGCGAGATGAGCCGCGGCGTCCGGCAAACTGGGTACCAGTTTTACCCGATCGGCGGACACTCCGCGTTGGCTCAAGCGCCCTAGGAACAGCGTGTGGGTGCCATCGTCGGCGAACTGCTTGCCCTTCAGCAGCAGTCGTGCCTGGGGCAGACGGGTCAATAGCTTTGCCCAAGCGTCGAATGTGCTCGCCGAAACCTTGCTGGGATTGTTGAATGACCCGAAGGTCACTGTGTCAGCCTCTTGAGTTGATCTTACGACCGGTTCAGGGGCATCCTTCGAGCCGCCGTAGCAGAGGAAGCCGCCCTCGAGCCGCACTAGTGTTTCGCTGGCCCACGCATCAGCCTCGGGGGCCGGATCGGTGACGTCATCGACCAGGCGATAGTCGATGGCTTTCAGGCCCGCGGTGTTCGGATAGCCCAGCCACGTCACCTGCAAGGGCGCCGGTTTGCGGGCAAACATCCGAAGCCGATTGTCGGCCGTGTGACCTGAAAGATCGACGAGGATATCGATCGCATCCGTGCGGATGCGCTCGGCAAGCTCATCGTCTGAAAGTCCGACGGTTACCAGCCAGTGGTCGCAAAGTCGCTCCAGCCGGGCCGTAACGGCATCCGGCCGCCTGACCTCGGCATAGCAGAACACTTCCACCTGCTGCCGATCATGCGCCTGCAGCAGCGGTTCGAAAAAATACGCCACCGAATGTTGGCGGAAATCCGGAGAAACGTATCCAATTCTCAGTCGCCTCCCCGCGATGCGGTCGTTCGCATAGCCGGTCGGCCGTGGAGCCTGCCGGCCAAAACGTTCCTCCCACTCCAGGTGTGCGGCAAAAAGCTGATCGGCCGTCACCGTCTCGATGCGGTTCAGGCAGAATAACAAATTGGAATAAGCCTCCGCCAAGTCAGGCTTGATGGCGAACGCGCGCCGATATGCGGCGACCGCCTCGTCGAACTTGCCCTGGTCCTCCAGCGCATTGCCGATGTTGGAATGAGCCGCGGCATAATCCGGCTTGATGCGGATCGCCTGACGAAATTCACCGACCGCATCGTCGAGCTTGCCCTGGTCCCGCAACGTTATGCCGAGGTTGGAATGAGCGTCGGCGTAATCCGGTTTGATGCAAATCGCGTGACGATATTCAGCAATCGCCTCGTCCAGCTTGCCCTGGTCCCGCAGCGCCAACCCGAGGTTGGAATGAGCCTCGGCCAGGTCGGGATTGATGCGGATCGCCTGGCGATAAGCAGCAATCGACTCGTCCAGCTTGCCGCGGCTGCGTAGCGCAACGCCGAGGTTGGAATAGGCGTCGGCAAAGTCGGGGCTGATGCGGATCAACTGTCGATACGCTTCGATCGCCTCGTCGAGCTTGCCTTGGTCCTGCAGCACATTGCCGAGATTGTAATGAGCCAGCGCCAATTTCGGGTTGATGCTGATGGCGTGGCAGCATGCCGCCACCGCCTCCACCAGCTTGCCCTGGTCCCGCAACGCAACGGCCAGGTTAAAATGGGCGTCGGCAGAACCCGGATTGATGCGGATCGCTTCGCGATATGCAGTAATCGCTTCGTCGTATTTGCCGAGGTCCCGCAACGCGACGCCGAGGTTTTGATGAGCGTCGGCATACCCTGGGCTGATGCCGATCGCCTGCCGATAGGCAGCAATCGCTTCGTCCGGCTTACCTTGGTTTCGCAACGCATTGCCGAGATTGGAAAAGGCCTGGACATAATCCGGTTTGATCCGGATCGCCTGACGAAATGCCGCAATCGCATCGTCGAGCTTGCCCTGCTCCAGCAGAGCCGCACCGAGGTTGGAATAAGCATCGGCATAGTCTGGTTTGATGCGGATCGCTTGTCGATACGCCGCGATCGCCTCGTCGAGCTTGCCCTCGTCCCGCAGCGCCAACCCAAGGTGAGAGAAATAAGACGGGATCATCCCGTTCTGCTTGATGGCTCGGCCGATCAACTCGACGGCCAGTGCAGGGCGCCCGAGCTGATAAGCAAGGACACCCAGCATATTGAGAGCATCCGCATGTTGGGGTTCGATCGCCAGTACACGCCGGTAACACGCCTCGGCGTCGGCAAATCGTCCCTCTTCATGATGCCTGAGGCCGGCCCTCAAGAATTCAGCGCCGGTCGAAATCGCGGCGGCGGCTTCGCCAGGCGGATTGCGTGATGCCGCTCCATATTTTGCGGCGGTTCGGCGCTGCTTGCGATTCATGAGAGGAGCAGCCACAGACGTTCCCTTACCGTGCTTGTCGGGTTGCCCCAATAAGCCTCGCGGAGCCACTGAATGGCCGATAGCCGAACATGGTGAATGAAACCTTAATGGCTATCACATCCAGCTGCGATGCGGTCCCAGTCTTCAAAAGAAGCCGTGTTCACTCTGAAAACCCGAGAACGTCGGCGGCACGCTCCAGCGTTCACAAAATATTTTCCATGCGGATGCTAACGACGATTCGGCAATGAAGGGCAACATGGACTCTCCAGAACGCCGGTTTAGTTCGGAGCGACTGTCCGCGCTCGATCTTGCGTTGCTGTCCGGCGCCGATTCCCGGATCGCGGTGGATCCTGCAACCTTGCTCAACCGCTACGGTGCCCGCCCGTTTCCCCATGACAGCGAGATCAGCCTGTCGTCCTCGACCGCGAACACGATTTCCCGGCGCGGTTATGCCGCCGCCGCGGACGCTTTCGAGCGCATCGGCCGGGACGAACGGCTCGGCGGCGCGAACGAGGACATCCGGCGTTCATTGTGCCATCAGCTCGACCTCGACGACAGCGACGTCGTGCTTGCGCCATCCGGAACCGATGCCGCCCTGCTGGCGCTCGCCATCGCGCACCGGAGTCTCGATCGTCCGCTCACCAGCATTGTCATCGGCGCCGACGAAAGCGGCAGCGGCATGGTCCAGGCCGCAGCGGGCCGCCATTTCGATACCGCGACGTCGACCGGGACGGCCGTCTCCCGGGCCGCACCACTCGTCGGCCTGGAGGCGGAATTCGTCGCTGTGCCGTTGCGCGATCGCGGCGGCCAAGAGCGGCCGATGGCGGCGATCGATGTCGAGGTAGAGGCCGCGGTCGCGGCGGCGGTCAAGGCCGGGCGCGGCGTCGTGCTGTACGCGATGGATCATTCCAAGCTGGGCGGGCGCGGTCCGAGCGACGCCTGCATCGGTGCCCTGCGGGCGGAATTCCTCGGCTCCGTCCAAGTGGTAGTCGATGCCTGCCAGGGCCGATTGAGCCCGGCTCGGATCGGATTCCATCTCGGCCGCGGCGCAATGGTGTTGATCACCGGCTCCAAATTCATCGGCGGCCCGCCGCTCAGCGGCGCCGTCCTGGTGCCGGCCGGGATCGCAGCACGCGTCGGTTCCAAGTGCGCGGTGCCGCCGGGGCTCGCCGCCTATTCGGCGCGATCGGACTGGCCGGCGCCCTGGGGGGCAATCCGCAAGCAGTTGCCGGAGCGCGCCAATATCGGCCAAGCGTTGCGCTGGTCCGCGGCGCTCGCAGAGATGCGGGCCTATCATGCGGTGCCGAGCCTGTTCCGCCGGCTGGCGCTCGCAGAATTCGGCGCCGCCTTCGACCGCACTATCGCCAGATACCCCGAATTACATCCGCTGCCTGCGCCATCATGGGTCGGCATCGAGGCGGACCATGAGTTCTCCGCCCGCACCATTTTCCCGTTTGTGGTCACCCGTGACGGCCTGCCGCTGTCGCTCGCCCAGACAAAGCTCCTGCATCAGGCGCTAAACGTCGATGCGGCCGCTGTGACCGGCGCTTCGATCGGGGCGGCGATCTGCCATATGGGCCAGCCCGTCGCCTTGAGGGATGGTCGCGCCGCGCTACGGATCAGCGCCGACGCCCGCCTAGTGTCCGAAAGCTGGACCGGCTCGCATGACGGCGCGAGCGTCAAACGGCTGACCGCCCGGCTTGGCGGCATCGCGGTCGTGTTCGAGAAGATCCGGGCGCTGCTGCCGGTGCTGGATCGCCTTACGGCGCCGTCCCGGTAGGGGAGAACGAGCCCGCGACGCGCGCGGAACCCGAACATATCCGGATGTGTTGTCAGGGATGATCAACGAGCGCGGTTCGCCCTATTCACTCACCACCCACCCGTGCCTCATCGACACCGGGCGATTCCGGTGGGACATCCATCACAACAACTCCCTGTTTCAGTCGTCCGCTGAAATCGTTTGCCAGCGAGGAAGAGGCCGTGGCCAACGGTCGAGAGGAGTTGGACCGTCTCGAGCAAAACAGGACCTAGCGCCTCGGATCGGCAAAGCATGGCGCGGTCACCGCCAACGTCAATCTCCGCAGCGGCCCCGGCAGCGATTCGGACATCATCACAACCATTCCGGCCGGTGGCGCGGTCCAGATTGTCAGGGCTGGCGCAGGCGGTGGTGAAGGTGAACGACAGGGTGGTTCAGTTCGCCGTCGAGAAAGTTCGATCTAAGACGGGATAGCGTCCGGAAGCTTTCCACCGACAGACTGATAGAAAGTCGCCAGTTGATGGGCGAGAAGCGAGCCGATCAGTTCTTCCATCTTGCTAACATCGACCTGGCCCTTGCCAAAGGCGTTGTCGGCAGCGTCAAGGGCGTCAAAATATGGGCGGCGGTTGTCTACGATTTGATCGGGAATGGTCGGAATTCCCGGCAACACGTAGCCGGCACGAATTGAAAGAACGACGTACGAGGTAATGCGGGATGTGCGTCCATTGCCGTCTGCGAACGGATGAACCCAATTCAACCGCCACATAACGTAAGAAGCGAGATGGATAGGTGTCGCTTCAGTCCATTTTTCATTGACGTAATCGCTGAGTTCCTCAATAAGCTCCGGGACCAAATGAGCGCCTGGCGGCTCGTGCCTGCTGCCTTGGATGTTAACGCCTGCGGGACGATAGTTTCCAGCGTAAGAGCTAATACCTGATAGCGCTTCGCGATGAAGCCCCAGGATCAGCGATGGCCGGAGCTTGAATGCGGCTCTGTCCAGAGCCGTTTGAATTGCCCTGATGCCAGCATCATACTGGCGGAGACCATTTCGGGCTTCGGCTTCGGCCTTTTTCTTCGGATCCGCAATAAGGTCTGGCTCTAGAGCCCTACTGTCGCGCTTATCGCTTTCGAGACTCATTCGCTTCTCGCGCAAGTTCTTCAGCCAGACGGTCGATCATTTCGCGCGTGATAAGCGAGTTCTCAAATGCAGTGTTCCCAAACGCAAAGCTCCGTCTTTGCAACTCGCGCTGTTCAGCCGTCGGCTCAATTTGCTTTGCAGCCTCTAAAAGCTTTTTGATCGCATCCGTCATGGTAACACCCTCTGAGTTCGAATCGCTACTCTACACGATGCGCCAAATGGATTGGCACTCCGTATCGGCGAATGACCGCGTCTGGACCGCGAATTCGCGTTCGACCGGTAACAGTTCTCGCTGCACGTGCGTCGTGCGGTTCGATGGGCCTTAAGCGACCAATCTAGCTGGCGCTCCCTACGGGAATCGAACCCGTGTTTCAGCCTTGAGAGGGCCGCGTCCTAGACCGCTAGACGAAGGGAGCAGATGGCTCCGAAATAGCTCGGATCATGACGCGGCGCAAGGATTGCGGCCGTGCCGCCCGCCGTACGGCGCCGCTGGCCCGGTGCGCCCAGCCGATCGCGCCCCTCACGGTTCGATCGCAAACCGCAGCCGCCCCCCCGGGCGGAGCGTCTTTGCGTCGAAGGTGCGGATTTCGACCGTGCCTCCTATATCTACCGTGACCACGATGAAGTCGCTCGCTACCGCGGTCGAGACCACCCGGGCGCCCTTGGGCAACAGCGCCGTCACGTCGGCCCCCGTTTGGGCGCCGCCCTGGGAGGGGCCGCCCCTTCCATCTGTCCTATAAACGCGATAGCCGATGACCGTGATGACGACCGCGATGCCCAGCACCGTGGCAAGCCCGGAAATCAGCATCAACCAGCGCACCCGCGCGACGATCTGGGCCTGCGCGGGACTTAACGGTTCATCGTCGCCACTGTCGGAAATGGTCATGAACGAAGCACAGGCCCGGCTGGAGACGGCGACCATCGCGGCGGCGGAGGCGGGAGACCGGCTCGACCGCGTGCTTGCCGCACGCATCAAGGAACTGTCGCGATCGCGCCTGAAGGCGCTCATTCTGGCCGGGCACGTCGCGATCAGCGGCCGCACGATCCGCGATCCCGGCCACCACGTCAATGCGGGCGATGACATCGCGGTCGCGGTGCCGGCGGCTGAGCCCGCGACGCCCGGCCCTGAAGCTATCCCGCTCGCGATCGTCTACGAGGATGACGACATCGTCGTCATCGACAAGCCGCGCGGCCTCGTCGTCCATCCAGGCGCCGGCAACTGGACCGGCACCCTGGTCAACGCCCTCATTGCCCATTGCGGCGACACTCTCTCCGGCATCGGCGGCGTGCGGCGTCCCGGCATCGTGCATCGGCTCGACAAGGACACCACCGGCCTCATGGTGGTGGCCAAGAACGACCGCGCCCACCGCTCGCTTGCCGCCCAATTCGCCGATCACGGCCGCACCGGGCCCCTGCAGCGCGGCTATCTGGCCTTCGCATGGGGGGCGCCGGACCGCCCCAAGGGGATCATCGACAAGCCGATCGACCGTCACCCCCAGGCCCGCGACCGCATGGCGGTGCGGGAAGGCGGCCGCGTGGCCGTGACTCTGTGGGAAGTCCTGGAGCGCTATCCGCCGGGCACGGCGCCCGTGGCAAGCCTGCTCGATTGCCGGCTCATGACCGGGCGCACCCACCAGATCCGGGTCCATCTTGCCGCGATCGGACATCCGCTGATGGGCGATCATGTCTATGGCCCGGGCTTCAAGACCAAGGCCGCCCGATTGCCGCCACCGGCACGCGAAGCGCTCGACCTCCTTGCGCGACAGGCCCTCCATGCTTACCTGTTGGGCATCGAACATCCGGCGACCGGGGAGGCGATGGTATTTCGCTCCGCGTTGCCGCCGGACCTCGCCAGGCTTCGCGAATCCCTCCGGACTGGAACAATCGCCGCTGCCATGCGTTTTCCGCAGCGAATTCAAACCCACGAAAAATAGTCCATTAATACCAACGGGCTATACGCAGGCCACGACAGTGGGTCACGTTGGCGTCACGGCGATTTTACCCTTCCGCCGCTATTTTTGCCCCAATCTGGCGTGTATGGTTGGCGTGCGATCGATGTTCGCGATCGCCGCTATTTCCGGCTCTCGCCGGCTCGAATGAGCGGTTGGAGTCTCTGCCCGCCGAATTCGGGGGCGCAACCTTGGAGGGCGCTGTCATGGCCCAATCCGCTACCCTACCCCTCATCACGGCCGAATCCGGCCTTTCCCGTTATCTCGACGAAATCCGCCGGTTCCCGATGCTGGAGCCGCAGGAAGAATTCATGCTCGCCAAACGCTGGCGGGAGCACGGCGACCGCACCGCCGCCCACAAGCTGGTCACGAGCCATTTGCGCCTGGTGGCCAAGATCGCCATGGGCTATCGCGGCTATGGGCTGCCGATCTCCGAGGTGATCTCGGAGGGCAATGTCGGCCTGATGCAGGCGGTCAAGCGCTTCGAGCCCGATAAGGGGTTCCGCCTCGCGACCTACGCGATGTGGTGGATCAAGGCGGCGATCCAGGAATATATCCTGCGGTCGTGGTCACTCGTAAAAATGGGCACCACCGCCAATCAGAAGAAGCTGTTCTTCAACCTGCGCAAGGCCAAGAGCCGCATCTCGGCGCTGGACGAGGGCGACATGCGCCCCGACCAGGTGAAGCTGATCGCCAAACGTCTCGGCGTCACCGAGCAGGACGTGGTCGACATGAACCGCCGCCTCGGCGGCGACGCCTCGCTCAATGCGCCGATCCGGGAGGATGGCGATTCCGGCGAGTGGCAGGACTGGCTGATGGACGATCACGACAGCCAGGAAAGCAGGCTCGCCGAGAGCGAGGAACTCGACAACCGACGCACCGCACTCTCCGATGCGCTTGCGGTGCTCAACGAGCGCGAACGCCGCATCTTCGAGGCGCGGCGCCTCACCGATGAGCCCGTCACCCTCGAGGACCTCGCGGCGGAATTCGGCGTGTCGCGCGAACGGGTGCGCCAGATCGAGGTGCGCGCCTTCGAGAAGGTGCAGAAGGCGGTCAAGAACCGCGTCGCCGCCATGGAGGCACCGCCCGCCCACGCGGCGGTGCAGCCGCCGATGCCGGCGCATACGTAACAATAGACAATCGGCAAAGTTGCCCACGATGCCCGCGCTGGTCGCGGGCATCGACGTTTTAGGCCCTCAAAATCTCCAGGCCGCAATGATCGCGAGCGCGACGGCCAGTGCGGCCGCGACCGATATCGCCACCAGCATGCGCCGCTGCTCCCGCGAGAGCGTCGCCTTCCGGTACACCAGCGGCGGTGCCGGCTCCGCGGCAGGGCGCGGCCGGCCGCCGTCCCGAGCGTCGCAGGGTGGCTCGTCCACCAGCGGCTCGACAGGTGCGAGCGGCGGCGCGACCGCATTCTGCCCGGCCTCCGCCTCTAAGCCTTCGCGCGTTTCTGCCTTGGGGCGCTGCGGTTCGAACATCCGTGGCATCGACCTGCCCACCGCATTCCCGATGTTGCGCTTCGGCGCTCTTTATTGCTTCCACGCCGCGAAGGCTTCGGTGAACGCGCGATCGCCGGGCGTGCCCTTCTCGATCGCAATGATGGCTCGGCGGCCGTCGTTGTACACCACTGGAATATCGAACCACGGCCTGTCCTTCAGCAACTGAATGTTTCGCTGCATGTCGGCGTCGACCGACGACAGGCCGATCAGGAAATAGCTCGAAGTCACTTTCACGGCCTGACCGGCAAGCGGAACGCCGCGGGTCGTCTCCGCCTGCTTCATCAGGATGCCGGGAATGCTCGATATCCCGCCATGGGCAAAGTCCGGCGGCAGGTTGAACATGACCTCGACCATGTGACTGGCCGGCAATTGCTTGTCGGTATTGCGCCGCAACGACCACTGCAAGCCGATCTTCTGTTCCGGAATTTCGATTTGCGCCCGCACCACCATCTCGGCCGGCTGGCCCGGGGCGGGCGCGGCCATTTCGGTCCGCCAGACCGCCGATCCGATGTAGCGCTTGCCGGCGGGATCGGCCTGGTCCTCCTCGTAGAGCACGACCTTCTGGGCCACCATGGCGCCCTCGGCCGAACCTTGCGGCGTGAACGCTCCGGAGCCGACGCGATCGTTGATCTTGGGTTTGGCGCCGCTGTCCGCCGGCGAGGTCGCATCCGATGCGCGGTTGAAATTGGAGGTGCTCCGGAACGACTTGATGATGCCCGGTCCCTTCAACACCGCGACGGTCGCGACCGCCAGCACGAGCACCGCCATGACGGCGAGGGAAATAAGCTTCTTCCACTGGCGCGGCAGCCGTTTTACCGGCGGCGGTTTGCGCTCGCGCTCCTGTCTGGCGGCGCGCGGCGCCGGCATGCGGGCCCGCACGTCCTCCTGACGCACCATGGAGGACGGCGCCCGGGTCGGATATTCCGGCCTAACCGCCGGTTCGAAATCGTCGTTCTCGACATACGGCTCATCGGGCGGCGGATCATCGGGCTCGTCGTCCGGTGGAGGCGGAGGTGGCGCCCGACGCGACGATGGCCGCGGCGGCTCCGGCTCGCGCGACCGTCTGCCCTCCCGCGGGTCGCGGTCGCGCGGGGGCTCCTCGGCCGGCTCACGTCCTAATAGTTTCTCAGCATCGCGCGGTGACGGCCGGCGCAACGATGGACGCGACGGTTCCGGCCGCGACGGTTCGGGCTCGAACTGCGGCTCCGCGCGCGCGTCCAATCGGGGATCGGTGCGGGTGTCGGCTCGGCTATCGGTGCGCGAACCGGCACGCCTGCTCTCACGGGCTTCCACGCGGACGCCGCCGCGCGCGTCGGCGCGCGGAACCGGACGCCGCTCCGCCCGCGGTTCCGCCAATTGCTCGGCGATCGGTTCGACCGGCTCGAGTTCCGCGCTCGGATTTGCCTGAAAGGCCGCGCGGATGTTTTTTGCCGCCTGAGCGGTGGCACCGCCCAGCGTCTCGGTTTCGGCGACCACATCGCGAAAACCTTTGAGGCCGCTGGAGGACAGCGACGGTCCCCCGCCGGGTGTCCAGCGCGTGCGCTCGACTCTGCGTCGGTTCCCCGCCCGAGGGCTGTCCCCTCGTCTCCGCTCGCTTCTCTTCCGGACGCGGCTCGGTCGTATTGACGGCGGCCGCCGAGAGGGGAGCGGGTGGGGAACCTTGCCGCCCTGTCCCAGGGGCGGCCCGGAACTCTGGCGGCTCGACTGGCGACGTAACTGCCGGCGGTCGCGCCGGCCGCAGCGACGGCCGCAGCGGCGGTTGAGGCGGCGGTTGACGCAGATCTTGCGGCGCCTCTACCTCCGGCTCCTCGGGCGGCAGCGCGGGTGGCGGTGCAGGGCGCCGCTCATAGCGCGGCGGCGGCGGATCGTTGCGCGAGCGGCGCGCCGCTTCGGCCTCGACCTTTCTGATCGCTTCCTCGAGCGCCAAGCGCTCGCGGGTGATCTCGGGCTCGCTGAGAGCCGGCGTCACCCCGCGCAATTGCGCAAGCAAGGCCTGACGCGCCCGATCATATAAAGCGCGGCGCGCCTCCCCGGTGCTCTTGTCGAGCCCGATCACGGCCTTCGCGATCAACGGGTAGTAATCGGCCATCGGTTCTCCGCGCCGCCCACGTTGGCGACGCTCATCTTATTACGTTTCGAATGGATTGCGCATGAGGATTGTGTTCCTCGCGTTCCGGGCTCGTCGATAGCAAAGCAACCGGGCAACCAACCAATTCTTCGATCCGCCGAACGTATTTTATCGCCTGCGCCGGCAGTTCGGCGAACGAACGGGCGCCGGCGGTGCGCTCTTCCCAGCCGGCGATTGTCTCATAGACCGGCTCGACCCGCGCCTGGGCATGCTCACCGGCGGGCAGATAGTCGATGGCGCGACCGTCAAATCGGTACCCCACGCACACCTTGATCTCTCGAAATCCATCCAGAATATCGAGTTTCGTCAAGGCCAATCCGTCGATTCCGCTGGTGCGGACGGTTTGCCGCACCAAGACCGCATCGAACCACCCGCAGCGGCGCGGCCGTCCGGTGACGGTGCCGAACTCGCGGCCCCGCTCGCCGATCAGGCGGCCGATGTCGTTGTCCTGCTCGGTCGGGAACGGCCCGGCGCCGACCCGGGTCGTATAGGCCTTGCTGATGCCCAGCACATAGCCGACCGCGGCCGGGCCGACCCCCGAGCCGGTCGCCGCCTGCGACGCCACCGTGTTTGAGGAGGTCACGAACGGGTAGGTCCCGTGATCGACGTCGAGCAGCGCGCCTTGGGCGCCCTCGAACAGAATCCGCCTGCCCTCCCGGCGTTTGCGATCGAGCAGCGACCACACCGAATCCATATAGGGCAGCACCCGCGGCGCCACTGCCGCCAGCGCGTCGTAAATTGCCTTGGGGGCGATCTCGGCAAGGCCCATGCCGCGCCGCAGCGCGTTATGGTGGACGAGCAATCGATCGATCTTGGCGCCAAGCATCGGGAGATCGGCGAGGTCCATCAGGCGGATCGCCCGCCGGCCGACCTTGTCCTCATAGGCCGGGCCGATGCCGCGCCGTGTGGTGCCGATCTGGGTGCCGACGTTGGAGGATTTACGCAGCGCGTCGAGTTCCTGGTGCAGCGGCAGGATCAAAGTCACGTTTTCAGCGATGCGCAGGGACTCCGGAGTGACCTTGATGCCCTGGCCGGCAAGGCGCTCGATTTCCTCGATGAGGGCGCGGGGGTCGAGCACCACGCCATTGCCGATGACCGACAACTTGCCGGGCCGCACCACGCCGGATGGCAACAGCGACAGCTTGTAGGTGGCACCGCCGATGACGAGCGTGTGGCCGGCATTGTGGCCGCCCTGAAAGCGCACCACGATATCGGCCTGCTCGGAGAGCCAATCGACGATCTTGCCCTTGCCTTCGTCCCCCCATTGGGAGCCGACGACTACCACATTCGCCATGCCACACCCTGAAACCCACTTTGGGACCGAATTCAAAACCCAAGCCGAAAATCCAAATCTAAGCCCGAACTCGAACCCCGCCGGAAACCCAACACGCCGCGCGCGATTTGGTGCTGCAACCACTTCCTGTTGCCGGCCGGCGCAGCCGGGCGCCGCACACATGGCCCGAAAAACGCCTTTATCACAAGGCCTGCGGTGATTATCGGACGGTCAACTGAACCTTTGGTTAACTATACCGGCGGCACCACCCGCAAACCTCCGGGCACCCCGATGGCAGCCCCGCAAGTTGCTGATCTTGCGCCACTCTTCAAGACGGTCCCAAGGGGGCAGCAAGGGGCATCAAGGCGGCAGCACGCCCCTCGCGATCTTCCCCGATACGCCGGTTCACCAAGTCCCAGAATTCCGGTCTGGCAGTGACGCCGACATGGCGAGATCGCGATCTTCCGTGAAAAGCGGTTCTCGCCGTCAGAATTGCAGCGGCCTCGCCTGCTGGACCTGGGGCAGCGCCTGCACCTTCGCGAGCACCTCGGGGGACACCTCGCCGTCCACCTCGATCAGCGCGATCGCGTTGGCGCCTGGCGCTTCGCGGCCGACGTGGAAGGTTGCGATATTGATGCCCGCATCGCCGAGCGTCGAGGAGAAACGGCCGATGAAGCCCGGCTTGTCGAGATTCGTGATGTAGAGCATTGAGGAGCCGAACTCCGCGTCCATGCGGATGCCCTTGATGTTGACGATGCGCGGCCGCCCGTCGGCGAACACCGTGCCGGAGACGTTGCGGGCGAGCTTGCCGGTCACCACCGTCACGGTGATCAGGCTCTCGTAATCGCATTCGCCTTCCCGCGTCGTCTCCTCGACCGCGATGCCGCGTTCCTTGGCGACGACCGGGGCCGATACAACGTTGATGTCCTGCAGCATCGGGCGCAGCAGCCCGGCGATCGCGGCCGAGGTCAGCGCCCGCGTGTTCATCTTGGCGACCGCACCGTCATAGGCGATCTGCACCTTGGTGATTCCGGTCTCGGTGAGCTGGCCGGCGAACGAGCCGAGTTTCTCGGCAAGCGTGATGAACGGCTTCAGCCGCGGCGCCTCCTCGGCCGTAATGGAGGGGAAGTTCACCGCATTGGTGATGGCGCCCCGCAGTAGATGGTCCGACATCTGCTCGGCGATCTGCAGCGCGACATTCTCCTGCGCCTCGGTGGTGGCGGCGCCGAGGTGCGGGGTGCAGACTACGTTTGGATGGCCGAACAACGGATTGGCGGTCGCGGGTTCCTCGGTGAAGACGTCGAAGGCCGCCCCCGCCACATGGCCGGAATCGAGCGCCGTTCGGAGCGCTTTCTCGTCGACCAGCCCGCCGCGTGCGCAATTGATGATGCGCACGCCGTTCTTGGCGGCCGCGAGGGCGTCGGCATCGAGGATGTTGCGGGTCTTCTCGGTCAGCGGCGTGTGGAGCGTGATGAAATCGGCGCGCCTGATGAGCTCCGGCAACTCGACCTTCTCGACACCGAGCGCCATCGCCCGATCGGGCGACAGGAACGGATCAAAGGCGATCACTTTCATCTTGAGCCCGATGGCGCGGTCCGCCACGATCGAACCGATATTGCCGCAGCCAATCACGCCGAGCGTCTTGCCGGTGATCTCGACCCCCATGAACTTGTTCTTTTCCCATTTGCCGGCCTGGGTCGACGCGTCGGCCTGCGGGATCTGCCGGGCGAGCGCGAGCATCAGCGTGATGGCATGTTCGGCGGTGGTGATCGAATTGCCGAACGGCGTATTCATCACGATGATGCCCTTGGCTGTCGCGGCCGGGATATCGACATTGTCGACCCCGATGCCGGCGCGGCCGATCACCTTGAGCCGGTCGGCGCGCTCGATCAGTTTCGCCGTGACCTTGGTGGCGGAACGCACCGCAAGGCCGTCGAAATTGCCGATGATGGCGGCGAGCCTGTCCTTGTCCTTGCCGAGATCGGGCTGGAAATCGACCTCAACGCCGCGGTCCTTGAAGATTTGGACGGCGGCCGGGGACAGAGCATCGGAGATGAGCACGCGAGGAGCCATGGTTTCGCCCTCAGTTCGCTTCGTGGGAGATGGTGAATGCTCCCGCGCGGCGGGAGCGCAACGGTCACGCGCCTTACGCCGCTTTGGGCAACGCGTCCTTGGTCTTGGCGAACGCCCAATCGAGCCACGCCGTCAATACCTCGACGTCGGAGGCCTCGACGGTCGCACCACACCAGATGCGCAGGCCTGGCGGCGCGTCGCGGTAGTGGGCGAGGTCGTAGCCGGCGCCCTCCTTCTCGACCGCGGCGGCGAGCGCCTTGGCAAAAGCCGATTGGGCGTCGGCGGAAAGCGACGTCACGGCGGGATCGACGACCTTGAGGCAGACCGACGTGTTTGACCGGGTCGCCGGATTGGCGGCGAGGAAATCGACCCACGGGGTCCGTGCCACCCAGGCGGCGATGACCTTGGCGTTGGCGTCGGCGCGCCCCATCAGGGCCTTGAGGCCGCCAATCGATTTTGCCCATTGCAAAGCGTCGAGATAGTCCTCGACGCACAGCATCGACGGCGTGTTGATGGTTTCGCCTTCAAAAATCCCCTCATTGAGCTTGCCGCCCTTGGTGAGGCGAAAGATCTTGGGCAGCGGCCACGCCGGCTTGTAGGTTTCGAGACGCGCGACCGCGCGTGGCGACAGCACCAGCATGCCGTGGGCGGCCTCGCCTCCCAGCACCTTCTGCCAGGAGAATGTCGCCACATCGATCTTGTCCCAATCGATCGCCTGCGCGAACGCCGCGGAGGTCGCATCGCAGATCGCCAAGCCGGCACGGTCCGCGGCGATCCAACCGCCGTCGGGCACCCGCACGCCCGACGTGGTGCCGTTCCAGGTGAACACCACGTCGGTCGACCAATCCACCTTCGCGAGATCGGGCAATTCGCCGTAGCCGGATTTGAGAACCGTTACGTCCTTGAGCTTGAGCTCCTTGAGGACGTCGCTCACCCAGCCTTCGCCGAAAGATTCCCACGCCAGGACGGTGACGGGGCGCGCGCCCAGCAGCGACCACAGCGCCATCTCGACGGCGCCGGTATCGGACGCCGGCACGATGCCGATCCGATAACCGGCCGGAACTTCCAGCACTTCGCGGGTGAGGTCGATGGCGCGTTTGAGCTTCGCCTTGCCAAGCTTGGCACGGTGCGAGCGTCCGAGCGCCGCATCGGTCAGCCCTTGGAGGCTCCAGCCGGGGCGCTTGGCGCACGGGCCGGACGAAAAATGCGGAACCTGCGGCCGCACGCCGGGCATCGCGTTTGTCATGTGTCTATCCTTCCAGATAGGCGCCCCTCGGTGGGGAGGGGTTTCCCGTTGCCGGGGATATGGAAGGGCGGCATCGCAGTCAAGCGCGAAGTGGCGGCATCCGGGCTAAAGCGTAGCGCGGCGGCGATACCCTCGTGGTGGTCCTGCGGGTCGCGATCGGTTACGCGTTAGAATTTCAGACCCGCGCCGACGCGCGCGCTCGCCGTGTTCATTGTGACGGTACTTGGGGTACCGAGCTGGAGATACTCGACTTCACCGCGCACGAAGATGTGGCGCGTCAGGGCATACTCGAGGCCGATAGCGGCCGAGAAACCAAAATTATATTTTCCGTTGGCTCTCTCAGTAAACCAATAGGCCAAATTGACCGGGGCGGGGCCGCCGTTGGCGACCGTAATGGTAGGGGGGGTGGGGGTTGTTGTTTGTGGGTTGGGCACAGTGCTGGTAGTGGTGGTGGTGGTACCGGTTCCGACGTAATGCACATAAGCGGTTTGATTATAATCGATCCGCGAGACACTCACGCCCACAGCGACGTAGGGAAGGAAATCTCCGAGCGCCCAACCGCCGCGGAGCCGAACGGTGCCGTAATCCAAGAGATTTGCGTTCGCGGTGTTGGACTCGTACATCGAGGTCGGAATGTAAAGCGTGGAAGAAGTGATGGTTGAAGACGTAGTTAAGGTGGATGAAGTTCTGGTAGGGCCGGCCAACGTGATGACACCATTGTTCAGTGCGCTTGGACTCGCAAATTGGCTTTGAACCGCACTCGCCGATGACGCCGTCTGATTAAAGTTGAGCTCGAACCCGAGCACGACATCGTCAATCTGATAGTTGTACCCGATAAAGCCTCCGTAGCTGGGCCCCCTCGTCGTCAAACTCCCGAGACCGAGCAGGCTCGGCATCGATACCGCATTCAATATCGGATCCGCGCTTGTGATGGTTGAGAGCGTCGAGTTTCCATCATTGGAGAAACTCACGCCGCGAAAATCGGCGCCGACCTGGCCGCCGCCGTATAGACCGGACCAGCGCGCATAATTGGGCGGATCGGCAATGGGCGTCGAGGAACCGCGCAGCCATGAATTGTCGAAGTCGCCCGCCAGCGCCGGCGACGCCACGGCCGCGAGAATCAAGCCACAAACCAGAACACGCATGTCTGTCTCCACGGCGAACCCACTGCCACGAACCGTGGAAAAGATTTTCATCTATTAACCTTAATGGAGCGTTAGCCCGGCGATGCGGTGTGGCCGCGAACGCGCAAAAAAAGCGGCGCGGGATCGCTCCCGCGCCGTCGTCAACTGAGAGAAGAGCGGCGCTCGATCAGCCTTTACGCACCAACACGGGCGCTGGTGCCAGTGGCTCGTCCAGCTTCCAGCGGAAGCCCAGCATGAAATCGTTCGAAGTAATGCCCTTGAAGACGAACGGATTGGTCGGAGTCGGCGGTCCCGCATAGGGGAATGCGGATCCGGTCTGGGCATCGCCCAGGTTCACGTACCTGTACATGAGGTCGATGTTGAACGCGGACGTTACCGAATATGACAATCCGGCGTACAACGCCCACGCAAATTGCCATTGCGAGTGATTGTTGGCGTATTCGGTGGCCGAAATGCCATCGCCGATGGCTACCCCGATATCTGTGAAGTTCGAGATGGTGTTGCGCGACACGCCGGCGCCGGCGCCGACGAACGGTGTCGTCCTCCACCATGTACCGAGATCGATATAGCCATTCGCGAGGAACAGCATTTCCGACTTGCTCGCATTATAATCGTCGGCAAGCGGCACAAACACGGAGCGATCAACCTGCTGGCCGTGGAAATGAGCGGCACCGCGATACTCACCGGTCGCATCAAACCGCAGCCAATTATTTAACTGATAGCCAACGCCGCCTCCCCACAGCGGGGAACTGTCGAAGCCCATGAATTGGGTGGTAATGATATCGTTCGGGAAGGGATTCGGCGTGTATGCGGCGGACTTGACCGATTGGTTGGTCATCCCGATATTGCCGCGCAAGTACCAGCCGGAAAATTCCTGCACGACCGGAATCGGCGGCGGTGGGGGCGGATAAGCAAGATCCGCGGCGTTTGCCGCGACGGCCGAGAGGCTGACCGCCGCGGTCGCGGCTGCGAGCGTTCTGAAGCTACTCATGACATCGTCCTTCCGATCTTTCCGGAGCACGCCTTCACGGCGCCGGTTCATTCGACCGGGGAACGATGCCACTTAAAACTTAAGCACGACTTAACCTTACTTTTTCACCACAAATATTATTGTTTGCTGCAAAGTATTAATCTTCGTAAATGAATTATTGTCGCCGTAGCGACGCGTTTGCCGAAACAAACAATTTGTCTGCAAAGTTCGGGACGCCGCCACTCAGGCGGCCGCGACCTCGGTGAGAGCGTCGACGATGCCGTCCACCACTTCCTCGACCAGCGAGGGATCGTCGCCTTCGCCGGTGACGCGGATCACCGGCTCGGTGCCGGAGGCCCGCACGATGAGGCGGCCCTGGCCGTTGAGGCGCTCGGCGCCGCTCGCGATCGCGGACCGCACCTTGGCATCTTCGTGGGGCTTGCCGTTGCGATAGCGCACGTTCTTGGTCACCTGCGGCAACGGATCGAAGCGGTGGCATACCGCCGACACCGGCTGATCGAGCTTTTTCACCACGGCCAGAACCTGCAGGGCGGCGACGAAGCCGTCGCCCGTCGTGGCGTAGTCGGACAGGATGATGTGGCCGGACGGCTCGCCGCCCACGTTGTAGCCCTGCTCCCGCATCTGCTCGAGCACATAGCGGTCGCCGACCTGAGCGCGCAGCAGCTTGATCCCGAGCGCGTCGAGATGACGCTCCAGGCCGAAATTCGACATGATGGTGGTGACGACGCCGGGCTTCGCGAGGCGGCCGTCCTTGTGCCAACTCTCGGCGATGACCGCGAGCAGTTGATCGCCGTCGACCAGGTGGCCGCGTTCGTCGACGATCACGACGCGGTCGGCGTCTCCGTCGAGCGCGATGCCGATGTCGGCCCGCATCTCCAGCACCTTGCGGCGCAACGCGTCCGGCTCGGTCGAGCCGCAATCCTTGTTGATGTTGAAGCCATCCGGATCGACGCCGATCGAGATCACTTCGGCGCCGAGTTCCCACAACGCTTCCGGAACCACGCGATACGCCGCCCCATTGGCGCAATCGACCACGACACGCAGGCCTTCGAGCGAAAGGTTGCGCGGCAGGGTGCGCTTGGCGAATTCGATATAGCGGTCGTTCACGCCGTCGATGCGCTTGGCGCGGCCGAGCGCATGGGACTTGGCAAGTTTCTTGGCGAGATCGCCGTCGATCAACCTCTCGATTTCCGATTCGACGTCATCCGACAGCTTGTAGCCGTCCGGGCCGAACAGTTTGATGCCGTTGTCATCGTAAAGATTGTGGGACGCCGAGATCATGACCCCGAGATCTGCGCGCATCGAACGGGTCAGCATGGCGACCGCCGGCGTCGGCATCGGGCCGAGCAGCAGCACATCCATGCCGACCGAAGTGAAGCCAGCCACCAACGCGGTCTCGATCATGTAGCCGGACAGCCGGGTGTCCTTCCCGATAACGACCCGGTGGCGATGATCGCCGCGCCGAAACACCACTCCGGCGGACTGGCCGACCCGCAACGCCAAATCCGCCGTGATCACGCCATTGGCACGGCCACGAATGCCGTCGGTACCGAAATACTTGCGCGCCATCATTCCCCTGCCCGGCTCCCCGGCGACAACCGTTCCGATTGCTCCGCCGCGGTCGTAAAAGCGTCTTGGGAGGGGATATCCTAGGACTTTCCGATGGCGGAAGCGTCAAAAAATTTGGTTTACGAATAACAGACGCCGCAGGATTCCCGGACCGGGTCGCCGCAAGCAATTGGCAAAGCTAATTAATCCGCGACACTCAACCCTTACGCGCGGCGCCCCGGAACTTCGAAGGCTGGGTGATCGACACCGGGTCGGAGGCCGGAAACGTGTCCTCCAGGGCTTCGTCCAGCAATTCGTCGAGACGGGGCTGGGTCTTCGGGGCTGGTGGATGGAGGCGCTTCTCAGTGGAGTTCAAATCGGATGGCAGGCCGGACGGCTTCAGATCGGATTGCATGGCGATCTCCTTGGAATACTAGGCAACGCTCACCGGACCGGTTGGTTGCATTTGCCGGCTACGGCTTGCCGACCACGATCACATGCAGCTTGCGGGGCCCGTGGGCACCGAGAATGAGTGTCTGCTCGATGTCAGCCGAGCGCGACGGGCCGGTGATCAGGTTGACGGTGCGCGGCATCAGGCCAACGCCGAACCGTTCCCGCAGGCGCGCCATCGCGGCCTCGAAATCCGACGCGATCTCGGCGGCGCTCACCACGACAATATGAACGTCGGGCAGGAAATTGAGCGTGGTCGGATTGTCGGCGCCCGACACCATCACCACCGTCCCGGTCTCGGCCACCGCCGCGAACGCATGGGAGACGGCGGCGAGATCGCTGCCGTCGGACGCGCCGTGGCGGATTTCGAGAGCGGGTTCGGAACTCCACGGCAGCGCCACCAGCCGCGGGTCGCCGCCATGGCGCACGCGCAGCGGAAGGTTGAGGCCGCGCAGGAACGCCGCGACGGCCGCCGGAACCGCGGCCCCGTCCGCCGCGTGCTCTGCCGTACCGGCAGCGGCCTCGACCATGCGGATGAACAGCGCGAGCCGTTCGGCCGGCGGCAGTTGACCCCGTGCCGGCACCACGCCCGCCGGATGACCGCCAAGGCGCGCCGCCACATCGAGCCGGCGCGGCGCCTCGATGCCGGTGACGCCCAGTGAACGGCGGATGGTGGCGAGGACGATATCGCGCGCCGTCATGGCGGCTGACCGGGTTGGGCTGGCACGTCGGCGCGCGCGGCGGTGTGCCGCCTCCATTGCGCCTGGAAAGTCGCGCCTTGCGGCGCCGGAAAATCGCGATAGCGTGTCCAGCCGGAGGCGAGCGGCAGCCAGCCGAAACGGCCGCGGCCGCCGCCGGCGAATGCAAGCAGGCGCGCCGTCACGGCGGTGGCAAAGCCATAGAGCCGCGGCCGCTTGGCAAAGAACGCCCACACAGCCAATCCGCAGCGCACCGTCGCGGGCGACAAATGCTGCTCGAATTCGCGCTCGCGCCACGACCGCATCATCCGCGGCAGCGGAATCCGCACCGGGCATACCTCCTCGCAGCGCCCGCAGAAGGTCGAGGCGTTGGGCAGGTGACCGGCCTTGTCGATGCCGATCAGGCTCGGCGTCAGCACGGCGCCCATGGGGCCCGGATAGACCCAGCCATAAGCGTGGCCGCCGACCGCGTGATAGACCGGACAATGGTTCATGCAGGCGCCGCAGCGGATGCAGCGCAGCATGTCGCGGAATTCGCCGGCCAGCATTGCCGAGCGCCCGTTGTCGAGCAGCACCACGTGATATTCGCCCGGCCCGTCGGGGTCGCCCGGCCGGCGCGGGCCGGTCGAGAGCGTGGTGTAGACCGACATCTCCTGCCCGGTCGCCGAACGCGCCAGCACGCGCATGAGCTGGGCAAGGTCTTCAAGCGTCGGCACCAGCTTCTCGATCGAGGCGAGCACGATGTGGGCGCGCGGCAGCGTCTGGGTGAGATCGCCATTGCCCTCGTTGGTGACGATCACCGACGTGCCGGTCTCGGCGATGAGGAAATTCGCGCCCGTGATGCCTACATCAGCCGCAAGAAATTTCTCGCCGCAGCACCCCGCGCGCTTCGGCGAGCAGGCTCGTCGGGTTCGACCAGGTTGCGATCGTGCGGCAGGTGGGTGTGGACGCGACGGAAGTCCTGTTCGATCTGCGCCTTGGTGAGATGTACGGCGGGCGCGATGATGTGCGACGGGATCTCATGGCGAAGCTGGATGATGTATTCGCCGAGATCGGTCTCGACCGGCGTGATGCCGTTTGCGTTCGAGATGATCGTTGAGGCCGATCTCCTCGGCCACCATGGATTTGCCCTTGGTCACCGTGCGGGCGCCGAGCGCGCGGCAGATGTCGAGAATGATGCGCAGCGCATCCTCGGCCGGTGACGGCGTAATGCACATGGCCGCCCTGCTCGGTCACGCGCTGCTCGTAGGCTTCGAGATAGAGATCGAGATGGGCGAGCGTGTGGTTCTTGATGTCGCGGGCGCGATCGCGCAGCGCATCGAACTCGGGCAGCCGGGCGGCGGCCTCCTGCCGCCGCGCGATGAAATTCGCCTCGACGAATTTCAGCGCATTCTGCAAGTCCGCATCGGCGAGTGCAGCGGTGGCGTTGGCCTTGAACGAGGCGAGGTCGCCGCGTGGGCGCTGGGCTGTGCGGTTTCCGTCACGGCTGAATCACGGGCTTCGTCACGACTTGGCCTGCGCCGGCGCCCGCGCCGGCAATCCGATCGCCGGCTCGTCGGTCATGCCGGCCAGCACCTCGGCGACGTGGCGCACCTCGATCGCGGCGCCGTCGCGCTGCAGCTTGCCGGCCATGTTCATCAGGCAGCCGAGATCGCCCGCAAGGAGCAGGCCGGCGCCGGTCGCCACGATGTTGGCGGCCTTCTTGGCGACGATCACATTGGAGATGTCCGGATATTTGACGCAGAAGGTGCCGCCAAAACCGCAGCAAACATCGGGGTCCCGCATCTCGGTGAGCTTCAAGCCATCGACGGTCGCGAGCAGGCGGCGCGGCTGATCGCGTATGCCAAGCTCGCGCAGGCCAGAGCAGGCGTCGTGATAGGTCGCGGTCGCGGGGTAGTCGCGCCGCGACCTTTGTGATGCCGCAGCACATCGGCCAGGAACGACACCAGCTCGTAGGTCTTGTCCGCGAACATTTCGGCGCGCGGCTGCCAGTTGGGGTCGCCGCGAAACAGTTCCGGGATAATGCACCTTGAGCATGCCGGCGCAGGAGCCGCGACGGCGCGACCACGTAATCGCAAGCCGCGAACGCCTCGATCACCTGCTCCGCAATATCGCGGGACGTGGCGCGGTCGCCGGAATTGAACGCCGGCTGGCCGCAGCAGCTTTGTGATGGCACCGTGACGGCGCAACCGGCATCCTCGAGGAGCTTGACGGCCGCGAATGCCACCGACGGGCGGATCAGGTCGACGAGGCAGGTGGCGAACAGCCCGACACGTTTGGTCGCGCCTTTGGGCGTGTCCTCGGCCGTCTCCTCGGCCGTCTCCTCGGCCGTCTCCTCGGCCGTCTCTTGCGCCATCAAGTCTTGCGCCATCCATGAGCTCCTTCGCCCGGCGCGGGCGCGGAGCGGACATTGAAGCAAACGGAAATATCCCGCAAGCCGAACCCAAGCCGAGCCCGAGCCGAGCCACCGCGGCGCGGCTGAGCCCATAAACGAACTCGCCCGGCCGAGGCCGGGCGAGCGCGCGAACGCATCTCAACGGTCTTTCGTCGGTCGTCGCCGGGCTTGTGCCGGCGACCTCAATCAGGAGAGTACTGCACCCTCCTGGTCGAGATGGCCGGGACAAGCCCGGCCATGACCAATCATTGGTGTGAAGCGAGCGAAATCCGCTCTAACAAACGAGCTCACATCGGCGGGGTGAGGCCATCCTTGCCGACGTTGATGCCGTTGGTCTCGATGCTGCCGTCCGGAAGCTTGGTGCCGGCGGCGACGAAGATCTTCGCGCCCGGCTTGAGGTCGTCCTTGCTGCCGTTGACGAACAGCACGATCGGCACGCTGCTCGGCACCATGATCTTCTTCTCGCCGTCCTTGTATTTCATGGTGAGCATCGGGCCTTCGACGCCGGTCACCAGCACTTCGACGTTGGCGTTGGTCATGGTGCTTTGCGGCACCAGGTCCCACGGCCGGTGGCCTTCGCCGGCGCCGCGGCGCGCCTCGGGGAAGATATGGACTTCGAGCGCCTTCTGGGTGCCGTCCGGCTGCGGCATCGCGGTGATGCCGATGAAGGAGTTCTGATGGATGTCGGCGAGCGCTGCCTTGGCGACGCCGTTGACTTGGCCATTGTCGGTGAGCTTGACGGTAACGGTCTGGCCCTCGCGGGTCTTGACCTGCAGCGTGTTGCCGTCGACCTTTTCGATGGTGCCGCGCACCCGAGCGGGTGCCTGGGCCGAAGCGCTGCCGACGGCGGCCAGCAGGGCCAATCCGGCGGCGCCGATCGCGGCGCGTCTAAATGTGTTCATGACTTCCTCCAAATGCCGCCCCGGGGTGTGTTGCACGCCCTGGTGTTGAAACGGGTCCCCGAAAGCGGGTTCGTTCTGGGCGTGTTCTGTGACGGACAAACGACAGGATAAAGCATTTTTCGCAGCGATAGTAGGCCAAAACCGCGCGACCGGTTTCGTCGCGGCCGCACCCCGCTCACGTCTCCATGGCGACCGGGTTGACGAGGGTTCCGATCTCGGGCGAGGAAATCTCGAGCATGTCGCCGGGCCTGAGCCAGCGCGGCGGCTCGACCTTGGGGCCCTTTTTGACCGGCGTGCCGGCCACGATGACGTCCGCGGGCTTGAGGGTCATGAAGGTCGACACATAGGCGATGAGGTCGGCGAACGAGAAGATCATGCTCGCCGTGTTGTCGTCCTGGATGACGTCGCCGTTGAGCTTGACGGTGAGGTGCATCGGTTTGTCCGGATCGATCTCGTCGGCCGTTTTGATCCACGGGCCGAGGCTGCCGGACTTGTCGAAGTTCTTGCCCTGGGTGACGTTGAACTTGCCGTGGCGCATCCAGTCGCGCACCGTGCCTTCGTTGCACAGCGTGTAGCCGAGAATGTGGTCGCGGGCGCGCTCCTTTGGGATGTGGCGGCCTTCGCGGCCGATCACCATGGCGATCTCGCCCTCGAAGTCGAGTTGCTCGGACACCTTGGGCCGCACCAGCGCCTGGCCGGAGCCCACGAACGAACCCGGATGGCGATAGAACATGCTCGGATATTTGGGCGCGTCCGGATCGTTGAAGTCGGCATTGCGGTTGGCATAGTTGATGCCGATGCAGAGGATCTTCTCCGGCGACAGGAGCGGCGGCAACAACTCGATCGCGGAGAGCGGAAAGTCGGGCCGCACGCCGACGAGCGCGGCACGCGCCTCCGCAAGGGCATCAGCCCGGATGAGATCGACCAGTGTCGCGAACCGCGAGCCCAGCCGGACCCGGAAATCCACCACGCCGTCGCCCACCACGGCGCCGAAGCTCGTGCGTCCGTGGGTGATGTAGCTTGCAAGACGCATACCGGCACTCCACAATCGCGGGCGTCGCGCCCGCTCGAATCGGGCCGGCAATATGCCCCACCTCGCGGCCTTTTTCAGAAAAATTCTGCGGTGCTATGGATTGCGGGCCCGCCCAAAGCTGCACGTCCCGGAATGACCATGCCGGGTTGAACGACCGTCGCTAAAGTGCAACCAGACCCTCCGAACCTAACGCTCGTGCGCGACAAGCGCCGGCATGACGATTTCAATGTTATTGAAGGGCGTTTAGACCAGGACCCGATCGCACCATGAAGACGTTGTTCATCGACTGCAATCCGCAATTCGAAAAAGTGTTCCGCCGCGTCCACCGCGACGATGATCCCGCCGTCACGGTCAACAACCACCCGTTCCACGCCGACGACCTGCCGCGGCTCCTCGACGGCTACGACATCTGCATCGACGACCATTCCTACATGCCGACGCCGCAGATCGCCCAATGCAAGTCACTCAAGCACATCGTGTTCTGCGGCACCGGCGCGTCGAGCTACATGGACGTGCCGGCGCTCGCCGGGCTCGGCGTCACGGTGCACACCTATCGCGGCTATGGCGACACCGCAGTCGCGGAGCACACCATTGCGCTGATGTTCGCCTGCGCCCGCGACATCGCGCTGTCGGACCGCAAGATCCGCGCCGGCACCTGGCAGCCGCTGGAGGGCGTCGAGCTTGCCGGCAAGACACTCGGCATCATCGGGCTCGGCGGCATCGGACGCGAGGTCGCCCGCATCGGCGCCGGCATCGGCATGCGGGTGATCGGCTGGAACCGCACCGCGCGCCCGATCGCGGGTGTCGCCGTGGTCGAACTCGACACCCTGCTCGCGACCGCCGACGTCATCTCGCTCAACCTCTCGCTCACCGACGACACAAGCGGCTTCCTCGATGCCGAACGGGTCGGCCGCATCAAGCCGGGCGCCATCCTGGTCAACACCGCGCGCGGCGCCCTCGTCGACGAGGCCGCGCTGATCGCCGCGCTCGCGAGCGGCCGCATCCGCCACGCCGGGCTCGACGTCTTCCACGCCGAGCCGCTCAAGCCCGACCATCCGCTCGCCCGCATGGACAACGTCACCCTGTCGCCCCACGCCGCCTTCCGCACCCCGGAAGCGAGCGAGAACCTGTTACGACGCGCGCTCGATATCGTGCGCCAGGTGCAGGGGTTTCCGGAGCGGCCTAGATAATAGGAATTCGCTGCTAACAGCGAAAATAACAAGGAATTTTGCGATTTTCCGGGCGTTTTTGGCCTTTTTGACGGCTCATAGCCATAGTTTATATAATAATTACAATGTTTTGCATGCGATTCGCTGTTAGAATAAGAAACAGCGAACTTTCAACGCCGGAACAGCGAAGGGGGTATGCGGAACACCGTATAACTGCGAATTTGTCATGCTGGGTCTCGGAGCTGGGTGGCGAACGATTTAATAAGTTCGACCATATCACGATAGGCCTATATTGTCAAAAACAGTCCGTCTTGCGGGGACAGGTAGGAGACAATTGTTGCGATGCCGATCGAGCCGGATGCCTTCGAGCGCGGCGCCCGGCCATGGCCGCACGACCCGAATAACAGGACCGCGCCGCGACGGTCGCGGGAGGTCGGTCATGGGCCAAATCCGGAAACGCCCCCTCGCTCGCGGCGCTGATAAAGCCTGGGTGAGATCACCGCGGTGGCCTTGGCCGTGATAGACTGCCGACGAAGCGGCATGAGGGATGACGAATGCGGCGGCGCGACTTCATTGCGGGGCTTGGGAGTGCGGCGTCGCGGTCGTTATTGCCGACGGCTGGACGCGCGCAACAGCGGGCGATGCCGATAATTGGCGTTCTGCTTGATGGCGACTGGACACCGGAAGCAAGTGCCGCGCTTGCGCAGGGCTTGGCTGAGACCGGATACGCGGAAGGCCGCAACGTCGCCATAGAATACCGTTTCGTCAGGGAAAATGTGGGGAGTTTGCAGGAATCGGCCAACGATTTGATCCGTCGGCAGGTGGCCGTCATTGCTACACCCGGGAGCACGCCAGCCGCTCTCGCGGCGAAAGCAGGGACCGCGACTATTCCAATCGTGTTCGGGATCGGTTTCGATCCAGTCCAACTCGGCCTCGTGGCCAGCCTCAACCGGCCAGGTGCCAACCTCACCGGATATACTGAGATGCAAGTCGACGTGGTGTCGAAGCGGTTGGAGCTCTTGCGCATGCTGGTTCCCGCGGCGGTACATTATGGCGCGCTTATCGATCCACGGAATCCAATCGGCGAACAGATGGCCGGGAAAGCCCGGGAGGCGGCGGAATCCATCGGCAAGCCGATGGAAGTCATCTCCGTAAGCGACGATGCAGCCTTCAAAGCTGTCTTTTTGAATCTCCCGCAAAGTCGCATAGACGCGATGCTGTTCAGTCCCGGTCAGTTCTTCTACAAGCGCCGTGAACTGGTCCTCCAACTCACGGCGAGCCATGGCGTGCCAGCGGCCTACTGGCTCCGCGAATTTCCCGGGACCGGCGGCCTGATGAGCTACGGCTCAAGCTATGCGGAGATGAATCGACAAGTCGGAGCTTATGTCGGCCGCATCCTCAACGGTGCCAAGCCTGCGGACCTGCCCATTGTACGCGCTACAAAATTTGAGCTGGTGATCAATGCCAGGGCCGCGAAGGCGCTCGGCCTCACAATCCCCCCAACGCTCCTCGCCATCGCCGACGAAGTGATCGAATAGGCGGGCTGCGCGATTTGAGGCCGCGTGAAAGCGCGTAACGTGATGGCGTTGGCCTGCGCGCCAGCGCCGGCGTTGGCGAGGCCGCCCGTGATGGTGCCGCTGTTGATGCTCGTCAAGCCCGTGCCCACGATGCCGGCGCCGTTGCCACCCGTGATGCCGTCGCAATTGGTGAAGCTCGCGCCGCTCGCCGCGAACTGCACGCCCACCCCGCCGGCGCCGCCGGTGACGGCGCCGCCGGAATTGGCGCCACGTTTGCGTCCCGGCGTATCGGGACTACACTGACCGTGCATTCAAAAGGGGAGACCGCTCATGAAATACCTGCTCGCACTCGCCGCGATACTCTCGACTGCCGCCCTGGTAACCTTGGGAGTTGCCGCCGGTTTTCCGCCGCGCGTCCACTACATAGACCACGACACGGTTGCGGCCGCCTTCGTCAAGGGCGGGAACATCATCCAAGATGAAGGATTGACCGTCATCGCCAACCGCGGCGTACAGCGCGGCTCCGAGATGCACGACAACACCAACCACGTGTTCATCATCGTGGATGGCGAAGCCGAGTTCGTCACCGGCGGCAAGATGGTCGATCCGAAGGTAACCGCCCCCGGCCAGACGCGGGGGACCGGTATCGAGGGCGGGGTGAGTCATCATCTGACCAAGGGCGATGTGATCACGATCCCCGCAAAGACGCCGCACCAGTGGAAGGACACCTCGAAGACCGGCTCGGTCGGCTACTACGCCGTGAACTTCGACAGCAATTGACGAGCCCGAGTACCCAAACTTCATGCGATGAGCCGGTCGAGCGGCGCGTCGATGCAGTCGGCCGCGTCCATCCGCATCCGGAGATCAAGATCGTCCATGGGGACAGGCAGATCGTGCCGCGCCGAACGCGGGGCGAATTTTGTACGCGCGGCGATTCGGTAATGCTCGGCTACTGGCACGGTGCAGCGGGGGTGTTTTTCTTCAATCGATCACGGGGTCAAACTGGCAGGACCGTGGGGCGCAATAAGCGCAGCGCATTGCGTTGTTCCGACGCTGCGTGACGCTGGCGCCGCCACCTGAAAGTTCCCGGGCCGGATCGTGGCCGCAGCCGCATCTGATGGGTTTGCCCGAAAGGGCCGAAGCCGTTGATGCCTTCATCGGCGAGCCGGACACGCTCGGACGCGGCCACGCCGGCGCGTTTCTGCGGGCGTTCGCCGCAATGCCCATCGCAGAGGGCGCTCCGGCCGTCGTCATCGATCCCCACGCGGACAATCATCGCGCCCGGCGCGCTTACGCGCGGCGGGCTTTGTCGGCGACGAGGTTATCGACACGCCGGAGAGGCCGGCGGCGCTCATGCGGTTCCGGCCTTGATCGCGAGTTCAGATGTCGTCGGCGGTCCGCGGCGGTGTCGGCTCTGTGCTGTACGAGAAGTGCCTGTACGACACATGCGGGCAACTCATGAACGCCAACATGGCGGGGCGCTTTCGCAGCGGTTCCCGGCTAAGCCGGCACCGGCCGCGCGGGTTACCCGGACGGAGCGGTAGACTACCGATTCAGTCTATCCGAGTGGGCGCATTCGAACGCGCCCAGGCTCGATGACAGAAAAGTAACCAGCCCAATCGTCGCGGGCCGCTATCAGATCAGCAAGCCGCTGTCCGACATCGCCGGGCTTGGGCATCGAAATTCGCACCAGCACGACCCCGGTCTCAGGCGGCAAAGCCGATCTTCGGGCCAGATCGCCGAAGTCTTTGTCGAACGTCAACAGTATGCGTCCCTCTCGGGCCGCCCATTCCAGAACTACCGTATCGGTCACGCCCGGCCCTGCAATCCTCACCCAGACGACATCGTGCCCGTGTGCCTGAAGGGCGGCGACGGCTGCGCCCGGAAAATTCTCGTTGGCAAGAAAACGCATGTTAAGCCGCGCTCGGGAATACCTTTTCCAAGTTGAGCGTGTCGCGCGCATAAGCAAGGCACGCGATAATGTCGTCGTGCGTAATCCCTGGGTAGTTCCCCAGGATGTCAGCTTCGCTCCATCCGTCGGCCATTAAGCCGATGACGAATTCGACGGAAAGCCGCGTCCCACGGATAATAGGCTTCCCGGCGAGTACATCCGGGTCGAGTTTGATGCGGGGATGCTCTGACATGGCTGATCGGCTTCTCCTTTGCGCATGCGTGATATTAGGCGAAACCATCGCGCAATGCGATGCCAGACGCGTTTTATGTGCGGCCCGCAGGGCGGGTTCGCTTTAACCCGCCGCCTCGTCGGCCGAAACGGCGGAGTTCGCTGCGCTAGTCCGCCCTACTCCGCCGCACTCAATGCAAATCGTAGATCAATTTTCCGACCGAGTAGACGAGGCCGCAGCCGATCATGAACAGGATCGCCCATACCACGTAGTCGACCTGCTTCTTGAAGTCGGCGAAGGCCTGGGAGCGCTTCACCGATTTACCGAGCACGCCCGTGAACAGGGTGCGCAGGAACAGGATGACCGGGATGGCGGCGATGATGAAGCCGATCAGTTTGAACATGAGGCGGTGGTCTCGGCTCCGTAGCGTTGGTGGTGGGCGCTGCTTACGCAGCGTAGCCCGGATGGTGCCCAGGTTCACCAGCGCCGGACGTAGACATCCGCAATTCCGGCGCCCCCTTTACGCCGCCTTGATGCCGAGGAGGCGCGCGGCGTTGAGGTCGAGGATCGCGGCTTTCTGGGCGTCGGTGAGGGTGGTGGTGGCGAAGATGTGGTCGACCGGGTGCTCCTCCCACGGAATCGGGTGGTCGCTGCCGAGCACGACCTGGCTGGCGCCGACCTGGGCGACGAGGTGGCGCAACGCCTCGGGGGTGAATACCAGGGCGTCAAAGTAGAGCTGGTTCAAATATTCGGTCGGCTTCTTTTTCAACGTGATGTCCGGGTTGCAGTTCTGCGGCGATACGAAGCAGGCGTGGTCGGAGCGCGGCGCGTAGGACGGCAGGTAGCCGCCGCCATGGGCCGCCAGGATTTTGAGGCCGGGGAAGCGATCGAGCGTGCCCTCGAAGATCAGGTGCTGGAGCGCGATCGTGGTGTCGAGCGGGTTGCCGATGGTGTTCGAAAGCCAGCCGTTGCCCTGGTAGCGCTTCGCCAGTTCCGGCTGGGACTGGGGGTGGATGAACAGCACGGCGCCGAGCTCTTCGGCCTTGGCCCACACCGGATGGAATTTCGCGCTGGAGAAATCCTCGCCCGCGACATTGCTGCCGATCGCGGCGCCGCGCAGGCCGAGCTTCTTCACGGCGTCATCGAGCTGCTGCACCGCGAGGTCCGGATACTGGAGCGCGAGCGAGGCAAAGCCGGCGAAGCGTTCCGGCTGCGCGGCGGCAAGCTCGGCGAGCTTCTCGTTCTGCACCTTGACGATCGCGGCCGCGGTGTCGCGGTCGCGCCGATACCAGAACGGATTGATCGAGAGCACCTCCATATCGATCGCCATGGCGTCCATCTGGGCGAGCCGTTCCGCGACCGCAATGTACTGGCTCTCCGCGCCCCTGACGGGGGCCAGCACCGTGCGGGCATCGTCGCCCATGAGGGCGACTGGCCTCGCGGAACAGGCAAGGGGAATGCACGTCGATGGTCTTAACGCGCTTGCCCTTCACGGTGATGGGCAGGCGCCTCGCCTCCGGCTCGCGCGCCCGCGCCGCGTCCGGCATGGCGCAGCCGCAAAACGCGATGCCGGCGGCGCCGACCGCAGCGCCCGCTCGCGCGAGGAAGTTCCTGCGTGTCGTCATGGCTGACGTCTCCCTGAGCGTTTTTGTTTCAGCCTAGAAGGCTGATTCGCGCATTTCCATTCGTATAGCGCTGTCACGCTCCGCGAAAGCGGGGCATCCAGTAACCCCTGCACCATCGATGAAACTCATACCTGAGACAAAACCAAGGCCTGCGGTTACTGGGTCGCCCGGTCAAGCCGGGCGACGACAACCATGGGATGGAATCGAGGGCAACCGTGGGATGGAATATTGGAATTCAGAGCACGTTCCGCGGCTGCCAATCTTGTGCCCGGCCTATTCCAGCGCGGCGATCGCCGGCATGGCGGTCTCGGTGAACAGTTCCAGTGAGTCCAGTGATTCCGCGAGCGTGATGTCGCCGAAAGCGAAGCGGCAGAGGCAGTAGTTGGCGCCGGATGCTTTGATCTGCGCTACCAGGGTGTCGCGCACCACCTCCGGCCGTGCCGCGATGCCGAAGCCCTGGGCCTGGGCGTCGTCGAAGGTCGGCGGATAGGCGGCGTTGGCGGGCCTGGTGCCGTGGAGATCGAACAGGCGGAAGAAGTTCGCGTGCCACATCGCATAGGCGCGCCGCGCCACCGCGCGCGCGGCGGCGTCGGTGTCGGCCACGACCACGAAACGGTTGATGCCGAGCAACGGCAGCGGCGCGTCATCGCCGTCGTCTCGGCGGGCCTGCTGCCACGCTGCCCGGTAGCCGTCGGTCACGCGCCGCGCACCCTCGGCGGCCAGGTTGATGACGACGTTGACTTTGTTTTGCGCGGCCCATGCCACTCCGTTGGCGTTCCAGGCGCCGTACCACAGCGGCGGGTACGGGCGTTGCACCGGCGCCATCTCGACCGGGATGTTCTTGAAGCGGAAGAATTTGCCCTCGTGATCGAGCGGGCCGCCGGCAAGCGCCTTCATGATCACGGCGGAAATTTCGAAATAGCGCGCCTGGGCCTCGTCGGGATCGATGCCGTAATAGGCGATCTCGTGGGGCGAGGCACCGCGCCCCATGCCGAACTCCAGCCGGCCGCCGCTCATCTGGTCGAGCATGCAGATTTCCTCGGCGAGCCGCAGCGGATGATAGAGCGGAAGCTGGTAGACCAACGGGCCGAACCGCAAGCGCCGCGTGCGCTGGGCGATCGCGGCCAGGAACAGGTTCGGCGACGGCGCCATGCCGAGCGGCGTCGCGTGATGCTCGGCGACATGATAGGCATGAAATCCGGCGCGGTCATACGCCTCGATCAGCGCAAGCCGGTTTTCATAATGCTTGGAAAGCGGCACGCTGCCGCGGTCGAGATGATCGAAGATGCCGAGTTTCACGCGCGCAATTCCGGATGGCAGGGAGATGACATGGAAAGGCGATCCGCCGTGTGGTGACAGGTCACGATGATGATGGCAAGGCGGTCGTGCTCGCCGACGGGCCGGCCCCGAACGTGCGGCAGCGCTCCTCCGGCATCGTGTCGATCCTCGCCTGGGCGACCGACGAGACGCCAGCCGACATCGCCGGCACCGCGGACCGCGCCGACCGCGACATCGGCGTCGCGCCGCCGCCGTCCGGCTCGATCCTGCGGATCGTCGATTTCCCGCCGGTCGCCGCCGCGCCCGCGATCGACCACGCCACGGTCACCCGCGAAATGGGACTCGATGCCGGACCACGGCGCGCCGCCGCGCCACGCCTTCACCCACCGCACCCGCAGCATCGACTACGCGATCGTGCTCGAGGGCGAGATCGACATGCTGCTCGACGACAGCGAGGTCCATCTCGGTCCCGGCGACATCGTGGTCCAGCAGGGCACCAACCATGCCTGGGTCAACAACGGCGCCGCGACGTGCCGCATCGCCTTCGTGCTGATCGATGCCAAGGAGCCGCCGGCTTGGACGAAGTCCCGCTGAGAGAAGACTTGCCCCGAAATAGTTGGAGAAGAAAGGCCATGAAAATCGTGATCCCGGACGACTACCAGGACATGGTCCACGAGCTCCCGAGCTTCGCTTTGATCAGCCACCACGAGGTGGTGCGCTATCGCGAGCCGGCGCCGGATTTCGATGCACTGGTCGCGGCGGCTTGCCGATGCCGACATCGTGGTGGCGATCCGCGAGCGGGTGGAGTTTTCGCGCGCGTTGCTCACGCGATTGCCGAAGCTGCAACTGATCGCGCTGGTGGCGCGCGATGCCGAGCTCCATCGATTTCGCAGCCTGCACTGAGCTCGGCATCCCGGTCGTCGACCGGCAAAAGCAATTCGCCGGCGTCGCCGGCGGAACTGACGATCGCGCTCATTCGTGGCGTCGCGGCGCAACATCGCGCTCGAGGCCGAGCGCATGAGGCGCGGCGAGTGGCCGTGCACGCTGTCCCACCGCCTGCGCGGCTCGACACTCGGGCATTTTCGGGCTCGGCGCCATCGGCAGCCTGGTGGCGCGGCCGGGCGCGGGCTCGGCATGGAGGTGCTGGTGTGCGGCCAGGAGAGCTCGCGCCGCGCGGGCGCGGGAGGCCGGCTATCAGGTCGCGGCTAGCAAGGCGGATTTCTTCTCGCGCGCGGACGTGCTGTCGCTCCATGTGCGGTTGCAAGCCCGAGACGCGCGGGATCGTCGCAGCCGAGGACCTCGTCCGCATGAAGCCGACCGCGCTCATCGTCAACACGCGCGGGCCGAATTGATCGCGCCCGGCGCACTCGTTGCCGCGCTGCGCAACGGACGGCCCGGCTATGCGGCGGTCGACGTCTACGAGGAGGAGCCAGTCACCGGCGGCAATCATCCGCTCCTGAAAATGCCGAACGCGCTGTGCCTGCCGCATCTCGGCTGGGCCGAATGGGACAATTTCGACCTCTATTTCGGCGAAGCTTTCGAGCAGATCGTGGCGTTCGAGAAGGGCGAAAAATTGCGGCTCGCGAATCCGGACGTGAAGCCGCGGCATTGATGCAACGCATCAATGGTGGGCGTGCGCCCGCGATCGCGTGGAACTCCACACCGCACCGACGCGCTCCGGTCTTGACAGCGCCGGGCGAGCGGGATGACGGTTGCGCAACTGGCGCACTCTCATAGGCCAGGATTGGGAGGGTTTCGTCATGTCTCGATCAGGGAACACCACGATATTCGAGAAGACCGTCATCATGGCCGGCGCGCTGGCGCTCGCCGCCGCGACGGCCGCGCTCGCGCAGGAGGTCAAACAGACTGCCGGCGAAATCGCAAAGACCGCGACCGTCAAGCCGGTGACGCAGGACATGCTCGACCGCGCCGCCGCGGACTCGAACAACTTCCTGCACACCAATGGCGACTACACCCAGCAGCGCTTCCATCCCAACAAGCAGATCAACGTGTCGAACGTGAAGCGGCTGCATCCGGCCTGGGTCTTCCAGACCGAGGTGAAGGACTCGCTGGAGACCTCGCCGATCGTGGCGAACGGCGTCATGTACGTCACCACCGCGTTCAGCCACGTCTACGCGCTCGACGCCGGGACCGGCGAAGAGCTGTGGCACTACAAGCACGCTATGGGACCGATCACCACCTATTGCTGCGGCCCCAACAACCGCGGCGTCGAGGTGCTCGACGACAAGGTCTATCTGGCGACGCTCGATGCGAAGCTGGTCGCGCTCGACGCCAAGACCGGCAAGCCGGTGTGGCAATCGGTCATCGCGGACCCCGAGCTCGGTTACAGCGAAACCATGGCGCCGACCGTGGTCAAAGGCAAAGTGCTGGTCGGCATCAACGGCGGCGAATACGGCATCCGCGGCTTCGTCAAGGCGTTCGACGCCAAGGACGGCAAGCTGTTATGGACCTTCGACACGACGCCGGAGGATTCGGCCGGCGTATGGGCCGAGAAGGACGCCACCGGCCGCGACATGCACCGCGACATTGCGGCCGAAAAGGCGCAGTTCGCCAAGGCCGGAGACCCGTACAAGACGCTGGGCGGCGGCGTGTGGCAGAACCCGTCGGTCGACCTCGCCGCCAACCGCATCTACTTCGTAGTCGGCAATCCGTCGCCCGATCTCGACGGCTCACTGCGCCCGGGCGACAATCTCTACACCGACTCGCTGGTCTCGCTCGATCTCGACACCGGCAAGTATGTCTGCCACTTCCAGTACATCGCCCACGACCTGTGGGACCTCGATGCCGTCAGCCCGACCGTGCTGGTCAACGTCAAGGACAAGACCGGCAAGGTGATCCCGGGCGTGCTCCATGCCGGCAAGACCGGCCATATCTATGTGCACGACCGCAAGGACTGCAGCCTGATCCGCTTCTCAGACCCGATGGTGCCGCAGGAGAACATGTGGACGCTGCCGACCGCGCAGGGCGCCCGTATGCTGCCCGGCGCCAATGGCGGCGTGGAATGGTCGCCGATCGCGGTCAATCCCGGGCTCGCCCTATCCTACGCCATCAACCTGCACCAGCCGATGACCTACCAGGTTGAAAGTTCGCCCTATCCGGGCGGCAAGCTGTGGCTCGGCGGCGCCTTCAAGGTAATCCCGAGCGAGGCGCAGGCCGGCAACATCACGGCGGTGGACTACAACACCGGCAGGATCCGCTGGCAGGTGAAGACGCCGCAGCCGATGATCGGCGGCATTCTGGCGACCGCCGGCGGGCTGGTGTTCACCGGCGAAGGCAATGGCCGGTTCCGCGCCTATGACGCCACCAACGGCAAGGTGCTGTGGAGCTTCAATGCCGGCGCCGGCGTCAACGCGCCGCCGTCGTCCTATGCGGTGGACGGCAAGCAATACATCGTGGTGGGCGCCGGCGGCAACGTCCAGCTCGACTACAAGCGCGGCAATGCCATCATCGCGTTCACGCTCGAGTGAGGTCGAATTGCAGTTCCGAACGTCTCAGTTGGAGCGACCGTTGACGAGCTTGCATCGTTATCGCCGGGCTTTGGCGCTGAGTTAGTTTGACTGTCGCTCTGCTCCCCTCCCCCTTGTGGGGTAGGGGTCGGGGGTGGGGGTCCCTCCCCACAAGGGGGAGGGAGAAGATGCTGTGGGGCAACGGTCTGACCAGCGCCATAGGGATAAGCCCGGCCATGAATCCCAAGTCCGTAAAGTTGAACGAAATGCGCTCCAAGACGGCGGCATTTCTGGTCGCCCTCACAACCACATACCTGGGATTCGTCCCGGTCAGCGCGACCGCGCAGACGATCGACCAGAAGGCCGCGCAATGCGCGGCCTGCCACGGCGACAACGGCATTCCGGCCGACAAGTCGTGGCCGGTGATCTGGGGCCAGTACCAGGGCTATGTCTATTTCCAGCTGCGCGACTTCAAGAGCGGCGCCCGCAAGAGTGACGTGATGGGGCCGATCGCCCAGGCGTTCGAACGTGACGACATGCTGGCGCTCGGGTTCTACTTCTCCCAGAAGCCATGGCCGGACCTGCGCCAGCCGCGCGCGCCCGCGGACGTCGGTGCCAAGGCCGTGACCGCGAACACTTCGGTCGGATGCACCGGCTGCCACCAGGCCGGCTACCTGGGCGAGGGAACCCAGCCGCGCCTTGCCGGACAGAGCAGGATCTATATGCAGCAGACCATGATGGATTTCCGCACCCACGCGCGCGGCAACAATCCCGGCATGTCCGATCTGATGATGGCGACCTCCGTGGATCAGATCGCGGCGCTGGCGGACTACCTCGCAGGACTGTGAGTTCAGGTGGCTCCGCCGCGGCCGAGGCGCTCGCGCACGGCCGCATTGGCGGCGAGATCGGCGGCGGACTTGCCGGCCTTGTCGGTGCGGGCCGGATCGGCGCCGTGGCGCAGCAGCACGTCGACGATTTCGGGATCGCCACGCTGCGCCGCGATCATCAGGGCGGTGCGGCCACGATTATCGGCGGCGTCGATCATGGAGCCGCGATCCATCAGTACCTCGATGACGGACGCGGTCGCGCGCGCGCCGACGCCGTCCTCGGGACCTGCCGCCCACATCAGCGCGGTGAGGTCGTTGCCGTAGTGCGCCCTTGCGTCGACGCCGGTGTCGAGCAGGCGGCGCACCACGAGATCGAAGCCGCGCCCGGCCGCGTAGACGATCGCGGCTTTGCCGGTCGCGTCCACCAGATTGGGATCGGCGCCGCGGCCGAGTAGCAATTCGACGATGCGGTCGTTGCCCTTGTAGGCGGCGGCAGCGAGCGGCGACACCCCGGAGCGGCCGGTGAGATTGGGATCGGCGCCCCTGGCGAGCAGTAGCGCCGCCGTCGACGGCCGGTCGCTTTCGGCCGCCACCCAAAGCGCAGTGGCGCCGGTGAGGTCGCGCGCATCGATTGGCGCGCCGGCCGCCAGGAAGCGCTCCACCAGCGCCACATTGCCACCGCGCGCCGCATGGGCGAGCGCCATCGCGCCCGCCCGGTCGCGCGCCTCGAGCGAAGCACCGTCCGCAAGAAGCCGGCCCGCGAGCGCCACGCAACCGCGCGAAGACGCCGTAAACAGGATCGCGTTGCGCTGGATCGAAGTCATGCCGGACTTGCCGGTGTCGTAGCTCACGTCAAGATCGCGGCAGTCGCCTTCGGCGGCGCGGGCCGGGTGAATCGTCGCGGCACAAAAGAGCGCGGCCGCCCATAGGGCGCGTCGGGCCGCTGGCGCGAGCTTGCTACCCGAGCTTGCCAACCTCGGCCTCCAGCAGCGTCCAGCACTTCGATCCGAGCTTGTCCTTCCAGGTGGCGTAGACCGGGGCAAGCCGGGCGCGGAACGGCGCCTGGTCGACATCATTGAAGACGAGGCCGGCGGCGATGAAGCGTGCGCGCAGGCTCGCGTTGAGCTCGCCCTGGTCGATGCGCTGCTGGCGTACGTAGCGGGTGACGTTGCGGGTAATCGTGTCCCTGATGTCGGCGTGCAGGCTGCGCCAGGTCGGGAGGTGTGCCATCTCGTTGAAGCCGGACCACATATGGTTTGTGGCGCTGACGTATTTCACCACCTCGTAGATCTTGAAGCCTTCCAGCACGGCGAGCGGGTTTTCCTGGGCCCCGACCTTGCCGGTCTTGATCGCGTCGTAGATGAGGTTCGCCGGCGTCGTCACCGGCTCGGCGCCGAACGCCCGGAAGGTGTCGAAGATCATCTGCCCGGGCGGCACCCTGATCTTCACGCCGGTGAGATCGTCCGGCACCACCACCGGGCGCGCCACCGTGGTGATCTGGCGCATGCCGTTGTCGAAGCCGGCGACCGGGAACAGATACATGTCCTTCGCCGCCATCTCGTCGGCCATGTAGGCGCCGAGCGGGCTGTCGATCGCCTTTTGGGCCTCCGTCGAGGACTTGAACGCGAACGGCACCTGCTGCACTTCCGCCATCGGAACGACGGTGCCGATGATCCCGCCCATCAGGGTGAAGAACTGGATTTCGCCCGACAGCAGCAGCTTGAGCGCCGCCGGATCACCGGCGACGAGCTTGTTGTTCTCGGGACGGATGGTCGCCTCGACGCGCCCGTTGGTCTCTTGGCGGATCGTCTCCCACATCGCGACGAGGTTCTTATGCAGCGTCCCGACCGCGGCCTGGTTGTGGTACTGGACGAACTTGAATTCGGCCGCCTGCGTGCGCCTGACGATGATCGTGGCTCCGGTGGCGGCGGCTCCCGCCAGCACCGCGCGTCGCGTCCAGGGCTTTTGCGTTCGGGGTTTCTTCATGCTCTGCGCTCCGCGGATTGGAGGGCGATCCGGGCCGATGCGCATTTCTATGGGTTGCGCTGCGTCGATGCAACGGCTTGAACCCCCGTCGTCCGACTGTCGACCTCTCGGGCTGCTGTTGCTGCAGAGCACATTCGGCGGGCTGCCGCGCAAAAGAAACCGTCCGCGCAGCTAGTCTTCAAACGCCTCCCCGTCGCGGATCGACCGTTTGATGCTTTGGTCCGCGTAGCCGGCAACGGCCTCGTATAGCTCATAGGCCGGTGAAAATCGGCGCAACTCTGCAAGTGCTTTGCCCGCTTCCTCCTTCATATGGAGATCTCGAGGAGTTGGCTCACCAGGAGTTCCCCAGTGCACTCCTCCAATGGTCGAAGCGAAGAGGGCGCTTATCGCCGCACTGACGGTCTGCTTTCCGAATTGCTTTGCCCGCTCAAGAAATCGGACCACAAACGAGCGCTGCTCAAATATAAATTCAGCATGAGCCTGACTAAGAATCTTGGAGATCGCCTGGATATCGGCCTGTGCTGCGCTATCCGCCCAGTTCTGGAGCGCAGCGACCAAGATGGCGTCGAATGGCTTGAACATTGTGTCGAAGAGTTGTGCGCTGCGTTCCCTGAAAATCAGATCGTCCCGCGACTTCAGCCACTCGGACACTTGACGGAGCACGATGTTGAAATCAGACGATTCTCTGAATCGGAGATGCACATGGCCGTACGGTCCATCGTTACACGGCCGATAATTCCAATCTTCGTTCTCTGCGGCGAAATTCACTCGATCCATAAAAAACCTAGCCAACCGTAGGGCATTGCCTTTCGAGACGGCGGCCAGGAAGGTCTCGATCCAGTGGCCGTTCAGTTCTGAAAGCGACATCAATTTGTTGAGGAGCAAATCAACGTCGTCATCGGACATTGCACGTAAGAAATCTCCGTTGTATGAAAAGCAGCCCATAAACGCGAAATCAGCAAGTTCACTGGAACTCCCAACATCGATGCACTTTAGCAACTCGATGGCCAACTTGTGGTTACCCTTCGCGACTGTGCGGACAGCTCCCACCGCACAACGTGCGACCCACGCGTCTTTGGCGCTTAGCGCTTTGCGCAGCACTGCCACTTCTTCCGGCGTCGAGTCGCGACCTTCCAAGTTGATCGCGCTGAATGCTTGGCCAACCGCTGCCTGTAAATCATGAGAGTCGGATGCAAGAAATCGCTTCGCACTGTCGAGCCCGCCGGCAAGGTCATCGTTCAGGACCTTTGCAAGAGCCATCCCTGCGAACCGCTTGGTGAGCGAATCCGGGCGCGCCATCGCATCAGCCACGATCGCTTTTGACAGCGCCGGTGATGCATTGACAAGCTGCAAGACCAACACATGGGGGGACGCTTTTCCCGCCGCGTAGTGGGCGCTAATGTGCGCCATCTGCTGCTCGATAAACTTGCGCAGCGCGTCGCCCTCAGGATTTGCTTTGATGAGTTCAGCAGTCAGCGCACGGAGATGCCTGCTCCAATCCGCCGCCTGCTTCTCGAAGTCAGCATGTCTCTCGATAAGATGGCCGTAGCCATCTATCAACGTATACAAAGTTCGGAATTCCAACGATCTGGGCAACAACGACAAAATTCGTTTGGCGGCCAGCTTGGTTTCCTTTGGCCCATAGTTCGCATGCCACGATACAGCGTGACCAATTTCAATTAGAACAATCGAAGCTATTTTCTGAACGTGGATTGCTCTTTCAATTTTTACAAAGATATCAAGAAACTCCTTCGACCATTTTTGGACACTCTCCGCTGGACGATCCATGGGAAACACGGGAAACCGTACCGCCAAATAAAGAGTCTGCGCGGCGAGTAGGGCTGGCCGCGGATTCGGATGGGACAAGGTGGCAATGATCGCATCTACGACCTTGGCGCGAGGCTCCGACACCGCCTCAACCAACACATCGAATTTTGTTATGGCAAAGCTCCGACCGCTGGAAGTTGTTGTATGTCCTTCTGGCTCGAGAATGCCTTTCAAGATGTCAAAAGGCGAGTTCCGGTGATTCCAGGCATCATCCCGCTTGAGCAAAGAGAGGCCGAAATCAACGATGGCCTTGTTGTATTGGACGGGCTTATTGGGCTCAACCGCACAAAGTTCCGAAAGAATTCGGATGGCATGGCCAGGATGCTGGTCGAGCGGTCTGTCATCAGCCTTTCCAAGTTCCCATAGGCACTCACATGCTCGATGGACATGTTCGTAACTGTAAGCGGCGTATTTGATGAGGGGGGGCAAATCGTGGAGGTATGCCCCTTCGCGAATGAGCCTCTCCGCGAAGGTCAGCGCTCGATCCGGCTGATAGTAGGCCACGCCGGTAACGGCCTGGACGTGTGGATCGGAGTACGCTCTCGAAGGGCGGAGTTTCCTCCAGATGCCATCAAGAAGGCGACTATTGCTCGGATTGCCGTTAGCGAGTCGCCAGTCGAGCTTTCCGAGGTTCAGTAGAAGGTGTCCGACCTGATGGTCATTTGCTGCTTCAAACACCTTTTCAGCGTAGCCGGTCGACGTACGTCTTTCTCCGATGCAGGTACGCTCGATAATGTGATCCGCAAGAATATCCGGGGATAGGCGATACTGGCCTCCGCGCTTGAACAGCACGCCAGCTTCCGTGAGCAGACGAATGAACCGATTGATGTCATGTGGGGGAACACCTTCCACCATCTTGACCAAATTGGCGATTGACTCGTCTTCCGAATGGAAGGGCTGGACCAGTGCCAATATCCGCAGCATTGCTCTTATCGGCTCTGCGTCTTTGCCACCGACATCGCCAGCGATTATGTCCTGGAATTTACTAAGAAGGGTAATACGAAAGGAGTCTTCATTCTTAATAAGCTCAACGTGCCTTTTATCTCTGGCAACCACCTGTGCACCGATAATGGTTGCAAGTGGGCAATCGAGTGTCAGCCAGGCAATGTCTTTAGCCGCCTCAGTCGGCCCACCCATAGCCTCCAACACCTGCCGCGCTAGCTCGGTCGCTAGCGCAAGGCTTAAGGGCAGTATTCTAACCTCGACTACGCTATCCCCAGCTAACGCGAAATTACCAGCCTGCGATCTGATATAGTCGATTCCATAAGGACGAAAAGAGAGAAGGAGTTTTGTTTTGTTCGAGGGTGCCGCCGCGTATTGGAACAGAAGCGGCAGGTCGATTCGATCATGCGCATCATCAACGATCAACAACTTGTCCGCCGCTCCAAGTTCATGAAGGCTCTTGTTGGTGGCCTCCTCAGTCGGGGTGAGGAAGCGAACGATTGTCGGCGTGCGGGAGAGAGCACAGCTTTCGACGACCTCCTTAAGAATACGAGATTTTCCTGCCCCTCCCGAGCCGATCAAGAATACAGCTCTAACACCGTCACTAACTAGAGCTTCTGCAAGCTTATGTGTCTCGTCGGTTCGTCCCACAAGTTCCCACGTATGGCGGAAGGCCCCCTCTCGGCGTTCAAACGGTGCAAAAAACTCTTCTGCGGTCTGCCAAGGGCTAGAGTCGGTATCACCGATCAGCGCCAACCGTTGCAGCGGGAAAAAGATATCTACCAGCCGCCTCTGCTCGTGCTTTGACAACTGCCGGATACGCAGCGAGATATCTTCCTTATCCCAAATATCCCATCCCTCATGTTGCCGGACGGCGTCTCGTGACTGTGGACTAGCAATTCGCGTCAACAACAGAAAATTTTTGCTAGCCTTGCCGGTGTGCTTTGCCACCGCGACGTGGACTTTCTGGGGCCCTAGTTCCTCAACCCTCTTGCACTGGAATCCGTATCGAACCCCGTTGCGAAACACGACTTCGAGGTCAAGACCATCCTGCGCGTGCCCTGACGCGCCGAGACGATGGACTGTCGCGTCGGAATAGTGGCGTTCCAGGAAGTAGAGGCAGAACCGCTCAAAGCTGTCGGGGGTAAGGCGGTCGATCGGGAACGGCTGATCGAACGAGGTAACGGCGGATTTGGATTCCGTCGCGTAGCCGGCGGCGCAGATCAACTCATTGATGTCGGCGCCGAGCACCTTGGCAAGCCGCGGCATCTGCTTGTTGCGCGGTCGGGATAAGCCAGCCTCCCAGCGGTTCACAGTTTGCTGCTTGCAGCCCATGAGGACTGCCAGCGCTGACTGATGTGGAATACCGGCCCGTTGCCGAAGGCCGGCCAGCACTTGGCCAAATTTCGCGTACATCGACGCCTTATCATCACCCATAAAGTATGGTCCTTTAGTAGAACACATTAAATGTGTTCTACTAAAAATCTTATGTCAACGGGAGGTCAAGGCGCGGGAGAACGGCATGACGGGTGATTTTGATTTCCAGATCGGCAAGTGGGTACGATTCCAGGGTCGGGGCGCGCGTGCATTGGTGGCGCTGGCCATGATGCTGTTGTTCCTAAGCTGCCTCGTCACTGCTGCACCGGTCGTGACCGGAGCGGGCATAACCTGGATACGTCAGCTAAGTGGCAAATTAGGCTATTGAACTCGTAACTAATCTTGCTCTTCAGGGTGGATCGGTGCGCCATGTGCCGTGAACCGCAAATTTGATTTCCCTATGGACACCCAAATCGACACCCAGGTCCTGATCGTCGGCGGCGGGCCGTGCGGGCTGATGCTGGCGAACGAGCTCGGACGGCGCGGCGTCACCGCGCTGCTGGTCGACCAGAAAGCCTCGACTGCGTTCAGCCCGCAGGCCAACGCCACCCAGGCGCGCTCCATGGAGCATTACCGGAGGCTCGGCTTCGCCGACGAGATCCGCGCGCTCGGCCTGCCGGACGATTATCCGACCGATATCGCATATTTCACCCGCTACACCGGCTACGAACTCACGCGCTTCAGCCTGCCGTCTTCGGCCGAAGCGACGCGGCTCATCAAGACCATGGGCGGCTCCTGGAGCGCGGCAGAGCCGCCACATCGGGTGTCGCAGAAATTCGTCGAGCAGGTGCTGCATCGTCACGCCTGCGCGCTCCCCGGCATCACGGTGAAATTCGGCTGGCGGCTCACCGCGTTTGCCGAAGCCGGCGACCAAGTCGAGGCGACCATCGCGGACGTGGCGAGCGGCGCGGAGCGTCGGGTCCGCGCGCTCTATCTGTTCGGCGCCGATGGGCCGCGCAGCTTCGTGCGCCGCCAACTCGGATTTGAATATGGCGGCGAGGGCGGCGCCGCGCGCGACTTCATGGGCGGGCGTATGCATGCGATCTACCTGCGGGCGCCTGCGTTCTACGCCGCCTGCCCGCACCCCAAGGCGTGGATGTACTGGACTTTCAATCGTGAGCGTCGCGCCTTGATGGCGGCGGTGGATGGCGCCGGCGAGTTTGCCTTCCACACCCAGTTGCGCGACGGCGACGAAGCCGAGATCACGGACGCCGTCGCGCTCGGCTATTTCGAGCAGGCGATGGGACAGCGCATCCCGGCGACAATCCTGTCCCGCGACACCTGGCTCGCGGGACGCACGCTGGTGGCGGAGAAATTCGCCGCCGGCCGTGTCCTTCTCGGCGGCGACGCGGTCCATCTTTTCACCCCGACCGGCGGCATGGGCTACAACACCGCGATCGAAGACGCGGTCAACATCGGTTGGAAGTTGGCGGCCGTCATCAAGGAGCGGGCACCACCCGCGTTGCTGGCAAGCTACGAGCCCGAGCGGCGGCCGGTCGCGGTGCGCAACACCGCCAACGCGCGGCGCTTCGCGGACTCGATCGGTCTTTATCGGGCGACGCCCGCACTCGAGGCCGAGGGTCGCGCCGGCGACGCCGCGCGCGGCCGCGCCGGCGAATATCTCGGCGCCCACGCCCGCGCCGAGTTCAACATTCCGGGGTTCACGCTCGGCGCGCGTTACGACGCTTCGCCGATCGTGGTGGAAGACGGCACCCCGCCGCCGCCCGACGCGCCGACCACCTATGTACCGACAGGCAAGCCGGGCGGTCGCGCTCCCCATGTGTGGCTCCCCGACGGCCGCTCGCTTTACGATGCCTTCGGGTTCGAATGGACGCTGCTGCGGCTAGGCCCTAGCCCGGGCGCCGCCGGACCTTATGCGGCGGCGGCCCGCGCGCTCGGCCTCGCTCTGACGGTCGTCGATTGCGCCGACGAAGAGGCCTACGACCTGTATGAAGCCGACCTCGCCCTGATCCGCCCCGATCAGGTGGTGGCATGGCGCCGCACCGACGAGAAGATGGCGCCCGCTGCGGTGTTCGCGACGGTGACCGGGCGGTCAGGGCGGTCGTGAGACTGGCCATGCAGCGCAAGACGCCGCCGTCAGACGCCGTATCCACGGTCGGACTTTAGCGGGGCCACGTTCGAGATGACAGGCCGAGCGCTTGGCGGAACGGACGCCCCCGAGAGCTCCTGCGCTGCGTCCTACAGCGTCCGGCAATTGTAGCGCCGCTCCTGCGCCTGTATCTGTGCAACGCGGCGCTGCTGGCTTGCCGTTAGCCGGGGCTCGCCCGGTCTGCAGCCGGCATTGCTGAAATACGTGAGTGCTGTCTGGGTCTTGAAACAGTAGTGCGCGTCGGCATAGATCTGATTGCGTTGTACATAGAAACCGATGCATTCGTCACCTTCGGCCCGCGCCGCGCCCGCAATTCCGGCGATCATCACGAGGGCCAACCCGCAGCTCTGGATCCTGGTTACCATTTCATTCTCCTGCGCTCGAAGGGCTCGGGTGCCCAGCCTTTAAACGCCGCTCCGCGGCTTCGGTTCATTTACCAATCGAGTACTCGATCTCGTCCTGGCTTTCATTGAAGCCCGTTTTAGGATCGATGGTGGCATTGACGCGCACAATCCCCTCGATGGCGGCAAACTTTCCGGTGCCGCCGGCGATGTATCCGACGTCGGTGGCGGTGAGCCTGCCTGTGCCGCTGGTCTGCACGACGCCGGTGGAGCGAGCAAAGAACTTATCCCCGTTCTCCATTACAAACGTACTGTACTGCGTGACGGGACCATTGCCCTCTCGTCGATCGAGGAAGCCACGCTCCCACTGCTCGACGAGCCTGACGCCGGCGATCACAGGGCCGTTGTTTTGATAGGAGCGGTGAACCTCGAAAACCCGCACGACATGATTGGGGCCGTCTCCGACGTCGAGATTGAGTTGTTGGGTGTATTTGGTGTTCTCAGTGGACGTCTTGTAGGAGACGCGTTGTCTCTCCTGGGCAACGGTGTTGGCTGCCGGCAGAACCACAGCCAGACACAGCAGCGCCAATGTGGCCGGAACGAAAGGGGTCAGCCGCGTCATGATGACAGTCCTTCTGGAAAGCATGAGCAAGACATCGATTGGCGTCTTCAAGGTTTCGCGTCCGGGCGGAACGTGCGTGACCGGTCTCAATTTTTGATCGTACGACCAGCGACGCACATGGCCGGGACGAGCTCGACCATGGCGTCATCGAACGGCCAACGCGGAACGCGTTGGCCGGCCGGCCGGCAATCGCCAGCCGTTACGGCCCCTTCGCGGTCAGGTAAGCCGCGATCGCGATCATGTCGGCGTCGTCAAGCTTGTCCACCACGCCCTTCATGAGGGGCACCATGGCGCCGGTTCGGGTACCGATTTTGATGTCATTGAGTTGGCGGTAGATGTACATCGGCGACCGCCCGATGATGGGCGGGATATCGCCGAGGCCCTTGAGTTCGGGGCCGTGGCAGATCGCGCATTGCAGGGTCTTGCCGCCGGCGCCGGTGGTGACGATCTCCTCGCCCTTCTTGATGCTGCCGGTCGGGACGTGGGCCACGAAGCCGGTGCGCGGATCGCGGCTCTCGGCACTGAGATCGTTCTGCGGCAGCTCGATGATGCGGTTGCCGATCGGCTCCGTGCCGGCACCCGCGCCTTCCACCGGGAAGCGCATGGCGCCATTGCCCAGATAGGATTTCGGCACCGTGTCGCCTTCGACCACCTTGTACCAAACCGGGTATTTCATCGACGAGAAGTACGCGGCCGCCGCCTTGAAATCCTCCTCGCTGAGGCCCTGGGCGATCGGCGTCATGGCAATTGCGCGCGCGCCTTTGCGGGAACCGCTCTTGAACTCGTTCATCTGGCGAACGAAGTAGCCGGCCGGAAGCCCGGCGATGCCGGCGGATTCCGGGTGGCCGCCGCCGCTGGTCAGATGACAGAGCGCGCAGGCCCGCGCGTTGGCTTCCTTGCGGCCGTGGGCCACCACATCCGGCATCGGCGGATGATCTTCCGGATACCAGTCGGGCGGGCTGAAGCCGTCATCGATCTGGGCCTGGGTGTAAGCCTTGGCGCTGCCGGGTAGTTTGATCGGCGTCGTCGCGTCCGGCGGCTTGGCGTTCGGATTGAACGGGTAAGCCCATTCCGGAAGATCCGCGGATTGCACCGGCAAGGTCAACAGACCGAGCAATGCGACGGAAACCAATGCCCTCATGACGAATTCCTCTCCCTGATCGTGTTCTTCGCTGAGCGCCATCCGGTCGGGATGACGCGCCAAATTCGTTGATATGGAGCCGCATTTTCCGCAAAGTCCGCAGCCGTGCGGAAGCGCGCTCCAAGATGCCCATCAGGCGTCCGCCCGAACGACCACGCGAGTATAATTTACCGCGCCGGCTATGCGCCAGCCCGTCGCCGCGGTTCCACGATGCGGTGTTAATGCGCACCCGAAACCATCATGGCCGGGACTAGCCCGGCCATGAGGTAATTTGCAGCGGCCGAAGATCGCGGCGTTACGGCGCCTTCGTTGTCAGATAGGCAGCGACCGCCAACATGTCTTCATCGCTCAACTTATCCACCACGCCCTTCATCAGCGGCACCATGCCGCCGCTACGGGTTCCGATCTTGATGTCGTTGAGCTGGCGGTAAATGTACATGGGCGAACGTCCCGTAATGGCCGGGACCTCGCCGAGGCCCTTCAATTCGCCGCCATGGCAGATCGCGCATTGGATCGTCTTGCCGGCGCCGGTGGTGACGATCTCCTCGCCCTTCTTGATGCTGCCGACCGGGACATGCGCCACGAAGCCGGTCCGCGGGTCTCGGCTCTCGGCGCTCACGTCGTTCTGCGGCAATTCGATGATGCGGTTGCCGAGCGGCTCGGTGCCAGCGCCGGCCCCTTCCACCGGGAAGCGCATGGCGCCGTTGCCGAGATAGGACTTCGCCACCGTGTCGGTCTCGACCACCTTGTACCAGACCGGGTACTTGACCGCGGCGAAATAGTTAGCCGCCTGCTTGATCTCCTCGTCATCGAGCCCCTTGGCGATCTGGATCATGATGCCGCCGCGCATGCCCTTGCGAACGCCGGACTTGAACTCGTTCATCTGACGAACGATGTAGGCGGCCGGCAGTCCGGAAACGCCGGCAAACTCCGGATGCCCGGCGCCGTTGGTAAGGTGGCACAGGTCGCACGCGAATGCGTTCGGCTTCTTGCCGTGGGCGACGACTTCCGGCATCGGCGGATGGTCTTCCGGATACCAGTCGGGCGGGCCGAAACGGTCGTCGATCTGGGCCTGAGTGAATTTCTTGGTACTGCCCGGCAGGCCTATCTCAACGGTAGCGTCCGGCGGCTTATTCGGCGGACCGGACGGATAGGCCCAGCCCGGCAATTCCGCGGCCATCGCCGGCACCGCCAGCAGACCAAGCGCCGCTAAGGAAAACAAAGCCTTCATTAAAACCCCCTCTGATCATCTTCACGTTCGAGCGCTGTCGCCACGCACCGACAGGTGGCCGCGCCAGCTACCACGCCAGTTTAGCGGACCCCGGCGCTGTTGACGATAGCCAATGATGGATGACGGCGGCAATTTGCGCAGCGCACAAAAACGGACCGGGTCAGATGGCGCCAACTCGTTCGCGCAGTGCTCGCGCGGCTTGACTGCCGCCGGCTCCGTGAAAAGATGCCGGCAAGTATAAAAATGCTGCCGAGCATCCAGTCGAAGGCCGTTTGGCTGGCCGGCACGCGGGAGGCCACCAATGACGGGACCCGGAAAGCCGCGCGACGCCAGCGCTGCGACGACCGTCGCGGTGCGTGATCGCAACTCCCGGTCGTTACGTGGCGCATCCCGGCGCGCTTTGCTCAAGATGGCGGCGGGCATTTCCGGCGCATTTGCGGGCGGGACCGCGGCCGGGACGGCGGTGGCGCAGACGCCGCCCGCCTCCGGCGACGCCAACCTAGCCCGCTTGCAAGGCGCACGCCGCATTCTCATCAAGGGCGGCACGGTACTGACCCAGGATCGTGCAGTCGGCGATTTTGCAGCTGCCGACATATTGATCGAGGATGGCCGTATTCGCGAAGTGCGGCCGGGCATTGCAATGCCGGAAGACGCCGCGGTGGTTGATGCCGGCACACGGATCGTGATTCCGGGCTTCGTCGATACCCACAGTCATTCCTATCAGGGCGTGCTGCGCAGCATCATGCCCAACGGCGTCCTCGAGCCCGATTACAATCGTGACGTGCAGGCTCTGTTGACGCCCGCCTTTGCGCCCGCCGACGTCCACGCCGGCGTGCTGATGACGGCGCTTGGCTTCATCGACATGGGGACCACCGCGATCGTCGACGTGTCCCAGATCAATCACACGCCGGAGCACAGCGATGCCTGCATCGCGGGACTGCGCGAGTCCGGCATCCGGGCGGTGTTTGCCTATTCGCGCGGGTCCGGCCCCACGGCGCAGTTTCCGCAGGATATCGCGCGGCTGCAGCGCACCTATTTCAACACGACAGACCAGTTGCTGACGCTGGCGCTCGGCGTCGGCCTCGATGCCACCCTGTTTGCGGCTGCGCGCGCCGCTGGTGTGCCGGCGGTTTTGCACATGCGCAACGACAGCAACGGCCTGTTGGCGCTCGGCCGCGCCGGGCTGCTGCGGCCCGGCGACGAGTACATCCACTGCACCAACCTCAACGAGGCTGCGTGGCGGCAGATACGCGACACCGGTGGCCGGGTGTCGCTGTGCCCGCAGATCGAGATGGCCATGGGCCACGGCATGCCGGCGATCCAGGCAGCGCTCGACCACGGCGTGCGCCCGAGCCTGTCGTCCGATCATGGCGACACCATCGCACAGGATTTCTTCACCATCATGCGCCAGGTCTTCACGTTCCAGCGCATGCAGGTGTTCGCCCGCGCGCGCGCCGGTGAGCAGAACCTGCCGCCGCTGCTGACGTGCCGGGACTTGCTGGAATTTTCCACCGTCGCGGGTGCGCGTTGCGCCAATCTCGACCACAAGATCGGCACGCTCGCGCCCGGCAAGGACGCCGACCTCCTGCTGCTGCGGACCGACGACCCGAGCCTGTGGCCGATCAACAATGCGCCGGGCACGGTGGTCAACCTGATGAACCCCGGCCACATCGAGGCCGTCTTCATCGCCGGCAAGGTTCGCAAGTGGCGCGGCAAATTGGTCGGAATCGATTGGCCCCGCGTGAAACGGCTCGCCGAGGAAGCGCGTGACGGCGTGATGCGCCGGGCAGGGTTCTCGGTGGATTTTCTGGCGTGAAGAGCGCGTCGGAAGGCATGTATCTGCAAGGCTTCCTCGGGCAATTCTCTTGGTTGTTTCATTTCCGATGGTCGTTTCATTTCCAACGGTGTCGTTGCCCGCGCGGGCGGGCATTCCAGTAACCATCGGACTTCGATTTACGCAAAGCGTCCACCTCGCGCACCGGGGTTACTGGATGCTCCGCTTTCGCGGAGCATGACAACGCGGAATGGGGATGGAAATCTTGGATTCAGCCTACTACCATGCGGAAAAAGGGTATCGTGCAGCGGGCCGACGCGGAGGGAATGAAATGCGTTCGATGACGGCGAGGCGGATCGTGGCGGCAGCGCTGGCGGCTTGCTTGATCGCACCGGCCGTTGCCGCCCAGGAGGCTACGCCAAGCGCCAAGCCCGAGACAAAACCCGAGGCGAGGCCAGTCGAAAAGGACTACTACCAGCGCTCGCTCGAAACCTACGAGTTCCGCAAGGCCGCCAAGAGCGGGCCGGAGCGCGGGCGCGAAATCTTCTATTACAAGTGCTGGTTCTGCCACAACGAGTACACCAAGAACGCACCGCAGCTTACCGGCCTCTACGGGCGTGGCACGCTGCTGTCCGGCCTGCCGGTCAACGACAACACCGTGAAGGACCGCATCCGCAACGGCGGTGCCGGCATGGCGGCCTACAAATACACGCTGAGCGAGGCGGACCTCGACGATCTCGTGAGCTTCGTGCGGGACAAATGCTGCTGGGATTCGGACGCACCGCCGCCTAACCCGCGTTATCTGGCGCATTGACACCGCCGGCCGGCGGAACGGACAGAGAATGACCGACGAGAATTCGTCAGGAGGACATCATGGCGACAGGTAAAGCACGCGGCGCCGCTCGGCTGATCGCAATGCTGGGATTTGCGCTTTCGTTGACCGCAACCCTGGCGCCGGCGCACGCCGACCGGCTTGCTGGCGGCCCCAAGGGCATCGTCAAATCGACCAAGGGCGAACTCCTTGAAGGCATCATGGTGCAGGTTATCGCCAGCAAGAATGCCGTCCGCACCACAGTCTACAGCAATGCGGACGGACGCTATGAATTCCCCGCCCTCGAACCCGGCTCCTATACGCTGCGCATCGCGCGGCCGCGCGAGTTCCACCCGTTCGTAAAGGAGGGCGTCGAGATCAAGGGCGCGACGCCGCTCGGCGACATCGTGCTCGAATACGTTACCGACCAGGACGTGCTGCCGCCACTGCCGGCAATTGCGGCGCAGATGACCGGTTCGGAGTGGCTGCTGAGCCTGTCCGGCACGGGCGAGCAGAAGAAGCTCCTCACCAACAACTGCAACTGGTGCCACTCCTACCAGCAGATTTTCCGCAATCATTACGATGAGCAGGGCTGGGGCAAGATCGTCTATCGCATGATCCACGGGGCGGGCTCGCCGCTGATCAACATCAACGAGCGCGGCCGCTGGGGCGGCAACGAGGAGGCCGATCTCGTCAAATGGCTCGCATCGGTGCGCGGGCCGGATTCCAAGGACCCGTCATTCGTCATCCTGCCGCGCCCGCAAGGACGCCAGACGCGGGTCGTCATCACGGAGTATGAACTGCCGCGGCTCGATACCGCGACCCACGACGTGACCGGCAATTCCAAGGGCAACCTTTGGTATTCGACGCACCGCAGCTCCTACGTCGGCCGCCTCGATCCCGCGACCGGCGCCGTCAGGGAATTCCACGTACCGCCGGTCGCCGAAGGCGTGCTGCCCGGCACGCACTGGATTTATGCCGACAAGAACGACATCATCTGGGGCTCGGAAAACTGGGCGCACAGCATCTGGCGGCTCGATCCCAAGACCGAGGCGTTCACGCGAATTCCGTGGAAGGTACGCGAGGCGCCGAACAGCCCCATGGGCGGCAATTACGCAATCGACCCGGACGGCTTCATCTGGAAGGCGCGCGACCGCAAAGTCTCCAAGGTCGCCGCCCTAACGGGCGAGCCGGTCATTGGGTTCGTGCTCAAGAAGTTTGCCGGCACCTATGGCAGCGCTATGAGCCATGACGGCCGCTATTTCGGCGGCGGCGCCTGGCCGCGCGACGGCGTCGTGGTGGTGGACACGCAGACGGCGGAAGTGTTCGAGCCCGACACCAGCCCACGCTCCGGGCCGGCGCGCGGGGAATTCGACCTGCACAACAATTACTGGGCCGGCGGCCGCGGCGGCGAACTTGTCAAGTTCGACATGGCAGAGAAGCGCATCCACGAATACAAGCTGCCGACGCCCTATGCGTCCATGTATTCGGCCCAGACCGACAAGAACGGCGAGGTGTGGGCCGGCGAGATGCATTCGGGCCGCTACGTGCGCTTCGATCCTAAGACCGTGACCTTCACCGAATACGTGCTACCGGAGCCTTACGGCATCGACCGCGAAACCTGGATCGATAATTCGACCGACCCGGTGACGGTGTGGTACGTGGACCACGAAGGCTGGCTGGTGCGCATCCAGCCGATGGACTGACGACCGCGCATGCGGGCGTCGCGAGACGAACCCCGTGGAGAAGTACGCGCATTCGCTTGGCGTGTCTTGACGGAGAGGGCGGTCTTCCGGCTCCGCTAGCACAAATTTGCCGATCCAGGAATCTCTTTGAAATGACGCATGACGACATCAAACAGAAGCTCATCCTGGCCGGCAAAGTGCTGGTTGCCGAAGGGCAGGACGATTTCACTCGCGGCCACATCTCGATGCGGCTGCCCGACAATCCGACGCTGTTCTTGATGAAGCCGCACAGCGTCGGGCTCGACGAGATCACGATGGAGAACATCCTTACTATCGATCTCGACGGCAAAGTCGTGGCCGGGACGGCGCGCCGCCACAGCGAGGTCTTCATCCATTCGGAAATCCTCAAGGCGCGCCGCGACGTCAATTGCGTGATCCACACCCACCCACCGTATTCGGTCGCACTGTCGGCGAGCGGCCGGCCGATGAAATGCTACAGCCAGCCGAGCGCGCTGTTCTACGAGCAGCTCGGCGCCTATACGGATTCGATCGCGCTCATCCGCACGCAGGCGATGGGCGCGCGGGTCGCCGTCGCGCTCGGACCGCATCGGGCCGCGCTCCTCAAGAACCATGGCGTCGCCGCGGTCGGAGCCTCTATCGAGGAGGCGGTGATCACGGTGATCATGCTGGAGAACGCCGCCATGGTGCAGATGATCACCGAGGCGGCGGGCGATCCGGGACCGGAATTTCCCCGCGACGATATTGCAAAGCACAAGCAGGAAATCTCCCAGCCCGAGCAGTTCGTCATCAATTTCAATTATCTGGTCCGCCGCGTGAAACGCCGCGAGCAATAGGCCAGCGGGCGCAATGGCGGTGAGCGCCCACAAGCCAGTCGGACGCGACCAGACCAGAGCAGGAAAACAATGGCCGATTACGTGGAGGACTTTATCGATCGCGTCCGCTCAGTAGGGCCGTTGTCACCCAGCAACAAGCGCCGTCTTGCCGTCAGACAAAAGATCACTGAATTCGAGCACACCATTCGCAGCGAGCGAGATCCGGCGCGGGCAATTCCTGCATTCCTGCAGCGAGCCATGACTCGTGCCTCGAAGGAAATCTCCCAACACAGCCGGAACAACATTCCGAAACGGACGGCGGCGTTCTTTCAAGAAGTGTTCGACGAGCTGTCGATACGAACGCGCCTGATTATTCAGGAACTGAAGGACGACACCTTCCAGGTCGAGGTCAAGATCGACGCTTCCGACGGCGCACTCACCTACGTGATAAAATCAAATCTTTATTCGCTCGTCGCTGCGCATGAGTGGATCGACAGTGAGCAAGGCAATATGCTCATCAAAGCGGTGATCGCGAAGTACGAAAAGTAGAAGCGACGCGCGACTTCGCCGCGCGCCGTGGCACCGGCTACAGCAGCGCCCCCGGCCGGCCCTTGTAGCGGTTTGCGATGGCATCGGCGCTCATGTAGGCGAGCGCCTGGATGGTCAATGTCGGGTTGAACCCGCTCATGGATGGATTGGTCGAACTGCCGACGATGAAGAGATTGGGGATATCCCAGCTCTGCCCGTATTTGTTGACGACCGATGAGTTGGGGTCGGTTCCCATGCGCGTGCCGCCCTGAATATGGGGACCCGGGTAGCCGGCGCTGAGCGGCGCCCGCCACGCGTGGGCGGCCCCCATGGCGCGGCTGAGTTCGTCCATCTTGTCCTGCATGTATGCCACCTGCTTGAGCTCGTTCGGCCGACGCCAGTCATAGGTGAGGCGCGGCGCCGGCAGGCCCCAGGCGTCACGCACATTGGGATCGAGGTCGATGGTGTGATCCGGATAGGCGAGGTTCTCGGTCTCCGACAGGATCACGGCGTGGCGGGCGTAATATTTGGCGAAGAAATCGCGGTAGCCGGCGCCCCATCGCGCAATGCCGGGCGGCGGATCGAGCGCCATTGCGGCGCCGAGCGGGCCGCCCTCCAGGTTCGCGGTCGCGATGGCGATCTGGGTACCGCGGATGAAGCCGAGGCCCGCATGGTCGAAATTGTCTGCATTGAAATCGTCGAAGGAAAACTTCTGCGCGTTCGGCCCGATGAAGTTATTGACGTAGCGGTCATCGAAGGCGACATACACCTTGGACGCGATGTGGGACATGATGTGCTTGCCGAGTTCCCCGCTCGAATTGGCAAGGCCGTTGGGAAAGCGGTCGGTCTTCGACAGCATTAGCAGGCGGGTGTTGTCGTAGATGAAGGTCGTGAGGATGACGATCTCGGCCTCGATCGTGTTGTCCGAGCCGTCGGGACCGAAATAGGAGAGCCCGGTGACGCGGCCGGAATTGTCGCTGTTGACGCGATGGCACATAGCGCCAGTGACGAGCTTGAAATTGCCGCTGGCATCGGCCTCCGGCAGCTTGGTGACGAGCGTGCTCGACTTCGCGCCGTTGTGGCAGCCGAACCCCTGGCAGAAGCCGCAATAGGTGCAGCCCGCGCGGCCCTTGTAGGCCTGCGACAGGATCGCGTGGGGCGAGGAGAACGGATGATAGCCGAGCTTCGTCGCCGCCGCCTCGAAGATGAGGCTCGACTGGTCGGAGACAAGCGGCGGCAGCGGATAGTCGCGCCGGCGCGGAGCCTCGAAAATGTTGCCGCCCTCGACCTTGCGGCCGGCGAGATTGCCGGCCTTGCCGGAAACGCCGAGATCGTATTCGGCGCGATCGTACCAGGGCTCGAGTTCGGTGTAGTCGAGCGGCCAGTCGGCGAGCGAGGACTCCGCCGGGATCGCCGACACGCCATAGCGATCGAGTGTGTGGGAACGGGCGCGGAAATCGTCCTCATGAAAGCGCCATGACACCGCACCGTAATGGATCGTGCCGCCGCCGGCATTGTTGCCGTAGCTCAGGCTGCGCATTGGCGTCGCCCGCGCCCGCGCATTGGGCCGCCAGGTGACGGGCTGCCGTTTGGGATCGGGCCGCAAATCCTGGCGCTGGAAAAACCGCAACTCATCCCGCGATTGGAAATCCGCCTGGGTCGGCCGCGGACCCCGCTCCAGGCCCACCACCTTCATTCCCGCCTTGGCGAGCTCGGCCGCCATGATGGCGCCTGCCGCCCCCATGCCAACGATGACGACATCGGTCTTTTCGGTTGCCATGGGGTCCTCCATATTGCAGCGCGCTCCATCATCGCGCCCAATCTTATCGACAAATTGTGCAACGTTCCGCGAGCAAGCGCTACAGCAGCGCGCCGGGACTCTTCCGGTAGCGATTCACGATGGCGTCGGCGCTCATGTACGCGAGCGCCTGGATGGTGAGGGTCGGATTGAACCCGCTCATGGTCGGGAAGGTCGAACTGCCGATCACGAACAGGTTGGGACTATCCCAGCTCTGCCCGAACTTGTTGACCACCGACGTGCGCGGGTCACTGCCCATGCGGGTGCCGCCCTCGTGGTGGGAGCCCGGGGTGCCGGGCGCGGTCGGCGCACGCCAGACTTGGCTTGCCCCCATGGCGTGCGCGATGTCTTCTAGCTTCTTGAACAGGAAATCGATGCGGGCAAGCTCGTTGGGGCGGCGCCAATCATAGGTGATGCGCGGCGCCGGCAGACCGAAGCCGTCGCGGATATCCGGATCGAGATCGATGGTCTGGTCCGCGTAGGGCAGGTTCTCGGTCTGGGCGTTGATGGCGGCGTAGCGGGTGAAATACTTCGCGAGAAAATCACGATAGTCCGCGCCCCAGCGCGGCACGCCGGGCGGCGGCACGAGGCTTTGGCCGGCCGCGATCGGACCAGCCTCGGTGTCGGCGGCTGCAACTGATATCTGGGCGCCCCGGATGAAGCCGAGACCGCCATGATCGAAATTGTCGGCATTGAAATCGTCGATCGTGTACTTCTGCGCGCTCGGGCCCATGTAGGCATTGACATGGCGATCGTCGAAGGCTGCGAACACCCGTGCCCCGATATGGGCCATCATATTCTTGCCGACGAGGCCGCTCGAATTTGCAAGGCCGTCTGGGAAACGTGCCGTCTTCGACATCAACAGGAGCCGCGTATTGTCGTAGATGAAGGTGCCGAGGATCACGATCTCGGCCTCGATGATGTTGTCGGAGCCGTCTGGGCCGTAATAGGCGACGCCGGTGGCGCGGCCGGAATTGTCGCTGTTGATGCGATGGCATGTAGCGCCGGTGACGAGCGTGAAGTTGCCGGTGGCATCGGCCTCAGGCAGCTTGGTGACCAGGATGCTGGACTTCGCCCCGATGTAACAGCCGAAGGCTTGGCAGTAGGTGCAATAGGTGCAGGCCGGGCGACCCTTGTAGGCTTCGGACAGGATGGCGTGGGGCGTCGAGAACGGGTGGTAGCCGAGCTTCTTGGCGCCCGCTTCGAACAGCACGCTCGACTGGTCCTTGAGGAGCGGCGGCAACGGATAGTCGCGCTGGCGCGGCGCCTCGAACGGATTGCCGCCATCGATCTTGCGGCCCTGGAGATTGCCGGCCTTGCCGGCGACGCCGAGGTCATATTCGGCGCGATCGTAGAACGGCTCAAGCTCCGCATAGCCGAGCGGCCAGTCGGCGAGCGAGGAGTCCGTCGGGATCGCGGCGGCGCCGTAGCGCTCGATGGTATGGGAGCGGGCGCGGAAATCGTCCTCGTGCAGCCGCCACGACACCGCACCGTAATGCACGGTGCCGCCGCCGGCCTGATTGCCGTAATCGAGTCGCGGATAGGGCGTAGCGCGCACGCTGGCATTCGGTCGATAGGTGACGGTCTGACTCCGGGTCGGACGCAGGTCGCGGCGCTGGAAGTAGCGCAGTTCGTCAAGCTGGAAGTCCGCCGTCTTGAGGCGCGGGCCGCGCTCAAGGCCGATGACCTTCATGCCGGACTTCGCAAGCTCGGCCGCCATTACGCCGCCGACCGCCCCAATACCGACGATGACCACGTCCGCCCGCTCGGTCGCCATGACACCTCCCTCCGCCGGTGGTTGCACCTGATCACCGGCCCTTTGGCCGTCAGATTGCTCCCATTGACCCGCGCAGGCAAGACAACAGCGGTGCCGCCGCGCGCGCGGAACCGCCCTGAAACAAGCCCCGATGGACACGGCTGTCGGCGGTTGACAAGCGCAGGCCGCTGAGGCTCATTCGCCATTCATTCGACCGAATTTCCGTTGAGAGCGGAATAGGGACAGGGGCGCGGGTCGACGCGCTGCTTGCTCGATCTAACTCCGGGGAGTTGTCACACATGAGCAAAGCTTCGCGCTTGACGCTTGCTGCCGCACTGGCCGCATTCCTTGCGGGGCTGCCACTATACGCAATGGCGCAGCAGCCACCGCCCAATCAGCCTCCACCGAAGAAGCCCCCCGTGCAGGGGCAGCCGAATCACCCAGGCGCCCCGGGGCAACCGCCGCACCCGGGACCCGGAGGTGCGGCGCAATTCCATGGAGCCCCCGGCGGGGCCGGACCGGCGGCGCAATTCCATGGCCCTGGTGGAGGGCCAGGCGGGGGCGGACAGTTTCACGGGGCTCACGCCCTAGGCGAGCGCGGCTACAGCTTCCGCGGTCCCGGCGGCGGGCGGCGTGACATCGTAACGTTCAATGAACGCGAACGCGGGATCTGGATCGGCGGTGGCTGGCGCCACGAAAACCATTTCGGACGCTTCGGCTATTGGTGGATCGTCAACGGCACTTGGTACTACTACGATCGCCCGTTCGACGGGCCGCCGGCCTACGTGTCCGAGGTTGAGTTCTTCGACGAAGGCCTGGACCCCGGCGCTCCGGTCATGGTGGTCCAACCGGCCCCCGTAGTGGTGGCGCCGCCGGTTGTGGTTATTGCGCCGCGACCGGTTTACGTACCGCCGCCCGTCGTGTGTATCGGACCGCTGTGCGTGAGGTGAGGCAGCGTTCCGCTCCGGAACAGAGCCGCTCCCCGACGGCACGCCCAACGCGACGCGCGCCGTAAAATCAAGACGTTGGTTGTTGCGAGAATTGGCCCGCCACCGGCGGGCCAATTCATTTGATCAATCGATTTTTATACTCGGTCCGTGAGCGAACCGGCGGTCCTTAAATTCTCCCAGTGAGCGCCAGAACGATCACGACGATCAGCAACACGCCCACGATTCCGCCGGGACCGTAGCCCCAGCCGCCGCTGTAACCCCAGGTCGGCAGAGCGCCGATTAAGAGGAGAATGAGTACCACCACCAAAATCGTCGAAAGCATTTCAATCTCCTTCAGGCCGTTTTCCGGCTCTTCAACGCAACCGCGCTTGAAAAAGTTCCGTCGACCCCGGCCGGTCAGCATCGAGATTCGATCGGACCCGTTGATCGACGATGGCCGAAGGATTTATCGCGACGATCGCTGCTTGCGAGTCGCGGTGCCTTTCCTTGCCGCAGCCGAGCGCGCCGCTTTCGGGCGCGCAGCCGCAGCCCGGCCGCCCTTGCGCGGTGATACGTGGGATTCGGTGTTGCCGCGTCCCGAGCCGGTCTTCTTGCCGCCGCCGCTTTCGCGATTCACCGTCGCCCAGGCACGTGGCTCGGATTCCTTGGGCGAGACGCCGCGCTTCTCGTAACCGTCTTCGATATGCTCGGCCTTGTGCTTCTGCTTATCGGTGTATTTCGATTTGTCGCCGCGCGGCATCGCTGCACTCCTTGATTCGATCAATTCGCCATCGGATTCATTTCGGCTGCTGGTGCGTAACGTGACCTCCGGCCGAATGTTCCGGCGCGCGGCCACACCCCAGCGCATTGATTGCGGTTTGCAGACCGACGATATCGTAGGGCTTGCCGAGAAAAGCGAAACGCTCGTCGATCTTGATCCGATTTCGCAAGGTCTCCTCGCTGTGTCCTGAAGCCACGATGATCGGAAAATCCGGTCGTAGTATCTTCAGCTCCGCGATCAGTTCCTCCCCGGGCCGGTCCGGCAGGCCGAGATCGATGACGGCGAATTCGAAATGCGCCTGATATGCGCCCGCATGATCCAATGCGGCTTGCGCGGTCGCGGCCTCCACTACGACGAAACCCAATTCAACCAGTGTGTCCGCCGTAACCATCGCGACCAAGGCGTCGTCCTCGACCAAAAGGACTCGGCGTGGAGACTGATTTTCGTTGGACATCGAATTACCTCGGTTGAATTCAGTCAGCGATGCGGGACTGTTACTGCGTATTCCCTGTCATGCAGCCGTCTCGCGGCCTGGCATTTGCCACATCGCTCTTTATCTATGGTGCAGAATTGAAACCTGCGGAACCCGGTATCCGCCCGTACGCGCCACCTCGGGCAAAACATCCGGACGCGGAAATGAAACCCGCAACGTGCCGCGCCGTTCCACGTGTCACACGATCCGGCGATCGATGAAACCGACAAGATGCTCCGGCGGAATCAGAATATCGCACTGCACGCCGGCCGGAAGAAATGCCAGTTTGACGCTGCCACCCGCCGCGCGTTGCAGATTGCGCTCGATCACCATGGTGCCGAATCGTCTCGCAATGGGCGTGGCGACCACCGGCCCCCCGCTCTCGATCCATTTGAGCTCAACGCGATCGCCTTCCGGGTGGGGGAGACGAAGCCACGTCACGGACACATTGCCCTCGGGGACCGACAATGCGCCGTATCTTTTGGCGTTGGTCGCAAGCTCATGCAGCGCCATACCGAGTGCCTGGGCGGCTTCCGGCTTCAGCAAAACCGTCGGACCCTGGATTGAAATCTGCCGATCGATGAACTCCGCGAATGGACGCAATTGCAATTCCGCGAGTTCGGCGAGCGAGGCCCCATGCCAGCCTTCGTCGATGAGTACGTCGTGAGAAGTCGCCAGCGCCTGCAACCGCGCATTGAACTGCGTCACAAAGCTGTCGACCGAACTCGAGTGGCGGGCGGTCTGCCGGGCCATTGCCTGTATGACGGCGAGCAGGTTCTTCGAACGATGGGTCAATTCCCGCATCAACAGGCGTAAATGCGCCTCGTCTTCCTTGCGCTTCGTGATGTCGACAGCCGTGCCGACGAGTCCGACGATGGCTTCGGTCTCATCGCGCAACGGCTCGATGTGAAGGTCGAACCATCGAGCCTCGCCGTCATCCGATCGGATCGTGACCTCGCCATCTTTCGGGCTGCCCGAGCACAGTGATTCCTGTTTGAGCGCGATGATGGATTCACGGCTTCCGGCGGGAAGGATGTCGTCGTCGGTCCGGCCTATGATGTCCTCGACCGCGCGGCCTACCAGGGAATTGCTGATCGATGTGTAGCAAAGGTCCAAATCCTGGGTGAAAACCGTCACGTTGGACTCGCGCAATGCAAGTTCGTAGCGCTGAACCGCGATTTTGAGCTCATCGGTAAGGCGGCGTTGGTCGCTTTCCGGCGACGGAGGTCGGGTGATATCGAGGACTTTGTTTGTAGTCATGCCCGAACCGATCGCTTCGCTCGTCGCAGCCGCCGTAGCGCCACGCAAGGGTGCACAGGAGCATGGCCGGCCGCGTCCGAGCGGCCCACCATTGGATAAACAATGCTTGGTTTCAATTGTTTCATCGACGCCCGGGAGATCTCGACATTATTTGAACGCGTTGGCGGTCGTTTAGAGAAAAGATTTTTTTCGCGAACCGGGCCTGCGCCCGGGAACCATCTCGCGGACCACGAATTGGTATCATGACCGGCTGCCATCCCCCCTCCCCCCCCCGCGGGTGGCCGGCAAATCCGAGGCGCAGTCGGCCATTATGCCGATTGCGCCTCATTTATTATGTTTGCCCGCGGCGGCATCCGTGGCCTTGAAAGCTCATACGCCCGAATTGCAGGTCGGTTTCACCATGCGGTCGCCGTGAAGTCACGCAATTATCCGGTTGCGCGTTTTTTGCGTTGGACGGCATTGCGCTGGAAGAATAGCGCCTGGCTAACCAGCGCCGAGACGGTGGATTGCTGGTAGGGCTTGGATATGAGGAAGGCCGGTTCCGGCCGCTCGCCGGTGAGGAAGCGCTCCGGATAGGCGGTGATGAAGATCACCGGGACTTCGAATGTCGTGAGCAGGTCATTGACGGCTTCGAGGCCGGAGCTGCCGTCGGCAAGCTGGATGTCCGCCAGGATGAGGCCGGGACGTTTGGCGTTGGCGAGCGCGATCGCCTCGGTCCGGGTGCGCGCAATCCCGCTGACGGTGTGGCCGAGGCTCTCGACCAGGCTTTCAAGGTCGAGTGCGATCAGGGCTTCGTCCTCGATGATCAGAATGTCGGTGGCGATCTGGGCCGCAAGTTCGCGGCCGGATTCCTCGACCAGTTCCTGCAGCTTGTGGCGGTCGACATCGAGGATCGTCGCCGCGTCGTCCTCGGAAAATCCTTCCACCGCGACCAGCAGGAAGGCCTGCCGCGGCATTGCGGTGATCTGGCCGAGATGGCGTTCGGCCGGCACCAGGGTGACCACCCGGTCGGCGGTGTCGTTGACGGCGAGCGAATTCCAGATCGTCGACAGCAGCCGGAACAGCGCCACCCGCGGCTGCGCCGCGCCCTCGAGCAGGCCCGGGTCCTTGACGAGTGCCTCCAGGGTGGCGGCCACATAGGCGTCTCCGGACGCCTGGTTTCCGGTCAAGGCCCTGGCATAGCGCCGCAAATACGGCACGTGCTGAGCGACGAGCTGGGACTTGTTCATGGCTGGTTCTCCCCGATGGCAAATGGCTGGCGCGAACAGCTATCACCAGCTTAATGCGGCCCGGCAAAAAAAGTTCCATTGCGCCGGAACCGATTGATGCCACGCACGTTATTGATTTTGAGCCGGGGAACCCGCGAACCTTCCAGCAACCGCGGGTACGAGGAAACGCGTATGAGCAAAGGCAAGCCGCCGCCGCGGCGCACAGAGATGGACCTGCAAGGATCGGAAGCCCCTGTGGCCAAGCTCGGACCCGACATCAAGGCGAAGATCGGCCAGCAGCTGCGCACGATGTATGGCGAGGTCGTCAACCAGGGCGTGCCCGACCGGTTCGCCGACATCCTGCGCGGCCTTGACGAGCCGTCCGGCGAGGGTTCGAAAGAATGAGCCCGCACCAGAACGTTCGCGAGGTCATGCTGGCGGCGGTGCCGAGTTTGCGCGCCTTCGCGATCTCGTTGAGCGGGAATGTCGACCGCGCCGACGACCTGGTGCAGGAGACGTTGCTGCGGGCGCTGGCGAACCTCGGCTCGTTCGAGCCCGGCACCAACATGTCGGCATGGCTGTTCACCATCCTGCGCAACCTGTTCCGCTCGGAATACCGCAAGCGCCGCCGCGAAGTGGAGGATGCCGACGGCTCCTACGCGGAGCGGCTGACCACGGTGCCGGAGCAGACCAGCCGGCTCGAGATCGTCGAGTTCCGCGAGGCGCTGAAGCTGCTTCCCACCGAGCAGCGCGAATCCCTGATCCTGGTCGGCGCGTCGGGCTTTTCGTATCAGGAGGCCGCCGACATCTGCGGCTGCGCGGTCGGCACCATCAAAAGCCGGGTCAACCGCGCCCGCATCAGGCTCGCCGAAATCCTCTCGATCGAAAACGCCGGCGATTTCGGACCCGACCGCGAAACCAGAGCCGTCGTCAATTCAGACCTCGCCGCAACGCGAAGATCCTGAGCCCAAGACGGGCCAACTGGACGTTGCGCGCCGCCCTTCTATCGCACCCAAAACCGTACGCGTATCAGCCAGCGAGCGCGGTCGTTGTGGCGGAGGACAACTCCTCGACGCTCAGCAGGAAGAGCTCTCGTAGCATTTCGCGGTCGAGCGGCTTCTGGAATGTCCGAACCCCCGGGAAGGGCGCCGCGGTCGTCTCGGCACCGTAGCCGGTCATGAATGCGAATGGGACCTTGCGTGCCTGCAGAAGCCTCGCGACCGGATAGGCCATCTCGCCGCCCAGATTGATATCGAGCAGACCGGCGTCTATCGATTCGCGCTCGATTGCTGCGAGCGCTTCGCGGACGGTTCCGAACGGTCCCACGACGTCGAAGTCGAGTTCGCGAAGGACTTGATCCATCATCATGGCGATCAGACTTTCGTCCTCCACCAACAGAACCCGTTTGCGCGGCCCGACTTCGACGGCGCCGGGACCTCGGCCGTTCGACTTCTCGACCGATAGCTGGGAATTTTCGGTAAACTCCACCTTGACCTGATGCGGCATGGAAATCACGCATCGCAGCCCGTCGTGGCGCCAATCGAATTCGACTGTGCCCCCCAGCTGACTTTCCACGCTCGCCTTGATGACGCGAATGCCGAAGCCGCCGGGGGCCGTCAGCTCCACCGGCGCACCGTTGCTTTCGGCCCACCGTAACTCAAGCCGGCTGCCTTTCAATTCCCAGTCGATCTGAACGCAACCGGATGGCACCGACAACGCGCCATACTTGGCTGCGTTGGTGGCCAATTCGTGAAGCGCCAAAGCGAGCGCCTGCGCGGCTGACGGTTCGAGCGACAGGCTTTTTCCGGAAATTCGGATACGGTCGAAACTTGGCGAACGGTAAGGCGCCAGCTCTTCCTGCACCAGTTCCGCGATATTGGCACCACGCCAGCGCGATTCCGAAAGCAGGCTGTGGGCCCGCGCCAGCGCCTGGATGCGGCCCTCCACGGCGGTGACGAACTGCTTGATGTTGTCGGCCCTGGTCAGCGAGACGATCGCATGTACCACCGCAAGCGCGTTCTTGGCGCGGTGATCGACTTCGCGCGCGAGCAGCGATTGACGCTCCTCCGCTTCCTTGCGATCGGTGATATCGATGGTCACGCCGCTGATGCGAGAAACCCGATTTGCTGCATCCTTGCTTGCCGCAGCGGTGCCTAGACACCATCGCACCCCGCCATCAGGGCGGTAAACGCGGAATTCGATTTGATAGGAGCCGGCATTCTGTCGGGCATCCTTAATGGTCCGGCGCAGATTCGGCCAATCGTCGCAATGAACCAGCTCGCGGACGCTGGCCGGCGTCACCTTGAAGGACGCCGGATTGACGCCGAAAATATGCTTCTGCCCCTCGTCCCAGACGCAATCGCCGTGCACAAGATCCCAATCCCAGGACCCCATCTTGCCGGCCGCGAGCGCAAGGTTGCGGCGATCCTCGCTTTGCTGCAGGTGTCGCGCCGTGCGTTCCAGTTCCGCGGTTCGGTCCGCAACCCGCTGCTCGAGTTCGGCATTGAGCAGCTCAAGCTGCCGCGATTTCCGGTACAGTTCGGAGAAGATCTTGACCTTGGCGCGCAGCACCTCCGGGATGACCGGCACCGGGACATAATCGACCGCTCCCATCTCGTAGCCGCGGAGCCGATCCATATCGGTAAGGTGAATTGCGGAGATGAAGATGATGGCAGTCTTACGGAAGCGGGGATGATCGCGGATCATCGCGGCGAGTTCGAAACCGTCCAGCTCCGGCATACAGACATCCATTAGGACGACCGCGATATCGGATTTAAGCAGGTACTCCAGCGCCTCCCGGCCGGACGAGGCCTTGATCAGGTTTTCGTCGATTTCGCGCAGGATCACCTCATAGCTCAACAGCTTCGCCGGCTGATCATCAACCAGCAGGATGTTGACCTTCTCATCGTTGCGCATCGTCTATCTTCCCAGTTCAGCGATGCAGCCACATACGCAACGCCGACAATAGTTGCTCGGTATTGACCGGCTTGGCAAGATAGTCGGACGCGCCGGCTTCCAGGCATTTTTCCCGGTCTCCCTTCATCGCCTTTGCGGTCAGCGCGATGATGGGCAGACGGCGCAGCCGGCTGTTCTGGCGAATTTTCTCGATGGTCTGATAGCCGTCCATTTCGGGCATCATGATGTCCATCAGGACGATGGCCAGGTCCGATGTCGATTCGATGGTTTGTATCGCCTCCTTGCCGGTGGTCGCGGTGAGGACGTTCATGCCGCGGCGCTCCAGCACGCTGCTCAGCGCGAAGATATTGCGGGCATCGTCGTCCACCAGCAGCGCGGTTTGGCCGATCAGATCCTCATCCGAACTGTTGAGCCGCTCCAGCATGCGCTGCTTTTCGGCCGGCAGGTCCGTCACCACGCGGTGCAGGAACAGCGACGTCTCGTCGAGAAGCCGCTCAGGCGATTCGACGCCTTTGACCACGATGCTGCGGGCCATGGTGTGAATTTGGGCGTCCTCTTCGGCCGACAGTTCCCGTCCGGTGAAAACGACGACTGGAAGGTCCGACAGGGTTGGGTCGACCTTCATCTGCTCGAGCACCTCGAAGCCGGACATGTCCGGAAGCCGAAGGTCGAGCACCACGCAATCCGCAGCTTGGTTCCGTAGCGATTGCAGCGCCGACGCGCCGGTGCTCACCGTGACGATCTCGATGTCGTCGTGACCGAGGAGTTCGCGAATGCTCATCTGCTCCGCCGCGTTGTCCTCGACCACAAGCAGGCGCTTGCGACGCGGCTTGGCGTATTCCTTCATACGGCTGAGCACGGCCCCAATGCCGTCCACCGTCACCGGCTTGGTGACGAACGAGAACGCCCCGCGCGCAAGGCCATGCTGGCGATCCTCATCGAGGGTGACGATCTGCACCGGAATATGACGCGTCAACGGATTGAGCTTGAGCTGGCTCAAGACCGTCCATCCGAGCATGTCCGGCAGGAAGACGTCGAGCGAAATTGCGACCGGCTGGAATTGCTTGGCGAGATCGATCGCGTCGGCGCCGCGCATCGCAACCAGGACCTTGAAGCCCTCGTCGCGCGCGAGGTCCACCATGATCCGCGCATAATGCGGGTCGTCTTCCACGATCAGGAGGATGTTGTCGCCCGGGCTGATTTCAAGCCGATCGTCCGCAATCGCCTCGACCGGATGCTCCTGCATGACGGCGGCGTGGATGGCAATCTGGTCGAGGAAGGGCTTGGGGCCGCTCCCGCCGCGAACCGCGTTCGATGGGCCGACATATTTGGTCGGCAGATACAGCGTAAAGGTGCTGCCCCGTCCCGGCGTGCTGCGGAGCTGGATTTCGCCGCCGAGCAACTGGGACAATTCGCGGCTGATGGCGAGGCCAAGACCGGTGCCGCCGTACTTGCGGCTGGTGCTCGCGTCAGCCTGCTGGAACGCCTCGAAAATGATCTTCTGTTTTTCGAGCGGAATGCCGATGCCGGTATCCGACACTTCGAACGCGATGACGCCTTGGGTCTGCTGGAGCACCGGGTGGTCGGGATTCCAGCCGTTTCGCGCCGCGATCACGCTCAGCCGCACGCCCCCCTGTTCGGTGAACTTGAAGGCGTTCGACAGCAGGTTCTTGAGCACCTGCTGAAGCCGCTTGGCATCCGTAACCATGCTGCGGGAGACGTCCTGGTCGATGTGCACGTCGAAGGAGAGCTGCCTCGTGTCAGCCTCATGGCGGAACGGACGCGCGACCATATCGAGGAGGGAAGAAAACAGAAGTTCTTCCGGGTCGACCGTCACGGTACCGGATTCGATCTTGGAGAGGTCGAGAATATCGCTGATGAGGTTTAGGAGATCGGTGCCCGCCGAATGGATCGTGCGCGCGAAGTCGACCTGCTTGTTGGTGAGATTGCCGTCGGGGTTCTCGGTGAGCTGCTGCCCGAGAATCAGGATGCTGTTGAGCGGGGTGCGCAACTCATGCGACATGTTGGCCAGAAATTCGGATTTGTACTTCGATGTCAGCGCAAGCTCGGTAGCCTTCTCCTCCAGCGCCCGCCGCGCCTGCTCGATTTCCTGGTTCTTGCGTTCCACCTCGACGTTGCGCTCGGCGAGCTGCTGGGCCTTCTGCTCGAGCTGCTCGTTGGTCTGCTGCAATTCCCGTTGCTGGGCCTGCAATTCGCCGGCGAGCTGTTGGGACTGCTTGAGCAGGCCTTCGGTCTGCATCGTCGCCTCGATGCTGTTGAGCACGATGCCGACGCTCGCCGTCAACTGTTCCAGGAATGTCATCTGCAGCTTGGTGAAGGCTGATACCGAGGCGAGCTCGATCACGGCCTTGACCTGATTCTCGAACAGCACCGGCAGCACGATGACGTTCTGCGGCGGCACCTTGAACATGGCGGATCCGATCGGGGTGACGCTCGCCGGCATTTCGGTGATGAGAAGCCGCCGCTTGTCGGCCGCACACTGCCCGATCAGGCCTTCGCCCACCGGCACCCGCTGGCGATGCGGACGCTCATCGTCGTCCGCATAGGCCGAGAGCGCCTTAAGATAGGGGGCACCCTCTTCGGTCTCCATCTGGTAGATCGCCCCAAGCTGCGCGTTCACCAACGGCGTCAGCTCTGAGAGCAGCAGCCGACCCACGGTGGTGAGATCGCGCTGCCCCTGCAGCATGCTGGTGAACTTGGCCAGGTTAGTCTTGAGCCAGTCCTGCTCGGTATTGTGATCGGTGGTGAGCCGCAGGTTGTCGATCATCGTGTTGATGTTGTCTTTGAGCTCGGCGACTTCGCCGCGGGCATCGACCTGGATCGAGCGCGTCAGGTCACCCTTGGTCACTGCCGTCGCCACCTCGGCGATGGCACGGACCTGGGTCGTCAGATTGGCTGCCAGCAGGTTGACGTTGCCGGTCAGGTCCTTCCAGGTGCCGGCCGCACCGGGCACGTTGGCCTGGCCGCCGAGCCGACCTTCGACGCCGACCTCGCGCGCAACGGTCGTTACCTGATCCGCGAAGGTCGCCAGCGTATCCGTCATGTTGTTGATGGTTTCGGCAAGCGCCGCCACCTCGCCCTTCGACTTCACCGTAAGGTTCTGCTTGAGATCGCCGTCCGCGACCGCGGTCACGACCTTGACGATGCCGCGCACTTGCTCGGTCAGGTTCGCCGCCATGACATTGACGGTGTCGGTGAGATCCTTCCAGGTGCCGGCGACGCCGGACACCTGTGCCTGGCCGCCGAGCTTGCCTTCGGTGCCAACCTCGCGGGCGACGCGCGTGACTTCCGACGCGAAGGCGTTGAGCTGGTCCACCATGGTATTGATGGTGTTCTTGAGCTCGAGGATTTCGCCTTTCACGTCCACCGTGATCTTGCGCGACAGGTCGCCGCGCGCCACCGCTGTGGTCACCTCCGCGATATTGCGGACCTGGGTGGTCAGGTTGGCGGCGAGCAGGTTGACGTTGTCGGTCAGGTCTTTCCAGGTGCCCGCGACGCCCGGCACCACCGCCTGGCCGCCGAGGCGGCCATCGGTGCCGACCTCGCGGGCAACGCGCGTCACTTCCGCCGCGAAGGAGCGCAACTGCTCAACCATGGTGTTGAGCGTTTCCTTGAGGAGCAGGATTTCGCCGCGTACGTCCACGGTGATCTTCTTGGAGAGATCGCCGCTCGCGATCGCGGTAGCGACCTCGGCGATGTTGCGGACCTGCGCCGTGAGGTTGCTCGCCATGAAGTTGACGTTGTCGGTCAAATCCTTCCAGGTGCCGGCGACGCCCGGCACCTGGGCCTGGCCGCCAAGCTTGCCTTCGGTGCCGACTTCGCGCGCGACGCGCGTCACTTCCGACGCGAATGCGTTGAGCTGGTCCACCATGGTGTTGATGGTGTTCTTCAACTCCTGGATTTCGCCCTTCACGTCCATGGTGATTTTGCGCGACAGGTCGCCGCGCGCCACCGCGGTGGTCACCTCGGCGATGTTGCGGACCTGGGCGGTCAGATTGCCCGCCATCGAGTTGACGCTGTCGGTGAGAATCCTTCCAGGTACCGGCGACGCCCGGCACGTTGGCCTGGCCACCGAGCCGGCCTTCGGTACCGACCTCGCGAGCGACGCGCGTCACCTCTCCGGCGAACCGATTAAGCTGATCCACCATGGTGTTGAGCGTTTCCTTCAGTTGAAGGATTTCGCCGCGCACGTCGACCGTGATCTTGCGCGACAGGTCGCCGCCCGCGATCGCGGTCGCGACTTCGGCGATGTTGCGGACCTGGGCGGTGAGGTTGCCCGCCATGGAGTTGACGCTGTCGGTCAGATCCTTCCAGGTGCCGGCGACGCCCGGCACAGCGGCTTGGCCGCCGAGCTTGCCGTCGGTGCCGACCTCGCGGGCAACGCGCGTCACTTCCGCCGCGAATGCGTTGAGCTGATCGACCATGGTGTTGATGGTCTCTTTCAACTGCAGGATTTCGCCACTCACATTCACGGTGATCTTCTTGGACAGGTCGCCTTGCGCCACCGCGGTCGCGACCTCCGCGATGTTGCGGACCTGGGCGGTGAGGTTACTCGCCATCGAATTGACGCTGTCGGTCAGATCCTTCCAGGTGCCGGCGACGCCGCGCACCACCGCCTGGCCGCCGAGCTTGCCGTCGGTTCCGACCTCGCGGGCGACCCGGGTCACTTCGGATGCGAACGCGTTGAGCTGGTCGACCGTCGTGTTGATGGTTTCCTTGAGCTGGAGGATTTCGCCGCGCACGTCGACTGTGATCTTTTTCGACAAGTCGCCATTGGCCATCGCGGTCGAGACTTCGGCGATGTTGCGGACCTGGGCGGTCAGGTTGCTCGCCATCGAGTTGACGCTGTCGGTCAGGTCCTTCCAGGTGCCGGCGACGCCCAGCACATTCGCCTGTCCGCCGAGTCGGCCATCGGTGCCGACCTCGCGGGCGACGCGGGTCACCTCGCCGGCGAACACGTTCAACTGGTCCACCATGGTGTTCATGGTCTCTTTGAGCTGCAGGATTTCGCCGCTGACGTTCACGGTGATCTTCTTGGACAGGTCGCCGCCCGCGATCGCGGTCGCGACTTCGGCGATATTGCGGACCTGAGCAGTCAGGTTGCTCGCCATGAAGTTGACGTTGTCGGTCAGGTCCTTCCAGGTGCCGGCGACGCCCGACACCTGGGCCTGGCCGCCGAGCTTGCCTTCGGTGCCGACCTCGCGGGCGACGCGCGTCACTTCCGACGCAAATGCGTTGAGCTGGTCCACCATGGTATTGATGGTGTCCTTGAGCTCGAGGATTTCTCCGCGCACGTCCACTGTGATCTTGCGCGACAGGTCGCCGCGCGCAACCGCGGTCGTGACCTGCGCGATGTTGCGCACCTGGTCGGTCAGGTTGCCGCACATGGCATTGACCGAGTCGGTCAAATCCTTCCACGTTCCGGCGACACCGGGCACGATCGCCTGGCCGCCGAGCTTGCCCTCAGTGCCGACTTCGCGGGCGACGCGCGTCACTTCCGAAGCAAACGAGCGCAGTTGGTCCACCATCGTGTTGATGGCTTCCTTGAGCTGGAGAATTTCGCCGCGGACGTCGACCGTGATCTTTTTCGACAGGTCCCCGTTCGCAACCGCGATCGTCACGTCTGCAATGTTGCGGACCTGAGCGGTCAGGTTGCTCGCCATCGAGTTCACGCTCTCGGTGAGCTCCTTCCACACGCCGGTGACCTCGCGGACCTGGGCCTGGCCGCCGAGCTTGCCCTCGGTGCCGACCTCGCGGGCGACGCGCGTCACTTCGGAGGTGAACACGTTGAGCTGCTTGATCATGGTGTTGACGATGGCGGCGGCCTGCAGGAATTCGCCCTTGAGCGGCCGGCCGTCGATGTCGAGCGCCACCGTCTGCAGAAGATCGCCTTTGGCGACCGCCGCGATGGCGCGGGTCACCGCCATGGTCGGCCACAATAGGTCGTCGATCAGGGTGTTGATGGAATCCTCCATCTCACCCCAGGCGCCGTTCGATAGGCCGAATTTCACGCGCTGGCGGGTCTTGCCCTCCCGCCCGACCTCTTCGCCGACGCGCTCGAGCTGCTGCGCGATGCGCTGATTGGCGGCGGCGATCTCGTTGAACGTGTCGGCGATCTTGCCCGGCAGGCCGTCCAAATCTCCCGCCATGCGGACCGAAAAATCGCCGACCCGCATGGCCTGCAGAGCATGCAGCAGGTCATATTCGAACACGCTTGCGCCATTGGCCTGGTGGGCGGGGCCATTCTCGAGGGCCGCATCCGTGGCGCCATTTGGCGCCGGCCCGTTTGTTTTCGATTGGTTCGTCTCGCCACCCGGTTGCATGTCTGACCCCTCCGGAATTACCGCCCATGGAATGCGCGCGCGGCGTGGACATCCCGGATGGAACTCTTCCAACGGCTGCACGAGCGTCGATAAAAGCTATTCAGCAAAGCTAGAGCATTTCCCACCTGATGCGGGTCATCACCCGTAGCCGGCATGCTGAAAGTAGTTGGCGCATTCCTCTGGCGCAATTTTTTTGACGAGTTTACCGATGAGCTTCCAGAGGGCATTGACTGTGCGTGCGGCACCCTTTCGCAGCGCCGCTTTGAGCTTGGCGAACGCCATCTCGATCGGATTGAGGTCGGGCGAGTAGGCTGGCAGATAGCGCACCTTCGCACCGACCGCTTTGAGCGTCTCTGCCACACCCTCGACCTTGTGGGTGCGCAGGTTGTCCATGAAGACGACATCGCCCCTGTCGAGTGTCGGCGCCAGAACCTGCTCGATATAGGCGAGGAATGCCGGTCCATCCATCGCGCCATCGATCACATAGGGAGCCGTGAGGCCATCGGTGCGCAGGCCGGCGATGAACGTCATCGTCTTCCAGTGGCCGTGCGGCACCTTCGCGACGAGGCGCTCGCCACGCGGGCAGCGCCCGTAGTGGCGAACCATTTTCGTCGTGACGGACGTCTCGTCGATGAACACGAGACGTCGCGCCTTGAGCGACGGTTGCTCGGCTTTGAGTTCCGCGCGCGCCGCAGCCACGTCAGGCCGATCCTGTTCGGCGGCGTGCAGAGTTTTTTTTGAAGGTGATGTCGTGACGCTCATAGAAGCGCCCGACCGAGCTCCTCCCGGTCTTGAGCTTCTTCTCGCCGGCGAGCCGCGCGCGGATCTCGTCGAGCGTCAGGTCTGGCTCTGCGACGACGAGGTCTAGCAGCCACTGCCTGTGCGCCTCAAGCGGCGAGCGGCTGTGGCCGGTGCCAGGCCTCGCCGCGACGCTTCCCGTGCTCGTCCAGCGCTCAAACCAGCGGATCGCCGTCGAAGCGCCGATGTCGAGCAGGCGCGCCGCCTCTCGCCTGCTTTCGCCCGCTTCGACCATACCGACCACCCGAGCCCGAAGATCGTTGGAGTATCCCTTCGCCATCATACCCCCGCCACCGCCGACGAACGCACTTGAATCCGATTTGCGCGTCCGAGGGAAGCCCCAGGGCTCGTTACGATTTACATCAAACGGGAATTGCTCTAGGCCCGCGCCGTGACTCTTTCCCCCCGCGTTATCCGGTGCATGGACTGCACTCCATCCAGCCCAAAACGCACCAGATCGGCGTCGGTTCCGGGCCGGCGCAGTTTTTTTCGGTTTAGTCAGCCGCGGAACGTCGCGGCCGACTGGCGAGAAGCGGTTGTACCCTGCGAAGCTAACCTAAAGATCAGCAACCAAGCTCCGCCGACAAGATATAATAGAATCAATTATTTAAAGAACCCGTTACGGCCAGCTGAGTTGCGGCAGCGACGACGACGTTCCAACAATCCGATCCGCGTGTTCCGCGACCAGCACTACTTTTGTCCCCTGCATTGCGGCTGCTCGTCGCGGTTGATAGGGTCTTAACATCATCGCCGTCGTTTGCTTCGGACAACATGGGAACCCCGCTCAATCTGCGCGCCAACAATGTCTTCTTGAGCCATTCCAGCCGGGACAATGTCGACTTCGTCGACGGTCTTTACGGATGGCTCACGAGGCAGGCGGGACTGACGGTGTGGTACGATCGCAATCTTGGCGGCGGCCAGGTTGCGGCCAAATTGGAAGAGGCAATCGACAGCAGCCAGGCCGCCGTCGTTGTGCTGTCCGAGAATTCAATTCAATCTCGCTGGGTGGAGTTGGAATGCAGCCGCCTGCATGAGGAGGTGGCGCGCTGCGACGGCGACTTTCGGATTGCCACGATCCGTCTCGACGGCGTGGACGCGCCGGGATTGCTTAAATCCTTCAAGCATATCGACATCGACAAGAGCGCGCTCTCGGCGACCACCGCGGCGTTGCTGATGGACACCCTGTTCGGCGGCAAGGATAATGCCGCCGGCAAGTCCGTCTATCTCAGCCGGGGCTGGCGCGCCGCCGAACGGCCCCCGGCGGACCGGATCAGCCATGCCCTGCAAATGTCCGGGCTGCGCCTGGTCTGCGACTGGACCGGCCAGCCGCACTACGACGATGACCGGGTCCGTCGTATCATCGAGGGTACCGGCGGCCTCGTCGCGATCCTGCCGCATCGGGGGAAGGGCGAAACCTCCAAGTACATCGTCAAGGAAATCACCGTTGCGCGCGACGCCGGCCTGCCGACGCTCGTCTTCGCCCATCGCGACGTCGCGCTGCGTCCCGAATGGTTGCTGTCAGACCCCCTGGTGTACGATGACGACGTCGAGAAGCAAGAGGCCGAAGAAGTCGCCGATTTGTTCGGGAACCGCATCGACGATTTCGTCCAGTCCTGGAAGCCCGGACGCGGCGAGCACATCTTCCTCGGCCATTCCCTGGAAGAATCCATCGACGATAAATTCCTCACCTCGCGCGGCATGCTGGCGCGCATCACCGGCCTGCCGGTCAAGGTCGGCGGCCTCGTGGTCGGGCGGGAAGCGCAGAGCGAGATCGTCCGGCTCATCCGCGAAGCCGGGTTATGCATCATCGACATCACCAACAACACCTACAAGGATCTGCCGCCCAAGATCGATTTCGCCCTCAATTCCTGCATCGAGGCCGGCATAGCGCTGGGCTGCGAGAGGACCCTCTACCTGACCTGCCGGGCGCCCCGCCGCACCCCACCCTTCATGTTCCGCAATCTGCAGGTGTGGTACTACGAGAACGACCTTGAGCTGATCGGGAATCTCCGCCAGATCGCCGCGGAACACCGGCGAACGGTGCTGTGAGCGCCTTCAGTCCTCCCTCATACCGTAGCGCGCCTGCCCGAGGTCGAGCGGTCAGTGGTGCTTGGTTTTCTCTCGGCTGCGGTGTCGGGAACGTTTTTCTGCCGGCGCGCTTTCAGTGGCCGCAGCGCGCGAGCCGGCGGGCGGGCGCTGGGCTTCGTTTGGGGTGCCCGGCGTTTTCAACATCTCCGCGGCGCTCGGCGTGCCGGTGTTGACCAGTGCGGCCGGCTTCGCCGCGGTTTGCACCGTTGGCTGCGATGGAAGAGAGCTGTAGCTAATGGCCGCATAGATCACGCCGCCGGTTACCGCAGCGATCACAATCAAGTCCCGCGCTGACACCGTTTTGCCTCCGGTGCCGCTGTTCTCGGCACGGCATTCAATCAGTACCGGACAACAGCGGTATGCTACCCCACGCCCAACCGACTAATGATGCTCTCGTCGGCATGATAAAACTATTCAGCTATTTCATTAACTTAACTGGTACAGCTGGGGGGAGTTGAACCACCGACCTCCTGATCCACAGTCAGGCGCTCTAACCAACTGAGCTACAGCTGCACGAGATCGAGCGAACCTATGAGCAACCTCGGTTTTTGGCAAGAGCGATCCAGAGAGCGATCCGAAGCGCGATCGAAAACGCGAATCCAAAACGGAGCGCCATCCAAAAGCGAGCGTGTCAAAAGCGGGGATTTCGAACACGCAGCTCTGAAAGCGCGGCAGCGGGACTTGCGCATGCCGCCGCAGATTGGTCACGAAAAAAAGCCCGGGTCTAAGCCCGGGCTTTGAGGACGCGGAACGCCACACTGACGCTACGAAACACTCTCGAGAGCCGCACTTAAGGGCGGCACTTGGGGAAGTCGGCGCCGATGAAGCTAAGCCGCCACTATTACGGCGGCTTGACGTTGATATAACGAATTGATGGTCAGGCGGCCTTCTTGACGATGCTGGTGAAGCCGTCCTTGATCGGCTCAGCCGTCTGCGTCGCCACTTTCTGGACGAGCGCGGCAAGTTCCTTGGCCTGCTCGGTCATCTGCTCGATCTGCTTGCGGGTATGAGAGGTCGAGATTTCGACCACCTGCGCCAGCGTCCGCGCGCCGAGAAGCTCGGTGGCAAAATCGAAAGCCGCGTTGCTGTTGGTGCGCGTCATTTCGACCATCTTGAGACCGTAGTCGGCAGCGCCCTTGGTAGCGTGGCCATAGGTGGTCTCCAGAATGCCGGTGGCGTCCTCGGCCGCCTTCTTCATCTTGGCATAGTTATCCTTGGCCTGGGTGATGCCCTTCTCGGCGAATTCACGGAAAGCCGCCGTCGCCTCTGCGGCGCTCGCCTCGAACTTCGGAATGTCGACCATGGGGAATTCTGGCATTTTGACGATGGTGGAGCTGCTGTCCTGCATGTGAACACCTGTTATGGGCGGAACGGTACGGGCGCCAGGATCCCCGCCGCTAATCGATACGGGCGCGCAGAATGCCGAATTGTGCCAGCGCGGCTGAAACCCCGCCGGTTGAGTGGATGATCTTCATATAGCTGCATTTTAATGCACTGCAATATGAAATATTGCAGTGCGACAAATTAATTTCTTAAAGCGCGGTCGTACAATTCGTCGATCTAAAGCCCGCCGCGATGGCAACGCGGCGGGGGCAAACCGCCAAAGGGCCGGCATCAGGATTTCGACGGCACCGATTTCATAGCTATCTTGGTCGCCGATTCACCGAGCACTTTTGCCTGCTCGGCAAGTTCCTTCATCTGGGTTTGGATGAATTCGGTCTGCAGGCGGATGAACTCCTGCGGGTCCCTGGCGTGCACCAGCTTCTCGGCAAACGCGAAGGTGTTCGCCACGTTGCGTTCGGCATATCCCAGCGCCTTCTCGCTGATGTCCTTGGCGCCGGCCTGGGCGGCCTTTGCGTGACCCTCGAACTGGGCCGCCGCGTCCTGGGCCGCCGTCATGAAGGTGTTGAACGCCACGCGCGCCTGCTCGACACTCTTCTCCGCCATTGCACGCATATCGGCTGGGATTTCGAATTGACGCATCGCGTCCTTGTCCATGGGATCACCTCTGGGGAACTGAATTTACGGAAACGTCCTGTGGAACGTCTTGTTTGCGGTTCCGCCCGACCTGCAACCGGCCTTGCTCGAACGGATTGCGGCTTGCCGGCCGACAGCGCCAAAATGCTAGCCCGGTTCCGTCGTCGCGCGCAAAGGTTAATTCAGGAAGCGCGTTGCGGACCGATGCGCGCGGTTAAGGTTAGTCTGCGTTCGTCAGCCGCAAACGGCTGCGTGGCGTGGACGCAACCGCAGGCGCCCACTATTAAGAATTCGTTGATGACATTGCGGTTCCGCGGCTCTTGACGATGCGGCTCTGCGGCTCCCGGCGATGCGATCGCTGGCGATGGCGTGAAACTTGATGGACGAAACGTCCCTGTCGAAATGCGCACTGTATGACGTCCGGCTCGCGGCGCACGCAACCGCGGCGACCGGCGTCTGGCTGTGGAGTTCCGACGGCACGCGGGTGTGGTGGGCCAATCCGGCGGGCTGCGCGACCTTTCGAGCGCAATCGCCCTCCGACCTCGCCGCCCGCAGATTCGAAGCCGGCGATCCGGCGCGGGCTGCGGTCGTCCGCCTTGCCGCGACACTGCCACAAAGTGGCGTCGCGCGCCTTGAGCGGCTGCGCGGATTTGCCGGCCATGGCCACTATCCGTTGTGGCGACCGCTGGTGTGCGCGTGCTCGCTGTTCCGATTTGACCACGCTTCGGGCGTCCTGGTGATGGCGACGGAAGCGGCCGGCCCTGCGCTTTCGCTCGCCGAGCAGGTGCGCCGGCTCGATCTCGACGCCGACGCCGCCATCGCGGCGGTCACGCCTGACGGCGCGATCCTTTTTGCAACTGCGGAAGCGACCCGCCGCCTTGCCGGCGCCACGGCCGTCGATGTCATCAAGGCCGATGCGCTGTGTGCCACCGCGGTCGCGGCCGGCGCCGCCGCGGGCGACACCAGGATCGGGCCCGCCACGGTGCGCCGCATCGGCAGCGGCACCGGCACGGTGCTGCTGGTACGTTTTGAAGAAGCCGCGCCCGCAAGCGGCGCCAAAGTAAATACCCGAGAGAACGTCTTCCGAGGGAACGCCTTCCAAGCCAACGTCCAACATCATATTCAAGAGCACATTCAGAAATACATCCACGAACAAACCGAAGAACCCATCCAAGAAGAGCCCGTTCCCGAAAATACCGATTTGCCGGTCGTTGCACTTGCGGTGCCCGATCGGGCCGCGGCGACCCCGGCGCCGAGTGACGGCGCGGCGATTGCGTCGGCCGATGATCAGGCGGCTCTCGTCAGTACGGTACCGGAGGAACCGCCGCCAGCCGCTGCGTCCGCAGCCGAGTCCGCCACGGCGCCGGAGATCGCGCCGCGGCGTCAGTATCCGCTACGCTTCATCTGGCAGATGGACGCCGACGGCCGTTTCACGCTCGGCTCGGACGAATTCACCGAGATTATCGGCTCCAGGTCCGCGATCGCGCTTGGACGCCCCTGGCGGGAGATCAACGCCGACCTCGACCTTGACGCCGCCGGACGCGTCGCCGAAGCGGTCGCGACGCGCGAGACCTGGAGCAACATCACGATCTCCTGGCCGGTCGACGACAGCTCCGAACGCCTCGACGTGGAACTCGCCGGCCTGCCGGCTTTCGACAAGACCCGCACATTCCTCGGCTATCGAGGCTTCGGCGTGTGCCGCGACATCGAACGCATCGAGAGCCTGCGGGCGATGCGGCGCCACGCCATGCTCGCGCCCGCCGACGGTTTCGCGGACACCACCATCACCGCCCACTCGCCCGCGGCAGCAAAAAACGTTCTGCCATTCCCGGGACCAGCGATGTCCGCCGATACCCACGCCGAGCCCTGGATTAACTCCGATCAAAGGTCGCCGGCGCTGAGCCCGGGCGAGCACAGCGCCTTCCGCGAACTCGCGCGCCAACTCACCGCGCGCCTGCAGGATGGCGAGACGGCGGCGGATTCCGGCGATCCGTCCAGGGCGATGCAAAATTCCGGGGCGTCGGAAGGGGCGGTGCAAGACACAGCGGCGCAAGAGGCCGCGCCCGACTCCGCCTTCATGTTTGAGGACGTCCGGCGAGCCGGCGCTTTCGAAGATCATGCGCTGCTTAACCGGCTTCCGGTCGGCATCCTGGCCTACCGGCTCGACGAACTCGTGTTCGTCAACCGCGCCTTTCTGGCCATGACAGGCTACGCGGATCTCCAAGCGCTGACGGCAGCAGGCGGTCTCGATGCGTTGTTCGTCGAGTCCGGTATCGGGGCTCTCACCGATACCGGCGAAGGCGGCCGGCACTTAGCCATCGCGACCCGGTCAGGCAATCAATTGCCGGTGGAAGGACGTCTGTTCGCCACGTCCTGGAACGGCGAGCCGGCATTCGCGGTCTTGCTGGCGAAGACCGAAACCGACCAGCGGATCATGGCCGCCGATGCGGCGTTGCGGCACGCCGAAGGCGAGGCGCGCGAGTTGCGCACGATCCTCGACGGCGTGACTGACGCGGTCGTGTTTGTCGATCGCAACGGCCGCATGCTGTCGAGCAATCGCGGCGGCGAGACCTTGTTCGGCCGCAGCCGGCGCGACCTTGAAGGCGCCTACTTCACGAACCTGATCGCGCCGGCAGACCACAACACATTGGCCGACGCGCTCAGGCAGGCTCAGCGCGATTCCATCGCCGCCGCCATCATCCTGTCGGTTCAGGCAATCGACGGCACCGAAATGCCGGTGAGCGCAGCAATCCGGCGGATCGGCGATAGCGGAGACCGGTTCAGCATCGCGATCCGCGAACTCACGGCCTCGGAAGGCGCCACGGCGGCGCCGGCCGGCCCCACCACCGCCGGCGACAAATCGGCGGCTCTCACGAAGCTCAGCCACGACGCGCGCACGCCGCTCAATTCCATCCTCGGCTTCTGCGACATGATGGTGGAGGAGCGCTTCGGTCCGATCGGCAACGACCGCTACCGCGACTATATAGGCGATATTCGCAAGGCCGGCGCGCACCTCATGACGTTGCTCGCCGATGCGGTCGATCTCGCCAGGATCGAAGCCGGCACGTTCCGCCTGTCGCCGACCGCGGTGAGCTTGAACGAGGTCGTCAGCGAATGTGTCCTGGAGATGCAGCCCCAGGCCAACGAAGCGCGGGTGATCGTACGCACCTCGCTCGCGCCCGCAGCCCATCGGGTGGTCGCCGATATCGGGGCGGTCCGGCAGATCGTGGCCAATCTGCTCGGCCACACCATCAACAGTTCGCGGCCGGGCGGCCAGGTGATCGTTTCGACCGGAATGACGCCGGCCGGCGACGTCGTGCTGCGGCTGCGCGACAACGGTAACGGCCTCAGCGAGAAGGCGATCACGGCAGCCCTCGAGCCCCACGGTCCCCAGGAGACGACCCCGCCATGGTCGGCGACCGGCCAAACCCTTCCGCTCACCAAGGCGCTCGCCGAAGCTAATCACGGACGGCTCAAGGTCACCAGCAAACCGCATGACGGCTCGCTGTTCGAGGTGAGCTTCACGGCCAAGGCCGAAATCGCCGATTGGGTTTCCGGCGTGAGGTAACCGGTTTGCCTGGCCGCGCGGTAGATGATCGGCGAAAGATCATCGATGAAACCGGTAGCAAGGCGGTGAAAATGAGCTAAGCTGGAGCGGTCGCGCGCCTTGATGCGGGCGCATGCGCGGAGGTGAGCATGAACGCTGCTAGCCGCCTGATTGCGTTGTTCGCGACCGTCATGGCTTTTGGCGGTGCTCTTGGGGCTACGCAGCCTGCACGCGCCGCCGAGGAAGTCGACCTGCTGCTGGTGCTGTCCTCCGATGTGTCGCGCAGCATCGACGCGCCGAAATTCAAGTTGCAGCGCGACGGCTACGCGGCCGCCATCGTCAATCCGCGGGTCGTCCAGGCGATCCGCTCGGGCGCGCTCGGCAGGATCGCGGTCAGCCTGGTCGAATGGTCGGGCGTCGGCGCCCAGAAGATCGTGATCGACTGGACGGTCGTCCGCGACGAGGCATCGGCCAAGGATTTCTCCGCCCAGATCGTCGAGGCGCCGCGCGCCTTTGCGGACCGCACCTCGATCAGCGGCGGCATCGATTTCGCCATGGCGCAGCTCAACCGCGCGCCCTATCAGGCTAATCGCCACACCATCGACGTCTCCGGCGACGGCACCAACAATTCGGGGCGCGACGTTGCCGATGCGCGCGACGAAGCGCTCGCCAAAGGGGTCACCATCAACGGCCTCGTCATCCTGAGCGAGCGGCCGATGTCGTGGAATGCCGACCACACCAACCCGCCCGGCGGCCTCGACACCTACTACCGCAATAACGTGATCGGCGGGCCCGGCTCGTTCGTCATGGTGGCGGAGAATTTCAACTCATTCGGACAGGCGATTCTCAACAAGCTGATCGCCGAGATCGCCGCAAACCCGTTTCCCAAACACACGCAATTGAGCCAAGCGCAATTGCACCCGCAAGCGCAATGATGGGCGCTCGCCCGGCGATGTGCCCGTCATGATAACCGATGCCTGAGCGCCGGCGTCGATCCTGGTCACCAACCCTTAGAATCAAACGATCATCGGAGGAGCACGAAAATGAATACGAAGAGAGCGTTGTATTGCGGCGTGGCCGCGATTGCCTTTGCGGCATTGCTGGTGGCCGCGCCGGCGCGGGTCCAGGCTCAACAGAACGCCGCGGTCAGCATTGGCGACACCGATCTCGGCGGCGTGGTCACCGGGCCGAAGGGGCCGGAAGCCGGCGTCTGGGTCATCGCGGAAACAAGCGACCTGCCGACCAGGATGGTCAAGATCGTGGTGACGGACGATCAGGGGCGCTACGTGCTGCCTGACCTTCCGAAAGCGACATTCACCGTATGGGTGCGCGGCTATGGGTTGGTTGATTCGCCCAAGGTCCAGACCACGCCCGGCAAGATCGTCAACCTGACCGCAATGCCGGCGCCTAACGAAGCCGCGGCGGCGGAATATTATCCGCCGGTGTACTGGCTTTCGTTGGTCAAGATGCCGGACAAGAGCGAATTTCCCGGCACCGGCAACGATGGCAACGGGATCAACCCGAAGGTCAGGTCGCAGACCCAATTCCTGAGCGAGTTCAAGACCGACGGCTGCTTCCACTGTCACGCCATCGGCACCAAGGCGACCCGCACGCTCTCGCCCGCATTGGGAGATTTCAAGTCCAGCGAGGACGCCTGGTTACGCCGGATCCAATCCGGCCAGGCCAGCAAGGACATGGTCGAGACCATCGAGAGGTTCGGCACCTTTCGTGGCGCGAAGATGCTCGGCGACTGGACCGATCGGATTGCCGCGGGAGAATTGCCGGCGACGAAGCCGCCGCGCCCGCAGGGCCTGGAGCGCAATGTCGTCATTACGGTATGGGACTGGGCGGGCCCGAAGGCCTATCTCCACGACGAGGTCGCCACCGACAAGCGCAATCCCACAATCAACGCCTATGGGTCGCTCTATGGGGCGACCGAGAACAGCACTGATTTCGTGCCGATCTTCGATCCGGTAAAGAGCACCGCCACGAGCGTGAAACTCCCGGTTCGCGATCCGAAGACGCCTTCGGCGGAAGCGAACGTAATGATGGCGCCCTCGGTTTGGTGGGGCGAGGAAAAGCTTTGGAACGCCCAGACCATCCCACACAGCCTGATGTTGGACGAGAAGGCGCGGGTCTGGTTCGCGGCCAGAATCCGCCCGGGGGCCAACCCCGACACTTGCAAGGCCGGATCCGACCATCCGTCCGCGAAGGCATTCCCGATCAATGCATCCAACCGCCACATCGTCATGCTCGACCCGGCGACCAACAAGTTCACGTTGGTGGGTACCTGCTTCCCGACCCACCATGTGCAGTTCGGCTTCGACGCCAATCGCACGCTGTGGACGAGCTCGGGCGGCATCGGCGCCGCGGTACTCGGCTGGGTCAACACGAAAATGCTCGAGGAAACCGGCGACGAGATGAAGTCGCAGGGTTGGACCCCGTTCATTCTCGACACCAACGGCAATGGCAAGCGGGACGAAGGCTACGTCGAGCCCAACCAGCCGGTCGATCCGACCAAGGACAAGCGCATCCGCGTGGGCTTCTACTCGATCGCCCCGAATCCCAAGGATGGGTCGATCTGGGGCACCGTGACCGGCTATCCCGGGTCGGTCGTGCGCGTTAACCCCGGCCCGAACCCGTCCGAAACCGCGCTGGCGGAAATCTACGAGGTGCCGCTGCCGGGTTACTCGCCGCGCGGCGGGGACATCGACAGCGAAGGCGTCATGTGGTCCGCGCTCTCGAGCGGACATCTCGGAGCCTTCGACCGCAGCAAATGCAAAGGCCCGCTCAACGGGCCGGCCGCCACCGGCAAGCAATGCCCCGAGGGCTGGACGCTCTATCCGCTGCCGGGACCGCAGCTGGGCGGCGTCAGCGATAAAGACGGCAGCGGCGAAACGCCTTACTACGCTTGGGTCGACCAGCACGACACGCTCGGCCTCGGCAAGGACGTGCCCATTGCCACCGGCAATCAGAACAACTCGCTGATCGCCTTGAAGGATGGAAAGCTGATCAACATGGTTGTCCCCTATCCGATGGGCTTCTGGGCCAAGGGACTTGACGGCCGTATCGACGATCCCAACGCCGGCTGGAAAGGCCGCGGCGTGTGGACGAACACCGGCAACCGGACACCTTTCCACCTCGAAGGCGGCAAGGAAAACTCGCCAAAGATCGTGCACTTCCAGATGCGTCCCGATCCGCTCGCCCGGTAGGCGGACCGGCAGAGTCCAAAGCACCTTGACGTCTCGCCCGGTGCGTGCGCGCCGCGTGGCCATGTGGCGCGCGACGCGGCCTGCATCCGCATTAGACACCAAGCCATAAATCGGAGGAGATCATGAAGCACCCGAAAGCTGTTGCGGCGGCGATCGCGGTGTCGATTGCGGCTGCCGGCGTGAGCGCACCCAACGCCGCCGAACAACAGCTCAACCCGAAGGCCATCTCGATCAAATTGCCCGATCAAATACCGTGGAAGCGCAATGCCGAAGGCACCTTCGAAACCGCTGTCGTGTACGGCGATCCCGATAAGACCGGCCAATACGCGATCATGTATAAATGGCTTCCCGGCAACATGAGCCGGCCCCATTGGCATGCCAACGACCGGCTGGTCACGGTGCTCAAGGGCACATGGTGGGTCGGCACCGGTGAAAAATTTGATCCCGAAATCAACTGTTCCAATTCCTGCCGGCAGCTATGTGACCCATTTCGGCAAGGAGATCCATTACGACGGCGCCAAGGACGCTGAAGCTTGGCTGATGATCGTTGGCGAAGGACCGGCCACGTCGATCCCAGCCGCGACCCCGCCGCCCGCGCATTAGGCGATTGCCTAGAGCGCGATCAATTCAGATCGCAGGCCGGCGTACCGGTTTCATTACTTTTGAGCGTGAATCTCTTCCGGAATGGCGGCAACTTTTCGGGGGCATGCTTTGATTTTCGTCATCGCGCCGCCCGCCATGCCGGAGGCTCGGCGCCTCGCCCAACGCCCCTCTGGCGCAGTTCCAACGCGGCACGGACCATGCTAGCCCTTCTGGCCTGGGCCGGACGCGATCCCCTTGGGAATGATCGGACGTCGGTCGGCTCGCCCGGGGAGGTGAGTTTATGACGAAGGTTTATCCGGACGCAACAGCGGCACTCGCCGGCGTCCTCAAGGATGGCATGTTGATCATGGCCGGCGGCTTCGGGCTGTGCGGCATCCCGGAGACGTTGATCCTCGCGATCCGCGACGCGGGCGTGAAGAACCTGACAGTGGTGTCCAACAATGCCGGCGTCGACGGCATCGGCCTCGGCATCCTCCTTGAGACCAAGCAGATCAAAAAGATGATCTCGTCCTACGTGGGCGAAAACAAACTGTTCGCCCAGCAGTACCTCGCCGGCGAACTGGAGATCGAATTCAACCCGCAAGGCACGCTTGCCGAGCGGATTTGGGCCGGCGGCGCCGGCATTCCGGCCTTCTTCACCCGCACCGGAGCCGGCACCGATATTGCGCGCGGCAAGGAGGAGCGGCAGTTCCACGGCGACACCTACGTGATGGAGAGCGGGCTCGTCGCAGAATCTCTCGATCGTCCACGCCTTCAAGGGCGATACCGAGGGTAACCTCGTCTACCGCAAGACCGCGCGAAACTTCAACCCGATGATGGCGACCGCCGGAAAGATAACGGTGACCGAGGTCGAGCACTTAGTCGAGCCCGGCGATATCGATCCCGACCACATCATCACGCCCGGCATCTACGTCAAACGCATCGTTCACGTGCCCAACGCCAAGAAGCACATCGAACAGCGCACCGTTCGCAAGCGCGCCTGAGAGGAGCGACACCATGCCCTGGACCAGAGAGCAAATGGCGGAGCGCGCCGCCAAGGAGCTGCGCGACGGCTTTTATGTCAATCTTGGCATCGGCATTCCGACGCTGGTGGCGAACTACATTCCGGCCGGAATGAACGTTCAGCTGCAAAGCGAGAACGGCATGCTCGGCACCGGCCCGTTCCCCTTCGAGGGCGAGGAGGACCCCGACCTCATCAATGCCGGCAAGCAGACCGTCACGGAGCTGCCGACTACCAGCTATTTCTCCTCGGCCGACAGCTTTGCCATGGTGCGTGGCGGCCATATCGACCTGTCGGTGCTCGGCGCCATGCAGGTTGCCCAGAACGGTGATCTCGCCAACTGGATGATCCCCGGCAAGATGGTCAAAGGCATGGGGGGCGCGATGGACCTCGTCGCCGGGGTGAAGAAGGTCGTGGTCGTGATGGAGCACTCGGCCAAGGACGAGCCTAAGTTGCTGCACAAATGCAAGCTGCCGCTGACCGGTGCCGGGGTGGTCGACATGGTCGTCACCGACCTCGGCGTCTTCGCCATTGATAAGAAGAACCCCAATGGGATGAAGCTCGTCGAACTTGCGCCGGGCGTAACCAAGGACGAAATCCATGCCAAGACTGAGGCGGACTATGAGGTCGCGGCCAATCTGGCCTGAGGGCGGCGGCCGGCCCGGCCGGGCGGCCACGAAAGGGTCACAGAGCTAACCCAGATTGCAAGCCGCTTCGCCGGCCCCATACAACAACGGCGGCGTGCTTCGAGGCGTGGTGGGAACCGGACAGCAGCAGTGAGAACACAATACCTGACGTCTGCAGCGATAGCGGGCGAGCCGGGCCGCCACTCTCAGCCAATTCACTTCAACAGTCATAATCGGATTTGAACAACCGTGTTTACGGCCAACGGCGCCAAGCGCTTCGCCATCCTCATCGCGGTCGTCATTGCGGTAGCCGTCGTGGCCATAGCCGCCGCGACGCTCGTCGTTCCTGTCGACGCTGTGCGCGATGCCGTGGTTAGCGAAATCCGCGCGGTGACCGGCCTCGAGCCCGTGTTGCGCGGGCCGATTTCGGTGCGGATGTTCCCGGCCGGCACAGTGACGTTCTCGGATGTCGTACTCGGCGATGCCGGCCCTGGCGAACCCGCCTTCGCGGCCGAGGAACTGACCGCCAACCTCCGTCTGACGCCGCTGCTCGCCGGCCGCATTGAGATCGCCGATATTACGCTCACGAGGCCGCGCATCGCGGTGACGTATGATACCGACGGGCGAACCAACTGGTCGCCGCTCATCGACACGCTGGCGCGGGCCCTCAAGCCGAACGCGCCGCGTGATGAGCGGGTGGTGTCGTTTACCGAGATCCGGATCAATGATGGCACCATCGCGATCAGCAATCCGAGCCGCAGTATCAAAGAGACGATGGAAAGCGTCGAGCTATCGCTCGCCTGGCCGTCGATTGCCAAGAGCTTCGCCGCCACCGGACATTTCACCTGGCATAACGAAATTGTCGATACCAGCGTCGCCGTCGCGGATTTTCCCGCCGCGCTTGCCGGTGACAATTCCGGCCTGAAATTCCGTTTCAACGGCGCCCCATTCAAGACGGCATTCGACGGCGTCATGAGCTACGAGCCGTCGCTCAAGCTTGACGGCACGGTCGCGGCAGACGCCGCATCGCTGCGCGACGCGCTGCGCTGGACCGGCGACAAGTCGCTGCCGGCGGGCGGCCTTGGCCGCTTCGCCCTCAAGGCGCACGCCGCCGTCAATAGCGGCGCGATTGCGCTGTCGAACCTCAATGTCGAACTCGACGGCAATGTTGCCGAGGGGGCGCTGAGCTATGCTACCACCGGCCGCCAGATGCTGCAGGGAACGCTCGCGGTCGAGAAGCTCGATCTGCGTCCGTATGTCTCGACCTTCCGGTTGATCGCAGACAATACCCGGGACTGGGACAGCAGGTCGTTCGCGATCGATTGGTTCAATGGATGGGACGCCGATCTGCGCCTGTCCGCCGCCGGCGTGCAGTTCGCCCATGCGGAACTCGGGCGCACCGCGGTCGCCGGCAACATGCGCTCCGGACGGCTCGTGATCACGGTCGGGGAATCGCAATCGTTCGGCGGCACCATTACCGGCTCCATCGCGGTCGCAAAGTCCGAGACCGGTGCCGAGATCAAGTCGCAGATGCAGTTCGCCGACGTCAACCTGGAAAAGTGCCTCTCGGAGCTGTTCGGCCTGCACCGCCTCGAAGGCACTGGCAATTTTGCATTCTCGGTCGAGAGCGGCGGCGCCAATGTGCAGGAGATCGCCAACAACCTCAACGGCGCCGTACAGGTCACCGCCAAGCAGGGCGCGCTGACGGGCCTGAGCGTCGAGCAGTTGATGCGTCGGCTCCAGCGCAGTCCGCTGTCCGGCAATGGCGATTTCCGCAGCGGCCGGACGCCATTCGACAAGCTCAACGTCGACTTGCGCATCGTGCAGGGCGTGGCGACGGCGGAAGATGTGCATCTCGACGGTCCGAGCGTGCGCTTCACCGTCGCCGGCACCACATCGATTTCGGCGCGCGACCTCGACCTCTCCGGCACCGCGAACCTGATCAGCACCGCCGACCCCAATGCCTCGTTCGAATTGCCGTTCGTGGTCCATGGCCCGTGGGATTTCCCGCTCATCATGCCGGATCCGCAGACCCTGATCCGCCGCTCCGGGGCGACCGCGCCCCTGCTCGATGCGCTGCAGGATCGCAAAACCGTCGATGCCGTGCGCTCCGCCATCGAGCGCCTCACCGGCGCCGGCGAGCGTAAGCCGCGCTGACAGCGCCGGATCGCGCGGCGGTTTTTCGGGCAAGGTCGTTTGCAAAATCAAGGAGGCGCGACCGGCGTCCGCTACCAGGGCAACGAGTCGAGGCTAACATCGGAGTAGTCCGAGGATTTGGAGCAGGTAGCCCGGAACCCAGGAGGCACGTTTTCGCCGTCGTTTGATGGATAGCTTGTCGTTGGCTTGCCGTATCAGGTTGAGGGCGAAGTGGCGGACGACGGCCATATTTTTGGCCCCATGACCAACCCGCAGGTGGGATTGGTCTTCATCTCGATGGCCCAATGGCTGCGCACGGCATCCGCGAAGGCCTCGGCGGCAAGAATGCGAGACGAGATGTAAGAGCGCCGTTCGGTCTCGATTTTGTCGCCGCGTTCGATCCGGCTTTCGACTATCGCGATGGTGGTGAGCTTGGGGAAGCGGAATGCTCCCGGATAGGAACGCTCTGGGGTCATCCAGTCGACCTCGTGGGATACCGTATGGGTTCGGATTTCGAGCCTGCCATGGCCCTTCTCGACGACCTGCGACCGCTCGACCTGGTTGGACGGGACGGTATCGAAATAGCTTTTGATTTCGGCATGAAGCGTCGGCTGATTGTCCTTCACGGCCAGAAGGTAGTCGGCTTTGGCATCGAGGATGCCCTGAGCGATGTTCGGATTGCATCCCATGGCATCAATTGAGACCAGGGCGCCTTCGAGGTCGAGGCGTTCCACCAGCGCCGGAATGGCGGTAATCTCGTTGGATTTTTCGTCGGTCGCTTCCTGGCCCAGCACCAGCCGGCGGGTGGTGGCGAACGCGGAGACCAGATGCAGGGCTTTGTGCCCGCGCTTACGGTCGTGGCTGCGCCGCGAGGTCTTGCCGTCGATCGCCACCAGGTCAGGCTTGTCCGGCCAGCATTCGGCCACCCATGAGGAAAAACAGGCCGCAAACAGCTCCGGATTGATCCGATTCATGACCGTCCGCAGCCAATCGGCGCATGGGATGCCGAAGTGAAACTCGGAGAACTGCCGCAACAACGACAGGTGCGCTCCACCCCAATCGACGATGTCGTCATAGTCGTCGCCGCTCGCGATCGTGCCACACACCACCAAAAACAGCACCTCGCGTAGCGGATACGCGACCTTCCACGATTGCCGCGTATCCTGGATCGCCCCCAAGTGATCGAGCAACAGCCGCAATTGCGGTTTGGCGGACAAGGCTTCCATTGGCGCCTCCCGAATTGGAAGCCCCAAGGGAATCAGTTCCGCCGAACCGGCGGAAGAGGCCACCCCCGCCACGTCAAGACAAAATCCACGTTAACCTGACCACCTCGCCCTGCGTCCGCTACTCCGGCTTTGTGCCGCAAGGCACCGATCGACTATGATTGGCCCAGACGAATCAGCGGCGAAGAGGGAAGGGTCGCCATCGCGACCCCATGGGGCTCGCAGACGCGCTTTTAAGTGCTTGATTAGGCGCAGCTTTCTGACGAATTCTGGGGTCCGGCCCGTTCCTGTTCGCACGCGCCAGCGTGGCATCGATGCTTCAGAGCTTCCTGCGCACCCTTGTGAAAGTTGCGGTTGCATCCCTGATCGTGGGAACGATCCTGGCGCATTTCGGCATCACGTTCGACGCCTTGATGAACGAGTTCGGGGTGTCGGCGGAACGAGTTCGAATCGTTGTTCCGGCGCGGCGTTGCCTGGGTGGTGCCGAATATCGCGCTCGGCTCCCTCATCATCGTTCCGGTCTGGTTCCTCGCCTATATCCTGCGCCCGCCCGGCCAGGCCGGGGAGTGACATCCTACGCGGCTAGCCGGATGGCACTCTCACGCCTGCGCTCACGGGATTTCCCAATCAGCGAGGCGGCGATAACGGCCGTCGCGATGACGGCAATGAAAATGGTACAGACCGCGTTGATCTCCGGTTTCACGCCGAGCCTCACTTCCGAATAGATGCGGATCGGCAGCGTGGTCGCGCCCGGTCCCGTGGTGAAGCTCGCGATCACGAGGTCGTCGAGGGAGAGCGAAAACGCGAGCAGAAACCCGGCCGCTACCGCCGGCATGATCAGCGGCAGCGTGATGGTCATGAAGGTGCGGCCGGGCGGGCAGCCCAGATCCATCGCGGCTTCCTCAAGGCTGCGGTCGAAGCCGGCGAGCCGCGATTGGACGACGACGGTGACGAAGCACATGGTGAGCGTCGTGTGGGCAATGATTACGGTGACGAATTCGCGATCGAGATCGACCGCGACGAACAACAGCAGCAGCGACAGGCCGGTGATGACTTCCGGCATGACGAGCGGCGCATAAGTCATGGCGGCGAATGGCAGGCGGCCGCGAAACCGAAACCGCGTCAACGCAATCGCCGCCGTGGTGCCGAGCACCGTGGCAAGCGCCGCCGAGACGACCGCGATGCCGAGCGAGGCCACCGCGGCGTCGATCATGGCGCGGTCTTCGAGGAGCGCCGCGTACCAGCGCGTCGACCAGCCGCCCCACACGGCGACGAGGCGCGAGGCATTGAACGAATACACGATGAGGATCGCAATCGGCGCGTAGAGAAACGCAAGTCCGAGCGCCAGCGCCGTGAGGTTGGTGAAGGAGAAGCGCCGGCCCATCTCAGCGATCCCCGATCTCGCGGGCCTGCAGGTGCTGATAGAAGGCGATCGGCACCACCAGCAGAACGACCAGCACGACCGCGACCGTGGAGGCGACCGGCCAGTCCTTGTTGGCGAAGAATTCGACCCAAAGGGTCTGGCCGATCATGGCGGAATCGGAGCCGCCGAGCAGGTCCGGGATGACAAATTCGCCGACGATCGGGATGAAGCATAATAGCGCGCCGGCGCCGAGGCCGGGCAGCGCCAGGGGCACCGTCACCAGCAGGAACGCCTTCCAGCGCGGACAGCCGAGGTCGGCGGCGGCTTCCAGGAGGGTGTCGTCGAGTTTCTCCAGGCTCGCGTAAAGCGGCAGCACCATGAACGGCAGGTAGGAGTAGACGAGCCCGATATAGACCGCGGTGTCGGTGGCAAGCCAAGTGACCGGCGCATCGACGAGACCCAGTCCCACCAGCGCGCGGTTGAGAAGCCCATCATGCTGGAGGATGTTGATCCAGGCATAGACCCGGATCAGGAACGAGGTCCAGAACGGCAGCACGATCAGGGTGACGAGCAGCGGGCGAACCCGGCTCGGTGCCCGCGCCATCGCGTAGGCGACCGGAAACCCGAGGAGCACCAGCATGACGGTGGACAGCGCGGCGACCTTCAGGCTCTTCAGGTAGGACAGCACGTAAAGGTCGTCGCCCGCGAGACTGAAATAGTTCGCAAATGACAGGCCACCGACGAAATCGCGCAAGCCCTGCCAGCCTGCCGCCGGATCGAACACCGGCATATAGGGCGGCTGCGCGATCGCGGTCTCGGACAGGCTGATCTTGAGCACGATCAGGAACGGCACCAGGAAAAACGCGATCAGCCACACGTAGGGCACCGCGACCACGAGCCTCTTGCCGAGCGTACGCTGGGCCCTGACACCGGTTGGTTGCGGTTCCATTTGCCCTCAGTTGGCCAGCACCAAGGCCGCGGCCGGCGCCCATGACAACCAGACTTCCTGGTCGGGGCCGATTGGCTGATCGAGGCGGCGCGCCACGTTGGCGACCGCGGCCTTCATGGCGCTGCCGTCGTCGAGCCGCACCTTGTAGATCGAGACGCCGCCGAGATAGCCGATATCCATCACCCGGCCACGCGCCGCGTTGCCCGCGTCGGCCAGTCCGGGCGCCACCGCGATGCCCACCTTTTCGGGGCGCAGCACGATGACGACCCGCGCCCCCACGGCGGCGCCGGCCGCGTCGGCGACCCGATAGCGGCCGCCGCGGCCGTCCTGGATCACCGTCTCATCGGCGCGCGTCTCCACGACGGCGCCTTCGATCAGGTTAACGTCGCCGATGAATTCCGCGACCCAGCGCGACTTCGGCTGCTCATAGATCTCCGCCGGGGTCGCAACCTGGGCGATGCGGCCGCGATCCATCACGGCGATGCGGTGAGCGACCGTCATGGCCTCTTCCTGGTCGTGGGTGACGATCACAAAGGTGGTGCCGAGCCGCGCCTGCAGGTCCATCAGTTCGAACTGGGTCTCCTCGCGCAGTTTCCTGTCGAGTGCCGCCATCGGCTCATCGAGCAGCAGCACCTGCGGGCGCTTCGCCAGCGAGCGGGCGAGCGCAACGCGCTGGCGCTGGCCGCCGGAAAGCTGGTCGGGCCGGCGCGAGCCGAGCCCTTCGAGCTTGACGAGGGCAAGCATCTCGTCGACCCGCGCCGCGATGGCGGCCTTGGCGAGGCCATCCTGGCGCAACCCGAACGCGATGTTGCCGGCGACGCTCAGATGTGGAAACAGCGCGTAGCTCTGGAACATCATGTTGACGGGACGCCGGTGCGGCGGCGTCGCCGCGATGTCCACGCCGTCCAGCATCACGCGGCCAGCATCCGGCCTTTCAAATCCGGCAAGGATGCGCAGGAGCGTGGTCTTGCCGCAGCCCGACGGCCCAAGCAGCGCGAAGAACTCGTTGCGGTAGATGTCGAGGCTGAGCGCGTCCACGGCTGCGACGGCGCCGAAGCGCTTGGACACGGCGAGAAAGCGCACCAGCGGCTCGATTGCCGGATCCGCCCAGGGCGCGAAGCCGCGTCTCATCGCAATTCCGTCCGATCAATCTCCCGTCCCTTGATGGGGACCAATCGGGAAATGATCAAGCAGGAATTTGCGGAGCCATTACGGGACTTATTACGGGACTTGCGCCTCGGAGAGACCCGGCCCGTGTTTGCCGCGGCGAGGCGCCGGGCGATAGCAGCCGTCCACGTGGACCATGGTGCGCGGCTTCATCATGACGGAAATGATACGGTGCAACAGCGCCTGCGAGGAGACCGGCTTCTTGAGGAACTCGTTCACGCCGAGCCTTGCGGCCTCCAGCACATGGGCCCGCTCGCCATATCCGCTGAGCATAATGATGGGCAGATCCGAATACGGGAACACCCCGGGCGCGCGCACGATGCGGGTGAACTCGAAGCCGTTGATGAACGGCATGTCCCAATCCAGCAGTACGAGATCAGGCATCACATGGCGAATTGCTTCCAGCCCGGCGACGCCGTCGGCGGCCTCGGTCATATTCCTGATGCCGATATTCGACAGGAGTTCACGCACGATCTTGCGCATGAAGGCGTTGTCTTCGACGATCAGGACCTTAAGGGATCGCAGCCGCTGCTTGATCTCTTCGGCACGCGCACCTTGCATCACAAACTCCGCCGACGCATCCCTCGTGCCCCGGCGTTGTGACTACATCGCTGCCAATTGCCGTCGCGTTAAATAGCGTGGACAAATTTAACGGAATTTTCCGCGATGTCGCGGCGGCCGCAAATGCACGGACACTCTCCCCGAGTCGTTCGAGGCAGCAAACTCGCCATCGAAACCCGATCAGCCGATCCGCCTCTAATTATCCAAGAAACTCCGCAGCTTCCGCGACCGCGACGGATGCTTCAGCTTCCGCAGGGCCTTGGCGCCTCGATCTGCTGGACGCGCTCGCGGGCTACTGGGAACTGCTGGCCGACCTCTTCACGCGAGTGGTCTGTATTCATACCGATACCGAAGCGCGTGGGCAGAGCCTTCTCTGCGACGGGGCGGAGGGCCTACCCAACTGTCGCTCGCATTCAGACTTTATTCCTACGATTGGACACGGCTCTCCGTGATGCTACAATTTTTGCGGGAAGGGGTTCACCCGTGGATCACGAAATTGAGCGACTTCGCAAGATCGCTGCGGAGAACATTCGATATGAGCGTCAGCTTGCCCGCGTGCGAAATGCAGGAAAGCAAACGTCGTCTATAAGCGCAGCTGTCGATAAATCCCTCGACAACATCGTTTCGAAGAGAGCTAGATCATTCGTAATTTACGGCGAGCCGCAGAGCGGCAAGACCGAAATGATGATCTGTTTAACGGCGAAGCTAATTGATTCCGGCTTCAACGTCGTAGTCCATCTGCTGAACGATAGCATTCAGCTTCTGCAGCAAAATTTGGATCGATTTCAAAGGTCCGGGCTGTCGCCCTCCGCCCGCAATTTTTCCGAAATAATGGATCCTTCAATTTCCCTCAAGGTCGGCCAACATGTAATTTTCTGCAAAAAGAACCCCCATGACCTCAGAAAACTAAATGAAAAGCTGTCTTCGGTCACGTCGAGAGCAATCATTGACGATGAGGCGGACTATGCGACGCCCAATTCCAAAATAAACCGCGGGGAAGTCACAAAAATAAATGGGCTAATCGGATTGCTGATCGGTGACGTAGGCGTATATATCGGAGTGACGGCGACACCTGCTCGGCTTGACCTTAATAACACTTTCGACAACAATAATGAAGTGTGGGTCGATTTTCCAACACATAACGAATATGCTGGGCAAGATATATTTTTTCCTCTTGATCACACGCCAAACAAATATCATTTGGAGCTACTTCCAGATTCATATGATGGACCTCGATTTCTGCAGCAGGCCGTTTATCGATTTCTGGCTAGGGTTTCATACGTTAATATTGTGTCAGGACGCGATGAAAAATTTTCGATGCTTGTACATACTAGCGGAAACACGATTGATCACCGCGCTGATAAGAAGCCAATTGAAGATATCTTTCAAGCAATGGCTGATGTTAAATCACCGAAATTTGCCGACGCGATAAAACATCTTCGGAAAGCGGCAGAACGGTTCTATTCGCCTCCAGATGTCAAACGTATTCTGGATTATGTAGTTACGAATAGGAGCGTTTATACTATCATCACCATGAACAGTGAGCGAGATACCAACGTTGACTTTAAGTCAGCCACAAATCCATCGTCGCTGTTTACTTTCGTGATAGGCGGAAATATTGTTTCCCGAGGTGTCACCTTCGACAATTTGCTTTCAATGTTTTTTACTAGGGACGCAAAGCATAAAATTCAGCAAGACACCTACATTCAACGAGCCAGGATGTTTGGATCACGAAAAAACTATCTTCAGCATTTCGAGCTGACAATACCCAATCAGCTTTACGTCGACTGGCACCGCTGTTTTGTTTTTCACAAGTTAGCCCTTGAGGCAATTAGGGCTGGTCTTGGGTCGCCCGTTTGGCTTGGAGACAATCGAATAGCGCCAGTTTCGTCCAATAGCGTTGATCAGGCGAACGTTTCACTTGATCGAGGAGAGATGTCATTTGGGTTGTTCGATTACAACTCCAGCGTTGATAAAATAATCAATAGTTCCGAGGCGCCACTTAACAAGCTATCGTCACTTCAGCACCGAATCGGAGATAAAGCTCTTCCTGACTATATCATCCGCTATGTCAAGCAAATGTCAGCAGAAAATGAGCAGATTGCAATTCATGAGCCCACAAATATGGCTGGCTATAAGGATGCGGATAGCTTAAAGATCGAGCGCCGGCGCGGGTTCTTTGGTAAATCGCAGAGCCAAAAATTCCCGAAGGCTATTCACCATTTTGCCGTATTCCACAATGCTAAAGGTAGAGCACGAGTTATTTATAAGTTCGAAGGAAATATTCAGTTCATAAAGAATTTGAAACACCTCAAAACAGTTCAGGCCGCGTAACATGTTTGATGACTACGAATTCTATCAGGGTGTCGTTCTCCGCAGCCTTATAATAAATACTGATCTATCGGTGATGATTAAGCCGTTTGTGAGAGAGGGACGGATTAGCGCATTTGTTGTTAATTCAAAGCTTGGCGTATTTGTTAAGCACTCCTCAAAGCGAATGCCGCCGTGGCGTTTCACATTTAACCTTGATCAGGTGTCAGATTTACTCGATTTGGAGGCAAAATATTTTGACTCTTTTGTCGTGTTTGTCTGTGGGACGGATGGAATTGTGACATTGGACGTGGCTTCGCTACACACAATTGTCACTTTTGATGATGTTGACAAGGCATGGGTCGCAATTGAAAGAAAGCCTCGCTCTCAATACAGCGTTCGGGGTAACCGGGCTGAACTGCCAAATAAGGTTGCCCAGGGTACGAACGCGATTCACCTAACGGCAAGGTCGCGCTTGCACGACTTACGGCGCGCATGACCGAGCAGCACAAATGGGTGTGAATAAAAGCCTGGGGAGGAAACCAGTCCACCCCTTTCCGGCACGGATGGCACCTGGAATCGCGCTACAAGTGGTCTCGGGATCGCGGCGCAGGCTGAGGGTGCTGGATCCCATGATGGGATCAGGGACAGTTCTCGTCGCAGCCCGCGCTAGGGGACATTTTGCCGTGGGTGTTGATATCGATCCGCTGGCGGTACTCATTTCGAGAGTTTGGACCACGGCAGTCGACAAATCAGCGATTCGCGCGATAGCTGAAATCGTGCTTTCACGTGCGTCCAAAGACATAGAGTTCTTACCGATTCGAGACGCATATCCCGCGAGAGCGAATAAAGAAACAAGGCAATTTGCGCGTTACTGGTTTGACACTTGTGCAAGGCACCAGCTCGCCGCCCTTGCCAACGCTATACGACGATGCCGAGATTTAGACGCCAAAGATGTGCTGTGGTGTGCATTCTCTCGTCTAATAATTACGAAGCAGGCAGGCGTATCGCTGGCGCTAGACTTGGCTCACAGTCGACCGCACAGATATTTTGAAAAGGCACCAATAAAGCCCTTCGAGAATTTTATGAAGGCAATTGATCGTGTGCTAGAAAATTGCCTTTCATCCCATGAGAGGAACCGCGGGCCGGCGGCTAGCACACATTTAGGTGACGCAAGACGCCTAAATCTGGAAGACGGCGAAATCGACCTGGTGCTAACCTCTCCACCGTATCTTAACGCGATCGATTATTTGCGGTGTAGCAAATTCTCATTGATTTGGATGGGCCATAACACCGACGAAATTCGCCATCTAAGAAGCATTGCTGTTGGAACAGAGGTGGGAGAGTATGATGCGTCACGAGCGAATTTTGCAAGGGAGGTAATCGCAAAATTGAGATTGAAGCCCAGCCTGTCGATACGGCAACAGGCGGTGCTCTCGCGTTTCGTCGGCGATATGCAGCGCGCGATTGAAGAGGTGTCTCGTGTCTTGGCACCCGGCGGAAGGGCAATCTATGTAATTGGCGAGAACACTGTAAAAGGTACCTATATCCCAAATGCGAAGATAATAACCGCGCTCGCAAAAAAGGTCGGGCTGCAGTTGAAAAGTCGAAGGCAGCGCACTTTACCTCCAAATAGCAGATATTTGCCTCCCCCATCGCGCGGCCAAAATAGGGCGGCGCTAGACGGCCGGATTCGACGCGAAATAGTCTTGGAATTCGCGAAACCTAACACTCGAAAGCGTCGAATTCAAACGACGCGGACATAGCTCAAAATTGAACTGATTCCGCTAGGTGCCTTCGTGTGCTTTGCGATTTTGAGTTGTGGGCAGTTGGAGAAATCCCTTCTGGTAGGAAACAGAATATACCCGCGGGCATCACATAACGCTCCTGGAAATTGCTCAAGCAAGTGAAACCATGTCCCCTCCCGATGATAGAGCACATGCTGCGCTGGAATATTCCATTCCCGCTGAAGGACCTTCCCAGAATTCGATTTGGGACGGGCTGCCATAGCTAATTATCCAAGAAACTCCGCAGCTTCCGCGACCGCGACGGATGCTTCAGCTTCCGCAGCGCCTTGGCTTCGATTTGCCTGATCCGCTCGCGGGTCACCGAAAACTGCTGGCCGACTTCCTCCAGCGTGTGGTCGGTGTTCATGCCGATGCCGAAGCGCATGCGCAGCACGCGTTCCTCGCGCGGGGTCAGCGAGGCGAGCACCCGCGTCGTCGTCTCGCGCAGGTTAGACTGGATCGCGGCATCGATCGGCAGGATCGCGTTCTTGTCCTCGATGAAATCGCCGAGGTGGGAATCCTCCTCGTCGCCGATCGGGGTTTCGAGCGAGATCGGCTCCTTGGCGATCTTCAGCACCTTGCGAACCTTCTCAAGCGGCATGCCGAGTTTCTCGGCGAGCTCCTCGGGGGTGGGCTCGCGGCCGATCTCGTGGAGCATCTGGCGGCTGGTGCGCACGATCTTGTTGATGGTCTCGATCATGTGCACCGGGATACGGATGGTGCGTGCCTGGTCGGCGATCGAGCGGGTGATCGCCTGCCGGATCCACCACGTCGCATAGGTGGAGAACTTGTAGCCACGGCGATACTCGAACTTGTCGACCGCCTTCATCAGCCCGATGTTGCCTTCCTGGATCAGGTCGAGGAATTGCAGGCCGCGATTGGTGTATTTCTTGGCGATCGAGATGACGAGGCGCAAGTTCGCCTCCACCATCTCCTTCTTGGCCTGACGCGCCTCGCGCTCGCCCTTCTGCACCATCTGGACGATCTTGCGGAATTCCAGGATTTCGAGGCCGGTCTCGCCCGCGAGCGCGTGGATGTTGGAGCGCAGGTCCTTAATGCGGTCCTTGTCGCGGGCGACCAGGTTCTTCCAGCCCTTGGCGGAAAGCTTGGAGACGCGGTTGAGCCAGCGCGGATCGAGCTCGGAGCCGACATAGTTCTTGAGGAAGTCCTCGCGCACGACGCCGTGGCTCTCGGCAAGCCGCATCATGCGGCCCTCGTAGCCGACGAGGCGCTTGTTGATGTCGTAGAGCTGCTCGACCAGCGAATCGATGCGCGCCTGATTGAGCCGCAGGGACTTCACCTCGGCGATGATCTCGTCCTTGAGCTTCTTGTACTTGCGCTCCTGGGCCGGCGTCAGCGACTGGTTCTTGAGCTTGTTCTCGATGTCCTGGTCCTGCAGGCGGCGCAGGCGCTTGTAGCTGTCGGCGACGTTGTCGAATGTCTCCAGCACCTTGGGCTTGAGCTCGGCCTCGATGGCGGCAAGCGACATCGAGTTTTCGAGCTCGTCGTCGTCGAGCTCGCCTTCCGGCGGCTCGGTCAACTCCTCGCCGCCCGGCATGATGTCGGGCTTGGGACGGAACGGGGTCGCAGCGGCGGGCGCGGTCGCGGGCGCCATGGTCTGCGGCGGCGTGGAGCCGTCGGCCGGCTGGCCCTCGGGCGGCGGCATCACCGCAACGCCCTTGGCGTCCGGCCCCGCATAGGTCGCTTCGAGATCGATGATGTCGCGCAGGAAGACCTTGCCGTCGTTGAGCTCGTCGCGCCAGATGATGATGGCCTGGAAGGTCAGCGGGCTCTCGCACAGGCCTGCGATCATCGCCTCGCGGCCGGCTTCGATGCGCTTGGCGATCGCAATTTCGCCCTCGCGGGACAACAGCTCCACCGAGCCCATCTCGCGCAGGTACATGCGGACCGGATCGTCGGTGCGCTCGCCGGGTTCGGACTTCTTGGTCTCGGCCGGAGTGGCGCGCTGCACCTCGACGAGTTCGCCGTCGCTCTCTTCCTCCTCGGGCTCTTCCTTGGCCTCCTCGGCGGCCTCTTCGGTCTCGGCCTCCTCGGTCTCGACCACGTTGATGCCCATTTCGTTGAGCATGGCAAAAACGTCCTCGATCTGGTCCGACGTAACCTCCTCGGAAGGAAGCACAGCGTTGACCTGGTCGTGGGTGACGTAGCCACGCTTCTTGGCGGCCTTGATCATCTTGCGGACGGCGGCGTCCGAAAGGTCGAGCAACGGCAGCGGCGCGTCCGGCGTATCCGGGGCGTCCTTCTCGGGTGCCGCCTCTTCCTTCTTGTCCTTGACCGCTGCCTTGACCTTGCTCGCCATTGCGTAAAACTCCGGGCCGATGCCCTTACGGTGAACCGTCTTGTGGTGAAGTGACCAGGGTCGCTGCCGTTGCGAATCGCGCGCAGTGTCGCCGAAACCGCTTAAGCCGCGATTAACCCTAACCGCGTCGCCAACTCCTTGTGGTCCCTACCAATCGTTTGAAAAGGCCGGAGTTTCCGCATGACGGAAGCATCCGACCTATGGCCTTATCGATCCTACAGCCCGCGCATCGGCCGGCCGGAAAGTGCCCCGAAACCTTCGATCGAAGCCTCGGTGCCATCAAGAGCTGAAAGCTGACCCCGGACATCCTGGAGCCTGGCGAAATTCTGCTCGCTAAGTTCCTCCCCCAAGGCACGCTCGGCTTCTTTCAGCTCTTTATTTAACGTGCGGTTCTTACGATGCAAGGTGAGAACGTGGTTCCACCATTGCCGGACTAAGCAGCCATTCCCCATTGCGGCTCGCCGAGAGCCGCCCGCCGTAGTTCCTTTGCGTGTTCCGCTAATTCGCTGTCTTTGGCATTCACCATCGCAACCTGAAGTTGGTAGTCACGAACCAACTCCAACAGCTGCATGCCCGCTTCGTCAGACTCGACGGAATTTTTCAAAGTGTTTATTTCTTCAGACATCTGATTCATTCGAAGCACCCGGATAAAATGGTCAATGCAGTCGGAAACGAACTCCTGTGGCGGATCGAGCTTAAGTATCGGAAATCGTTGAAATAATCTGTGCCCCCACGGGCGATTCGCGGATCGTTCGCCGTGCAAGTCTTGCAAAGTCTTATAAAAATCACCGGTGAAGTGGAGATAAATTTTTTGCACCGACAGTTCTGCGCTCATGATGAGCAGATCATATAGGCCTTGGCGAAAGGCCTCCAAATCCGGCGTAAAATCCACTTTAGAAATGCTGTCGCCCTTGTCATCCAGCAGGTCCGGATAGTGAACCAGGGTTCCGAGGACTACTTTTTGCAGGCCGTGACGATGCCCTTCTTTTTCAATCCGCAACTCTTTCTTGATAAATCCTTTTTTTGCTAGTTGATCACGCCCCTCCCGCGCCGTCTGCCAAAAGAGATTGGCGAGTTGCATTCGGCAGGTTCGCTCATAGGCTGTATGAACAGTTCGATCCTTGATGGTGCTGACAATGGATTTGAGTTTGTGCTCAAGCTTGGCCTGAGCGTCGGGTGTCTTCACCGCGACGTTTGCCGTTTCCCGCTCCCACAATACGTCCCAAAGCGGTAGTGAACCGCTCAGCACACTCTTGAAGGCGTCGAGCCCCTTTTCACGAATTAGATCATCAGGGTCTTTTTCCCCGGTCATAAAGGCAAATCTAAATGTCCGCCCAACCTTGAGCTCGGGAAGTATCCGATCCAACGATCGGTATGCTGCACTGATGCCAGCATTATCGGCGTCAAAGCAGACTACCGGTTCTACGGAAAGGCGCCACAGCAACGAAATCTGTTCCTCGGTAAAAGCGGTTCCCATCGAGGCGACAACGCTCTTCATACCAGCTTGAAAGATAGCAATTGCATCCATGTACCCTTCAACAACTACAACGGAACCATCCTCATGGGCCGGCTGCCGTGCTCGATGGAAATTGAAAACGCATGCGCCCTTATGAAAAAGGCTTGTCTCGGGCGAGTTGAGGTATTTCGGCTGGACGTCTTTGTTAAGTGTTCGCCCACCAAAGGCGATCACCCTGCCGCGTTGGTCCTGGATCGGAATGATCACTCGGTCGCGAAACCGATCGTACGGCACAGGAATTTCTTCGCCGGATATCAATAGGCCTGCTTCGATCATTTCGGGGACTGACACGCCCTTGAGCCCTAAGAACTCCTTCAGGGCAAACCGCTCCACCGGAGCATATCCCATTCGAAACTCTAGTTGCGTCGCGGGCGACACGCCTCGGTCACTCAAATATCCACGTGCTTTTGCACCTGCGGGAGCGGCGAGACATTCTTCGAAAAAAGCCGCCGCAAGGTCCATGACCTCATACAGCGTGCGTCGATGCGCTTCCTGAGCTTCTGCGTCCGGCGAGGCGACGGGCATCGACAGCCCTGCAATATTTGCCAGTCGCTCGACCGCTTCCGGAAACGAAAGTCCTTCCGTCTCCATCACGAATCCAAAGATGTCACCGTGCTTCCCTGACGAAAAATCGTGATAAAAGCCTTTTTGATCGTTGACGTAGAAGGAGGGTGTTCTTTCTTTATTGAACGGGGAGAGGCCACGCCATTCGCGTCCCTGCTTCTTCAGTTGGACCCGTAGACGCGCGACATCTGATACGGGTAGGCGCGCCCGTATTTCATCAAGGAATGAGTCGGGGAAGCGCATTGGTCAAACTCATACTTTGCGGAGGTAAAACTATCTTAATAGCGTATCGCGATTTGCTGCTTGTTCTATCTTTGTTCTTTTCGCATTGAAACTTCTAATTTTTCGTCCCCACGGACGACCCAAGCCAACTCGCGCGACTGGGCTTGTCCCCGCTATCCCCAGGTTCGTCGCTGGTTTGACCACTTCTCCGGTCATTGAACCTTTCCGCGGTGTCGAGCCGGTTCCGCAGGAGCACGCGAGCATGCCGGAAAAACTCAAATTCGAGTCCCCCTACCCTATATAGAGGGGAATCACCCCCGGTCGCGGTTGGCGTGGGCGCTGCCGCCCCGCATGCGATATTGCAGGAAGCGACGAAATTCGAATGTCTCAACCCCAGGTCGGCCCCCGCCCAGGCATGCCGCCAGGCGCCCCGTTGGACACGATCCTGGCGCGGCTGCTCACGCTCCATCCCAAGCGCATCGATCTTTCCCTCGACCGCTTGCTACCGGTCCTCGCCACGCTAGGGCATCCGGAGAAAAAGTTGCCGCCGGTCATCCACGTGGCCGGCACCAACGGGAAAGGATCAACCATCGCGTTCATGCGGGCGATGCTCGAAGCCGCCGAGGCCCGGGTGCATGTCTATACGTCGCCAAATCTCGTGCGCATGAACGAACGCTACCGGCTGGGCCAAGCGGGCGGCGGGGTCCTGGTGTCGGACGCCGATCTCATCGCGGCCCTGGAAGCATGCGAGCGCGCGAACGGCAACGCGCCGATCACGGTGTTCGAAATCGAGACCGCCGCCGCCTTTCTGCTGTTCGCCGAGCACCCGGCCGACGCGCTGTTGCTCGAGGTCGGCCTCGGCGGCCGCTGCGACGCCACCAATGCGGTGCCGGCGCCGCTCGCCAGCGTCATCACGTCCATATCCATGGATCACATGGATTTCCTCGGCGATACGGTGGAAGCAATCGCCGGCGAGAAGGCCGCCATCATGCGGTCAGGAACGCCGGCCGTGATCGCCCGGCAGACCGAGGGTCCGCTGTCGGTGATCATCCGCCGGGCCGAGGAAATCGGCGCGCCGCTCCATGTCGCCGGACAGGACTGGATGGCAAGCGAGGAGCGCGGCCGGCTCGTCTATCAGGATGCGCAGGGCCTGCTCGATCTGCCGGCGCCGCGACTGTTCGGCCGCCACCAGATCGACAATGCCGGCACTGCCATTGCGACGTTGCGCGCCGCCGGGTTCAAGCTGCCGAGCGCGGCCTACGAACGGGGCCTCGTCAAAGCCGACTGGCCGGCACGCATGCAGCGCCTCACCTCCGGCGACCTCGTCGCACAGGCACCGGCGGGGAGCGAAGTCTGGCTCGACGGCGGCCATAATCCGGACGGCGGGCGGATGGTCGCGGCTGCACTTGCCGACCTCGAAGAGCGGGTGTCGCGGCCGGCGATCCTGATCATCGGCATGCTGGCAAGCAAGGATACGAAGGGGTTCCTGCGCAATTTCGCCGGGCTGGCACGGCGCCTCTTCGCGGTGCCGATCAGCCAAGACAAGGGCGTGCCGGCCGAGACCCTGGCGCAGACCGCACGCGCCATTGGCATCGCGGCCGACGCCAGTTCGAGCCTCGAGGCGGCGTTCGGCCAGATCGCGGCGCTCGAGCTCGACCCGCCGCCGCGTATCCTCATCACCGGCTCGCTCTATCTGGCCGGCGAGGTGCTGGCAGCGAACGGTACCCCGCCAAGTTGAGAACGAACTCCCAACAAGCAAACGGCCGGAGGATGCCGGCCGTCGCCTAGGAATCCTGGACAGCGCTCACACCGCCGCGGTGATCCACTGCTCGAGCTTCGCCTTCGGAGCGGCGCCGACCTGGCGGGAAGCCATTTCGCCGTTCTTGAACAGCATCAGGGTCGGGATCGACATGATGTTGTATTTCGAAGCCGTCTGCGGGTTCTCGTCGACGTTGAGCTTGACGATCTTAACCTTGCCGGCGAGCGCGCCGGCAGCGATCTCTTCCAGTGCCGGCCCGATCATGCGGCACGGTCCACACCATTCGGCCCAGAAATCGACCACCACCGGCTCGGTCGATTTCAGCACGGTGGCTTCGAAGTCAGCGTCGGATACCTTGGAAACACCCATGGGACACCTCGTCGTCCAGATATTGGGCGCAGCCGGCGCCCCCGGGTATCGCGAAGCCAGAACGTAGGGAGACCACCCGATGGCGTCAAGGCGCGCTCACGGGCAGGTGACGCGCACCGCGGCCTGATCCAGCATGGCTGCGGAAAACTCCGTAACGTCAGGCGTTTCAGTCCACACCAGGGCGGCGCGAATCGGCGGGTCCGGATAGATCCGGGCCAGCACCGCCCGATAGAGCGCAAGCTGCGTCACATAAGCCGCCGGCGCGGATTCGGGACTTTGCGGCGGCAGCCAATTCGTCTTGTAGTCGGCGATCAGTATCGCGTCCGGCGTCACCACCAGGCGGTCGATCTGGCCGGACACCAGGACATCGGGACGCCCGGCGCGTGCCAGCCGGCCGACGATCGGAACCTCCGCCCGGCTGCCAGGCGCGAACAGCGGCGCAAAGCGCGGATCGACGAACAGCGCGAGCGCCTTCGCTACGAACCGGTCGCGCTCATCGGGACTGAAGGCCGCGCCGGCTCGGGTGAGGAAGTTCTGGGCCGCGGCCTCGCGCCGCGACGGCGCCACGTCGGGCAGCGACTGCATCAGCCGGTGGACCAGCCTGCCGCGGGCCAGCGCCTTCGCGCTATCCTCGCGAGCGGCGGCGGATGGTGCGACAACCGCCTCGTCGTAAGCCCTCGATGGCGACAGCAACTCCGGCCCGGCCGGCTCGGCGCCTACCGTCGTGGTCAGCCAAGGGGGGGTCTCCAACACCGCTTCGCTCCCCGACTTGTATTGCCCAGGAGGCGCGGGCGCCGCGTCATCGTTCTCAGGCACTTTGCGGTAACGCCAAACCTTTGTGTCGCCCTCGCCCTCCGCGCTGAAACCCGGCCGGCCTTGCAAGCCTTCGAAGATGAGATCGTACCAGCAGTTGGGGCGGCGCTTCATTTTGCCTTGATAACCACACACGATCAGCCGTTCGGCGGCGCGCGTCATCGCGACGTAGAGCAGGCGCCGATGCTCGTGCTCGCACTCTTCAAGTGCGGCAGCGCGAGCGGTGGCTACCGCCGGCACGTCCTCGTCACGGCGGCCGGCCCACACGATGCAGGCCGGCGCGCCGGGCCTCGCCTTTACGGGCGGCACTTCAAGGAGCCGCGGCTGATACGGCCCCTGAGGCGGCGTCGTGGTGTCGGCGAGGATCACCACCGGGGCTTCGAGGCCCTTGGCGCCGTGCACCGTCATCACCCGGACCTCGCCGCGGTCAGCGTCCATGTCGCGCTTGACGAGCGTGTCGGCTGCCCGCATCCAGGCGAGGAAGCCCTGCAATGACGGCGTTTCGCGACGCTCGTAATCGAGCGCCAATTCCAGGAATTCGTCGAGCGCATCGGCGGCTTCGAGGCCGAGCCGCACGTAGATTTTCCGCCGCCCCTGTTCCGGTCCGAGCAACCACGCCAAAAAACCGAACGGTGTTTCGTGGCGCGCCTTGGCGGCGGCACGGCGCAGCAGCGCGTCGGCGGCGGCAAACAGCAGCTGTTCGCCGGCGCGCGCCGCGAGCGCGGCACGCAAGCTCGACTTGCGCCCATAGGCGAGATCGAACAGGAGATCGTCGTCGAAGCCGAACAGCGGGCTTTTGAGCGCGACCGCGAGCGCAAGATCGTCCTCTGCCAGCAGCAGTGCATCGGCAAGGGCCATGAGATCCCTGACCGCGATATGCTCGGTCAGCATCAGCCGGTCGGCGCCCGCCACCGCGACATCGGCATTTTTCAGGGCGCGAATGACCGACTCGAACAGCGCGCCGCGTTGGCGAACCAGCACCAGCACGTCGCCATACTGCATCGGCCTGCGCTCACGGCCGACCGACACGCGCGCGTCGATATAGCCTCGCACCGTGGCGGCAATCTTGTGGGCGAGTAGCACCTGCGGGCTCGTCTCCGAGACGGCATCAAACGGTGCGTCCCAGGCCTCCATGTCGGGCGCCGGCTCGGCCTCGATCAGTGGCCAGATCTCTACGATGCCCGGCACCGCATCCGGCAGCGCCTGATGGGCCAGGATGCCGCCCGCATCGGTGGTGACGCTGCGGTAGATTTCCTCGCGCCTGAAAACCTCATCGACGGCTCCAAGCACATTGGGGCCCGAGCGGAACGAGTAATCCAACTGCACGACGCGCCAGCGGACTTCGGCAATCGCGAACGCGCGTGCGAAATGTTGCCGCGCCACATCATATTCGCGCGGCGCCGCGCCCTGAAAAGAGAAGATCGACTGCTTCTCATCACCGACCGCGAAGACGGTGCGCTTGAGCGCACCCCGCGCCCCGGCGCCGGCGGAAAATTCCGCGACCAGGCGCTTGATGATGGCCCATTGCTTTTCGCTGGTGTCCTGCGCCTCGTCGATGAGGACGTGATCGAGCCCAAGATCGAGCTTGTAATGCACCCAACTCGGATCGACGCCGGTCAAAAGCGCAAAGGTCTTGTCGATAAGGTCGTCGTAGTCGAGAAGGCCGCGGCGCTGCTTCTCGTCGGTATAACGCCTTATGACCTCGGCGGCGATCGTGACCAGTGCGGCGGTGCGATCCCGGCAGACGACTCCGTTGCGACGCGCGATCAGGGGCACAAGGCGGCCCTGTTCTGCCGCAAGACGGTTCGCAAGTTCCGGATACCGGCCGGCCAACCCGCTCGTGATAAGGCTCTTTCGTGGTCCCTTATCGCCGGTCAAAAACACGCTGAAATAGCTAGCGAGCCGCGCTTCGACCGATCCCGCCAAGGCCTCCGACAATCGCCTGGCCTGCTCCACGTCGTTCGCGGACCCTTCCGAAAGCGCCGCGGCGGCATCCGCCCAATGGGACGACGGCAGATTCGGCCCATCGACGATCTCCGCTTCGATCCACGCGCGGTCGTCCTTCGCGTCGACGCCGAGCGCCGCCGACACTTGCGCGATGGCGCGGTCCAAGCCGACCTCAATCCAGGCGATGACCTTCGTCCGTTTACCGATCGCTTCCGTCAGCACGTCGACCAGCGTGGTGTCGGCGGCGGCTGCGATTGCAGCCACGAGCGCACGGCCGAGCGCGGTCTCCGGTGCGCCGGCGGCTTGGAGCAGAACTGCAAGCCTTATGCGTTCGAGCATCTCGATTTGCGCGCGGTCCTCCAAGACCGCGAACCGCGCCGCCACATTGGCCTCGAACGGAAACTGCTGCAGGATACGGGTGCAGAACGCGTGGATGGTCTGCACCTTCAGGCCGCCCGGCGTATCCAGCGCCGCCGCGAACAGACGCCGGGCGCGCGCGCGCTTGGCGGTGCCGATGTCGGTCACGCCCATCTCGCCTATCGCCCGATCGAGCGCCTGATCATCGAGCGCAATCCAGTCCCTTAGCGTGTCGTAGACCCGAGCGGCCATGTTGGCGGCGGCCGCCTTGGTGAACGTGATGCAGAGGATTTTCGACGGATCGACGCCGCCCTCCGCGCCATCCAGCATGAGCCTGATGACCCGCTGCGCCAGCACGTGGGTCTTGCCGGAGCCGGCGTTGGCCGTCACGAATACGGCCGCCAACGGATCGGATGCGTCCGCCTGGCGGCGGCGCACCGCATCGGGAATTATGCGGCGCGCGCTCACTCCTCGGCTCCATCCTCGCCGCCCGACAGCGACCACTCCTTGACGCGGGCGAGATCGTCATAGGTGCCGTAACGATGCGTCCACATGGAGAGGATGAGCGCGCGATACGGCGTACTTTCATCCTCGAAGCGCCCGACCAGGATCTTGAGCCTCGCGAGTGCGGCATCGGCCACTGCGCCGGGGTTAGAATCCTTGAACTTGACGGCGTGATCCTGGCCGGATGGATTGCCGCCATTGAGCCTGACATAGACAAGCTCGGTGATCGAGGCGCCGGGGGCGAATCCGGGGAAGCCGCCATTGCGCAGCATCGCGCCTTCAAGTGTCAATTGCGGCGATACGCCGATCTGTACCTGCCTGTCGCTCGGAATCGCGCCGGTCTTGAAATCCAGAATAGCGTAGCTGCCATCGACGAGGCGCTCGATGCGGTCGGCGCGACCGGTGAGACGGAAAACGCGGCTGCCTGCCGCGATCTGCAGGGAGCCGCGAATCTCGGCGTGCGCGGCCGCGACCTTGAGGCGGCGCTTGGTTTCGAATTCCGCAAACCAGCGCGCGATGCGTTGATAGCGCGGCCACCAGAAGGCGCGCGTCTCCGGGAAATCCTCCAGCGGCGCGAAATGCAGCCGGCCGATGCGCAGCAGCTCCACCTCGGGATCGTCCGGCAACTTGTCCGCGTAGGTCTCGGCGAACTCGCCAATCGCGCCGTGAATGACGCTGCCACGATCGGCCGCGCCCAGCTTCTCGTCCACCGCCTCGAGTTGAGGGAGCTTGAGAATATGCCTAGCGTAAATTGTGTAGGGATCGCGCAGCCAATTCTCGATTTCGGTCACCGACAACGACTTCGGACGCGTCTCTCGTGGCGGACGCGGTTCCGGCCGGCCGATAGGCCGCGGCTTTCCGATCGGCTCATCGAGGCTGCGGCCGATGCGGCGATAATGCTCGCCGCGGGCAATCGCAGCCCCCCAACGCACCGTGCCAGCGACCGCGGCCAGCCGTTGCAGAAAACGCGAGGCCACCGTCGGGGCGCCACCGAGCTTCGCCGAATGGGTAACGAACACCTCCGGCGCGCCGAGTAGCTGAGCGAAATCGTGGGCGGCAAGACCGATGCGCCGTTCCGGCAGGTCGAGACCGAGGATCTGGCGCATCGGCCGGCTCAGCCACGGATCCGTTCGCGGGTCGGGCGGCCACACGCCTTCGACGAGGCCGCCGATGACGACGCGGTCAACACTGGTGAGCCGGGCCTCCAAGGGCCCGTATATGCGGATGCGGCTGCCCTGCGCGCCCGGCCGGCGCACCACCCGGCCTTCGAGGGCCATTTCAAATAGTTCTGCATAATCCGCGGCCGCAATCGGAAACGGCGCAATACCGACCTGCGCCGCGATATCGTCAAACGCCATCGCGAGGGCCCCACCGTCGAAGCCCGCGAATGCCACCACACCCCCGGCTGCATCAGCACTTGCCGCAATCGCGGCCTCGCGGTGGCGCGCGGCCAGGCCAGCGAAGTCCTGGTCTTCCGCTGCGGCGGCGGATTCAAGCGGCGCGAGGGCCGAGGCGACGCGGTCGAGGAGCAGGCGCGCCTCTTCGAGTTCCGCATCCTCAAGCACGGCGCGCGGGTCGGAACGGTGGAGGTCCGATGGCTCGCCGCGCTTGAGTTTCGCGAGCTCCGCCCTGAGGGTTGCAAGGGCATGAGAAAGCCCCGCGGATCCCGCGCGGGTGCGCGGTCCGCGCAGGATGGCCCGCTCCAGCACCGCGACAGCGCGTCCGTGGCGTGGCTCGTCGGCACCGAACCGCGCCAGCTTGTGCTTGAGCATCGCGAGGAGAGGCGCCGGCGCAAGGCCTTCAAGCGCTGCTTCGGCGACCGCCCGGGCGAATACACCGGCAGCGGTCTCGGCGAGCGGATCGCCGCCGGAATCGTCGGCTATGATGTTCCAGCGCGCCAGCGTTACGGCGACCCGGCGTGCCAGCGCGCGGTCCGCCGTCACCAGCGCCGCCGTGCGCTTCTCCTCGGTCAGCGCCTCGCGCAGCACCACCGCAATGGCGAGGGCTTCCTCTTCCGCGTTGGCGGCAGCGATCGCGGTAAGGCCGGCGAGCCCATCTTCGATCGCGCTACCGAACCGGCTCTCGCCAAGCCGGGCGCGCCATTGGTCGGTCGCGGCTGCCGGGCGCAGCGCTTCGCTCGCCAGAATCTCGCGCCCGTGACGCGCAGGCGCCGTAAGCACGGCTACGTCGCGGCGCGCGATGCCGATGCGGCAAAGCAGACCGTGCATGGCGAATTGCGGGTGGCTCGGGGCCGCGGAGATCACCTCCCAGGCATCGTCATCAAGCTCGGTATCGAGGCCGGGCAGCACCACCGCGCCATGGGGCAGGTTGGCGATGGTGGCGAGGAGTTTCGCGGTCGCCGGCATCGAGCCGGTGGAGCCCGCGGCGATCACGGGCGCGTGCGAGACAGCGAGGCGCGCGGCTTCCGCCGCGATCAAACGGTCGCGGCGCTCCGGCGCCTCGATCGCACCTCGCTCGGCGAGGATCGCCGGCCACTGCTCCCGAGCGATTTTGAGGAATTGCAACGTGAGTTTCCAGTATTCGTCGAAATGATCCGGCACCAGATCGTCAAGCCGCTCCCACGAGACTTCCCGGGTCGTCATGTCGTCCATGAGCCGCGCGAGATCGTCGGCAAGCCTGAGCGCCGCCGCCGGATGGCGCACCACCAAGGGCGGCTCGCCTGAGATCGGCGCAAGCCGCTCCGCCCATCTGAGCACCAAGCGCGCCAGCAGGAAACGCCGCTCCATCCCATCGAGTGCCGGCGGCAGATCGAGTGCATCGAGGGCGGTGCCACCAGTCGCGGAATCCGCAAAAGCCAGTTCGTCCTCGTCGATATCGCCGATCGGCACGATACGCGGCAGCAAGGCCGCGTCGATGCCGGGTGCGTCGAGAAACGCATCGCGCGCGAGCCGGCAGGCGCGCCGCGTCGGCAGAAACAGGGTGGCGTCGGCGAAGCCGAGCGGCTCCGGCGCGAAGCCGTCAACCACCCCGCCCTCCCGGAGCGCGCCGATGAGCGCCGGCAGGAACGGCACCGACGGTGGAATCGTGAAAACGCGCGCGGTCATAGGAATTTCAAATGCAGGGGCGACGGCGAATCCGCCGCGCCGCACTCTATCATGCCGCGCTGGCGAGGATCGCGGCTTCGGCGGCGCCGATCGCGTCGGGCGTGCCGACGTGCATCCAAACGCCTTCGAGCCGCAGCCCATACAGGCGGCCGGCTTCGATCGCCCGATCGAACAGAAGATTGAGCGAGAAGGCGCCCGACGGGGCGGCGGCAAACAAGGCCGGATTGAGAATCGCGACGCCCGCATAGACGAACGGCACGACCTCGCGCTCGAGGCGGCGCCTGAGGCGGCCATCGGGCGCCATCGCGAAGTCGCCGCGCCCCGCATAGCCAACGCTTGCGGAGGTCGCGGCGAGCAATAGCAGCGCGTCCATGTGGCCGGCGTCAAAACTTTCAGCGAGCCGAATCAGGTTGGACTTCACGCCGTCGATCCAGATGGTGTCGGAGTTGAGGTGAAAGAACGGGCTGGCGCCAAGAAGCGGTAGCGCCTTGACGACGCCGCCCCCGGTGTCGAGCAGCGTGCCGCGCTCGTCCGATATGACGATCTGCGGGACCTGACGCGGGGCCAGATGGCGCTCGATCTGATCGGCGAAGTGATGGACGTTGACCACGGCCGACGTAACCCCGGCGGCCGCCAGCCGATCCAGCACGTTGTCGATGAGGACTTTGCCGCCGACCGCGACCAGCGCCTTGGGCTTGGCGTCCGTCAAAGGCCGCATGCGGGTGCCGAGCCCCGCGGCGAGTACCATGGCGGTGTGGGGAATCTGGGGACCCATGAAGCACTTCATCGCGACCTCGAACCAATCGAATGACTGTGTTCGGCAATCCGAACAGGAATGTGACAGGCTTGGCCTACTCCCCGGTCAGGGCGGCGGCACGCGAGCGAGATACCAACTGTCGAGCGCGGCGAGCGCCGGATGACTTAGCGCACGCCTTACATAGGCGAAGATGCGAGGCAGGTGCCGCAGGTATTGCGGCTTGCCGTCGCGGCGATCGAGCCGCGCAAAAATCCCGAGAATCTTGGTGGCACGCTGCGCCGCGAGAGTCGCATAGACGCGCGCGAAAGCGGCGGCGTCGAAACCGGGCTGCGCCTCGCGCCGCGCCCACACATAACGGCCGAACAGTTCGATTTCGAGCTCTTCGGGCACGTCGACGCGGGCATCCTGGAGCAGCGATGCCAGGTCGTAGGCGGCCGGTCCGATCACGGCATCCTGGAAGTCCAAGAGCCCGACCTGGGCGAGGCCTTCGCGATCCTTGAGCCAGAGCAGATTGGGCGAATGGAAATCGCGCAGCACCCAGGTCTTCGGGGCTTCGAGCACAGGACGAAGGGCATCGCGCCACAACGACTGGAACAGCGCGCGCGCCTCCGCCGACGCTGAGGCACCGCGATAAGGCAGATACCAGTCGACCAGCAACTCGGCCTCGATCAGGAAAGCATCGAGATCGTAGGCCGGAAGTCGGTATTCGATCTGCGGGGCAACCGGGAGCACCTCCGGCAGGTCCTGCCGATGCAGCGAGCTGAGAACATTAGTCGCTCGCTCATAACGCTCCGCAATCGGCACCGGCGGATCGCCCGCAACCAGCAGATCGGCCCCGAGATCCTCCAGCACGATGAAGCCGGCATCGAGATCGGCGGCAAAGATAGCCGGCCCCGAAAGGCCGCGCCCGCGCAACGCGTTCGCCATGGCGACGAACGGCTTCACGTCTTCGGCGAGGTGGGCGACGGCACTATAAGGTAGCCCGCGCTTGACCGGCGGCCCGTCCGGCTTAGGCGGCGCATTCATCAGGATGACGGTTCCGCCGACGTGCCGCAGGCGCTCATAGGACCGGGTCGACGCGTCGCCGGCGACGCGCACGCGCTCGTCCGCGCCAAGGCCGGTTTCTTCAAGAAACCCAAGAAGGCGGCCGAGCCGGTCGACACGGACGGCCGCCTCGCCATGGCCGACCAGGTGGGCGACGCGATGTTCCTCATCGCCCTTCATAGTGACCGAAAGCGTGATGACGATGCGATCGGCCGGTAGTTCGCTTCCGGCGCGATCCGGCCATTCCATGGCGACCACGGCCCCCTCGACATCGTCGAGCCCAAGCTCGGCGAGTTCGCCCGCGCCCGCAATCCGATAAAGGTCGGCATGGACGAAGGTGAAGCGCGGCAACTCGTAGCTTTGCACCAGCGTGAAGGTCGGGCTAGGCACCTCGACGGCGGCATCCCCCATGAGATGCGCGATCATGGCGCGCACCAAGGTCGTCTTGCCGGCGCCGAGGTCTCCTGCAAGCGCGATGAAGTCGCCCGGTTCCAGCAGGTTGGCGACGTCGGCTGCAAGCCGCCGCGTCGCTTCCTCGCTTGCCAGCGTCCGGGTAAAACCAGCGTTCGTCTGCATGTGGTGCGTACCGCGCGGTTACCGCCTATTCGGCGGCGTGCTGGGCCGCCTCGGTGGCGAGCGGAAAAACGCATATCACGGTGGTGCCATGCCCCGGAACCGAATCGATATGCACCGTACCGTGATGCAGTTCGACGAAGGAACGCACGATAGACAAACCGAGGCCGGCGCCGCGATGGCGGGTGCCGTGCGCGTCGGTCTCGAACCAATCGAACACCTTGTTCTTGATCTCGCTCGAAATGCCCGGCCCGCGGTCGCTGACCGTGAACGTCACCGTGCCGCCGTCACGCGCGGCCGCCAACACGGCGGTTTCACCCGGCGGCGAGAACCCGATCGCATTGGACAAGAGATTGAACAGCACCTGGCGCACGCGCCGTTCGTCGGCGATGAAGCTGCCGATATCGGGGGGCGCATTGAGTTCGAGCCTGATGTTGTTTTTGACAATGCGGTCCTGGACGCCTTCGGCGGCCGCATCCATGGTGGCGCGAATGTCGACCTGTTCGAGATCAAGCGTCATGGCGCCGGCGCCGATCGACGCGAGATCGAGGATGTTGTTGATGATTGCGAGCAGGGCGTTGCTCGATACCATGATGTAGCCGAGGTATTCCTCTTGCTTAGCCGTTAGCGGGCCGGTCGAGGAATCGCCGAGGAAATGCGCGAAGCCGATGATGTTGGTGAGCGGCGAACGCAACTCGTAGGAAACGTGGTGGACGAAATCGATCTTGATCTTGTCGGCCTCTACCAGCGCCTTGTTGCTCTCCGTGAGGACGCGTTCCACATTGACCGAATCGGTGACGTCCTGAAACGTGACCAGGGTGGCGCCGTCCGGCATCGGCACCGTGCGGCAATCGACGACGCTGCCGTCGGTGCGGTCTATACGTCGAAAGATCGGATCGCGGCGGTCGAGCGCGGTCACGGCGGCGCGGAGTGCTTGCCAAGTCTCCTCGTCGTGATGGAAAACGCGACAGCGTTCGATCACGAGCTCGATGTGGGGACGCTCGGCAAGCAACGCGGGCGATAGCTGCCACATTTTCACGAACACCGGATTGAACAGCCGCACCCGGCCGTCGCTGCCGAACAGCGCGACCGCCTCGGTGAGATTGTCGAGCGTCTCGCCCTGCACCCGGATCAGCGCGTCGAACCGTCGCTCGAGATTGAGCCGCTCGGTCACATCGTCGAACAGGTAAGTGACCCCACCATCCGGATTGGGCGTGGTGACGACGCGTAGCGTGCGCTGGTCAGGCAGATGCCATTCGTATTTCGCCGGCTCGGCAGTCCGGTATGCCTGATGGAGCTGGGCCTTCCAGGCCCGGAAGTCGGTCTGCTCCGGCAGCCGCCGCGCCGCGCGCAGGCGGTCGAGCACGGCAAAGTCGGCCGGCTCCTGATCGAGAAAGGCGGCGTCGATGTCCCACAGCGCCCGGTAAGCGGAATTATAAAAGGCAAGATTGTGGTCGGCGCCGAAAATGGCGACCCCGGTGGAGAGCTGATCGAGCGTGCGGCGATGGGCCTCGATGGTGCGGACGATCTCCGCCCGCAATGATTCGATCTCGGTGGTGTCGCGGCCGATCCCGGCGCTACCGCGCGGGCCCGGCACCTCCAATATTTCGAACATAAGCCGCGCGCCCGCGACGATCACGGCGGCGCGGCCCGAGAAGGCGGCGCCGGCGGCGCGGCTTGTCTCGATGGCATCGCGCGTGCCGCTGTCGAGAAGCTCGCGTCGCGACGCTACCGCGGCGGCGACATCGGACGCTTCGACGGCACGCGCATAGGCCGGATTGACGAAGGCTAGCCGGCCGGCGGCGTCGCGCGTCCATACCGGGGACGGCAGCGCCTCGATGAGCGCACGCAGGGCATCGCTGTCGGCTTGCAGCTTCTGATGACGGTGCATGAGCTCGGCGAGATCTTTCTTCACACCTGTCACGTCATTGAGCTTGAGCACCGCGGCGCCGCCGATCGCCCGCCCGTCCGCGATCAGGTAGCGGCCCGCCGCGGTGGTCAGGGAGATCGAGAAGCTCTCGCCGCGCCCGAGCAGGCGGTCGATCGCCGATTCGAGCTGAAAAGCCTGTTCCGGCCGTAGCCATGCAGCGTAATCGAGGATGCGGTCGGCGCTGAACTCCGGCGCGACGATCGTCGGATCGCCGATCACCTGGGGCGCGGCGTCGCAATTCCACGTGACGATGACCTGTGGCTCCGAAAGCAGGAGCCCGAACAGCCGGTCGATCTCGCCTTCGAACGCTGCCGCCTCGGCGCGTGCACGGTCGCGCTGGACGCGAAGACGCTCGCGCGTGCGCACCAACATGACGGCGGTGACGACCGCGAAAATCACGACGCCCAAGAACAGCGCGAGACCGGCAAGCTCGTGATCGTCGAAATTGCGGATTGCCTCCACATAGGCAAACCCAAGCGCAACCGGGCTCGGCTCCTGAGCCAGGACCGGACCGGCAAGGAAGAGCGGGACAAGGATCACGCCGAACGTGGCGGCGGAGCAGACCGACCCGCAACGCCCGCGCCTGTCGAAATTGGAACCAATGCCCGTCGTCCGGATCATATCCGGCATTCCCTGCCCCTCGTCTGCACCCCAAGCCTGCCGAACGTGGCGGGCCCGTAACTCGAATCCAGCGGCACCCCTCCTGGCCAGGAAAATTTAGCCGGGAAAGGCGCGCCGCCGACGAGATCGTTGACTCGGAAACAACTGGAACCGCGCCGGACTGTCTGCTGGGTAATAGCCGGCCGCCGCGTCCCGGTCAGAGGCAAGGCCCTCGAACGGTCCGCGAATCAGATGACTGTAACCTCAACCGAAGCCGCTCGATAAGAGTCCAGACCGTGAACATACCGCAAGACCGGCACAATCGCAGCCCACCGTGGAAATTCCGCTACACATGGTCGTATAGTGGCTGCGGCGCGTTGGCTACCGCTCGCGCGCTCCAAGCTTGCGAGGTGAGCCCGTGAACGTGCAATCGCTGGGTTATGTGGGCGTCCGCGCCAAGGAGATCGACGACTGGGCGGGCTATGGCACCAAACTGCTTGGCCTGCAGGCCGTCGACCGCACCCGCGCGACCCTTGCGCTCCGAATGGACGACCGCAAGCAGCGCCTGATCGTGAACCAGGACGGCGGCGAGGGCATCGGCTTCTTCGGCTGGGAGGTAGCGGACGCAGCCGCCCTGGAGCGACTCGGCGCGCACCTTGAATCTCATGGCGTCGAGGTTGCGCGTGGTGCGCGCGCGCTTGCCGAGGAGCGCCGGGTCGACGATCTCATCGTGCTCAACGATCCCCTCGGGAACCGGCTGGAATTCTTCCACGGCGCCGAGACGGCGACCGATCCGTTCGTGCCGGGTCGCAATATTTCAGGCTTCCGAACCGGGCCGCTCGGGCTCGGCCACGTCGTGCTGCATGTGGAGCGGATCGACGAAATGATGGAGTTCTACCGGGACATCCTCGGCTTCCGCCTGAGCGACTATTTCCTGCGGCCCTATCAACTCTATTTCCTCCACGTGAACCCGCGCCATCACAGCATCGCGTTCGCGGCGACCGGCAAGAACGCGGTCCATCACATGATGCTGGAGCTTTTCAGCTTGGACGATGTCGGCCAGGGCTACGACCTCGCCGGCGCCGAGGACGGCCGGCTCGCCGTCACGCTTGGCCGGCACTGCGGCGATTTCGTCACATCGTTCTATACCTGGAACCCATCGGGCTTCATGATCGAAACCGGCTGGGGCGCCCGTGACATCGACCTGCAAAACTGGCAGCCGAGCGAGCGCAAGGAGGGGCCAAGCCTCTGGGGCCACGACCGCATGTGGCTCACGCCCGAACTGCGCAAGGAAGCCCGCGACATGCGGCTCGCCAATGCCGAGCGCGGGCTGCGGCGGCCGGTCCAGGTGCTGCCCGGCAACTTCGATGTCATGGCCGGCGCCTGCCCGTGGTTCGACGCCATGAAGAAGCAGCAGAAGAGCGCGTAAGGGAAGCTTTGCTGTCAATCCGGGACGCACGTATTAGCGCGTCCCGAAGTGAACTCGTGCGGCTCACAGCCCTTCGAACAGCGCGGTCGAGAGATAGCGCTCGGCAAAATCGGGTATTACCGCCACGATCATCTTGCCATCCATGTCGGGACGGGCTCCGAGGCGGAGTGCGGCGGCGACTGCCGCACCTGCCGATATGCCACAAGGAACTCCTTCGTAACGCGCCAGCGCCCGGGCGGTGTCGAATGCGGTCTGGTTGCCGACGGTCAGGATTTCGTCGATCACCGAACGGTCGAGGATTTCCGGCACGAAATTGGCGCCGATGCCTTGGATTTTGTGCGAGCCGGCTCGGCCTTGCGACAGCAGCGGACTGTCCTCGGGCTCGACCGCGATGATCTTCACGGCGGGATTGCGCGCCTTGAGCACCTGGCCGACCCCCGTGATGGTGCCGCCGGTGCCGATGCCGGCGACGAAGAAGTCCACCTCACCGTTGGTGTCGTTCCAGATTTCCTCCGCGGTGGTGCGGCGATGGATCTCCGGATTAGCGGGATTCTCGAATTGCTGCGGGATCACAGCGTTGTTGATCTCGCGGGCAAGTTCGTCGGCGCGTTTGACGGCACCGGACATCCCCTGGGCCGCCGGCGTCAGGACCAGCTCGGCGCCCAGCAGCGCCAGCATCTTGCGCCGCTCGATCGACATCGAATCCGGCATCACCAGGATGAGCCGGTACCCACGCGCCGCGGCCACGAAGGCGAGCGCGATGCCGGTGTTGCCGGAGGTCGGCTCGATCAGCACGGTGTCGGGGCCCACCCGACCGTCTGCCTCCATGGCCTCGATCATGGAGACGCCGATGCGGTCCTTCACGCTGGAGATCGGGTTGAAGAATTCAAGCTTGGCAAGAATCTGCGCCTTGATGCCCTGCATCTGCGGCAACCGGTTGAGCCGTACCAGCGGAGTATCGCCAATGGTCTGGGTGATGGAATCAAAAATGTGTCCGCGGCCCGGACGGGCCGAAGATGCTGCCGAAGCAGATGCGGTCGGCGTGGCCGAAATAGCCATGTGCTGGCTCCCTGCGTGTAGCGCCGCTATTGCGGCCCAAAGTCTCACGTGTCGCGTCTCACGTGTTCGCCGCCGCATACCGCAGAGACCGCGTCACCCCGGCATCATCCGCTGAGCGCGCCCTTAACGAGAGCGGACGTCTTGGCGAAGTCCATCTTGCCGGCATATTTAGCCTTGAGGGCACCGATCACCTTGCCCATGTCCTTCATGCCGGCGGCACCGGTGTCCTGGATCGTTTCGGCGATGGCGGCTTTGACGTCGTCGTCCGACATCTGCTTCGGCAGATAGGCCGTGATGATGGCGATTTCGTCGCGCTCCTGCTGGGCAAGCTCGGCGCGGCCGCCCTTTTCGTAGAGTTCGATCAACTCCTGGCGTTGCTTGATCATCTTTTGCAACAGGCCCAGCAACTCGTCGTCGCCTAGCGGACCCTTGCCCTGGCCGCGGGCCTCGATGTCGGCGTTCTTGAGCGACGAATTGACGAGACGCAGCGTCGACACGCGGCGCTCATCCCTGGCCTTCATGGCGCCTTTCAGGGCGTTGTTGATGTCATCGCGCAACATGGTGACCTCGTTCGGCCGCGGCCGGTCAACAACCCCAATCGACCGACGCCGCTTTGACGCGCTCATTAGCGATGGCTATGTAGTGCCCGCATGACCGCCAAACAAGACGATTCTGAGCTAGGCACATCCGGTTGGGCGGAGCCGGCGCCCACGGCCCTGCTGGTGCTCGCCGACGGCACTGTTCTCGAAGGTGTCGGCTTTGGTGCCGCCGGGCATGCGGTCGGCGAAGTGTGTTTCAACACCGCCATGACGGGCTATCAGGAGATTCTCACCGATCCGTCGTATGCGGGCCAGATCATCACCTTCACGTTTCCCCATATCGGCAATGTGGGCACCAATGACGAGGACATCGAGACCGTCAACCTCGCTGCGACGCCCGGCGCGCGGGGCGTGATCCTGCATTCCGCCATCACCGCTCCGTCGAACTATCGCGCCCGCCGCAATCTCGATCAATGGCTGAAGGCGCGTGGCGTGATAGGACTTGCCGGCATCGACACTCGCGCCTTGACGAGCCACATTCGCACCAAGGGCATGCCCAACGCGGTTATTGCGCACTCGCCCGACGGCCGGTTCGACCTCGACGCCCTCAAGGCTGAGGCGCGGGCTTGGCCGGGCCTCGTCGGCATGGACCTCGTGCCGATGGTGACATCGGGCCAGCGTTTCACCTGGGACGAAACGCCATGGCGGTGGGATACCGGCTATGGCCGACAGGAGGCGCCGCACTTTAACGTCGTCGCGGTCGACTACGGCATCAAGCGCAATATCCTGCGGCTCCTTGCCGGCACCGGCTGCAAGGTGACCGTGGTGCCTGCCACCACGTCGGCGCAGGAGATATGCGATCTCAAGCCGGATGGCGTGTTCCTCTCCAATGGTCCGGGCGATCCGGCCGCCACCGGGCAATACGCGGTACCGGTAATCCGGGCCTTGATCGATGCCGGGCTGCCTACTTTCGGCATCTGCCTCGGCCACCAGATGCTGGGTATCGCACTTGGCGGCACCACCATGAAAATGCATCAGGGCCACCACGGCGCCAACCATCCGGTCAAGGACCTGACCACCGGCAAGGTCGAGATCACGTCGATGAATCATGGCTTCGCGGTCGATCGCGCGAGCCTGCCGGATCACGTGGCGGAAACCCATGTGTCACTGTTCGACGGATCGAACTGCGGCATCGCGCTCAGGGACATGCCGGTATTCTCGGTGCAGTATCATCCGGAGGCCTCGCCGGGTCCGCGCGACAGTCATTATCTGTTTGACCGCTTCATCGACCTGATGCGGCGCAAACGGGGTCATTGAGCCGCAAGCTCCATTGCGAAGAATTTCGCCTTATGGCTGCGATACGATATTGAGACGGCCATGAACGTGCCCGCCTGGTTGAAACCCGAGAACGGAGCGGTCGGATCGGCGCTGGGCACTTGGCTCGACTTCGCGCCGAGCGGAATCGCGACGCGGTTTTTTCTGCTATGGTTCGTGATTCTCTTCACGGCGTTCCAAGTCCTGTCGACGGCTTCGCTTGGCCTGCACCCGGACATGCTGCAGGCCTATGCGTGGGGACTGCATCCGTCGGCCGGATATGACCACCGTGCGCCGCTCTACGCCCTCATGGTCGGCGCCTGGTTTTCGGTGTTTCCACCGATCGATTGGGGATTTCACCTGCTGGCGATCGCCAATGCGGCAGTCGGGCTTTTCGCCACCGATCTGATCGCCCGGCGCCAACTTACCGGCGACAAGCGGATCGTTGTGCTGCTGCTACTCCTGCTAACTCCGTTCTACACATTCTATGCGGACCATTTCGCCCTCTATCAGGTCCCGTTATCGACTTGGCCGATTGCGACCTGTTGCTTCCTGCGTGCCTTCGAGACCCGCAGTCTCGCGTGGTCGGCGGCTGCCGGCGCTGCCGCCGCGCTCGCCGTGCTGGGCAATTATGTCTCCGTCGTCCTCATCGCCGGCTTCGCTGTTGCGGTGCTCGCGTCCCCGGAGCGCTGGTCCCATCTGCGATCGCCGTCGCCGTGGATTTCGCTTGCAGTCGGCGGCCTCGTGCTGGCGCCGCATGTGCAATGGCTCTACCTCAACGGCGTTTCGCCGCTCACCGAAATAGTCGGAGCGGGTGCCCCGTTCGGCGAGGCGCTGTCGAGGGCCGCGATCTACCTCGTCGAATCCATCGCCTCTGTGGCGGTGATGTTAGCGGTCTATTGGGTCGCCGCGCGTCCCGATCGGAGCACGCTACGGGAGACCATGTGGCCCCCCGACCCGCTCGGGCGGATGTTGATCATCCTGCTCGTCGTCCCGCTGCTGCTGCCGGCGATCATCGCACCGCTCCTTGGCGCGCCCGCAACACCATTGTGGACGATATCGGGCTGGTTCCTGTTGCCGATCATCCTGCTGCGGCCCCAGACCGCCAAGGTATCGCGCGTCGCCGCTATCCGCATTACCGCGCTGGTCGTCCTTGTCACGCTTGGCGCCCTGGTGGCGGCGCCATTCCTCGCCTCTTACTGCAACGACACCGGCACCGCGGAAGGCCGCGAATACTTCCGGCCTGTCAGCACCGAGGTCTCGAATGCCTGGCGCCTCGCCACCGGCACGCCGCTCGCGATCGTGATGGGCGACCCCGACCTTGTGGCGGCGGCAACGTTCTACGGCCCCGATCATCCGGATTCGGTACCGAACTTCGACCTCGCCGCCACGCCCTGGGTGACGCCGGACCGCCTGCGACGCGATGGCTACGCCGCCATGTGCAAGGCCGACGACCAAACATGCGTCGATGCGGCGCGCAGCGAAGCCGCCAACAAAACCGGCACCCAATTCATCACCTTCTCGACCGTCAACCGCTATCGCGGCAAATCCGGCAAGCTCGGGCGGTTCCTTTTCATCCTGGTTCCGCCGGCAGGAACGCCTCGGATTTTGGTACGGTAATTGGATATTGCGGAGCCATTCCGCCTTTTAAGCGAGACCGAGCCGCTGCGATGAAAGACTGGATTTCGTATTACGATTCCGCACACTCGATCTATGTGAATGCGCGCCATCACGATGTGCATTATGCGAGGCTCGCCGACGATATCGTCGCCTATGTCCCATCTGCCTCCGCGGCCGTGCTCGACTATGGATGCGGCGAGGCGCTTCACGCCGACCGCATCGCAACCGCGGCCGGACGGCTGATGTTGGCCGAGGCCGGCCCCGCCGTGCGGGGTCACCTGATCGAGCGGTTCAAACAAAATCGGAAGATCACGATTGTCTCGACCGACCGGGCCGCGATCCTGCTGCCGCAATCGTTCGACATGGTGATCATGCATTCGGTCTCGCAATACTTGAGCAAGAATGAGTTCGACCGCACTGTCGCCCTGTTCTACCGTCTGCTGAAGCCCGCCGGTCTGTTGCTGGTGGGCGACGTGGTACCGCCGGAAGTACCGGCGGCATCTGATGCCTTGGCGCTGCTGCGATTTGGCTGGCGGGATGGCTTCTTCATTGCCGCCGGCTTCGGGCTGGTCCGCACTTTTTTCTCGGACTATTGGCAACTCCGGACCAAGATCGGCCTCACCCGCTATAGCGACGCAGAGATGACAAGCGAACTTACAGCAGTCGGATTTACGGTGACGCGGGCGCCCGCCAATCTCGGCCACCTCGGCACTCGGATGACGTTTCTGGCGCGGAAGGCGCCCGAACCCACCAAAACCGCGGCCTGAACGCTGTTACGTAGCCCGCGTTTGCCGCATCCCTAGTTTCCGTCACGTTAACAATGACATAAGTTTACTCCTTCGGTTTGCTTTATCGGCACGCCTCGTCGTGTATAGCTTGTCTCGGCCCGGTGGCGGAGCGGCGACGCGGAGACCGTGCAAGGTCTCATAGCTTGGTTCAAATCCAAGTCGGGCCTCCAAATTTTAGGCGTACTACGGCGCGGTTGGCGCCGATGTCCCATGTCTATTGTGCATCGCGCCGCCGTTTCACCGGCCTGCACCACCGCCCCTTGCATCCGCCCTTCCCTCCCCTGACATTATGCGATAAGGCTCCGCCCGCCGCGACGGATCACCGTGCGCAGGCCTGGAGGACGCGAGGGGCGGCGCTTGAGACGACGCCTTTTTTTGTGCCCGAAAAACGGAGCTTTGCCGAAAACCCGATGCCGAAACGAACAGACCTTTCTTCGATCCTGATCATCGGCGCGGGACCGATCGTGATCGGTCAGGCTTGTGAGTTCGATTATTCCGGCACCCAGGCCTGCAAGGCGCTCCGGGCCGAGGGTTACCGGATCATCCTGGTCAACTCCAATCCGGCCACCATCATGACGGATCCGGATATCGCCGACGCCACCTATGTGGAGCCGATCACCCCGGATATTGTCGCCAAGATCATCGAGAAGGAACGGCCCGATGCCCTGTTGCCCACCATGGGCGGGCAGACCGCGCTCAACTGCGCGCTGTCGCTGCGGCGGATGGGCGTGCTGGAGAAGTTCGGCGTCACCATGATCGGCGCCACCGCCGAGGCGATCGACAAGGCCGAGGATCGCGAACTGTTCCGCCAAGCCATGAAGAAGATCGGCCTCGAAACCCCGAAGTCCTCGCTCGCCAACGCCTCCGATCTCAAGAAGGCTGACCGCGAACTGCAACAAGCCGAGCTCGCCGAATCGCAGCGCGCGGCCTTTCCTCCGACGAGGAGCGTCGCGCGATCGCGCCTTCGAAGTCACGTGGGCCTACGGCGAGGCCGGGCGCAAGCGCCGCTACATCGCCAAAGGCCTGGTCGAAGCGTTGGACGCGCTCGGGGAAATCGGCATTCCGGCGATCATCCGTCCGTCTTTCACGCTGGCGCGGCACCGGCGGCGGCATCGCGTTCAACACGGAGGAGTTCCTTGAGATCGTCGAGCGCGGCCTCGACGCCTCGCCGACCACTGAAGTGCTGATCGAGGAGAGCGTGCTCGGCTGGAAGGAGTACGAGATGGAAGTCGTGCGCGACCGGCGCGACAACTGCATCATCGTGTGCTCGATCGAGAACATCGATCCGATGGGCGTGCATACCGGCAACTCGATCACGGTCGCGCCGGCGCTGACGCTCACCGACAAGGAATACCAGATCATGCGCGACGCCTCGATCGCGGTGCTGCGCGAGATCGGGGTCGAGACCGGTGGCTCGAATGTGCAGTTTGCCGTCAATCCGGAGGACGGACGCCTCGTCGTCATCGAGATGAACCCACGGGTGTCGCGGTCGTCCGCGCTCGCCTCCAAGGCGACCGGCTTTCCGATCGCGAAAGTCGCAGCGAAGCTCGCGGTCGGCTATACGCTCGACGAGATCGAAAACGACATCACCGGCGGCGCGACGCCGGCGTCGTTCGAGCCGACCATCGACTACGTGGTCACCAAGGTGCCGCGTTTCGCGTTCGAGAAGTTTCCGGGAGCCGAGCCGGTGCTCACCACCTCGATGAAGTCGGTGGGCGAGGCCATGGCGATCGGCCGCACGTTTCAGGAATCGCTGCAGAAAGCGCTGCGCTCGCTGGAAACCGGGCTCTCAGGACTTGACGAGATCGCCATCAAGGGGCTTGGCGAAGGCGACGACAAAAACGCAATTCGGGCCGCCCTCGGAGTGCCGACGCCCGACCGGCTCCTCATCGTCGCCCAGGCGATGCGGCTCGGCATCGCCGACGACGTGATCCACGACGCCTGCCGCATCGACCCCTGGTTCCTGGCCGAAATCCGCGGCATCGTCGAGATGGAGGCCGCCGTCACGGCGAAGGGGCTGCCGACGACCGCCGGCGCGCTGCGTCGGCTCAAGTCCATGGGCTTCTCCGATGCCCGGCTGGCGCGGCTCACCGGGCTTGCAGCGGCCGAGGTGACGCGCCACCGCCACGCGCTCGGCGTTCGCCCGGTCTTCAAGCGGATCGACAGCTGCGCAGCCGAGTTCGCTTCGCCGACCGCCTACATGTACTCGACCTATGAGCCGCCCTTCGCGGGCACTCCGGCCGACGAGGCGGCGCCGTCCGACCGCAACAAGGTGATCATTCTCGGCGGCGGCCCCAACCGCATCGGCCAGGGCATCGAATTCGACTACTGCTGTTGCCATGCCTGTTTCGCGCTGCACGAGGCGGGCTACGAGACCATCATGGTCAACTGCAATCCCGAAACGGTGTCGACCGACTACGACACCTCGGATCGGCTCTATTTCGAGCCGCTGACCGAGGAGGACGTGCTCGAAATCGTCGCCACCGAGCGCCGCAACGGCACGCTCGTCGGTGTCATCGTGCAGTTCGGCGGCCAGACCCCGCTCAAGCTCGCGCAGGCCCTCGAAGATGCACAGCGTGCCGATCCTCGGCACGTCGCCGGACGCCATCGATCTCGCCGAAGACCGCGACCGCTTCAAGAAGCTCCTCGAAAGGCTCGACATCCGGCAGCCGCGCAGCGGCATTGCGACGAGCCCGACAGCAGCACGCGCGATCGCCGAGGAGGTCGGCTATCCGATCATGATTCGGCCGTCCTATGTGCTGGGCGGGCGCGCCATGGAGATCATCCACAATTCAGCGCAGCTTGAACGCTACGTCACCCGCCTCGCGACCGCCCTCGACCGGCCTTCCGAGCTTGCGGTGTCGGAGCGCCGGCCGCTCCTGATCGATCGCTATCTCTCCGACGCCATCGAGGTCGACGTCGACTGTCTCTCCGACGGGCGCGACACCTACGTAGCCGGCATCATGGAGCATATCGAGGAGGCCGGCGTTCATTCGGGCGATTCGGCCTGCGCGTTGCCGCCCCATTCGCTCGACAGCGCGACCATTACCGAACTCGAACGCCAGACCCGGGCGCTGGCGCTGGCGCTCAACGTCGTCGGCCTGATGAATGCGCAATACGCCATCAAGGATGGTGACATCTATGTGCTGGAGGTCAATCCTCGCGCCTCGCGTACGGTGCCGTTTGTCGCCAAGGTGACCGGTACCCCGGTGGCCAAGATCGCGGCCCGGATCATGACCAGCGAGCCGCTGGCGAGCTTTAATCTCAAACCTCCCGCACCCCATCACGTGGGCGTCAAGGAAGCGGTATTTCCGTTCGCGCGCTTCCCCGGCGTTGACACGGTGCTGGGACCGGAAATGCGCTCGACCGGCGAAGTCATGGGCATCGACCGTTCGTTCGAGGCCGCCTTCGCCAAGAGCCAGATCGGCGGCGGGACGCGCGTGCCACGGTCCGGAACCGTGTTCGTATCAGTGCGCGACGCCGACAAGGAGCGCATCTTGCCGCCGGTGAAGCTGCTGGCCCAGCTCGGCTTCAAGATCATCGCCACGTCGGGCACCCAGCGGTATCTGAGTGAGCACGGCGTGCACGCCGCCAAGATCAACAAGCAATTGGAAGGCCGGCCCCACATCGTCGATGCCATCAAGAACGGCGAGATTCAATTGGTTTTCAATACCACCGAGGGCGCCCAGGCGCTCGCCAATTCCCGGTCCTTGCGGCGCGCCGCCCTCTTGCATAAAGTTCCGTACTACACCACTCTTTCGGGGGCCATTGCGGCGGCGCTGGGCATCAAAGCCTATCTTGGGGGCGAGTTTGAGGTCCGGTCCCTGCAAAGCTATTTCGCGGGCTGAGCCCGGCAGGCATGCCCCGAAACTGTACGGCCTCGGGTAGGCAGAGAAGTCGAGCTGGATCGCGTCGTCGGGCGGAACCCGGCCCGCGGTCGGTGCTTTTTTGTCAAGGGATGTGAGACGAGATGGACAAGATACCAATGACCGTGGCGGGTTATGCCGTTCTGGAGAGCGAGCTGAAGCAACGCCAGCAGATTGAGCGGCCCCGTATCATCCAGCAGATCACCGATGCGCGCTCGCACGGCGATCTGTCGGAGAATGCCGAGTATCACGCTGCCAAGGAGATGCAATCCCACAACGAGGGCCGTATCGCGGAACTCGAGGATAAGCTCGCGCGTGCCGATGTCATCGACGTTTCGAAGCTGTCCGGCGATACCGTCAAATTCGGCGCGACCGTGACCGTGATCGACGAGGATACCGACAAGAAGGCGGTCTGGCAGATCGTCGGGGAACCGGAGGCGGACGCCAAGGCCGGCAAGATCTCGATTACGTCGCCGCTCGCCCGCGCCCTGGTCGGCAAGAAGAAGGGCGCCAACGTGGAGGTCGTCACGCCCGGCGGCGCCAAGGCGTTCGAAGTCGTGAAGGTCGAGTGGCGGTAGAGCGTCGCCGAAGCGGCCCGGCCGGGTCGGCGGTCACTTAAGCTTCACCATGTAGGTCCGGGGCAGGCCACACTCACTGCACTCGAAGGTGCGTTTTTCCTTCGCGGATGCCGTCGGATGGGGCTCAACTATTTTGATATCCATCGGTTCCCCGCATTGAGGACAAGGAACCGATGTGGCCCTGACGGACGGCGATACTTGGACAAGCCTCAGCATGGAATTCTCCCTCCGCTCCGAACCGGCGTCCAACCACGCCGATTCGCTCTCCCGGCAAAATGAAGTCTGTTGCCGGGCGCGCTATCATCCCCCGCGGGTGGTAACCGGTGAGGCTGATTATTACGCCGTAGTTGCATCAAATTTGACGGATTGGCCGCCGGTATTTCCGGCGATCCTACAAGCAACAACTGGCCGGCCGCGCGGTAGCAGGAATCGGAACGTCACACCGCCGCCGATCGTTTCGATGGCGAAACTTGCTACGGTTGGCGGCGCGGTTGGGGCGATTTTGTGCCCGAAGTTCCAGCGGCCGCCCGCCGGCAAGCGCGATCTCTCTAAACGACAAATAATGCCACACCGGAACCCGTGAGGCGGCGTCCGCCGAAATAACGGCATCTGTCTATAAATATTCGAGTCGCCCCAGGAACTTTAAAAGCAGGCTTAAGTTGTCTGGGTTAGGTATCGTCAGAGGGGGGAACAGCCTGTATAGACCCCTCAGAAAAGTTCTGGAAGTTTGCCGCGGAATGCCACGCCGTAGCCAAATTTGCGCGGCCCTCCTGAAGCAAAGCGATCTGAAGACCTATCCATACCTTGGGATATTGCTCCCGAGACCATGGGCGGGGCCGGATGCTTCGCCGCATTCGGCGGTTGCCGTCGCACACAGACTCTGATCCGCGGTGAACATGTCATGGAACGAAATCCCTGGGAGAAGACGTTCTACCACCGCGTCATTCAAGCGAAGATCGGCGAGGCCTTGAGAGAGCAATATGACAAGGATTACGCTTCGCAGCCGCTACCGCACGGACTGCTCACTCTTCTCATGCAGCTGAACGAACAGCAGACCGACGGACAGCAGACCGGCGAGCGTCAAAGTTCCGCCGGCGACGATTCGGATTCGAACAAAACGAAATATTCAGCGGACTGATATTCACCGCGTCGCTGACACGCAGGGCGGCGAAAAAAGCGGCCGCCGGGTCGAGCCTCGCTCGCCCGGCGATAAATTTTGCAAGCACCGCGTGCTCGGTCCGTCTCGTCGGAACGCGCTATCCCTTTACGTCGAGCAATTCGACATCGAAAATCAGCGTGGCGTTTGGTGGGATGACACCACCGGCGCCTCGGGCGCCGTAGCCGAGGTCGGGCGGGATGATGAGCGTGCGCTTGCCGCCCACCTTCATGGTGGCGACGCCTTCGTCCCAACCGGCGATGACCCTGTGGGCGCCGATTGGAAATTCGAACGGCTGACCGCGGTCGACCGAGCTATCGAACTTCTTGCCTTTCACGCCGTCCTGATAAAGCCAGCCGGTGTAATGCATGACGCAGATCTGACCGGGCTTGGGTGTGGCGCCGGTGCCGATCTTGCTGTCCGTGACCTGTAAGCCCGATGATGTTGTCATGGTTTTTCCGACGGCCTGTGCCGTTGCTATGGTGGTGCTACCGGCGCTAAAGCCGCCGGCCAATACGGTAACGAGCGCGAATGCCGCCAGGGCGGGCGCGGGCGGGAAAGCTCTTGGAAGAGCTTTCTGAGGAACTCCTGGAACCGCTCTCTCAAATAATCTTGGCAAAGCTCGCATTCTTCTCCTCCTTGGGATCATTGGAAGTGCAGCCTGTTTAGCTCAACCCCAGGCAGGCTCCCACCGGTTTTTCCGCGTTTGATCGAGGCGACGCGCGGCGACGCCCGCGCCGCGACCGGGCGCCAGCCGCCGGCGCGGATCGATCCGGCGATCAGAGCTTCTGCGATCAGAGCTTCTTCCAATCGCCGGGGCAAATTGGTAGCGTAGTCTGCTTCGTTATTGCGTCAGAATCCGTGCTGAGCTGGACCAGAAACGGGAGGGAACGATGAAAAAATTATTCGTGGCCGCGGCTGCTTTGACTTTCGGGGCAGTAACCGGAGCCGCCGTGCAAGCCGCTGATGGCCCGCCGCCTTGGGCTTGGGGTTTCACCACTCCGGCACCAAGCTCGATGCCGCCGGCCACGCCGGCTCCTGCGGCGGTGCGGGACAACGTTATCCTGCACACGCTGCCGGGATCGAAAGCTTCGTTCACCGCCGCGCAAGCTGGCAATCGCTACGGTCCAAGCGACTGGTTTCCGGACGATCACCCCGCGATGCCCGACATCGTCGCCCACGGTCGGGAGTCCGCGCAGCCATCGATCTACGCCTGCAGCCTGTGTCACTATCCCAACGGCAAGGGCCGTCCGGAGAATGCCAACGTCACCGGCCTTACCTACGAATACATCGTGCAGCAGCTGACCGATTTCCGCAACGGCGCCAGAAAGACGTCGGACCCGAGGAAGACCAACACCGGCCTGATGGCCGGATTTGCCAAGGCGATGACGGACCAGGAGATCGTGGCGGCCGCCAAATATTTTTCGGCGATCCCGGCGGCGCCCTGGATCAAAGTGGTGGAAAGCGAGACGGCGCCGAAGATCAAACCCGTCAACGGCATGTTCCTCATGCTCGACGGCGCCGAAGCCGGCACGGAGCCCCTGGGCGATCGCATCATCGAGACGCCAGTCAACGCTGAAGACACCGAGACTTGGCGCAACTCACGGTCGGGCTTCCTGGCCTACGTACCGCCGGGCAGCGTCAAGAAGGGCGAAGCGTTGGTCACGACCGGCGCCGGCAAGGTCACCCCCTGCACGGTCTGTCACGGGCCTGATCTGCGCGGGCTAGGTCCGGTTCCGACCCTCGCGGGCCGCTCTCCGAGCTATCTCGCGCGGCAGCTCTATGACATGCAGCACGGCAACCGTGCGGGGGCCTGGAGCCCTCTCATGGCTCCGGTCGTCGCCAAGCTCGGCCCGGATGATCTGTTGAACGCGGCCGCCTATCTCGCCTCGCTCCAGCCGTAGGCGGAACCTTGCTCAACGGCGGATTGCGGAAGCGCGATCCGCCGTCGCGCCCTCCCGCGGCCGGGTGCCGGTAACCCGCCCTGCGAGCGTAGGCCTGCAACCGCGACATCGTGAGCACCACGAATTGGCCGATGCGGCCTGCGGCGCCAATTTTTGCCAACTGGGCGCCGGCGCTTCATGTTGACCAAAATCAACATGGCAAATCGATTTACGTGACACAAACATTGGACATCGTCACAGCGTCGCACAGAGGCGTGCGGTAACGTTGCGCGCAAAACCTAATGAGTGAGCAGCTGCCGATAATTGAACGATGCGGTCATGTTTTGCTCGGACCTAACCTCATGCAAGGAGCGAAGCGATCATTTGTCCCAGCTACCCCCTGAAGATGCCACGGGCCGGCAGGCCGAGACGGTAAATTCGGCGCCGCCGGATGCGAGGCAGGCCGAACTGCGGCAGTCGCAATCGCGTGACTTGGTACCGGCGCCGCTGCCTGCCAAGTTGCCGGCGCGAGTACCAGCTTCGAAGACTATACCGACCCGTAGACGCCGGCTTCGGCTAGCGCTCGCCGTTGCTGTCGTCGCGGCTGGCGGCGGCGCGTTCTACTGGTGGCAGCACTCCCGGTCTCAATTGCCGGCCGGTATCGCCTGGGGCAACGGGCGGATCGAAGCGGACGAGATCGACATCGATACCAAATTCGCCGGACGCATCGCGGAAATACTTGCCGACGAAGGCGACATGGTCAAAGCCGGCCAGGTCGTCGCGCGCATGGACACCCAGGACATCGCGGCATCGCTGAAGAAGTCCGAGGCTCAGGTGCTGCAGGCGCATAGAGCCGTCGACGAAGCCAACGACAACGTCGCTCAACAGACCAGTCAGATGTCACTGGCTCAACAGGAGTTCGATCGCGCCAACTACCTCGTACAAAGGGGCGCCGAGACCAGGGAGGTGTTGGACCAGCGTCAGCAACAATTGGACGGTGCCAGCGCGGCCCTGAAAGCCGCGCAAGCCAGAGTGAACGAAGCCGAGCATGCGCTCGAAGCAAGCACGCACGACGTCGAACTCTATACGGTCAACATCGCCGACAATTCGCTCGTCGCACCAAAAGACGGCCGCATCCAATACCGCATCGCCAACGTCGGCGAGGTGCTCCCGGCGGGCGGCAAGGTCTTTACCATGCTCGACATCTCCTACGTCTACATGGACGTCTATTTGCCGACCAGGAGGCCGGGCAAGGTGAAGTTCGGAGCCGACGCCCGCATCGTGCTCGACGCCTACCCGATCATCGCGATCCCGGCGAAGGTATCGTTCATCGCCACGCAGGCGCAATTCACGCCCAAAGACCGTGGAGACCAAGGACGAGCGCGACAAGCTGATGTTCCGGATCAGGGTGAAGATCGATCCCGAGCGGTTGCGCGGCGCGTGCCGATGCGGTGAGAAGCGGTCTGCCGGGCGTTGCCTATGTGCTGCTCGATCCGGCGGTCGCCTGGCCGGCAAAGTCTGCAAGGGACCGCCGCGAAATGATCGGGCGCGAGCGCCCGGTCGCGCGCATCGAGAACGTCACCCAGCGTTACGGTAAAGCGGTCGCGCTTGACGCGGTCACGGTCGCGCTTCCGGCCGGCTGCATGGTCGGGTTCATCGGGCCCGATGGGGTGGGGAAGTCGTCACTGCTGAGCATCGTTGCCGGCGCCCGGCAGGTGCAATCCGGAAACGTCTTTGTCCTCGATGGCGACATGAAGGATTCCGCGCATCGGGCCGCGATCTGCCCCCGCATCGCCTATATGCCGCAAGGATTGGGCAAGAATCTCTATGCGGACCTCAGCGTCCGCGAGAACATCGAGTTTTTTGGCCGCCTGTTCGGGCAATCCCGTTCCGAACGAAATTCGAGGATCTCCGAACTGCTGCAGCGCACCGGGCTTGCGCCTTTTTCCGACCGTCCGGCCAAAAAATTGTCGGGCGGCATGCGGCAGAAGCTTGGGCTTTGCTGCTCGCTCATCCACGATCCGGATCTCCTGATCCTCGATGAGCCGACCACCGGCGTCGATCCGCTGTCGCGCCGCCAATTCTGGGAGCTGATCGATCGGATGCGTCGCGCCGCCAGGGCATGAGCGTGGTGGTTGCAACGGCCTATATGGAAGAAGCGGAGCGGTTCGACTGGCTGGCGGCCATGAACGCCGGAAAGGTCCTGGCGACCGGATCTCCGGCCGAACTCAAGACCAGGACCGGCGCCGCGACGGTCGAGGAAGCGTTCATTGCGCTGCTTCCGGCAACCGCAGCGCGGCGGCCACCACGGGCTGCAAGATACCGCCGCGCCGCATCCTCGACGCCGCGCCCGTCATCGTTGCCAGCGATCTCACCTGCCGCTTCGGTGATTTCACGGCGGTCGACCGGGTGAGCTTCACCATCGAGCGCGGCGAGATCTTCGGCTTCCTCGGCTCGAACGGCTGCGGCAAGACGCACGACCATGAAGATGCTGACCGGCCTGCTGCCGCCGACCGAGGGCGAGGCGCTGCTGTTCGGGCAACCCCTCGATGCGAGCGACATGAGCTCGCGCTATCGGGTCGGCTACATGTCGCAGTCGTTCTCGCTCTATACCGAACTCACCGTCCGGCAGAACCTCGATCTTCATGCCCACCTCTTCCACCTGCCGGCGCAGAAGGCGAAGGCACGTATTGCCGCGCTGGTCGAACGGTTCGGCCTTGACGATTATCTCGATCAACGCACCTTGGAGCTGCCGTTGGGGATTCGCCAGCGGCTCTCGCTCGCGGTCGCCATCGTCCACGAGCCCGAAATGCTCATCCTCGACGAGCCGACCTCGGGCGTCGATCCCCTGGCGCGGGACCGGTTCTGGGAAGTGCTGATCGATCTTTCGCGCAATCAAGGCGTGACCATTTTCGTCTCGACCCACTTCATGAACGAGGCCGAGCGCTGCGATCGGATATCGCTCATGGATTCGGGCCGCGTGCTCGCGACCGATACACCGGCGGAGCCTCATCACGGCCCGCGGCGTCGCCACGCTCGAAGACGCCTTCATCAGTTACCTCGAGGAGGCAGCCGGATCGCGACGCTTCCGACCGCCGAGGAGCTCGCGCCGTCAGGCGAAACCGCAGTCCGGTGCGAGCCGCTCGACGCGCGCGCATCCCTGGTTCAGTCCGCGGCGCCTGTTCGCCTATACGATCCGCGAGACGCTGGAGCTGCTGCGCGACCCGATCCGGCTCGGGTTCAGCCTGTTCGGCACGACGCTGCTGATGCTGGTGTTCGGATTTGGCGTTTCGACGGACGTCAACAATCTCTCCTTCGCGGTCCTCGATCACGATCAGACGCCCCGAGAGCCGCGCCTATCTCGAGGAACTCAGGGGCTCGACTTATTTCGTCGAGAAGGCGCCGCTCGACGACTATGCCGAGCTCAGACAAGCGTCTCAAGAGCGGGGACATCAAGGCTGCCATTGAAATTCCGCCCAGCTTCGGCCGCGACATCAAGCGCGGGCGTCCTGCCTGGGTCGGCGCGTGGGTGGATGGCGCAATGCCATTCCGGGCCGAGACTATCCGCGGCTACCTGCAAGGCATGCATCAGTTGTATCTGTCGGATCCGGCCGTGAAGACGACCGTACCAGACAGCACCCCCGCCTGGCCGACATCGAACTCAGGTTCAAGTACAATCAGGATTTCGACAGCATCTATGCGATGGTGCCGGCGAACATGTCCCTGCTGCTCGCGCTGTTTCCCGCGATCCTGATGGCGCTGGCCATCGTTCGGGAAAAGGAACTCGGGTCGATCACCAACCTTTATGTGACCCCGGTCACCCGGATCGAATTTCTGCTCGGCAAGCAGCTTCCCTACATCGCGGTCGCAATGGTCAATTTTGCGTTGATGTTCCTGATGGCGTTGTTCGTCTTCCAGGTTCCGCTCAAGGGAAGCTTTCCGACGCTGCTCCTGGGGGTGCTGATCTATGTCACCACGATGACCGGCCTACGGCATGCTGATTTCGGCGTTCACGAACACGCAGATCGCCGCGCTTTTCGGCACTGCCATTTTGACGATCCTGCCCGCAACGCAGTTTGCCGGCATGATGACGCCGGTTTCCTCGCTGGCCGGCGGGGCGCAGATTATCGGTCGCGGTTTTCCGATGACCTACTTCGTGCCGATCAGCGTCGGCACTTTCACCAAGGGGCTCGGGCTTTCTGGACCTCGACACCGATCTCGCGGCTCTGGCGATTTTCGTCCCGATCCTGACCATGCTGAGTATTCTGCTGCTGCGCAAGCAAGAGCGCTAGGAGGCGTCCGGCGATGCGCAAGGCGGCAAATATCTATTGGCTCGGCATCAAGGAATTGCGCAGCTTCCTGCACGATTACGTGCTTTTGGGGCTGGTGGTTTATGCGTTCTCCTTGGCCGTGATCATGCAGGCGCGGAGCAATTCGCAGGAGTTGCATAACGCTTCGATCGCGATCGTCGACGAGGATCACTCGGAGTTGTCGCGCCGGATCACCCGCGCGTTCTTGCCGCCGCTGTTCCAGATGCCGCAGCTGATCGCCGAGCGGGACATGGTCCCCTTAATGAACAAGGGACGGTATACCTTCGTGATCGACATCCCGCCGAACTTCCAGCGCGACGTCCTGGGCGGACGCCAGCCCGTAATCCAGATCGACGTCGATGCGACCGCGATGGTGCAGGCGGGCCTCGGGTCCGGCTACGCCCAGCAGATTGTAACCACGGAGATAACGGATTTCCTCTCCCATGCGGAGGACGTGCCGCTATCGACGGTCAATCTCGACGTCAGGATCGCGTTCAATCCGAACGTCACGACGGCGTGGTTCACCAGCGTGATGGGGATCATCAACAACGTCACCATGCTGGCCATCATTCTGGCCGGGGCAGCCCTCGTCCGCGAGCGCGAGCATGGCACCATGGACCATCTCCTGGTCATGCCGCTGACGCCTTTCGAGATCGCGATGTCCAAGGTGTGGGCGAACGGCTTGGTGATCACGGTGGCGGTCGCCCTTTCCCTCTACGTCGTGGTGCGCGCCATGCTGGCGATTCCGATCGCCGGCTCGATACCGCTGTTCATGGTCGGCGTCGTGATCTACCTGTTCTTTGCAACTGCGATCGGTATCTTTCTGGGCACCGTGGCGCGCACCATGCCGCAGCTCGGGCTGCTCTTCATGCTGGTTTATATGCCCATGAACATGCTTTCCGGCAGCAACACGCCGCTGGAGAGCATGCCGGTTTGGCTCGCGACGGTGATGCAGGCATCGCCCTCAACGCATTTCGTGTTGTTTGCGCAGTCGATCCTCTATCGCGGCGCAGGCATCGATGTCGTCTGGCCGCAATTTCTTGCGGTTGCGCTCGTCGGCGGCCTGTTTTTCAGCTTTGCGATTCTGCGCTTCCGTTCGGTCGCGGCGCAAGCGACGTAGGGGTAATTGAGCGCTCCCGCGCCACCGGGCACGATTGCATTCTCCGCCATCGCCGACGGCTGGCATTGGGTGTTCCCGACACGTTCGTTGATCGGCGATATTTAACCCGGGATATCAGGGTTCCTGCGCCACCGACGCTCTGGCAATTTTTTCGCGGCTGGATGATGGTAAGGAGATAAACGATTCGCGGTGCGCCCGAAGTGAGAGGCGTTCGCGCTGGCGAAGTTGGTGTGCCGCGTTGCCGCCGCGTTCCGATTACCGCAAAGCCCATTGCCAGATGCGCGCGCCCCAGCAGGCTGTCGATCTCGACCACAGGCTCGAAAAAGCCTTTGAATTGCATCAGAACGGCAATCTCGTCGGCGCCCAAATGCTGTACCGCCAGATTCTCGGTGACAGCCCGAAGCATTTCGACGCGCTGCACCTGTTCGGCGTGCTCCGTCATCAGCAGGGCCGCAACGAGGAGGCGAACGAGTTGATCGCCGCGGCCTATCGGGTCAATCCGACCTCGGTCGAAGTGCTCTCCAATCTCGGCATCGTATTGCAGGAACTCGGGCGTAGCGAAGATGCCGTCGCCGCGTACGACCGCGCCCTCGCCCTCAAGCCGCGCCACCCCGAAGCATTGAACAATCGCGGCACCGCTCTGCGCGCGCTCAACCGTCCGGCAGCCGCCGCGATGAGCTTCGATCGCGCGCTCGCGATCCGCCCCGATTTCGCAGACGCCCATTATAACCGCGCCGGCTTGATGTCCGATCTCGGTCGCCATCATGACGCCGCCGCCGGCTACGCCAAGGCGATCACGCTGCGGCCTGATCACCGCGATTCCCATCGCGGCATGGGCCGTGCGAAGCATGCGCTTGGCAACCTCGAAGCCGCGCTCGCAAGCTATAGCCGAGCCGTGGCGTTGCAGCCTGACGATGTCGAGGCGCGGTTCGAGCGCGGCGTGGTATTGAGCGCGCTCGATCGCCATCACGAGGCGCTCGGCGAATACGACAAGGTGCTCCAGAGAGAGCCCGATCATGTCACCGCGCTCAACAATCGCGGCGCCGCGCTCCAAGCGCTCGATCGCTCCGAGGAGGCGGAGGCAAGTTTCGGCCGGGCGATCGCGCTCCGCCCGGACGACCCCACGATGCACGGCAATCGCGGCGCGGCGCTCGTGAAGGCGAAGCGCTTCGAGGAGGCCCTCAAAAGCCTCGATCAGGCCCTCACCACGCGGCCGAACGACGCCACCGCGCTCAACAATCGCGGCTGCGCTTTGCTGAAGCTGCATCGCTGCCAGGAGGCGCTGGAGAGCTTTGACGCGGCGCTCGCCATTGCGCCCGATTCTATCCGGGCGCTCGTCAATCGCGGCGCCGCGCTCAATGCGATTAGACGTTTCCCGCAAGCACTCGAAAGCCTCGATCAAGCGATCGCCCGCGCCCCGGACAATGCCGAGGCCTATTACGTTCATGGCAATTCGCTCTCCGGCATGAACCGCATCGCGGAAGCGCTCGATCGCTACGAGAGGGCGCTCGCGCTCGGAACCCCACCACCTCACGCATTCAGCGACTATGCGGCGTGCGCGGCCAGGATTTGCGACTGGACCCGGACCGCGCAAGTCGCGGCCAACATCAAATCCCATGTGGCGGGCGGCGGATCGATCGTTTCTCCGTCCACGCTGCTTGCATATGATGCGACGCCGGCAATGCGGCTTGCTTGTGCGCGCCGCTACGCCGCTGACCGGTCTGCGGTCGCTCAGGCGCCGATGCATGGCGCCGCCGGCCGCGACCACGACAAGCTGCGCGTCGCGTACATGTCGGCGAATTTCAATCGTCACGCGACCTCGTCCCTGATGGTCAACCTGCTCGAACGACACGACCGCTCGCGATTTCGAAATCACGGGGATCTCCATTCGGCCCGGACGACGGCAGCGATGTCCGAGCCCGGGTGGTGGCGTCGTTCGATCGCTTCCACGACGTCAACAGCATCGGCGATCGCGAGGCCGCGAGGCTCCTGACTGAGCGCGAAATCGACATCGCGATCGATCTCACCGGCTTTACCCCGGATGCCCGTCCCGGCATCCTGAGCCATCGCCCGGCGCCGATCCAGGTGAGCTACCTCGGACATCCCGGCACCATGGGAACGAGTTTCATCGATTATATCCTGGCCGACGCCATCGTGGTGCCGCCCGGCGAGGATGCGTTCTTTGCCGAGAAGGTCGTTCGCCTGCCGGACTGCTACCAAGTCAACGATTCCCGGCGCAGCATTGCCGATGAGACACCGTCCCGGGAGCAGGCAGGGCTGCCCGCGAGCGGGTTCGTATTCTGCAGCTTCGGCAGCAGTGACAAGATCACCGCGCCGATATTCGACGTCTGGATGCGGCTGCTGACTTCGGTCGACGGCAGCGTGCTGTGGCTGTTGCACGATAACGAGAGCGCGGTGGAAAACTTGCGCGGGCACGCCGCGGGCCGCGGTGTCGACCCATCACGCCTGGTGTTTGCGGTTCGCATGGACCAGCCCGAACATCTGGCGCGCCACCGCCTCGCCGATCTTTTCCTCGACACGCTCCCTTGCAACAGCCACGCCGCCTGCAGCGACGCCCTGTGGGCAGGCTTGCCGGTGCTGACCTCTCGAGGCAATTCGTTTCCCGGCCGGGTCGCGGCAAGCCTCCTCCATTCTATCGGGTTGCCGGAGCTCGTCACGTCGAGCCTCGCCGATTATGCGGCACTCGCCCTCTGGCTTGCCGAAGACCCGGCACTGCTCGGCGAAATCCGCAAGCGCCTTGCGGAGAATCGGCCTACCCGCCCGCTATTCGACACCGACCTGTCGCGCCGACACATCGAGGCGGCTTACACCACCATGTGGCGGTTGTGGCGGCGCGGCGAAAGTCCACGAAGTTTCGATGTCGAACCCGGACACGACGATCACGGCTCCGGCGCGGCCGCCGCCTGAGGAGCCCGGCGGGATTCAGCCCGACGGAGAGCGCAGTAACTCGACCGGCACCATGGGGGCGTCCTTGGAGTTGCGCAGCATAAGCGAAGTCTTGACGTTGAGCACATGCGGCACCGCGGTGAGCGCCGTCACGAAGGCCTGAAAGTTGGGCAGGTTCGGCGCCACACATTTGAGAATGAAATCGATTTCGCCGGACAGCATCCAGCATTCCCGTACCACCGGCTCGCCCCGTACATAAGCTTCGAAGGCCTGGAGATCGGCTTCGGCCTGGCTCGACAAATGCACCATCGCAAAAGCCGTTACCTCGCAGCCAAGCGCCTTCTCGTCGAGCAGCGCCCGATAGCCCTTGATATAGCCGGCTTCTTCGAGGCCACGGACCCGTCGCAGGCATGGCGGCGCCGATATCCCAACCCGCCGCGCCAGCTCCACATTGGTGATACGGCCGTCCTCCTGCAACTCGCGCAAGATGTTGCGGTCGATGGCATCCAGGCGTCGTCGTCCTTGCGGCATGTTTTTTTGTACATCGGAACACCCGCTGGCGAAACAATATTGCGCACAGATCGTCGCTTCTGTTCGTTCGCCCCGGAGGAAAATGCACCCGGGCAGAGGTTTGTTAAGGGTGTCATAAGTCGCCCCGTTTCCGTTGTAAATTCAGGGTTGCGATTCTTGCATAGCTTTGGCAAAGCCCTATATGAGTGGCCAGCCGGGGTGACGCGCGCTCCGGATTTCCCCGCACGGCGATCGTGACAAGGTTGCCGTGACGCCAGAGGACCTTGATGTCGAGGACCATTCACGCCAAGGCCGTCATTCTCGGCTCGGGACCAGCGGGCTACACCGCAGCCATCTATGCGGCCCGCGCCATGCTGGAACCCATCATGATCCAGGGCTTTCAGCCTGGCGGCCAGCTCACCGTCACCACCGACGTCGAGAACTATCCGGGTTACGCCGACGTCATCCAGGGGCCGTGGCTGATGGAGCAAATGGAAAAGCAGGCCGCCCATGTCGGCACCAAGCTAGTGTCCGATCACGTCTCGGCGGTCGACCTGTCGCGGCGGCCGTTCCGGCTCACCTGCGACTCCGGCGATATTTATGTGACGGAGACATTGGTGATCGCGACCGGGGCTCAGGCGCGCTGGCTCGATCTGCCGTCGGAGCAGACATTCAGAGGACATGGCGTCTCGGCCTGTGCGACCTGCGACGGCTTCTTCTACAAGGGCAAAGAGGTCGTCGTGATCGGCGGCGGCAACACCGCCGTCGAGGAGGCGCTGTTCCTCACCAATTTCGCCGCCAAGGTGACGGTCGTGCATCGCCGCGACGTGTTCCGGTCGGAGCGCATCCTGCAGGAGCGCCTGTTCCGCCATTCGAAGATCAACGTGGTCTGGAATAGCGTGCTCGATGACGTGCGCGGCAGCGAGAACCCCCGCAAGGTGACGGGCGTCGCGATCCGGAACGTGAAGACCGGCGTCGTCACCGAGTTGCGGGCGGACGGCATTTTCATCGCCATCGGTCATTCGCCGGCGACCGAATTGTTCGCGGACCAGCTTGAGATGAAGCCCAACGGCTACATCAAGACGGCGCCATTCTCGACTGCGACCTCGGTCCCGGGCGTGTTCGCGGCCGGTGACGTCACCGACGACGTATACCGCCAAGCCGTGACGGCCGCCGGCATGGGATGCATGGCAGCGCTCGAGGCGGAGCGGTTTCTGGCTGCCCGTGACGCTGACCGCGTCGCAGCCGAGTGAGAGATCCAACCCCCGAAGGGGACGGATCGTTTGGCAACTCCGGAACAACGGATTCCGGGCTGGCGGGTATCGCTCGCCCAGCAGGCAAGAGGACTTCGCGTCCGCGAATTCGAACGATCATGGATTGGGATAAGCTCAAGGTTTTTCACGCCGCCGCGGAAGCGGGCAGCTTCACCCACGCGGGCGAGCAACTCGGCCTGTCGCAGTCGGCGGTGTCGCGGCAGGTCAGCGCATTGGAGCAGGAACTCACCGTATCGTTGTTCCATCGCCATGCCCGCGGCCTGATCCTCACCGAGCAGGGCGAACTGCTCTACCGAACCGCGCATGACGTCTTCATGAAGCTCGAGTCGGCGCGCGCCAAGCTGACCGACAGCCGCGAGCGGCCCAACGGCGACCTCAAGATCACCACCACGGTGGGGATCGGCGTGCACTGGCTGACGCCACGGCTCGGCGCGTTCGGCGACCTCTATCCGGACATCCGCATCACCCTCATCACCACCGACGAAGAGCTCGATCTCGCCATGCGCGAGGCGGACGTCGCGATCCGCCTGCGCCAGCCGACCCAGCCGGACCTGATCCAGCGCAAGCTTTTTTCGGTGCACTTCCACGCCTACGCGTCGCCGGAATATCTCAAGCGTCTGGGCACGCCGCGCTCTCCCGAGGACCTCGACAAGCATCACCTGCTGGTGCTCGGCGGCCAGGTTCCGTCGTTCCTGCAGAACACGCGTTGGCTTGTCGACGTCGGCCGTGACGGCAAGGGACCACGCACGCCGCATCTGATCATCAACAACATCATCGGCATCCTGCGCGCCTGCCAAGCCGGTCTCGGCATCGCGATGCTGCCTGATTACATCGTCGAGGAGGACGGTGGGCTGGTGCAGCTGTTCGGCGATTCCGAGACGATCGCGCTCGACGCCTATTTCGTCTATCCGGAAGAACTCAAATCGGTGGCGCGGGTGCAGGCGTTCCGCGATTTCCTGGTCAGCAACGCGCAGCGCTGGAATTATTAGAACGTTTCGAAGCGAGCGAAATGACGCGGGCTTCGCGTTTGGCGCGTCGTATTCCGAATACTACAACGGTGCGGTTTACTTTCATCTGTTGCGGTTTGTGAGTGCAAATTTTATGAGCGCCGGCGACCCGCATGGCAGTCATGCCGAGCTACGTGTTGATCGCTCGCGGCGCCGCCGGCATATTGTTTTGGTGCTGGCGCTGATCGAGCGTGCGTCCTCCAGACGCGGTTGATTGTCGCCAGTTGTTCCCTCTGGAAGGTCATTGCCGATCTCCCCTAGGATCGGCAATTCACTGCCGGGCCCTCTTGGGCCCGGCATTTTTTTATCCGCGTTTTTGCGCGCGCCGCACTACTTGTGCATCGCGCCTGCGTCTCTCATCATGCATGCGGCGACCGATCATCCGGCGCTTGAGCGGGGCGGGTGCAAAATGGCGAAGCGTCTGGACGCAAGTGCTGCGACGGTGCATTGGGGCTATCTCGATGCGACGCTCGCGCCGGCCACAACCGTCGACAGCGGCGACGTAGTGACGATATCCACCGTATCGGGGCCACCCGATGCGCTGCCGCCGCCGCCCGCATTCATTCCGCCGGCGCTCTATGACATTCACAATGCGAAGACGCGGCGCATGCTGCCGGGCCACATGTGCACCGGGCCGGTGGCGGTGCGCGGCGTTAAGGCCGGCCAGGTGCTTCAGGTCGACATCGAGGACATCGCGCTCCATTACGACTGGGGCTACACGGCCTGCCGTCCGCTCCGGGGCGCTTTGCCGCACGACTTTGCCGAACCGCACATCATCCACGTGGCGCTCGAGCGCAACCGCATGGTCGGCCGGCTGCCGTGGGGCACCGACATTCCGCTGCGCCCGTTCTTCGGCGTCATGGCGAACGCGCCGCCGCGCGCCTGGGGCACGGTGTCGAGCATCCAGCCGCGGCAGTTCGGCGGCAACATGGACAATAAGGAGCTGGTCGCCGGCACCACGCTCTACCTGCCGGTGTTCGTCGATAACGCACTGTTCTCGGTGGGTGACGGCCATGCCGCCCAGGGCGACGGCGAAGTCTGCGTCAACGCGATCGAGACCGGCCTGATCGGACGGTTCCGCCTCACCGCGCGCGACGACATGACGCTCGCATGGCCGATGGCGGAGACGCCGACCCACGTCATCACCATGGCGTTCGACCCCGACCTCGACGACTGCGTCGTTGTGGCGCTGCGCCAGATGCTCGATTTGATCGAAGCGCGCACCACGCTCAAGCGCCACGAGGCCTACATGCTGTGCAGCCTCGCCGCCGACCTGCGCGTCACCCAAGTGGTGAACGAGCACAAAGGTATTCACGTGATGCTGGATAAGCAGTACTTGCAACCGGCCAAAGTACCTGCACCGGCCAAGTGATGCCGAAGGTGTTATGATCGGAGACGGAGAATCGGCTCCAATCCGGCCGCGCCGCGGCGCGCTGATCACGTGCCTGTTCCCGCAAGTGTGACTTGCCGGTGACGGCTTTCGCCCGTAGTGAGGAGCGAACCAACAAGACCCCTGAGGAGCAGCGCCATGCACATCAAGCGTCACCGCGGATGGGAATTGCCGGAGCGCGAGGCAACCCCGGAGCATTTGTTCTTCGACCGTCGCGCCTTCCTGCAGGCGACCGGCGCCGCCGCGATCGCGCTGACGCCCGCTTCCGCCATGGCGCAGCGGGCGACCGATGTGCCGGACCCGACCCAGAACCTCTATCCGGCCAAGCGCAACGAGAAATACAAGCTCGACCGCCCGGTCACCGACGAGGCGATCAACACGACCTACAACAATTTCTACGAGTTCGGCTCCTCGAAGTCGATTTCGCGCGCCGCCCAGGCGCTTCGGGTCAGGCCGTGGACCGTCAAGATCGACGGCATGGTGGATAAGCCGCAGGAGGTCGCGATCGACGATCTCATCCGCAAGATGCCGCTGGAGGAGCGGCTGTATCGCCACCGCTGCGTCGAGGCCTGGGGCATGGCGATCCCGTGGACCGGCTTTCCGCTCTCCCGGCTCGTCGAGCTTGCCAAGCCGACGTCGTCGGCGAAGTACGTCCGGATGGAAACCTTCCTCGACAAGGAGATGGCGAGCGGCCAGCGCGCGAGTTGGTACCCCTGGCCGTACGTGGAAGGCGTCACCATGGCGGAGGCCATGAACGATCTCGCTTTCGTGGTGACCGGCGCCTATGGCAAGCCGGTGTCGAAGTCGCAGGGCGCGCCGCTGCGCCTCGCGCTGCCGTGGAAGTACGGCTTCAAATCGATCAAGTCGATCGTGCGGGTGAACTTCACCGATCAACGGCCGAAAACCTTCTGGGAAGCGCTCCAGGCCGCCGAATACGGCTTCTGGGCCAACGTCAATCCGGAGGTCTCGCACCCGCGCTGGAGCCAGGCGAGCGAGCAGGTGATCGGCACCAACGACCGCCGGCCGACGCTGCTGTTCAACGGCTACGGCGAATACGTCGCCGACCTCTACAAGGACATCAAAGGCGAGCGGCTGTGGGCGTGAGGAATCCTTGTTATTCCGAGCATGATCTTGTCCGAAAAATCTGCAACTTTTCGGGATCATGCTCTAAATCCCCGCTACCCGGTATATTCCAGAATGTGCATGCCGGCGCCGGCGCGGTCGATCAGGTAGAGCCGGCCGTGCTCGTCGGCGCCGATGTCGTTTGACTGGATGGCGTCCTGGCCTTCCGGCAGTTCCGGGACGAAGCAGCCGATCTCCTTCGGCCGCAGCACATCGCTTACGTCGACGGCGCGCAGGCCGGCATTGAAGTAGGTCAGGAACACGATGTTGGCCCACGGGCCTTCGGTCGTAATGTTCTCCACGATGTTGTGGGCGCCGAAGCGGCCGGGCCGGTGGAAATATTTCTCGCGGTCCGGAAAGAACGTCGCGACCGGGATCGGATTGGTCTCGTGGCGCGCGTCGACGATCCACATGAACTGGCTGTCCCAGTATTTCTGTTTGGCGCGCGCCTCGTCGGTGACGACGAGGTAGGGCTTGTCGCCGATCGGCCAGCAGGTGTGGGTTGAGCCCGGAAACGGCGGCGACCATTGCAGATGGCCGACGAGTTGCATGTTGCGCAGGTCGGTGCAGTCGATGATCGAGATGCCGCCGCCCCACCATGCGCAGTACATGCGGTTGCCGCGGATCATCGGCGGGCCGTGCAGCGTGATGGCGCTTTCGGCCGGCATCGGATCGTTGCCGTCGCCGTCGCCCTCGGCCTTCTGCCACGGCAGGCCCCAGATGCTGACCACTTCGGGCTTGAGCGGATCGCTTATGTCGAGCGTCCAGATCACCCGCTTGTTCCAGCCCGGCGCGTCGTTCGGCAGGAACGCGAGGCCGCGCTTGTTGTCGACGCCGAACCGGTGCGGCCCGCTGCCCGGCATGTCGTGGAAGCCGACCTCGCGCGGCTGATCCGGCTTGCTGATGTCGAAGATGAAAAGCCCGGCGCGCGCGTTCTTGCCCTTGTCGCCGACCAGCCGTTCGGAATTCACGTAGAGATGATGGTCGCCGACGACGCGGACCTTGTGGCAATGGACGCCGGGCGGGGCGCGGAATTCGTAGACCTTCTTTGGATTGCGCGGGTCGCGCACGTCATGCGCCGTGAACCCCTCCGGCCCGTTGAAGCTCGCGCCGCCGACCGCGCCGACGTAGGCGTAGCCCTTGTGGATCTCGACGATGCTGCCGCCGCCCCAGGCGGCGCTGCGATCGTGGCCGAGGAGTTTGAAACCTTTGGCTTCCTGGGGTTGGGGTGATGTCATTTCGTTCCTCCGATGCGCGACGGCGTTCCCTGATTGCAGGGAAAACAACAGGTAATTTTTACTGCGCCCTCCCCCCTTGTGACCCCCTTGTGGGGTCCCACAAGGGGGAGGGGAGAAGAAAGCTTCTCCTCAAACATTTTACTTGGCATCTACGTGATAGCGCCCGCCGATCGCGGGCTTACTCTGTCCCAGTCCCGGAAGCTCCCACACGCCGGCGCCGCCCGGACTGCGGTCGCCGCTGATCTGCGCGTCGATCAGATACGGCCGGCCGGTCGCGATGCCGGTGCGGACGGCGTCGCCGAGATCGCCGGCGCGATCGATGCGCACGCCCTCGACGCCGGCGGAGCGCGCCATGGCGGCGAAATCCGGATTGTAGGGCGCCCCGGTGTCGGGATGGCGGAAGTCGGTCGCAAGTTCGCGGCCGTCGAGATAGCCGCGCTGCAAGCCGCGGATCGACGCATAGGCGTAGTTGTTCCACACCACCCACACCACCGGGATGTTGTACTCGACCGCGGTGCCGAGCACGCTCGCATGCATGAAGAAGGCGCCGTCGCCGCACACCGACACGCAGGGACGGTCCGGCGCCGCGAGCTTCGCGCCGAGCACGCCGGCGACCCCGAAGCCCATCGGGCCGAACCCCATGGAGCCGATCAGCGAGTCCGGCCGCCGCGGCTTGCAGAACTGGAGGAGCCAGTTGTGGTGGATGCCGATGTCGCTCACCAAAATCGCGTCCGCCGGCAGCGCCTTGTCGATCTCATGGGCGGCGCGCTGCGGATCGATCGGCGAGGCGTCATCGACAAAGCCCGGCGCGACGAACGCATCCCATTCCTTGCGGTAGCCCGCGATCGCGTCGAGCCAGCGTGCCCGCGCCGCCGCCTGCTCGCCGATTGCTTTCGTTGCGTCCGCGCGCATCGCGCCGAGCACCTGGCGCAGGAAGGTGCGCACGTCCGCCATCAGTCCGAGCGCCACCGGATAGTTGCGGCCGATCTCGTCGGGATCGATGTCGACATGGATGAGCCGCGTCGGCGGGATGGTGAAGGAATAGCCCGGCAGCCACGACGACGAGGTGCGGTCATCGAACCGCACCCCGAGCGCGAGCAGCACGTCGGCCTGCCGGGTCGCGTGGTTGGCCTGATAGGGTCCGTTGCGCGCCACCAGCCCAAGCGCCAGCGGATGGGACGCATCGATGCCGCCGAGGCCGCTTGCCGAGGATGCGATCGGAATGCCGAGCCTCTCGGCGAGCGCGCGCAGGTCGGCATCGGCGCCGCCGTACTTGACGCCCTGGCCGATCAGGATCACGGGCCGCTCCGCCGCCAGCAGCATGTCGACGGCCTTTTTCACGCCCTCCGGATCGGCGCCGCAGCGGCACGAAATGTTGGCGCTCCACTCTTCCGGCTTCGGCGTCTCTTCGGCGGCGGCCTCGCGGAACACGTCGAACGGCACGTCGAGCACCACCGGGCCGGGCCGCCCGGTCACCATGGTCTTCCACGCCTGGCGCACCGCGAGCGGCACCATCTCGCCGCGGGTCGGCTGGAACACGCGCTTGCAATAGGCCCGCACCGTTGAGGGGAAATCCGCCTGATAATGCCGGTAAAGCTCCTGGAAGGCGCCGCGGTTGAACTGGCTCGTTGGGATGTTGCCGGTCACCGCAAGGAACGGCACCGAATCGAGAAACGCATTGCCGAGCGCGATCGGCAGATTGGCGGAGCCGGGACCGCACGACGTGAAGGTCGCGGTCGGCTGCCCCGACACCCGGTAATAAACGTCCGCCATGAAGCCCGCCACGGTCTCGTGGTGGACCGAGATGGTCTTGATGTCGGACGAGCGCTCGTACAGCGCATCGATGAACTGGATGTTGCCGTGGCCGCACAGCCCGAACGCATAAGGCACCTTCTCGCGGATCAGGTAATCGACGATCACCTGGGCGCCGTCGAGCATGTTCTTCCCGGCCATCGCGGGCCTCCTGTGCGGGTGCGGGCGCATTGTTCTAGTGGGCCATGGGCTACGGTCAACCCTTGGGGCGGACGCGGCGCGGGAGTGGGGCAGCAGAATTGTGTGAGAGGTTCGGGAGAGTTATGGGTGAGCGAAACTCCGCGTTCGCTGCTTGTTCAATCGTATAGGACTATTCCTAGTATGACAAGGGTTAAATTCGTCGCTCATGCTCTCGCCGCCGCGTACAGGACCGAACCGACCCGTGGGAGACATTGGCAAACGTAGGGCGCAATCACTTTATTGCGCCATCGCGTGATACGCTCCGCCATCTGATCCGAGGAATACGGCCCGTTCGAGGGGCGCGTGTACGTGGTTTAACCGCGTCGGACGTCCCAGCCGAATCACATGGATCGGAGGTCCGCTTCGAAACGGCGCAATAAAGTGATTGCGCCCTACCGCCCCGCGTATAGGACCGAATCGACCCGCGAGAGATATTCGCAAACGTAGCAGACGTAGGGCGCAATCGCTTTATTGCGCCCTAGCGCCTTCGCAAAATAAGCCCCGCCGCTTGGTCCAAGGAAAGCGGCCGCTTCGACGGGCGCGCGCGTCGTCGATTGCCTCCAATGCGCGCTCTGTTAACCTGCCGATATGCCCAATTATCGTCGCGCGTTTGTGCCGGGCGGATGTTGGTTCTTCACCGCAAATCTCCTCGATCGTCGTAGCGGTCTTTTGACCGCGGAGATCGAGGCGCTGCGGGAGGCGACGCGCCGCACGCGCGAGCGGCATCCGTTTCGAATCGACGCCTTCGTCGTGTTGCCCGATCACATTCACGCCATCTGGACTCTGCCTTCCGAGGATGCCGACTTTTCAATGCGCTGGCGACGCATCAAGATCGAGTTTTCGAAATCGCTCCCAAAGACCGAGCGGCTGAGCAGAGTTCGTCGGCAACGCGGCGAACGGGGTATCTGGCAGCGCCGCTTCTGGGAGCACCTGATCAGGGATGGCGAGGACTATCGCCGTCACGTTGAATATTGCTACATCAATCCGGTGAAGCACGGGCTTGTCAGGCGGGTGCGCGATTGGCCGTTTTCGTCATTTCATCGCGACGTAGCGGCCGGGATATTTCCGGAAGACTGGGCGGGCGATTTCGACGCGGCCGGCGAATTCGGCGAGGTTTGAACCGTGCAACGCGCGTCGTTTTTTTGCGCCCAAGGTGGTGGCTGGAACGCGTCGGTCGGAGCCTTACTTCAAAACGGCGCAATAAAGCGATTGCGGCTTACGGCCCTCGCTCCCGTTGTATAGTGGTGTGCCTTTCAAACAGAGAATTGAGATGTTAGTTTGGGTTGGTTAGCCGGGACTGAGTCGCGGCTTTTTTATTTGGTGAGGTCCTAAAGGTGATTGACGGCGACATGGAAAAACTTCGGGAGATATATGTTTTTGTCTGTTTCGCCTTCGGCGTGGTGGCACTGATCCTGTTCGTATTCCAGGCTTGGAACGGGAAATCCTGGTCAGCTTCCGCCCTAGGTTTAGCTTTTGTCGCATGTAGCGTGGTTCTGTTTTTACCGCAGATCAAGACCTTCAAAGTCGGGAAAATCCAAGTTGAGCTTCGCGAGACCTTGGACAATGCCAAGGAGATAATCGCGCGTGTGCGTAAACTGGCGTCGATCAGCGCCCGCGCAAGCTACCTGACGATCGCATGGGGAAATCGGCTGGGGACACCCCCTGCGAGGGAAAAGCAAGCAATACTTGATGAGATTGATAATCAGCTCGCCGAGTTGAAGGTATCAACCGAGGAACTCGCTGATATTCAGCGCCCCTTCGTGAAGATGGTCCGACTGGACTTCTTTTTTCTTTTTCAAGGTGTACTCAGCCAATACGCTACGATCCTCAACACTGAGCTGGTTGCTAATGTCCACCGGGCCAAAGATTCGAGTGCAGCCAGCGCTGTTGTAATGCGGCATTCTGAACTCATCACCCCCTGGACCAAACGAACTCAAAAAGAAGACCCGAGCGCCGACTTGGAGAAGGAGTCGCTTGAGGCTAAACTAAACGACTACATGCCGAAAAGCGGAGAATGGCTGAATGACAAAGAGCTTGCGGTCATGCAGAAGCTTAAGGCGGAAATCGTGCGCCTGAATGCCGATTGTGAGAAAAAGGGCGGTTACACCCTTGAGGCCGTGACGTATTACGATCAATACTCGGGAGATCACAACATCGACAAGGCCAAGCAGTTGAGGAACGAAGTGCTGCAGTAGGCAGTTTGCTTCACGACGTTGCTATTGTTGCGCGCAGGCTATGCCTACGTGCCTTACGGCTCGCTGGAGAGCATCATTGAGCAAAGCAGGGACGCCTATTATCTCGCGTTGCGCCGAACCCAGGCGACGATCCGGACGCCCGAGCCGGACTGGACGCCCTGGATCGATTTCTTCCTGCGCACGTTGCAATTACGTAGGGCGTAATAAGCGCAGCGCATTGCGCCGCCCCGTCTCAACCACGCTCGCGTGGCTGTTCCTGCCGAAATGGCGCAGTGCGCTCTGCTTACTGTGCCCTACGCGCTGACCAGGCTTGAGCCTGCGCGACTGTTTACACCAACTATGGCGGCAGGACGTAGCGCGAGGCAATCGGAACGCCCGCAGGTCCTGTAACGTCCCTGTCGATTAAGGTGACAAACCATCTACCCATCAACGATCCATCATTGTCGACCCAGGGGATCGGCGGCACTTGCGGCCAGTAAGATGCGTATGGCTGCGCCTCCGCAAGCAGCACTCTGCCCGGAAACCGTGCGAGGAAGACCTTGTTCATCCCGCCGTCCAGTCCGCTGTAGATCGGGGCGGTTGGCAAGTTGTCTTCAAGCAATTGCGCATATTCGGCCTCATCGATGCGTTGTTTCTCCAGCGCCGGCCGTGCGATTTTAGGGTTCACGACAAAGGAGGGACATTTGCCGGCGGGATTGAACACAAGAGGATTCGGCGAAATCGGGTTGGCTTGCGCATCGAATACATAGAGGCGATTGCACACGTCCACCTTGGGTTCGAGATGCGTCGCCTCGAAGTGATCGTTGCCGGTCTTGAGCATCGTCCAAAAGGGCAAGTTCGGATTAGTTCGATGCCGCACCAGATTCGCCGGCGTCAAGCGGAACGGATACGCCTGGACCTGGAACGACGCCCGGCCGAGCAGCGAGTCGCGCGCCAGTGAATAGATCTCGCCGATCTGCTCGTCGGTCATGGCATAGCAACCACTCGACGAGCAGTCGCCATGGATCATGAGAGCGCTGCCGTCGTGGTTATTCGTTTTGTCGAAGCTGTTGGGGAAGCCCATGTTGATCGCAAGATAGTAATGGGAATTGGGATTCATCAACTCGGGGGTAATTGTATAAAACCCCTCCGGAGTCTGGCGGTCGCCCTCATGAAACTTCGGCCCAAGATCGCCCGACCACCGACAGATCGGAAAGGTCTTGAGCAGCTCGAAATGGCCGGTGGTGTCCTGCTTCCAGACTTCGAGTTCCGCCTCTTCCTTGAAAATGCGCATAAGGATCGGCGAGTGTTTTGGCATCTTCTTTTGCCGCAACAGCGAGAGCAGCTCGGGCGGCAACTCCCTTGTTGCCCGGGCCGGCAACGGATTGCTGCTTTCGCCAAGACACGTGAGCGGCGCGAATGCCGCGGCGAAAGCCGCCGCCAATACAACAGCACGGACTGCCGTGGCGCGGATCATTGCCATACCCCCGACGTGGACCTTTTCTATCCTATAGTCGGTGGCTTTCGTAAGGCAATCGAGGTCACGTCAACGAGCTTGGCACTGGGCTCGAAGTCTCGGCTTTGCCGCTCTCGCGCGCCGACGAGGCGATCGAATAAAGGGTTGTTTGGCTGCGGTTGCTCACGGCCGTTTTTGGCCCGACTCGGACCTCCCGCCACGGCCGAGAAATGGTCCGCTGCCAGGCCGTCAGCCGACCGTGCCGGTTTTAGTTGCGGCGGACGCGGCGGGGGAGCGGGGCCGGCCCTGACTACGCGTGGCCGGCTTGTCCGGGCCATGCTCGGCCTGAACTGCCGTCGCCGATCGGTCATGTCCGCGCTAAGCCGGCGCCGGCAATAGCTTCAGGGCCGGGGGCGCCGGCGATCGGGTTTTCGTGGCGTCGAAATAATCCCAGGCCTTTTCATGCACGTAATAAACGAGGGGGCTGATCACGATGCTGAAGGCGGTAAGTCCCGCAGCGGTCGCGAGATCGCGGACGAAGAGATAATTGACGCCAAATTCCGACACCGCGGTCACGCCCTCGTAAGTGACCGTCTTGGCCAAAGCCCGACTCACCTTGACGCTCGCGAAACGCGTCCGCCCCTTTTGCTCGCCCTCCGCCGCCCCTGGAATCGGCACATGCACCGTGGCCTCGAGCGGATTGGGCTCTCGCGCCGAGGCGGGGCCGTAATAGTGCCAAGCCGCTTCATGAGCGAAATAAAAGACGGGGCCGGCGACAAGCGACATGCCCGACAACCCCGCCGCGGTCGCGAACCCGTCGATCACGAAATAATTTGCGCCAAAGTCGACGGTCGTGACAATCACCCGATAGGTGAAGGTCTTGACGACCGCGCGCCACGTGTCGAAGTTCGCGGGCTCGCCGGACGCTGGCGCCTCCGCCGAATGCGCCGACGGGGCGGAGGACACCGGCGCCGGGGACGGCAGGATTCGCCGTAGTCTGTCCCCCAAGCTGCCCGCCAACGCGCCCCCCAACGCGCCCCCGAAGCCGCTCAACATGTCACGGGGAAGCAGGCGCGGCGCCAACACCGCGGCGCCGCCGATCAATAACCCGGGAATGAGCGCCGCCTCGATAATCGCCGCGCCCGCCGCGACAGCCCCAAGAGTCGCGACCGTCCCGACGACGCCCGGCCCCGAAATCGAGCCGGGAAACCAACCCCTCGCCTGCGTGAACGACGTCGTCAAAGAGGTTTCTCCGTCATCGCGGTCGCCGTCCGGCGATACAAGCCGCGAGAGAGTGTCGCCGTCAAGTGACGGTGGCATGACCGCGCGGGACCGCCAAACCGCGCGGACTTCGCATTGCGCCGCTCCGTTTCACCCGCACTGGCGTCGCCCCGCACCGAAATCGCGCAATGCGCTACGCTTATTGCCCACTACCTGCTGCTTCTTGTCGAGATTACAAAATGATGCCTTTGGATCGCTTTAATTTCGCCCCTTCCGTGGCGTCCGATGTTCACGTTGCGGTCGGGCCTGTCGACGGGAGGGGAAAGCAATGTGGATGAGCGTGAAAACAATCACGGCGGCCGTGGGGGCGATCTCTTTGGGCATCCTGGCTATAGGTGCCGCGAGGGCGGCTGACATTCCAATTTCGCCTCCGCAAGTCCAATCACGGCCGCCAAGCTACTATGCCGGCCCGCCCGCAGCGGAAATTTACGCCTATCCCCCGCCGCCGGTTGTGTATGTCTATCCGCCGCCGCCGATGACATATTACGCGTACGCGCCGCCGGCCGTCGGTCCATATTATTATTACGGCCGGCCGCGGAGCTACGGTCCGTTCATCGCCCGCGGCTACGGACGCTATCCATGGGTTCAGGGATATCGCGGCTGGTGAGGTGTGTCAGCGCGATGTCCCGGGTTTCAGTTGCGTAAGGCGCAATAAGCGCAGCCTCCCGACTGAAATCGAAGTCCGCCCGCGCATCAATCGGGTGCGATTGCCGTCACGTCGGTCTCCATCATCATCTCGGGAAAGGCGAGGGCGGTCACGCCGATCAGCGTGTGGACCGGGAGTGGCGCCGTCCCGAAGTTCCTGCCGAGGCACTGGCCGTACGCGACGCGGTTCTTCATGTCGGTGAGGTAGGACGTGATCTTGACCACGTGGTTCAGGTCGGCGCCGTGCGCCGCCAGCACGCGCTTGATTTTGTCGAAGGCGTACTCGCACTGCGCGACGATATCGTCATGGTGGCGGATGTTGCCGCGCGGGCCGTTCTCGTCTTCGGCGCCGACGCCAGCCAGGAACACCATCGTGCCGCGCCCGAAGCCCTTCACCGTGACGGCGTCGGAGAAGATGCCCTTGGTCCAGGCGCTGTGATTGAACTCCTTCTTTTCCAACGGCGGCGGCGAGGGCTGTTGTGCAGCAACCGGCACCACGGATACGATCGCGGCGGTGATGAGAAGAGCGTGGCAAGTTCGCATGGGATCTCCCGAGGGCTGACCGGCGACTTCTGATCGTATCACCCGCGGCAAAGCGGCGTAAGACGGCGCTCTCGGCTTACGATCGCGGACGTCGATCGCGGACGTCGATCGAATCACCTCTCTCCATCGTCATGCCCGCGCTTGTCGCGGGCATCCACGTCTTCCTCGGACGGTCAGCGAGAAAGGCGTGGATGGCCGGGACAAGCCCGGCCATGACTCGGAGAGGCGGTTCAACATCATCGGAATCCGCTCTGGCGGACGAGGTCTTCGCTTCGCATAAAAACGGGTGGCGCCGTCGGCCTCGCTCAGAAATCCGGCTTCTCTGCCGTCGGAATGACTGCGGGACTTCCGAGATAATCCCGGCTTTCGGCGCAGATGAATTCCGGCCATTCGCCCCGCGGGCGCCGGTATGTGACCGTTGCGGACCATGGCATCGTGAAGGCGCCGTCATCCTCGACGGTGAATTCGAGCTGCAAGCCCTTGCCTTTGTAATCAGGGTCACGCTGCCAACCGAAATCCGTTTCCGGGAGGCTGAAATTGTATTTGGCGGCTTGTTCTTGTGCTTTTTTCGCCGCTTCGTAGTCGATCAGCCGATAGCGTTCGACCACGTGCACCGCCTGGGTGTGAGGCGTTCCGTACATGTCGGCCATCGAATAAGGCCCGACCTTGACCCCGACAGTGTCGATAATCAGAGTATCGCCTTCATAATGACCGACCGAATCCCCATACCAGGAGGGATTTATCAGAGCCGGGTGCGATTGGTTCAGCCGGATGTGGCGTACTTCATTATTGTAGGCGTAAAGGATCGTGACTTTGTCCGGCTCCTGGAGGAGTTGGATCCCGATATTCCAAAAAATATACGGCACGCCACCAGGCCAGCATTGATTGGATGGAGTCGGATAGGACAGGCCTTTCAACTGCATCTCGCCACGCTGGCGCACGACCTCTGCCGTATGGGGCTTCAAAATCGGATTGCTGTAATCGCCGACCAGAGCGCGGGTGTTGCTGACCCCATTGGGCCGGCGCGACTTGTTCACGACCGGACCGGGACCCGACAGTGGCGCGTCGACGTCGGGCCAGAACAAGTGGCCCCAAATGCCGGAGAAATCGGGGACCGATACGGCGCTTCGCGCGTTGCCGGCGACCCCAGCCGCGGGCGCTATATCTTGCCCCAAGGCGGGCGTCGCCGCCGCTGTCGCCAACATCAGCAATGAAAGGAAATACCGTTGCATATGCATCCTGGCTCCGCCTGGTGATTATCGCCGAGGTCAGTAAGAACGTAGCGAATACGCCGCCCGAGGGCGCCCATCATCATTGCGTACTCGCTTCAGCAATGTGCTCGCGGGCGAGCTTGCGCAGCCTGCGCGTGATCCTTACTGCGGAGGCAGCGAGCCGAGATATGAGGAAATTGCGATGATGTCGTCATCCGACAGATTGGCGACGACAGGCTTCATCAACGCCGCAACTTTTCCCGCGCTTGAGCCATATCGCAGATCGAAGAGCTGTCGAGCGACATAGAGCGGTTGCAGCCCTGCGAGCCGCGGGACTTCGCCGAGGCCAGCCAGCGTCTCACCGTGACAGAGCGCGCATTGCACCGTTTTCTCGGACGCCGTGCCTTTCACCAATGCTTCGCCTCTGGCGATGCTGCCCGGCGGCACGTAGGCGATGAAACCGGAATGCGGGTCTCGGATTTCCGTGCGGAACGGATCTGCGGGTATCTCAAGGATCCGGTGTCCGATCGGCTCGGTGCCGCCGTCGGGATGGAGCTGACGATGACGGCCCGCGGTCGCGATGAACGTCTTCGGCGGCGTGGCGGTCTCGATCACCTTCACCCACACGGCGGGCTTCAACGCGGCGAAGTATTCGGCGGCCTGGCGAACGTCCTCGTCCGACGTGGCTTTCGCGAGGGGACCCATGCGGGCGTCGTCCTTGCGCGTGCCCGCCTTGTAGTACGCCATCTGCCGGATCAGGTATTCGGCCGGCATGCCGGCGATGTCGGCGGCTTCCGGATGGCCCTGGCCGGACATCAGATGGCACGAGCCGCACGCAAACGTGATCCCCGCGCCGCCTGTTACCGCTCGCGGCGCGGCGGGGTGTTCATCGGGAAACCAGTCCGGCGGGCTGGCATTCCCTGCGATCTTGGCGGCTTCGTACTCCTTGGCGCTGCCGGGCGCCCTCACGATGCCTTCCGGTCGCACAGCGGACGGCTGGACCTTGTCGGGGATGTTGAATGCCCAGTCGGGGAGGCCCGCCGGGACCGTGAGCACGGCCTGGGCGTTGAGCTCCCGCACCATGAGGAGCGGAGCAAGGGCGCACACCAGGACGGCGACGCGGACGGACGTGTTTGTTCGGAGGATTCGGCGGATCACGGGGGTCTCCTCTCCCACTGTCGACAACGGATATCCCGCGAGGTTAACGACGTCTATCAAGCGCCGCAAGAACCGCCAGGGACGATGTCGCTTACATGCTTTTCGGCCGTCTCTTGCGGCGCGGAATTCCGCCTCGTCTTCGCTCCCCCCGACGAGCGAAGATTTTCGCGTTGGCAACGGCGCGTCAGATGCCGCGGAACAGAACGCCGACCGCCAGAACCACGTAGGCGATCAGCAGAATCACGAAGCCGTTGAGACTATGCAGCTGCACGACGTGGCCATAGACGACGATCACCGCCAGCACGGCGAGCACGAGAGAGATCGCGAATGTCAGAAGCCGTGGCGGCGTCAAATAAAAGCGCCTGATCGGTCGCGTATAAGGCATGGCTGGAAATCCCTCGTGACCAATACACGTCCGAACGCCCGACGGTCCGGATTGTTCCGTCCCTCCGGCGTTGGGGCTCGCGCGCGGTTGGGCGGTCTGTCACCGGACCGACATCTGCGTTGTCTAATTGCATTGCGCAAGCGGCGAGGAACTAAGATCGCGCTACCCTGAGTCGAATCTCGCCTAATCTGTCGCTGCCAGCGTAGAAAAAAAACGATCATGGCGGACGCCGGCGAAATCACCAGGCAAACGGTCTGCGACGCCATCGCGATACGTCACCTGCTGGCCTATGTGAGCGCCCGCACCGGCGAGACGCGGATTGTCGAACCCCACGCATGTGGAGTTACCACCGACGATCGGCACGTCCTGCTGTCATGGCGAAGGCTCGCCGAGGAAGCCGGCGAATGGGAGTTTGTTCGCCTGGATGAAATGCGCGCCGTGCGAATCCTGTCGATGACGTTCGATGCGCCGCGGCCGGGTTACATCGAAAACGATACACGGCTGCGCGTAATACTCGTCCAATTGTGAAGTCGCCGGCCGGTCCGCGGGCGCGATCGCGCAACGCGAAGCTCGATCACTGACGACCGGCTGACCAATGCCCGGAGCAGGCGCCCCGCGAACCCACCCCGTGCCAAATCCCACCGCCGGAATTTCCGGATAACCGTCCGGTGCCGCTGGCGCTCGAGCTTCCGGAGGCGATCTGCACCGTGACGGCGCCGCTGGGCGCGACGCGGCCGCTGACGGAGAACCCGCCGCGTCCGTAAATGCCGCCATCGTGGATATCCACGCCAAAGCCGGAGCCGGAATCGCAGTCGCCGCGCTGCGTCGTGATCGTGACCGCCCAGGCGCCGTCGAACGACGCGCGGGCGTGAGCCGTATCGGCCACGGTGATACCCGCCGCGACGACGGTCATGATGGTCCACACCGTTGGAAGCGATATGAATTTCATGGCGGCAATCCTCGGCCCTGATTCTCACATAATCATGACTTGTTCCCACATAATAATGACTTGCTGACGAATGCCGGGCTGAACGCGGTTCGCGCGTTCCGTGTCCGTTACCTGAACGTCGTAAATGCAAGTCGGCCCGCGCATGTTCCGGGTACCTTGGGGAAGTTGAAGGCTCGACAACCGGGGGCTGCGCATGATGGCAACAATGACGGCGGCAATGATGGCGATCTTGCGCGCAAGGCTCTTTCAACCGCGCCTCATCCGCGATAACATGTGTCGGTTCGATACATGCGGCCGTATGCGCCGGAGGGAGTCCCCATGAAAACACTGACGTTGTCGGCGGTCTTACTGTCCACTGCGGTTGTCAGCGTCGCGAGCGGCGCGCGGGCGGAAACGCTGTTCGTCGAAGGCGACATCGTGCGCGGCGTCCAGCGCGGCGCGCCCGGCCCGGGCTGCGTGCTCAACAATCAGTTCAAGCACCTCGAGAAGGTGGTGTGGCGCTTCCGGGTTAAGGACGCCAGCGGCAAGGCGCTCGACGAAAAGGGTCTCAAGAGCCTCGTTGTCGAACTTCCGGATGGCCAGAAGATCAACGCGGTTTTCGGCGGCCATCCTCCGGGCAATTCGCCGGTCGATCATTTCTGGTCCGCGATCTGGATCGTCCCGGCGGCCTATCCGAACGGCTCGTTCAGCTACAAGGCGGTGGCAACGGGCGACACCGGCTCGGTTACTTGGGAGCCGTTCCTGAGCAAGACCACGCAGCTCCAGGTCATGCCGGGCGAGATCGAGATAAAGAACCCCTGAGCTCTTGATCGGAAGGCTACTCGTCATGATGTTTGGCGTCTGCATAAGGCGGTCGGTTGCGGTTGCTTGCGTGCTGGGCGGCCTCGCCATGGCATTTCCACATCAGTCGTCCGCGGCACCGCGGGCGGCCGAGCTTGGTCCCGAGGCGCCGCTCGCGACGCCTTCGGGCGGGTTCGTCGGCCGCATCAAGGTCGCACCGGAGCACGGCCCGGTCGGAACGCCGGTCACCGTGACGGGCGAAGGCTTCGCGCCCAATGAGGCCGTCGATCGTCGTCTATGCGACGGTGACGGGACATTGGAACGTCACGACGGCGGAATATTTCGGCCGCGAGTTCAAGCCGGCGGCCTATCGGGTTGCCCGGGTGACGAGCGACGCCACCGGTCACATTGCGGCGAGCTTCGTGGCGCCCGACGATTTCGGGTTCCAGCACGACATCCGGGTGCAGCAGGGCGGCCGCCTCCTGACCCAAGACGCCTTCAACATCGACATGACGGTGAAGCTCCTGACCGACAACGTGCCGGTCGGAACGCCGCTCCCGATCGAGATCCACGGCATCGGCTGGCGCGAACTCGAAGACAGCTGGGTGCTGCTCTACGACAACAACTATACGGGCTGGATCTCCGCCATAACGACGTTCGGCAGCGCGCACTTCACGGTCCCGGCCACCGGCCGACCGGGGCGGCACGTGCTCGAAGTGATCCACTCCGATTTCACCTTCCCGTACCGCAACAAGCAGCAGTCGCCGTCGCCCGACCGGCCGCAGTTCAAGATCGGCTTCAACGTCGCGCCGGGCGCGGCGGTCCTGCCGGCCTCGCCCGAGCGACCAGGCCCAGACCACGGTACGCCGCCTGCCGCCGCCGGGTGAACTGGTCGCCACGCCGGCGTTCGCGGGCTCGGGCCAGCCGGTCGTCGTCAAGGGCACCGGCTTCACCCCGGGCAAGCCGGTCGCGCTCAACTGGATGACCTATGTGGGCAACCGCATGACCGGCCGCGGCTGGGAGGAGAACTCCACCGTGGTGGCCGAGGCGACGGCGGACCGCTCCGGCAACGTGGCGTTCTTCTTCAGCACACCCGACGACCTCGGCGGCGCTCATACGCTGTGGGCCGACACGGCGGGCGACCCGCAAGACCGGCAGCTTCTGGATCGCGCCGACCGCGTTCCCGCTCGACGTGGCACGCGGGCCGGTGGAGACGACCTTCAAGGTCCACCTCAAGGGCGTGGGCTGGAGCGAGACCGCGAACATCTACACGATCGTCTACGACAACGGCCTGACCGGCTATGCCTGCGGCTTCAACAGCCAGGGCGACGTCGAAATCTTCATGCAGGCAACCGGCGACCCCGGCTGGCATTTCATCGATCTCTATCCGGCCATCTACAAGGGCAAGGAAACCCGGCCCATCAATTTCCGCTTGCCGGAATTGACCGGCGACCAGGACCATCCGGGCGAGGACCTGCCGATCTTCCATTTTGCCTTCGAGGTCACGCCTGACGGTCCGCGCAGCGTAACTTCCGAATAGGCCCACGCCATCGTGCGAAGGGTAGGCAAAGGCGCTCTTTGCGCCGTGCCTACGCGGTCCAGCCGAGCAGCGAGTCAAGTAGCGTGGGCACGCTTCGCTTTGCCACCCCACCATCGTTCTCGTGCATCACTTCGGCGTCTGCTTGACCGGCGTCTGCTTGAAATATCGCAAATCCGGCGGCGTCTGATTCTTCTGCGCCGGCATCAGCATCCCATCGCCGCTCAGGAAATAGTTTTCCCTGCCGATGACGATCTGCAAATTGTTTTCGGTCGTATAGAACTCCTGCCAGTCCGGATGCGGATCGGGACTGTGCACGTATCTCTTGTCCACGGTCCACGGCCGCGTCAAAGCGTGATCGATCGTGGTGAGTTCGTCGTGCAGGATTTTTGGATCGGCCTTGTCGCGGTAGATGCGCTCCTTGAAGATCGACTGATTGTCGATGTGGAGCGGCAAGCCGGTTTCGTCGAAGGCGCGGGGGCCCTTGAAGCCGCGGGTCTCGACTTCGAGCAGGTCGTAGCGGCCGTCACCGTCCTCATCGATCCAGCGCCCGATCGAGTAGCCCGAAAAGGTCGGCTCGATGTCGGCCGGCCAGTCACGTCCGTCGGTATAGATGCGACGATAGTGATCGTGCCACCCGATCAGAACGTAGGTGACCTCCGGCGTAACGACCCATTCGAGCGGCCCGAATGCCATCATCATGTTCGGCATGCCGGCCGCGCGACCCGCGGTGGTGGGAAAGTTGCCGAGCCCGCCGCGGGCCTGATCCGCGAGGCTGGCCTCCAACACCGCCTGATACTCCGGCGTCAGCGGCGCCTGCTGCCCGCGTCCCCACGGCTTGGTCTGGTCATGCCCGGGCTGGCCCGGAAGCCCCGGAACCACGAACCGCTCCCACTTGCCCTTCCAGTCGGGGTACTGCGCGTCATCGGCCGCCGAGGCGCCGCCGGCTATCATCACTAGCGCCGCGGACAGAGCGACCGCGCCGGCCAAGCTTCGGTCCGACATGACTTTCCTCCCGCGTTGCGCGTCGCTCAGAACCACGGCGGGCTGCAGCGAAGATGGCCGAGGCCATCGCAATAACCGTAGCCGACGTGGCAGCAGCCGGTCGCGAGCGTCGAGCACGAATAAACCTGGTAGTCGAGGCCGCAATGATCAGCGCACACGTAGTGCCCTTTGAAGTAGCCACAATGGTTCTGGTAGCGCCGCGGCAGCAGCGGCATCGCGGCAAAGCTGTAGGTGAACTGCTCGATCCCGGTCTCGTAATACCGGTCGGGCGCGCGATAGTCCGCGGCGCCCGCAGACGCCACGCCCAGCAGCACCACGAATGCCGCCACAAGTAATTTCATCGACGGTCCCCCAAGGTTTGCTCGCGCGCATTTTCGGTGGAATGCTGGCGCAACGCAAAGCATTTGTTGCACCGATGCGACGCGCATAGCTGGGAATAATAACAGGAAACGTAGCCTGGATGAGCGCAGCGGCATCCAGGGCTCGTTTCTCCGCGGGCGCAGCCAGACCCGCATATCGCTGCGCTCATCCGGGTTACTTGCTACCCGCCACCCGCTATTCCGCGGCGATTTGGATCGGCACCAGGCGGCCGCGCGCCGGCTCGATCGCGTGGGCGGGCTCGTCGGCCCGGACGCGGAACCACAAGGCGTAGAGCGCCGGCACCACGACGAGCGTCAGCACCGTCGCGACGAACAGGCCGCCCATGATGGTGATCGCCATCGGGCCCCAGAAGATGCTGCGCGCCAGCGGGATCATGCCGAGGATTGCGGCGAACGCGGTCAGCGCCACCGGGCGGGCGCGGCGCACCGTCGCGTCGATGATGGCGCGGTAGCGGGCGTGGCCGGCCGCGATGTCGTGCTCGATCTGGTCGACCAGGATGACGGTGTTGCGCATGATCATGCCGGCGAGCGCGATCAGGCCGAGCAGCGCCACGAAGCCGAACGGCCGGTTGGTCACCAGGAGCGCCGCGGTCGCCCCGATCAGGCCGAACGGCGCCGTCACGAACACCAGGGCCAGCCGCGAGAAGCTCTGGAGCTGGATCATCAACAGGCCCAGCATCGCGACCGCCATGATGGGAAAAATAGCGACCAGCGCGGTGTTCGCCTTGACGCTCTCCTCAATCGCGCCGCCGGTCTCGATGCGATAGCCGTACGGCAATGCGGCCTTGATGGCGGCGAGCTTGGGCAGCACTTCGTTGGTGACGTCGGGCGCCTGCACGTTGTCGACGATGTCGCCGCGCACCGTGAGAACGATGTCGCGATTGCGTCGCCACAGGATCGGCTCCTCGTACTGGTAGTCGAGGCGGGCGATCTGGGACAGCGGCACCGCGACGCCGTTGCGGGTCGCGATCGTCAGCGCCGGCAGTCGTTCGAGGTCGAGCCGTTCGGACGGGATCGCGCGGGCGACGACGTCGATGTGCTCGATGCCCTCGCGATACTGCGTGATGGTATAGCCGGAGAGAAGGGTCTGCAGGTTCTGGGCGACGTCCTGCGGGGTCAGCCCCATGATGCGTGCACGGTCCTGGTCAACCTCGAGGCGGATCGATTTCTCCATCTCGCCCCAGTTGAGGTGGGGATCGACGACCTTGCGGTCGGTCGCCATTACGATACGGACCTGCTCGGCAATCGCCCGCACCTTCATGGGGTCGGGCCCGACCACACGGAACTGGACCGGAAAACCGACCGGCGGGCCGAACGTGAAGCGATCGACGCGGGCGCGCGCCTGGGGCAGCGCGCCGTCGGCGATCTCGCGATCGAGCCGCGCCTTGACGCGTTCGCGCCCTTCAAGGTCCTTGGTCACGATGACGATTTGGGCGAAGTTCGGGTTCGGCAGCACCGGGTTGAGCCCGAGCCAGAACCGCGGCGCGCCCTGGCCCACATAGCTCGTATAGCTCGAAACGTCCGGATCGCCGGCGACGAGGCGCTCGGCCTGCTTGGCGGCCGCATCGGTGACCTCGATCGCGGTGCCTTCCGGCAGGCGCAATTCCAGGAACAGCTCGTTGCGGGTCGAGGTCGGGAAGAACTGCTGTTGCACGAAGCCGAACCCCGCCACCGAGACGACGAAAGCCAGAACCGTGACGGCGACCACGCTCTTGCGCCAGCGCAACGCGAACCCGATGACCCGCCGCAGCGTGCGGTAGATGCGGGTGTCGTAGATCGCGTCCGGATCGGCGTGGGCGGTCTTAAAATTGGGCAGCAGCTTGAAGCCGAGATACGGCGTGAACGTCACCGCCACGAACCACGAGGCGATGAGCGCGAGGCCCACCACCCAGAAAATGCCGCCGGCGTATTCGCCCGCGCTCGACTTGGCGAAGCCGACCGGCAGGAATCCTGCCGCCGTCACCAGCGTGCCGGTGAGCATCGGGAACGCCGTCGAGGTCCAGGCGTAGGTGGCGGCGCGGGCGCGGTCGAAGCCCTGCTCCATCTTCACCACCATCATCTCGATGGCGATGATGGCGTCATCGACCAGGAGCCCGAGCGCGATGATGAGCGCACCCAGCGTGATGCGGTGAAGATCGAGGCCGGCCGCATACATCACCACGAACACGATTGCGAGCACCAGTGGGACCGACAGCGCCACCACGATGCCGGTACGCCAGCCGAGCGAGATGAAGCTCACCAGCAGCACGATGCCGAGCGCTTCGATGAAGGTCTCGACGAATTCCGAGACCGAGTTCCTCGACGATGCGGGGCTGATCGGCGATCTGGGTCACCTCGATTCCGACCGGAAGCTCGGCCCCAACCGCCGCCATGGCGCGCTTGAGGTCGGCGCCGAGAGTCACGATGTTGGCGCCGTCCTGCATCGACACGCCGAAGCCGACCGCCGGCCGGCCGTCCTCGCGCACCAGGAAGCTCGGCGGGTCCTGATAGCCGCGCTTGCCGGTGGCAATGTCGCTCAGGCGGAAGGTCCGCCCGTTGGCCTCGACCGGCACGGCCTTGACGGCTTCGACGCCGGTGAAGCCGCCGGTGACCCGCAGATTGATCCGGTCCGCCGCGGTATCGACGGCGCCGCCCGACACCACGGCGTTCTGCTTGGCAATGCTGTCGAAAATCTGCTGCGGCGTGATGCCGAGGCTCGCCAGCTTGGCGTGGCTGAACTCGACGAAGATCTTTTCCGGCTGGTCGCCGATCAGATCGACCTTATTGACGTTGGGCACGCGAAGCAGGCTCTGGCGGATGTCTTCGGCGCGGGCCTTGAGGTCGGCGAGGCTCAGGCCGTCCGCCGTGAGCATGTAGAGCGCGGAATAAACGTCGCCATACTCGTCGTTGAAAGCGGGGCCGACGATGCCGGCCGGCAGGTCGCCCCGGATGTCGCCGACCTTCTTGCGTACCTGGTACCACAGGTCCTTGACCTTGGCGGGCGGAGTGCGATCCGACAGGATCACCTGGATGAACGACACGCCGGGCTGCGAATAGGTCTCGACGCGATCGAGAAACGGCAGTTCCTGGATCTTCTTCTCGATCTTGTCCGCCACCTGGGTCTGCATCTCGGTGGTGGTCGCGCCCGGCCACGACACGTTCACGATCATCGACTTGATGGTGAAGGAGGGATCCTCGGCGCGGCCGAGATTGAGATAGGAATAGACCCCGCCGACGCCGAGGATGAGGATCATGAACAGCACCAGGGCACGGTGCGTGATCGCCCATTCGGACAGATTGAAGCGTGTCATGATGTCGACCCCTGGATTGGTTTGCGGTCGCCGCGACGGGCGGCCTCAGCGGCCGTCGATCGCGCGGGCCATAATGGCGCGGACCTTCTGGCCGGCTTCCAGCATCTGGACCCCGAGGGTGACGATCTCGTCGCCGTCGTCGATGCCCGACGTCACCAGCGCGGCCGCGTTGGTGAAGGACGCGACCGTGATGGGCCGCCGCTCCAGCACGCCGGACGCGTCGACCAGGAATACCGCCGGACCGGCACCGCGGTTGAGAATCGCGCCAAGCGGAATCCGCGCCACCATGGTGTCGGCCACGTGGGTCAGCACCACGGTCGCCGTCATGCCGAGCGCCACTTTGTCGTCGGCATTCTCGATGGTGAAGCGCGCCGCATAGGTGCGCGTCATGGCATCCGCCTGGGGCGACAATTCGCGCAGATGCGCCGTGTAGCTCAGGTTCGGCCCCGACCACAGCTGCACCGTCGCGTCGGCTCGGCGCGCCGCGTCGAGCCAGGTCTCGGGCAGCGCCACCACGGCCTCCATCTCGCCGCGATGGGCGAGCCGTGCCACCGCCTGGCCGAGGGCGACGACCTGGCCGGGCTCGGCGAGCGTTGCCGTGATGACGCCATCGGCGTCGGCCTTGAGGTCCGCATAGGCGAGCTGGTTGCGGGCGAGATCGAGCGAACGCTGCGCCCGCTCCATCCGGCCTTCCGCCTCGTCCTTGGCGGCCTTCTTGCGCTCGTAGTCGGCAACCGCCGCGTAGCCGCGCGCCTTGAGACTCTCGAAGCGCAAGGCGTCGGCCGCGGCCTGGGCGAGGTTGGAGGTCGCGGCGCTGAGCTCCGCATCGGCGCTTTCGTGCTGCAGCTTGAGGTCCTGGGGGTCGAGCCGTGCCACCACGTCGCCGGCACGAACGCGGTCACCGACGTTGATGATGCGGGTCACGATCTTGCCGGCGACCCGGAAGCCCAGGTCGGTCTCGTGGCGCGCCCGCACCACACCGGCGAATTCACGGGCTGCGTTCTCGGGTACGTAGGCGATGCGCTCGACCTGCACCGGGCGCTGGGCGAACGCGACGGGAGCCGACGATTTATCGTCGCAGGCGGCGAGCAACGGCAGCAGCGCGGCGACGCTCACGACGCGAAGCATGGCGGTTCGGGTTTCCATGGGACACTCCTTCTCGGTCGACGGTTGGCGGTCGCGACGAGTGCAGCCGATATTGTGATCAATGTTTGATGACGATATTCGACTTTCGTCACATAACAGGCAAAAAAATCCCTGCTTAACGTCGGCATCGGATTTAGCGGGGGGTAATGGCGCGCAGAAGAAAGCGGACCGAGGCTCGGGCCTCGGCTTCGAGATCCTGGCCGTCCTCCATGCACTGCCCGATCACCATCGGATGCGTGAAAGCGACCAGCGAGCGGAAGATCAACTCGGCGGTTTCGCGCGGCTGGACGGGCTCGAACTCGCCGTTTTCGATGCCATCGCGCAGGATCACTTCCAGCACGGTGTGCATGACGTCCTTGTGCTTGTGGATGGCGTCCCAGCTCAGCTCGATCGCCGCCAACACCATGTCGCTGACGCCCTTCTCGGTCAGCAGGTTTTCCTTGTGATATGCGAGGATTTCGAGGATCAGGCGCTCAATTCGCGCCCCCGCCGGCCCCTTGGCGCGCGCCACCGCCCAGGCGTTGGTCTCGACATCCGAAAGGCAGCGCTGGCAGATCGCTTCCACGATCGCATTCTTGGAGGGGAAAAACCGGTAGACATTCGCGGGCGACATGCCGAGTTCGCCCGCTATATCGGCGACCGCCGTCTTGGCGAAGCCAAGCCGACGAAACAGCGCCTCCGCGGTCTCCATGATCCGCGCCCGGGTGTCGTCCGGTTTGGCCCTGACCTGCGGATTCATGGGTATTTGACTTTCGCGAGGCGTTTGGTCGTCGGTTGGTGACTACTGACGACTTTTATAATTCATCACTCCTCCGTCGTCAACCCCGGCCCGCCGGTTCCGTCCGATCACGGCTGCGTCACCGACCTCGCGACCGCATTTTAACGTCTTGTTCACACCCGCGAAATCACCGCGACCGGGCCGCCGCCCGGCGGTCCCTGGTGCTCGGCTCCGCCGGAGACGAACACCGCGGGACAGCCGGTGAGACCCGCGATCACGCCGCCCACGGCAGCGCGGGCGTGGCGGGTCGCCGAGATATCGGTGTCATCCAACATCGTGTGTCGCCAGCCGCGCAGCATGCCGTCAGGCGACGGGTCGGCCTTCGCCAGCACGTTGACGATGCGGGCGGTATCGACCGCTTCGGCGCCGAACACGCCGGCATGCCGCAACACCCCGATGACCGCGCCGGCGTCGATCGCATCGCGCATCACCGCATGGGCGATGACGCAGTCCCCGACGGCGTCCGCCGCATTACCGAGCACGATGACGATGTTGTTCTTCAGTTCGATGCCGGCCGAAGCCGACGCCACCCCGGAGGCGAGCGACCAATCGGACAACACGGCATCGTCGGCGACCGGAGCCGCGATCTCGCCCATGGCGACGGCGACGCCGAGCGCGGAGGCGCCGCGCGAATACGCCATAGACTTGTAGGCGTTCTCTGTCACCGGCTCGTGGCCGGCGCGGCGCGCCGCCTGCACCCGCTCAGCGGTCAGCAGCGGGCATTTCACCTGGACCCAATGCACGTCCTCGACGCTCGATATGCCGGCGTCCTGCATCGCCTCCCGGACCGCTGCGGCCGTTGCGTCGATCTGGGCGGCGCGGCCGATCTCGTGGGGCTCGAAGTCCCGCGTTGCCGCGATGCCGATGGCGAGGCGCTTGCCGTGACCATTTGGCCCGCCGTTGGCGTGCCCGTTGGATTTGCCGTTGACCGCAGCCGCCACCGGCACCCGCGCGAAGATGGTCGCATGGGGGCTCAACACGCCCTCGGTGCCGCCCGACACCACCATGGCAACACGGCGCTCCACCTCGGCATTGGTGGCGCGCAGATAGGGCGCGAGCGTCGCCGCCATGGTGGCGCAGGTATATTCGCGGGTGAAATCGTTGACCCCGCCATTGCCCTCGGTCTTCACCAGGATCGCCGCGATGTGCAGGGGATCGAGCGCGCCGTCTTCGATCAGGGCGGTCAGGCCCGTCATATCGGCGGGTCCCGCCATGGCGACACGGAAGGTATCGGTGCGACAACGCATAAATGCTTGCTCCAAGGCTTACTCCTCCGAGGCTACTCGGGCTCGACTTGGGCCCAGAATACGACGCGCTTCTCGATGAACTCCAACGCATAGAACATCGCAATGCCGATCATGGCGGCAGCACCGATCGCCTGGAACACGGTCGGGGTTTCGAGATGCGCCGAGGAGATCACGATCAGATAGCCGAGACCGTGCTCGGCGCCGACAAACTCGCCCACGATCGCGCCCACGATGGCGAGCGAAGACGATATCTTCAGCGCCGAAAAGAAATACGGCAGGCAATACGGCACCCGCAGCTTGCGGAAAATCTGCGTCGGCTCGGCCCGCATGGTGCGGAACAGGTCCTGGAAGTCGGCCTCCGGCGCCTTGAGCCCCTTCACGGTATTCACCAGCACCGGAAAGAACGAGATCAGCACCGCGGCCGCCACCTTCGACCACCATCCGGTGCCGAGCCATAGCACCAGCAGCGGCGCGATCGCGACGATCGGGGTGGTCTTGAGGGTGATGGCCATCGGGAACAAGCCCTGTTCGATGGTGCGGAATCGCACGAACACCAGCGCGCCAACGAATGCAAGCGCGCTCGCGATGGCAAAGCCGCACACCGCCTCGCCGGCCGTATAGCCGATCTCGGTCATCAGCGATCGTTCGACGGTAGTGACGATGACAAGCGGCGACGGCAGCAAATATTCGGGGATCGAAAGGCCGACCACCAGCCCTTGCCAGAGCACCAGCAGGCCGATCGCGAAGGCGAGCGGCGAGAGGACCGCGCGGTTGACGATCATGGCCGCGGCCTCGCGGCCGCGCGCACGCGACCCAGCACATGGGCGAACGCGGCGTCCGCCGGGTCGCGCGGATGGGGGAGCGGCACCGTGATGACGTCGAGCAGGCGCGCCGGCCGCGGGCCGAGCAACAGGATGCGGTCCGACATGGCAACAGCCTCCGGGATCGAATGCGTCACCATGACGATTGCCTTGAGCCGCGTCGTTCCGGAATGCCAGATCGACAATAGCTGGTCATTGAGCGTCTCGCGGGTGAACTCGTCGAGCGCGCCGAATGGTTCGTCGAGCAGCAGGAGGTCCGGGTCCGACATCAAGGTGCGGGCGAGCGCGGCACGCTGCTGCATGCCGCCCGAAAGCTGGTTCGGATAGGCCGTGGCGAAGTCCGCAAGATCGACCATGCGCAGGAGGTCGAGCGCGCGGCCACGCTCGAAACGGCCGACCCCCGACGAACTGCCAAGCGCGATTTCCATGGGGAGTTCGACATTCTGCAGCGTGGTCCGCCACGGCAGCAGCAATGGCTTCTGGAACATCAGCCCCACTTCGAGCGCGGCCCCCGTCCCGGCCGGCTCGCCCGCGACCGTGAGGGCACCGCTTGCGACCGGCCGCAGACCGGCAATCGCCCGCAGCAGGCTCGACTTGCCGCATCCGCTCGGGCCGAGCAGCGAGACGAACTCGCCGCGAGCGATGCCGAACGAGACGCCCCCAACGGCCTCGACCTCGCCGAAGCGGATGCGCACGTCCTCGGCGCCGACGAGAGGACGATCGTCGGCGCCGAGGTCACGAGGCACCACCACGCGGAGATTCGCCGCATGCATGGTCATGACGATCTCACCTTCATCTCACTCGGGCAGATCGGCGTTGGTATAGGCCTTGCTGACGTCGACCGCGGTCTTCTGAAACTGGGCGTCGATCAGCATCTTCTGCAAGTCTTCCCAATCGGACTGCCGGGACACCCCGATCGCCTCCTTGCCGGATTTGATCAGCGGAACGCTTGCCTTCATCATCGCGAGTTCATGGCCGTATTCGAGCTTGTTGCCGAACTTCACGGTGATGCGCGCCGCGGCTTCGGGATCGCCGACCGCGTCGGCCCAGCCGTGGACGGTGGCGGCGACGAATTTCCGCACCGTCTCGGGCTTCTCCTTGAGCATCCGCTCGGTGGTGAACAGCGTGTCGGCATACATGGCGACGCCATAATCGGCCGGCCGGATGACCGTGGTTTCGAAGCCCTTCTCCTCCGCGGCGATGACCTCGTTAATCAGGTAGCCGGGCCACACATCGACCTGGCCGGTGAGGAGCGGCGAGAGATCGAACTTGACCGGCATTTCATGGAGCGTGCCCTTGTCGACGCCGGCGCTCTTGAGCATGGCGCGATAGATCAGTTCCTCGCTGCCGCCGATCTTGAGGCCGATATTCTTGCCGGAAAACTGGGACGCTTTGGTGATGCCGGATTTCTTGAGGGCAAACAGCACGAACGGATTTTCCCGGTAGATCACCGCGACGGCGACGACCGGTACGCCCTTGCTGCGCGCGATCAGGATCTGGTCGGCGCCGGTGACGCCAAACTGCTCGCTGCCGCCGGCGACCATTTGGATTGCCGGAAAGTCCGAGCCGCCCGGCTGAATCGATACGTCGAGGCCGGCCTTGTCGTAATAACCCTTGTCCTTGGCAACGTAATAGCCGGCGAACTGCGCCTGGTTGAGCCATTTCAACCGAACCGTCACGGAATCCGCCGCGTGCGAGAGCGTTGCGGGAAGCAGCAGACAAACCGACGCCAGAAGCTTGATGAATGGGCGCATGACGAACCCTCCTTCGTAGTGAAGTTTGAGCCAGGATGGTCGTCCGAACGCGGCGGCTCCGGATAGCGCTAAAAAAAGTGCGCCATGATGCCTAAATCAGAGCGCGGCGGTGTCCTTGAGCAACGCCCGCAAATTCTCGCAGAACGCGGCGGCGCTCGGCGGCAGCACCCGGCCACGCCGTGCCGCCAGCATCAGGCGCGCCTCGGCGAGTTCCGGATCGGCAAGCGGATTGGCAACGAGATCGCCGCCGGCCGGGTTTGCGGTCGGCCCGACCCGGAACTGGAAGCAGATCGCATTGGTGGCGCGGACATACTGCTTCATGACCTCGACCATGTTGGTGACGAGGACCGGCTGGAGACGCAGCGAACTCGTGGCGAGTGTCGCCTCGATCAGGGAGCGGCCGGCGAGCGTATCGTCGGCAAGCACGATGGGATAATCCTGACAATCCCGCAGATGGAGCCGCGGATGGTTCGCGAGCGGATGGTCGGGCCGCATCAGGGCGCAGAAGCTTTTTGGCGCCGCGGCCAGCACGGCGACGTCATGATGACCCGGCTCCTCATGGGTGAGGATGAGGTCGACCCGATCCTCCAAGAGATCGGACAGCATGGTGTGCGGCGTGCCGACCGCCACCGTGAAACGCACACCTGGATGCTCGTGCTGGAATGCCGCGATCGCATGGGGCACCAGATCGACCGCGGCCGATTCCGCCGCCCCGATGGCGACGTGGCCGCGCATCAGCCCTTGCAGGGCTTGGATGTGGTCGCCGACGCGGTCGAGATCGCTCAAGGTGCGCCGCACGTGGGCCGCGAACGCTTCGCCGGCCGCCGTCAGGCGGACGCCGCCTTGCAGGCGGTCGAACAAGATGGTGCCGATCTCCTGCTCCAGGTCGAGGAGGCGCCGGTTGAGGGCCGATGACGCGATCCGCAACGCCTCCGCGGCGCGCCGGATCGAGCCATGGCGGATGATGGCGTCGAAATAGACGTAGAGCCGCGGCGGCCTGATCCGGCGCAGGCTCGCGGCGGTGGCGGCGGCGGAGCGCGGCTCGGGCGGTTTTGTCGCCGTCTTCGGTTTTGTCGCAATTTTGGCTTTTGTCGCCGTGGCTTTTGTCGCCGGATCGGCTTTCGGCTTTGGCGGATCGGACGGCATCCTGGCGGATTCTTTCGTAGCGCAGGCCGGTGTGAGTTATCTCGGCGGCTCCTGCCCCGTTGTCACGCAGCCGCGCCGCGCCGGCATCATACCGGCTTTTGTCGGCGACCGGCCCTAACGTCTGACCGGCATTTCGATCGGGTCGCAGTTCCGGCGGCCGGACATCATGCAATCCTCTTGCCGCGACATGTCGATCAGCTTCATCAGCAGAAGGTAGCCGCCGACGCACGCGACCCCGATGGTCACGAGGATGACCAGGATGGCGAGCGGCGGCGGTCCGTGATCGCCGCCGCCGCCGCTATCATGCGGTTCGCGCCGGCGCGGCGTGTTGTCGGTTTCGTCGTTCATACTATCCTTCGCTTGGTCAGGATCGGCATGGCCACATACAATCTGGCAGATCAGACTCCGAACGTTGTAACGTGTCGACGGAGGTGTCGATGGGTGTAAGAGACGCTACGGTGCATGGACATAGATCTGGGCCGGCATTCCGTGCGTTCCAGGCGCATCGGCCAGACTGCGAGCGGTGGGAACTCATTGATGGTGTACCCATGATGATGACACGACCCACACTCGCTCATAGTCGCATCGCCGGCAATCTGGAGCGGCTGTTGAACGACGCCCTGGCGCTACACGACCCGTCGCGGCTGGCCAACCAGCGACCAGGGATCGAGCTTGGATCAGGCGATTATAGACCGGAGCCCGACATTGGTATCATCGATGCCGATTACGAGGCCGGTCAACGATTCGTAGACCGAGCCTATCTCCTTGCCGAAGTGAGCACAGATGATTTTTTGGTTCCCGGAACGAAGGAGCCGTGGATAAACGTGAAGCGCCAGATCTATCTCGACCATGAGCCGTGCGAGGCGGTGCTGATTATCGAGCAGGATCGGATCGAAGTGAGAGTCGACTTGAAAACCGAGGCAGGGTGGCGATCTGAGACACGTGAAGGTCCACAAGCTGAGTTGGTGTTACCATCATTTGGATTGCAGTGTTCGGTCGGCGCCTTGTATGAGGGCACGCCGCTGCAACCTCGCACGATCCTCCGCCATACTCCTTGACCCAGCATAGGGCGGATCCGCTTTTGATCGGCCATCTTGTTCTGGTTGAACCCGCCATCTTGCCCGGAACGGCAAGTTAAAGTGAACCCGCCCTACGAGGACTATTGCTTCGCCTTGAAGAACTGGTTCTCGGGACGTGGCAGGCCGAGGTTTTCGCGCAGCGTCTCGCCTTCGTATTCGCGGCGAAATAGTCCGCGGCGCTGCAATTCCGGCACCACGCGGTCCACGAAATCGTCAAGGCCAGCCGGCAGATAAGGGAACTGGATGATGAAGCCGTCGCTGCCCTCGGTGACGAGCCATTCCTCCATCTGATCCGCGATTGCGGCGGCGGTGCCGACCATCTGGAGGCCGGAATGGCCGCCGATCCGCTGGGCGAGTTGACGCACCGTCAGGTTCTCGCGCTTGGCGAGGTCGATCGCGCGCTGGCGCCCGCTCTTGCTGGCGTTGCTTTCGGGAATCTCCGGCAATGGCCCGTCCGGATCGAAACCCGACGCGTCGTGGCCGAGCGCAATCGAAAGCGACGCTATGCCGCTGTCGTAATGGATGAGGCGATCGAGCAGCGCGCGCTTCTCCTGCGCCTCGGCGAGGGTTTCGCCCACCACCACGAAGCAAGCCGGCAGGATCTTGATGTGGTCGCGCGAGCGTCCGACCTTCTCGGCGCGGCTCTTCACGTCCGCGTAGAAGCGCTGGCCTTCGGCGAGGTTGGGCTGGGCGGTGAACACCGCCTCCGCGGTCTCGGCGGCGATCTGGCGGCCATCGTCGGACGCGCCCGCCTGCACCACCACCGGCCAGCCCTGGATCGGGCGGGCGACGTTGAGCGGGCCGCGGACCGAGAGATAAGGCCCCTTGTGATTGAGGACGTGCATCTTGTCGGGATCGAAGAACAAGCCGCTCTCGACATCGCGCACGAAGGCGTCGTCCGCCCAGCTGTCCCACAGGCCGGTCACCACATCGAAGAATTCGCGGGCGCGGCGGTAGCGCTCGGCGTGCTCCATGTGATCGTCGAGCCCGAAATTGCGTGCCGCGTCGGGGTTCGACGTGGTGACGAGATTCCAGCCGGCGCGGCCGCCGCTGAGATGATCGAGCGAGGCGAATTTGCGCGCCACATGATAGGGCTGCTCGAACGTGGTGGAGGCGGTGGCGACGAGGCCGAGACGCTCGGTCACGACGGCCAGCGCCGGCAGCAGCGTCAATGGATCGAACGACGTCACGGTGTGACTGCGCTTCAGCGCATTGATCGGCATGTTGAGCACGGCGAGATGGTCGGCCATGAAGAACGCATCGAACCGCCCGCGCTCCAGCGTCTGGGCGAAACGCTTGATATGGGCGAAATTGAAATTGGCGTCCGGGAACGCGCCCGGGTAGCGCCATGCGCCGGTATGGATAGTGGTAGGCCGCATGAAGGCGCCAAGGTGCAGTTGCCGCGATTGAGTCATGACGAGTTCTTTCCCTGCGCCGACTTCTCTGCCGCGCGCCGCGACAGGCTGACACGGAAGGCAGGCCGCGCGTCAAGAGTAGCGTTGTGCTGGCTGCCGTGCAGAATTGGAACGATGTTCCCCGGCACCCATCGGGGCGGAAATATCGGTTCCATCGCCTCAATTTTAGGCCTTGGCGCGCCGGCTCAACGTCACGTTTCGGCGTTTTTTGCCGGCCAGAACCAGTGGGCGAACCCGGACGAGAACCCGTTCAGGACGAACGCCAGCAGGGCTTGGCGCGGATTGACGAAGCTCCACGCGACGGCGAGCAGCGACGATGCAATCAGGACGGCAAGCGAGACCTGATGCTCACGCAAGAAGCGGTCGCGCTCCACCAACGGGGTTTCGGTCAGGAGTCCGAACGAAATGATGGCGAGCAACGCGGCGTTGCCGGCATAGAGCCAGACCGCGGGCGCCAAGCTCGGGAAACGTCCCAACACCATGGTGGTGAACGGCACACAGGTGATGAGCAGCAGGTAGATGAGCCACCACCTGAAATAACCGCGTCGGTATTCCTCCGTCCTGGAGCGCACCCTGAGGCCCGCCTGCCAGCGCAGGCCCAGCACCAGAAAGCTCAGCAGATAGGGAACGAATTTTGGTGTCAGCTCGTAAAGACCGGCGAGCAGTTCTTTGCCGTCATGCGGATGGAAGTCCTCGGGCAGCCGCAGGTCGAGAACCAGCAGCGTCATGGCAACGCCGAAAATCGCATCGCTCAAGGCATCGAAGCGCGCTCTCGGAAACATGGTGCCATCCCCCCGTCGGGTTAGAGTATATGGCGCCATCGCGGCGCAGAATATAGGTTGCAATTCCGCCTCGGACTTTATCGAGTCCCTGGCCGCACGCCGCCGGGAGCCGCCATGACCGAAGCCGAAATCGCACCACCGTCTGGATCATCGTCCGCGCCATCGTCCCCGCCATCGTCTCCGCCTGCGCCGTTCGATTTTGTACCCCTGCTCGCGGCCGGATTGCCGGCGCCGGCGGCAAAGTGGAACGGATTCCCGAAATACAACTTCGTCGGCGGCCACAACGACGCCAGCCAGGTTCCGGTCGACGAGTTGATCGCGGCCGCGATCGCGGTGCTCAGGCGCGAGGGCCGCACGCTCGCGAGCTATGGGCTGGAAAGCGGTCCCTTGGGCTATCGCCCGCTGCGTGAATTCCTGGTCGCCAAGCTCAAGCGTGACGCCGGCATTTCGTGCGCGGCCGACGACATCCTGGTCACGTCCGGCTCGCTCCAAGCGATCGAACTCGTCAACGGCATCCTGCTCAACCGCGGCGAGACCGTGCTGGTCGAGCAGGTCACCTATTTCGGTTCGCTCAATCGCCTCAACCGCCTCGGCGTCAACGCGATCGGACTTCCGCTCGACCACGAGGGACTGCGCACGGACGCACTCTCCACGGCGCTCGATGACCTAAAGCACCGCGGCATTCGCCCAAAATACATCTACACCATCCCGACGGTGCAGAACCCGACCGGCACCATCATGGGCGCGGAACGTCGCCGCGAGCTGCTGCGGCTGGCCGAAGCCCACAACGTTCCGATCTTCGAGGACGACTGCTATGCCGACCTGATCTGGGACGGCAAGCGCCCGCCGGCAATCTACGCACTGACGCAGAACCGCAACGTCATCCACATCGGCTCGTTTTCAAAGTCGATCGCGCCGGCGCTGCGGGTGGGCTACATCGTGGCGGATTGGACGCTGCTGTCGCGCATGCTGCCGCTCAAGACCGACGCCGGGTCTGGCGCGCTCGAGCAGATGGTGCTGGCGGAATATTGCGCGCCCCATTTCGCCACCCACGTGCCGGAATTGGCGCGCGCACTGCGCGGCAAGCTCGAAACCCTGATGGAAGCGCTCGCCGAGCAGTTCGGGACCGCGGCCGAGTTTGAAGACCCCAAGGGCGGCATCTACCTGTGGGTCAAATTGCCCGACGTGGTCGACACCCAGAAGCTTGCCCAAGCCGGGCTGGCCGCAGGTGTCGCCATCAATCCGGGCTTCGAATGGTCGCCGGACCGGCAATATGGCCGCAGCCGCATGCGGCTGTGCTTCGCGAAGCCGTCCCATGACGAGATCCGGCAGGGCGTCGCCGTCCTGGCCGACGTCTGCCGTCGCGAATTCGGCGTGCCGAGCCGCATTGCCAACGTGGAGACATTCAACAAGCAGTCATAATGAAATGCGATTGAATCAAGCATCCGTGCGGACATCCCCTTCGTCGGAACAATCGTCGAAACGGCGCGCGGATCACGACACGGTGAGAAGGCCGCAACCTTCGCATTCACAGTTTGGCCTAAAATTGGGCTTCTGATAAATAGCGCATCAGCATCAGGGGCTGGACTTATCGACGGTTTGCCGACGCGGCGGCAGGCGTTGTGTATGTCGTGCGATGCGGAGCGTCTCGAACATTCGCATTTTCGGCCCGCGCTACGGTCCCCGTAATCCCCAGAATAAAGCCTCCGAAATACAGACCTCGTGATACCGAACCGGCAGTACAGACTGGATGTTATGTCCCTCAACACAAATATGGAGCCTGCCATGACCCAGAATGCTTCCAATCTCGACAGCGGAATGCTTTCGGCCACGCCTTTGATGCGTCCGGAAATGATCGACTTCGCCAAGAAGAAGATGGAGGAACTGCTTGAGGTCCAAAAGGAAATCATGCAGACGCTAGAAGGCATCAATCGCGATATGTTCGATCGTGCGAAGGCGAAAGCCGAGATTGCTTCGGAGTTCGTCGGCAAGCTCTCCGCGGCGCGATCGGTCCCGGATGCCACAGCCGTGTATCAGGAGTGGGCGAGGCGCGAAATGGAGCTGTTCGCCGAGGACGGCCGCCACATGTTCGAGAACGGTGAAAAATTCCTACAGGCGAGCCGGCGGCTGTTCGCGAACGGCGCCAAGGCTGCGTAGGGCGCGCGCATATCACACCAACAGCACAAAGGAATCTGTTATTCCCGCGAAAGTCGGAATCCAATAACCACCAGCCTGGAGAATCATTCGTGAGCGCTGGGGTTACTGGACCGCGCGGTCAGGCCGGGCGAAGACAGCGGAAGGGTCATCGCCAGAGGCGTTGATATCAGGCATACGCGACGCGTGATGTGATGCGTCTATAAGCGCGGTGCGCCGCGCCCGGGACGTGAGTTCGACGTACCCTCGCGCGGCGTTAAAATTGCGTGCGCAGGCGGCCGGATATGACCGACACCGGGCCGCGATCGCGGTTGTAGCCCGGGTTCTCGATGAACTGGTAATCCGCGGTTACCTGCCAAGACCCCAGCGGAAAGCGGTAGTAGGTTTCGAGGATCTCTTCGAGCCCCGGGTGTGGCAGTTGGCCGTCGCCGACCAGGATGCCGAGGCCGCCGTCGTTGAGATACGCAATGTGCTCGCTTGAGATGCCATTGAACACCGTTGCCACTCCGAACGTGTCGTCGGGCCGGCCCCATAGTTTGCCGCCGAGCGACATTCCGGCCGATGCGGTGCGATCGATATCGGTGAATTCGTAGGGTTCGACTTTGCCGTCCGCCCAACCGACCCGCCCGAAAATGCCGACATCCGGGATGACCTGCTGCTCGACGTTCACGTTGACGCCGGGGCGGCTCGCATATTGGCGCACATTGGCGGCGTTCGGCGTACCCCCGGTCTGTTGGGCGAAAAGAATCGCATCGTCGAAGCGGCCCATGCGGCCGCGGCTAACAAACCCGTCGACCGCGATCTTGCCGGGCTGCCCCCATAACTCGTGCCGGTGCTCGATCTCGTAGACGAACTGGAACTGATCGAATGTGGGATCGAGTTCGGTGCTATTGGGGACGATCGACAGATCGAACAGGCCGGCTCGCAGGGTCCAATTGCCCTGATACCACTCCGCCGAAGCCCCATAGCTGAAGCCCCAGGCGTCGGCCGCGTAATCGAAGCTGCCGGCATCGACCAGGGACCAGTTCATGAAGTCGTTGCGCGGGTCGTGGGCATATTTGATGGTATCGAATATGTCCGAGACGCTGAATTTGCCGACCGTGACCACCAGCCGGTTGGCGCTCTGCGACCCGGCGAACTGGTTGAGGTCGCCCTCCACCTTCTCGTTGTCGCCGCCGAGATCGATGGTCTGCCGGACGAACATACGCGGCAGCCGAAAATACGGATTGGTGAAGCCGACCTTGTAGGCTTCGCCGCTGGTGAAGCCCGCAATGCCGAGCGTATTGCTGAGCCCGAAACCCTGGTCGATTTCCGGATCGATCCACAGTTCTGCGCCTTGCCACAGCCGGCGGCCGATATAAAGGGTGGCGTCCCAGGTTTCGCGCCCGACGTTGGAATCAAGGCTGTTGGCGCCGCGATAGGGTTGGCGGAATGGCGGCGCAAACTGATCCACGAACGTGGTCTGGCCGTGAACCACCCAGTTGTCGGTCTCCAACGGCGAAATCCCGAGCAGCGTGCCTGGAGGCTTTGGGCCGTCGCCGGGCCGGTAGTTCAAGCCGACCCGGAATTCATGCATGGAGAGATCGGAGGTGAATTGCTGCCCGCCGAGCGGAAACGTGACGCTGGTGTCGCCATACTGGGAGTAGAGATACTCGCCTTTCACGGTCCAGCCTGGTGCGACCGGTGCCTCGACACCAACCCCGACCGTCCATCCGGTCCGCGGGCCGAACTTGGTTTCGATGGCGCCGCTCGGCGGGTTGCTCGCCGTGCCCGAAACGATCGCGGTGCGGGTGAACTGATCGTAGGTCCAGGCGAAGCCGCCGGTCGCGTAATAAAGCCAATGGTTGTAGTCATAGCCGACACGCCCCCGCACGGTGCCGAACAGGTTCACCGTGTCGTTATAGTTGGCGGCGCCGATCGCCGGCGAAGCGAAGGCCTGCCCCGCCCCCAGCGTGCTGGCAAACGACACGTCGGTCTCGACACCGAGGACGATCCGCGACGGCAGCATATAATTATAGCCGGCGGTGAGCCCACCGAACTGGCTGCCGGCGCCATTGAACCCGTCATAGGCGCGGAACAGGTCGAGCGCGCCGGTTAAATTCGGTGCCCCGCCCGGCTGCGTCGCCGACCACGCCGAATTGCCAATCGCCGCACCCGCATTGGCACCGAGATAGAAACCGGTCCAGTCGGTGTCCGTCTTCGGCGGGGCCTTGACGTACAGCGCGGCCGACAAATCCGCCGCACGTGCGTGCTCGGCGGATGCCAGCGCAATGACCGCAAGCGTATGGCATAGCAACTTCTTCACGGCAACGCTCTGCACTGGCGGCGGGTGTCCGATTAAGTCGCCCAAGCCCATTGTGGACGACGGCGGGCTAAGATCAAAGGCAGCGCATGTTCATATTTCAATTTCATGACGGCCGCATTGCGCCTCCACGCAATTGCAGAAAACTTCTGCTTTTTCGTCGCGAGATCCAAGATATGAAGCATGATCACTAAAATGTAGCCGTGGCTACATTTGCACCGAACCGTTGCGGCGTCAAGTCCCGAACAGGCGCTCGTGCGCGCTATCATGATCCGACGGAGGACGCCGTCTCCTTGGGCGGATCGAACAACGCCAGGAAGCCCTGCCTGACAGGCTCGCTCCCGTCGCTCATGGCGTATTGCTTTTTGACGCCGGCGGGCGGGAACGCCCGGGTCGCGATCGCGATGACGCGGAAGCCGTCCTAAATTATTCCCTCAAGCGGCGGGGCCGGCGGGACGCTCGGCGCTGCATGAGTTCAAGCTGATAGCCGGCTACCTGTAAGATTTCCGGTCAGCCGGGCAAGCCCGGGATCGGCACCCCGAGGGTCTGCACAATCAGGAAAAGATTGAGCGCGAGCACCACGGCGGTGCCGACGGCCGCGGCAATATTGGTGAGGCGCCCGTTGGCAAAGCTGCCCATGATGTCGACGCGGCGGGTGAACATCAGGAGCGCGATCATCGGCAGCGGCAGCGCGATCGAGAGCACCACCTGGCTGATGACGAGCGCGCTCGTCGCGTTGGCGCCAAGCCCCACCACGGCGAAGGCCGGCACCATGGTGACAAGGCGCCGCACCACGATCGGAATACGGAAGCCGACGAAGCCCTGCATGATCATCTGGCCCGCCATGGTGCCGACCGCCGAACTCGAAATGCCGGACGCGATGAGGGAGAGCAGGAACACGCCCGCCGCCGCGCCGCCGAGCAGCGGCGTCAGCGTGTGATAGGCGGTCTCGATCTCCGCGACGTCGCTGTGTCCGGCGTGAAAGGCGGCCGACGCCATCATCACCATGGCCATGTTGACGAGGCCGGCGACCGCGAGCGCAATGACGACCTCCTGGTTCGAGTAGCGCAGCACCTGCCGGCGCTCGGCCTCGTTACGCACCGGCATGCGTCCCTGTGTGAGGCCGGAATGCAGATAGACCGCATGCGGCATCACGGTGGCCCCGATGATGCCGACCGCGAGCAACAGCGCTTCGGCGTCGGCAAGCTGCGGCACCACGGAATGGTAAGCGGCGGCGGCCCAGTCGACCGGGGCGATGAACATCTCGACGAGATAGCAAAGCCCGATGATGCCCACGAGGCTGCCGATGATCAGTTCCACCGGGCGGAAGCCGTAACCCTCGAACATCAGGATGCCGTAGGTCACGCACGCCGTGACCGCCATGCCGGCGAGAAGCGGCATCTGGAACAGGAGCGCGAGCCCGATGGCGCCACCGAGGAACTCGGCAAGGTCGGTCGCCATGGCGGCGACCTCGCTCACCACCCACATGGCATACACCACCGGCTGGGGAAAATGATCGCGGCACATCTCGGCGAGATTTCGCCCGGTCACGATGCCGAGCTTGGCGGAAAGCCCCTGGAACAGCATCGCGATCAGGTTGGCGGCAACCACCACCCACAGCAGCCCATAGCCGTATTTGGCGCCGGCCTGGATGTTGGTGGCGAAATTGCCAGGGTCCATGTAGGCGATCGACGCAACCACCGCCGGACCAACGAAGACGAGCCGCGCCGCGATCCCCCTGCGCCGGCCTGCCAGCACATCGCGTGCCGTCGCCACCGTACGTTCGGTGATGGCGCCGTGCCGGCCGACGCGGCCGAGAATCGAAACGCCCCATGACGCAGCCGGTCCGGGCGCTCCGGTACCGGGCGCTGCCGCTTCGGCGGCTCCCGTGACAGGCGCCTCGGGACAGGAAGTTCCAGCGTCGCGTTGAGAGTGTAGCATAGGCTACAATATGCGTGCCGTACATCGATTGTCAATGACCGCTACAGTTTACATATCGCTCAACACTTTGACCCGGGCGCGCGGATGTGCTCTCGCTTGTCGTGTCCAAACGCGGAACTTGGTAGTGCCATGGCGACGATCGGAGCATCCGGCAAGGTGCGCAAGGCAAAGCCCGACGACGGTCAATTGCCGGCCGAGCTGACCCAGGCGCGCCGGTTCGGCAAGACGAGGTCCGCGCAATCGACGGCGCTGCTCGAGGATTACGTGGAGCTGATCGCCGATCTCCTGGGGAGCGCCGGCGAGGCGCGCCCGACCGACATCGCGCGGCGGCTCGGGGTATCCCACGCCACCGCCATCAAGACCATCTCGCGCCTGAAGCGGGCCGGCATGGCGACCGCCCGCCCCTATCGCGGCGTTTTCCTCACCGAAGCCGGCACCGCGCTTGCACTGCGGGTGCGGGCACGGCATCGCCTCGTCGTCGACGTGCTGCGGGCGCTCGGCGTGCCGGCCGAAGCGGCCGAAGCCGATGCCGAGGGGATCGAGCATCACGTCTCGGAGACCACCCTCAAGGCGTTCGCCCGCTTCCTGCAGACGCCGGACGAGAAGCCGTAATTGTTGATTTCGATGGGTTTGAAACGTCGTCGCCGGGCTTGTCCCAGGGCTTGTCCCGGCGACCCCGATGAGATGGGCACTGCACCCTCCTGATCGAGGTGGCCGGGACAAGCCCGGCCACGACAAGATGTGAGTGGGGCTTAACCAAATCGGCTCCAGCCCGCAGAGAACGCGGTTGCCGGATTACCCTGCACGCGATCCGGGCTACAATCGCGCATGCAGTTACATCACGACCGCATCGATTGGAGCTGGCAGGGCCATGCCGTCACGGTCGGCGTCGCCCGCAAGGGCGACGGGCCCGCCATCCTGATGCTGCCGGCCTTGAGCTCAATCTCGACGCGGGGCGAGATGCGCCCGCTGCAGGAGCGCCTCGGCGGTGAGTTTGCCACCGTGGCAATCGACTGGCCGGGCTTCGGCGATGCGCCACGGCCGGCCGTGCCGTGGCAGCCGGATGCCTATCGGGCGTTCCTCGCCGACGTCTTGGCGCAGGTGCACCCCTTCGCCACGGTCGCGGCCGGACACGCGGCCGGATACTGCCTTGCGGCCGCCGCCGCTCGGCCGGGGGCGGCGGGACGGCTATGCCTGATCGCTCCGACCTGGCGCGGGCCGCTTCCGACCGTCATGGGCGGGCGGCGCAAGGCGTTCGGCCGCATTGCCCGCGCCGGCGACCTGCCGGTGATCGGCGCCGCGCTCTATCGTCTCAACGTCAATCCGTTCATGGTGCGGATGATGGCCCTCGGGCACGTCTACCGCGATCCCGGCGCACTGCCGGAAAGCCTCCTCGCTGAAAAGCTTGCGGTCACGCGGGCTGCCGGCGCGCGCCATGCCTCGATCCGCTTCGTTACCGGCGAACTCGACCCGATGGGAAGCCGCGCGGAGTTTTTAGAAACCGCGCAGCGCGTGAGCGATCCGATCCTGCTCGTCTACGGCGCCGAGACGCCGGAAAAATCGCGGGCCGAGATGGAAGCGCTCGCTGCGCTGCCCCATGTCCGCACCGCGCTCCTACCGGCCGGCAAGCTCGGGGTCCACGAGGAATTCGCCGACCCGGTTGCGGCGCCGCTGCGCGCGTTCCTGCACGGCAACTGACCGGCGATGTCGCGCTCGACCATCCGTCACGGAAAAGCCGTGCGGGTGACGACCATTTACGCATGATGCGAAGCCGAAGCGACGCAACGCAACGCAGAAGACGAAACGCAATGGACGAAACGCAACGGAGGTGTCGATGACGACGATGAGATTGATCAGGCTGATCGCGTTCTCAGGCGTGGCGCTGGCCGGCGCCATGACGACAGCACCCGCGCAGGCGCCGCAACCCAATGGCCCGGTCGCGAAGCCGCTCCTCAACCTCGATCTCGCACCCGAGATCGATACCGTGCGGGGACGCGTGCTGCGCACGCAGCTCACCACCTACGCGCCAGGCGCATCCAATAATGCGCACAGTCACAAGGACCGTCCTGAAGTGGTGTACATCCTGTCCGGCACGGTGATCGAGCATCGCGGCGACGTCGCCAAGGAATATGGCCCGGGCGATTCATTCACCGCGGATCACGACACCACGCACTGGATGGAGAACAAGGGCGCGGTGCCGGCCGTGATGCTCGTGACCGGCATCGCCAAGAAGGAGTGAACCCCGGAGGAATCGCGTCCGGGTTCTCGCGCTACCGACGTTTCCGGCACCGGCCGATCACGGCCCGATCAGGCAACGGTTCATGAAATCCCGGCGGTCCCCCAGTCGGATCTTCTGGGCGATCGCCTGTTTCAGGCAGCCGAGCCGCGCCTCGGCAACACAGACCGTCACGAAGTCGGCCATATCGGCACCGCGCATGCCCTTGTTCATGCCGTCCTGCCGGCAGGCTTGGCGCTTCTTCTCGATGATGGCCGGCGCGTCGTCCGGTTCGGGCGTTGCCGCCGGCGCCCCCGGCACGGCGGACGGCCCCGCAACCTGGCTGACCGTCAGCTTTCCGGACGGTGCTGCACCGGCAACCGGCTTCGGCGTTGGCAACGGCGTCCGCGTGGCGGTCTCGGGTAGCGTTGGCTCGGGCGGAGCAGCGGCGGGACCGGGGGCAAGCTTCGACGTGCCAAGCGGCAATTTCTCCGCGGTGGTGGCCACTGCGATCGGCATCAGGGGGCCGGCTGCGGGAGGCTGGCGCTGCAGCGCCACCTTGGCGTCGGGCGTATTGAGCGCAATGAGCGCCCGGTAAGGATCGACAAGACCGTAGCCAAACTCCTTGTCGCGCCCCGGCGTGCCGAGATCCTTGGCGGTCGAGTAAAGGACGTTCTCGAGCGTAGCGATGTCGATTGCGGGATTGCGTTCGAGCATCAGCGCCGCTACGCCGCTGACGTGAGCCGCCGCGACCGAAGTTCCGGTAGTGAAATTGTAGATGCCGCCTGGCGCGGTTTCGATCACGTTGACGCCCGGCGCCGCGAGCGCGATGTGCGGGCCCTGGTTGGCCTGAACCAGCAGCTTGTCGTTCTCGTCGACCGCGGTTACGGCGATCACGTTCTCGTCGGCGGCGGGATAGAGCGGCGGTGATTGCGGACCGAGATTGCCGGCGGCCGCAATCAGCACCACGCCCTTGTCGTGAGCCTTCTTGAGGGCAAGCTGGAGCACCGGGTCGTAGGGGCCGGCAAAGCTCATGTTGATGATGCGGGCACCCTTTTCGATCGCCCGATCGATGCCGGCGACGATCGCCTGCGAGGTCGCCTGTTGGGGGTTCTGGGCGTTCGGACTGAACGCATGGATCGCGAGAATGCGGGCGCGCGGCGCGACGCCGAGAAGCTTGCGGTGCGCCACAATCGCCCCGGTCATGCCGGTGCCGTGCTCATCGGGCTTGTCGGTGGAGGTGACGGCGTCGAACTGGCCGACGATCGAGCCGGCGAGATCCGGATGCGCCGTGTCGATCAGGGAGTCGATCACCGCAACCAGCACGTTCGCTCCGGTCGCGATGCGATGGGCCTCGGCAAGCCGCAACTTGGTGATGACATACTGAGCCGGATCGGCCTTCTGCGGCAGCGGCGCCGGCGCCCTCTGAGCGTCCTGCTGGAGGCGGAACACGTAATTCGGCTGCGCGATACCGATCCGTTCGGCTTCGAGGGTACGCACCGCATCGGCGACCTGCTGGCCGTCGGCGAGGCGGAAATGCACCAGCGTGCCCCCGGTAACGCCAAGGGGCTGCGAGCCGATCGCAGTCAGGCCGAGCCGGCGCGCGGCGGCATCGAGCGCCTGGGGCGATACGCCGGCATCGACGTGGACAATCATCTCATTGGAGACGAAACGGGTCTCTCCGCGCGGCGGGACGCCGGTAAAGCCCGCCTCGCCGGGGAACGGCCGTCGCGGCAGCCCATTGCGGGCAAGACCACCTTGGCTACCGCCCGGTCCTGGACGGCCGAATCCGGCCGGACCGTGCTCGAAGCCACGCCCTTGACCCGCCGGACCGACGCCTGGCTGCCGTCCGAATTCGCGCCCGCGTTGTTGGCCGGTAAGCGCCGCATGGTTTTCGCCGACCGCGTGAGGCGCTGCCGGTCTTGCGAAGGCCGGCCTTGCGGCTGCGGCCGGGCCTTTTGCCCTTGGGGGCGCCGCATTGCCGGCGCCGCAGAACCCGAGAGCAATGATCGCGCCGGCGAGAACCAAAATTCGGCCCGCCCGCGTTATGCTTTGCTCACCGCGATGCTGGTGCCGGTTCGCGCACTGATGCATGAGCCCCGTCTCCGCCAGCGGCATCGGATAGGCTGGGAATGCGTCAGCTTTGCGTCGAAATCCGCGACGCTTTGGGGCGCATTTCGCGGTCAGTTCGCCATCAACACCGGCAGGGATGCGTGGGCGAGGATTTGGCGGGTTGCGCCGCCGAAGATCATCTGCCGCAGCCGGCTTTGTGTATATGCGCCTTTGATCAGGAGATCACAGCCGAGCGACTGGGCGGCGGCCAGGATGGCGTCGCCGGTAGTGCGACCTTCCAGGCCGACCGTCATCGTGCCAGCCGCAATGCCGTTGCGCCGGAGGCTCTGGATCATCTGCTCGGCGCTCGGCCCCGCAACGGCCGAACCGCCCTCCACATGGAGCACGGTCACGCGCTCGGCTTGGCGCAGGAGCGGCATGGCGAATGCGGTCGCGCGCGCCTGTTCGGTGCTGCAATTCCAAGCCACCAGTACGTTGGTGGCAATCTGCCGCGGCGGCGTCGGCGACGCGATCAAGACCGGCCGGCCGCTATCGAACAGGCCGGACTCGATCGCCTTGTCGTGCAGGCCGATCGAGTTCGCGTCCGACCGGCCCATCACGATGATATCGAACACCCGGCCATAATTGCCGACGAAACCTTCCCCCTCCGGGGCGTCGTTGAACCACCCATAGGACAAAGCGCCGGTGGCGATATCCGCGCGCGGCACATCGTTTTCCTGCATGAAGGCTTCGAAAAGCGTGCGGGCGCGCCGCGCTTCATCGAGGCTTTCCTCGCGCAGCGTTTCCAGCGGGATGGCGCCGGCCATGTCGACCGCGATGAATTCGTTGACGCGGAATCGCAACGCGAACCCCTCGATGTAGCTGTCGAACCGTCGTGCCAGGGCAAGCGCGGTCGCCAGCGTCGATCGCATCGAATCGTGGGATTCCACCGGAACCAGGATCGTTTTCATGTTGCCGCCTCCCCGATGCCCGACCGACGTCGTCAGCGCGGGCGCAGCGCTCCAGGCACATCCGTCCGGGGCGAAAGCTTGACGATTCCGGCCCGGCTGGCAAGACGGGATAATGGCTTCGCTGCCGGCCCCGGGGCGGGCGAAATCGAGAAACACGCGGACCACAATCCGCCCACGGTGCGGTCAGAAGGTTTTGCGAGAAATCATACTCGCAACATAGGCAATCACGCGCTCACGCGTGCTGGGCGCGCCGGTGCTTGTCCATCATATTGATCGCTCGCCTTGCCGATAGAATTGCGCCCTCCTGCCAGGCGCCGATATGGCTCAAATGTTCGCCGGCGAAATAGAACGGGCCGTCGGGCTCGCTCAGTGTCGCATAATTGCTGTCGCTGTCGGAGCGGTAGCGCGCCGCGATGCCAAGGCTATACGGCACTTTTGACCATGCGATCGCCATGCCCTTTTCGAGTTCGCTACCGCGACCCGGGTGCAATCCTTCGATCGCGGCACGACTGATCTCCAATTGCTCGCGCAGCGGCCTTGCGGCGAGGGCATCGACTTCGCCGCGAGTCGCGTAGCCGCCGAGAAGAATTCCCTTCGGAGTGAAAAAACGGTCGCTCGGATACCACGCCACCGCGGTTGGTCCCTTCACCCATGAAATCCCGCCGTAGATCTGGTCTTCAGTTTCCCAGAACCGCCGCGACTGCCACGCGATCTTCAAGGCATTCCCGTATTCGACGCTGCGAATCGCGGACTTATGGGTGACGGAGAAGTCGTTTTCGATCGGGTCCAGCACTTTGAGCGGGATCGTCACCAGGCAGAATGCGCCATCGATCGCATGCTGTTTGCCGGAGCGCCTGTCCGTGTAGACGACGCTCACCCCGCCGTTGCGTCGCTTGATAGCGCTGACTTCGCTCATCAGGCGCACCACCGGGCCGAGTTTCTTGCCAAACGCCATCGGGATACGGTCCATGCCGCCCACCGGCTGGAACATGGTGGCCTGAAAGTCGAAGCCCTCCTCGAACAGCATGGCATTCCACATGTCGATGTCGAGGAGCGTGCCGAGCGGGACCGGGTCGCGCGCGGTGCCGACCTGATCGCCTGCGCCCGGCAGGGTGACGTAGCCCGAACGCGTGGACCCCTTGAAGACAAGGTCCGGTGTGAGGTCGCCGTAGGTGCGCAGAAACGCCACCAGGCGCTGCTTGTCGTAAGGGGTCAGTTCCTCGTCGAGGGCGCCCCGGTGGATCGCCTTGCCGAGCAATTCAGAAATCTCGCCCCGCACGTCATTGTGCGCTTGGCGCATCTCGATCGGCGCCCCGCCATTGGCAGCCGGATTGTAGAGACGCGCGCCGCGGCTGGTGTTGACCTCGACTTCGAGCGGGACCCCGAGGTCGCGGCAATAGCCGAGCACCGCCTGGTGGGCGCTTGGAATGCGCGCCGGACCGGAGTTCCAGTACATCTCGGGATCGAATTCGCACAGTTGCCGCGTGCCGTCGTTCATGTCGAGCCGGGTGCCACGCCTGATGCTCCAGTTGCGGCCGCCGACGCGGTCGCGCGCCTCCAGGATCGTGCAATCATAGCCTGCCCTGCCGAGCTCATAGGCGGCCGACAGGCCCGCAACGCCGGCGCCGAGAATGACCACCTTGGTGCCGTGCGCCTCACCCTTCTCAAGGGTCAACGGCTCCGCAAGCGCCGCGGTGCTCACTAGCCCCATGGCCTGCATTGTGAGATAGGTCGCCCGATATCCGCCGACGCTGCCAACCTGCTGCAAGAAATCCCGCCGTGTGCCCATTCTGCCCTCCTGGCGCGCCGGCCCGCGAGCGCGATGTAAAGCGCCATCATGCTTGCGGCATCGCGGCAAATCAATCCCGACACGCCGCGCACGGGCAGTGTCGACATTCCAGGATCGCCGCGCCGACGCGGTCGATGCGTCCTAACACCCAGCGCGCACAAAACCGCTCGGAACATTATCGCGGCTGGAGAATTATCATATGGACCGGCCGCCTTCCCCCTCCCCCCCGCGCGTGGCCGGCCAATCAGAGGCGCAATCGGCAAATTGGCCGGTTGCGCCTCATTTTTTTCGGTCAAAGGTTTGCTATCCGCGGCCGCGGAACCTTCACGATCCTAGCGGCGTTTTTCCTTCGATCGCTGAAGCGAGAAGGAGAAACAAATGAATTGGGATCGTGTTGAAGGCAACTGGAAGCAACTCAAAGGCAAGGCGCGGCAGCAATGGGGAAAACTCACCAATGACGATCTCGATGTGATCGAGGGCAAGCGCGCCGAACTGGCCGGTCGATTGCAGGAACGTTACGGCATCGCCAAGGACGACGCCGAGCGGCAGATCGACGATTGGATGAAGACCATGAACTAGCGCGGATTTAATGAGTTTGATTGGAGGTCGCCGGGTTTGTCCCGGCGACCTCCGGTAAAAGGACGAAGTGCCTTCCGGATCGACAAAGCCAAGCCCGGTCAAGACCTGTGGACTGATGACAAGACCTGTGGACTGATGAATCGCTCCAACGCGCCCGGCCGCGCGATTATCCGGTTGCGCGTTTTTTGCGTTGGACGGCATTGCGCTGGAAGAACAGCGCCTGGCTAACCAACGCCGAGACGGTGGATTGCTGGTAGGGCTTGGATATCAGGAAGGCGGGTTCCGGCCGCTCGCCGGTGAGGAAGCGCTCCGGATAGGCGGTGATGAAGATCACCGGGACTTCGAATGTCGTGAGCAGGTCATTGACGGCTTCGAGGCCGGAGCTGCCGTCGGCAAGCTGGATGTCCGCCAGGATGAGGCCGGGACGTTTGGCGTTGGCGAGCGCGATCGCCTCGGTCCGGGTGCGCGCAATCCCGCTGACGGTGTGGCCGAGGCTCTCGACCAGGCTTTCAAGGTCGAGTGCGATCAGGGCTTCGTCCTCGATGATCAGAATGTCGGTGGCGATCTGGGCCGCAAGTTCGCGGCCGGATTCCTCGACCAGTTCCTGCAGCTTGTGGCGGTCGACATCGAGGATCGTCGCCGCGTCGTCCTCGGAAAATCCTTCCACCGCGACCAGCAGGAAGGCCTGCCGCGGCATTGCGGTGATCTGGCCGAGATGGCGTTCGGCCGGCACCAGGGTGACCACCCGGTCGGCGGTGTCGTTGACGGCGAGCGAATTCCAGATCGTCGACAGCAGCCGGAACAGCGCCACCCGCGGCTGCGCCGCGCCCTCGAGCAGGCCCGGGTCCTTGACGAGTGCCTCCAGGGTGGCGGCCACATAGGCGTCTCCGGACGCCTGGTTTCCGGTCAAGGCCCTGGCATAGCGCCGCAAATACGGCACGTGCTGAGCGACGAGCTGGGACTTGTTCATGGCTGGTTCTCCCCGATGGCAAATGGCTGGCGCGAACAGCTATCACCAGCTTAATGCGGGCCGGCAAAAAAAGTTCCATTGCGCCGGAACCGATTGATGCCACGCACGTTATTGATTTTGAGCCGGGGAACCCGCGAACCTCCCAGCAATGCGGGTACGAGGAAACGCGTATGAGCAAAGGCAAGCCGCCGCCGCGGCGCACAGAGATGGACCTGCAAGGATCGGAAGCCCCTGTGGCCAAGCTCGGACCCGACATCAAGGCGAAGATCGGCCAGCAGCTGCGCACGATGTATGGCGAGGTCGTCAACCAGGGCGTGCCCGACCGGTTCGCCGACATCCTGCGCGGCCTTGACGAGCCGTCCGGCGAGGGTTCGAAAGAATGAGCCCGCACCAGAACGTTCGCGAGGTCATGCTGGCGGCGGTGCCGAGTTTGCGCGCCTTCGCGATCTCGTTGAGCGGGAATGTCGACCGCGCCGACGACCTGGTGCAGGAGACGTTGCTGCGGGCGCTGGCGAACCTCGGCTCGTTCGAGCCCGGCACCAACATGTCGGCATGGCTGTTCACCATCCTGCGCAACCTGTTCCGCTCGGAATACCGCAAGCGCCGCCGCGAAGTGGAGGATGCCGACGGCTCCTACGCGGAGCGGCTGACCACGGTGCCGGAGCAGACCAGCCGGCTCGAGATCGTCGAGTTCCGCGAGGCGCTGAAGCTGCTTCCCACCGAGCAGCGCGAATCCCTGATCCTGGTCGGCGCGTCGGGCTTTTCGTATCAGGAGGCCGCCGACATCTGCGGCTGCGCGGTCGGCACCATCAAAAGCCGGGTCAACCGCGCCCGCATCAGGCTCGCCGAAATCCTCTCGATCGAAAACGCCGGCGATTTCGGACCCGACCGCGAAACCAGAGCCGTCGTCAATTCAGACCTCGCCGCAACGCGAAGATCCTGAGCCCAAGACGGGCCAATTCGCAATTCGCCTGCATCAGGCATCGTGTCCGATGCCCCTGTCACAGGCAACTCCGGAACCAACCCACGGCGGACACGTTGTCAGCGCGCAGCGGGGGGAGGCATGGCCGGAGGAGGTAGAGTTGCCGACCCTACATCTTAAAATCGTAATCGCCTGCATCGTCGCACTTACCAGCACCACCGCATTGACAAGCAAGGCCTCGGCTACCGGGCGCACGCTGCATACCGCGGGCGTTGCCAAGCAGCGTCCGCACCAAACCCAAACCACGCACGCAGACAAGCTGCACCTCGCGATGCGTCAAGCCCAGGTCGTGCGCGGACGCGAGCCGCACGCGCGCGGAAACGACCAACACGCGCTTGGAACCAAGGCCCACCTAACGCCCGAACCGGAGCGACGTACCGTGCACAACGGTCCATCTCGCGATGCGGACGAGGCCGTACGACATGACGAACGCCGCGTCGCACATGACGACAGCGCCGATAGCCCGAGCGCCTTCAGCGGCTTTGCCTCCTACTACGAGGAGAGCCAGAGCGTCGCGTCAGGCGGGACATTCGGCCCGTTGAGGCTGACCTGTGCGCACCGTAGCTTGCCGTTCGGAACACACCTGCGGGTCGCCGATCCGAAGTCCGGACGCAGTGTCGTCGTGACCGTCAACGACCGCGGCCCGTATGTGCATGGACGGGTGCTCGATCTCTCATTCGGAGCGGCACGAGCGCTTGGTATGATCGGCCGCGGCGTCATGCACGTTGAGGCCAACGTCCTCTGAAAATCGCGTCAGCGTCAGAGTATGGAGCCGAGGGCCGTCTCGAGTGTCAATCGCTCGAACGGCTTCTGAATCACCAGCCTATCCTTCCAAGTCTCGGCGACGCCGCTACGCCCATATCCGGTCGCGAATATAAACGGAATGCGCGCGGCGGCGAGATACTCGGCCACCGGGTAGACACGCACGTTTTTCAGATTGACGTCGAGGACCGCGGCATCGGGAAGCCGTGTGTGCAGGAGGGCCAGTGCTTCCGGGACGCCGGTCGCGTGCAGCACATGGCGGCAACCGAGCTCAGTCAGCATATCCTCGATCAGCATGGCCACGATCGGCTCGTCTTCGACAATAAGAATGCAACGATCCTGCAAACGCATACCGGGGTTCGGCCCGGCAGGACCGGCAACGCGAAATTCATTCATGAGCGTCGAGGACCAAACTGAATTTAAGATACGCGGTGCGCTTGCCCGCCGCGACGGCATGGCTCCGCCCACAACAAGCTGCGAGCGGATCGGACGGTTCCGGGCCGGATACATAAAACAGCCGTATGCGCCGCGCAACGCTGTTACAGGGCGCGCCGCGGCTCTTGGGCGTAACCTTAAGCGCAACCTGGAGCCGTCGATCTGGCGGATGCTCCGGTGGGGATCAGGCCAGCTCCGCGAGGTAAGTCGCTTTCCCCGAGAGCCGGCGTGAACTCCGGCCGGACATCGCGCGACCGCTTAGTGGAAAAAAATCGCTAACATAATTGCGAACCCGACCACCGCCCCGAACAATCCTCCGATCAATACGTAGCGCACGTTGTGACCAGTGACGCCTTGCCGTTCCGGCACATCCGACACGACGGCGCGGGTTCCGGCGGGGCCCTGGCTCAGGTGATCGCCCGTGTGAGTTTGATTGTCCGGCATGAGCCTACTCGCGTCATATCCGGTGACGTCTTATCGACGTAACGTGGCGCCGACCACGCAGCCGATCCCAATGGCAAGCGCGATCACGGCGATCGGATGTTCGCGAAGCGAATCTTCAATTCCGCGTGCCACGTCTCCGGTTGCGTCGTTTACCGCTTTTGCGGCGTGCCGGCCGCGCTCGCCGAGTTGCGCCAGCGACACGTCGATGTCGTCCCTCATGCGGTTAACGCGGTCTCGCGCGGCCTTAAGGGAATCGTCACGGACGTCACTCAGCACCGACGGCAATTCTTGCGTGAGCTTTGCAATGTCATTGCGCAATGCCTGTAGATCATGTCGGATATTGTCGACTTTGCCATTGGCACTGTTCATCGCTCTCATATTCCAACTCCCGCATGTGTTTCGCATTCAAGGCTCAATTGAAAAACGCGACGGCACGGCGAAAGTTCCACCGTGGTGACGTGATCCGAACGTCGAAGAAACCGCGGCCGCCTCGACTGGCCGGCCGATCCGGCGATCTAGCGGCCCGATTCCAGTACCCTGGGCGCCGGACCTGGATAGATGTTTTCCGGTCGCACGCGCGGCGCGTTCGCCGCCGCCGCCACGGCCCGAGATTCGTTCCTCACGCTCTCGTCGCCGCGCAGGGCGGTGAGGAATTCCCTTTGCCACCGATTGACGTCGTACTCGCAGACTTTGGCAAGCAGGTCCTGATGGCGGGCGCGGCGTTCCTCAAGCGGCATCGCGAGCGCTTGCGCGAGCGCACCGGCGACCGATTCTGCGTCGTAGGGATTGACCAGAAGAGCGCGCCGAAAATCGACCGCCGCGCCGGCGAAACGAGACAACACGAGGACACCCGGATCGTCCGGATCCTGGGCGGCGACATATTCCTTCGCCACAAGATTCATGCCGTCACGCAACGGCGTCACCAAGCCAACGCGCGCCGTACGATAGAGTCCGGCGAGCACCGAGCGGCTGTAGACGCGGTTCACATAGCGTATCGGCGTCCATGATACTTCGCCGTATTTCCCGTTGATGCGGCCGGCGGCAGAGCCGGTGGCTTCTTCCAATTCGGCATATTCGGAGATTTCGGAGCGGTTTTTCGGCGTGATCTGCAGGTATGTCACCTTCCCGATCCACTCGCTATGATTGGCAAGGAACATGTCGAAAGCGTCGAGCCGCTGGATCAAGCCCTTGGAATAGTCCAGGCGATCAACCCCGATCACGAGGTCGCGGCCGCCAAGGCTTGCCACCAGTTCCTTCACCAGGGGAGACCGCACATTGCGGCGCGCCAACCGCTCAAAACCACGCGGCTCGATCCCGACCGGAAAGCTGCCGATCCGCGTCTGCTGCCCGTTCAGGCTCAAGGTGGTCTGGCGGTCGGCCGATTCGAATACCCGCATCTCTCGGGTTTGGTTGCATTCGGAAATCAGATAGCGAACGAAATTCCCCCCATCGCCTTCGGTCTGAAAGCCCACCACGTCGTATTGCATGAGCAACGGTATCAGTTGCTCGTGCCGCGGCAGCGACGTGAGAATCTCCGGTGGAGGAAATGGAACGTGCAGGAAAAACCCGATCCGATTCCCGTGGCCGCGTCGCCGCAACGCGTCCGCGATGGGAATGAGATGGTAGTCATGGACCCAGATCAGATCGTCGTCCTCGATGATCTTCTCAAGCTCGGTCGCGAAATGATCGTTGACCCTGAAATACCCGCTGAGGTCGCGGCGCGCGAACTCGGCGAGGTCCAGCCGATAATGCAGGATCGGCCACAACACGCGATTGGCGAAACCGTTGTAGTATTCCTGATAATCGTCCTGCGACAGGTCGCTGACCACATACTCAACGTTCTTGTACCTGACGGATCGGGTTTCCAACTGGCCCGCAAGGCCGACCTTGCCGCTCCAGCCGAACCAGGCGCCGCCGTTGTGCTGCAGGGCGGGCCGCAACGCGACTTCCAGCCCGCCGGCACGCTTGGCGCCGTCGCCGGAGGGAACCGAAACGCGGTTAGAAACGACGACTAGTCGTGCCAATATCGATCCTCCCAGCTCCGCGACAGGCGCATCGCTGTCAATATCAACCCGGCCATCGAGTAGGTCTGAGGAAAGTTTCCGCACATCTTGTTGGTATGGAGATGAACATGCTCCGCAAGCAGTCCGTAGCGATTGCGATATTGCAGAGCATCGTTAAACATATCGAGCGCCTTTTCGCGGCGGCCAAGCTTCCACCACACGTCGATCAGCCAAAAGCGGCAAATCAGGAAAGCCGCCTCCGGCCGGCCGAAATCATCCTCGCTGGTATAACGCATAACGTGCTTGCCGCGGATAAGTTCACGTTCGATGGCATCGACCGTTCGCACGAAGCGGGGATCGCCCACCTCCACCAGCCCGATTTCCGACAACAGCAGAACGCTGGCGTCGAGTTCGTCCACGCCGATCCCGGCCGTGAAGGCGCCCCGCTTCTCGTTCCAGGCCTCCTCGATCAGCCGTGTTTGAATGCCGTGAGCGACGCCAGACCAGTGCGCTGCCCGCTCCTGCATTCCGAGATGCCTTGCGATCGCGGCAAGGCGATTGCACGCGGCCCAGCACATCGCCACCGAGTGTGTGTGCACACGTGCGCGGCCGCGATATTCCCAGATGCCGGCGTCCGGCTCGAACGCGGACCGCTCGGCCACGACACCGAGCCGCTCCAGCAGATGAAACAGACCGGCGTCGCCCGGCCGCGGCAACCGACGGTCGAAGAACATCGGCATCGCGGCAAGAATGATGCTCCCATAGGTATCGTGCTGGATCTGCCCGGCCGCCGCGTTGCCGACGCGCACCGGACCGTCGCCGAGATAGCCCTGAAGATTTTCGGCGATTCTCTCGTCCATGCTGTCCGCCGGAACGATGCTGTAGACCGGACGCACAACCTCTTCCGAGGCGATGCCCAGAATGAACGAGATAAAGTCCTCCATGGTCTGAGCGTCGCCCAGCCGATTGAGCGCCTTGACCACGAAATAAGCGTCGCGCATCCAGCAATAACGGTAGTCCCAGGTGCGGCCGGATTTCGGCAACTCCGGTATGGACGTCGTGTGAGCCGCGATGATGCCGCCCGTCTCCTCGAAGTTGCTGAGCTTCAGCGTGATGGCGGCGCGAATGATGACATCCTGCCAATCATAGGAGATCGACAACCGCCGCACCCATTCGGTCCAGTAGTCCCTCGTACGATCGGCGAATTCGCGGCAGGTCGTCGAGAGGTCGGCAGGAAACGGCTCATCCGGCCCCATCACCAGGTAGAGCGGCCGGGTGAGCACGAACGGCGCCTCGCGATCGATGTAGGACAGCGGCGCGTCGGTGGTAAGCCTGATGACGAAGTCGGTCCCGCGAAAGCTGATGTGATTGCTGCCGATCGATTTCGACAGCATCGCGCTGCCATAGCCGTTGGCCGGCCGGAAACGAATGGTGATCCGCGGCATCCCGCTAACGGGCTCGATAATCCGCACCAATTGAGGCGGACGGAACGTACGATCATAGATTCGAAAGCGAGGTGCGAAATCCGTGATCTTGACGGCAGCGCCCTTGCTGTCAGTCAGGACGGTCGACACGACAGCGGTATTGCGCACATAATCGGATGAAAGATCGACCATGTCGTCGAGCACGACGTCGCTGAAGCCTTTTTCCTCCTTGCCCGCCAGCAGCCGGCAGAATACCGGGTCGCCGTCGAAGCGCGGAAAGCACCACCACACCAGGCGCGAGGACGGTTCCAGCAAAGCAGCCGTACGGCCGTTGCCGATCAGGGCCAGATCGAGGCCGAAATCGTTCATTGCCGTTCATTTCTCGCGCGGGCACAAAGGCGCGCGAGCCAAGAGCGGACTTCGTGGGGCGAAGCAAATGTGCCGTTCGCTCCCGGGATGAAGCGCTCCACCGAGTAGCCAATGCCCCCGAGCACCGGCAGCATTTTCAGCACCAACTCATCGGTGGTATCGTCGCCGACGAACACCGGTTTGCGATGCGCGAACGGCGGATGTTTCATCAGTTCGCAGACCGCCTCACCTTTGCTGAAACCCGCCGGCTTGATCTCGATGACGGCCTTGCCGTGCATGATTTCAAGCCCGCCGACGGCAACGCGCGCGACGATCGCGGCGATCTCGGTCTTAAGCGTCTGCTCGAGGTGCGGCGCCAGCCGATAGTGCACGGCGAGCGACGAGCCCTTGTCTTCGAGGATGATGCGTGGGTCGGCCTCAGCCGCTACCTCGATCAGCTTCCGCAACGCCTCGCCTATCCCTGCGGGGCTGAGCGCTTGCTGGGAATCATTGCCGGAAACTCTCATTTCGGCACCATGACCGCCGATCGCCGGAAGCCGCAAAGGCGCGAACAAGAGGTCCAGATTGCGGATCAGCCTACCGCTGACCAACGCGAGCGCGCCGTCGGTCTTTGCGTGCAATTCCTTAAGCGATGTCCGCAATGAACGCGGGACCACCACACTGCCGGGCGTGACCGCGGTATCGATAATTGTGCCGTCGACATCGAGCAGCAATGCGATCGACTTGAGGTCCCCCGGTTTCGGCAGTTCAGTTCCGCTGGACAATGGACGTGTAAGGGCATTCGTTTGCATCACTGATCCGGATCATGTGGTGGTTGCATCGACATCGCCGCAGCACGTCGTTGAAGGACGAATCAAACAATGACGCGCCAACGCGGATCGCGTCGGCGAGGCGATCACGCGGACATCCTCCACGGCGATTTTGTCGAAGCAACGTTCATCGAATGAAATTTAGAGGATTTCCTGCATTTGGCGGGCACGCTGTGGGCAACCGCCATATCGGAAAAAAGTTCCACCATGGAACCGGACGGATCGAATTATCCGACCGGCGCGACTACCCCGAGCGCCATCGAGGCCTCTGATTCGATCGAATTCGATTTAATTACATGTATTTAGTACGACCTGAGAAATCAGCCTTCCGCGCACGCATTTCGCTGACCTTACGCTCGCTTCAATGCATGAGCGGACCCTCGGTTCCGCCCAATAGGTTGCGCGCGGGAACTTTCTGTCGCTTCGTGCGTCTTCCTGTTTCTTTGCAGGGTGACGACGCCCGCGCCCGGCCAGCACGCGTTGTGCGCGGCGTCGCGCGCCGCAGATAAGGATTTAAATCGTGCTGGCAATCACCGTCGCGCCGGGAAAGAGCGGCTCCGCCCGCCTTGAAGAGGTCCCCGATCCGCCGTTGTCGGAGGGGGCCGTGTTGGTGCGCGCCCTCGCGCTCGGCGTTTGCGCAACCGATCGGGAGATCGTGGCGGGCCAATACGGGAGCGCGCCGGCCGGCGAAGCGCGGCTCATTCTCGGGCATGAATCGCTCGGCGTGGTCGAAAAGGCTCCCCCCGACAGCGGCTTCAAGGCCGATGACATCGTGGTCGGCATCGTGCGCCGACCGGACCCGGTGCCGTGCGCCGCTTGCGCGGCGGGCGAATGGGACATGTGTCGCAATGGCCGTTACACCGAACGCGGCATCAAGGACCGGAACGGCTACGGCTCGGAGCGGTTCCGCATCGAACCGGCCTTTGTCGTCAAAATCGATCCGGCCTTGAGACATCTCGGCGTTCTGTTGGAGCCGGCCAGCATTCTCGCCAAGGCCTGGGAGCAGGCCATCCTGATCCGTCGCCGGGCCCGGGATTGGCAACCGCGAACGCTCCTCGTGACCGGCGCGGGTCCGATCGGCCTCTTGGCCGCCATGATAGGCGCTCAACGCGGGCTCGACGTTCACGTCTTCGACCATAATCAGACGGGCATAAAGCCGGGCCTCGTCCGCGATCTTGGCGCCACCTATCACAGCGCTAGCGTGGTCGACACCCTCGAACATCTTGCCCCGGACATCATCATGGAATGCACGGCAGTGCCGTCGGTGATCCGCGACCTGCTCGGCCGCACCGCCCCCACAGGCGTTATATGCCTGACCGGAGTATCGAGCCCGGGGCACGCGCTCGACCTCGACATCGGCGGCCTCAACCGCGCCATGGTGCTCAACAACCATGTCGTGTTCGGTAGCGTGAACGCCAATCGCCACCACTACGAATTGGCGGCGGACGCGCTCGCGCGTGCCAACCCCGAATGGCTCGCCCGCCTCATCACGCGGCGCGTGCCGCTGGAGCGCTGGAGCGAGGCTTTGGAGTCGAGGGCGAACGACGTGAAGGTCATCATCGAATTCCCGTCGGCGTGAGCGCGAGGCGCGGCGCGGGCTCTTATTTTTGACCCAATTCGACCTTGAACTCGTTACATACGGCGACCCCATGCCGGATTGATTGCGCGACTCGGACGCCGCTGCGGCGGAGCGGTGCGAACCGCAATTCACCGGTACAGGATTCAGCAGGGTGGGATGTCCTAAAATGAGTGGCACCGGTGAAGAGGCAGTGCCCGTCGTCGAGCTCAAGCCCGCTGAAAGCGAAATGCCCGCCGTGTCTCGCGCTCTCGAGCGCCGCATCCGCCAGCAGGAAATACTTGCTGAGCTCGGCGTGACGGCGCTTCAAGGCGCGAGTTTCGATCAATTATTGGGTGATACCGCGCGACTTACCGCCGAGGGCATGCACGCCGAGTTTTGCAAGGTCCTGGAGCACAAGCCGGCGGATAATCGCTTTCTGGTCCGCGCGGGCGTGGGCTGGGCGCCCGGGATTGTCGGCGTCGCGACCGTCGGGGCCGATCTCGCTTCGCCGGCCGGCTTCGCGTTGCGCACCGGTAAGCCGGTGATCTCCAACCACCTTGAGAACGAGGAGCGGTTTCGAACTCCCGAACTTCTCGCGCAGCACGGTATCCGCCGCGCCATGAACGTGATCCTGCAAGGCGACGGAAAGCCGTTCGGCGTTCTAGAAGTCGACAGCCGCTCCGAGGACGAATTCGTCGCCCATGACCTCGCTTTTTTGCAAGGCTCCGCGAACATCCTTGGAATGGCAATCGAGCGCGAACGCCACGAAAGAAGCCTGAAGGCGGCGCTCGCACGCCAGCAGGTGCTGCTCCGGGAAATCACGCATCGGGTCAAAAACAGTCTGGCCATCGTGGCCAGCGTACTCAAGCTTCAGTCGAGCGATGCCAATGACCCGGCGGTGACCAAACACCTGGAAGAAGCCGCCAACCGCGTCTCCGCCGTCGCCAAGGCGCACGAGCGCATCCACCAGGGCAACGGCACCGACACGCTCGACCTCGGCGTTTATGTCGAGCAGGTTTGCCACGACCTGAACGACGCCGTGTCCGTCTGCACCATCAAGGTCGAGGCCGAGCCCGGCATCGACATCATGACCGATCGAGCAATCCCGATCGCGCTTATCGCCAATGAACTGATCACCAATGCGGCAAAATACGCTTATCAGGGCCAATCCTCGGGAAATATCTCGGTTCGCGTCGCGCTCACCGACAGGGGAATGATCGAGCTTGCGGTCCGTGACCAGGGCGCCGGGCTGCCACCGGATTACGATCATCGCTCCGCTCCCGGCCTCGGCATGCGCATCGTCCGGGCGCTTTCGCAGCAGTTGCATGCTGAGATCGCAACGCGTCGGCTCAATCCCGGCACCGAATTCATCGTCTCGATACCGTTGGAGCCGAACGTGTAATTTCCGTTCCGGCGGCCCAACGCGCGTGTAAAGCCCGGAAAGCTGCCGCCGCCTGCCACGCGAGTGCCATCAAGATTCCAATTGTTCACATATTTTTGCCCTCGCCCCCACGTAACAAAAGGCCGCCACGCGCAAAATTCGGGGCGCCAACAAGGGGGATGTACAGATGACCGACATGTTGGACTTCAGGCGGGAGGCACAGGGTTGTTTACGTTTGGCGGAATCCGAGGCCCAATCCGAGATGAAAACCATACTCATGGGGATGGCACTCGGCTGGCTGACGTTCGCAAGCGAAAGCCAGGCGTTCTCCGACGACCAACATGTGCCGACCGACGAACCCGTCGAGGAACCGATCGAGGAACCAATCCACGAACCTGTCGAGGCCTCCGCGTAGTCGATGCTCAGTGGCGGGCAGTTCGCGCCGGATGGCTTGTCCGCCGAGTTGCGCCAAGCACGGCGGAACACTGCTCGCCAGCCGGATCTATGGCACTGCGACATGGCGGCCTCTGGCACCATCGGCAAGTAAGCAGGCACGACTTCCACGCACAACTGCGGAGTGCTACTTTGCCATAGGGCGTTGACGATTTCAGAATGGCGATCGCGATGAGAACACATTCTGTCTTGTGCGCTATCAAGGGCAAAGCCCGACAACGAGTGCGCCCACGAAAGCGTGAGGCGGCCACGCGGTATCTGCCCGGATTACTGATCGCCGCGACCGCATGGTGGGGATCAGCCGGCTTTGGGATGGCGCAGCTTGCTGACGGCGCTGCGCCCGGGCGTGTCGAGGCCGCCAGCGATGTCTTGTCGCTCGGCACCTCCGCGACCGGAACGATAGCCGAATTGCTGGTCGACGCGGGCGCCCATGTTCAGGCAGGCCAACGTCTTGTTCGGGTCGAATGCCGCAATATCGAGCGCGAACTTGAAGCTCGCAGGTCGGATCTCGCGGCAGCCGAAGCGGCGTTATCGAGGACGGTGCACGGCCCTCGACCGGAGGAAATCAGCATCGGGATTGCAAACGTCAACCTCGCGGATGCGAGATTGCAGGAGGCCGAAAAATCGCTGCAGCGAACCCAGCAGTTGCATGAGGGGTTCACCGTGACCCGGGTCCAGATCGACCTCGCCCAGCGCGATGCCCGAATGGCCGCCGCGCTGCTCGATGAAGTGCGTGCCAAGCTTGCTTTGCTCAAGGCGGGCTCCCGCGAAGAAGACATCGCGGAGGCACGCTCGCGGCGCGACGCCGCCGGCGAGCGCGTCGAAGAAGCGGCGGTGCGCCTGGGCTACTGTTCGGTCGACGCCCCGACCGGCGGCATCATCCTGACCACCAACGTCAGTCCCGGCCAGTTCGTGAGCGCAATGGCGCCGGTCACTTTGCTGACCATGGTCGATGACAGCCGGCGACGGGTGCGGGCCTTCGTCGATGAACGCGAAATTTCAAAATTATGTGCGCGCCAGCGTACCCGCATCACGGCGGACGGCATTCCCGCCATGCAGGTGGACGGTCTCGTGGAAAATATCGGGGTTGCGGTCGGCGAAAATCCATTTGCCAACAACGTGTCCCGGCAATTCCGTCAGGTGCTGTTGTCGGTTCCGGACAATCAGCCGCTCATGCCGATCGGACTGCGGGTATCGGTGCAATTCTCGCCGTGTCCCGCGACGCAAAAGGGAGCCGGCAAATAGAAGCGCTTGCTTGTCGTTGGGCGGGCTAAGTCGGCGGCGGTGCAGCGCGTCGCATTAACGGCAGCCCCCGCTAGCCCGCGCCTTCCGGAGCCACATGTGCGGCGACCGGCGCCTTCGCACTTGCATCGCGATCGCCGAATTCGACCCCGAGAGCGTCATCGGTACGCCAGAGCACGCGGCACTTGCGGATGCGCCCGTGAGGCGTGACGCGCAACATGAACTCGTCCGGGAAAGTGGCCGCCCTCACGCCGGTAATTTTCGCGCCGTCATTCGACAGATTGCTCAGAATGCAGGAGCGGGTCAATTGGCCGTAGTAGATTTTTGCGGGCGAATTCCATTCAACACGGAAGTTTTTCCGCTGCTCGCCTCTCATCGGCTTGTTCCGCTGCTTGGTCATTGAGATATTCTGCAATCGGAGTTCTGAACGATCACCTAAGAAAAACGTGAAGATGTGAGAGGTTGGATCAGCGTCAGGCTCGCCGATGCCAAGGACATCGCGTCGCCCGTGCCTGGTCCACGCGGCGTCGCCGACTGGTAAATGTGATCGACAGTCAGATCGGTGGACCCGGCTGCTCAGCCGCCTTCACAATCGCCACGGCCGTCCCGAGCCAACTCGTCGGCCAGCTTTCCCTCCGGTTGCATCCACAGCACGAAAATCCGGTGCGGCAGCTGTCGGGGCAGTTCATACAGCGGCGCTATGCCGTGATCGGCGAGCATCGGCATCGAGCTGTTGCCGCGGCCGTCGACTGGCTCGTGTCCGGCAGTATTTGCCGGTCGGTACGGCCTGCCGAGTGAACCATCCCGTGTCGTCATCGATCCTCCGTGCAAAATCGACATTTTGGCGCGGCATGCGTTTTGCTGAAAGACCTTGGTCGTGGATCAGGCCGGGGGCGACTTCAGCGAGGTGCAATCGAGGCCATAGATGAAAATTCATTTGCCGGTATTCCCGCCGCCCCTAACGCCGCCCCCTCCACCAAAGCCTGCCGCGCCGACGGCCTGGATGATGGAGCAGATGGCGCACGAAGAGTCCGAGCGCCTCAAGCTCCAACGGCGAGCCCAAAAGATCATCCGATCCGCTGCCCGGAAGAACCCGCGGAACGCCGAGGATTTCGGAGATGAGCGAGCGATCTTTACCGGGGGACGCCTTGGACATTATCGCGTGAAGGCTTGATGGCATCGCCGTAAACAGAGCGAACGCAACCCTCGCTCCAAACCGCAAGTGCATCCGAGATCGCGCGGTACCATTGTGCTGGCTCTGCACCGGCATTTGCTCCAACGTGATCGCGAACGCGGCCATGTTTGATTCCGGGAGGCACAGATGCCGGGTTGGTTGATTGTCCCGATCTACATGGCCGGAATGGTGCTTTTTGTCAGTACGATCGGGCCGAGCGAGGGCATGACAAAGCTTGTCCCCTCGCTCGCGGCGGTGTTGGGATTGTTGATGGCGACGTTCGGGTGGGCGACCATCATCCATAACAAGATGATGCCGATCTCGATCATGGGAGTGTTTGACAGCGTTTTCATGGCGGTCGCCGCGATAACGGTCGGGGTGTTCCTGCACGACGACCCGATCAGCGCAAAGAGGCTCGTGCTGCTGGGTATGGCGATGATTTGCGTCCTGTTGGCGAATTTCTCTTAAGTAACCCGGGCTCAAATCTCGGGAGTTTTTTTGACTATTTCCGAGCCAGAATGATCAGTTCGGCGAGTTCCACGGCTTCCTGTTCGGCTAATTCAAGCCGCTGCACCAGCGCCCTGCACAGTTCGTTCCTGGCAATTTCCTGCGCGGTATCGTTTGTCATCGCCATTTGTTCATATAGATCTTGCAGGCTTCTCCGCACCGTTGCGATTTCCGCCGAAGCCTGCTTAGAAACCGCGACAGGATCGATGCCGAATTCTTTTTCCGCCATGTGATCTCATCCAAATCCAAGTGCGTCACCGGATTACGTCCTCGACCGAGGGAACCACATTACCCGCGCCGTCTCGCGACAGCAAACGCCGGGCTAATTCACGTCGGCGACGGCAGCGCCTTGCGGACCGCGGGCGCCACGACGGTGCCGTAAAGTTCGATCGACCGCAGCATGTCTTTGTGCGGTATCGGCCCCACGCTGAACTGCAGCAGGCAGCGTTGATGGCGGAAGATTTCATGCTGGGCAAGAATCTTGTCGATGACGGCCTGGGGATCGCCAACGAAGTCGGCGCCCCGCGGCGCCCGCGACGCATCGAACTGCGCACGGGTGTAGGGACCCCAGCCGCGCTCCTTGCCGAGCCGGCCCATCACGTCCGCATAGGCCGGGAACGCCAGCGTTGCGGCCGCGTCAGCCGAATCCGCGATGAAGCCGTGAGAGTTGATGCCGACCGGCAGCTTTCCGGGATCGTGGCCGGAGCGGCGCGCCGCTTCCCGATAAAGGTCGATGAACGGTTTGAACCGCGCCGGCTCGCCGCCGATGATGGCGAGCGCCACGGGGAGACCGAGGCTCCCAGCGCGGACGATCGACTGCGGCGTACCGCCCACCGCGATCCAGAGCGGCAGCGGATCCTGGATCGGCCGCGGATAAACGCCCTGGCCGTTGAGGGATGGCCGGGTCTTGCCCGACCAGAAAGGCTTCTCCTCCTTCGTCAGCGTCAGCAGAAGGTCGAGCTTTTCACTGAAAAGCTCGTCGTACTGGTTGAGATTATAGCCGAACAACGGATAGGACTCGATGAACGAACCGCGGCCGGCCATGATCTCGGCGCGGCCGTGCGAAATCAGGTCAACGATTGCGAACTGCTGGAATACCCGCACCGGGTCGTCGGAACTCAGCACCGTCACGGCACTGGTCAAGCGGATCGATTTCGTCCGCGCCGCCGCCGCCGCCAGCACGGTCGCCGGCGAAGAGACGAGAAAGTCCGGCCGATGATGCTCACCGACGCCGAAGACATCGAGGCCGGTCTGATCGGCAAGTTCGATCTCCTCGAGAAGATTGGCCATGCGCTGCTCCGGGCTCACCATCTCGCCCGTCGCCGTGCTGCGCACGTTCTCCACGAAAGTGTAGACGCCCAGTTCCATTTGCTTGGCAGTCCTCAAAACGCCCCGCTCGACCACATCAGATTGTCGTGCAGAGCGCCAGCAGAAGCCAGGGCGCCCTATTCGTCCTGGTCGAATGCCTATATGATTGAAATCAAAACGTAAATTCGGAAAGGCGCAAAGCGCTTTGCGATTGCGTTCGACGGCTCCTTTAATGTCGGCCGGGGGGTATCGGGTTCGACGACTTTGGCACTCAATATGCTTGTCGGATGGCCTTCACAGCCGGCCGCCGGTCGCACGGCCTCCGACCGGCGGCACGCAGCGGTGCTGCGAAAGTATTGCGTGCCGTTGAACGCGCGGTGTCGCGCGAACGTCGCCATCGGATCTGCTTGAGCTGTTCGCCGACACGGAGAAAAGCCCGCCTCATGAATGAATTCGACATGATCGTCATTGGCAGCGGCCCCTCTGGGCGACGGGCCGCGATCCAATCGGCAAAGATCGGCAAGTCGGTCTTGGTGGTTGAAAAAGGCCGTCGGGTGGGAGGGGTGTCGGTCCATACCGGCACGATACCTTCGAAGACGTTGCGCGAAACCGTGCTCAACCTTTCCGGCTGGCGCGAACGTGGGTTCTACGGGCGCGCCTATCGGGTCAAGCAGGAGATCGATGCGAGCGATCTCGTGGGCCGCCTGCGCAAGACGCTCGACCATGAGGTCGACGTGCTGGAGCACCAGTTTAGCCGCAATTCCGTCAGAACCGCGCGCGGCGAAGGCCGGTTTGTCGGACCCCACGAAGTCGAGGTGACCACCGAGGTCGGAGAAAAGCGAATCTACAACGCGGCGCATGTCTTGATCGCTTGTGGCACGCGGCCGTTTCGCCCCGACTACGTGCCCTTCAACCGCACGAGCGTGTTTGACACCGACGAGATCATCGAGCTTTCGAAACTGCCGCGCAGCCTGACGGTGATCGGCGCCGGCGTAATCGGGATCGAATATGCGACGATCTTCAGTGCCCTCGACGTCGCCGTCACATTGATCGAACCGCGTACGAGCTTTCTGGATTTCGTCGATCGCGAATTGATCGAGGAATTCGTGCACGAACTGCGCGACCGCAACGTCGCGTTGCGGCTCGGCTCCGCTGTGACGGCGATCGAATTCAGCGAATCCGGCAGGCCGATAACCAAACTCGCCAATGGCCGCACCGTAACCACCGACATGCTTCTGTTTGCCGCCGGGCGTGTCGGCGCAATCGATGACCTCAATCTCGGAGCGGCGGGCATCGCGGCCGATAACCGCGGCCGCATCACCGTCGATCCGAAGACGATGCAGACCTCGGTGCCGCACATCTACGCTGCCGGCGACGTCATCGGATTTCCAAGTCTTGCGTCGACTTCAATGGAGCAGGGGCGCGTGGCGGCCTGCCACGCCTTCGGCATGCAGCCTCACCCGCCGCCGGAATTCTTCCCTTACGGCATCTATTCGGTGCCGGAGATTTCAACAGTCGGCATGAATGAGGAGGAGGTCCGCAAGCGCGACATTCCGTATGAATGCGGCATTGCTCGCTTTCGTGAAACTTCGCGGGGCCATATCATGGGCCTCAGCAGCGGCATGATGAAGATGATCTTTTCGACCAAGACGCGGCGCCTGCTCGGCGTTCACATCGTCGGGGAAGGAGCGACCGAACTCATCCACATCGGTCAGGCGGTCCTTAATCTCAAAGGAACCATCGACTATTTCATCGAGAACACGTTCAACTATCCAACGCTCGCGGAGGCCTACAAGATTGCCGGACTCGACGCCTGGAATCGCTTTTCGAGCCTTTGAGGTGTCGTCGAGGCAGCGCCGTTGTACGCGTTGACGCCGGAAACGCTACGCCAACTTGCCGATTATCGATCGCGCGCCGCGGCGATCTCTGCCGTGAGGGCGGCCCTTGACTAAATTTTGCCCCGCCGGCGCTGTCAAGCCTGATTGGGAGGACTGCGATCGGCCGGAGTGTCATCGTCCATGATGGCACGCCAGGCGGCGCCTTCGAGATCGTCGTATTGTCCGCTCTTCAGCGACCACAGGAAGGCGCCGAGACCGATCAGCCCTAGCGCCAGCGCTATCGGAACGAGAAAGATCAGGACGTCCATGACATTCGCCCGCCAGGTGCGCGCCCGGCTCGCAACGCATTCAAGGTGACGAGGATCGACGATCCCGACATGGCGAGCGCTGCCACGAGAGGGCTTGCGAGCCCGAGGATCGCTATCGGCACCGCGATGGCATTGTAGGCAACCGCAAACAGCAGGTTCTCCCGCATCAGTCGTCCGGCCCGGCGTGCCGCCGCGACCGCTGCAGCGACCGGGGCCAATCGATCGCCCAGGAAAATCGCGTCGGCGGCCGCCTGCGTGAGATGCGCCGCGGTGGCAACCGACAGCGAAGCGTCAGCGGCGGCAAGGGAAGGCGCATCGTTAAGGCCGTCGCCGACCATCAACACCCTGCGGCCCTGTAACTGCAGCGCGGAAATACGCGCGATCTTGTCGGCAGGCGTCATGCCGGCGCGCCAGTGATCGACACCGAGCTGTTGGGCCGCCTGAGCAACCGCAGGGGCACGATCGCCCGATATGATCTCGATCGCGAACCCGTCCTGTCTGAGCCCGCCGATGATTTCCGCTGCATCACGGCGCAGCTTTTGACGCACGGCAAAGACGTGAACGTCCATGCCGTAACGGAACGCGATCATCGACGCTTCCGGATCCGCATTCGCGATCAGCGTTCGCCTCGTGATCGGCATCGCAAAATGACGGCCGCCCAAGCCTCAACTCGGTCCCGTCAAATTCGCAGCGTATACCCTGCCCCGGCTCCTCGATGGCGCTCAAGGGTACCTTGGCGTTCGCAGCCCGCGCGAGGGCGGCGGCCAATGGATGGCGGCTTCCGAGCGCCAGCCGGCCGGCCAAAGCGAGCCGCTCCGCCGGTATGTCGGCCGCGTTGACGACCTCGGGCTCCGGTAAGGTGAGGGTGCCGGTCTTATCGAACAAAATGGTATCGATGCTGGCCATGCGCTCGATGGCCTCGCCGGAATTCAACAGAACGCCGGCGCGAAACAGCGCGCCCGAGGCCACCACCTGCACGGCCGGAATGGCGAGACCGAGCGCACATGGGCACGTAATGATAAGCACTGCGATCGCCGTGATGGTCGCGTCATGCCAACTCGCGCCCAACGCCACCCAGCCAAGCATTGTGGCGAGGGCCGCCGTATGAACAAGCGGCGAATAGAGCCTGGCAGCACGATCAGCGAGACGCACGTAGTGCGACCGGGCCTCCAGCGCCCGATCGAGCATCCGTGTGACCTCGTCGAGCAAGGTGCCTCGCTCGGCAGCACTCACGCGCACTTGCAGCGTGCCGGAGACGTTCAGCGTTCCGGCGTACACCATGCTGCCTTTGGTGGCCGATACCGGCATGGTCTCGCCGGTCACCAGGCTTTGGTCGATCTGCGAGCAGCCTTCGATCACGGCGCCGTCGACCGCCACGCGCTCGCCCGGACGCACCAACACGATTTCGCCGGGCCGAATGGATGCGACTGGCACCTCGCGCAGTTCGTGAGGTGCTACGAACTTGGTCGCCGTCTCGGCACGCAATGCCGCAAGATTGCCGGCGACCGCGCGGGTTCGCCGCCGCATCGCCTGCTCCAACACTCGTCCGACCAGGAGGAAGGTGAGGAGCATCATGGCGGAGTCGAAATAGGCGCGCGCGGCATGATTCAGCGTCTCGACGACGGACATTCCCAGCGCAAGGAGCACTCCGACAGTGATCGGCACGTCCATGTTCAAGCGTCGGGCCGTTATCGCGCGGACCGCCGACTGGAAGAACGGCCGGCCCGCGTAGGCCGCGGCCGGCAGCGCGATCAAGGCAGAAAGCCAATGGAAAAAGTCGCGTTGCTCGGGCGAGATGTCGGACACGTTGCCGGACCACACAGCGACCGAGAACAACATGACGTTCATCGCGGCAAATGCCGCGACCCCGAGGCAGCGCAGAAGCAAGCGCCCTTCCTGCCGCTCGGTTTCGGCGGAACGGCCGGAATCGAATGGATAGGCCCGATAACCGAGCTCCGAAAGCCGTTCGATGAAGCGCGACGGCTCCACCTTGCCGTCCCGCCATTCGACCGCGACCCGGCGGTCGGTTAAATTCACCCGCGCCCGGGTTACGTCGGGCATCGTGGCGAGCCCGTTCTCGATGGCGCGCATGCAGCCGCCGCAGTGGATGCCTTCGACGGCAAGTTCGATGCGTGCAATGCCGCCGTCGAGGTGGCGGACGAAGTGTGAAAAATCGCGGGTTTCGATCATCGGGTTTCCGCTATTCCAGGGTGATGCGGTTCTTCGAGCGGAACACGCGCTCCTTACCGCGATCGGCCTCGAGCTCGATCTCCCACACACCCGCGATCACGTCGGCGGTTTCGCCGTGATAGCTGCCGCTTTCGCGCTCCGTCAGAGTAACGATGCGATCGGCGCGTTGGTCGGTCGGCCGGACGAGGCGGATAGTCAAGGCGAGATTGGTCAGCGGTGCTCCATCGCGATCGCGTGCCTCGACCTTCACGGTAGCGCGCCCGCTGGGATCGCGCTCGATGTGGCTCGCCACATGCCAATGGCGAGCCGCCTGATCGCGTGCGGCGCCGATCTCGACGTTGTAGGCAATGCCGGCCTGGTAGGGATTTTCGATCTCAGTACCCGGCATCGTGTTGATGGCGAGGAACGCCATCAGGGTGTTGACGCCAATCACGACCCCGAAGAATGCGAGAACGGAAAACAGGACAGTGCGGCCGGTCACCAACTTCGCCGGCGGGACGGCAAGCGCGCCACCCACGAATTTGTTGGCCTGAATTCTTTCGTAAGGTCTCACGACGCTTCTCCTTACCGTGCGATGAAGTGGTCCCGCACGTGCACCAATTCCCCGCTCGCCGAGTCGGTAGCGCGGAACGTCAGCGGCGTCGAAGAGATCTACCGCCAATTGGGCCGGCACCGTCACGAGCAGCCGTACTTCCAGGCCCTGGTCCGGACCCACCGGTATCAACGGATTGCCCAGGATGGCGGCATCGAGCCCGATCACATGGACCTGCGCTTCCGGCAGCCCTTCGACGTCGAGCACGATGCCGCTCATGTTGGGTCGCTTGTTGAGCAGATGGACCGTGTAGGCGTTTCGGATCGAGCCGTTGCTGAGGGTAACGAACAGCGGATTGCGGTCGTGCAGCACGCTGATCTCGACTAAGCTCCGGTTGACCAATGCGTAGAGCATGATGGCACCGACCGACGCGATGATGCCTGCATAGATGAGGGTACGGGCGCGAAGTATCCGATAGATCGGCGGCTTGCCCTCGCTGCGGCGGACGATATTGATATCGGTGTCGTAGGCGATCAGGCCCGTGGGCCGGTCGACTTTGGTCATGACACTGTCGCAGGCGTCGATGCACAGGCCGCACATGATGCATCCGAGCTGGGCGCCGTCGCGGATGTCGATGCCGGTCGGACAGACCGCCACGCATTGATAGCAATCGATGCAATCGCCGGCCGGCAGCCCTTGGCTGTGCAACTCGTCGGCTTTCTTGAGGGACGTGCGCGGTTCGCCGCGATCGTAGCGATAGGTGACGTTGAGCGCCCATTCATCGGTCAGCGCCGCCTGGATGCGGGGCCACGGGCACATGTAGACGCAGACTTGCTCCCGCATGAAGCCCGCGAGCGTGTAGGTGGTGAACGTCAGAATGGCGATCCAGACATAGGCGGCGGCAGGGGCCTCGCCGGTGGCGAGTTGCTTCACCAACGTCGGAGCATCGGCGAAGTAAAGCACCCACGCCCCCCCGGTCCACCAGGCGATGAACAGCCAGATAGAATGTTTGACGGCGATCTCGCCGGCCCGCCGCATGGTCAGCTTGCTCCCCACCTTCTTCATGCGATCGCGCCGGTCGCCCTCGATGAAGCGCTCGACGGCATAGAACAGGTCGGTCCATACGGTCTGAGGGCAAAGGTAGCCGCACCAGATGCGGCCGCCGATGGCGTTCATCAGAAACAGCGCCATCGCGGCGACGATCAGCAGCCCGGTGAAGTAGTAGACCTCCTGCGGCCACAGCTCGATAAAGAAGAAATAGAAGCGGCGGTTCGGAAAATCGACCAGAACGGCCTGGCTGGGCGCGCTCGGGCCACGGTCCCAGCGCACGAAAGGAAGAATGTAATAGAGGGCAAGGCAGGCCGCCATGAGGGCCCACCTGATGTTCCGGAAGGTGCCGGATACGCTTTGCGGATAGATTGTCGCGTGGGGCGCATAAAGCGGCCCGGAATCGTCGTCGAGGTCCGCCAAGTTCAGGGGTTTGGTCATCGGGGGATAACAAGGGTCATGAGCCATGCCCGACGGGGTGCCCTCGCCGGTTCACTGCAAGCCTAGCGAGAGGCGCCGCGGCGCGCTTTGATTCAGCGCAAACTCCGCCGGCCTGAATGGGCCGACCGACCCGGTCGCATTGCGTTACTGACCGCCCCCAAGCGTGTGCACATATACGGCAAGCGCGTTGATGGTACCCGGATCGAGCCGCCCGGCCCAGGCGGGCATCACGCCCGATCGGCTGTTGGTGATGCTTTCGATGATGGCAGCCTCGTCGGAACCATAGAGCCATATCTGGTCCGTCAGATTGGGTGCCCCGAGGTCCTGATTGCCATTGCCGGCATCGCCGTGGCATGGGGCGCAATTGTCGGCGAAGAGTTTTTTGCCGACCGCGAGGTCGAGGCCTTTGCGCAGCGGAAGGCTCGACAGAGACCGCACATAGTTGGCCACGACGATGATATCGTCCGGCTTGAGCAAACCATCCCGCCCGAAAGCCGGCATCTGGCTCTCATGGTCTTGGGGGTTTCCGGACCGCACGCCGAACGCGATGGTCTGTTGGATCGCCGTCGCGGTCCCGCCCCACAGCCAATCGTCGTCATTCAGGTTTGGATAGCCCTTGGCACCGGTCGCCCCGATGCCGTGACACGGCGCGCAATTATTGCCGAAGGCGGCCTTGCCTTGGGCACGCGCGAACGCGAGCAGTTCCGGATCCTTCTCAACATCGGCCAGGGATTTGCTTTGCAGGGCTTCGCCCTTCGTCCCACGAATCTCGCGAAGCCCGGCAAGGTCGACGGCGACCTAACTCCGGGTCGAATATCCGAACACGCCGGTCGTGTATCCGCTGATGGTCGGCCATGCCGGATAGACGATCCAATAACCAAGCGCCCACACGATGGTCGCGTAGAACGTCCACACCCACCATCGTGGGAGCGGCGAATTGTATTCCGTGATCCCATCCCATTCGTGACCAGTGGTGCTGGTCGGCGCGGCGGGCTCCGCCTCGCGCTTCGCCATGGCTCAATCCTCCCGCAGCGGCATTTTGGCGGCAGCGTCGAATTTTTCGCCGTTGCTCGGCCATAACGCGTAGGCCACGATCGTCAGGAAAATCGCCACGAAGATCGGCGTCCAGAACGTCGTCACCAAATTCGACATGAAGGTCTGCATCGTCCGTTCCCCGGTTCCGCTCAGCGCAGATCGGCCTTGTCGTCATAGATTTTGAAATCGACCATTGTGCCCAGCACTTGCAGATAGGCGACGAGCGCATCCATCTCGGTGATTCGCTCTGGTCTGCCGTCGAAATCGCGCACGTTCGCTTTCGGATAGCGTTTGAGAAAATCGTTTGCGACGCTGTCGTCGGGACTTGCCTGCACCCGCAAATCCGCGATCGCATTCGCGATCTGCTCGTGAGAATACGGCACCCCGACCAAGCGGTTCGTTTCCAGGTGCTCCGCGATATTGTGATAATCGAGGTCAGCCGCCGCCAAGAACGGGTAGCCGGGCATGACTGACTGCGGCACGATCGAACGCGGGTCGGCCAAGTGGGTGACATGCCATTCGTCGGAGTATTTGCCGCCGACACGGGCGAGATCGGGCCCGGTGCGTTTCGAGCCCCATTGGAAAGGATGGTCGTACATGCTTTCCGCAGCCAACGAGTAATGCCCGTAACGCTCGACCTCGTCGCGCAACGATCGGATCATCTGGGAATGGCAGAGATAACAGCCTTCCCGGACATAAATGTTGCGCCCCGCCAGTTCGAGCGGCGTGTAGGGACGCATGCCATCGACCTTTTCAATCGTGCTCTTCAGATAGAACAGCGGTGCGATCTCTACGATGCCGCCGACGGCGATGACCAGAAGGATGCCGATCACCAGGAGGATCGAATTCTTCTCGATAATTTGGTGGCGTGCCCAGAACGACATGATGTCACTCCGCGGGTTGGAGCGCCGTAAGCGCGGCGGCGTCGACCGCCGCCTCGCCGTACCGGACGGTCATCCAAAGATTGTAGGCCATGATCAGCGCACCGATGACGAAGAGCGCGCCGCCCGCCGCACGGATGATGTAGAACGGGTGCATCGCCTCCACCGTCTCGATGAACGAGTATTCTAGGAAGCCGAGGGACGTGTAGGCGCGCCACATCAATCCCTGCAGGATTCCGGAGACCCACATCGCCGAGATGTAGAAGACGATACCGATGGTCGCGATCCAGAAATGCCAGTTGACGAGCTTGAGGCTGTAGAGCTGCTTGCGCTCCCACAGCCACGGCACCAGGCAATAGAGAGCGCCGAACGACACGAAGCCGACCCAGCCGAGCGCGCCGGAATGTACGTGGCCGATTGTCCAGTCGGTATAGTGACTGAGCGAGTTGACGACTTTGATCGACATCAGCGGGCCTTCGAAGGTCGCCATGCCGTAGAATGCGACCGACACCAACAACATGCGCAGCACCGGATCGGTGCGCAGCTTGTCCCACGCGCCCGACAGCGTCATCAATCCGTTGATCATGCCGCCCCATGACGGCATCCACAGCATGATCGAGAACGTCATGCCGAGCGTCTGGGCCCAGTCCGGCAGTGCGGTGTAGTGCAGATGATGGGGACCGGCCCAGATGTAGAGGAAGATGAGCGCCCAGAAATGCACGATCGAGAGCCGATAGGAATAGATCGGCCGTTCGGCGCGCTTCGGCACGAAGTAATACATGATGGCGAGAAAGCCGGCCGTGAGGAAGAAGCCGACCGCGTTGTGCCCATACCACCACTGGAACATCGCATCCTGGACGCCGCTCCAGACGACATAGGATTTCGAACCGAACACCGACACCGGCAGGGCCGGATTGTTGCCGAGGTGCAGCACCGCGATGGTGACGATGAAGGCGAGGTAGAACCAATTGGCGACGAAGATGTGAGGTTCCTTGCGCTTGATCAGCGTGCCGAGGAACACCAGCAGATAGGTCACCCAGACGACGGTAAGCCAGAGATCGGCGTACCATTCGGGTTCGGCGTATTCCTTCGACTGGGTGACACCGAGCAGGTAGCCGGTGCCCGCGATGACGATGAAGAAATTGTAGCCGAGCACCACGAACCACGGCGCCAGTTCTCCCGCGATGCGAACCCGGCAGGTCTTCTGAACCACGTAGAAAGACGTCGCGATGAGAACATTGCCACCGAACGCGAAAATCACCGCCGAGGTGTGGAGCGGCCGGATGCGGCCGAAATTGAACCAGGGCAGATCGAAGTTGAAGACCGGCCAGGCAAGTTCGAGCGCTGCCCACAGGCCAACCACAAATCCCGCGATCCCCCAGAACATCGCGAGCGTCGCTGCGACCTTTATCGGGCCGATTTGATAGTTCGGTTTGCCGCCGATCTCCTGAGGCGGCAGTTCGATGGGCCGATCATAATACCGATTAAATATCGCGAAGACAGCCGCGCAACTGGCGGCAGCGGCCAGATAGGCATGGAAAGCAAAGGGGACGTCCTCCGCTTTGGCGGCCCAGATGATGCACAGCACTGCCGTCAGCGTGAAGACAACCGCCAAACCGCCTTCCCCAAGCGTCATCACCTTGCGCGGAGCGATTTCAGCCATGAATTCTTCCCGGTACAGATTCGAATATTACCGCCGCTGCGTATCGCGAGCAGGTTCACCGGACCCGCCATCGGAGCATTGATGTTGATCAACGGAATACCCCGAATCAGCATGATGTCGGCTTTTGCGAAAACGGCCCCCCAACATTTCAACCACGCGATTTCGAATGGCGAAAAGCAGATCGCGCCAGCCGATTTCAGATTTCTCCGTGCGCTCGGGTACAAATATTCCGCAACCGCAACAGCACATCGTTGTCAAATCCCCAGAAGTTTGTAGCTTGGTTGCGACAGGATCCCGTCTCTTGACGCAACAAGCGCCTTCGCGTTGGCTCCACGTTCCAATCTCACGTCGAAGGGCCGCCGACATTGAGCCAAGTCAAGGCGGCCGCGGCACATTGTTTGGTAGGCGATCGACGCTGCGTTGATGCGTTGCGTCGTCGACAAATCGGCGCGTTCATCCCGGACGAATATCCATACTGATGCAGCGATATAGGGATTCCCAATGTCGACGTATCGCCTCGACACGCTGGTGTCGCCACACTCCCTCGCTGTCATCGGTGCGAGCCCTCACGAAAATTCGGTCGGCCGGCACATCATCGCGAACATCGTTGCGGGCGGCTTTGCTGGCTCTCTTCACGTGGTCAATCCGCACTACAGTGCGATCGAAGGTGTCACGACCGTCAAATCCATCGCGAATATTCCCGAGACGCCGGATGTTGCCGTCATCGCGGTGCCACCATCTGCGGTGCCCGATGCGGTCGCGGAGGTGGGCCGCAAGGGCGCGGCTGCCGCCATCATCATCACGGCAGGACTCGGTCACGGCCCCGGTTCACTCGCCGAGGCGACCGAGCATACCGCGCGAGCGGCGGGCCTGCGTCTGGTCGGCCCCAATTGCCTTGGAGTTCTGGTGCCGCGCGCGCAATTGAACGCCAGCTTCGCCACCCGCATGCCTGCACGCGGAGATGTCGCCGTCATCTCGCAATCCGGCGCCATCGTGGCCGGAATGATCGAATGGGCGGCGCGGCGCTCGATCGGCTTCTCCGCCGTCATCTCGGTCGGCGACCAGATCGATGTCGACTTCGGCGATCTGCTTGATCTGTTCGCGATGGAGGGTGGGACGCGTGCGATCGTGCTGTATATCGAGTCCGTCAAGGACGCCCGTAAGTTCATGTCGGCGGCCCGCGCGGCGGCGCGCGCCAAGCCGGTGATCGTGATCAAGGCCGGCCGCCACGCCCAAGGTGCAAAGGCGGCCGCGACCCATACGGGCGCGCTTGCCGGATCGGACGCGGTCTACGATGCGGCCTTTCGCCGTGCCGGGTTGCTTCGCGTCTTCGATCTCGACGAATTGTTCGATGCGACCGAGACGCTCGGCCGTTTGAAGCCATTTCCCGGACAGCGCCTCGCGATCCTGACCAATGGCGGCGGAATCGGAGTCCTTGCGGTCGATCGCCTGATCGATCTCGGCGGCGTCCTCGCAGAGCTTTCCGTTGAAACCAGGGGCCGGCTCGATTCGGTGTTGCCGCCGACCTGGTCGAAGGCGAACCCCGTCGACATCGTCGGCGATGCCGACGCCGCTCGCTATACGGCAGCGCTTGAGGCGCTACTCGCCGACAAGCAGAGCGATGCCGTGCTGGTGCTCAACGTCCCGACGGCGCTCGCCTCTCCGGCGGCGACCGCGGAAGCCGTCGCGGGCGTCGCACGCAAGTACCGTTCGACGGCGTTACAGCCGAAGCCAGTGCTGGCGGTGTGGATTGGCGCCGATGCTGCCGTTGCGTCGACATTCACGGCCGCGGAAATTCCCCACTATGATACCGAGGCTGACGCGGTGCGCGGTTTCATGCACCTCGTGCGATATGCTCAAGCGCGCGATGCCCTGATGGAAACGCCGCCGAGCCTGCCCGAGCATTTCAAGCCGGATGTCGCGGCGGCGCAGCGGGCTATCGAACAAACGTTGCGCGACGGGCGCCGATGGCTCGATCCCATCGCCGCCGTTGCGGTGCTGACAGCCTACGCGATCCCGGTTGTTCCAGCCGTGCTCGCACCGGACGCCGAGCAGGCAGCTGCGATCGCCAGGCCCTTTCTGGCGGCCGGCGATGCGGTCGTCGTCAAGATCCAATCGCCGGACATCGTCCATAAATCGGACATCGGTGGCGTAGCGCTGGGGCTGACATCGGAAGCGGCCGTGCGGACGGCCGCGGCGGACATCATGGCACGCGCCCGCGCCGCCAAACCGGAAGCGCGCATCACCGGCGTGATCGTCCAACCGATGATCATCCGGCCGAAGGCGCATGAACTCATCGTAGGGATCGCCGACGATCCCACCTTTGGACCGATCATTGCTTTCGGGCAGGGCGGGATCGGGGTCGAAGTGATCGACGACAAGGCACTCGCCCTGCCCCCGCTCGACCTCAAAATGGCGGGCGACCTCATTGCCCGGACGCGCGTTGCCCGCGTGCTGAAAGGCTATCGCAACGTGCCGGCCGTCAAAGGGAGCGACGTCGCCTTGACGCTCGTAAAACTTGCCCAGCTTTCGGCCGACCTGCCCCAGGTGCGTGAACTCGATATCAACCCGCTGCTGGCTGACGAGAATGGCGTCCTGGCGCTCGACGCCCGCATCGCGGTGGCGCCGCTTGATCCGGCACCGAAATTCAAGGGGACCGGTTATTCGCGGTTTGCGGTACGTCCTTATCCCAAGGAATGGGAACAGCAGTTCGCTATCGACGATCGGACAGCGATTTTCGTGCGGCCGTTGCGGCCCGAAGACGAAGCTCTGTTGCATGCATTTCTTGAAAAAGTCACGGCCGACGACCTGCGCCTGCGATTTTTCGCACCCATCAAGAATTTCAGCCACGCCTTCCTGGCGCGGCTGACGCAGCTCGACTACGCCCGGGCGATCGCGTTCGCAGCGCTCGACGAGGCAACCGGAGAATTACTCGGCGTCGTCCGCCTGCATGCCGATTCCAACTATGAGATAGGTGAATATGCCATCCTGATCCGGTCCGACCTCAAGAGCCGCGGGCTGGGATGGAGGCTGATGGAAGTGATGATACGCTATGCGCGTAGCGAGGGGTTGAAGCACATCGAGGGGCAGGTCTTGCAGGAAAATACCATGATGCTTCAAATGTGCCGCGAACTCGGGTTTCACATTGCCGACGACCCCGACGACAAAACGCTGAGGCTCGTTACCCTGCAGCTCTCTTGATCGGCGGGTCGGGTCGGCATGAATTCGGCAATCGGGGAGAGAGCCAGCGCCCGGACGGATTCCGCGCCGCCGGGGCTGTCAAGCGATGAAGCCCGCCGACGGCTTGCCGAATTCGGCCCCAACGCGACGCCCGATACGGATATCAATCCTTTGCGCCTGGTGCTCGGCAAGTTTGTGGCTCCGGTTCCGTGCTTGCTTGAAGCAGCGATCGTGCTGCAATTGATGCTCGGGGAGTATGTCGAAGCGACCGTCATAGCGGTCCTTCTGGTGTTCAATGCCGCGCTGGGTTTCTTCCACGAAGGCCGCGCGCAGGCAACGATCACGGCGTTGAAGTCGCGCCTTGCCTTGTCGGCCGCGGCCCGGCGCGACGGCGCCTGGAGGAACCTGCCGGCCGCGGAGCTGGTGCCGGGCGACATCGTCAAGCTGTCGCTCGGCAGCGTGGTGGCGGCCGACGTGCGTCTTGTGGCCGGCGACGTCCTGCTCGATCAATCGATGCTCACTGGCGAATCCATGCCGATTGAGGCCGGACCGGGTCGGGAAACCTATGCGGGCGCCCTGGTGCGGCGAGGCGAGGCGGTCGCCGAGGTGACGGCGACCGGCACACGCACGAAGTTCGGACGCACCGCCGAACTCGTCCGCACCGCCCACGTGGTCGGCACACAGCAAAAAGCGGTTCTGCGCGTGGTCCGCAATCTCGCCGGTTTCAACGGCGCGGTCACCGTCCTGCTCGTGGCCTACGCCTATTGGCACCTGGCCATGCCGGTCGCCGAACTCGTACCGCTGATCCTCATCGCGATCCTTGGGTCAATTCCGGTCGCGCTGCCGGCGACGTTCACGCTTGCGACCGCGATCGGCGCGCAGGCGCTGGCAAGGTCGGGCGTGCTTCCGACCCGCCTCTCCGCAGTCGATGAAGCGGCGTCGATGGATGTGCTGTGCGCCGACAAGACCGGAACGCTCACCCGCAACGAACTGACCGTCGGCGCCGTCCGGGCGATGCCGGGGTTTGACGAACGCCGCGTCCTGGCGTTGGCGGCACTGGCGAGTTCGGACGGCGGGCAGGATCCGGTCGATGCCGCGGTTCGGGCCGCCGTTTCCGGCGAAGCCGATCCAGGTTTGCCCAGGTTGAACAAGTTCGTCCCGTTCGATCCGGCGACAAAAATGTCGGAAGCGACCGCAACGGCGCTCGACGGCGCGGGCATCCGGATCGCAAAGGGAGCTTTCGTCGTGATTGCCGGTCTGTCGCAGCGGTCGCCCGCGGCCGATCAGGCGGCCATCGAACTCCAAGCCCAAGGTTTCAGGGTTCTGGGCGTTGCCGTGGGCGCGGCCGACGCGATGCAGCTTGCCGGACTGATCGCGCTGAGCGATCCGCCACGAAGCGAATCGGCGGCTTGCATCGCGGAGTTGCGCCGGATGGGCGTGCGCACCGTGATGGTGACGGGGGATGCGCCCGCCACCGCTGCGGTGGTGGCGCGCGCGGTCGGGCTTGATGGCGCGGTGTGCCCACCCGGACCGATCCCCGACAATGTTCGCCCCGAGGATTTCGCGGTCTTCGCCGACGTCCTTCCCGAGGTCAAGTACCGCTTGGTCAAGGCCTTCCAGAAGAACGACCGCGTCGTCGGCATGTGCGGCGACGGTGCCAATGACGCGCCGGCGCTGCGCCAGGCCCAGATCGGCATCGCGGTATCGACCGCGACCGACGTTGCCAAGTCGGCGGCTGGCGTCGTGCTGACCGAGGCGGGCCTCTCCGGCATCGTCGCGGCGGTCCGAGAAGGCAGGGTGACGTTCCAACGCATCCTCACCTACACGCTGCGATCCATCGTGCACAAATCCCGTCAAGTGCTGTTTCTGGCGATCGGCCTTGCCATCACGGGCCACGCGATCCTAACCCCGATGCTGGTGGTGCTTTCGATGATCACGGGTGATTTCCTTGCGATGTCGTCGACGACCGACAACGTTCATCCCTCGCCGCTGCCGAACGCGTGGCGCATTGGGAGCTTGACGATTGCGGGGCTCGTCATCGGGGTCTGCGATCTTGCGTTTTGCGTGGCCGTCCTTGCGGTCGGCAAGTTCGAGCTCGGGCTCGATATCGACTCGCTCAGGACCCTGACCTTGGTGACTCTGGTATTCAGCGGCCAGGCTATCTTTTATGTCGTTCGCGAGCGCCGACGCATATGGTCGTCTCGCCCAAGCCTCGTGGTCATCTTGTCCTCCGTAGCGGATCTGTTGCTCATTCCCACCTTGGCAGTTCGCGGAATTCTCATGACGCCTTTGTCGGTTTCCATCGTGGGTGCAATATTCGCGGCGTCGATCGCGCTCGCATTTGTCCTCGACCAGGTAAAGGTCGCGATTTTCGCCCGCCTCGGGATGAATTCATAGCGCACTGTCGACTTCCCGATCTGCTTCGGTTCGGCAACGTGTCGCTGTCACCGGGCAGGCGAACGGCGAGCGCCAACGCGCGGGGCTGCCCGATCTATGGAGCGGCCATGCCGAACCGTCATAGTGTTTTTGATTTGCATCAAAGGAGACGGCCGCCGGGAAGGTATTCTGCTTCGTGTCTCGACGTCGGCGCTTACGGGGGTAGTCGCCGGCGTCAGGATGGGGCCCCGGTAAGCCTTCACTCGGTTGCAACCGGGGCCTTCATTTTATCGCGACCTCAACGGACCGCCGGTCCAAACCGGCATTCGCGGGCTGCTGCAATCGCCGACGCGGACGGGGACACGAAATGGAAGCTATCGCAATCTGGCTTGCCGGGACGGCAGCGAGCGACGTGATCCAAAGGACGCTGTGGGTCATCCCAGTGACGCAGACCATTCACATCCTGAGCGTCGCCATGGTGTTCACGTCGGTGGTGATGATCGAATTCCGCATCCTCGGCGTTACCAAATCCCAGACCATCGAACAGACGGCGCACCGATTCGTGCCGTGGATTTTCGTCGGCCTGGTGGTGCTCGCCGTGACGGGTAGCATCCTCATTATCGGTGAGCCCCAGCGGTCGCTGCCGAGCTACGAGTTCCAGATGAAGATGCTGTATCTCGCCGTCGCGGTCGCTTTCACGATCGCGTTCGCGCGCTCGGTGCGTCAGCACGCTCCCATTTGGGCGACTGCGGGCGCGGGCGGACCGGCGCCGAGCGCGACCGGAAGGGCACTCGTGAACACGCTCGCGCTGGCTGCGCTCTTCGTCTGGTCGATGGTTGTCGTCTATGGGCGGTGGATTGCCTACACGGTCGAGCACTGAACGGGCGCGGTGAATACAGAAAGAACGCGACGGAACTTTGGCGAATCGGGGAGGCGAAGGTGCAGTGGTTCATCAATTTCCTGACTTGGATCGGCGAGACGCCGCTGGCGTTGGCGGTCGCCCAGTCGGAATGGCTGTTTCCGACCATCGAGGTGATTCATGTCTTTGCCATCAGCCTGGTGTTCGGCACCATTGCGATCATCGACCTGCGCCTGCTCGGGCTCGCTTCTGCCAATCGCCGCTACACCGAAATGGCGCGCGAGTTGCTGCCGTGGACGTGGGGCGCGTTTGGCGTCGCCGCGATATTCGGCACGCTCCTGATCTCGAGCCGCCCGGTCGGGTATTTCGAGAATACCGACTTTCGCCTGAAGTTCCTGTGCATGGGGCTGGCCGGCATCAACATGCTGGTGTTCCAGTTCATCACGTCGCGCGACATTGCGCAGTGGGACAAGGGCGGCGTATCGCTTAGCGGCAGGGTGGCCGGTGGGCTGTCGCTGGCGCTGTGGATCGGGGTGGTCTATTTCGCGCGCAAGACCGGATTTACCCTGGTGCAAGGCGGAGCGTAGTTGGATAGCGAAGCCGCTGGAAATCCGGGCCGCCCTAGCGCGTGTTTGCGCTGCTTTCAGCCGGTAGGGAACAGACGAGACGTTGAGGTTCGACCGCCAACATCAGCCGGATGGCGCAGATGCGCGCGCGATCCGGCCTGAAACAATCCACTCACGTCTATGCAGCTATCCGCTCCGAAGATTGCTCGAGCCAAGCGCTACTTTTGCAAGCCCTGCTTTTGGTGGAGGCCGTTGGTTTGGTGATCCGCCCAAGCCAATACCAAGCCGAATCCAATAAAGGCGATTGAGATGCAGGCGACCACAATGATGGTTTCGATGGGCATGATGCGCTCCTTTCCTTAAGGCCCGCATTATTTGTCGAACCGTCGATCGCGAAATTGATCCAGGTCAAACTTCGATCCTCAACGTGAAAATATCCTGCCGCCAACACAATGCGGAGGACGAAATGCTCAGAGCGGATCAAAACGATTTCATCACGCAGGCCGGTCCGGCAACTCCGACGGGGCAGCTGTTCCGCAGTTATTGGACGCCGGCCTTGCTCGCTGAGGAATTACCGGAGGACGATTGCCCGCCGGTCCGGGTCAAGTTGTTGTCCGAGCGGCTTTTGGCATTTCGCGACAGCAAAGGTCGCTATGGGCTCATCGATGAATTCTGCGCCCATCGCGGTGCCTCGCTGTGGTTCGGCCGCAACGAGGAATGCGGGCTGCGCTGCCCGTATCACGGCTGGAAGTTCGATGTCACAGGACAATGCGTTGACGTGCCATCCGAGCCCACGGAAAGCGGCTTTGCCAAAAGCATCAAGCTGAAATCCTATCCGCTGATTGAACAGGGTGGCGTGTTGTGGACCTATATGGGGCCGCCCGACAAAGCGCCGCCGCTGCCGCAATGGGAGTTTTCGCTGGTGCCTGCCGGGCAGCGGTTCGTTTCGAAGCGCCTGCAGGAATGCAACTGGCTGCAGGCCATGGAGGGCGGCATCAATTCGAGCCACGTGTCGTGGCTCCATCGCGCTAACGTGATTTCCGACCCGCTGTTCAAGGGCGCCAGAGGCAACGAATACAACATGGGCGACATGAAACCGGTGTTCGAAGTCGTCGAAAGCGCCGGCGGCCTCTATATCGGGGCGCGCCGGAATGCCGAGAACGACCAATACTACTGGCGCATCACCCAATACGTGCTGCCATCCTTCACCATGATCGCGCCGCGCGGCGGCCATACCGTGCACGGTCATTTCTGGATTCCGATCGATGATGAGAATTGCTGGGCGTGGAGTTACGACTACCGGCCGGACCGCGACATCACCGAAGCCGAGCGCGCCGCGATGATCGACGGCAAGGGCGTCCACGTCACATATGTGCCCGGCAGCTATCGCCCGCTTGCCAACAAGGACAACGACTACCTGATGGACCGCGCCGCACAGCGAGCCGGCACCACATATTCGGGCATCGAGGGTATTGCCATGCAGGACGCATCGCTGCAGGAGAGCATGGGGCCGATCGTCGACCGCACCAAAGAGAACCTGGTTTCGACCGACAACGGCATCATCATGGCGCGACACCGCCTGCTGCGCGCGGCGAAGGCCCTGGTGGAGAAGGGCGCGGTTCCGCCCGGGGTCGACCCGGAACACCAGAAGGTTCGGTCGGCCGCTGTCGTCCTGCCGCGAGACCAACCATACAAGGACGCCGCGAAGGAGCATCTCCGGGTCCGCGCCGGCACAGCTCACGCGTCGGTGTGATGGACCGCCATGGCAAAACTGCTCGGGGACATTGATCCGCGTCACCGCGCGACGGATGGTGGCAACCGGAGTATGGATTCATGAATCCAATGCTTGCGTTGGCTGAGCGTAGCGTCCCGCGCTATACGTCTTACCCGACGGCGCCCCATTTTTCGGCAGCCGTGGGACCGCAAACGTACGCAACCTGGCTCGCGGCACTGCCGCCGGCCGCGACGCTGTCGCTTTATCTTCACGTGCCGTTTTGCACGGAGCTCTGCCGCTACTGCGGCTGTACCGCCAAGGTGGTGCGCCGGCGCGCGCCGGTCGAGGCCTATGTGGACCACCTGGAGGCCGAGATTGATCTGTTGGGCCCTGCAATTGCCGGCCGACGCATCGTTCATCTGCACTGGGGCGGCGGCACGCCGTCGAATTCTGGGTGCCGGCAATCTCTCCCGCATCGTTCGAAGACTGGCCGCGACCTTCGATTTCACGCAGCTGGGGGAGCACGCGATCGAGCTTGACCCGCGCTGCCTCACGCCAGACCTTGTATCAGCACTCGCCAGCGTCGGCGTAACGCGATCAAGTCTCGGCGTGCAGGATTTTTCGCCCCATGTGCAGCACGCGATCGGTCGCATCCAACCGTTCGAGCAGGTTGAGCAGGCCGTCGCGGCGCTCCGGGCCGTCGGCATCGCGAACATCAATATCGACTTGATGTTCGGGCTTCCGCGCCAGACCGTTGGCGACGTGGTCCGCAGCGCCAAGCTCGCGGCGTCGCTCGCGCCCTCGCGCCTCGCTCTGTTCGGTTATGCCCATGTCCCCTGGTTCAAGCCGCATCAGAGGTTGATCGACGAGGACGCGCTTCCAGATGCTGGCGAGCGGATGGCGCAGATGGGCGCTGCCGCCGAGACGCTGGAGGGATACGGCTACGTCCAGATCGGCCTCGATCATTTCGCATTAGCGCACGACGACCTCGTGTACGCCGCGCGGAGGGGACGGCTCCACCGCAATTTCCAGGGTTACACGAGTGACCAGGCGGATGCCCTGATCGGCCTCGGCGTCTCCTCGATCGGGCGTTTGCCCCAGGGCTATGTGCAGAACGCTACGGACATCGGCTCCTACGTCCGCGCCATCGAGGCCGGGCAATTTGCCATTGATAAGGGTTTCACGCTGTCCAGCGACGACAGCATGCGTGCTCACATCATTGAGCGACTCATGTGCGACCTCGTCGTCGATCTTGATGCACATGCTGGCGCAGCGGATTTTTCGGATGAATTGGATACGCTCGACAATTTGAGGGATGCCGGGATCGTCCGACGCGTCGGCCGCCAGATTCACATCACAGATCAGGGACGTCCGTTCGTCCGCCTCGTCGCAGCAGCCTTCGACGCCTATTTGCCGAAGAATCAAAGCCGGCATTCGGTGGCGGTATAGATCCGGCGTATGTAATAACCGTCTGCGGGTTTGACGAGGTTCTGACGTCAATCGACGATGGATCAAGCATCCCGTCAGCCAATTGCAATCAAATTGCGGATTCATTCCGCGCCAGCATCAGGCGGCCCTGCGCAACGCGATGGCCTGGGGATCGTTCTCCAGCACCAGCAACCCGGAGGCCGTGTTCGAAACCGGAATATGATAGGTGCTGTGGACTTTGGTAACCGGCCCGGTCAGCCGCCGCGCATAGCGATCCAATTGAGGAGTTCAACTCCGTGACTTCCTGCTTGCTCGACAATCGGCACGGTCGAATAATGCGTTTCTTTTGATGTCGGACAAGCGCACGAGCGGCGCCGTCCCATGTAAATTCGGTTCAATCCGAATGAGGTTGCCGAAGCTGCCGGAAGCGTGACGGCTATTTGCCTTCTTCTTCCATATGCGTGCGCCCCAGCGTCGTGAGGATCGTGTCACAACTCAGGCAGGTAAAGGTGTCGTGTACGGCCGCCGCGGGATGACTCTTGCTCGCAATCATAGCAACGCCGCAGACCGGGCAATGCTTGAGCGGCGGGCGGCCCACACTTCGCATGCGTTATCCCCCTTCCTGTCGAAGTCATTACAGCAATCAGTGGCAAGACGCCGTGTGCTGCATTGATTTCGATCAATCGAGAGTTCAGCGCGCCGCCGCGGCGACCTCTCCAATGGCTATTCGGCGAACGACCCGATATAGCCTGCGAGATCACCCGCCTCGCCGACCGTCAAAGACATGTCCGGCATCTTGGGATGCGGGTCCAACAGGAATACCGCGATTCTCGCGGCATTAAAATCGCCGCCGGAGCCCGGATGGTTAGCGTCTCTTGCTGATCCACGCTCTCTTTTACACCGACCGCAATGCGGCACATTGCGCTGGATCAAGGCCGCGATCCTGCCGATGGAACACTGATGATTGCTAATGCGGATTCACAGCGGCCCAATTTCGGGCAGCTTGTTTCGCCCGGTATTTAATATGGAGGCATCCCGATGCGACGTATCGTGGCGTTGGCAGCATTCTTTGCCCTTTTGGCCACTGCCGAGCGGGTTTGGGCCCAAGACGACGGAGCCGGACTCAGAGGCGAGACGATTGCGCGACAGATTTGCGCCGAGTGTCACGCCGTTCAAAAAGGGCAACTCCAGTCACCCAACCGGCAAGCGCCCACATTCAAGGCCGTCGCGACAACGCCCGGCATGACCACCATCGCACTTGCGGCGGCGCTACGCACGTCGCACCGCACCATGCCGAATATCATCCTTGCCGACGATGATTTGAGAGACGTCGCGGCCTACATCACAAGCTTGAGATAGGGAGCCCAAGCGGCGGTTGCGTTACCTCAATGTGCTTGCCGCCAAATAGTGTCCAGTGGGAGTTTGCGAAACTGTTGTTAGCCAGGGACCGATGACCCCGACACCGCTCCTGAACCGCATAGTGAGGGCTGAACGCCTGGAATTCGCCGCCTCCGGACCATGGACCGCGGCGCATTCGGAGGCGCTCGAAGGACTGGTCGCGTCAGCGGATCCACACGCCGCCAAGGCCCAGCGCATCGCCATCGATATGGCGGGCGTCAGTGAACTCGATACGCTTGGTGCGTGGCTCTTGGAGCGGCTCATCCGCGAGGCCAATCGCGGCGGCGGGCGGGCGCAACTCGTCGGATTGGCGCCACACTATTGCGGCCTCATCGAGGAGATGCACCGGGTCAATCTGCAGCGGCGGCCCCTCTCCCGAACCCCGAATCCCATCTTGGCCACGCTCGATAGAATGGGTCGCGCTGCCGCGCAGGTGGGGTCTGATTTTGTCGAATTCTCCGGCATGCTAGGCGAGGTCAGTGTCGCGCTTGCGCGCGTCGTCCGGCATCCACGGCGCCTCCGGCTCACCTCGGCGATCTATCACCTGTTCCGCGTCGGCTGGCAGGCGGTGCCCATTATGGCGCTGATCACCTTCCTGATCGGCGGGATCATCGCCCAGCAGGGCATCTTTCATTTCCGGAAGTTCGGCGCAGACGCTTATGTGGTCGACATGGTCGGAATTCTTGTGCTGCGCGAGATCGGCGTGCTGATCGTATCCATCATGTCAGCCGGCCGCTCGGGCAGCGCCTACACGGCCGAGCTTGGTTCCATGAAGATGCGCGAGGAGATCGACGCGCTGCGCACGATGGGATTCGATCCGGTCGAAGTCCTCATTCTGCCGCGGATCATCGCACTCATCTGCGCGTTGCCGATCCTCACCTTCATCGGCTCGATCGCGGCGCTCTACGGCGGCGGGTTGGTGGCTTGGCTCTATGGCGGAATGAGTCCGGGCGTCTTCATCGCCCGCCTGAAGGACGCTATCTCGGTGACGCATTTCGAGGTTGGCCTGATCAAGGCCCCGTTCATGGCGTTGGCGATCGGTGTCGTCGCCTGCAGCGAAGGGCTCAAGGTGAAAGGCAGTGCCGAGTTGCTCGGCGTTCAGACCACGACCTCGGTGGTAAAATCGATCTTTCTCGTGATCGTGCTCGATGGCCTCTTCGCGATCTTCTTTGCTTCGATCGGTATGTGACGCGATGGATGCCGCGGCCGATCAGACCCTTATCAGCGTCCGGGACCTCGTGGTCGGCTTCGGCGACCAGATCGTGCTCGATCACCTTTCGCTCGACGTTCGCCGCGGCGAAATCCTGGGCGTCGTCGGCGCGTCCGGCAGCGGCAAATCGGTCCTGCTGCGCACCGTCATCGGTCTTGTGCCCAAACGGCAGGGCACGATCACGTTCACAGGACTGGGTGCGGAAGATATTGTCGGCCACGACACGGGATCGATCGCGCGGCGCTGGGGCATCCTGTTCCAGCAGGGCGCACTGTTTTCCTCCTTGACGGTGCGCCAGAACGTCCAGTTTCCGATGCGGGAGAATTTGCAGCTGTCCGATCGATTGCTTGAAGAAATGGCCACGGCAAAGCTTGAGATGGTCGGTTTGAGTTTCCGGGACGGGGACAAGTTTCCGTCCGAGATTTCGGGTGGCATGACCAAGCGCGTGGCGCTCGCGCGGGCACTCGCCTTGGATCCGGAGATCGTGTTTCTCGATGAGCCGACGTCCGGCCTTGATCCGATCTCGGCCGGAGAGTTCGACGCCCTGATCCAGACGCTGCGGCAAACGCTCGGGTTGACGGTCTTCATGGTGACCCACGATCTCGACAGCCTCAATACGGTCTGCGGCCGCATTGCGGTCATTGCCGACGGCAAGGTGGTCGCCGCTGGACCGATGCCGGCGATGCTCGCCAGCGAGCATCCATGGGTAAAAGCCTACTTTCGCGGCAAACGCTCCCGCGCAGCCGCGTCCGCGCTAAACTGAAGGCTCTGCGATGGAAACACGCGCCCCCTACGCACTCATCGGACTATTCGTGCTCGCCGCCATCGGGGCCGTATTCGGCTTCGTGTTCTGGCTGCACAATACCGGCGGCCTGGGCGAGCGGACCGTCTATCGGGTTCGCTTCGAGAATGCCGTATCGGGCCTCCTGACCGGCGCCGCCGTCCTGTTCAACGGCATCCGTGTCGGCGAAGTCACCGATCTCGGGCTCAATCCGGACAATCCTCGGCAGGTCATGGTAACAATCGCAGTGGTTGCGACCACGCCGGTGAGGGCGGATACGCAGGCGGGATTGGAGTATCAAGGCTTGACCGGCGTCCCGGTGGTCTCGCTCATCGGCGGCGCGTCCGGGGTGGCGCTGCTGCCTGCTTCCAAAACCGAACCACCGATCCTGATCGCCGACCCAGCCGCCGGGCAAAGCATGACCGAGGCGGCGCGCCAAGCCCTGCGGCGCGTCGACGCCGTGCTGGCGGACAATTCCGAGGCGCTCAAAAGCGCGATCGGCAATCTCAGCACGTTCACGGGTGCACTGGCACGCAATTCCGACCGCGTGGATGGGATCCTGTCCGGTTTGGAACGCATGACCGCCGGCAACACCGCCAAACCAATTGCGACGACCTATGACCTCACCGCGCCACGCAGCTTCCCACCAACCGACCACGCAGCCAAGAGTTCAACTTGTCGTTCAGGAGCCGACCGCACCGATCACTCTTGACACCCCAAGGATCGTGGTTCAACCGGGCGCCGGCGAGAGTCCCGGGTTGGACAAAGCGCAATGGAGCGACAATATCCCGAAGCTATTGCAGTCCAAAATCATCCAAGGCTTCGAGAACGCCAACGATCTGGGCGCCGTCGCACGGCCGATGGATGGCCTCACTGCCGATTTTCAATTGTTGATCGACATTCGCGATTTCCAGATCGCGGCGGCGCCGGCGAGCCCGCCGGGCACTTCGACGGCTCATGTCGAATTCGCCGCAAAGATTTTGGGAGAAAATGGACGCATCATCGGCTCGCGGACCTTTGACACCGTGGTCCCGGTGCGCGATTCCGGCGTGCCGGCCTTCGTCGCCGCGCTTGACGAAGCGTTCGGCAAGGCCGATGTCGACTTGGTGCTGTGGACGGTGGGCGTGATCTCGAAGGCTGATCGATCCTCGCCATGAGCCCTTGATGCCAAAGTGTGGGCTTCGCGGTGCTTGTACGTGAGCCGAAGAGAATCCTATGGGTCCTGTACGGATTTCAAATAGGCCACGATGGCGCCGACGTCATCGCCGTCGAAGCGGAACTCGGGCATGTCCGGGTGGCCGGAGATGATGCCCTCGCCCAGAGCTTCCTCCAGCGACTCGATCGGATAGCGCTTCGAGAGCGTGCGAAATGGCGGCGCCTCCGGGTGCGTGCTGGTGTCGACGCGGCCGATCGCGTGGCAGCGGGAGCAATTCCTCATGACAAGAGTTCTCGCCGTGCCGCAGGGACGCGTTCTCGGCCGTCGTGGCCGCACCGACCAAGACGAAATAGAGACCGAGGGATAATAGTGTCGATCGTTTCGATGGTAGTCTGAATGGTTGGTTCATGGCGGTTCCCACGACTGCATCTTCAAGCAAACGACGGCGCAAAGGTCACGGGGCGCGCGCGAGCACTTCGTGAATGGACTCTACCAGGGCATGCCCAAAAAACGGCTTTTCGATTATTGCGATGCCCCTTTTGGCCGCGCTTTTTCGGATTGTCGCGTTCGGGCTGCACGTTACCAGAATGACCGGAATCAACCTGCCGCGATGACGTAGCGCATCCACCGTCTCCAAACCGGACATGCCCGGCATGATCTCGTCGATCACTAGGCAACCGTTGTCCGGCAGGATCGATTCGCTCAGCAAGTCGCGGCCGTCCGCGTAGAGCCGTACCGTAAAGCCTTCCAACTCCAGCGAGAACTTGAGCGAATCGCGCACGGCAGGGTCATCATCGACGATCAAAACCGTCGCCGTTGCGCGCACCCGCTCGTCGTCCTTGGTCATCGTCCTTGGTTATCGCTCTCGCCTGCCCACGCGGTTGGGAGCAAGAGCGATCTTGAAAGCACCACGTCGCGACCGGCGCTTTGATCCAGCGCAATACCGATGTGTCGGCGGTGCTTAAGGTCGTCAGCCGGTGAAAGCGAAATCCGTTCACCGCTCCAGCAGTCCGGCAATCAGTGCCATGCGCACCAGCTCCGAGACGCTTCCGGCCTTCATCTTGGTCATTACATTGGCGCGATAGATCTCGACGGTGCGCGGGCTGATGCCGAGATCGTGGGCGATCGTCTTGTTGGGATTGCCGGCCACCAATCCGCCAAGAACATCCCGCTCGCGAGGGGAGAGCGTCGCGAGCCGAGCATGGAGCTCCCTTCTTTCGGCCTCGCGGTCGGCGTCTTTTTCCGAATTGCTGAGCGCAGCGCGCACAGCCGCAACGATGCTATCGCTATCGAAGGGTTTCTCGAAAAAATCCGCTGCACCGATTTTCATCGCCTCGACGGCAAGCGGCACGTCGCCATGTCCGGTCATGACGATGACCGGAAACTTGACGTCGCGTTCTCTTAGTTGTTTCAGAAGCTCAATTCCGCTCAGGCCAGGCATCCGCACGTCAGTGATGATGCAGCCAAAGGCTATGTCCGGCAGCGTTTCGATGAACGCGGCCGCGGAATCGTAGGTCTTCACCAGGAATTGAGAGCTGCGCAGCAGGAAGTCCAACGAATCCCGGACAGACTCGTCATCGTCAATGACGTAGATTACCGGGTCACTCATCGGCAAGGTCCTGATCGCGCACCAATCGTAAGGTAAAGTGGAAAATCGTACCGCCATCGGGATTTGCTTCTGCCCAGATGCGGCCGCCGTGGGATTCAATGATGGTTCGCGAAATCGACAGACCCACCCCCATCCCGTGCGGCTTGGTCGTTACAAAAGCCTGGAAGAGGTGCGAAAAAACATCTTCGCTGATTCCTGAACCGGTATCCGCGACGTTGACGGTGAGCATGTTACCATCGCTGGGCGTCGTAGAGAGCAGCAATTCACGACGTGAGGACAGCTCCATGGCCTCCATCGCGTTGCGCATCAGGTTCAGAAGGACTTGTTGAATCTGAATCTTGTCGACGAGTACCAGATCTTGCGAAGGGTTGAACCCGAAGGTCACACGGATTCCACGTTCCTTTGCCCCGACGAGCGCGAGCGCGCTCGCCTCCTCGATCAATTTGTTGATGTTCTCGACACGCTTTTCACTCTCGCCGTGGCCGACGAAATCCCGCAGCCGACGAATGATCTGTCCGGCCCGCAACGACTGCTCAGCCGCCTTTTCCAGCGCATTGCGGATAATGTTGATTCTTTGTCCTCTCTGTTCGGCAAGAAGTTGCCTCGATCCCTTCAAGTAGTTCGTCATCGCGGACAGGGGTTGATTGAGCTCGTGGGCGAGAGCTGAAGCCATCTCGCCCATCGCCGAGAGCCGCGATATGTGGACGAGCTCCGACTGCAACTCCTGTAGGCGAGCCTCGTTGTTCTGGCGCTCGGTAAGATCGCGGACAAATCCCGTATAGTAGCGCCGCGCCCCGGAGTTCATCTCTCCGACTGAAAGCTCCATCGGAAAGGTCGAGCCGTCCTTGCGTTCGCCCACGACGACGCGACCCAAGCCGATAATCCGCTTCTCGCCGGTTCGCGCGTATCGTTCCAGATAACCGTCGTGGCCCTCCCGATACGGCGAAGGCATCAGCATCTTGATGTTCTTCCCAATCACTTCGTGCAACCGGTATCCAAACAGGCGTTCTGCGGCGGTGCTGAATGATTGCATGATGCCGCGCTCATCAATGACGATCATGGCGTCTGGTACGGTGTCCAAGATCGATTTCAGGTGGGCTTCGCGGGCGATAGGCCGGTAAGATCATTGTAGACCTCGGTGACTGCCGTGAGCCCGTTGCCGCGCCACAACGACCAATGACAGGTCACAAAGAGCTTCTCGCCGTCCCGCCGCCGTTGAACGAATTCGCCGGTCCATTCACCCCGTTCCAACAACGCGGCTTGGAGATCAGCGAGCGGGCTTGGAAATTCGGTATTGAGCAGCCGATGCGCGGACTGGCCGACCGCCTCGGCTGCCGTAAACCCGTAGAGCCGTTCCATGCCGCGCGACCAGAAGGTGATTGCGCCATCGAAATGGCGAACCAAAGCCTGGGCGCGATCAAGCGCTTGCAACCGCGCCTCTACGTCCACCACCGCACCTATTGGGATAACGGGCCGCACTTCGCCCGTCCCCACCTCCGGAAAACCCCGTAAGCAGACGTACTTACGGTGATTATCTGAATTTTCGCGCTCGGCTCAAGGCATATCGATGACTACACCGACCACCGAGGAGTAAGCCATGCTGACCCAGACCCCCATTCGGCAAAACCCCCTTCGTTCGCTCACCGCCGCTCAATCCCGAGCAACGGCCTCTCGCGGCCCGGCGCCGGCGCGAGGGCCCTTGCGGCGATCGATCTCATGGGGGGCCAGATGACGTTCGGCCCCAACGAAGAGATTTTCGGCGAAGATGAACCGACTGAGTTTGTCTACAAAGTGATCAGCGGCGCGGTCCGAACCTACAAGATCCTGAGCGACGGCCGGCGCCAGATTGGGGCATTCTATCTCCCGGCGACGTGGTCGGCTTGGAATTCGGCAAATCACACCAGTTTTCCGCCGAGGCGATCGGCCATACGGCAGTCCGTGTGGTGCCACGCAGCGTTATCGTATCATCGGCTGAAAGTGACTGCGAAATCGCCCGCGAGCTTTGGACTTTCACGGCGCGCGAGTTGCACCGTGTGCAGGAACACATGATGCTCCTGGTAAAAAGCGCGCAGCAGCGGGTTGCCTGCTTTCTGCTCGAAATGTCCGAGCGGCTTGCCACCAACGATGCTCTTGATCTTCCGATGTCACGCCAGGATATTGCCGACTATCTCGGGCTGACGATCGAGACTGTTTCGCGCACGATGACCCAGCTTGTTTTGGACGCCGCCATTGGGTTGCCGAGTTCGCGTCGCATCGTACTGCGCAACCGCAGCGCCCTGCGCCAATTGAATTCTTGAATATTGAGTGGTGTCGTGGAGCACAATCAAGGCATAAATTGAACGGAAACACACTTCTTCGACGACGAAATAGATCAAACGTGATCTCCCTCAACGTGTCTGACGTCGACGCACCACGCCCGCTGAAGCTGCATTTTGTGCTCAGCGCGGCCGCTCCTGGGGCGCAGCGGGACGGATGGGGGCTTGCTATCGCCCCTCGCTGGGGCGCCGACGCTTCGCTCCCATTAATTCCACTGGCGCGCCCGAGGGGATTCGAACCTCTGACCTTTGCCTTCGGAGGAAAAAATAGCACCCTACGCCGGAGTCCGCTACCGTTCGCAAAAGCGCGATATCTCACTGGAATCGCTTAATAAATTTGACTTAACCCTCGAAGTTTGTACGCTGCGACACGCAACAATTTTCCGCCATCTGCTTCCGTGGTGCTTCCGCGGAAGCAGGGAGTTCGATGTGAGGGCGTGCGATGGCGAAGCTCAGCAAGCGTACCGTCGATGCTGCAGAGACACGATCGTCGGACTATTTCATTTGGGATGACGAGCTACCGGGGTTTGGGCTGCGCATCTTCCAGTCCCGGAAGCGGAGCTACCTCGTTCAGTATCGGGCCGCCGGTAGAACCCGCCGTTACACGATCGGTCTTCACGGGGCCTGGACCCCCGAAACGGCGCGCAGAGAGGCCCGCGTCCTTCTTGGGCGGATTGCCCAGGGTGAGAACCCGGCTCAAGAGCGTCTGCTCGACGCCAAAGCCATCACAATAACGGAGTTGTGCGAGCAGTATCTCAAGGATGCGGAGAAAGGTCTCATACTTGGGAAGCGGCAGCGCCCGAAGAAGGCATCCACCCTCCTCGTCGACAAGAGCCGGGATCCATCGTCACATCATCCCGCTGCTTGGCGTCCGTCGCGTAAAGGACATCGCCCAATCGGATATCAACCGCTTCATACGCGACGTCGTGTCGGGGAAGACGAAAGCCGACATCAAAACGAAGGCTCGCGGCCGAGCCATCGTTCGCGGTGGCGCCGGGACTGCAGCGCGCGCAGTTGGTCTCCTCGGCGGAATTCTGACTTACGCGATCGAGCACGCCATCATCGAGAGGAACCCCGTACACGGTGTGCGAAAGCCAGCCGACCGCGTGAAGACCCGGCGGCTCAGCGAGCATGAGTATCGGGTGCTCGGGAAGATTCTTGATAGGGCCGCCGAAGACCATCGTTTCGGATCGGCTGTATCAATTGTCCGATTGTTGGCTCTAACGGGCTGCCGGCGCGGTGAGATCGTCTACTTGAAACGGGCCGAGGTCGACAGCGAGAACAGCTGCCTTCGCCTCTCCGACAGCAAGGAAGGGAAATCGATCCGACCGATTGGCCTCCCCGCCCTCGACCTGTTGGACGCTCGGCAGTCCGACGAGGATGACGCGTTCGTGTTTCCGGGTACCCAAGAGGACAAGCCGCTCGTCGGCTTTCCCAAGTGCTGGCAGAAGCTGGTAGAGGGAACTGCTCTTGAAGACGTCACCCCTCACGTTCTTCGCCACAGCTTTGCCAGCGTCGCGAACGATCTTGGTTTCACCGAGGCCACTATAGCGGCCCTAATGGGCCATTCTAAAGGGACCGTCACAAGCCGCTATATCCATTCCATCGATACGGCCCTGATCATGGCCGCGGACACGGTGGCTGGTTACATCAACGGTCTGCTCAACGGCATGGAGTTCAAGCGAACGTCATACGCTCTCGACAGGGGGTGCAGAGAAGCCGCTCTCGCACGCTTGTTCAGCCAAATTCAATTAAAGGATGCGGCGGACACCGAGGAACGAATAGCCGCATAATTATAAGAGCCGATAACGTATGCTCAAAGACGACCTCGGCTTTGCCCGCCATCTCGTAATGATCCACAACGGGCCGTTCGGATGCTGGAAAGTCAAGGCGCAGATGTGATGGACGGTCCAAAAAGGGCCGACATGCTCCGGGCGGCAGGAGCCGATAGTCCTCGATCAGATGACCCACCTGCGCGTCATGGGCTGCGACCCGCAAGACTTTCGACTTTCGGGGCACATCGGCAGAACCATCAAATCGAAGGCGCCCCACGTTGTGCGGATGGGGCTCGAGGGTGGTGCTTTGCGGCGCGAATGCTTCTAAAAAAGGAATGGACGCGTCTTAAAGGCGAATTAGCTTAGCATGACCAACGATAGCTTGAACACTCGGCGCTTCTTACGACCTTGCTCGCGAAGGCCGCATGGATTTCTGAGCCCTGGCGGCTTCCCTTTCCAGCTTCGCCAGGAGCTTGTCTATCATGGCTTCGGCGGTGGATCGGTTGCTGGCGCGCTTGTAGATCAAACCGATGACGTGTGGTGGCCCGAGACCGAGACGCCGACCGCATACTGTCGATCCCAAGAGACGCGCTGCGAGCTGGTTATCGCGAGGATCACCCCCATGCGCGACGAAGTGATGGGAAGGACGCGCTATCATTACCGGCAGCTATAATCTTCGATGTCATCGGAAAGCATCCGCTCAATGGATCTGCCATCCCTCCTTGGCCAGCTTGAGGCGGCCAAGTTCAGGCGGTTAATTCATCATTTTACGGAGCGATCCGAACCTCGGGACAATCTTTCCGTGCCTGCTCGGCCGGTCGGACTTCCCAGTGCTGAGCTTCTCATAAAGCTCGTCGGGCGAAGTCAGCGCATTTCGCAGCTGGGCATCCAGTTGGGCTATTCCAGGCTGCTCACGTCCCAGCGGGTCTCTGGTCGTCGCTAAGCGCGTTGCACCTACTTCATCGCGAGATTGAGCGTGGAATGCGTGAGTTTGCTGCCTTGCCCAATTGGCTAGAGATCCTGTTCAATGCGGACCTCGACCGTGACAGAGGGCTTCAGGATCCAGTCCCGCTTGACGGTAGCTATTATCTCTTCACCAATATTTCGAACGGGATCGACGAAGATTTCCTCGAAGAGTTTTCGACACAGGCGCGCCGAATTGCCGACGAGGTATTTGGACCAGATGTCAGCAGTCGGCTCGGTTTTGGGATAGCGACGCCTGCAGCGATATCGAAAGTGGAGCCCCATGAACTGACCGCTTTCACAGTCGATCTAATCAACATGCCAAGCAGCTATTATATGCTTGCCCTTGAAGGACGGATCTCTGTTGTTCCCGTGCGAGAGCACGGGGAATTTGTCACAGATATAAAGGGAAGCGGGAATAGGTTAGTCGCTGACGTGATCGAACGCGTCGAACGACCGGCGCTCGCCTTCCGCGGAAGCGCTCGCGGATTTCGAGCAACTGCTAAACTCGAAGACATGTCAAAGAGATCGACCTTCATGCGTTCCTCGAGGAGCATCCAGAATTCTTATTCGCGCTCGACGAGCGCTTCTGTGATGTTCGGTCCCATATCGGCCTCTTTGATAAACTCCGCCCCCGCTTAATCCCCGACTTCGTTGCCAAGCTGGACGGCGTCGATCCTTGGACCGTCATTGAACTCAAACGACCGGGACACCCTGTCTTTTCGGGCAGCGCCGACGTGGCAAAGGCCGCCGCACCTGTTGCACGCGCAATAAGCCAGCTCATGGAATATCGGGATGCGGTCGCGATAAGACGGAATCGCGCCGCGTTGGCCGGGGCGTATGGACTGGGACCCTATGAACCTGCCTTGATGGTCGTGGTAGGACGTGGGAACTCTGATCGCAAACTGAAGTGGCAAAGCGCTGTGCGCGGAATCCCCGATGTCGATATTGTCACCTACGATTTTTTGTTTGAGCGTGCTCGGGAATGCGCGGCTGTCTACCAAGCCACCAGGGCCGCCGTCTCACCGGATTCGAGCAGCCTAGCTATTAGCTAGAGGTGGTACGATGAGGGGTCCGTGCTGATGAGGCTGATCCGCCTCGGCGAGACCGCCCGTTCGGAGTTCATGGCATGGTGCGCGCAGCGTCCTGCCGCGGCGGTCCGCGTGCCGGTCTGGGTCGCGCACGAATTTCACCGACACATCACGGACGGTACTGTCCGCAGCAACATCCAAAAGACCGTCAGCGAAGCGCAGGCCAAGTACGACGAGTTCGTCCGACTTGCCTCCGAACGAGCCGACGTGATGACCTGCCGGCCGACCCGGATACATCACCCAACTCGAGCACTCATTCGCGCGTGTGCGCCAACTCGCGAGCTTCGTTGAGCCAGACGAAAAGACTTTGCAGGGGGCGGTCGATGAGGTGATCACGTTCGCGAACAGCCACGTCCTAGCGACTGACATAACCCCAATCGCCGCCACCCTCAGCGCGACAGGCGAGTTTCGCTACAGCCACCGCATTCCACCAGGGGATGAAAACAAGCTTGGCGACGTCGTGATCTGGGAGGAACTCGTCACGGACATGACCGCGGCGACCGTCGGCACAGACGAGGTCCACCACGCGCTTCTCATTTCGCGGGACCGAAAGACCGACTGGGTGTCCGGTGCGCATTCTGTGACTGAGGCGGGGCGTCACGCGAGAGCAAACAGGGACGAAGCCTACGACGTTGTTCTCGCGCGACCGCTCCTGGTCCACGAGTTCGGACTCCGCGCCAGAGAGCCGGCTGTACATCACCAATCCTGGCTTCCTGGCGACGCGAGGCGGCGCTATGCTGACGCTCCTGCGCGTGCGCCGCGAAGCGCGCCTGCAGCGCCGGCCGGAGCTCGACGGCGCTTCGAGGTCCCGGGCTTGCACGTCACAAATCGGTAGTGATCGAGACTACTAACGCTCCGGAGACGGCCGCTATGGCTGATGATGCTGTCCAGCCCGCGAGGCTCCGGGAAGACCTCGTGAAGGAGACACTTCCTGAGGTCGACTGGCCGAAGTTGAGGGGGCATCTCGACTTACTTGACTTTTCGCAGGGGAGCCTGGTCGAGCTTTGTGGGCACATACAGCGCCATTCCGACTGGATCGCCAAGTATCCCCGCAAGGGGTTCGAAAACCGCCGTGAGAAGATTCTTCGGCGAGTTGGCCAAGTACGCAGGCCAGCGTCTCGGCGCCCGCGCGCCCGAGAAGGTCACGGCAGTGCTTGCTCTCATCAAACTCATTGAGCACGGCTATCGCGCGATTCTCGACGTTCCTCGACAAGTGCGCCATCGGTAAGCAGCCGCCGGCTGTTCGCGTCAGCGCCTGCATCAGTCGCGCCTGCTATGAATACCAAGACCTCCTTCGCCGCCGGGACAAAGCTCTGGAGAAGGCGAAAGAGCTGGATGTCATGGCAGGGATCGACATCCGTGATGACGACGGCAACGTGATTTCTCCTGATGCGGTCATCGAAGGCATAACGGCCTCCATCGCTATGACAGTCATCATGGAATCATACAAGAACGACTGGTTCGTCGACAACATCGTCGTTCTTCCCGTGATGCCTGCGGTTGGCGAACATGAACGCTTTCAATCCGGCGCGACGCAGGTGATGGCGCTCTTTTGGCGGCACTGGCAGCGATTGGAAAAGCGCCGCCGCTACCTCGGCGGCGAGATCCGGACGCTCAAGGGAGCTCAGAAGCCTCCCGGAACGCATCCTCAAATCGGAGCCGTGATCCAGTACTTACCTCCCGAAGACGGAATGTCCGAGCGGGAGGTTTATGATTACCTTGCGAATTCGAGGCTGAAGGACCGGCTGCTTCAAACATTCATGGAGATGGACGTCGAACTTCGTATCACCGACCGAAGCGTCGGAATCGACGGCCCCGCCAAGCTTCCGCCCGACGATCTCGTTTCCCCGGAGGAAGGGCATGCGGGGGTGTCTTTGTCCGAAATCCTTGGATACTCCATTGTTGACGATATGGAACGGCCCGGCGGCCTCCGTCTTCTTGAGTGGGTTCGGGGCTACGCGATCCTCAAGGAGCTTGGGCAGGAACGCGCGCATAGGGAGAAGGCCTCTGGCGATGACTTCGCGGTTGTGTTCTCGGAGGCCGAATTGCTCAACATCTTTGAGCGTTGCGGATTGGAGCGAATTGTCGCGGCTCGGTTTATCGAACGGACGTTGCTCCACAAATCGAGCCGAGACATGTTCGACTGTCCGCTGGTCCGATTGCAGGACGGACACGTCCTATTGTTCGGCCCTGCGGTCATCGACGTGAATATTCCGCTGGCTGTTCTTTCCAATCTATCCAATCGCAGCGAGGAGCTCAGTCGGAAGGGAAAAGCGTTCGAAGCACACATCCGAGACGTATTCCGAAGGAACAACGTCGAGGTCTTTGCTTTCAAGGCGACCCGCGACGGCCAGCAATTCGAGTACGACGCCGTGGTCGTGTGGGGCAACTACATCTTCGTTTTCGAGTGCAAAAACCGGACGCTGTCCGGGAACGATCCGGCGCAGGCCTATTATTTTGACCTCGAGGTGCACGGTCAGGCCAAGCAGGCAGCACGGTTGGCGAATGCGCTCGCCCAATATCCGGACATCGTTGAGAAGGAGATCGGAGTACAGCACGTCGGAAAGAAGGTGATTCCGTGCGTGCTGCATTCCTTGCCGTATTCGCGTCTCGATCCAATCGACGGCGTCTATTTTACCGATGCCTCCACGCTGACCCGTTTTCTGCAGCAGGAGTATTTCCGGGTAAAGGTGCGTCACCAGATCGGGAAGGCCACCCTTCTGCACCGCACCGCCCTCAAGAAGTTCTGGAAGGGCGACAAACCAACCGCGGATGATCTCATGCGTGAGTTGACCAAGCCCTTCCCATTGGAACTGTCGATGGAGCACCTCGAATTGACGGGCTTCGAGTTCGCAGTCTCTAGTTCCGAAGAGGTCAAAACCATAGAGCTAACCCGGACGCCCATGACGACCCGATCGGTCTGCGAGGCGGTCGGAGCTGATCCCGACGTGGTGTTCCGGGAGATTGCTGAGATTTCCCAGCAGGCAGTTAAGTTGCGGCGCAAGGTCGCCACCCAGGCGGTCTCGAAGTCGGGAAAGGGGCCGAAGTAGCACGTCCAGGAGGCAGCCGCGGCGGCTTGGTATCGCGTTGATCCTGCCGTAGCACGCTCAAACCGTTTCGCAGGGCGGTTAGGTGGGTGCAGGGGATTTGGTTGAATTTTTTTATGAGCGCGTCAAGCCTCCCTCGTTGCCCGCGGTCCCGCCCGGCGAAGGATCATTACGAGCGCAGCGGCATCGCCGTCCCTCACGAACCTTCCTCTGGCCAGAGCAAGGCGCGCAGGATGTCGGGCTTTTCGAGCGCGAGATCGGCCTGGCTCACGGTTTCAACGTCCCGCTGGACGAACTTGGCCAACCGATTCTTTTGTTCGAGGCAGAAATCGACAAACTCGTCGATGGAATCCTTGACGAGCAACAGCACGATCTCGCACTCGCTGGTTTGCGAGATGCGATGGATCCTATCTTGGGATTGCAGGTAGTCGACCAAATTGAAGGTCCTGTCGAGATAGATCGCGAGATTCGCCTGGGTCAGCGTCAAGCCCTCGCGCGCTGCGGCGGGATTTGCGATCATCAGCATAACCTCGGCATCCCCCTTGAACGCACGGACGGAGGCGTCGCGCTGCTCACCGGTCAGCATTCCGTGCAAGGATACGGGACGGTAGGCAGCGAATCGTTCCTCGAGTGCCGCGATGTTCGGAACGAATGAGGTCCACACGATGGCCTTCTTGGCGGACGGCCTGCCGAACGCATCGCGCAGCAGGGTGTCGAGCGCAGAAAACTTGCAAGGCTCCTCGCCGTAGCCCGCGTCCAGCAACGCCGGATTCGAAGCGAGTTGCGCGAGTTGTATCAGCCTAGCTAGGACGGCGTCCGCCTGCCTCAAGATCTGCTCGCCGTCGAGGGACTGCACCCAGATCGCCAACTCGTTCCGCATCGTATCGTAGAGTTCGCGTTGCCGTCCCGACATCTCGAGCCGGAGCCTGCGGACGCGCTTCGGAGGCAACGTCACCGCGTGGTCTTTGAGCCGGCGCTTCGACATGCCGTCGATCCGCTGGCGGAGATCATCGAGTTCCGTGTAGCCGCCTTCCTCGCTACGATAGCGGGCACGAAATTCGGCCAGCGTGCGTCCGAGCGAATCGCCGTCGTCGAGGAAATAGAATTGGCTCCACAGATCCTCGGGCTTGTTCGCGACCGGCGTGCCTGACAGGATGTATCGCCGACGCGCGCTGGTCCTAAGTTGGAGGACCGCTTCGGTCACGCGAGCCTCCGGGGTCTTGATACGATGGCTCTCATCGAGGACGAGCGCCATTGGCTTCAGCCGGAGCAAGGCCTTCAGCGACGCGAGTTCGGCGCCGACCGCTTCGTAATTGATGACGTAGAACGCGGCGCGGAGCCGCGCGAACGATGTGCGGCGCGCCTTTCTCCCCGCCCCGAAAACCGCGACTGGAAGATTCGAGAACTTGGCGATCTCCTCGCCCCAGTTCGTCTTCAAGCCGTTCGGGCAAACAATCACGGCTCCGGCGAGTTCCCCGGACAATCTGCGCCGCTATGGCGTCGATCAATTGCTTGCTCTTTCCGAGGCCCTGCTCGTCGAACAGGGCCGCCCGTTCATTCCGCCGCAGGAAGTCGGTACCTTCGGTCTGATGGGGCAGCGACGTTGGAACGTTAGGCAGCATGATCGATTCTCTTCAACAGAGCTTCGGGCACATGGATTCTGACCAGATGCGGCGCGCCCAGCATCCGTGCTCGCTTCAGCGCCTCGTCGAGAACGGAAGCCTGTTCGCGTGAAACGGCGACGTAGAGCGGACAAGGATTGGACGAATCTTTCATTCGTACGCTCCCGAAGATCCGGAACTGGTCCAGAGTCCGGTGGGAGAGTAAATCGCGAGCGGTCTTGGCCTCGCCGAACGCCAACCTGAGGCCGTCGCAGGAGCAACCCCACGCGTCCGGACGGCGGCCACGGAGCACGAAGGGCTTTGGAAGTGCATTCCAGAAGCCCCCCTGCAAGGCCGCACCGTCGAAACCCGCGACGGCGAACCCGTCCGACTGCATCCGTCTCGCAATCCAGAGCAGTAACGTCTGGTGAATACTTCCAACACCAGGTGTCATCGCTTGCGTCCCGTTCCGGCCCTACGTGACGTCTCCCGCGCAACGACCCGACCGATATTGTCCAGCACGTCCGCGAGCGTATCGCGCAGACCTTCGAGCACCTCTAGCCGTTCGGGGCCTTGCCTCGCCTCGACCATCTCGGCAATCGACATGTCGGCCAGCCGCGCGCGGGCCCGCTCCATCAGCAGATAGAACTCCTGTTCGCGCGGATTCGTCTCCGACAGGTATTCTTCGGCGGCGTCGAAACCGTCGATCTCGAGGAGGCGCAGGGCTTCCTTCGCATCGAGGATCTTCGGCAGCTTCCTGACCTTCATGCCGGTGTCCACCCGGCCGTCCTTCACCCAATGGGCGAACCGCTCCGGGAGATCCGGCATTGCTTCCCTGTGACGTTGGATGCGGCCATTCTTGGAGAACTCCAAAAAGTAGGAGAACTTGCTCCGATGCTCGGCGTCGGTCGGATCGTCCGCGATCGGGAAGTACAGACGATCCATCAAGTTGGCGGCCTCGATGTGCTGGCGTACGTCGTTGGCTGTCATGCGGTAGCGTTCGGCGACCTCGGCTTCGATCAGGCCGCCCTTGACCAACGCCCTCATCTGAAGCGCCTTCTCGTACGGCGCCCACCCCCTGACCGAGCCGAGATGGATCTCGTTAAGGAGATCCTGGACGGTACGCTCCGGCGTGCCTTCTGGAATGATCCAGGCTGGCATCGTGCGGAAGGCCGAGTTGCCGGGATGCTCTTCCTTCGCCGAACGCAGCGCAACCACGCGCCTGTTCCCCTCCGCGACGGTTCGGTCGTGCCGCAGGTAGATCGGCTCCTGCACGCCCCCCGACAGGACGATGGAGCGCTTCAACGCCTCGGTATCCTCCTGGCTCGTCAGGAGAAGCGTGCAGGCCGCGTCGCTCGCTCCCTCCTCGCCAAGCTGCCGCATCGAAAATCCGACGCGCGGATTGGTCGGATCGAGCAACACCTCGTCCGGGTCGATCTCGACGAGCTCGAGATCGACCTTTACTCCCTGGATATTCCGCACGTACCGCGCCATCGCATTTTTCCTCGATCAAATCTGTCCACAAAGATCCACGAACCGCTCCAGCGCCTCGTTCAAGCCGCGCACGATGGCCTTGGCGCTGCCGCTGTCGTCCCTACGTACCCGCTGGATGTCGTCCAATCGCGCATCCTCCAGTGCCTCCGTCATCTCGACCATCAACTTGAAGAGAGGCGAGGTGAGCTCCGGGCGATCCTGCTTCAGGATTTTCATCGCCGCATCGCGTCCCTGCCTGTTGAAAGCCGCCAGCGCGCGGGGATTGGAAACGATATCCTTCAACTCCCGCACGTGTTGGCCCTGTGATATCTTCTCAGTTCCGACCCACTGCACGAAATCGTCGATCGCTTCGGGCGAGCGCGTGATCCATGCCCGAAGCTCGGGCTTGTTGAAGAGTTCGAGGAAGTAGCTGAACTTGCGGACGGCGCCGGGACCGGGAAAAGCCACCAGGTACTTGTTCTTCATCGCATCGAACGCACGGACGTTGTGATTTACCGAGGTCTTCGACGTCCTCAGTATCTTGGCGATCTCCTCCTGGACCATTCCGAACTGCACGAACAGCTGATGAATGTGGCCCGCCTTCTCGAACGCCGACCACTTGTTCTTGCCTCCGACATGAAGTTCGCCGAGCAAGATCGCCACCTGCCGGTCGGAGATATCGGCTGGAAGCACCCGCGCGGGTATCATCCTCCAGGTCGGATCGTCGGGGAAGTTTTCCCGCAACTTGCGGTACACGACCGTTCGGCAATTTCCTTCGGCCACCACCATGTTGTTGCGAACGATGATCCGTTCGATCAAACCGCGATTGGAGAGGACCGAGCGGTAGAGATCGTGAACGTCGGAGTTTGACCAGAGGATATCGCGCAATGCGGCCTGCATCGCATCCCCGTCGCCATAGCTGCCCGCGGCAATGGTGTTGGCGACTTGGGGATTCGTCTGATCAAGCAGGACCTCGTCGACCGGGATTTCCTGCCCGCGAACTTGCACCTTCATCTTGTCGAGCGTGATCTCCTCGACCTGTTCGACGACGACCCTCGCCGTCGCCGCTTGCGCCGTGCGACTATGCGTTGCCATTCTTCCTACCCCTGACGATGCCGACCACTTCCGCGACGGTCTGGACCGCGTCCTTCAATTCCCTGACGATCTTCCGCGCTTCGGCTGACTTCTTCAGCAGCGCAATATCGGCTTGGTCCATTTTGCTCAGCGTCTTCGTGAGGGCCTGGACCTGCCGCAGCATGCGCGATCCCGCGGTCGGATCGACGTCCGCCAACGCCTTCTTCGCCGCCTTGAAACCCGACTTCTTCAGCTCCGCGGTCGCTTTCTTGTTGGAAAACACTTCGTCCAGCTTTCTGACCTCGATGCCCTTTATTTTGTCTTCCGCAATCAGCTTCGCGAGAACCTTGCGGGCGGAAGGGTCCTCCCGAAGCTGCGCGTTCTTCTTCGTCTTGATAAATTCGAGAGCGTGGCTGAACTTCGACTCGAGTATGTCGGTGCCGTTGCCGTTCTTTGCGTGAGGAAGCACCTCCTCGATCAGATAGGAATACGCGTCCAGATACTGCTGGACCTCGCGCTCGGTCATCCGCGCCTCGTCGGCGATCTGCGGGATGCCCCACTTGTACACTGTCGCCATCGTGTGGATGTGTTCGGCCTGGGCGTAGGCGCGCCAGCGAGTCTTGCCGGCGATGTGGTAGGCCGCCATCAGCATCGCCATCGTCCTCTCATCCACGCCGCGCGGAAGCCGCATGACGGGGACCGTCTGCCATCGCGCATCGGTCTTTGCGCCTTCGTGCAGCGTCGTGACGGCTGTCGCTCTCGTGTTGCCTTCGACAACTAGTCCGTCGTGGCTGATGATGATGGGCTCGTGTAACCCGCCCGCCTTTCGGATGGCCTTCTGAAGGCCGTCGTAGCCTGGCTGAGCCTTGATCACCGCCATCAGCGACCTAGGATCCTTTTTCCCTCCGCTGTGCTTGAGCAGGAAGCGGATTTCGCGGGTTGTCGGGATTGAGCCGGAGCGTACCGATACCGACGGTTTCGTGAATGACATCGATCTGCGTTCCGGCAATCGTTAGGCGTGCCATTGAGTGGCCTCAGTATCAAAAAAATAAACGATACCAACAGATACTACCTGGACCACTAGCGAAATCAAGTACCAATAGCGCTGGCTGACACTTTTTTGGCGATTGCCTTGCGGGATGGCTCAACTGCCGGACCCGACAAGGTCGGCTCGATTCTCCTAACGCTTTGAAAAGACGAGCATAAAATCAAGTCCACCGAAAAACTTGCGCATTCACAACTTCCTGATCGCGTAATCCCCCAAAAAAATTGTAGTGTCGGCCTGAAGGGGTGACTATGGCCAACAAGCGTATTTTATTGATCGAGCCGGGCTACAAAAATAAGTACCCGCCTATCGGTCTGATGAAGATAGCCCAGTACCATGGTCCCCGCGGCAAGCGGGACAACGTGGTCTTCGTTAAGGGCGTCGACAAATCGGTCATCATGAAGCACTGGGACCGGGTCTACGTCACGACCCTGTTCTCTTTCGAATACGCGAAAATCGCCGAGGCAATCGACTTCGCTGTGGATGCCGTCCACGGTCAGACCCAGCGTGTATTCGTCGGCGGCATCGCCGCATCGTTGATGCACGGCAGGTTCCTGGCTGAGCCGCGCTGGCGCGGAATACGTTTCATCAAGGGCCTGCTCGACAGACCACCGGCAACCGCGCTCGGGCTCGACGAATATGACGGCGACTTTTACGCCGGCGACCTGACCGGAAAACCCATCGAGGATCTCGTTCCGGACTACTCGATCCTCGATCAGATCAAATACGAATATCCGGTGAGGGACGCGTACTTCGCCTACGCCTCGCGCGGCTGCATCCGGAAATGCCACTTCTGCGGCGTACCGAAGCTCGAGGGAGCGCAGCGCGATGCCACGCCGCTCACACAATTCGTCAACGACGTCACCGCGATCTACGGTCCGCGCCGCGATCTACTGTTGATGGATAACAACGTCGTCGCGTCGACCCGTTTCAAGGACATCATGGCCGAGATTAGGGATCTCGGATTTGTCCCCGGCGCCAAGTTGCATCGCGGAGAGCGTGGCGGCGGCGTGCTTCGCCGGGTCGACTTCAATCAAGGGGTTGATGCAAGGATCCTGTGCAAGGACCGCATGTATCTGCGCGAATTGTCGTCGATCTGTCTCAGCCCTCTGCGCATCGCATTCGACCATCTCGGTCTAAAGGGTCCGTACGAGACCTCTATCCGATACTCGCATGAGTTCGGAATGAACGACCTATCCAACTACATGCTCTACAACTTCCACAATTCTCCCCTCGATCTCTTCGAGAGGATGCATCTTAATGTTCGGTTGAACGAGGAACTTGGCATCAGGATCTATTCCTTCCCCATGCGGTATCAACCCACCGACCTCCCCGACCGGTCCCACGTCGGCGGGAAGTGGAACCGTTATTTTCTTCGCTCCATTCAGATTGTGCTGCAAGCGACGCGCGGTGTCGTCAGTGGCGAACCTGATTTCTTCAAGGCAGCTTTCGGTTGGAACGCAGAAGAGTTCGAAATCGATCCTGTCGCGCCCCCACCACATGATCTTCAATCGCCGTTGGTTCGAAAACCACGAAGGACGCGGCGAGTTCGACGAATATACCGCGGCCATGAAAAAGTTATCGCCGTCCGAGCGCGTTGAATTGCTGGACTTCCTGTCATGCCGTTCGCCCGGCCGTTACAAGCACGATATCGGATCGCTCGCGGACAACGTACTCCGCGCCGCGCGCTTTTACGTCCCGATGGAGCGCGAGCGCGAGTTGGATATCCAGCGCTTGCAGCGCTCGCGCCGCGAAACCGAGGCCGTCGCCGACATCCGCCTCACACCCGGAGAGATGGTCGAGGATGCCGGACTTGAGGACGGCGAATTCCTCCCGGCGCCGAAGACGGTTGGCGCAAATCGCAAGTCCAGGGAGTTGGCAATATGAAACTTAACCCGATGTCGGCACCGAGCGGACAGCTCGTCGCAGCCAAGGACATCCGGATTGGAAAGGACGTGATCGAGATATTGACGAGCGGAATGTACGTGTCCCCGCTTTCGATCTTTCGCGAGTACGTTCAGAACGCCGCAGACGCCGTCGATGAGGCGCGATCCTCGGGCTCCGCGGCGCGATCCGGTCGCGTTGCGATCGAAATAGATCACGTAAGCCGCTCCGTCACCATCCGAGACGACGGCAGCGGTATTCCGTCCGAACGCGCTGTCGACATCTTGTTGGCGGTAGGCGGCTCGCGCAAGCGTGGAACGGATGCGCGCGGATTCCGCGGCGTCGGGCGATTATCGGGTCTTGCCTATTGCCGTCAGATCGAGTTCGTGACGAAGGCCAAGGGTGACGGTCGCATAGTTTCGCTCGCGTGGGACTGCCGCAAGCTCAGGGAATCGGTGGCCTCCACCGCCGCCGAGGATCTCCGCTCGGTGATGGCGAGCTCGGTCTCGTTATCGGTTAAATCGGCAGTCGCCGCGGATCCGGGATTCTTCGAGGTGAGGCTGCGAGATGTCTTGAGGCTGCGAAACGACATCTTGCTCAACGAGCAGTTGATCGGGGATTATCTCGCCCAGGTGGCCCCGGTGCCTTTCTCGTCGGATTTTTCGTTCGGATCGTCGATCGAGCAGGAGTTGCGGAAACGGAAGGTCGCACCGCCCCTGGAACTCGTCGTTGCGGGACGGACCTTGACACGTCCGCATCGCGACGAGCTGCCGGCGGGGAATTCCGACCGTCCTTCCAGGATCAAGGAAATCGAATTCTTCGAACTTGCCGATGTCGATGGAGAGATCGGCGGATTGGGTTGGCTCGGCCACCACGACTACGTGCGAAGCCTGCCGATCGCCCTTGGGGTTCGCGGACTTCGGGCAAGAGCTCGGTAACCTCCAGGTCGGCGAGTCGAACCTTTTCGAGGACTCGTACAAAGAAACCCGGTTCAATTCGTGGACGGTGGGCGAGATACACATGTTCGACCGGCGGATCGTACCGAACGCGCGGCGGGATAACTTCGAAGCCAACCATCACTACGCGAACGTCCTTGTCCAGATCGGCCCGGTTGCGGCCAAGTTATCCCAGCGCTGCCGCCAGGCGTCCATATCCAGGACGACCTTGCAGACGGTCGACAACCTCATACGGTTGATCGAAGAAAGGTTGAAACAGAAGACGAGGATAGAGCGAGCCGACCTTTCGAGACTAAAGGCAGCGGGGGCGCGCGCAGAGAGCAAAGCGCAACGGATCGAAGCGAAGGCCGAGCGTGAGCGTGCCTTATCGCGTCTATCCAAGATCCAGAAGAAGCTCTCGAAGCTGACGCCGCGGCGCGGACCGGCGACGGTCGCTCTATCGGAGGTTTCGAGCCTGATCTCGAAATGGGTGACGAACCGCGCACAGGCGGAGAAGCTCGTGGCCGAGAATCCGCAAGCTTACCGAATGAGATCCCGCATCGTCGCGTTGGTCTAGCGCAGTGCCTTCTCGAGAGCCTTCTTCACTTCCTCGTAGTCCTGCAGCTCTAGGTAATCGTTCAGGATTTCCAACGTCGTGCTCAGGAATTCCTCCCGGACCGCCCTCCTGAACTTTTCGTAGTCGGCCGTCCGGGGTTTCTGCAGCAAACCGGTCCGAATCTCCGTCAATTCCTTGGACAATGACTTGAGGCGTAGCTGAAGTCCGCTGGCGGCGCCGTCGATCGCCTTCTCGATGTCCTTCTGGACCTTATCCGAATCGACGGCCAGTTTGCGGGCCTTGACGACGTCGAACGTCTTCTGCTGCCGCGTGAGCTTCAGGTAGTCCTCGCGGAGTTTCGAGATTCTCTTTTCGAGTCGCTCGAACGAAACCTGGTAGTCCTTCGAGACCTTTCTCGCTTCCTCGGTCATTTTCTCGCAGGAGGGCGTTATGTCCTCTCTTATCGCCAACCAATTCTCGTCCTCCTCGAATCCGTCCCTCCTAGCGTTGGGAATGACGATCGAAGGATCGACATGGATCTCGCCGACGAACCATCGCGACCATCTCCAGAAAGCGGATTGAATCTCGTTCGTGACAGGTACGGTGCGTATCAAGTCGCTCCCATCGATTTGGATGTTCTTTAGCCTCAGCCGGATTCCCCCTACGGTCTCCTCGAATTCACCGGGATTGTTCTTGTGACCGATCCACCCCCACCAGGCTCCCGCCTTCTTCGTGCCGAACGCGGACACCTTCGAGATCGCCATCGTCTTGTTTCCGCTCGCCGGCGACATCTTGGGCCGATACGGTTTGTAAACCTGATGCTCGCTCTTCGGATCGCTGTTGCGGACCCAAACCGACACGTTTTCGAGCGGAACGCGTTCAAGCAAGGAGTCTCCGTCCGACCCATCCTCCGTCTCTAGCTCGGATACCTCGGCCATTATTCGCTTCTTCAAGTCGGCGAATTCCGGATGGAAGTCCACTGGCGCGACTTGGGACAGGAAGGACGATAGAGACACGTGATTCGTCGCCTCGTTCGGCGGATCGACGAGCCCGATCAGACTTACCTCGAAATAGTGGTCATCCGGATTTGCAACGGCAGGCTGATCCCACGTCGCGCAAGAGGCGATTAGCTCAGCCGCGGGCGTCTGGCCTCTCTCCAGCATCCCCTTGCGCAAGCCCTCGCAATCGAAACGTACGATCGTTTCGATCTCGTCGCCCGCCGATTTAGTCCTGAATTGCAGTTCCTTCGAGAACGCTATGCCCGCAAGGCGGCCGATCCCACGGAAGCCGGCCTGTCGGCCCCGCTCCTTTCGAGAGGCTCCGACCGCCGTCAGCGTGTTGACCGCGATGCGGCGGGGAAGCCCTATGCCATCATCATGAATGACGAGATTGTTGTCTCCGCTTACGGTCAACGTTATTTTGCCTTTGCCGGGCTTCAGTACTCCTCGCGCGATCGCCGACTGGATGCCGTCGAAGCTGTTCTGCACATATTCCCGTATGGCGTTGCGGCGCTCGCCGTACATTCCGGTCGTGATGGTCTCTAGCAAGAATGACCCAATGAGCGGCGGCGGTACGGCCTTGTCGACCTTTACCTTCGCGGGAGGTGCCGCCATGGACTTTTCTCCTTTGATCAGGGTTCGAGTTCGACGCCGGCGGTTTCTCCGGCCCGGACGAGGCTAGTCGGATTCTGCGCCGAGGATACGAGATGTCGTGGGAGCAGGTGGAATCGAGCCACCACATCCAGCAATGCGGCGACGGTGAAGTCGCGCGTTCCACGAACCGGCGTCAGGAGTTTCTCGAAGCGAAGCGCTTCCTCGTCCTGAAGATCGGTCGTGAGATCGTGGCCCTTAAGCCGAATAGCGACTAGGTCCGAAGGCGACCTTCCATCGGCGGCGGCATGAGTGATTACCTCAAGCTCCAGTTTACGGGCCCCACCTCCCGGGGTGAACAAAGCCGGCCCGCCCCTGTCGTTCAACATCTTGCCGACTGCCTCCGCTGCCCTGGCGAACTCGGGTATCGTGACGAGATCGAGAAGTACGTTGGCAACCACCGTTCCAGACAACGGCCGGCGATTTCCTTCATCGTCGAAATACAGCGCACCCAACGCCCCTAAGTAGAACGGTTCGGCTACCGTCCGCGGAATTGACGCTGCCCGATCCCGCAGATCGGCGAGCAATCCGCGGGCGACAGGATCGTCATGTTCGGCCTGCCGTTCCACGATGCGGCCGAACACGACAAGATCTTCGGTACGCCAATCGGCGAAGGCCTGCCAATCGCCGCTGGCCAACGCCTCGGACTTCGTAGCGATATCGGCATTCAACAAGATATCGATCGTCTGGCGCGCCTTCTCCGAGCAATCCACGACCGCACCGACGAACATATCGGGATACAACGTCAACTTTTCTTCCGCTGCCTCATCTCCGACGGCGCTGTTGTCGTCGTCGTCTGCGAGTGGAACTCCCGACGAGACGGCCGGCATCGCCGAATTTCGCGGACCAAATCTGTGCTTCGAGCTTTCCGCCCTGTACTGGTGCGAGGCGAGTATCAATTGCGGCGGTCGCAAAATCCGCGTACTGCGCCCCCTTCATTTCGATCATGGCGCCGCAATAGAGAGGATCCATCAGCAGAATGGCGCCTGCTCCTTTGTCCGCGGCTTCCCGGACCAGTAGCGGATGGGCCATCGGCACCGGTCGCGGCGAGAGCGGACGGTTGCGCAGATCGGGCGACAAACCCTCGTGGCCCTTGAAGTTGACGAACCAATCGTTCTTGCGGTCGGCCGTCGCGATCACGATCGTCGCATTGATCGCCGATCCGTGGCGCAATATCTCCCGCCACAGGACCAAGTCGCCGAAGCTATTGTCGCCGGACAATTCCGGGCGCTCCGACTGCGCGGCGGGATTCTGCGGACCCCTCTTGTGCGCATCCTTGAAGCTCGGGGGTATGACGCCTCTGTTTCTCACACGTTCGTCGGTCTCGATGTTCTCGATGATCCCGTCGAGCGGGCCGGCAAGCAGATGCTGATCGATAAAGTCGGCGATTTCCGCTGTACCGAAATCAATCTCGTTCTGGAGCCGCTTCTTGGCCAGTTCGAGCATGGACCTGAGTGGCTGAAGCGTGCGGCGGTACTCGTCGATGAAGTTTGCGCCTCCATGCGCATATCCGAACAACTCGTCGCACGCGAACGACCGGGCTTTCTCGTACAGGCCCGCCGAGGCTTTCTCGAAGCGATCGAGTTCGCCGCTCAATTCATGATGGACGGAATTCCGAATTCGATGCTTAAAGAACTCGTGGGCTGCCCACAACGGGACGTGGAATTTCGCATCGTCGACCGAACGTACCCAGCCGATGAACTGCGATCTAGCGGGTCGGCCGAGCTTGACCAACCACATCAAGAACGATGCATCGAAATACACGTGCGTTCCGACTGCGGCCAACGCAATCGCGAGGCGCGCCAGGTAGGCATCGGAGGTTTCGAGCGGCAAGGACAGCAGCGGTTGGAAGGTTTGCGGCATCGCCTTTTTGCGGACTGGACTCTTCCGGGTTCGCGACTTTGCGGCGGCAGGGCGCCTTAACTTCGACCGGACAGCGGCCATTAGATCTCAGACCCTGTGGAAGAGGCTCGCGGGTGCCGAACGCGCAACCTACTGGAATCCGGACAAAAAACGAGTTTGCGGGGGTACGTTAGGTTGCATCGGGTGAACAAACAAGAAGGAAACTTGCAAATTCCGTTATTCCGATGCTGCGTCGAAAGAGTTCCTGGCCGGCCACGAGGTCGTGGCCACGCGTCTAGCTGCAAAAAACTAGAGCGGTAATTAGAACGACAAACGTTTTCGGGCGTCCCCTTCGGGTCGGGCTCTAGGCGCTTCGCGCCCGGAGCCGCGCCAGCGCCTCCGAGAAACTACGGCCATGATCCGCCCGCGCGTCTCCGCCCGTCCGGGTGACAATCCCTGACGCGGTGCGGCGCAGGCGCCGCAAGCGGAGAGCTTCGGGCCGGTCGCACTCGGTCCCGCGTCCCGCCTGCGGCGGCGCTATGCTGACGCTCCTGCGGGTGCGCCGCCTCGCGCGCCTTCGGCGCCGGCCGAAGCTCGACGGCGCGTCCCGCCCGCCTCGAAGTGCGGGCTCCTGGCAGCCTTCTTTTCAGCTGGGCGCAAGGCGCCACGCATCGGCGAGTTCGACTCATTCAGAGCGAGAGTCTCGGCTGGATCGGTCGTGACGGGTTGATGACCGCGGGAGAGGCTCGCGGCGCCCGTCGCGGAGATCAGCGATGTCACGTTCAGCCGCTCGCGCTCGTGCCGGTCAGGATCGGACGAGCCTCTATCAAGAAATCACCGAAAAGATCATCACTGAGTTGGAGGCTGGCCATGTGCCCTGGGTGCAGCCTTGGGGAACCGCGGCGGCGAGGGCGCCGCTTGAGATGCCGAAGAACGCGGCGAGCCAGCGCCGCTATTCCGGCATCAACGTGCTGATCCTCTGGGGCGCCGTCATCGACCGCGGCTTCGCCGGCCAGAGCTGGCTCACCTTTCGGCAGGCCCTTGGCCTCGACGGCAACGTTCGCAAAGGTGAGCGCGGCACGACGGTCGTCTACGCCGACCGCTTCACGCCAGACGACGAACGCCGGAGGGCGGAGCGCGACGGAGACGACCCGTATGTGATTCCGTTCCTGAAGCGCTTCACGGTGTTCAACACGGACCAATGCGAGAACCTGCCGGAAGAGCTGACGACAGCCCCCGCGCCGGTACTCGAGGGTCTCATCCTGCCGCACGCCGAGGCGCTGATCGCCGCCACTGGCGCCGATTTCCGCATCGGCGGCGAGCGCGCGTTCTACAGTCCCATTCACGATTTCATTCAGGTCCCGCGCCCCGACGCTTATTTCGAGCCCATCAATTGGCACCGGACCGCCCTGCATGAGCTTGGCCACTGGGTTGGTCATGGCTCCCGACTTGGGCGCGACCTCTCGGGCAGTTTCGGCTCGGGGCTTTACGCCAAAGAGGAACTGATCGCCGAGATGACCAGCGCCTTCGTCTGCGCCTCGCTCGGAATCGTGCCGACGGTGCGCCATGCCGACTATATCGGCTCCTGGCTCGAAGTGCTCCGCGAGGACGACCGCGCCATCGTCCGCGCCGCCAGCGCTGCATCGAAGGCAGCGGACTATCTGCTCGCATTCCGATCTAAATGGGACGAATTGCCGGTGAGCACGAAGTCCGCTGATGTGCCGGCACCGGAGGTGACGTTAGCCGTCTCGGCCTCATAGAGGGAGAGGAAGGCGAGTGTTTCTGGTAGAGTAGGGATGAAGCGCCTTGCCCCGTCGCCGAGGCAGGTTTCTTCATCCCCCGCTCCGAACCGGACGTGCGAGTTTCCCCGCATCCGGCTCTCCATGCATGGCGTGAGCCATGGGTGGCCCTCACAGTGAAGCGAGGGCGCGGGTCGCCTCCCAGAACTTGTCAGCTCCCTTACGGAAGTGCTCGTCCGGTGTGGCATTCCATCTGTTCGGTATGCGAAGGCCCCGGTCCGGGTATCGCAGTCGTTTGGTGTCGGCGAATTTGGCGAGCTTCTTCTTGCCCATTCGCCAACCGCTGCTTTCCCCTATTCTCGACTCGGCATATAGACGGCTCAGTGTCCTTCCAGACGCTTTGCCGTGCTTCTTGCTGAGCCAAGAGTTCAGGCGCCAGTACAGCCACCAATCGTGGCTGGCGAACTCCCGCAGTGCCCGAGTGGCATAGCGGTAGTAGTTACGCCAGCCGGTGATGACTGGGTTGAGGTCATCGATGACATCGGCAAGGGTTCGGCCGGTTGGCATTTCCCTCACCTTCGCCTTGATCTTGTCGCGCAAGAGCTGCGACTTGCCCTTCGGTATGAAGAGCATGCCAACATGCCGTCCGGTTGACGGCATTTTCTCCTGCGAGACCCGATAGCCCAGGAAGTCGAAACCTTGCCGGACATCGGTGATCTTGGTCTTTTCCATCGACAACTCCATGCGCAATTCCTCGCTGAGGAACTGCGCCAGCGCCTGACGCTCTTGCTCGGCATCCTGTTGCGTTCCCTGCACGAGGATGACGAAATCATCCGCGTAGCGCACCACGTAGAACCCCGGCCGACCACGCTTGTAGTCGGATTGCAGGCGTTGTTGCGCCCGCTCGCGAGTCTTGTCCCGTGGATTGGGAACCCAGCGCTTATATCGCTCGTCGATGGCCGTCAGATAGACGTTGGCCAGAAGCGGCGAGATGATACCCCCTTGCGGGGTGCCGGTTACAGGGTGCCGAAGGCTGCCTTCGATCATGATGTCGGCCTTCAGGAAAGCGAGCACGAGCCGCAGGACCTTGCAGTCCTGGATTCGGCGTCGTACCCGATCCATCAGCACGTGATGATCGATGGCATCGAAGCAGCCCTTGATATCCCCCTCGATCACATACTGAGTCCGCGAGGGACCAGCCGATGTTGGGTTCAACTTGTGACGCACGCGTGAGAGCGCGTCATGGGTGCTTCGACCGGGGCGGAAGCCGTACGAGATCGGATAGAAGTCCGCCTCGAAGATCGGCTCCAGCACCAGCTTGAGCGCCATTTGGACCAGTCGGTCTTTGAGCGTGGGAATGCCCAATGGTCGGAATTTTCCCGGCTTGCCCGGCTTCGGGATCAGCCTCTGCCGAACAGGTTGAGGCCGGTAGATTCCTTGTCGCAGTTCTTGCCGGATACCTTCCAGAAAACCTGCGACGCCATCGGGCCGCTCTTCGACCACCTTGCGCGTCACGCGATCCGTGCCTGGTGTGTTGCTGCCTCTATTACGAGCCAGCCGTTGCCAAGCATGAAGCAACGTTCTGCGGTCGCACACAATGTTGAACAGATCCGCGAACCTCTTCTCGGGGTCCGCAGCACTCCACCAATACAGCTTGCGCTGCATGTCGAGAATGAACCCGGTATTCACCGTGTTGGACAAGTTGTCCCTCTCCTGCTTGCAAATTGTATCCACTGCTCGCCTTCGCCATGCGGACGGCTTTCCCGTCCTCGGACTACTACGCGAGCTCCGCCCCCGTCGCGCGCGGTCGCTGGTCGCTTCGGCCATCCGTCCCCAGTGGGCGGAAGCGCGCGCGGGTTCCCAAGTTCCACCGTTGCTCCTCGTCCGCTTTAGGAGCCGACTCTACCCCGTGTGGATTCCGGCCTCCGGGTCTCGCAGGCTTTCCCGGCTGCTGATCTCGGGCTTCCCCGACATCCCTGACGCGCGCCCATCATTCGCGCATCGGCGCTCCACAAGTCTTGCGACTGCCTCACCCACTTCCGAGTCGGTGAGGAACCTCCTGACGGGGCTTCGGCCATCGGTTCGGTTTCCCTCTCCGTGGCGGACTCGCTGGCCGGGCCGTTGTTGGGATCGGAAGTCCCCTCACGCCCGGCTTTAACGGGTTCTGCTGATTTATGGCGTCCCGGAAGCACCCGGTCGGCCTCACCCGCTCGCTTCGCGCCCCACGCTGCGCCCTGTGGCGGGGAGGGTTTCTCATCCTCCGGAGCTGATCGGCAGTTAGTCTTCCAACTCAGTCTCCTCCTTTCCAGTGAGAGTTAGAGGGCTGCGCTTGGCGCACTGACGGGTTGGAGGCCGAGAGAGTGGCTTTCGGCCGCCCGTCGTGGAGAACCGACATGGCTACAGCCATCGCGAAGATCACGCTCAGCGCGTCCCGCAACATCCCGTTTAACAAGCTGGTGCTCAGCCAGGCCAACGTCCGTCGCGTGAAAGCTGGGGTCTCGATCCAGGAACTCGCCGAGGACATTGCGCGGCGAACGCTGTTGCAAAGCCTGAACGTCCGCCCGGTGCGGGACGCAGAGGGTGCCGAGACCGGCATGTTCGAGGTTCCGGCGGGTGGACGCCGCTTCCGCGCGCTCGAACTGCTGGTCAAGCAGAAGCGCATGACGAAGACCCAGCCGGTGCCGTGCGTGGTGCGGCTCGACGGCATTGCGGAGGAAGATTCTCTGGCCGAGAACATGCAGCGTGAAGCGCTGCATCCCCTCGACCAGTTCCGGGCCTTTCAGACCCTGCGCGACAAGGGGCTCGGCGAGGAGGAGATTGCGGCCCGGTTCTTCGTCAGCCCGGCCGTCGTGAAGCAGCGGCTCAAGCTCGCCACCGTTTCCGACAGGCTCCTCGACGTATACGCCGAGGATGAAATGACGCTCGAACAGCTCATGGCGTTCACGGTGACGAACGACCGTGCGCGTCAGGAACAGGTTTGGGAGTCGCTCGCCCGTTCCTGCAACAAGGAGCCTTACTACATCCGTCGCCAACTGACTGAAGGCGCAGTCCGTGCTGGCGACAAGCGGGCCCAATTCGTCGGGGTCGACATCTACGAGGCGGCCGGCGGCATCGTGATGCGTGACTTGTTCGCACATGACGACGGGGGCTGGCTCCAAGACCCAGCGCTGCTCGACCGGCTGGCGATCGAGAAGCTCCAGACCAAGGCTCAGGCGCTGGGCGCGGAGGGCTGGAAGTGGATCGCGGTTGCGCTCGACTTTCCGTATGGCCACACCGCCGGCCTGCGTCGACTAACCGGGGAGACGATTGATCTGACCGACCAGGAGCGCGCGACCTACGACGCCTTGAAGGCCGAATACGACCGCCTCGAGCAGGAATACGCCGACGCGGACGAACTGCCGGCTGAGGTGGATCAGCGGCTTGGGGAGATCGAGACCGCGCTTGAAACACTAGACGAGCGGCCCGTTGCCTACGATCCGGCCGAGATCGCACGCGCTGGCGTGTTCGTCAGCATCGACACGGATGGTGGGCTACGCATCGAGCGTGGCTACGTCCGTCCCGAGGACGAGGCGCCCGTCGAGTCGGTCGATAGTGGTGGTGGCGATACACCCGTCGCCAACAAGCCGAACGGTGGTGTCCAGCGGGCCGTCGTCACGATCGGCAGCGCTTCTTCCGAGCCGCAGGCCGAAGCCGAAGAGGAGGAAGGTGGCCTGAGGCCGTTGTCGGATCGTCTGCTCACCGAGCTGACGGCACACCGTACGCTCGCGTTGCGGGACGCGCTCGCGAACGATCCCGGAACGGCGTTCGCCGCCGTGTTGCACACGCTCTGCCTCGGCATCTTCTATCGGATGTCGTCAGGCACCTGCCTTGAGATCTCGGCCAAGAGCGCGAACTTTACCGCCCAGGCGCCGGGCTTAGCCGACAGCGCCTCAGCGAGGGCGATTGAGGTTCGCCATCAGCAATGGGCCAAGCACTTGCCCAAGAACGAAGACGATCTCTGGGACGCGCTCACGGCGTTCGATGGCGACAGCCAAGCGGCGCTGTTCGCGCATTGCGCCTCGCTCAGCGCCAATGCCGTCCACGAGCCGTGGAACCGTAACCCGCGGCGCCTTGTCCACGCCGACAGGCTGGCGCGGGCCGTGAGCCTCGACGTGGCAGCCGCCGGCTGGGCTCCGAGTGTCGACAATTATCTCGGCCGGGTTCCGAAAGCGCGCATACTGGAAGCGGTGCGGGAGGCAAAGGGCGAGGCGTCGGCGCAGCTCATCGATCATCTCAAGAAGCCCGAAATGGCCAAGGAGGCCGAGCGGCTGCTGGCCGGCACCAGCTGGCTGCCCGAACCGCTGCGAACGTCCAGCACCCAGAGCGCCGAGACCAATGGCACCGGGACCGCCGAAGGCGAGAGCCTGCCGGCATTCCTTGATGAAGGCGAAGACGAGGACGCCGAGGATCCAACGGCGTCCGACCCCGAGGAACCGCAGCGCCACCCCGTTGCGGCCGAATGAACACGGCGTTTGCGGGGCGGACCACCGCCCCGCGCTTCCTCGGTTTCCGAAGCCAGCTGACGCCGACGGCGGCGTATCGGGCGCCATCACGGAGCGTCCCGCAAATCCAAAAGCAATCAGTTCCTCGACTCCAGGGCTCGCTGCGGCGGGCCCTTTTCGTTGGAGGCCACGAGAGGGAGAGGGCGGCCGGAACGGGTTTGAGCCGAACGGGGTCGAGAGAGCGCCCCGCCGGTTCGGCCCGTTCCCGCTCTCCCGGACATCACCCCATGGACTCACCTTATTCGCTTTCGGCGCCTGCGGCTGGGCTCTCCACCGCGCTGCCCGACGTCGCCTCCGCGCTCATGGTTGCGGCGAAGATGCTGCTTGCCGAGCTTGAGCCCGGTCGCGCCATCGACGCGCACGCGCTTCGCACTGCCATGACGGCGGGCTTCGGCGGTTCCGATGCCGCTGGAGCCTGGGATTGGAAGACTGCTTATGACGCGTGCGAGGCGGCTCAGGTCCTGTTTGTGCGCAAGTTCGGTCCCGCCATGCGGGCCCGCGCCGGCTCCTCCGCCGCACTGCTCGGCATGCTGGCGAAGATCGCGGCCCTCCTGCCGTCTCACACGCGCCGGTCGGAGGAGAGCCAAGCGCTTCAGCAGTTCTCGACCCCGATCGCACTTGGATTCGTGGCAAGCAGCGCCGCAGCGATCACGCCTGCCGATCTGGTCCTCGAGCCGTCGGCAGGCACCGGCTTGCTTGCCATTTTCGCCGAGCTGGCAGGCGGCAGTCTCGCTCTCAACGAACTCGCTGTTACGCGTGCCGACCTTCTCGGCCAACTATTCCCAGCCGTTCTCGTCACCCGACACGACGCGGCCCATATCCACGACCATCTCGACGCAGCTGGGCATCCCAGCGTGGTGCTGATGAACCCACCCTTCTCGGTCGCGGCCCATGTGGATGGTCGCGTCGCGGACGCAGCGTTGCGCCATCTGTCCTCGGCCTTCGCCCGTCTTGTCGATGGCGGCCGCTTGGTCGCCATCACCGGCGCGAGCTTCTCTCCCGACAATCCAACCTGGCGCGACACCTTCATCCGGCTGCAAGAGCGCGGCTGCGTCGTGTTCTCTGCTGCCGTTGACGGCCGAGTCTATGCTCGCCATGGCACCACCATCGATACGCGTCTGACCGTTATCGACCGCGTGGCGGCCGACGATCCCACAATTTTCCCCGACTCCCCGGGCGTGGCGTCAGATCCCGCCACGCTGCTGGATTGGGTGACGCGACTTATCCCGGCGCGGCCTCCTGTTGCGGTCCAATCCACTGGACCTATCCGAGCATCGATTGGCGGCCGAACGACATCGTCGCGGCCCGTACATCACACCGTAGAGCGGAATGCTCCCGTTGGGGTCGTCGAACCCACTGGCATCGAGCTCGATTACGAGGTGATCGATTGGACACCTGCCGATGCAGGACGCATCACCGAGGCGCTTTATGAGGGATACGTCCTTCAATCGATCCGCATTCCCGGGGCGGCGTCGCATCCGACGCGGCTCGTCCAGTCTGCCGCCATGGCCTCGGTGGCGCCGCCCAAGCCCGGCTATCGACCACACCTGCCGGCCAATATGGTCTCGGACGGCCTGCTGTCCGATGCGCAGCTCGAAAGCGTCATCTATGCCGGCGAGGCCCATTGTGGATATCTAGCCGGATCGTGGATTGTGGATGAGACCTTCGATGTCGTCTCGGCCGCGCCGGACGATGCCGAACAAGCCGTTCGCTTCCGGCGTGGGTGGTTTCTCGGCGACGGCACCGGCGCCGGCAAGGGCCGCGAGGTCGCCGGTATTCTGCTCGACAACTGGCTGAAGGGCCGCCGTCGCGCCATCTGGGTTTCGAAGTCCGACAAGCTGATCGAGGATGCCCAGCGCGACTGGTCGGCGCTCGGGCAGGAGCGCCTCCTCGTCATGCCGCTGGCCCGCTTCCGGCAAGGCACGCCGATCCGCCTGGACCAAGGCATCCTTTTCACCACCTACGCCACGCTACGGTCCGACGCACGCGATGAAAAGGTTTCGCGGGTGCGCCAGATCGTGGATTGGTTGGGCTCCGACTTCGACGGTGTGATCGTCTTCGACGAGAGCCACGCCATGCAGAACGCTGCCGGCGGCAAGAGCGAGCGCGGCGACCAGGCGCCCTCCCAGCAGGGACGCGCCGGCTTGCGCCTGCAACACGCCCTGCCGGACGCCCGTGTGCTCTATGTCTCGGCGACCGGCGCCACTACGGTGCACAATCTCGCCTATGCGCAGCGCCTCGGCTTGTGGGCCGGGACCGATTTCCCCTTCGCCACCCGGGCCGAGTTTGTCGAGGCGATCGAGGCAGGCGGCGTCGCGGCGATGGAGGTGCTGGCTCGCGACCTCAAAGCACTTGGGCTCTATGCGGCCCGCTCGCTCTCCTATGAGGGGATCGAATACGAACTGGTCGAACACCGGCTGACGCCTGAGCAGGTCCGCATCTACGACGCCTATGCGGGCGCCTTCCAAGTCATCCACAACAACCTCAACGTCGCGCTGCAAGCCGCCAACGTCACCGGCGAGACCGGGACGCTCAACAGCCAAGCCAAATCGGCCGCCCGGTCGGCCTTCGAGAGCGCCAAGCAGCGCTTCTTCAACCACCTCATCACCGCGATGAAGACCCCGGCGCTGATCGACGCGGTCGAGCGCGATCTTGAAGCCGGTCATGCAGCCGTCATCCAGATCGTCTCCACCGGCGAGGCCCTGATGGAAAGGCGCCTGTCCGAGATCCCGACCGAGGAGTGGGGCGACGTGCAGGTCGACATCACGCCGCGCGAATACGTCCTCGACTACCTCTCCCACGGCTTCCCGACTCAGCTGTTCGAGCCGTTCACCGACTGCGAGGGCAACCTCGCGTCCCGGCCGGTCTACCGCGATGGCCAGCCGGTCCAATGCCGGGAGGCCGTTGAGCGCCGTGACCGCATGATCGAGCGGCTGGCTTCGCTTGCCCCCGTCCAGGGCGCCCTTGACCAGATCGTCCAGCGGTTCGGTACCGAATTGGTGGCGGAAGTCACCGGCCGCTCGCGGCGCATCGTGCGCAAGACGGGATCGAGCGGTCTCGACCGTCTCGCGGTCGAAGCCCGTGCCGGATCGGCCAACCTCGCCGAGGCGCAGGCCTTCATGGATGACGAGAAGCGCATCCTGGTGTTCTCCGATGCCGGCGGTACAGGACGCAGCTACCATGCCGATCTCGCGGCGAAGAACCGCCGTCTGCGTGTGCACTATCTGTTGGAAGCAGGCTGGAAGGCCGATACCGCCATCCAGGGTCTCGGCCGTTCGAACCGCACCAACCAGGCGCAGCCGCCGCTGTTCCGGCCGATCGCCACGAATGTGAAGGCGGAGAAGCGCTTCCTCTCCACCATCGCGCGCCGGCTCGATACGCTCGGCGCCATCACCAAGGGCCAGCGTCAGACCGGCGGCCAGGGCCTGTTCCGTGCCGACGACAATCTCGAATCTGTCTATGGTCGCGCGGCACTGCGCCACCTCTATGTCCTGCTCTACACCGGCAAGGTGGAGGGCTGCTCGCTGCAGGCGTTCGAGGACGCGACCGGCCTGCGGCTCACCGACGGCGATGGCAGTTTGCGCGAGGACCTGCCGCCGATCACCACCTTTCTCAATCGGCTGCTGGCACTGACCATCGACCTGCAAAACACCCTGTTCGGAGTGTTCGAAGATCTGCTTCGCACCAGGATAGAGGGTGCCATCGCGTCTGGCACCTACGACCTCGGCGTCGAGACGGTGACGGCCGAGAGCTTGATCGTCACCGATCGCCGGACGCTTTACGTCCATCCAGCGACGCTGGCCGAGACGCAGGTGTTCACCATCACCCGCCGCGATCGCAACCGGCCGTTCACCCTCGCCGAGGCGCTCGAACGGGCGGAGGATGCCCGTGCGAAGCTCCTGGTCAACACTCAATCCGGCCGCGCCGCCGTTCAGGTGCCGGCGCCGAGCCTGATGCTCGACGACGGCGAGGTCGAACGGCGGGTTCGCTTGCTCCGCCCGATGGAGCGCCCTGCAATTTCCATCGCGAATATGGCGCAAACTCATTGGCGGGAGGCGGATCGGGCGGACTTTGTCCGAGCCTGGGACGCCGAGATCGCCACGGTGCCCGAATTCACCGACAGCAACCTTCACATCGTCACCGGTCTGTTGCTGCCGATCTGGAAGCGCCTTCCGATCGACTCCATGCGGGTCTACCGGCTCCAGACCGACGAAGGCGAGCGCATCACCGGCCGGCTGGTCTCGCCGGCGTGGGTTGCGCAGGCCGTGGAGACCGATGCGCCCACGCTCAGCCCGGCTAATCCCTTCACCGCTGTCCTCGATGGCAGGACGGTCTTGCAACTTCAGGACGGGCTCGAGCTTCGCCGCGCGAGGGTGATGGGCGACTTCCGCATCGAACTCACCCGCTTCACCGATGGCATGGTCGAGCGCTTGAAGGCGATCGGCCTCGTCTCGGAAATCATCTCGTGGAAGCTGCGCCTGTTCGTGCCGACCAGCGCCTCTGGAACGATGATTCTGGCGAGGCTGATGGAGCGCCATCCGCTCATCGGCATCGGTCCCCGCGGAGGCGGGGACAGGGCCGCGGTGTGAGGACGGCGCAATGTCCTCCGACGTTGCCGAATTGGCCCGCCGTCTCGCGCGCGACGCCGAGGCGGTGTGCCGTCGCAATCTCTCGAACGGTCGCCGCGAAGGCCGATATTGGCTGGTCGGCGACGTTGCCAACACGAAAGGACGCAGTCTTTATGTACGGTTGCGCGGACCGGTGTCCGGCAGGGGCGCCGCCGGCAAGTGGACCGAATATGTTGCGCCGAGAGTTATGTTGCGTATTTGCGCGTGGATGCTGTCCTGCACACGATTGACAGCTTCTACGCAACATAATGTCAGCGCGCGGGAGGTTGCGTGATGCCCCGCGCCGCTTCCGAACTGGCGCGCCGCCTCGCGCGTGACGCCGAGGCCGTCTGCCGCCATTACCTGTCGAACGGGCGGCGCCGGGGTCGCTACTGGACGGTGGGTGACGTTCGCAATACGCCCGGCCGGTCGATGTTCGTCCGGCTCAGCGGACCGGAATCCGGACCCGGCGCCGCCGGGCATTGGACCGATGCCGCTTCGGCCGAACATGGCGATCTCCTCGACGTGATCCGCGAGAGCTGCGGTTTCATCGACTTTCGCGATGTCGCCGACGAGGCACGACGCTTTCTGAGTCTGCCGCGCGCCGAACCCGATCCGCCGACAGCACGGACGCCCCGCGCACCGACGCCGACGGGATCGCCGGAGGCCGCACGGCGCCTCTTCGCCATGTCCCAGCCGATCGAGCGCACGCTGGTAGAAACCTATCTCCGTGATCGCGGCATCACGCATTTGCACGGAACCGGAGCCTTGCGTTTCCACCCACGCTGCTACTATCGGCCCGACGACGATGCTTCGACCGAGACCTGGCCGGCGATGATCGCATCCGTCACCAACCTCTCCGGTCATCTGACCGGCGCGCATCGCACCTGGCTCGACCCGCGCGGCTTCACCGAGGCGACGCTCGGCAAGGCGCCGATCGACACACCGCGACGAGCGATGGGTGACCTTCTCGGCAGCGCCGTACGTTTCGGCGTGCCGGGCGACGTGATGGCGGCCGGTGAGGGCATCGAGACGATCCTGTCGCTCCGATGCGTTCTGCCTGACATGGCGATGGCGGCAGCACTCTCCGCCAACCACCTCGCCGCCATCCTGTTCCCAGACACACTGCGCCGGCTCTACATCGTGCGGGACGCCGATGCCGCCGGTGACATGGCGCTCGCGGCATTGACCGAACGCGCCGATGCTTCCGGCATTGACGCGTTTGCCCTGTCTCCGCGCATGGGCGACTTCAACGAGGACTTGCGAGCATTCGGTCTCAGCGCGCTGCGAGCGGCATTGCGCATCCAGCTCGCGCCGCTGGATCAGCGCTTTTTCCACAGATGATTGGCCGGCTTCTAGATAACACAACTATCATCGCGGCGGCCGGTGCGGACGCTTGTGCCTCCACCAACATGGAGGCACCGATATGTTTGAAGAAATCTTCTTTCCACGAACCGCTGAGAGATATCGAGCAGCGCCGTTGGTCGAGCAGCGGGAACGGTATCTCGTTCATCTCAGGGAGACAGGCACAAGTCGATTTACCTTGCGGAAATGCGCGAACGATCAATTGAGCTTGGTGCAACTTCTGGATCTGAAAGAAGGGAGTAGAGTACGCTCTTGTCGGGTCGAGGCCGTGACCGCAATCTGGTCGCGGCCGAAGGGACGCAGATGCAAGCGGTCTGCGTCACCCAAGGCGACAGCTCGCTTTGTGAGTCGCGGAATCCAATGGCTGCGCTTCTTGGGATGGCTCGACGAACCCGAACATGAGCACCATCCGCATCACGCAGAGGTCGCGATCTTTGAGAAGTGGCTGCGCCAAGAGCGCGGCCTTTCCACGACGACCGTACAAGACTACTGCCGCGCCATCGACCACTTCTTCTTCTGGTTGGCAGGGAAAGGCACAGCGCTGGACGCCATCCAGATGGCCGACATCGACGATGCCGTTGCGGCAGAACACAGGCGGGGGGCTTGGGGCCGCCGAACGATACACGATTACGCTCAACGCCTGAGGCCATTCTTCCTGTTTGCCGAAGCGCGCGGCTGGTGCCGAGCCGGGCTGGCTGCGGGGATCATGGCGCCTCGGTTCATGGCGGATGAGACCGTGCCGAAGGGCCTGAGGCGCGAGGATGTCCTGCGCCTGCTGGCTTCTATTCAGGAGGATCGCCCGGTCGACGAGCGCGACCGCGCGATCCTCATGCTGTTTGTCACTTACGGGCTGCGGGCCGGGGAAGTCGCCGGCCTGCGGCTCGACGATCTGGACTGGGAGAACGAGGTCATTCGCGTTCGCTGCCCGAAGCCAGGACGAACCCATGTCTGGCCACTCTCACGGGACGTCGGGAATGCCATTCTGCGCTACATACGGGAAGCCCGTCCGACCGGTTTCGGGCGCAGCCTCTTCTTCACATCGCATGCGCCGATCCGACCGGTTGGCCGAAAGACCCTCGGCAAGATTGTCCGTGATCGTCTCGCAGGAATAGGCATCGTCACCGGCAGACGCGGCACACATGCCTTACGGCACGCTGCGGCCCAGCATCTGCTGGATCAGGGCATGTCGATGAAGGTGATCGGGGACTTTCTCGGGCACCGCGACCCATCCTCCACCGTGATCTATGCCAAGATCAATCTCGCGGCTCTTCGCGAAGTGGCGGCTCTCGATCTGGAGGGGCTGGCATGACGCTGCCCGAGGTGATCGAGCAATACATCGTCTGGCGACGGGCCCATGGCGCCAAGTTCACGACCGGGACGAACCTCCTGCGTCACTTCCTCGGATATGCCGACCGAGATGCCACCTGCGACGCGGTAACCACGACCCAGGTTCTGGCCTTTCTGGTGGGCAACGGGCCGCTAACCAGAAACCGCGAGAACAAGTATTACGTCCTTGCCGGCTTCTGGCGCTATGCGACCAGCCGTGGCTATGCGACGCGTTCGCCGTTGCCGAACGGTGAACCGAAATCGCCGCCCCGGACGCCACCGTATATCTACTCGCGTGACGAGTTGCGGCGGCTCCTTGACCCCGCGACCGTGGCGAGCAGCCGGCGCGGCGCGGTTCAGCTCGACGCAGTGACATTCCGGACCCTGCTTCTCCTGTTATACGGGGCTGGGTTGCGCTTCAGCGAAGCGACGGGGCTCACGCTGGCAGATGTCGATCTGACGGAAGCCGTTCTGACCATACGCGCCACGAAGTTCTACAAGAGCCGTCTGGTTCCGATCGGACCGCAGCTTGCAACGGTGCTGGTGCACTACATGCCCCTGCGGCGGCGCGGCAGGCTTGCACAGGGCGAGACTTCCTTCCTTCTGGCGAACCGCTACGGTACGCGGCTCGCCAGCAGCACCGTTCAGGCAGCATTCGACGCGCTGCGGCGTATCGCCGGGGTCCAAGGCACAGTAGGCGGGCGACACGTCCCGCGCCTGCACGATCTCCGGCACAGCTTCGCGGTTCACAGCCTGACTGCCTGGTATCGTCAGGGAGCGGATGTGCAACGGTTGCTACCCGTACTCTCCACCTACCTCGGCCATTCCGATCTGGAGGGCACGAAGGTCTATCTGTCGATGACGCCGGAGCTGCTGCAGCAGGCATCGCTGCGTTTTGCGCACTATGCAGGCGGAGGCGCGAATGCCTGAACATGTAACTCTTGGCCCATGGCTCCGGCGTTTCCTGTGCGAACATATCGTCACCGAACGCAATCTGGCCCGGAACACCCGCACGAGCTATCGCGACACCTTCAGCCTGCTTCTGCCCTTCGTCAGCCGCAAGCTGCGCAAACCTGTGGACCGGCTAGCCGTCCGCGATCTCACCTCCGGGCTGGTGCTGCAGTTCCTCGTGCATCTCGAGGAAGATCGCGACTGTTCCACTCGAACTCGCAATCAGCGGCTTGCGGCGATCCGTGCATTCGCCCGCTTTGTTGGCAGCCAGGATCCGGCTCATGTCGAATGGTGCGGCCATATCCGGGCCATCGCATCGAAGAAGTCCATGCCGACACCGGTCGGATGGCTGACCAGGGCAGAAATGGAAGCCATGCTCGCCGTGCCCGATCGCAAGACAGACCGGGGGCGCAGCGAATACGCGCTGCTGCTCTTCCTTTACAATACCGGCGCACGGGTCTCCGAGGCCACGCATCTGAAAGTACGGGATTTGCAAATCGGGCGCCGCAGCGGCGGGCACGATCTCGCCACCCTGCACGGAAAGGGCGGCAAGACGCGCCAGTGCCCACTGTGGCCGGAAACCGAACGAGTTCTCGCAGACAAGATCCTCGGTCGCTCGGGCGATGACGCCGTATTTGTCAGCAGGCTCGGAACGCCTTTTACCCGCTTCGGAGTCTATCGCCTTATCGAGCGTTGCGCGGCCCGGGTGCCGAAACTGGCTGACAGAACGATAACCCCACATGTAATCCGTCATACGACGGCCTGCCACCTGGTTCTCGCTGGCGTGGACATCAATACCATCCGCGCCTGGCTCGGCCACGTCTCGATCAGCACCACCAACATCTATGCCGAAATAGACCTCACGCTGAAAGCCAACGCCGTAGCTCTTTGCGAAGTCGGTCAGCCGCGACCCGCTCGCTCATGGAAGGAGGACAAGGATCTCATGGCCTTTCTGAAATCCTTGTGAGCCAGCAATCATGTTGCGGCGTCCTCCGCCGAGCGCTCCTGCTCTGAGTGGTGCTGGACGCGGCACAGCGATCGCCCTCTTGAAGGCCGGCGCGGATTTGTCCGGCATGGGCCTCGCCGGATCGGCCAGGACGGCAGAACCGACATCGGTCAACCCGTCCTGGCCATTCCCTGGTGCATGAAGCGGGCGACATCCTGCGGCGCGAGTTGGACCCGCAAGGATGCCCGAAGTGAATCGAGGCCGAAGGCGCGCAGATCCTCGTTGAAATCGCCACGCCTTGGTGACCAGATGATCGCCTCGATACCGTCCGCGTGGGCGCGGTCGGTCAGAGTCATCGCAGCCCCGTCGCCGGCCGCATCGTTGTCGCGGGCGATGTAGAGCCGGCGCAGCGTCGGCCGGAGCAACAGGGCGGCAAGGTGGTTGGCTGAGAGCGCGGCAGCCATCGGCATGGCAGGCAGCGCATAGCGCAGCGACAGCATCGTCTCGATGCCCTCGCCGACAGCGAGGACGTCGTCGGCCGCGCCAAATCGGACGGCATGCCCGAGGAGACCGCCCATGGCACGTCGCGGCGTGTCGACGGGCGCCTTGCCGAAGCCGTCCGCTGCAAGCCAAGTGCGATGCGCGCCGGTGATACGATCGGCAAGATCGATCACGGCGGCGATCATCGCCGGCCAGGTTTCAGTCGGCGAACTCTCGTCCGGGCGATAGTAGCAGCGCGGATGAAACCGCAGCGCCCCCCCATCGTGGACAGCCTTGATGCAGCGATTGCACAGGTAGGTCTCGACGAGCGTCCGGCGGATCGACTGCGACATGGCGAAGAGCCGCTGAGCCGCTGCCGGCGATCCGGCGGGGACGGGTGTGCGAACGGGCTTTGAGCTGCGGCGTGGTTCCGCGCGCGGCAGACTCAGAAAGCGTCGTGCCTCGTCGGCGACATCGCGAAAGTCGATGAAACCGCAGCTCTCGCGGATCACGTCGAGGAGATCGCCATGTTCGGCCGAAGCGGCATCGGTCCAATGCCCGGCGGCGCCGGGTCCGGATTCCGGTCCGCTGAGCCGGACGAACATCGACCGGCCGGGCGTATTGCGAACGTCACCCACCGTCCAGTAGCGACCCCGGCGCCGCCCGTTCGACAGGTAATGGCGGCAGACGGCCTCGGCGTCACGCGCGAGGCGGCGCGCCAGTTCGGAAGCGGCGCGGGGCATCACGCAACCTCCCGCGCGCTGACATTATGTTGCGTAGAAGCTGTCAATCGTGTGCGGGACAGCATCCACGCGCAAATACGCAACATAACTCTCGGCGCAACATATTCGGTCTTATGTTCAACTGCACATAAGACCGACGCTGCCACCGGCCAGCACGGGGATCTCATCGACCTCATTGGGTTGAGCTGTGGCTTCGACCGCTTGCGCGATGTGCTGGACGAGGCGCGCAAGTTTCTTGACCTGCCGCGGCCGGAGCCGGCTCTACAAGAGCCGCCCGCGCCACCCGGATCGCTGAAGGCCGCCCGCCGGCTGTTGGCGATGTCGCAGCCGATTGCTGGCACCATCGCAGAAACGTATCTGCGCCGCCGCGGCATTACGGCTTTGCTGGGGTATGGTGCATTGCGCTTCCACCCGCGCTGCTACTACCGGCCCCATGCTGATGCGCCGACCCAGACTTGGCCGGCGTTGATCGCCGCCGTCACCGACCTCGCCGGTACGATCACCGGCGCGCATCGGACCTGGCTCAACCCGACCGGCCACGACAAGGCCCCGGTCGACACGCCGAGGCGGGCGATGGGCTATCTCCTCGGCAATGCAGTCCGATTCAGTGTCGCCCTCGACGTCATGGCGGCCGGCGAAGGCATCGAAACCATGCTGTCGCTCCGCAGCGTCTTGCCGACCATGCCCATGGCCGCCGCGCTCTCGGCCAATCACCTCGCCGCCATCCTGTTCCCGGCAACGCTGCGCCGCCTCTATGTCGCCCGCGACCGCGATCCCGCCGGCGACATCGCGATGGCGACCCTGACCGAACGGGCACGGACAGCCGGAATCGAGGCCCTCGGCATGTCGCCGACGCTTGGCGACTTCAACGAAGATCTGCGGCGCCGCGGCATTGACGATCTTCGCGCGGCCTTGCGGGCTCAGCTTGCTCCCGAAGACGTGGCCCGGTTCATGGCATCAACGGTGGAGGCCGCAACGCATGGATGAGGCGCCGCTTGCTCTCCGCGTCATCGATCGTGCCGGATCGATGGGATGCCCGTTATCGGCACAGGAGCGCGCCCACGGCCTTCGGAGAGGGCGATCGGACGGCAAGCGGGCCGGGTCCGCAACGGCGGTCCGCGGCTATTTTCCGCCGCCGGGTAGATACCCCACGCGGCTGGCCGCGCGAGGACCCCGATCTCCCGGCTTTGCATCGCGAGACAAAATGGCCGCCGCCCGCCGTCCTCCGCTGCGCTCCGGCCGCTGTCGCTGCGCTTGGCGGTGCAGGCCCGGCCCGCCCGCCGTCAGTGATCGCCACGAAGGCCGCGATGGGCGCGGTCAATCCGACAGAGGGCCTCACATGACGACCGACCGCGATATCTCCGACTTCGAGCCCCCGCACGCCTCATCTCCGACCGATCACATCCTCACCGAGCTCGAACTTCACGGCTGCCGCCCCTTCCAGGGCGAGCCCGATCCGAGGCCGTTGCCCGAGCCCGATGCCGTCGGCGGCGCTGTCGCCGACATCTTCGATGCGCTGATCGCGACGCTGCGGGACACGCGCCTCGAGCCCGACCTCGACGACCTGCTGTGGTCGACGGTCAACCTCTTCCACCGTGCGGTCGACCGGGTGCAACGCGCGCTCGACGACAATGAGGACGCCCAGAAGCGCTGCCAGAAGGAGCAGGACGGCTCGGAGATCCGCTCGGTCGAGCTCGAACGCCTGCTCGCCCAGGGCATGACGCTCATCGAGCGCCGCGACAGCATGGAACTGTTCCGCGACCAGGCCGCCGACCAGTTCGAGCGCCACACCGGCTCAGTTTGGCGGCCCCGCTCCGGCTCGATGGTCAATCATCGCACGCTCACCGCCGCCATGATCGACAGCCGCGATTTCCTCGCCGCCAAGCGCCGCGCCGAGACCGAGGTGCTCGTCCCCGCCGGACCGAAGATCGCCTTCACGGGCGGCCTCGACTTCAACGACCATCACGCCGTCTGGGACCGGCTCGACAAGGTTCACGCCAAGCATCCCGACATGGTGCTGCTCCATGGCGGCAGCCCGAAGGGCGCGGAGCGGATCGCCGCCTGCTGGGCCACCGCTCGCAAGGTTCCGCAGATCGCATTCAAGCCCGACTGGACCCGTCACGCCAAGGCCGCCCCGTTCAAGCGCAACGATCAGATGCTCGCGGTCCTGCCGATCGGGGTCATCGTCTTCCCCGGCTCGGGCATCTCGGCCAACCTCGCCGACAAGGCGAAGAAGCTCGGCATTCCGGTTTGGAAGTCAGGCGGCGCCACATGAGCGCCGCCGCATTTGACGCGAACGCGCCGCACGGGATTCCAAACCCGGGCCGCATCTGTTATGGTCGTTGGGCGCCAAGGTGGTGGTGGCGGCGCATCCAACCGGCTTCATCGTCACGGAGGATGCGATGACTATTGCCATCATTCTGAGCGTTGCCGGGCTGGGGTTTCTCTGCTGGCTCGCCTTCAACCTGGCCGTCCAAGCCCTACCTTTCTTCGCCGGCGTCACCGCGGGCCTCTTCGCCTACCATAGCGGTGCAGGTCCGTTTGGCACGATCACGATCGGTCTGATCGCGGGCGCCGCCACCCTCGTAATCGGCCAGCTCATCTTTGCCGCCATCCGATCGCCGCTCCCCAGAGCCCTGATGACCGCGGTTTTTGCGCTGCCCGCTGCCGTCGCCGGCTACCATCTCGCGCTCGGGCTCAGCGCCATCGGGATGGCGTCCGATCCGTGGCGGCACGTGTTTGCCGTCCTCGGCGCCATCGTGGTCGGGTCGACAGCTTGGGCGCGCTTCATCGCCCACCCGTTTGAGAAGCCCGAGCGTGCTGAGGGATCGGGTCTGCCGCCAAGCTGAGGCCGCGACAATCGTTGGGATCCGCGCCTTTCGCCATCGAGAGGCCCGGCGGTGCGGGCGTGTTGTCGGCCTCCGGTCGAATGCCGGTCAACGGCCGATCTCGATTGGGCTTGTGGGTCGGCGGCCGGATGTCTCGATGCCGATATCGACCGGGAAAGAGCGCGGCTCGGTCCTCCTCAGCGGTCGAGGCCGGACGCTCGCCTGCCTGTGCAGGCGTCACCATCTCTCGGCGACCTTCATTCCGTGTCGAGCAGCGCGTTCTGCCCAAGTCCTCCTCTTCGATCTTCGTGTTCGATCACGGCCATTCGGGCCTCTTGATGGCTTGATCTGGCCGGAAGACGGCTGCGCCTCGATCGCCTTGCCTCAACGGCGGTCGCCGACTTCTTTCCCCTGCCGGCTGCGCCGTCATTCCTCGCGCATCAAACAAGTCGGCGCCTCGCCATCCTCCGCTACGCTCCGGCTCGAAGTCGAGTGCGGCGTCGATCGCTCCCGGTCTGTCGATCGCCATCGAGGCCGCGATGGTCGCGGGCTCAAAACAGAGATCAGAGGAGCATTACCATGGCGAACATCGGCTCTTTCAAGAAGGTCAATGCCGAGTTTCAGGGCGAGATCGTGACCCTGAGCGTGCAGGCCAGGAACGTCCGCATCGTCCCCGAACCCAGCCGGACCAACGATAACGCGCCCTCCCACCGAGTCTTCGTCGGCCGCGCCGAGATTGGGGCCGCTTGGCCCAAGCGCTCTACCGAGGGCCGCGACTACCTCTCGGTCAAGCTCGACGATCCGAGCTTCAACGCCCCCATCTACGCCAACCTGTTCGATGCCGAGGACGGCGAGACCTTCAATCTGATCTGGTCGCGTGGCCGCCGTCAGAATGGCGACTGAGCGCACCCGCCACGACGCCCCGCCGGATCCGTGCGGGGCGTTCCCTTTGCTTCCTGACGCTCCCAGGTCGGCTTCCAGGTCATTGCTGCCGTGGGCGCACGATCTTGCCGATGGCATCGGTCGAGACTGACCCTGAGCGGCCCTTGGGGGCCACGACATCTCGCCTTGCAACGAGCCCCTGACTTGATCCCTGCCAATCCGTTATCTTGCTACGGACCCCTGACAGGGGCAGCGGATGCAATTCGGTCAACTAAGACGACGTGAGTTCATCACGCTGCTTGGCGCAGCGGGGGCATGGCCGCTCTGCAATCAGCCCATCTGTGATATTGTTCGGCGGGTGCAATTGAGCGGGACACCGTTTGGAGCCAGATCATGGACGTAATTAAGGCTCAAATACAGAACTATCCATTTCTGGGGAACTATTTCCAACCAGATGGAAAGAAGTTGGCCCGGACGATCAAACAAGTCGTGTGCAGGTTCATCGGTGATTTCAAGGTCGGCGACAACCTCGTCCGGAACGCTGATGCCCTGTGCCGGTTGAGTGCGTCGAACGAGAATGGCGTGTTCAATAAACTGATTGTCATCCAGACGGGATCGATCGTGGAAGCGGCATTGCACGAGATCATTTACCGCGCTCAGAACTTCACTCGCGAAGGCGTGCCCAACATCTCGAAAGCGGATCGCGACGAGCTGGCGACCAAGAATGTTGAACTCTTCAACAACATCATCAACGTCATGAAGAAGTACGATATCCTCAAGGGGCTTGGGGTCGATATCTACGATGAACTGCATAAGTTGCGGAAATACCGGAACAAGGTGCACATTCAGACCGACGTTGATATTAAGGATGTACCACGCGACGAGGGCGCGGCATTCTCAGCCAAGACCGTAGTTTGGGCACTTGAATTCACTGTGCGCGTGCTGAACCATCTGAACGAAAAATTCTCGCGCCCGAAGGAGCTGGAGCACTTCGCACACTCGCTATCGATTCCATTAGCATAGCCCACGGATGCACCGCTATGGACGCTACTTATTTCCTCAAACAACGAACGGCCCTCATTCGGTTTCTCTACGCTGAAAGCGTGAAACCGTTCGAGGACATCAAATCGCGGATAGAGAACAGTGAGAGCCCCTACGACAATCCGCCGTATAGCGAAGACCCCGAACCTCCCTTCCTGGGGGAGTGGATGGATGCGGAAACGGCGAAGGACCTACTCGGCCTGTCTGCGGTATCGCTGCTGTCCGACACGCTAAAGCTTTACTTCCAGACCCTGCAAAAGCAGGTGATCGGATTTGAATTCGGGGAAGCGGAGAAAGCTCTTGCGAAGAAACAGGGATTTGTCGCCGCGTACATTGCCGTCCTCGGCCACATCCTAGACACGGATTGGAGCGATTGCCCGGTGCGGCTCGATGTGATCGAGCAAGTGGTGCTTGCTCGGAATCGCGGACAGCATGGGACCAATCTCACTTCGCTTGATGTTAGACATGACAACGGAACGCTGACGAAGCATTCTAAGCCCTTCTTTGCGAGCGAAGCGGAGTGGCAGTCTTGGCAGGCGGCGGGCGGAAATCCCAACTCTTTCTTTGCGCCGTCGCTCCAAGTAACGCAGGAGCGGTTGCTGCTTGCTATCGATGAGGTCGAGAAGCTGGCTGATTGGGTCGATGACCGCCTGCCGAAAGCCTACGAATGGCGGGCCAAGGCTGTTGCTACGAAATCCTGATCAACTTGAAAGCCTGCCAAGGCGCTCGGCCTCGAAGTACCGCCGACGCTACTCGCCCGCGCCGTCGAGGTGATCGACTAACCCCAACCACACGCATTGCTGCACCTGCTCAGGGCTCGTCCTGGCCCATCCCGACGGGCGACATCTTGACTGCCCGCCGTCGCTTTCAGAGCATTGCGGACATGGACCGATTTTCATCGCGCAAGGATCCGTAGCGATTGATCCCCACAAGCGACATGGTGCTTGGCGCCGAGGTTTTGGCTTGACGGGGGCTACAACTCAATTCGGAAAGGAACCGGCCGAGGCTACACGCCGGCCTTGGTCTTCTTTCCCTTTTTAGGCTTGCCTGGAATCTCATGAAGTTCCGCGCTAACCCCAGCGCTTTGCCTCAGAGCTGATTTCAGATCGGTGGGCCGATTGTGCTTTTTAAGCAGATCGCGAAAGGCCTCATCCGCGAGCTCCTGAAAATCCATCATTCGGTCGCGCGCTAGCACATCGAGCGCCAACCAAGTCTCGTCATCGAACACTACGCGCTTGCCGGGCATGTCAGCGTCTCACGGAATGGGATCGAGCCGCATAAGGGTGGCGCACTGCGGATTAATCGTACCTCACGCGTCGGAGCCTCGACAATTGCCCTGAACGCCGAACCATGCTCGGGCGATACCGCCGATAGGCACTTTGGCCCGGACTGCCGTCACCAGCTCTGCCTGCGCAGTCTCCGCCACAACGTCGTATTTCATGGTCCTTGCGCCAGAGCCGCGTACCGCTGCAAATCAATTCAACGCGGTGGGCACCCTGGCCAATTCGGCAAGCCGATCGGCCAGCTGGTTCAGGCCCCAGCTGCGGACGAGGTCAGACGCCTTCGTCCAGCTTGGCGCTTGATCGCCCAGCAAGGGCAGAGGCGCGGAGGCATTCATGGTGGCGATTGATTTGTAGAGCCGCAGCATCTTGGCTTGCGTGGGAAATCGGCCCGCGGCAAGGATGGCGTCAAGCGTGCCGTAATGGCGTAGCAGACCGGCGGCGCCCTTGGGGCCAACGCCGCGGGCGCCAGGCAGTTTGTCCGATGGATCGCCACGCAGCGCAATGAAATCCGGCACCTGTTTCGGATCGACGCCGTAGCGTTCCCGGACCTCTGCCGGGCCAATCCGCGCCATCTCACCGGCGCGCAGCGGATAAAGGATCGTCGTAGCTTCGGAAGCCAGTTGAAAGGTGTCACGGTCGCCGCTCGCCACCAGCGCCGTACCGCCGCGCCGCTCCTCGGCCGCAACCGCAGCCGCCAGAAAATCATCCGCTTCAAAACCGGGCGCCTTCGCGATCGCAAAGCCGCACGCCGCCACGAATTCGGGCAGGACATTGAGCTGGTCGATCAGGGCATCGTCAAATTCACGCCCGCTCTGATACGCCGGAAACTGTTTGTGCCGTTCGGTCGGCACCTCCAGCGTGTCCCACCCCACGATAACGGCGCGAGGCCGCTCCGCTTGATAAAGCCGGAGCAGGAAATTCGCGAAACCGACGATGGCGCCGCCACCTTTGCCACCCTTACGCTGAATGGTTTTGGGCAGGGCGTGATAGGAGCGGTGCGCGAAAAAGTCGCCGTCGATCACCAGCAGGGGCCGGTCGCTGACGGCGGGTTCGCTGACGGGCGCTTTTCGCGGTTTCCGGAGAGGACGCGGGGAAGCTTTCGTCGCCTTGACGGCGGGCTGCGCTTTCGCGCCCGCGCGCGTCGCGACATCTGCAGTTGCGCCCTTCGACTTTTGAACCGAACTTCGCCGTCGCGCGGCGGCATCGCGCAGCTCCACCCAGACCGGAGCGTGGTCGCTGGCGTTCTCCTTCCCGCGCACCGCACGGTCGACGCCCGCCCCCTTGAGGCGTTCAGCGATCGAGGGGCTCAGGAGCATATGGTCAAGGCGCAAGCCGCCATCGCGCTCCCAGCGTTTCCGCATGTAATCCCAGTAGGTGTACATCGGCTCTTTGGGATGAAGCGTCCGGATCGCGTCCAGCCAGCCCTGCGTGAGAAGATTGGCGTAGGCCGCGCGGCTCTCCGGCTGTAGCAGAGCATCCTTGTCCCAGGATTTGGTGGGATAAATGTCCAGATCGGTGGGCACGACATTGTAGTCGCCCGCGAGCACCACCGGCACGCCGGTGGCATTGAGCTCGGCGGCGTGCATCGTGAGCCGCTTGAGCCAGGCGAGCTTGTAGGTGAATTTTGGGCCAGGCTGCGGGTTGCCGTTCGGCGCGTAGATGGAAGCAACGATGACGCCGTTCACGGCCGCTTCGATGTAACGGCTCTGCGTGTCACTGGGATCGCCGGGCAACGCACCGCAGGTCAGCACGGGAGCCCAGCGCGCAAGGATAGCGACCCCGTTCCAGCTTTTCTGTCCCCGCCATACCGCCTCATATCCGGCTTGCCGTATCGCCTCTGCAGGAAATTCTGCGTCCGTGACCTTGAGCTCCTGCAGGCACACCACATCGGGCCCCGCCTCGCGCAACCAGTCGAGGAGGTTCGGCAGGCGCTTTCTGATGTTGTTGATATTGAAGCTCGCGATCTTCATCAGTTGCCTTCGGTGCAGGCAACCCTGGACGGCATCGCGACCGGAAGCAAGGCGCCGAGCTGGTGCCCTTGCGCGCTGAGCGGAGCGACAGAAGCGCTACTTCAACCCGAGCCGCCCCAGACCCGGAAGTTTGAGGGCGGGACGGCGAAAGTCCAGCCCAGCTACGGCACTCAGTATGTTGACCTCAACGCCTTCTACCCATCCAAGAGTGAAGCCTCCATATCCACCGAGATTGATGCGAATGCCTGTGCGGGATGGCGACAGCGCGATCCATCGGCGGTCAACAGGGAAGTCCTTGCCAATGGCGGTCGGGGGCAGCGTTGCGGCCATCTCTGGGACCGCACTCATGATCGCCGTGACAAACGTGTTCGAATTGGGCCCCGGCCAGACACGGTAGTCGCCTACATTCGGATAGGGAAAATTCCGAACGGCCTCGCGGATTTGGGGATCATCCGCTCAGCCGCAGGACCGTCCGCAGCAAATACGACCTCTGGCGTGCGCCCGAACCATCGGCCATCCGGAACGAAGCGATCTATCCAAATCGGCTTGCCCCAAGCCGTGTAGTCGAACCGACTATATGCGACGGCACCCGCTTCCTTTACAACGATCCAGCTGTGGGTAGCGACAATTCCACGCCACCGCACCGTGCGGGCGGAAAAGATGCGGACGACTGCTCCATCGTCCAGCCCCGCCGGGCGCAACAATCCTGCGCTTGAGCGGTCGGCCGTCTTCCAATCCGCGACCCGGTCATCCATCAAATAGAGAATCGCTGAGACAGCGACCGGAACCAGAAAGAAAATAACGAAACCGAGTGTCAGAACGTAAATCAATTGAATTTTCCGAGCCCAGACGCGGTCTTCCAGCCGATGACATAGGGACGCGATGCGCTCTGCGCCAGTGGCCTGCCCGCACGGGGGTGGCGGTCCATCCGCGCAAGGCAGCATGGTCGGAGCGCGATGCTGAGTTTTGCATGAGCGGAGGATGTCGCAAATTAAGAAATTGCCACGAAGACACTTCGGCAAAGACGAAGCTTTTGAACCGCAATCACTACCGCTCGGATGTATGAGTGCACGTAATACCGCAAACGTAGACGCGGCAATTTCAATCAATCAAATCCCGAGGCTGAGCTGTTCCGTGTCGGCCGCGTCAGCCGTGACCAATGCGGAAATGCATATACCCAGCAGGCGAATGCCCTTCGTCACCGGGAACTGCGCTCTAAGCAACTCGAGGGCAATCCTCGCCAATTCGGCGCGCGCATCGATGACCCCGCAGAGCGACTGACTGCGCGTGATCTGCTGGAAGTCCGCATATTTCAGTTTCAGCGTCACAGTGCGCCCGCGGGTTTCCGTGCTTTCGCAATGACGCCACACCTTATCGATGATCGGCAGGAGCGCGTCGCGTGCCGCCTCGAAGGTAAAGAGATCATCGAAAAACGTGTTCTCGGCGCCCACAGACTTGCGGACGCGGTTAGCGCGAACCGGCCGCTCGTCGACGCCGCGGGCGATCCAGTAGTAGTAAGGACCGCACTTGCCGAAATGCTGTTGCAGGAACGGCATCGCCTGGCCTCTAAGATCGAGACCGGTTTCAATCCCGAGCCGCTTCATCTTCGCTGTCGTCGCCGGTCCGATGCCATGAAACTTGCCGACCGGCAGGTTCTCGACAAAGGCAGGTCCCATCTTCGGCGTGATGACGAAAAGTCCATCGGGCTTTCGATGATCGGATGCGAGCTTCGCCAGGAATTTGTTGTAGGAGACTCCGGCGGAGGCCGTCAGGCCGGTTTGCGCGCGTATCCTGGCTCTGATCTTTTCGGCGATTTCCGTCGCCGTCCCGATCCCTTGCAAGTTCTCTGTGACGTCGAGATAAGCTTCATCCAACGACAGCGGCTCGATCAAAGGCGTGTGCTCGGCAAAGATCTCGCGAATCTGAAGCGACACCGCCTTGTAGGCATCGAAACGCGGCTTGACGAAGATCAGGTCGGGGCATTGCCGTTTGGCGGTGATCGAGGGCATTGCGGAGCGCACGCCGAATTTCCGCGCCTCGTAGCTTGCAGCCGCAACGACGCCGCGCTCGCGGGAACCGCCGACCGCAACCGGCTTGCCGCGCAGTTCGGGATTGTCGCGCTGCTCGACCGAGGCGTAGAACGCATCCATGTCGATATGGATGATCTTGCGCTGCCGTGTCGGCTCGACCGACGCGCCTTCATGCTCCCGTTCAAGACCGGTCGCCAATTCATCGGGAGAGGTGCCGTGCGGGAGCATGACGGTCACACCGCGAAGCCTCCCTTATCCTCTTTCTCGCCCCTTGCGACGATTTTGAGAGCACCGTCCGCAAGCGGCCGCTGAAGCTTGAGTGCATCTTCCGCCGGTCCAGTCATCCACAGATCGATTTCCTCGCCCGTCGTCAGGATGACCGGCATCGCTTTCGGATGGATAGCGCCAACCTCCTTGTTGGCTTCCGTCGTCAGAATCCCGAAGATGTCGTTCGTTGTCTCACCTTCCTTGACCTTTCTGACCGAAGTCCACCTTGTCCAAAGCCCTGCGAAGAAGGCGAGAGGCCGCATCTCATCTAACGCGAACCAGACCGGCGGCTTGCTGCCGTCCGGCAATGCTTCGTTTTCGCTGAAGCTCGTGAACGGCACGATGCAGCGGTGCTCGGCCCCGAGCCAGCGTCGCCAATGCGGGGATTTGACGTTGCGGATGTTGGTTACACCCGAATCCGAGTTGCGTCCCTTCAGCGCAGATTTCGGCGACGGCATGCCCCACCGTGCCATGGCGAGCTCACGCCCTTCCGGCTGATTGCGCACGATGGGCGCCTGATAGTCCGGAAATATGCCGGGCAGCAGGGGCAAATTGCCCGTGCGGTCGCTCATGGCGCGCGCGAGTTCACGGATTGCCTGCTGGCCCTTCGTCAATGAATAGAGATTGCACATCGGCCGATCACCGCCACATGCCGCGCATTTTGGCGCCGATTTCCGACGCGGGCCTGCCTGGCATTCTTGCGCCCGCCGGTTTCCACCGTCGCAAGCGGCGAGGTCACGCATTCAAAATGCCGCATGACGGCCGCGGGAATGAAGCGCGTGCGCGACGCATAGACGTGGCGGTCGCCTTCGACGGCACGTCGCTGTTCGGCATTGAGCTTTTCGAGATACGCGACGGCCATGGGTGCCGAATCAATATGAGGATGGGTGACTCAATGAACCATCCTTCTGTTGGGCTCACAATGCATTCGCTGCAACACTACCGACTCGTGCGGCCGGCCCGCGTGCGGGCCTCCGCCGCCTAGCTTATTCGCCAGAGGTGCCATTCTCTCCCGCGGCCTCGATCCTTTGGGTCAAACGGTTCCCCTCCGAATCTTTCCCGGAACAGATCCGCATGCGACGGATCGGCGAAACAGAAAACCCTGTAGGTTCTGTCGTCGCGCTGCACGGCGTGCCCGCGCTCGCAGAGTGAAAGCTCGTGGCAGAATTCGCGGATGACCTTATGGCCGTCTCCCATCGTCCGCTCGGCGGGCAATGCGACCTGATGCGGCCAATCGCGATCGACCATCCTTGGGCTCAGTTCGCCCTTCCGCCGTGTCATGTGCTCACGCAGCCGAAATCATCCGGCACGTCGCCGAACGTCTTGAGGATCACCGCGTCCTCGAACTCGCCGACGTCGGGGCTGCCGCTCCGGGAGAACGCCACGGCCCCGGCGTTTGCTTCGTCGCGGGACATGGCTTCGGCACGCCGGATCGCTGCGGCGGCGTGAGGACATTCGACCGCCTGGCCCGGCGCCAGGCCGCCGCCTTCAACCGGCGTGAATGGCAACGCAACGAAGTAGATCATCACCCGGCCTCCCAAATCGGCCGTCTTGACGGATGATGAGAACAAATAGAGAACATTTAGGAATGAGAGTCAAGGCGGAGAAGCATTATGGGCCACCAGAAGCTGGGAGAGCTGAGCGAGGTCGACAGCAGGTATCCGCACCATGTTGATCTGGTGCCGCCGTTTGCCGGCTTCGACGAGAGCGTCGAAGAAGAGATGATCGAATTCCTCGAGCAGCGCGTGGGCACGTTTGATCTGTACGGCGAAATCGAGAGCGGCGATGCGTTCGTTCGATATTGCTTTGCGAGAATCGAGGATGCGCGGGCTTTCCACAGCCGCTTCGCGGCGGCAGCCCACAAGGCGCACTTGCACGCGGCGAGTTGAAAGCAGCGACTGCGAACGGAAAGAGCTAAGCCAGAATTGAAAAGCATAGTTCGCCATGCTCAATGCGAGCTAAGCCCAAGAAGGAATTTAATTGAATATCTATCGTCTGCGCGGCACGCCTGCCGCTTACATCGTTATCTGGAGGCACCTGATGAGAATTCCGCTCTCAAGAAAGCTATCGAGGAGCTCCGGATTACGGACACCGAACAGCAGAAGCGGCTCGTTGCGCAGTGACGCCAACAACTCGTGAGGATGGAGAAGGCGGGCCGCTCGCAGGGCTGCATCAACAACAAGTCAACAGAGATCTATGACGGCGAGTGGCGCCGGACGGCGCACAGTCCGAACCGACGGTCGCCGAAGTGAACCCTCTAGCAGCACTGTTCCGCAATAGTCGGTGATAGGTCCCCTCGCGATCATTATCAACTCGGGGTGGCACACAAGGGAGCGCGTCCACATAGGATTGGGCAACCGAACCGAAGCCGCCGTTGGAGCGTTCGCGTTCGTACACCGAAATGACTTGTTTAGCGACGGCCGGCGGTAAGGGCTCTCGTCTTGATCGAAACTTGCTGACAAATTGGGCTACGGGACTGCCTCGGCGAACGCCACCAATTATGTCGAGCAGTTTCGGAATATCGGAGAATCCCAGGTTGTTCACCAGCGTCGGTGCCAAAGCATAGCTGAGCGGCATTTCGCCCGGTGACCATTTTGCCTCGCCAAATGAGCCGTGGTGAAGCGTTCCTATCGGCGGGGTGAGGTGGACCAGCTTGATGCCAAGAGGTCCATTCTGCGCAAAGCCGAGGCGCGCGCCGTTGAGCTCCGATAGCTTCGCCGGGTTCATCAGGTTCGCACGATGACAACCCGTGCAGCCGAAGCTTCCAAATTCCCATAGTGGGTCCGTCCGCATCTCGTTCGGATCACCGAGCCGTGGTCGGCGAAGCATCACGAGAATCACCCGCGCTTCATCCATGATTAGCGCCTTCGCGGATTGCCGCCTTCATATTTTCCAGCCACGCAACGGCATCCGGTGTCTTGGAAATGTCAGAGACGAACTCTTGGCCGCGACCGACGACGGTCAAAGTTGTGTCGCCGAACCATCTTTCGACCCGCCCATGATAGGTCAAACCTGCGGCACGAAGCCAATAGGGCACCTGCCATCGACTAACCTGCTCGCCAGGAATTGAGAGGCGTAGGCATGAGGGCGCGGTAGTGGCTGCGCAACCGCGTCCGATATAGATCGTGTTGTTCGGGTTCCATTCTCCGATGGTGTGCGGGTGCCTTGTCGAGAAGCCGCTCGGCTGATCGCTTGCGCCCGGTTCGGCTCCAAGTGTGTTCACGCTCTGCACTTCGAGGTACCCGAAGATGCGATGATGACGATCGCGTCCTTCCTCATCGGCAAAGAGTCCAAAGAACAAGAACATATCGCCTGCCGTTACGCCGTTCCTGTCAAGGTGGCCTTGAGCGGCGCCGGTCTGACCCAACGCACAGTACCCGGCCTCAAACATGGGGTCATGATGACAGAAAGACATCTGGGTCAGCCTGCCTCTCGTTACATGCTCGACGATATCACCGAGCCCGAGATCGCCGTACGTCGTAACCGAGCGCCTCGGCGTGGGGATAGGCAGACTGGTCGGCCTGCCGTCGATGATCGGTGACGGAAAGCCTCCGGAGCCACTATCAAATCCCTTTCGGCTGAACACAATCCTCATTAGGTCGGCCAAATCTTGCGCCCGATGCTCTTGAACTTGCTGACTGCGAGAGCGCCGCGCTCGTTCCTCGCCTTGCTTCCGGGCGCGGCGATAGCGACCGCGATGGCTTCCCGTTCAGCCTGCCAGATTCCGGTGGCTCGAAACTCCATATCCAAGATGACGAGCAGGACCGAATCCCAAAGGTGCGTAAGCTTGATAGAGCCGAGCCGCTGCGATTTGCGTAGGCCATCTTCGTTGAAGCACCGCGCCTTGATTTGATAACGATGCCCCGTGGGATCGATAGCGTCGTAGCCTGCCTCCCTAGCCGCGGACAATTTGAGACCGAGCAGACGCGCGGCCTCGTATTCCCCGATTTCGCCTGTGATCCCAAGGGGCTTACGAGTCAGCCGATAATAATCGATCGCCACCGCTCGGGCTCGTTCGAGCACGGCGGCGATATGTTCTGGGTCCTGAGTTGGGCCGGTCGAATCCATGACGCCGCAGCGTAGCAGCGCAATGCCTACAAATCACGCCGCCGTTGTGCGGCTATTCCATCAAGGCTGACGCGCACAGTGGTCGGGCCATTGCCGGCCGCGCTTGATAGCGATGGCGGTCGGATAGCGCCCAGTGCCGTACACGTTCACTTGCTTCATCGTGTTATCTCACTACACCCAGCGGCGACGATACCATGTCACCTCGTGGCCCATCGCTTCGTTCAGCACATCATTCGATTTGGGAGCAGGCTGAGGGGAGCGGACATTCAAGCAGCTGGCTAGCAGAGTGCGCAGAGGCGTCGCCGCGTTTCAAGCCACCGCCGGTCGCACGACTATTGGAAGCCCACAACAGGGCACTGCGTAGAACGCTGCGAGCGCCCCAACTCTCCGATTCTCCTCTCTAGATTGCGAACTCGCTGAGTCGGGGCAATTGAACACTGCGTTCTCTTCAGACGTCCCATCATACCGTGCCGGGTCGGGCCGGCCAAAGGATGCGCGGTGCCCCCAATTTTGCCGAGCGTAAGGAGCGCGCTCGCACGCGCCAGTCATCATCCACGCCCGACAAAATCGGCTCCCCCGCGCCCCGCTCCGCGGCGCTTCCAGCGTCCTTGACCCGGCCCGACCCGGCACGGTGCGCACGTCCCCGTCTTTCGAACAGAAGGAGGGTACGATGATCGCGCTTTACGACCACATTCAGGAGCTGCGGGCCGAGTTGCGGGGCTGCATGAAGCGCCGCGAGCGCGCGGCCGTGCAGGCGGAACTGGCGGCAGCCATCGCCGCGCAGGCGGAACGCGATCGCGCCGCCGAGGCGCTTCGCCCGAACGCAGGGAGGTGATCATGTGCAAGGTCATGAACGCCAAACAAGTCGGCAAGCGCGCGACGGCGGATCGCGTCTATGTTGGTCGGCCGAGCAAGTGGGGAAATCCTTTCGTGATCGGACGTGACGGCCCGCGCGACGACGTGATCGCGAAATACCGCGCGTGGATCGTGCGGCAGCCGGAGCTGTTGGCGGCGCTGCATGAGCTGCGTGGCAAGGACCTCGTGTGCTGGTGTGCCCCCGAGCGCTGCCACGCGGAGGTGCTCATCGAGTTCGCGAACCGCTGACATCCGGCTGCATGGCTGAGCCGAGACGCGGCCGTGACCGCTCAGCGGTCCCGCCCTCGTCGCAGTCCTTGTGTGCCTCTCGGCGCGACAATCACATTCGAGCGCCCCGCCGTTGGGCGGGTTGCCCTCATCTGCCGGCTCAGGCGCTATTGCGGCGAGACCAGATGAAGACACAGCCGTCCCCTCGCACCGTCCGCGCGGTCGAGATATGCCGGTGTACAAATTCGTCGTGGCCAACCAAGTCTTCGCGCACTGCCCGATCCGCTTCACTGCCGCGCAGAGTTCGGTCGCGCCGGCGAGGATGCGGAAGGAGCCTGTCGTTTTCGGCCGCCGTTTTGCCGCCGTTGATACGAACGCGCACTTGATTCCGCGCCGTGCAGTCTCACCCTCTTGTCAGAAGGTCCCGATGCTCATCAAGTCTCTCTCGGTCTGTCCGCGGGGGCACCATAGCTGCCTCGGATGGGCTGATCTGGCCGAGGGTCGGCTGTGCCTCGATCACCTTCCCGCAATGGCGGTCCGTCGACTTTCTTCCCCTGCGTTGGCACGCATTCCTCGCGAGCCAAGAAAGTCTCCGGCCCGCCATCCTCCGCTGACGCTGCAGCCAAGCGGTGCGGGTTGATCGCCCCTCAGCCTGTTGATCGCCATCGAGGCCGCGATGGTGCGGCCCGAGTTCAGACAAGGAGACTATCATGGCGACCATCGGCACCTTCACCAAGAACGGCGAAGACTTCACCGGCACGGTCAAGACGCTTGCGCTCAACGTCAAGGCCAAGATCGCGCGGGCCGAGAAGGAGAACGACAAGGCTCCCGATTTCCGCATCTTCGCCGGCACGACCGAGTTCGGCGCGGCCTGGAAGAAGACCTCGGGCGCAGGCCGCGAATACCTCTCGGTCAAGCTCGACGATCCGAGCTTCCCGGCGCCGATCTTCGCCTCGCTGGTCTCGGTCGAGGGCGGGGACGGCTACGCCCTCATCTGGTCCCGCCGCAACAGCGACTGAGCCGGTGTGACGGCAGCGCCCCGCCCATTGGGCGGGGCGCTCGCGCGTTCAGATTCATCTGCCCTTATCACCGGGATCGCGGCCTTGCGTCTTGCCGGATTTCCGCTTCGACAGCTTTGCGGCTTCGCGCAGCGCCTCATCGTCGGGCGTCACCAGCTCGACATGGCTCACCCCGAGCGCGCTCGCGAGATTGTATAAGGTGACGACGGTCGGATTGCGCAGGCCTCGCTCAAGATCGCTGACATATTGCTGGGTGACGCCGGAAACCTCGGCGAACCGCTCTTGGGTGAAGCCCTTCGCCTGCCGCAATCTTGCAAAGTTTCGGCCCACCAGCCTGCGCATGTCCATGCCGGCAAGCTGGACGGGTACACACCATCAAGTTTATCCCTTATAATGTGTATTGATGACCGGTGGAAAACCTCGGTCGGGGTGATCCCCGACCATGACCATTGTGTCGTATCATAGATGAGCAACGATCAATTCTGTTCGACGCAACTTTGGCGGCGCCAAGGCAGGTCTCGAATGGGAGGCAAAGGCGGAGATGATGAAGCCCCAGCCGTCGCTCGATCCGCCCGCGGCCGACCAGGCCCCGGATGCTGACGTTCTGACCGGTTACGATCGGGAGCACCTCGTCACTTATCTTCGGCTCCTGGATGCCGAGGCCGAGGGCGCGGATTGGACCGAGGTGGCGCGGATCGTTTTGCATGTTGACCCATCGCGCGAGCCGGAACGCGCGCGCCGCTCATGGGAGAGCCACTTGGCTCGTGCCAAATGGATGACCGAGCACGGCTATCAACATCTCCTTCGGGGCGGCGCGCCTCACTGAATTCCAGAATTGCTTGAATGCACAATCCCGGATCGCAGTTCTTACCGGTTGGCGTTGTGCGCATTTTAAGATTTCCAGCAATCCGGAATTCCCGCGCCTGCAATGTCTGCAGAACCCCGGACCGACCGCATGGCTGCTATTCGCGGTTCGCCGTCACGTGACGCCGTGCTTACGCTCCGGCGGCTTCATTGCGCCGCATTTGCCCGTCAGTTTTTTCTAGCTGGGCGATATCTGTCCGTTCAAATTGTGGAGACCAAAGATGCCGTCGATACCCGACTGGCGGTCTACGGCCGTCTATGCGTATGTGAACGAACTAGATCCGGCGCAGCTTGCATGGGAGTTCTTACGGCGCAATCCCGCGTACGAGCGTGATTACCGCACGGCCGTTCGCCGGATAGCAAGTGGACACACCGACGCATTCGCATCGCGCTGGGGCTTAAGGTTTCCTTTTCGACCCACAGCTTCAGGCGGACGTCACTCCGCTGGTTTGGCTTCCGCATCTTGATCCCTGCGTCGTTCTCCTCACGCCGGCGCCGAGGGGGTTCACCGCTGCCCGCAACATCGGCGTCATAACGCCGGTATTTCGGCGCCGTGCAAGCGATGGCGAATATTGGATCGTTGAAAGCGCCGAAGGTCGCTTGTCAGTATTGCTTCTCGACGATACGACCGTGGCAGCGCCGGTTGCCGCGGTCATTCCGTTCGACGACACATTTGCCGCACGTGCCGATGCAACGCTCCGCCTGTGGCGGGTCGTAACCGGCCAACCTCAAGGCCGTGCGCTCGACCGACTGACCCAGCCTCAACGCCATCGGTTTGTGCTCACGCTTCGCGCGCTCGATGCTCATTTGGCCGGCGAGACATATCGCGGCATCGCGCAAGCTCTATTCGGCCGTGTCCGCATCCCACCAGGGCCGGGCTGGAAAACGCATGACCTGCGCGACCGGACAATTCGTTTGGTGCGCACCGGAGTGACGCTGATGCGGGGCGGCTATTTGAAGCTGCTGCGCCACGCGCGCCGTATGCGGCGGAGGCCTGGTCGCTAGGGGTGGCGAAACCGCTCGCCCCAATCTTCGCCATCCCCCAAGCGTGATTTCTTCGCCATCGTGGCCTTCGACCAGCCGCCGCTAACCGGCAGCGCGTCGAAAGACTACGGAGGTTCTATCATGCCTGACCCGCTCGCCGGCTTACCGCCGCGCTTTCTGCGCACGCCTGAGGCCGCACGGTTTCTTGGTCTGTCGGGCCGCACCCTCGAGAAGCATCGGACATACGGCACCGGCCCGACATACCGCAAGATCGGCGGTCGCGTCGTCTATGCGCTCGACGATCTGAAAGCCTGGGCCGATCTCGGCGCCAAGAGTTCGACCTCCGACCCTGGCGTCGGAACGGTCCTCCCGGCCAAACGCGTGGTCGCGCCCATAAAGCTCGCCCCTCATTCCTACCGCCGCTGACGGCTTGGATCCGGGATCGACCCATGCCGGACACTCGCATCAACGTCGCGGTCTTCCAGCGCGTCATCGCCATCGCCGAGTTGTTGAGCGACTGCGCCTTCGGCGGGTTTCCCGACGGTGTCGGAGGGCTCGCATGAGCGAACTCACGCATGTCGAGCTCGTGTGGGTGAAGGGGCGCATCGAGAACCGCATCCGCTTCGGCCGAATTGCGGAACAGCGCATGATCAACCGTCAGCGGCGCGTCGTCTCGTTCGCGGCGGGCAGCATCTTCGCCTTCGCCCGCTGGACGTCGAACGACTATGGAACCGTCGTGTCGCGCATCGACATCCTGCGCGCGGTTGAACCAGGCGACCGCTACTCAACCGTGCCCTATGTGCAGCCGGGCGGCGAGATTCTGCTGCGCATGTCCGGATGGCCGAAAGTCGAGAAGGTGCTTCAGGCCATCGATGCCATCGAAGCGCTCAGCATCCATCCGGCCGATGCCGCGCCGGACCATTGGCGCCACATCCACAATCGCCTGTCCGTCGGCGAGCAGCCGAGACCCTACACGCAAAGCCGGCACCAAGCCTGGCTGCATCGAAGGAGATTCACCTCATGATGGACCGTCCCGGGACCCTCCTCGCCATGGTGGCCGCCGTTGCCCTCATCGGGAGCACCATGGGCCCAAGAGCAGCGCCGCGTTTCGTATGGAATGTGTCCGAAAGCGTTCCGACCGGGCTCTATCACGTGCAGCCGGCGCGCCACCTCATCGTCACCACGCTTGTAGTCGCGTACCCGCCCGAGCCCCTCGCTACCCTCCTCGCCGACGCCGGTTACCTCCCGCACGGCGTGCCGCTGATCAAACGCATTCTCGCGCTGACCGGACAGACCGTCTGTCGCACCGGCCTCACCATCACAGTCGATGGAATCGACATGGGCGCGGCACGCGAGCAGGACCACCGCGGGCGGTCGCTTCCCGCCTGGCAAGGTTGCCGCACCGTCGCAAACGACGAGGGCTTCCTCATGAACTGGGACGAACCGGCATCGCTCGATGGCCGCTACTTCGGACCGATCCCTTTGACCGCCATTGTCGGGCGCGCCGAACCACTCTGGACCTTCGAGGAGGACTGACCATGCCGTCGCGCTGGACTCACCGACGAATTCTTCTGTTCGGCCAGGAACCGCACCGTTCCTTCCTCCCGGCCAGATTCCGAGCCGCCGTCGGGTGCTGCGGCCTCCAAGAACTTGCTCCCGGGCCGGACCGAGGAGACGATCAAACCGTCGCGCGCGCATGCCCTGCGATGCAGCCCCACAGATTCGGCGACCCTATCTCGGTCGTCGAGCCCGATCCCTTTTCTTGCCGGTGGAGTAATCAGTCGTGGACCTCGTGACGCTTGTCGCCGGCTGTGCCCTGGCGGTTGAGCCGAAGATCATGCATGCGCTGATCTGGCACCAATCTGGTGGCGAACCCTGGTCGTTCTCGGTGCCGCGAGAGCGTCAGCCACAGGTCTATCAAACTGTCCGTGACGCCATCGGCGCGGTCGGTACTATCGACCGCGACGACATTGCTGTCCGTATTGGACTAACGGGCCTCCTTGCCAATCCCCGGTCCACGACCGCGGCGAAGTTCGCGCCATGCCCCAACATCACCGTTGCGGCCCGGCAGATCGCGCAGCTGGGCGAGCGCTGCAAGACGATCCCTCGCTTCAAGACCGATCCAATTCATTGCGCCATCGCTGCCTATCATGGCTCGTGGGCACAACCTGACAGCGGGTTCGCCGATGCAGTCAGGACATCCGTTGCGAAGGGTGACGCGCCGAATTTCGACATGCGGAAGGATATCAAACTCGACTTCGCTGACGTTGGTGCCGCAATTCCTCCACCCGTTCTTAACGCCACGGCTGCACCGACACTCTCACCCGATGACCGTCAGCCTGCTTGGTCAAGTGCGCTCTTCCCGGCAAGAACGCAACTGTTGGACACGCCGTCGACCAAGACCTCTACGAGCGATGCGCATGCGGCGGATTTGCAGGAACGTGACGCGCGAAGCGCAGTTCCACCGACCGCAACACTGCAGGCCGGCGGTCTGTTCGTGCCCCGGTCACCCGAGCGGAGGCCGCAATGATGGGATCAAGCGCTTTTCGCAGGGTATCGCATGTTTTCGCACGTCTGGCTGTGAGGCATTGGGGCGGAGGCCAACCGACCAACGGACGGCAAGATAAAAGCCGCGAGGTGCGGCCCGTCGGTTGGTGGAGGACAGCAGACACATCAACGACTTAGGCGATGTGCGCCATCATGCGACAGCCTGCATGTCAGCCAAAGACAAGCAAAATCAATGATCCAAACACCTCGCAAGAAGACGCGTCATGACCCGCGACGATGAGTTTCGTGTCCGGATTGGGCGGGTACGCGACCGGGGGAGTGCCCGTCGCGCCAAGCCCTTCATCGCGCAGGCACTGGCCGCGGCTGAGCGAGCCGGTGGAATGAAACGCCGACCCGGCCAGGATGCGCGGAGTTCGACGTTCGGCAGAGGCCGCGCCGCCAGTATCAGGGCCACCCGGTGGCTGACGGATCGAACGCGCAGCGTCGCCGTGAAGGCCCGCGTTGTTAGGCACACCACGAAGCGGGCGCCGCTCAGCGCTCACTTGGCATACCTACGCAGGGACGGTATGACGAGAGACGGTGCGCCGGGTCGGATGTTCGACGTCGAACATGAGGACGCTGATCATCGCGCCTTTGGGGAACGGTGCGAAGGTGATCGCCACCATTTCCGGTTCATCGTGTCTCCGGAGGACGCAGAGCGGCTTTCGGATCTTAAGGCGTACACCCGAGACCTGATGGCGCAGGCCGAGCAGGATCTCGGTACGAAGCTCGACTGGGTTGGGGTCGATCATTGGAACACCGACAACCCCCACATCCATGTCATCGTGCGCGGCAAGGGTGACGACGGCCAGGACCTCGTGATTGCCCGCGAATATATCAGCAAAGGCATGCGTGCTCGCGCTGCACATCTGGCCACCCTGGAACTCGGGCAGCGAAGCGACCTTGAGATTCGTCGTGGGCTCGATGCCCAGGTCGAGGCCGACCGTTGGACCAAGCTCGATCGCGCCCTCGCCATCGACGCTGCGCGCCACGATGGCGTCGTGGATCTCAGGCCGCCAGCGGACGGCCCGCCGGAGGCCGGTCTTCAGTCGGCCATGATCGGCCGGATGCAAAGGCTGGAGCGTCTCGGGCTCGCCGAGCCGCTCGGTCCGGCGCGATGGCATTTGTTGGAGACTGCGGAACCGACACTGCGGGCCCTCGGCGAACAAAACGACATCCTCAAGCGCATCCACCGCGGGTTGGCCGAGCAGGGCATCGAACGAAGCGTCAACGACTACGTCCTCGATGACAGAGATCGACCTGGGACGATCATCGGCCGCCTTGTTACCCGAGGCCTGGATGATGAACTCAACGGCACGGCCTACGCAGTCATCGACGGGACAGATGGGCGTGCCCACCACATCCGCCTGGCCAACCTGGAGGCTGCGAGTGACACCGCTCCCGGCGGCATCGTCGAATTACGAAGGTTCGAAGATGCGGCAGGCCGGCAGCGCGTTGCGCTTGCGGTACGCTCCGACCTCCCGCTCGGAGCGCAGATCGAGGCCTCGGGCGCCACCTGGCTGGATCGCCAGCTTGTGGCGCGCCAGCCCATGTCGCTGAGCTCGGGCGGCTTCGGCCACGAGGTCCACCAAGCGATGGAGGCGCGTGTCGAACACTTGATCCGTGAGGGCCTTGCCAGTCGCCAAGGCCCGCGTGTCATCTGCGCGCGCGAACTTCTGGCAACGCTGCGTCGGCGCGACCTTGATGCGACGGCAGCGCGGGTCTCGTCAAGTGCGGGCTTACCCTATCATCCAACTGCGGACGGAGAGTCGGTCGCCGGCGTCTATCGCCAGCGCCTCAACCTCGCTTCCGGGCGCTTTGCCATGATCGACGACGGGCTGGGATTCAGCCTGGTGCCGTGGAGCCCTACCCTCGACAGGCACCTTGGTCTGCAGGTGTCAGGAGTTGCCCACGTCAACCGAATTGACTGGAGCTTTGGCAGGTCACGCGGTCCAAGCATTGGCTAAAGAAGCCCGATGCCCTCTGACGATTTCGGATTCTTGGGCCACTCGCCTCACAACGAGGTGTCGCGGTGCGCTCTTTCGCCGAACCCGAGTCCGGTTTCTGCGCGCGGCCGTATCCGAATCTACGACGACGCTATTTCGCTAGTTGCTCTGATGGGCGCAGTGTCTCTTGTATTCGCCCCGTTGACTGAAGCGGGGGCACCTTTGATCACCACCAGAATTCTCGGCAATCATGTTTCCGCGATAGGTGCCATAGAGCCAGCTGCATTGGCAGCACTCCCTGGAACTCGATCTCGGTCAGCGCCTTGCCGTGGTGCGCAACACCGTCAGCGGCCGGATCGTGTTCACAACCAGTTTCGGTATCGAGGACCAGGCGATCGCCCACGTGATCTATACTCAGGTCCTCGCGATCGACGTTGTCACCCTCGATACCGGACGCCTGTTTCCGCAGACCTACGAGCTATGGGCTCAGACCGAGCGCCGGTACCGCCGGCGCATTCGCGCCTTCAACCCGAATCTCGCCGGCGTCGAAGCATTGGTCGCGCGCCAGGGTGTCAATGGATTCTACAACTCCCTCGACGCGCGGCACGCCTGTTGCGCGGTCCGTAAGGTCGAGCCACTCGGGCGTGCCCTCGCGGGTGCAGTAGTGTGGATTACCGGCGTTCGCGCCGCGCAATCGACGCAGCGGGCCAGCATGCGGCTCGCGGCGGTCGAACCGCGTTTCGGGTTGATCAAAGTGAACCCGCTACTCGACTGGACGCGCGAGCAGGTGGTTACGTTCGTCCACGAACACGGCATCCCCCACAGCCCGCTGCACGATCAGGGGTTTCTCTCGATCGGCTGTGCGCCATGCACCCGTGCGGTGAAACCAGGCGAAGCCGAGCGGGCCGGCCGCTGGTGGTGGGAAGAGGGCGCGAAAACCGAATGCGGTCTGCACGTCCGCCATACGGATCTCCCATCGCCACCCGACCCGACACAGTCCCAATCATGACCAGAGGAACGACAGCATGAACGTAGTCCCGACAACCTTCGACGCCGCTCCGGAAGCGGCGCCAAGCCCCGTGCGCCGTCCTTCCCAACTTACACACCTCGAAGCGCTCGAGGCCGAGAGCATCCATATCATCCGAGAGGTCGTTGCCGAGAGCGACAGCCCGGTGCTGCTTTATTCCATCGGAAAGGATTCCTCCGTTCTCTTGCACTTGGCACTGAAGGCGTTCTATCCGGCGAAACTGCCGTTTCCGCTGCTGCACATCGACACCACGTGGAAGTTCCGGGAGATGATTGCGTTCCGGGACCGTCGCACCGCCGACCTCGGCCTCAAGCTCATCGTGCACACCAACCCCGAAGGTCTGGCGCGCTGCATCGGCCCGATCAGCCACAGCCCGGAACTCCATACCGACATCATGAAAACGCAAGCCTTGCGTCAGGCGCTCGACCACTACGGATTCGATGCCGCGCTCGGGGGCGCCCGCCGCGACGAGGAACGGTCGCGGGCCAAAGAACGTGTCTTCTCTCTGCGCAACGCGCAGCACCGCTGGGATCCCAAGCGCCAGCGTGCCGAGCCATGGCGGCTTTACAACGGCCGCAAGCGTCGGGGCGAGAGCATGCGGGTGTTCCCCCTGTCGAACTGGACCGAGCTCGACGTATGGCTCTACATCCACCGGGAGCGTATCCCGGTGGTGCCGCTTTATTTCGCGGCGCCACGCCCGGTCGTGTGCCGCGGCGAGACGCTGATCATGGTCGATGACGACCGTCTCCCGCTGAACGAGGACGAACAGCCGGAATTGCGGACCGTACGATTTCGGACGCTCGGCTGTTATCCGCTGACCGGCGCAATGGAAAGCAACGCAACGACGCTCTCCGGCATTATCCGGGAAACCGCGGAGAGCCGGTTTTCCGAGCGGCGTGGCCGCATCATCGACCACGATGGCGGCACCGCAATGGAGCGCAAGAAGCAGGAGGGGTACTTTTGATGAACGTGCATCCGGAGCCCACCCTCTTCGATGCTGACGAGTTTCTCCTTCAGCAGGAACGCAAGAGCCAATTGCGCTTTATCGTCTGCGGTTCGGTCGATCATGGAAAGTCGACCCTCATCGGCCGGCTGCTCTTTGAAGCGGGGCTGCTGTTCGCGGATCAGCTGGACGCGCTCGATCACGACTCCCGCCGCCATGGCACCCGGGGGGACGAGCTCGATTTCGCGCTCCTGCTGGACGGCCTTGCGGCAGAACGCGAGCAGAAGATCACCATCGACGTCGCCTACCGGTTCTTCAGTACCGTCCGACGCAAGTTCATCGTCGCGGATGCACCCGGGCATGAACAATACACCCGGAACATGGCCACTGGCGCATCGACCGCCGACCTTGCCCTGCTCCTGGTGAGCGCGGCCGACGGATTGACGCGCCAGACCAAGCGCCACGCCGTCATTGTCTCCACCCTGGGGGTGCGCCGTTTCGTTGTCGCGGTCAACAAGATGGACCTGATCGATTGGTCCAAGTCCAAGTTTGTTGCCATCGAAGTCGAGCTCAGGGCTTTAGCGAAGAGCTTGGATGTCGACGACATCGTGTGCATCCCGCTCTCGGCCCGCGACGGCGACAACGTTGTCTTCCGCTCGGAGCGGATGCCCTGGTACTGCGGACCGGCTCTGCTCGAACATCTCGAAGAGGTCGAATGCGCGGCGAAGCTCCCGCTCTTTCCATTTCGGATGCCCATCCAGTGGGTAAATCGCCCCGAACTTCGACCTTTCGCGGATGCTGCGGCCAGATTGCGAGCGGCGACGTCTATCCCGGCATGGCGGTGCAGGTGATGCCGTCTGGCCAATGCACCCGGATCCGTCGGATCGTCACGGCGGACGGCGATCTCGCCCATGCCGTCGCCGGCGCAGCCATTACCCTAACCTTCGCGGACGAGGTCGACGCCTCCCGCGGCGACATGGTGGCAGGAGTTGTCCCATCTGCCCCGGTCACCAACCGGCTGCGCACGCGCATCATCTGGCTCGGCGAGAATACCCTCGTTCCTAGCCGGCCTTACCTGCTCAAGCTCGCGACAGCGACCGCCAAAGCAACTGTCGAGCCCAATCTTCAGCTCATTGATCTCGAAACCCAACGCTCGGCGCCGACAAATCGTCTTGTGGCGAACGATATCGGTACTGCCGTCGTGGCAATCGACCGGCAGCTCGCCGTTGATCTCTATATCGGTTGCAGGGAAACCGGCAGTTTCATCCTGATCGACCCGGAATCCTTTGACACGGTCGGTATGGGGGTCGTGGAGGCAACGCATCCCGACGAAATCGATCGCCAATGCGCGCGCTCGGTAGCCAACCTCTGCAACATCATGCGCGCGACCGAGACCCACGCCAGATCGATCGCGAAGGCCATCAGCTGGCGTGCGACCGGCAGCGTCGACACTTTCATTGTGGCCGCTGTCATCACCGGCAGCTCAAGCCTTGCCGGCGGTGTAGCGCTCGCGGAGGTGCTGACCAAGACCGTTCTCTATTACCTTCACGAGCGGGTCTGGGCGCTGATCCGGTGGGGAAAGCGCTGACGGGCCCGAAAATCACACGCGACCACAAACCGTTTGGCACGCAATCGCGTGTTCCTGAATGTTTTCAGAGGAGGTGTTGATGCCTACGCGTACCGCAATCATAGCCGCACTGTGCGTCATCGCGGCCGTCCCTTCGACATCGGCCGTTTCTCAACAACAGCACCAGAGCCTGGAGAAACCGACCGGCGACGTGTGGCCACATGGCGGCGAAGAAGCCCGAACGCCGTTGCGCCCGGCGGCACCATTCAATGCGGATGATCTCGGTCCCCTCCCTGGGAGCGGCATTGCGCCTCCCGAAGAGGTCGGGCGCGAACGTGAGAGAACCTCGCCATCTCGAATCAAGCTGGATGTCACCCTGACCCTGCTGCGCCCCCACGCAACGCGTGGACGGCATCGATCCGTACGTTCGTGCAGGTGATCCAGCTCTGGTGCGAGGTTCGCAGTTCCTCTTTGTACGCGACGCGCTATCCAAAGCTGCGACGAGGCTGATTCCGAGCTTGTCCTATCGCGATCAGTGACATTTCTGTTTGTCCCCAAATCAACGAACGGGGCAGTCTTTGACCGCGACCAAAATCCTCTGGGGCCAGATCCTCGTCGTGTTCGCGATCGTGCTGGCGACCACGTGGGCGGCAACGCAATGGACGGCGTGGCGGCTCGGTTTCCAGCCGCAGCTCGGACCTCCCTGGTTCCAATTGGTCGGAGCGCCAGTTTACCTGCCGCCGGCATTCTTCTGGTGGTGGTACCACTTCGACGCCTACGCGCCGTCGATCTTCCTGGAGGGTGCCGTCATCGCTGCCTCGGGCGGCTTTGCGGCAATCGGTATCGCAATCGGCATGTCGGTATGGCGGGCCAGGGAAGCCAAAGACGTCACGACCTACGGGTCAGCTCGCTGGGCCACCCGGAATGAAGTTCGTGCCGCCGGGCTACTCAATCCGGACGGCGTGGTGCTTGGCCGCTTCGCCCGTGACTACCTTCGGCATGATGGGCCGGAACACGTACTCTGCTTCGCTCCGACCCGCTCCGGCAAGGGCGTCGGGCTTGTCGTCCCGACGCTCCTGACCTGGCCCGGATCGGCCATCGTCCACGACATCAAGGGAGAGAACTGGCAGCTCACAGCGGGTTTTCGAGCAAGGTTCAGCCGCGTGTTGCTGTTCGATCCGACCAATGCGGCATCCGCCGCATACAATCCGCTGCTTGAAGTGCGGCGCGGCGACACCGAAGTGCGCGACGTCCAGAACGTCGCGGATATCCTGGTCGATCCCGAAGGCGCACTGGAACGGCGCAATCACTGGGAGAAGACCAGCCACTCGCTCCTGGTCGGCGCGATTCTCCATGTGCTTTACGCCGAAGCCGACAAGACCCTCTCCGGCGTTGCCAAATTCCTTTCCGACCCCGAACGGGCGATCGGCAAGACCCTCGATGCTATGTCGACAACTCGTCATCTTGGCGATCGTCCGCACCCGGTGGTGGCGTCTGCCGCAAGAGAACTGATGAACAAATCCGAGAACGAACGTTCCGGTGTGCTCTCGACCGCCATGAGCTTTCTCGGGCTCTACCGCGACCCTGTGGTTGCCAAGGTCACATCACGTTGCGACTGGCGGATCAGCGATCTCGTGGAGCGCGATCGGCCCGCAACTCTCTATCTCGTTGTGCCGCCCTCCGACATCAGCCGTACCAAGCCCCTGGTGCGCCTGGTGCTCAACCAGATCGGCCGGCGGCTGACCGAGGAGCTCAATGCCAAAGCACGACGCCACCGTGTGCTCCTCATGCTCGACGAGTTTCCGGCGCTCGGGCGCCTCGACTTCTTCGAGTCGGCGCTCGCCTTCATGGCCGGCTACGGCCTGAAAGCCTTCCTCATTGCGCAGTCGCTCAATCAGATCGAGAAGGCCTATGGGCCGAACAACTCGATTCTCGATAATTGCCACGTCCGCGTGGCCTTTGCGACCAATGACGAGCGCACCGCGCGCCGTGTCTCGGACGCGCTCGGTACCGCGACCGAACTACGCGCCATGAAGAATTACGCCGGGCACCGGCTCTCGCCCTGGCTGGGTCACCTCATGGTATCGCGCCAGGAGACGGCGCGGCCGTTGCTGACCCCTGGCGAGGTCATGCAACTCCCACCGGGTGACGAACTCGTCCTCGTCTCCGGCGTTCCCCCGATCCGGGCCCGCAAGGCCCGGTATTACGAGGACAAGCGGCTCACGAGCCGTGTCCTCGACCCGCCCGCGCTGGCAACGGCCGGCGCGAGCACCTCCGGCGACCGACCTCTCGCACACGCCGACGACTGGCCAAAGCATCCCAAACAGACCCCAGATGCGGCAGCAGCAGGGAGATCGGCCGCCGGCTCTTCGCCGGACCCGGATCCGGCCAACGGCGGCATCCGCCAGGAGCCGGGTCCACCGACCCCAGACGCCGTCGTACCCGAGCAAGCGAAGCTGACCCCTGAAGTCGCACTTCTCGCCGATGAACGCGACGATGACGGCTTGGAAGTCATCAACCAAGCCTTCCTCTCTGTGGCCAAACAGGCGTCGCTCGATCCCGCTGACGGCGCAGGGATGTGAGTGCTGGACATGAAGCAACGTTTATCGGTGTACCTCGATCCCCGCCTGATGCTTCAACTGACGCAGCTCGCCAAGCGGCAGAAGCAGTCGAAGTCCCTGATGGCGGAAACGGCCGTTGAATCATTCCTGACGCCCGATGAGTCCGACCGCCGGGAGGCGGCCGTCACACGCCGGCTTGACCAGCTGACCCGACAGATCGAGCGGCTGGAGCGGGACCTCAATGTCTCGGTCGAGACCCTCGCGCTCTTTATCCGCTATTGGCTGATGGTCACGCCGTCCATTCCGGATGACGCGCAAATCGCCGCCCAGGCAAGGGGACGCGACCACTACGAATCGTTCATGACGTTGCTTGGTCGACGGTTGGCTAGCGGCCGGAGCCTGCTTCGCGAAGTTTCGAATGACAAGGCGGACGAAAGCTCGCGACCACAACAAGCAACACCGACCAACTCTGACCGCGATCCATCGCCCTCCAGATAATCTTGGATCATTTCCCACCAACACCCGGCGCCTCGCAACTCGGGGCCATGGTGGCAGCAGCGATGCTATAGTGCTCGCTGATCGTGGCGGTCGTCGACTACTTGATGCATGATCAGTGGGTGCGGGAGCCTAAGCGAAGACCATTCGGGTTAATTTAGTGTGCGCGTTTGGCCCGCATCGTTGGACTTACGAACGAGGTCGATATGCGATCATATCGATTTCGACGATCCCGCCGCGCGCGAGGTGAGTAACGCCCACGGTCGTGCGTGCCGGTAGCCGATCGCTTGGAAAATATGCCCGATAGATGAGATTGAGAGGGGCGTAATCCCGCTCGAATTCGGTTAGAAAAATGCGGACACAGACGACGTGCTCGAAGCCTGCATCGGCGCCGGCGAGTGCGCGCTTTAGATTGGCGAACACCTTTCGGGTTTGCGGCTCAATTCCGGGCGGCAACGGAAGGGAATCGTCGTCCGGATCGGTTGCAAGCTGGCCGGTCACGAACAGCCAGCCATCTGCTTCGACGACATGGCTATAGGGCCCAACCGGTTTCGGCGCATTGGCGATCATATGAAAGATTGGCGCAACCATCGCGGCGTCCCTTGTTGGTTATCCTCGTGATCTGAATATCAGGCGTCAGCCCGCACCAGAGCAAGCACCCAAGAGCCTGCGGCCCCGGGGACCGCCAGGACTCAGGAAACAGGAGCATCTCGGCCCCCGATTTCCTCGATGATCCGGAGATTCTTGATGACGGCGTCCCCGGTCCGACGGGTGTGCTCAGCAAGCGCTTCGCCGGCAGAATGTGGTTCCCCGCGCCGAAGCGCAACCATGATTTGCTCGTGTTCTTCGATTGATTCGTTCCAGCGCTGATCATCAAAGTTTGTCGTTGCGCGCGCGCGCGCGAGCCGATTGCTGAAACCCCCGTAGGTCGCGGTGAGCACCGGATTCTTGGCGTAAGATACGATCGCGAGATGAATTCTCCGGTTTATCGCCCCATACGCAGCACGTTCGCGCGCGTCGTGATGCGCCACCATCTCGCGATGCAGCCCCTCCAGATTTGCAAGATCATCCGGGCTCATGTTGACACTCGCGCGCTCCCCGGCGAGCCTCTCAAGTGGGATGACAACCTCGAAAATGGCGGCAACTTCGTCGGGATCGACGCGCGCAACGATTGGCGTCCGATGCGGCCGCAATTCAACAAGCCCTTCCACCGCCAGCACCTTCAAGGCTTCCCGAATGGGCGTTCGCGATACGCCAAACTGCTGACAGAGCCTTGCTTCGACGATAGGCAGTCCGGGCGGGAGCTCTCCGCTCTGGGTCATGGCGCGTAGCTGTGACGCGAGAAGCTCATGCAACGATGAGCGCGCGATGACGCGCGCCGTCGGAAATTGCGCGAGCACGACCCGCGGTTTCTTCTTTAGTCGTGCCGCCATGCCACTGCCTCTGCCAATTCTTTGAGCGCTTGCCGAACAAACGGGCTAATAAAGCGACAAATATGATCACCTAGAGCATTGGAATAATTGCATAATTCGATCTATAATTCAATATGCAATCATTCTTCTTGCCGGAGAAATTGATAAAGATGCCCGATTTGAACGCCTTTCTCTCAGCTATTGGCGACGTACCGAGCATCTCTGACCCGGTGGCGGTCCGGCGCAAAAGCCGTGACATGACCGCACAATTCAGTCCCATCATGCGGCACGAATTGAAGGACAAATTTGCCGACGTCATCGTCAGGCCGCGTTGCAAGGACGATGTCCTAAAGGTTGCTTCGGCGGCGGCGCGGGTCCGCATGCCGATCATGATGAGAGGCGGCGGCACCGCAACTTTCGGACAGGGAATTCCGCTGAAAGGCGGCGCCGTCGTCGACATGACGGGCCTTGAAAGCGTGCTCTGGACGAAGAACGGCAGCGTGCGCGCCGAAGCCGGGGCCAGATTGTTCGCAATCGACCAAATCACCAGACCGACCGGTTGGGAATTGCGCATGCATTCATCGACGAAGCGCCATGCGGCCATAGGCGGCTTCGTGGGCGGCGGACATGCGGGTGTCGGCAGTTGCGTCTACGGCATCCTGCGCGACCGCGGCAATATTCTCGGCCTTCAGGTCGTCAGCGTCGAGGAAGAACCAAAGGTCGTCGAGTTGCGCGGCGATGATGTCAACCTCGTCCATCACGCGTACGGCACCAACGGCATCATGACGGAAGTCGAGATGCCGCTCGCGCCCGCGTGGCCGTGGGTTGAGGTCGTCATCGTGTTTCCCGAATTTATGAGGTCGGTGGAGTTCAGCCACGCGTTGGCGACATCCGACGGCATCGTGAAGAAGCTGGTTTCGATGATCGGTTGGCCTATCCCGCGCTTCGTGCGGGCGCTGAGGCCGTATGTGCACGAGGGTTCCAACGTCGTTCTGTGCATGGTGGCCGCCCCGTTCATGGATGCGCTTCGCGCCCTGACCAGGGATTTTGCGGGCGAGATCACTTCCGAGGCGCCGGAGGGCGAAGGGCCCTATGGGATTCCGCTGTACGAGTTCTCCTGGGGGCATACGCCCATGCACGCAAACAAGGAAGACCCAGATCTCGTCAGCAATATTGGCCTCTACTTGGACCCCGACCTCGTAGGCGCCATCAGGCGCAGCCATCAACGCTTCAAGGAACTCGGCGGATTTCATCTCGAGGCGAAGCGCTTCGACGGCAAGCTAAGCTTTCAGGGATCGCCGATGTATCGGTTCGTCGACGAACAGCAGATGGCCGCCGTGATGAAGGGCATGGCAGACGACGGTGCGATGGTGGCCAACAATCACACCTTTCTGGTCAAGGAAGGCGGCATGAAGCCGGTCAACAACGCCGACGCTGAATTCAAGCGGCGTATGGACCCCTACGACCTGATAAATCCCGGAAAAATGAGCTTCGACGCGGAAAACCAGGAAGGCGGCATCGGGGCCGCACTTCCGAGCGAGGGTTGGAAGTACCAGGAACAGAAAGCCTCATGATGTTGCTGCAGCACGGAGTAAGAAACATGAAATCAAGCGCCGGCGCACCTTCGCGCATTAGGATCCGCCATTATAGCGGTACTGTCGTGTGTCATATCGGGCGCAGTGAGCGCACAGCCGCTTACCAAGGTCAGCTATCAAGCAGGGTGGCTCGCCCAGGCCGAGCAAGGCGGATTCTATCAGGCGATTGCCAACGGCCTCTACAAGCAATACGGCCTCGATGTCGAAATCCGCAAAGGCGGCCCGCAAATCGACGTAAATGCTCCATTCCTCGCAGGCAGAGCCGACTTCACCGACTCCAACGGATTTTCCGTCGTCAACTACGTTCGCGAAGGCCTGCCCGGTGTAGCCGTCGCGGCTTTCTTCCAGAAGGATCCGCGTGTCCTGCTGTCACATCCCAACGTCGGCAACGACACGCTCGAATCGCTCAAGGGCAAGCCGATCCTTGTCGCCACCACGGGGCGTCAATCCTATTGGCTGTGGCTGAAAGCAAAGTACGGGTATTCCGACGAGCAGGCGCGGCCCTATACGTTCAACATGGCGCCTTTCATTGCCGACAAGAGCATCTCGATGCAGGGGCTTTTGACGAGCGAACCGCTTGATCTCAAGACCGCGGGCATCAACTCGGTCATCCATCTGCTTGCCGATCATGGCTTCGACAATTATGCGACCGTCGTGCTCGCGTCGCCAAAGATGATCGCGGAACGACCCGAAATCGTGCAGAAGTTCGTTGATGCGACAATCAAAGGCTGGGCCACATATCTCAACGGCGATCCATCGCCGGGAAATGCGCTCATCAAGCGCGACAATCCCGACATGTCCGACGAGAAAATCGCCTATTCGATCGCTTCGATGAAGAAGAATGGAATTTTGGATTCGGGCGATGCGAAAACCTTGGGGCTGGGTGCCATGACAACCGAGCGCTGGAAGCGCTTCTACGACCAGATGGTGGCCGCCGGCGCCCTGCCGACGGGCGTCGACGTGTCGAAGGGGTATACGCTGAAATTCGTCAACAAGGGCACCGGCGGCTGACACGATGCTGGCCCCAGCGAGCGCGCCGCCATCGCCAGAAGATTCCGCGAGGCCACGTCAACCGATCGTGGCCTGCCGGGGCGTGTCGAAGCGGTTCGCCAACGGCACGCTGGCATTGCGCAACATCGTTCTTGACGTCCGGCGTCAGCAGTTCCTGTCGATCCTCGGTCCGTCGGGCTGCGGCAAGAGCACGTTGCTGGGCCTGATCGCCGGCCTCGGCGATCCTACTTCGGGATCGATAGACTGGCCGACGAGCTCTTATGATGCGGTTGGCCGTCCGGACCGGGAACTATCGTTCGTGTTCCAGGACGCGACCCTTCTTCCGTGGGCGACGGCTCTGCGGAACGTGATGTTGCCGCTGCGTGTGCAAGGTGTCCCGCGCTCCGAAATGCTCGACCGCGCCGGAAACGCCTTGGCTCAGGTCGGACTGTCCGGTTTCGAGAATGCCTATCCGCGCGAGCTTTCGGGCGGCATGAAGATGCGGGTATCGATTGCGCGGGCGTTGGTCACGAAGCCGAAGATATTGCTGATGGACGAGCCTTTTGCAGCACTTGATGAAATCACTCGCTTCCGGCTCAACAACGATCTTCTGGAACTGTGGCAGCGGGACCGCTTCACCGTCGTATTCGTGACCCACTCGGTGTTCGAAAGCGTGTTCCTGTCGCAACGCGTTGTGCTCATGGCCGCGCGACCGGGGCGGATCCATGCCGACATGGATGTGGGTCAACCCTATCCGCGCTCGCCGGCTTACCGGACATCGGAGGTCTATGCAGGCCTCTGCCGGGACATTTCCCAAGCACTCGAAGGTGCCATGGAACCGCGCAGGGTCGCCTGATGGAGCAGGCCACAACATATCTCCCGGCCGCCCCGCACGCCGAGGATGACGCCGCTGCCCAGGATTGCGAAATCCAGGTCGTCGCGGAGCCCAGGGTTCTCGGCTTGCCGACTTCGGCATGGCCGAAGCTGATCACGCCTGTCGCTGTAGGAATTGCTTTCCTGATCGCCTGGGAGGCGGTCGTTCGTATCAAGGCTATACCGTCATTCTTGCTCCCGGGTCCCTTGCTGGTGGCGCAGACGCTGGTCACGGACTGGGCGACGCTTTCCAGTTCGCTCTGGATCACGTTGTCGATTTCACTTGCTGCGCTTTTGATGGCGGTTGTCGTGGGGCTCTTCCTGGCAATCCTCTTTGCCCAGTCGAAATGGATCGAACTGGCGTTCTTTCCCTATGCGATCATTCTCCAGGTAACGCCCATTGTTTCGATCGCACCGCTGATCATCATCTGGGTCGACGACATCACGGCATCGCTCTTGATCTGCGCGTGGATCGTGGCGTTTTTTCCGATCCTGTCCAACACTACTCTCGGCCTCAATTCGGCGGACCGGAATCTGGTCAACCTGTTCAAGCTCTATCGCGCCAGCCGATGGCAGACGCTCCGGCTGCTGCGCTTGCCAGCCGCGATGCCATATTTTTTGGGGGGGCTCCGCATATCCGGGGGCCTTTCATTGATCGGCGCCGTAGTCGCCGAATTTGTCGCTGGGACGGGCGGCGCGCAATCAGGGCTTGCCTATCGGATTCTCGAGTCCGGCTTTCAGCTCAAAATTCCGCGCATGTTCGCCGCACTCGTGCTCATCTCGATGAGCGGCATCGTCATATTTGTGTGTCTTTCGATCGTGTCGCACTTGTGCCTCAGGCGCTGGCACGAGAGCGCGTTGCGGTCTGAGAGCTAATTATGGCCCTCGGCTTCTTCGATCCTCCGGACTCCCGGCGATTTGCGCTGCGCCGCGTGCGCTCACCGGCATGTCTTGTGTCTGGTGCGGCATGCGGCGGTCGGGATCGCGAATTTGCCGAGATCGACATTCTGATCGATCAAGGGCGCATTTCGGCGCTGGCGCCTTCGGGCACGTTCGCACCCGATGATGGACCGGACCTCGACCATTCCGTCGTGCTGCCCGGCCTGATCGATTGCCACACGCATCTCGATAAGGCGCACATCTGGCCGCGGTCGCCAAATCCGACCGGCGACGTGCCGGGCGCAATTGCCGCGACTGCCGCCGACCGGACTGCCCGGTGGAAGGCCGAGGACGTGAGGCGCCGGATGGAATTCGGCCTAAAAACCGCATTCGCCAGGGGCGTGGTCGCGATACGCACGCACCTGGATTCGCAAAAACCCCAGGCGGCAATCTCTTTTCCGGTATTCAAGGAAATGCGCGCATTGTGGTCGGGGAAGATCGACCTTCAGGTCTCGTCGATTGCACCGATCGATATCTTTCTCACCGACGACGGCCGCGAACTCGCAGACATCGTCGCGGATGCCGGCGGAAATCTCGGTTGTGGCAGCCGCTTCGTTGGTCTCCCGAACGACCCGATCCCTCCGCAATTCGATGACGCCATGGGGCGATTGTTCCAACTGGCCAGCGAGCGGAACATCAATGTAGACCTGCACGTCGACGAATCCAGCGACCCCGCTGCCCGCGCCCTGATCCGCATTGCCCGCGTGGCACGCACTCAAGGGTACAAGGGCAATATTCTCTGTGGACACTGCTCCTCCCTTGCACTTCAAACGGAAGCCTTCATCGACGAGACACTCGCGGCCTGCAAGGAAGCTGGGATCGACGTCGTCAGCCTGCCGATGGTGAATATGTACCTCCAGGCCCGGAGCGCGGGTGTCACGCCTCGCTGGCGAGGGGTCACGGTCTTGCATGAGATGCGTGAGCGGGGCCTGCGGGTTGCCGTGGCCGGGGACAACGTGCGCGACCCGTTCTACGCCTATGGCGACCACGACATGCTGGAAACTTTTACACAGGCGGTGCGGATCCTCCATTTGGACCATCCGTTCGGCGATTGGATCGCCGCAGCGACGAAGACACCGGCCGAGATCATGGGACTCTCCGGGAGAGGCAGGCTGCAAGTGGGAGCCCAGGCCGACCTCGTCATCCTGAAGGCGAGGGACTATTCCGAGATGCTGTCGCGCTCTCAGTTCGACCGTGTGGTTCTTCGTAACGGCCGCTCGATCGATACGCGCCCGCCAGATTTTCGTCTTCTCGACGATCTCGTTCCTGCCTAACTCCAGTGACGGAGCGGCTTGGAATGAGCGTCATGAATAAGTTTCAACGGGCCTGGAGGTCCAGCTTGCCGTCACGCTGTCTCAAATCCCCGAGGGACGCGTGCTGGCGACCGAAATGCGGGCGAGAAGGTGATCCGGGCTCACCAGGGTTCGATCGTCAACTGCTTCCAGAATGCTTGCGCGTATCTCGGCTGCCGGGGAGGCCGACAACGGCATCGTCACGCGTCCGCGTTATGGCTTTCAGTACGACCTCACAAGGGGCAAATGCCCGACCGCTCCGGAGGTTCAGCTCCAATCGTATGTGGCGCGTGTCATCGGTCAACGCGTCGAAGTGAGGCTCTCCAAACGAGGGGGAAAGAGTTACGTTGCGCTGCCTCTGCTCGACGCCGCTGATCCACGCGCCGTTCTGGGGGCACCCGATGATGACGGGCTTGCGGTACCGATCGCGCCGCGCGCCTGTACCCGTGTTCGTCGCACGCGGTGCCTGCCTTGCTAGCGTAGGTCGACGGTTGTCGGCGTCAAATTTGGTATGGAACGCCCTTGTTATAAGGGGTTGTGCGAGCGCGACCGTGCAGCCCCGCGCCGTAGTACGGGTGCTCCTGAAAACTTCAGTTCATAAGCCGCGGCGGGGGCCGAGCGACCTTGCCGAACGCCTGTTTTCCTACGCCACGCCACTACGCCCCCGTCATGCTTGTTGCGCTGACCCGTTCCTGGCCCTTTCTAATCATCCCGGAATTCGACCGCGCGGGGTGGTCGTTTTGGACGGGGGGCGACGGTGGGGACAGCCACACGCAAAAGGGAAGCCATCTCTCGCGGCGCGCGGATGCTGCGTACCGCCTTGGGTCCTGCAATCGCCGGCTGGCTCGAAGACCCGGCCGTCGTCGAGGTGATGCTGAACCCCGATGGGCGCCTGTGGGTTGACCGGCTGAAGGAAGGCCTGGCCGATACCGGAGAGCGCCTGTCAGCGGCTGACGGCGAGCGGATCGTGCGTCTCGTCGCCCACCATGTCGGGGCGGAGGTGCATCCGGCGTCCCCGCGGGTCTCGGCCGAACTGCCGGACACCGGCGAGCGCTTCGAAGGATTGATTCCTCCGGTCGTCGCGGCCCCCGCATTCGCCATCCGAAAGCCCGCAGTCGCGATCTTCTCTCTCCACGACTACGCTTCCACCGGGATCATGACGGACGCGCAAGCGAAGCTTCTTCGCAGGGCTGTTGCGCAGCGCTGCAATGTGCTCGTCGCAGGAGGCACGTCGACCGGCAAGACGACCCTCGTCAATGCGCTCCTCGCCGAGGTCGCGAAAACCCCTGATCGCGTCGTCCTGATCGAGGATACCCGCGAACTTCAGTGCAAGGCGCCGAACCTCGTCGCCCTGCGCACCAAGGATGGCGTCGCCTCGCTCTCCGATCTCGTACGCTCCTCGCTCCGGCTTCGCCCTGACCGAATACCGGTGGGCGAAGTGCGCGGTGCCGAAGCGCTGGATTTGTTGAAGGCGTGGGGCACCGGCCATCCTGGCGGAATCGGCACCATCCATGCTGGCTCGGCGTTGGGCGCGTTACGGCGGCTCGAGCAACTTGTGCAGGAAGCCGTCGTCACGGTCCCGCGCGCCCTCATCGCCGAAACCATCAACGTCATCGCTGTGCTCGCCGGCCGCGGCGCTTCGCGGCGATTGACGGAGCTCGCTGTCGTCCAAGGTCTCAGTCCGGCCGGCGATTACATCCTGACGTCCGCAATTGATCTCACCTTAGATGGGGACCATCCATGATCTTGCCGCATGTCTACGCCCGTTGGCTGCTTGCAGCTATCTCCGCTCTTGGCGTCTCGCTCAGAGCCGTTCCGGCGTTCGCGGCCGGCTCGAACATGCCATGGGAGCAGCCGCTCCAGCAGATCCTGACGTCAATCGAGGGGCCGGTTTCCAAGATTGTCGCCGTAATCATCATCATCGTGACCGGCCTCACGCTCGCCTTCGGCGACACGGCTGGCGGCTTCCGCCGCCTGATCCAGATCGTGTTCGGTCTGTCGATCGCGTTCGCGGCCTCATCCTTCTTCCTTTCGTTTTTCTCGTTCGGCGGTGGAGCGCTGATCTGATGACAGATATCGCAGGCCAGGAACTGATCCCCGGTTTCGAGGCGCCGGTGCATCGGGCGCTGACCGAGCCAATCCTGCTCGCCGGCGCGCCGCGTGCCGTCGCCATCCTGAACGGCACGCTCGCAGCCGCGATCGGCCTCGGGCTTCGGCTTTGGATCGCGGGACTCGTGCTCTGGGCCCTCGGCCACATGGCGGCGGTGTGGGCCGCCAAGCGCGACCCGCTCTTCGTCGAGGTGGTGCGCCGGCACGTGCGCTTTCCGACCCACCTTGGGGCGTGAGGTCTCGTCATGTTGAATCTAGCCGAGTACCGCAACAAACCGCAAAGCCTCGCGGACTTCCTGCCTTGGGCCGCGTTGGTCGCCAGGGGCGTGGTCCTCAACAAGGACGGCAGCCTCCAGCGCACCGCGCGGTTCCGGGGACCGGATCTCGACAGTGCGACGCCCGCCGAGTTGGTGGGCACAACTGCGCGGCTCAACAATGCGCTGCGTCGCCTCGGCTCCGGCTGGGCGATCTTCGTCGAGGCCAGCCGTGATGCGGCCCAAAACTATCCGCTGAGCGAGTTTCCGGATCCCGTATCCGCGCTGGTTGATACGGAACGCCGGGCGCAGTTTGAGGAAGAGAGCGCCCATTTCGAGAGTACGTATTTCTTGACCTTCCTGTTCCTGCCTCCAGCCGAGGAGGCCGCGCGAGCCGAGGCGTTGCTCTATGAGGGCCGCGTCCGGGAAGAGGGGACCGATGCGCACGAAATTCTCAAGGGCTTCATCGACCGGACCGACCGGGTTCTGCAGCTCGTTGAGGGTTTCGTGCCGGAAGCCGAGTGGCTGTCGGACGCCGAGACCCTGACCTACTTGCATTCCTGCATCTCGACCCGGCGCCACCGCGTTCGCGTTCCCGAGGTGCCGATGTATCTCGATGCGATCCTGGTCGATGAGCCGCTCATTGGCGGACTGGAGCCGCGGCTCGGCAAATCACACCTGCGCACCCTCACCGTGATGGGTTTCCCGTCGGCGACCCACCCGGGAATCCTCGACGAGCTCAACCGGTTGGCATTTCCGTACCGCTGGTCGACGCGCGCCATCGCGCTCGACAAGACCGATGCCACCAAAGTCCTGACCCGCATCCGCCGCCAATGGTTCGCCAAGCGCAAATCGATTATGGCGATCCTCAAGGAGGTGATGACCAATGAGGCGTCGGCGCTCCTCGATACCGACGCCAACAACAAGGCGATGGATGCTGACGCAGCGCTCCAGGAACTCGGCTCCGATCTGATCGGCGAAGCCTATGTGACGGCAACCGTCACGGTGTGGGATCAGGATGCGCGCGTCGCCGACGAAAAGCTGCGGCTGGTCGAAAAGGTTATTCAGGGTCGTGACTTTACGTGTATCGCCGAGACCGTGAATGCCGTCGAGGCTTGGCTCGGCAGTCTGCCCGGCCACGTCTACGCAAATGTCCGCCAGCCGCCGGTCTCGACCCTCAACCTCGCGCACATGATGCCGTTGTCCGCCGTGTGGGCCGGACCTGAGCGCAACGAGCACCTCAATGGTCCGCCGCTCCTGTTCGCCAAGACGGAGGGCGCGACGCCGTTCCGCTTGTCGCTTCATGTCGGCGATGTCGGTCACACTCTGGTGGTCGGTCCGACCGGCGCCGGCAAGAGCGTGCTCCTCGCCCTCATGGCCCTGCAGTTCCGGCGATTCCCGCGTTCCCAGGTGTTCGCCTTCGACTTCGGCGGCTCGATCCGTGCGGCCGCGCTCGCCATGGGTGGCGACTGGCATGATCTCGGCGGTGCGCTTTCGGAGGATGTCTCGGATCCGGTTGCGCTTCAGCCGCTCGCTGCGGTCGACGATGCCGGTGAGCGGGCATGGGCCGCCGAATGGATGGCGGCGATCCTGGCCCGTGAAGGCGTGACCGTCACGCCGGAGGTGAAGGAGCTTCTATGGTCGGCGCTCACATCGCTCGCTAGCGCGCCGATCGGCGAACGGACGCTTACGGGCCTTTCGGTGCTACTGCAGTCCGGCGCGCTCAAGCGCGCGTTGCAGCCTTACTGTATCGGCGGACCTTGGGGCCGGTTGCTCGACGCCGAATCCGAACGGCTCGGCGAAGCCCACGTCCAAGCCTTCGAGACCGAGGGGCTGATCGGCGCCGGCGCAGCGCCCGCGGTACTCGCTTATTTGTTTCATCGTGTCGAGGGCCGGCTCGGCGGAAGCCCCACCTTGCTGATCGTCGACGAGGGCTGGCTCGCGCTCGATGACCCGACCTTCGGGGCGCAGCTGCGTGAATGGCTCAAGACGCTGCGTAAGAAGAACGCGAGCGTCGTGTTCGCGACCCAGTCCCTGGCCGATATCGAGAAGAGCGCGATCGCGCCGGCCATCATCGAGAGCTGCCCGACGCGGCTGTTCCTGCCGAACGAGCGCGCCATCGAACCGCAGATCATGGCGATCTACCGGCGGTTCGGGCTCAACGATCGCCAGATCGAGATCCTCGCCCGGGCCACGCCGAAGCGCGACTACTACTGCCAGTCCCGCCGCGGCAATCGCCTGTTTGAGCTCGGGCTGGGCGAGGTCGCACTCGCATTTACGGCCGCGTCCTCAAAGACCGACCAGGCCGCCATCGCCGATGTGGTGGCCGTGCACGGCCGCGACGGATTTGCCGCCGCCTGGCTTGCCCGCAAGGGACTCGACTGGGCTGCTGACTTGCTCAGGCCGGGGCGAGCACTCGAACCCGAACTTCCCGCGTCAATCGTGGAGGCTGTCCAATGATGCTTCGTACCGCGCGTCTTTCAGTGCTGATCAGTGCCGCCGCAATCGCCATGGCGTTCACGTCAGCACCCACCTTTGGGCAGATGGTTGTCTACGACCCATCCAACTACGCCCAGAATGTGCTCCAGGCTGCCCGCGCGCTGCAGCAGATCAACAACCAGGTCACCAGCCTGCAGAACCAGACCCAGAGGCTCCTCAACCAGGTGAGGAACCTGACCAGCCTGCCATACTCGTCGCTGCAGGCCATCGAGCAGTCCATCACGCGGACACAACAGCTTCTCAACCAGGCCCAGCGCATCGCCTACGACATCAACCAGATCGACCAGGCGTTCGGGCGTTCCTATCCGCAATCCTATTCCGGATCGACCTCTTCGCAGCAGCTCATCGGAGATGCGCAGACGCGCTGGCAAAACTCATTGGCCGCCCACCAGGATGCGATGCGGGTCCAGGCCGGCGTGGTGCAGGCGCTGGATACCTCGCGCCTCCAAACCAACGGGCTGGTGTCATCGAGCCAGTCGGCCGTCGGCATCCTGCAGGCGAGTCAGGCCGGCAATCAGCTGATCGCCCTGCAGACCCGGCAGCTGGTCGATCTCACGGCGCTCATCGCCGCGCAGGCCCGCGCCCAGAGTCTCGATGGCGCCCGCAATACCGCAAACCAGGAACAGGGGCGCGTGCAGCTCAACCAGTTCCTCACAACCAGCCGGGGCTATCAGCCCCAGACAGTCCAGATGTTCCACCAGTGAGGCCCCATGAATACCGGCGTCATCGATCGCTTCACCGAGGTCTTTACCCGCTACATCGATTCGGGCTTCGGCCTGCTCGGCGGCGAGGTCGCATTTCTGGCCTCAACCCTGATTATCATCGACATCACGCTGGCGGGCTTGTTCTGGGCGTGGGGCGCCGATGAGGATGTCCTCGCCCATCTCGTCAAGAAGACACTTTACGTCGGGTTCTTCGCGTTCCTGATCGGCAACTTCAACAGCCTCGCCAAGATCGTGTTCAATTCGTTTTCCGGACTTGGCCTGAAGGCTGTGGGGTCGAGTCTCTCGGCAGACCAACTCCTGCACCCTGGCCGGCTGGCGCAGGTCGGCATCGATGCCGGCAAGCCGATCCTGGACGCCGCCAGCCAGCTCACCGGCTACGTGTCGTTCTTTGTGAATTTCATCCAGATCTTCGTGCTGCTGACGGCGTGGCTCGTCGTCGTGGTCGCGTTCTTCATCCTGGCGATCCAGCTCTTCGTCACGCTGATCGAGTTCAAGCTCACGACGCTTGCGGGCTTCATCCTGGTTCCGTTCGGCCTCTTCAGCAAGACCGCCTTTCTGGCCGAGCGGGTCCTCGGCAACGTCGTCGCCTCGGGCGTCAAGGTCCTCGTGCTCGCCGTCATAGTCGGCATCGGCACCACCCTGTTCGGCGAGTTCACCCAAGGGTTCGGAGGCAATCAGCCCTCATTGGAAGACGCGCTGGCCCTGGTGCTGGCGGCGCTGTCGCTTCTGGGCCTCGGCATCTTCGGCCCTGGAATTGCCACCGGTCTGACGGCCGGCGCACCACAGCTTGGCGCGGGCGCGGCGGTCGGAACGGCACTCGCCGCCGGAGGTCTCGGAGTAGCCGGGGCCGTCGGCGCCCGCGCCGGGGTGGGGGCGCTCGCCGGCGCAGCAAAGGGTATCTCGCGGGTCGCGATCGGAAAAGCTTTTTCGGCCGCGGCCGGCGGACCTGGCGGCGCCAGCGGGCCGCCCGCCTGGGCGCGCAAGCTGCGCCGCCAGCAGGCCATGAGCCATGGCGTCTCCGCTGCGGTCCATACCGTCCGTTCCGCCGATCATGGCGGTGGCTCGACATCCGTGAATCTGAGGGAGGACCGCTGATGCTGTTCCGCCGCGCCTCGGTCCGTTATGGCCGTACTCCTGAGCCCGAGACGCCGTATCAGAAGGCGGCGCAGATCTGGGACGAGCGCATTGGCGCGGCCCGCATTCAGGCACGCAACTGGCGCCTGATCGCATTTGGCAATCTCTTTCTTGCCGCAGGTCTCGCCGGAGGTCTCATCTGGCAGGCGGCACGCGGCACGGTAACGCCCTGGGTGGTCGAGGTCGATAAGCTTGGAGAAGCGCAAGCCGTCTCGGCCGCCGTCGCGGATTACCGGCCGACCGATCCCCAGATCGCTTGGCACCTCGCGCGCTTCGTCGAGAATGTCCGGGCCATACCGGCCGATCCGGTCATCGTGCGGCAGAACTGGCTCGCGGCTTACGACTTCATCACCGACAAGGGCGCGGTCGCGCTCAACGATTACGCGCGCGCCAACGATCCCTTCGCTAAGGTCGGAAGGATTCAGGTCGCGGTCGATATCTCGAGCGTGATCCGCGCTTCGAACGACAGCTTCCGTGTCGCCTGGGTGGAGCGGCGTTACGAGAACGCGAGCCTCGCCGCGACCGAGCGGTGGACCGCGATCCTCACCATCGTGCTCGACACCCCGCACGAAGCCGAGCGGCTGCGCAGGAATCCTCTCGGCGTGTTCGTCCATGCCATCAACTGGTCGAAGGAGCTCGGCTGATGCGTTCTCGGTCCATCGCTCACATTATACTTATATCCACGGCGCTCGCTGGCTGCGCCACCTTCAAGCCGCCGCAGATCAGCTACGATGACGAACGCCCGGCCGTGCTGGAGGGCGAGCCCCCCAAGCCAGTGCAGGTGGTTGAGCTTCCGAGGCCCCTCCCGCTGCCGGGCCAGCTCAAGCCGTTTCCGCCAGCACGATCGGCGCCGGAGCCGAGGGATCCGCGTCAGCGGGTTGACTTGGCCAACGCCGCCGCCCGCATTCAGCCGAGCCGCAGCGGTTACCTCAACGCCGTGCAAGTCTATCCGTTCGCCGACGGTGCGCTCTATCAGGTCTATTCCGCGCCCGGGCAGGTGACCGATATCGCGCTGCAGGAGGGCGAGCAGTTGGTCGGCTCCGGCCCGGTTGCGGCCGGCGACACCGTGCGGTGGATCATCGGCGATACCGAGAGCGGGACGGCGGCGGCCAAGAAGGTCCATATCCTGGTCAAGCCGACCCGGCCGGACGTCATCACCAATCTGGTCATCAACACCGACCGGCGGACTTACCACATGGAGCTTCGCTCGACCGAGCGGACCTACATGGCCTCGGTGTCCTGGATTTATCCGCAAGACCAGCTGATTGCGCTACGCCGCCAGAACGCCCTGGCAGATGCCGCAACGCCGGTCGAGACCAACCTCGACATCGGCAATCTTCGCTTCCGCTATGCCATCGAGGGCGACAATCCGCCCTGGCGCCCGTTGCACGCATTTGACGACGGCAAGAAGGTCTACATCGAGTTTCCGCGCGGTATTGCCCAGGGTGAAATGCCGCCACTTTTCATCGTCGGCCCAGCAGGTAAGACCTCGGAGCTCGTCAATTACCGCGTGCGCGCCAACCACATGATCGTCGATCGTTTGTTCGCCGCCGCCGAGTTGCGTCTCGGCGATGGAAGCTCTGAACGTCGCGTGCGAATCATGCGGACCGACGGGAGACCCGCATCGTGAGCGAGCCGGAGCAGAACCCACAATCGAATCCAAGCCACGCCCCAGCCGCGGAGGTGAGCCTGCGGCCCGAGCAGCCTCCCGTGACGCGGCTGTCGCGCAAAGTCCTGATGGGACTGGTGGCGGTCGCTGCGATCACGGTCTCCGGTGCCTTGATCTGGGCTCTCTATCAGGGGCGGAACAAACCAGGCGGCGGTGGCGAGCTCTACAACACCGAGAACAAGACGACCCCCGACGGCCTCTCGACGTTGCCGCGGGATTATACCGGCGTTCAACGCGGCGCCCCGCCGCTCGGCCCACCGTTACCGGGTGACTTCGGACGCCCCATGCTCAACGCCCAGGGTCCGATGTCTGGACCAGCAGGAGCCACCGTTGATCCAGAAGAGCAACGTCTGGCGCAGGAAACCGAGGCAGCCCGCACCAGCCATCTGTTCGCCACCACCAGCACGAGGGAGCGGGCTGCAACGACGCTCTCTACTCAAAGCCCTTTGGAACAGAAGGCAGCACCCTCAACCGGGCAATCAGACGCACCTCCAATCGATCCGGAGTCGCTTCTCAATATGCAGGATCGCAAGTCCGCGTTCCTGAATGGCGCGGTCGACCGCAAAACCGTCAGCCCCGACCGGTTGACCAACCCAGCATCACGATATGTCGTCCAGGCCGGTGCGGTCATTCCGGCAGCGCTCGTCACCGGGATACGCTCCGACCTGCCTGGCCAGGTCACCGCCCAGGTGACGGAGAACGTCTACGACAGCCCGACCGGGAAATACCTCCTCGTCCCGCAAGGCTCGAAGCTTGTCGGCACCTACGACAGTCAGATCTCGTTCGGCCAGGATCGCGTCCTCCTGGTCTGGACCCGGCTGCTCATGCCCAACGGGCGCTCCACCGTGCTGGAACGGCAACCCGGCGCTGACACTCAAGGGTTTGCCGGGCTTGAGGACGACGTGGATCATCATTGGGGCCGGCTGCTGATGGCGGCAGCGCTCTCAACGGCCCTCGGTGTCGGCGCCGAACTCGGCGCCACCAACAACGACAGTGCCATTGTGACGGCACTGCGGCGCGGCAGCACCGACAGCCTGAACCAGACCGGCCAGCAGGTCGTACGCCGCAACCTCAACATCCAGCCGACAATCACCATCCGGCCCGGCTTTCCGGTCCGTGTGATCGTCAACCGCGACCTCGTGCTGGCACCGTATCAGAGCTGAGAGGCACCGCGATGGAGAAGCTCAAGCTTTCCGCTGTTCCGGACGACAAGCCGGTGAAACTCACCGTCGAACTGCCTGCCGCAGTCCATCGTGACCTCGTCGCATACGCCGAGGTGCTCGGTGGCGAGACCGGCCAACGGGTCGAACCGGCCAAACTCGTTGCCCCCATGCTCGCGCGCTTCATGTCGACAGACCGAGCCTTCTTGCGAGCGCGCCGAGAAAAGCGACCGACAAGCTGATCCCGCCAGTCGAGATTGACCGAGGCCGACGTTTCGGCGACGCTGGCTGCTGAGTTGGTCGCTTCTCGCGCGCCAAGACCCGCGCCAAGCTCAAGAAGCGCCGCAGTGCCGGGTTATCGTTTCCAGGCCACCACACGGCGCTAAATTGCAGTGTGGCGTCACCACCGGAAATCGGTCGGAAAACTATTTCCGGAAATGACGTGACGATGGTCGCCTCGCTGGTGAGGCTCACACCCCGCCCCATAGCAACGAGATGCATTACGGTCTCGCGGCCGACATCGATCGTCTGCACGCTTGGCGTATGCCCACGATCAGCGAGATGTTTGATCACGCGTTCGCAAAGCGCAGGCCCCCATTTCGATTGACGCAGGATGAACTGTTCGCTGCGAAGGGCCTTCCATTCGATTGCCCTCCGGTCACAGAGCGGATGGTTGTGCGGCAGCACTGCAAACAGGCGCTCGTCCCAAAGCGGAGCTACGTCGCAATCTGCAGCGCCAGTCGTGTCGGCTACAAATGCCACATCGAGGCGCCGCTTTCGAATGAGAGAAATCTGTTCCGTCGACGCCCCCTCCACAAGCCGAATAGCCACGTCGGGATGTTGCGCGGCATAGCTCCGTATTAACTCCCGAAGAAAGCCGGCCGCGATCGACGAACGGATGCCAACGCTCAATTGTCCGGTTGCGCCCCGGCCGGCTGCCTCTGCAACCCTGGATGCCTGGTCAAGTTGCTCAAGCGCTTCGCCCGCCTGCTGAAAGGCGCCTGGATGGGTTGCTGGCCGCGGGCGACCCGGAAGCGGCGGGTATCGTTCATGGCGCCATCGAGGAGTTTGCGCAGGAGCTGGCCCTCGTCACACGTCGGTTTCTCAAGCTCAAGGATTGGAAGGATGCCGAGCGCATTGTCTTTGGCGGCGGCTTTTCGGGAAGCCGTGTCGGCGAACTTGCGATCGGTCGTGCCTCGGTGATCCTGAAGGCTGATAAGATCAAGGTAGGAATCGTCATCATTCGCAACGACCCGGACGAGGCCGGCCTTCTTGGGGCGGTGCATCTTGCACCGGCGTGGATATTCCACGCGCATGACGCCATTCTGGCGGTCGATATCGGCGGCACCAACATTCGCGCCGGCCTCGTCCGGCTTAACCTTAAGCGCGCTGCCGATCTCTCGAAAGCTCAGGTCGACAAGTTCGAACTGTGGCGTCACGGCGACGAAAAGCTCGATCGCGACGACGCTGTGGAAGGCCTGATCGACATGCTGCGCCGCCTGATCAATCGAGCCGCCAAGGATGGCCTGAATGTCGCCCCCTTCATCGGCATCGGATGCCCGGGAAAGATTGAGCCGGACGGGTCGATCGATCGTGGGGCCCAGAACTTGCCCGGAAATTGGGAAAGCAGCCGATTCAATCTACCCGTCGCGCTGATTGGGGCCATTCCCAAGATTGGAGAGTTCGAAACGTCGATCGTGATGCACAACGACGCGGTAGTGCAGGGGCTGAGCGAGGTGCCTTCCATGCAGGACGTCCAGAAGTGGGCCGTGTTCACCATCGGCACTGGACTTGGCAATGCGCTCTTCATCAATCGGAATTCCGACTAGTGGAGGGCGCCTTGGAGCCCAAGCGACTCGTTATCTTTGACGTCGAAGGCACCTTGATCGATTGTGTCAGTCAGAGCCTGATTTGCTGGCGTGAAGCCTTTGGGTCTTGTGGATTTGAAGTCTCTTGTGCGCAGCTCCACCCTCATTCCGGCCGCGATCCGGACGAGATGATCCGCCTGCTGCTTCCGGAGCCCGCGGCTGATCGGTGGGCGAAGCAGCTCAAGGAAGTGCAGGGGCGGTGCTACCGGGACCGATTTCTCCACGCCGTGAAGCCATTTCCGGACGTGAGGGCGCTTTTTGCGCGGATCAAGCGCGCCGGAGGCATCACGGGGCTGGCCACAACTTGCTCCAGAGCGGAACTGCACCATTATTGTGGCGTGGCCGAGATCTCCGATCTGGTGGATCACGTCGCTTGCGGAGAGGATGTCTTGCGGCAGAAACCCCATCCGGACCTCATCAAGTTGGTTCTTTCCCATGCGAAGGTTGATCCGACCGACGCCGTCATGATCGGCGACACGCCTTATGATGCGCAAGCGGCGGGCCACGCTTCGGTTGCGGCAATTGGTGTCATGTGCGGCGGATTTACGCGGTCGGACCTGGGTGCGAGCGGCTATGCTGAAGTGTACGCCGATGCGTCGGCGCTCCTCAAAGTGTATGAAATGCGAACGCCTCAAACTGTCCCATGAGCCTGAGCCGGAAGGTTAAAACCGCGCTCGACGAAAATCGTATGCTCATTCTCGGCGCGCAGGTTCTGTTCGGATTCCAGTTGCAGGGCGGTTTCCAGGAGGGCTTTGCCGAGCTTCCCTCCCACGCGCGAAGCCTCAATTGTCTCGCGCTCGTTCTGATGGCTCTCACCATCGGTTTGCTGATCGCGCCTTCCATGCAGCACCGTATCGTCGAAGAAGGACGGGACACCACACGGATCCATGGCGTCGCCGGCCTGTTTGCAGGAATCGCCTTGCTGCCTCTTGGGATCAGCCTCGGACTTGATATCTACGTCGTCTTCGAACACGTTTTCAACATCGATGCTGCGATGATCGCCGGGGGCTCCTTCTGCGCTCTCGCGATGCTCCTGTGGTTTGTCGTCGGCTTTTCATTACGCCTCAGGCTCAAGGTCTCCGCCATGTGCGAAAAAGAAGAACCCACATCGCTTTCAACTCGGATTGAGCAGATGTTGACCGAAGCGCGCGTGATCGTGCCGGGGGCTCAGGCGCTGCTGGGGTTTCAGTTGGTGGTGGCGTTCACCCGAGCTTTCGAAGACCTTGATGCCGCCCTGAAGGTTGTTCACGTCACCGCATTGTGTTTCGTTGCGGCGCAATACTGTTGTTGATGACGCCTGCTGCCCTGCATCGCATCGCATTCAAGGGCCAAGATGTTGAAGCCTTTCTGAGGCTCGGATCAGGCTTCGTACTGACAGCGCCGTTCGTCCTCGCAATCGGACTTGCGGCCGACATGGACGTTGCGGTCGCCAAGGCCACAGAGGAGACCGGTCTGGCAAAAATTATTGCGCTGGCGAGTTTCATCGCATTGGCGGGGTTATGGTACGGATTGCCATTAGTGTTGCGGAATCGCAGGTCGGCGCGTAGCAACGCTCAAGAGATTTGACGGCGTGTACGATGTTCTGCCGTCTCGCTATTGGCCCGTCCCTCGCGAAGCTTGAAAAAAAGAATTGCAGCGAGAAGGGAGAGACTGATGCTGTTGGCCAAAACAATGATCACGTCACGCTGCATGACGCCGTAAATAACCCACAAGAGGATTCCCAATGCCAATATTGAAAACATCTTCAATGAGAGGTCGTCGGTCTTGCCGGTCTTCCAGCATTTTCTCAGCTGAGGGATATACGAAACGGTCGTGCAGAAGGCAGCAATCAAGCCGACCACAGTAGGGGCGACAGCCATTTTCATCACCCCCCGAGTTTCGGCCTCATGAGTGACCGACCAATTCAACGCCTTAGGCTGGGACACCGGCGATCGGCCGGCGCGGGAACCGGTGCTGCTTGAGAGCGGAGATCAGGGCCGTGACCACATTGCCCTCGTCGCCGACGAACATCCCTTCTTCCACGGGCCGGTCGCCCAACGAGCAGGCGTCCAGCAGCAGAGATCCGTCCCCCACCGCCGCGATCGGCTTACCGTGCCGGTAGGCCTCGACCACGAAATGCAGCGCCAGCCCGGATTCCGTCAATGCAGCAGCGGACGCGCCGCCTAGCACCACGACGGCGTCGTAGACGACCGAAGGTGCGTTGGGTGCAGCGCGGTTGACCTTTTGGGGCTTGCCGGCGGAGTCCGTGATCGTGCCGGCATGGGCCGCGATAAGTTCGCAGACGGCCCCCTCCGCCGTTAAGGCATTCTTCACATCTTTCAATTGCTTTGCATCGACGCCGTCGCCTCCAAGCAGCGCAATCTTTCGCCCTTTGATCGTATCGCCCGGCTTCTCCTGGCTGAGCGCCGGCGACGAAAGGTCCTTGGCCTCGGGTCGCAGGGAGCCAGAGGGGGTCGGAGCGGAAGGCGTGGGGTTGCGGGGAGTACCGACGGGCGCGACCTTGATACCGGTTTGGGTGGACACCGCCTTGGCCAGTGCGTCCGCGATATTGACCAAAAGCTCGTTCATCACATGATGGCGAACCTGTTCGCTCTCCACTTGGTTGAGCTCGAACGAGAATGCCTCGGCGATATGCTGCTGCTCCCAATCGGACATGCTGTTCCAGAACTGGGTGGCTTGGCTGAAGTGGTCGGAAAAGCTGTCGCTGCGCGCGCGAATTTTCGCGCCATCGACCTTTTCGGCGTGGCTCACGAAGGCATCGGCCGCCTGGGGAGAATGCATTGGGCAGCCGCCGCCGAGACGGTTGGGAAAATATGCGACCCGCCCCTTGTTGATGACAATGCGCGCCATGCCGTCGCGCTGGTTATTGTGCACGGGATCCAGCGGCCGGTTGATCGGCAGTTCGGCGAAATTCGGTCCAACGCGACGAAGCTGGGTGTCGATGTAGGAAAACAAGCGCCCCTGCAACAACGGGTCATTGGTGAAGTCGATGCCCGGCACCACATGGCCGGTGTGGAAGGCGACCTGCTCGGTCTCGGCGAAATAGTTGTCGGGGTTGCGGTTGAGCGTCATCTTGCCGACGCGGCGCACCGGAACGAGTTCTTCCGGGATGAGCTTGGTGGGATCGAGGAGATCGAAATCGAACTTAAATTCGTCTTTCTCTTCGACGATCTGCAGTCCCAGCTCCCACTCCGGATAATCGCCGCGCTCGATCGCCTCGAACAGATCGCGGCGGTGGAAGTCAGGGTCTTTACCGGAAATCTTTTGGGCCTCGTCCCAAACCAGGGACTTGACGCCTTTGATGGGCTTCCAGTGAAATTTGACGAAGCGGGACTTCCCCTTGGCGTTGACGAGCCGAAAGGTGTGAACCCCGAATCCTTCCATCATGGCAAGACTGCGCGGCAGGGCGCGATCACTCATCACCCACATGAGCATGTGGGCGCTTTCCGGCGTCAACGAGACGAAATCCCAGAAGGTATCGTGCGCGGAAGCCGCCTGCGGAATTTCATTGTTCGGCTCCGGCTTCACGGCGTGGATCAGGTCTGGGAATTTGATGGCGTCCTGAATGAAGAACACCGGCATGTTGTTGCCGACCAAGTCCCACACTCCTTCGTCCGTGTAGAATTTGACCGCGAAGCCGCGGACATCGCGAGCGCAGTCGGTCGATCCGCGCGAGCCCGCGACAGTCGAGAAACGGACGAAGACGGGTGTCTCTCGCGACGGGTCGGTCAGCAATCCGGCCTGCGTCAGGTCGGACAAGTCCTCGTAGACCCGAAATATCCCGTGCGCCGCGGTCCCGCGCGCATGGACGACGCGCTCGGGCATGCGCTCGTGATCAAAGTGGGTGATTTTTTCGCGGAGATGAAAATCCTCCATCAGCGTCGGGCCGCGGCCTCCGGCCTTCAGAGAATTCTGGTCGTCGAAAATCTTGACGCCTTGGTTCCCGGTCATGACTTCGCCGGGCTCGACGGTGTCGCGGACCAAGTCGGCAGTCTTGTCCGTCTCCCCGTGGAGGGATTTCTCATCAGAGGCTTGCGCTGACTGGCCTGAGGTGCGGGATTTCGGCGGCGGCGCTTTACCCTTGGTCGCCTTGGGCATGCTGAACTCCGATTGGACTGAGACGCAAAGTTGGATGGGAGGCGTGGGTGAGGAACGCGTCGAGCCAAGTAGGGTTCCGGATGAAAGGCTCCATCGGTTTGATTAAGACGGTTCCGAATACGGAGCGCGCGGTGAGACGTTCGTGCTTAGCTTGACGCTCAAGTTCAAAAAGGTGCGGCCAAATCGGGCCGGAGTTCCACTCGAATCAGGCACTATGAGCGTCGGCGTTACATTGCATCCCGACGGTAGAGCCCCGGTCCTGCTTGGCTTGATCCCGGGGTGTGCGACGGCAATTTGCCGTCGAAGGTCTTTCACCTGACCGCGCGCACGGACATCGATTGATCCCTGGTGGTCCAGAATAGACTCAAGCCGCGCTTTGTCGGCGTCCGGCACCCGAGCCGCAACGAGACTTCCAACCCCTGCGAAAGCCTTCGGCGTAGACATAGGCGTCATCCTCGCTGACCCCGGCGCCCGTCAGTCCGCCAATCAGGCCACCGGCGGCCGCACCTGCCACGCGCCGACTGCGGTCGCAACAAGCATCCCGCCGCAACCATGGGACCCACGCCAGAAATCGCGAGTAAACCGGTGAGCAAGTCTGCCGTGCCGCAACCGCCGTTCCGACACCGGCTCCAGTCTCCACGCCCTTCATCGAGCTGGCGGTTTGGGGCGAGCTTGCTAGTTTATTGGCTCGCGCGGTGCCGGGGTGCGATTACCGGTAGTCGGCGTTGCTGGCGACAAGGCCTGATGTCTTTTGCCGGAACTCCGGGCGCCTCAAGGGCATTTACGGCGCGAGGTGGCACCCTTATCGGCGGAGTGCCAACCAAGGGACGATGAGTAGGCGATACCTGCTTTTCTCCATCGCGGGCGTCACGGTTCGGACAACGTGCCCAGTCCTTCCACGGAACGCAGGGATTCAGGACCATGAGCAGAGCCTTCGTCAAGGAGACCGATGATGTCCAAGAAATCTTGCCTGATCGACCGATTTCGCCGCATCCGAATCTGGTAACGCCGCAAGGGTTGGCGTTGATAGAGCGCGATTTGTCGGCTGCGACCGCGGAACACGGGGCGGCTCAGGCAAGCGGGGATCGCGCGGCTATCGCCCGGACGGCCCGGGAATTGCGTTATTGGACATCGCGTCGCGGATCGGCGCAGGTGGTCGTGCTGCCGCGGATGGCGGATGCGGTCCGCTTCGGGAGCATCGTGACGATCTCCCGCGACGAGGGACGCGTCCAAACCTTTCAAATCGTCGGGGAAGATGAGGCCGACCCGGCTCGCAATTTACTCTCTCATGTTTCACCGTTGGCGCGAGCGCTAATGGGGAGCCAGCCCGGGGACGTGGTGCGTTTTGGAGCGCGGGACTTAGAGATTTAAAAGATCGAATAGCCAAACGTTCGCAGAGGGCCGGTCCCGAGGCACCTAGGAGGGGGGCCAAGTAGCAGACGATGAATGCTAGCCACGCGTCAGAGCCGTTTGGTTTTGCCCTCGCATATCTGCTTTCACCTGCAACCTGGCGCGTGATTGGGCGTTGTCCGCTTGGCTCGCGCATTCGGCATCATCACGCCGACTGTGGTTGCAGCTTCGCTTCCAGGATTGGAGAGGCGTAATGCGTGCGTTGTGTTGGCACGGCAAGGAAGACATCCGATGCGAAACCGTTCCGGATCCCACGATCGTTGATCCACGCGACGCCATCATCAAGGTCACCAGTTGCGCCATCTGCGGCTCCGACCTTCATCTTCTGGGCGGGTTCGTTTCGGGCATGAAATCCGGCGACGTTCTGGGTCACGAAACGATGGGCGAAGTGGTGGAGGTTGGTAACGCCAACAGGAAGCTGAAAGTTGGAGACCGCGTGGTGGTGCCCTTCACCATCAGCTGCGGGGAATGCCGCATGTGCCAGTGGGGCTTCTGGTCGTGTTGTGAACGCTCAAATCCGGCAGCCAAGGAAGAGGCCAAGCAGATCGGGTATCCTACCGCCGGCTTGTTCGGCTATTCGCACCTCTACGGTGGTTTTCCGGGCGGGCAGGCCCAATATCTGCGGGTGCCGTATGCGGATGTTGGTCCGATCAAGGTGCCGGAAGGGCTTAGTGACGAGCAGGTCCTGTTCCTGTCGGACATTTTTCCCACGGGCTATCAGGCGGCTGAGACCTGCAACATTCAACGAGGTGACACGATTGCGGTTTTTGGGTGCGGCCCTGTCGGGCAGTTCGCCATCAAATCGGCATTCCTTCTGGGCGCGGAACGGGTGATAGCGATCGACACTGTGCCGGAACGCATGGCCCTCGCCCGGAAATCAGGGGCTGAGACCCTCGACTATGCAGACACGAATCTTCAGTCGCAGATTGTCGAGGTGACCGGGGGAAAGGGGCCCGATTCCGTGATTGAGGCCGTGGGGCTGGAGAGCCATGGCACCGGTGGGATCGTCGAGAGCGTGAAGAGCCGTACGACTGCGGCGGAGCGTCCCTACGCGCTCCAGCAAGCGATTATGGCGTGCCGGCCAGGCGGAACAGTCTCGCTGCCTGGAGTCTTCATTGGTGCAGTAAGTGTGCCCATGGGCGCCTTTGTTGGCAAGGCTCTTACCATGAAGACCGGGCAGACGCATGTGCAGAAGTATCTCGAACCGCTTATGAAGCGGATTGAAAATGGAGAGATTGATCCATCGTTTCTCATCACTCATCGTGTTGGCCTTGAGGATGGCCCCGAGGCCTACAAGACGTTCCGTGACAAAAAGGACGGATGTATCAAAGTCGTTCTCGTCCGAACGATTGAAAATGCTTTCGCGGCTGCCGTCGCGACGCGCGAAGCACGCAGTACGCTTGCTCTAGGGCCGGGTGAAGCGATGCCACAGCCACTTATTGTTTCAATTCCCCATAGCTTGGGAAAAATGGAAGCCGTCCGACGGATCAAGACCGGGTTGGAACTGGTAAGAACCAGGTTCGGCAAAATTCTCGTTATCCAAGAGGAAATTTGGTCTGACGATAAGCTCCAGTTCCGCGTGGCCGCCCTCGGGCAGTTGGCGACTGGGACCATTGATGTTGCCGACGATAAAGCGCGACTGGAAGTCGCGCTTCCGTGGTTGCTCGCGAAGATGGCGGAAGAGCTCCAACACGCCATCCAACGTCAAGGCACAGTGATGTTGGAAAAGAAGTGACATATTCGCCCGCCGGCGTGAACAGCAGCCCCTCCAATTCGGCGTCACCGATCTCCGGCGGGATCGGCCATGTGATCCCGGCCACCTTGGCTCGCCTCACGCATTCCGAAACCGCCGTCTTGCCGACGCCTGTGGCCTCCCGCACTTCACGGACGCTGAGCCCCAGCTCATGCGTCAGCCCCAGCACCTCACGGCTTTTCCTCATCGACACTCTCACCCTCGCCATCGGCAGCCGCTGTTGTTCTTCACAGGGACTGCCGATCTACTGATTCGGATGTCGAAGGGGAGTGCTGGCTAAACGCTCATCAAAAACTGTCCGCAATCACCGGAATGCTGTCCGCAATGCGCCGGAATGACTGTCCGCGATGGACCGGAATCTGGACTTCAATCCCGGCCTACCAACGACGCCTTGCGCTTCGCCAATGCTTCGCCCCCATCAGGCTTGATACAGGACTTGCGCCTCCAAGCTCTCGATCATGCTAGGAACACCAAAAAAACGCCCGCGATCGGCGGGCGTTGAAGTTCGAAGACGTGTCAGGTGGATTTTGTGTTCTTAGCTTCCACCACCACAACTTTCCTTGGTGACGGTCCTCGTCTCGCCGGGCTCGCGCTTGGTGATACTCTTGGTTTCACAGCCGCCGCGAGGCCCTCGACCGTCGGTCTCTATTCTTCGCCGTTCCTAGACCCTACGCCTTTCAACACTTATCTCCGGGATCGGAAGCGGAACCGTAATAGCCGGGCGCTCCTCGACAATCACCCTGTCTTCGGCCCGGGCGAACATCGAGCTAGCGGTCAACGTGATAAAAATGAGAGCTGCCGATTTCATCATTGGGATGCCTCCTATTGCTCGCCTTGACAACCGCGCAAAGTTCCGCAGGTTCTTCTGTGGGGCGCAGGAACTTTCGCTATTCCCCGCCGGAACCGTTGATCAGTTGGATTGTTTTGGGAGGTAAAGCGGGAAAACGCCGATGATCAGCAGCATCCAACAGTGGGAAGCGCACGCCATACTCACCGGAGAGCGGCCGAATTGGTGGCGACGACTGCTAATTCGGATTGTGGTCGGGACAAAATTCCCCAAGAAGAGGCGGCCTGAATTTCGCCCTCTCTGAGTTACTTGCACAAGGGGGACGTTGTGCGCGAGCGCTTGAAGATTTGCGCGGGATTTCTGCGGAAGCCCTTTCGTGAAGCTGAGGTGCTGGACGGCCGGCGTTGGTGACACCCGTGGGCGCGGGCGGTGGTTGACAGATTTCGGCAGCTTCCGCCGACTTAATTTTTGCTTTTTCAGGTTCCTGCAACCTGTTTGCCCGCCGCGGTCGGGCCTAGCGGGCGGGCGTGGCGTGGGGGCTCCGCGCCCGCGGGGGTGTTCCGGCGGAGAGGCGTCACAATCCGCCGAAACCGACGGAGGAAGCCACCTGCGCGGCTCAGAAAACGAACAGCCCGAAATTGCACTTCGCCAACTCGATGCTTCGACGTTATGGCAACAAACGGCCGATCACATCCGATAGTTGGTCCTGGGTAAAAGGCTTCGCGAGGCGGGGCAACTCGATCGGCTGAGTACCTACGAGTTCAGCAAAGCCAGTGGCCAGTAATATCGGGAGTTCGGGCTTTCGCGATCGGACGCGAACAGCAAGCTCGATCCCCGTCATGCCAGGCATCGCATGGTCAGTGATGATCAAGTCTGGTTGAAGGCCGCCGTCAAGTAGCTTTAGCGCCTCGGCGCCCGAACTCGCCTCGACAACCTTATGTCCGAGATCCTCAAGCAGCGCGAGCGTACTCGACGCAATTAGCGCGTCGTCATCAACTAGTAGGATGGTCGCAGGCCGCACGTTTTCGGGTCGAAGAGCGGTATCGACGCTGCGCTCCGGCAGGCCCTCGGCGACGGGAAGCCAGAGATGCGCCGTCGTTCCCCGGCCGACGGTGCTCTCCAGACGGAAAGCGCCCCCGGACTGTTCGGCCAAGCCGTGCACCATACAAAGACCAAGCCCTGTTCCTTTGCCGACGCCTTTGGTCGAGAAGAATGGTTCAATCGCCTTCGCGAGCGTATCGGAATCCATACCTTCGCCCGTGTCGCGAACCGAGAGGCAAAGATAGCGCCCCGCTGGGAGGTGCAGCTCGGACGACCCAGCGAGGTTATGAGCCTTAAGACGGATCGTCAGCACGCCCCCCACAGGCATGGCGTCACGGGCGTTCACGGCGAGGTTCAAGAGCGCCATCTCAAGCTGATGAGGATCGACCGTGACGGCGGGAAGATCGTCGTCAGTCTCGATTCCGACCCGCACAAGGGGCCCGAGCGCGCGCTCGATCAGCCCCCTCATATCCTCCACCAAGCTGACCGCGTTCGTCGCCCGAGCCTGCAATTCTTGCTTCCGGGCGAAGGCAAGCAGTCGCTGCGTCAGGGTCGCACCTCGACGGGCGCCCTGCATGGCTCCGTTTAAAAGCCGGCCAAGCCGAGGATCTGGGCCGATGTTCCTGCCCAGCAGGTCGAGATTGCCAATGACCGCCATCAAGAGGTTGTTGAAGTCATGGGCCACCCCGCCAACGAACTGACCCAAGGTCTCCACCTTCTGCGCTTGCAGGAGCGCCGCTTGTGCACGTGCGCTGCGTTGGATTTCTTCGCGAAGTTGGCTATTGGCGAGTTCAAGGTCTTCCGTGCGCTCGGCTACCAGTCGCTCAAGCTCCAAGGCTGCGCCTCTCTGCGTCTCCAGATAGGCGCGAGCCTCGTATTGGCGACGGCGTGCGCGCTCCGCAGACTGAACCGCCGATTGGAACGTAATGGTTTGCAGCGGGCGTTCAAGAAATGACACGTTGCGCAGCGTGGTAACGAGTTGGCGCCGAAACGTCGCAAATTTCGGCCCGTCATTGTTGTTGGTCAAAACGACGAACGGTTGATCGGACCACGGCGGTTGGGCCCTCACCCACCCGTCCAACGGGTCGAGGGACTTTCCGTAGAGGGCCTCCTCCGCGAGGACGACGACGGACACATCGTCGTTCAATCGGGCAACGAGAGAACCTAAGTTCTGACAGACTTCCGCTGGCATTCCGATTTGTTTGATCAGCCGCGCACTTGCTTCGGCGTCGCGCCCAATAGGCGTGAGCACCAACACGATGCCGGATGTTGCCTCAGCCGATGCCATCGGAATCCTTGGTCATGAGCGGCTCCGCCTCCCCGGTGTAAGTGGGCGTTCCACTGAAAATGCCGCTGAACCCCTTCAAGGGTGGTCCCACCCCGATGCCGTGACTGCTGAGCTTGAACTCCCGAATTGTATGTTCATGGTTGCCGCTGCGCTTCTTGACCACGGACAAAGCGCGACGGACGCGGCCATCGAACTCAAAGTAACGGAGCATGACCACCGCGTCGGCGAGGTAACTAATATCGAGAGGGGTATCCATTGGTCCGACCAAACCGTGCTGAGCGAGGATCAGGATCGTAAGGACGCCGAGCTGGCTGAGATAGCTGAGGAGTTCGTGCATCTGAAGGATCAGGAAACGCTCGTCCGGCATGGCGTTTAGATAACCGTTCAGGCTGTCAATGATGACGATTTGGGCGCCATCGTTCTCGACGGCGCCTCTGACCAAGTCAGCGAATTCCCCGGGCGACAGCTCTGCAGGATCAATCTGCTCGACCCGGATAAGGCCGGCTTGGGTCGCTTCCTTCAACGGCAAACCTAGGGTGCGGGCGCGAGCGTCCATAGTGCCTCGCCCTTCATCGAAGGCAAAGATGACCGAACGCTCCCCTCGTTCGGCCGCAGCGATGGCGTAGGTAAGTGCCAAGGAAGATTTGCCGACGCCGGCGGATCCGATAAGGAGCGCGTTGGTGCCACGCTCAAGGCCGCCACCCAAGAGCGTATCAAGCTCGGCGTTGCCGCTGGTAACCACGTCGCCGGCGAAATCCTTATGATGTTCGGCCGCGATCAAGCGCGGATAGATTTTGAGACCGCCGCGCTCGATCGTGAAGTCGTGAAAGCCACCTTTGAAGTCGATCCCGCGCATCTTTACGACGCGGAGGCGGCGTCGCTCGGCCCCGTAGTCGATGGCCAGTTGCTCTAAGAGGACGACGCCATGGGCGATCGAATGGAGCTGAAGATCGTTCTGCTGGGACGAAAGGTCGTCGAGAAGAATGACCGTCGATTTGCGGCCGGAAAAAAAGTGCTTCAGTGCCAAAATCTGCCGGCGGTATCGCAGCGGGCTCTGAGCTAAAAGGCGTAGCTCCGACAAACTATCCACCACAATGCGCGTGGGACAAAGCTTTTCCACGATGCCAAAGATCAGTTGCGTGGTTTCGCTTAGCTCCATTTCGGCCGGTTGCAACACCGTCAATTCCTGGCTCGGGTCGAGGCTGGTTTCGGGCGGCACCAACTCGAAGATCGTGATTTCGTCTAACGACCAGCCATGGCGCTTTGCGACGAGCCGAAGCTCACGCTCGGTTTCCGACAGGGTGATATAAAGGCAAAGTCCGCCCTGGCTCACACCCTCAAGCAGGAACTGCAGCGCTAGTGTGGTCTTTCCGGAGCCGGGCCGGCCTTCATAGAGATACATCCGTTCGGGATCGAGGCCCCCGCCGAGAATTTCGTCAAGGCCGCCGCTTCCCGTGGAAATCTTCGCCGGCTCGACGTCACCCAGAACATCCTTTTCGCTCATAGGTCTCCCCAGACATAAACGCCACGCGGCAGCCCGCGTTGTGACCAATTCTGTGGGGACGGTTCGAGTTCCATCGAGACGCGCTGACGGTCTCCCCCAAGCAATCTCCCCGTGGCCCACGCGTTCATGAAAGGCGCCGCTTGCCATACGAGGCGGAACCCAAGCGACTGCAAAGTGTTCTTGCAATATCTTATTCAAAAAAGAGCATGCTGTGGACTGGCACCGCATTCAAAGAATTGGAAGCAGGAGGGCGTCAAGGAGAGCAGGGGGGAAACTTACCGACGATAACCTGAATGTCATCAACGGGCGCCGCGATCAACTCGAAGGCAAAATCCAAGAGCGGTCTGGATATGCCAAAGACCGCGCGAAAAAAGGTCATCGACGACTGGATAGCGTCAAAAGTGCCAATCGGGGTAGGGCGATTTAGTCTCTCGCGCGGACCGCCCTGAGGTCCGGCCAACCTTGGTAAAATCAACTGGCTTCGCGGCGGGTTCACCATTTGAGGCCGCCTGCCGAAAAGCGGCCGCTTTGGGAGCACCGCTTTGGGAGCACTGCGGAATCAATGTCGATACGTGCCCGCAGGTTTATAAAATCACGGCGCAGAGGGCGTTTCGGAAATCAATATCTATCCACTCCTCGCTTCAAGCAGTTGCGACAGTTGGTTCCGTGCGTAAAATGCGCGCGTCTCGACGGTATTTCTGGGTATTCCGACGACCTCTTCGACTGACTTCTCATGATGGTGCAAGCCTACGACATCCGACGGCTGGGTCGTTATCGGGAAATTACGGACGGTCCAGAATGAGCGTGCTAATCGTTCGCCATCTCACGCGCTACCGCTATAAAAAACCCGTACGCCTGGGCGAGCACCGACTGATGTTCCGACCGCGCGACAGCTTCGACCAGCATCTTTTGGATTATCGACTGTCGATCTCACCGCACCCATCCCAGATCCGGTGGATTCACGATCTCTTCGGGAATTGCGTTACGCTGTTCGACTTTGAGAGTTCCAGCACATTCATTGACGTCGAGACCACCATTCGGCTCGACCATACGCCGAAAAATGCTCCGGAGTTTCAGATCGAAGAATCCGCGAAGTGGCATCCCTTTATGTACGATCCTGAGCAGCTACCTGATCTCTCGGCGTGCATGACGCGCCAGTTTCCCGACCCGGATGACCAAGTGCAGAAATGGCTTCGTCGCTTCGTCAATATCGATAGCAAGCAGCCGACGGGGCGACTGCTGATGTCGCTCAATCAAGGCATCGCCGACGACTTCTCCTATGTTCGCAGAACCGCTTCCGGTACCCAACCTCCACTAGAGACCTTGAAGCTGCGGACCGGCACTTGCCGCGATTTTGCCCTGCTCATGATGGAGGCAGCGCGAATGTTGGGGTTCGCGGCGCGCTTTGTGACCGGCTATCTCTATGTACCAGACCGCGATGCACCCGCTCTGCTGGGCGGCGGTTCAACGCACGCTTGGTGCCAAATCTACTTGCCCGGTTCTGGATGGGTCGAATTTTGACCCGACCAACGGCATCGTCGGAAATAGGGATCTTATTCGGGTTGCCGTCACGCGGACCCCCGCGCAGGCAATCCCCCTCACGGGTGTGTATTGGGGGTCGAGATCCGATGAGTTGGGCATGGAAGTGGAGGTCAATGTGAAGTCTGAAGCGGGTGAAGCCGCGCTGTCTGCGAGGACCAATTTTTGAGCGGAACCAAATGATCGTGGAAGGCTTTTTACGACGACACCCCACGAGGACCCGTCATGCACATCCGCGCCGGATACGAGATAGCGTTTCGTACGTTTCAGCCGACACCCATCATCCTGATGCTGACGGTCCATCCTTCCAGAAACAAAGACCTGTTGACCGCCGACGAAATCAGGGCTTTGCCAAGCGTGCCCATGCGGCAGTACCGCGATGGCTTTGGCAACATCTGCACGCGGGTGGTGGCGCCTGGGGGTGTCATCGAATTCAGGACTGACCTTATTGTCTGGGATTCCGGCTTGCCCGACGAAGTGATGCCGAGCGCCCGACAACATCCGATTGAAGAATTGCCGGGTGACACGCTGGTATATTTGCTTGGGAGCCGCTACTGCGACACGCAGAAGCTTTCGGATTTTGCCTGGCAGAGGTTTGGGACGACGACAGCCGGCTGGGGACGCGTGCAAGCGATCTGCGACTTCGTTCATAATCACATTACTTTTGGGTATGCGAACGCCCGCGATGATCGGACAGCTGCGGATGGGCTGCAGGAAAGGGTCGGGGTGTGCCGCGACTTTACGCAGCTCGCCATTGCGTTATGCAGGTGCATGAACATCCCCGCACGATACTGCACGGGATACCTTGGCGATATCGGCGTCGAGCCTGATCCTGCGCCTATGGATTTCAGTGCGTGGTTTGAGGCTTACCTGGGCAACCGATGGTTCACGTTTGATGCCAGACATAACCATCGGCAAATCGGCCGCATCGTTATAGCGCGTGGGCGTGATGCCGCTGACGTCGCGATCTCCACAAGCTTCGGGTCTGCCACGCTTGAAAAATTCAAGATCGTCACTCACGAGGTTGTGTCCAGCCCAGTGACGGCCGACCCTTCCACGAATTATCCGTCAACCATCAGAGCTGCGTAGAACAGGCCCCGCTGGCGAACCCTTCCCGGAGCGGGCCACAATCTCACATAAGAGCGCTTTCCGGAAAGAAGAGAACCTTGAACGGAGGCTGCCCAGCTGCCCGCACGCGACTTGGCGCGAACACCCCGGAACCGGTGATCGCGCCCGTAGCCACCAAGGCAGCGCCGCGGCGAATGAAACTCATGCTGGCGTCCGCCTCCAAGATCGAAACCGACCCCGCCACTATAATCTCGGCCAGGGTGCAGCGGGACGGAATTCGTGGCACAGCAATTGGCGCGTTCGGATTGGTGGACGCCGCCGTTACGGCAACGAAATATTCTAGAGCCGCGCGATCTGAAGTTCTCGCAGACGAATTCAAAGGTAAATCTCCCAAACCGGGGTGCCGCGGATGGTCATCATGCAACACAAAACGCAGAGATCCGACGAACCGACATTTGAGCGCGCATGCACCCGCGCTTATCGCGGGCTCGCCGGTGCATCGCGCAAAAGAGCAGTTCAAACGCCGGTCTGCGCTCGCGCTTCGTGGTCAATCGGACGTCCACGCCGTGAAGAGTTCAGTCACCGGCAGAGTTCACCAGAACATGGCAAGGTCGGGAAGCCGCCGCCTCGGCTGCGCCCGGTTCGCCTTGACAGATATTCGTTCCGACGCAGCCCATGCGGGCGGGATGCAATAATGTTGCAGCTCTTTTGCCGCCCAAGATCAACAGCAACGGCTGTCGAGTGCATTTGTCTGCGGTGATCCAACGCGCTTGGAACGCCCATCCACCAAGACAAGAGCTCGCGAGATGCGCAAGAACGTCATGGGCGAAGATGGAGCGGCGCCTGGCGCACGAGGAGAGCGTCGCGCTTTCACACGATCATGACCCAAAGCGGGCGTCGCCGTGGTCGTCAGTTTGCACGGCATCAACGGCTCGACGTCTGTCGATCGTCTCGTCGATGGGATGCCTGCGAAGTCGTGGGCCGCGCTCTCACCGGTCTCGGAGTTGGCGAATGCTCGCCGCTGCGCTCGCGTCGGTGCACCATCTTCCGGCGTCGAGTTCCGTCGCGACGCGCGCGGCAGACTTTCGAGCAACTGGAATTTTGGTGGTAGACTGAAGCTTACGGATACGCAACGTGCGTGTGGACTGCATCTGCGGCACATAGGTGGGAAATAATGGCAGTAGTGACCTCGGATTGGTTTTTTCCAAAGCGGAGAGCCACCGCGCCGGCCGACGGGGCGCGGTCGTCCACCATCCGCATGTTGCGTTTCTTGATGGCCGCCGCGTTGCTGTTGCCGCTGTCGTTGTTCCTTTTCGCATCCTGGATCGGTTATCAAGACATTCACACGCTCACCGATGAGCGCATCGAGCGTTCGCTTGACGTCCTGCAAGAACAGGCCGTCAGGGTTTTCCAGTCGATCAATCTGGCACTTGTCGCTGTCGACGAAATGCTCGGGAATCGCTCCGATGAGGACATCGCTAGGGAGCAAACTGAGCTGCACGATCGCCTGCGGCGCATCGCACTGGAACTGCCCGAGGTGCAATCCATTTGGTCGTTCGATGCCGCGGGCCACGCTCAGGTCACCGGAACGGTTGCGCCGGCGCCGACCTCAACGGACTACAGTCAGGAAGACTTTTTCCGCATCCACCAGAGCGGATACGCCGGCACACATATTGGCGAACATCATGCCTCGCAGTTCGGCGGCCAATCGTTTTTTACCGTCAGCCGCGCACAACGGGACGCCGGGGGGCGTTTGCGAAGAGTCATTGAGGTTTCTGTCTTGCCCGGAAGTTTCACTCAATTCTACTCCAAGCTGGTGAACGCCAGTAATGCACAATACGCCATGATCCGCGAAGATGGACTGATCCTAACGCGGCATCCCCAACTCGCGGGCGGCAATGCGCGGCTCGATTCCCGCAGCGGCTTCGGCCAAACCGTTGCGGCAAACCCACAGGGCGGATTCTATACGGTGGCGTCGCAGGTTGACCGGATCGAACGGCGTTTTGGCGTGCGCCGCGTTCCTGGCCTGCCTGTCTTCGTCACCGCCGGCATTGCAACTTCAGAGGTGCAATCGGAGTGGCTGACCAGAATGGGCGCGCATCTGATCTTTGGCATCCCGGCGACCCTCCTTCTCTTTGGAGCACTGGGCGACCTATTGCGGCGGACCCGTAAGCTTTACTCCGAACAAGACCGCCGCGAGGCCGCCGAGGCAGCCATGAGGCAGTCGCAAAAGATGGAAGCGGTCGGCCAACTGACCGGGGGCGTCGCCCATGACTTCAACAATCTGTTGATGATCGTCATCGGAAACCTGGAAATGCTCCAGCGCATGTTGGCCAAGGGACTGTCGACCGATTGGTTGAAATTCCATCGTTGTATCGAGAATGCCATGCGTGGGGCGCGCCGTGGCGCCTCTCTTACACAGCAATTGCTTGCGTTCTCGCGCCGCCAGCCGCTCAACCCCCAGCCCGTCGACGTCAACAAGCTTGTCCAAAGCGCATCGGATCTTCTGGGCCGCTCCCTCGGTGAAGCCGTCTCTTTCGAGGTCGTAGGCGGCGCGGGCCTATGGACGGTGGAGGTGGACCCCTCCCAAATGGAGGCTGCGATTGTCAATCTCGCCGTCAACGCGCGCGATGCGATGCCGACAGGCGGCAAATTAACGATCGAGACCAGCAACTCCTTCCTTGATGAGGCGTATTGCCGAAAGCACGCCGAAGTTCCATCCGGCCAATACGTGCTCACGTGCGTAACCGATACCGGCACGGGCATGTCGCAAGAGATCATCGATCGGGCGTTTGAGCCGTTCTTCACCACCAAGCCGCCCGGCAGCGGCACCGGCCTGGGATTGAGCCAAGTGTATGGGTTCGTCCTGCAATCCGGCGGCCACCTCAAGCTTTACAGCGAACCCGGGCACGGTACGACGGTGAAGCTTTATTTGCCGCGGTTTATGGGCCGACCCGTTGCGGAGGAAAAGGAAGCGCCGTTAGCGGCGAGCGCCGGCTTTGGAGAACAGGTGCTGTTGGTTGAAGACGACAACGAAGTGCGGACCTACGTGGTAGAAATGCTTTCTGAATTGAACTACGAGGTGACCGAGGCCGCCAATGCGGAGCTCGCACTTGAAGTCTTTGACGGGCGACGATTTGATCTTTTGCTGACGGACGTGGTGCTTCCCGGCCTCAATGGACGGCAACTCGCCGAGGAACTGAAATCACGTCAATCCGACCTAAAGGTCCTGTTCATGACCGGCTATTCGCGGAACGCCATTGTCCATCAGGGCCGCCTCGAGCCCGGCGTCGTGATGGTGCAAAAGCCTGTCAGCGCCAATGAACTTGCCGGCAAGATTCGCGAAGTGCTTGGTGCGAAGATGCCGGGTTCGTAACGGCTTCACTTTCGGTGGTCACCCTCCCAGACACAAGGGTGGCTGTGCGCGATCACCGCGTATTGCGGCCTGGTTTGGAACGGTATCTTCGTGCGGACGTTTGCCTATTGAACAAGAAACTTTAATGATCTGCTGGCGCCTTCGCCGCAGGCTGAGGCGTGGAACTGACCCAGGCCGTGTAAAAAAGCGCAGGATTGGTGGCCAGCTTGCGAGCGCGGTGGTGCGGGCGAACATTTGACAGATCGACGCTGCGGAATTTTGAGAATTGAGCCCAGCGAGCTTCAGTGGCGTCCTGAGGTCGTCTGCACGGGCTGATTTGGTGGCGCCAAGACGCGGCCTCAGGCCCGCATCGCGGCCAGCAGCGGCTTGACGCCGACGATATTCATCACGCGTGTGAGGTTGTAGCCGAGCACGTTCAGCGCCATTTCTGTGGCGACGTTCTTCAGTCGCCTCATCAGAAAGTGCGTCGCGCCCATCCGCATCTTCAGCGTGGCGAACGGATGCTCCACCGTCTGGCGGCGCACACGCATCGCTTGCGGATTTTTGTCGAGGCGTGTCTGCACGGCCTCGACGACGTGTTCGTGTTCCCAGCGGGTGATGCGCCGCTCCTTGCCTTTCGTGCATTGCTTCTTGATCGGACAAATCGGGCACGCGCTGGTCCAATAGCGGCGCAGGTTCTGTCCGTCTTCCTCGGCCGTGTAACGATAAGTCAGCTTCTCTCCGGCGGGACAGCGGTAGACATCTTCGGCCGGCAGATAGACAAAATCTGGCTTGCCAAAGCGCCCTTCCGACTTGGCGCCTGACGTCTGCGGTTTGGGCAGTGTCGCCGTGATGCCGGCCTTCTCGCACGCCAGTATTTCCTCGCCCTTGAAGTAGCCGCGATCAGCAACGGCGTCCAAGTTATCGGTGTGCAACGCGGCTTTCGCAGCCTGCCCCATATGTGCGAGCTGCGAGCGGTCGGTGCCGACATTCGTCACCTCGTGCGCCACAATCAGATGGTGCTCTGTATCGACCGCGCTTTGCACGTTGTAGGCGACCATGCCGCTGCCACGTCCGCTCGTCGCCATCGAACGGCAATCGGGATCGGTCAGTGAGACTTGTTGATCGGGTGAGGCGAGTACTTGTTTCTCGATCGCCTTCAGCCGCTTCACTTCTTCTTCAAGTTTCACAAGCTTTTCCTTGAGCCGCGTCTTGGTCAGCAGCACCGTCTCCGACGGGTCTTCGCCAGCTGCCGTCCGGCGGTCGGCGGTATCGAGTTGGCCCATATAGCGCACCACGCTCTCCTCGATCTGCTTCAGCCGCCGCTCCAACTTGCCCTTGGTGAAATTGTTGTCGCGGCTGTTGACCGCTTTGAACTTGCTGCCATCGATGGCCACGCTGGCTTTCGCCAGCAGTCCCATCTTGCGGCACAACTCAACGAATTGGGCGCACACCTTCTTGATTGCCGGACCATTGTCCTTGCGGAAATCGGCGATAGTTTTGTGGTCGGGCGCGAGCCGTCCCGTCAGCCACATCACCTCGAGATTGCGGCCAGCCTCGCGCTCGAGCCGACGGCTCGACTGCACGCGGTTGAGATAGCCGTAGATGTAGAGCTTGAGCAGAACCGAGGGTTTGTAACCGGGCCGCCCCGTCGCCATTGGTTGGGCACCGTCAAACCCAAGCTCGACCAGATCTAGCGCCTCGACGAACACATCAACCGCGCGGACGGGATTATTCTCGTCGACCCAATCCTCAAGACACTCAGGCAACAAGGTCGCCTGCTCGCGATCCATCCCTTCAACGAACCGCGCCATCCGTCCCCCGCCGATTTAGCAAGGGAATCATAGCACGACAGTCTTTTCACACAGCCTGGACCCATACCGTCCTTCTGGTTGACGACGAACCCGCAATTCGCGACCTCGGTTCCCTCATGCTCGAGGATTGCGGTTGCGAAGTTTTGACTGCGGAATCGGGCCCCTCGGCCCTCGCTGCCCTCAACCAACATCCACAGATCTCTCTTCTCCTGACGGACGTCCAAATGCCCGGCATGGACGGGTACGAACTGGCGCGCAGGGCCGTTGCGGTGCGGCCCGGGTTATCTGTCGTCATCATGTCGGGCACCGACCAAGGCGGCGCCGGCTTCCCATTCGTGCGAAAGCCTTTCTCTTTTTCGCAATTCGAAAGCATCTTTTTTTAAATCCGCTTGTCATTGAGCCAACGGGAGCGGAGTGGAGGGCATTCCGGACTGATGCAGGCCGCGATTTTGAGAAGGCCTGAGTCTTATCGTCTTGAACTCTGCGGTCGCCAGATCGCGAGGCTTGGGATGGCGTTGCGGACCTGTGGATGAACCACCAGGCGGCGGTGTCGAAGAGCAGGCGGGATCGGGTCGGCGAGCGGCGACCGGCGTAATGGGGTCGCCTTGGAAGGTGATCCACGTGTCACGGCCAACGTCGGCGAATCAGGACCCGAGCCGTCGCCGTCAACAGGGCGGCGATAAGCTGCGCTAGTTCCTAGCCAACGCCTGCGAGGACAACCCTCGGGGGCGTTCTTACCTGTGCACGTAGTCAATGGCCTTTATGGCCTCTTTTACTGCCTCGCTTTCAATAATCACCTGCACCTTCTTGAGGGCAATGATCGGGTCGATATTTTTGGTTGTGTATTCCTCCAAACTGAGCTGGGCCTCATATATGGCTTCAGCGACCACCAGGGAAGCAGCCGTCGTCAATTCAGGGTCGCTTCCCGCTTGTGTTCCCATTTTGCCACCGCTTCCTTCGTTTCAGCCACGAACTGGTGGGTTATAAATGCCTGCAACCCCGCTCAATGTTCCTCAGGTGTGGTTGAGGATCTTCTGACGACCCCGGGTGCCATCGGCCTTCTATAGGCCAAACAACTGAGAGCAGCATTGCAGGCCGTGCTATGGTACGGTGATCGCGGCGGGGCAAGCCCCGCTCAACGCGCCATCGCCACGGTTTTGCATTTATGTCCGAGGTAGAAGTTCAGGGAGCGCAGGGGCCGGCGGAATATCGCGCCGGGTCTTCGGATCTTGATCCGCATCTGCGTTCCATGGTTTCCACAGCCGAGTTGAGTCGGCGGCCATCGCGTCCGCCCGACCACGCAGCCGAAAATCAGGCCTTGATCGAGTTGGCACGGGTGATGGCAACATCTCCTGACCTTCTTTTGCAGAAGATCGCTGAGACTGCCCTTACTCTGTGCCGCGCGCATTCCGCCGGGCTGAGCCTCCTCGAGGACGGCGACCAGAGGACAAACTTCCACTGGCGTGCGATCGCCGGACAGTGGGCCCCGCACGTAAACGGCGGAACTCCGCGTGACTTCGGTCCGTGCGGTGCCGTGTTGAACCACAACGCCGCGCTTATGTGCTCCCACCCAGAAATCGACTTTCCCTATTTCGGAGAAGTCACTCCTTTGCTTGAAGAGGCATTGTTGGTCCCGTTTTATGTCAAGGGTGAAGCCCTCGGCACCATCTGGATCGTTTCCCATGATGCCCGTTGCCGTTTCGACGCAGAAGACCTGCGGGTGATGACCAACTTGAGTACGTTCGCGGCTGCGGCTTATCAGACGTCATTGTCTTTGAACGCGACGCAGCAAATTGTCGCCATCGTGGCGTCCTCTGATGATGCCATCATCAGCAAGGACCTTGATGGCATAATCAAGAGTTGGAATAACGGCGCGGAGCGAATATTCGGATATACGGCGCAAGAAGCCATCGGCAAGCCGATCACGATTCTTATTCCTTCGGACCGGCAAAACGAGGAGCCTGAGATTCTCGGCCGTATCAGGCGGGGTGAGCGTATCGACCACTATGAGACCGTGCGCCAACGCAAGGACGGGACCCTGATTGACATTTCGCTGACTGTCTCACCTCTCAAAAATGACCAGGGGAAGGTCTTTGGCGCATCAAAAATCGCGCGAGATATCTCCGAGCGGAAGCGGAGTGAGGCGCAAATCGCCATCCTCGCGCGTGAAGCCGAACATCGGGCCAAGAACCTGTTAGCAACAGTTCAGGCGACTGTGCATCTTTCCCGGTCCAATACGCCTGAGGGACTCAAACGCGCAATCGAGGGACGCATCCAAGCACTCGCGAACGTCCACAGGCTGTTCGTGGACACGCGCTGGGCCGGGGCCGATATTCAAAATTTGGTCAATGACGAAATTGCGCCCTACGTCCAAGGCACTGGAAAGCGGGTGGGGATTAACGGCCCGAAGCATTTGCTCGAGCCGATGACAGCACAAGCGATGGCGGTGACGCTGCACGAATTGGCAACCAACGCGGCCAAGTACGGGGCTTTGTCGGTGCCCGATGGGCACGTTCAAGTCGAGTGGTCCCGCGAGCCGAACGGACAGCTCGTCTTGTGTTGGACTGAGAATGGCGGTCCTCCGGTTAAACCACCCACGCGAAAGGGCTTCGGCTCGCGCGCAATCGAGAGCATGATTCGAGGACAACTGAGTGGTGAGATAAGCTTCGATTGGCGCGCGGCAGGAACTCATCTGCAACATCAGCATACGGACGTGAGACAGCGCGCCGGTCTGGTTTGGGGCCGCCGAGCGGTGGGGATGGCGTGCCCCCTTCGTGGGGCCGAACTCGAGTTCAGGATCAAGGCCATGAAGCTGCACCACGCCCCGCTTCCTTCATGCCGAACTACGATGCGATCTTTGTGCGACCGATCAAGCGGGCATGGCGTTGAGTGGAGGGGTGGTGCCACATGATGGGCTCAACTTCGAGCTTGTTGCCGATATTAAAGCGGTTCCCGACCGATTCGAATCGGTGGGATTCCCAACAGTCTATGGATGAGCGATTCTTTGTGCATTGATTCTCCTTTTCGGGGGTGGGCGATGCCGAAGTCCTATTCTGGTGACCTGCGGGAGCGCGCGATCGAAGTGGTGGAACTGGAGGGGGCCTCTCGACGTGAGGCCGCCGAGTTGCTCGGGGTCAGTGTGGCGTCCACGGTGAGATGGCTGCAACGCTGGCACGACAGCGGGAGCGCTGAGCCAAAGCCGCGCGGTGGAAGCGTTTCTCCGTTGGAGAAGTTCGCCGCGCAGGTATTGGGGCTGGTCGCGGAACAGCCGGACCTGACCTTGATGGAGACGGTTGCGGAACTGCGCAAGCGGCGGATACGAACCAGCCGCAGTTCGCTGTGGCGTTTTCTCGACCGGCACGACATCACCCTCAAAAAAAAGCCTGCAGGCCGCGGAACGCGAGCGAGCCGACGTGGCCCGGGCGCGTCGGCGCTGGATTCGAGAGCAAGGCATGCTTGATCCCGCCCGGTTGGTGTTTATCGACGAGACTGCCGTCAGCACCAATATGGTGCGGCTCAGGGGACGGATTGCGCGCGGTGTCAGATTGATCGGCCGCGTCCCGCTTGGCCAATGGAAGACAATCACCTTCGTGGCGGCGTTGCGTCATAATAAGATGACCGCCCCGATGGTGATCGAAGGGCCATGAACGGAGAGATGTTCTTGGCCTACGTCGAGCAGTGCTTGGTTCCCGCGCTTCGCCGCGGCGACATCGTGGTGATGGACAACTGTCGAATCCACAAGGTCGCCGGCATCCGGGAGGCGATTGAGAAGGCGCAGGCGACACTTCGTTACCTGCCGCAGTATTCGCCCGACCTCAATCCCATCGAGATGTCCTACAGCAAATTCAAGACCTTGCTGCGCAAGGTCGCGAAGCGGACCGTTCCGGGTCTCTACCGAACAATCCGCTCGTTCGTGCCACAGCTCAGGGCAAGCGAATGTGCCAACTACTTCAGGCATGCAGGCTATGCTTCAATATGATCGGGAACCGCTATAGCATAACCCATCCATGACCGAGCAAACGTGCGGGCCGGAGCAGCATGTACTGGTCCCCCGCCGCATTTCTCACCAGCAGCATTACGTCTTTGTTTTTCGGGGCGCTTTCGATGGATCGCCAGCCCTTGGTTTCGGTGAAAGTCTGTTTGTTAGGATCATCCATAGGGCGGCCTCCGTGGCAATCCGGCTTGCTCGCCTCGCTCGATCTTAGTCAATGAAAGTCCGTCGCCTTGGTTCCTGAGGCCTTTCCTGTTACTTGGATGTGGCCGGCCGAGCTACGTGGCCGACGCTGCAAGAGCTTCTCGGGTGCGCACCGCCGCCCCTTTCTGTGCAGGCCGCCGGAAGAGGTGCGCAAAAGATGAACTTCAGCCACAGCGGCGCAAGTGGTTCGCCGCTGGACGCCAATTATTCCTCCTGAAGGTGCTCTATGGACCAGGGTTGCCCGTCATCCGAGGCATTCGCCAGCATGGGGCAGCCGGCCTTGATCCACTCCGACAAAGCCGTGCGCGCCCGGCCCTCATCGATACCGTGTCTGATCCTCAGTGATCCGCCAGTCTCTTTCTTGTCGAATCGGATGCCATAGGTGGAAGTCGCGAATAATAATTCGTGTTCCTTCGCACAACGAACCAACTCGGAATCTTCTGCGATTTGGCATCGTTCCTTTTCAAGAAGCTGCCGCAGCTGCTTGACCTGATCGGGCGAAAGCGTCCTTTCGCCATCCCCGATATGAACTTGAAGGGCGCCGTCGGCGTCGAACTCCAATTTCTGGTGAGCTTCGCCCTCCTCCACGGTTACTGCCGCCGTGCCCCGGGATGCTCCAACGCCCGGCTTTCTGCCGCCCGCGCCGTTACCTGGCTTGGATTGGGCGACACTTTCCCCATGCAATTTTCGATGAAAGCCCCGTAGCCGATTTTTCCGGGTGGCACTCCCCGCTGTCGAGCGAGCAACTCGCACCGGTCCCATTTGGCGTTGAATGGGACATCCAGCTTTGGCACTGAGGCAACTTTATGTTCTGTCGCAGAAGCCAAGCCGGTGCATAAGATAACAAGGGCCCCGATAGTGGGACCATCCAGTATGGCCTTCGCAAGGGGATCAATACAGTGCGGGCGACCACGAACGCATTCATCGGCCGGCCACAGGTAGCGGGGTCGTTTGACCCGGCACGCCATCGCGGCAACGTGAATTCGCACGGCCGCCGCGATAATCGAAATAATTGAGTGCCTCATTGCAAGCCCTCGGCCCTCTTTGGCAGTCACGAAGTCGATCTTGCGTTCCTGCGGCACGTTAACTTGATGGCGTGAGCGGCCACCGCCCGCGACTTGTCGGTTGCTGACCTGGTGCGCGCCGATCATCGGAAATTCCGTGATTGGGTGATTTCGCGGTCGGCTCGTACGCGACGCGGCTTTTCGGCGCTACTCACGCCGGCCTCGATGCTGATGAGTTAAGCCAAGGTTGCGGCCTATTTGTTCCCTCGGTTGCCGGGAATTGGGCGGCGACGCATGAATTTGCGGGAACCGCCCTCGCCGCGAGGGGTTGGGTTAGCGGGAAGCAACAACAGGAGAATTCTTCATGGCTTTGCAGTCATCTCTCGATCCCTCGGCCAGGGAAACGCACTCGCTGATCGGCAGCGACAAGGTGCAGGGTACCGCGGTCTATCGTTCAAACGGCGAAAAGGTCGGAAGCATCGATCGTGTGATGATCGACAAGATCAGCGGCAAGGTTTCCTACGCCGTCATGAGCTTCGGCGGCTTCATGGGCATTGGCGAGGACTATTACCCGCTGCCGTGGAAACTGTTGACCTACAACCCGCAACTTGAGGGCTACGAGGTCAACATCGCCGAGACCCAGCTCAAGGGTGCGCCGAAATACAGCACCCATGAAACTTGGGATTGGGGCACCCGGGGCCACGTGATCGACGACTACTACAAGGTGCCATCCACCGCGATGTAGCAGACCCCAGTTCACGAAGAAATACGCAGCCGGACGTCGCAAGGCGTCCGGTTGTTTTTTTATACGCATGGAGGGTACCGGCGCTTCTTGCCGGGCGGATCTTCGCACTGCTCACGCAGGCTGCACGCAATCACACCAGGTGACCCCGGCTCGTTGGGCATTAACGGGATCACGGACCGGGGTCGTGTGCACGACCACCTGTCGACCGGGCCGTGCACTCGGATTCAACATCAACAACGAGGCCCCGGTTCCTAATTACCTTGTCTGACTACCGGCGGCGTCCTTCCATCCGGCATGGTGAAAAGATTCCCGGTGCATTCGCTCCCTTCAGTTGGCCCGCCTGGATACAGGTCCCTAAAGTCCACCGATCCCACTGACAAATATGTGGGCTCCCGTATCCAGCGGCGCCGCCTGGCGCTTTCGATGACTTAGGCAAGTCTGGGCGAAGCCTTGGGTGTCTCGTTTCAGCAAGGTTCAGAAATACGAGAAGGGCGCAAATCGCGTAGGTGCCAGTCGGCTGCATGAGATTTCCCGCGTGTTGCAGGTTCCGGTTTCCTTTTTCTTTGAAGGCCCGCAGTTTTCGGGGAGGTCGGGGGAAAGCACGATGCCGGATTTCGTTAGTGAGTTTCTCGCAAGCCCAGATGGACACGACCTCGCCGAGGCGTTCGGCCGAATCCGGGATAGCAAGCTCCGGCGTCGGATCGTCGAACTTGTTGAGGCGATCGTCAGCAGATGAGCACACCCCAGCTCGGCGCGGGGCGAGAGGTCGAGCCGGGCGCCCGTCCAGCGGCACCGCCGGGAAGAATCATCCGTTCACCCGCGAGATTGCGTGGCGGGCACGGGCCGGGGTCTCGCCTCGCTTGAGGGCGGGGTCTCCCCGATCTTCCGCGCTGCGCTTGTGCAGACCGGCCCATTCCCTGCGGCCCCCGATCAGCACCGGTCACCGGTGGCGGGTGATCCCAACCTCCTCTTGATAGGCGCATCCGGCGACGCCGGACCGGGCTCTATTCGCTGCGCTCACCGAGCCTGCACGAGATCCCGAAGAGGGGATCGCATCTCGGCCCTTCGGGTAACGATCCCTCGCGCAAGTGGATTCGGCACCCCTCGCCAGAGGCAGTCGATCCCGCGTGCCCTGTCACCCACCCGGAGGATATCGCCAAGATCCGTTAAGTGATAGCGCGTAGGTGACAGGTCGCTATGCGCTCACGCTCCTGTGGCTGCCCTGTTAACCGGTCTCGGGGCTGGCGAATGAAGGTCGAAACGGCCTCGCGACGCGGATGTCATTTACTTTTCTGCCAAAGGCCAGATCGGGCAAACCCAATTGAGAGCTTTGTCGGCCCACGTGAATCGATGTTTGTATATTTTTGGACAAGTTCCGGGAACCGCGACGTGCGTCTCGCATTCTGCCCGTATGAGTTCACGTGACGCCTACATGAAGATGGCCATGGGTTGCCTGCATGCCGCCAAGGAAATACGCGATCCGGCCGAGCGTGCTGCGATGACGAAGGTCGCCTCATGCTACACAATGTTGGCCGACTACGTCGCCGCGCGCCAAAATCACGCTGCCGCTCATTGGGCAAAGGATAGCCTGTCGGTACAGGATAGCGTGGGCCTTCGACAGGACAGCTGATATAATTCAGCGTCACCGATCACCAAACACTCCCCTAAACTTGCGACTCGATCGCGCCCGGCATGCAGCGCATGTGGGGTGCGGACAATAGCGGCCCATAAGGCTCGCCGGTCTGGAACGGCGGTCTTCCTTCGAAAGTTATGATGGACCCGTTCCGAACTCCAACCCAGGGGATCGCGACCTTCGTGACGTGCAGGCGTTCCGCTGCGACTATTGCGGAGAGACCCTCGTGCGCGAGAGCGAAGCCGTCTAGCCAGACGGGCCGAACGTTTGACTGGCTTTGCCGGCATCCCTCGTCGCTGGGTGTCGGCGAATCGAAGGCCAACTGCGACGTCTGATTTTAGCTGCGGCGCCTGCTCTCGGCGGATCACTTCATGCGCTACTCACCGCCAGTAAGCGGCGATTGCTCGATCACGGACTCCCGGCGCGCGTATCGTCCAGACATGTCGCCGCGAGTAATTTCTTACGCCCAGGTGTAACGCTCAATTCGCGTCCTGCCGGACGATCTGCACGATGGCGGCAAGCGCTCGATCATCGCCAATCGAAAGACCCGGTAACTCTTGCCGGGGTGGAACACGATCGCGCGTCCGTAAAGCGTGGCTTCGCCGCCGGCGCGGCGACGGCCTGATAGCACGGCGGGGAACCCGGCACCATCTCCTGCTTTTCGGCTCGACTATCCTCGTGGCCGGCATCGGCCGGGCCGGTGTCACCGGTTCCTGAGGAGTGCCTTGTGCGCTTTAAAAAGTGCCGAAGGATGTATCTTCATCATACAGCATGATAACTTGGGCGTTACCGAATTCTGTCGCTTCGATATGTCCATCATTGCATTCGAAATGGAGATGGAAATGGCCGAGGAGTTAAAGATCCGCGTGAACGACCGGCCAGTTGCCGTCGCAGACGGCCGGGACACGCCCCTGCTGTATGTGCTGGCGAACGAACTCGGTCTGCAGGGACCGCGGTTCGGTTGTGGGCTTGCCCAGTGCGGCTCATGCTCGGTGCTGGTGGACGGCGTCGAGATTCGTTCATGCATCACCCCCGTCGGCGCGGTCGAAGGCAAGTCGGTGACGACGCTCGAAGGACTGCCGGCGCTCTATGCGTCGCAGCGCGGGCTCGCCCGGCCGCCGGCGTTGCATCCGCTCCAGCGCGCTCTCATCGACGAGCAGGCGCTGCAATGCGGCTATTGTTTCAACGGCATGATCGTCAAGGGGTCGGAATTGCTCGCCAACAACGCGCAGCCGAGCGAGGCCGATATTCGCCGGGCGATGAACGGGCATTTGTGCCGCTGCGGCAGCTATCCGCGGATCATGGCGGCCATTCAGCTTGCTTCCCGCATCATGGCGGAGGAACGCAAATGACGACGATCGCCCAGACGGCATTTTCACGCCGCGACCTCCTCAAGGGGGGCGCTCTCATCGTCGGCTTCAGCATGGCCGGGCCATTGGTCGGACCTTTAAGCACGCCCTTGCGTGCGGCCACACCCGATCCCTCTATGCTGGATTCCTGGATCACGGTGCGTGCCAACAACACGGCGACGATCTTTTTCGGCAAGGTCGAACTTGGCCAGGGTACGACTACCGGCATGTTGCAGATCGCGGGCGAGGAACTAGACCTCGCCATGGACCAGCTCTCGGCGGCTCGGGTTGATACCGACGTCACGCCGAACCAGGGCCCGGCCGTCGCAAGTCTGTCCATCATGGACAACGGGCCGCAATTGCGTGCGGCGTGCGCGGAGGCGCGTCAGACGTTGCTGCAACTTGCCGCCGCGACGCTCGGCGCTCCGGCCGAGCGGCTTGAGGTCGCAAAAGGCATCGTTTCTGTTGCCGGTGAGCCATCCCGCGTCGTCACGTACGGTGAACTGATCGGCGACAAGCAATTCAACGTGAAGATGACGGGCAAGGCGCGGCAAAAGCCGGTCGCTGATTATCGACTTGTCGGCACCCGTGTAATGCGCGTCGACGTTCCCGACAAGGTGAGCGGCAAATACGTCTACATGCAGCACGTGCGGGTCCCGAACATGCTTCACGGGCGGATCGTGCGGCCCCGCGGTCAAGGCGCATATGGATCCGGGGCCAAGATCGCAAGTGTCGATGCGAGTTCGATCGCCAACATTCCCGGCGCCCGCGTGGTGCGCAAGGGCGATTTCCTTGGCGTCGTCGCCGCGCAAGAATGGGACGCAGTCCGCGCCGCGGATCAGTTGAAGGTCGCATGGCGAATGCCGCGCCGCCTCCCCGCTCCGGGCATGCTGTTCGATACGATGCGCGCGTCGCAGACCACCGACTCGGTAATTGTCGAAGAAGGCGATGTGCCGGTTGCGCTCGCCAAGGCGGCGCATGTTGCGTCCGCCACCTACTATGGCCCCTACCAAGCTCATGCGCCGTTTGCGCCGAGTTGCGCGCTGGCCGACGTCAACCCGGAAGGCGCGCTGGTTATGTGCTCGACCCAGTTTCCCCATGGCGTCCGCGCCATGCTGGCGACGACCCTCGGGCTTCCGTCCGATCGGGTGCGGGTGCAATATTACGAGGGTGCCGGCGTATTCGGGCGCGCCTGCCATGACGATTCGGCGCTGGCCGCCGCGATCATGTCACAGGCGGTCGGTCGACCGGTGCGCGTCCAGTTCATGCGCTGGGACGAGCATGGATGGGACAACTACGGCCCGGCCCATCTGGCCGACGTGCGCGCCGGTGTGGATGCGGACGGCAAGATCGTGGCGTTTGAATATCATGGCTGGCAACACGGCTGGATCGCGGTTGAAACCTCCCAGGAACTGGCGCTGGGGGCGCCGTTGCAGCCGCCGGTGAGCGGCCGCGCCCGGCTCGTCAACAAGGAGACCCTTAGCGCGGTCTACTCCATGCCCAACGCGCGGCTGATCAACCATCATGTGCCGGGGCTCGATGGCTATCTCAAGGGCGGCAATCTGCGATCGCCTATGGATCTCTCGATTTCGTTCGCTGCAGAGCAAACCATCGACGAGCTTGCCCATGCGGTGCTCATGGACCCGGTCGCGTTCCGCCGCCACAACATGACCGATCCGCGTTGGATCGGCGTGATGGATGCGGTGACGAAGGCAGCGAATTGGGCACCACGTGTGGCGCATTCCGCCCCGCAGCGCGGACGGGTCGCCACCGGCCGCGGTGTCGGTCTCGGAACCCACATCGTGTCCTATGGGGCGGCGGTCGCCGACATCGAGGTCAATCGCGAGACCGGGGAGATCAAGGTGAAGCATCTTTTCGGCGCCATCGATGCCGGGCTCGTCGTCAATCCGGCTCTTGTCGAGAACCAGATCGTCGGCATGATGGTGCAATCGGCGAGCCGGGCCTTGGTCGAGGAGGTGCGTTTCTCCGAAACCAATGTTACGAGCCTTGACTGGCAGAGCTATGCGGTGCTGCGGTTCGCCGATCATCCAAACGTGACCCCGATCGTGGTTCAGCGTTTGAACGAGCGCTCGACCGGAGCCGGCGAGGAGGTGATGGGCGCGGCAGTCGGAGCGATCGCCAACGCCTTCTTTGACGCCACCGGCGTACGTATGCGCCAATACCCGATGACGCCCGACCGAGTCCGCGCTGTGCTCAAAGCGTAGTCCGGCCGAAAACGCACCGGAAATCGTGCGCTCATCTGGCGGCGCTCATAGCCGCCACACGATTCCCGGCGGCTCAATTTGCCAGAAATTTCACCTTGAACTTCGCCATCGTTTGATATTGGCACCTTGCGGTGGAACGATGGTGCCGTTCCGACGGCGGCGACTAACCTATGAGGAGGAAGTCATGTGCTCACGCTGCCCCATCATGGCAACTATGCTGGCGATGATATTGTATACCAGCTTCATCCCAGGGGCCGGGGCGACCGATGAGTTGAAATATCCGAATTGGCGCGGCCAGTGGTCCGCACCTTTGGCCTACAAGTTCGGCACCAATCCTTCGTGGGATCAGACAAAGCCCCAGGGCCTCGCCCAACAAGCGCCGCTGACCCCAGAATATCAGGCGCTTCACGAGGCGAGCCTGGCCGACGTGAAGGCAGGCGGCGCCGGCCTCGATCGAGACTTCCTCTGCATCACGCCCGGCATGCCGCGCATGATGAATGTTTACACCACCATGGAAATCCTCGTCCTGCCAGATACGACTTATATGCTGTTCGGCTTTGTGAACGACATCCGTCGAATTTATACGGACGGCCGCGAATGGCCGGCAAACATTGAGCCTTCCTATGCGGGTTATTCCATCGGAAAGTGGATCGATACAGATGGCGACGGCGGCTTCGATGTACTCGAAATAGAGACGCGCGGATTTAAGGGGCCGCGTACACTCGACAGCACTGCTATTCCGCTGCATGCGGACAACCAGACAATCGTCAAGGAGCGGATTTTCGGAAATGCTGCGGACCACAATATTCTGTATGACGAAATCACACTGATCGACAATGCCTTCACGCACCCGTGGACCGTGACCAAGCAATACAGCCGTCGGCCGCAAGCCCAGCCGCTATGGCGAGAAGCGGAGTGTGCCGAGAACAATGCGCATACCCGCATTGGCAAGCAGGATTATATGATGAGCGGGGATGGCTTTCTGATGCCGGCGAAGAGGGACCAGCCGCCGCCCGACTTACGGTATTTCAACAAGACGCAGCGGTGAGTTCCTCACAAGATTTTGAATAGCCAACAACTCTTGCTAGCCCCGACAGGAGGAAAGCGCCGTCCGCAACAGGTGGCCGGCATCAGATTTGTATGAATGAGGAACTAAGCTATTCGCGGCAAGGGCCCGTACAACTGCGCACGGCGGCGACCGGCGGATAGGCCGCAAAGCGAAAGCTGGCATCCCCCTGCCGTGGCTTTCCGCCTAACGGCAATATCGGCCGAATGGAGACAGACCTGAGAGCTGGCGGAGACGCGTCGTAGGGAGCCGCCGATGGCGGGGAAGTGGGCGCGGCGGTTGACGGCGGCCTATCACAAGACCGCGGCCATCAGGCGCAGCCTCAAGCCAGCGCACGCCTTAAAGTCAAGCTTTACTCCGCACCCATGCCACCCAGGGCGCGATCGATCGTCTCCCGCAACCAGATCTGCCCGCGGTCCAAATCCTGTCTCGCATGCCAAACCTGACTGAACACGAGGTCGGGTACCGCAAATGGTACGGGCACCGGCAACGACACGAGTTCGCTTCCGGCCTGGAATACGTTCAGAAGCTTGCGGCGGGAATGCGCGAGCAAGTCGGTTCCACCGATCAATGACGGTATCGCCAGATAGTGGGGCACCCTCGCTACGATCCGCCTTCGCATGCCCATGGCGTTCAAAATCTCATCCAATTGGATCCCTGTATCGCTGCTCGGTGTCACCGTGACGTGAGGCGCAGCGAGAAACGCCGCGAACGAGAGCCGGCCTTTCCTGAGCCGAGGATTGTTGCGATCGGCGATGCAGACCAGTTGATCGCGGTAGAGTTCGCGGCTGCGCAACCCGCCCGGTAGCGACGGAAACACGCCGAGGGCCAGATCGGCCTTGTCTTCGACCAGAAGACTGCATGAGTGCACCGGACCGCCCGTTTCGACAATAAAATCGATGTTGGGCGCGTCGCGTCGAACGATCTGCACGATGCGCGGCAGGCCCTCGACTGTCATGGCATCGCTCATCGCCAGACGAAAAACTCGGGAACTCTTGCCGGGGTCGAACAGATTGGCCGACGTCAGCAAGGCGTGGCATTCGGACATGGCGCGCTCAAGGGAGTCCTTCAGCGCCAACGCCTTCGCGCTCGTCCGCATGCCGACCCCCTCCCGCACGAGCAGCGGATCATTGAAGATCATGCGCAGTCGCTTCAAGGCGTGGCTGACGGCCGGCTGGGTGACGTTGAGATACGGAGTGTCTAACGCTTTAGTTTCCAGGCTTTTTGCAGCGGACCGTCGGCGCCAAAGACTGGATCCTTACGTGGTCGCACGACTTTCTGGATTGTCTTGAGAGCGCGCTCGCGGTCTTCGCCATTGGTGCATTCGTCGTATTTGCCGGTGGGCGGATAGGCGCCCACGACCAAAAAGTCTTTGCTGGCAGACAATCTCTGATGTCCCGTTCCGGCAGGAACGATCGCGACATCACCGGTCTTCAGTGCAAGCGTGCGTCCCCGCCTGCCGCCGAAGCGTACCTTGGCGGCGCCGCGAGCGATGCCGAGCACCTCATGGATGCCAGAATGGTAGTGCGCGTAGTCATAAATTCCGTCGCGCCACGAATCGCCCCAGCCATTGCGCTCGAACAGGTCCTCAAACACCGCCGATGGATCGAACTCGCCGGGAAGACTGACGGGGCTGCGGTAAATGATCAGCGGCCAGACGGGGTGATTCGGGATAATGCCGTCGTCCCGAAAGCGGAAGGAATGGGCCTTGCGCTGCTTAACCAGCGCGGCGATATCCGCCTTCGAGGGGCGTGACCAGCCCGTCAATTTTTCGGCAAACTTCTTGACGGTTTCCAGTGCCGGCATCTTGGCTTCTCCTTCGCTGTCATGATCCTCACTTGTCGGGTTTATGTTCGGTGGCCATGGTCCGGAATGTGATAGAGTACCGTACCGTATCGACAGGCGGGATGCTGTGCTTCCAAATCTGCCGCGCCTCGCCCGACATCATGTAGAGCGACCGCGGCTGGGCTTCGAGCGTGAAGCGATCCCACTTCGCGTCCGCTTTGCGGCGAAACCGGATTTTGCATGCCGAGGCGAGTGACAGGCCAAAAATGACGTCAAAGTGTGGTCTGTCCCGGTGCCATCCGATCCCAACCCCTTCGTCGTATTCCGTGCAGAGCACCTGACGGATGGCTTTGCGGGGCAGGCTGGCGAATGCCTCAATTCTGGGGAGAAGCGGCGTGATCCATACAGGCAGGTCATCGGCCTGCTCGAGCCGCTGCAAAGAGTAATCGTAACGCCAGCCGAATGAGGCAACCCGGCGTTTGCCTTCAAAGGCGCCAAATTGAAAGGGGGTGAGAGGTAGTTCGCGAATGCCGGCAATGAGGCCTTGTTCTTCGCGCTGCGAGATAAAATCAGCTTGATAGCCTAGTCCCAGCGGGCCCACTGATTCGCGGGAAAAAAGATCAAACTGCACGGACACCGCAGCTCAACTGGCCGTTTCCCGACGTACGCCCTTGAACGGCTTCGCGGTCGCACTCTTTTTCTGATCCATGAACTGCCCGGAGGTTCGGCTGCGTTTTGTCCAGAGGGCCTCGCCTTCGACCTTGGTCTTCAGCTGACTGCGCTTTCTGACCGCACCTTTGCGCGCATTGTCGCCAACCGGTTTGTTCACAGCCATTTTCATCTCCCTTGTAGGCTACATCGCAAACGCGAATTTGGCTGCGAAGTTCCCTGGGATGCGTGATCAACCAAGCCAAATGTCGCGCTCATTGATGCTCCTAACTATGTTAGAAGGCGGTGAGTTTCCAAATCGATGGCGAGACCTCATGGCAAGACGAACTGGTAGCGCTGATCTTCCATTACATGGCGGCCGCGTGCCGTCATGGCTGGCAGAACGCATGGCCGCGCTCGGCGCCGTCGTCTGTCAGGCAATCGTGCTTCACTATGGCCGCGATGAATTCCTGCAGCGGCTTTCCCATCCCTTCTGGTTTCAGTCATTCGGTGCCGTGATGGGCATGGACTGGCATTCGTCCGGCATCACCACCAGCGTGATCGGTGCGCTCAAGCGCGGGCTCGCCCCGCTGGCAGGTGAACTCGGAATTCACGTCTGCGGAGGGCGCGGCAAGCACTCACGCCGCACGCCGCAGGAACTGACGGCGCTTGGCGAGCGCATCGGATTCGACGGGGAGGCGTTGACGCAAGTGAGCCGCCTGGTGGCCAAGGTTGACAGTGCCGCCGTGCAGGATGGATTTGATCTCTACCTGCACGGATTCATCGTCACCGATGACGGCAAGTGGACCGTCGTGCAGCAGGGCATGAACGGCGACAAGCGCCAGGCCCGCCGCTACCATTGGCATTCCGAACACCTCACGAGCTTCGTCGATACTCCCCACAGTGCCATTGATGGGCCGGAGCAAGGCGAAATTATCAACCTGACCGACCGTCGCGCTGGCCCGTCCCGATCGGCGCAGCTTGACCTTCTGACGGCGCTCGGTCCGGACGGCATCGTGCATGAGCTTGGCGTCCTGCAGGGGAAGGCACCGGTGGCCCAGCCTTTGCTGCCCCATCTTATCATGCCGGCACATCACGAGGTTCGGTCCAGTGATGTTTTTACCCGCCGGCTGCACGGCACCCTCGCGGCCGCTGCCGAGAGCGGGCCCGTGGATTTCCCGGAATTGCTTCTGACACCGGGAGTCGGTGCCCGCACGGTGCAATCGCTCGCGATGGTGGCTGAAGTGGTACATGGCGCGCCCTACCGGTTTCGCGACCCAGCGCGCTTCTCACTTGCTCACGGCGGAAAGGATCGCCACCCCTACCCGGTGCCCGTCAAGGTCTATGACGAAACCATCCGTGTCCTGAAATCGGCCGTGCAGAAAGCCCGCCTTGGCCGCGACGAGGAAATGCAGGCGCTAAAGCGCCTCGATGCCCAGGCGCGACAACTAGAGCGAACAGCAACTGGCCCGTCGCTGGACGCCTTCATTGCCGCCGAACGGGAGGCATCTCCCTCGTTCGGTGGACGCTCGGTTTTCGGGTGGGAAGAGGATGTCGCGAGAACTGAAAAAGTGCGATCGCGTTGATGAAGCCCGCATGAAGATCGCGACCTTCAACATTAATAACATCAACCGCCGTTTGCCCAACCTGCTTGCCTGGCTGCGCGTGGCCAAACCGGACATCGTCTGTCTTCAGGAACTCAAATGTACCGATGCCGAGTTTCCGCTAGGGGCAGTGAAGGGCGCTGGATACCACGCCGTTTGGCATGGTCAAAAGACCTGGAACGGCGTTGCCATCCTGTCACGCCGCGCTGAACCGATCGTGACCCGAACGGCGCTGCCCGGAGATCCGGCCGACACGCAAAGTCGCTATATTGAAGCGGCGGTCGAGGGCATCCTTCTCGGTTGCATTTATCTGCCGAATGGCAATCCGCAGCCGGGTCCGAAGTTCAATTACAAACTGGCATGGTTCAAGCGGCTCGCCACCCACGCTCGCAAGCTGTTGCGCGAGAATGTTCCGGTGGTGCTGGCCGGCGACTACAATGTCGCTCCGACAGACATGGATATCTATCCAACAACCTCCTGGGACGACGACGCTCTAATTCAGCCAAAGAGTCGCGCCGCTTACGCGCGTCTCGTCAAGCAGGGATGGACGGACGCACTCAGGGAACGGCATCCCGACCATCGCATATATACGTTCTGGCACTACATGCGAAACCGCTACGCGCGCGATGCCGGGCTACGGCTTAACCATTTGCTGCTCAGCCCGTCACTCGCTCCGCGTTTGAAAGACGCAGGGGTTCGACCGCGCAGTTCGCGGCAAAGACGGAGCGAGCGACCACGCGCCCGCCTGGATCATCATCGACTGATGCCTGCCGCTGTGCGCGCCGACACTATTTGATATCCGCAACCGGCGGCGCAATTTGTTCGAACGTGCATTGTCTGGGTGCCTTGTCCGGCCGCCACCGCAACAGCTTGGTGCCGTGGCGGAAGCGATCACCGGTGACGTGATCAAACCGAACCTCCACCACGAGTTTAGGCCGAAGCGATTCCCATTCTCCGCTGCGCTCGGTACTCCAGCGGCTTGGGCCGCCCGGCGCCTTGCCGGTGAAGCCTGGCGGGCCGCGTAGCCTTTCGAGTTTCCGTGTGAGTGCAGGCCGCTCCGCATCAGTGATTGTCGATGTGAACCCGACATGGTCAAGATTGCCAGCCGCATCATAAAGCCCAAGCAGCAATGACCCCACCTGCCGGGACTTGCTTTCATAACGGAAACCGCCAACGACGCAGTCCGCTGTTCGGAGCCGCTTGACCTTGATCATTGCACGTTCGCCCGGCGCGTAGACATCGTCGAGACGCTTGGCAATCACACCATCGGTCGCGCCGTTGCCCGCTGCGGTCAGCCATCGCTCAGCCTTGTCACGATCCGACGTGCCCGGCGACAAAATGAATTTCTTCGGCACAGCCGCTTTTTTCATGAAGGTCTCAAGAACCTTGCGGCGTGCTCGCAGCGCCGTATCGAGCAAAGGTGGCCCCCCGGGGGCGACCAGCACGTCGAACACGATCAAGCGTGCCGGCGTGCTTGCGGCGAGCTTTCGGATGCGGCTCTCTGCCGGATGCAAACGCATCTGCAGGGCGTCGAATACCAGCCGGCCTTCGAGTTCGATCACCAATTCCCCGTCGACCACGAACCATGGGGCAGCGACCTCGGCCAACAGCGCGACGACCTCAGGAAAATAGCGCCCTAACGGCTTTCCGGACTTTGCCCTGAGGTCTACCTGGCTGCCGGCTTTGAACGCAAGGCACCGAAAGCCATCCCATTTGGGTTCGTATTGCCAGGGGCCTGCCGCGTCGAGCGGGAGCTGTTCGCCGGTCCGGGCTTCCATTGGCGGGGTGTCCAACGGAAGCGCGAACGATGAACTTTGGTCTCCCTGCGGACGCCCCCCAGGTACACGATTGCGGGCTTTCTTCCGGGATGTCTGCGGGAGAATTGCTGTCATGCCGCCTGCCGGGCCCTGCCGAGCCGCTTGATGGCCGGCTCCAGCGGTCGCTCGGCGTCGCAATAGTCGGCCCACGCCTTGCTTTTACTTATCAGCGATGGAACGGTGCGAAGGGTGAATCGTTTGGGATCGAGGTCCGCCTTCACCTGCGGCCAGGTCAAGGGCATCGATACCGTTGCCCCGGGACGCGCGCGCGTCGACAACGGCGCGACAGCGGTCGCCATACGGTCGTTGCGAAGATAGTCCAGGAAGATTTGTCCGCCCCGAAGCTTCTTGGCCATGTTGACAACGTAATGCTGCGGACTGTCCTGCGCCATCCGTGAGCAAACTTCATGGGCGAAGGATTTCGCCTCCGCCCAATTGGCGCTCCCTTTCTTCGCGGCTGCGAGCGGCGTGACGACGTGCAGACCCTTCCCGCCCGTTGTTTTGCAAAAGCTGATGAGGCCGACCGCGTCCAGGCGTTCGCGCATTTCGCGGGCGGCCTCAACCACTGTCGCGAAGGTGACATCCGGACCAGGATCGAGATCAAACACCAGACGCCCGGGGATGTCCGGTTGGTTCGGCTGACAGTTCCAGGGATGCAGCTCCAGGGCCGCAACCTGGGCAACAGCTACCAAGCCCTCGACCCGGTCGATCTGCAGATAGGGCTTACGGTCGCCGGACACGGTCACGAGCTCGAGCAGGTTGGACGTGCCGGGCATGGCGTGCCGCTGAAAGAATTGCTCGCCCGCAAAGCCGTTCGGGGCCCGGATGATCGAACACGGACGTCCCTTGATGTGCGCGATAAGCCATGAGCCGACCTGCTCGAAATAGGTGGCAAGATCGCGTTTCGCGACAGGCTCTCCATCACCGGCGTCAGGCCAGAGCGGCTTGTCGGGATTGGAAATCAGCACGCCCATGACAAGGGGTTTTTCCGAAGGCTTGGCCCGTCCTGCGGAGGGCATCGGCGTTGCCGGCAACGAAACCTCGGCCCGCGCAGGCTTCGCCGGCTTTTCGGCTTCGACCTCGTCGGCCGGCTTGTCTTCGCGCAGCCCCTTGAACGCCGCCTGGCGAACCATGCCATCTCCGGTCCAGCCGGCGAACTCGATCTCGGCGACCAGTTCGGGTCGCGTCCAGTTGACGCCTGGCTCCTTTCGCGGCGCGCCGATGCCGGTGAAGGGCGATTTTGCGGTGGTGACGGCCTTGAGACGCGGGAGCAGGCTCTTGACCTTCGCTTCGCCATAGCCGGTGCCGACCCGGCCGACATAGACGAAATGTTCGCCGCGATTGACACCTACCAGCAGTGATCGAAACCGTCCGGCGGTCGTGCTCCATCCGCCGACCACCACTTCATGCCCTGCCCGGCACTTGGCCTTCGTCCAGGCACCATTGCGGCCGGTCCTATAGGGAGCGTCAAGCTTCTTCGATACGATGCCTTCAAGTGACAGCTTGCAGGCTGAGCGAAGCACGGCCTCGCCGCCGGTTTCGAAATGCTCGACGAAGCGAATGACATCCTGATCTTTCCGCTTCGCCAGCATCTGCCGCAGGCGTTGCTTGCGCAATGTCAGCGGTTGTTTGCGCAGGTCTTCGCCACCTTCGAACAGGAAGTCGAACGCGAAGAAAATCAGGTCCTTGGTCTTGCCCTCCGACAACGCGGCCTGAAGCGCCGCAAAGTCGGGCGCACCGTGGGAGTCGAGGGCGACGATCTCGCCGTCGATGATTCCGGTGGGCAGCGCCGAGGCGGCATCCGCAATGGCGCTGAACTTTGCCGTCCAATCGAGGCCCTTGCGGGTTTTCAAGGTGACCTTTCTCTCTTGCACGCGCAACTGAACCCGATAGCCATCAAATTTGATCTCATGCGCCCAACCCGGCCCATCGGGTGGCCGCTCGACGCTTTCGCACAGCTGAGGCAGAATGAAATCAGGCAGCTTTGGTGAGGGTTTGGCCTTCGCCTTTGTTGCCTCCGTCCCTTCTCTGCCGTGCCTACGCGCCTTGGCGGCGCGCTTCTCCGCCGCTAGGCCGGTTCGGCTGTCCCAGACTGCACCGGGATCTGCGGCTCCTTTGCCCGCGAGCATGAACGGCTTAGGGCCACGTCCCTTGCCGGCCGCAATGGTGGCCATCGCGCGGCCCGAAGCAACCGATCGATCCTCCGCCAACACCGCGGCACCGTCTCCGTCACGTGCGTACTCGTCGCGATGCTTGATGAGCAGCCAGTTGTTGCGCTTACTCCCGGTCCGATCGTGCTTCATCCGCACCAGCACCCAGCTGCCACGCAGGCGTTCTCCCTCGAGGGTAAACTTGAGATCGCCGCTGGCGAGGCCCTGCTGCGGCGTCTTGTTGCCTTCGGGTTCCCAATAGCCACGGTCCCAAAGCTGAACGGTGCCACCGCCGTATTCGCCCTTGGGAACGGTGCCCTCAAAGTCGCCGTAGTCGAGCGGATGATCCTCGACTTCCACCGCCAGCCGCTTGTCGTGGGGATCGATCGATGGGCCCTTGGTCACGGCCCAGGATTTGAACACACCATCCAACTCAAGACGAAGATCATAATGCAACCGTGAGGCATCATGCTTCTGAATGACGAAGCGCAAACGCTTGGAGGGCAACGTCTGGCTCTTCCCGCTCGGCTCGACGGTCTTGGTGAAGTCGCGTTTCGCCCGGTACGTTGTAAGCTTGCCCTGATCTGACACGAAGAACACCACACAGGTTAATGGGATTACGAAGGTCTGTGCCGGTTAACAACGCCGCAACTGCCGATTTGGTTCTCCGGCAGCATACGCCATCGGGCGACGGGCGCGTCCGGCAATCCGGACCGGGCTCGCGTGAACGGAGTCGAACGCCGTCTCCGCCCTGGCGGGGCTTTGATCGCTCGCACAGAGGAAATAAATGAGACATCTTGCGTTTGTTGCTGTCGGGCTTGTTGTGTCGACCGGAGCGGCGCTGGCCCTGGACGTGGCGGCCGGCGAAACCTCGTACCGGAAGTGCGCCCTGTGCCATTCGATCGGCCCGGACGCCGCTAACAAGGTCGGGCCGGAGCTTAACGGTCTCGACGGCCGCAAAGCCGGCACGGTCGAGATTCAATTACAGCGGCGCCAACAAGGCCTCGGGCCCCTGGCAGGAACGGGTCCAGGGCTTCAGTGTTTGCTTCCGGACAGGAGCCTCACATGAACACAAACGACGAGCGCACGAAGTCACTTTGGATGAACGTGGTGGTAGCGCCCAATGCTTCAGTTCTTTCTGCCAATCTCGACTGCGATACGGTGGTGGTAGGCTCCGGTATTGCTGGCCTGTCATGCGCCTACGAACTCGCGACAGAGGGACAATTCGTGGTGGTGCTCGATCGAGGCGCCATCTCAGGCGGAATGACGTCCCGCACTACGGCACACTTAACTCCCATCTGCGATGATACGATCAGTTCGATGACCAAGCTCCGTGGTGAAGCCACGAGCCGCCTGTTCTACGAAAGCCAATGCGCGGCCGTCGATCGGATCGAAGCGATCTGCGAACAACGCGCAATTTCCTGCAACTTTCGACGGCTCGATGGGATGCTGTTTCCGGCGATGGGAGCCGGCGCCAAGGAGATCAGGGAAACGCTCACAACGGAATACGTGGCGGCGCGCAGGATCGGCGTCGAGGTTGAAAGAACCAGAGGCGTCCCGTTCGCCGGCCTTAGTGAATCACCATGTCTGCGATATCCGCGTCAAGCCACATTCCATCCGCTAAAATATCTCAAGGGTTTGGCTTCTGCGATTGATGAACGTGGCGGAAAGCTATTTGCAAATTCGGCAGTTATCAAGGTGGAGGAGAATGGTGGTAGTGTGTTGGTCGTGACCGAAGCGGGGCACCGGGTCAATGCTACGCGAGCGATCATCGCGACGAATTCCCCCGTCAACGATCAAGTTGCAATCCACAGCAAACTGGCCCCGTACCGCACCTATGCTATGGCGTTCACTTTACCGCGAAGGTCAATTGCTGACGCACTCTATTGGGATACGGCCGACCCTTATCACTACGTTCGCCTTAACCCCGGTCCGGGGTCAGTGGATTACCTCGTCGCGGGCGGTGCCGATCACAAAAGCGGCGAGGCCGATGATGGCGACATTCGATTTGAGGCGATCGAGGCGTGGATCAGAACGCTTTTGCCCGATCTCGGGAAGGATGTACATCGGTGGTCGGGGCAAGTGCTGGATACGCTCGATTACAGTGGTTTCATCGGCCGGAATCCTGGGAACGAAAATGTCTTTATCGTCACAGGCAATTCGGGACAGGGGATTACGCATGGCGCTCTTTCGGGCATTTTGATCAGAGACATGATCAAGATGGGATCGAGTCCATGGATGGAGGTCTATGATCCCGCCCGCAAACCCCCGAGCGCTGTCGCGAATTTTGTGAACGAGAACCTTACTGCCGTGAAGAACTTTGCCGAATCACTGGCGCCCGGCGAATTGCGCTCGGTCGACGAACTCGAACCCGGCAAAGGTGCGATCATCGGATCCGGCTCCAAAAAGATTGCTGCTTACCGGGATGCCGATGGAAAGCTGCATCAACGCTCGGCCATCTGCACCCATTTAGGCTGCCAAGTTCAATGGAATTCCACCGAGACCTGCTGGGATTGCCCCTGCCATGGCTCCCATTTCTCTATCGACGGCGACGTGCTCAATGGACCAGCAATCGCGAAACTTGCTCCGATCGACGCCCAGTCAGCAAAAAATAGTCCTGTTTCACGTTAGGCCGTTGGGAACTCGAACGCCGACACTTGGTTTAAGACGCGAATGCTTCAACGCCGGCCGGTGTAATCCACGAGAGGAGATGGTCATGGGGCTGTTCACGAAAGACATCAAAAGCATGGATGATTTGTTCGGCCACGTACTGCAGGACATCTACTACGCTGAGAATAAGATCGTGAAGGCACTTCCCGACATGATCGAAAAGGCCACCAATCTGGATTTGACCTCTGCCCTTAAAGCCCACCGAGTGGAGACCGAGAAGCAAATTCACCGGCTCGAACAGGCCTTTCAGCTTTTGGGAAAAGACCCGAAAGGGACACGATGCCCAGCCATCGACGGAATTCTTGATGAGGCAAAGGACATCGCCGGAGAGGTGGATAGCAAGAAGGTGCTCGATGCCGCAATCATTGCGGCCTGCCAGGCCGTCGAACATTACGAAATCACTCGATACGGCACGCTGATCGCTTGGGCCGACGAACTCGGCCACGACGCGGTATCCAAGCTCCTGTCAACCACCCTCAAGGAGGAAAAGAGCGCGGACAAGAAGTTGACCACCATCGCAGAGAGAAAGAAGGTCAACCTCAAGGCGGCCAGTTGAGTGCGCAGTGAGAGTAGTCACCCGAATGCCTCCGCTTAGCGGGCGCTTATAGCAAGGACCCTTTTAAATTGCCAGCGCGAACAGGTAGCGGCGACATTCATGCCGATTGGGCAGGGCGCTCACGCAGACGAGTAGCCCCGTCTTCCTGCCACTATCTTGTTACGTGATCGCCGTCGCCTTCCCGTACAACAGTTTTGGACGTCGGCTGCTAGCGAGCGCCCGACGTCGACCTGCTTCTCAGTAAAATGGCCCGACGGACGTGGCGCTTATCTCCTTTGTGACATTCGATCAGTTGGCGCGGCACAGCATCCTTCCTGGGAGGAAGTTCAGGATGACTGCGTTTCGGCGAAGAGGGTTCCACTGGGCTACTATGCGTGGCACCCGTTCCTGTCTGGGGCGTTGAGCTGACAGAGAACAGCGAATGGAAGCGTCTGCGGCTCAAATAGTGCTTATGTATTTCGTGCTGCCGGTCTGGCTGGCGGCCGGCTTTGCCGACTATCTTTGTCACCGTGCAGCCTCCATCGAGACCACCAGCGGTCCCGCCGAGTCACTTCTCCATTTGCTGATGTTTGCTGAAATGGCTGTGCCAACCCTTGCTGCGATCTTTTTGGAGATAAATGCTCTGATCATACTGATAATGATCATCGCGCTCGTGCTGCACGAAGCTACCGCGATCTGGGACGTAAGTTATGCCTATCGTCATCGGGTCGTCGCCCCAATCGAGCAGCACATCCACAGCTTCCTCGAGATGCTTCCTTTGATGGGCCTGCTCATTGTCATCACAATGCACTGGCAGCAATTCCTCGCCCTTTTTTCTCTGGGCCACGAGGCCGCGGAGCTAAGTGTGCGACTGAAGAAGCCGCCCCTCCCGTGGTTGTATGTTGCCATAACATTGGCATGCGTCCTACTGTTCGAAGTACTTCCCTATCTAGAGGAATTCGCTCGGGCTGTGAGGAAGCCCCCACGGCCCTGAGCTACCTCTCCTGGGCTGTTTTACCGTACCTCCAGGTCGTGCGGCACTGATGCGATCCCGGGCCCGCCTGCTGATTCAACGTCGTTGAGCCGCGCCCATTGTGTTTTCGGAGCCCAAACCGGCCTTGATGTCGGCGAGGAGCTGCAGATGCTCCTTGATCATGCCGCGCACCAGCTTGGCCACGTTAGCCGAATGGCGTTCATGCTGAGCAGAACCCAGATAGGCCTCCTGAATGCGCAACAGCTCCAGATGCCCCTTAGTCTGCGCGTCGAGGTACTCACGATCAAAGTCAAGGCCTGGTTGTGCGGCACGCATCTTCTGCACGGTTTCCTGGCCGCCTTGATCAAGATGCTGTTCTAACTCGAAATCCGATGGGTGCTTTACAACGCCCTTGATGAGTTCGGGATTTTGAAGTGATTTCAGGACATCTGCGACCGTTTCCTGTTCGGCTACCTCGAATTGGGAAAATTCCTTGAGTTTCGGAGATTGAATTTTTTGCTGGGCTATCCGGCTGACCGTAAGGGACAGCGCACCGATCGCGAGGGTCTGCTGAATGTATGGTTCGTCGGCGCTACTTGCACCTGCGTCCGCTCGTGTTCTGCCTGATTGGTTTTGAGCGAACGCCGAAGCCGCAGCGGAGGCCATCAAAGTGGCCAGGATTGTTCGACGCGCAATCACGGTCTTCTCCCTTTCGGTGTCTTTAACCGACCAATGATTGTTTGTCGGTCCACCAACAAACGCGGCCGCCCAGGCGTTGTTCCTATTGCCGCTGGGTTCTGATGCGAGGTCCAGCTGGGTACGAAGAACCTCGGCATGGATCGATTGAACCGCTTCCATTTTAAATGCGTTAGCAGTTGAGGGAAGCCCAGGCGGGCTCATCATCAACTGCAGGAGCATGACATGAATAAGTTGCGGAATGCGTTGTTGGCCACACTGCTCATCTCCGTCGCGCTTCCGACATTCGCCGACGCCGCTGGTGGCGGGGCTGCGGGTGCGGGCGCTGCGGGTGGGGGCGGCGCTGCAGGGGCGGGTGCAGGCAGTGGAGCAGCAGCGGGGTCGGGGGCCGGCGCACCAGGTGCAGGTAGTCCATCGAGCGCGCCTGGCGGGATTTCAACGATCGGGACGACGCCCGGTTCGTCGAGCACGCCCGGAGCGGTTGGAGGGTCGCCGAACGGAATGAGCCCTAACGCACTTGGCAGTTCGAGCACCACTTCACCCGGCTCGACTCCGGGCGCTAACCCGGGCTCTGCGTCAGGCTCCAACACAGCCGGGATCACCAATCCGTTTTCTGCTTCCACGATCCCGGGCATCACAAACCGGCCTGGCTGCGCTGGCGGAGGTGCGGGAGGCGGCGCCCCGAGCATGAATTCGCCGATGACCACAGGATCCGCGGCCGGCGCTAATTCTCAATTGGGATCTGCAAACAACTTCAGCTCGAACTCTCCGAGCTCTTCGGGAAGTTCGGTAGCAAATCCGAACAGCCCGCTCGGAGCGGCGTCGAGCACCAACAACCCGCTTGGTCAACTCGCCAATCCGAATACGCTTGGTCTGAATTCACCCCCCGTTAGCCCGGGCACGCCAGGCTGCTGACTGTGGCCCCTGTCCTTGCGAGCTGTGGCTACCCATGCCACAGCTCTTTTTATGTGCCCCTAGCGTCCAGCGGGGGCGGAGCCTCTGCCGGAATCAATGTCCGACTTTATGTCGGCCAGGAGATGGAGATGTTCACGCGTCATCTGGTCCGCTAACTTCGCGATGCGTATCGAAGCGGAATCCTTCCCCACCTTCAAGTAATCCTCGTGGGCGCGGAGGAGCTGCTGATGCGCGGTGAGTTGCAGGAGAAAATATTGGCGCGCAAAGTCGATATCGCTTTCGCCAGAACGGATCTTCTGAAGCAACTCGCGCCCCACAGGGACGAGCCGACTCTCGATCTCGGCGTCCGATGAGCCGCCGGCGCTCGCCGTTCCAGGAGTTTGAAGTGCTTTTAACACCTCGCCTAGTGTTTCCTGTTCTGCCACTTCCAGCTGGGCGAATTTCTTGAGCTTGGGCACCTTGATCCGCTCTTGCGCCATACGACTGACCAGCAGTGTCAACGCACCGATTGCCAAAGCCTGCCCGACATAGTCGGATCCAACTTCGCTTGGACCCGAGTCTGGAAGTGCGGGAGCGACCCGAGCAATCGCACTGGTGGTCATGCACGCCCCCACCTGGGCAAGAACAAGTCGACGGTCGATCATCAAACGATCCTTTCGCGCCGGTGCCGCCTAAACAAACCGTCTCCTATCCGGCAAGTTCCCTTGCAATCCGCCAAATCGCGGAACCTCATTGTTACCATGGGGTTTTGATGACGATTACTGCTGCTGAAGCTCTCGTTTTTGCACGCGTGAGGACCTGTGAGCGCACCGATCAACCCGCCTGTCGTAGCCGGATCAGGCAAGCGTGAACTTCCCGCTTATGTGGCCAACGGCCTTGTCGGTTTGCGAGTGAGGGAAATGCCCCTCGCCGCCGGCCTTGCGCTTTTAAGCGGTTATACCGGGGAGCACCCCGAGCGCCAAATCGAGGCGGCGGCGATCACCCCCTATCCCCTTGCGGCAGATATCTCACTAGGAGGAATTTGGCTCTCAGACTGTCCGCATCAGGCGTCCGATCTGAAACAGGCCTACGATTTTTCTTGCGGTGAGCTCGAGAGCCGCTTCACCTTTGCGGCAGCAGGATATCGGGCGCGCATCGAAGTCATCACCTTCTGCAGCCGCGTCGATCCGGCGATCGTTTGTCAGGAAATTACTGTTGAACTCGACCGCGCCGGTCCCCTTGGTCTTCGCGCCATTGTCGACGGCGGCGGTGTTGGCGGCCGCCCGCTCCGGCACGCTCGCGCGACGCCCGGCGAAGCCGAGGACGCGGTTGACGGGTCCCTTCTGTGGGAATTGGCCGGTGGCCTCTCCACCTGCGGGATTGCTTCGGTCACAGAGATGCTAGGCGCCCGTGATCAGCAGCCGACGAGACCGCCGCTCGCCGGGGATCGTCTCGTTAGTGAATATACTTTGAACGCGCGGGCCGGACGTGCTGTCCGCTTGCGCCAAATCGCCGCTCTCGTCCCGGATGCCATGCACAAAATTCCTGATCACCAAGCCACGCGGCTCGCGGCTAAAGCGCGTCGAGATGGATTTGCAAAGATTCGATCGCAGAATCGCGCAAACTGGAAAGAGCTGTGGATGGGCCGCGTCTTGATCGGGGGCGCGGACAAAAGCTGGCAGGCGTTGGCCGACGCCGCGTTTTTCTATTTGAACACGTCGGTCCATGCTGGATCGCCGGCGTCAACCTCGATTTTCGGCTTGGCGACGTGGCACGACTACCACTACTATTATGGTCACGTGATGTGGGACATCGAGGCATTCGCGGTGCCACCGTTGAGTTTGTTGCAACCCGACGCCGCGGCCGCGATCCTCGACTATCGGTCGCAAAGCATGGAGGGCGCGAAACGGAACGCGCGGTTGCGAGGCCGCCGCGGCTTGCAGTTTCCGTGGGAAAGTGCGCCTAAAAGCGGCGAAGAAGCGGCACCCATGCCGGGAACTGCCGCTTGGCACGAGGATCACATTTCCCTCGACGTCGCACGGGCCTTCAGCTTCTACGGGGAGGCAACCGGCGACCTGGAATTCCTGCGCACCAAGGCTTGGCCCGTATTGGCAGGGGTCTCGGAGTGGCTTACGTCGCGCGTGACACGCACCCGCGGCGGCTATGATATTGCCGATTCCATGGGGATCGCGGAACGAAAGCATCCCGTTTGCAACGCGGCCTTCACGAATATGGGGGCGATCGTTATTTTGCAGAAAGCCATTGCGACAGCGGAGCGGCTTGGCTACCGAGCGAATCCCGAGTGGGTGAAGCTCGCCAACGGAATCGAGATTCCACGGCGCGGCAAGGCGATCGTGTCCCACGACGGCTACCGAAACAATGAGGAGAAGGGCGCTACACCCGATCCCCTGATGGGTATCTTTCCTTTCGGCTTCGAACTTGACGCCGAAAGCGAGCAGGCAACGTTGGCGCTCTACCTGGCCGAGGCCGACCACTACATTGGAAGTCCCATGCTGTCCGCGCTTTACGGCGCCTGGGCGGCGCGCGCGGGGAATCGAAGGCTCTCGCTGCGGTTGCTGGATGAGGGGTACGGACAGTTCTGCGTGGGGCGATTTTCCCAGACCCTGGAGTATCGAGCCGACTGCTTCCCCGAGCAACCCCAGGCCGGTCCCTTCTTTGCCAATATTGGAGGATTCCTTACCGGACTTCTCTTTGGATTTACAGGCTTGGAGCCTGATGCGGGCGATCCAAAAAAGTGGATTAAACGTCCCGCCTTCTTGCCTTCTGGCTGGACTTCAATCGAAATCGAACGGCTGTGGGTGCGCGGAAAGTCGAGGCGACTGGTCGCGCGGCATGGGACTGATTCCGAACTTAATCCGTTAAGCTAATAGCTGTCTCAGAAAGGCGTTTGCCGCGGGCCAAAGGTTTGGATTGTGCAGGATTAATCCGCGATGAATTCGAGTTCGTTTGCGGCGGCATTTTGTTCTGTGACATGTCCACGCTCTGCGATGCGCGCCGCCGATGCATGAAACAATGGGCCCGGCAGCGAGGTCCTGGAGCTATGGGTGGCTTTCAGAAAGAGGGAAGTTAATCTCCGAATGCGTAACGTCCGACGCGGTTAATTCATGATTGGGGAAAACCAGCAGCGCCGACCGGGGGCGCGGAGATGGATCTGGAGCATGTACGCGGCGCGACGAAGAAATCTCCGTGCCAGACCCCACCGACGGTCAGCGCCACTACCATGAGCCAGAGTGCCGCGAGGCACCGGACCAGGATGCTTCCTATGACAGAGAAGAAGGCAAGGTGGGTTGCCCGTCCCAATGCGAGCGTCGCCAATGAATACACGCCAAGCGGAAAGATGAAGCCCCACCAGCCGAGGTTGAACGGCATGCCTTCTCGGAAGTAGCGCGCAGTCTTTAAAATTGCGAGCAGTAGCCACCAGGCGCCATACCCCCATAAGATCGTGCCGCCGATGATGCCCAGGCCGAAAGCGAACTCGCCCACGCCCCCCAGCCCTGCGACAGCGAATACGGACGGCGCGTCATCGCCGAGCAGCAGCAGCCCGAGAGCGCCTGTCCCGATTGGACCGAGCGCGAGCCATCCGGATGCCGCCATGTCCCCCTCAGGTAGCTTGTGGAGCACGAGGCGTAGCAGCAGGATGACGAGTATGCTCATCGCCAACGGGACGGAGAACGCCCAAAGCGCATAGCTGAGGATCACCACCGTGAACGCCTCCGAAGCTGGGAGGTGCGGAACGAGCAAAGCGCCGGTGACCGCGGCAACCTCGGCCGCCACGACAGGCAGCAACCAAACGGCCGTCATCCTCTCCATGCTGTGGTCCTGGAGCGTGAACATGAGGAATGGGACCAAGAGGCCGCAGGCAACCGACATGGCGACGTCGACCCACCACAGCGCATATGCGATGGAGACTGCCTGCTTCCCCCATAGTGCCAAGCCGAAGATGAGAAGGCCGTTGATGATCGTGGCCAGCCCCATGGGAATCGCACCGAGGAACATCGAGGCGACCGGATGCGTGAGAATTTGCCGCGCGCCGTCGAAGAAGAACACCGAGCGCGCTGCGTAGAGAACGGCGAAAACCACGAACAGCACGATATCGAAAAGCCACAGGGCGCTGGCGACGTGATCGGCGCCAGGAATTGGGAGCGCGATTTGGTTCAATGCCAATGCCAGGGCGCCGGTCCCCATCGTCACGGTAAACCAATTCGGTGTGAACTGACGGATGACGTCGGACAGCCTAATCCTCGCGGACCTTTCGGGTGCCACCTCCAATTTCATTCGGCGTATCTCGGCCATTGGAGTTGGGCGCTTCAGCATCCGCACCTCGCCTTCGATGCGACGATCGGGGCGCAGCCGCAATGAAGAGGCCGCGAGGTCGGAACCCGCTCGCACTTTGCCGTTGGTTTGCGGGGAGGATTAGAAGAGGGCCGGGAACGGGTGCGCGCAACAAGAAGGTTTGGTCGTAGAGCTGCGGCGTAGAATTACAGGGAAAAGGGTTGGTCGCTTTCGCCTTCGCTCGGCAATGTAAGTGAGGCCGGACCGTCGCCGGCTCGGAATGCAATGACTGCCCGAGATGGAATCCAAGCATTGCTTCGACGGATGCTCTGCCGGAGATTGACGACAGATTCCGACGACGAGCTTTGGTTGGCAGTATTTTAACCTGTGGCTTCCGTCGTCCCGAATGGGGCGCGTTTACCGGTTTGTAACGTACCCGGCGCGCCCATCCCCTCGCTTAGTTTTCGAAGCTTTCTAACTCCGCCGAGCGTGCGACAATCTGTCCGAATATCGTTCGTCTGATGCTTCCGTGGTGCTTCCGCGACCCCGAACGGCCAAAGTTGCTTTCCAGCTAAGTCATTGAAATCGTGGCGCGCCCGAGAAGATTTCGAACTTCTGACCTTTGCCTTCGGAGGGCAACGCTCTATCCAGCTGAGCTACGGGCGCTTCGCGCGATCTAATACCCGATCGGCCAGCGTGGGGCAACGGGCGCGCCGGCGTGATGCCGGCAGGGCGTAACGATGGTCCGCCCTTGACCGGATCGGATGGCACCATCCAATCTCTCGGGAGCCGTCGTTTCAGGCGGCTTCGAAACGCACTCTTTGCGGCAGGCCCAGCCACCGGGAACCCGACATGACGGACAATTCCCCGACCAACCGCCCCAGCAACCGCCCTCTCGCCGGCATCACGGCCTGCGTGTTCGATGCGTATGGCACGCTGTTCGACTTCGCCTCGGCGGCGCGCGGGTGCCGCGACGTACTCGGCGGCGATGTCGACCGCGTTACCGCGCTATGGCGCGACAAGCAGTTGCAATACACTTGGTTGCGTGCCGCCCAGGGCCGTCACGCGGATTTCTGGCAGGTGACCGGGGACGCGCTCGACTTTACTCTCGAAACACTTGGCCTTGTGAAGCCCGGACTGCGAGAGCGCCTGATGACGCTCTACCTCGCGCTTGAGCCGTTTCCCGAAGTGCCCGCCGTGCTGGCGGCGCTCCGCAGTGGCGGCCTCAAGACCGCGATCCTTTCCAACGGCACGCCCGCGATGCTCGACGCGATCGTCAGGGCGGCATCGCTTGGGCCGGTGTTCGACGCGGTGCTGTCGGTCGAGAAGGTCGGCGCCTTCAAGCCCGATCCGCGGGTTTATCAACTGGCGGTTGATCGCCTCGGCTGCCCGGCGGCCGCGATCGCGTTCCAATCGTCCAATGCGTGGGACGCCCATGCGGCGTCGGCGTTCGGCATGCGGGTGGTGTGGTGCAACCGCTACCGGGCGCGGCGCGAGCGGCTGCCGGGCGCGCCGGATTGCGAGATCGCGACACTCGCGGAATTGCCGCCGCTGCTGCGCTCGACCGGCTGACACGTCGTCATCAGGTCTTGCCGGCACCTTTGCCACGCAAGGGCAGATCGATGATGCCGAGCAGGAAGACCGTGAACGCCAACTGCACTCCGATCGCTATGAAGACTGCCGCGAAGGTGAGGACGCGCATCACGGCGGGCGCCGTGAGCGGACCGAAATCGACGAGCGCCCATTGCCACAACGACCACGCCACGCCGGCAAGACCGGCAGCGACGGCCCCGAGCGCGATGATGAGGCCGCGTTCCAGCGTGACCGCCGACAGCAGCGCATCGAGGCGCCGCGAGCGCGGCAGGAAGCCGTTGGCGGCGGCGAAATGGCGGGCAATGACGCCGAAGCCCACCACCTGGACGCCGACCAGGATCGCCATCGCGGACACCAGAAATGTGTGCTCGTCGAGCCCGAAGTCCGCGGTCAGCATCAGCGGCCCGGGAAACAGCACCGCACTGCCGATCGCCCCAAGCGCAATCAGGACGAGGCCCGGGTAGAGGAACAGCCAGCGCGGACTGAACATCAACAGGAAACGCAGATGCCGCCAGCCGTCACGCCAGGTGCGCAAGTGGGGCGGCCGCGACCGCCCGTCGACCGCAAGCGTGGTCGGCACCTCGGCGAGGGCGAGCCGCGCCAGCGCGGCACGAACGATCATCTCGCTCGCGAATTCCATGCCGGAGGTGCGCAGGTCGAGCCCGATGATCGCGTCGCGCCGAAAGGCGCGCAGGCCGCAGTGAAAGTCGCCGATGTCGGCGCGGAAGAATACCCGCCCGATCAGGCTCAGCACCGGATTGCCGAGATAGCGATGCAGGAACGGCATCGCGCCCGGCGCGATGCCACCGGCGAAGCGGTTGCCCATCACGAGGTCGCAGCCGTCGCGCAGTTTGGCAACAAACGAATCGAGGCGGGAGAAATCGTAGCTGTCGTCAGCGTCGCCCATGATGACGAAGCGGCCGCCCGCGGCCGCGACGCCCGCCCGCAGCGCCGCGCCATAGCCACGCTCGGACACCGCCACCACCCGGGCGCCACCGCGCTCAGCGAGCGCCACCGAACCGTCGGTCGAGCCGTTGTCGGCGACCAGCACTTCGCCGGCGATGCCGCTCCGGGCGAGAAAAGCCCGCGCCTTGCCGACACAAACGGCGATCGTTTCCGCCTCGTTGAGGCACGGCATCAGAATGGTGAGTTCGACGGCATTCGCTGCGGCGTCGCCGATCGGGGGGCCGGCCTCGCGCAGCCTGGTTTCGAGTATCTGGGCCATCGCGGCGGTTCGACCTGTCGGCCCGCGCATCCCCGGCCCGGGCAAAATTTCGCCGTTAAACCGGGCAATTTCCGGGTTGCGGGCACTGCCTTCATGATAAGCATGCTGAAGATGATGGCAAGCATAACACCCAACGCGCAGTACAACGTGGCGGCGGCCGACAGCCTGGCGGTCCGGGTCGCTGCCTATCAGCGCCGGAAGATCTACGCCCGATTCCTGGCCGAAACCGGCGTCGCGGCCGGCGAGGAGGTCTTGGACGTCGGCGCAACCTCCGACCGCAGCTATCAGGCGTCGAACTATCTGGAGGCTTGGTACCCATACAAGGACAAGGTCACTGCGGTAGGGCTCGACGACGCGTCGTTCCTCAGCACCCAGTATCCGGGCATGCGGTTCGTGCTGGCCGACGGCCTCGATCTGCCGTTCCCCGACCAAGCCTTCGATGTCGTGCATTCCGCCGCCGTGATCGAGCATGTGGGCTCGTTCGCGCGCCAATGCGCCTTCGTGCGGGAGTGCTGCCGGGTCGCGGTCCGCGCCGTGTTCATCACCACGCCGAACCGTTGGTTCCCGGTGGAATTTCACACCGTTCTGCCGGTGGTGCACTGGCTTCCCAAACCGGCGTTCCGGGCGCTGATGCGCACCACCGGCCGCGGCTTCTTCGCCGAGGAAGGCAATCTCAACCTCATGACCGCGACGGAGATGCGCCGCGCCGCCGCCACCGCCGACGGCTTCGAGCACAGGGTGTCTTCATTGCGGCTCGCCGGCTGGCCGAGCAATCTCCTGTTGACCATGCGACGCGCCAAGGGCGCGGTCGGGCATTGACGGAGCGGGTCGGCTTGTCCCGGTCATCGACAATCGCGACCGAGTTGCGCGTCTGGTCGGCCGCTTCGTTGACCCCGTGGCTCACGCTCGGCCTGTTCGCGGCAGGCTTCGCGCTGGTGTTTCGCGGCTGGCTGTTCTCCGGCTTCGACGGCGCGTTCAGCGACGAGGAGGACGGCTATCTGGCGCTCGCCCTCATGGAGCACTGGCGCCATGTTTTCTCCGGGGCGGTGCATTGGACCGACCCGCTGTTCTTCTATCCGGCGCGCGGCACGCTCGGCTACACCGACACGTTCTTCCTGTTCGGCGTTGTGGCGGCGCCGCTGCGGCTTCTCGGCGCCGATATTTTCACCGCCTACATGGTGGCGATGGCGGGCCTGGCGACCGCGGGCTTCTTCGGCTTCCGGCGGCTCGCGCTGCGGCATTTCGGCATCCCGGCCGCTTATGCGGCAGTCGGCGCCTATCTGTTCGCTTTCGCCAATGTGGACGCCGTAAAACTCATTCACGCACAGGCCTATTGCGCCATGCTGCTCCCAGGCCTGTGCGATCTCATTCTATCGGCCTGGAACAACAAACGGTGGGGCGCGATGCTCGGCGCCGCCGCCGGCCTCATCTATGCGGCGCTGTTCCTCACCGCGTTCCAGACCGCGTGGTTCTTCGCCTGTTGCGTGCTGCTGCTGATACTGCTGCATCCGGCCGTGTGCGGTTCGGCGGCAACCCGCGGTCTTGTCCGCGCCATGCTGACGACGCGGCGGCCGATGATGATTGCGGCAGCGTGCGCGTTTGCGGTCGGGATGGTGCCGTTTCTCGTACTCTATGTTCCGGTGTTTCTCGCCGGACACAGCCGCGACTTCGCGGAAGTCGCTTCCAACATGCCGGACTGGCGCGACCTCGCCAATGTCACGCCGGGAAATCTTGTGTGGGGCGGCTTCCTCAAATGGCTCGGCATCGCGGGACGGCCGAACCGTCCGGTGTGGGAGGTCGAGCTCGCGTTCACACCGGGAGTTCTCGCGGTTTTTCTCGGTGGCCTCGCGTGCCTTGCGGCGCAGCTTCGCCGACAGATCGAGATAAGCGACCGTTTCCTGTTCATGATGGGCGTTGCGGTCGTGGTCCTCTGGCTCATGCAGATGGATTATTTCGGCGTGCGGCCGTGGCGGGCCGTGTGGGCGGCGGTGCCCGGCGCCAAGGCGATCCGCTACCCCTTCCGCTCTCAACTGGTGGCAAACCTGTTCGTGGCGCTCGTTTTAGCCCGCGTGCTCGCTGCCTGGGGGCGCGAGCGACTGTGGCCCCTGCTGCTATGCGGCTTGCTGTTGGTCGAGCAGCTCAACCTTGCGTGGCCCCCAATCATGTCGCGGGGAGCCGCGCTCGCCTGGATCGACGCCGTGCCGGCACCACCCGACGGCTGCCGGGTTTTCTACGTAGTCCCGAATGCCGGGCCGCCGGGCCGCAGCGGGCCGCAGCACCAGGACGATGCGGTGCTGTTCGCGGAGATTCGCGGCATTGCGACCGTCAACGGTTATTCGAGCTGGTTTCCCGACGGCTGGGCACTGGACGAGCCGGCAAGCCCCGGCTATCCGGCCGCCGTCCGCGACTGGGCGCGCCGCAACGGCTTGCACAGATTGTGCGGCCTCGATCCACGCGCCGGCCGGTGGACGCCGGGCCTGCCGGAATAGCGGGAACACACCGCGCCAACGGTGGGTCGGTCTCAGCCCTGCCAACTCGCCCGGGTGCGGAATACCGCAAGGCCGGCAGCCTCGGCCTCGCCGAATATGTCGGGCTTGAGCACCGAAACCCGGCAGGCCTCGACGCGATCGTTTTCAAAGCACTTGGCGACGATTTCGTCGACGATGGTCTCAAGCAGGTCGGTGTGCGCGAGCGACGCGAATGTGTTCAGGAAATCTCGCACATGATCATAGTCGATGAAAGCACTCGCCCCCATCGGGCCAGACGGCAGGCGCGCAAACATCTCGATAGTGATTTTCAGCCGGTTCGGCCGCTCTGCGTGTCGCTCCCAGGGATGCAGTCCGCAGCGCCTCTCCACGATCGCGTCCGCGATGATGGCCCGCACATGGTCATGGGCCGGAAATTCAAACTGCATGCGGCCACCTGCCTCAAGTCCAAGTGGCCAGCGTAGCGCGTGTGCGGCGAAGCGCAATCCGGGAAAGCCTTTCCAATCCAATGGCACCGGATGCCTTGTCAGTGAACCAATCGCGGCGCAGCCCCGATTTCGTTTCGCTCGTCTGGGCTATAGCGTGCAATCGCGAATTTTACCCGGGCTCTCGGCTCCGCTCGACAATGCGCAGGACGTCGCTCATCATGCGGTTGAGTTCGAAATCCTTCGGGGTATACACGGCGGCGACGCCGGTTTGTTTGAGCTCGGCGGCGTCGTCGGGCGGAATGATGCCACCGACCACCACCGGCACACCTTCGAGACCGGCTTCGCGCAGGCGCGTCACCACGTCCTTGACCAGTGGCATATGCGATCCTGACAGGATCGACAGGCCGACCACGTGCACATCCCCGGCGAGCGCCGCGTCGACGATTTCGGCGGGCGTCAGGCGGATGCCGTCATAGACCACGTCCATGCCGGCGTCGCGCGCCCGCACCGCGACCTGCTCGGCGCCGTTGGAATGGCCGTCGAGCCCGGGCTTGCCGACCAGGATTTTCGGCCGCCGGCCGAGCTTGCGCGTCACCCGGTCGACCTCGGCACGCAGGTCGTCGATGCCCTGGCAATCGTTGCGTGCCGCGTGGGAGACCCCGGTCGGGGCGCGGTATTCGCCAAAGCCCTGGCGCAGCACTTCGCCCCATTCGCCTGTGGTGACCCCGGCCTTGGCGCAGGCGATCGACGGCTCCATGATGTTGCCGCCCGAAAGCGCGGCGCGCTTCAGGGCGGAAAGCGCAGCCTCGACGGCTTTCGCGTCGCGGGCGGCGCGCCACGCCTGCAGTTTGGCGATCTGGTCCCCCTCGACCTCGGGCGACACCGTGAGGATCGAACTCTCGCCGGCAGCGAGCGGCGACGGCTCGGTCTCGACGAAGCGGTTGACGCCGACCACCGTCTGCTCGCCGCGCTCGATCGCCTCGACCCGGCGGGCATTGCTCTCGACCAGCTGGGATTTCATGTAGCTGTTCTCGACCGCCGCGACCGCGCCGCCCATGCCTAGGATGCTCTCGAGTTCTTCGTGGGTCTCGCGCTTGAGCGCCGCGACCTTGGTCTCGATTTCGGTCGAGCCCGCGAAGATGTCGCCATAGTCGAGAAGATCGGTCTCATAGGCCAGGATCTGCTGCATGCGCAGCGACCACTGCTGGTCCCAGGGCCGCGGCAGGCCGAGCGCCTCGTTCCAGGCCGGCAGCTGCACCGCGCGGGCGCGGCTTTTCCGTGACAGCGTCACCGCCAGCATCTCGATGAGGATGCGGTAGACGTTGTTCTCAGGCTGCTGCTCGGTGAGACCGAGCGAGTTCACTTGCACGCCGTAGCGGAACAGGCGTTGCTTCGCCTCGGTGACGCCATAGCGGTTTGCCGTGATCTCTTCCCACAGCTCCGCGAAGGCGCGCATCTTGCACAGTTCGGTAATGAAGCGCAGTCCGGCATTGACGAAGAACGAGATGCGGCCGACCACTTCGCCAAACAGCGCCGCGTCCATGTCGCTCGACGACTTCACCGCATCGAGCACCGCGATCGCTGTCGCGAGGGCATAGGCGACCTCCTGCACCGGCGTCGCGCCGGCTTCCTGCAGGTGGTAGGAGCACACGTTCATGGGATTCCACTTCGGCATCTCCCGGGTGGTGAACAGGATCACGTCTCGGGTGAGCCGCATGGATGGGCCGGGCGGAAACACGTAAGTGCCGCGCGACAGATATTCCTTGATGATGTCGTTCTGGGTCGTGCCTTGCAGGTCCTTGCGGGCGGCGCCCTGCTCGTCGGCGACCGCGATGTAGAGCGCCAGCAGCCACGCCGCGGTCGCGTTGATGGTCATCGACGTATTCATGGCGTTGAGCGGGATGTGCTCGAACAGCGCCCGCATGTCGCCGATATGGCCGATCGATACGCCGACCTTGCCGACTTCGCCGGAGGCGAGCGGATGGTCGGCGTCGTAGCCGGTCTGGGTCGGCAAGTCGAACGCGACCGAGAGGCCGGTCTGGCCTTTGGCCAGGTTTTTCCGATAGAGCGCGTTCAACTCGACGGCGCTGGAATGTCCCGCATAGGTGCGGATGATCCACGGCTTATCGCGTTTGCGCGCTGCGCCCTTCGAAAGCTCGGTCATTGTGGCCTCTCGCGTGGCCGTTGATTGTGCAATGCAGCACGAGAGTCTTCGCCAACGCAAGGGGAATTTGGCGGCTGCGCAGATAACCGACCTTTCGGATACGGTCAGTAGCGGCGCGGCGGCCTATACGGCCGCGCCGTCAATGTTCATGCAGCGGAGGTCGATCCGCCACCGAGGTAGCCCAGCCCGACGCTCGCCTGCTTTGTGCTGGATGATCAGCGTCTGATCAGCCGGAGCACGAACAGCAAAACGAGCGCGCCGATCGTTGCGGTGACGATGGCGCTGATCCAAAAGTTTCCGATCACCGGAAGGTGGAGTTCGCCCCACAGCCAGCCGCCGATAAAAGCGCCGATGACGCCGACGATCAGGTCGCCGATCAGGCCGTAGCCGGCGCCCCTCATGATCTTTCCGGCCAACCAGCCGGCAATCACGCCAACGACTATCCAGACGAGAAGACTAGCATCCTGCATTGTACCCTCCCCACACCGACCACGGCGCATTGCCATGCTTCGCAGTATCCCCAACTGTGCCTTAAGGCATTCTGGAACGCTTGTCAGCTAGGCCGCCACGGCACAATGGACGAAGTCATCGGCTATTGTCCGATGCTGTTCCCGTAGCCCTGCACCGCGCAGCCGACGGAGAGCGTGAGAGTCAAGTCACCCGCGATTTCACCGATGGGGATTTATTGCGGCGCAACATCGCCTGAGGCATAATGCTGGCTGGGCTGGCCCAGCCCTGGAGGCCTCGCATGCCGGCAGTCGTCGAATTGAAACCGTCATCCGCCGCGAAGGATCTTTACGCCGTCGGCGAGGTCCCGCCACTAGGCCATGTGCCTGAGCGCATGCATGCCTGGACGATCCGCAAGGAGCGGCACGGGCCGCCGCAAACCTCGATGCAGCTCGAAGTGCTGCCGACCTGGAGCATCGGCGAGGACGAAGTGCTGGTCTACGTGATGGCCGCCGGCGTCAACTACAATGGCATCTGGGCCGCGCTCGGCACGCCGATCTCCCCGCACGACGTCCACAACAGCCCCCATCACGTCGCCGGTTCCGATGCCTCCGGCATCGTCTGGGCGGTCGGCCAGAAGGTGCAGCGCTGGAAGGTCGGCGACGAGATCATCGTCCACTGCAATCAGGACGACGGCGACGACGAGGAGTGCAATGGCGGCGACCCGATGTTCTCGCCGTCCCAGCGCATCTGGGGCTACGAGACCCCGGACGGCTCGTTCGCCCAGTTCTGCCGGGTGCAGTCGCGCCAGCTCATGACGAAGCCTAAGCATCTCAGCTGGGAAGAGTCGGCGTGCTACACGCTGACGCTCGCTACCGCGTATCGCATGCTGTTCGGCCATCCGCCGCACACCCTCAAGCCCGGCGACAATGTGCTGGTGTGGGGCGCCTCGGGCGGCCTCGGAGTGTTCGGCGTGCAGCTTTGCGCGGCGTCGGGCGCCAACGCGATCGGCATCATCTCGGACGAGACCAAGCGCCAGTACGTCATCGAACTCGGCGCCAAGGGCGTCGTCAACCGCAAGGATTTCAAATGCTGGGGCCAGATGCCCAAGGTCGGCGCGCCGGAATACGATGTGTGGGTGAAGGAGGCGCGCAAATTCGGCAAGGCGATTTGGGACATCACCGGCAAGCACGACGTCGACATCGTGTTCGAGCATCCGGGCGAACAGACGTTCCCGGCGTCATGTCTCGTGGTCAAGCGCGGCGGGATGGTGGTGTTCTGCGCCGGCACCACCGGCTACAACCTCACCTTCGATGCGCGCTACGTGTGGATGCGGCAGAAACGCATCCAGGGCTCGCACTTTGCCCATCTCAAGCAGGCGAGCGCCGCCAACCAGTTCGTGCTCGACCGCCGCATCGATCCGTGCATGAGCGATGTGTTCGCCTGGGAGAAGATTCCGCTCGCCCACGAGATGATGTGGAAGAACCAGCACAAGCCCGGCAACATGGCGGTCCTGGTCAATGCGCCGCGCCCGGGCCTGCGCAATTTCGAGGACGTGGTGGAGGCGGCAGGCGGCGGCGGCTGAGGTGCCTGTGCTTGCGCCGGTGGTGACAAGCGCAATCCGCGCCAGCTATTTTCGATCGGCGACCGTTCTGGTTCGTATCGCCTTGCGGATCGAATGATTGAGCTCGCCGCCATAGACAAAGATACCGGCAGTCCAATACAGAAACACCAGCGCCACCATGGCGGAGGCAAGGCCCGCATACGTCGTCACATAGGTCCCGGAGAACTCGGCCAGATAGCGCGCGAATGCGTTTCCGGTAATAAGCCACAGCAGCAGCGTCACTACGATGCCGGGTGCGATTTCGGTCAGGCGGCGGCGCCCGAATGGCAGCCATTTGTGCGCGATCACCAACGCCATGACCAGAACCGCGCCGGCGATTCCGAATCGCAGGAACGTGATGGTGCTCTCCAGGCCGGCGAGCCCCGGCAGATAACGCACCGCGGTGCGGAAGATCAACGGCGCCAACACGATCAGGAACGCGAGCGCGCTCAGCGCCACTCCGCCAATCAACACGTAGGCGATCGATTCGAGCCTGAGCAACCACCACGGCCGCACCTCGGTCTCGTTATAGGCGCGGTTGAGACCAATCCGCAGGCTCTCGATGCCGCTGGAAGAGAAATAGACCGCCAACACCGCGCCGAACGTCAGCACACTGCCGTGGGCGTTGGTCAACACGCGCGTGATCTCGTTGGCGATCGGCTCCGCCACCTCCTTCGGCCATGCCTCCAACAGGATTTGAGCCGCCTTCTCGGCGAGTTCTTCCGAGCCGTAGACGTAACTCGTGAGTGCGGTGACAAAGATCAGAAACGGGAACAACGACATTAGGGTCGACAGCGCGATGTGACTCGCGATCGCCCAGCCGTCGTCACGCGCGAACGCCAGAAAGGCGTCATACGCGACGCGAAAGCCGAGGACGATGAACCGCACGAGATGCTCCGAGCTTCGCCAACAGGCTTTTGAGACGGATGACTTCTATCGGAATATGTTGCCGGCGAGTCCGGTAAAGCACTGGCGCGCGGCATGAATATCGTATTATTGTGCGTTGCAATAAGGCGGGCCGGAACGCCAAAGTAAACCTCACTTAAATTCGACATTGCGGCAGGAGATATTGATGGCGCTGGCTGAGTCCAAGACGGATTCCGGAACCGACGTGTTCTCATTGCTGGAGGCCGGGCGCGGCGCCGCCGACGCGCTGTTGGCCGACGCCACCCTCAAAATTCGCGAGCGCGTCTGCGTGAACGGCCGCGCCGACGCGCGCCGGGTCGAACGCGAACAACGCGCCACCCACGGTTTAGCCTGGTTTGCCACCTATGCGGAGGCACTGCGTCAGCTTGCAAGCTACGCCGCGCGCATGAGCCAGGACGGCCGGTTCGGCGAGACCGAAGAGCTGCTCGTGCGCATCGGCGCCGGCGAATTTCTGAGCCAGATGGCCGGCGGCATCCTGATGAGCCAGGGCGAACTTGTGCGGCCGGCCGATCTCGGCCTCGACGCGCGCGCCGTTGCGGCGCGGTTTTCGGCCGCCGTCGAGGAACTGATCGCCACCGGCAACACGGTCGAGAACCGAGCCCGCCTGATCAAGCTGATGTCCGATCATAATGGCGCCACTGTCGGGGATTGCGGGCTCGACGACATCCTCAATTCGATGCGCGAGGAGATGCGCAAGTTCTCCGACAGCGAGGTGGTATCGGTCGCGCAGCAATGGCACCGCACCAACAGCTACATTCCACTCGAAGTGATCGCCAAGATGGCCGACCTCGGCGTGTTCGGCCTCACCATTCCGGAGGAGTATGGCGGCCTTGGCCTCGGCAAGGAGTCCATGTGCGTGGTCTCCGAGGAACTGTCGCGCGGCTACATCGGGATCGGCTCCATCGGCACCCGCTCGGAGATCGCCGCGGAGCTCATTCTGGGCAGCGGCACCGAAGAGCAAAAGCAGCGCTGGCTGCCGAAGCTCGCCTCCGGCGAAGTGCTGCCGACCGCGGTGTTCACCGAGCCGAACACCGGCTCCGATCTCGCCTCGCTGCGCACCCGCGCGGTGCGCGACGGCGATGTCTACAAGGTCAGCGGCAACAAGACTTGGATCACCCATCCGGTGCGCGCCGATCTGATGACGCTCCTGGTGCGCACCAATCCGAGCGAGTCGGGCTACCGCGGCCTCTCCATGCTGCTTGCCGAAAAGCCGCGCGGCACCGACGAAAATCCGTTCCCGGCGCCGGGCATGTCGGGCACCGAGATCGAGGTGCTGGGCTATCGCGGCATGAAGGAATTCGAGATCGCCTTTGACGGCTTCGAGGTCAAGGCCGAGAGCCTGCTCGGCGGCCAGGAGGGCCAGGGCTTCAAGCAGCTCATGCAAACCTTCAAATCCGCCCGCATCCAGACCGCGGCGCGCGCGGTCGGCGTCGCCCAGGCCGCCATGGAACAGGCGATCCTGTACGCCAACGATCGAGTGCAGTTCGGCAAGAAACTGATCGAATTCCCGCGGGTGGCCGACAAGATCGCCATGATGGCGGCCGAGATCATGATTGCGCGACAGATCAGCTATTATGCGGCACGCGAGAAGGACAAGGGCCGGCGCTGCGACCTCGAAGCCGGCATGGCCAAACTGTTGGCCGCCCGGGTCGCCTGGGCGGCAGCCGATAATGCGGTGCAGATCCACGGCGGCAACGGGTTTGCGCTGGAATACAAGATTTCCCGCATTCTCTGCGATGCCCGCATTCTCTCGATCTTCGAGGGCGCAGCCGAAATCCAGGCCCAGGTGATCGCGCGCCGCCTGCTCGATGGGGGCAACTAAGGCCCGCGCGCCATGCGTCGCAGGACATTTCTGAAGACCGCGGCCGGCGCGGCCGTGCTTGGCGCAACCGGAGGATTTGCGGCGCCTGCTGTCTCGCAACGCGCCGCCGCACGGGCTTTGCGTCTCGTGCCTCACGCCGATCTCGCCAATTTCGATCCGGTGTGGTCGTCCGCCTTCATCGCCCGAAACGCCGGCGTCCTGGTGTGGGACACGCTTTACGGTGTGGACGCCAGGTTGCAGCCGCAGCGCCAGATGATCGAGGCCGAAGAGGTGTCGGCGGACGGCCTCATCTGGAGCTTCCGCCTGCGGCCCGGACTCAAATTCCACGACGGCGAGCCAGTTCGGGCCGTGGACGCGGTGACGAGCATTAATCGATGGTCGGCGCGCGAGCCCATGGGCCAGATGATCAAGGCCGTCGAGAACGAATTGACCGCTGTCGACGACCGCACGTTCCGCTGGGTCCTGAGAAAGCCCTACCCGAAAATGCTGTTGGCGCTCGGCAAGATCAGCACGCCGTGCTGCTTCGTCATGCCGGCGCGCATTGCGGCGACCGATCCGTTCCGGCAGACTGGCGAGTACGTGGGCAGCGGGCCGATGCGCTTTCTCAAGAACGAATGGGTGCCGGGCGCCAAGGCGGTGTTCGAGAAATTCGCCGAATACACGCCGCGCCAGGAACCGGCGTCCTGGTTTGCCGGGGGCAAGCAAATGCTCACCGACCGAGTCGAATGGATCGTGATTCCCGATCCAGCCACCGCCGCCGCCGCGTTGCAGAACGGGGAGGTGGATTGGTTGGAGCGACCGCTCCCCGACCTCGTGCCGGTGCTGCGCAAAAGCCGCAACGTGACGGTCGACATTTCCGATCCCCTGGGCTGGGTCGGTTTGCTGGTAATGAACCACCTGTTCCCGCCGTTCAACGATGTCCGGGCGCGCCGCGCGATCCTGATGGCCATGAGCCAGGAAGACTACATGCGCGCCTATGTGGGGAACGACGACCGGATATGGCAGCCGATGCCTGGCTTCTTTACGCCGGGCACGCCGCTCTACAACGAGGAAGGCGGCGAAATCCTCAAGGGTCCGCGCCGGTTCGATGCTGCCAAGCGTTTGCTGGCAGACAGCGGCTATGCGGGTGAGCCGATCGCCTGCATGGCCGCGCAGGACATCGCAAACCACAAGGTATGGGGAGACGTGACGGTCGACCTGCTCAAGCGCCTCGGCATGAAGGTCGATTTCGCCGCGGTCGACTGGGGCACCGTTATCGCGCGCCGAGCACGGAAATCACCGCCTGTGCAGGGTGGCTGGAACATGTACATCAACGGCGTGCTCGGCGTGGACTGCCTCGACGCCACCAACAAGTTGCTGCGCGCCAGCGGCGACATGGTGTCACTGGGTGGCCGAATAGTCCGCAGGTCGAAACCGAGATCGCCGCCTGGTACGATGCGAACTCGCTCGCAGACGAGAAGGCCGTGGCTCGCCGGCTGAACAAGGCTGCACTTGAGCAGGTTGTATATGCGCCGCTGGGTTCCTACTTGAGCCATCAAGCATGGCGCAACACCGTCAGCGGCGTCGGGCAGGGCCCGCTGGCGTTCTTGTGGGGTGTGCGCAAAACGGTGTAAGGCCGACCGGAACACACGACGCCGTCATGGATCAGTTGCATTTCAAGTCCGCCGTCGACATCGCCCGCCTCATCCGGGAGCGTAAGACGACCGCGGCCGACGTCCTCGAGCACTTCCTGGCCCGCGTCGCGAAATACAATCCGAAGCTCAATGCCATCATATGGCTCGACGCAGACCGCGCGCGCGAGCGAGCCAAGTCCGCCGATGCGGCGCTCGCCAGGGGCGAAGTGTGGGGGCCGCTTCACGGCGTGCCGATGACGATCAAGGAAAGCTACAACGTTGCCGGCTCGCCGACGACCTGGGGCGATCCGAAACTCAAGGACAACGTGACACCGACGAGCGCGCTCGCCGTCGAGCGGCTCGAGAAGGCGGGCGTCATCCTGTTCGGCAAGACCAACGTGCCGCTGATGCTGGCAGACCACCAGAGCTACAATGACGATCTACGGCACCACCAACAATCCGTGGGACCTGTCGCGCACGCCCGGCGGCTCGTCCGGCGGTTCGGCGGCGGCACTGGCGGCCGGACCTCACCGGCATCGATGCCGGTAGCGACATCGGCGCCTCGATCCGCAATTCCGGCGCATTATTGCGGCGTCTTCGGCCTGAAGCCGACGTGGGGCGTCGTCGCCCCGAAGGGGCAGGCATTGCCGGGCGCGAACGCCTACGGGGACATCTCGGTCATCGGCCCGCTGACCCGCGCCGCCGAGTGATCTCGACGTGGCGCTCGACGCCATGGCGGGCCCGGACGAGATCGACGGCGTCGCCTGGAAGGTTGATCTGCGGGCCTGCGCGGCAACGTCGCTCAAGCGATCTGCGCATTGCCGTCAAGCTCGCCGATCCGAATTGCGAGGTCGACGGCGAATATGCGGACAAGCTGCAGACGCTTGTCGATGCGCTGAGCAAGCGCGGCGCCAAGGTGACGGAGATCGAGCCGAAGCTCGATACGCGGCGCCTGCACGAGGTGTATGTGCTGTTGCTGCGCGCCGCCACGTCGGCGCGGACATCTGACCAGGACATCGAGCGCTGGCGCCAACAGGCGGCCGAGGCCGGCGCCGGCAAAGCGCCCTACCTCGATCTGATGGTTCGCGGCAACACGCTCACTCATCGAGACTGGCTCAAGCTTAACAATGAGCGGCATGGGCTGCGGCGCGTTTTCGCCGCGTTCTTTACGGATTGGGATATTCTGCTCTGTCCGGCCGCGGCGTCCGCTGCATGGCCGCATAACCATAAGGGTGAGCGCTGGGCGCGCACGATCCCGGTCAATGGCAAGGCGGCGCCGTCGACCGACCAGTTGTTCTGGGCGGGCTATTCGAGCCTCGTCTACCTGCCCTCGACGGTGGGCCCTGCCGGTCTTGCGAAGTCGGGGCTGCCGGTTGGCTATCAGGCCATCGCGGCGAGCGGCCGTGACAAGACCGCGACCACCTTCAGCCGCCTCGTTGAGCGGGAGATCGGGGGCTTTGTTCCGCCCCCGGGGTTTGACTAATGGGGTGGACCGGTTGGCGGATCGACCTCAGTCCCCCGCGGCCGGGAAACCGACGCAAAATATGTGGCTGAAACGGGAAATTAGGCTAATAAAGCGCCCGTCTCGGAGAAAGCTGAGACTTCATTATGATCGACCTGAAGCAGGTCCCATTCCGGGCCCGGGTCGCAAGAGGCCGGAGAATAAATGAGCTACAAGGACCCTGATCTTCACGAACGTCAAAGCGAAGCCGCCACCGCGAAAAAGGCGATGTTGGAAAAATTTCGCGCCGCGTCGCAGGACCCCGGCGCCGCGGAGCGACTGGCCGCCAGGGCGGCCGTGAACGAAGCGCGCCTCGCCCGCCTGGCTGAGCGCGAAGCCGCCAAAAAGGTCCGTCAGGCCGAACTGGCCGAGCAAGCCGCCCGGGCGGCCGAACTCGCCGCTCAGGCCCAACGCGAAGCAGAAGCAGAGGCGGCGCGCTTGATGGCCGAAAAGGCCGAAGCAACCGCGTCGCTGGAGGCCGAACAAAAGGCGGCCCGCGATGCGCGGTATGCCGCCCGTAAGGCAGCGAAAAAGGTACGCCGCAGAGGCTATTGACGGTTTGCCACCGCCCATCGCTACCGCCATGGTCGTCAAAATGGGCGACCGTGCGATGGCGTGACGTGGATTGGCAAAACAAAACCACCGTAGGCGACCTGATAGGCGGAACCCACAGTATATGGTGGCTCGCGCGCGAGGATGCCCTCACGAGCGCGATCGCAAACCCGCGTCAGCGGCTGGTTCCTCCGCCGGAGCGACGCTTGAACCCGAGCGCCGTCAACGCTGCCGCGATGGCCTGGTCGAGTGGGGTATGGGGAATGTCCCCGACTATTTCCGCGAGCCTCGCGCCGTCGATGGCATGCGGCGTCGTCCACAGGTAGCCGATCTCGGATAGCTCGCGAAACACCGGCACGACGATTCCCATGAGCTTCAACATCCGCCATGGCATGAAGCCGACCTTGAACTCGCGCCGGCAGGCCCGCGAGATGGCGGCGGTGAACGCCCGCCCCGTCACTGCATGGCCGGCGAATCCAAACTGCGCGAACGGCTCAAGACGATCGCGCCGTTCGACGAGGCGGACCAAGGCCTGCGCGAGGTCCGGCAGATAGGCCCACTCATGAACGACATCGAGAGGCCCCGGATAAGTCAGCCGCCCGATGGCGATCTCCTTGATCAGCACCCGATCGAACCACGAGCCGGTGCTTTCGGCGCCGAAAAAATCGCCGGCACGCAGGATGATGGTGCGGGCGCCGGCGCCGGCGGCCTCACGCAGCCGCGCCTCGATCGCGCAGCGCAGTTCGCCCTTGCGCGAGGTCGGCCGCGTCGGCGTTTCCTCGTCGAGGCGGGGCGGCATCCCGGCGCCGTAGTTATAGACGCTGCCCGGGACCACCAGGGTGGCGCCGTTGTCGCGCGCCGCCGCGATCGCAGTCTCGGCGAGGGAACCCGCGACGCTTTGCCATTCAGTATAAGGCACGTTGACGGCGTGTAGAACGACATCGGCGCCGGCTGCTGCCGCGACGACCGCGGCGGTATCGCGCGCGTCGATCTCGATAATCCGGGTTCCGGGCGCTGCCAAAACAGCGGAACGGCCGCGCACTAGGCTATCGACCTGCCATCCGGCCGCGCCGAACGCCATTGCGGCCGCCCGCCCGAACTGCCCGGCGCCTCCGAGCACGATGATGCGACCGGTCATTTTGTCTCCCGCAATGGCGGCGCATTGCTTCAGGTGTTAGATAGACGCAATGGCAGACTTTCTCTCCACCTATATCGTTCCGCTGGCGATCGCGGCCGTAGCGATCGTGCTGGTGTTCGGCCTTGCCAACATGTTGCGTGGCGGCTCGCCGAGCCTGTCGCAGAAACTGATGCGGTGGCGGGTGGTACTCCAGTTCGTTGCCATCATCATCATCATGCTAACGGTGTGGGCGATGGGCCGGTAGGCTCGGAAAGACGGTCCCAATGGTCGTCCTTAATCGCATTTATACGCGCACCGGCGACGACGGCACGACCGCGCTCGGCACCGGCGAACGGCGCAAGAAATACGACCTGCGTATTGCCGGTTACGGCACCGTCGACGAACTCAATGCGGCGATCGGACTGGCGCGCCTGTCCACCGGCGCTGACCACGACGTCGACGCCATGCTGGGCCGCATCCAGAACGACCTGTTCGACCTCGGCGCCGACCTCTGTACGCCCGGCCATGGCAAGGGGCCAAGCGGGGCGCGCCTCACCGTCACCGACGCCCAGGTGACGCGGCTCGAGGCCGAGATCGACCGCCTCAACGAGTATCTAGCGCCGCTGCGCTCGTTCGTCCTTCCGGGCGGTACGCCGGCTGCGGCGCACCTGCACCTAGCCCGCACCGTCTGCCGCCGCGCCGAGCGGCTGATGGTGGAACTGGCCGAGGTACCCGGCGAGGAGGTCTCCGCGGTGGCGCTGCGCTACGTCAATCGACTGTCCGACTTCCTGTTCGTGGCGAGCCAATTCATGAATGCCCGGGGCGCCGGCGATGTGCTGTGGACGCCCGGTCAGAACCGCTGACTTCGAGCAGCGTCGCGACCGCCGGCCGGAAAACATCGCGGACGGTTGGATTTATCGGCCAAATCATGCTGCAATGCGGCATGTGCGTTGACACGCTCCGGTGCGGGTCATAGTTTGCGCGCCGCCTCCGGGAGAGACCAGGATGAAGGTTCTTGTGCCCGTCAAACGGGTGGTTGATTACAACGTCAAAATCCGGGTCAAGACCGATGGCTCCGGCGTCGAGCTCGCCAATGTGAAAATGTCAATGAATCCGTTCGACGAGATCGCCATCGAGGAAGCCATCCGACTTAAGGAGGCCGGCAAGGCGACCGAGATCGTGGCCGTATCGATCGGGCCCCAGCAGGCGGCGGAGACCATCCGCACCGCACTTGCCATGGGGGCGGACCGCGGCATCCTTGTCAAGACCGACGGCATCGTCGAGCCGCTCGCGGTCGCAAAAATCCTCAAGGGCGTGGTCGAGGCCGAACAGCCGGGGCTTGTCATTCTGGGCAAACAAGCGATCGACGACGATTGCAATCAGACTGGCCAGATGCTTGCCGCGTTGTTGAACTGGCCCCAGGGCACATTCGCATCCAAGGTCGTGATCGACGGCGACAGCATCAGCGTCACCCGCGAGGTCGACGGCGGCCTGCAGACCGTCAAGCTCAAGACGCCCGCGATCGTCACCACCGACCTTCGGCTCAACGAGCCGCGCTACGCCTCGTTGCCCAACATCATGAAGGCGAAGAAAAAGCCGATCGCTGACAAGACGCCGGCCGATTTCGGCGTTGATGTCACGCCGCGTCTCGAAGTGCTCAAGACCAGCGAACCGCCGGGCCGCAAGTCCGGCGTCAAGGTCGGCTCGGTTGCTGAACTCGTTGGCAAACTGAAAAACGAAGCGGGAATCCTCTGATGCCGACCCTTCTGGTCGCCGAGCACGACAACAAAAGCATGAAGGACGCGACCGCCAAAGCGCTGACGGCCGCAAAGGCGATCGGCGCCGAAGTCCACGTCCTGATCGCCGGCAAGGATTGCGGACCGGCGGCGGAAGCGGCCGCAAAGCTCGGCGGCGTCGCCAAGGTGCTGGTCGCGGACGCGCCGCCCCTCGAGCACATGCTGGCCGAGCCGATGGCGGCCCTGATCGTAGCGCTCGCGCCCGGCTACGAAACCATCATGGCGCCGGCGACCACCAATGCGAAGAACTTCATGCCGCGCGTCGCGGCGCTGCTCGACGTCATGCAGATTTCCGAAATCGTCAAAGTGATCTCGCCCGACACCTTCGAGCGGCTGATCTACGCCGGCAACGCCGTTCAGACGGTGCGCTCCAAGGACGCCAAGAAGGTTATCACGGTCCGTACGTCGACCTTTCAGGCGACCGGCGATGGCGGAACGGCTGCATTGGAGGCCGTCACCCCACCCGCCGATCCGGGCATCTCGACCTTTGTCGGGGAGGAATTGTCGAAGACCGACCGTCCCGAGCTGACCTCGGCGCGAATCATCATATCGGGCGGCCGTGCCATGGCGTCGCGCGAGAATTTCACCAAATATATCGAGCCCGTTGCCGACAAGCTCGGCGCTGCGGTTGGCGCGTCGCGCGCCGCCGTCGATGCCGGCTACGCACCGAACGACTGGCAGGTCGGACAGACCGGCAAGGTGGTGGCACCAGAACTTTACGTGGCGGTCGGCATTTCCGGCGCGATCCAGCATCTCGCCGGAATGAAGGATTTAAAGGTCATCGTGGCGATCAACAAGGACGAGGAGGCGCCGATCTTCCAGGTCGCCGATTACGGTCTCGTGGCCGACCTGTTCAAGGCGCTGCCCGAACTTGCGGACGAACTCGGCAAGCTCGGGCGGTAACCCTTAAGTGCTAAACAGCATCGGATGCGGTGGCGGCTTGCGGCGGTTGGCGATAGAAACTGGCGGTAGCGGCTGGCGGAAAGAACAGCGGAATTGGCGGCATCGCTTCGCTCCGATTCATTCCGCCATGGCCCGGACGAAAGGCCGACGAACGACATGGACATTCACCGAGTAGGCGTCATCGGCGCCGGTCAGATGGGCAGCGGCATCGCCCATGTCTGCGCGCTTGCGGGCTTTGGCGTCGCCCTCAACGACACCTCCGAGGAGCGCGTCAAGGCCGGCATCGCCACCATCAACGGCAACATGGCGCGCCAGGTGGTCAAGCAGGCGATCAGCGAAAACGACCGTCAGGCCGCGCTCGGCCGCATCGCCGCCGCCAATACCATCGACGCGCTGTCCGACTGCGACATCATTATTGAGACCGCGATCGAGAAGGAGGAGGTGAAGCGCAAAATCTTTGCCACGTTGTGCCCAGTTCTCAAGGACAGCGCTATCATCGCCACCAACACCTCATCGATCTCGATCACGCGGCTTGCCTCATCCACCGACCGCCCGGAAAAATTCATCGGCATCCACTTCATGAATCCGGTGCCGGTAATGGAGTTGGTGGAGATCATCCGCGGCATCGCCACCGACGACCCGACCTATGAGACCACCAAGGCCTTCGTCACCAAACTCGGCAAGAAATTCGCGGTATCGGAGGATTTCCCGGCCTTCATCGTAAACCGCATCCTGCTGCCGATGATCAACGAGGCGATCTACACGCTCTATGAGGGGGTCGGCTCGGTCGATGCAATCGACACCGCCATGAGGCTCGGCGCCCATCATCCGATGGGCCCGCTTGAACTCGCTGACTTCATCGGCCTTGATACCTGCCTGTCCGTCATGCAGGTGCTGCACGAGGGATTGGCCGACAGCAAATACCGGCCCTGCCCGCTGCTGGTCAAATACGTCGAGGCCGGTTGGCTCGGCCGCAAGACCAAGCGCGGCTTCTACGATTATCGCGGCGACAAGCCGATGCCGACGCGATAGCGTATAACCGCCGCTCCGCTGGGCCGCCGCTAAGCCGCCTTCGCCTCCGCGAGCAGATCTTGCAGGTTCAGAGCTTCCGTCTTCATGTTGATGTTTCCATCGGCATTGCGCGGCCATAGGGCTTCCGGCCGGTCCCAATAGAGTTCGACGCCGTTCTGGTCAGGGTCGCGCAGGTACAGGGCCTCGCTCACGCCATGGTCGCTCGCCCCGTCGAGCGCCACGCCCGCCGCGATCAGCCGCCGCAGCGCAACGGCAAGTTCGGCCCGCGTCGGGTAGACGATCGCGAGGTGATAGAGCCCGGTCGCGCCGGGGGCCGGCGGAGTACCGCCCCGGCTCTCCCAGGTGTTGAGGCCAATGTGATGGTGATAGCCGCCTGCCGAGATAAAGGCAGCCTGGTTGCCGAAACGCTGCATGAGTTCGAAGCCCAATATACCTGAATAAAAGGCCAGGGCGCGATCGAGGTCGGCGACTTTCAGATGCACGTGTCCAATTCGTGCGCCCGAAGCGATCGGGCGCGGATTTTCCACGAGCGGTTTTGAGGCAGGAAATGGCCGTCTCGTCATGGTATGTCTCCTTGGTTCAACCCGGCCGCACCCCGCCCCGAGGGGCTGGCCGGCTCGCACCGGAATGTCAGGCTTGAACGTAGCCTTTAGTGGTCGCCTGCGCCCTGCGAAACAGGCCTTCCAGACTGAACGCGCCCGGCCCCGCCGCGACCAGATACAGGAAAATGAAGCAGAACAGCACCGCCGCGTCACCACCGTTGACGGCCGGGTAGAGGCTGGCCGGCGCATGGAACATCCAGTAGCCGACGGCCATCTCGCCGGAGGCGATCAAAGCGGCCGTCCGAGTGAACAGACCAAGCACGATCAAGGTGCCGGTGACGATCTCGATGACGGCGCCGATGCCGAACATGCTGAGCAATTCCTGCTGGCCGGGCGCGGCGCCCGGCGGGAAACCGAATATCTTGACCACGCCGTGGGCTAAAAACAGTACGCCGGCAACGACACGCAGCACGGCGAGAAGTTGGGGCGCATAGCGTGCAAGGGGTTGATCGGGCGGGGGTAAGGCCATGGCTCTGTGTCCTTTCGGGATTGCGATTGCGGCGGTCGGCATCGCCAAAGCAACCCGCAGATGGCAACAGTCGAGGGCGTTGATAATCGTTACGTTTTGCCGCAGTGTATTTCCAAATTGGAAACAATGCCGTGGATCGCATCGACGCAATCCGAGCCTTCGTCACGGTGGCCGATGCACGAAGCTTCGCTCAGGCGGCCCATCGTCTTGGCATCTCGCCGGCCCAGATGTCGAAGCTGGTGGCGAGGCTCGAGGATCGTCTCGGGGCGCGGCTCTTGAACCGCACCACGCGCGATCTGTCCTTGACCGACGTCGGCCGCGCCTATCTCGAGCGCGGCCGCGCCTTGATCGAGGAATTCGACGCTCTTGATGCGTCGGTCAGCGACGCCGCGGGCCCGAGCGGCGTGCTGAAGATTAGCGCCCCAGTTTCGTTCGGACAGACCGAACTGCGCCCGGTGCTCCTCGATTTTGCCGCCGCGTTCCCGCATCTCGGGCTCGAAGTCTCGTTCTCGGACCGCACCGTCAACCTGGTGGACGAAAGCTTTGACGCCGCAGTGCGGATTGGCCATCTGACGGATTCCTCGCTGGTGGCACGCAAGCTTGCAGCAGTACGGCTCGTCACCTGCGCGTCGCCCGATTACCTCGTCCGTCACGGATCACCGCAGGAGCCCGAAGATCTTGGCTCCCGCGAAAACATCATCGACCTCAACCGCCGCGACTCGTTCGTACTGAATTTCGGCCAGGGTCCAAACCGCAACGAGGTGCGGATCCAGGGACGGCTGCGCTTTGCCAGCGCGGATGCCTGCACCGCCGCAGCGCGCGCGGGCTTTGGCATTGCCCGCGTCCCGGCATTTGTGGCCGCCGCCGATCTGCGCGCCGGCTTGCTCCGCGCAGTGCTGTGCGATTTCGAGCCCGATCCGGTGCCCGTCCACGTCGTCTACCCGACCGCGCGTCATCTCCCCGCCAAGGTACGGGCGTTGGTCGATTTCCTCGTCACCCGCTTCGTCGGCGAGCCGCCCTGGCACCAGGGCTGGGCGTGACGCCGGGACAGCACACCAGAACGAACCGCCTCACCGCAATCCGTCTACTGCGACTGCTGCGCCGGCTTGATTCCCATCTCTTTGGCGATGGCCGCGACGGGTACGCGCTGCTCGTTGATCGATGCCGCAAACTCCGCCGGCCCTCCCGGGCTCACCACCTGGCCGGTGCTCGATAGGCGGGAACTCGATGGAGGGATCCGCAGCAACAGCCTGGATATCGGCAGCGATGCGTTCGCGGATGTCATCGGACATGTCGCGCGGTCCGAACAAACCGACAAGCCCATCGAAATGCAGCGCCGGAAAGCCCGCCTCCCCGACGGTCGGAATCTCCGGCTGGCCGGGAATGTGCACGCTGTTGCTGACCGCGAGCAGTTTGGCCTTACCGGCCTCCACGTGGGGCCGCACAATCGCAAGTGCTCCCCAATACATCTGGATGCGTCCTTCGGCGAGATCGGTAGAGGGCTGAACCGTGTCGCGATACGGCACCTTGGACATGTCGAGATTGGCATTCTTCAGGAACGAGGCGAACAGAAAGTCGCTGACGCCGGTCGCGGTCGCCCAGTTGAGCTTGCCGGGTTGCGCGCGGGCGAGCGCAACCAGTTCCGCTACCGACGAAACCTTCAGGGCAACGGGCGCCACGATGACGACGAGGGTATTGGATACCCGGGCGACCGGCACGAGATCGGCCTGATCGTAGGGAAGCTTGTCGTGAAGAAAGGGATGGGCCGTGAACGTCGATGTCGGCGCGAACAGAAGGGTGTGATCGTCGTGCGCGCTGACGAATGCCGTGATCGCCACGATGGCGTCGCCGCCGGGACGATTCTCCACGACGACTGGCTTGCCCCAACGCGCGGCGAGGCGGTCCGCGAACAACCGTGCCCCGATGTCGGCGCCGCTGCCTGGGCCCAAAGGCACGATGAAGCGAACGGCGCGCTGCGGCCACGACGGGGTCGGCGATTGGGCCCGAGAGATCGGTGTGAGAACCAGAACCAAAGCGAGGCTGGCACAAGCGGCCCACAACGTCGCACAAACAAGTCTCATGACTCTCCCCAGGTTCTGCGGCGCAAGCCTGCGCCCAACCGGTCCGCTCGCATTAACACACGGCGGGTCCCGGAGACATGGGTCTGACGATAAAGATGTGGTCTTCGTGGCGCAGCTCCGAAGCGTCGGAAGGGGTTCGCCGATCAGCGACCGACGAACCCGATCTCATTTGTGCTTGATGAAGGTCCCACTGTTGAGTTCGTCGACCGCTTGTTGCAGTTCCGCGTTGGTATTCATCACGATCGGTCCGTACCAAGCCACGGGCTCCTCGATTGGTTTGCCGGAGACGAGCAGGAACCTGATGCCGTCCGCACCGGCCTCGACCGTTACCTCGTCGCCACGGTCGAACAGGACCAGAGAGCGATTGCCGGTAGGCTCCCGGATCAGCGTCTCGCCGTTTGCGGTTTCCTTTTCGGTCAGCACGCCGAATGGGTTCGACGCGCCGGAAAATGTGCCGGATCCTTCGAACACATAAGCAAAGGCGTGCCGATCGGTTTCGACTGGCAGCGTCTTGCGCTTGCCGGGCGGGACGGAAACGTCGAGATAGCGTGGATCCGCCGCGATACCGTCCACCGGGCCGCGTTTGCCCCAGAAGTCGCCGCAGATGACCCGCACGCTGGTGCCGTCGTCGTCAACCACATTGGGGATATCCAGCGCCGGAATATCCTGGTAGCGCGGCGATGTCATCTTGAGCCGAGACGGCAGGTTCGCCCACAGCTGAAAGCCGTGCATGCGGCCGCGAGGATCGCCTTGCGGCATTTCCTGATGGAGAATGCCGCTACCGGCGGTCATCCACTGCACATCGCCGGCTCCGAGCATACCACGGTTGCCCAGGCTGTCGCCGTGATCCACGGTCCCGGCCAGCACATAGGTGATGGTCTCGATGCCGCGGTGCGGGTGCCACGGAAACCCGGCGCGATAATCGTCCGGGCGATCGTTGCGGAAGTCGTCCAGAAGCAGGAACGGATCAAAGTCGCCGGTATTGCCGAACCCAAAGGCGCGGCGCAACTTAACTCCGGCGCCTTCCACCGTGGGAGTGGATTGGACGATTCGTTTCACTGGTCGAATGGACATAGCACCTACCTCGCCGACGCGTTGGCTCCATATTTGGAGATGAACGGACAATTCGTCCACCCCCGCTATAGCGTCATGACGGCGTACGAACCGGGACGGCCCCCGGCGCAAACGCAGGGATCGTTCAAAAACTTCGGAGGAGACCAAGCGAGCGGTCACCGCGAGGCTGCGCCGAGGCCGTCTTTACGGCGGCATCAGGCGACATTTTCGAGCCGCGGGTTCAGCCAATTCCGTTCAAAATCGATTTCGCAGGCGGGGCAGGCCTTGCCGAACAAAAATCCCTGGGCGTATTGCACTCCCGACGCCCGCAGGATCTCGAATTGCTGCGCGGTTTCGATGCCTTCCGCTACCGTGGGGAGATCGAGCCCGGCCGCGAGCGCCAGCACTGAAGACACGATGGCGGCACAGTCGGCGCGCTGCGTCAGGTTCTTGGTAAACGACCGATCGATTTTGATCTTGTCGAACGGGAACATGGTCAGATAGCTGAGCGAGGAATAGCCGGTTCCAAAGTCGTCGAGGCTGATCGACACGCCAAGGTTCTTCAACTGGCGCATCACGACCAAGTGCTCCAACTCCTGTTCGAGCAGAGTCGTTTCGGTTATCTCGAGCTCAAGCCGTTCCGGTGCGAGGCCGGTATCGACCAATACGCATAAAATCACGTCGAGAAGGTTGCATTTGCGGAATTGCACCGGTGAGATGTTCACCGCGACCTTCACGTGCGACGGCCAGGTCGCCGCTTCGGCGCATGCCTTCAGCAGGACCCACTCGCCGAGAGCATGGATGAGGCCGGTTTCCTCCGCTAGCGGGATGAATTCGGCGGGCGAGATGTAACCTTTGGCCGGATGATTCCATCGGACCAGGGCCTCGAGCCCGAACAGTTTTTGGGTATTGACATCGATGATGGGCTGATAATGGACATCAAGCTCGTTGCCAGCGAGCGCCGCCCGGAGCTCGGTCTCCATGTGGCGGCGCGCATCCGCGTCCGCCGTCATGCGCTGATCGAAGAAGCGATAGCCGTTGCGGCCCTCCGACTTCGTGCGATAGAGCGCAAGGTCCGCCTTCTTCATCAGCGTGTCGGGATCGATGCCGTCCGCTGGAGCGAGCGCGATCCCGATGCTCGTGCCGACGCTCACGACGTCGCCGTTGATGTTGTAGGGCTCGGTCAGGATGTCGAGGATCCGGTTCGCGACCGAGATTGCCGCCTCCTCCTGATTGTCGTCGCCGCACTGGATGATGGCGAACTCGTCGCCGCCGAGCCGCGCCAGCGCGTCGACTTCGCGCAGCGCCGATTTCAGGCGACGTGTGGTTTCCTTGAGCAACGCGTCGCCCGCCGGATGCCCGAGCGAATCGTTGACGTTCTTGAAACGATCGAGGTCGAGCATGAAGACCGTGAAGGGCTCGTGGCGTCGTCGCAGACGCGCGGCGGCTTCTTCGAGCCTCTCCACGAAATAGGCCCGGTTGGCAATGCCCGTCAGCAGGTCATGGTGCGCCATAAAGGCGACTTTTTCCTCGTCGCGTCGACGGTCCGTGATGTCCTGGTGGATCGCGACCCAACCGCCTTCCGGGATCGGCTCGTGGTTGATGCTGACAACCCGTCCGTCACGCAATTCATGGATTACGTGATAGTGGACGTTGCGGGTCACTTCCCCGATGCGTTGGTCGATATATTGCTGTGCGGCGTCTGGGCTTTTGCCGGTTGTGACGCGGGCCTCGAGAATGGAACGAAGGGACACCCCAGGCCTCACCTGCTCGGCGCCAAGGCCGTACATCTCGGCATAACGCCTGTTGCAGACGATCAGTTTCTGGCTCGCATCGAACATGCATAGGCCGTGCCCCATGTTCTCCAGCGTCACTTCCAGAATGCCGGTCTTCCTGGCGAGATTGCGCGTCTGCCACATCAGCAGGATGGCGCCAAGCACGAACACCAAGACAACGAGGCCGGTCAACGGTCCGAACGTGTAGAGATGCCGGTACCAGGGCGCGAGCACATCGGCGCGATCGTAGGCTACGACCACGACGAGCGGGAGACCCTTTACGGCCCGGTAACCAATGATACGGAGAGTGCCGTCGACGACGCTGAGCGCCTCGTAGGATCCGGCCTCAGACTTGGACAGGTGCTCGGTGAGAAGCGGGCCTCGATTGTAGTTCTTGGTAAAGATGCCTTCGACAGGAGGCTCGCGCACCAGCGGCGCGCCGTCGCGGGTCATCACCAGAACCGCACCGTTCTTGCCAATGCGAATGGACCGATAGATGTCGGCGAAATAAGACTGGTCGAGCACCGCGCCGACGATACCGGCAAAGCTGCCGTCGGGATTGCTCAGCCGGCGCGAAGCCGCGGTGAGCCACCGACCGTCCGTCAAGGGGTATTGTGGTGCGACGTAAAAACTGCCGCCGCCGTTGCGCTGGGCATCAAAATGCGGGGTACCGGCAAGATTAAGTCGGGCCGGGGGGGCGATTGGGGAGTAGGCCTCGATATCGCCGGCCGCGTCGGTCCAGGCGATGGACACCATGAGGGGCGATGTCTGCTGGAGGTGGTGCAAGGCTTCGTTAGCCACCTGCCGTCTCGCGACTTCGCCAGCAGCATCGTCACCATAACGGGTCGCAAGGTTCAGGCGAATGAGCTCGGCTTCGCGCAACGCGCGATCAACCGCCTCGAATGCCCGCGCCGTGTGTTCGGCCAGCACTTCAGCATAATTGCTGGTGGACTGCTTAGCCTGCTCGATCGCCGTTGTGTAGCGGTTGCGCAAATCCACTCCGAACAATGTCACGATGAGGACGACGAAGCAGCCGCCGACGCTCGCGATCGTACAGCGCGGGCAGCTCGTCAATCCTGGTGGAATGATGCGCATGCGGGCTACGCGGCAATACCGGGCGAGACATCTCGTGGGGCTGTGCTGTCGACCGGGCGGTGCGTGCGGCGCGTTGCGGCCATGAGCTTGCCCGTCCGATTGTGGTTCTTGTTCATTTCCGTTGCCGAATTGACGTTGGGGCAGTGACGCGATCTCAGTTTTGCCTGCGAATCAACAAAACGCGATTAAATTTGATGTTTAAGAAAGCGTTGCTGGACTGGCCGGCGCGCAACCGCGGCGGCACCGCACCCGGCGCGTTTCCCACCGGTCAAACAGAGTGCACCTCCGCTGCACCTCGCGATCGCACGGCAATAGCCGCAGCTTGCGAGCCAAGACGGCGGCGGCAAAGCGCACCGCACGTCCTCGGCACGCTCTCGCGACTTCATCCCAGATTACCTGTGCGCAATTTTTTAATTATCGGACGTTAGATTTCTTCTTGCCGCCTCAGCCAGGTGCGCGAGCGCGCTGCCCTTGGGGAATTTCGTCAATCCAAAGCATCGCGCTGCATCTGATCCACCATCGCACGTGGCCGCGATTCATCGCATCGCCACGACAGCGGTGAGTTCGGGCGCCGCGAAGGCAATCGCCGGCGCGGCGTCATGGCGGCGCCGGCGCCCCGACCGGTGGATGAAGTGACCTTGAGAACAAAGACATTCCTATGAACAGAACTGAGAACCTAATCGAGGAGCTCGAGGGTGCGATCGCCAGCAGCGGACTCGGCCACCGGGCCGAAATGTTGCGCCGCGTCACCGATCTGTTCGCGGCGGGTTCAGATGGCTTCGACGGCAAGCAGATTGCGGTGTTCGACGACGTGATGGGCAGGCTGGTGGGTGATGTCGAAGACTCGGTCCGCGCCTCGATGGCGGAGCGGCTCGCCGGAATCGCAAACGCACCACCGATGATCATCCGGGTCTTGGCACTCGATAAATCGGTCGAAGTCGCCGGCCCGTTGCTAGCCAGGTCCGATCGTGTCGACGAAGAAACACTGGTAATTAGCGCCAAGACCAGGAGCCAGGAACATCTCTTGGCGATCGCCTGCCGACCGACGCTCGGGGAAGTCGTGACCGACGTCCTGGTCGAGCGCGGCAACCAGGAGGTTGCGATCACCGTTGCGGGGAATCACGGCGCGCGTTTCTCGGAATATGGATACTCGACTTTGGTCGAACGCTCCGGAGACGACGAGGAGCTCGCCCTCCGGGTGTGGCTGCGGCCGGAAATTCCGCGCCAGCATCTGTTGAAGCTTTTTGTCGCCGCCTCGGTTGCCCTGCAGCGCCGGCTCGAGAGTGGCGATCGCCGCAAGGCAAATCTGCTTCACGACATGGTCGCCACTGCGCGGGAGGATATCCAGGAGCAGGCGCGACAACGTTCCGCCGAATACATCGAGGCTAACGCTCATCTCCAGTCGCTACACGATGCCGGCGAACTTAATGAGGGTGCGCTGTGCGCGTTTGCCCGGGCGCGTAAATTCGATGAGACCACGATAGCGCTTTCGTTGATGTGCGATCTGCCGATCGGGCTGGTTGAGCGCGCGCTGGTGCAGGACCGCGACGAGCAGGTCCTCGTCCTCGGCAAGGCTATCGGCCTCACCTGGGAGACGACCAGGGCGATCCTCCAGGTTCAGGCGGACACCGGCAATGGCGCGCGCCACGATTTCGAGCAATGCTGCACGAACTTTGCCAAATTGCAGCCGGAGACCGCCAGGAAGGCCATTCAGTTCTATCGGCTGCGCGATCAGAGCTCGAAACCGCCGTCCGGCAACGCGCGCAACGGCGTCGGCTCGGGTCCGGTCCGATGAGTTCTATCCTCCGCTCCGTTAGGCCAAGCAAGCGAATGCCCACACGTCTTTCCGGTCGTCCTAATAGGCCCACATCAGGAGTACGACGCCGATCACAATGACGACGATTCCGACGACCTCCCGGGTCGAAACCGGCTGTTTGAATACGAAGCGCGAAATCGCCTGGGCGAACAGCACCTCGACCAGCGCTAGCGTCCGGACGCTAGCGGCCGTCGCGAGAGCGAAGGCGAGGAACCAGAACTGCGACGCGAGCGCGCCCATGAAGCCGGCAAACAGCGACGGACGCCAAGCGTGAGCGATCGCCGCCAGCACCGCGCGATCGCGCAGGCCGAGATAGATCGAGAGCAGCACGGATTGGACCACGAGCCCGGCCGCCATCGTGAAGGTCGCCGACATGGCGTAGTTGGGGTCGCGAAGACTGAGGATCGCGCCGCGATAGCCGATCGCTGAAAGGGCAAAGCAGGCGCCGGCGGACAACCCCAGCGCGGTCGGGCGCCAACCCCCGCCCGAGGCGCCACCCTTGAGCGACATCACGATGACGCCCGCGGTCGCGATCACGATTGCGGCGGCCATCATGGGCGTCACGGCGTCGCCGAGGAAAGCAGCCCAAACAGCGCGACCTGCACCGGCTCGGTCTTGATATACGCGATGGTGGCGACGAATGACCGCTCGCCCATGGCGGCGAGCATGAGCGCGGTCGCGGCGATCTGGGCCAGCGCGCCGTCGAGAAGCCAGGGCCAGAAGATGAGGCTCGGCCGCGGCAACGCCGCCCCGGCCGCCAGCACCGCCACCAGGAACACCAGCGCGAACGGGCACCCGAACAGAAACCTGACATGAGTTGCCCCGACGGTGCCGAGCTTGCCGGTCAGTTCGCGCTGGGTCGCGTTGCGCACGGTCTGCGCCGCCGCCGCGATGAGGGTGAATACGGCCCAAAGCCAGGGGTTGTCGGCCACGTTCAGCCCGCCCGGAGCGTCTCGGCGGTCATCATGTAGTTTACGTCCGTATCGGCGGACAATTGCCAGCGGTCGGCCAGCGGGTGGTAGATCACGCCGGTCGCTCCGACGACCTGCAGGCCGGCCCGCGCAAGCGCGATTTCGAGCTCATTGGGAGTGACGAACTTGTCCCATTGATGGGTACCGCGGGGCAGCCAGCGCAGCACGTATTCGGCTCCCACGATCGCAAGCGCGAAGCTCTTGAGCGTGCGATTGATCGTTGCCGTGATCATCAAGCCGCCGGGTTTGACCATTTCGGCGCATCGGCGCACGAACAGAGCAATGTCGGCGACGTGCTCGACCACTTCCATGGCGAGCACGATGTCAAATCGCTCCCCGGCGTCCGCCAGTGCCTCCGCCGCCGTGGTCCGATAATCGATGGCAAGACCGTTCCCCTCCGCGTGGAGCCTCGCGGCCTCGATATTGGCAGTCGAGGGATCGGCCCCGACCACAGCGGCGCCAAGCCGGGCCAGCGGCTCACACAGAATGCCACCCCCGCAGCCTATGTCGAGGATCCGCAGCCCATCGAGACAGGGCGGAAGCTTGGCGTCACGACCGAACCGCCGGCACGCCGCATCGCGAATATAGGCAAGACGGACCGGATTGAACTTGTGCAGCACCGCCATCTTGCCGTGGGTATCCCACCACTCCCCGGCAAGCCGAGAGAAGCGGTCGACCTCGGCGAGATCGACAGTCGCGTCGGAGTGGATAGGATTGTGGACCATATTAACCATTTGCTCCGGCTCGGCCCAACCGTTTTACCACGGTGTTTCGCCCGTGCGGTCGGGCCGCGCCGCGGTTGCGGCATCGGCACCTCACCGTTATGTATACGCGCCATTTCGCGCCGGTGCTTCGGCAAATTCACAGCGGCGCCGGCAGGGAGCATTTGATTTTTCAACATGGCTCGTCTGGTGATGAAATTCGGCGGCACGTCGGTCGCCGATATCGAACGCATTCGCAACGTGGCGCGCCACGTCAAACGCGAGGTCGATGCCGGCCACGAGGTGGCGGTGGTGGTTTCGGCCATGTCCGGGACCACCAATCAGTTGGTCGAATGGTGCCGCGAGGCCGCGATGCTCCACGATGCCCGCGAATATGACGTCGTGGTTGCGTCGGGCGAGCAAGTGACATCCGGGCTGCTCGCCATTGCACTGCAGGCCATCGGGGTGACGGCACGCTCCTGGCAGGGCTGGCAAGTGCCGATCCTGACCTCCGACGCCCATGCCTCCGCCCGCATTTTGGACGTCAACGGCGACGAATTGATCAAGCGCTTCAGTAGCCGCAAGGAGGTCGCGGTGATATCCGGCTTCCAGGGCATGCACCGCGACACCGGCCGCATCACGACCCTTGGCCGGGGCGGCTCCGACACCTCGGCGGTCGCGATCGCCGCCGCGATCAGGGCCGACCGCTGCGACATCTACACCGATGTCGATGGCGTCTACACCACCGACCCGCGAGTGGTGCAGAAAGCGCGGCGGCTCGACCGCATCGCGTTCGAGGAGATGCTGGAACTTGCCTCGCTCGGCGCCAAGGTGCTTCAGGTGCGCTCGGTCGAGCTCGGCATGGTACGCCGGGTTAGGATTTTCGTGCGGTCCAGCTTCGAGCGGCCCGAAGATATCGATCCGCACGGGACCCCGCCCGGCACCCTGATTTGCGACGAGGAGGACATCGTGGAACAGCAGGTTGTCACCGGAATAGCCTTCTCCAAGGACGAGGCGCAGATCTCGGTGCGCAACGTCCCCGACAAGCCGGGCGTGGCGGCCAATATCTTTGGGCCGCTCGCCGACGCCAACATCAACGTCGACATGATCGTGCAGAACGTCTCCGCGGACGGCGCCACCACCGACCTCACCTTCACGGTTCCGTCGGCCGACTTCGAACGCGCCAAGGACACCATCTCCAATGCAAGACCGCAGATCGGCCATGCGCGTCTCGATGGCGCAACCGACGTCACAAAGGTATCGGTCATCGGGGTCGGCATGCGCAGTCACGCCGGGCGTCGCGGCAAAGGCCTTCCGCGCGCTGGCCGATCGCGGCATAAACATCCGCGCTATCACGACTTCGGAGATAAAGTTTTCCCTGCTGATCGACGCCGCCTACACGGAACTCGCGGTCCGCACCCTGCATTCGCTTTACGGACTCGATAAGACTTGAGTTATGGCGCAGCGCAGCATGGCGTTTCGCCTTGCGGCACGCGTGTTCCTTTCGCTATAGCCTTGGGTTGGGTTCGGCGCGACTGGCCGGGGCGCGCGTCACTCCTCGTTCACTTGAGCCTGGTTACGGGCAAACCCGGCTTGGACATATCGGCTCGAAGGACCTCACGCCATGCGCGGCGCGCTCGGCGGTCCGCGCGTGCTATTGCGTCGGCTTCGCGAAGTCATGGCGGAGCCGGTCAGCGCGCAGGAACGTCTCGACAAGATTGTGGTGCTGATTGCCGCCAACATGGTCGCGGAGGTGTGCTCCGTCTACGTGTTGCGGGTCGACGCCACGCTTGAGCTTTACGCGACCGAGGGCCTTAACCGGGAAGCCGTGCACCAGACCGTCATGCGTTCGGATGAGGGCCTGGTCGGCCTCGTTGCGAGCGAGGCCAACGCCATCAATCTGTCGGACGCCCAGGCGCATCCGGCCTTCTCCTTCCGGCCGGAGACCGGCGAGGAAATCTACCGCTCCTTCCTCGGCGTGCCGATCCTGCGCGCCGGCAACACGCTGGGCGTCCTGGTGGTACAGAACCGCGCCCGGCGCACCTATTCGGAGGAAGAGGTCGAGGCGCTGCAGACCACCGCAATGGTGATGGCGGAGATGATCGCGTCCGGCGAGCTGTCCGCGCTCGCCCGCGCCGGGCGCCGAGCCCGCGGTACGCCGCACGCTGCGCCTCAAGGGCACCGTGCTCAACGAAGGCGTAGCGCTCGGCCACGTGGTGCTGCACGAGCCGCGCGTCGTCATCACCAATTTCATCGCCGACGATGTGCGCCAAGGAGCGCTTGCGGCTCGATGCAGCGATCACGGCACTGCGGGCCGATCTCGATGCCATGCTGGAGTCACGGCGAGGTCGCCGAAGGCGGCGAGCATCGCGACGTGCTCGAAGCCTACCGCATGTTCGCCCATGACCGCGGCTGGGTGCACAAACTCGAAGAGGCGGTGATGACGGGCCTCACGGCCGAAGCAGCCGTCGAGCGCGTGCAGTCGGACACCCGCGCCCGCATGCTGCGCCAAACTGATCCCTTATCTGCGCGAGCGCCTGCACGATCTCGACGATCTCGCCAACCGCCTGATGCGGCATCTTCTCGGTCACGGCCACGCGCCGAGCCGCGAACAACTGCCGGAGAACGCCATCATCGTGGCGCGTTCCATGGGGCCGGCGGCGCTTCTCGATTATGACCGCAAGCGTCTGCGCGGTCTCGTGCTCGAGGAAGGCGGGCCAACGTCCCATGTGGCGATCGTCGCCCGCGCGCTCGGCATCGCGGCGGTCGGCGAGGTCAGCAATGCGATCGGCCTCGTCGATCCGGGCGATGCCATCATCGTCGACGGCGCAGGCGGCGATATCCATATCCGCCCGTCGCCCGATCTCGAAGCAGCCTATATCGAACGCGTGCGCGTCAGGGCGCGGCGGCAGCTTCAGTATTACGCCGTCCGCGACAAACCGTGCGTCACCCGGGACGGCGAGGAAATCTCGCTCTTCCTCAATGCCGGCCTGCTGGTCGATCTGCCGCATCTTGCCGAGACTGGCGCCGCCGGCATCGGGCTGTTTCGCACCGAATTGCAGTTCATGGTGGCGGCGCAGTTCCCGCGCACCGGCCGAGCAACACGGGCTCTACCGTGCCGTGCTGGATGCCGCGGCCGGCCGGCCGGTCACGTTCCGCACGCTCGATATCGGCGGCGACAAGGTGTTGCCCTACATGCGCAACGTGGACGGAAGAGAACCCCGCGCTCGGATGGCGCGCGATCAGGCTCGGCCTCGACCGCCCGGCGCTGCTGCGCAGCCAGACTTCGCGCGCTCTTGCGCGCGGCGTCCGGACGCGAGCTCAAGGTAATGTTCCCAATGGTCGCGGCGGTGAAGGAGTTCGAAGACGGCAAGGAATTGGTCGAGCGCGAATTGACCTATCTGCGCCGCCACGGCCACAAGCTCCCCGAGCGCGTCGAGGTCGGCACCATGCTGGAGGTGCCCTCGCTGCTCTATCAGCTCGACGAACTGCTCGACCGCGTTGATTTCTTCTCGGTCGGCTCCAACGATCTGATGCAGTTCCTGTTCGCCGCCGACCGCGGCAATCCACGCGTCAGTGCGCGGTTCGACGAATTGTCGATTCCGATGCTGCGTGCCCTGAAGGACATCGCCGACCACGGCTACGCCCATGGCAAGCCGGTGACGCTGTGCGGCGAGATGGCGTCGAAGACATTGAGCGCGCTCGCCCTGATCGCGATCGGCTATCGCAAATTGTCTGCTGGTTCCCTCGGCGGTCGGGCCGGTCAAGGCGATGGCGATGGAGCTTCATGCCGGCAAGGCGCAAGCCCTGGTGAATGCCCTGATCGCGCGCAAGAATGGTGCCGGCTCGATTCGCGAAAAGCTGATGGCCTTCGCGGAAGCCGAGGGCATCCCCCTGTAACCCTGCGGTCCCGATTGTCCCGATAGCCATGCTTCCAGAGACCAAACTCGACGTCATACTGCTGCGGCACGCATCATTGCAGGCGGAGCTGTCGCGTCCGCTTGCGGCGGAAACCTATGTCAAGCTCAGCCGCGAACTCGCCGAGATCGATCCCGTGGTGGAGAAAGTCAAAGCCTACCGCAGTGCGGTCGCTGAAATCGCCGATCTCGATCAGATGATCGCCGACCCGGCGACGGACGCGGGAAATGCGCGCCGTTGCGACCAGTGAGAAACCCGTCCTCGAAGCCAGAAGCGCGATGCGGCTCGAACAGGACATCAAGCTTGGCCTCATCCCCAAGGATGCCATGGACGACAAGAACGTCATCCTGGAAATCCGCGCCGGCACCGGCGGCGACGAGGCCGCGTTGTTCGCCGGCAACCTGTTCCGCATGTATGAGCGCTATGCGGCGAAGCACGGCTGGAAGACCGAAATCCTCTCGGAGAGTGAAGGCACCAAGGGGGGCTTCAAGGAGATCATCGCGGAAATCGCCGGACGCGGGGCTTTTTCTCGGCTTGAAATTCGAATCCGGCGTCCATCGCGTCCAACGCGTGCCCGATACCGAGGCTTCGGGCCGCATCCACACTTCGGCAGCAACGGTCGCGGTTCTGCCGGAGGTGGAGGACGTCGACGTCGATATCGACGATACCGACCTACGGATCGAAACCATGCGGTCGCAGCGGGGCCGGCGGCCAGCACGTCAACAAAACCGAGTCGGCGATACGCATCACCCATCTGCCGTCCGGCATCGTGGTGATGGTGCAGGAGGAGCGCTCCCAACATCGCAATCGCGCCAGGGCGATGTCGTTGCTGCGGGCCAAGCTCTATGACGCCGAGTTGCAACGGCGCGACGCCGCGCGCGCCGCCGACCGGCGCGGCCAAGTCGGCAGTGGCGACCGCTCGGAGCGCATCCGCACCTACAATTTCCCGCAGGCGCGCGTCACCGATCACCGCATCAACCTTACGCTCTACAAGCTGCCCCAGGTGATCGAAGGCGAGGCGCTGGATGAGATCATCGACGCCCTTGTCACCGAGCACCAGGCGACGCTGCTTGCCGCGCAAGATGGAGCCCAGTCCGGAGCGCAATCCGGGGCGCGGGTGTGAACGTGGTTGCAACCTCCGGCCGGCGAGTCGACGCGGCGCGGCGCGACGTCGCCCGCCGGTTGCGGGAGCGGGGCATCGACCGCCCCGATCTCGACGCCCGCCTTCTGGTCGGCCATGCGCTCGGGCTCGACCACACCGGACTCGTGCACGCGAACGAACGGCCGCTCGACGCCGATGAGGCCGCCGGCATCGAAGCGCTGGTCGCGCGCCGGCTCGGCGGCGAGCCGGTCGCCCGAATCACGGGGGTCAAGGAATTCTGGGGCCTGCCGCTGGTGATCTCGCCAGCGGTGCTGGTCCCACGTCCGGAAACCGAAACCGTCGTCGAACAAGCGCTTGCCACGATCGACCGCGACGGACCGCGGACGCGCGCGTTGCGCATCGCCGACCTCGGGGTTGGTTCCGGTGCAATTCTGCTGGCGCTGTTGTCCGAATTGCCCGACGCCTTTGCGGTTGGCACCGACCGGGATCCGGCAGCACTGACGGTTGCGCGCCATAACGCGCGACGGCTCGGCATGGAAGCGCGTGCGGTATTCGTCGCTTGCGATTTCGGCACGGCGCTCGGGCCGGGTTTCGATCTTGTGGTCACGAACCCGCCCTACATCGCGTCGGGTGAGATCGCGACGCTCGATGCCGATGTGCGCGACTTTGATCCGCGGGGCGCGATTGATGGCGGATCGGACGGTCTGGCAGCCTACCGCGCCATCGCGGCAGACGCCCGACGACTGGTCGCTCCAAACGCGCACTTCATTGCCGAATTCGGCAACCGCCAGGGCGACGCGGTCGCAGCGCTGTTTGGAGCTGCCGGATTCGGCAGCATCAGGCTCACAGCCGACCTCGCTGGCATATTGAGAACCCTGACGGCAATCCGTAACCCATGAGCGGCGCGCGGAGTGGAGCCGCGAAAAAACAGGAAAAAATCGCTTGGATTATCTGCTGAGAGCGACTAGGTTTGCGTCACGGAATCGACCTGAGTTCAATTGTTGCTACCTACACGGCCTGGAGCACGGCTCGGCGAGACGGGTGGCACGGATGAGACGGACGCCGGAAATCTACATGATGTGATCGCCGGTGCCTCAATCGGATTCGAGATGCTCGAAATCGAGAAGCTTGAATTCGAGAGACTTGAGTCACGAGTGACTTGCGTCAAACGGCTTGGGATCGAGATGCTTCATCGGTTGAGCGCATTGCCGCGAACGCAACAACGTCGCGGCGGTCGTGATGGAAGGTGGGCAAGACCGCGGCGGTCCCGCGGACAAGGTCTTAATTACGTCTAATCGTCATCAATTCAGGCGATCCTTCGGGTTCGCCGAATGGGAATGTTCTTGCGTGCGGCATTCGTGCCGGAGGCAGGGGCGTCGGGCTGGTCGCGCTCCGTCAGGAGGACGGCCGGATTTAGAGGGCAACACGCGGCGAAAGCCGCCTCAATCGAGGGTTGGCGAACACGCAAGCCATGAGAAACGGACAGAACAAGCGCATGCGGGGCCGAAACCGCAAGACCAGCCATAATCCGCTCACGCGGGTTTATGAATCCAACGGACCCGATGTCAAAATCCGCGGTACCGCGTCCCACGTGGCAGAAAAGTATCTCCAACTCGCACGCGACGCGCAGTCATCTGGCGATCCGGTTTCGGCGGAGAACTACCTTCAGCACGCCGAGCATTACCTTCGTCTGATCGCCGCGGCACAGGATCAGTTCCGCCAGACCCAGCCGTTCGCTCGCGGTGGCGAAGGCGGCATGGATATGCGTGACGACATGGGCGATGAAGGCGACGACGAGCCGGCTGGGCAGTCCGAATCCGGCGATCAGCCATCCTTCGGTACCCGAGATCCGCAGCCCTTCCTGCCGCGCGATGCACAGTTCTACGCGCCGCGCGAGCAACAGAATTTCGGTGGCCGCCATCCGCAAAGCCAGCCGGCTCCGACGGGTGATGACAACGGCAATGTGGAGCGCCTCCCCTCCTTCATTACCGGCGGCGGCGCGCAGGCGGCCGCCCCGGCACCCCAGCAACAGGCTCCCCACCAGGGCTACGGCCAGAACGGCTACGAAGGCCAGGGCGACCGTTTCCCGCTGCATCGCCGTCGGCGCCGTCATCGCGGTCCGCGCAACGACATGGCGCAGGGCGGACAAGGTGGCGGCGACGGTGATGACGCTCCGCCGAGCCCGCGCCCCGGTAACGAATGATTGGCGCGTAATTCTTGACACTACGGTTACGCATTAGTTAACGCGTGGTCGACGTCAATGCTCTCCAATCAACCGGTTCGGGCAGCACCGCCAGGTGATGGTGCAAGAACGGGTTCGAGCACCGGCTTAAGGCTGGGCACGAGCTTTTTTTTTCGGGCCGGGATCGCGCGATAAACCTGCTTCGTCGCTTCGACGAGATGAACACCTGCGAACGGCGCCGACACCGTTGCACCGGTGCGCTCCCAGACATAGGCCGAGCGCAGGAACCAGCGCCGATCGATCGGCGGCACGTAGAGCGCGTCGCCCCATGCTGTCGGGGTGAACCAGGTTTCCCGCAACAGATAGGTGATCTGCGAGCGCGAATAGGGACGGCCATGGCCGAACGGCGTCGTGTCCATGCGCGCCCATAGGCCGCGCCGGTTGGGCACGACAGCGAGGATGCGGCCGCCGGGCGCAAGCACGCGCCACGCTTCACGCAGCAGCGCGGCGCCGTCGTGGCTCGACTCCAGCGCATGCACGAGGAGAATGCGGTCGACCGAGCCGTCGGAGAGCGGCAGTTCGCAATCGTCGACAAGTGCCGTGAGTGATGGGCGTGACGATGGCCATTTCACGACGCCTTGGGCTGCAGGCATAAAGGCGAGACAACGCTCCGCGTCCTCACGGAACAGGCCGAGATAAGGTGTCACATAACCGACACCAAGGACGCGCTGGCCTGCGCCCGCGCTCCAGAGCCGGCGAATGCTGCGGCCGATAAAGCGCCGCGCCACCGTCCCGAGCGGATGAGCATAGAAATTGCGCAGATCGACGACATCCATGACGAAATCTAACAAGCGACGAGGTTTGGCTCGATGGTGGCTCGCACGAACGCATCATCAAACCCACATCTGCAATGTTTGCGCGGTACCAGACTGCACGACCCGCAGCAAGCATGCTAGACGTTTTCCCTCAATAAATGGTGGCCCGATCCATGAATACCAACCCGAATGCCGCACCGCAGGGTGGTGCAGACGTAAAGCTCTTCCTTTGCCTCAAGGACAATTTCGGCGTGCTCGTGCACGATCAGGCGACCGGGGCAACCGCCGCAATCGATGCGCCCGAGGCGGCGCCCGTCGAAGCGGCGCTCAAAGCCACAGGCTGGAAGCTCTCCGACATTCTCGTCACCCATCATCATGGCGACCACACCGCAGGCATTGCCGAATTGAAACGGCTCCATCGCTGCCGCGTCGTTGCGCCGCGAAAAGAAGCGGACAAGATTCTGGACGTGGATGCGACGGTCGCGGAAGGCGACACCGTCAAAGTCGGCAATCTCGAGGCGCGGGTAATCGAAACGCCCGGCCACACCCTTGGTCAGATCAACTATTTCTTCCCGGCCGCCAAGCTGCTGTTCGCCGGCGACACGTTGTTCTCGATCGGATGCGGGCGCGTCATCGAAGGCACGCCGGAAGTGATGTGGCAGTCCCTTCTCAAATTGCGCGCGCTGCCCGATGACACCCGGCTCTACTGCGGCCACGAGTACACTGACGCGAACATTCGCTTTGCGGAGACGATCGAGCCCGGCAACAAGGCGCTCGCCACGCGCGCGGCAGACGTGAAACGCCAACTCGCGGCCGGCGCTCCGACCATCCCGACACTGATGGGCGACGAGAAGCGCGCGAACGTTTTTCTGCGCGCTGACGATCCCGCAGTTGCCGCCGCGGTCGGCCTCTCGGGCATGCCGGCTGCCCAGGTATTCACGGAAGTGCGCGCGCGCAAGAAACAAATTCTGACGCGCGCCGCCGACGCCTGGGAGACGCGCTTGCGGGCCGCCGACATCATCCGTCATGCTCGATCTGAAGCCCCATCCGGAAGGCGGCCATTACTGCCAGACGTTCCGCGATGCCGCGCCCAGTGGCTCGCGCCCGGCCTCGACCGCGATCTATTTTCTGCTGGCACGCGGGGAACGCTCGCACTGGCACCGCGTCGATGCCGTCGAAGTCTGGCACCATTACGCCGGCGCACCGCTCATCCTTTAAGTCGCTGCGACGGACGCCGGGCCGGTGACGCGCCTGCGTCTTGGCTCCGATCTTGCGGGCGGGAGAGCGTCCTCAGGCCGTTGTGCCGACGGTGACACTGGCAATCCGCCGAGAGCCTCGGCGACTGGACCCTGGTCGGCTGCACGGTCGCGCCGGGTTTCGAATTTGCAGGCTTCGAATTAGCTCCGGCGGGTTTTATGCCGCGAACATAAAATCTGGCGGTGCGGCTGCCCGCAAGAAATCGTTGCCGGCGTCGCGATCATATCATGACCTGTCCGCCATTGGCGGTGAGGGTGGAGCCGGTGATGAGTTCGAATCATCCGAGGCGAGAAACACGACGCAGCGCGCGACTTCCTCGGGCTCGCCGAGGCGGCCGATCGGAATCAGCGGCAGCACCGATTTTTCCAGCACGTCCTTCGACATCGCCTTCACCATGTCGGTGTTGATGTAGCCCGGGCAGATTGCGTTTACCGTAATGCCGGCACGCGCGTTCTCAAGCGCCAGCGCCTTGGTGAAGCCGATCTCTCCAGCCTTGGCGGCGGAATAATTGGTCTGACCCAACTGGCCTTTCTGGCCGTTGATGGAGGAGATGTTGACGATGCGGCCGAACTTGCGCTCGCGCATGCCCTCGATCACTGGCCGGCACATGTTGAACAGGGACACCAGGTTGGTGTTGATGACCGCGAGCCATTGCTCGGGTTTCATGCGGTGGAACATGCTGTCCCGGGTGATGCCGGCATTGTTGACCAGCACTTCGACCGGGCCGAGATCGGTTGCTACCTGCTTCAGTCCCCCGACGCAGGCCTCATACGACGACACGTCCCATTTATAAACGTTGATGCCGGTCTCGGCCTTGAACTTTTGGGCGACCTCATCATTGCCCCCGTAGTTGGCGGCAACCTTGTAGCCCGCGGCTGCCAAGGCCTTGGAGACTGCCGCGCCAATACCGCGCGTCCCGCCCGTCACCACCGCAACCCGTGCCATAGGTCCTCCCTAAATTCATTCGAACGCCGTCATTCGTGTTAATATATAGGAGCGACGCTCTGGATTTCTTTGATCTCGCGCATGCCGAGCCCAAAACGTCTGACACTCGTCAGCACCATCACGTCAGGGGCCATGATTCACGATGGCAATCAAGCGGTCAAATAGTCGATGTCATTGAGGCTCGGGTGGCGTTGTGCGTTGCGGTCGTACTTGGCGCAGCACAGCAAAAAGACCGGAACAAGCCCGGCCATTTGGTTCCAGATCGTATCCGACGACGCGGCTGATCAGGCCGCCGCAGTATAATTGCCGAACTTGATCAGATTCTCTTTCTGCTTCTCATTGCGCGGCTTCAGTTTGAACAGGCGCGCCGCGGTGCCGCCGAGGATGTTGTGCTTGGCCTTCTCGGAGAGGAACGGCAGGTCGTAGATGGTCGATGGCAGGTCGAAATCCCAATGCGGGTAGTCGGACGCGTAGAGCAGATGGTTTTCCGCGTCCATCATGCGGAAGGTCTGCTTCAACGCCTCCATGTCCTGGATCTCCATGGGCTGCGAGGAATAGTACATGTCGCGCATATATTCGCTCGGTTTCTTCTTCAGCAGCGGGCATTCGGACGGCCGCATCATGTATTCGTGGTCGAGCCGCTGCATCAGGAATGGGACCCAGGCGAGCCCCAACTCGATCCAGATCACCGGCAGCTTGGGGAAGCGCTCGCCCATGCCGTTCACGATCCAGTTAGTGCAGTGAATGATGTTGTAGAACGAGAAGCCGAGCGCGTGCACTGAAATGAACCGGTTGCAGCCGCGGAACACGTTTTCATTCCAGTTGAAGGCCGAGTGGAACGATAGCACCAGGCCGCGTTCCTCGATGGCGCGGTAGACCTTCATGTAGGCGTTGTCGTGCACCGGCAGCGTGCGGACCGTTGTAACCATAAAGCCGCCGACGTCCTTGCGGTGACCGAAGGTTTCCACATGCCGCAGCAATTCGTCGGGATCGGAGAACGGTAGGCACAGCATCGAATACATGCGTCCGCCGGATTCCGGCAGCACCTTCTCGGTGACCCAGCGGTTGTAAGCCCAGCACAGATCGGACTCCATCTCCTTCTGGGGATGCAGGCCGATATTGAGCATGCCGGTCGGGAACAGGCAGGAATAGTCGACGCTCATGGCATCCATCCAACGATTGCCGAGCTGGATGTCGCGGTGCTGGCCGGCTTCGACCTTCTCCGAGCTGCGCAACGGATAGCGGGTAACGCGACCACCCATGTCCTGGTACCCGACCTGTTGGGGAATCAGAGTGCCGCGGCCCCCTTTCATCCCCTGCGCCATTGACAGTTGCCGCAGCACGTCGTTCTCCATGAAGGGCAGAATGTCCTTCATGTGCTCGTTCTCATAGTGATGGGCGTCGACATCCACGATGATCATGTCATCGAACTTGCGCTGATGGGCCTGTTGGCGCGCGTGCGCCAGGAGCCGCGTCGTGTTCAACTCGTCAACGGTGACGCGGCGGCCGCGATCGGAGGTGAGTTCCATGATGGTCTCCTGAATGTGCCTAGTCGTGTTTGCCTTACGTGGACGGCGCGGTTAGCGGCCGGTCCAGCTTTGCCACATGCCAAGCTCGAAAACCGCGAGATTGGCCGATTTCAACAATCCGCTCGCCGTCACCATCACGTCGGTCGAAGTGACGCGGCTGCGGTCGGCAAGCGGGCCGAAACTGCTGCCGGCCTCGACCTGCGCCGAGTAGCTGCGGCACACTGCCGCCATCAAGGCCTGGAGCGCGTCGGTGCTCAAGAGGTCGGTCCGGCCCTCGGCGAGCGCCCGGTCGATATCGGCGGCGAGCTTCTTGGCCGTGTGCGAGGCGTCGTCATTGGGGGGCGCCGATTTTGCCGGCTTGACGGCCGCGGTTTTGGCGACAGCGGGTTTGGCAAAACCGCTACTCCTAGGAGCCGGCGCGGCGCCTTTGCCACGCCGCCCAGGCTTGCCGGCGGGCTTTGCCGCCGACGCCTTAGGCGCGGACATAGACCTCGTCCCCTTTCTGAATCACTTCGTATTTGCGCAGCTTGAGCTTGCGATCGGACACGCACTCGCCGGTCTTGATATCGTATTCGTAACCGTGCCACGGACACACGAAGTGCAATTCGGTGTCGGAGAAGTAGAGGCCCTTCGAGGTCTTGTCGGGCATGATCCGCTCTTCGACCTTGGCGATGGTAAGCCCCTCGCAGGCCGGGCCGCCCTGGTGCAGGCAGTAGTTGCTGTAGGCGTAAAAGGTACCGTGTTCCCGGAACACGCCGATCTCCTGGTCGCCGACGAACACGATGCGGCGGTCACCATCCTTGAACTCGGAGATCTTACCGACAAGTTTTTCAGCCATTCGACGCATTCCCTCCCGTCGGCCGTGCGGCCTATTGATGTCCCGCCCGCCGATCCGGGGGCGAAAAGCGGCGTTGCGGAATGGCTGCTTATATTACAGTCCGGACCGCAATGCGAGCCCGAAGGCCAGTCGCTAGGCGCTTGCAAATCAGCCATCAAATCGGTTTGGTGAGCGCCGCAACGGAGAGGAAACAGCAATGCCGAGCTACAAGCTTGTGACTTTCGCGGCGGACCAGGGGCCGCGTGCCGGGGTGGTGATCGGGGAAGAGATCTACGATGCGGCAAAACTGACCGGCAAAGCCACCGACGCGACCATGCTCGGCGTCCTGGAGGACTGGATGGCGGCGCGCGACCGCCTCGCGAACGCCAAGCCCGCGCCCGGCAGCGGCCGGCCGCTCGCCGGAACCAAGCTCTTGGCACCGATCCTGTGGCCATCGGCGATCTACTGCGCCGGCGCGAATTACAGCGATCATGCGGCCGAAATGGCGCGCGCAAGCGGCCGGGAGCCGGAGCCTGATCCGCACACGCTCGGCCTCAAGGCGTGGCACTTTCTCAAGGCCGGGCGCAGCACCCTCGCGGCCCCCGACGAAACCGTCAAGATTACCGGCCTCTCGAAGACCATGGATTGGGAGATCGAACTCGCTGCCGTGATCGGCCGCGCGGCCAAGAACGTGTCCCTCGACAAGGCGCTCGACTATGTCGCCGGCTACACCGTCGCGAACGACATTTCGGCCCGCGACGTCGGGCGCCGGCCGCATGTGCCCGACACCTCGCCGTTCAAGTTCGACTGGGTGGCGCACAAGAATTTCGACGGCTCCTGCCCGCTTGGTCCGTGGATCATCCCGAGCCAGGATATTCCGGACCCGCAGAAGCTCGGCCTCAAGCTGTGGGTCAACGACGTCATCAAGCAGGATTCGAATACCGGCAAGATGATCTTCAATCTGGCCGAGCAGATCGAGCAGCTGTCCTCGCGCATCACCCTGCAACCGGGCGACGTGATCCTGACCGGGACGCCCGCCGGCGTCGGCGCCGCGCGTCCGGAATTCCTCAAGGCCGGCGACGTGGTGAAGCTCTGGATCGAAAATATCGGTACCCTCAGCAATAAGATGGCGTGAACGCGGAGTTCGCGCTTAAAGGGGCCGGACCGGAACTCGACCAAAAAGCAACTACGGGAGCCTGAATGAAACCGATTCGCGATCGCGTGGGCGTGGGCGTGGCGCGCATTGGCATGCTCGCCCCTGCGCCGACAGGCATCCCCGATCCGACCCTGCCGGCACGGTAAAGCGAATGCACGCACGCGCCCCCGCATCCGTTGTCGCCGCGCAGCCGATCATCTCGGTCTCGCGCGTCTCGAAGACATACGCGTCAGGCCTTTCCGCGCTCAAGGACATCAACCTAGACATCCGCCGCGGCGAGATCTTCGCCCTGCTTGGTCCGAACGGCGCCGGCAAGACGACCCTCATCAGCATCATCTGCGGGATCGTCAATCCGACCGCCGGTACCGTCACGGTCGATGGGCATGACATTATCACCGACTACCGCGCCACCCGATCGTTGATCGGCCTTGTGCCGCAGGAACTGACCACGGACGCCTTCGAAAAGGTATCGGCCACGGTCTCGTTCAGCCGCGGCCTGTTCGGTAAACCGCCCAATCCGGCCCATATCGAAAAGGTGCTCAGGGATCTGTCCCTTTGGGACCGCAAGGACAGCAAGATCATGACGCTGTCCGGCGGCATGAAGCGCCGGGTACTGATCGCCAAGGCGCTGTCGCACGAACCGCAGATCCTGTTTCTTGACGAGCCGACCGCCGGTGTCGACGTCGAACTGCGCAAGGACATGTGGGAGGTCGTGCGATTGTTGCGGGCGTCCGGTGTGACCATCATCCTCACCACCCATTACATCGAAGAGGCCGAACAGATGGCCGACCGGATCGGGGTCATCAACAAGGGCGAAATCATTCTGGTCGAGGACAAGTCAGAGCTGATGCGCAAGCTCGGCAAAAAGCAGCTCACGTTGCAGCTCAACGCGAAACTCGATGCCATCCCGCCGATGCTTGCGGCTTATAACCTCGCCCTATCGCCGGACGGCCGCGAACTGACCTACACCTATGACACCCAAGGCGAGCGCACCGGCATCACGACATTGCTCGGCGATCTTAGCCGGGCGCAAATCCATTTCCGCGACCTTCAAACGATCCAAAGCTCGCTGGAAGACATCTTCGTCGGCCTAGTAAGGAAGGGACAATGAACTTCCGGGCGATTCAGGCGATATACGTATTCGAGATGTCGCGGACCGGCCGCACGCTGCTGCAGAGCATCGTATCGCCGGTGATCTCGACGTCGCTCTATTTCGTCGTGTTCGGGGCGGCGATCGGATCACGCATCCCGCAGATCGAGGGGATCAGCTACGGCTCTTTCATCGTGCCCGGCCTGATCATGATGATGCTGCTGACGCAGAGTGTTGCGAACGCATCGTTCGGCATCTACTTTCCACGGTTCACGGGCACGATCTACGAACTCCTGTCGGCACCGCTGTCGTTTTTCGAGATCGTGCTCGGCTATGTCGGGGCGGCCGCAAGCAAGTCGATCATTCTGGGCGTGATCATCCTCGCGACCGCCGGCCTGTTCGTGCCGTTGCAGATCGACCATCCGGTCTGGATGCTGGCGTTCCTGTTTTTGACCGCGGTGACGTTCAGCCTGCTGGGCTTCATCATCGGCATCTGGGCGGATGGTTTCGAGAAGCTCCAAGTGGTGCCGCTGCTCGTCATCACGCCGCTGAGCTTTCTCGGTGGCAGCTTCTATTCGCTCGGGGTCCTGCCCCCGGTCTGGCAGAAGGTCGCGCTCATCAATCCGGCGGTCTATCTGATCAGCGGCTTTCGCTGGAGCTTCTACGAAATCGCCGATGTTAGCGTCGCCGTGAGCCTCGCCATGACGACATTGTTCCTGGCTGGATGCGTCGCCGTCATATGGTGGATGTTCAAGACCGGCTACCGGCTCAAGAGTTGAGGGCCTCGATGTACGCCTACGTGGGATCGTTCACGACCGCGCAACGTAAGGCGCGCGGGGATGGCCTCCATGTCTACCGCGCCGACCCCGCGACCGGCGCCCTATCCCACATCCAGCATGTCGGCGACCTCGTCAATCCGTCCTATCTGGCATTGAGCCACGACCAGCGCTTCCTGTTTTCGGTGCATGGCGACGAGGCGTATGCGACCGCCTTCGCGCTCGATCCGACAAACGGCGAGGCGAGGCTCATCAACCGCGCCGCCACCGGCGGCAAGAACGGCGTTCGCCAGGCGGTCGACCCCACCGGCAAGTTCCTGGTGGTCGCCAACTATGCGAGCGGGAGTGCCGTCGTGCTGGCGATCGGTTCGGACGGATCGCTTGAGAACCAGCACCAGTTGGTGCCGTTGCCGGGCGAACCCGGACCGCACAAGGTGGAGCAGACCGGCTCGCACCCCCACGACGTCGTGTTCGACCCGTCCGGTCGTTTCGTGCTAATTCCGGACAAGGGCCTCGACTGCGTCTTTGTGTTCCGCTTCGACACGACGACCGGCCGCCTGATCCCAACCGAGCAGGGCCCCGTCAAATCACGTCCGGGCGCAGGCCCGCGGCACGCGGCGTTCCACCCGAGGCTGCCGATTGCCTACGTTCTCAACGAACTCGATAGTACGATGGCGACCTACCGCTTCGACCCGGAACGCGGCACGATGACGCCGATGCAGGTCATGCCGACGCTGCCGCCGGATTTCACCGGCTACAGCACGACCTCCGAAATCGCGGTCACGCCCGACGGCCGCTTCATCTACGGCTCCAACCGCGGCCACCATAGCGTAACGATTTTCGCCGCCAATCCGGCCGATGGATTGCTGAGTGTGGTCGGCTGGCAATCGACCCAAGGCAGCGGCCCCCGCTTCATCGGCCTCGACCCGTCGGGACTTTTCCTCCGGGCCGCGAACGAGCAGGGCGATACCATCGTGACGTTCCGGGTCGATGCCGGCTCCGGCAAGCTCACGCCGACCGGCCAGGTCGTGAAAACCGGGAGCCCGGTCACGATCGTGTTCGCCGGCGGGTGACCGTCGGGCTGCGATCGACCCCACGCGGCACGGTCCGACGTGCTAATATAGGCTCGGCATAAAGCCAGTCGGCGGCTGTCCGAACAGCCGCACGTTTCGGGAGGAAACCGTCATGTCGAGAACTGCACGCGGCGCCGCGCTCATCGCCGGCCTCACCACGGTGTGCTGGTTGAGCACCAACGTTTGGGCCGAAGAGCCGCTCGCCATCGCCAAGGAAGGCTATTTCTTCGTCGGCGGCAAATACGAGACCGTCGGCGAGAAACAGGTGATGCATGGCCAGATCTATGTCGAGTATCAGGTCCCGAAGAAACGCACCCAGCCCTACCCGCTGGTGATCGTGCCCGGCGCGGCGCAGACCGCGACCAATTACAATGGCACGCCTGACGGGCGCGAGGGCTGGACCCAACATTTCCTGCGTCGCGGCTACGCAGTCTATATCGTCGAACAGCCCGACCGCGGCCGTTCCTCCTACCAGCCTGACGACGGGCCGCAGGCGTTTCCGCAGCTCCTCGCCGTGCAGCAGCGCTTCACGGCGTCGGAAAAATACGCCCTGTGGCCGCAGGCGCGCCTGCATACGCAGTGGCCCGGAACCGGCACGGCGGGCGATCCCGCTTTCGATCAGTTCTTCGCTTCGCAGGTGCCGTTCCTGCAGAAGCCCGACATCGTCCAGACGCTCAACCGCGACGCCCTCACGGCACTGCTCGACAAGCTCGGACCGGTCGTCCTGATGGTCCATTCCCAGGCCGGCGCCTTCGGGGTGTTGGTGGCGGATCAGCGGCCCCAACTCGTCAAGGCGCTGATTGAAGTGGAAGGCGCGGCGCCGCCGGTCCATGATCTTGATCTCATCGGCGCGCCCGATTGGTTCCGGGACGGCGCGCTCTCTAAGCCCTGGGGTCTCACCGCGATCCCGATCACCTATGCACCGCCAGCCTCGGACCCATCGGAACTGGCGTTCGAGCAGCAGGAGAGGGCCGACGGCCCGGACGTCGCCAAGTGCTGGCTGCAGAAATCGCCGGCGCGCCAGCTGCCCAATCTGCAGAAGGTGCCGATCGCACTCGTCAGCGGCGAAGCCTCGTTCTACGCGCCTTACGGGCACTGCCTGATCAAGTTCCTCGAACAGGCCGGCGTGCACGCGACCTGGCTCAATCTCGGCGCCATGGGCATCCACGGCAACGGCCACATGATGATGCTGGAAAAGAACTCCGATCAGGTCGCCGACGCCATGGAGCGCTGGGTCCGCAAGGCCCTGACCGAAAAGACCGCGGCCGCCTCGCAGCACCGCGCATCGCGGTAACGGCCGTTTCATCCGGGTGTGCGGGCTTCGGTCCGCGCACCCGCGACGGCGTCGCTCCGTCACGCCGTGACCTTCACGGGTCCGCCGCTTTCCAGCGAACGGATCACCGCCTCGAACGCAGCGGTGACCTCGATCGATTGGCGCGGCGTGATCGGGAACGGCGCGCGGCCTTCGACCCCATCCGCGAACGCTTCCTCCAGCAAGCGAAGCGAATCGACCGGAGCGAATGTCTGTTCCTGCGCCGGCTCGCCGATGTAACCGACCCGCAGACGGCCCTCGTCGCGCGCTTCGGCGAAGCCCCGGGTGCCGAACACGTGCACCCGCCAGAACGGCACGGTCGCCCGGATCGTCGCCATCAGGCCGGTCGCTCCGCTTGCGAATTCAACCAGCACCGCGACCGCGTCACGCGGATCGGGCGGCGGCTTGCAGACGCATGACTTTGCATGCACCTCGCGGATCGGACCGGCCAGGTTGACGAAGGCATCGAGCACGTGAAGGCCGCAGCCGGTCATGCCGAGAGCGGGTGATTCCGCGGGATCGTCGCGCCAGCCATGGGGAAGCACGCGGGTCGAATATTCGTTGGAGAAATGCCCTTCGACGTGAACGATCTCGCCGAGCGCGCCACCATCCACCACGCGCTTGAGTTCGCGCATGGAGGAGAAGCAGCGCCGATTGTAGCCGCAGCCGAGCGGCACGTTGGCGTCGCGGCAGGCCACGATCGCGCGCCCCGCCTCGGCGGCCGTTAGAGCGAGCGGCTTTTCGCACCACACCGGCTTGCCGGCCTTGGCGACCGCGATCACCTGCTCGACATGAAGCGAATGCGGCGTGGCAAGAAACACCGCGTCTACCGCCGGGTCCGCTGTCGCATCTGAGAGCATAGTCGATAACGTCAGGCCGTGCTGCGCCGCGAAGTCGCTCGACCGGGCGGGATCGCGCACGACACTGCGCACAAAGCGGATGCGGCTCGACTTGCCCTGCACCGCGGTCACCAGCGCCTGACCCCAGCGTCCGAGTCCGACAACGGCCGCGTTGATCATGAAACCGCCTCACACGTGCCTGGAATTGCTATGCCGCGCTCGCGGCTTCGAGCGCTTGGCGCGCATCCCAAGGTTCCCACCACATTTTCAGGCCGAGGTCGCGCGCAATGATGCCGGCGACGATGTAACCGGGCCCTCCGGAAATCGCGCCGCCCGGATGGGCGGCCGACCCGGCGTAGTAGAGATTTGGCAACGGCGTGCGGTAGCCGAAATGGTTGTACATCACCTGCTCGGCATTGAAGGCGCCCATGAAAATGTCGCCGTTGCGCATGTTGACGAGTTCCTGGGTGTACTCGCGCCCGGTGTAGACGTGTTGCGCGATGATGTTGCGCCTTGTCATGTTCGGGCAATAGCGCGCCCAGGTTTCGATGATCCTTTCGGCGAACTCCGCCTTCCAGGCTTCGTAGTTCCGGCCGCCGATGTCGGGATCGAGCGGCATCACGTGCCAGGCGTAGGTGGTGTGCTTGTCGGGCGGCGCCTGCGTGGGGTCGAGCACACTCAACGGACCCGAACCGAACTGCACAATGTCCGGGATCTTGCCGGCCTGCACATCGCGATGGGCGGCATAGAGATCCTCCATGGTATCGGCGCCGATGCTCCATTTCAGGGCGCGATTGATATTGGGATCGAAGCTCGCCGCTGCGAACTGCGGACTTTCGTGCAGCGCGAGGTGCAGTCCATAGAGCGCCCAAGGCGTATATTGGAAATTGTCGAGTTTTCGGCGCATCGCCTCCGGCATTTGGTCGCGCCCGATCAGGGACTCGAAAGTCTGATGCACATCGATGGTGCTGGCGACGAAGTTCGCGCGCACGGTTCGCCCGTCCGTGAGCGCAATCCCGACGGCGCGTCCGCCCTCCACCATGATGCGATCGATGCGAACCTGTGGTTGATACGCTCCACCCGCCGCGATGAACGTCTCCATCAAGCCGCGCGCCAAATTGAACGAGCCGCCCTGGCAGAGCTGGTAGCCGCTTTCGAGATCGAACGCCCGGATCACCGAACCCATCGGGCTCGTCTTGGACAGGGTGTCGGTGAGCCAGGTGCCGAACAACGACACCTTAAACAGGAACAGAAGCTTCACGTGCTCGTTCTCGAACAGTTCCTCCACCACATCGAGCGGCTGCCGTCGCGTCACCTCCAGAAAGTCGCGCCCCAGGGTGGTGCGGGAGAGCAGCGCCTCGCGCTCCGCCTGCGCCAGCGGCTCGGCGTAACGTTCGGGCAAGAGAATCCGCCGCGTGATTTCCTCGGCCTTGCGATTCCAGGCCCGGAACGTGGCGGCGTCTTTCTTCGAAAAGCGACCGATGTTCGCGACCGTCTCTTCGAGGTCGCGGCCGAGCACCAGCGCGGTGCCGTCGAGATGGGCCTGACCAAACTCATAGCGCGGCGTGATGTAGGTGACGCGGTCCGCCAGCCCAAGATCGCGAAACCATGGTGTCTCGGTGATATGGAAATGATTGATCGAGTGCAGATTATGATAGAATCCGGGCTTGGTGGCTTCGGTCGTCATCAGCCCGCCCCCATAGGCGAGCCGGCGTTCGACCAGCAGGATGTTGAGCCCGGCCTTCGCCAGATAGGAGCCCAGCACCATGCCGTGCTGGCCCGCCCCGATCACGATGCCGTCGTAGGTTCGATCGAGTGCGTGCGACATCACGTACTCCGGATTCCTCATAGAAATCAGCACAGTGTATGATAGCTTGCGGGTAATCAAGCGGCCCCATCGTTGCAATAAGCTGCCGCCCGCATTGGCTCATGGAGGAGCAACCATGAAATTTCTCACCACAATCGCAATCGCGGCAATTGCCATCTCGTTCGCGCAGTCCGCCAGCGCCGACACCATCCGTATCGGCATCATGCTGCCTTATTCGGGCGTCAACGCCGACCTTGGCGACGTCCAGAACAAGGCGATCGACCTGTTCATGAAGCTGCACGGCGACATGGTCGGGCCGCATAAGATCGAGCTCATCAAGCGCGACGAGGGACCGGCCTCGGGAGCCCAGGCCAAGACCGTCGCAACCGAATTGATCACGCGTGACAAGGTGCAGATGATTGCCGGCGTCGTGTTCTCGCCGTCCGCCATCGCCATGGCGCCGCTGATGACCCAGGCCAAGATCCCGCTGCTGATCGGCAATGCCGGCACCGCTTGGATCACCAACCTGTCGCCCTACATCGCCCGGATTTCGTTTAGCATGTGGAGCACCGGCTATCCGATGGGCACCTACGCGGCCAAAACCATGGGCTGTAAGACGGCTGCCATGGGCTACACGGATTTTCCGCCCGGCAAGGATTCGACCGACGCCTTCAAGCTGGGCTTCGAGAAAGCGGGCGGCAAGGTGGTGAACTCGGTCCCGATGGGCAACCCGATCCAGGTACCGGATTACACGCCGTTCTTTCAGCGCGTGAAGGACCAAAAGCCCGATTGCTTCTATACCTTCATCCCGTCCGGTCCGCACGCGTCCGGCATCGTCAAGACCTACGGCGAACTCGGCATGCGGCAGGCTGGCATCAAGCTGGTCGGTCCCCAGGACGTGACGCCGGATTCCAAGCTCCAGGGCATGGGCGACGCCGCGATCGGCACCATCACGATGGGGAGCTACTCGACCGATCTCGACAATTCGGTCAACCGCGAGTTCGTCAAGGCGTGGCACGAGGCCTACGGCGCCGACAATTACCCGGATTTCCAGTCCGCCGCCGCCTGGGACATGATGCAGGCGATCTACGACACCGTGAAGAAGCTCGACGGCAAATTCGACGACGGCGAAAAGGTGATTGCCGCCCTCAAGGGATGGACCGGCAACGGACCGCGCGGCAAGGTCATGATCGATCCCGACACGCGCGACATTGTGCAGGACGAGCACGCGTTCGAGGTCATCCGCAAGCCCGACGGCAAGCTTGGCCACAAGCTGCTGGGCGTGATCGAGCAGGTGAAGGACGAATGCAAGGTCGAGAAGATCGGCCGCTGCGGGCAGTAATCCTGAGCATGAAATTATGCGGATATCGCGGGTCCGTAACTTCATCATATCGGTTCGCAAGGCGTCCGTGGGTGAGCTAGGAACTTGCGCGGGATTGTCCTGCGCATATCGTTGAAGCAGAGCGGCATTTGAATGGGCGGCCGCGATAAGGCTTGCCCGAGCGGATAATGTTACGAGTTGGAATTTGATCGTGTGACGCTTGGGGCTTGAAGCGTGTCGACCATCAACAGCACTGTCAGCATTCTGTTTGACGGCCTCGCCTATGCGATGTTCCTATTCATCGTGTCGGTCGGGCTGTCGGTGACCATGGGGTTGATGGGTTTCGTCAATCTCGCCCATGGGGCGTTCGCCATGGCGGGCGGTTATCTGGTGCTGACGCTGACGGGCGCGTGGGGCGTGCCGTTTCCGCTCGCCCTTTTGGTCACCTTCGTCACGGTTGGGGTCGCGAGCGTGCCGTTAGAGCGTCTCCTCTATGCGCGGCTCTATAAGGCGACGGAGCTCGACCAGGTGCTGCTGACCATCGGGCTCGCCTTCATGGCGGTAGCAACCTACACCTATTTCTACGGTCCGATCCCGCAGACCATCCGGCTGCCGGACTACCTGATGGGCCAGATCGATGGCGGCATCCGCAGCTTTCCGGTCTATCGGGTGTTCGTCATCGCGGTCGGCGCCGTCCTGATCACAGTGCTGTGGTATGCCTTCGAGCGGACCAACATCGGGGCAAAGATTCGCGCCGCCGTCGACAACCGGCGCATGGCGCAGTCGATTGGCATCGATGTCGACCGCCTCTTCACGCTGACATTCGCAGTCGGCTCTGGGCTCGCGGCGCTGGGCGGCGGCCTCGGCATCCAGCTGTTCGGCCTCAACCCGAGCTTCGCCCTGGTCTACCTCGTGTTCTTCCTGCTCGTGGTCGCGGTCGGCGGCCTCGGCAGCTTCAAGGGCACGCTCGCGGCCGCCATCATCCTCGGCGTGTGCGATACCTACGGCAAATACAAGTTCGCCGACGCCGGTGGGTTCATTATTTATGCGGTCGCGGTCCTGATTCTGCTTGCGAAACCGGCGGGACTTTATGGTCGCGAGTAGCAGGGACGAACCGGCGAAGTCTGCGCCGGTCGACACCACGCATGCGCAGGCAATTACCTTCTTCGCCAACCGGCACCGCTTTCGCCTCATCGAAGCGCTGCCGTGGTTACTCGCGATCGCAGCCTATTTCGCCTTTCCGGATCGCCTGACCTTCGGCAGCCAAGTGCTGTTGATGGTGCTGTTCACGCTCTCGCTCGACCTCATCCTCGGCTATGCCGGCATCATCACGCTGGGACATGCCGCATTTTTCGGGATCGGCGCCTATACGGTCGGCCTTTTGGCGTCGCGCCTCGGCTGGAACGAGCCGATCTCGGGCCTGTTCGCGGCGGCCGCGGTCGCCGGTCTTGCTGGCGCCGCCTCCGGCGCGCTGCTGCTGCGGTATCGCGGCCTGACGCTGCTCGTCCTCACCATGGCGACCACCATCATGCTGCAGGAGCTCGGCAACCTTTACCACGACATCACCGGCGGGTATGACGGGATTCCCGGGCTCGAATTCGCGCCGCTGTTCGGCCGCTTCGAATACGATCTGTACGGCCACACCATCTACCTCTATGCGCTCGGGGTTCTGTTCGTGCTGCTCATGGTGGTGCGGCAGATCGTTTATTCGCCGTTCGGCGAGGCGCTGGCAGGCATTCGCGAGAACGTCGCTCGCATGCATGCGATCGGCTCGCCGGTGCATGGCCGGCTCCTCACCGCCTATTCGATCTCGGCCGCGATCGCCGGCGTCGCCGGCGCGCTTTTCACCGAGACGAACGCGGTCGTGACGCTCGGCGTGTTCGATTTCGACACCTATTCGGCCGCCGTGATGGTGATGCTGATCCTCGGCGGTGCCGGCCGTCTCTACGGCGCCTTCGCGGGCGCCGTGATCTACATGTTGCTGCAGGACTACCTGGCCAAATTGAGCCCGGCGTTCTGGCAATTCGGGGTCGGACTACTGCTCGTCCTCACGGTGCTGTTCGCCCGAAATGGCCTTATCGACCTGTTCGATCGGTTCGTCGGCTTTCTCAAGCGGGCGCTGCGGCGATGAACGCGCTCGAGATACGATCGCTCAACAAGAATTTCGGGGCGCTGCGCGTGACGCGCGACGTCAATCTCGCGCTGGAGCGCGGCGCCCGCCACGCGCTGATCGGTCCAAACGGCGCCGGCAAGACGACGCTCGTGAACCTGATCACCGGTGTGCTCAAGCCGTCCTCCGGCGGCGTACTTCTCAACGGCGAGAACATCACGGCGCTGTCGCAGGCGGCGCGGTCGCGCCGCGGCATCGCCCGTACGTTCCAGATCAATCAGCTGTTTCGCAACCTCACGGTGCTGGAAAATCTCTATCTGCCGGTCGGCGAGCGAACCCGCGCCTGCAGCCGGCTGTGGCGGCCCGCCGGCACCGAGCGGGCCGTGATCGAGGAGGCGATGGAGTACCTCGACGCGCTCCAGCTTGCCGACGTCGCGCTCAAGAAAGTGCGCGAACTTGCCTATGGGCGCCAGCGGCTGGTCGAGATCGCGATCGCGCTTGCCCAGCGCCCGAAAGTCCTCCTCCTCGACGAACCCGCCGCCGGCGTGCCGTCCTCGGAAAGCCACCTGATCCTCGACGTGGTCGATCGCCTCGATCCCGACATCGCCATCCTGATCATCGAGCACGACATGGACGTGGTGTTCCGCTTCGCCAAGCGGATTTCCGTCCTGGTCGCGGGTGCCGTGCTGCTCGAAGGCGAGCCCGGCGACATCCTCACGGACGAGCGGGTCCGCGCCGTCTATCTGGGCGAGGAAGCCGACCGGGAGGGCCGCCGTGGCTGACCCCGCCTGCGCGCTTGAACTCGACGGCGTGTCGGCCGGCTACGGCGAGACCATGGTGATCGAGGACGTGGTGTTGCGGCTTGAGGCAGGCGAATCGGTCTCGATCATCGGCCGCAACGGCGTCGGCAAGACCACACTGCTCGCAACCGTGATGGGGCATACCACGCTCCACGGCGGCAGCATCGGGTTGTTTGGAGCGGACATTTCTGGCCTCGCCGTGCACCGCCGCTCGTCATCCGGGCTCGGCTATGTGCCGCAAGAGCGGGAGATCTTCCCATCACTGACGCTGCGGGAGAACCTCGAGGTGGCCGCGCGTCCTGGGCTGTGGACGATCGAGGCCGTCTTCGAGCTGTTTCCCCGTCTCGGCGAGCGGCGCAACAACCGCGGCAACCAGCTTTCCGGCGGCGAGCAGCAGATGCTGTCCATCGCCCGCGCGCTGATCGGCAATCCGAGCGTGGTCCTGATGGACGAGCCGTCGGAGGGGCTCGCACCGGTGATCGTCGAGGAGCTGGCGCGCGCCATGAAGCGGCTTGCCGAGACGGACGGGCTGACGCTGCTGCTGGTCGAGCAGAACACCAGGCTCGCGCTCGCCGTGTCGCGGCGCACCGTCGTGATGGATCGCGGCCGCATCGTCTATGACGGGGCGAGCGAGACGCTCAAGAGCAATCCCGCAATGCTGGAGCGGTTGATCGGAGTTTCGAAGCGTTGACGCGATCGCGCGTCTACGGGGCCTTCTTCAACAATAGCCCGACATTGCCGGACAAGAATTCGTTCTCCGTCGGCGCCGAGCGCGCGCACCTCGCGCACGAAATCTCTCACTGCCTCGCGGCCGCGGATTTCCTGGGGATAGTCGGTCGCGAACACGATGCGGGACGCCGGCATTTCGATGAGCGCCGTCTTGACCGAGCCGATCGCGCCGCAGAAGCCGGCGGTGTCGAACACCATGTTGTGGCGCAGGTAATGGTCGAATTCACGCTTTGGCGTCGCGCCATGGCGGGGATTGCCGGCGGTGCCCCAAAAGGTCTTGTCCTGGTAGCTGCGCACGCGCCCCAGCATCGAGGCGATGCCGCCGGCGAGATGCGCCATGTGGACGGTGAGACCGGGGTGGCGATCGAACACGCCGGAATTAATGAGCCGGATAGTCGCCATGATGAGGGAGAATTCGCGGCCGACCGAGCGCGCGGTGTCGTAGCCATCGAACTGCTGCGAAAAATTGAGCTTGAGGGCCGGATGCACGAACACGAACATTCCGAGTTTCTCGCACTCGGTCCAGAACGGTTCGTAGTCTTCCGCATCGAGAAACCTGCCGTCGGCCTCCGACGTGATAACGACGCCCTCGCAGCCAAGCTCGTGTCTGCAACGGTTGAGCTCCTTTAACGCCTCCGGCCCACCGAGCGGATGCACATGCGCGGCCCCGATGAAGCGGCCCGGATAATCGCGCTCAGCCTCCTTGGCCTTCCGGTTGCACAATTGCGAGCGTTCTAGATCGGCCGACATGCCGGCCGCGCTGGTGAGCCAAGCGGCATCGATTCCGGCAAGGTCCATCATGCGGATGTGCTCGTCGAGGTCGTAGAGCAGCGAATGCACTGTGTAGCTCGGAGCGCCATTCTCGTCGTAATGCAGGACGAGACGGTCGCCCGGGTCGTCCTTGATCAGTTCGCGCGGCGTGAAATGGTGCTGGAAGTCGATGATCATTTCGGGGTCCTGTTTGCGGCCCGATGTTTACCCGTTCGCGGCGGCTGCGCCTAGACGGCATATCAGGCCGGATCAGATCGCGCCGGCCGCAATGTTGACCGTCAGGGCGAGCAGCGTCGCATTGAAGATGAACGACACCACCCCGTGGGCCGACACCATGCGACGAATCACACGCGACGTCACCGCGACATCGGAGACCTGCGACGTCATGCCGATAACGAAAGAAAAATAAACAAAGTCCCAGTAGTCCGGAGCAGCCTCGCCGGGAAAGTTGAGACCGCCGCCTTTGTGAGCATTGTCGTCGTAATATTCGTGCGCGTAGTGCAGCGCGAAGATCACGTGGGTGAACGCCCACGACAGCAGGATCGTGATCGCCGCGAGCGAGAGATTCCCGGGCTGCCGGCTTGCGTCCTTGGCTCCGCCGAGTTCGAGCAGTATCGCGCCGAGGCTCGCCAACGCCACCGCCACCACGAGAACCAGCATGACGATGCGTCCCTCGTCCTGCGTGGCAGCCCGTCGCCGGATTCTGTTGACATTGGAATTCATCATGAGCCTGAAGGCGAGCGCCAAGTAGAATGCGACGGCGATGTCCCACGCGATCAACCATCGTGTTTCCAGCCGGAGTTCGGACGGCAGCAATACCCCAACCCCCATGCCCAACAATGCCGCGAGCAGCAGCCGCGGTCGGGCGCGCATGATCCGCACAAAGCGGCGGACCGGATTGTTGCTCTTTTCCGGGATCGTCATGGGGCCTCTTGGGTCTGATGCATTGCGGCGAACCGGGGTTCACGGGGCCGCAAAATGCGATTTCGGCCGCCACCATAAAGCAACGACGTGACGGACGCGCGGTCGGGGCCGAATTGGCCCGATAACGTATGGTGTCCTATGAGCTCCGAGCCGCCGCGAATCTCGCCTCAAACGCCGCTCCGGCAGACGCTCCGGACCGTGCTTCTCGTGGCAATCGTGCTCTTTATCCTCCCTTATGCGATCGCGCCGTTCTACCGGGTGGTCGACCCCGTCTCCACCCTGATGCTGTGGCGCCGGGTGACCGGCAATCGGGTCGAACGTGTTTGGGTGCCGATCGGCCGCGTCGCCCCGGTCCTGCCCCGTTCGGTCATCGCCTCCGAGGACGACCGCTTCTGCAGCCATCACGGCATCGATTTCGACGAATTGCGCACGGCCGTGAGGGCGCAGATGCGCGGCCTGCGCCGGCCGCGCGGCGGGTCCGGCATCACCCAGCAGCTCGCCAAGAACCTGTTCTTGTGGCCCGGTCGCAGTTACGTGCGAAAGGCGCTCGAATTGCCCTTGGCGCTGTGGATCGACCTCGTGATCCCCAAGCGCCGGCAGCTTGAAATCTATCTCAACGTGGTGCAGTGGGGCCCGACCGGGGAGTTCGGCGCCGAAGCCGCCGCGCGCCGTGCGTTCGGCAAACCGGCTTCGGGATTGTCGGCATCGGAGGCGGCGCTGCTCGCCGCAACGCTGCCCAACCCAATCCGGCGCGATGCCAAACAGCCCAGTGCTGCCCTGCGCCGGCTCGCCGGCATCGTGATGGCAAGGGCCGCCGCGAGGGGTGACAATGACCGCTGCGTCAGATTGCAAGGTCACGCGTGAAGGCCCGATTGGCGCCTTGAAACAGGCCACTAGCCATTCTGCCGCGCATCCATTATAAGCCCGGCCTTCAGCGACACTCGCGATTTTCGGCGCCCGCCGCCGTTTAAGACATCAAGGAGACCATCATGGCTGTGCCGAAACGAAAGACATCACCGTCGCGACGCGGCATGCGGCGTTCCGCCGACGCGTTGAAGCAGCCGACCTATATGGAAGACAAGGATTTCAGGCGAACTGCGCCGCCCGCATCACCTCGACCTCAAGACCGGTATGTACCGCGGCCGCCAGATCTTAAAGCCGAAATCCGAGGTATGAGCGATGGCGGGCTTGGCGGCAACGCCGGCGCCGGCGGGGCGTGACACAGAAATCCTGGTCCAACGCGGAGATCGATCACATGGGCGCGCCGCTGCTGATCATCCCGTTTGCGATCTACAACCTCTTGGCGTTCCTGCTGTCGTATTCGTGGACGAACGAACTCTGGCCGATCACGCTGTCGTCCGGCATTAAGGTGACGCCGACGGCAGGCGACGCGCTCGTCGCCGGCTCGATCCTGATCCTCATGTTCGAACTCGTGAAGGCGGCGCGACGGCGCTCGGTGGTCGACCATCTGCTGTCATTGATCCTTTTCGTCGGCATGATCGTCGAATTCCTGATGGTGAAGGAAGCCGCCACGACGGCGTTTCTGTTGTTGCTGGTCATCAGCTTCGTCGATGTGGCCGGCGGATTCGCCATCACGGTCCGGACGGCACGGCGCAACGTCAATGTCACCGAGGTCGAGCACGTGCATCCCGGCTGAGGGCTGGCCCGCCGCGAAAGCCGACTGATGTTCCGCGACTTCCATCGCCCGGGTCGGTCGCCAGTGTTCGCCTGCGACGGCATGGCGGCCACATCCCATCCACTCGCAAGCGCTGCCGCCATCGAGACGCTGCAGGCCGGCGGCACCGCCGCCGACGCCGCGGTCGCCGCGATTGCAGCGCTCGGCGTCCTCGAGCCCCACATGACGGGCGTCGGCGGCGACTGCTTCTGCCTGGTGGCGAAGCCCGGCGCCCCGGTCTGGGGCTACAACGGTTCCGGCCGCGCGGCAGCCGGGGCGCGCACCGATCTCTTAATTGCGCAGGGCATCCACACCATCGTGCCGGATTCGGTGCATTCCGTGACCGTGCCGGGAGCGGTCGAGGCATGGGCGGCGGTGCTGCACAGCCACGGCCGCTTCGGTCTCGATCGTGCGCTCGCGCCGGCCATCCACTATGCCGAGCACGGCTTTCCGGTCGCCCCGCGCATCGCCTATGACTGGGCATTGTTGGCCGATCGGCTGCGAGCCGACGCCGCCGCATCGCGCCATTTCCTCCTCAACGGCAATGCGCCGCGGCAAGGCGACATCATGCGGTTTCCGGCGCTCGCGGCGACGCTCAAGTCGATCGCCACGCGGGGGCCGCGGGCTTTCTACGAAGAGGCGGCCGCCGACATCGTGGCGACGCTTGCGCCGCGCGGCTCATGGCTCACCGTGGAGGACTTCGCAAACCATTGCGGCGAGCAAGCCGTACCGATCGCAACGAACTATCGCGGGCTCGACATCGTCGAAATGCCGCCCAACGGCCAGGGCTTGGTGGCGCTGGTGCTGCTCAATATCCTCGAATATTTCGACATGGCATCGCTCGATCCGCTTGGACCGGAGCGCCTGCACATCGCGCTCGAAGCCGCCCGGATGGCCTATGGGGTGCGCGACGCCCACGTAGCGGATCCCGGCCTTCATGCGTATGTCCGTCCCGTCGCTGATCGATAAGGGCTTCGCCGGCGGCCTCGCCAATCAGATCGACCGCAGCAAGCGCGTAAAGCTTCCGAGCGCGCCGACGCCGGGGAGCAATACAGTCTACGTGACCGTGGTCGACCGCGACCGCATGGCGGTATCGATCATCAATTCGCTCTACAGCATGTTCGGTAGCGGCATCGCCACCGAGAAGACCGGCATCATGCTGCACAATCGCGGCGCCTGCTTCACGGTCGATCCGGTCCATCCGAATACGATAGGTCCGTCAAAACGACCGATGAACACCATCATCCCAGCGCTCGCGATGCGCGACGGCCGCTGCGAACTGTCATTCGGCGTCATGGGGGCACATTTCCAGCCCATGGGCCACGCCCATGTGGTCACCAATCTGGTCGATTTCGGCATGGATGTTCAGGCGGCGATAGATTCGCCGCGAGTCTTCTTCGAGGGCGACATTACCGTGGCGGAGCGCGGCATTTCGCCGGAAGCGATCACCGGCCTCAAGGCGCGCGGCCATCACGTTGAGGTACGCCCGCATCCATTGGGCGGCGGTCAGGCCATCGCCATCGACTGGCAACGCGGCGTGTTGATCGGCGGATCGGATCCACGCAAGGACGGTTGCGCGATCGGGTATTGATCCTGGGCCACGGGAGAACGCGCGGCGAAGCGGTTCACCGGCTCTCGTGAACCTCCCGGCCCGAGATTGCGGGGCCCTGCATCATGACCGCGTAGGCGGTGGTGGCGCAATTCGGGTCAGCGCGGCGGCGCTCGCGGGTCTGCGGGTGGCCGTCGGCGGTGGCGATCAGTTGGGTGAGGAACGGCGCATTGGTGCGGAGATTGGTCGGCCCTGATGCCTTATGACCGTCTTCTGCCGGCGACATGATGACACGAACAAGCGCACGCCCCCCAGACAGGCCACCCGGTTCCGCATCATGGTGTCCGATCGCTCCCACTGAACCTTCTCCTGTCTCGTTCCGGGACATCGTCCGGAGCTTGACGAGGGAATTGCAACGATTGTGCCGTAACAACGCCGTCGCGGAAGCAATGGTTGCGTCGACGTCATCGGGCTGAGCGTTGCAGCCGGCTTCTTTGCGATCATTCGCAATTTTGGCTTAACGTCGTAGGAAAGTCCGTGGCCGGCTTTTATACTTAATTATTTCCAATCGGCTAGATTCCGCCGGCTCTACCGATTCTCTTGTGCGCGTCGCGCAAAGCCCATGGATGGGATCAAGATGGTTGCCGCCGACAGCCCAAGTTCAAGCAAGATCGGCGGTCTGCGCGATATCGCCGAGATCATCGCCTCCGTTGGCGAGGCAGCGTATCGCTGGAACATCGCCGACGACACGCTCGTCTGGAGCGCGAATGCTTGCGAGATCCTTAATATTTCCGATTTTGCAATGGTCGGAAGCGGCCGTGCCTTTGCCCGATTGATGGCCCTCGACAACACCCAGTCGCGCTATGACGCGGTGATGAATTCGCAGTTGCATGATTCCGGCACAGGTGTGCCTTACCAGGTGCAATACAGCATCAATCCGAGCCGCATGGTGACGCCGTTCTGGATCGAGGATACCGGGCGCTGGTTTGCCGGCCCGGACGGACGGCCGGCCCGCGCCCACGGGGTGATCCGGGTCATCAACGAACGGCGTGCCCAGCAGGAGCGGCTGTCCTACCTGTCCCGCTTCGACGACCTGACCGGAGAGATGAACCGGCGCAATCTCACCGAGATTTTGGGCACCGCGCTCGACGATGCGGCCAAGTCGTACACTTCTTTCGGCTTTCTGGTCATCTCGGTGGACGATCTTGCGCGCGTCAACGAGGCTTACGGATTCGCGGTCGGCGACGAGGTGATTGCCGCGTGCGCAAAGCGCCTGCGGGCCAAGATTCGAGGAGGCGACAGCCTGGGCCGGTTGTCCGGCAACAAATTCGGCGTCATCCTCAAGGAATGCGTTCCGGATGACCTGATGGTCGCGGCGGAGCGCTTTCTGGTCGCGGTGCGCGACGAGGTCTTGCGGACGTCGTCGGGACCGGTTGCCGTCACGGCCTCGGTCGGCGGCATCGTCGCACCGCGTCACGCTCGGACCGTCCACGACGTATTGTCGCGAAGCCATGAGGCGCTTAACGCCGGAAAGCTCAAACGGCGCGGTTCGGTGGAGGTGTTCCACCCCAATGTCGAGCGCGAGGCGCTGCGTCGCGAGAATATCCGGGCCAGCGACGAGATTATCGGCGCGCTCAACGAGCGCAGGCTTCTCGCCGCGTTCGAGCCGGTGGTGGAGGCGGCTTCGCGCCGGGTTGCGTTCCATGAATGCCTGATGCGCATCCGCCGCTCCGACGGATCTGTCGTCACCGCAACCGAAATCATGCCGATCGCGGAGCGGCTCGGCCTCGTCCGCCTCATCGATCACCGCATGCTGGAATTGGCCGTTGCCGAGTTGGCGGCGATTCCGAACCTGCAATTGAGCCTGAACGTTTCGCCGTCGTCCACCAATGACGGCTCGTGGTGGGAAGCGCTGGTGGCCGCGCTTGCGGGCAACGGCGCCATCGCGCCGCGCCTCACCATTGAAATCACCGAAAGCTCCGCCATCCATGACATCGATGAGGCGCGCGGCTTCGTCACGCGCCTCAAGGACTTGGGTTGCCGCATCGCGATCGACGATTTCGGCGCCGGCTACACGTCATTCCGCAACATCCGTAAGCTCGGCGTCGATCTCATCAAGATCGACGGCAGCTTCATCAAGAACCTCCCCGATTCGCCCGACGACCAGGCGTTCGCCCGCATGCTGATCGCATTAGCGCACCAACTGGGCCTGAAGACGGTGGCGGAATGGGTGCAGGACGACGCTGCCGCTGCTATGCTGGTCGGATGGGGTTGCGACTATCTGCAAGGCGTGCTGATCGGCACCGCAAGCGTCGCGCCGCCATGGGCTACGACGGTGGAACCGGCTCCGATCCTGCTCGCGCCTGCCCACAGGCCGCCGCGTTGATGCGCGATCGAGTCGATTCGGTTCACGCTCGCTCGGCTTATTCGACCTTCTGCATCTTCGAATCGCGGATCACCTTGGCCCACATCTCGATCTCGGCTTTGAGCCTCGCGGCGAACTCATCCGGCGTGTCGGTTTCGGCGGCGTAGCCGATGAAGTTGAGCTTCTCCTTCACGTCCGGCATGGCGATGATCCGCCTCAGCTCGCGATTAAGCAGGTCGACGATCGCCCGGGGCGTTCCGGCCGGCACCACCGTGCCGACGATGAAGGCCGATTCCTGGTCGGGCACACCTTCTTCGGCGAAGGTCGGCACGTCGGGAAATTCCGGGCCGCGAACGCGGCTCGTCATCGCGAGCGGCCGCACCTTGCCGTCCTTGATAAAGCTCGCCGCCGACGGCAGAGCATTGAACGAAATCTGGGTGTGGCCCCCGATGGTCGCCGCCATGGCGGGAACGCCCCCGTTGAACGGCACGTGCACGATGTCGAGCCCGTAGGCGAGCTTGAATAGCTCGGCGGCGAGTTGCGCCGACTGCCCGGTTCCGGCCGACGCGTAACTGTATTTACCGGGATTGGCCTTCACGAGCGTAATAAGTTGCTTCACGGTCGTGACCGGCATCTCCAGATTGACGCTCAGCACATGGGGAGACGTTGCCGTCAAGGTAATCGGCGCGAAGTCCTTGATCGGGTCGTATGCGATCTTCCGGTAATAGCTCGGATTGATCACGAAGCTCGAGGTGACGAACAGTATTGTGTAGCCGTCCGGCGACGATTTGGCCGTCATCGCGTTGGCCACGTTGGTGGCCCCGGCCGGAACATTCTCCACATAGAACTGGCCGCCGAGGGCGTCGGAAAGCTTCTGCGCAACGATACGCCCGATGATGTCGACCGCGCCGCCGGGCGAGAACGGGACGATGATGCGCGCCGCGTGCGCCGGATAGGTTTGCGGCCACGCTGGCGTCGCGACCGGCGCCGCCCCGGCCGCGCCTGCGGCAGCAGAGCCGGCAAGCTGGAGGAATCGACGGCGCGCCAGCAGACGGTTTGCGAGTGTCATCGGGGGCCTCTCTCACGTCCAGGATACCGCCGCCGGACCATGAACGCCAAGTTTTGCGCAACCGCCTGAAAATGCGCGAAAAAGCGCCGCGTCGACCCCGATGCCGGCCAGTGACGCCCTACTTGCGCACGCAGATGACCCGCACCACCGCCGCCTTGGCGTTGTCCACGCCGGCGCGGCCGGTCGCCGGCATAACCTTCTGCGCGTCGAGGAATGTCGTGATCGTCTGCGCCGGCACCAATGCGGCCTGTGAGACCGCGGCACCCGGGGCAGCCGGACCCGACGGACGGAAATCCACCACGCCGGTCAGGTTTCCGTCGCGGTCGAGTGCAGGGGAGCCGGCGAACCCGGCCGGCGGCGCCGGTTCAACCGCGGCCGTGCCGTTCGCCATGACGATGCGGCCGCGCGCCGTCGATACCGCGTGTCCGCCATTCTGCAGCTGCGGGTCGGCAATACCGACCAGTGTGACATCGCCCCCCGGCGTGGCGCCGTTGGCGAGCGCAATCGGGGCGAGATCGCGCGCGCCATTGACGCGCAACAGTGCGAGCACCGCGCGATCATCGGCGAGCCGTTCGGCATTGCCGAGCCCCGGCACCGCGATCACTTCGCAACCAGTGACAAGGTTGGCATCGGTCACGATGTCGCCTTCGGGGCTGACCACAACGCCGGTGCCGTATTCGACCTTGGGGCGCGGCGCAGGGCCGGCAACCTGGGTTGGAAACGCCACGAATGCACTCGACATCGCCACCGCTATCCGATCGACCGTGCCCTCCATGGCCTGATCGTAAAGCACCGTTACGCCGCGCACATCATTGTCTCGGCCCTGGCCACGGACGTAGAATTTTTTGAGACCCTGCAGGCCGGAAATGACGAAGAAATCCGGCCGCAGCACGTTGTATTCCGGCTTGCGGTCAGCCGGCTCTTTCTTCTGCTGCTCGAACACCGCCGCTAACGTGATGCCCGGTCCCGCGATCCGGAAAGTGTCGACTTGAACTTCGCCGCGGCCCGATTGCCAGTGGGTGCCCAATTTGCCCTTGCTGGATTGAGGCACGATCTTGGTGGCGATACCGAGCCGCGTGCCAGTCGCGGCATCGTCGATGATGCGCCAGCCGGCCTGCTCCTGCTTTGCCTTGGCGGACTGGGCAAGCTTCGAGCGTTCGTCCGGATTGAGGATGCCGGTCTCCTTGCCGCCGTTGCGCTTTTGGAATTCCTTTACGGCGGCGACGGCGCGATCACCGAACTCGGCACCGACCACGCCGTTGTAATCGCCGGTCCAGATCAGTTCGGATTCGATCGCGGCGCGTTCGGTGTCGGTCATGGCGGCGTAGACGCCTTTGGCCGGGGCCGCTGCGGGGCTTGCGGGATGCGCCGGCGCCGGCTTGGGTTTCGCCGCGGCGATTTGCCCGTAGGCGGACGGCAACAGGACGAGCAGGTACCCGATCAGCACGACCACCGCCAGCGGCAGAAATCGCATGACTGAAACTCCATTATGCCGTCCAATCCGGGGAACCCTAGTCGAACCGGAGGGCCATGCAACCGTGTTCGGGTTTTGATTGCGGCAATCGCCGCACCATATTGGTCCTTGACCTCTGTCTCGGCGCGATGGTCCCACGCTGGACGCGAGGCCCAAATGCGATGCCAAGTCACGATGTTGAATTGCCACAATGCTGAACTCGCAAATGCTGAACCCCGACGAAGTTGAGCGCTATGCGCGCCATCTGGTGCTGCGCGAGGTCGGCGGGCCGGGCCAGGCGGCGCTCAAGCGCGCCCGGGTGCTGGTGGTCGGAGCCGGCGGACTAGGCGCGCCCGTGCTCCACTATCTTGCGGCGGCGGGCGTCGGCACGCTCGGCGTGGTGGATGACGACGCCGTGTCGCTGTCGAACCTGCAGCGCCAGGTTATTCACGCGACCGGCGATGTCGGCCGGCCCAAGGTCGAGAGCGCGAAGTTGGCGGTTGGCCGGCTCAACCCGCACGTCGCGGTCGAGCCGCATCAGGTCCGCCTTGCGGCCGCGAACGCGGATGGCCTGGTGTCGCGCTATGATCTCGTGGTCGACGGCTCCGACAATTTCGCCACCCGCTATCTCGTGCTCCGACGCATGCTTTTTCGCGAAGAAGCCGCTGGTGACGGCGGCGGTCGGGATGTTCGACGGCACCCTCACCACCATCCGGGCCCATGAGACCGGCCGCGACGGAAAGCCAAACCCGACCTATCGTTGCCTGTTTCCGGAACGGCCGCCGCCCGGCACGGTTCCCGCCTGCTCGGAAGCCGGCATCCTCGGTGCGCTCACCGGGATGGTCGGCTCGATGATGGCGCTGGAGGCGATCCGCGAAATCGTCGGCTTCGGCGACGGGCTGGTAGGCCGGTTGGTGATGATCGACGCGCGCGCGATGCGTTTCGAGACACTGCGCTACTCATGGGATCCGGACAATCCGTTGTCCGGTACGCGGCCCACCATCCGGGACCTCTCGGTGCACCGGAACGTGGCATCAGAATCCGCAGCGGATTAGCGCCGCGAGAAACCCCTTGCGCGGACTGATCGCCAGGACCCGCCCCGCTCTGCCGTCACTTGCTCCAGGTCGCCATCACGGTCGTACCCTTCATCACCGACCATTTGTTCTTTTCGCCGGCGAGCACCGTGAAGCAGTTCGGCTTACTGCCTTTCCAGGTCGTGCAGTAGCCATTGTCGTCGAGCGTCCAATCGCCTTCGCTGCGGGCGCCGCCCTTGCCGGCAGGCACGCGCATTGCCTTGCCGTCAGCCGTGAACGTCATCTTGAATTTCACCCCGGACGGCGAGGCCGCCGTGAACGCCATGCCGGTGAAGAACGTCGATTGAATTTCGGCCGGCGTGAGCTTGGTGGCGGCCGTCGCGGCACCAATCGGCAAAAGCGCGCTGACGACAATTCCCACAACCGGTGTACGCATCGCTGTCCCCCCGAGCGTGAATCGCGAGTACGAGTATACGCGGAATCGCGCCTGAAATCATCGGATTTCTGCCGCCAGGCCGCTCAGGTTCTAGGGACTGCGCCCCCACAATTGCCGAAGCCACTCAGTGCGGCGGTTCCGGGCAGGGACCGAGGCAGATTTCGACGCCGTCGCTGTTGCGGTAACGGCCGTTGGACAAACGCTCGTAGGTCACGCATTGGCGCTGGTCGGCCGCTTCGCGGACATCGCGCCGGCAAATGGCACGGCCCTGCGGCTCCCACACGAAACGCGCCACGATGCCGGGGCCGGCGAGGGTCGCGGTGCCGTCCGCGAGGTGCACCGTACACATCGATTTGCCGGCCAGCGGCCCACTTTTCGGCGTCCCGCACATCGGCAAGTTGATCAGTTCGCGGCGGAAATCCTCGACGCTCATGGGCTCGGCGGTCGGCGGCGGCGCCGCGGGGTCGCCGCAGGCCGTCAGCAGTGCCACCAGCGCCAGCGGCACCAGGTCGGCGCGGACCCCTCGGAAAGCAGGCAAGCTCGCTCCGTCGCTCAAAGCATCGACGGCAACACGCGGTCTGGAGGCCGGTGTCCGTCCATGAAGGTCTGGATGTTGATGATCACCTTGGCGCCCATCTCGGCGCGGCCCTCGATGGTGGCCGAGCCGAGATGCGGCAGCAGCACCACCTTTCCGGCGCGGGCGAGCCGCGCCAGCTTCGGGTTGACCGCGGGTTCGTGCTCGAACACGTCGAGGCCGGCGCCGCCGATCTCGCCGGCTTCGATCATGCGGGTCAGGGCATTTTCGTCGATCACCTCGCCGCGCGCCGTATTGACCACATAGGCGTCGCGACCCAGCAGCTTGAGCCGACGCGCCGACAGCAGGTGATAGGTTGCCGGCGTGTGCGGGCAATTGATCGAGATGATGTCCATGCGGGCCAGCATCTGGTCGAGGCTTTCCCAGTAGGTTGCCTCCAGTTCGCTCTCGATCTTCGGCGTGACGCGGCGGCGATTGTGATAATGGATCTGGAGCCCGAACGGGCCGCGCCCGGCGGGCGACCGCCTGCCCGATCCGACCCATGCCGATGATGCCGAGGCGTTTGCCCCCGATCCGGTGGCCGAGCATCCAGGTCGGCGACCAGCCGTGCCACTCCTTCTCGGCCACCATGACGGCGGCGCCTTCGGTCAATCGGCGCGGCACCGCGAGGATGAGCGCCATCGTCATGTCGGCGGTGTCCTCGGTGAGGACGCCTGGCGTGTTGGTGACCGTGATGCCGCGCTGGAGCGCGGCCGCCAAATCGATGTGATCGACGCCATTACCGAAATTGGCGATCAGCCGCAATTGCTCGCCGGCCTGGCTCAACATGGCGGCATCGATGCGGTCGGTCACGGTCGGCACCAGGACCTCGGCCGTCTTCACCGCCTCGACGAGGTCGGCATGGCTCATCGGCCGGTCATTGACGTTGAGGCGGGTGTCGAACAACTCGCACATCCGCGTCTCGACCTTGTCGGGCAGCTTGCGCGTGACAATGACGAGCGGTTTTCGGCGGCTAGCCATTCGTCAGCCCTTGGTCCGGCCCCTGCGCGGGACCCCTTGCACTAAACTCCCAAGCGCCGATTTGCGGCGCCCACACGCCCTACGTTCTCACGCCGACCAACCCGCTACGCAATGCGCCCGTTCAGGCCTCCTTAACCCTCATCGCCGACACTGCGGCGGTCGCAACAGGCGTGGGGCGGGCGGCAAGATTTCGATCCTTCTCTATCAGATGGTCCGATCAAGACAAAGCGTTCGTAGCGGGACCGCGGCTGCGCCGCGGTCGTGGGTTGAGGCAGTCCTTCGAACGAGTGCAAATTCAAAAATCATGATGTTTGCCAGTCAATGCTCGGCCCGCCTGCTGACGATCGTCATCATGGCGCTTACCTGCGCGGCCTTTGCCGCCATCGGCCCCGTCCGGGCCGCCAATGACCAGAGCGAAGGCAGCGGCCTGCCGGTGCCGCGCTTCGTCAGCCTGAAATCCGACCACGTCAACGTGCGCGGCGGACCCGATAAGGACCATGACGTCGCCTGGGTTTACACCCGTCCGGGCCTGCCGGTCGAAATCACCGCCGAATTCGAGAATTGGCGGCGGATTCGCGACCGCGACGGCACCGAGGGCTGGGTCTATCACTCGCTGCTGTCGGGCCGGCGCACCGCGTTCGTGGCCAAGTCGAAAGCGCAGAACGAGATGGTGCAGCTCTATGAAGCCGCGGACCCGACCAGCGCGCTGCGGGCGACGCTGGAACCAGGCGTGCTCGGCAGCGTCAAGCGGTGCAACGGGGAGTGGTGCCGATTTGTCGGTGCAGGCTTCGACGGGTGGATCGACCAGACCCGCCTGTGGGGCGTCTATCCGAACGAAAAGATCGAATGATCGCTGCCAGTCGACTGCCGTAACGCCGACGCCCGATCAGTCTTTTGGGGTCAGCGCTTTTTCGGCTTCAGCCGCACCACCACGTCGACACGGGTGATCTCGTAGCCTTCCGGCACCTGCGGCAATTCGCCGACGATCGATTGGGCGCCCGGAATGTCGACGAGGTTGTGCTCGCTCTCGATGAAGAAGTGGTGGTGGTCCGACACGTTGGTGTCGAAATAGGTCTTCGATCCATTCACGGTCACTTCCCTCAACAGGCCGGCATCGGTGAATTGGTGAAGGGTGTTGTAGACGGTGGCGAGCGAAACCGCGATCTTCGCCCGCGTGGCCTCTTCATAAAGCATTTCGGCCGTCAGGTGCCGGTCGCCCTTGGCAAACAGCAACCAGCCCAACGCCATGCGCTGGCGGGTCGGGCGCAGCTTGACCTCGCGCAGCAGCGCGACGACATCATGCCACGGGCAACCATTGCGCGTCTCCGCCGCCGCATCATGATTGGACGCTCCGGCCGCAGAAACCTGGCTGACGGTAATCCGAGGAAACTCCATGGGGCACGCAGGTCGTTAAGCGGGATTGTTACGTTTAGAAGCGAGAGCGTTGCGTTTAGCGAGATTGTTTCATCCGCAATCATATCTGTCGGGCCGGTATCTTGCAAGCGTTTCACGCCATCATGATAACACGGACGCCGGTGATTTCCGGCACGGCACGAATTCTTTGGAACGCGTCCGTCCGACCGACGCCGCCGCTTTGCCCGACCGGTGGCGTATGTTAGGGAAAGAACCCATATTAACCGCACCATCCCCCTGAGGACCGTGTCGGAATGCAAAATCGGCGCTCCAGCTTCGAATTCGAAGATCTGCTCGCTTGCGGGCGCGGCGAAATGTTTGCCGGGGGCCCGCAATTGCCGCTGCCGCCGATGCTGATGTTCGAACGCATCAGCGAGATTTCCGAACAAGGCGGCGAGCACGGCCGCGGGCTTGCCCGGGCGGAACTTGAGGTCAAGCCGGACCTCTGGTTTTTCCCTTGTCATTTCAAAGGTGATCCCGTGATGCCGGGGTGCCTGGGGCTTGATGCCCTGTGGCAACTGGTCGGCTTTTTCCTCGGTTGGGCCGGAGCCGAGGGGAAGGGCCGCGCGCTCGGCCTTGGCGAGGTGAAATTTTCCGGCCAAGTCGTGCCGACGGTCAAGAAGCTGGTTTACGGCATCGACATCAAGCGCGTCATGCGCTCGAAACTGGTGCTGGGGATCGCGGACGGCTGGCTGTCGGCCGATGGGTCGATCATCTACCGCGCGTTCGATCTCAAGGTCGGATTGTTCCGCGACGTCGAGGCGCTTGCGCCGGCGGCGCCCTGACCGGGACCATGCCTTGAGCCGCGTCGGAAGGCGGGAAGGACTACAATGAGGCGGGTCGTCGTCACCGGGATGGGCATTGTCTCGTCCATCGGCAACAACACACAGGAAGTCCTGGCAAGCCTGCGGGAAGCGAAATCGGGCATCTCCCGGGCGGACAAATATGCCGAGCTCGGCTTCCGCTGCCAGGTCCACGGCGCCCCGACGCTCGATCCCCAGGAATCGGTGGATCGTCGCGCCATGCGGTTCCTCGGCGGCGGCGCCGCCTGGAACCATGTCGCGATGGAACAGGCGATGCGCGACGCCGGGCTTGAGCCCGCCGAGATTTCCAACGAGCGCACCGGCATCATCATGGGCTCGGGCGGCCCGTCGACTCGCGCCGTGGTCGAGGCCGCCGACACCACGCGGACCAAAGGCCCCAAGCGCGTCGGCCCGTTCGCGGTCCCGAAGGCGATGTCGTCCACCGCGTCGGCGACGCTTGCCACCTGGTTCAAGATCAAGGGCGTCAATTATTCGATTTCCTCGGCCTGCGCGACCTCCAACCATTGCATCGGCAATGCGTCCGAGATCATCCAAGTCGGCAAGCAGGACATGATCTTCGCCGGCGGCTGCGAGGAGCTCGACTGGACGCTCTCGGTGCTGTTCGACGCCATGGGGGCGATGTCGTCGAAATTCAACCGCACGCCGGAAACCGCGTCGCGCGCTTACGACGTCGACCGCGACGGCTTCGTGATCGCGGGCGGCGCCGGCGTGGTGGTGCTCGAAGAGTTGGAGCACGCCAAGGCCCGAGGCGCCAAGATCTATGCCGAGATCGCCGGCTATGGTGCGACATCGGACGGCTACGACATGGTGGCGCCGTCGGGCGAGGGCGCGGTGCGCTGCATGCGGATGGCGCTCTCGACCGTCAAGCCGCCGGTCGACTACGTCAATCCCCACGCCACCGCGACCCCGATCGGCGATCTCAAGGAGATCGAGGCTCTGCGCGAGGTATTCGGCACGAAATGCCCGCCGATCTCCGCGACCAAATCGCTCACCGGCCATTCGCTCGGCGCCGCCGGTGCCCAGGAGGCGATCTACTCGCTCCTGATGATGAACAGCGGCTTCATTTGCGAGAGCGCCAATATCAAGACCCTCGATCCGGTGTTCGCCGACATGCCGATCGTGCGCGAGCGCCGCGACAATGTGACGCTCGGCTGCGTGTTGTCGAACTCGTTCGGGTTCGGCGGCACCAACGCATCGATTGTCTTCAAGCGACTCGACGCCTGATAATCTAAATTCTTGGGCCAACCTCGCCGCCGCCGGCGGGGACGCGGTGGGAGCTTCAGCGATGCTGATGAAGGGCAAGCGCGGCCTCGTGATGGGGGTTGCGAACGATCACTCGATCGCCTGGGGCATCGCGCGCGCGCTCGCCGCACAAGGGGCGACGCTCGCCTTCACGTACCAGGGCGATGCGCTCGGCAAGCGCGTCAAGCCGCTCGCCCAATCGGTCGGCGCCGATGTCCTGCTGCCGTGCGACGTCGAGGACATCGGCTCGGTGGACGCGGTGTTTGCGAGCCTGCGCGACGGCTGGGGCAGCATCGATTTCCTCGTGCATGCGATCGCGTACTCCGACAAGAACGAACTCAAGGGCCGCTACGCCGACACCAGCCGGGAGAATTTCGTCCGCACCATGCTGATCTCGTGCTTCTCCTTCACCGAGGTGGCGCGGCGGGCGGCGGCCCTGATGCCGCAAGGCGGCGCCATGGTAACGCTCACCTACAATGGCGGCTTGCGGGCGATGCCGAACTACAACGCCATGGGGGTCGCCAAGGCAGCGCTCGAAGCCTCGGTGCGTTATCTCGCGGTCGATTTCGGCGGCGGCGCCATCCGCGTCAACGCTATCTCGGCCGGCCCGATCCGAACGCTCGCCGGCGCCGGCATCACCGACGCGCGCTACATGTTCGGCTTTCAGCAGCGCCATTCGCCGCTGCGCCGCGGCGTCACCCTGGACGACCTCGGCGGCGCCGGGCTCTACCTGCTCTCCGACCTCTCGACCGGCGTCACCGGCGAAATCCATTTTGTCGATTCCGGCTACAACGTCATCGCGATGCCGCACCCCGACGCCCTCAAGGCGGACGCCGCGCAGGAGTAGGCGTCGCCGGAATTCGGCCGCGCCGGTCGATCCGCACCCGCGGAATTCACAGAGATCAGAGAATTTAACCGGGAATTCCGCCGGCCGCGGCGGGGCGCAATCAGCCATGGCTGTCCCCTGTGACCCGCACGGCGCGCAATTGTTTCCGATCGACGGCATCGCAAATATCTCCATCCGGTTATAGGAACATACTATAGGTGTATTCCTATAACGTCAATCGAAGCGGCCGACAGTCGGTTGGAAGCGTGAGGCCTTCTCGTTGCCGCCGGCAACGTTGGATGCGGCGTTCGATTAACCCGCCGACAACCAATGCACGCGCGACTCGCGGCCTCACTCGATTCGTTCTCCGGGAACAGACGAGAACGGCGGCACGGGGCGCGATCGGGCGCGATGCCCTCTTAACCCGCCGACAACGAATGCACTCACGACTCGCTGCCTCGCTCGATTCGTTCTCCAGGAACAGAAGCGAACAGCGGCGCAATTGCTATCAAGCGGCCGGCGCGGAAGCGGCGTAGAATTTACGGCAGGATCGCGATCGCAATGAGACGATGTCGTCATGTCGCTGACCGACAAAGCCATCTGGGTGATCGAACGCAATCTAAGCCGGCCGCTCACACTGAGCGAGTTGGCGGACGCGTGCGGCGTATCGCGATTTCATTTGGCGCGCGCGTTCGGCGCGGCGACCGGCCTTTCCGTCATGCAGTATGTGCGAAGCCGCCGCTTGACCGAGGCCGCACGATCGCTGGCGTCGGACCATGTACCCGACATTCTCGACCTTGTGCTCGACGCCGGAACAATGGGCCACGGTGGCGCCGCCCCGTTTCGTGTCCGGCGCACCGCTGCTCTCGATCGGTCTCTCCGAGCGGTAATCCTTCGGCGCCCCGCAAGGCATCCCGTGATCGGCCACCGTTTTTTAGCCCTTCCCTTCCCAATGACCGGAGCACCCCAGTGACCGGACCCAGCCTGCGGCGCGGGCCGAACTCTCCCCCTGTGGGCCATGAACGGACTCACGCAGCGCAGCAAACGGCCCCCTGGTTCGATCACCAAAACAGCGTTGCGGCCGTTCCCACGCATCCTGAGCCGGGATAGGCTCATGATCCAGCGCGGGAGATTTTGACGGATGCGACGGCGGGAGTTCATCGCGGGGCTCGGGAGCACAGCGGCGTGGACGGCGGCGGCGCGGTCGCAGCAACCGGCGCAGGGAATGCGACGGATCGGCGTGCTCAACTCGTTTGCCGAGAGCGATCCGACTGCCCGGTCCTTTATCATGGAGACTTTCCAGGCTCTTTCGCGCTTGGGCTGGGAAAGCGGGCGCAATGTTCAGATCGAACAGCGTTGGGCCGCTGGCGACATCGATCGGGCCCGCGTGCTTGCCAAAGAACTGGTCGCGTTACAGCCCGATGTGATTCTCGCGGTCGCTACGGCGGCCGCTACCGCGCTGCAAAGGGAAACCCGCACTGTCCCGATCGTCTTCCTGATTGTTGCCGATCCAGTCGGGGCCGGCTTTGTTGCGAGTCTGGCCCGACCGGGCGGCAACATCACCGGGTTCAGTAATGCCGAGGGCACGCTGGGAGGCAAATTGCTCACCCTCGTCAAACAGATTGCGCCCGGCATCAGGCGGGCGGCGGCCATGTTCAACCCCGACACGGCGCCCGGCGGCGGGTTGTATCACCTTAGCTCGTTTGAGGCCGCCGCACGGTCGTTTGCGATAGAGCCGATCACGGCTCAGGTGCGCAGCGATGCCGACATTGAGTGGGTCATAATGTCACTCGGGCGTGAGCAAGGCGGTCTCGTCGTCATCCCGGATGCATTCATGAACGTTCATCGCGGCGCAGTCATTGCGCTCTCAAAGCGCAACAATGTGCCGGCTATCTTTGACGAAATCGGTTTTGCCAAGGACGGTGGCCTGCTCCAATACGGACCAAACTTCCCGGACGTGTATCGCCGCGCGGCTATCTACGTGGATCGCATCCTGCGTGGTGCGAAACCGAGCGAGCTACCCGTCGAACTTCCGGTCAAGTTCGATCTTGCGGTCAACGTCAAGACCGCGAAGGCACTCGGCCTGATTGTGCCGAACACCATTCTTGTTAGTGCGGACGAGGTGATCGAATAAGGCGATGGCCCCATGTCGCATATGGGTCACTTTCGGCCCAACCAAATCCGTCGGCGGCAACGCTCATTCGTGGCCGGTGGACCTCAGTCAGCAGACCTCCGGCTTACGCGGCAGAGCGGGTCGGCAGCGGGCCATATCGCAGAGCCGTAGGGCACAATCGTTTTATTGCGCCGTTTCGAAGCGAATCTCATCATTGTGTGCCGGCCCGCACCTCGGGTGCGACAAGCGACGCGCATGCGCCCATCGAACCGGCCGCTTTCCGCGGATGAAGTGGTGAGGCTTATCTCGCCGCCTCGCTCGATTCGTTCTCCGAGAACAGAAGAGAAAAGCGCATCGGGCGCGATGCTCTCTTAACCCGCCGACAACGAATGCACTCGCGACTCGCTGCCTCGCCCGATTCGTTCTCCGAGAACAGAAGCGAACAGCGGCGCAATTGCGATCAAGCGGCCAACGCGAAAGCCACTTACAATTTACTGCACGATCGCAATCGCAATGAGACGATGCCGTCATGTCGGTGACCAACAAAGCCATCTGGGTGATCGAACGCAATCTCAGCCGGCCGCTCACACTGAGCGAGTTGGCGGACGCATGCGGCGTATCGCGATTTCATCTGGCGCACGCGTTCGGCGAGGCGACTGGCCTTTCCGTCATGCAGTATGTGCGAAGCCGCCGCCTGACCGAGGCCGCGCGATCGCTGGCGTCCGGCGATGCACCCGACATTCTCAATCTTGCGCTCGACGCCGGCTACGGATCGCACGAAGCCTTCACGCGCGCGTTCCGGGCCCAGTTCGGCACAACCCCCGAGATGGTTCGGCAGGAGAAAACCATGGAGGACTTGAGCATGATCGAAGCCATGAAGAACAGCGACACCAATGGAGTCACGATAGCGCCGCCCCGATTCGTGTCCGGCGCCCCGCTGCTCCTGATTGGTCTCTCTGAGCGCCATTCCTTCGGCGCCCTGCAAGGCATCCCGGCGCAATGGCAACGCTTCATGGCCAGTTACGCCGACATTCCCGACAAGGTCGCCCCGATCCCGCTCGGGGTCAGCGCAAACATGGATGACGACGGAAATTTCGAATACGTCTGCGCAGTCGAAGTCTCACGGGCGTCTGACCCGCCGCGCGGATTGACGCCATTGCGCGTTCCGGCCCAGCACTACGCCGTGTTCCAACATCGCGAACACGTATCCACGATCGGCGCGACCTATTCGGCGATCTGGAACACCTGGCTTCCGGCTCATCAGCGCTCCGCCGCGGACGGACCCTGCCTCGAACGTCATCTCGAAACGTTCGATCCGCAAACCGGCCTGGGCGGTGTCGACATATGGATTCCATTAAAGGAGGCGTGATCGGTCGCCGTCAGGGCGGGCGGCCAACTGCGCGCGCGGCCGCGCGTCATTTGGTGCGCCCTCTTTTGCCAATGACCGGAGCACCTCAGTAACCGGAGCCAGTCTGTCGCGGGTCGGACTATTCGCCCGGGGGCCACAACCGGACTCATGCATCGCAGCAAACATCAGGGAGGGCCTTCCCCGCTGTCGGTTTCGGGTACTTGTCTGTCGAGTGCCCTTTTAACAAATTCCACGGAATCAATTGCCGCCCCAAGTTGGGTGCGAAACTGCTCGATCGCTTCTTTCATCGGCTGCGGCAGGTCTCCCGACCAGTCAATAACGCGACTCATCGCGTCTTCGACGGTTCGCAACATTTCCTCTATTGCAATTGCACGGTAGGTTCTCGCCATAGCGCTGTCGTCTCTCCTCCCAGAAGAAGCCGCAGAGCACGGCCCGGCCATGCTCAAGTAGGCCGCCATCGCCGTACGCGACCCGTCAATCGGTGCGCCAGTCCTTGTTGGCCGCGGCGATTGTGGCGAACTTCGCCGCGGGCGGCAAGAAATTGGAGGGGGCATAAAAAGCCCCTCCCAGGAGTTGTTATGCAGGCGCGTGCGCCTTACGGCGGAACTGCGATGCCAAGGGATTCGTGTGGACCGGCCGCCGCGATCATGATCGCGATTCCCAGCGTGACTCCAATCAAGGCGATAGCGCACCACAGGAACATGGAGCGGTCGAAACCCAGGGTCGGCGACGCTTCATAAACAGGTTTTGTGACTTGTCCCATGGCTAAGCCTCCCGTGCCGGTTGCGGGCCAACCTGCGAAAGCAATTTTTGGGCCGCATATAACCCCAGATGAGGCTTTCGCGGGGCAGACCGCTGATACCGATCAGTTCATCGTTACGAAGAAAGGTTCACGGCCGGCGCCGGCTTTTTTTGTCGAGTGCCGCGCCAGCGCGAACGCGCCGACATTCAGCTTGGCGCATAAAAAAACCCGGCACGCGGTGATGAAATCGGGACGTGCGTGATGGCGTTCGGCGACCTCTTGAAGAGCTGGCTTGACCCGGTTTCCACCCAGCCCAGGCCGGGATAGGCTCCCGCAATCCAGCGAAGGAGATCACGGATGCGGCGACGCGAATTTATCGCAGGCCTGGCAGGCGCGGCAGCGTCGCCGCTCGCCGCCCGCGCGCAGCAGCCGACGCTGCCGGTTGTCGGGTATTTGACCACCTTTTCGGCCGAGGCTGATGCAGTTCCTTTGGCTGCATTCCGCCAAGGCCTCAGCGAAACCGGCCATGTCGAGGGCCGGAACGTGGCGATCGAATATCGCCGGGCGGAAAACGCCAATGCGCGACTGCCGGCGCTCGTTGACGATTTGATTCGTCGTCGGGTGGCGGTGATCGCCGCACATGGTACGCCGACGGTGCTCGCCGCCAAGGCGGCAACGCGAACCATTCCTATCGTTTTCATGACCGGCCTCGATCCGGTCGAACTTGGCCTCGTCGCGAGCCTCGCGCGCCCGGGCGGGAATTTGACTGGCGGCACCCTGCTCATTAACGAGGTGGAGGCCAAACGTCTCGAACTGCTGCACGCATTGGTGCCCGCGGCCGATTTGATCGCTGTTCTGGTCAATCCGGCAAGCCCCGACATTACCGTGTCTGAAACGAGAGAATTGCAGATCGCGGCGCGTATTCTCGGGGTGCGGCTGCTGATCCTGAACGCAAGCAGCCCAAGCGAGTTCGACGCGGCGTTCTCGACCCTTGTCCGTGAGCGGGCTGGCGGGCTCGTAGTAGGCGGCGACATATTATTTGTCGGCCACTCCGATCAAATTGTCGCGCTGGCGGCACGCCATGCGGTGCCCGCCATATATCCCGTCCGCGAACTCGCGGAGGCCGGCGGTCTGATGAGCTACGGCGCGAGCTTGGCGGAAATGTTCCGTCTCGTCGGCGTTTACACCGGCCGCATCCTGAAGGGCGATCGTCCCGCCGACCTGCCGGTCCAGCAGGCGACGCTGATCCAGTTGACGATCAACCTCAAGACCGCGAATGCGCTCGGCTGCACCTTTCCGATGACGCTACGCGACCGCGCCGACAGGGTGATCGAATAGGGCGCCGATGTCTCCTCGGATCCAAAATCCGACATTCTCTGCTATGGTGGATCCGCTGGTGGATCAACTGCCGACTGATCGAACAGTCGAGCGTTGCCAATCGCCAAACGGGTTGCAGGCTTCAGAAGTCGCGCGAGTAATGTTACCCTCAACGTACACAAGGGAGGTCTCTATGGGACAGACGAGGAAAATTCCCGCGGAAGCGGTGGAACTGTACACGCGTTTTATTCATGGCGAGATCAGCCGTCGTGACTTTTTCAATGAGGTGCAGCGTTTCGCCGCCGCCGGCCTTACTGGCGCGGCGATCATCGAGGCGTTGATGCCGAACTACGCCTTAGGGCAGCAGGTTCGCAAGGACGACGAGCGAATCAAGGCGAGCTATGAGACCTTGCCCTCACCGAATGGGAATGGGTACATCCGGGGCTATCTCGTGCGGCCGTTCAGCGCCGATTCGCGCACCGCGACGCCAGCGAAACTGCCGGGCGTTATTATTGTCCACGAGAATCGGGGACTGAATCCGCACACCGAGGACGTTGCACGGCGCTTTGCCCTGGAGAATTTCATGGCATTTGCGCCAGACGCGCTTTCCTCGGTCGGCGGTTATCCGGGCGACGACTACAAGGGCGGCCAGCTATTTGCCGCTATCGATGGCGCCAAGAGAACTCAGGATTTCGTAGCCTCCGCGCAGTGGTTGAAATCGCGTCCGGACTGCGCAGGAAAAATCGGCGCAACCGGCTTTTGCTTCGGCGGCAGCATGGCCAATAACCTGTCGGTTCTGCTGGGCCCGGATCTGGCGGCGGCCGCCCCGTTCTACGGTAGCGCGCCCAAGCCGGAAGAGGTGCCGAAAATCAAGGCGGCCATCCTCATCCACCACGGCGCCCTCGATAAAGGGTTGGCGGAGGCCTATCCGGCGCAGGAAGCGGAGCTGAAGAAAAACAAAGTCCGCTACGAAGGCCACATTTATCCGGATTCGGTTCATGGCTTCTTCAATGACGCGACGCCGGAGCGCTACAACAAGGCCGCGGCCCAGCAGGCATGGACGCGCACCATCGAGTGGTTCAACCAGTATGTGCGCGAACCGCAGGGATGATCCGGTAGGGTAGGAGTGGTTCCGAAGCCGCACCTCCTAAGGTGATGGCATCGGGACCGTTCCCTTTCGCCGTACTCGGCTCTCCCTGATATGACGCAATAAAACGATTGCGCCCTACGTTTACTCGGCGTGGTCATTCCGGGACGGGCGTCCCCGCGCGGGCTCGGAGTGCATGGCCACGTTCCTGCCCACCGCGACCGCCCAATTCGTTTTCCTACTCGTCGAGCACCTCGATGTAGCCCAAATGGCTTGAGGTGTCGCCCGACCACCAGATGCGGTTCGGGTTGGATGGATCGAGCTCAATCCTTCTCGCATCCGACTCCACGATCGGCAGCGAGAACTCCGTCCACGTTTCGGTCTTGGGATCGAAGCGGGCGATTTTGTCCGCCGTCTGTTCGGTCACCCAGATCACCTTGTGCTTTGCGTCGGCGACCGGGTGATACGTTCCGCTGTCCTGCGTCGGAGGTTGATAGAAAGTCATTTTGCCGGTTTTCTGATCGATCTTCACGAGCTTTCCGGTCTCATGGAAGCCGACCCAGAGATTGCCCTCCCAATCCGCTCCCATCCGGCGCGGAACGTCGACCCCGGGGGTCGGGAACTCGTCGATCTTTCCCGAGGCGGGGTCCAGCCGGCCCATTTTGTTCGCTTCCCGCTCGGCAAACCAAACCCCTCCATCGCCCGCGACATCGATCCCATAAGCGCCCGGGTTCTGCTTGGTCTTGACCCAATGAGGAATGTCGTAGGCGATGAACTGCTTGGTTTCGATATTCAAACCCACGATTCGGGTGCCGGCGGTCGACCACACCATCTTCCCATTCGGGTCGACCCGCATGGTGTTGCCGGTGATCGGAAACCTGAATTCGGCGGGCGCCGAATAGGCAGTGAACTCCTGGTATTTGGTATCGAACTGCAGCCAGCGGCGGTTGGCACCAACCTCGCCCATCCAAATCGAGTCCCCGGCGCCCCGCGCCGGCGGACCCATGTGATTGAGGATGCCGACTTTCGTTGGCCCGGGGGGCGGACTGATCTCGGTGAATTCATACGTGTTCGGATCGAAGCGTCCCAGGCTGTATTGGTTGAGCTCGTTCACCCAAGCGATTCCCCGCGGATCCACCGCGACGTCGTGAAGCGCCGCGTCGGGATTCGGCACCGCAAAATCCACCGCGATATATCGGGCGGCGTTGCCCTGCAGTGGGGTTCTCGACAAGCGGCCATTGGGATCAAGCTTTGGCGTGGTATCTGAAAAATTCTTCGCCAGATAATCCACCACCGTCTTCTCTTCCTGAGCGGTCAAATCGACGGCGCCCTGTCGCTCATGAATGCGTTCTCGCATCCAGGCGATCTTTTGCTCCCAATTGTTGTGGGTCCATCTCATTTGCGTCAGCCGATGCAGGAAGTGGCATTGGCCGCACTTCGCTTCCACGATCTCTTTGCCTGCTCCTTCCGGCAAATTCGGCGGCGGCAACTCGTGATCCAGTTCGTTGCCGGCTACGCGCCCGGGCCTGCGAATCCATCCATTCGGCACCACATCGCCTTGCCTGTCCGTCAGCGACACATCGGCGGTCGCCGGCTTGCCGGCCGTCAAAGCCACCGGCACGGGCTTGCTCTGGAAGCCGTCGCCAATACCCTGCACCGTGTAATCCCCCGGCGGCAGGTTGTTCATGGTGTAACGGCCTTGTGCCTGACTGACGACCATGAACGTCAGACGTCGCTCCGGATTGATCAATTTCACATACGCTCCGGCAAGCGCTTGCCCGGACGCACTCTTGACCACGCCCTGAACGCTGCCGGCAAAGTCCGCCGCCCGTGTCGCGTGGACGCTGACAAACAGCACTGCGGCCGCGGTTGCAGCTAGGATCCGACTCCGATGGCTAAACATCGCTTTTCTCCTCCCCTGCCGGAATTGATTCTTTGGCCTTTCGGCTGCGCAGAGCATACACCCATTTGCGTACGATCGAGCCCTCTTGATCCGCACCGGCAAACCGCCCGCTTTCCTCGGATGAGGCGGCGGGGCCTATCCTGCTACGGCGCAATAAAGCGGTTGCGCCCTACGTTTGCTAATGTCTCTGATGGGCCACGATCGCAGGATCGTAGGGCGAAATAAGTGCAGCGCAGCGCGCTGTTTCTGACGCCGCATGACACTGGCGCCGCCATCTCCATAGGACTGGCGGGCAATCTCTCGAGAGGACGAATTCGGCGAGCGTGTTTGAGTTGGAGCGGCGCTACGGGGCGATAGATTGCGCCCTACGAATGACCGCTACGAGTCAGAAACGGCCCTGCTGAGCACGTTGGCGCTTGCACTTGTTCAGGTCCGCAGGGCGCAATCGATTTATTGCGCCGTTTCGAAACGAAGCCCCCATCGATGTGACCCGGCCATCAACGCGTTGACGCGATCTTTGCGAGCTCTGTTTCGACCATCTTCAGAAGGCCGCGATTGTGGGCGCTCGTTGCGGCCCAGCCATCGATAACGGGCTGGAAGGCGAGCCGCGCGATGTCGATATCTTCCGCGGAGGGAAAGATCACCTTGCGCCGGGGATCCGATTTGAGCTTCGCAAGCTCCTGTTCCTCAAGGGCTTCCCAGCCTTTGAGGTAGCGTGCGATCATCCAATCACCGCTGTATTTTCGGATCAGGACCTGTGCCTCTTCGGGCAGGCTGTCGAATTTCTTTCGGTTCATCACCAGCGCCAGCGGAGCGGCGCTGGTGAGAAGGAAATAATGATTGGTCGCGACGCGCGCGACTCCGAAGTCGGATAGCGCGGACGGAGGCAATGTGGCGCCATCGATTGTTCCCTTGCTGATCGCGTCCAATGTCTGGGGGAGCGCCAGCACAATCGGCATCATGCCCAGACGTTCGAGCCCCACGGCCTCGATCAGGTTGTTGGCTCGAATTTTCAAGCCCTTGAGGTCAGCGAGAGACGCAGCGGGCAGGCGGCTGTGGATACTATTGGGATCGGCGGCGAACGCAGCGATCACGAAAAAATCTTCGTATCCCTTCAGGGCATTAGCAGCGACGAGCTGACTGTAGGTCAGTGTAGCGTCGCGCGCGTCACGAAAGAGACCCGGTAACTCGATAACCGCGCTATCTTCAAAGCGGCCGGGGGTTTGGCCGACAACGATAAAGGCAATGTCGGCTACGCCATCGTCGACGAGTTGCGGTTGCTGAGCCTGCAGCCTGCCGAGCGCTCCGCTGAAATAGACCTCGATTTCGATCAGGCGTTCACTATCTGCGTTGACGGCGTCGACAAATGGCTTGATTGCCAACAAGTATGTCGTCGAACGGTCGGATGAAAAAAACGAAAGTTTGAGCTTGATCGGCTCGGCGGCCGACGCTGCCGGTAGAAAGGCAAGTAAGCACAGCGCGCATCGTACCAGCAACTTGAACATCGATTTCCCTATCTTCTTCCCTATCTTGGCGACCGCGGTCGCCAAATGGCGTGGAATGCGCGAACTCCTCGCAGCCTGAACGCAGATAGGTCTTCGCGACCGCTGCGGCGCGGAAATCGCGCATCGTGCATTCCCGCGCGTTAACGCCGGCACGAGAATTGTCCCTTCCGCGGCAGCGAAGTTGGCCTCATCCGAAAGCTTGATTCGCCGATATCAGGGCGTGTTTCGGTGCGATCGAATCACCCCTCTCCATCGTCATGCCCGCGCTTGTCGCGGGCACCCACGTCTTCCTTGGGCGCAAGGCGATGTATTTCGGTCGGGATGGAGACTTCCACACCGAGCACTTCCCGGTGCCGGCAAGCTGAATGCCCGATCGGAACTGGCACCCGAGCCGACGTCATCACGGTGCCGGCTTCGGGAGCGGGGCGGTGCTTGTCATCGAGCGTGTTCCGGCGCGCTCGATGTTCCGGACAACTCGGCCTTGCGGATGAGGCGGCGAAACCAGACGATCGCAGAACATCCGAACACAACCGCTCCGGAAAGATGCAGAATTGAAAAATGCAGGCCCAACGCCAGATCGAATACGAAGCACACCAGGAATGTAGTGAATGCAAACACACTGCTCGCTCCGACAAATGCCAATTGCTTGATAGAGGTCGCAGCCTGGGCGGTCGTCAAAGCCTGCCGCATGTCGAGATAAGTTATGCGATCGTCGCTCGGCGGCAGTCCCGCGACGAGCGGCTGCAGCCGACGTCGTAACCGCCATCTCAGAATCAACACCGCAGTGAAGATCTGCGCGATGACGAGCCCAATCCAGACGAAGACATCTGCGGTCGTCGGGTTATCGTGACCCGTGCATACCCATATGGTCATGCCACCGACCACCACCATCAACACGAGAGCGACCCACGCCATCACGTGCCGAAGTACCGGCCGCCGAGGGGTCATGATTGAAACGATCCCGGCCTTCTGGGCCTCGTTCACCAGGTAGTAACGGGCCGACCCGAACAACCAGGGGCCCGGCGCACGGAAAACGTATCCGCCCGGCACGTTCTTGAAATTGACGGCTTCAATGGTTGCGCGGACCTCGGACATGACGTGCTCCTGCCGACTAACGAGAACCTTGTTGCCGTTGGTCGCGCAGAGCGGTCGGCTGGTTTGTGATCGCCATCACGTTTTGACGCGTTCGTGCCCGACTGCCGAAACGCGCCACAGGATGAATTACCGAGCGCAATCGACCTTGCGGTGACGCGCATCACACGCCACGGCGTCGTCCGCGAGACACACTGCGGTGGGTCGACCGCGCGAGGACGTCATGAGCAAGCTCATCGGATTGGTAACCTTGGCCGCAATCCTGTTCGCGGCCGGTGGCGCCGGTGCTGACGCACTTGCGGATCAGGTCACTTTCATGAGCGCCGACGGCCGCACCATGTTGACCGGCTATCTGTTCCTGCCGGCGCGACGCGGCCCCGGGCCGGCCCCCGCCATCGTCATGATGCACGGACGTGCGGGGGCTTATTCATCGAACGCCAACGGCCGCTATGACGCCACCACACTGTCGCGGCGACACGTCGCCTGGGGCGAGTTGTGGGCGGCGCAGGGGTATGTCGCCTTGATGGTGGACGGGTTCGGCCCGCGCGGCTATCCGCAGGGTTTTCCCCGCTACAGCTACGACGCACGTCCGGCCGCGCTCAACGAGGTCACGGTGCGTCCGTTGGACGCCTACGGGGCGCTCGCCTATTTGCGCGCGCGGCCAGACGTTGCCGGTGATCGCATCGGCCTCCAGGGCTGGTCGAATGGCGGCAGCGCCACGATCGCCACCATGGCGGACGGCGCCCCTGGCCGCCCGGCAAGTGGATTTGGTGCCGTGTTGGCATTCTATCCGGCCTGCGCGCTGAAGGGCCGGTTCGACGACGGATACCAGCCGTACGCGCCCGTTCAGGTGTTCCACGGCACCGCCGATGAGGAAGTGTCGCCGCGCCGCTGCGGCCAATTGGTGGAACGCAGCAAGGCGGATGGCGGCGCGATTGACATCCGCTTCTATGCGGGCGCCACCCATGGCTTCGACGATCCGGGCGAACATCGGCAGAGCAATCCGGCGAATGCGACCGCGACCAAAGACGCGGTGGAGCGTTCGGTGCGGTTCTTTGCCGAACATTTGCAAGGATCACCATAGACGCACTCGGCCCACCGCTGGTCGCCGGCCGCGGCGTCTCCCGCTATGCTTAATTTTGGGTTGACCACGCGTGGTCTCCCGTACCCTTAACGACCCGGCAAGGTCCGCCTCTTACGATTGCGCCATGCCGACGCGTTCTGAAATCTCCACACCGATGCGGCGACGGTTCTCGCCGCGCAAGCTGGCGCTGAGCGGCGTCGCCGGTCTCGCCATCGCGTTCGCGGTCGCCCAGCGGCCCCTGACCGCGCCGCTGCCCGGCACGATCGAGATCGCCGACATGACCTGGGTAGAGGTGCGCAGCGCGATCGGGCGCGGCTACACCACCGTCATCGTGCCGAGCGGCGGGATCGAGCAGAACGGCCCCCACATGATCCTCGGCAAGCACGACCGCATTGTGCGTTTTGCCGCCGAGCGGATCGCGGCGCAATTGGGCAAGACCCTGGTGACCCCGGTGATCCCGTTCGTGCCGGAGGGCGATTACGATCCGCCCCAGGGACACCTGAGGTTTCCCGGTACGATCGGGGTGTCGGAACAAGCCTTCGCGGACGTGCTCGACGGCGTCGCCCGCAGCTTGAAGGCCGGCGGCTTCAAGACCATCTGTTTCATTGCCGACCACGGCGGCAGCGTGAAACCCCAGGCCGAAGTGGCGGCGCGGCTATCCAAGGAGTGGGCCGCGGCCGGCGTGCGGGTGATCGACGTATCCGATTACTATGCCGACGATGCGCAGACCAACTATCTGCTGGCGCAAGGTGAGACGCGGGCCTCGATCGGCCAGCATGCCGGCATCACGGACACATCCGAGCTGCTGGCGGTCGACCCCGGCGGCGTCGATCTGGGCCGCTTCGCCGATGCGCCGTTCACGCTCGAACCGAATGGCGTGTCCGGTGATCCGACCAAGGCCACGGTCGAGCGCGGGCGGGCACTGATCGACATCAAAGTCGCGGCGGCGGTCCGCCAGATCAGGGCGCAGGCGGCTGGATTGTAGCCCCGCCGTGCGGCCGGGCCTCGTCGATCAATTGCCGGAACGGATGGACGAGTTGCCCCAGGAAGCCCTGCGGGTAGGCGGGCTCGTCGATGCCGTAGCGCGCCGGAAGCGTGCTCTCGGGCATGTAGAAGGTGCCGAACAGCACGTCCCAGATCGATAGCAGCGATCCGAAATTGGAATTGCCGCCCTCGTCCAAATGGGTGTGGTGCCAGCGATGGAACACCGGCGTCGCGAACACGTATTTCAGCGGGCCGAGCGTCCAGTTGAGGTTGGCGTGCACGAACGCCGCCGTGGTGGTGTCGAACGCCACCAGGAACAGCAGCACCGCGGGCGCCACCCCGAGATAGAGCATGACGGCGGTGACGAGAAACGGGCCGAGCCAAAGATTCACGGGGTGAAACCGATAGGCCGTGGTCCAGTCGATCTGTTCGGGGGAATGATGGATCGCGTGATAGCGCCAGAACGTCGAGCCGTGGAACAGGCGGTGGTTCCAGTACAGCAGGAAGTCCGACGCCACGATGTAGATCGGCACCTGGGCCCAGAACGCCAGCCCGCCGAGCGGCCCGCGGCCGTGCTCGAAATAATCGACGATCTGCTCGGTGGTCATGACGCCCGACAGTAGCGCCGCGCCCGCGATCATCAGGCTCATGCGCAGGTAGGGCGCAACGAAGGGAACGATCACGATATAGCAAATGTCGGTGACAAGGCCGGGATTGCGCCACCACGTCCGGCCGGGATTGCAGGCTTGGCTGTGGAACAGGCTGAGCACTGCGAAAATGACCGCAAACGCGATCGCGCTCGGCAGAAAACCCGATACCGTCTCGGCGAGCTTGGCGGCAATCGACCCGAGGAATTCGGCAAACATCTTGATACTCCACGCGCAGCCCGCCGGAACGCTATTCGTGGTGGATTAAGAATCAGTGTTCGGGGAGCTTGAAACATTTCGCCCCGGCGCGGGGTTCCGCGCCGGCGGCCGGCGTATTATCTGGTTCGCATGCAGGCCCTCTCCGTTCTCGACCTTTCCCCGGTGACGACCGGCGGCTCCGGCGCCACGGCGCTGCGCAACAGCCTCGATCTCGCCCGGCTTGCCGATCGGCTGGGCTACACCCGCTACTGGGTCGCCGAGCATCACAATCTGCCGTCGGTCGCGAGTTCCGCGCCCGACATCATGATCGGCCAGATCGCCGCGGTGACGCAGCGCATCCGGGTGGGCTCCGGCGGCGTCATGCTGCCGAACCATGCCCCGCTCACCGTGGCGGAGCGTTTTCACATGCTGGAGGCGCTGTTTCCCGGCCGCATCGATCTCGGCATCGGCCGCGCCCCCGGCACCGATCCGATCACCTCGCTGGCGTTGCGGCGGCGCCAGGACGTGGGCGACGACGACGACTTTCTCGAGCGTTTCCAGGAATTGATGCTGATCGAATCCCACGGGTTTCCGGAGGGGCATCCGTTCCGCAATGTCCGCGCCATGCCGGCCGATGTGGCGCTGCCGCCGATCCATCTGCTCGGGTCGAGCGGCTACAGCGCCGAACTCGCCGGCATGATCGGGGCGGGCTTTGCGTTTGCGCATCATTTTGCCACCCACGATGCGGTCGCCGCGATGACGAGCTACCGCGCCCGGTTCCAGCCGTCGGCGGCGCTCAACCGCCCTCACGCCATCCTCGGCGTCGCGGCGGTCGTCGCCGATACGGACGCCGAGGCCGACCGGCTCGCCACGACTATCGATCTCAATTTCGTCCGCCGCCAGAAGGGCGAATATCTTCCGCTCGCGAGCCCCGCGGAGGCCGCCGCCTATCCGCTTACGCCGATCGACCGCGAGCGCATCCGGCAAAATCGCGCCCGCGTCTTCATCGGCTCGGTCGCCACCATGCGGGCGCGGCTGGAGCCGCTGATCGAGGCCACCAAGGCCGACGAGATAATGGTGACCACCATGATCTACGATCATGACGCGCGGCGGCGTTCCTACGAACTGCTGGCGCAGGCGTTCGGACTGTGCGGCATCGCGGCGCCCGAGCACGAGGCCGGGCTAGTGTCAGAGCCCGCTATCGCCGCGGTCTGACGGCGATGCGGCACCCGTTCCGCCGGGATCGCGACATCGAGGCCATCGAGACTGTTGCGCTGGCGGTGCGGGCGCGAATATAGAAGGCCGGCCGCGCCGCCGGCGTCGACGCGTGGCTGATTGAGGGAGGTCGAACTTGGGAACACAGATTTCGCTGACCGCTTCGGACGGTTTCAAGCTCGGCGGCTATCGCACCGATCCGCAAGGAAAGCCCAAGGGCGGCCTCGTGGTCATCCAGGAGATTTTCGGCGTCAATCATCACATCCGCAACGTTTGCGACCGCTTCGCGGCGTTGGGCTATGCGTCGGTCGCGCCGGCGGTGTTCGACCGCATCGCGCCGAATTTCGAATGCGGCTATACCCCGGCCGAGATCGAGCATGCGCGCAGCTTTATCGCGAAGATCGACTGGGCCGCCATGATGCGCGATACCGCGGCCGCCATCGAGGCAGCCAAGCCGGCCGGCAAGGTCGGCATCATCGGCTACTGCATGGGCGGCACCGTTGCGTTCCTCGCCGCCTGCAATCTCGACGGGCTGTCCTGCGCGGTCGGCTATTACGGCGGCGCCATCGCCAAGAACGTCGATAAGAAGCCCAAGGTGCCGACGCAACTGCATTTCGGCGACCAGGACCAGTCGATTCCGATGTCCGACGTCGAAATCATCAAGCAGAAGCGCCCGGACTGCGAAAGCTACGTCTATCATGCCGGCCACGGCTTCGCCTGTGACGAGCGCGGCAGCTACGATGAAGCCGCCACCAAGGAGGCACTCGGCCGCACGCTCGCCTGGCTGACCAAATACGTGGGATAAAGCGGCTGCGGTGCGGCGGCCATTCCGCGCTGCCGTTTCTCACAGTGCCGGCCGTGCGCGGTCCGATCAGAACCAGCGTTCGGCGACCATGATGGTGTCGCCGGGCCGGATCATGGTGGTGATGGGGACCGTCTGGCGGACCATTACGCCGTCGGTCGGGCGGCTCACCTCGACGTTGCGGCGGAATGCGCGCGGGCTGAAATCCGCCGGCGATCGCCACGGCGGTTTCCACCGTCATGTTGGCCACATAGGGATATTGGCCCGGGAACGAAACCTCGCCGAGGATGAAGAAGGGCCGATAGGCCTCAACCTCCACGGCGACGTGGGGTTCGCGCAGGAAGCCCTGGCGCAGCCGCGCCACGACCGCGGCGGATACCTCCGTGGTGGTGTGTCCGCGCGCCCGCACCGGGCCGATCAGCGGCAAGGTGACGTTGCCGGCGATATCGACCGCATAGCTGTTGGTGAGGCCCTCCTGGCCGAACACCACGACCCGCAACCGGTCGCCGGAGTCGAGCGTATAGGCCGGCGACCCGACCCCGAACTCGACCCCGTATGCCGCCGTCGCGACCGGAACCGGTGTCACCACCGGCGGTCCGACGATGAGCCAGTGCGACGCTGACGCAGCCCGCCATCGCCGCGAGTACCATCAAAAGAAGGGCGAGGCGGGCATGCCGCATGCGGAATCCGGCGGGTTCAACAGACCATTAACCGGATTAAAGATTCATGGTTAATATTCCCTAACCGGCGCCGTCATGCCGGATAGTCGCGGCCTGCCCGCAGCCGCGGCGCCACGGTCATGGCGCCGCTTTTGCACTTGGTCCGCGCACTTGGTCCGCGCACTTGGTCCGCGCACTTGGTTCGCGCACTTGGTTCGCGCACTTGGTTCGCGCACTTGGTTCGCGCGGTCGGTGTACGCACCTACGCGCCGGCGCCGACCCCGATCGGACAGGTCACGCCGGTTCCACCGAGGCCGCAGTAGCCGGACGGGATTCTTGGCAAGGTACTGCTGGTGGTAATCCTCGGCGAAGTAAAACACCGGCGCCGGAATGATCTCGGTCGTGATCGGGCCGTAGCCCTTGGCGGCGATCACCTTCTCGTAAGCGGCTTTAGAGGCCTCCGCCGCCTTGCGCTGTGCCGGGGACGAAACGTAGATGCCGGAGCGGTACTGGGTACCGGTGTCGTTTCCCTGCCGCATGCCCTGGGTCGGGTTGTGGCTTTCCCAAAAGGTCTTGAGCAGCTTCTCGTAGGAAACCTTTTTCGGATCGAACACAACAAGCACCACCTCGTTGTGGCCGGTTCGGCCGGAGCAGACCTCCTCATAGGACGGGTTCGGGGTGAGGCCGCCCGCATATCCGACCGCGGTGACATGAACGCCGTCGCCCAGTTCCCAGAACTTGCGCTCGGCACCCCAGAAGCAGCCAAGCCCGAAGATGGCGGTCTCGAAGCCCGCCGGATAAGGTCCCTTGAGGGCGCGGCCGTTGACGAAATGATGAGCCGCGGTCGGGATCGCGTCCTTGCGGCCCGGCAACGCCGTCGCGGCGCTCGGCATTTCAAGCTTTTTGTTGAACATGAACATCTCGATCTCCTCGCCAGATTCGTTGTCCGCAATATAAGCTTGCGGGGCTGATTGCGCACCGCCATCCGCATCACATCTCGGTCAGGAGGCGCCCGCAAATACGCGCCGCCATGTCACGGCTAGCGCCGGGAGACGGGACGCTAGTGTTGCGACACTACCGGTTCATACCTCGTCAGTGTCATGCTTCGCGGAAAGCGGGGCATCCAGTAACCACCGCCCAACCGTTGGGAAGAGGTTGTGGCCCGCGCGAAGTTGCATGGTTACCAGATCGCCCGGTCAAGGCTGGGCGATGACAATTTTGGGAATCGAACGTTGGAACCACAATACTAGCGGTCGTAGCCGATCAGCGGCTTCTTGCGACGACCGAGCAGCACCAGGATGGCGCCCATGATGCGAAAGGCACGCAGACCGGGGCACCGATGCAGGTCGTCACCGCCACCGGGTCCCACAGCCACGGCGTCGTGTATCCATGATGACGGGCTGCAATCGCTGGCGGCTCGCGGCATGGACGATGCGTCCAGATTTCGTCGACCTTCGTGAAGATCAGCGTGTTGGCGGCAATCGATTTGGTGCCGTCATAAATGAAAAACACGAAAGCTGCGGCAAGGAACAGCAGGCCTGAGCATCCGAAACAGAAAGCGGATCATGATCATGCCGTCGCCGCTTGATGAGAATGCGTTGATACCGGTGACGCTCGGTCGGGATTACTCCGGCGCCGGCGCAGGGTTCAACATCCTTCGCGGTCGCCCACACCAGTTTCACCAAGGCGTAGCGATGTTGCAATGCGGTCATGCGTTGCTCGCGGCCGCTCGTTCGGTGCCGATATGTCTTGAGCCGACGGTGTCGCATTCTGCTAAGTTCCGCCGCCGCGCCTTCAGCCGGCGTTGGAGTCAACGATGCCTGGTAAAACCCGCGGCCGCGGCAACCGGCCGACCTTCACCGATCAGGAAGCGCTGCTTTTCCACAGCCAGGGTCGCCCCGGCAAATTGGAGGTGGTGGCCACCAAGCCGATGGCGACGCAACGCGACCTATCGCTTGCCTATTCGCCCGGCGTCGCCGTGCCGGTGCTCGCCATCGCCGCGGACGAAGCCCTCGCTTTCGAATACACGACCAAGGGCAATTTCGTCGCCGTCATTACCAACGGCACCGCCATCCTCGGGCTTGGAAATCTCGGCGCGCTCGCAGCGAAGCCGGTGATGGAGGGCAAGGCAGTGCTGTTCAAGCGCTTCGCCGATATCAACTCGATCGATCTCGAGGTTTCGACCGAGGACCCGGACGAGTTCATCAACTGCGTCAAGCTGCTCGGCAAAAGCTGGGGCGGTATCAATCTCGAGGACATCAAGGCCCCCGAATGCTTCATCATCGAGCAAAGGTTGCGCGAACTGCTCGACATCCCGGTATTCCATGACGACCAGCATGGCACCGCGATCATCGCATCGGCGGGTCTTCTCAATGCGCTCGATCTCACGGGACGGGACATCGCGAATACGCGCCTCGTCTGCAACGGCGCCGGTGCTGCCGGCATCGCCTGCCTCGAGCTTTTGCGCGCCATCGGATTTCCGGCCCGAAAACCTCATCCTGTGCGACACCAAGGGCGTGATCTACGAAGGCCGCACCGAGGGCATGAACCAATGGAAATCGGCCTTCGCCATGAAGACCTCCGCGCGCAGCCTGGCTGATGCACTGGAGGGCGCCGACGTTTTCTACGGCCTGTCGGTCAAGGGTGCCGTCAGCAAGGAGATGGTGAAGTCGATGGCGCCAATCCGATCATCTTCGCCATGGCAAATCCCGATCCCGAGATTACGCCGAAGAGGTCGAGGAGGTCCGCGAGGACGCCATCATGGCGACCGGGCGCTCCGACTATCCGAACCAGGTCAACAATGTGCTGGGATTTCCCTATATCTTCCGCGGCGCTCTCGACGTGCGTGCCACGACCATCAACATGGAGATGAAGATCGCCGCCTCCCGCGCGCTCGCCGACCTCGCCCGCGAGGACGTGCCGGACGAGGTCGCGTCCGCCTACGGAGCGCGGCCGAAATACGGCCCCGAATACATCATCCCGGTGCCGTTCGATCCGCGTCTTATCTTTGCGGTACCCGCGGCGATCGCCAAGGCCGCCATGGATACTGGCGTCGCCCGCAAGCCGATCACCGACATGAATCTGTATCGCGAGCAATTGCGCTCGCGCCGCGATCCGGCGGCGGGCGTCCTGGCAACCAATCTTCGCGCGGCTTGCGGCGGGAGCCGAAGCGCGTCGTCGTTCGCCGAAGGCGAGGAGGAGCAGGTCATCCGTGCTGCCGCGAGCTTCGTTCACCAAGGCCTTGGCAGCGCCATCCTGGTAGGGCGGGAAGACCGCGTCCGCGAAACCGCCAAGAATGCCGGCATCGAGCTCTGGCATGGCATCGAGATTCACAATGCGCGGCTGTCGCATCGCAACGCCACATATGCCGCCTATCTCTACGAACGGTTGCAGCGCAAGGGCTATCTGCCGCGCGATTGCCAGCGCCTCGTCAACCAGGACCGCAATCATTTTGCTGCCTGCATGGTGGCGCTTCGACGACGCCGATGCGATGGTCACCGGCGTCACCCGAAACTTCTCCGGCGTCCTCGAGGACGTGCGGCACTGCATCGACGCCAAGCCGGGCCATCGCGTGATGGGCGTGTCGCTGGTGCTGGCGCGAGGGCGCATCATCGTGGTGGCGGACACGGCCGTCACCGAGATGCCGGATGCCCAGGAGCTTGCCGCGATCGCAATCGAGGCAGCCGGCGTCTGCGCGCAATCTCGGCTTCGAGCCGCGCCTCGCGCTGCTCGCCTTCGCAACCTTCGGGCGTCCGCCCGGCGATCGTGCCGCACGGGTGCAGGAGGCGGTGAGGATCCTTGATGCGCAGCGGGTCGGCTTCGAATATGACGGCGAGATGTCGGCCGAGGTCGCGCTCAACCCGGAGCTGATGGCCGCCTATCCGTTCTGCCGCCTGTCCGGCCCCGCCAATGTGCTGATCATGCCGGCGTTTCATTCCGCCGCGATCTCGACCAAGATGCTCCAGGAGCTTGGCGGCGCGACCGTGATCGGACCTCTGCTGGTCGGCCTCGACCGCTCGGTGCAGATCGTCGGGCTGTCGGCCAAGGATGCCGATCTGGTCAACATGGCGGCGCTCGCGGCGTACGGCATCAGCGGATGATGAGGTTCGCGGAGACGTCAGCGAGAACAGTTTGGCCTGACAATCTTGGACCTGAACGACTATGACCTGACAACCATGCGAGATCGACATGTCACGGCTTGCGATCGCGGCGATCGCGACCGCGACGGACGGTCCGGTGCGCCCGACACGCGCGCGCTCGGTTGCGCTTGCCCGATTTCTCCTCGACCATGGCTGCGATGGCCTCAACGTGCTTGGCACCACTGGCGAGGCGACCTCCTACAGGTTTCGCAGCGCCAGGCCGTGATGAACGCCTACAGGCCGCCGGCTTGCCGCTCGACCGCATGATGGTCGGGACCGGCGCATCCGCAACCGCGGACGCGGTCGCGCTGACACGGCACGCCGCGGAACTCGGCTTCGGCGGCGCGCTGGTGCTGCCGCCATTCTATTACAAGGGCGTGCCGGATGACGGCCTTGCCGCCTATGTGGCGACGATACGTGACCGCGAGCGCGGAGCGACCGATACCCCTCTATCTCTATCATTATCCGCAATTGTCGGGCGTGCCGTGGCACCGTGAAGCTGATGCGTCGCCTGCTCGCCGCGCATCCGCGGGCGCATCGTCGGCCTGAAGGATTCGTCCGGCGACATGGCGATACGCAAAGGAAGCCGCCGCGATCGATCCGGCCTTTCAGGTGTTTCCGTCAACGGAGGCGGTGCTGCTCGAGGCGCGCGCCGGCACGTTCGCTGGCTGCATCTCGGCGACCGCGAACCTCAATGCCGATTTGTGCGACGCGCGCCTTCCACGACGGCGACGCGGCGGCCCACGAAGCGGCGGTCGCGATCCGCAAGCTGTTCGACGGCCGGCCGCTGGTGCCCGGCGTCAAGGCCCTGCTCGCCCACATCCATGATGACCTCGCCTGGGCGCAGGTGATGCCGCCATTGGCTGGCTTTCCGGCCGCCGACCGTGCCGCGGTGATTGCCGGCTACGATCAGGTGCGGGCAAAGCGTGTCGCTTGACCGTCCAACGCGAAGGCGGAGTGCCGCCTCTGTTGCGGCGTGCACCGCCGCGCGTTGACGCTGCTGCGCCACCCCACTATAAGCGCTGCAATTCCGGCGGCGGTCACGCCGCCGCTGTCATTTGCGACGGACCGCCTGAAGCCGGCCGTCACGGACCTCAAACCACCGAGGCTACTACTCAATGGCCAATACCAAGTCGGCCAAGAAGGCCACACGCAAGATCGCGCGCCGCACCGAAGTGAACAAAGCGCGCCGCTCGCGCATGAAAACCACGTTACGCGGCGTCGAGGATGCCATTGCGACCGGCAACAAGGTGGCCGCCCAGGCGGCGCTGGTGGCGGCCGAGCCGTCGCTCATGCGCGCCGCCCGCACCGGCATCATCCATAAGAAGTCGGCAAGCCGGAAAGTGTCGCGGTTGACTCACCGGATCGCCAAGCTCGGCCAGTAAGGCGTCGGGCCATCCGCGCCCCAGCGGCCGCCACAAACGTGGTGCAATAATTCTGGGAAAAACCTTTGTGCACTCTGGCCGCGTGCCGGAGTACGGATTATTATGTCGTTCAGCACCCCGGGGCCTTTTATTGCGCCAGTGTGGCATTGTTGTAAATATGTCACAGTGACTATATAAAATCTTCATATACATCGAGATACGGCATTTTTTCTGCTTGCTGGCCTTGACGGCATTTTCTGATTTTTTCGTGTTCCACCCGCAGGTTACCCTCCCAAAGCGCGCAAAAAAAAACGCGCAATGACAAAGCGTTAACAAGTATGCGAAGGGCTGGGGTTGGAAATGCCTGTGCCTTTCCAATGCCGCGAAAATTCTTTTTCCTCGCCCACTTTCAACTTCAGCGCCCCGGAGCAACCCCGCTACAACTAAATTAGACCCGCGAATTCAAATATTTGCAGATGGCGTTCGATGGCGCCGCAGATTTAGGCTTTGAGCAGCGCCAGCCGTTTCGAGTTCGTACGCGCCACTGGCGATTGCCCGTCCGTCGCAGCCACGTTATTTTTTTGTCACCTCAGTTCGGGGCGGCTTTTCTCAGTCGAATGTCGCGTTGTTCTCGATGCGTTTGAGTTTTTGATGGATTTTCTTGTGGCTGGGTTGAATAGCCGCAAGCAGATCGAGGGATTTACTGAAAATCACTACAGATTAGCATTTTCAATGCTGAAGTTCTTCAGCTTCGCATTGGAAATCATTGGGGTGTCGAACGTGCTCTACTGAAGCACGCCATGACATCGAACTTAGGGAGACACGGGGCCATGACGAAGATACGGCATCTGTTGGCGTGTTTACCCCAAATTGTAATCTCAGCTGACCCCTACGGACGGCGTGTGGCCGACGGCGGTCCTCAACCCGCTTCGCCGTCGCCGCAATGCGACACCCATCGCGGACCACTCGCGACCGGCTGAGCTTTCCTTACCCCTCACATCTGGCGAAGCCCGGCTTCGTCTTCATCTGGCGGCAGTGCTTTGCGTTCGCGAAGAAGCGCTGCCGCCTCCGCGCAATGAATCCTTGCGTCTGAATGGACGCCGAAATCGCCATGAGAAGGTCGAAATGAACGAACTCCCGGATGAATGCTGGTCGCGCGTCAAGGGGCGGTTGCGCGCCGAGGTCGGCGACGCGGTTTACTCGAGCTGGTTTGCCCGCATGGAGTTGGAGAGCGTCGAGGCCGACACCGCGCGCATCTCGGTGCCGACGCGATTTCTCAAGAGTTGGATACAAAGCCACTATGTGGAGAGGCTGTTGACGTGCTGGCAATTCGAACGACCGGCGGTGCGGCGCATCGACCTATCGGTCCGCTCGGCGGTAATCCGCAGTCTCGCGCCTTGCGCAATGCTGTCGGCCGCCACGCCGATCCCCCAAGAGAAGCGTGATATCAATCATGTCCACAACAACATAAAGTCGATCGCGACGCCCGGTGCGGCCGCCCAGGATTCCCATGGCGGTTCGCCGCTTGATCCGCGGCTGACATTCGAGTCGTTCGTTGTTGGGCGCTCCAACACCCTCGCGCACGCGGCTTGCAAGCAGGTGGCGACGGCGCGGCGCATGGATGCGGTGATGTTCAATCCCTTGTTCATTCACGCCGGCGTCGGGCTCGGCAAGACCCATCTGCTCCAGGCGCTGGCCTTGAAGATCAACAGCTTCGGCGAGCGCAACGCGCTTTACCTCACCGCCGAGCGCTTCATGTACGGGTTCGCGTCGGCGCTCAGGAACCAGACCGCGCTTGCCTTCAAGGACGCATTGCGCGGCATCGATGTGCTGGTCATCGACGACTTGCAATTTCTCCAAGGCAAGAACAGCCAAGCCGAATTTTCCCATACCCTGAATTCGCTACTGGACGGCGGCCGTCAGGTCGTGGTGGCGGCCGACCGGCCGCCTACCGAGCTCGAAAGCCTCGACGAACGCATCCGATCGCGGTTAGCCGGCGGCCTCGCGGTGGAGATCGGCCTGCTCGGCGAGGAGTTGCGGCTCGAGATCCTCTCGGCCCGCGTCAGCGCGGCACGCACCCACCACCCGGGCTTCGACGTGCCGGCGCCGGTGCTCACCTACATCGCCCGCACCGTCACCCACAACGGACGCGACCTCGAAGGCGCGCTGAACCGGCTGCTCGCCCACAGCAAGCTCACCGGCCAGCCGATCACCCTCGAACTCGCCGAGCGCGAACTGCGCGATCTGGTACGCCCGATCGAGCTCAAGCGCGTGCGGATCGAAGAGATCCAGCGCATCGTCGCCCGTCATTACAATGTGAACCGCAGTGATCTGCTGTCGTCGCGGCGGACCGCGAACGTGGTACGGCCGCGCCAGATCGCCATGTATCTGGCCAAGACCCTGACGCTGCGCTCGCTGCCGGAAATCGGCCGGCGGTTCGGCGGGCGGGATCACACGACAGTATTGCACGCGGTCCGCAAGATCGAAATCCCTCATCGGTACCGACAATTCCTTGGCGGCCGAAATCGAGGTCCTGAAAGGCCAGTTGCAGAGCGATAACGGCTGACCCGGCCGGCGACGGCCCGCCGCCGGCCGATTTGTCCCCACATTATGGCCGGGGCGGCCGTGTCGAATATCGACATTGGCGCGGCAGTTTCCGATATTCAGGCTATTGTGCGAACCCTGGTTCGCGCGCCCGCGTTTCGCGCGGGCTGATCCGATGCAGTGTGTCGCCCGGGTCATGATTGCGATCATGACGGAGGCCGGCGCTTGCGCCAACCACGTCGAGCGGAGTTCCGCATGAAGGTCACGGTCGAACGCGCCGAACTCTTGAAGTCGCTGTCCCACGTGCATCGCGTGGTCGAGCGGCGCAACACCATTCCGATCCTCGCCAACGTGCTGGTGCGCGCGGAACACGCCAAGCTGGCCTTCAAGGCCACCGACCTCGACCTCGAAGTCATCGAAACGGTCGCCGCAGAGGTCGCGCCCGGCGGCGTCACCACGGTGCCGGCCCACATGTTTTACGAGATCGTGCGCAAGCTGCCGGAGGGTGCCCAGATCGTGCTGGAGGCATCCGGCGACCGCGCCGTGATGTCGATAAAGGCCGGACGATCGCGATTCACCCTGCAGACCCTGCCGGAGAGCGATTTCCCCGACCTCGCGGCCGGCGATCTCACCCACAAATTCGCTCTGCCTGCCGCCGAGCTCAAGCGGCTGATCGAGAAGACCCAGTTCGCGATCTCGACCGAGGAGACCCGCTACTATCTCAACGGCATCTATCTTCACACCGCCGGCACGGGCAAAAGCCTCATGCTGCGGGCGGTGGCCACCGACGGCCATCGCCTTGCCCAGTTCGAGCTCGCGGCGCCTTCCGGCGCCGAGGGCATGCCGGGCGTGATCGTGCCGCGCAAGACCGTGGGCGAGGTGCAACGGCTGATCGACAATGGCGAGGGAGAAATCGCGGTCGAATTGTCGCAGTCGAAGATCCGCTTCACCTTCGCCGGGGTGGTGCTGACGTCCAAGCTCATCGACGGCACCTTTCCGGACTACAGTCGGGTGATCCCGCTCAACAACGACAAGCTTCTCGAAGTGAACAAGCGCGAGTTCGAGCAGGCGGTCGATCGCGTCTCCACGGTGGCGAGCGAGCGCGGCCGCGCCGTCAAGCTTGCATTGTCGCCCGGCCGCCTGGTGCTTTCGGTCACCAATCCGGATTCGGGCAGCGCCACCGAAGAACTCGAAGTCGGCTACGATGCCGAGCCGATCGATATCGGCTTCAACTCGCGCTACCTGCTCGATATCGCGGCTCAACTCGAAGGCGATACCGCGGTCCTAAAACTCGCCGACCCCGGCTCGCCGACATTGCTCGCCGACAAGGAGGCCAAGGGCGCGCTTTATGTGCTGATGCCGATGCGGGTATAAGCTTAGCCGATCGTGACCGCTGCCGCCCGCATCCGCCGCCTCACCCTCAGCAATTTCCGCAGCTATCGCGCCGCCGGCATCACGGTGTCGGGACATCTCGTGGTGCTCACCGGCCCTAACGGGGCCGGCAAAACCAACGTGCTGGAGGCAATCTCGTTCCTGTCGCCTGGCCGGGGACTGCGCCGCGCCCAGCTCGACGAGGTTGCGTTCGCGGATGGCGATAGCGAGAGTGGCGGCCGGCTCAGCGGCTCTTGGGCAGTGTACGCCGAAGTCGACGGCGCCTTGGGACTTGCCACGTTGGGGACGGGCATCGAGCCGCCCGGCGAGGATATCGCTCTTGCCCGCAAATGCCGTATCGATCGCGAGCCGGTCGGATCCGCTGCCGCCTTCGCGGACCATCTGCGCGTCGTGTGGCTCGTGCCCACTATGGACGGACTGTTCCTCGGACCGGCCTCGGAGCGGCGGCGGTTCCTTGACCGGCTGGTGCTTGCGGTCGACTCCGCCCATGCGTCGCGGGTCGCGGCGTTGGAGCGCGCGCTGCGCTCGCGCAACCGTCTGCTGGAAAACCGCGAGCCCGACACCCATTGGCTCGATGCGGCCGAACACGAGACCGCCGAGATCGCGGTTGCGGTCGCGGCGGCGCGGGCTGAGACGGTGCGGCGGCTGTCGGCCGCGTTGGCGGCGCGACGCGACGCACAATTCGCCTTCCCGTCCGCGGAGATCGCGCTTGAGGGCTGGATGGAGACCATGGTGCTGACGAGCCCCGCGGTCGAGGTCGAGGACCGCTATCGCGCCGTACTGCACGGCAATCGAAGCCGCGATGCCGCCGCCGGCCGCACCCTTGACGGCCCGCATCTGACCGACCTCGCTGTTTATTATCGCGACAAGGCGATCGCGGCACGCGACGCCTCCACGGGAGAGCAAAAGGCGCTGTTGATCGGGCTCGTCCTCGCCCATGCGGCACTGGTCGCCGACATGACCGGCATGGCGCCGGTAATTTTGCTCGACGAAGTGGTGGCCCATCTCGACCCCGCCCGGCGCGCCGCGCTGTTCGACGCGCTCCACCGTCTCGGCGCCCAAGTGTGGATGACGGGGGCCGACCCGGCCGCGTTCACGGACATCGCATCGCGCGCGGAGATTTTCGATGTGCGGACCATTTCGGGCACGCCGGTCCGTAGCCTGTAATTGCGAGCGGTCCGCCACAATTGCCCACCGTGGCTTGGCGACTTGCCGGCAAAGTTTACGAATTCCTGTGCCGCACCGCTCCGCGCCGCGGCGCTCCCAATTGCGGTAAGCCATTGTTATGACAAGACTGTTCCACCTCGCCGTGACGATCGACAACGCAATCCGGGGCTACTTTTTCAATATCGCTTAAAATTTATTTAAAACCCGGCTCCGCATCTTTGAACCATTTCGACACCTGAGACGACAAATAGACAGATAACCGACGGGGGTCGTCATGTTGCATTCAAGTTCAGTTTCGAATTCCATTCGCGGTTTGACCGTTGCGGCCACGTTCGCCGGTGCCCTGTTCGCCACCGCGGCCTCCGCCGGTCCGCTGATGCTTTTCCCGTTCGGCCAGCCCGCCCAGCCGGAAGAGCATTATGCGTTGCCGCAAGCGCCCGAGGACAATGGCGACCAAGCCTCCCGCCTCAAGCGCCAGATCGTCGACTATCGTACTCCTGAAGCCGCCGGCACCATCATCATCGATACGGCGCACACTCAGCTCTACTATGTGCTCGGCAACGGCAAGGCGATCCGCTACGGCATCGGTGTCGGCCGCGAAGGCTTCACCTGGTCCGGCACCCAGACCGTGTCGCGCAAGGCCGAGTGGCCGGACTGGACCCCGCCGCCCGAAATGGTGCAGCGCCAGCCTTACCTGCCGCGCTTCATGGCCGGTGGCCCGCAGAATCCGCTCGGCGCCCGCGCCATGTATCTCGGCGGCACCGTTTATCGCATTCACGGCACCAATGCTCCGGGCACTATCGGGGGCCGCGTTTCCTCGGGCTGCATCCGCCTGACCAACGAGGACGTGAGCGACCTCTACAGCCGGGTCAATGTCGGCACCAAGGTCATCGTGCTGCCGATCGAACATCGCGCCGACAGCACCAACGGCTTCCACGGCTGAAGTTTCCGAAGCGATCCAACGTCTGAAGTCAACCCCGTGCGACTTCGCCGGCCCGGCATCCCCGGGCCGGCGTTTTTGTTTTGGGTGCGGCCTGCGCGTTAGGTAGGGCCGCATCCCGCGGAGCCATAACGGTCCCGATTTGCATCGCGCTTCCCACAGCCGCATAATCCGCGCCTAGAGGCCGGAACAAGGCTTCCCGGAGGAGAACGCGATGTTGCGCTGCTCGATACTGGCGCTGGCCTTGCCGGCGACCGTTTGTGTCATCATCGGCAGCACCACCGTCGGCGCCAACGCGCAAGCTTGGCCCGCCCGGCAGCCGATCCGGCTCATCTCGCCGTTCCCACCCGGCAGCGCCGTGGACGCCGTGGCGCGTCCGGTATTCGACGCCGTATCGCGACAGCTCGGCCAATCCATCGTGTTCGAGAGCAGGCCCGGCGCCGGCGGCACGCTCGGCATGGCGGCGGTCGCCAAGGCGGAGGGCGACGGCTACACGCTGCTGGTCAACTCCTCGGTGCACACCATCACGCCGTCGACCTACGCCAAGCTGCCTTACGACACGGTGCGGGATTTTGCCGCCATCATTCCGCTCGCCCAGTTTCCCAACGTCCTCGTGGTCCCGCCGTCGCGCTTCAAGACCGTGCAGGAGCTCGTCGCCGCCGCCAAGGCCAAGCCGGGCTCGATAACCTACGGATCGGGCGGCGTCGGCGCCGCGACCCACCTCAATGCGGAGCGCTTCCGCCTCAGCGCCGGCTTCGAGGCGGTCCACGTGCCGTTCAAGGGCGCGCCCGACGCGTTGCGGGAAATCCTTGGCGACCGCATCGATTTCTATTTCGCGCCGTTGCTGTCGGCGGTGCCGCTGATCGAGAGCCACGAGATCCGCGGCCTCGCGGTATCGAGCCTCAAGCGCAGCGCGACACTGCCCGACATCCCGACCACGCTCGAGGCCGGCTATCCGAATTCCGATTACGTGTTCTGGATCGGGCTGTTCGCCCCCGCCGCAATTCCGCGCGCAATCGTGGAACGGCTTCACGACGAGACCGCCAAGGCGCTGAACGAGCCGGCCGTCCGCAATGCGCTCAACAAGCTCGGTGCCGACGCCATGGAGATGACGCCGTCGCAGTTCGACGCCTTCGTGCGCAGCGAGATCGCCGCCGTCGCCATGGTAGTGAAGGCCGCCGGCATCCAGCCGAACTAGCCGCGATGAAACGCAGCACCGCGCGGTTCCTCACCACCCACACCGGGAGCCTGCCGCGCCCGGACCATCTCGTCCGCGCCATGTATGCGCGAGAGGAAGGCGTGCCGGTCGACCCGCAAGCGCTCGCAGGTCTCGTCTGCGCCGCCGTGGAGGAGGTGGTGAAGAAGCAGGCGGCTGCCGGAATCGATGTCGTCAATGACGGCGAGATGTCGAAACCGAGCTATGCGACCTACGTCAAGGACCGCCTCACCGGATTCGGCGGCACCGGCAACACCTTCGTGTATCAGGACCTGGCTGATTTTCCGAACCTCGCCAAACGTGTCTTCGGCGATCCGGGCCGCTCGCGCCGCAAGACGCCGGCCTGCGACGGCCCGATCGGCGTCAGGCACGACGGCGCAGCCGAGGCCGATGCGGCCAATCTGGCGGCAGCTATTGAGACCGTCGCGGTCACCGAGGCCTTCATGAGCGCGGCATCGCCGGGCGTGGTGTCGCTGTTCTTCCGCAACGATTACTACCCGAGCCAGGAGGCCTATCTCTACGCCATCGCGGACGCCATGCGCCACGAATACGAGACCATAGCGGAGGCCGGATTCATCCTGCAGATCGATTGTCCCGACCTCGCCATGGGACGGCACATCCAATATGCGAGCCTCGATCTCGCCGAATTCCGCAAGCGCGCCCAGATGCACGTCGAGGCACTCAATCACGCGCTTGCCAACATCGCGCCCGAGCGGCTGCGCATGCACCTGTGCTGGGGCAATTACGAAGGTCCCCACCACTACGACGTGCCGCTCCGCGACATCATCGACGTCGTCTTCATGGCGCGGCCGTGCGGCATCTCCCTCGAGGCCGCCAATCCGCGACATGCCCATGAATGGACGGTGTTCGAGTACACCAAGTTGCCGGACGGCAAAGTGCTGATCCCGGGAGTCATCGAGTCGAAATCGAATTTCGTCGAGCATCCCGAGCTGATCGCCCAGCGCATCGCCCGCTACGCCAATCTGGTCGGACGCGAGAACGTCATCGCCGGCTCGGACTGCGGCTACGGCACCTGGGTCGGCCAGGCCGCGGTCGATCCCGACGTGGTATGGGCCAAGATGGCCGCCATGGCGCAAGGCGCCCGGATCGCGACCCGGGCGTTTTGGAAGTGAGGGGCGGCGCGAGACCTGGCGGTTACTGCGTCGCCTTTTTCACGAAGCGCTTGAGGTTCATCGCGTTGGTGTAGCCGGCATAGACGTTGCCGTCATCATCGGCGCCGACACCTTCGAGCGCACCGAGCAGCTCGGTTTCCTCAATGAAGGCTGTGACCTTGCCGTCCTTGACGCTGCCGATCCGGATGCCCTGGCGGTAGCCTGGGTTGAGCTTTTCGCTCGACTGGGAATCGGCGACGTAGAGAACGTCGTTCTTGTCGATCCACAAGCCACTCGGGCGACCGAACTGGAGCCATTCGGCAAGGAATTTTCCCTCTTCATCGAAGATCTGGATGCGGTTGTTGGCGCGGTCGGCGACGAACAGCCGCCCGGCGGAATCGAGCGCGAGCCCGTGCGGCATGTTGAATTCGCCGGGGCCGCTACCTTCCTTGCCCCATGCCTTGATGAATTTGCCGTCCTTGGAGAACTTCACGATGCGGGCATTGGTCTTTTCGCCGTGGCCGTCGGCGACGAAGATGTCGCCGTTCGGCGCGACAACGACGTCGGACGGGGAGTTGAACTGATTGTCGCCGTCGCCCGCGACGCCTGGCGTGCCCAGCGTCATCAGGACCTTGCCGTCCGGGCTGAGCTTGAGGACGGTATGGCCCTTCTTGTCCTTGCCGCGTCCGTCGGTGATCCAGATGTTGTCGTCGCGGTCCACGAACAGGCCGTGCGGCGAGATCGTCAGGCCGGTACCGATGCTCGCCACCACATGACCGCCGGCATCGTACCTGTTGAGCGGCGCTATCTTCGAGCCCTCGCAGCTGTTGCCGCCGCAGCGGTCGAAAATCCACATGCTCTTACCGTCGCGATCGACGTTGAGCCCGATGGTCGAGCCGAACCCGCGCCCCATCGGCTGCTTGGCCCAACCCTCATCGAGGCGATACGGATTGGGCGCCGCATTGGGATCGGGGGTCACAGCACTCGCGGCAATGCCCTGCGCCGCGGCCGGTGCAGCCGCCATCACGGCGAGAATTGCGATCCCGAACAGGCCTTGCGCGAAATTTCGATAACTCATGACATTCTCCCTCTGTGATTCCTCGATTTCATTCGCTTGTGAAATTCGTCGCGAAAGCTATGCGGGCTTCACTAGCCCCCATAATTCGGCGAACGAGCGCTGCTCGTCGAAGCGGCTGAGGAAGGCAAGGATTTTCGTCGCCGACCCCTTGTCGACGGCGCGCTCGGCGCAGTCGAAAAATTTCTCCTCGACCTGCTCCCGGGTCAGCGGCATCTGCGGCGTGCCGCTCGCGTAATAGCGCATGCGCTCGACGACGCGACCGTCGGCGAGCGTCACCGCCACCCGGGACGGGCTGTCGTCGATAAGGTCGGCGAATTCCGGGTCGATCGCGATCGAGACCTTGCGGGCCAGCGCCTTGACGGCTTCGTCGCCGATCGCCTCCTCGGTGAAGGCCTTGAGCATCGGCGGGCCGTACAGTGCCGTGTAGGCCGCAACGTACGGCATGCTGAACTTCGCGCTTTCGATCGAAGTCGGGTACTTGTCGCCGATGCGCGAGGCGGCATTCTTGGTGATGCTGGTCTTGATGGCGGCGATGTCGGCGATCTTGATTTCGTTCCGCAGCTCCAGCGTCGCGTCGATCGCGGTGTGGCCGAGGCCGCCGCACGGATACCGCTTCGGCTTGAAGCCGCGCGCCACGATGTCGTAGCTGTGGCCGAGCTCCGCGAACGGCTCGAACGACACCTTCATGCCACGGTCGAAAGCGCGGAAATAGCCGGACACCGGTTGTTCGAGCGCGGTGGCATTAGCGGTGAAGCCGTTGCGGCCGAGCGAGGTGGCGAGGATCGCGTTGCGGGCGCTGGACCCGGAGTGCAGCGGCTTGGTCATGGTGCCAAAATTGACCGAAAGCCCGCCGGACAGCGAAGCCGCGATTCCGAGAATGTCCGGAATAGTCTCGCGCGGCGCCTTGACGAGGCGCGCGCACGCCATCGCGGCCCCCATGGTGCCGATACTGCTCACCGCATGCCAGCCGCCGATGGTGGACTGCTCCGGCGCCGAGCGCGCAAGCCGCATGCACACTTCGAAGCCGACGATGAACGCCGCCGTGACATCGGCGGGCGTCGCCCCGATGCTCTCGGCGAGCGGCAACAGCGCCGGAATGATCGGCGAAGTCGGCTGGCCGAGCAGCGAGGACAGGTCGTAATCCATGATGTGGGCCGCGACCCCGTTCGCGAGCGCGGCCAGTTGCGGCGAGGTGCGGAACGATCGGCCGACCACCGACACCAGCGGCGCCGCGCCCTCCTGCTTCACCATCTCGCAGACGATCGCGGAGCCCTGCTCGCGGCTGCCGGCGAGCATCACGGCAAGGGTGTCGATGAACGCAAGCCGTGCCCGTTCGATGCCGAGGGTTGGCACCGCTGCCGGATCGAACCCGATCACGAAATCCGCGATCGTGTCGCTGAGCTTTTTCGGCATCGCGTCCGCCGGCTTTGCCTCCCGGCTGGTTTGCGCTTTGCCCTCCTGCGCTATCGCCTGGCCCGCGAGGCCGAGCGCGCCGGCCGCGCCGAGAAACAGCCGCCGATCAATCGTGCTGTCGTGCCGCGACGTCATGCGATCCTCCCGCTACTGCCCGCGCTGGCGCGGTGCGTTGTTCAATCTTTGATCCGAGTATGCCGCATCGGGCGGCGAATCAGAAGAGCGCTTTGCCCGGGAGCGCTCGATCCCGGACCGCTTGACCCAGACAGCTTGACCCATGGAATCCGTAGGCCTACGGTTTTTCATCATAATTTGCAGACGGATCGCGCGGGCGCCGCTCGCCGCTTCGCAAGGGAGACAATGCCATGCTGGTGAAGCGTCACGCGGCCTTGCTGGCGGCTGGAGTTGCGCTCTTTGTATTTCACGCCGCATCCTGGGCGCAGGGCGGGCCGGCGCTCAAGGGCGAAGTGCGATCGGCCGAAGAAGGACCCATGGGCGGCGTGACGGTGACGGCCACGCGGGACAAGTCGACCATCGCGGTGACTGCCATCACCAACGACCTGGGCCAGTACAGCTTCCCGGCGAACCGCCTCGGCCCCGGCCATTATACCCTGGCGATCCGCGCGATCGGCTACGACCTCGACGGCAAGCCGGCCGCGGATGTCGCGGCCGAACGGACCGCGACTTCCGACGTCAAGCTGAAGAAGGCGCGCAATCTCGCTAGCCAGTTGACCAGCGCCGAATGGCTCGCAAGCTGGCCCGGTACCGACGCCGAGAAACGCCTCGTTGCGGACTGCATGAGCTGCCACACGCTGGAGCGTATCGCGCGCTCCAGCCACACCGCCGAGGAGTGGGTGCAAGTCATCCCGCGCATGCTGCGATACGCCCAGAACACGACACCGCTCGCGCCGCAACTGCGTCAGGGCGAGGCGACCGGCCTCCTGGTGCAACAGCCCGAACGCCTCCAGCGGCTCGCCGAATATCTCGCCACCGTGAACCTGAGCGCGGCAGAAGGTTTCCCTTACGATCTCAAGACGCTCAAGCGCGTATCCGGCAAAGGCACCCGCGCCATCATCACGACTTACGCACTGCCCAAGCGCACCGACCAACCCCACGACGTGATGGTCGATCCCGACGGCAGCGTGTTTTACACGCATTTCGGCGATCCGCTGCTCGGCAGGCTCAATTCCAAGACCGGCGAAGTCACCGAGTATCCGATCCCGATCCTTAAGGATAAGGCCGCCAAGGGCGCCCTCAACCTCGCGCGCGATCACGACGGCAATTACTGGATGTCGCTGATGTACCAGGCCGGCGCGGCGAAGTTCGACAAGGCGACCGGCAAGTTCGAAATGCTGCCGGTATCGGCGGAGTTCAACCGCGAAAGCTCGCAGCAGGCGTTCGTGGCGCCGCAATCCTCTCACGTCGACGACAAGGTGTGGATCCAGGACGTCGCGTCGACCTCGGTCTACCGGGCCGATCTCAAGACCGGCAAGTTCGAGAATTTCGCGCCGTTCAAGAACATCAAGCCCGACAGCCCGCTCGCCGGCCGGCCGCACTCGATCTACGAGATCTTCCCGGACGCGCAGAACAATCTCTACGTTGCGGATTTCAGCGACCGTTCGATCGGCCGCATCGACGCCAAGACCGGCGAATACACGTTCGTACAGACCTTCACGGACCGCTCACGGCCGCGGCGCGGCGAGATGGACGGTCAGGGCCGGCTGTGGTTCGCCGAATACGCGGTCGACAACGTGGCGATGCTCGATACCAAGACCAACAAGTTGCAAGAGTGGAACGTGCCAACCAAATGGTCGTTGCCCTACCAGGCGAAGGTCGACCGCAACGGCGACGTATGGACCGGCGGCATGGCGTCGGATCGCATCGCGCGGATCAATTCGAAGACCGGTGAGATGGTGGAATACCCGCTGCCGGCGAACACCAACATCCGCAATCTCTACATCGACGAATTCGACCAGGCCGGTGTCGGTGTGGTTCGGCAATAATCACGGCGCCGCGATCGTGAAGCTTGAGCCGTTGGATTAGCTCTCTCAAAGTCATGGCCGGACTTTGTTCCGGCCATCCACGTCTTCTCCGCCGCGACCCCGTCAGACGTGGATGGCCGTGACAAGCACGGCCATGACGACACCGCTCCCAAATCACTTCGTCAGGTAGAAATATCCCACCTTGTCGTTTGCGGGCGAGCCGAACCACATGCGGCCCTGGTCGTCCATGAAGAAGTCGCGCATGGAGTTTTCGGCACGGGTGTAGGGATATTCGATGACCTTGCCGGTGTTGGGATCGAGCCGGCCGACGACGTCCATGTACTCGGACGAATACCAGACCATGCCGTCGCGATCGATGCCGAGCGCATAGGGCGTCGGCTGCGGGCCGGGAAGCTGGAACTCGGTAATGGCGCCGGTCTTGGGATCGAGCCGGCCGATCTTGCCGGCGTCGAATTCGGCGAACCACACGATGCCCTTGTCGTCGACCTCGATCCGGCGCGGGCGGCCGTTCGCGGTCGGCAGCGTGTATTTGGTTACCTTGAGGGTGCTTGGCGTCGACCATGCCGACCTTACCGCTCGGGCGTTAGCTCAGTGAACCAGGCATTGCCCTGCTGGTCGAGTGCGATGCCGTAGCAGGTCGGCACTTCCGGGATGTGGGTGAACTTCTCGGTCTTGGGATCGAACACCGAGAGCGCGCCGGTCGACCACACGAAGCCGGTTTTGGGATCGATGCGCACCGTGTGCTTGCCGACGCTGTCCTGATATTCGGTGATCTCTTTGGTCTTGGGGTCCCAGCGGCCGAGCTTGTCGGAACCTTGCTCGGTGAGCCAGACGCTACCGTCGGGCGCCGGCACCGCCGAATGGATCGCGGCGGTACCCATGTTCGGCACCGGATATTCGGTGATCACGCCGGTAGACCGGATCGAGATTGCCGATCTTGTTGGCGCGACCGTAATAGGGCACCCAGAACGTGCCGTCCTTCGACGGGATGGGCGCTCCATGGCATCCGGTTCGGCCCAGGCGTGTCGTATTCGACGTAGACGATCTTGAGCGCCTCGTCGCTGAATGGGCGAACCTCGTTTTTGTATTGCGGCAAGTCGGCCGGCGACTTCGGCAGCGTGGAGTCTTCGCCGAACATCTTGTTGATATAGTAGACGACGCTCTCGGATTTCTGGTCGTTGAAGCCGAAGCGCGGGTTCATCAGGAAGAAGCCCATGGCGTCGCGCATATAGTTGACGCGATCGCGCCAGCCGTCCTCGTCGCGCACCACCGCCGCCATGCGGCTCTCAAAGCCGTGGCAGGCCATGCAGTGAGCGAACAACTCCTCCTTGCCGCGCGCCTTCGGGCAGCAGCTTCTTGCCCTGGTGCATGGAGATGTCGCTCCAGCGCACCATGCCTTGCTGCAGCGCAAGGTCCTGCGGGAGATTCTGGTCGGCCGTGAGCGCGATCCCGTTCTTCGGGTCGGCCTTGAAGCCGATCGCCCGCATCTGCAGCCGGTAATCGCCGGCCGGCAGAGTTTTCGATGCGAAAGTGGTCCGGCATTGTCGGACAGCACGCTGACGGTGATCTTGGTCTTCAGGTTGCGGGCCTGCACAAAGGCGCCGCGGAACGCCTTGCCGTCCGGCCCGGTCACCGTCCCGTTGATGCGTGGCGGCGTCAACACCGGACACCGCCGCGATCACACAACCGGCACTCAAGGCAAATTTCGTCACGCCATGCATGTTGTTCCTCCTCGAATTGACTCGATCCCGTTGGCTTGATCGCCTTGGCGCACTGGGCGCGAGCCGATATTCAGCCAATTCGGCACCGTGGCGCCATCGGTTTGCGCGATGCCGCCGGCGCCGGCGCGACCGTGACGGCTATGTGACGCCGCATTGACACTCCCGATGATCGGCATAGATTGACAGCGTTCCGAGGGGAGCTCCGGCAAGGAGCTGAGAGACCGCCGAGCCGTCGTCCACCAGGGCACGGCGCCGCGGAGACCCTTCGAACCTGATCCGGGTCATGCCGGCGAAGGGACGGATCACTATCCCTCCACGCGCACGCCCGGAATGCCGTAGCCACGAGGGAAACGCCAATGAACGTCCATGATCGCGACATCGTCACCCCGAAGGTCACCACCGGACCGATCGCTGGCTCTCGCAAGGTGTACGCGGCGCCGGAGGCGGCGTCCGACCTGCGCGTGCCGGTGCGGGAGATCGTGCTGACGGAGGCGGCCGCCGAGCCGCCGGTCCCGGTTTACGATACGTCCGGGCCTTACACCGACGACACTGTTGCGATCGATGTCGAAGCCGGTCTCGCGCGCGCCAGGATCGAATGGGTGCGCGAGCGCGGCGGCATCGAGGAATACCAGGGTCGTCCACTCCAACCGGTGGACAACGGCAATGTGAGCGGCAAACATCTGGCGCGGGCCTTCCCGACCACGCATCGGCCGCTGCGCGGCCTGCCGGGCAAGCCGGTCACGCAATACGAGTTTGCCCGCGCGGGCGTCATCACCAAGGAAATGATCTACGTCGCCGAGCGCGAGAATCTCGGCCGCAAGCAGATGCTCGACCGCGCCGAGGCCGCGCTCGCCGACGGCGAGAATTTTGGCGCCAGCGTGCCGCCCTTCGTCACGCCGGAATTCGTGCGTAGCGAGGTCGCACGCGGGCGCGCCATCATCCCGTCGAACATCAACCACGCCGAGTTGGAGCCGATGATCATCGGCCGCAACTTCCTCACCAAGATCAACGCCAACATCGGCAACTCCGCCGTGACGTCGTCGGTCGAGGAGGAGGTCGAGAAGATGGTGTGGGCGATCCGCTGGGGCGCCGACACCGTGATGGATCTCTCCACCGGCCGCAACATCCACAACACCCGGGAATGGATCATCCGCAACGCCCCGATCCCGATCGGCACCGTGCCGATCTACCAGGCGCTGGAGAAGGTGGACGGCGATCCGGTCAAGCTCGACTGGGAATGCTACAAGGACACCCTGATCGAGCAGTGCGAGCAGGGTGTCGATTATTTCACCATCCACGCCGGCGTACGGCTCGCCTATGTGCCGCTCACCGCAAACCGCGTGACCGGCATCGTGTCGCGCGGCGGCTCCATCATGGCGAAGTGGTGCCTCGCTCACCACAAGGAGAGCTTCCTCTACGAGCGCTTCGACGAGATTTGCGACCTGATGCGCAAGTACGACGTGTCGTTCTCGCTGGGCGACGGCTTGCGGCCGGGCTCGATCGCGGACGCCAACGACCGCGCCCAGTTCGCCGAACTGGAGACGCTCGGAGAACTCACGAAGATCGCCTGGAACAAGGGCTGCCAGGTGATGATCGAAGGGCCCGGCCACGTGCCGATGCACAAGATCAAGATCAACATGGACAAGCAGCTCAAGGAATGCGGCGAGGCGCCGTTCTATACCCTTGGCCCGCTCACCACCGACATCGCGCCAGGCTACGATCACATCACCTCAGGGATTGGCGCCGCCATGATCGGCTGGTTCGGCTGCGCCATGCTGTGCTACGTCACCCCGAAGGAGCATCTCGGCCTGCCCGACCGCGACGACGTCAAGGAAGGCGTCATCACCTACAAAATCGCGGCCCACGCCGCCGATCTCGCCAAGGGGCATCCGGCTGCGCAGCTGCGCGATGACGCTCTGTCGCGGGCGCGCTTCGATTTCCGGTGGGTCGATCAGTTCAACCTCTCGCTCGACCCGGATACGGCACGCGAATACCACGACGAGACGCTGCCCAAGGACGCTCACAAAGTCGCCCATTTCTGCTCCATGTGCGGACCGAAATTCTGCTCGATGAAGATCACCCAGGACGTGCGCGACTATGCGGCGACCTTGAACGACAAAGAGGCGTGGAGCGCCGGAGGCGCGACAGGGACCGAACAGGAAAAGCAGGTCGGCATGGCGCAGATGTCGCAGAAGTTCCGCGATATGGGCGGCGAGGTCTATGTCGAGAAGGATGCCGTGAAGGCGAGTAATAAGGCACTGTAAGTGCAAGGCGGGTTAGCCGCGGCCTAACCCGCCGCTTTGGCGATACGGCTCGGCAGATTACGCTTTGTTAATCCGCCGTGTGCGCCGGGCTAAGCCCTGCTTTTTCGGCCCAGTCCTTTGAAGGGCTTTATTCGCTCGACATAATCCGTGTCGTCAATCCGGCTGAGTGACGACTCCTGGGCCACCGGCTCCTGGACAGCCGACTGATCGATGAGGTCGGCGCCGTGCGTGGGGGCACCGGTAACGGTCCCGATGCGCGGTAAGACTTTGACACCCTTCCCGGCCATTCGATCTTCGGCGGTCACCGACCGCAACCCCTCCTCGATAAGGGACGCAAGGGTGCGGCCTTCCGCGGCGGCCTTGCGCGCGGCGAGGTCGAGCAAATCCTTGGAGAGACGGACGGTGATCCGCTTGTTCATTGCCCCCGCCGGCAGGACGTAAAAGTTTGCCTGCAATCCTTAAGTCGTCTTGGTTACAATTGGGTCGGATATTCATTTTCTCGGGTGCTTCGCTATCACGGCGCGATGCTGCGACGCAATAAAAGTCGCCCGCCGGGTGCCATCAACAATTTGGCAATCATCCGGCCGGATATTCACGAAGCATTCAACAAATTTCTGACAAATTGCGCGGGCTGGGTAGGGTGCTTCGAGGGGAAGCCGGCCGTTCTGCCGGACCGAGCGAGTGGGGGTACTTCGGCACCCGGCATCGCTGGTGGGAACCATCGAAAACTTGGGGTACAATTGCAACAGCGCAATGGACGAATCGCAGCGCGATCCGCTCCTGACGAGGTAGGAACATGAAGACAACTATGACCGCCGTCGCCGCCGCCGGGATACTCGCACTCGCGTCGGTTTCCATGCCAAATGACGCCCAGGCGTATTGCCGTGGATGCGGGTTGGGGCTCGGCATCGCGGGCGGCCTGGTGGCCGGCGCCATCATTGGCGGCGCGATTGCAAACTCGGCTTATCCGGCCTACGCGGTCGCTCCGGGCTACGCGCCTTATCCGGCCTATGGACAGCCGGTTCCGGTTGGCTGCCCCGGCGGCTACTGGGCGCGTCGCCCGCTGGTCGACCAGTGGGGCAATGTGGTCGGTTACTCGCGGCCGCGGTTCTTCTGCCCGTAACGTAGGCGTCGCCGGGACCGTCAAAGTCTCGCTGGAGATGAAAGCGCCGGCCGGCTGACAACAGCCGGCCGGTTTTTTTCGCATCTTTTTTGCCGCCGCCCAGCGGCGCCGCAGCATCGCAACCCGCGCCGATGCGCGACGTCGCGGCGGCCAAATATGCCGCACCCGCATTGCGATTTGTCACAGCGTTGCGCCGGGATTTCGCCATTGATAACGCCAACTCCGCCACGATGTTAAATCATCAGAGGCGAAGCAACCAAGCCTTGTGGACGGGCGTTGTCGGGTGACTCAATCGCGTCGTCACATCCTTGAGGGAACCCGGGAGGTGATCATGACCCTAAGTAGAATGACATCAACTAGAACTCGAATCGGCGCGATCCTGCTGGCATCGGCGATGGCGACCGCTGTGCCGCTCGCGGCGCAAGCGCGTGGCCCTGGCGGTGGCGGTGCTCATTTCGGCGGAGGCGGCGGAGGCGCACATTTCGGCGGAGGCGGCGCGCACTTCGGTGGCGGTGGCATGCACTTCGGCGGCGGTGGCGGCGGCATGCACTTCGGCGGAGGGGGGCTGCACCTCGGCGGCGGCCACTTCGGCGGGATCCACCTCGGCCACTTCGGCGGCCTGCACATCGGTGGCTTGCACTTCGGCGGACGCGGACTCCGTTTCGGCGGCCGTGGCCTGCACGTCGCCGGATTGCATACGCGCGGTCTGACGCATTCTGCCCATCTCGGTTCTCACGTTGGCCACCATGCGGTAACCGCCACCCGGGCTTTGCACGAAAACCGCGTCGCGGGCCGCAGCGCGGCGGCTCGTGACCGGGTCGCGGAGCATAACGCGACGGCTCATGAAAGCCTCGCGGGGCGTGATACGGCGGGTCGCGACAATCTCGCCGGGCAGGATAGCGCTGGTCGCGTCCGAACTGCGGATCGCGCAGGCCGGGATCGCGGAGATCGCGGCGGGCGCTTCGCGTCGCGCGGCAACTGGAATCGGTTCCGCGGCGCCTATGGCTGGGCCGGCCCGCTATTCTGGCCTTATGCCTATGACGACCTCTACGACGACATCTTCTGGGGCTACGGCTACGATCCGTTCTGGGACTACGGCTACGGCGACATCTTCGGCGGGCTGTTCTCGCCCTACGGCTTCGACGACCTCGCCGGCTATCTGCCGGGAGGGGGCGGCTACGTTTCAAACGGCGGCGGCGGAAACGCTACGGGCGGGACCGGCACGGTTTCGCGCGGCACCGCGAATACCGCTCCGAGCCTCGCCAACCAGCTTGCGCAAATGTGCGGCGCCGACACCAAGGAAGTCGCCGGCTATCCGATCGATCGGATCCAGCAGTTGGTCTCACCCAATGACCAGCAGCGCGCCGCCCTCGATGATCTCGCCAACGCCTCGGTAAAGGCGGCCCAGATCATCAAACAGGCCTGCCCGACCGCGGTGTCATTCACGCCGACCGGGCGGCTCGAAGCCATGCAGGCCCGGCTCGAAGCGATGGCGCAGGCGATAGACGTCGTGCGGGGGCCGCTCGACCGGTTCTATGCCACCCTGACGGACGAGCAGAAGGCGCGGCTCAACGCCGCCAACCAGTCGCCTGACCAACAGGCCGCGCGGTCGCGGGTTTCGCTAGTCCAGAACTGTAATGCCGCGAACGACGCCACCCGATGGCCCGCTGCCCAGATCGAGAAGGCGGTGCATCCAACCCAGCCGCAACTGCCCAAGTTCGATGCTCTCAAGAGCGCGGTCGACCAGGCCGCCTTACAACTCGGCGCATCCTGCCTGTCGCAACTACCCGCAACGCCGCCGGCGCGGCTTGCGGCGGACGCCAAGCGGATCGACGGCATGCTCCAGGCGGTCAAGAACGTGCGCGGCGCGCTGGACGACCTCTACGCGTCCCTCAACGACGAGCAGAAGGCGCAATTCAACATGATCGGCCAGTCGCGCACCGCGCAACGTTGATTCCACTGCGTCGGCCGAAACATCGGTAAAAACGGCCGGCTTTCGAGCCGGCCGTTTTTACTATCGCGACAGCGCCGCGGCCGGATGAGCGCGCATGTGGTCGAGGACGGCGGATGTCGGCCAGCAGTCGAGCTTGAGGCCATTCGCCTTCTGGTAGGCACCGAGCGCCGCACGAGTCTTCATGCCGGCCTTGCCGTCGATCTTGTCCTGATAAAGGGCCCTCGCCGTGAGGCCCTTCTGCATCGCTTCCACGTCGGCGGTCCGCATCTGCGCCCCCTGGCTCCAGGGTGTCTCGAAGCGGTGCGGATCGCTGATACGGTCGCTGACGTGGCCGACAAACAGCACGTAGAGGTCGGAAAAATTATATTCCTTGATGACGAAGTAGTTCTTCGTCGCCAGGAACGCCGGCCCGTAAATCCCCTCGGGTTGCAGCACCGACGCGGTTTCCGCGCGTTCCTCCGGTCGCAGCCGCCGACCATAGGCCGGGACGAAGCCGGCCTTGAGCCAGTCGCCGATCGGCCGTACGACCTCCGGAACGCCTTGAGTGCATTCGAAGCCCTGCGGCGCGTGCACCTCGTAGGCCCAGCGCAGACCCGGTTGCCAGCCCTTATCGGCGAGTTGCTTTGCGGCCGAGGCAAGCGCGTCCGGCACCGAGGTCCAAATGTCGCGGCGGCCGTCGCCATCGAAATCCACCGCATGCTTATAGAATTCCGAGGGCAGGAACTGCGTAAGCCCCATGGCGCCGCCCCACGAACTGCGCATGTCGGCGAGCCGGACCTGGCCCTCCTCCAGCATTTTCAGCGCTAGCAGGAACTCGTTGCGGAACATGTCGCGGCGCTTGCCCACATAGGCCTGAGTCGCCAGTACCCGGATCGCGCTGTGGGGCAGCCGGTAATTGCCGAAATCGGTTTCCCGGCCCCAGATCGCCAGCACCACATCACCGGGAACACCATAGCGCTGCTCGATCCCGTCGAGCGTCGCCCGATACTTTTCGTGAAGCTTGGCACCCTGGGCGGCAAGCCGCGCAATGTTGGTTTCCTTGAGGTAGTCGGCAGGGGTCTGGACGAACTCGGCCTGTCCGGGTGCCGGCGCCTCGCCGCGGCCCGGGATGGCGAGATCGGGCAACGAGAAATCAGGCTCCAGGCCCCGCGTCGCGGCGTCGAACGTCGCCCGCGACACCCCCATCGCCTGCGCGTCCGGCCACAGCGCGGCGAGCCACTGCTGGAACGCGGCATTCTCCGCGAAGGCGTGAGTCGCGATCGCGGAGAACAAAAAGAACGCGGCGATCACCAGCCTTAGGGCCTGTCGGACAGGGCGGCGCAACGTAATGTGCAAGCTCATGGACACCTCTGCGAATCGTCCGAACGTTCCACGAACTCGGACGAATCGGCAACACACGTTGGCGGGTAAACAAGGCTTTAATGTTGACGCACATCGTCCGAATTGACGCTTCTACGGATCGGTATTACATTTTGGTAAATTGTAAAACCAAGGACCAAAATGACCACGAGCATCACGGTGAAGGGCCAAGTTACGCTACCGAAGAGCGTTCGCGATGCGGTCGGCCTCAAACCGGGCGACAAGGTCGAGGTGCGAGCGACCGCGTCAGGCGGCGTCTACATCGAAAAGCCCGGCGCTCAGGACGACTACAAGGCCCGGCTGTACGCGCTTGCAGAGCGACGACCGATCCGTGACATGACGACCGATGAATTCATGGAATTCAGTCGCGGCGAGGCGAAAGAGTTTCGTCCAAAGAAAAAATGACACTCGTCGACACCAATGTTCTGATCGACGTCCTATCGGATGATCCGGTGTGGCTCGACTGGTCCATTGCTGCGCTGGTGCAGCGGAGCGCCCTTGGACCATTGTTCGTCAACGAGGTCGTCTTCGCGGAGCTTTCGGTTCAGATGGAGTCCGAGGCGGACCTGCGCCAAACGCTCGCCGAACTAAAGATCGTTCTCGCGCGCGCTCCGATGCCCGCGCTTTTCCTTGCCGGCAAAACCTATGAGCGCTATCGCGCGGCAGGCGGAGTTCGCACCGGCGTCCTTCCAGATTTTTTCATCGGAGCCCACGCCGAAATAGCGCGGTCGCCGATCCTCACCCGCGACGTCCGCCGCTATCGGACGTATTTTCCCGAGGTGGAGTTGATCGCGCCCAACGCCTGACGGTCGCGCGCGCACCATCTATCGCGAAAACTTCTTGTACTTCAGCCGGTGCGGGATGATCGAATCCGTCCCCAACCGCCGCATCTTGTCGGCCTCATAGTCCTGGAAGTTGCCCTCGAACCATTCCACGTGGCTGTCGCCTTCGAAAGCGAGGATGTGGGTCGCGATGCGGTCGAGGAACCACCGATCGTGGCTGATGATGACGGCGCAACCGGCGAAATCCTCGAGCGCCTCCTCGAGCGCCCGAAGCGTGTCGACATCAAGGTCGTTGGTGGGCTCGTCGAGCAGCAGCAGGTTGGCGCCGGATTTGAGCATCTTGGCGAGATGCACCCGGTTGCGCTCGCCGCCCGAGAGCGTGCCAACCTTTTTCTGCTGATCGGCCCCCTTGAAATTGAAGGCGCCGCAATAAGCGCGCGAGTTGACCTCGCGCCGGCCGAGCTGGAGCTGGTCGAGCCCGCCGGAAATCTCCTGCCAAACGCTCGCCTTGGCGTCGAGACTATCGCGCGACTGGTCCACGTAGCCGAGCTTGACCGACTCGCCGACTTGGATCGTGCCGCTGTCGGGCTTGTCCTGCCCGGTGATCATGCGGAACAGCGTGGTCTTGCCGGCGCCGTTGGGCCCGATGACCCCGACGATGCCGCCCGGCGGCAGTTTGAAGGTGAGACCGTCGATCAGGAGGTTGTCCCCGAACCCCTTGGAGAGCTCTTCGAAATCCACCACGTTCTGGCCGAGCCGCTCGGCGACCGGAATGACGATCTGGGCGGTGCTCGGTGCCTTGTCTGAGGCCTTGGCGAGCAACTCCTCGTAACGCTGGTAGCGCGCTTTCGACTTGGCCTGGCGGGCCCGCGGGCTGGCGGCGATCCACTCTGCTTCCCGAGAGAGCGTCTTGCGGTGGGATTCCTCCTCGCGGCCTTCCTGCTCCATCCGCTTCTGCTTCTGGCCCAGCCATGACGAATAATTGCCCTGATACGGGATGCCTTTGCCGCGGTCGAGCTCAAGAATCCAGCCGGTGACGTTGTCGAGGAAGTAGCGATCATGGGTCACGATCAGGATCGCGCCCGGATATTTGCGCAAATGGCCCTCAAGCCAATTTACGGTCTCAGCATCGAGGTGGTTGGTGGGCTCGTCCAGCAGCAGCAATTCGGGCTGCTCCAGAAGCAGCCGGCACAGCGCGACCCGCCGCCGCTCGCCGCCCGAGAGGTTGGTAACGCCGGACTCGTCGGGCGGGCAGACCAGCGCTTCCATGGCCTGATCGACCTTGGAATCGAGATCCCAAAGCCCCTGGGCCTCGATCTCGTCCTGCAGTTTGGTCATCTCGTCCGCGGTCTCGTCCGAATAATTCATGGCGAGTTCGTTGTAGCGGTCGAGGATCGCCTTGCTGCTGGCGACGCCCAGCATCACGTTCTCGCGCACGGTCTTGGTCTCGTCGAGCTGCGGCTCCTGGGGCAGATAGCCGACCCGGGCGCCCTCGCCGACCCAGCCGTCGCCGGTGAATTCCTTGTCGATGCCGGCCATGATGCGCAGCAGCGTCGATTTACCGGAGCCATTGACGCCGAGCACGCCGATCTTGGCGTCCGGATAGAACGAAAGGTTGATGTTTTCCAATACCTTGCGGTTGCCCGGATAGGTCTTGGTAAGACCCTGCATGTGATAGATGAATTGTCGGGCCATCGCGGCCTGCCCTCATTGTGAATTTCGGGAAAGTTGGCGCTGATGTAACGACGCCGGCCGCAAAGGGCAAGCCGAAGAGCCGCCGGTCGTGGTGGCAGCGCCTACGTTCATCGCTGGGCGCTACGCGACGAGACCGGGCCCGGAGGCCGGGCAATCCCGCCACTAGTTATTCGCACGTAACGCACTTGCGGCGCCACAAGGTTTCCAGACGAGCGTTGTTCGAATTGCGGAAATTCCGACGTCTCGCACATAGATCGGCAACCATCGCGACGAAACGGCTACCGGACCGGGCGATGTGTTCGCGCATTCTCACCAGATTTTAACGAATTTCGCATGAGAATCGTTCTGGTGAACCTCGGTCCGTTACCGACCGACCAATGTCATGAAACGGCGAAACGATCACTCCGGCACCGGACAACTCCAATGGCGAACACAAAGAACAAAAGCCCGCTGGTGAGCGCCGCCATCGCGTCACTATGGCGATCGCTCCGCAAGGACCTGTTCGACACCTACCGGCCGGAACTGCACTATATGCGCGGCCCGGGGCCGCGATGGCGCGCCAAACACGCGGCGCGAACCGAGACCCAGAGCTTCCCGGTACTGGCGTCCGTCTGAACGACGTTTGCTTGCGCTGCCGCGCACGCACCCGCGAGCTCCCTTCCAGAAATAGACCCTACGCAGCCCGGGCGGCCTGCAGCAAGCGACCGATGTGCTCGTCGAGCCGTTCGGCGCCGGTTGCCGCCGACCCGGCGAGCGTCTCCACCTCTTAACTTCTTACCACCTTCAGCGCGCTGAATGCAGGTGTGCGCGGCCGCCAATCCTCCGGAGGCGACCGCGGCATGCGCACTATGCTCTGCGGCTTGCTCAGTACTCGCGGCGATATGGGGCGCGATCATTGTCGCGGGCGGCCCGGGCCCGCGTCTCCGGCAACACGCAGACATGATCGCCCGGATAGCTTTCGCGCCACACGTAACCATCGACGCACCGGCCATTGCCGTAGATGCGTCCCGGTGCCACGGAATTGTTCGCGGCGGCCTGAGAGCGAACCCACGGCCGTACGCACACATGGTCGCCCGCAAAGGCTTCCCGCCACACAAATCCCTGCCGACAGGTGTCGGGGCCGTACTGCGCGGACGCGGGCGCCACCGCCGGAGCCGACAGCGCGCTCACGGCAGCGAGCAAAAACAATGCTGAACGATTCATGGAAATTCTCCCTGTGTTTCAGATCACTCGTTGGTCGCGCGATCCGGCAACGCGGTTCAGGTCCGCCGAGGGTTTTTGCCGGATGGTCAGAGGACAATCCCTAAAATGCGAACCAATTCTTTTAGGAGGCATTCAGGGGTGGTCACCTAGGTTCGGCTCTACCGGCTGCTGCCATCCCATGGCATGCGGTCGCGCTGCATGTGGATAATAGGGATGCGCACCGCCAAGCTGCTTGCCGCTGCCGCAACGATCTTCCTGGTTATGGCCGCTGGTGGCGAATACGTGCCGGCGCGCCCGGACATCGGACCGCGCGGCGATTTCGAGCCGGCCGGACATTTCAGTGCGCCCGCGCCGAGCCTCTTCGCGCCTGAGCCCTGGCAGTTCAACGTCGTCTGAATGGCGGAGTTCACGCGGTCGGGCCGCAAGCCGGGCTGCGCTGATCCAGCCCCCGGCCGTTCATTTCCCGGACCCCTAAGCGCTTAAGCAATCGTCGGATGGTCCGAATGCGCCCGAGCCCCGTCGAGGTTTCCGCCCGACATGGTCATGTGTCGCCTCCACCAGCACATGCTTGTCGCGGGTCGGACAATTGTGCGAAAGCTGCGCTGATTAGAGCCAATTTCGCTGGGCTTGAATTGGGGGGATTCCCAACTGTTTGTCAATGAGCGAGTTTGGCGGCGTTGATTCGTTTGGGAGCGGACGATGCCGAAGCCTTATTCCAGGGACTTGCGTGCCCGCGTGATCGAAGACATCGAGACCGGCGCCTCGCGGCGTGAGGCGGCCGAGCGCTATGGGATTAGTCCGAGCGTCGTAGTGATCTGGGCGCAACGCTTCGAAGAGACCGGAAGCGTCGCCGCCAAGCCAAGCGGCGGCAGCACCTCACCGCTGGAGCAGCATGCGGCATTTTTGCTCGGTCTCATCGCCGCCAAGCCGGACCTGACGCTGGACGAGATCGTCGCGGCGATGGGAAAGCGAAAAATTGCGGGCAGCCGCAGCGCGGTGTGGCGGTTCTTCGATCGGCGCAACATCAGCTTCAAAAAAAACTCTGTACGCGGCGGAGCAGAAACGCGCGGACGTGGCCCGCGCACGGGCGCGCTGGATGCGCGAGCAAGGCATGTTTGACCCGGCGCGACTGGTGTTCATCGACGAAACCTGCACGAACACCGCGATGGTGCGGCTGCGCGGCCGTGCGCCGCGTGGCGAGCGGCTCGTCGACCACGCGCCGCATGGACATTGGAAGACAATCACCTTCGTGGGCGGCCTGCGGCAGCGCGGAATGACCGCACCTTTTGTGCTCGAGGGGGCGATGGATGGGCCGATGTTTCTCGCTTACGTGAGACAATGCCTTGTCCCAACCCTCAAGCGCGGCGAGATCGTGCTCATGGACAATCTGCCGGTACACAAGGTCGCCGGCGTCGCAGAGGCGATCGAAGCAGCGGGCGGGACCCTGATTTATCTGCCGAAGTATTCGCCGGACCTCAACCCGATCGAGTTGGCCTTCAGCAAACTCAAGGCGCATCTGCGCAAGGCGGCTGAGCGCACGATCCCGCGCCTCTTGCGTCGGATCGGCCGCGTCGTTACCGATTTCAGTGCCAAAGAATGCAAGAATTTCTTTCGCCACGCAGGCTACGTTCGGACATGACCGGAATCCGCTCTAATTCATCGTCCCGGCGTCATGCCGGACGGGCAGCAACATGAGGATTTGCGAATGCGCTATCGCTGTGCGGTTCTCGACGACTACCAGAATGTCGCGCTGAAGCTTGCCGATTGGGGGAAGATCGCAGGCGACGTCGATGTGACGGTGTTCGACAAGCCCATGGGCGGCCCGGACGAGGTTGCCCGCACGCTCAAGGACTTCAACATTGTGTGCATGATGCGCGAACGCACGCCGTTCCGCCGCGACACCCTTGAGGCACTGCCCAATCTCAAGCTCCTCATCACCACCGGCGCCCGTAACGCCTCGATCGACATGGCGGTGGCGGCCGAGCGCGGCATCACGGTGTGCGCCACCAGCTCGTTCGGTAACCCGACCACCGGCATTGTATTCGGCCTCATGCTGGAACTGACGCGGCGGATCGGCTTCGAGCATGCGCGCCTCAAGGCCGGCGAATCGTGGCAGGTCACGCTCGGGCCGGACATTGAGGGCATGACGCTCGGCGTGATCGGGCTCGGCAAGCTCGGCCTACGCGTCGCCGGCGTCGCCAAGGCGTTCGGCATGAAGGTGATCGCCTGGAGCCCGAACCTCACGCCCGAAAAGTGCAAGGAGGCAGGCGTCGACTACGCCACCAAGGATGACCTGTTCCGCGCCGCCGACATGGTCACCATCCATGTGCAACTCGGCGACCGCTCGCGCGGCTTGGTGACCAGCAAGGAACTCGGCCTGATGAAGCCTTCGGCCTACCTCATCAATACGGCACGGGGACCGATCGTCGAGGAAAAGGCCCTTATAGCGGCCCTCAACGAGCGCCGCATCGCCGGCGCCGGCATCGACGTGTTTGATGTCGAGCCGCTACCGCTCGACCATCCGTTCCGGCGAATGGACAACGTGGTGATCACGCCCCATCTCGGTTATGTCAGCCGGCAGAACTACGAGCATTATTTCCCCGACATCGTCGAGGACATCCGCGCCTTCGTCGACGGCAAGCCGGTGCGTGTCGTCAAGTAATCCACGATAAATCGCGGTACCGGCCGCTCACCATAAATCGCCTTGGCGGTTGCCCGGCGGCGTCCCCGGCCGCAAAATACGACGCGGCGTTAACCTCGCCCGTCGGAGCATCGGTTGGAATGAAGGCGATCATTATTGGCGGCGGCATTGGCGGGCTCACCACGGCGCTGATGCTCCATGCCCGCGGCATTGACTGCGAGGTATTTGAACAATCCGAAGCAGTTCGCGAGCTCGGCGTCGGCATCAACACCCTGCCCCACGCCATCCGGGAACTGGCAGGCCTCGGCCTCCTGGAGCGCCTCGACGCCGTCGCGATCCGTACCCTCGAATTGTTCTACATGAACAAGCTCGGCCAGGAGATCTGGCGCGAGCCGCGCGGGCTCGATGCCGGTTACGACGTGCCGCAGTTTTCGATTCATCGCGGCCGCCTGCAGGGCGTCATCCATCAGGCGGTGCGCGCCCGGATCGGCGAAAGCCGCATCCACACCGGCCACCGGCTCGGCGCCTTCACGCAGGATGAGGGCGGCGTCACCGCCTATTTCTTCGGTCGCGACGGCTCGCATCGGGCGACCGCGCGCGGCGACGTGCTTATCGGCTGCGATGGCATCCATTCCGCGGTTCGCGAGACGCTGTTCCCCAACGAGGGTCCGGCCACCTGGAACGGCATCATGCTGTGGCGTGGCGCCACCGACTGGCCCGCCTTCATGACGGGCCGTTCCATGATCGTAGCCGGCGGCAATGCCGCAAAATTCGTCATCTATCCGATCTCAGAAGGCTCGCTGCCCGGACGCAAGCTCACCAATTGGGCGGCGATGGTCAAAATCAGCGATGCCAAAGTACCGCCGCCGCAAGGAAGACTGGTCCAATCCAGGGCGCATGGAGGACCTGATGCCCCATCTTCGGCGTTTCAAAGTACCGCAGGTGGATGTGATGCATCTCGTCGAAGCGACCGGCGAGTTCTGGGAGTTTCCCTGTGTGCGACCGCGACCCGCTGCCGTGCTGGTCGCATGGCCGGGTGACGCTGCTCGGCGACGCCGCACACCCGATGTATCCGGTCGGCTCCAATGGCGCCTCGCAGGCGATCCTCGATGCGCGTTGCTTGGCAGACTGGCTGGTGAGCGCCGACCATCCGTTCGCGGCACTCGCCGCCTATGAGCAGGAGCGCCTGCCGATGACGGCGCAGATCGTGCGCATGAACCGCAAGGGCGGCCCGGAGGGCGTCATCGACGTGGTCGAGGATTTGGCGCCCGACGGCTTCACCAATATCGACGAGGTGCTGACCTACGAGCAGCGCATGGCGATCGTGCGCGGCTACGCGTCTACGGCGGGATTTGCCGGGAACAGGTGAACAAAGCAGCGGTGGGAAAAGCGGCGTAGGGTCTCCTGCTACTCCGGCGGCGGCAGGAACACAACCTCGTGTCTCGCCGAGAGCGCGACGACCTCTTCGGGCTTCTGCTCCTTCATGGAGTGGATCGCCCAGAACAGGTCATAGAGCTTGCGGGTCGGGGTGACCCAGAACAAGCATTTCATCGGCTGGTCGGACTTGTTGAAGAGGCCGTGCGGGATTCCCATGGGCAACCGGATCAGGTCGCCGGCGGAGGCGAAATATTCCCGGCCGTCGAGCAAGCCGTCGAGCTTGCCCTCGAACATGTAGATGAACTCGTCCTGAGTCGGATGGATATGGGGCGGCACGAACGTGCCGGGCGGGAAGGTCGCGTGCCACGCAAACGAGTTTTCGCACAACTGCTTGGGCACATAGGTCTGGCCCCAGATGTTCCATACGATCCCATCAAGGCCGGTCGACGGCCTTGGTGATGCCAATGTTCATTGGTTGCATCGGTTGGTCTCCTTGTTGCGTCATCGTCTCGATTAGCGGGCGCGGCCGGCGGCCCGCAGCCGGCACGCTGATGCCCCAGTCCATTCAACCATGAAACCAGCGCGGCAGTAACTATACCGTGCGGCACCGACGGCTCCTGGCTGCGGCATCAACGTCCCAGCATAGCCAAATAGGCGCGCCGCACCTTCAAAAGCTTGGGATTAAAGTTAAGATCGGCGGGCGGGGTTTCGTCCCGCTGCCGCCCGCCGGATGCGCAATGTCAGAATACGGATTCCTTGACTTAGGAGAATGCGATGAAAACCAGGTTCACGATGTTCGTCGCGGCGCTCGCCTTGGCGTCGACGACCGCCGGGGCGCAGGAAAAGCTCAAAATCGGCCTGATCACCACGCTGTCCGGACCGGCGGCGACGCTCGGGCAGCAGCAGCGCAATGGCTTCGAGCTCGGCGCTCAAGACGCTCGGCAACAAGCTCGGCGGCCGCGACGTCGAGCTGCTCGTCCAGGACGACGAACTCAAGCCCGACGTCGCCGTCGCCAAAGTGAAGGCGTTCGTCGAGCGCGACAAGGTCGACTTCGTGGTCGGACCGATCTTCTCCAACATCCTGCAGGCGATCATGAAGCCGGCGACGGATGGCGGCGCCTTCCTGATCAGCCCGAATGCCGGCACGTCGAATTTCGCCGGCGCGGACTGCAACCCGAACTTCTTCGTCACCTCCTACCAGAACGATCAGATCCATGAGGTGCTCGGGAAATACGCGCAGGACAAGGCCATCAAGAAGGTCTTCATCATGGCGCCGAATTACCAGGCCGGAAAGGACGCGCTCGCCGGCTTCAAGCACTACTACAAGGGCGAGCTCGTCGACGAAGTCTACGTGCCGCTCAATCAACTCGACTATTCGGCCGAGCTTGCCCGGATCGCGGCGGCGACAGCCCGACGCGATCTTCGTGTTCCTGCCGGGCGGCATGGGGGTGAATTTCGTCAAGCAGTTCCGCCAGGCCGGCCTTGCCGACAAGATCACCTTCCTGTCCGCCTTCACGGTCGATGAATTGACCCTGCCGGCGCAACAGGATGCGGCGCTCGGCTTCTTCGGCGGCGCCAACTGGGCGCCCGACCTCGACAATCCGCAGAACAAGGCCAGTTCGTCGCTGCCTATGAGAAAGACTACAAGGCGGTGCCGGCGACCTACGCCTTCCAGGCTTACGACGCCGCGGCCTGATCGACAGCGCACTTGACGGCCACCAAAGGCAAGACGTCGGACAAGAACGCGCTGCGTGCCGCGATGATGAAGGCCGACTTCAAGTCGCTGCGCGGCGCGTTCCGGTTCAACACCAACCACTATCCGATCCAGGACTTCTATCTGGTCAAGGTCGCCAAGCGTCCGGACGGCAAATTCGAGACCGAGATCGTCCAGAAAGTGTTCGAGAACTACGCCGACCCGCATGTCAAGGATTGCAAGATGAAGTAGGCCGCGTGGCCATCGAGGGGACGCACGTGGGCCGCGGGCGGCGATGTTGATACTGCGGCCGCCGGCCTGAGTTCGCCCGATGTCGACCACGCTGCTCATCGTCCAGACTCTGAACGGGCTCCAGCTCGGCGTGCTGCTGTTTCTGATCGCGGCGGGCCTGACGCTGGTGTTCGGGGTGATGGACTTCATCAACCTCGCCCACGGCGTCCAATACATGCTGGGCGCTTATCTCGCCGTGATGTTCTATGGCCTGACCGGCAACTTTCTCGCCGCTCTCATGCTGGCGCTCGCGGCCGCGCTCGCGTTCGGTCTCGCGCTCGAATTCGTCGTGTTCCGCCATCTCTACGATCGCAATCATCTCGATCAGGTGATCGCGACCTTCGGCATCATCCTGTTCCTCAACGAGGGCGTGAAGTCGGTCTGGGGCGCCGCGCCGCTGAGCCTGCCGATCCCGGCGGGCCATTCGAGGGCTCGGTCGTGCTGATGCCGGGCCTGTACTATCCGGTCTGGCGACTTGTCATCATAGGCTCCGGACTGGCGACCGCGGTGGTGCTGTATGTGCCTGATCCGATTCACCCGCGCCGGCATGCTGGTGCGCGCCGGCGCCACCAACGCCCCGATGGTGTCGGCGCTCGGCGTCGATATCCGCCGCCTGTTCATGATCGTGTTCGGCTTCGGCACCATGCTGGCGGGCTTTGCCGGCGTGATGATCGCGCCCGATCCTGTCGGTCGAGCCCGGCATGGGCGACACCGTCCTCATCGTCGCCTTCGTCGTCATCGTCATCGGCGGCATCGGCTCGATCCGCGGCGCCTTCCTCGCCGCCATGCTGATCGGCCTCGTCGACACGCTGGGGCGCTCGTTCGCGGTCGATATGCTGCGGCTGTTCATGGCGCCGTCGCCGCGCCCGCACGGTCGGGCCGGCCATCGCCTCGATGCTGATCTATCTCCTGATGGCGGTCGTGCTGTGCGTCCGGCCCGCGGGCCTGTTTCCGGCGCGGGGACGCTGAATGGCCGCGCTCGACAGCGCCGCCGCCGCGCGCGCGCCTGTAGTCTCGGCAGACAACGTCGCCCCGATGCTGCTGTTTGCGGGCCTCGCGCTGCTGCCGGTCGCCGGGCGGCGAAAGCCTATCTGCTCGACCGCTTCATCCGCATCATGGTGTTCGCCGATCGCGGCGATCGGGCTCGATCTCATCGTCGGCTACGGCGCGCTGATCTCGTTCGGCCACGCGGCCTTCATCGGGATTCGGCGCCTATGCGGTCGGCATTCTGGCCGCTCACGGCTTCAACGAGGCGGCGATCGCGCTGCCGGTCGCGCTCGTCGCCTCGGTGCTGTTCGCATTGCTGACTGGCATCGTCGCGCTGCGCACCAAGGGCGTCTACTTCATCATGATCACGCTGGCGTTCGGCCAGATGGTGTTCTTCACCGCGAGCTCGCTTGCGCCCTATGGCGGCGATGACGGCCTGACGATCCGCATGCGCGACACCTTGTTCGGATATCCGCTGCTGGAAAACGCGCTCGCGTTCTATTACTTCGCGTTCGGCTGCCTGCTCGCGAGCTACCTGTTGTGCCGCGCCCTCGTCGCGTCGCGGTTTGGCCGGGTGTTCCGCGGTGCGCGCGAAAATCCCGCCCGCATGGCCAGCGATCGGGTTCGATGCCTATCGGTTTCAGCTCGTCGCCTATGTGGTGTCGGGCGCGCTCGGCGGCCTCGCCGGCTTTCTGCTCGCGAACGTCACCGATTTCGTCAGTCCCGCCTACATGTCGTGGCAGCGCTCCGGCGATCTCCTGATCATGGTCATCTTCGGCGGCATGGGTCGGCTCTATGGCGCGATCATCGGGGCGCTGGTGTATCTTCTCGCCGAGGAGAACCTCAGCCAATATACCGAGCACTGGCGGCTGTTGTTCGGGCCGCTGCTGGTCGCGATCGCGGTGTTCGCGCCGGGCGGCCTCATCGGCGTCGCCGAAAGGCTTGCGCGGAGCCTGCGGCGTGACTGAACCGGCGGAGGCCCCGGTGCTGCGGATCGAAGATTTGCGCAAGAGCTTCGGCGCGCTCACGGTCACCGACGGCGTGACACTCGACGTGCGGCCGGGCGAATTGCACGCCATCATCGGCCCGAACGGCGCCGGCAAGACGACGCTGATCAATCAGATCTCAGGGTTCCTGGCGCCCGACCAGCGGCCGCATCGTCTTCAACGGCCGCGACATCACGGCGCTGCCGGTGCACGCCCGCGCCGGCCTCGGGCTCGCGCGCTCGTTCCAGATCACCTCGATCCTGCCGGGCTTCACGGCGCTCGAAAACGTCGCGCTCGCCGTTCAGGCCCATTCCGGATCGAGCTTCCGGTTCTTCGCGCCGCGCGAGCGCCGAGCCGCGCCTCAACGATCCTGCCCGTGCCGCGCTCAACGAGGTCGGGCTCGGCGCGCGCGCCGGCGTACGTCGCGGGCACGCTTTCCCACGGCGAGAAGCGCGCGCTCGAGCTGGCGATCGCGCTCGCGATGAGGCCCGAAACTGCTGCTGCTCGACGAGCCGATGGCAGGCACCGGCAGTGAGGAGACCGAACGCACTGATCGCGCTCTTGCGCCGGCTCAAAGGGCGGTTTTCGATGATCCTGGTGGAGCACGACATGACCGCGGTTTTCGCGCTCGCCGATCGCATCTCGGTGCTGATCTACGGGCGCATTCTCGCGAGCGGCCCACCCGACGCGGTGCGCCGCGATCCCGCGGTGGTCGCCGCCTATCTCGGCGAAGAGATGGAGTAGCCATGGCACCGCGGCGGAACGCACATGCTGACGGTCGAGCATCTCGCGGCGCGCTACGGGCCGGCGCAAGTGCTGTTCGACGTGAGCCTCGCGGTCGACGCCGGCGAGGTCGTGACGCTCATCGGCCGCAACGGCATGGGCAAGACCACCACGATCCGGGTCGTGATGGGCCTCGTGCGCGCGGCCGGCGGCAGCGCCCGCTTCGACGGCCGCTCGCTGATCGGAGAGCCGCCCTATCGCATCGCCCAGGCCGGGCTCGGTCTCGTGCCGGAGGGGCGGCAGATTTTTCCGACGCTTACGGTCGAGGAGAACCTGGTGGCTACGGCGGCGGCGCGGTTCGGTCCGGCGCGGTGGCGGTTGCGCGACGTCTACGGGTTCTTCCCGCGGCTCGCCGAGCGGCGCCGCAACATGGGCAACGAACTGTCCGGCGGCGAGCAGCAGATGCTGGCGATCGGACGCGCCCTCATGACCAATCCCAAGCTCCTGATCCTCGATGAAGCCACCGAAGGGCTCGCGCCGCTGATCCGTGCCGAAATCTGGGCCTGCCTCGCGCGCCTCAAGTCCGAGGGCCAGGCGATCCTGCTGGTCGACAAGCATATCGACGCTCTCCTCAAGATCGCGGATCGCCATGTCATCATTGAAAAAGGCCAAGTGGTGTGGACCGGCGGATCGCAGGCGCTCGCGTCCGACGAGCGGGTGCGGCGACGCTACCTCCAGGCATAGGGGCGCGTGACAAGCCTCCCGGCGCTATATACCCTCACGCATATCGCTGGCCGCTCGCGCCGCGCCCGAACGGGAATGTCGCCATGTTCCGCAATCCTATCGCCATTTTGTTCCGTGCCATGCTGGGGCTCGCTCTCGCGACGCTGGACGCGCCCGCCTTCGCGCAGGACCGCGCCGGGTTGCCCGTGGTGTTCGCGGCGGCAAGCCTGAAGACCGCGCTCGACGCTGTCGCGGCGGATTGGCAAAAGGACAATGGCCGGCGCGTGGTCATTTCCTACGCGGCCTCCTCCGCGCTGGCGCGGCAGATCGAATCGGGCGCGCCCGCCGACATTTTCGTCTCGGCCGATCTCCAATGGATGGACTGGCTGCAAGACCGCAAGCTGATCGATGCCGCCTCGCGCGAGACCCTGCTTTCGAACACGCTGGTGTTGATTGCTCCGCTGGATACCAAAATCGACTTCAAGATCGCCCCTGGCGCCGATCTGGCTGGGGCGCTGGGCAGTGGCCGGCTTGCGGTCGGCGAAGTCAATTCGGTGCCGGCCGGTATTTACGCCAAGGCGGCGCTGGAGAAACTCGGCATCTGGCCAAGCGTCGCGAGCAAGCTCGCCCCGAGCAATGATGTCCGCGCAGCCTTGAATTTCGTTGCGCGCGGGGAGGCTACCCTTGGCATCGTATACGGCACCGACGCGAAGGCGGAACCGAAGGTGAAGGTGGTCGATACCTTCCCGGTCTCGTCCCATCCGCCGATCCTTTATCCGGCGGCCCTGACGGCGCCGGGCCACGGCGCCGACGCGGCGCCGTTCCTCGCCTATCTGCGCTCGCCGACGGCGGTGCGCGAATTCACCGGGCAGGGTTTCGTCATGGTCGACAAGTGACCGTCGTGCCGTTTCGGTATTGCGTTCGCTGGACTGAACGGCAATGTTCGCGACGCTCGGCTTGGGCGTGAAACCTATGGATTGATTTTGGGCGACGGGCTGCTGGGACTTTCCCCCGATGAGTGGACGGCCGTTCGCCTGTCCCTGAGAATTGCCGTCGTCGCGACGGCGGCCAGCCTGCCGCTCGGCATATTCGCCGCCTATGTGCTGGCGCGCTGGCGGTTTCCCGGCAAGACGCTGCTCGACGGCTTCATTCATCTGCCGCTGGTGCTGCCGCCCGTGGTGACCGGATACATCCTCCTCATCCTGCTCGGACGGCGCGCCCCATTGGGGGCGTTCCTGGCCGACAATTTCGGCATCGTGTTCTCGTTTCGCTGGACCGGCGCGGCGCTGGCCTGCGGCGTGATGGGATTTCCCCTGATGGTGCGGGCGATCCGACTGTCGATCGAGGCGATCGACCGGCGCCTCGAAGACGCCGCCGCGACGCTCGGTGCCAGTGGCCCGTGGACCTTCGCGCTCGTCACTCTGCCGCTCGCGCTCCCGGGAATAATGGTCGGCGCGATACTATGCTTTGCCAAGGCGCTCGGCGAATTCGGTGCGACCATCACGTTCGTGTCCAATATCCCGGGCGAGACCCAGACCATCTCGGCGGCGATCTACACCTACACCCAGATTCCGGGCGGCGACGCCGACGCGTGGCGGCTTACCGGGGTTGCGATCGTGATCGCGCTCGCCGCCCTCGTGGCCTCAGAAATCGTTTCCCGCAAGGCGAGCGGCCGGCTGGCGCAGTTCGAATGATCGGTTTCGACGCTGCGATCGCGCTCGGCGCCTTTACCCTCGACGTCGCCTTCGAAAGCGACGCCCGCGTCGTCGCGGTATTCGGCCAGTCCGGGCTCCGGAAAATCGGTCACGATCTCGCTGATCGCCGGGCTGCTACGCCCGGATCGTGGGCTGATCAGCGTCGACGATCGCGTCCTGGTCGACACCGGCAAACGCATCTTCGTGCCCAAGCATGCACGGCGGATCGGCCTTGTGTATCAGGATGCCGGCTGTTTCCGCACCTGACGGTGCGGCAAAACCTGATGTTCGGCCGTTGGTTGCGCGGCCGCAAGGGCGCACAGCCCATCCAATCGCTCGCAGAACGGGCCGGAAATCGCGTTCGAACCGGTGGTGGAAACGCTCGGCATCGGCCATCTGCTGACGCGCCGGCCCGGGCGGCCTCTCCGGCGGCGAGCGGCAACGGGTCGCGATCGGACGTGCACTGTTATCGTCGCCTCATCTGCTGCTCATGGATGAGCCGCTTGCTGCGCTCGACGAAGAGCGCAAGCTCGAAGTGCTCCCCTGATCGAGCGGCTGCGCGATGAGTTCGCCGTGCCGATCGTGTACGTCTCTCACGCCGTTGACGAGGTGGCCCGCCTGGCCTCGCTACGTCGTTGTGATCGGCGGCGGACACGTCGTCACATCGGGGCCGGTCGGATGACGTGTTTGGTCCGGAAGAGGTCCAGGCTGGCGAAAGCCGCTTCGCGCTCACTCGGTGCTGACCGGCCGCGTGGCCGGGACGAGGCCGACTATGGTCTCACCGAGATTACGCATCCGGCAGGGACCATCTGGCTTGCGGGGCCGGCAGGGTCGGCCGGGCGCGAGGTCCGTGTGCTGGTCCGGGCGACGGACGTTACGCTCGCCACAGCGCGGCCGGAGCACCTGAGCGTGCGCACCGTCCTGGCGGGAACTGTGGCACCAAGATCGAGACGCAGCAACGGCGCTCTCGCGATCGTAACCTGGAACTGGCCGGCACGCTCCACCTCGTCGCATCGGCGACCCGCATGGCGATCGACGACCTCGGCCTCAAGCTCCGCGATCAGGCGTTCGCATTGATCAAGACCGTTGCGCTTGATGAGCGCAACGTCGCGACTGGATCGGTGTAGTACCGATTAGCGCAGATCTCGATCAAGTAAAATCTCCCGTAGGTGGGCAAAGCCAACGGGTCCGACCCTCGGCCGGCCCGATGACAGGCTCCGCGTGCCCACGGTGCTCGGCGTTAAAGCGTGGGCACGTCGCAAAGAGCGCCTTTGTCCACCCCACGCACCGCGCATAGTCTCATCGAAACATGCTCAAGCGATGTGCCGGCGACGCGCGCGGGCGGGGCGCGTTAGAGCTTCGCCAGGATCCCCGCGAACTTTTCGCGCACCTTCTCGATCAGCTCCGGGCTTGCGCGAGCGACCGGCGGGAAATCCTTGAGCCGCTCGAACGGGCGGCAGGCGTCGATCACGGCGCGCGAATTGGTGGAGCTCGCCTGGTCGAGCAGCGGGTCGAGCGGCGTCGACCACGCGCGCTTGAAGAACTCGATGTCCTCCTCCGGATCGCAGCGCGTGCACACCGCCCACATCACGTCGAAAATGTCGGTCGGATCGACGTCCTCGTCGACCACCACCACGAAGCGGCCGAGATAGGAGCCCGACTGGCTCGATGCCGCCAGCATGCCGGCCTGGCGCGCATGGCCCGGATAGGCCTGCTTGATGGCGATGACGTTGAACATGCGGGCGCCGCCGAATTCGTGGCACCACACGCCCTTGACGCCCGACAGGCCGGCGCGCTCGACCTCGTCCCAGATCATGCCGGCCTTCATCACGCATTTGCTGAACGAGAAATCCGACGGCGGCCGCATCGGCGAGGCGATGCTGAGGATCGGGTCGTTGCGGTAATAGACGCGGCTGCACCCGCACCACCGGCTGCTCGCTCGGGCTTGATGGCGTAATAGCCGGTGAACTCGCCGAACGGGCCTTCCTTGCGCGGTCTCGTCCGCCACCATGTCGCCTTCGATGACGATCTCGGCATGGGCCGGCATCGGCAGGCCATGCAGCTCGCTCAGCACCACGTCGTAGCGGCACGCCGCGATGGCCGCCGGCGTAGTCGTATTCGGACAGGCCGAACTTCAGCTCGTTGCCGCCGGCGAGGAACAGCAGCGGATCGTGGCCGCACGCTGATCAGCACCGGGCAGGGCTTGCCGGCGCGGAAATATTTCTCGCGGATCTGGCGGCCGTGCTTGCCGGGCGACATCCAGAGGCTGACGCGGCTCTTGTCCTGCACCATGCGAGCGATAGGTCGCGGCGTTGATCCAGTTCTCTTCGGGGTCGCGCATGATCACGAGATCGTCGGTGCCGATATAGCGGCCGCCGTCGAGTTCGTGCAGCCGCGGCACCGGGAACTTGAAGAGATCGATCTTGCGTCGTCGCGATCGACGTTCTCCAGCACCGGCCCCCTTGGCCACGACCCGCGGCGGAATCGGCGCGTGCGTCTTCATGCGGTCGCGATAGGCGCGCACCACGTCGAGCGGATTGTTCGGCACCGGCAAGCCCGAGCGTGATCGCAAGCCGCTTCGACGAATTGGTGGCGCCGGAGAGCAGCCGCATGCCCTTCGGATAGCCCGGCACGTCCTCGAACAGGATCGCGGGCGGCTCCGGCTTGGTGTGATAGACGATCTCGGCGAGCGTCCCCATTTCGAGGTCCCAATCGCGCGCCTGGCATGCGCAGCAACTCGCCCGCCGCCTCGATGCGGTCGAGAAACTCGCGGAGATCCGCATGCGGAGCGTCGTAGGCGTTGTATTTCTGCGGCTTGGTGACATCGAGCATAAGGACCTCCGGGCGCGCGCTCTATCGCAGGCCGGACATAGTGGGTCGCGATTGATTTTTCGAGACATGTCGATATCACGAGTACCGGCAAAAGGGATTGATTGTAAGGATGAACCTCATGCATTGGCATGGCTGGGCTGTTCGGGTGATCCACGGACTGCGGCGATTTACCGTCGAAGCGTACGTGGCGCGCAGGACTCATGCCGCGAGCCTTCGCTACCTCGCCCTGGTTGGTCTGCGCATTGGGCGAGTTCCTGGCCGCCCGGGAGCGCGGCGATCGCCCAGCCCTATCCAGCCCGCCCGATCCGTCTGACCGTGCCGTTTGCGGCGGGCGGCGCGAACGATATCGTGGCGCGGCTCATTCAGCCCGACCTCGAAAAGGCGCTGGGCCAGCCGGTCATCATCGAGAACAAACCGGCGGCGAGCGGAACGGTCGGTACCGATCAGGTCGCGAAGGCCGCGCCCGACGGCTATTCGCTGCTGATGGCGTTTACGACCCACACCGTCAATGCGGCGGTGACCGCGAAGCTGCCCTACGACACCGAGCGCGACCTTGCCCCGATCGTGCTGATCGGCAAGAGCCCGCTCCTGTTCATCGTCAATCCCAAGGTGCCGGCGAAGACGCTCGCGGAATTCGTCGCCCTCGCGCGGCAGAACCCCGGCAAGTTCAACTACAGCACGCCGGGCGCGGCGAGCCAGGCGCATCTGCTGGTCGCGCTGTGGAGCGGCCTTGCCGGCATCGACATGCAGCACATTCCGTATCGCGGCGGCGCGCCGGCGGTGCTGGGCGCGGTGGCGGGCGAAGTGCAGTTCACCCTGATGTCGCCGCTCGCCTCGCTCTCTCAGATCAATGCCGGCGGACTGCGAGCGCTCGCGTCCGGCAGCGCCGAACGCGACCCGCATTTTCCCGACCTGCCGACCGTCGCGGAAAGCGGATTTCCGGGCTTCGAGGCGGTCGCATGGGTCGGGTTGTTCACCACGGCCGGCACGCCGCCCGACATCGTCGGCCAACTCAACGCGGAAGTAAACCGCATCATTCGCCAGCCCGCCATCGCGGCAAAGTTCGACGAGCAGGGCATGACGCCGGCGGGCGGAACGCCGGCCGAATTCGGCGCGTTCATTTCCCGCGAGCTGCTGCGCTGGAAGGAAGCCGCCCACGCCGCGCATGTGAGCCCGGAATAGGCGGAGGCCTCAGGGTTTATTTCACCGTAATTTTGATGACCGGCGACTGGATCGACGGCACAAACGGAACATGCGACCAATCGCCAAGGACCAGTTGCAATGTATGCGGGCCGGGCGGCAGCGTCAGCGTCGTTTCGGTCTGCCCGCCGCCGAAATGCATGTGTTTCGCGTCCATTGGAATGGCGGCTTTCAGCTCCTCGGCGGACAGTTGCGTATCGACCAGAACATGATGGTGCCCGGTCTTGTCCTTTTCGACGCCGGCGGGCGCTATTCCCATGCCGGTCAAGCCGAATTGGACCTTGAAAGGACCGGTCACCGTGTCTCCGTCCTTGAGGTTGATGATGTAGGCCGACGCGCCGGGCGGCGCCGGCGTTTGCGCAGATGCGATCGAAGGCGAGACTGCAAGGATCGCGGCGGCACAGGCAGCCGCCATTACGCGGCGGGGGATCAAAACCATGTCGTTCTCCAGCTTTGCTTGAATGGCATAGTCATGTCGTGCCCGAACCGCCGTGGCAACCGGCATGGCCGCCCGACACCATCACGGCTTCGGCATCAAATTGGCTCGGCGAATGACGTCGTTCCACTTCACGACGTCGGCCTTGATGATCGCCGCCGCGGCCTCGGGCGGGCCGGGTTGTGGCTCGACACCCTGACCCCTTAGCGCATCGGCGACGTCGGGCATCTGCAACGTCGCCCGCAATACCTCGCTCAATTTCATCACGATCTCCGGCCGCGTACCGGCCGGCAGCACGATCGCGGACCACAGCTCGACCTCCGAACCCGGAACCCCGGCCTCCGCGATGGTCGGCACGTCGGGAAGCTGGGAAAGCCGATGCTCGCTCATGACCGCAAGCGCGCGCAATTTGCCCGCCTTGATATGCGGCTCGGTGCCCGACAGCGTGCCGACCTGAAGATCGATGCGGCCCTCCATCAGGTCGTAGACCGATTGCGACGTCCCCCGATAGGGTACGTGCGTGAAACGTACGTCCGCGGTCTTCTGGAACAATTCGACCGCGAGATGCGCGATCGTTCCGGTGCCGGCCGATGCGTAGCTGAGGCCTCCGGGATCGCGCCGCGCGAGCATGATCAAGTCCTGCACGTTGCCGACCGCGAGCTTGTTCGCCGCCACCAGGACGAACGGAGAGACGCCGACCATACCCACGGGGGTGAAATCGGCCACCGGATCGAACGGCAGTTTCGCACTCAGCCCCACGACTGTGGCGTGCGAACTCGTGTTGGCGAGTTCGATCGTGTAGCCGTCCGGCGCCGCATGGGCGACCGCCTCAGTACCCACGATGGTGCTGCCGCCGACCCGGTCCTCGACGATGACCTGCTGGTGCAGCCGCTCGCCGAGCTTCGCCGCCAAGATGCGGGCAGTGTTGTCGGACACGCTGCCGGCCTGGAACGGCACGATCAGATGGATCGGCCGCTCCGGATATTCCGCCGCGCCGCCCCGCGCACCGCAGGCAAGTGCAGCCGCGATCGTCGCCGGGAGGATGCAGGCGAGGGTGAGGGTGCGCATGAGCCTTACATTATAACACCGTCTCGCCATGGCGCGCTCACCTCGGCCCACGCGGTCCGCAGCGGCTTCAGCCGCGGTTCTGGGTGGCGACGTTGAGGAGCGCCGGCGTGCCGGAGCGGATCGCATCGAAGGAGCGGCGCAGCGCCGGCATCAATTGTTCCGGCGACGTCACCTTTTCGCCGCGCCCGCCGCAGGACTCCGCCACCATCTCGAAATCCGGCGCCGGGTTGAGCTCGACCAGCGGCATGATGTTGGCCTTGGCGGCGTGACCGTCGGGATAGACGTCGCGGGTGGCCTGACGGACCGCATGCCAAGCGTGGTTATTGGCGATGATCGTGAGTGTCGGCAGTTTCTCGGCACGACCGACGAAATGGTAGGCGAGCGGATTGCCGAAATAATACGAGCCGTCGCCGACCGCCGCGATCACCTCGCGGCCGGGGGCGGCCAGTTTCGCGCCAAGCCCGCCGCCAAGGCCGAAGCCGAGGCCGCCGGCAAGGCTCGCGCCCAGATAGCTGCGCGGCGCGGTGAGGTCGAGCGCGCCCACCGGCAGCCCCAGCTCATTGACCACGATCGCGTCCTTGGCCTTGAGCTCATTGAGGCAGTGGGCAAGATAGAGCGGGTGAACCGGGGTCTGGGACTTCACCTGGTCGATCATCTTCATCCGCTTCGCGATCATCTCCTCGCGCAGCGTCGCGACCGCTTTGCGTCTCGCGTCGATCGCCGTTTGCTTGCCCTTCATGGCCTCCGCAAGCGCCAGGTGCAGCATGGCGAACGCCGCGCAGGATTCGCCGGTGACCAGCAGGTCCGCCTCGAATTCCCGGAACGGATAACGGGTGAACAGCGGATCGGGACCGAAGCAGATCACCTTGGCGTCCGGCCGCAGCGCGTTCAGGCGCGGAATCCACGGCACCGCGCTGTCGAACACCGCGACCACGTCTGCCTTGCCGAGATGCACACCCGCGTCGAAGCCGAGACACATGGGGTGATCGGTCGGCAGATTGATGTCGCGCGGCTCGGACTGCACGACCGGCAGCGCAAATGCATCGACGAGCCCGGACAGCGCCGCCATCGCCTCGCCGCTGCGGCCGGCCGCGGAGGTGAGGATCAGCGGGAACTCGGCCTTGGCGATCAGCGCCGCCGCCTCCTCGATCGCCACCTGCGAAGGCGCCGGAGGGCTCGCGCCCAGTGGCCTCACGGTGTCGCGGCGCGGCGATATCGCGGGGTCGGCCAGCACCTCGCGCGGCAGCGTAAGATAGACCGGCCCGCGCGGCTCCGACATCGCGATATCGAGGGCGCGATCGACCACGAAATCCACCGGCTGGCCGGCGCGCAGCTCGTAATCCCATTTCACGAATTCGCGGGCGAGGCTACCCTGGTCGAACATCTCCTGGCCCCAATGGATCGAGCGGTTGCGCGACGCTATGTGCCCGGTCTCCGTCAGCGGCGTGCGACCGGCCCCGAGGAGGATCGGAACATTGTCGCGCGCCGCGTTCATCAGGGCGCACACCGCGTTCGCGGTGCCCACCGTCACGTGGACCATCACGACGGCCGGCTTGCCGCTCACCCGGTAATAGCCGTGCGCCATCGACACCGCGACGTTCTCGTGCGGCACCGTAATCACGCGGGGATATTTCCGGTTGCTGCCGGGATTGCGCGACAGCGCCTCGATGATCGGGGCGAAATCGGTACCGGCATTCGCGAACACGTATTCGACGCCGCGATCGGCAAGGCGGGTGAGAAACAACTCGGCAGTCATGCGCGAAGCGGTGTCGGTCACGGAGCATATCCCTCGTGTTGGCAGTTGGACGGTGTCGGGCGCAGCGGTCTTAGCTGAACGGTGGCTAACCGTCATCCTATCACGCCGGGACCCGGGTGAGGCTACCAAGGCCCAGCGTCGGGGCAAGGACGATCATCAGTGAGGCGGCCACCACCATGGGCACGAACGCCACCGCCGGCATGCCGGTCAAATCCCAGGCGACGCCGCTCACGATCGGGACCACCACCGCGCAGGAATAGCTGATGGTAAACATCCCGGCCGCCATGCGCGGCACGTCCTGCTGCCGGCTCATCAGCGGCGGTAGCGCGAGAATGAGGATCAGAACCGAGGCCGTAGCAAATCCGATCAGTCCTGCCGAAACGAGGATCACCGGCCCGTTGCCCAGCATGATCCCGATCCCGCCCAGCACGATCACGCCACCATAGACGAAGAAGGTCGCGGGGTGCCGCTCAATTCGTCCGGCGAGCCACAGCAGCAGGAACGATCCGGGTAACTGTCCGACATTGAGAGCAATGAGGGCCGGACCGACGAGATCGCCGTGTCCGCTCTGATTGAGATAATCGGGCAGGAAGTGATTGGTCGTGAAGTAGGCGGCGTTGGCGCCGCCAAGCATCAGGCCGAGCCGCCACAACAGCCCGCTGTTCCATTCCGGCCACCACAGCCGCGGGGGCTGCGGCGCGCCGGTCGCCGCAACGCGGCGTGGGGCCGCGAGGTAAATGATCGCCGCGATGGCGATGCACGGGAGCGCCCAAAAAGCGGACCCCAGCCGCCAACTCCCGCCGACCAGCGGCAGCACCACCGGCAACATCAAGGCCACCGGCAGGATTTCTCCGATCAGCAGCCCGTTGGCGTAGACCGCGGTTGCAAAGCCGATGCGCTCCGGCAACCACGCCCGAACCAAGGGCGGCAGGGACGGGTGCATCACGGCAACCCCAAATCCGGTCACGAAGGTGGCAGCATAGAGCCCCGGCACATTGGGGGCGGCGCCGCGGAGTCCCGAGCCGAGCGCCGTGATCAGGAGGCCGCCGATCAAGGTCGCGACGGCGCCGAAGCGGGCGATCAGCAGCGATCCCGGCACCGCCGCGAACGCGAACAACACCACCGGCAGACCGGCCAGGATGCCGATCTCGGTCTCTGACATGTGGAGGTCGCTGTGGATCAGCGGGATCAGCGGAGGCACCGCCAGGATCGTAAATCGCATGCCGTTGCCGGCAAGCCACAACAGCGCAACACTGTTCGACAAGCTGCCCTGCCGCGTTTCCAATTCTCCCATCCGTCATTTCCTGGTTATCGCCGAGCGCGGATTAGCATGCCGCCTGCCGCTGAGACAGGAGGCTGCACTGCACGGCAGCCATGAGGCAAATGATCGTGCGTTTTAACCGGCGGGAGGTTGGAGGCCCTTGCGGATCAGAAGCGGCGCAATGTCCGGTGCGGCGAGCGCCGCAATCAGCTTTGCGGCGCCATCGGGATTTTTTGCGGCGCGGAAAATCCCGGCGGCGAACACCGATATCTTCTGCAGTTCGCCGGGCAATGGACCGACGATGTCGATCCCCTGCACCGGCATCAATTCGCTGATCTGCTGCACCGCCATCTCGGTCTCGCCGCGCGCCGCCAGCTCACCCACATAAGAGTCGCTGATTGTGGCTTTGCGGCGGATTTCGTCCGCGATGCCGAGCCGTTCGATCACCTCCGCGAAGTGGATGCCGCTCGCGCCGAGCCGGGAGAAGGCGATCGATCTCGCGTCCAGGACGGCGCGCCTGAAAGCCGCAACCGTGCTGATGTCGGGTTTGGGCGCCCCGGCCCGCACCGCGATGCCCACTCCGGACTGCGCCAGATCGGCTGTGCTGCCGGCCGCGATAATGCCGTCGTTCACCAATCGGTCGATCGCCTCGCGGGTAACGATGGTGATATCGGCACGCGTACCCTGCGCGATCAGCGCGAGCGCCGCGTTGGTCGATTTGTAGGTGACTGCCAGCACAAGTCCGCTGCGGGTGCGGAACGGTTCCGCGATCTCCATCAGCACGCCACGCAATGCCAGCGTGCTGAGAACATCGATTGTCGTTGTCGTGTCGGTATTCGCCACCCCTGAAATCCCCGATTTTGCGGCCAATTGTGCAGTGCGATGGCGACAACAGGCTAAGTTGCGCCCGAGGCGCCATTTTGACCTCTTTGCTTTTTGGCTTGTGTGTCGGAAGAGAGCAACTTCAATCAAAACAAAAAAGTGACTGGCAAGACGAACTCTCGGTGTTCCTCGTCGTCGACGCGGTGTTCATGCGCGGTCGCTTTGCGCTGCTCCTGCGGGTGCCGCCGTTAGTCGTTCTGCTGACGGGGTTCATAATTGCACTCCATGGCGGCTATGCGACCCCGTCAGAGATGGCAGGCCTTGGCGCGGTTCTTGCCCTTGATACCCGGGTCTAAGGCGTCTGGAGGGCCAATGACCTCGCACCGATCCTTAGGGACTGTATCTTTTCGTGATCAAGAGCATAGCCCCCGATATCCCGCCGCGGGGCGTCATCTGGAGCATGATGCCGTTCGTGGTGCCGATGATTTTTGCCGTGATCGTATTATGTATATTCCCGGGAATCGCGACCGGCCTCGCGGATGCTGTATTGGGCAGATGACATGAACACGTCGTTCTTCGGTGAAATGCTGCAATCCATCTCCGAGCGTGGTCGCTCACTGATCGATCGTGCCCGCGACCGCCGCGACAGCGCTGCCGAGACCACCGAAGGCCTCGCCGACCTGTGCGAAGAACTGCTGTCGAACCGTGGCGAGGCCTCGGGCGTGGCGCTGGCGCGCGAAATCCTCGCCCGCTACGCCGATCTCACCACCGGACCGCGCATCGCCTTTTTCGAGACCCTGGCAACTCGCTTCGGCACCGACCGCAACCGGATCGAGGCCGCCATCGAGGGATGGCGGACGATGCCGTCCGACACGTCGGCGGCCGAGCTTCATGAGGCCGCCGAACCGCGGCGTCAGGAGCTGTTGCGGCGGCTCAATCTGGCGCCGCGCGGCACCGGGGCGCTGGTGGAGATGCGTGCGCAACTTCTCGACACCTTGACGCGCCGCGACGACCTCGCCGCCGTCGACGCCGACTTTTCCCATCTGTTCTCGTCCTGGTTCAACCGCGGCTTCCTGGTGCTGCGCCGGATCGACTGGTCGACGCCCGCCGTGATACTGGAGAAGATCATCCGCTACGAGGCGGTGCACCAGAATCCGCGACTGGGACGACCTGCGTGCCCGCATCGATTCACCCGACCGGCGGTGCTACGCGTTTTTCCATCCGGCGCTGGTGGACGAACCGCTGATTTTCGTTGAAGTGGCGTTGACCCGTGAAATCCCGGGCGCCATTGCGCCCATCCTCGAGGTCAAGCGCGAGCCGCTCGAGCCCGACCGCGCGACGACGGCGGTGTTCTATTCGATCTCCAACTGCCAGCGCGGGCTCGCGGGCGTGACGTTCGGCAGCTTCCTGATCAAGCAGGTGGTGGCCGAAGTCGGCCGCGAACTGCCGCGGTTGTCGACTTTCGTCACGCTGTCGCCGACACCGAATTTCGCCGGCTGGCTGGCGCGCCAGCGCGCCCAGCCGACGGCTTCGTTTTCGGAGGCTGACCGCGCCGCTTTGGCCGGGCTCGATGAGGCCGGCTGGTGGGAAGACCCGGCCCGGATCGACGAAATGCGCGAACCGATGCTGCGCGCTGCCGCGACGTATTTCATGACCGCCCGCAATGCCGCCAGCCTGCCGCTCGATGCGGTTGCCCGCTTCCATCTCGGCAACGGCGCGCGCCTCGAACGGCTCAACTGGCCTTCCGATCTCTCGGAGCGCGGCCGCAAGCAAAGCTACGGGTTGATGGTCAACTACCTCTACGACCTCGGCGACATCGAAAAGAACCACGAGGCCTATGCGGAAAGCCGCACCATCATCGCGGCCAGCGCCATCAAGAAGCTCGCCCGGCCATCGCGCGCAATCGCTCAAGTGGCTCCCCAGGTCGCTCCCCAAGTGGCGGGTTGACGCGCGTTAGTGCATCCCCGACCGATCACACCCGTCCGTAGACCGGCACGACGGCGCCGCGGGTGACGGTGTTGTCCGGCGAAGCGAGGAACAGGATCGTCCGCGCCACTTCCTCGACCTTGGGCCAGGTCGCGAAGTCCGCGTGGGGCATCGATTTCCGGTTGGCCGGCGTATCGAGGATCGACGGTGCCACCGCGTTGACGAGAATGCGGTCCTTCACGACCTCCTCGGCGAGCGCCACCGTGAGGGCCGCGACGGCAGCCTTGCTGGCCGCATAGGCTGCCATGTTGGCGCCGCTGCGCCATTCGAGCGCCGCGCGGGCCGCAACATTGACAATCCGTCCGCCGTTTGGGCTTGCCGACATGGCTGCGATGGCGCTGCGGCAGCTCAGGTAGCAAGTCGCGACATTGAGATCGAACTGGGCCGCCAGCACGGCCTTCGCGGCCGACTTGATATCCCCGAAAGCGAAGCCGCCGGCAAGGTGGATCGACGCCCACAAGTTTGGGACCTGCGCATAGAAACCCTCGACCGCCGCTTCATCGGTCAGATTGACGTGCGGATAGAGCTTCACCGCCGGGTCGTCGCGATGCTTGAAGGACTGCGCATCGGGCTCGACCACATAGGGAACATGACACGTCGCGCCTGCCGCGAGCAACGCGTCGACCACGGCGGTGCCGAGGCCGCCGGTGCCGCCCGTGATGACGACGGTTCGTCCGTGATAATCCATCGCGGCCTCCTCGGGTGCGGCAGGAACTCGGGCCCGAAAGGCGATCAGCGGGGCTGCGCCCGCCGACCGCAGAGTTCGCCCTAGCTGGACGCGATGATATCGCGACGCGCTTGCGGTTGTCAGTCCTATTCGTGCGGCACGATGGCGTAGGGCGTCGTATAGGGTTCGACCCGCAGGGACGAATTGGCGATCAGCCCGATCTTGGCGGTTGGCGCCTGCTGCAACTCGCCATTGGGGCCGCGGTGGACGTTGTATTGCCACACCGTCATGTCGCCCTTCTGCGCAAGCGCATGGGCAACCGTGCCGGCATCGCTGCCGCCGAGCGCCTTGAGCTCGTCCGCCGAAAGCCCGATGACGATCTCGTCCTTGACGGTAATGACCTTGAACAGATTGATCTTCTTCTCCTGAGCCGATGCGCCTTGTGCGGCAAGGATCATCAGGACCGCCAGTGCGCCGCGCCGCACGATATTGCGCCGAGGAAACATGTATTTGTCCTTTCTTGATTGACGACGCGCGGTAGGCGCACGATGCCAAATGCCCGCGCCGTGATGATGCCCCGGCGGTCCCGCACGTTTGACTTGGTCGCGCCAGATGGCCGCAAGGTTCACGCCGGCAAGCAGCTTTCGCGAGATTCGCCGCGCTCGTTCTTCGTTTCAGTCTTCCAGGCGGGGCAGCACGTGCCGGCCGTCATCGTCTAGGCGGATCGGCTTCACCCAAACGACCGCGGCGAGCGGCAGCGCGCCATAAAGGTGCGGAAACAGCGCGCCGCCCCGCGATGGCTCCCATTTCAGCGCCGCCCCCAGGTCCTCCGCCCGGACTGCCAGCACGACGAGGCCTGTCATGCCGGCGAAATGCCGCGCCGCCGTCGTGGCGACCTGCTCGGCCGTTGAAAAATGGATGAAGCCATCGGCAAAATCGACCGCCGAGCCGTTGAACGCGCCGTCGCCCTGGGCTTGCGCCCACTGCCGGGCCTCGCAGATTTTATAGATGATGGTCATCTCGTTGCCGCGATGCTGTCACCGGCCGTTATGAGAGTAATGCCATGTTGCGTTGGCAGGACGCGCCTGCCACTCCATCTTGCGGGTATCGCGCGGCGGTCGAACCCGGCGACCAACCAACCGTTCGCATTTTAGACGAATCGGCGGGATCGGCGAGCACGCAGTTCGATGAATTATCCAAACATTACCTCAAATCCGCGGGAAGCTTTACGAAAACACGCGGCTCATTCGATCCGGTGCGGTTGCGGATCGTCAAAACATATTCGGTATGGAGGTTGCAGCGGTATCAACCATACATGGCGACGTGAGCATGCTGTCAGGTTTCTCCGAAAGACGTAAATCCGAACGCGTTGCGGTGCGGACCGCGGCCAAGATCATGCTGCCGCAATCCGATGCCGCGATCGATTGTATTGCCATCAACGTATCGGACGGAGGAGCGCAGCTGCAAGTCCGTGCCGCCGATCTTCCCGAAGTCTTCGTGCTGCATTTTGCTGACAGCGGCAAGCGGCGGCACTGCCGAGTGGTCTGGCGGAGGGGTTCGGAGGTCGGCGTCGCCTTCACGGACCGTGCCCAGGTGAACTTCGGCCGCCGCATTGCGGCGCCGTGAAACGCGTCGCGCGGCGATTTCCTCATTACCGGATTGGCCTTGACGGCACGCCTCCCGCCTCCGATAGGAGAGACGAACGCGTCCAAGCGGCGTGTCGGGGGAGATTCAATGCTGCAAAAGCCGAAATGTCCGGTCATCGCCATCGAGGAGCACTACTGGGACGCCGAATTGGCGTCGCATTTCACCGGCACGGAATCCGGGCGCCCCGGCGAGACGCAGCGCCGCCTCGATGATCTTGGCGCCTTGCGCATCAAGGAAATGGACGAGGCCGGTATCGACATTCAGGTGCTGTCCCACGGCGCGCCGTCGGCGCAGAAGATCGGCGCCGACATCGCGGTCGATCTCACGCGGCGCGTCAATGATCGGCTGCACCGAGCGATCGCCGCTCATCCGGCGCGGTTCGCCGGCTTTGCGGCGCTGCCGACTGCTGATCCGGAAGCCGCCGCCCAGGAGTTGGAGCGCTGTGTGACCAAGCTCGGGTTCAAGGGCGCGATGATCCACGGGCTCGCCCACGGCAAGTTCGTCGACGACAAGCAGTTCTGGCCGATCTATGCGCGCGCCGAGGCACTCGATGTGCCGATCTATCTGCATCCGTCACTGCCGCATCCGGCGGTGACGGAGGTCTATTACGCGGATTACGCCAAGGCATTCCCGATGGTAGTGCGCCCGGCGTGGGGCTACACGGTCGAGACCGCCACCACGGCGATCCGCATGGTGCTGAGCGGCGTCTTCGACGCTCATCCGCGCCTCAAGATCGTGCTCGGCCATCTCGGCGAAACGTTGCCATTCCTGGTCTGGCGCATCGACCAGGCACTGTCGCGGCCGGGTCAGAAGTCGCTCGGATTTCGCGACATCTTTTGCAACAATTTCTACATCACGACGAGCGGCAATTTCTCCAGCCCCGCGCTGTTATGCTGCATTATGGAAATGGGGATCGACCGTATCCTGTTCGCCGTCGATTGGCCGTTCGTGGAAAATGCCCCCGCCACCCAATGGATCGTGACGGCTCCGATCTGTGACGAAGACAAGGCAAAGATACTGGGCGGCAATGCAAAGCGCGTGCTGCGCATGTAGCGTATGAGATCGCTACGCCGCGACGCTTGAGGCACGGTCACCAGGCGTTGAACAAATGACCGGCGTCGTAGATCACCGAACCGACCACGCAGGCCGCCAGCCCGGCCCATAGCAGGCTGAGCAATATGACCCGGTTAGCGTGCAGCAAGCCACCGTGATGGTGATCGGCATGGCGAACCATGGCATCCTCCGATCGCCCCCATGGCACCAACCCGGCGTCACTGCTTCCCTTGTAACCGCCGGCCGGCAAATGAAAATCAGTTTGGATTATACGCGCCTAAGGCCGAAATGTTTCCCCTCCGCACTCCAAGGGAATCGCAAGGCTGAGTTGCAATTCCGCCGCGGCTCGGGCGGCGCTACCGGGAAGGGAAGCTGGAAGATTGGAACGCGGATTGGCCGAACAGGCCTGGCTGGGCCGACGGCGCGCGCGCGACGCGGTGGGTCCGGGAGACCGACCGCCTCCGTATCGACGCCCGCACAGCCGGTCGGTTGCGCGGTATCCGGATTTTACCGATCGCCACCGGGGCCGTCGTAGCGACATCATCCGACGGCGCCGACAATGCCGCCACGGTCGGGGCCTCGCCAGGCCCCGCCTCGCCCTCGGTTTCGGTGCCGAGCGCTCCATCAGGTCGCAGACCCGAAGTTGGCGCCTGGCCGTCGATAATGTCCGCGATGCTGGGAAGGTCAGGCGGGACTATGGCCGATGCGGGAGAGCTTTTTGCAATTGCCAGCTTTGGCGCCGTAACGGCATCCGGCTCGGATTTCTCCACCACCGCCGGTTCCACGGGGATCGGCTCCACGAGGATCGGCTTCACTGCCATCGGTTCGGACACGTCAAGGAGCGCAAGCTGGCGCAAACGGCCGAGTTCCTCGCTGCGGCGCGCCAGGTTCAGGATGTGAAACCGCGCCTGCTCGGGCTCGTCGGTGACCATGCGCTGCATCATAGGCCGGCCGACCTCGGGCATCTCGCCGATGCGGGTGTAGGTCTCCGGCACGACAATGCCGACGCCCGTCATCGCAAACAGGACGACGGACAGGAGAAACGCGCCGATCACGATCTTGTAGCTGGGCAGCATGTTGCGTGCCGTCGCGGGGCCTGGAACTGTGATGCATCGCCCCGAATCAGCAAGGCATACCAGAGTCGGACGGCTTCGTAAATCGCGGGCGCGGCATTTTTCCGCGGTGCAACGGGGTTCCGGCCGCAAATCTCCGCCGGCGCCGGCCTGGAGGTATCGGGCGCCGACACCGGTATCCCTTGGGCCGAAAAATAGTCTAAGAAGCCTGCCGGGGCCCGTAGCTCAATGGTCAGAGCTAGCGGCTCATAACCGCTTGGTTGGAGGTTCGAGTCCTCCCGGGCCCACCACGCAGTCCCGTGCAAATCCGGTTTCATGCGGTCTCTAGAAAACCCCCCGGTCTTCGGCGGCTTTCGCGCGGGCGGGAGCCGAGTTTCTGGTCTCTGCTGCTGATCACGACGGATTGTGGGGGCAAAATGCCGGGCGGTCTCTGGCTCGCTCAAACCCTTTCCCGGCAGATTTTGTCCCTGCGGACAGAGACGCGTTCGCCTGTCGACTGAGACCCGTTCGCAGGGTGGCCAATGGCCGCAATCTGCGCTGCACGGCTTCGAACAGGTCGCGGGCAAGGAGGGCTTGGTGTTCACCGGGATAGACTTGGCCGCGGTGAACGACCTCGCCGATGCAGCGGCGGTTGTGCAGCAGATAGGCGAGGGGGCCTCGGGTGAACGGGATGCCGCCAACGATGCGTCCATCGGAGCGTGTGCGCATCTTGCTGACGATGCCGCGGTCGCGGAGGTCCGATAGCAGCAGCCCGATGCTGCCGAGTTCAAGGTAGCGTTCGTGCGGACTCGACGCGTAATACGTAGCGATGGCGGTGGGCAACCGACTAACTGGCGCGGGCGTAAAGACGGCCGGCGTCGCCCCTGCGGATGGCCGGCAATTCTACAGGATCAGTCTCCACGCGCTCATTTGCGAACCCGTAATCCGCTACGAACCCGTAGCCCGCGCGGCTGCGCTTGGCGGCGTACATGGCGGCATCCGCGCTCTCCATGAGGCCGTGCTCGTCGCCATGCCGGATGCCGAGTGCAATGCCGATGCTCACGCCGACATTCACGGATCGTCCGTCAATCGCTATCGGCCGCGCTACCGCGCCGACGAACCGTTGAGCGGCCTCCGCCGCGAGCGCGCGCGTCGCCTGCTGAAGGAGGATCGCGAACTCGTCGCCGCCGAGCCGGGCCACGATGCCGTTCGGCCCCGTCTCCGTCACCAGCCGCGTTGCTATTTCTCGTAGCAGGACGTCGCCGGCTTTGTGCCCCATGGTGTCGTTGACCTGTTTGAAGCCGTCGAGGTCGCACAGGAACAGCGCGAACTGTCTTTCATTTCCGGCGTAGGCATGTTGCAGGGTCTCCACGAAAGCGCGCCGGTTCGCCACGCCAGTCAAAGCATCCTCGGTCGCGATTCGGTTGAGCATCTCCACATCGATATTCGCCAGCACCGTTACGGCGCCCTGCCTCACCCGCCGGAATGCCGGATGAACCATGACCTGGGCGGCTGCGTATCCGAGCGATGCGGCAACCGCGATACCCAGAGCAGGGGCAATGACGGCGGCGAAGATCTGCAGGGCGGCTGCGATACCGATGGCGCACAGAACGACGGCGCCGCACAGCCCGGCTGCCGCGAGTGCGCCGCGCCACACGCACCAGAGCGCGATCAGGCCCGCCAAGGCAACGAGGGCAATTCCGGATAATCCTACGGGAACTGTGCGCAAGGTGCGTCCAAGCGCAAGCGTCTCCGCCGCCAAGGCGGTAAACTGCGGACGCGTCACCTCGCCATAGCGCGGCACGCGGAGGCCCGCTCCGGCCGGGAGCGCATGGCCAGCGATAATCACGTCCGCACCGGTAATCCTTGCTGCGCGCCCCTGCAAGACCGACGCGCCTCTGACGACGGGAATGCGTGCGAGGTCGATGCCGAAGTCGACCCGGAAGGCGTCCGCATTGCGGGCCGGCGTTGCTCCAATCAGCCATGCGGGGGTTGGCACGAGATACGGTAGCCCTGAATCCTCGATGCCGCTGCGGCGTATTTGCCCGTCAGAGTCGAGCCCGATATCGGAAGCGGTGCGCGTCGCATACCTGGCATATCGATCCAATACGCCGACACGATGCCAACCCTTCTGGTTGGCCGGGACCACTGCCATCGAGGTGAAACCGACCTTGCGGCCGAGGGTTGCCAGCGCGCGTTCCAGGGCGATGTCGTCGGCTGCGTTCGCCTGCTCGGCTGTGGCGGCCTCGACGAGAATGCGAGCGGCACCCGCGGCGTCGAGCTGCAACAGCAGGTCGGCAAGGTCGCGACGCGTTACGCGCAAGCCGTTTCCGTCCGCACGATCGAGGGTCACCAGAACGGTGCGACCACTGGGCGCGACGTTGGCGAGGCTGAACCACGCATCCGACAGGCGCCGCTCAAATGAATTCAAGGCGCCAGTGAGCACCACCACTGACATCGCGATTGCAGCCACAGCCGCGGCAATCAGCGCCCGCTTGAATTGCCCCAACGCATGCAGCAGCGCACCGAGGCCGGGTAGCCTCGCGCCTTTGAACCGTACCGGCGCACGCCGCACCTCTTGGAGCATGATACCCCCCGATATTCAGAACAAATAACGAAGACTTTTTATGATTGCGTTCGTCGAACGGCACAAGGTAAGCAGGATTCGGCAAATCGCCGTTAATCAAGCGTTGCACAGGTCAATGACTTTTCTCGCCTCGCCTTGCCCAGTCTCAACACGCCCCGGAACCAGGCCGCCGGTCTTCTCGACACGATGGCGGGTAAGCCCGCAGCGCCGACAAAAGGCTGGGCCCAGATCGCAGTAGTCGCGATAGGTCAATTCGGTAGCGATTGGAGTAGGACCGGATACAGTGACAGCATCGTCAATCCGCCGTTCTTGACCCGCCCGCCGAGTCAGCAGCTAAGTGCATCCGCCGGAGGATTATGGATGGCAGGGCGCACTCGGCTGGTGGCGTCGTTCCATGTGCGGTGCAGGCTATATCCTGTACACTGCTCCGCGAATGTCGCATCCATTGCGATCCAGCAAGCTATCGGAGAATTAAGGGAGGACAACCATGTCGTACCTTAGCTCGACTGAGGCGTTCGCCCTGGCCGCCGCGCTGATGATGACAATGGGCGGGGCACAGGCCGCCGAGGGCGCGAAATACCCGGACTGGAGGGGCCAGTGGTCCCGCATCCTCATGGTCGTGCAAAAACGGACGCATGGTCGGCGTGCGGTCGATTGCGTGGCGCTATTCCCAGTGCGAGTGGAGGTCGGTATGAAAATCGCTTGCAAATTGCTCGTAATAGCTGCCGCTCTCGCAAGCAACTCAGCCTTCGCGCAGTATACCGATGGTACCGTCAAGATCGGCGTCTTGACCGACATGTCGAGCATCTATTCCGACATCACGGGGCTTGGGTCAGTAGTGGCGGCGAAGCTCGCCGTCGAGGACTTTGGTGCGGCTGCGAAAGGAATGAAGGTCGAAATCATCGGCGGCGACATGCAGAACAAAACAGACGTAGGAGTGAATATCGCCACGTCCTGGTTCGATGTGGAGAAGGTTGATGTCATCGTCGACGTGCCCAATTCTGCAATCGGGCTTGCGGTGAGCGATATCGCGCGACGGAAGAACAAGCTGTTCCTAGCGATAGGTACAGCGACTTCGGATCTCACGGGGACGAAATGCAACGCTAACACGATCCATTGGCTGTATGACACGTGGGCACTCGCCAATGGCACAGGCAATGCCACGGTGAAGGCTGGCGGTGATACATGGTTTTTTTTAACGGCCGATTACGCCTTCGGGTATGCAATGGAACGCGATACGACCGCGGTCGTCGAGGCCAATGGCGGCAAGGTGGTCGGCAAGGTCCGGGCGCCGCTCAACACTAACGACTTCTCATCGTTCCTGCTTCAGGCCCAGGCGTCCAGGGCCAAGGTGATTGGGCTTGCCAATGGGGGCGGCGACGCCATTAACGCAATCAAGCAGGCAGCCGCGTTTGGGATAGTCGAGGGAGGGCAGAGAACTCGCCGGAATGGTCGTGTGGCTGAGCGATGTTGCCGCGCTCGGCCTGCCGATTGCTCAAGGTCTCATTTTGACCGAGGCTTGGTATTGGGACACGAACGATGACAGCCGCGCTTGGACCAAGCGGTGGCAGGCCGAGTGGCCGAGCCGATTCCCCACCGCGGTCCACGCCGGCGTGTATTCCGCTGTGCTGCACTATCTCAAGGCTGTCGAGGCGTTGAAATCCGATGCTGATGGTCGCGCGGTAGCTGCTAAAATGAAGGAGATGCGAACTGAGGATCGTCTACTCGGCGTCGGAACGATCCGCGCTGACGGCCGCAAAATACATGACATGTATCTGAGAGAAGTTAAAAGGCCAGACAAATCGAAATATCCGGGCGACTTCTACAAGACGCTTGCTACCATCCCAGCGGCGGAAGCTTTTAGACCACTCAAGGAAGGCGGCTGCTCGCTCGTGAACTAAAGATGCCGCGCTAGGCGTGCCGCCGACGAGATGACGGATTCGTGGTTATTGAATGTCGCCTTCGGGTCAATCGCGTTGTTCCGATGATGCACCCGGCGCGTCGGCTCAACCCCAACGACCGGACCTGCCTGCGGATGACCGGTGATTCCGAGTCGGGCCATAGCACAAAGTCGCTGCGCTCCCGAGGGCCGGTAGCCAGTCGAGAGGATAACGATAGCGGCGTGGAGAGCCACGTCCTGAGAATCGAGTGGTCGTCAACCTCACTCAGGATGGAACTCTCCATGAGCAACATTACCACTGTCAGTCCGTTGCGTCAGCGCATGATCGAGGACATGGCCGCGCGCAAGCTCAACCCGCACACGCAGCGCGGCCATATCTCAAGCTGCAAGCGGTTCGCCGCCTGGCTCAAACGCTCGCCCCATACGGCGACGCCGACGAGGTACGGCGCTTCCAACTGCACCTCATCGAGAGCGGCGCGAGCATCTGCACCGCAATCGGGTCATGACCGGAGTACGGTTCCTGTTCCGCGTCACGCTGCGTCGCCACGATCTGGCGGCCGAGGTGTGGCACATCAAGGAGCCGCAGAAGCTGCCGCCGGTGCGCCGTAGCGGCCGGCGACCATGGCTCGACCGGAGATCGCGGACATCCTCCGCGATCATGGCCCTGCTTGGCGTGAGTCCAACCACGGGCATGTGAGCCTCGACCAATTAAAGGTGATGAGCGCAATCGAGCGCTGTCCCACCGCTGCGCTCGGCAGGCATGTAGCGCGCTGCGAGAACGCGGCCTGCGGCACTCAACCCGTAGCGCCGGCATAGTGCGAGAAATAGATGGCGCGACCATTGGTCGGGCATCGAGAATTGCGTCTCGACCGGTGGATCCTTCTGGCCGAGTTCCGAGAGACGCGGCCGCACCCGTTCCAGCGCCGCCTCCGCCGCCAATCGTTCGCCGAACGTTCCGGCGCCGGCGAAAAGCGCCTCGATCTTCCTCAGCTTCTCGCGCAATTGAGATTCGGTCGACATCGGCCGGCCTCGTCATTGAGCTTGCAAAGCAAAGCCCTACATTCGGCCAGGCCAACGTCAATAAGCCCCACCCCGCTATCCATCTCATTCCGAAGGCGCAAACACAATTACCGTGCTCTCGTCGTGACTCTTACATTGTGTCCGAGGCCTTGACGTGCTCGCGGACCGCTTGAAGGACGAGTGCTTCAATCTCGGCTGCTGGAACCCGCACGATATTTCCGGCTCGATCAGGCCGCCCGTGGAGGAGTGCTGACGAGACATAATACCGATAGCGGATGCCACCCTTGTTTTTAGGGCTAGGTGTCATCCCATTGCCACGGTCTAACAGCAAGGACTCCGATTTCTGGCGTACCCTCAGACATCAAATCGATTGCGAAGAATGATCAGTTGTACGATCAAATCACTCTGGGCGGTAAAATAGAACGCAAGCACCAGCGGATCAGGCAAGCCGCGCTTATCGTAGCTACCGTCGACATTAGCCGTCAGTATAGAGTTGCCATAGTGGTTGATTACCTTGATTACGTTCATCGTAAGTCGTTCGCCAATGATATCACGCTTCGCCCACTCTCGGATGGCTGGCCTCCCCCAGTAATCCCGTAGCTGATCGTTGACGAGTGCGTCCTCCGCGAAAGTGGCCACAAATCGCTCAAGATCGAAGCTGTTGGTTGCATCAACGTAGGCGGCAATCAGGGGAGAGAGTACTACCGGAACGTTTTTGGGAATAGAGGACTTCATCACACTATCCGGTTCGAAAGATTCTGGAACTGTAATCACATCAATATGTCCGAGAGGGAGCGCCTTGGCGCGTTTTATTTTGTAAAAAATTGAAAACTAGAACCAATGAAGTCGCTAAAGAATGCAGTAGCTGCTACTGGCTTGGTAGAAACGGTCTAAGAACGGCTACCGCAAATCCTGGAGGAGCGCGCGCGCGAGCTTAAGATCTGCGGTTTCGAATCCTTCTGTGAAGCGGCCGTACACGAGACCCAGCGTATGCCTGGCCTTATCGCGCTGCCCGTCTTCGGCGAGCATGCGGCCTAAGACCATCGTTGACCTTAGCTCCCAGGCGAGCGCTGACTGCGCGCGAGCGACAGCGATCGCCTCGGTCAGGCAGTTAATGGCTGATGCACGGTCATGTTGCGCCGAGAGAGCTTGTGATTTAATCCGGAGCAGCTCGGACAAGTCAAATCTCATTCCACTATTTGCCGCGCGCGCAATACCGCCATCGACTGTGTAAAGCGCCTCCTCAAGTTGCCCGGTCTTGCGCAGACCTTCCGCCAACGCTCCAGTGAAGATCGCGGTAGCGAGATTGTACCGTTGAGTACCTAAACTCTCGAGCGCACTTCGTAGCAAATCTAGGCCGGCTTCGGGCTCGTTGCGGATGATGGCAAGCTCGCCTTTCAGCGCAATGCCGGTGGCGCGGTTCGGTTCAAGCGAATATCTTCCAGCATATGCGATTAGCTGCTCGATGAGGTCGCAGGCTCTTGGCAAATCACCGGCCCACAGTGAGAGCATCGACGCATAAGTGAGCGTGAAACAGACCGAAACCCGGTGATCTCGCTTTCCCGCTTCATTTACGGCCTTTTCCGTGATTCTAAGCGCTTGGTCGGCAAAGCCACGTAGCCACAAAGCGCGGCCCAGGTTTATGAGCGCGCGGATGCGCTGATCAAAGCCGAAGAAGTTCGTGTGGAAGGTACCGAGCTCGACCGCGAGCGCCATGCTACGCTCGCAATGAAGTTGAGCCGCGGCTTGGTCACCCAGAAAGTGTTGAGCATTGCCCACCCAACACTCCGCCCAGACTATGCCGGCCGAGTGCTTGGCAGCTTGCGCGACGGGGCCGCTCTGTTCCGCGACCGCCAAGGCGCCGCGGATGTCGCCAAGCCGCACGAAAAATAAGTTCAGGCCGGCTAGAAGTCGCAATTGGCGTGCACGATCCCGGTGGGCTTCTGCGAGTGCAAGTCCGCGCTCAATTGCGGCGCGAACCTGATCGCTGTGGCCCCTAGTAAACATCGTCGAAAGCGCCAACGCTTCCTGAAGAACCATCTCTTGTCTTGCACCGTGGCTGGCGTCGTCGAGAGCGGCAAGCGCCTGTTCACACCATCCCCTACATTCCTCGAGCAACGACAGCCCGATGAACAGGGGCGCCGCCCAAGTGGCGAGTTCGATGCCCACCGCGACACTGCCTTGGTCGAACAACGCCCAACGAAGCGCCGACCGCACGTTACCGATATGCGGGGCGTATCCCGAAAGGTCATGCTCGTCGAACCCCGACTGGACGATCTCGTCGTGCTTGAGAAACTTGGAATAAAACATCGCATGGCGGCAAGCGACGCGACCTGCCTCCCCGCGCGCTGCGAGCTTGTTAGCGGCGTAGGCGCGCGTCGTCTCAAACAGCCGATAGTACATCAATCCATTAATGAAAGTCGCAGATATCAATGACTTTGCGACCAGGCCCGCGACGGCCTCGATAACATTGTCATCGTCTATCTCCCTATCGGACCCAACAGATCCAGCGGCTTGAAGCGTGAAGTCTCCGATAAAGACTGACAGCCGGCACAGTACCACCTTCTCGTGTTCCGAAAGAAGGGAGTAACTCCAATCGAGCATCGCGTTCAGGGTCTCGTGCCGCGGCAGCGCGGTACGACGGGCGTTCCAGAGCAAGCTGAAACGGTTGCCGAGCAGTTCCGCGGTTCCATGAATTCCAAGCGTGCCGACGCGACTGGCCGCAAGCACGATGGCAAGCGCGATTCCGTCGAGCCGGCGACAGATCCGGGCAACGATCGGCGCATCGACATCGCGCAGCACGCCACCATAGCCGCTCGCTACGGCCCGCTCCATGAAAAGCTGAGTGGCCGGATACTGAAGCGCTTTCGTAGCGGTCAGGACTTCATCCTCGGGCGGACAATCAAGTGAATTAATTAGGTGAATGCGTTCGCCTTCCACCCGGAGCGCCTCGCGGCTCGTCGTCAATACGTGCGCTCGCGGCGCCTCGCTGACAACTCGTTCGGCCAGCGCTGCTGCGGCACCGATCACGTGCTCGCAATTGTCGAGCACGAGGAGGATCTTGTTGTCGCCAATAAAGGCGAGCAGACTCGCAAGCGGGTCACTAATTTGCACCATGAACCCGAGTACCGACGCAACTGCAGTCGGTACGAGTTGGGGATCAGTCAGTGCAGCCAGATCGATGAAGAAGACGGATTTATGGAATTCATCAACCAGCGCATGAGCAATCGAGATTGCGACGGTTGTTTTTCCGACACCACCAGGGCCGATGATGCTAACAAAGCGCCACACCTGTAGTTGCTGCGCCAACGCTCCAACGGTCTCGTCGCGGCCAACCATTCTCGCTGGTCGAGGCGGCAGCTTCTGAAGGCGTACTGTGGTGGTGATCCCAGTGACCGGAACCGGCTGTTTGACGATGGAGCGTGTGACTTGCACCACCAAACAATAACCCCGGCCAGAAACATTAGATATGTAGCGAGCGCCTTGCGTCCGTCGCCAAGCGCCTTCCGAAGGGCCGCGATATGAACGCGGAGATTGGCTTCTTCCACGGTCACATCAGGCCACACATATGAGATCAGCTCTTTATGGGTGACAACCTCGCCGGCCCGCTCTGCCAGAGCGATAAGGATGTCGAGCGCGCGGCCACCAAGCAGTATCCGCTTCTCAGCCTTCTTGAGCAGCCTCTCGGCCGCAAACAGACTGAACGGGCCAAACGAAAACACCTCTGCAGGCTCTGAACTGCGGCGATCATTCATGCTCGTCGTCCGTAGGCTCCGACGACCCAAGAAACTATCAGTGGTGGGACCATCGCATAACTCTTTGATACAATCGAATTATCTCGGCAACAATGTGCCGATGCGACTTGTCCTCGAAGCATGAGATGTGGTACGAGCCTGACGATAATATAGCACCCGAACTCCGCAAGTGAATCAAATTTCCGGCGGCGATAAATCCGGACGCCGAAGAAAATGGAAAAGCTGCTGCCGAAGCCGTTCCGGAATGCGTAATTGGCGCCGCAATCGGGAGGAACCGTCAGCCGCCAAATGAAGAGATAGCACGCGCTGAAGTATCCTCCTATTGGCGCGGACGGCTTTTTAATCCATCAACGATCGCGTTGGGTCCCGTGTGTGATGGCCATTATGAAGGCGACGTGCCTGAAGGAGCTCCAGCAGATATTGGTCTTGCTTTGGCTACCGTGATCGGTCTTAGGCCAGCCCTCGCACGGAATGAGCCAATTCTTATCGGAGAGATCTCAAGTTATTCCGCGCTTCCTATCGGCACAGAGGCGTACCGCAAGGGTTGGCAGCTGGCTGTCGATGAAATCAACCAGAAAGGAGGTGTGCTCGGACGGCCGATTGAGATCATCTCGCGGACGCTCGCAGTCCCGACGTTGCGTTTACTGCTGCCAACGAACTGTTGAGCCGCTATAAGGTCGAGATGCTGACGGGAATGAACCTGTCCAACGTTGGTCTTGCGGTCGCTGATTTCTCTAAGCAGAAGGGCATATTCCTCCTAGCGACTCAGCCGCTCACCGAAGCGCTGATTTGGGAGAACGGGAATAGCAATACCTTTGGACTGAGTCCGAGCACCTTTGCTCACACCATGATTTTCGCTGAGGAAGCTGCAAAGTTTCCCGCCAAACGCTGGGCAACGATTGCACCCATCGCGCCCGCTACAAAGACTATCCGCGGATGGGCTCATTGATGGGCTACAGCAATATTTTGGTGTTGGCCGAGGCAATCAAGCGCGCCGGTTCCACCGATACCGAAGAGTTGGTCACTGCAATGAAGGGGCTTGCAGTTGCGACGCCTGCTGGCGTCATCAGCTTTAGAGCGATTGATCATCTATCGACTATGGGGTCTATGTCGGTCGCCTCGATATCAAGAACGGACACGACGTCATGGTCGACTGGCGGGACGAGGATGGCGTCCGCCTTCAGCCATCGGATGACTTCGTTCGCTCCAAGCGCAAAGAGCCTTGACCGCACCAACTTGGCTTCAGCGAGCCAAGCTGCACGACAACCTCTGCCGGTCTTTACACCGCCTAGAAGGTGGCGCAGATTTGTTCCGAAGCGTCGGGATCGTCAGCGGCAAGAAACGTCCCCCGCACCGCTAGTGGCAGTGCCGGGCTCTTCTAAAAAATGGCGTTGCTTTTTTATTTTCGTTTCACCGAGTGATTAGAAGGTGCGTCTCGAGTGATTGGGGGCCGTCCTTCGTGGGGGTAAGGACGGCCCCGACAGGCTCGTCGCCCGGGGGAAGGCTCGAGCCGAACTTGATGGTCTCAGTCACTTGCATTTTCAGCATCGTAGATTAGACAGACAACGTATTTCACCAACGCTTGCCGTTTTTCATTTCGCGCGATTGAGGTCATGTCGGTTCGCCGACACGACACAACTCCAAACTTTGCCTGTCGAAGGTTGACCCTTGCTGCAGGCTTTGCACGGGAGGCAATTCGTTCTTGCTGGCGCATCGCCAGCGTGCCGGAGTTTCACTCGTGATGCGCTTGAAGACGGTCGAAAAATGCGCTTGAGAGCAGAATCCGACGGTCAGCGCGACGTCGGCCAGGGGCGTTTCGGTGTTCGACAATAACGACTTCGCATGTTCAATACGCTGATGCAGGAGATATTCGCGTGGACGATATCCCGTCGCAGCCCGGAATTGTGCCGCAAAGTGCATGCGCGATAGCCCTGCGACCTTGGCCAAGTCGGAAAGACCGATGCCACAGTCAAAATGCGCTTTGACGTATTCCTCGACGCGCCGGAGCCGCCATTTCGGCAGGGCGTTGACCCTGGTTCGCGGGAGTTCGAGCCGGGCGAGATGCATCGCAAGCGTCTGACCGATGCAACGTGCAAATTTTTCGTCGCACGTATTGCCGTGCTCGGTCAGCGCCTTTGCAAGTTGCTCGGCGAACGGATCGCGCAACAGGACCAGGTCGTTCAAACCTTCCGCCACGAGCTGCGTCGCCGATCGCTGCGAAGGAAAGTAATCCGCCGAAACGTGAAAGTGCAGGAAATCGTACGGTGCATGAAACTGCGCACTGAGTTGCTTCGATGGCGCTGAAACATACAGCGTGCCCACCGGCATGATGCCGTCGAATATGGCTTGGTGTCCCCTGGTCAGCTTCAGGCGCGTGATCTTCAGGGCGATGCCGATGAAGTATCGATCGGGAGGTGTTGTCGCTTCCTCGTGTCGGGAAGTATTTTGCAGGTCCCTCCAGCGCGAGATCGCGATGTCCTCGATCGCAACGCCAACGTTGCGCTCGAACTGGCGCCATTTGCGCTCACGGTGAAACGCCTGCGTCCCGTACGAAACCTCCTGTGGTCTGTCTTGGAGATCGATCCAGGCGCGGCCCGCTTGCATGATGGTAAGCATCGTTCGTCCCTCTGAGTTTCGCTGCCGTTGCGACGGCGGCTGAATCTGCGAATTCAACCGGCGCGATGCCAGGAGGATACATCTGACCCGGGCCATAGAACGCGTTGTCAATGATTAAAGTCTGTTATGTTTTGCAAATGCACATGATGCGCGCCGCCGGGTCGCAGATTGCTAATATTGGCGTTATTACAATAGCTTGGATAGAACCTTCTCGGCGCTCTAACGCTAACAATGCAGCTTAACGACAGCCCCGCAAGCCGGTTCAGCTTGTCCTTCGCGGTGGACACCTTGCGGACGCGATCTAGCGAAGTTTGTCGCCAAGGACGATCTGGTGGCTTGGTGGAGGAATGTGATGAATCGAAAAGCGTGATGTGATGTTCAAAGGGGGCCCGATGCAAGCGCGTGTTCAGGACGCGAGGCCGAGCATGCGGTGCTGGCGATCCCATTCGGCGGGTGCGTCGATCAACCGGGCCAACCCGATACCGTGGGGCAGCCGGCCCTCGACGGCGGCCCTGACCAGTGACGGCGCGAGGAACGCGAGCGAGATCGTCATGTTGACATGGCGCGGGCTGCAGTTCTCGCGGATCGCTATCTCGCTTACGCCGTTGACTGCGCCGGTTTCGATCTGAGACAGCCATAGCCGGCCGCGTGCGATCGCCGCGACAAGCCGGGCGCGGGACTCCGCTCGGATCGGCCGGCCTGCAGTACTTCGGCCCTGGTCGGGTGTGATGATGTCGCGGCGTCGCTTCGCCGGTGGCTTGGTCCAGGGAACAATCAGGATGGCCGGGGATACGGCATCGTGCTGGTCGCTGTCTGAGGTTGGGCTCTCCGATCCAGGGAGTTGCGAACTCACATCTGGCGCCGTCGCTGCCTCAGCAGAGGCGGTCAGCGTGATAGCGAGTTCACTCGGTCTCACCTCGACGCGGGCCACGTGAGCACGGATCAGCTGTCTTGTATCCTGCACGGTGTCGTCGTCCAGATGGCGCCGCACGGCAGCGCCGATCACGGCCTCGATCTCAGGCGCCGGCACGCGGCAGATCGAGCCCGCGAGCTCGGGTTGGCCCTGCGTCAGTGCGGCTGACGTGTAATAACGGTACTTCGTCCCGGTCTTGCGGCAATGGCTCGGCGTCATGCGATGACCCCGATCGTCGAAAATCCGTCCGAGCAACATCGCCTCGGAGCTCGCCCGCCCGGTGACGCGGCTGGCGCGCTGCTCGCCCAATCTGCGCTGCACCGCCTCGAACAGGTCGCGGTCCAGGAGGGCCTGGTGTTCTCCGGGATAGACCTGGCCGCGGTGAACGACCTCGCCGATGTAGCAGCGGTTGTGCAGGAGATAGGCGAGGGGGCCTCGGGTGAACGGGATGCCGCCAACGGTGTTTCCATCGGAGCGCGTGCGCGTCTTGCTGACAATGCCGCGAACGCGGAGGTCCGATAGCAGCAGCCCGATGCTGCCGAGTTCGAGGTAGCGTTGGAATATCGTGCGGACCCGCTCGGCCTCATCCTCATGGACAACGAGCTTTTTGTCCCGGCTCTCATAGCCGAGCGGGACAGTGCCGCCGACCCAGATGCCCTTGCGCTTGGAGGCCGCTATCTTGTCTCGAATGCGCTCGCCCGTGACCTCGCGCTCGAACTGGGCGAACGACAGCAGCACGTTCAGGGTCAGCCGTCCCATCGAGCTCGTGGTATTGAACTGCTGGGTCACCGAGACGAACGACACCGCATGGGCGTCGAACAGTTCCACCAGCTTGGCGAAGTCGGCCAACGAACGGGTGAGCCGGTCGACCTTGTAGACCACGATGACGTCGATCTTCCCGGCTCGAATATCTTCTAGGAGCCGCTGCAGGGCAGGGCGGTCGGTCGATCCGCCGGAATAGCCGCCGTCGTCATACCGGGCGCGCAGCAGGGTCCAGCCGTCATGGGCTTGGCTACGGATATAGGCCTCGGCGGCCTCGTGCTGGGCGTCGAGGGAATTGAACTCCTGGTCTAACCCATACTCGGTCGAGACCCGGGTATAGACGGCGCATCGAACCCGTTTGGGGGCTTTGGCGGTCATGCCGACCCCTTTGGGCGGTCGCGCAGGCCGAAGAAGCGGGGACCGGACCAGCGTGTCCCGGTCATCGCGACGGCGACCTCGGTCAGGCTGCGATAGGTCGTGCCGTTCCAGGTGAAGCCCTGGTCGAGGACCATGACGCGCTGGAGCACCCCGTTCCATTCCCGGACCAGGATGGTTCCGGGTTGAAGCCCGTTGCGTGAGGCATGACCGTCCGCGGGCTTGAGCTCGCAGCCGGCTTTTGCCCCTGAAGCAACCCGGTCGAGGAACCGCTGGGTGTCCTTGTCGAGGTGGCCGAAGCGCTCGGCCTGAAGCCGATAGGCCAGCACACGGAACAGCAAGTGGCGGGGCAGGTGATCGGCCGCAGAGCGACGGAATATCGTTCGCCACCGTGCCCGCAGACCCGCCAGATCGAGATCGCGCAGTCGCGCGATCTCGACGTCCAAGGCATCATGACTGCTCAAAGACTCAGTCATGGCCGTCAGGCCGCCCGGCGGGTCGACTTCCTCGCCGCCGGCGTGGGAGCATCCGGCGACACGATCCGGTAGACCCGTTCGTCGCCGATCTTGTCGGACACCAGCGTGAGCCCGAGCTTCTTGCGCACCGCTCCCGCGAAGAAGCCGCGCACCGAGTGCTGTTGCCAGCCGGTGGCGGCCATCACGGCCGCGATCGTCGTACCCTCGGGGCGCACCAGCAATTCGATGATCCGGGCCTGCTTGGAGCGGCCCTGGTCGCCGGGCGCGGCGGCTATGGCATTCTCGCCGGTGTCGTTATCGGAGCGAGAGGTGGCTCGCTCGCGCTTCGCATCGGGAGCGCGGCTCGCCTTCGGGGCATTTTCGAGGGTGGCCGGCTCGCCCTCCGTCGCCTGATCGCCCGGGTCGTCCTCGACCGCAATCGCCTTGAGGCCGCGCTTGGTGATGCGCAGCGCCATCGCACGATTATCGTCGTCGCGGCGCCAGACCGGGAGATCGCCACGTGCGCGGACCTCCTCGATCAAGCCGTGATCGATCAATTTCGCGACCAGCTTTTGCGCGGCGCCGCCCTTTAGCTTGGTGGGCAATACGATCCCGCGATCATCGCGCCGAGAGGCGGCGGACAAGATGACGAGTTGGGTATCGGTGAATTTGATGGCAGGCATGTTCGGGATCCTCCGGTGCTGAGGGCGCGACATCGCGCCGTCACTGCCGGAGCCCCGCGACGGCGATGCAGCCGGCGGGGCGGGATCCCGAGTTGCTGATCGCGCCCGGAACCGTCACAGTACCGCTCCGATCGCGCCCGAATGCCAGTTCTTTCTGGATTATCTTGTTGCTGGTTTCGGTTCCAACGGATCATGAAATGATCAGCTTTGGCCCCTGGATCTAAGAAGCAGTTTCTAGCGCGCGCCGGGCGTGCTCGCAAAATGATGTCCACGGCACGACGCAAGGATGCTTCGGCTTCAGCCAAGCCCGCCATCAGCATTCTGGTCACATCCCTTCTCTACCGCTTCCGTCTCTTTAGCGCCGAGAACAAATCGATATCATCAATCGCGTCTTTTTTTCCTCGTGCCGCTAGACGGGCAGCCTCGTTCACAACCCAAGCAACGTCGCTCATCGGGCCGCCAGCAAGCGAAGCGGCGAGCTGGTCAAGGTTCTGGATATCGCGGCGGAGCCTGCTGCTCAGCAGCGAGTCCAGCGCAGCTTGCACCTCCGAAGCTGTCGGATATTCGATGGTGGCCGTGTGGATCAGATCGAGCGCTTCCGGCGCGCCGATCCACGGGTCGATGGAGCCGTGAACAGCAATGACGGGATGCATGTCGCCAATCAGATCAGTGGCGAGGCCGTCGTGATTGTAGTTCATGAACAGCGACCGTGGAGCGCGTCGAAACGGCAAATAATTGTGGCTTGCTCGACGCCGGTGCCCGGCATCATCTGGGACGTCGGCCGACGGAGATTGACTCGCGCTGGCGGTGTGTTGCGCTCCGAAGGCAAAGGTCAGAGGTTCGAATCCCCTCGGGCGCGCCAGCAAACCATGGTGTGAGGTCGCCTTGGTGACAAGCTCACCGCCCGACTGAACCAAGAACCTCCATGATGTCGAACGCGCGACCGCCGATCGGGGCAGGCACTCTGCGCGCGCGCAGTTCGCGCCGAGCGAGATCAACTCCCACTCGCCCAACGCGCATGCATCTGTTTTCGGCCATGTGCGCGCAATCATATCGCCGTTCAGGACATCTCACGTCTCACCAGAATTTAGCATCATGGTGTGTTGGTGTAAGGACAGGAGAAGCGCCTTCGCGGTCTTCAAGTCGGCAGTTTCCAAGCCCTCTCTGAAGCGATCGTACACCGGCTGCAGGAGGCTGCTCGCCTCGGCCAGCCGGCCTTGAGCCTGCTGCAGGCGTGCAAGGCTTGTAGATGTTCGCAACTCCCATGAGAGGGCGCCTTGCCGGCGCGCCCAATCGAGTGATTGTAAAAAATGCTCTTCGGCCGCGGTCGCGGCCTGCCGTGCACCATCGCGCAGGACGAGTTCGCCCTTGATGCGCATCAGCTCGGCGACGCACCAGCGCTCCTCGATGCGCTCGGACCGTGCGAGCGCCTCGTCGATTATCGAGAGAGCCTCGGTAGCTTTACCGTCGCGACCGAGGGCGTCTGCCATCTCGGCGCGGAGTGGGGTGAACAGCAGGCTAAAGGCGTTGTGCGGGACACTGGCGAACGCGACGCGCATAAGCTCCAACCCGGCGCCAATGTCGCCACGCTTGATGAGCAACACGCTTCCAAAGCATCGACCCACAAGGCCCCACAGCTCAAGCGCGTGCTTGGCCGAAAGCTCCAGGAGCTCCTTCACATAGCGCTCCGTTAAGGCTAGATCACCGACGAGAAGCGCGACAAGGGCCGACTGAAGCAGGGCATTGGCCAGCGACAGCGGGTGACTGTTGGCGCGAGCGTCGACTACAAGGCGTTCGACGCTACAAATGGCCTTTTCGGCAGATCCCTGCAGCCACAGTATTCGAGAGTGATACGTGTGCGCCACCATCCGTTGGTCATAGTGAAACCTGCAGATGTGCGATCTTCTGGCGACATAGCGATCCAGCATGCGCTCGATGTGTCGCTGCGCACCTTCCAGGTTGCCCAGGGCAACCTGCACTAGGCCAATCTGGAGGTCGCCGAGTGGGCCATCGGCAGGATCGGTGGTTTTCGCCGCGTAGCTGCAAAATCTTTCGGCCAACGCCAGTGCCACCCGATACCGGCCGCCCGTAAAACAGTCGACATACAAGCCCCAAAGCGCTCGCAGGCGATAATCTGTCAATCGGCGTCCAAATTTGACCCCCGATCGGCGTCCAATTTTGACCCCCTTGAGCGACGAGTCCGGGCGGTAGCGCTCGCGCCGTCGGAGCTGGTCGGGGTTGCGGAGACGGCGCGAGCGCGGGTGGCGGGATGATCGTCGCCACGGCTCTTGAAGCGCCAGCTGTCGTTTCCGGTTTCGATGATATCGCAGTGGTGGGTCAGGCGATCGAGCAGCGCGGTGGTCATCTTGGCGTCGGTGAAGACGCTCGGCCATTCGCCGAAGGCGAGATTGGTGGTGACGATGATCGAGGTGCGCTCGTAGAGCCGGCTGATGAGGTGGAACAGGAGTTGGCCACCGGCCTGGGCGAACGGCAGATAGCCGAGCTCGTCGAGAATGACGAAGTCCATGCGGGTCAGGTGATCGGCAATCCGACCCTGCCGGCCGCTGCGGGTCTCGCCCTCGAGCCGGTTGACGAGATCGACGACGTTGTAGAAGCGGCCGCGGGTGCCGGACCGAATGCAGCTACGGGCGACGGCGATCGCCAAGTGGGTTTTGCCGGTGCCGGTTCCGCCAATCAGCACGGCATTACGCTGCTGGGTTAGGAATCCACCGCCGGCGAGATCGCGAACCAGGGTCTCGTTGATCGGTGTGCCGTCGAACTGGAAGTCTTCAAGGTCTTTTGCGAGCGGCAGCTTGGCGATGGAGAGTTGGTATTTGATCGAGCGCACCTGCTTCTCGTTGATCTCGGCGGTGAGCAGGTCGCCGATGATGCGCTGGGGCTCATGCTGGCGTTTGACGGCGGTGGTCATGATCTCGTCGAAGGCAGCCTTCATGCCGTAGAGCTGAAGTTCGCCCATGAGGTCGAATATCTCGGATCGTTCCATCAGTTGCTTCTCCTGAGGTTGTCGTAGCGGGCACAATCGGCAATCGGTGCGTGGCGCAGCGTCAGCGCAGCCGGCGTCATGATGGTGGCGGGTGGATCGGGATTGCGTTGGCGGGCCAGGATGTTCAGGACGACATCGGCGGAGTGGACGTCCTGGGCGATTGCCTCGGCACAGGCCGCCTCGACCGCCGGCAGCCCGTCGGTGATCACGGCGGTGAGGATGTCGACCATCTGCCGATTGCCATCGTCGACACCGGTGAGCTTGCGCCGGATGCGCTCCATCGCGGCCGGCAGCACCCAATCCTTGAATGGCGCGCCGTTGCGCAGGGCGCCGGGCTTGCGAGCCAGCACGGGGACGTAATGCCAGGGGTCGTAGATGGTGTCGCCGCGGCCGAACGCGCGGGGATGCTCGCCGACGATCCGGCCGTCCTGGCGGATCACGATGCGGTCCGCATAGGCATGGACTTCGACCAGCCGCCCGACCGCGCTCGCTGCCACCGAGTACTTGATGTTATCGAAGCGCACCAGGCAGGTCTTGGAGACCGACGCCGGCACCGCGTGGAAGCCGTCGAACCGGCCCGCATAGGGCACGAGCTTCGGCCGCTCCGCTTCGAACACATCCCAGATCGTCTGCCCGGTCAGCTCCGGATGGTGATGCGCCTTGGCGTAGGCGATGCATTTATCGGTGAGCCAGGCGTTCATCTCGTCGTAGGTCTTGAAGCGCAGTCGCGGCGTGAAGAAGCGCTCGCGCACCAGCCCGACCTGATTCTCGACTTGGCCCTTCTCCCAGCCCGATGCCGGCGTGCAGGCTACCGGATCGACGAGATAATGGCTGCACATCTGCAGGAAGCGGCGATTGTAGAGGCGGTTCTTGCCGACGAAGACCGTCTCCACCGCGGTCTTCATGTTGTCGTAGATGCCGCGCCTGCAGGTCCCCTTGAACAGCGCGAACGCCCGGTCGTGAGCGTCGAACACCATCTCCTGCGTCTCGCGCGGATAGGCGCGCACGAACAGCATCCGGCTGTGGCAAAGCCGGACATGGGCGGCCTTCACAGTCACGGTCACGCCGTTGAGGACGACGATCTCGTGGCTCCAGTCGAATTGGTAGGCCTCGCCCGGAGCGAAGCTCAGCGGCACGTAGGCCGCGGCCGTCGCTTGCCCGCGATCCTTGGCCCATCGCCTGGCGTAGCGACGCAGCGCATCATAGCCGCCGTCGTACCCGCGCTCGCGGAACTCCTCGAAGATCCGGATCAGCGTCAACTGCTCGCGAGCGGGCTTGGCCGCATTGCTTTCCAGCAGTTCATCGACCGCAGCCGTCCATCGCCCCAGCTTCGGCCGCGGTTGGACGGTGCGCTCGTATTCGAACGACGTCTCCCCGGATCGCAGCACCTTGCGGACCGTGTTCCGGGACACCCCGAGGTCCCGCGCAATCTCCCGGATCGTCTTGCCCTTGACGAAGTGCTCGCGCCGAATCCGCGCAACCGTCTCCACGACCAGCATCCCCCGACCACCCCGCTTCGAATCAAAGCGGGAAGCCTGCATCGGCCACACTTCAGGGGGTCAATTTTGGACGCCGATCCCCCCGATTAGGGGGTCAAAATTGCACGCCGAATGACATCGACTTCCTCGAAAGTCTTACCGGTAGAGATCAAAGTGGCGACCTTGCCGGTATACGTCTGCCAGCGCCGAACCGCGACATCGACATAGATGGGGTCGAGCTCGATGCCGCGCGCTCGGCGTCCCGCGCGTTCCGCCGCGATGATGGTGGTTCCGGACCCTATGAACGGGTCAAGGATGATGCTCTTGCGGCGGGAGCAGTCCTTGATCGCGTCCACCACCAAGGCGACCGGTTTGACGGTCGGGTGCATCGCAAGTTCTTCAAGCCGCCCGGACCGCATTGTGTTGACGCCCGCGTGATCCCAGACGTTCGTGCGGTGGCGTCCGTGCTGACCGAGCTCGAAATTGTTGAGGTGGGGCGCGTTCCCGGCCTTCCATACGAAAATCAGCTCATGCTTGCTGCGGTAGAAGGTGCCCATGCCACCGTTACTCTTGTTCCATACGACAAGGTTCTTGAGCTCCGCATAGACCGCATTCCCGGCGCCAAACATTTCCGCCAGATGCCTCCAGTCCATGCAGAGGAAGTGGATCGACCCGTCCACGCTGTGGGCGGCGAGTTGTTCGAACGCCGTCCGCAGGAACTTGGTAAAATCGTCCTCCGTCATCTCGCCGGACGCCATCGCAAACTCGCGGTGCCGGACGCGGCCAAGTCCCGAGACGTTTCCGTCGATCCGGAGGTTATAGGGAGGATCAGTGAACACCATGTCGGCAAGCTCACCAGCCATCAGGGTCTGGTAGGAGGCGGCATCGAGCGCGTTGCCGCAGAGCAAGCGGTGAGGGCCAAGGGCCCACACATCGCCGGTCCGCGACACCGCGGCGCCGGCGGTCGGCGGATCGGGGATCTCGTCTTCGGGGCCCGGCGGTCCGCCATTCGCCTCGGCGGCGTCCTCCAGCACGATGTCGACATAGGGGGCCTCAAATCCCGTGAGCTCGACCTCGAAATCAAGGTCGATCAGGGCTTGCAGTTCGATCGCCAGGATCTCCCGGTCCCAGCCGGCCTTCTCGGCGAGCCGGTTGTCCGCCAGCACATAGGCTCGCTTGTCGACGTCCGAGAGGTGCGACAGACACAAGGTCGGCACCTCATTCAGGCCGAGGAGCTTTGCTGCCTCCACGCGACCATGGCCGGCAATGATCTGGCCCGAGTCATCGACGAGGATCGGGTTGTTGAAGCCGAAGCGCTGGATGCTCTTGGCGATCTGGCTAATCTGCTTTTTCGAATGGGTCCGGGCATTGTTCTTATAGGCAGCAAGGTGGTTGGTCGGGGTGAGCCTGACCTTGCTATCGGTTAGATGGGAAAGAGGGGCGAGACGCCCGGCTATCGGCCGGTCGACTGCGTCTGCGGGCCGCCCGCCCGCGGATTTGCCACTGTCCCCCGCTATCTCCGCTACTGAACTAAGTTGATTCGACATGCTTGTCTCCCGGTTACAACTGGGAGGCAAATAAGCTCAAAGGCGTCCCACTAAGCGGGGGGCTTTTTGGGAAAATTTGAGGGCGAAAGATCCGTTAGCGAACTCAGCAAGAGGTCGACGGCCTCCTCGGGCTTCATGCCGCCGAGCATCTTCAAAGCTTCCTGATACCGCGCAACGTCCTTATTCTCGGCAGCCCTTTCGGTCATCATTTTCTCTCGCCATTTCTCGATCTGCCCAGCTCTTACGATTGCCCCGGACGCGGTTTTGCCGCCCATCTTGGCGAGCCTTCGGGCGACTTCTCGAGCGGCGTCCTTCTTTTTCTTGCCGCCCTCCATCAGGCGCGTCATTGTCGCCGCTACAATGGCCCGGAACAGTTCCTCCGATAAGGCCATGCCCGGCCTGTTGGACACCATTGTTGGCGTCAGAAGTGGTCCAACGCTTCCATGATCCAGGTCGTGCAGGGCGTACAGCAGATCATTGAGAGGCCGGGGAAACGCTGGTTCGGTCGGATACAGGCCCGAGATCAACTGGATCACGCCGTGGAGCGCAAACTTGATGGCCTCGCGAGATTCTTCAGGCGGTCGGCCGCCATAGATTTTCGAAACTTCGCGTAATGTGTTGGTGAAGACTACGATAGCGGCGAGCTGCGCTGCGACGTTAGGCTCGTTATCTCCACTTGGTGTTTCCATCTGGCCCTTCTGTCACATTTGCCCGTGTTGACGCCGACGGACTGAGCCTTGTTGGGGCTATGACCCAAGCCACCGTCAGCCACAAATCGCGGCGATTATGGCGTGCACTCGCGGCGAGCGCATCTTTGGCCGTGGCGGGCCGTCGGTCAGCCATGGAGCAAGTGTTTCGCTTCGCTGCAGATCCCTGTAAAGCTCAAAACAATCCCTGCTAGGCAGAAAAAAATCGCTGCTCTTTCGCGTAGGGAATATAAGCGTAAGGTACTGATCCATCTGCGGTAATTGATGTCAATTTCGCCCCACACGACCAAGAATTGAAAGATACCCTGCAGATTTCCCTGTTACCAGGGAACTCGAGCCGCAGACTGGTCCGACTAGGACTGCGTCCACCACCATGTCCACAACGAATTGTGCGGTGACAAACTTACCCTCAAAACCGGCGCCCTGTCGGCCCGCGCTGCTGGCACGGTCGTTGCTAAGCGGTCGATAGCGACAGCGCCGCTCCCGAGGAATCCATCAGATGTCTGACCTGAACACCAGGCTGGGTCGCAAGCGCCTCCGTCGGGTGATTGAGTTCTTCGTCGGGCCGATTCTGCTGATCGCGATCTGGTGGATCGCATATGCGGGCACGCTGGTGGATCCTCATCTGTTGCCGTCGCCGTTCGCGACACTGGCGGATACCTGGAACAACATCTCGTCAGGCGCGATGACTCAGGACTTCCTGCAGACGCTGCTGCGCGTTGCCTATTCCTTCGGGATCGCCGCCTGCATCGGCGTGCCGCTTGGCATCGTCCTTGGTGCCAATGAAAGCATCTACCGATCTGTCGAGTTTGTGATCGATTTCTTTCGCTCCACTCCTGCAACCGCAATGTTCCCGCTTTTCCTTCTGCTGTTTGGTCTCGGCGAGTTCTCGAAGATATCGGTGGCTGCTTTTGCCGCACTCCTGGCGATCGTGTTCAACGTCGCATATGGCGTCATGAATGCGCGGCAGACGCGAATCCTCGCGGCGCGCGCGATGGGCGCCAACTCGTTCCAGATTTTCAAGGACGTCATATTCTTCGAAACTCTGCCGCAGACCTTCGTCGGTCTGCGCACTGCCGTCTCTGTTGCTCTCGTCGTCATCATTGTCGCCGAGATGTTCATTGGCGCCGTAGACGGGCTCGGCCACCGTATCATCGACGCGCAAATTTCCTATCAGCTTACCGACATGTACGGTTCGATCCTTGTCGCCGGCGCCATGGGGTACGGCGCCAATCTGCTGTTCCTGTCCGTCGAGAAACAATTCGTCCATTGGTCCGGCCGATGACGCCGTCCGCCGTGGCCGCCATGCCAAGGAGAAGCGCCATGAAATGCTCGATGGTTGCCGCCGTGCTGACGGGCCTCGCCGCCCTATCGGGCACCGCCAATGCGGCCTGCGACCGCATGGAGAAGGTCACGGCCGTTTGGCTGCCGATCATGCAGACGACCGCCTATTACGTGGCGCTTGAGGAGGGGCTGTTCGCGAAGGCCTGTATCGACATCGTCTCGCAGAAGCTCGAGGCCCCTAACCAGATCATCGACGCGCTGGTGGCCGCCCGGGCGGATTTCGGACCGCCGGGCGCGGCGGCGGGTATCGCAATGCTGGCGGAATCGAAGTTTCCCGGCACGTTCAAGGTATTCGGCCTTCAGGGAGGCGGCATCAAGGTCGGCCTGATCAATGACGGCCTCATCGTGAGGCCCGACAGCGACATCAAAAGCTTCGCCGATCTCAAAGGCAAGAAACTCGGCCATGTGCCCGGCATTCAATGGCGCACCATATCGCGCTACCTGGTCCGTGCGGCGGGGCTCGATCCGGACAAGGACGTAACGCTCGTCGATCTCGCCGTTGGCATGCAGGTGCCGGCGGTAGTCGGAGGCAGTGTCGACGCGACGCTATCGCTGGAGCCGGTCGGCTCGGTCGCGGTCGGTTCCGGTCTGGCGAAGCGCGGCATGACCAATCCGGTCGCCATGGTAATCGCCGACCCGTTCTACTCGGGCGTATCGCTCCTAACCACGAAGTTCCTGAAAGAGCGCCCGCAGGTCGCAAAAAAGATCGTCGAAGTCATCGACGAGGCGACGAAGCTCGCGAACGCCGACTTCGACAAATACAAAACGATCATCCCGAAATACACTCCGATCCGCGCCGAGCAACTGGCCGATCTGGCAAAGCCCTACTTGCGCGGCTTCGGCGACCTCAATGAAACCGATCTGCATTCCTATCAAGCCCTGGTTGACGTCTTCCAAAAGGAGGGCGTACTGACGACGCGCATCGACGTGCGGGGCAAGATCCTCAAGGCAGCCGACTTCGGATCGTGACAGGCTTGCGCGATTGATCGCTGAAAGGCTGGAGGACGTGACGGTATCCGGACGTGTGTCGAGCGTCGTCGGAATCCCGCCGGCGGGCACCCCGGACGGCGACCGCAAGACCTTCATCACCATCCGCGGGCTGAAGAAGTCCTTCGACGCCACGGTCATATACGATCAATTCGATCTCGATCTGCCGCAGGGCGAATTCATATCGATCTTCGGACCTAATGGCTGCGGCAAGAGCACGCTGATCAATATGATATCCGGCCTCATGCCCATGGACGCCGGTCAGGTCCTGTTCGACGGCCAAACCATCCAGGAGACGCGGCTCTCCTATGTATTCCAAAACTATCGTGACGCGCTGTTCCCCTGGCTGCGCGCTATCGACAACATCCATTATCCGCTCAAGCTGATGGGATTGCGGCGGCACGAACGCGAGAAGCGGGTCGAGCAGTTGCTCGCGGATTTCGAGGTCAAGATCGACCTCAATGCGTATCCCTACATGCTCTCCGGCGGCCAGCAGCAGACCGTGTCGATTCTGCGCGCGCTCGTGACCAATCCCGAGGTGCTGTTCCTCGATGAACCGTTCTCCGCGCTCGATTACGAAATGACGCTGTTCATGCGCGAACAGCTGCAGCGCATCTTCATGAAGACCGGGACGACGACGCTGCTGGTCTCGCATGACCTCGAAGAGGCAGTCCAACTCGCCAACAAGGTTCTGCTGCTGACGCGCCGGCCGACGCGCATTGCCGATTTCGTCGACATCGATCTGCCGTGGCCGCGCAAGACCGAAAGCGTGACCGACCCGCGCTTCGTCGAGCTCAAGAGCCACTGTCTCGACGTGTTCCGTCGTCAACTCGCGCCCTGACCACGAAGGAATCGCGGCGCGGATACCCGTGAAGACACACCGCGGTGAACATCAGGTGTCATCGGTCGCGGCTAACAACGGACGCTTCTATGGTGCCGCCTCGACGGGCGAAGCTCGGGCGACGCCGATCATGCAGTCGCGCGTCACCAGTTGCGCCAGTTCTTCCTCTCCCCAGCCCTCCGTCCCTGGCGGGCGCTGCGGCAGCACGAGGTAGCGCATGTCGGCGTTGCTATCATGCACCCGCAGCTCGACAGCGGGCGGGATGACCAGGCCGAACTCCGCGAGCACTGCGCGCGGTTCATGCACGGCCCGCGCCCGATAGGCCTTGCTGATGTACCAGGACGGCGGCTGGCCGAGGATGGAACGCGGATAGCAGGAGCAGAGCGTACAGCAGACGAGGTTGTGCAACTCGTGAGTGTTCTCCACCACAACCAGCTGCGCCTCGCCAACCTTGATGTCGAGCTCGGCGGCGCCGGACTTCCCATTTGCAAGAAGCCGGGCCTTGTAATCGGGATCGGTCCAGGCGCGGGCGACGATCCTGGCGCCGAGATGCACGCCGGGCGCCTCCAGTTTCTCGATCTCCTGCGTCACCTCCTCGGGAGCCAGCAGGTTCCTTGCGACCAGTAGAATTCTGCAACGCATCGATAAGGATCTGGCCCTCGCGGTTCCCGGCCTCGTCCTCCACCACGAGCATCTCATGGGCGCCGTGCACGTGCACGTGCGCGCGGCTATCCAATTCTTCGCCCTCATGATGGTCGGCGTCGGCATGCGGCGGGTTCATGATGTTTGCTCCATCGCAACCACGCCGGCAAGCGGTACGGCCTTCGCCAGCCAATGATCATAAATCTCGATGCACAACGTGTCGTGCGCCGCCCCGGCGTAATCGGGCCACAGATCAACTTGGCGGAACCGGACCCGGTAGAGTGCGACGACCGGTCCGCCGGCGTGGCCGATCGACAGGTCTTCGGGGTTGAGATACCAGCCGCATAGCTCCAATATCTCGCCGATTTTGCCGCGCACATAAAACGGCGTGCGGACGTGGCCCGCCTTGCCTAGATCGAGCACCTGCACCCGGTCGCCCTCTTGGAATCGCGCTTGCATGGACGTTGTCAGTCGCCGCTCCAGCGCACACACATCCGACCGATCTCGGCATCCAGTTCCTCGCGGCTGATCACCTTTTTTTCGACAAGGATGTCGATCATCGCCTCAAGTCGGCGGCGATAGAACGACAGTGCTTTGTACTTGTCGGCGCCGAACAATTCGAACCCGCGCCGCATTTCATCAAGCGAGATGATGCGGCGGGTACCATCGCCAAGGAGATTGCGGACTGCTTCCACCTTTTTCTCCCAGTGCAGCCATGGCAGCTCCTGGCGCGGAATCGACTCCGCAGGGTCGCCGCCGATGTCATGATAGCCGCGCGCCATTGGTTCCTTCCCATCCAACGCCCGACAGATTGACAACTCAACTTGCTTCGCCACCATTCCGGGTATCGTCTGACGACTGAACGTCCCGTCTCCCGCCGTTCTTATGGGGGTTGCCCGCGACCTTCGCCGCCATTTGGACTCAGCCGATCGATCGCCGCAAGGACCTTTTCTGGCGTTATGGGGAGATCAGTGACGCGCGCCCCGACCGCGTCGGCGACGGCGTTTGCGATCGCCGCCGGAATCGTAAGGCCGCCGGCTTCTCCGACGCCTTTGGCCCCATAAGGACCAGGTCCGAGACCGTGTTCGAGGACGATGGTTTCAAAACGCGGGGGGATGTCGAGCATTCGTGGGACGCGGTACCGCAGGGGTTCTGCGTTGACAGGCCGATCGCCCGAATAATCAAGATTCTCGAACAGCGCCTGGCCAAGCCCTTGGACCGCGGCGCCCTCGGCCTGGCTACGGCATCTTTCGGTGTTGATTGCGGTCCCAACTTCCACGGCGGTGACGAGGTCAGTCACACGAACGGCGCCGGTCTCGGCATCGACTTCCACTTCGGCAGCAGTCCAGGACGGCATCCAGAAGATGCTGCGATTGGGAGTCTCCGTGGAGCCCACTCCGCGAAACTCGGCGTCGAGACTCAATTGCGCTCGGCGCAGCAGGTCTGCGAGTTCGTGCCGCTCCTCTAAGCGCTTCACCCCGAACCCGTACCAGTTCAGCTCGTCGACTGCGCAGCCAAGAATGCCGGCAGCAAAGTTGAGGACCAGGGAGCGCGCATGTTCGGCGGCCTGGCGCATCGAAAGGCCTGCCACCGTGACACCCGTGCTGGCATGGGTGCCGCTGTCGTAGGGTGTGTGGTCAGTATCTGTGTCAACGGTTTGAATTACATCCGGGCTGATCCCCAGAACCTCCGCGACGATCTGCACCATCGCAATGCCTGTCGACTGACCGATTTCGGTCACGCCTGAGCCGATCGCCACGCGACCGGATCCGATGATTCTCACGGTCGCATCCGATCGATGGCCTGCGCCTGAACTCTTGATCGCGACCGCGAGACCGACACCACGCCCTGGCCGGCGTTTGCGCCCGCGAGAATTCAGCCGGCTGACGACCGCGTCGAGCCCGGCGCGAAGATCACAATCCAGAGCAGCTTCGCCGGGCACGGGCCTCTCTCCGGCCGACACGAGATTCCGTAACCGAAATTCGCAAGGATCGAAGTCGAGCCTGCGTGCGATCATGTCAATCTGCAACTCCGACGCCCACGCCACATGCGCTGCGCCGAACCCGCGAAACGAACCGGCCGGCACGGTATTCGTCCTGACCACGGTCACTTTGGTCTGAAGCGCCTGCCATCGATATGGTCCGCCGAAGCGGCCCCCGATGCGCGCCGCGACTGACGGACTCGCGTCCGCATAGGCACCGCCGTCAAGCCGGACGGTCACATCGCGCGCTATCGTTTCGCCCCGTTCGCTGACGCCGGTACGCAGCACGATGTCGGCACCGTGCTCACACACCGTCATCATGCTTTCGTCCATCGTAAGCGCGAGCCTAACCGGCCGGCCGGCTTTCGACGCCAGGAGCACGGCAATGGGTTCGATCTTGCAGTAGCTCTTGGATCCGAAGCCGCCGCCAACAAAGCCGCAATGGAAGCGTACGTTTTCTAGCGGGCGCTTGAAAATCCGCGATACGTCACGGCGCAGCAGAAACGGATCCTGATTGTTGGACCAGACCTCAACGCGGTTGCCGTCGATCGCGGCCAGCGTCACATGCGGCTCAAGCGAATAATGGCTCAGACGCGCGAATTTGAATCGATCCTCGAACACATGCGCACAGACGTCGAACCCATCCACGATGTTGTTGCCGACGTTATGGCAGTATTCAAACAGAATATTCGAGCCCGGCTCCCGTCGCCAACTCACTCCCGGTCCGGGAGGCGCGAGTTCGGCCTCGTGCCGAACGTCGAAAAGCTGCGGCGCGGCAGGCGAAAGCGCGGCTGCGGTCGTCATCAGACTTGGCAGCGGTTCATAATCGACGCGAATTTCACCGAGAGCCCGATAGGCTATCGCCTCGCTGGATGCCGCGACCGCCGCAACCGCATCACCCACGAAACGCACCTTGCCGAGCGCAAGCACAGGCTGGTCGCGAATGAACATTCCGTAGTGCGGATCAAGACCATCAAGATCAGACCCGGTCGCTACCGCCGCAACGCCTGGCATCGACAGCGCCGCGCGAGCATCGATTGCCCGTATCCTCGCATGCGCGTGCGGGCTGCGCAGGATCTTTCCGTGCAACATTCCAGGCAGCTTGATATCGCTGGTGAAGCACGCCGCTCCGGTCAGCTTGGCATGGCTGTCCACACCCGGAAGACTACGGCCGATGACGGCAAACCGATTGGCCCGAAGGCTCATGTGCCACCGACCACGGCGGAAAAGGCGCGGCGCAACACCTGATAGCCCGAGCAACGGCAAATATTAGCGCTCATCCAACGATCGATCGTTTCCGATGACGGCGTCCGCTCAGCGATTTTCAAGGCTTCGGCGAGCATTACCATCCCGGGCGTGCAGAATCCACACTGCGGGACGCCGGCTTCGTGGAAAGCAGTCTGTATCGGATCGAGGCAGCCACCTTCGCCGGCGACGCTCTCGATAGTGCGAACCGTCGTGCCGTCGACGGCAAACGCGAACGTGATGCAGCTCGTCACCGGAGCGTCATCCACCAGAACCGTGCATGCGCCGCAGACGCCCTGGTCGCAGGCGACCTTGGTGCCGGATAGATCGAGCCACTCGCGCAGAAGGTCAGCCAGAGTGAGGCTGGTCGGCACTTCGAGACGATGCAAGGTGCCGTTTACCGTCACTGTGAGCAGAACAGACGTGCTCATGCCGCCGCGCCTGCCCGAACCAGCGCGCGTCCCAGCATGACGGCGGCGACGCGGCGTGCATAGACGGGGCTCGGGCCCGCGGCCAAATCCGGCTCCGGCATTGCGGCGGCCCATTGTGTTGAGTGTGTCGAGGCGTCGAGTTCGGATGCCTCGGCGCCGGCACCGACCGGCACCGGCCCCCAGACGGCCCGTCGATGAACGCCGGCAAGCGCAGCTCCGGCCGTGGTCGGGCGCCCGTTCGAGTGTCGCACGCCCGTCACCAACGTCATTGTCGGCCGCAGGCTACGGTCCCAAGCAAGTGAAATCCGGGAGAGTGGGATCGATACTGATGCCAATAGGCCAAAGCTTCGCGTCGCCCGGTCGGTGCGCGCGAAATCCCGAGCGGCGACCGCCCGCGACATCGCGTCCGCCGGGTCGCAAAAATTGAGCGTGGCATCGAGAGCGAGGAGCAGGGGCAAAATCTCATAGCCGGGCTCGTCGGCCATCACATTGCCACCGATCGTCCCCTGGCATCGAATTCGAATATTGCCGAGCTCGCCGATATATTCGCGAACCGCCGGCATTCTTGCTCGAATCAAAGTATTGGTCTCGACTTCTCGATGCGTCACAGCCGCGCCGATTTCGAGGCGATCATCAAGGAGACGAATGCCGTGCATTTCCGCGATACCGGCGACCGCGACCCCATGGGCGAGGCCGAGGCCCATCTTCGCCTTGCCGATGACGTCGATGCCGCCCGCGATTACGGTAGCCTCGTCGCCATACTCATTGAGAAGCGCGCAAGCATCGTCGACGGTGGCGGGCCGGTGCAATACGAACGGCGAAATGAGCTTGCGCGATCGATGCACCGCAAGTGACTGTAGCGGGGATGCGCCCATCGCTCATTCCTGCCGGGACGTGCCGGTCAGAACTTCAGCCACCTTTCCTGGGGCGGCGGCAAATAGGCATCCGTATAGACGTCCGCCGTTTTCGGCACCGGCGAGACGCTGAAGGCGTTGGCCACGACAGCCAATCCGCGGTCCATACGTTCCGGATCGACGAAGCTCACGCCGTGTTTTTCGACGCTGGGCGTCTTGAGCGCCATCGCGATCATCATGTCGAGCCGATCGATTTCGATCTTGGTATCGAGCAAAGCGTCATGCTTCTGCAACGATGCGATCGCTGCATGCTTGTCGGCCAACATGGCCTGCATCCCACGCATCGTGGCGCGGACGAATTTTCGCACCGTTTCCGGATTCGACTTGGCCCATTCTGGGCGAAGCAGGAGACAGCTGCCATAGAGATCAAGCCCATGCTCGAAGAAGGTGAAGACGGTCAATGTGTTGAGGTCGACGCCGAGCAGCTTGAGATTGAGGAGAGACGTCGTGGCAAAACTTGCGACCGCATCGAATTTGCCCTGCGCGAATTGCTGATCCTGCAGTTGAATGCCGATTGTCTCCCAGGTGATCTTGCTTTCGTCGATACCGTTAGCTTTCGCAAACGCCGGAAACAAGGTGCGTCCGCCCGTCGTTAGCGGGGCTCCAATCACCCGGCCCTCTAAATCCTTAGGTGTGTTGATGCCATTTCCTTTGCGCGTGATAATGGCTGCGAGCGTCGCATCGTAAACGATGAAGACGCTCTGCACCTTGTGATCCGGATTTCGCGAATTGAACTCGACCAAACCGTTGACGTCTGAAAAGCCGATATCGTATGCGCCGGAAGCGACATTGCCGATGGTGTCGGGGCCGCCGTAGCCACGATCGATGGTGACGTCGAGACCTTCCTCCTTGAAATATCCACGCTGCTCGGCAAGCGTCCAAATCGACTGCGGCGCTTGCCAGACCCAATCCAGGCGAAAGCGAACGGGCGTGAGCGGGGCTTGCGCGTGAACGACCGAAGTCAGGCCGACGGCGACCAGCAAACTCAACGCAACGCTACGGATTAGTGTGGAAGTACGCGGCATCGCATTATTCTCCCGGACCAGAAGATCAGTCTGTGGCAACGCTCGAAACGTATCAAAAGCAAACGCCATGCCAGCCTGAAATCTCTTGCGATTCTCCGGTCACGCTGCCCATTCGACGGCGGTCGCGCCTTATCGACTGATGCGGCGACGTTCTTTAGTCGAGGTGAGCAAATCGGTCGACCGCGATCGGCTTCCGCAACGCCTTGAGGATGAGCGATTGAAACACGGCGCGCTCCGCTCGGGCCTTGGCAATGAATGGCTCGTTTGCCAGCTGATCGGTCGCGGCAAGTTCCTCCGCTTCCGCGAGCAGATCTTCTTCGTTGATCTTGGTGCAGCGGCCGTGGCGCAACACAACCTCGCCGCCGACCAGCACGGTGTCGACGCTTTCGCCGGTCTCGTACATCACGAGATGATTCCAGATGTCCCCGAGCGGGCGGTGGGTCGGCTTGTTCAAGTCGATAATGGCGAGATCGGCATGCGCGCCGACCTTGATGACGCCGAGTGTCCCGGGTTCGCCCAATACGGCGCCGCCATTGGCAGTCGCCATGCGCAAAGCACGTGGCGCCGTAATCCAGCGCTCGCAATCGGGCTGGCTGATACGGCTGAGCAGCATCGAGAATTTAGCCTGCTCAAACAGACTGATCGGATTGCCGCTGCTGCCGTCCGAGCCAAGCGCCACGGTGACGCCGGCTTCGAGCAACCGCGCCGTGGGCTGCAGCCCGCTGCCAAGCAGCAGATTGCTGACCGGATTATTGACGATATTGACGCGCCGCTGCGCCGCCAGTTCGATGTCGCGCGCGGTGCACCAGACGAAGTGCGCAAGCGAGCTCTTGGGGCCAATCAGTCCGAACCGATCGAGATAGGCTACGAAGCTTCCCTCGCAGTCCGCGGGAGCGACGAGGGCCTGGGTCTTTGCCTCCAGCATATGCGTGTGCAGGCCGATCCCATGGCGCGCCGCGAAATCTCCGGTCAATTCGAGAAGATGCGGCGTGCATCGCTGGGGTCCGTCCACCCCGAGAAGGAGTTGGACGCGATCGCGTCCTCGCCATTCGGTCGCGACCTCCTCCATCATTGCGAAGTAATCCGCCGGCGGGGGAGGCCTGGACGCGAGCCAACGCTCTCGGATCTCAGGCGGCAATTCGGCGAGATCGATCGGCAGCAACTCGATATAGCGTTTGTCCTCGTACATCGGCGCCACCGCGGCGCGAAGGCCGATTTCCTGGTAGGCGGAGAACGCCGCCGAAACCGCTTCTACGGTCGGCAGCCCGGCGTGCCGAAAATGATCGACGGCACCGGTCACGCCGCGCCTGAGCATTTCCGCCGCCTGCAACAGGACGGCAACTCTCACTTGGCGCAGCGGCTTCGGGGCACGACGCGCCATCGCATCGAGCACAAACAGATCAAGCGGCGCGCCACATACGCAGCCCCGCTGCAGCGACGACGCCGAATGGGAATGGCTGTTGATCAAGCCGGGGATGACAATCGCATTTTCGAACGCGAGCGTTTCGAACCGGGCTTCCAGGGGCGCGGGCGCGCCGGCCGGCAAAAGCGCCAGGATGCGTCCGTCGGCGATCCACAAGTCGGTGTTGTCGAGAACAGCCGGGGGCTCGTCGAGTTGTGCGATGCGCGCGCCGGTAATCCGAAGCAAACTCTTCATCGCGATCAATTCGTTGGCGATCCGTTGCCGCGGGACACTCGTTTTCGTCGGATGGCGGAGCCGCGTCGGTGCCTGCTGTCCAAGCAAGATGGATGCCGTCCGTAAAAGGGGTGCCTCCTGATCGCCTGCAAGCCGTCGCCTCATGGCACACCAATTGCGTGACGCCTTCAGGACGACACGAAGGCCCGTTCCGGGTTGCGGGGCATGAGGGCGAGCGCAACAAGTGCCGCGACCAAATCGGTCACCTAAGAGCGCCGGATGGGCATTCGCCTAAAAAAACGGCACCCACGACGCGGCGGTCGGCTGAGCCGGTAGCCGCGTCAGCTTTCGGAGTTGACGGGAGGTCAGCTTGTTTGCGTTCAAACGCTCCGACGTTATGCCGACATCAAGCATTGAAAATGTCGCACTCAAAGAGGATGCGGCACTTTCGCCACAGCCAATGGTCGAGCTTGATGACGTCAGTCTGCGTTACGCCGAGGTTCTGGCGCTGACGAACACCACGATGTCGATACCAAAAGGCGGATTCGTCGCCGTGGTGGGACCCAGCGGCTGCGGCAAATCCACGTTGATGAAGCTCGTCACGGGCCTGCTTCCGCCAACGAGCGGCGAGGTTCGACTTGACGGCCGGCGCGTCCAAGGGCCGGTCCGAGGGGCCGGCATGGCTTTTCAGAACGCGACCTTGCTGCCGTGGCGCTCGACATTCGACAATGTGATGTTGCCGCTGGAAATCGTTGAGCCGTTCAAGCGGAATTTCAAGCGCGATCGAAAGAGTCTGGAAGCCCGCGTGCAGGCACTGCTGCAATCCGTCGGTCTCGGAGATTTCGGCGCCAGTTTTCCGTGGCAGCTTTCCGGCGGGATGCAGCAGCGCGCGAATCTGTGCCGCTCCATCATCCACGAGCCGACCCTTCTGATGCTCGACGAGCCGTTCGCCGCATTGGACGCCTTTACCAAAGAAGACCTGTGGCAGGTGTTGCAAAATCTCTGGCTGCAGCGGCGCTTCACCGCCATTCTCGTGACGCATGATCTTCGCGAGGCGGCATTCCTGGCGGACACCGTCTACGTGATGAGCGAGCGACCCGGACGAATCGTGTGCCGGTGCCCAATCGAAATCGCGCGTCCGCGGACGCTCGCGACAACTTTCGACGCCGGCTATACCGACATTGTCAACGAACTCCGGTCACGAATTGCCGAGGTCAGGTCTCGATGAACGGAGCATCATAGTGAACGCAGCCATCATGAGGCGCGCCCGTCCATGGCTCGCAACAATCGGCTTGGTCCTGTTTTGGGAACTGAGTTGCCGATTGTTTTCGGTGCCGACATTCGTGTTGCCCGCGCCAAGTCAGATCCTGGACGTCAGCATTCAATTCAGAGAGCCGTTGTTTATTAACGGTCTGCAGACTTTGCTCACCACGATCGCGGGATTTGCCATCGCGATCGTCGTCGGCATCCTGCTCGGCGTGGCGGTCGGGAGCTCGCCAACGGTCTACGAGATTCTTTATCCGCTGCTGATCGGATTCAATGCCATTCCCAAGGTTGCGCTCGTTCCGGTCGTCGTGATCTGGTGCGGGATCGGCACCCTGCCGGCGATCATTACCGCCTTCGTGATTTCATTTTTCCCGATAACCGTGAACGTCGCGACCGGGCTTGCGAGCGTCGAACCGGAAATGCGCGACGTGCTTCGCGTCCTCGGAGCGAGCCGCTACGAGGTTCTTCGCAAGGTCGGCATCCCCCGGTCGATGCCTTACCTGTTTGCCTCGTTGAAGGTCGCCATTACGCTTGCCTTCATCGGCTCGGTGATATCGGAGACCGTGGCAGCAAACAAAGGTATCGGATTTCTGATGTTGTCGGCCTCGTCGCAATTCCAGGTGCCGCTGGTCTTCGCCGGGCTGCTTCTGGTCGCCGCCATGAGCATCGTCCTCTACGCATTCTGCGCGATATTGGAGCGCCGCATGACGGGATGGTCTTACCGTGGACAGGCAACTTGATCACATGAAACTAACGACGGCGCGCCATCAACATCCGAAAGGCGACCGACAATCACTTTGGTTTTCTACGAACTTCGGAGCGGGGGCCATTGGGTCGAATCCGTAACCCGTCGATGAAGACGTCAACGAGGCGCAGGACGCTGGTCTGCCAGCCGGGGTTATCGTTCATGTAACACATGCCGATGAGGGCACGCAGAAGGTCTTCCGGACGGATGTCGTCGCGGATTTCGCCTGCCGCAATAGCGCGGTCCAGCAGCCCGCCGACGGACCGCGTCAGCTGATCGAATGAATATGAGAAGAGTTCCGAGTTTTTGTAGGCAGCAAGAGCGAGCGCTGCCGACATGCCCTTTTTTGTAGCAACGAACCTCACATTCGAGCGCATCCAGTGACGCAGCGCGTCGACCGGCGCCTCCTGTTTCAAATGTTCAGCCAGATCGGCAAGCTGTTCCACTTCGCGGCGGTACACCGCTTCGAACAAAGCTTCGCGGGTGGGGAAATGCCGGTAGAGCGTGCCGATGCCGACGCCGGCAGCCCGCGCGACGGCTTCGAGGCTGGCCTCGGCACCACCGGCGCTGAAAACCGCTTTCGCCGCCTCGAGAACACGCTCGCGATTGCGAACAGCGTCGGCGCGCGGCTTTCGCGTGCTGTTCTCCGACTGCCTCATACCAACGTCCAATCTTGATAGCCTTGCAAAACGGAGGCATCCTCCGTATATTCGTCCTCAGCAGGCTGACACATAACATCCGTATCGGGCAACGGCGACGAACCTGAGCACGCGCCGTCGCGGCGGATTTAGGTCTTCGATCGCCAAACTCCGGGCCATCCGGTCGCTTGGCGAAGTCGCGGAAGCTACTAGATGGAGGCTGCAAGATTGGAACCCGTCAGTCGGCGGCTCGTTGAACCATCATTGCGGAGCACTGCATGAACATCTCAACAACTCTGATTGTGAACGGTGTGAAGAGGACGATCGATATCGACGACCCTCGACTTACGCTCTTGGATCTTTTGCGCGAACACCTTGATTTGACCGGAACCAAGAAGGGCTGCGACCGCGGACAATGCGGCGCCTGCACGGTCATCGTAGACGGACGGCGGATCAATTCCTGCCTTGCGCTCGCGATCAGTCATGACGGCGCCGACGTCCTGACGATCGAGGGCGTGGCCCAAGGCGACCGGCTTCATCCGGTGCAGACGGCGTTTCTGGCCCATGATGGCCTGCAATGCGGATACTGTACGCCCGGCCAGATCATGAGCGCGATCGCTCTGATCGAGGAGGGCCAGTCCGGCGACGATCCTGAGCGCGTCCGGGAAGGCATGAGCGGAAATCTGTGTAGGTGCGGCGCCTACCAGGGAATCACCGAGGCGGTGCTGGAGGCTCAAAGAGAGCTTGGTGCGACAGCCCGAAGGGAGGTCGCATGAAAACGTTCGACTACGCGAGGCCGGCAACGCTTCGAGAAGCCATCGCGGCCGCGTCGGAACCGGGTGCCGCCTACTTGGCAGCCGGCACCAACCTTCTGGACCTGATGAAAGGCGGCATCACTCGCCCGAGCCGGCTTGTCGACATCAGCCACCTTCCCGACCTCGACCGCATCGAAGACCTTTCCGACGGCGGCGTCCGAATTGGCGCGCTTGTCCGCAACGCTGACCTCGCCCACGATCGGAGTTTTGCCCAACGCTTTCCGGCAATCGCCGAAGCGCTTCTCTCGGGAGCGTCCGCGCAGCTTCGCAATGCCGCCACGGTCGGCGGCAATCTCTTGCAGCGGACGCGTTGCGCTTACTTCTACGACATCGCAAGTGCCTGCAATAAGCGCGATCCCGGTTCGGGCTGCGACGCCCGCGGCGGCGACAACAGGCTTCACGCCATAATGGGGTGGAGCGAGAGCTGCATCGCGACACATCCGTCTGATTTCTGCGTGCCGCTGGTCGCACTCGACGCTGTTGTCGAGATCGAAGGCAGCGCAGGACGGCGCGAAGTCCCGCTTGAAACATTTCACCGGTTGCCGGGGGACGCTCCGGAACGCGAAAACGTGCTGCAGCCCGGTGAAATAATTGTCGCGGTGCGCCTGCCGGCGGAGGCGGTCGATTTCGCGGCCCATGCCCGCTACATCAAAGTTCGTGAACGTACCTCCTACGCATTCGCAGTCGTATCGGCCGCAGCCGCGTTGCGCATCAAGGGTAATGTAGTCGCGCAAGCGCGCCTCGCGCTCGGCGGCGTCGCCATGAAACCGTGGCGCGCCCGTGAAGCGGAATTGATCCTCGCCGGCGGGCGCGCGGATGCTTCACTTTTCCATCGTGCTGCCGATGCTGCGGTCGCGGTGGCGAAGCCCTCCGGCGACAACGGCTTCAAGATAGAGCTTGCGCGACGGATCGTCGTGCGGGCCCTCACGCTCGCCGCAGCCGGCACGCCGGAGCGTGTGCCCGCGCTTCCGGCATCCCCCTTTGCCTCCGTTTCCGGAGATACCATCCATGCCTGAGATTTCACTCACACGGACGCCCGCGCATATTCGACATGGCTCCAACATAGGTCAGCCCCTCACCCGCCGTGAGGGCGCCCTCAAAGTTACCGGTAGCGCCCGGTACGCCGCCGACCATCATCCGCCCGGGATGCTGTACGCGGTTCTTGCAGTCAGTAGCATCGCGCGTGGTCGCGTCACATTTCTCGACGTTGCGGCGGCGAAGGCTCATCCGGGAGTCGTCGAGGTGATGACGCCATCAAACAAACCGGCGCTCGCGCAGGACCCGGACGCAAAAACAAATCCCTTCATGTTTCGAACTCGATCTGCTGCAAAACGACCGGGTGCGGTACGCAAACCAGTCGATCGCCGTCGTGATCGCGGAAACGCTCGAGGCGGCGACGGAAGGAGCGGCGCTGCTGTCGCCCCGCTACGACATCGATCCGGCACGGATCGGGCTCAATTCGACCGAGAGCTTTATGCCGCAAGCCGTCGGCGTCGGAAATCCGCCGGAGGTCCATCGTGGCAACGTGCCGGCCGGCCTTGCCGCGGCTTCCACGCAAATTGAAGCGACCTACGAGACTGCACCGCAGTATCACAACGCGATGGAGCCGCACGCGATCGTGGCCACGTGGGACGGCGATACACTCTCGATCGATACGCCGAGCCAGGGTCTTGCCATGGCGCAGGGTCGCGTCGCGGGGCTGTTCGGAATTTCTCCGAACAATATCCACATCCGCAGTCCGTTCCTCGGCGGTGGCTTCGGCTCCAAGGGTTTCATCTCGGGGCCACAGGTTCTCGGGATCATGGCGGCCCGCTTGGTGGGAAGGCCGGTCAAACTGGTGCTCCGTCGCGAGCAGATGTATGGCCCGGTAGGACACAGGGCGCCGACCCGGCAAACCTTGCGGATGGGTGTCGACATCGATGGCAAGCTGACGGCGCTCGATCATCGAACCAAGACGATGTCGAGCACCTTCGACGACTTCTTCGAGCCGGCGTCCGACATTTCGCATACGCTTTATGCGAGCCCGGCTATCTCCACGTCCCATGAGGCTGTCCGGGTCGACACCGGAACGCCGCTCTTCATGCGTGCACCCGGAGAGGCCACAGGTTCGATCGCGCTCGAAAGCGCCATCGACGAAATGGCTCACGCCTGCGGAATGGATCCGCTGGCCTTCCGGCTCAAGAATTATGCCGAGGTCGAGCCGATATCCGGTAAGCCGTTTTCCTCAAAGGCGTTACGCGGCTGCTACACGCAAGGCGCGGAGCGTTTCGGCTGGCAACGTCGCCCACTCCCACCCCGGCAGATGCGTGATCGTGACGGATTGCTCGTCGGCTGGGGCGTCGGCACGGCGACGTTTCCGGCGCTCATGTTCCAGGCCGAGGCAAACGCGATCCTGCTCCACGACGGCAGCGGCGTCATGGAGATCGGGGCGCACGACATGGGTCAGGGCGCCTGGACCGCACTGGCACAGATCGCGGCAGATGGCCTCGGGCTCGACATCGACCAGGTCGAGTTCAGATCGGGGACTTCCGACCTCCCGGATGGCGGTATCGCGGGCGGGTCGGCCCACACCGCGACCGCCGGCATGGCAATTCACAACGCCGGCGCCGACGTGATCGCGCGGCTTGCCGACCTCGCCACCAACAACGATCGCTCGCCGCTGTTTGGCGCGGGAAATGCCGGAGTGATCGCGCGCGACGGCCGCCTGTTCCGTCGCGACGACGAGAGCCGCAGCGAGACCTACGCCGACATCCTCAGCCGCGCCGGTCTCGCGAAGATCGAGGGCCACGGCAAGAGCGCCGCCGATCCCGCCGCGCAATCGACCTACGCCATGCATGCCCATGGGGCGGTGTTCGCCGAGGTCAAAGTCGATCCCGATCTCGGGCAGATGCGGGTTACCCGACTGGTCGGGGCGTTCGCCGCAGGCCGGATCATCAATCCCCGCATGGTGCGCAGCCAGCTCTGTGGCGGAATGATTTGGGGCGTGTCGTTCGCACTGCATGAGCACGCCGTGATGGATCCGCGCTCCGGTCGCCTGATGAACCCCAATCTGGGCGAGTACCACATTCCGGTGAACGCGGACGTGCCCTTGGTCGAAGCGATCCTGGTCGAGGAGAGCGACCCGCACGTGAACGCCCTCGGCATCAAGGGCGTGGGTGAGATCGGGGTTACCGGCACGGCGGGCGCGGTTGCGAACGCGGTCTGGCATGCAACCGGAGTCCGGGTGCGCAAATTTCCCGTCACGCTGGATGGGTTGATCGAGCATCAGTCGTGATGAAACAACCCGTTCGTCATGAACTGTCCGCGGGCACAAGAAGATTTCGCTCCGCATCGTCATTCCGGGACGCGCGTTTCCGCGCGGGCCCGGAATCCATAACCACGGTCGGGAATTGTGCGGAGAAAATCGGGGTTATGGGGTCCGGGCTCGCCCCGGCGCCCCGGAACGACAAATGCGTTCGGTACGACCGGCCTGGACAAGTCAAGCCGGACGATGACGGCGGGAAGGTCATCGGCCAGAGCCGTTGCTGTCACAGCTCCCAGACCTGTCCGGGTCGGAGCGCGCGGAAGCCGTCGGGCGCAAGCCCCGCTGCTGCGCGGGCTTGCTCCAGTGCCTGCAGCGGCGCGTCGATCGGCTCGTCGGTGAGATGAAACGTGCCGAAATGGGTTGCGAGCGCCTGCTCGGCACCGCAATCCATCATCGCGCGCACGGACTCCTCGGGATTCATATGCTGGTCGCGCATAAACCAGCGCGGCTCGTAGGCGCCGATCGGCAGGCAGGCAAGACGGATCGGGCCGAAGCGGTCGCGCACGGCGCGGAAATGATCGCCATCGCCGTAGCCGGAATCGCCGACGAAGTAGATAGCTCCGGCCCGCGTCTCGATCACGAAGGCGGACCAGAGCGCCCGGTTGCGGTCGAACATGCCGCGCGCCGACCAATGCCGCGCCGGCACCAGATTGACGGCGACGTCCGCGCCGAGGTCGACGCGGTCGCCCCAGTCGCGGGCCTCCACCTGGATGTCGGGAGCCGCGGCGCGCATGATCGTGTCATTACCGAGCGGCGTGATCACGCGGGGCTTGTGGGTCGCGGCGAGGCGCGACAGCGTCGCGAGATCGAGATGATCGTAGTGATTGTGGGAGACCAGCACTATATCGATCGGCGGCAAATCGTCGAACACAATGCCGGGATCGTTCACGCGCTTCGGCCCAAAGAACGTGAAAAGCGACGCCCTTTCCGACCAGATCGGATCGGTCAGGATGTTAAGCCCGCCGGTCTGGATCAGCACCGTCGCGTGGCCGACGAAGGATACCCTGAGCGAACGGCCTTCGACGCGCGGCGGCGGACGATCCCGGGACGGACTGGGTGCCCAGTCCGGCCACGTCGGCTTGCCGCCGGCCAGTTGCCAACGGATCAGGTCGAGGAAGCCTTTGGGTTTCACCCCGGCGGGATCGAAGAAACGCGTGCCGTCGAAATGGTCCGACACGGGGCCGTCGTAGTAGCCGGTTAGCGCACCACGCGCGAGGAGGCCGCCAGTCGCGGCGGCGACGAGAGCGGCAAGCGACGCGGACAGGCTGCGGCGGTTGAACACGGATATCCCTCAAATGACGCTGTGAGCTCCGCGGCGTCAGGCACCGATCGATCTGACCAACGCTTTTAGATCGTTCGACCAGTGCAATTTAGCAAACGGTCCTAAACCAGTCGTTGGCGAACGCCCCCGCACCCGCAGACGGTTGCTTATGGGGCAAATCGTCCGCGAGCGGAGGGTGACCGGGCACGGCCTCGTCTCCACCGTTCTCTGATTCACTGCGCCTGTCGAAACGTCAGGTTGATGCGCTGCCGGCCGAGCGCCGGATGCTCGCCATCCGGAAGCGGCATCACGCCGTGAAATGCCAGTCGTGCGGGTCCGCCCCAGACCACGACATCGCCGTGGGCCAGCGGCACACGCTGCGGCCGGTCGGATCGGTTGAGCCCACCGAACAGAAAGACGGCCGGAAGCCCGAGCGAGACGGATACGATCGCCGCATCGTAATTCCGTTCGTTGCGATCTTGATGCAGCGAGAGCCGCGCGCCGGGCTCGTAGCGGTTGATCAGGCAGGAATCCGGTGTGAAACCCGCAAATCCTGCCTTCGCGGCAGCGCGGGTCGCCAAGTCGGCGAACACGTCCGGCATTGCGGGCCATGGCGCGGCGCGCTCCGGGTCGGTTGGATCATAACGGTAGCCGCCGCGATCGGTGACCCATCCGACCGTGCCGCAATTGGTCATGGCGACCGACATGCGCCGGCCGCCCGGTGTCACCATGTGCCGAAACGGCGCAGCCGCGCATATCGCACGAACCGCGTCGAGCAGGACGCCCGCTTCGGATATCGCGAAACTGTGGAGCAGGATTGCGCCTTCGGCCAGACTGCGATCGCCGGCGGCTTCCGCGAACAGATCCGGGGTTCCGGCGAACGGATCAGCGCGCATCATGGAAAATAATTCCGAGCGTGTGGCGACTGCCGGTCCGCACTCGGCTCACCCCATGACGAAGCATCACCCGATAGGAACCGCGCGAGCCTCGCACCGGGCGATGATGGACCGTGAATATGACCGCGTCGCCCCGGCGCAGCGGAACCACCGAAGCGCGCGACTGCATGCGCGGGCGCTGCTCGGTTATCACGAACTCTCCGCCGGTAAAATCGACCCCGGATTCCGAGAGCAGAACCGTCGCCTGAAGCGGGAAGACATGCTCTCCGTAGAGGTCCTGATGGAGGCAGTTGTAATCGCCGGGTCCGTATTGCAGCAGCAGCGGCGTAGGCCGGCTCTGGCCCGCCTTGTGGCAGCGATCGAGGAAGGCGCCGTGATCCGCCGGATAGCGCGTCCCGATACCCATCGCTTGGTTCCAACGATTGGCGATCGGCGCCAGATGCGGATAAAGCGCGCCGCGCAGCTCGGCGACGATGGCAGGGAACGGATAGCCAAAATATTTGTACTCGCCCTTGCCGAAGCCGTGGCGGGCCATGACGACGCGGCTGCGAAACAGGCGGTCATCGCCGTAGCCGCCGGCGAGCGACCGGCATTCGTCCGCAGACAGCAGCCCCTCGATTGTCGCCCAGCCTTCGGCGCTGAGGCTTGCGTCGATGCCCGGCCAATCGATGGCCCCAAGCCGCGCCGCCGAATCAGTTCGAGGCCCTGACCGCGCTGTCGCCGCTGCCATCATGTCCTTGGCCATCTACGATTTCCCGGGGTGCTGGGCAGACTTTCCAAGCCTAAGCCCAGCGTCGCGCTAGGGCGACCCGTTTCCCGCTATCGCTTGACCCATACCGGCACACTGCGTTGTGGCGAAGGGCATGCCAAGTCCGGCGCGAAAAAGTCAACGGTTTCATCTCCTTACAAACGCTGCGATTTATCCATGGCGACGGGAACGGCTTTGCGCCGGCGTCGTGTTTTGCCATCCGTGGCCTCGACCCGCTCAAATATTGCGCGAGTTCCCGACAACGGCCGGAGCTTCGCCAGGGCCCTCCCAAAGCAGCAAAGCGTGCGCCGAAATGCCCGCTTTTGATGCGTATTCGAGCCAATCATTGCGACTCAATTTCAGCCGCATTATTGCTTACATGATGCAGCGGGATGCGATCCGCATGGTCGGAGGCGGCAGCTCCGGCTCAAGCGATGGAAACGATGGCTTTGGCAGCAAGTTCCGCGCTCGCCCGCTTGGTCAGTGGCCTCAAGCGGGAGCAGCACGATTACCGGGCCTCGCTGGAAGTTTTTCCGGCGCTGAATATCGCCAAGCTCTCGGCGGATCTCGGGGTCGGCAAGGCAGGTGCCCAGCGCGGCGCCGCTGAGGAGCCATCCTCGGACTCGGCTGCGCTCGACGACGTCGAAAGCCTGGTCGTCGAGCGCGTCGAGGCCGAGAAGAACAGCGCCCACGGGGTCCTCCTCGACCAACTGCACATTTACAAGGAACGGCTCTCCGGCCTCGATTTCGAAGGCCGGTTCGCGACCATCCGCCACGCCGCGCCCGCGGCCGTCAGCGAATTTCGCGCCGAAGCCGCCCAGGGGCGCGACGAACTTCACAGCCTGCGCCGCCATCTGCGCGATGTGGAAGCGGAACGGGACGAATTTCGCCGTCGGCACCGGCTGATCCGGACGGCGCGCTGGGCCTCCGGCGGCAGCCTTACGCTCAAGATCGGAATCCTGCTGCTGCTGTTCGTGTTCGAGGTTTTTCTCAACGGATTTTTTCTCGCCAAAGGCAGCGAACTTGGATACGTCGGCGGTGCTGCCGAAGCGCTGACCTTCGCGCTCGTCAACATCGGGGTGAGCTTTCTGGCCGGCGGCATCGGGGTGCGCGAGCTCAACCATCGCAATTATCTGAGGAAGCTTTTCGGGCTCGTCTCCCTGCTGCTCTACGTCGCGATTGCGGTCGCCCTCAATCTCACCCTCGCGCATTACCGCGAGGCGGCAGGCTCGGTGGTATCCGACGCCGGCCATGAGGTTCTGGTGCGGCTGCGCACCGATCCGCTCGGTATAGCCGACGTGAAATCCTGGCTGTTCTTCGGGATCGGGATATTGTGCTCGCTGGTGGCGTTCGGTGATTCCTACCTCATCTTCGACCCCTATCCGGGCTACGGAATGCTGGAGAAACGGCGGGCCAGCGCCTACGAGGCCTATATCAGGCGCAAGAACGAGTTGATCAACGCGCTGCTCGCGATCCGCGACGAGGCGATCGAAATCCTCGAGGAGGCCAACCGCGATCTTTCGGTCAGGCGTAGCGAATACGACGCCATCGTCGAGAGCCGCGCCCGCCTGGTCCGGCTGTTCGACGCCCACCAGACCCATCTCGACCGGACCGCCAATGCGCTCCTGTCCACCTACCGGGAAGCCAACAAGCGATCGCGAATCACGCCGCCGCCGCATCGGTTCGCGGTCCCGTACGCGCTTGAGAAAGTCCCCACGGAACCGGAACTGCGGCCGGTTCTGGCGCGAGACGACCTGCGGCGCTCGATCGAGGATTCCCAGGCCGTCCTGGTGGAGCAGGTCCGGGCCATTCACGACGAATTCGAGCGTGCGTTCGCCAGCTATCGCGAGATCGACGACCTTGTAGAGGAGAAAGCCGTTGCGAGGTCGAACGCAAAGGCTGCGTAGCCGCAACCCGGGGGACCTTCGCAAGCACCTGCTCGGTGCTGTGCTGGCGGTGGTGGCCCTGGGCGTGCTCGCCGCCGGCGTCTATGTGTATGTGACGGCCCCGCGCCCGCCGGCGCTTGACCGGGCCTCGCTGTGTCCGATCGATGGCGCGCACGCGACGACCGTGGTGCTGCTCGATTCGACCGACGCCATTCCGGACATCGGCAAGCACGAGATCAGGACGGTTCTGCTCGACATGGCCGAAACGGTGCCGGTCTATGGCTTGCTGGAACTCCGTCTGCTCGATCCTAAACTGCCCGGCGGACGCCAGATCTTCGCCAAGTGCAATCCAGGCGACGGCGCCGGCTTGAGCGAATATACCGCCAACCCGCGGCTCGCCCGGAAACGATGGCTGGACGGATTCCGTCAGCCCCTTGAGGATGCCCTCGAGGCGGGATTCCAGCCGACGCCCGGCAAGACGTCCCCGATCATGGAAACGGTCCAGCGCATCGCGGTCGATCGTTTCTCCGGGCGCGCTGCGGAAGATATCCCGAAATCGCTCGTGCTGGTTTCCGACATGCTGGAAAACGAACCGGATTATTCGCAATATTCCGGCGACCTCAGTTACAATCGGTACAAGGCCTCGCGGGCCTACAAGAAGCTCCAGACCGATCTCCACGGCGCCGACGTCACCATCTATTACATCCAGCGCGTCACCGCCAAGCCGCTGAGTTCCGCCGATCACATCCGCTTTTGGGTCGACTGGATCCGCGACAACAAAGGCCGCTTCAAGCAGGCCAGCAAATTGCAGGGCGAGGGTTGAATGGCGCAGCGGCCGCCGCTTCATGGGTTCCGGAGCGAGGGCGATGTTGGCTATGCGTCCGCGGCGAGCGCGATCGTGTTCATGCTGTTCGTCGTCGCCGGCTCGGCCTACATCGTCGTGTCGAAGCTCAGCGGCATCGGCCAGATCTGGGTCACCTTCGTGCCGGTGCTCACCATGATCAGTTACGCGTTGCTGATCGTGCTGGCGCGGAGCTTGCGGCTGCGCGACGACCAGGCCGGCGACAATCTCTACTACATGGGGTTCCTGTTCACTCTCACCAGTCTCGGGGTTTCGCTCTATCAGTTCAACGCGTCGCGGGCCGCCGAGGAGATCGTCCAGAACTTCGGTATCGCGATTGGATCGACCATCACCGGCATCGCGCTCCGGGTGATCTTCAACCAGATGCGGCAGGATCCGATCGAGGTCGAGCGGATCATGCGGCTTGAATTGGCGGATGCGGCGCGCCGGGTGCGGCGCGAACTCGACAGCACTGTAGTCGAGTTCGGGTATGTCCGGCGCTCCGCCCAGCAATCCGCCGCGGACTCCTTCAATCACGTGGCGGAGAAGATCGACGAAATCGCCACCCGGCTGTTGACCAACATGGCGGACGTGGCATCGCGGTCGGCGCGACCTCTCGAAGACGCATCGCGGCGGTCGGCCGAAACCATCGCGGATGCGTCGAACACCATGGTTGTGGCGCTGACCGCGACCGCGGGTCAACTGGCCATCGAGATGGAAAAACTGTCCAAGGGCGTCGTCGATATCTCGGCAGCCATCGGCGAGGTGACGACCAAGCTCGAGACCATGCGTACGCCCGGCGGGATGATCGAGGTCAACCTCGATCCGGCAATCGCGTCCCTGACCGGCGCCGTCGAGAGGTTTTCGACGCAATCAGACCTCCAGTCCGCGACGATGCGGGACGTCATCGAGGCGGCAAAAGGTGCGGCCGAAGGCTCGTCCACCTCGTTTGCAGCTCTGCGCGAGGATGTGGAGGCCAGCTCCGCCGCAAGCCGCGCCGCCCTCAAGGCGGCCAAGGACTCCAGCGACGCGATGATTCACATCCTCGACCAATTCAATGCGGATGCGTGGGAACAGGTCGAACTGCTGCGCAATATCATGGCGCAGACCGACGGCGCATTCCGCATCTTCACCGAATACGTCACCAGATCGGACGCGGATGTGGCGACGCAGGCCCAAGGCTTCCGCGATATGGTGCTCGCGATCCAAGCCAGCGCCGAAACCCTGACGATCGCGACCGAGAGATTGGCACGTATCGCCGAGGATCTCGGCATGCGGCGCATCCCGGCCAAACGAGAGGCGATCGGGTGATGTCCGGCACAATCGGTCGTCAAAACGCGTCCTATCGCCAGGGCCTGGTCCTCGGGCTGACCATGGCCGAGATCATGCTCCTTCTCGTCTTCAGTCTCCTCATCGCGGTCGGCGTGGCGCTTGCGGCGGAACGCGTCAGGCTTGATGCCATCACGCAGCGCCTGCAGACCGCCGAGGCCGCGGCGGCGGCGAGCGGCGCGGTGGTCGACGAGATCAAGCGAATTCCCCGTCTCGCCGAATTCCTGGATCGGACCGCCGCCGGTCCGGCGTCGGCGGAGAAGGTCGACGAATTCTGGCGCACGCTGGTCGAAAGCGACGAGATCGTCGAGGCGATGCAACGCCACGGCGTGTCCCGGACGGCGCTCCGGGAAGGCAGCGACTACTTCGCCAGGATGCTGGATCTCCGAACCCGCGGCATCGATCCAGACAAAGCCGCGCGGGGAGCGGCGCTGGCTGCGGCGATCGACGGCCGCCTGCCGGCGGACGTGGCGAGGCGCCCGCCGGAGCAACTCGCAACGCTGATCGGCAGGGGCATCGCCAGTTCCGAGTCCCGCGACGAAAGCAGAGACGGCCATAACTGGCCGCCGATCATCAATCTGAGCGAGGCGGATGGATATTTTTTCGCGACGCGCAGCGCCGAACTGCGCCCGGATTTCGAGTTCAAGCTGCGCTCCGCCATCGTGGATCGGCTCATCGATATCGCGACCTCCTATCACGTCGATGTCATCGAGGTGATCGGGCACACCGACGAGCGGCCCGTCAACGGCGGGCTGTCGAACCTCGACCGCGAGCTCGCCGCGGTGATGTCGGGGACGCATGGCGTCGGATTGCTGCAGCCCGCCGACAATGCCGGGCTCGGCCTCGCCCGCGCGCTCGCGGTCGTCAAGGTTCTGTCCTCGGAGCCGCGGCTGCACGACTTCCAGATTTTGCCGCTGTCGGGCGCCCAATTGATCGGCACCGACGGACGGCTCACGCGCTGGGACGAGCAAGGCGACGTGCGCGAACGCCGCCGCATCGAGATCCGAATGCGCAAGTCGATGTGAGCGGGCGAGGTGATCGACCCGGATGCGGTCGAGCGTGTTGTATCCCGGATGAGCGCCGCGATATCCGGGACGCACCTCTACGCGGGCGCGGTAATTCCCCGCATGTCGCTGCGCTCATACGGGCTACGGGTCATACCAAACGGCTTTCGCCGATAACCTATTTGCTGTCTTCGCCCGGCTTGACCGTCGGTATGAGGTCTACGGGACTGCCCACCCGCAACACCATTACATCGTCACCACGAGATACTCATCCTCGATGCTCACCGGAAATGTCTCGGCCACGTAAGGCCCCTCCACCAGCTTGGCGCCGGCCTCGACATCGACTTCGAACCGCCGCACCTGCACGCGGCGCGGGTCGCACCACGAGTTGCCGGTGCGGATGTCGTATTCCCAGGCGTGCCAGGGGCAGCGGAGCACCTCGCCCTTGCGGGAATAGCAATATTCGCCGGGCTCGCGCGATGACACGAAGCCGGTGAGGAGGCCCTTCGACAGCGGGCCGCCCTGGTGGGGGCAGCGGTCCGACACCGCGAAGAATTCGCCCTTGAGATTGAAGATCACGATCTTGCGGCCCTTGACCTCGACGAGCTTGCGCCCGCCGGGCGCCACCTCGCCGACCGGCGCGACGACGTATTTAGCCACGTTCCTTTTCCCCATAGGTCGCGCGCGAAATGTCGGGCACCGGGATGCCGCCGTCGATCGCCTTGCAGCGGATGTCCTCGGCCTTGGCCTTTTTCTCGGCGAGTTCCAGCACCGCCATGATGAAATCGCGCGGAATGAAGCAGACTCCGGTGTCGTCGGCGACCACGAGATCGCCGGGCTCGACCCGCACCTCGCCGATCTGGATCGTGCCGTTGATCTCGACGGTTTCGAGCCGCCACTTGCCGGTGACCGGGCTGATCTCGCTCGCCCACAGCGGATAGCCGACCGCACGCGAGTGGGCGATGTCGCGGATGCCGCCCATCACGATCGCGCCGGCCTCGCCCTGGCGCTTGCCGGTCTGGGCCGAGATGCCGCCCATGTTCGACATCGCGGCGACGCCCTGGATCACCAGCACGTCGCCCGGCGTCGCCAGGTTATGCGCCTCGAACTCCGCCATGCGGTTGACGTTGTTGCGCGCGCCCGTGAGCGCATCGGCGCGCTGGAGCACATTGCGCAGCGTCAGCGCCGGCCCCACTATGGTGGTGCCCGCGATGGTGGGCCGCAATACCGACGCCCCGACGACGCCGGGCGGCACGCCAAGTTCGTCCATGGCGTCGGAGATGACGCCGGTCGGATCGCCGATCGCCTTGAAGCGTTCGACCGCACCGGCCGGCGGAGGCGGCGTCGCCATCAGACGAATGCGGTCCGGCGCGATGCGGCCGGTCAGGCGCTTGGGTTGAGGGGCGTTCACCACCATCTCCTGTCAATCAGTCGAGCCGGGATTCGTCTTGGAGAAAGCCCTGTAGGGCGGATTAGATTAGCGTAGCGTAATCCGCCGTTCGGCCGTCGGAGCGGCGGGTTAAAGAGAACCCGCCCTGCGTACTATCAGTCGAGCCGGATATTGGCGTTGCGGATCACGCTCGACAAGCGCGCGGTTTCGTCCTTGAGGAAGGCCGCAAAGCCGGTGGGCCCCAGCGCCGCCACCTCGGCGCCTTGCTCGGTGAGCTTGGCACGGACCGCCGGATCGCCCAGCAGGTCCATCATGGCGGCGTCGAGACGCGCGATGACGGCGGGTGGCGTCTTCGCCGGCGCCAGGAGCCCGAACCAGGTGCCGTTCACATAATCGACGCCGCTTTCCGCGAAGGTCGGCACGTCGGGCAGCAGCGCGGCCCGCCGCTCGGACGCGATCGCGATGGGCGTGAGGCTGCCGCCGCGCACCATGCCGAGCACCGGCACCACGCTTGCGAACAGCATCTGCACGGAATTGCCGATGACGCCGAGCGCGGCCGGCGCACCACCCCCATAGGGTACGTGCACGATCGTGGTCCCGGTCAGGGCTTCGAACATTTCGGCCGCAAGATGAGGGCTCGATCCAACTCCGTAGGAGGCATAGTTGAGCCCGGCCGGTCGCGCCTTCACGTAGGCGATCAAGCCGGCGAGATCGCGCGCCGGCACCGTCGGGTTCACCACCAGGATGGTCGGCACGTTGGCGATGAGCGAGATCGGCGCAAGATCGGTCGCCGGATCGAACTGCAGATGGCGATAGAGCGCCGGATTGGCCGCAAGCCCGACACTCGCCATCAGCAACGTGTAGCCGTCGGGCTTCGACCGCACCGCTGCCAGCGTGCCGAGATTGGTATTGGCGCCGGGCCGGTTGACCGCCACGAACGACTGGCCGAGCCGCCGCGTCAGGCCATCGCAAACGATCCGCGCGATCAGGTCGGTGCCGCCGCCCGCCGCGAACGGCACGATGATCTCCACCGCGCGGGCCGGATAGGTCTCCTGCGCGTCGGCGGCGCCCGACGCCGCAAGCGCGGCCGCGATGAGTGCCGCACGCCACCCCGTCGCGTCGAGAATCATGCGCCGTTTTACACGGCCGTTACGCCCTGAAGCCGAAGACACATCCATGATCGAATTCTACGTCCTCACCGGTGCCGTACGGCGCAATCTCTTTATTGCGCCGCTTCGACGCCACGCTTTAGTGTGAGCCGGCCGCCACGTCGGCGCAATAAAGCGATTGCGCCCTACGCCTGCTGCGCTTGCTAAACCGCAAGACATATCCATGATCGAATTCTACGCTCTCACCGGTGTGGCGGGGCCAATTAGCGTAGCGTAATCCGCCGTTTCGGTCGACGCGGCGCGGCGGGCTAAAGAGAATCCGCCCCGCACGCTGTTGCGAACCATGGAGCGATCGCGGTCCGCGTGAAACCCGTCCCTCCCGGAAGCCAACGGCTATACCTTGGTTTCAGCTTTCTTGATCAAATGATGCCAAAGGCGACCAATCGTATAATGGAATTTTACGACCCGGTTCCCCAACCTGTCCGAGGCCAAGCGATCGACCGCTGTCGCTCGTGCGTGGCACTCCAACCCGAAGCGAGGAAGACAATCATGAACAGGTGGAAATGCTCCATATTGAGCGTTGGCATCACGGCGCTCTCGACCGGAGGGGCCGCCGCCGCTCCGGCGGTCGTTCTCGATTTTGTTAATCTGCGCGTCGGGCCGGGCTACGGCTACGCCATCATCGAGGTTGTCCCGGCAGGCTTTCCGGTGGACGCGGGCATTTGCGTCGAGGGATGGTGTCAGGTGGCCGTCTCCGGAACGACGGGCTATGTCGACGCCAATTATCTCGGCGCGGCACGCGCCCCGGTGGTCGCCTACGGCGCACCAGCCTATTACGGGTCGTATGGTTTCAATGATCGGCGCTACGCCTATTGGAACTATCCTTACGGCGTTCAATATGCTCCGAACTACGCTTATTATGGTGGATATTCCGATGGCGACGGCGGCGGATATGCAGGGGACTTCGCCGGCGGCTACGCGAAAGCCGGGAATGCCGACGTCGCGGCCACTCGCAAGCTGACCGATCGTGCCAAGCGCACAACGGTGGCGAAAAGCAACCGGACACGGACCCCTCATGTCGCCAAGGAGACGGGCGGCCCATCCACGACCGGCGCAGCACCCCGGCCATAGCGTCCAGAGTGGTACCGTAGGGCGGATTAGCGCAGCGTAATCCGCCGTCTCGGTCGACGAGGCGGCGGGTTAAAGGGAACCCACCCCCACAAGCCACAGCCGCGGCTTTTGACATCAGCGGGCCGGAGGGCGCAATCGCTTTATTGCGCCAAAGATTACTCGGCATCGTCGCGGCTATGCCGTCTTTGATACGTTGTCCATTCCGGCGATCGATCGGCTGTATTGATCAAGGCCCTTTTGCCGTCGACTTGAAATAGCTGAGATCCGGCGGCGACTGGTTCTTCTTGAGGGGCATCAGCTTGCCATCAGCGCTCAGCATATAGACCTGCTTTTCGACGGTAATGTAAGGATTGGCCAGACAAGCATCTTCACGCCACAGCACGCTGGGATTGCGACGATAGTCCGTCATCGCCGACCACGGCCGAGTCAGTGAATTGTCGATCGTGGTCATTTCGTTGTGCAGGATGTTCGGATTACTCTTGTCGAGATACAACCGCTCCCTGACAATCGTATCACCGTCGTCCGCCATCGGCATCCCGCTTTGATCCCAGGTTTTTGGTCCGCGGATGTTCCGGGTCTCGATCGCAAGCGTGTCGAACCGCCCGTCCCCGTCGGTATCAAGCCATTGAGCGACGGAGTAACCGGTCGAGATCGGTTCCATCTCTTTCGGCCACGGGCGCCCATCGGTATAGATGCGGCGGCCCTGATAGTTCATGCGCTCGTACAGGATATGCGTGACGTCCGGCGACACTACAAATTCAAACGGAACGATGCCATTCATCAGTCGCGGCATGGTTTGCGGGATGCACGCGTAGTTGGTATCGAGACCAAATCCGCCAAGATCCTGATCCTTTATGCTGGCCTCGAACAGCGCCTGATATTCCGGCTTCAGCGGCGCCTGTTGTCGGCGCACCGGCTTGGTATGGTCGTAGCGAGGAACGTCGCCGTCCGGTACCCACCGCCACTGGCCCGACCAGTCCGGATATTTCGAGTTGTCGAAGTTTTGGGCGCTGGCGCTCAAAGTCGACAGTGCCATCAGCGCCATTGCGCCGAGCAAGTTTCGGTAAAGCATGGTTGTACCCCTGTGTAGGTTCAAAAGCCCGCGGGACATGCTTCGACATTAGCGCCGAAATCCCAAACGGAAAATGGGCATTCCCCGAGCCGCAACCGGTGGACTAACAGCCGGCGAAGGAATGCTTTTGACCCAACTCGGACATCGGCATCGATACCGCATCCCTATTTTCCCCTCCGACCGGAACTCGGTACGATCGTTCTAGAGTGAGGCAATGGAAGGACCGACGAGATGGCGGGGCGTAAGGTCGTCGTCTACTACGCCTGGAGCCGGCCGGGCGAGATCGAGGCACCGCTCGAGGTGATCGAGAATCGCTTTCCAACGCTCTTTGAAAGTCGCCGGATGGGCTATCCGAGATATGACGAACTGGCTGATCCGGTACAATTCGACCAGAGCATAGCAGGATTCCTCGACCACATCATGAAGCGGAATTTTGCCGCCTTCGTCGAACTGGCCGAGGCGTTGACCGGCCTGCCGGTGGCAGAAATCGAGCGTGTGGCAGATGATGGCAGTATCACTGCGCTCGATGCACGCTTTCTCGACGAAGTCGACACGCTCATCATCATCAGCTTCGACTCCTTCCGCACCGGCCAGGAACCGAGCGGAGCCGAGGTCGAAGCCGTCCGGGCGTTCCTCGCGCGGCCCGACCATCTGGTGTTCGTGTGCCCCCACCACGACATCGGCGATGTGCCGGATCTCTCCCATGACGAGCGCCTGCAGCGTCAGGTCGCGGATTTCCTCCATCACGGTGACAAGACAATCCCGCCACAGCAGCAGTTCGGCAGATTTGCGCGCGCGCTCCTCGCGGGCCTCGGCGTGCCGGTCGAGAACCGTTACGGACTCCATCCCGCGGCCGAAGCGGACGGATCCCCGTCGCCGATCGAAGTCGAAACTGCGCTCGACCGTTTCCGCCTTCTACAGGGCGTCCGCACATTTAATCTGCACTCGCATCTGCCCCAACTCGAACGCATCGGAGAGGCCGTCATCAAGCTCGATGTTCTGGTCCGTCAGAAGATCGACCTGGCGGCACCACCGCATCCCTTCACTCGTAACCGCGCAACCTTCGACGCCTTGCTTCAGTCGCGACCGGACACCTTCGCTGGCAGTCTGCTCGTGAGCGATACGACGCTTTGGAGCTCGACTGCCGGCGGCGTCGAAAGCCTTCGTCAGCTCTGGACCAATGTTGTCCAGCGCCCACATAGATCGTGACAATCCGATGTCAAACCGGAGGTCATGCCCTCAGGCGGGCGAAGCCGCATAAGCCCCGATATGGAACTTCGCCAAACGGGCTTCCCTGGCCTTTGGCGCGTTGGAGCACGTCGGCGCACGGCCACCCGCCGCGGTCTTTGACACCATAGGCCTACAATGATAGGATAATACTGACAAGGTATCCAAAGCTCATAGACCTGCATATGAACGCAATTCGGTGTAATTCGCTGCTCCGGCCGACGCTTTCCCTGTTCGCGCGTTTGAAATTCGCTGCTCCGCGTCTTAGCAGCGAATCCCGTGTAACGCTGTGAAACGACTGTCAGAATCGGCGTCGCCGACCGCCAAAAGGCCAAAAACACCGCTAAAATCCGAAAATTCGCTGTTCTTTTCGCTGTTGGCAGCGAATTAATCTGCCGCCCCGCCATTCCGCCCCTAACCCGGAAGACACATCCATGATCGATTTCTACGCCCTGACCAGCCCGAACGTGCAGAAGATCTTCATCATGCTGGAGGAACTCGCCGCGCCCTACCGCGTCATTCCGGTCGACGTCTGGAAGGGCGAGCAGTTCAAGCCCGAATTCCTCGCGCTCAATCCCAACGCCAAGATCCCGGTGATCGTGGATCACGAAGGCCCCGGCGGCAAGCCTTACACGGTGATCGAATCCGGCGCGATCCTGATGTATCTCGCCGACAAGTTCGGCCGCTTCCTGCCGGCCGACACGGCGAAGCGCTACGAGGTGATCCAATGGCTGATGGTCCAGCTCACGGGCGTCGGCCCGACGTTCGGGCAGGTCACGCATTTCGTCCGCTTCGCGCCGCCCGGCAACGATTATTCCAAGAGCCGCTACAAGGGCGAGATGCTCCGCCTCTATGAGCTGCTCGAGAAGCGGCTCGGCCAAAGCCCCTTTCTGGGCGGCGCCGAATATTCGATCGCCGACATCGCGACGTTTCCGTGGACGCGCACGCACGACGCGTTCGGGGTGAAGTGGAGCGAGCACCCAAATCTGGCGCGCTGGTTCGACGCCATCGCGGCGCGGCCGGCGGTCAAGAAGGCGCTCGCGACCGTCGACGTCATCCCGTCTAACCGCGAGACCGCATCGGACGACGACAAGGACCGCTTCTTCGCTCGCGGCCGCTACGCACGGGCGTAGGCGCCGCGTGCCGCCGCTGACCGAGCAGGATCGATCGCGGTCCGCAATCGGTCAGCACCGCACGATGTTGATCTCGCGCTCTTCGCCGTCTTCCGACGGAACCGTCACGGTCTGGGTACGGCAGCCCGGCCGATAAACCATGTACGGGTTGACGCGCACCGGAACCGAGCCGGTGTAGCCGTTCGGGTCGGCATAGCGATCGGCGTACGAGGATCGGTAATAGGGATCGCCGTAGTCGGGCGGGCTAAATGCCGGTGCACCATAGGCCGCATCCGGGAAGTAGCCGTCCGGCGTGCCGAGCGGAGCACCAAAACCGCCCACCCCGTAGTACGGAAGGCCAAAGCCGCCGCGTCGCCGATGCAACAGCGGCGCCGGCTCGATCGGCCGCGCCAGATGGACCTGTGGCGCCGGGATCGAGCGGCGGGAGCTCGAAACGAGCGGAAGCGATCGTCCGGCAAAACCTCCCGACCTGCCGAAGCCTCCCCCGCCCCCGCCGCGGCCAAAGCTCTCGTTTGGAACCAGCATCAACCCCAAGCCGAGAACAACAATAAATCCGGCCGCACACATTCGACTGATCATCGGACGCACCATCCGTACGCTGTCCAGCCGCATCGAAAACGAGGCTAACGCAGGCCTTCGGCCACCGCCAGAGTTATAATTAATTGTTAGTTAATGCGCCGCCCTGAAGGACTTTTTATACCAAGCAGTCACAGAAGATAATCTGTCATTCCCCGCGCGGGCGGGGAATCCAGTAGCCCCCAGCTTAGAGGTTCATTTGCAAGCGCGGGGGTTACTGGATCGCCCGGTCAAGCCGGGCGAAGACAGCGGATAGATCATCGGGCAAAGCCATTGGTATTAGCGGTCCCGTTTTCACAGATCCTGGGTGCGGTGCGCCGTGGCGTGCTCCCACACCTTGTCGCGATCGTCGTCGAACACGAGACCGGGATCCTGCGGCGCCGTGTACCAGACATTGTGGGCGAGTTCGCCCTCGAGTTGCCCGGGCGCCCAACCCGCATAGCCGAACACGACGAGACTTTTCGCCGGGCCCATCTTGTCGGCGATGTCGCGCAACACCTTGGGGCTCGACGTCACCGCGACTTGGCCGTCCACCGTGATCGTGTCGGGGCGGCGATAATCGGTGCTGTGGATCACGAAGCCGACCTGCGGCTGGACCGGTCCGCCCAAGAAGATGCGGACATTGCCGTCGACGCCGACGTCACTCTCGCCGAATGCGGCGAGGAGACTCGCGAGCGAGCGCTCGCCCACCGGCCGATTGATGACGATCCCGAACGCGCCTTCTTTGTTGTGCCTGACCATCAAGATCACCGCATGATCGAAGCGCGGATCGCGCATCGCGGGCGTTGCGATCAACAACTGACCGGCAATCGAACCGCGGCTCTTGGTATCGGCGGGAATGTCGGTGAGATTGGACGGCGCGGCCGCGTACAGCGTTGCCGGCAATGCGATTGCGGCGAGAGCGAGAAACAAGTGCCTGTATGCGATCAAGGGCTCGCTCCATCATGAATGAGCGCTAGTGCCATCGCCGTCCTAAACCATATCAGGATCGGCCCTGTTGCCAACCCGGCGCGCCGGCGCGCGCACCTGTCCCCGTCACGCCACCTTCACCAGCATCTTGCCGAAGTTCTTCCCCTGCAGCATTCCCAGGAAAGCGGCCGGCGCGTTCTCCAGTCCCTCGACCACGTCCTCGCGATATTTGAGCTGTCCGCCACGCACCCATTCGCCGGCCTCGCGCAGAAAATCGGGCTGCCGGGCGGCGAAATCCGACACGATGAAGCCGCGCAGCGTCAGGCGCTTGCGCAGCACCGTGAACATGTCGGGGCCCGGCAGCGGCACCACGGCATTGTACTGGGCGATCAGCCCGCATACCGGAACGCGGGCGAAATCGTTGAGCAGCGGCCACACCGTCTGCTGCACGGTGCCGCCCACGTTCTCGAAATAGATGTCGATGCCGGACGGACAGGCGGCCGCGAGCGCCACGGCGAAATCGGTGGCGCGGTGATCAACGCAGGCGTCGAAGCCGAGCACGTCGGTGACGAAGCGGCACTTGTCCGCGCCGCCTGCGATGCCGACCGCGCGGCATCCCTTGATCTTGGCGATCTGTCCGACCACCGAGCCGACCGCGCCGGAAGCCGCCGCCACCACCACGGTTTCGCCAGGCTTCGGCCGGCCGATTTCGAGCATCCCCACATAGGCCGTCATGCCCGGCATGCCGAGCACGCCGAGCGCGGTCGAGACCGGCGCCGCCGTCGGATCGAGCTTGCGCAGGTCGGCGCCATTCGAGAGCGCGTAATCCTGCCAGCCGCCGTAACCCATCACGATCTCGCCCGTCGCGAAACCCGGATGGCGCGATTTGACGATCTCGTTGACCGTGCCGCCGACCATCGGGGCGCCGACGTCCACCGACTTCGCGTACGACTTCACCGCGCTCATGCGCCCGCGCATGTAAGGATCGAGCGAGAGCCAGCGCGTCCGCATCAGCACCTCGCCGTCGGCAGGTGCCGGCACCGGGCCTTGCGCCAGCTCGAAATTGCCAAATCCGGGCGCACCTTCGGGTCGGCTCTTGAGCAGGATTTGCCGGTTGACACTCTCAGCCATCGACGCTCTCCGGTTTCATCGCGCCACCGCTTCGCGCAAGCTCGGCGCGGCGGCAGGATGGACCGCAATCCCCCTTACGGGCAAGACCGATGGCGTCGGCCGGAATTGCCAACGCGGTTGAAATCGCGCGGTCCCATCTTGAGGAACGGCGCCGGCGCCGCTAGGATTCGTTCGAGCATCGGACTCTGCAATCGACCTTGGGAGATTTCGCCATGGACAGTCGGGTTGCGATTTGCGTCCTCGTTACCGCGGTGTCGGTTGGAGCGGCCTCGGCGCATCATGGTTGGGGCAGCTACGACGCCACCAAGTCCTTCGCCATCACGGCGCCGGTCGAGACGCTCGCCTGGGCGGACCCGCACACCCACATCACGCTCAAATACCAGGGCGACACCTGGGAGGCGACGCTCGCCCCGCTGTTCCGCATGCAGGCGCGCGGCCTCTCGGAGCCAATGCTCAAGCCCGGGACCGAGGTCACGGTGGAGGGTTATCCGTCGACGCGGCTTGCCCATGAGATGCGGGCGGAGCGGATCACGATCGCGGGCAAAGCCGTGGAACTGCGCTGACGTGGAATGCTGTTCGACGCCTTCAACGGGATGATGACGGCGCTTGAACAGTCCGCCCTCGGCCAGGCAGCGCGGGGCTCGGGCTGGCTCTATCCGGCCGCCAACGTGGTGCACGTGCTGGGCGCGGCGCTGCTGGTCGGCGCCATCGTGACCTTCGACATCCAGGTACTGCGGCGCGCTCCCGGCGCCGGCGTGGTGTTACGCGCCGTCATCCCGGTTGCGGTCGTGGGGCTGGTCGCGCAGTTCGCCTCCGGCATTGTCCTCCTCGCCGCCGACGCGATGCCGGTCGCGACCAACCCAGCGTTCGAATTCAAGATGGCGATGCTCGTATTAGGCCTCGTCAACGTGGCGGCGTTCCGCTGGCGGTTCGGCGGCGCGCTCGCAAAAGATGCCCCGCTCGACGGCGCGGCGGCGCTCGCCGCGGTGTCGCTCGCAAGCTGGGTGCTGGTGCTGCTGGCGGGGCGCTTCATCGCGTATCTGTAGTTCAACTCCCGAGCATCATTCCTTGTCATACCCGCGCTTGTCGCACGAGTGATGCTTCTGACGATGCGCCGCCTCACGCCGCCTCCGCGCGGGGCTGCTTGTAGGCCTTCAGCCGCGGCAGCACTTCCTTGGCGAACAAGGTGAGATTGTCGACCGTATCCTCGTGGGACAGGCTGCCGGCATGCCCCATCATGAGGAGGTTGCCCATGCCGCCGCAATAATCGCAGAAGTCGACGATCTGGGCGTAGACCTGATCGGGCGTGCCGCAGAATAACAGGGCGGCGTCGATCAGGTCCTGGACGCTGCCGCTGTGCATGTCGACGAAGCGGCCGTCCCTGGTCTTGCTGCGCTGGCGCGTCTCCCCGCGCAGGATGCGCGCATTGTCCTCGATCGAGAGATAGCCGGGCGGGTTGCGGAATTGCGGCGCCACGATGCCGGAGGTGCGCAGATAGCTCGCGATGAATTCGGCCCGTGCCCGCGCGGTGCGCTCGTCCGCCGCGACCGCGACGAGGCCGAGATAGCCGAACCGGTCCGCCGACGGCGCCGGCCGGCCCTTCGACACATATCCGGCCCGATAGGCATCAAACAGCGGGCGGGTCGCAAAGCCGGTGCCGAGCGTCGCCATCACGTAACCCTTCTCACCCAGCACCCGCGCATTGGTGCGGCTGCCGGTGGTGCTCCACACCGGCGGATGCGGCTCCTGCCACGGCCGCGGCCACAGATTCACCTGGCGATAATGGAAGTGCTCGCTCTCCCAATTGAACGGCTCGCCGTGGCTTGTCATCGCCTTGATGATGAAGTCGTGGGATTCCCAGAACCGGTCCATAACGCCGACCGGGTTCTGGTTCGACACCGGAAATTCATACGGCACACCTTTGATGAAGCCCATATCGAGTCGGCCGCGCGAGATCACGTCGATGGTGGCAAGCTCCTCGGCGCAGCGCAGCGGATCGGTCCGGTGGCCGATCGGATAGCCGAGCACGAGCAGGCGCGCGTGCCTAGTCTCGCGCGCCAGCACCGTCAGCCCAACGATCGCGGTGCACGACATGCAGGTCGCGGTCGAGTGGTGCTCGTTGAGCATGATGTCGAGGCCGAGCTCATCGGCAAGCCGCCATTCGTCGTAATAGCGGTGCAACAGGTCGGCCGCGATCCTGGGGTCCTGCCTGGCGTTGGGCAGGTTGACCCGCAACGAGCCGTCATGATCCGACCACGCCGGGTAGTAGGGCTGCTCGGTAAACTGATAGACCCGCATCGGACCCTCTCAACGGCTAGAATGCGCGGCGGGTTCGGCCCGCGTCCATCGACTTAGCAAAACTTTCATTTGAAGCGTCACCGGGTCAAGGCCTGCGATGCCCTAAGCGCCGGCTTTGGCGAATGCCAGCGCGCGCTCCGCAAAGAGCTTGGGCTGCTCGATATGGGGGAAGTGGCCGGCACCGGCGATCGGCTCGAATTTTGCGCCCGGCATCGCGGCGCAGAACGCGCGGCCGTACGCTTCGCCGACGAGGTGGTCGGCGGTGCCCCACAGCACCAGGGTCGGAATGTCGACGCGATGCAGCCGGCCCTTGAGCTTGGGGTCGTGCATGTAGGGCGACCAGATGTAGATCGCGGCGACCTCGCGGTCGCGGGCCGCGACCGTCACCTCGTCTTCCGTCATGGCGCGGTAATCGCGCTTGCCGGCCGCCGGGTCAGCGAAAGCCTTTTCGATGAACTCGTTTTCCACCATCGCGAAAATGTCGAGAATGTCGCGGGTCTCGCGATCGGAGACCTTGACGCCGATCGGATTGGCAAGCACCAGGCGGGACATGCGGGCGGTCGATTTCACTGCCATCGCGGCCGCAATCCAGGCGCCGAGCGAGGACCCGATGACGAGGGCATCGCGCAGGTCAAGCGCATCCATGACATCGAGATAGAAATAAGCGAGGTCCTCGACCGTGTTGATGCCGGACGGCCGCTCCGAATGACCGAAGCCCGGATGCGACGGCGCGATCAATCTGCCGGCTTCGGCGAGGAGCGAAAGCACGGGCCACGCGGGGTCGAGGCCGATATGGGGATGGAGAAACAAAATCGGCGGGCCATGCCCGCGATCGATCAGTTCGAGCCGCGCCCCGTTGACGACGATCGACGATGTCGGCGCCTCGACGGCGACGTTCATGCAAGCCCCATGTATTCATGGCCTCCCCGCGTGTTTATCGGTATCGACGGGACGCCGTTTTGGCAACCGGCTCGACGCAACCGGCGCAATCGGCTAATCGCCTCTGGCCGATGCATCCCGAAAAAGCCGGAGCCCGCCATGGCCGACCCTGCCGTTCAACTGCGACCCGCCGTGACTTACGCGACCCACGACGGCGTTGCCTTGCAGGGCGACCTCTATCTGCCGAAATCGCGCGGCAGCGTACCGGCGCTCGTCGCCGTGCACGGCGGCGGCTGGCAGCAGGGCGCGCGGAGCACGTTTTCGCATTGGGGTAACCATCTGGCAGCGCGCGGCCACGCCCTGTTCACCATCAGCTACCGCTTCGCCAAGAAGGGCCACAAGACCTTCCCGCAGGCCGTCCAGGACGTGCTGGCCGGCGTTCAGTTCGTTCGCGGCAACGCGGCCGAGCTAGGCATCGATCCCGCCCGCATCGGGCTCATCGGCGCCTCCGCGGGCGCTCATCTCGCCGCCCTCGCGGCGCTCGGCGGCCGCGCGCCGCTGTTTGCGGGCGGCTACCCGGACGATCCGCATGCCGGCGTCGACACGACGGTCAAGGCGCTGGTCGGTGTCTATGGCGTCTACGATCTCGCCGCCATGTGGGAGTACTACGCTGCCAACAATCCGCTCGACAACAACATAGAGAATTTCCTCGGCGCCGCGCCACCGCAGAACCGCGCGGTCTACTTCGATGCCATGCCGGCCAGCTATGCCACCTATGCGAACAGCCAAACGGCAGTGTTACTTGGCCTCGGCACCGAGGACGATCTCGTCGACCGCAAGCTTCACTCGGAAGCATTCCTCAAGGCGCTCAAACAGGCGGGATTTTACGCCCGTCCCTGCGTGGTCCAGGGTGCCGGACATTATTGGCTGAGCGATCCGCTGGACGAGACCGGCAGCTACAGCGGCTTCTTCGCGCCGCGCTTGATGCGGTTCCTGGCAGAGAAGCTGTAAGGCGAGTGGGCGCGCGCTTTCTCTTTCACCCGAGCGAAAGTCGAATCAGCCGTAGGGTTCGCAAAGCCAACGGGTCCGGCCTGCGGCTGGCCCGATGACAGGCTCCGCGTGCCCAAATTGCTTGCGTCAAAGCGGGGGCACGGCGCGAAGAGCGCCCTTGCCCCCTACCGACCGCATGCATCTCATTGGAACATGCTCTAGAAATCCGGCTGCTTCGCGATTGGCACCGACGCGTTCTTGTCGGAATAGTATTGGGTTCTCCCATCGTGGAAAGCTTCGATGTTTTCGGCGCAAACATATTCTTGCCATGACGTGTGGGGCGCGCGCCGATACGTGATCATCGCCGACCACGGCATCGTGAAGACGCCTTCATCCTCGATGGTGAATACAAGCTGCAATCCCTTGCCCTTGTAGTTGGGATCGACCCCATAGGCACGGATGAACGGCATGTCCTTTTCAGCGCGGTCCTGGGCCTCCTTGGCGGCTTCGTAGTCGATCAGCCGGTAGCGTTCGGTCACATGCAGAGCCGCCGTGTGCGGCGTGCCCAAACGGTCGATCATCGCATACGGCCCGACCCTGATGCCGACGGTGTCGATCACCAGGGTGTCGCCCTCGTAACGGCCAACAGAGTCACCATACGTGGACGGGATCACATGCGCCGGATGCGACCCGTTCAGCCGCACCTGCCGGAACCCATGGTCGTGATGATAAAGCATCGTGATCTGGTTCGGCTGCTGCAGCATCTCCATTTCAAAGTTCCAGAAAATGTAGGGTACGCCCTGGGGCCAGCACATGCTGTCCGGGTCCGGAAAGGCGAGCCCCGTCAACGAGATTTCGCCGCGCTTCTTGATGATCTCCGCCGCCTGCGGTTTCAGAATCGGATTGGCGTAATCGCCGACCAATATGCCGAAATCGCCTTGCCCCGTGCGCAAGCGGGCCTTGTTCCGCACCGGGCCCGGACCCGATAACGGCTGCTCGAAGCCGAGGAAAGGGTGCGCCCAAACGCCGGAAAAATCCGGGACGGACGCGGCGTCTCGCGGACCGTCATCGGCCCGCTCGGCCGCAGGCACCACCGCTTGCCCCACGGCGAGTGTCACAACCGCAGCCGCCAACGTCGCCACTAAGATGAAGCCCCGTCGCTGGAGATTCATGTTCCCTCCTTTATGGTGCCGCCGTCCCGCCGTCGGCTTTCGGGTGAGGTTACACCCTCTGCGGATGGGCTTGGAAGGGGTGCGCGATAGCCACCGCCCAGTGCGCGATGTCGGGAGGTTGGCCGCTTCCTGGGCAAAGCTGCCGGGTGACCTTGGTTGCGTGAAAACTCCGACGCTCTTTTGCGACGTAGAATTTTCGCCTCGCGCGGACGTAAGTGCCAGCCGCATTCCTGTGGCAAACGCCGTCAGGCGGTTGACAAAATAGGAATAGTCCTATAATCTCACGACTTCGGGCGACCGGTGCGGGCGGACCGTCGTAGAGATCAATCGAGCAAAACCCGCGGGCCATTTTGGCGGAACAAACCCACGGCGTTTTTGGCAGAACAAAGCCACCATGCGATTCTGAAACAAATTCAATGTGTTGAGCGCCCGCGAACTGCCTCGCGCAGCGTTGCGAAAACTGTTTCACTGGTAACTAGATTCATTCTAATATACCGTCCGCGTACCCTCGAACGGGCGACCTAGTCCGGAGCGATCCCATGGCGCACGATACCAAGTCCGATACCAAGCCCGAGCGGTCTCGCGGCAAGGCCGTGCCCGGGCTCGACGCGATTGCCTATCAGTCCGGCTTCGGCAATCAGTTCTCCACCGAGGCGGTGCCGGGCGCGTTGCCGGTTGGACGCAACAGTCCGCAACGCGCGCCGCTCGGGCTTTATGCGGAGCAGATTTCCGGCACCGCATTCACGGCGCCGCGCCACGAGAACCGGCGCACCTGGACCTATCGCATCCGGCCCTCGGTAGTGCACAAGCCTTACAAGCGCATCGAGAACGGGCTGCTGCGCACCGGGCCGTTCAATGAGACCGAGGCGACGCCGTCGCAACTGCGCTGGAGCCCGTTCCCGATTCCGACGACGCCGACCGATTTCATCGACGGCATCATCACCATCGGAGGCAGCGGCAGTGCCGCCGATCAGTCCGGCATGGCGGTCCATGTCTACGCCGCCAATACCTCGATGAAGGAGCGCTATTTCTACAACGCGGACGGCGAGATGCTCATCGTCCCGCAGCAGGGCCGGGTGCGCTTTTTCACCGAACTCGGCATCCTGGACGTGGAGAATGGCGAGATCGCCGTGATCCCGCGTGGCCTACGGTTTCGCGTCGAGCTTCCGGACGGCCCGTCGCGCGGCTACATTTGCGAGAACTACGGCCAGATGCTGCGGCTGCCCGAACTCGGGCCGCTCGGCGCCAACGGGCTTGCCAATACGCGCGATTTCGAAGCGCCGGTCGCCGCCTACGAGACCAAGGAAGTGCCGTGCGTCGTGGTGGCGAAGTTCCAGGGTAACCTATGGGCGGCCGAAATGGCGCATTCGCCGCTCAGCGTCGTCGCCTGGCATGGCAACCTCGCCCCCTACAAATACGATCTCGCGCGCTTCATGGTGATCGGCTCCATCAGCTTCGACCATCCGGACCCATCGATTTTCAGCGTGCTCACGGCACCGTCCGACGTGGCCGGAACTGCCAACATCGATTTCGTCATCTTCCCGCCGCGCTGGCTGGTCGGCGAGGATACGTTCCGGCCGCCCTGGTTTCATCGCAACGTGATGTGCGAGTTCATGGGACTGCTCAAGGGCGCCTACGACGCCAAGGCGGAAGGCTTCCTGCCGGGCGGCGCCAGCCTGCACAACTGCATGAGCGCCCACGGACCCGATGCCGAGACCTTCGAGCGCGCTTCCGCGGCAGACCTCAAGCCGCACAAGCTTGAAAACACCATGGCATTCATGTTCGAAAGCCGCTTCGCCATGCGGCTTACTCGCTACGCCATGGAATCCTCGGAGTTGCAGCACGATTATTTCGAAGGCTGGCAAGGGTTGAAGCGGCATTTCCCGGGCAAGTGACGGGCTGGAGCAAGGCCCGTCGCTGAAGCCGTTACTCGGCCCCTTCATGGTAAAGGCCCCTCATGTCCATCGACGAGACCCACGACCCCGCGCTGAAGAGCTTCGTCGCGAGCGCCAACGCGCCGAACGGCGATTTTCCGATCCAGAACCTGCCTTACGGAGCGTTCCGTCGGCGCGGCACCGCCGGTGCGCCGCGGATCGGGGTTGCGATCGGGGATGCCATCCTGGACGTTGCGGCGGTGGCCGACCTTCTCGACGGGCCGGCGGCGCGCGCCGCCGCGGCCTGCGCAGGTCCCCATCTCAATCCCCTGATGGAGCAGGGTCCCGCCACTTGGTCGGCGCTGCGTACCAGCCTGTCGCGGCTGTTGCGGACGGACGCGGCGGCATCGCGCAGCCGCGTCGAAGCGCATCTGAGCCCGATCGCCGGGGCGGAGCTGTCGGTGCCGGTGAAGATCGGCAATTTCACCGATTTCTTCGCTTCGATCTTCCACGCCACCAATGCGGGCCGGCTGTTCCGCCCCGACAATCCGCTAATGCCGAACTACAAATACGTGCCGGTCGCCTACCACAGCCGGGCCTCCTCGGTGCGGGTGAGCGGCACGCCGGTGCGGCGGCCGTTGGGCCAGACCAAGCGCGGCGACGAGACGGCGCCGGTCTATCGGCCCGCCCGCAGCCTCGACTACGAGCTCGAGCTTGGCTTTTATATCGGCACGCCCTCGCGGCTCGGCGTGCCGGTGCCGATCGCCGAGGCCGGCTCCCATGTGTTCGGCTTCTGCCTCCTCAACGACTGGTCGGCGCGCGACATCCAGGCCTGGGAGGCGCAGCCGTTGGGCCCGTTTCTGGCGAAGAATTTCTCCACCACGGTGTCGCCGTTCGTGGTCACGGCGGCAGCGCTCGCGCCCTACCGGGTGCACGCCTTCGCGCGCCCCGGCGGCGATCCGGCGCCGCTGCCGCACCTCACCGCGCCGCAGGACCAGGCGGAGGGCGGCCTCGACATCGCCATGGAGGTGTTCGTGCTGACCGCCAAGATGCGCGAACGCAGCGACGCGCCGTTCCGTCTCAGCCGCGGATCTTTTGCGGAGGTGTACTGGACCGTGGCCCAGATGGTCGCCCACCACACCAGCAATGGCTGCAATCTCGAAGCCGGCGACCTGATGGGCTCGGGCACGGTGTCGGGACCGGAGCCCGCCAGCTGGGCAAGCCTCCTCGAACTCAGCAAGGGCGGCCGCGAGCACCTTACGCTGCCGACCGGCGAGACCCGCACCTTCCTGGATGACGGCGACGAAGTCATCTTCCGCGGCTATTGCGAACGGACCGGCTACGCCCGCGTCGGCTTCGGCGAGTGTCGCGCCATCATCGAGCCTGCGCCGGGGCTATGAGTTGCGGCATTCACGCCGGCCGCTGCGCCGGCGCGGCGGCGGGCGCAGCAGGCGGCAATGGTCCGGGCACGCGCGCTTCGTGAGCCGGGAATGGAATTTTGACGCCGGCGTCGTGGAAGCGGCGCAAAATCTCGATCTGCAGATCGGTCCGAACCACGAAGGACTGCTCGATGTTGCCGAGCAGGCAGCGCAACTCGAAATCGATGCCGATGTCGCCGAAACCAATCAGGTAGACGGCAGGCGGCGGCGTCTGCAGCACCTGCGGATGTTCGGTGCCCACGGCCCGCAAAATCTCCCGGACCTTGGCGACGTCGCTGTCATAGGCGACCCGCACCTTGACGACGACGCGCCCCATGGTGTTGGCATGGGTCCAGTTCTTCACCACGCCGGTGATGAAGTCCTGGTTGGGGATGATGACGCTGGCGCGGTCGAACGTCTCGATCTCGGTGGCCCGCACGCTGATGCGGCGCACGAAGCCCTCCTCGTTCTTGACCACCACCCAGTCGCCGACCCGGATCGGCCGCTCCGCGAGCAGGATGAGGCCGGAAACGAAATTCGCCACGATCGACTGCAGGCCAAAGCCGATGCCGACCGACAGCGCGCCGGCGATAAGGGCGATCTTCTGCAGATCGATGCCGAGCGCCGAAAGCGAGAGCGCAAGCACGGTGACCAGTCCGGCATAACCGAACAACGCCAGGATCGAATTCTGCAGGCCGGCATCAAGCCCGGTGCGCGGCAGGAATTTCGTCTGCAGCCAGCGCTGGGCGGCCCGTATCGCGACACCGCCGATCGCGAGAAACGCTATGCCGGACAGGATCGCGCCCGGCGACAGGCTGATGCCGCCGATGACGTAGTCCCAGGTGGCACGCTCGAACAGGCTGAAGACGTCGTCGGCGAAAATCCCCGAGAAGCCCAGCACCAGCAGCACCGCGAGCACGACCACGGCGAGCCGCAGCACCGCCGAGATCAGAGTCTCGACGAGATCGAGACCACGCGGCGACAGCCCGAACATCGCGGCGATCTTGCGCCCCTGGGCTGTATCGGCGGCCAGGAACTCGGTGAACAGCGCGTCGATGAACACCAGCAGGATCGCGACGGCGCCGCCGATCGCGAGCACGGCCAGCAGGCGTCCGGCGAGATAGACCGCAAGGCCCACATAACCGGTCGCAAGCGAGGTCGCGATGGCGGCGACGATCAGCCAGAGGATCCCGCGAAACCACGGAGGTCCGCCGCGCGCCGCGCCGGTCTGAACATCGTGGAAATCGGCGCGCGCCGAACGCCACAGCAGGTGCACCGTGATGCCGACCACGGCAAGGACCAAAAGTTCTCCGGTTGCGATCACCACGGCGAGCGGCGCGGCGACCGCCCGGTGCACCACGTTGAGAAAGACCGCAGCGCCGAACGCACGCGCCGTCCAGGTGAGATGCGAGGCATAGCTTTCGGCTTGCTGATCGGAAAACGGGAAAATGCGGCGCGCCGGTTCGTCCGGGGCGAACAACGCGACGGCGACGCCGCGCCCGAACCCCATCATGGCGGCCGCGGCTCCGAGCCCGAAGCCGATATCGGTCACGGGGTTCGGCATCAGGCCGAAATTGCGCAGCACCAGAACGGTGGCGAGGATCAACACCGGCATCGCCACGGTGCTGGTGCCGAGGATGACCAGCGCTGCGAGCGCCATGTCGAAACGATGCGGGGTCGGATCGCCAGCGAGCCGTCGCCGCCAGCGCGCCGCGAACCATGCGGCGGCGCCCATCACCGCAAGTATGGCAAGCGCGGCAAGCGCACCGCCGATGCCGCCGTCGCTGCGTGCGTACGACGCCCATAGCGAGGCAAGGCCGGCAATGGCCTTCAACTCCGCCGGCGCCGCTGCCGCGAGGTCACTCCAGAACTGGGCATCGAACAGGCCGGCGCCGCGCGTGAACAGCCGGCCAGCGAACAATTCGCGGCGCCGGTCGTCGATCCGCTGCTCCAAATCGTCGGCGCGGTCGGCCAGCAGCGTCGCCTGCTTCGACGCTCCCGTCAGATCGGCCCGCTGGGCGGCAAGGCGCTGCCGTTCGGCGGCAACCACGGGGTCTTCGACCGCAGGACTCGCCGGCGGCGGGCCGAGCTGGCCGAGACGCTGTTCGATCTGCTTGACGCGGGGATCGAGCTCGTTCTGGCGATCGCGAAGCTCCACGCGCAGCGGCGCCAGTCGACTTTTCAGGTCGGCGAGGCCGTCCTCGGCTTGGGTGCCGGCTGTGAGGCTTTTATCAATCCCGTCGAGCGCCGCCTTGATGGGATCAAGCCCGGCAGTCGTGCCAACCGGTGCCGGGAGAGTTTGAGCCGGCGCGGGTCTTCAGCAGGAGCCTGTGCCGGCGTTTGGGTCGTGGCTTGGTCAGGTGTGGAGGCCGTCACAGATGGCAGAGACGGCGGCGCCGGGGGCGACGGCGGCTGCTGGGCGAGCGCGATCGCCATACCGGCAAACGCCAGCGCCGCCGCGACGACGAGGCGGCGTCCCGGACCGAAGGCGCATCCGAAGGGCCGGCGAATCATGGCGAAAACATATCGGATGCGCGGACCCTAGTGCACGCCGATTCGCCCACGCGAGGGCTCGGTTATTTCGGCAGTGCGGCGACGTCAACGTGGACGGTGCCGTTCACCTCGACCACCACGCGCAGGGTAGCGGCGTCGAACGCGATGCCGGAGAGCTGCAAGTCCGTAATTGCGGCCTCGATCCGCACGCCGGGGTCCCGGCGGGCGAATTCGCCAACCGTCGCCTCGATGCTCCGGCGCGCACTCGCCGCAAACGGCTTGAGGTCGATCGCGGCCCATTGCGCAAGCATCGGCTGCAGATACGGCAGCGCGGCGTGCGCGGCGGCGCCGGCGAACGCGGATTGGGAGTCCGCATCGACCGTGACATCGGCGAGGCGCAGAATCTGGTTGTCGCGGTCGAGCACCGGGCGGCCCCACACGAAGACGTCGGCCGGCGTGCTAGAGCCGAGCCAGCTTGCTGTCTCACGCGCCTTCACCTTGAGCGCCACCAGCAGGCGATCGCCGGCCCCCGCCACGCTTGCACTTTCGATGGTCGCCGTAAATCCGCCGGAGCCGTCCTGCGGGAAGCTGCGGCCTGCGATCTGCGCCTCCAGGAGCCGGTTGACCTCGGCGAAGGGTACGTCGATCGCGAGCGCAATGGAGATACGGCCGCGATCGATTGACGGGACGATCTCGAGTTCGGCCGGAAACGGGCAAGTCGGCATGGTCTCCTGCGGGATGACGCGGGTCTCGGCCTGCACCCCGAAAACCAGATTGACCGCCTGCGCATCGACCCGCGGCTGCGCCGCAAAGGCGCGCACGGGGCGTATTTCGAGCCACAAATCCGGCATGCCGGCCGCCGCGTCCTTGAGCGAGACGGACCGGCACATCCTTGCCCATTCGCGCCGCGCCGCCTGTTCCATGGCCGGGTCGTTGCGCATCCGGGCCTCCAGCGCGGCGACCTGCTCGGCGACCGCCCGGTCGACCAGCGGCTTTACGTCTTTGCCGACATTGAACGCGTTGCCGGAAACCGGCAGCGACACATCCGCAACGGTGACCTGGGAGGTCAGGTGCGGATCGAGCCGCCACGCCGGCGTCAGGCTCGGCCGTGCCAGCACGGCAACATTGCCGCGGAGCTCAGCCTTCTGATCGAACGTCTTGCCGGCCAAATTCTGCACTGCCTGCGCCACGTCATTACCGGCAAAGCCCGCGATGCGGTTGCCGAGCGCGCTGGCTTGGTTTCCGAGTTGCCCGGTCAGCCGCAGCGTGCCGTTGAGCGTTGTAGTAACGGCGAGCGCGTCGGAACGGCTGGCGACGCCGAGTGGCCCTCGCGCGACGGTCCAGGCGACCTCGGCCTTGGACAGCAGTTCGGTCGCGGGGTTTTGCCGTTTGCCGGCCAGGTCGCGCGGGGCCGCTGCGTCAAGGGCGTCACGGATGGCATCGGTGGATACCGCGATCGGGGTGATCAGGAGGGAGGGCTTGGTGATCGGCTCCAGCGGCCGCGTCGCCACCTGGGGCGGGCGCCGCGGCGCTTCGGGCGGCGCCATAACGTCGATCGCTCGCAGCGTGGCCGCGAAGAATGCGGCGAATACGGCGGCACCAATGATGATCCAACGCATGCCCGGCCCTGCCCCATGGCCTGATTCGCGTAACTTGCGATTCTAGTGCGGCGCAGCATCACGCGCCAGCGATCCGAGGCTCGGGCGACCGACCGCACCGCAAATGCCGCGACCTCACGCCCGCTTGTGCGGTCCTGATGGGGTGACAATATGGCAGGTAGGCATGGCGTTGCCGGCAATCTACCTGCCGGGTTGCACCCCCTGCAAAAAGCGACGTGCTCGGTCCCGGCCATGGGGATTGTTGCCGTAAGCCCGGTACGTGTATGAAGCGGGCAGCTATCTTGGCGCTTCTGCGGCAGGGTCGAGGTGGCATGACGCAAGGCAATCCGGAACAATTCGCAATGACGGTTTCGAAAATGAAGGTTCGCGACGGCACGCAACTCGCCTACGAGGTGCGCGGCCGTGTGAAGGACGCCGCCCCGGTCGTCCTTATCCATTCGCTCGCTATGGACCACGCGTTCTGGAACGCCGTCACACCGGCTCTGGCCGAGACGACCGCCGTGCTGGTCTATGACTGCCGCGGCCATGGCCAGTCGGACAAGCCGACCGGCCCGTACCTTGTCGAACAATTCGCCGACGACCTTGCCGATCTCCTGGATCACGTCGGCTGGCGCTCCGCCATCGTGGCAGGGGCGTCCATGGGCGGATGCGTCACCCTCGCGTTCGCCGCCGCCTATCCGGCGCGCGCCGCCGGGCTCGGGCTGTTCGATACCACCGCCTGGTACAATGCGGCCGACAAGTGGGAAGAGCGCGCCGCCACCGCCGAGGCGAAGGGCCTTGGGGCGATGCTCGAATTTCAGACCACGCGCTGGTTCACCGATGCGTTCCGGGCGAACCGCAAGGACGTGCTCGATGCGGCCGTCGCGGTGTTCATGGCCAACCCGGCGCGCTGCTATGCGCAGACCTGCCGGATGCTTGGCGCTTGCAATGTCACCGCGGCACTGCCGCGGCTGAAAATGCCGGCCCGCATCGTGGTGGGCGACGAGGATTACGCGACGCCGGTCGCGATGGCGGAGACGCTGCATCGCGGCATTACGGGCTCGACCCTGACGGTGATCAAGAACGCCCGCCACCTGACGCCGCTCGAATGTCCGGACCGCATCGTCGCGGAACTGCAGGCACTGCTCGAAATGGCGCCGGCGCGATGATCATCACCGGCGAACTCACTCTTCCGGCGCCGCGCGAGACGGTTTTCAAGGTGCTCCAGAATGCGCCGTTCTTCGCGTCCTGCGTCGAGGGCGTGCACGATCTCAAGGAGATCGACGCCACCCATTACGACGCCGTTCTGGACACCAAGGTCGCCTACATGAAGTTCAGCTTCAAGGTGAGCGTCGAAGTGACCAAGCTGTCGCCGCCCGATCGCATCGAGGCCAAGATCGACGGTAACCCGCTCGGAATCGTCGGACGCTTCACCGCGATTTCCACCACCGACCTCATCGACGCCGGCAACGAGACTCTGGTGAAATATTCGATCGACGCCAACATCACCGGCAAGCTCGGCAGCATGGGCCAGCCGGTGCTCAAGTCGAAGGCCAAGGACATGGAGCAGAAATTCGTCGAGAACATGCGCGCGGCCTTCGCGGGTCCGCTGCCGGGAGGCGCCGCGTGACGCCGTTCGAGCTGGTGGAACCCACGACCGTCGAGGAGGCACTAGGCCTGCTCGATCCTGACGACAGCACGGTGCGCCCGCTGGGCGGCGGCACCGCCCTGATGCTGATGATGAAGGCCGGCGTGTTTAACCCGACCCGGCTCGTGAGCCTGCGCAAGATCAAGAAGCTCGTCAGTGTAGCGGCCGCGCCGGATGGCGGCCTCGTCATCGGCGCATTGACGCCGCTCTCCGACGTCGAGCGCTCGGCGGAGGTGGCACGCCGCGCCGGCGTCATCGTGCGCACCATGCGGCGGCTGTCCAACGTGCGGGTGCGCAACGTGGCGACCATCGGGGGCAATCTCGCCCATGGCGATCCGCACATGGACCTGCCGCCGGTTCTGATGGCGCTCGATGCCAGCATCCTGGTGGTCGGTCGCGCGGGCGAGCGTATCCTCAAGGTCGAGGATCTGTTCGTCGGCTACTACGAGACCGTGCTCGGGCGCGACGAGATCATCGCCGAGTTGCGCGTTCCCGCACAGGGGACCCGGCGCGCCGCTTACATCAAATGCACCACCGGATCGGCCGACGACTGGCCTGCACTTGGCGTCGCCGTGTCGCTTGAGGCAGACGGCAAGTCGATCCGCACGCCGCGCGTCGTCGTCAGCGCTGCGACCGAAAAGGCGATCCGCCTCAAGGGCGCCGAAGAAGTTCTCTCCGGCGCCACCATCGACGAAGCCGTGCTGGCGCGGGCCGGCGATGCCGCAGCCGACGAAGCCGAGACGATCTCCGACGTGCGCGGCTCGGCCCCCTACAAGCGCGAGCTGCTGCGGGTCTATGTGCGCCGCGCGGTGCGCCAGGCGTTCGAAACAAAACCCGACACGCAGTTCAACGGGGCCGGTCACTGATGACAATCGCAACCACAGCCGTTTCCGGCGGCCAGATCGGCCGCAGCCTGCCCCGCCTCGAGGCCCGCGAGAAAGTCACCGGCCGCGCCGAGTACACTCACAATCTGCGCCTGCCCGGCATGCTGCACGGCAAGGTGTTCCGCTCGACGGTCGCCCACGGCCGCATCAAGTCGATCGACATCAGCGCCGCCAAAGCGGTGCCCGGCGTCTACCGGGTCATCACCTCGGAAGACGTTATCAAGGTCATACCGCATCCCTATTACGGGCCGGCGTTCCACGATCAGCCGATCCTCGCCATCGGCAAGGTCCATTACGTGGGCGAGCCGGTCGCGGTGGTGCTCGCCGACGATCCGCACGTCGCCGACGCCGCAGCCGCCCTCATCGTGGCCGAATATGAGGAACTGCCGGCCGTGTTCGACGAGGTCGAAGCCGCCCAGAATAAGGTGGTGGTCCACGACGAGCTAAAACCCGCCGGCACCTTCGCGGACCTCAAGCATCTCAAGGGCGCCAAGGGCACCAACGTGGCGCTCGACTATCAGTTGCGCAAAGGTGACGTGGAGAAGGCGTTTGCCGAGGCGGCCCACGTGTTCGAGCACGAATTCCGCACCCAGAAGGTGCTGCATCTCGCCTTCGAGCCGTTCGTTTCCATCGCAGATTACAAGAGCAACCGGCTGACTCTCTATACGTCGTCGCAAGGCCCGTCGTTCGTTCGCATCGAGATCGCGCGATTGCTCGGCTGGCCGGAGAACCGGGTGCGGATCAAGGTGCCGTTCCTGGGCGGCGGCTATGGCGGCAAGCTCTACATCAAGCTCGAAGCGCTGGTGACGGCGCTGTCGATGATCGCCAAGCGCCCCGTGAAGGTCGCGCTTCCGATGGAGGAGGCGTTCTACACCATCACCCGCCACCCGATGACGTTCCGCATCAAGAGCGGCGTGGACAAAGCCGGCCGCATCACGGCGCGGCGCTGCGAGGTGTTCTGGAACGGCGGCGCCTATGCGGACATCGGGCCGCGGGTGACGCAGAAATCGGGTTTCACCGCCTCCGGCCCCTACGATATCGAGAACGTATCGATCGATTCCTATGCGCTCTACACCAACCACCCGCCATCGGGGGCGTTGCGCGGCTTCGGCGTGCCGCAGCTCGTATGGGCCTACGAGTCCCACACCGACATGATGGCACGGGCGCTCAAGATCGATCCGCTGGAATTCCGCCGCATGAACATCATGCGCGAGGGCGGCAGGCACACCACCGGCACGCCGCTCACGGACGCCCCGGTCGAGAAGGTGCTGGACCACGTCGCCGCGCGGATGAATTGGACCAAGCCGTTCGATCACGGCACCGGGACCATCCGGCGCGGCCGCGGGATTGCGGTGGCCATCAAGGCGGTGATCTCGCCCACCACGTCGGTTGCGATCGTCAACGTCAACGCCGACGGCAGCGCCACGCTTTATTGCGGCACCGTCGACATGGGCCAGGGCTCCGACACCGCCATGGCCCAGATGGTCGGCGAAGTCCTGAACATCCCGGCCGAGTCCGTCAACGTGGTGCCGCGCGACACCGACATCACGCCTTACGACATGGGCACGCTCGGCTCGCGCTCGCTATTCCACATGGGCAACGCCGTGAAGCTTGCGGCCGAAGAGGCGCGCGGCAAAATCCAGGCTCTCGCCCGCGAACTCGGCCTGCCGGAAGGCACCAACTATTCGGTCGCCGATCTGTTCCAGAAAAGATACGGCATGCAGGCCGGCAACATCGTCGGTACCGGCGTCTACAAGCCGGACTACATCTCGCCCCAGCCCGGCACCGGGCTTACCGACAACGTGACGCCGTTCTGGATGATATCGGGCGTCGGCGCCGAGGTTGAGGTCGACACCGAGACCGGCCATGTCCGCATTACGCGGCTCCTCAATGTCTGCGAGATCGGAACGCCGATCAATCCGAAGATCTGCCGAGTCGCAGATTTCCGGCGCCGCCCTGATGCAGCTTGGCTTCACCATGTTCGAGAAGATGCATTTCGACGGCGGCCAGGTGACCAATGCGTCGCTCGCCGACTACAAGATTCCCGGCATCCACGATTTGCCGGTGACGTTCGAGAACGAAACCATCGAGGCCTACCAGCATAACGGCCCGTTCGGCGGCAAGGGCGTCGGCGAGGTCGCGACCTTCTGCGTGTCGCCGGCGATCGGCAACGCCATCGATGATGCGGTCGGGGTGCGGCTGACGGAACTGCCGCTCAATCCGGAATCCGTGCTGCGCGCGTTGCGCGCCAAGGAAAACCGCCCGATCGAGGACGCGTGACAATGACCACCACCCGCACCATCTCGTTCACCCTCAACGGCGAGCCGGTATCCGCTCCGATCTCGTCGCACCACAGCCTCCTTGAGGTCGTGCGCAACGAATTCGCCCTGTTCGGCGCGCGCGAGAGCTGCGGCCAGGGGCTGTGCGGCTGCTGCACCCTCATCGTCGACGGCCGCGCCATATCGGGCTGCCTGTTCCTTGCGGCGTTCGCGGACGGCACCCGGGTCGAAACCATCGAGTATCTCGATCGCGACAATGTGCTCGATCCGATCCAGGAGGCATTCATCGAGCACGGCGCATTTCAGTGCGGGTTCTGTACGCCCGGATTCATCCTGATGGTGAGACAGATGCTGGACGAGTATCCCGACCCTGACGACGAGCGCATCCGCGATTATCTCGCGGGAAATCTCTGCCGCTGCGCCGCCTATCCGGAGATTATCCAGGCGGTGAAGGCGGCGGCGCGCAAGCGTCAGGCCGCAAAGGCGGCATGAACCGGAGGCGAGCATCATGTCGCAGGCCGTGATCGCCGCAGAGGCGCCCTGGTATCGCTCGCTCAACCGCAGCCAGTGGAACACCCTGATCGCCTCCAACCTGGGCTGGATGTTCGACGGCTACGAGACTTTCGCGCTGGTCATGTCGGTCGGCGCGGCGCTGCGGCAACTCCTCGATCCTTCGCAATACGGCCAAATTCCCATCTATGCCGGCACCCTCATCGCGGTGACGCTGCTCGGCTGGGGCATCGGCGGCCTCGTTGGCGGGGTGCTGACCGATTATCTCGGCCGCAAGCGCACCATGATGCTGGCCATCATTTCGTATTCGGTGATGACCGGCCTCAGCGCGTTCGCCTGGGACTGGATGTCGTTTGCGGTGCTGCGGTTCATGGTCGGCCTTGCGATCGGGTCCGAATGGGTGACCGGCGCATCGATCGTCGCCGAACTGTGGCCCGACAAGGTTCGCGGCCGCGGCGTCGGCTTGATGCAATGCGGACTCGGCATCGGCTTCTTTCTCGCCTCCTTCGCGTGGCTGTTCATCGGCGCCCTCGGCCCCAGCTCATGGCGCTATATGTTTTTGATCGGCGTGCTGCCGGCCCTTCTGACAGTGTGGGTGCGCCGCTCGATTCCGGAATCCGAGCGCTGGGAGCGAGTCAACGATCAGCGACAGGCGGCTATCGAACGCCAGCGCAGAGGCGCCGCGCTGGGCGCGCAGGACGCAGCGCTCGCGCGCTTCACGGTGGCCGACCTGTTCGTCGAGCCGGAGACCCGCCGTCGCGTCCTTCTCGGCCTCGTGATGTCGTTTGCCACGACGCTGGCGTTCTGGGGCATCGGCGCCTGGATCCCGCCCTATATGGCGGCCGTCGCCGCCAAGGCCGGTCTCAACGGCCAGGAATGGGCGAGCTATGGCGGCATGGCGCTCAACGGCACCGCGGTGTTCGGCTATGCGGGCTTCGGCTTTCTGGCCGACGCCTATGGCCGCAAGCCGGTGACGGTGTTCTATGTGGCGGCCGCATTCCTGAGCGTGCCGCTGCTGTTCTTCTGGGCGCAAAATCTCACCGTCATCCTGGTCTGCGCGGCCCTGTGCGGCGCCTTCGTGTCGGGGCAATACACTTGGATGGCGGCGTGGCTGCCGGAACTGTTTCCAACCCGGATGCGGGCAACCGCCGCCGGCTTCATATTCAACACCCCGCGGCTCGTCGCATGGCTCGGCCCGATCCTGTCGGGGTGGCTGACCACCCAGGCGGGCGGCCTGAGTCAAGCCGCCATGATGATCGCGCTGATCTATATTCCCAGCATCGCGGCGGCGCTATTCCTGCCGGAGACGAACGGCAAGGGCTTGCCGGCGTAACTCTTGTCCGTCCCCGCCGGCGGCCATTAGGTAGGGCGGATTGGCGCAGCGTAATCCGCCGCCCGGCGAACAGGCGATAACAAGAGGCGTCGATGACTGAGGCCATGCATGTCGAAACCGACGTGCTCGTGATCGGAGCGGGCGGCGCCGGCATGTATGCGGCGATCGAGGCCGCTCGGGCTGGCGCCCAGGTGCTGCTGGCGGACCGCAGCCTGATCGGGCGCGGCGGCGCCACCGTGATGGCGCAGATGACGGTTGCGGTCGCGCTCGGGTCCGAGCGGCCGGACCACTGGACGCATCATCTCCACGACACGCTCGAAGCCGGCCGCGGCCTGTGCGACGAGAGCCTGTCGCGGCTGTTGTGCGAACAGGGACCGGATTGCATCCGCCAGATGGATGAGTGGGGTGTCGGCTGGGCCCGCAAGGATGGCCGCATCACCGCCACCATGGCGCCCGGGCACGACCGGCCGCGCTGCGTCTATGTGGATTTCCTCAACACCGGACCCGCGGTATCGAAGACGCTGCGCACCATCGTCAACAAGACCCCCGGCATCCGCAAAGCCGGCGACCTGTTCGTTATCGATCTGGTTCGCCAAGCGGGAGAGGTGGTGGGCGCGAGCGCGCTTCATCTCGCGAGCGGCGCGCCCGTCACCATCGCGGCCAAGGCCACCATCGTGGCGACCGGCGGATTGACGCGGCTCTACCGCCGCAACAGCGCGTCCGCCAACATGGGCGGCGACGGTTACGCGCTGGCGATGCGCGCCGGCGCGCCTCTGATCGACATGGAGTTCGTCCAGTTCTTCCCGATCGGCCACCTCGCGCCGCGGCTCATTGGCATGGATCCGATCATGTGGGACCCGTTCCGCTACAAGCTGGGCGGCCGATTGCTCAATGGGCTGCGCCAGGAATTCACCTCGCGCTACGGCTCGAACGAAGACGGCGCCTATGTGCTGACCCGCGATCTGGCGACCTATGCCATCATCAAGGAGGCGGAAGCCGGCCGGGGTTCGCCTCACGGCGGCGCCTATCTGAGCTTCGAGCATTGCTCGGCGGCGGAACTGCACGCCGCGTTCGGACCGGTGATCGAGCGCCTGGCGAAGAACGAAATCAACCTCACCAAGATGGCGGTCGAAGTCGCGCCGATCGCGCATTACCACATGGGCGGCGTCGCAGCGGACGTGCGCATGGAGACTGAGATCCCCGGCCTGCTGGTGGCGGGCGAAGCCGTCGGCGGCGCCAACGGGGCGAACCGACTGTCCGGTAATGCCGTGACCGAGGCTCTGGTGTTCGGCCGCAGCGCCGGCCGCAGCGCCGCGGAGCGTGCCGCCACGATGACGGCGCAGCCGTTCCGGCCGCAGGCCGCCGCGGCGACGCTCGACCTAATCACGGCGGACGGCGTACCGGATGCCCCCAACTCAGCCGACATGACCCTGCGCCTGCAATCCATCATGGCGGATGATGTCGGCCCGTTCCGCACGCGCGAAAAGCTTGAGCGGGCGATCGCAGGGATTGAAACTCTTGCCGGCGATCTGGGTGAGCATCCGTTCGGCGACGGAAAGCCATTCGACATGCGCCGCATCGACTGGTTCGACCTGCGCAACATGCTGCTCGTCGCCCGCACCGTGGCGCTTGCCGCGCTGCGGCGCACCGAGAGCCGCGGCGCTCACCAGCGCGAGGATTTTCCCGGGATGCTTCCGGAATGGCGCCTCAACCAGGTGGTGCGCTGGCACGACGGCCGCATCGATCTCGCCTCGGCGCGGCGTTCGCCCGCCATGGTGGCGGCGCAATGACGGTCGCGCATCTCAAGGTGTGGCGCGGGCTCGACCCGCAAGACGGACATTTCGAGACCTACGAGGTGCCGTTCGAACCCGGCCAGTCGGTGCTCGACGGGCTGCGCTGGATCAGGGCGAACCGCGACCCCACGCTCGCGATCCGGTTCTCCTGCATCAACGCCAACGCGTGCAAGGAATGCATGATGGAGATCGACGGCGCGACGCTCTATGCCTGCACCGAGCGCCTGGAGCCCCGCGATATGACCGTGATGCCGCTCTCCAACAAGAAATTAGTGCGCGACCTCGTCACCGAGATCGCGCCGCCCGCGGAGCGGCTGCGGAAAATCTGAGCGAACGCTATGGCCGACACCCCGATGGCCGATATTCCGATTACGGTCGCGTCCGGCGAATACGATCGCATCCGCGCCATCAAGGACGGCGTCGTGAAAGTCGCGGGCTGCGCCATCGCGTACCATGTGGTCGAGCCGAACCAATTGTTTGTGCGCAACCTGAAAAATCAGGAATTCGACGTTTCGGAGATGTCGTTCTCGACCTACATCACGCTGCGCGACCAGGGCAAGGCGCACTACACCGCGATCCCGGTGTTCCTGTCGCGAGCGTTCCGGCATTCCGCGATCTTCGTGCGGACCGACCGCGGCATCGCAATGCCTGCCGACCTCCGGGGCAAACGCATCGGCACGCCGGAATATTTCACCACCATGCTGGTGTGGATGCGCGGGCTTCTGTCCGACGAATACAGCCTCGCGCCGTCGGACCTGCGCTGGCGCGTGGGCGGCCTCGAACAGCCGGCGCGAGAGGCCGGCAAAAGCGAGGCCGGTCCGGGCGTCGAGATCGAAGCCATTCCGGCCGGCAAGACGCTCGCCAGCATGCTGGAGGCGGGCGAGATCGACGCCGTGTTCTCGGCGCGACCGCCGTCGTGCTTTGTGCGCGACGCCGCCAACGTGGCGCGGCTGTTCCCGGATTACCGCGCCGCCGAACAGGCGTATTACCGCAAGTCCGGCATCTATCCGTTGATGCACGCGGTCGGCATCCGCAACAGCCTCGTGGAACAGCATCCGTGGATGGCCGGGCATCTGTTCGACACCTTCGCCAAGGCGAAGGACATCGCCGTCGCGGATTTCGAGAGGCTGTCCGCATTCGCGCTGACGCTGCCGTGGATCGAGGCCGAGTATCGCGCCACCCAGGCCGTGCTCGGCACCGACATCTGGCCCTACGGCCTCGCGCCAAACCGCAAGGCGATCGACACGCTGTGCCGCTATCTGCACGAGCAGGGTTTCACGTCGCGGCGCATGGGCGCGGAGGAATTGTTCGCGCCGATGACGGCGGAGTGAGAGGCGCTCCGCCGTCATCGATGATTTTGTTCGCCCAGCCTGATGGTTTGAGCAACCGCTGTCAGGACAGTCGGGGCGGCTTCCGGCACATTGGCTGTCGTTCGGAGCCGACACGATGCCAAACCCGAAAGATAATTCCTATGCGAGACGGTTCAACCGTGTGTTGGACTACATCGACAAGCATCTCGATGACGACCTATCCGTCGATCTCCTGAGTAACGTCGCAAACTTCTCGAAATTTCATTTCCACCGGCAATTTTCGGAATACTGCGGCGTCAATGTTGGGCGGTACATTCTGTTGATGAAGCTCAAGCGGGCATCCCATCGCCTGGCGTTCAACCATCAGGACCGGATCATCGATATCGCGCTGGATGCGGGATTCGAAAATCCGGAATCGTTTTCCCGTGCTTTCAAGATCGCCTTCGGTCAAACGCCGACGGAATTCAGGACGTGTCCGGATTGGGGACCGTGGAGTACCCGCTATGAGTTTTCCATTCCAACCCGGGAAAGGACCGAGCCAATGGACGTAAAAATTGTAGACGTCGCCCCGATTTTGGTCGCCACGCTGGAACACCGCGGCGCGCCGGCGCTGCTTAACGAGTCGGTGAGTCGTTTTATCGAGTGGCGCAAAACGACAGGCTTGTCGCCGATCGCGACCAGCCAAAGCTACGGCATTGTCTACAACGATCCGAACACGACACCGGCCGCCGATTTTCGTTTCGACATCTGCGGTTCCGTGGCGGAAGCCATTCCGGCCAATCCTCAAGGCATCGTCACAAAGAAAATTCCGGGAGGCCGTTGCGCCATGGTCCGCCACATCGGATCGCGGGACCGCATAGGCGAGAGCGTGTATTATCTATACCGGCAGTGGCTTCCGAACAGCGGGGAAGAGCTGCGCGATTTTCCGGTCTATTTTCATTATCTGAATTTGGATCATGACACGCCGGAGCACGAACATCTCACTGATATTCATTTGCCGCTGAAATGAACAGCTTCACAAGCCCGCGTTTGAGCGGATTTCGATCAAGTGGAATCAACTACGCTGCTCGGCTTTGCGCGGTGGGCACGGCGCGAAGAGCGCGCCTTTGCCCACCCTGCGCATCGCGTCCATCCCATCGGGACATTCTCTCTAATAGTCGCGCCGCGCGACTGCGCCGGCATTGCCCTCACGCCGCTTCCACCAATATGTCGACCAGCCGATCCGGAATGTCGACCATGACGTCGTGTCCTGACGTCACTTCAAGGGTCCGCCAGGTCGGATCGGCCTGCTTTGCCGCATAGTATTTGTCGAACCAAGGCTGCGGGTATTTCGGCGCCCGGATGTAGGTCTTCTTCGCTACCTTTTCGCGCGCGCCGGTGAGGCGGATCGGCTGCAGCGCGACGCCGACGGGCTGCGGCGAGATCTTGGAATTGACCCAGGCCCGGTCCTTGTCGTTGACGAAGAACGTCGATGCGTCCGGTGCCGGGCGCGATATTTCGCCCTTCTCGATCGCCGCCAGCGTGCCCTTGCGGCTGAAGTCCGAGGCAACGTCGAGGGCCTTCTGGCCGTCCTCGGGCACGAACGCGTCGAGATAGACGACCGAGGCGACGCGGTCGAGCGTGTGTTCGATCGCGCCCGAAACCGGCCACCCGCCATAGGAGTGGGCGACCACGCAGATGCCGTGCAAATCCTCCCATTTGATCAGGTTCACGACATCCATGATGTGGGTATCGAGCACGACGTCCTTGCTCATGAGGTGGCTGCGTTCGCCGAGACCGGTCAGGGTCGGAGTGAACACCTTGTGGCCCTTGCGCTCCAGGAGATCGGCGACGCGACGCCAGCACCAGCCGCCATGCCAGGCACCATGCACCAGGACGAAGGTTTTTTGCCCGGTCTGCGGCGTCTGGGCGGTCTGCGCCGGCGCAACGCCCGATGACGCAGCGGCGACGCCGATGCCGGCACCGGCGGCAAGCACGGTACGACGTGTGGTCATGAGATCCTCCCGGTTGTCAACGAACGCGAGCGCGGACTCTATTCGTGGTGATCATGCTCGTGATGATGACCATGATGATGGTGCGCATGGTCATGATCGTGATGGTCGTGATGTTCATGGTCATGTGGATCACGGTCGTGATGATGATGGGCGTGCCCGTCGGCGTGTTCGTGATCATGATGCTCGTGGTCATGGTGATGCAGCCGCTCGCGCGGTCGCGACCCGCGCGGGTCCTCGCTGAATACCAGCGACTTGATGGTCACCGGAACCGTGTTCGACGGCAACCGGATGCGGCCGAGATCGATGTAGTCGAAATCCATCAGCATCACGCCGTCGATCACCAGGATGTCGCTGGCGACATCGAGCTCTTCGCGCAGGATGGCGCCGAGCGTCTGGGCGACGTCGCCGTCCAGCATGATGTAGATCGCCTGGCCGCGGGCGATGCGATCGGCAAGGCCGCGGCGGATGCCCTCCGCGAAACCGGCGAGGCGCTCATAGGCGGGCACGCCCTGCCAGCGCATGGCGAGCGCGATTTCACGATCGTCCTCGACGTCGAACGCCACCAGGTGGCGGCGGATCGCGGCCGCCACCGCGTCGGGATCGATCGCTTCGGTCGGCACATAGTCCGGCTGAAGCACCTGCAAATTGCGCCGCGGCAGCAACGCGCTGGGCGCCGAGATGTAGCCCGTGTTGCCGGACAGTTGGACCGAGTATTCCGAGGCGCCGAGCGCGGTCGCCCGGATGCACTCGCCGGCCGGGAGCAGACGCCACGGCAGCGCGCCGGCGTCGATGCGGCGCCGGATGGCGCGGCCGAGCCGTCGCCCCATGTCGCCGAAATCGCGATCCTCCCGGCCATAGACGTATTCGCCGACGCCGCCGGAAAACATGATGCCGCCGACGGTGCCGAAATCCGCGATCGGATCGGTGAGATAAAGATGCGCGACGTCATGCGGCAGCGGCCGCGTCGCCAGCGCCGCGATGAGCGTATCCGCCATGCCCTCGGCCACGGTGTCGAGATCGGCGGCCGTAACCGCATCGCCGCGGTTCCACGCGAAACCCGCGCGCTTTGCGTGATGTTTCCCGGCCGGATCGAGCCGGACGATACGGCCGTCGGGATCGACCACCTGGAGGCGGCCGCCGATATGGACGGCGGCGGTTGCCACCGCCTTGCCGCCCTCGACGACCGCGAGCTTCGTCGTGCCGCCGCCGATATCGATGTTGAGGATGCGGATGCCCTGCGCATTGGACGCGGTGGCGGCGCCGGACCCGTAGGCCGCCAGCATCGCTTCCATGTGATGGCCGGCGGTGGCGCAGACGAATTCGCCGCCCTTTTCGGCGATGATGCCGGCAATCGCCTTGGCGTTCTCGCGCCGCAGCGCCTCGCCGGTGAGGATGACCGCGCCGGTGTCGATGTCGGCCGGGTCGATACCAGCCACGTTGTAGGCCGCGTCGATAATCTCGCCGAGCTTACGCTCGTCGATGTGCTCCTCGCTGCGATAGGGCGTCAGCGCGACCCCGGACTGGAACAGGGTCTCGCGCGACACCACGAAATAGCGGCTCGACGAATCCTCGCCGAGGCGGCGCAGGTTGATGCGCGAGAAAATGACCTGCGTGCCGGACGATCCGATGTCGATGCCCACGCTCATCAGCGAGACGTGGTCGGCGATCCAGATCGGGTTTTCCTCGAGCGGCCCGTCGTCGGGGAAATCGTGGTCGTGATCCGCGAAGCCGTCGTGGGTGTGGGCTAGGTCGATGCCGTAGACATGATCCGCAAGCGTATGGTCCTTGGGATCATCGGGCGGCATCTAAAAATTCTCCGGGCGCGCCGTGTCGGCGCGTCGAACTGAAATGTCGGCTCACGCCACCGATCGGGCCGGCAGCGGCGGCAGATCGGCCAGCTCGGCCTCATAGGCCGCATCCATCCGGGGCGACAGGCCGTGACGCGACAGCGCCTCGGCGAAGATCCTCCGGACTTCCGGGGTCTCGTCCGCATAGTCGATCTGGTCGCCGCCGATACGGCGGCTGATCCAGGCCTTGGGCACGCCCTGGGCGTTGCGGATCGACACCACCTCGTGCTTGAACGCGAGATAGCGCGCCGGCGTGGTGCCGGTGTTGAAGTGCTGGTGCAGCCACATGTTGGGCGGAACAATCATCGAGCCGACCTGCCATTCGTAGCGGCGCGGGACGTCGCCCTCCGGCCACATCAGGGAATAGCCCTCGCCCGACAGGATGATGACGTGGGCGCCCGGCCCGTGGCAGTGCGCCTTCTTGTAGGTGCCGATCGGGAACTGGGAGATGTGGCTGTTCATCGAGCCCTTGGCCATGTTGAAGCGGATATGGCCGCCGCCGGCGCCGCGCTCCTTGGCGGAGATCAGCGGCAGGTTGACGGCGTCGGCGACGAAATTGGTCTGCAGCAGCAGCCCCTTCTGCTCGCCCTTGGCGCTGAAATAGTCGGGCTCGCCGTTGAAGCGGTCCTTGAAGTCGTGGCTCGACCTGAACACGAAATCGATGTCCTCGTAGAGGTTGATCACCGGCGGCGCGTTGGTCACCGAAACATAACGGGCCGGCTCGCGGCCCGAGCCGTTGAAATGTTGGTGCCAGGTGTTGAGCGGGATCGCGAACAGTGCGCCGGCCTTCCACTCGAACGTGATGCGGTTGCCGGCATCGTTCCACACCGTGGTCGAGCCGCGGCCGTCCAGCACCAGGATCATTTCCTCGAACAGCTGGCGCTGCGGTTCGAGTTTCTTGGCCGGCGGGATCTCGCACACATAACAGTCGTTCGAGGTCCGCGACGCCTCGTGGTTGATGAAGACGCCGGTGCCGCCGCGTCGCGCCCACGGCTTGAGCTCGACCGTATGGAGGTTCGGCACGTAATGCGCCGCGATGATGTCGAGGCCTTCGCTGCGCACCCAGCGCGTGTAGGGCGAATCCTTCTCGCTCGCGAACTTCTTGGCCAACTCCTCGGAAACGATGGCGGTCTTGGCCATGCCCGGTCTCCTTCCCTCAAGCCTCGATCATGACCTTACCGTTCTCGATGGTGGTCGGATAGGTCTTCATCGGGATCATGCACGGCGGCAACACCACTTCGCCGGTGCGGATATTGAATTGCCCGTTGTGGAAATTGCATTCGACCACGTCGCCCTCGATATAGCCCTCCGATAGCGAGCCTGGGCCGTGGGTGCACAAATCGTCGAGCACGTAGAATTCGCCGTCGACGTTGAAAACCGCGACGCTCAGTCCTTCCTTCTCGACCTTGAGGGCGGTTCCGACCGCGACATCGTCGGCATTGCAGAGTTCGATCTTCGACGGCATAGCTGTCAGTGCTCTCAGCGCTGGCTCGTCGATTTGACGCCGGGCGGGCCGCGCGCTACGTTTGCGGCACCGAAAACACGGCGTTTTGCAAGGGTTTGCGTAGCGCGCCATAGACCATAGCCGTCACCGCAGGTCAATGTCGCGCGACCTCACGGCGCCCCGGAAGCTTTCGGGTCGCGGGCAGAGCGCCTCCGCCATTGCCACGTCCGATCGGCGGCCGAATTGGCAAGCCGTTGCCGCAGGAAACGCCGCAAGAGGAGCCCCCGATGCTGAGGAAAGAACAAAACGATCTTCTGACCCAGACCGGCCCCGGTACCGCCGGGCGGCAGGCTGTTCCGCAGCTATTGGCTGCCGGTGCTGCTCGTCCGAGGAATTGCCCGAGAACGACAGCCCGCCGGTGCGGGTGAAGGTGTTGTCCGAGCGCCTGCTGGCGTTTCGCGACAGCGACGGCCGGCTCGGCCTGATCGACGAATTTTGCGCCCATCGCGGCGTGTCGCTGTGGTTCGGCCGCAACGAGGAGAAGGGCCTGCGCTGCCCCTATCACGGCTGGAAATACGACGTGACCGGCCAGTGCATCGACGTGCCGTCGGAGCCGGAGGAAAGCGGCTTCTGCAAGAAGATCAAGCTCAAGTCCTATCCGCTGATCGAGCGCGGCGGCGTGCTGTGGACCTATATGGGCCCGAAGGATCAGACGCCGCCGCTGCCCGAATGGGAGTTCGCCTCGCGTCCCGGACCGGCAGCGCTTCGTCTCCAAGCGGGTGCAGGAATCGAACTGGCTGCAGGCCATGGAGGGCGGCATCAATTCAAGCCACGTGTCATTCCTGCATCGCGGCGACCTCAATTCCGACCCGCTGTTCAAGGGCGCCAAGGGCAACCAGTACAATATCGCCGACTCGCGGCCGGTGTTCGAAGTCGTCGAAAGCGCCGGGCGGCCTCTACATCGGCGCGCGCCGCAATGCCGAGAACGATCAGCTATTACTGGCGCATCACCCAATGGGTGATGCCGTCCTTCACCATGATCGCGCCGCGCGGCAATCATTCGGTCCACGGCCATTTCTGGATCCCGATCGACGACGAGAATTGCTGGACCTGGAGCTTCGACTACCATCCGATCCGCAATCTCACCGACGCCGAGGTTGCGGCGATGCGGGACGGTAAGGGCATTCACGTCGAAGTGCATCCCCGGCACGTTCCGATCGATCGCCAACAAGGACAATGACTACCTGATCGATCGCGCCGCCCAGAAGGCCGGCCGGAGCTACAGCGGCGTCGAGGGATTCGGCATGCAGGATGCCTCGATCCAGGAGAGCATGGGACCGATCGTCGACCGCACCAAGGAAAACCTGGTCTCGACCGACAACGGCATCATCATGGCCCGCCATCGGCTGCTGCGCTCGATCAAGGCGCTGATGGACAAGGGCGAGGTGCCCGCCCGGCGTCGATCCGATGCATCAGCGCGTGCGCTCGGCCGCCGTCGTGCTGCCGCGCGACCAGGCCTTCAAGGACGCCGCCAGGGAAGCCCTGGTGGCGCGGCCGGGCACCGCACCGGCATCGGTGTAGAACTTCTCTGCTCCCTCTCGGGTCGAGGAGAGGGAAATAAAGTGCGGGGCGCGCAACGGGCGAAGCGAGGACGAGATGCTCAGCGAAAGTGCACGGATGTCGAGCGGCGCGGAGGCACGGTTCCGGATCAACGCCCCGAACTCGAAGCCGCGGCACGTCAAGGTCATCGCGCTCGACCGGCCGAGCGAAGCCGTCGTCAAGCATCTCGCCGCCTTGCGCTGGAACAACGCCAGCTTCTTCACCGCTTCGGCGTTCGCGGGCGAGCCGCCGGGCCCCGGCTTTTCGATGCAGGGTTGGCTCAGCGATCTCGCCGGGCCGCACCAAGGACCTGATCGACGAGGTCGCCGGCGCCGACCTCGTCGTCATGGTGGCGACCGCGGGCGAGAACGCCCAGGCCGCGACGCTGATCGGCGAGGCGTGCAGCCTCAAGCGGATCAATACCACCGGCCTCATTCTCGGCGGGTCGTCCGCGACCGACGAGATGCTGTCGAAGACGCTGTCGCGGCTGCGGCCGTGGTCGCTGATGCTCGTCATCGCCAACGGCGAGGACTATATCGAAGACATGCTGATCGCGTTGCGCGCCTGAGGCTCCATGACATCGCGGAATATCGTCGTCATCGGAGGCGGCCCGGCCGGCGTGTTCGCCGCCATCGAGGCCAAGCGCCGCGATGCCGCGGCCACCGTCACGCTGATCTCCGAGGAACCGTGCGAGCCCTACGAGCGGCCGCCGCTATCGAAGGCGGTGCTGCTCGGCAAGGCGATCGCGGCCGACGCCCCGATCGCCGGCCCGAAGGGCATCGCGGGTCACGGCATCGACCTCGAACTCGACACCGCAGTGCGTCGCGATCGACCGCTCCTCCCGCACCGTCGTCGCGGCGTCCGGCCGGCGCTTCCCTTATGACGCGCTCGTCATCGCGACCGGCTCGACGATGCGCCAGATTCCGGCGCTGCCAGCTCGGCATGCCGCGCGTGCATTATCTGCGCACCGAGGCGCACGCCCATGGGCTCGCGCACGAACTCAAAGCGGCGCAGCATCTGGCCGTAGTCGGCGGCGGACTGATCGGGCTCGAGGTTGCGGCCTCCGCTGCCGAACTCGGCGTCAAGGTCACGGTATTCGAGATCGCGCCGCGCATCCTGGCGCGGGTGTGCGATGAGGACACCTCGGCGCGCATCCACCAGACCTATCGAGACCACGGCGTCGACATCCGGCTCAATACGGCCGTGACCCAGGCCCACGCCGGAGTCGGATGGACGCATCGCCCTCATCACCGGCGGCAACGAAAGGATCGTGGCCGACCTCGCCGTGGTCGGGGCCGGCGCCATGCCGGATGATCGCCTCGCCGCCGCGGCGGGGCTCAAGACCGACAACGGCATCGTGGTCGATATCCACTGCGCCACCTCCGACCCGCACATCTTCGCGGCCGGCGACGTGGTGCGGTTTCCTGGCCCCCACGGCCTGGTGCGCCAGGAGGACTGGCGCCACGCCCAGGATCAGGGCTCCGTCGCGGGCCGCAACGCGGCCGGCGCCGTCGATGAATATCGCAGCGTGCCGTCGTTCTGGTCGGAGCAATTCGATCTTTACATCCAGGGCGTCGGCACGCCGCCGCCAAAGCCCGACCGGCGATTGCGGCGTCCGGGGTTGGGCACCAGCGAGATCATGTTCGAACTCGTCGGTCCCCATGTCGCCTATGCGCTCGGCATCAATGCCCAGCGCGACATCGCCATGGTGCGGCGCCTGATCGAGCGGCGGATTGCGGTCGATCCATCCGCGTTGGCCGACCCGGCGAAGCCCCTCGCGGATTTACTAAAGGCCAAGCAGGCGTCATAAAGGCGGTAGAGCTTTTGCGACAACAATCTTCATAGGTCCCATCATGCACGACGTTTCAGGATCCCATTGGCACGAGCCTGCGGCAGGCAAGCGCGCCGGCTTTGGCAAGTTCGGCCGGCCGAAAACGCCTTATGACCTGTTCATGGAAGTCCGAGGGCATCCCGGTATTCCGCGACATCGGCATCAGCAAAGTGCAGAACCTGCCGCTCGTGTCCTGGAAGCGGCTCGGCGGCCGCGGCAGCTACATCCAGCTCTACGGCACCGAGGGCAAGTGGGGCTGCTACGTGGTCGAGGTGCCGGGCGCCGGCGCGCTCAATCCTGAGAAGCACCTCTATGAAGAAATCTACTACGTGGTCGAGGGCCGCGGCTCGACCGAAGTCTGGCTCGACGCCGACTCGAAGCGCCATGTGTTCGAGTGGCAGCAGGGCTCGCTGTTCTCGATCCCGGTCAACGCCATGCACCGCATCGTCAATGCGAGTTCGAGCCCGGCGCTGCTGCTCGCCGGCACGACAGCGCCGAATCTCATGAACCTCATCAACAATGTGGGCGCCATTTTCGATTGCCCGTTCCAGTTCCGCGACCGCTTCAGCGGCGCCGACGATTTCTACAAATACCGCGACGACATCGAGCCGGACCCGGTGCGCGGGCTCGCCATGCGGCGCACCAACTTTGTCCCCGACATCGTCCACTGCGACCTGCCGCTCGATAACCGTCGTTCGCCCGGCTACCGCCGCGTCGAGCCGTTCATGACCGGCAACACCTTCTATCTGTGGATCGCCCAGCACGAGAACGGCCGCTATTCCAAGGCCCACGCCCATACGTCCGCCGCCGTGCTCGTGTGCCTGAGCGGCAAGGGCTACACCTACACGTGGCCGGAGCACGCCGGCGTCAATCCGTGGAAGAACGGCAAGGCCGAACTCATCAAGCGGGTCGATTACGAGCCGGTCGGCCTGGTATCGGCGGCACCCGGCGGCGCGCGCTGGTTCCACCAGCACTTCGGCGTATCGAAAGACCCGCTACGGCTGACCGCCTGGTTCGGTCCCTATTCGCCGGGCCGCGAGCCCGGCCCGCCCGGCGAAACCCACATCGACTATACCGGCATGGACATCCCGGAAGGCGGCACCGCCATCCCGTACTGGATGGAGGACCCGTTCATTGCCAAGGAATACACCGAGACTCTGCGCCGCAACGGCGCCGACAACCGGATGAACCCGCTATTCTACGACAAGGACTTCAAGGGCGAGTTGCCGAAAGAATGACTCCGGAGAGGTCATTTCGTGGGGCGCAATAAGCGCAGCGCATTGCGCCGCCCCATTTCAGGCACGCGCGCCATGTCGTAAGCGTAAACTCGCAAGCGCAAGGAAATCACCTGCCCGATCCTCCGAAAAATAACGGCGCCCGCACGTCGATGGAACAGGGCACGCGGCCAATATTGGCGCAATGCCCTACGCTTGTTGCACCCTACAATTCCTGCAACGCCGGTGCGTCAATTCTTCATATTTTGAGCGATCGCAACTTCGGCACCGGCCATTTCTTTCAATACGTTGGAGAGCGCCTCTACGAACTTCGACCACCTGTCCATGGCCATCTGCAAGCGCACGATATTTAGTGCTGGCACGGCTGGCGGGATGATCCTGCTCGTGCCGTGGCCCAAGCCTCCGTGGACGACGAGAAAAGCGGTGGCGCGATTCGAAGTATCGCGGTCGTTGCGGTCTTCGGCCCCGCAAGGCGGACGCATCCGGCAAGATACGCCAGTACCGCACCACGAAGACGCGCTACAAGGCCGGCTCACCTTTTGGAAAATGTTATCACTTGGGCCTTGATCTCCAGCGGAGCCGGGCTGATCGCCACGCCTTGCCTGATGCCCCGCTCCAGCCGGTCGCCGAACGCGCACACGGCGCCGGCGTCGCCTGAGCAATCGAGTCCCGAAGCAAGCGACGGCAGGAACGTCGCGCGAAAGAATGCCGCGTGGGCGCGCGCCAGCTTCTCGCGATCGCCATCCTGACCGTATTGAGCCCACGCGGCGTCCGGAACAGCAAACATGGTGAAATCGTCCGGGCCGAGATGTTGGAATTGCACGTCATTTTCAAAAGGTGCGAGCAACTCGCTCCTGTGCCGCACATAAAAGCCAGAGACCATTCTGGCGCGCTCCGCAGTCGACAGCGTTCCTTCATCGATCATCTCCGCAAGCGTTTCGCTGGCCTTGAGGAAGAGGTTCTCGATGCCAATCTTTCCATCATCGTCGCGACCGGGCAGTGCGACCACCAGGCAACCGCCCGTGCGCAGCTCGGATGCGCGCAGTGAAAGAAATGTCCGCCAATCCGAGGCCGCCTGCCGCTCGAAGGCTGTGCGAACCGCCGGGGCGCTCTGCGCAGAGCAGAACAGATCACCGGGAATTGGGGCCGGCACCTTGCTGAGCCAGACCGCCGCGTAGGATGACCACGCGACATGCACTGAATTGGGCGGTAGGACGTTTTCGTAGAACGACCTTCCGATCGCGCAGGGAAAGAGGTTTGCATCGCCCCGCATGTAGCTCTCGGGGGCAGCCAGCACCTCGAACAGCGAGTTGAAATCGTTCGAAGGCTGATCGACATGGTAGACAAAGATCGGGTGCGCTGGCGCAAGGCGCGGACGCAGAGTCCTGATCGCCGCGCCTATCGGTGCCTGCGAATTTTTACCCTGCGATGAACCATAGTCCGCAATGATGATCGGCTCCGCGCCGGGGTCGAGCGCCAGATTGCTGACGGCCCGTTCGAGAAACTGCCCAGCCGCCGATGCGGCCGCCGTCTGATGCCGGGCGTGCTGATTGTATGCGCCGCCGCCCTCCATCACGCTCTGAGAAATCCGAATCTGCTCCGACATTGGTTTCTCCCTCGGTCGAAGTGTGGCCCGGCGCGCCTTCCATAGTGGAACAATGCGTCCTCAAATGTGACGACGCCCGCCTGGGTCAGGGTTTCGTTGGCATCACAAGCATCACGATACGGCGTTAAGGCGCGCCCCCGTCGGTGCGTGTTCAAGCCGCAAACCAAACGTGGTTCGGCAACGTGCGAGATCACGCTTTCACGTCTCGCTCGTTCGTTTCACTCTATTGTCTGTTGAGACCGCGAAGCGGTTCACTAAGCCGGTTAAAATCTCCGGACCTAGTCTAATTGCTACGCCACGGCATCAGCCGATCCGTGACCCGACTGCCAAGCGCGGGTGAAGCATGATCGGCTAGCTTCAACGGCAATTGGCCCTGCTTCCACAGCGCACCGGTTGGGCGCGAATGCCGAATTTGCCTGCCTCGATCGCGTAAACCTCGGCAGGGCGTCGGGTCTCCGACTATTGTTTCGTCTCAGGATTCCGCAACCGAAAACGACGGAGCGTGATTGGCCATCGCCAAATAGTCACGCCCGATTTCGCGAAGCGTGGCGCCGGCCTTTGGATGAGGCGTGCTGACGGCGCGCCGAAAGCAGCTCTCTGCCATCACCAGATAGAAATATGACGGTTCCGCCGCGTTGGTGCGGATTAACTTGGCAGACATGGGTATCTCCAAGGGTTGGAACGGCTTCCTGCCAATTTGTCGCGTGGTGCGTCCCTGAAGTTCATGTCGGCGACCACGTTCAACCGTATCGATACGCTGACTCTAGCCGCGCCAGCGCCGGTAAGTGACCAGTTCGGCGCGCACCAGCGCCAAGCTGTCAGTGAGTTCGCTGTCGGTGGTGAGCGCGTGCTCAACCCGCGGAACGTCGCGCTCGGCGAGGGTGCCGGTTGCGAACCACGGCAGCAGTTCCTCGATCTCGCGGCGCTCCTCGGTGCAGGTGGCGGAGGTCGCCGCCCCCTGCATGAGGGCGAATAGTTTGGTCTCTATGGCCACGGTGATCTCCTGTTTGTCAACGAAGAGCGGTATCGCTCTTTGATGTTCAGGAATATACGGAGCCGCCGTCGAGCGCGATGTGCTGGCCGGCACAAGATCACCGTCTCCGAAAATGTTGCCTGTCCGGCTACTTGTCGTCCGGCAGAGCGAACACCCACAGCACCGAGCCACCATCCGGGTTCTTGATCTCCGGCGTCAGCGTTGCGAGCGCCGTCGCTTGGGCCGAGCCGTTTCCGACCGCGATGGCGACGTATTGCTTGCCATTGACGCTATAGCTGATCGGGAACGCGTTGACGGCGTTGTTGAGGCGGGCCTGCCAAAGCACCTTGCCGGTCGTGTCGTCAAGGGCGCGCAGGGAGCGATCCAGCGAACCGGAAAACACCAGGCCGCCGGCGGTCGGCAACACTGCCCCCGTCTCCGGCGCGCGCTGCCGGTACGACCACGCGGTAGAATGATCGGCGAGTTTGATGGCGTCGACGCGGCCGATATTGCCGTCGCTGTTGGGTACCGAGATGCGTGCGAAGATGGCGCGTCCGCCTCCCGTATAGGTCTGGCCGGGATCGAGCGGCGAGGGCGTGGTGTTGGCGCAATACTCGTTGAGCGGCAGATAGAGTATGCCGGTCTTCGGGCTATAGGCCGTCGCCGGCCAGCCGCGGCCGCCCGGATCAGCCGGGCAGTTCACCGTGGTCTGTCCGATATGCGGAATCGCGGCGACGTTGATGGTCTTCTCGCCGGTCTTGGGGTCGATCGCCGCCACCACGTTCTGCGGCACCGTTTCCTTGTGCCACAGCCATTCGCCGTTGATGCGGTCGATCGCCTCGACGATGCCGAGCTTCCCCGTGGTCACGAGCGCCTTGCGGGTTTCGCCGTTGACCGGCAGGTCGACCAGGATGCGCTCGTAGACGTAGTCGAGGTCCCAGGTATCGTCTTCGAGATGCTGCCGGTACCATTTCAGTTTACCGTTGTCTGGATCGATGGCGAGCGTCGAGTCCGTATACATGGCGCTGTTCTTAAGGCCCGGCTTTTTCGGCACCGTGCCGCGCATTTCGGCGATCCACGGATAGGGCTGGCCGGTGCCGTAGAACACCGTGTTGGTTTCCGGATCGTAGCTGCCCGAAATCCAGGCCGCACCGCCGAAGCGGCTTTCCAGTGGCAGTCCGTTCCAGGTGTCGTAGTTCGGGTCGCCAGGATGGGCGACGGTGTTGACGCGCCACAGTTCGGCGCCGGTCTTTATGTCGTTGCCCGTGATGAAGCAGCCGCCCGGCTGCCCATTGATGCAGCCGGTGGTGCCCTGGATGATCTTGCCGTTGACCACGAAGGGGCCGCCGGTATAGCGCCAGCCCTTGACCCAATCGGCAGTGGCATGATCCCACGCGACCTTGCCGGTCTTGACATCGAGCGCGATGATGTGGACGTCCGAGGTCGCGACAATCAGCTTGTCCTCATAGATCGCCATGTTGCGCTTCGACAGCGGGATGGCGCCCAGGGCCACGAGCTTCTCCGGCAGGTCGCGCTTGTACTCCCAGATCAGGTCGCCGGTGGCGGCGTTGAGCGCCTGTACCTTGTCGGCATAGTTGAAGATGAAGAGCACCCCGTCATGTACGATTGGTGTCGTCTCGGTGGGACCCGGGGTCAGCGACCAGGTCCAGACCGGCCGCAGGTCCTTGACGTTGTCCTTGTTGATCTGGTCGAGCGGGCTGTAGCCCCAGCCGTTATAGGTCCGCCGCCACATCAGCCAGTCCGCGGCGGGCGGATCGCGCAGCATCGCGTCGGTGACGGGCGTCAGCGCATTGGCCGGGTTGGCGGCCGGCGCTTGGGCCATCCCAGATGCCCCGGCGAGCAGAACGGCCGGCAGGGCCAGAATCATGGGTCTCCAATCTCGGCGCGATAGCATCTTGTTTCCCCCGTTTTTATTGAGTTTGAGATTCATTCGCGAGGCGCTGATCGATTGCGGCGAACGCCAAGGGTGTATAGCCGATCATCGATCGCCTTGCCATCGTGCTCCGCCGTGAAAGGTGGCCCCTTCTAAACCGCGGGGTGGCCCTTATCGCCCAAAAGGGACCAGCACCCCTGAGTGGGGCGCGGGAAAATTCGGTTGGGCCACCGGACGCTCCTTTGCGGCGGGTAAGCACGCACGCGCCCGGCCGTTCCGGAACGGCCTCCGAGGCGCGTCCCTCAGGGCGTCTCAACAGCCAAGCTTTCCTGTGGCATAAGCTCGCTTTATGTTCGCTCTGCCTCATCCATAAGGAGTTCTGCCATGCGTTTCGAAAGTGCGATCCGTGCCGTCGCATGGGCCGCAGCACTGCTGTCGACAGTCGGCGGCGCCCGCGCGTTTGACGATGCGCGGTACCCTGACATGAAGGGGCAGTGGGATCGGTTTGTGGTCGCCGGTCTGGGTGGCCAACCCTCGTTCGACCAGTCCAAGCCGTGGGGACTGGGACAGCAGGCTCCGCTGACGCCGGAGTATCAAGCAATCCTGGAGGCCAGCTTGGTGGATCAAGCCGCGGGCGGCGCCGGCAACAATTGGGATCACTCCCGCTGTGTCGCCGCCGGCATGCCTTTCATGATGGTCGGCTTTCGCCCGCTGGAATTTGTCGCGACGCCGAACATCACCTACATTTTGATCGGCGACTATGATGCGTTTCGGCGCATCTTCACCGATGGACGCGATTGGCCCAAGGAGATCGAACCGACCTACCAAGGCTATTCGCTGGGACGGTGGATCGATGAGGATGGCGACGGCCGCTACGACGTGCTGGAAGTCGAGACCCGCGGCTTCAAGGGTCCGCGCGTGTTCGACGCGACCGGCCTGCCGCTGCACCTCGACAATCAATCCATCTTCAAGGAGCGGATCTACCTCGACAAGGCAAATCCGAACGTCCTTCACGATGAAATAACGGTGATGGATCACGCCCTGACGCGACCGTGGACCGTGGATAAGAAGTATGTGCGCAACCCCGATCTTCGGGCCGACTGGCCGGAATCGGTTTGCGTCGAGTACAACGCGCAGGTCTTTATCGGCAAGGAAAACTATTACCTGAGCGCGGACGGTTTCCTGATGCCCGCCAAGAAAGGCCAGTCGCCGCCGGACTTGAGATTTTTCAACCAATCCCGGAAGTGACGCCGCCGTCTTTGCCGGCCTTGGCGACGCATTGATCGCGGCGACCGTGCTGCCGCCGCGGCCGCCAAATTCTACTGGGCCGGATTCTACCGACCTATGTCGAATAGTCGACAGACCGCAAACGCATAGCCATCTGAAGACTGCGGCCAGTGCCGGCAATCATTTTCGTCGGTCCCGAAGATGGCTTTGACCAACGTCAATGTGGTAGCGCGGGTTGCGGCTCGCCAATTCGGCGAGCCGATCTCCACTGCGCCTGTTGCGGCCAGAACGCGATGTCGACAGCGATAAGCTTGCCTCCGGCATCATAGGTCTGTTTGCCGACATGAGGCTCTCCCAAGCCGTTTGCGTGCGCGAGCAACCCCAGCGGCGTTGCTCGCGCGGCCTGCTTCAACTTGAGATCGAGCAGCGCCTGCGGCTGAGGCCCTGGCGAGCGCCACGGCTTCTGTGCCAGCTGTTGGTTCAGGGCCTCCAAATCAGAGCCGGCCTTAAGCGTTACGTTCAGGGATACAATCTTGTTGCCGTTTGCTCCGGGGCCGCTTTGGAAATGGCGAAGAGCCCTTTTGGCGAGCTCCGCTTCCAGGCCGATCCCGCGCGCTCCGGAGGTATCCAGCGCCAACGTGACAACGCCGTTGTCCATCGACGCTGTGACACTGTAGCCGGGCCCCTCTGAGGCGTAGGCACCTGCCGTGGCTTTCGAAATGGTGCCAAGCTTTAGCAACTTGTTTTGTGCGTCAGCTGTCGCAGCGGTGAGCCGCCGCGCCGCCGCCGTGATGTCCGGCAACTTGGTTCCCTCGTCCAGCGCCCGTAGCGCTTCCGATGTTGAAACCGGCTCGCGGGCGAGTTCCGCTCTCAAGAGGGTTTCCTCCGCCTGCAACGCAAACCTTCGGGCCTCGAGTGCAGGCTTAAGCTTTGCGTCGCTGTTCCCCGCCTCGGCCTGCGTCGCGCGTCGAACCTCGGAATGAACGGCGATCGACCGATCTTCGAGACCTCTGACCCTCGGCGATATGGGTTCATTGCGCGAATAGGTGGCAATCGGATTGCCGGTGGCGTCAAGGCGCAGGTTCTTGAGCTTGAACGGTGTCGGCCTCTTGGTCGCACCAGGGTCCCCTCGCTCATATGCCGCCGCTTCTCGCCAGCCATCGTATTTTATGATCTGACCAACCGAGGTGTTGACGGCGGCCTGTTCCGGCGTCATCCCGCTTGCTAGGTTCGCTCTGAACATATCGGCTGGGATCTTGACCGTGGTGGTGATCCAAAGCGGTGAGGGCTTGTCGGGTTTCGCGTAGCGAACAACGACCTTTTCATGATTGTTTTCCTCAACCGTAACCTTGGTCAAACCGTGCCGGATGGCCATTTTGCCGTCATGAGTTGCAAAAGCCGCCTCAGCTGTGTCGCCGGTCGCGGCAAATACCTTTTGAAAGGTCAGATAATTGTCAGCTTGCGTGCCGTCGTTGGGATAGACGTTCTGCATCGAGCGGACGTCTTTGTTCGTCCGGTCGAGATGATCGAACACTTCGTCATAAAAGCGTTCTCCATATCTCAGGCCCTTGATCTGGGATTCGTTGTCGAATGTCACCTCAATCTGATTTGGATCGCTCGATCCCGGCGCCTGACGGAATTCGGCCACGAATGTGTAATCGGGATCGTGTCCCCCCGTCGTCGTGTGGATACGCCGGTAGCTCTGGTCGGTCGACATAACTCTGTCGCGATAGGCGGATCGCTCACCATGCCCAGCCGGCCGCGACGCGGCAGGGGCATCTTCTTGCCCAACGGAGCGACGAGGGCCGGGCGCTTCATTCGAGGGCGCCGCATGACGTGGCTCCGTACCGCTTTCATTGCGGACGTCTTGAAAGTCCGCGGTCGCCGAGCGCCACGTTTGCGGATCAATGGGTGCGGCTGGCGGCCGCCGATTAACTTCGTCGCCGGCTCCGCCGCCCCGTGGACGTAATTCTGGATGCCTTTGTTGGATCGCCTCGCGCTCGTATTTCGGCTGGTGAAACTCAAATCGTATATTATCGGCATCGAGTGCCGGACTCCCGTTGCCCTGTTGCGCCTGCTCTTGGATGCGATCGAGACTGACGGTTCGTTCTTTTATCGGAATGCCCGGCCCGACGCCGATAAGCACTGCTCCGCGGCCTCGCCCTGGCAGCTCGAAGCCGGCGTCCGTGAATATTTTGCTTGCTGCCGGGGCCCGTTGTACGTTTCGCCAGAACAAACTGAACGTCTCAGTGGCAAGGTCGAAGCGCCCGCGTCGAACGGCGCGGGTTCCCGTTCCGGGCCGATCGCTTTCGGCCAGCCGGCGGTTCTTGAGCGCTTCGGTACGAGCTTGGTCCCAGGCCTGCCGCAAAACCGGGTGGTCGGAGATCCGTGTGCCGATGATCGAGCGGACGCGGGCGAGCGCCTGTCGCGGACTCTCTCCCGGTCTCAGCGGTAGATCTTGAATATCTAATCGGGGCTGCGGCCGAAGCGGCAGTTTCCGGCCGTCAACGCGGTTTACTTCCAGACCCCCGGTCAGGGGTTCGCGTTTTGCGCGCGGAACAGACGCTTTGTCGGCGAGATTGCCTTCAGCCCATTGCTCGACCGCGTTGCTCCAGTCCTCAGACGAATCAAATTGCGGCCTTACCGCGGGTCTGCTTCCGGTCGGCGATGTGCGCCCTTGGTCGGCGGGCGGCTGGCTGACGCGCTCTGGGCTCGCGGGTTTTTGAGAGACGGGGTCTTGCGTGATGAGCTTGGCCTTGATCTGGTCAAGCGACAAACCCTTGGACGCCGAGTGGACCACCTGGCCGACGGCGACATTGACGGCGGCCTGTCCGAACTCCCTGATCGCCTGCTTCTTCCATTGCGGATCGATATGCGCCTTGCGATCAGGGCCGACATAGGTGTGGGCGATCAACGTTTCGGTGAGCCGGATCGGAAGCCTGGTCGCCTGATCGGCGATATTGCCAAGCAGCGCGGTCGCGGCGGTCTGCGTCGCCTGCTGGACGCCCTTGTCAATCATCTCCTTGATCGCCTTGTCCCCGGCGTAATAGGCGGCCCGCATCGCAGGGTCCAAACGCAGCAAGGCCTGAGCCAGCACGCGAGCGCGCAGCGCCTCGGCGAATTTGCCGACCGCGACCGAGGCCAGCGCGTTCTCGCCCGCCGCGACGCTGGCATCAAACAGCGTGTCGGCCCAGCTTTCGTTGTTGCCAAGCGAGTTCGCAGCCTGGACCGCAGCCCCCGCAATGGCCGCCGCGACAGGCGGCGGAACCTTCAAGCCCCGCAGTGCCCCGTCAATCGCCGTATAGGCCACCATATCCAGCGCGGGCAAGAGCTTGTCTTCCGCGAATGCGGTGATTTCGTTGGTGCGGCTCTTGCTGCCGCCGATATCCTTCTGCAAAAGGTCGAAGAATTCAGTGCGTTCCGCTTCGCTCTGGCCCAGAGCGTTCTCGATGGGGGAAAGCGTCTCAAGCGCCACGCCGGTCGCAAACACCACGGCATCGGCGGCGGTTCGGCGGCTATCCTTGGCGATCCGGACGGCTTGTTCCGGATCGAGCTTGGAAACTGCGCTGATCTTGGCTTCCCACCCCGCCGCGGTCGCAGGCGATATCTTGCCCTTGTCGCGCAATTGCCGCAGCAGCAGGATTGCGGCGCCGGCTTCGGTACCGGTCTTGATCTTCTCAACGTCGACGGCGAACTGGAGCGACGTTTTCCCAAACTCGCGAAACGTATTGTCTTGTCGCGTCAACCCGGCCGCTTTGTAGGCCTCGTCGACGGCCTTCTTGCCCGCGGCCGGATCGATGATATGGGCTGCCACCCCAGCGCGGATATTCAGTTCGAGGTCGACCAGGGCCGCTTCCTCAGCCTTGTCGGCGACATAATGAGCAGCGCCCACCACCGCCTTGCGAACATCGTTGTCCTCGCGCTTGAGGTCGTGGGCCGCATAGCCCCGGTCAATCCAGGCCTCGGTTTTCTTTTCGTCAACCGCGCCGGCCGCCTCGAGCACCTTGGCCTCGCCTTCGACGATGGCGCCTCCAGCATTGACAAGCTTTTGGCGCATCTCGCCGGGCAGCTCCTTGAGCTTTTCCCTGGCGGCCAGGCTCAGCGCGCGCGCCGTGCTCGCGTCCTTGTCCACGCCCAGTTCCTTATAGGCGTGGTCGACGACCTCATCGGCCTTCTTTTCCGAGACCACCCCGCTGGCCTGCAACAGGTGCGCGCCAACTTCGACGTCGAGCGCGGCGGTCTCTTTGCCGAACTCCCAGGCCCAGGCCTTGAAGCGTTCGAACTTGGACGGCGCCGGTGACGCCGGTGCGGGGGCCGCAAGTGTGGGTGACGTCGCTGTCGGCGACGGCGGTGCGGGTACCGCCTCCGCCCCCGCTGCGGGCGGCGCGCCTTGCGCAATCACCGCGGGGACAGGATGTTCCGCACTCACTTGCGCGCCACCGGGCAAAATATCTGGCCGCTTGTCGGGAACCGTCGGGCGCTCGGCCTGTGGATTGACATTGACGACGGTCGGCTTCTTGATCTGCGCCAGCCAAACTCCTGCGCCCTTCGTACGACCCGCACCAACCGGCCCCGACCGATCGCCAAAAGTCCGGTGTTTGGACGCGGTGTCACCGCCTGCCTGGTTCGACTGCGACCCAAGCTGCGATTCAAGCTGCTTCCTGGCTCCGTCGACACCGTCGGCCATATTTGCTCTCCTAATAAGTCATGCGTTTGCTGCCGCGAGCTCGGCGCAGGTCCCCTTGCAGCGCAACCGCAGCCCAACGTGATAAGTGAATGCGAAAGCGGCGGTGTCATGCATGTGACACGCCGGCATTTGCGAGCGCGCCATCAAAGACCGGGTCGAGATGGTCTATTTTCCGACCCGAGGCATGATCTCGCTGGTGGCCTTGACGGAGACGCCCGGTCGAGGGCGGCCTAGTCGGCCGCGAGGGCGTTCTCAACGCATTCGAGGCCATCCATGATCTGCCCGCATTCGGCGAGGCCATGGTCCAGGCCGCAATCCGCGCGATGACGTTGAGCGCTACGCACCTGCGCGCGACGACGCTCAAGACCCCGGAGGTCATCGAGACGACAAAAGGCGTCACCCGGTTCCTGTTGCAGAGTCGCGTGTATCCGTTCTCGTTCTTGAGGTTAGGTCACTCAGCCGCCGCGAGTGATTTCGCCGGCAATGGCTCAACACCGAGACGCCGCGCGGGCCTGCGTCGCAGACCGTCGAGGGCGAGGTAGACGACCGGCGTCGTGTAAAGAGTCAGGAACTGCGAGACCAGGAGCCCTCCGACGATCGCATAGCCGAGCGGTTGCCGGATTTCGGCTCCTGTCCCATGCCCGAGAGCGAGCGGCACCGCGCCGAGCAGCGCAGCAAAAGTAGTCATCATGATGGGCCGGAAACGCAGCACCGCGGCCTGGTAGATCAATTCCTCCGCACTCATTCCCAGTGCCCGCTCGGCATGGAGCGCGAAATCGACCATCATGATGCCGTTCTTCTTCACGATGCCAATGAGAAGAATGATCGCGATGAGCGCGACGACGCTGAGATCGAAGTGAAAGGCCATCAGGATCAGCAGTGCGCCAACGCCTGCGGATGGGATCGTCGACAGAATCGTGATCGGGTGGACCAAACTTTCATATAAAATCCCGAGGATGATGTAGACGGCAATGAGCGCCGCAAGGATCAGCAATGGTTGGGTCTTCAGCAAATCCTGGAATGCTTGGGCGTTGCCTTGGAAGGTCGTCATGAGCGAGATCGGCACGTCGAGATCGCTTTTGACCTTGTTGATCGCATCGACGGCCTGGCCGAGGGCTGCTCCAGCGGCGAGATTGAATGACAGCGTGATGGCAGGAAACTGCCCCTGATGGCTCACGGAGAGCGAGCGCACGGTGGGCTTGCGCTCGACAAGTGCGCCCAGTGGTACCTGTCGTCCATTGGTCGAAGGCACATAGATCAGATCAAGTGCGTTGGGATCGAGCTGGAACCGTGGATCGACCTCGAGCACCACCCAATAATTGTTTTGCTGGGTAAAGAACTGGGCGATCTTGCGCTGGCCGAATGCATCATACAAGGTGTCGTCGATAGCCTGGGTTGTAACCCCCAGACGTGATGCAGCATCGCGATTAATCTCCAGTCGCAATGTCGGCCCGGCGATCTGCTGGTCGGTTGCTACATCCCGCAACAAGGGAATTCCCTGCAAGGCCCGGAGCAGGATCGGTGCCCAATGATCAAGCTCGTTGAGATCGCCGTCCTGTAGAGTGTACTGGTATTGGGTGCGGCTGAACCTGGCGCCGACATTTATATCCTGCGACGCCTGCATGAACATGGCTATGCCCTGCACCTGGGCAAGCTTCGGGCGGAGCCGGTCGATGATCTCGCTGGCGCTCGCATCGCGTTCGTCGCGCGGTTTAAGATTGATAAACAATCGCCCATTGTTGACGGTCTGGTTGATGCCACCAATTCCGACCGCTGAAATGACGCCGTCGATCGCAGGATCCTTGAGCAGGATGTCAACGAGGCGCGATTGATGCTCCAACATGGCAGGATATGAAATGTCCTGTGCGGCTTCTGAGACGGCGACGATGAACCCCGTGTCCTGCTGCGGAAAGAAGCCCTTTGGGATCACGACATACAGATAGCCGGTCAGAACGATGGTTGCCCAGGTCGCCGCAAGCGTGATGCGCCGATGGCTCAGCGCCCAGCGCAGGCCTGCCTGGTAGACGGCGAGCGTCGCAGCGAAGAAGCGCTCGCCCAGCAGATAGAGTCGACCGTGCCGCTCGACTTTCGGATTCCGCAGCACTCGGGCGCACATCATCGGCGTGAGCGTCAGCGAAATGACGGTGGACATCAGAATTGCGATGCTCACCGTGACGGCAAATTCACGAAACAGCCGGCCGATCAACCCACCCATCATAAGCACCGGTATGAACACCGCGATTAGCGAGATGCTGATCGAAATGATCGTGAAGCCGATTTCCTTAGAGCCCTTGAGCGCGGCCTCCAGCGGGGGATAGCCCTCCTCCAGGTATCGCGTTACGTTCTCGACCATAACGATCGCATCGTCGACGACGAAACCGGTCGCGACCGTCAATCCCATGAGGGACAGATTGTCGAGGCTGTATCCGAGCGCGTACATCGCGGCGAATGTACCGATGAGCGATAGCGGCACCGTGATTCCCGGAATCACGGTTGCCCACAGATCGCGGAGGAACAGAAAAATCACCAGGACCACGAGGCCGATCGTAAGGATGAGCGTGAACTGTACATCGCTGACTGATGCACGGATCGTCTGCGTCCGGTCGGTGACGATGTTGATATCGATGGAGGATGGAATGGATGCCTGAAGGCGGGGCAATGCCGCCTTTATATGCTCCACAGTATCGACGACATTCACACCTGGCTGGCGCTGGATCACGAGGATGATCGCAGGCATTCCGTTGTAGGTGCCCAAGCCGTGCATCTCCTCGGACCCATCGACCACCTCGGCAACATCGGCAATCCGCACCGGGGAGCCATTGCGCCATGCAACGATCACGGGCCGATAATTCGCAGCGACCATAAGCTGATCGTTGTTTTCGAGGATGTACCCTTGCCGCGGCCCGGTCAGCGTACCCTTGGGCGCATTAAGCGTGGCCGCCACAATAGCGGATCGGACATCCTCCAGACTTAGCCCACGACCTGCAAGGGCCACTGGATTGGCCTCGATGCGCACAGCCGGTTTGCGAGAGCCGGCGATCAATACGAGAGCGACACCATCGATCTGCGAAATCTGTTGCGCCAGAATGTTGTCCGCATAGTCGCTCACCGTCGGAAGCGGCAGCGTTGTCGAACTCAGTGCCAAAAGCATTACCGGAGCATCGGATGGATTGGTCTTCTTATAGGTCGGAGGGGTCGGCAAATTCTTTGGCAGTTGCCCGGAGGCTGCGTCGATTGCTGCCTGCACGTCTTGGCCGGCCGCATCGATGTTGCGCGAGAGCTCGAACTGGATGCTGATCGAGGTCGTCCCGACGCCACTCACCGAGGTAAGCTGGGTGACGCCCGAGATCTGGGCAAACTGCCGCTCGAGGGGTGACGCGACAGATGAGGCCATTGTTTCCGGGCTGGTGCCGGGAAACTGCGCCGTGACCTGAATGGTTGGAAAATCAACTTGCGGCAGGGGCGCGACAGGAAGCAGTACATAGGCGACGCTTCCCACGATGGTGAGCCCGACCATCAGCAACGCGGTCGCAATCGGTCGAACGATGAAAGGTTCGGAGAGATTCACGGCTCATGCCCCACGGACGCGAATGATGCTGATCGCTCGCGGGCGGCAGGTGCGACTCTGGGCGCTTCGGCAGTTATAACGCGCGTGCCCGGTCGCAGCTTGTATTGGCCGTCGACGACAACATGATCTCCAGCCGTGAGCCCGGCATCGATCAGCGCCTGGCCATCAAGTACGGCGCCAACCCGCAGGGGACGCACCTCGACTGACGTATCTGGCCGGATAACGAAGGCAAAGTCGCCGTCAGGTCCTGCCTGCACGACCGATTGAGGCACGACTGCGCCACGGCGGACGTCGAGTTGCAACCAGGCATTCACAAACTCGCCGGGCCAAAGGCGTTCATCGTCATTCGGAAATATCGCCTTGATTCGCAGCGAACCTGTGCCCTGATCAATTTGGTTGTCGATCAATTCAAGGCGACCTTCGGCGAGCTTGATCCTGTTGTCTTGATCGTAGGCCAGCACTGTAAGCGGGCCGCGGCGCATCGCATCTACGATCGCTGACAGGTGCTGCTGCGGCAGAGTGAAAATAACCGCGATCGGCATCAGTTGCGTGACGACAACCAGTCCGGTCGAATCGCTCGCATGCACAATGTTTCCCTGATCGATCAGGCGAAGGCCGGTTCGACCGGCCAGTGGCGACGTGATGGTGGTATAGCCGAGCTGGACCCGGGCATTGTCGATGACCGCTTGGTCGTGGGCGATGGCGGCTTGGTATTGCGCGACCAGCGCCTTTTGCGTGTCCACGCTCTGGCGCGTCGCGAAGTCCTTGGCAACCAGAGTGCTGTAACGTTCGAGGTCGAGTTTGGCATTGGCGTGCAGCGCTTCATCGCGTGCCTTATCGGCTTCGGCTTGGCGCAGCTGCGCCGCATAAGGACGCGGATCGATTTCGGCCAGCAGATCGCCGACGCGAACTTCCTGGCCCTCGCGAAACGCGATTTTCTGTATTTCTCCGTCGACCCGAACCCTCACGGTCACGGTGTTGAAGGCTTGCACGGTGCCGAGGCCGACGCGATAGATTGGAAAGTCCTTTTCAGCGACGATACCTGCCGTTACCGAAATTGGACGCGCAGCCGGCGGCGTGCCTGCCGAGACCGCGGGAGTGCTGGGGTAATTGCGCCAAACGTACGTCCCTCCCGATGTGAACGCGAGGAACGCCGCGGTGACGATCCACACCGATTTGCGCATATTTCCTCCACCCAGAGCGGCGGGACCACCGATCGGGATCCGCTTCAAGTTCCGTACTGACTATCGTTATCGTATCTGCTCAGCAAGTCACAATCAATTGAGGAGCAGCTATTGATTTAGGAGCAACGCCCTTATATTCGGTTCGTCAGACGCGGCCAGATTGCGTAGATTGCCTGGATCATGAGGGGGCGATCACGCGGGGTGTTCATTGGAGACCGAGACGGCATGTCGAGCTATTACGGTCAGTCCTGTCCTGTGGCACGCACCCTTGAAGTCATCGGCGAACGATGGACGATCCTGATATTGCGCGACCTCGTGCTTCGCGGGCCGCGCAGGTTTCAGGATTTTGAGCAATCGCTTTTGGGGATCAGCCCGAACACCTTGTCTGCCCGACTAAAAACGCTGGAGAGTGCCGGCATCGTCGAGCGACGATTCTATGAGGACCACCCGCCGAGAGCGGAGTACCTGCTCACTGACAAAGGTAATGAGCTTCGCGCGGTAGTCCGCGCATTGCGGGACTGGGGCCAGAAGCACGCGGGAAAATAGCCCAGTCTAACTTAATGATATAACGGCAGCCGCCGACGTGCTCGGCGGGGCCGAGTATGACCCAACCCGGACTCTCCCACTTGGCTGCTTGATAACTCTGGCTATGCTGCGCGCATGCATGGCGACCCCATTGGGCCCCGTCATGGGGCCCGTTCCGAACGGTAGGTCGCAATGGTGACGGCCCGGCCGTCATTGATGCTGAAGCCCTCGATGCGCGGACCCGGCGTATAGCGCAGGCCGATCGCATCGGCGCGCTGCACGAACGCGCGTTCCTGGCGGCTCTCGACGAACGCGAACCGGCACGGTCCGCCGAGCAGGAAATCCGCCGCACCGGAGCCTACGCCCTGGTTGGTGTTGGTGCCGGCGAGGAAAACGAGGCTCGGCTCGTGAAAGCCGGCCGTCACCGCGACCGCGTCGGCGCAATTGGCGCTGCGCATGTAATTGGTGAGGCCGACCGCCGGAAACAGCCCGCGCAAGGCCGGAAAGGTCGCCCCATAGGCCGCGATGGAGAGCATGATCGATGCCGTCGCGGCCCGCATGAGCGACGCCTCGGCGCCATCGACCCGGTAGAGCAGCCAGGCGAACAGCGAAAAAATCACCGCCGCGGCGGCGAACGGCCATGCCAGCAGTCCAAGCCGCTGACCGACGATGATCTGCAGTGCGATCAGCGCGACCGCAATCGCCGCCATCAGGATGAACCACCACACGGTGCCGCGCACCAGCCAGCGATTGCGCGACAGCGAGTGGCTGTCGACAACGCCGGCAATCAGGATTGCCAACGCCGGATAGAGCGGCAGCACGTAATGCGGCAGCTTGGTCGGCACCAGTTCGAATATGATCCACGACGGCACGATCCAGGCGAGCAGGAATTTGCATCCCGGTTCGGTGCGGGCGCTCCACACCGCCGGCGCCGCGAGTCCGGCCAGCATGGCACCGGGGAAAAACGTCACCCAGAATGCCACCAGGTAGAAACCCGGCGGCAGGCCGTGCATCTCCTGTCCGCCCGCGACCTTTGCGACCATGTCGTCGCCGAGCGCCTCAGTGAAGAAGCTGCCGCCGCTGCGGATCAGGATGGCGATGAACCATGGCATCACCAATATCAGCGCCCAGGCGACGCCGATGATCGGCTGCAGGCGGAGCATCCAGCGCGCCGAGCGATCGATTACGATCAGCGTGATCGCGGCCAACCCGACGAACATCACAATCAACGGCCCTTTGATCAAGAGCCCGGCCGCAATCGCACTCCAGAAGATCGCCGCGACCGCGAACGGATGCATGCGGGTGGGACGTTCGCCCTGCTCCGCAAGGTATGCATGCGCCATCGCGCCCATCGCCGCCACCACCGTCAACAGCAGCACCGCGTCGGTCTTGGCGAGCCTCGCCTCGACACCAAGCAGGAGCGACGAAGCCATCATGACGCCTGCCAGGAATGCGGCGCGGCGCGATACGAACGCGAGTGCCAGCCCAGTAGGTCAGCAACACCGCCCCGACCGCGCCGAGGAGCGAGGGAATGCGGTAGAGCCCGATGCGCAGCCGCGCCCGCGGTACCCCCACCGTCTCGGCAAACTCGACGACGGCGGCCTGGAGCCAGTAGATGCCGACCGGTTTCTTGTAGCGGGTCTCATCCTGGAAGCGGATGTCGACGTAGTCACCGGTCTCGATCATCTGCTTGGTCGCCTGGGCGAAGCGTGCCTCGTCGCGGTCGACCGGCGGGATCTGGAAGAACCCGGGCAGAAACGAGGCGAACGCCACCACCGCCAGCATAACGACGGCGCGCAAATGGGAAGCCGTCGCAAAGCCCATCACGGCCGCAATCACCGGATCGCCCAACCCTTTTCGCGCCTTTTGCTCGGCGACAACGGCCATTTCGCTTTCCGACGCGCGCGCTCGATCCGGTTCGCAGACGGCGACCGCGCACCCAATCCACCCCACGACACTCTAAAGCGCGCCCGCCGCGCAAACAAGCGGCGCTGCTCGCCGCGAACAGGGCTAACTGACGACAGGACATGGAAAATTTGCGAACGACGCGAATCCGCGATGGCGGCCAGGAACCCGATGCGCTTTGAAGGCCCATATATCGCCGCGCGCGGCACCGCCAAGGGACGATCGCTCGATCGACCGCGTCGCTGGCGCGCGGCCTCATGCGCCCCGACGGGTTCGACCATGACCGCAAGCCTGCCCCCGAATGGGCAGTGGAACGACCAGACTACCTGGCGGTGAGCCATCCCTCCGCCGCAGCAGGAGGGACCGCATGATCCGACAAGCGGGTACCAAACATCCGATGCCCCGACCGCGCGCCGTCACCGGCGCGCGGTCAACTGCGTGGTGATGCCGCGGCGGCAGCCCCGAATTGGACGGCGTGTTCGGTCTCGGGCTTGCCCTATGGGCGGCGGAAGCGCCGTCTATTCGTCAATTTCCATTACCGGTCGATGAGCTTCCAGTTCTGGTAATAGACGAACTTGAAGCTCTGAGTCAGCATCCGGATGCCGAAGATGACGGCACGCATAACGCCCGGAAAAGGCGTCGGGCGAACCATGTCCACGAACAGGCAATAGCGCCTCTCGTCCGTGTCGTTGATCAACTCGTGCAGCAGCGTGTCATCGAAAATGAACAGCTTGCTCTCGCGCCAATAATTGATTTTGCCGCCAACGGCGATGTAAGCGGAGTGATCGCTCATGTCGTTGAGATTGTACAAAATCCGCAACGACGCTCGCATGAATCCAAAATGCTTCGAGGTAGAAACCTTCGTATTGAAGACTGAAACCCCGATCGTTTGGATGTACTCCCACGGCTGATGAAACGCCGGAACGTCCAGGAACGTTTCGACGTTGACGCCGTACCATCGGAAGAAAATCATTGTTCGCGAAAACTCCTTCGCCCTCTCCTCCAGCTTGGCGACGAGATTCTCCTCTTTCGCGACCTGGATCAGGCGCTTTACCTCGTCTTGATAGGCGGGCGGCAGATCCTCCAGCCTATAGACGCCCTTGTTGATGTAGGGCAGCGACAGAAGGTCCAGCAGAGTATTGAATGGAGACAGTAACCAGGTCGGGAACCCGTTGCCGATGAAATAGCGCCGTAGCGTCGAAAAGTTCAGCTCCCGATTGCGGCCGACGTCATAGGCGCCGCAGACCGCGTAGAAGAGCGCGATCTTTGGGAAAAAATACGCCAATGGGACGAGCACGCCGAACGGGAACAGCACCCGCCGTACGAAGTATTTCCATATCCTGGTTACGAACTCTCTGCCTGTAAGAGCCTCGGTGACCGTCGTACTCGTACTCGTACTCACAAATCACCTCCCCGGTGCGGTCGGGTCCGTTCGGCGCCATCCCTAGCATCGATCGCTTCGCATCTCCAGAGCTTCGCGTTCCAGTACGGCGTTCCCGACGTTTCGAATTAATCGACGTCGGGCGCAGTCGCCACTTTCCTGATTCAGGCCAGGGCGCAAGGCAACCGCGCTGAACGAGGGTCACTCCGTCATGCGGCCGCCGCAACAGGGGCATGGACGCGGCAACGCCGCGCGCCTCGTCGACCTCTGGTTCGGACATCGCGCGGCCCAGCGGCTCGGCAAGCCTTAAACCGCGACATCGCGGTTTAGCCACAAAGGATGAGGACCGGGCGCCAAAGATCGACTGCCGAGGACAGGCGGGGAGAGTCTGTTGGGCTGACCAAGGCTGGACGAAATTCTGGTTTTGTGGTATTTATTCCTATCGGGGTGCAGCATATCCGGTCTGCATCCCCAGCCGTGTTTCCGGCGCATCGACCTCGTCGGCCGGATTGGAAATAAGAAATAAGAAAATAAGAAATAAGAAAAAATGTTATCGGGCATTCTGTTCTCGCGCGCACAAGTGACAATGGGCACGAACTCAGCCAGCGGATCGGAAAGCGGATCGCAACGCGCATCTGATTGAGGCCGAGCCGGTATGAGCTGCTGCCGGTTCAGAAGACACCGAGTTAGGTGTTTTATTGGAACCGGCAGCAGCTCAGTACGTGGTACATTGCCCGGGATATTTCATAAGGGCTGAAGCGGAGCCCTTGGCGAAAAACCAAGATGCAAATCTTTCTGTCGTTCAACTCCAAGGAGCTGGCGCTCGCGAAGGCCCTGCGCTGTCGCCTTCGAAAGATCAATTCAAGCGCAGACGTTTTCTTTTCGCCGGTTTCCCTTGGGGCCGGATTTTGGGTCCCGAAACTCGCCGCGGAACTTGCCGGCGCCGACGCCTTCCTGCTCCTGATCGGCGAAAAGGGCATCGGTCCTTGGCAGGAACTTGAATATTACAATGCTCTCGACCGCCACGTCGCCGACAATCGTTTCACTCTCGTCCCGTTGCTGGTTGCCCCCGGCCAGGCGCCCGGCCTTCCATTCCTGCGCACGTTGAATTGGGTCGAAACCCGCGGAGTTGGAGAGGACGCGGACCTTCACAAGCTGATCGCGGCGCTGAAGGGCGAAACGATTGCGACGACGACGCCGTTGTGGAGGCTGGTCAACCCTTATCGTGGCCTCGAGGCAATGACCGAGGCGAATGCGGATTACTTTTACGGCCGCAGTGCCGAAACGATCAAGGTTCTGCGCGCATTCGCCGATCATCCGGGACGCTACCCCATGTTGGTTGGCGGTTCGGGTGTCGGAAAATCGTCCGTTGCCCAAGCCGGCGTCTTGTCGGCGCTCAAGTCCATGCGTTGGCCCGGTAGGGACGAGAAGGCGCCCTGGCCGGCAGGTCTGGCGAACAGCCGTTCTTGGGTACACCTCGTCATGCGCCCCGGCGAAACGCCGGTCGCGGCACTCGCCGCAACGGTCACGCGGTTGTGGCGCCTCGATCCCACGCAGCCGGAGCAGGCTGCCCTGCCGCGCAAATGGGCCAATGGGCTAATGCGCGGCGACAACAAGCTTGCCGACCTCATCGACGCGACCCAAGAACAGCTTCGAATGCACGAGGGCGGCGCGCCGGGCCGCATTCTACTTTATGTCGACCAAGGAGAAGAGCTTTACACCCGCGCTGCACCAGAGGAGGCCCGGCAATTTTCCATTGTGCTGGCCGAGGCGCTGCGCGACAGCCGGTTTGTGGCCTTCACCAGCCTGCGGGCGGATCATTTCGACAAGGTGCAATTTGACGAAGTCTATTCAAATGCCGTGAGCACATCGATGTGCCGCCGCTCGACCGCGCCCAGCTCGAGGAAGTGGTGACCGGACCGGCGCACGCGCTCGATGTCGAATTCGAGGACGATCGCACGGTGGACCGCATCACCGCCGCTGCCGCGGCCAAGCCTGGCGCACTGCCGCTATTGTCTTACCTGATGACGGACATGTGGGAGGACATGAGCAAGGGCAGCGAGGCCAAGTTGCGCTTGCCGGCCCAGGCAATCGACATTGGAGGCGTATTGGCGGCCCGGGCTGACAGGTTCCTCGAAGAAAACCCCGGTAAGGAGCCTATCCTGCGCCGTCTGCTGACCTTGCGGTTGTGCACGGTGCAGCCCGAGGGCGAGCCCGTGCGCCGGCAAACCCGCCGCGAGGATTGCCCCCCGCCCGAGTGGGAGCTTGCCTGCCGCCTTGCCGATTATCCCTGGCGCCTGGTCGCGACCAGCGAGCGGGTTGATGGAGTGATCGTTGCCGAGGTTGCTCATGAGGCGATGCTGCGCGAATGGCCGCTGCTTGAGGAGTGGCTGCGCGAGCGGCGGGAATTTCTGGTTTTTAAGGCGGACGCTGAGCGGGCTGAAAAGCGCTGGCGTGAGGCAGATAAGAGTGACGCCGCGTTGCTGAACGGTCTCGACCTCACGCGCGCCGAAAGATGGATGCATGACCAATCGGACGATCTGCCGCCCGCGGTCAAGGACTACGTGAGCAAGAGCATTGAGACAGATGGCTTGCGCAAACAGCGGCAGCTTCGCTTCCAAAAGCGTGTCAGCGCCGGCGCCATTGCTGCCGTCGTCGTCCTGACGGTCGCGTTCGCGATCGCGGCATGGGAGGCCGTTATCGCCTCGCGTCAAATGTCTCGCGCCGACGATGCACTGGCGAAAGCCCAGGAGACGCAGTCGTTGTTTCTTGCCGATCTTGCGCGGGAGGAAATGGGCCGAAGCGATTTTGTGAGCGCGATGCTGCTCAGTCTCGCCGGATTGCCGGACGGAAGCGGGCCGGCGGCCGACGGCGGCGCTCGCCCCTACGTAGCCGAAGTTGAAGGCAGCCTCTACGAGGGTTATGCGCGACACTGGGAGAAATTCCTGCTCGCCGACCATCATTACGGCCGTGACCCGAAGCACGACGGGGACCGCGACAAGTTTATCAACAGCGTGTCGGCCAGCCTGAAGGGCAATCGCATCGTAACGGGCGCCGCTGACGGCACGGCGCGCGTCTGGGACGCCGCTGGCGGCCGCGAAATTGCGATGTTCGGCGATCCAGGAGGCGCCATCCATTATGCCGCCGTCAGCCCGGACGGCACCAGCGTTGTCACCGGCTCCGACGACATGACCGCCCAAGTCTGGGAGGCCGCCACCGGCCTTCCACAACATGAACTTCTCGTCCAAGGGGTGCCTATTCGCGGCATTGCCTACACTTCCGACGGCAAGCGCATCATTACGGCTCACGGTGACAATACAATTCATTTGTGGGACGCGGCGACGGGTTCTCCTGGTACGGTGATTGCCGGCCCCGGCGGTCCTGTTACCGGCGTCGCGGTCAGCTCGGATGGGACGCGGGTCGCCTCACTCTACGAAGACGGCGCCGTGAAAGTCTGGGACGCGGCGACCGGCAACGTCATTGCTGCCATTCCGCCTTACGACTGGCCTGTCAGCAGCGTAGCAATCAGCCCCGACGGCACCAGGATCGTGACTGGTTCCTACGACAAGAAGGCGGTTGTCTGGGACGCCGCCACCGGTGCGAAAGTCCACGAATTGGAGGGCCATCAGAATGTCGTGCGAAGCGTCGCCATCAGTCCCGACGGCAAGCGGATAGCCACTGGCTCCGAGGACCGAACCGCGCGCTTGTGGGACACGACCTCGGGCACGCAGCTCGAGGTCCTGGCAGGCGATATCGGCGCCGTCCTCAGCGTAGCATTTACCTCCGACGGCGCCAGTATCGTTACTGGCTCGGACGACCGCTCAGCGCGTTTATGGGTCCAAGAAGCGGGCGGCCTGGCGATTGTGCTCGCCGGTCATGGCGGCGCCGTTTCGAGTGTCGCCTTCAGCACCAAAAGTAATCTCCTGGCGACCGGCTCCGCAGACAAGACCGTGCGCCTTTGGGACGCGGTATCCGGCAAACCGATCAAAGTCCTTAATCAGACAGATCGCGTTTCCAGCGTTGCCGTTGATGCCGCTGGAATGCGGGTGGTCAGCGGGTTATCGGATGGCACGGCAATCCTCTGGGACGTCACTGGCGGTCAGCCGATAAGAACCTTTTCAGGCCATGTCGGGCAAGTTTCGGTCGCGATCAGCGCCGACGGCTCGCGCATCGTGACTGGCGGCGACGACGACAAGACGGTCCGTGTCTGGGACCCCGCGATCGATCAACCGCTCACGGTGATCTCCGGGCTTGCAGGACGCGTCACCAGCGTTTTGATCACTCCCGACCGCGACAGAATTGTCACGGCAGCCGGTACCGTCGCCCGCGTCTGGGACGCGGGCACCGGCAGACAGATCATCCCCCAAGGCCTTATGCACGTAGGCTCCGTTCTATGCCTCGCACTCAGCGCCGATGGAGCGCGGATCGTCACCGGGGCCCGTGACGGGTTCGCGAAAATCTGGGACGCCACCAACGGAAAGTTGATTGCAAATCTAGCCGTCCGCGACGGAGCGGTCACCGGCGTCGCCATCAGTCCGGACGGCACACGAATTGTCACCGGGTCGAGCGACGATAAGGTGCGCCTCTGGCATGCCGGGACCGGAAACGAAATCGCCACGATTGAAATCGACGCGACGCCGGTCGCCGGTCTGGCGATCAGCGCGGACGGAACGCATATTGCCACCGGTTCGAGCGAAACGAACGCGCGGCTGTCGCGCTTGTTCGTGAAATACCCGTTGCTGGTCAACGAAGCCAAACATAACGCGCCGCGCTGTCTTTTGCGCTCGCAGCTCATTCAATTTCATTTGCCGGCGGAGCCGCCGCGGTGGTGCATAACGGGCGCGGACCACGAAAGCGAAACCGATAGCGCGAGATGGGAACCTAAATGGCCCTATCAATCCGACGAGTGGCGACAGTGGCAGGTGGCGAGAGACAAAGGTCAGACCATCGCGATGCCCCTCCAGTAAGGCCCGGCGGCGGCGCCTGCGTTCGCTCCGACGTGAGCCTGCCACACGAATGGGCGCGCTTTGAGATTGTGGCGCCGCTCGCGATTCCCTAGGATAGCGGAGCAGGTCGAATTTGCTTTTGATGCCATAGGGTATCCAACGTCTCGATTATGTCGGGCAATCGGGTCGAGAAACCGCATGTCGGTCGCCAATTCCGCGGTTCGTACCTTACGCTTCGCGTTAAAATTGGCGTTGTATTACGACAATCAATTGATTGGAGCGTTATTGCTGGTGATCGCGGGCCACTCTTGGTTCGAGCTGTTCCGCCGGTTCCGCGACCTCAAACCGTTCATTGCTCACGGTCTCTACACGTTACCCGCGGTCAATCTTCTGGTGCTGGCCTCGTCGGCTGTCTACATCACCGCCGTCTCGATCATTTCGCTCGTCGCCAAAAATCCGCAGGCCAAATACGATACTCTGGCTCCGAATCTCATAACGCTGACGGCGGCTTTCAGCGTATATTGTTTCGGGCTCCTGCCGGCCTCCGAATCACCCATCATGCCGGTTCTCGTGCCACTTTCCATGATGGCGTTGGGCGGCGCGCTTATCCTCTTTTCGCTTGTTTTCCTCCGCCGCGCTTTCAGCGTCACCCCACAGGCGCGACACCTCGTAAACAAAGGTCCCTACGCTATCGTGAGGCATCCAATGTATGACGGCAACATCATCACGTTTCTTGGGCTGGCCGTGCTCGTCGGGACGCTACCGGCAATGTTGCTCTTTTTGGTGACGGCGGCGCTGCAAATCTACCGAGCGAACCGGGAAGAGCGATTGCTTGAAAATACGGTACCCGATTATGCCGCGTACAAAGCCCGCGTGGGCGCTTTCCTGCCGAAATGGTCGTGCCGCAGGATCAATCCGCGATTGCTTGCCGCAGCAGCTTGTCTTGCCTTCGCGTGCCCGACCCAAATATTCGCGCAAGGAATGGGCCGCGCTCTCGTACCCGGCCCAATCGAGGGGACAGCTCGCGCCATGGGGTTTGAGAGCCTGGGATCGCCGATCATAAAGGTTCAAAACACTGGCATCGAGGGCCGCTGCCGGGATTGGTATTCGAGGGCATTGGGGGGAGGCTGGTTCACGCAGCAGGACAAGAAGCAGTTCGACGCCACCGACTCGCGGCAGGAGGAATTGGAAAAGCTACCGGGCTGCCGGGATTTCTTCCGGCTGCAGTCGAAGTGTGCGGGCATCTATTACGGTGACCTGGAGAAGCCCGCAACGATGCTGCGAAACATGGAAGCGGCCCCAGGCTGCAAATCGATCATAGGTTTTGAAAACATTTGCGAGGCGCTCAAAGACATCAAGACATTGAGCGCAAGTCGTCAAGTGATGCTATCCGAGTGCCTGAACCGATCCGTCGTTGCCTCGCGGGCAGGCCTGCTGCGACCGGGGCTTTGACGAATTAGCTAGGCCCACCTTGGCCTAAGCATCCATGCACCGATAACTCATGGTATACCTCGCCGGCCTCCAGCAAGATTGTCGCGGCCGGCCTATCTTCTGGAAACCCGGCGTTCATTGTCCGCAGCATCGGACGACGGAACGGAAATTTGAAAACGGCGAGTAAACTCGCGTCGCGAAATAACCGAATGAGAACTGGGGCACGCCCAGGGTCTCCGGTATCTCCGTTTTCGTAGATTATTTAATAATTCAAGATAGACTTTTAGGGCCACCCCAGCCAGCCACCAGGGTCTCTCACCCGGATTTCCCGCATAGAGATAGGCGCAGCGGGCTGAAGTGAAATGGAGGAAATCAATCTGGGCCGTAATCGATGTTTAGTGCTTCCACCATGGAGTCGCAGTGACTGGGCATGAAGGTCTCGGCGCCACCGAGGCGGTTGCGCCAGCGCGGCAGCAAATCATCAACACACTTCTGCGCCTCGGCATCCCGATAGGCGTTGACTAGGCTCCAGCGATTGGGGTTGGCGACGGTTTTGGCCACCTCTTGAAATGATACTGCGGTCATCGCCGCGCGCGCCGCGCGCTTGAGATCGAGGACAAACTCCCTGCCGACCATGACGTCTTCGCGCGTTCCCGGCCGGGTCACGTGGCCGCCGATATAGGTGTCGAAATCATAGCCGAGCGCTACGTCATAGCCGCGCACATACTCCGGCACATCCTGCGATTCCGCGAGATTCTTGTAGGGAATCCACCCTGGAAATGCGACGTCGACCAGCATCAACACTTTCTGCTTCGGCGCATAGATGAATGTGTTGCCTGCGACATGGATCGGTCCGTGATAGTCGAGAAGCAGCTCCTGTCCGCCGACGTTGAGAACATAGTGGTCCTTGAACGTCACCTGCGGAAGAGGCCGCCGGGGATCCTGATAACGCTTGAGTAAATCAGCCGTTTCCTCCTGCGCGATGATGACCGCACTTTTCGGAAACATATCCGCCGACCCGATATGATCTGTGTGATCGTGGCTGTAGATCACGTGCGTGATCGATTTCGACGTGACGTCGGCAATGGCGGAGAGATATTTCCTGCCAATGGTGCGCGGTGCATCCACGGCGATGACGCCGGTCTCGTGCACCAGGAACATCGTGTTGTAAGAACCGTCGCCGACCCAATACAGCCCCTCGCGAACCTCCTGGACGAGGTAACCCTTGTCTTTAGGCACCGGAGGGCCCAATGCGGCCGGCGGAAGCGGCGTGGGTTCCGCCGCGGGCTGTTGCGCAAAAGCGACCGCCAGCGTTGCGGGCACGAGGATGGCAGCAGCCCACCATATGCGATGCAGCTTCGTGCGGGTGCCACTTGCGTTTGTGGCAGAGAGCTTAGTCATCATTGGCGTGCCTTTTGCGAGATGGCGGGATGTCCCGCGCGAGCAGACTTGGAAAAAAGTCCGCGCCGTGCTCGAAATCGGCTGACCTTGGGTGCAAGCATGCGCGAGCCAGTAACCAAGTCGCGGCATCAACAACCTTCAGAAGTCCGGCTTGTCTGCCGTTGGGACTTTAGCTTCGGTCCCCGGGAACCATCGAACGTTCTCAGCACAGACCTCTTCCGGCACCTGGTTACCGACTGGCGCATAAGTCAGGGTCGCTGTCCACGGCGTCGTGAAGACGCCTTTATCCTCGATCGTCAGATGCAGTTGCAGGAACTGACCTCGGTTCCGGCTGAACACATCGCCCGCGAACAGCCAGTTCTCCTTGATGTTTCTCTCGATTGCGTCTTTCACGTCGTCATGTTCGCGCAGGCGATAGCGCTCGACCACATGAAGGGACTTTGTGTATGGCGTACCGAATAAGTCGATCATCGCATAAGGCCGATCTGTCCTGACGCCGACAGTGTCAATCACCAATGTATCACCCTCGTAATAGCCGACCGAATCCCCATACCAGGACGGCGTCACCGACGTGGGGTGTGGCTCGTTCAAGCGTACGCGGCGCACTTCATGATCGCCATTGTACAAGAATGTGATCTTGTCTGCCTGCTGAATGATCTGTACCTGAAATTGCTTGAAAATGAACGGTATCGGTTCGGGCCAACACTGATTGGCCGGGTTCGGATAGGTAATGCCGGCGAGTGACATTTCGCCGAACTTCTTCACGACCTCCGCCGCCCATGGCTGCAGGATCGGATTGGTATAGTCGCCGACCAGTTGATCGTAGTTGCTCACGCCTTCTTTGGTCGGAGGAACGGCCAACGAGCCGCCGGCGCCGCCGGTCCGCTGCGGCCAGCGCGACCTGTTCGTCACCGGGCTTGGCCCCGATGCCGGCGGCTCGAACCAGGGAAAGGATGGATGAAACCACATCCGGGAAAAGTCCGGGATCGACGCAGCGCCTTGCGCACTACCCTTGGCCTCACCAGCCGTTGGCCCGGCTGTTTGCCCCCAAGCTGGGACCGCCAATGCCGCAAGCAGTGCGGCCGTCACCAGGGTGGATCGCGTTTTCATAATGGTTCCTCCTCTTTAGACAAATTTAGTAAGTGAAATTCACATGCATTGGATTGCTCGCCGCATTGGCAGTTCGTCGAAGAAAAGCGTACTGCGATCCCTGTGCCGTGGGATCGCGAATTTCCGCGCCGGATGGCCAGACGCCCTCGACGTGGCCGGTGTTCGCGACGCCACGACGAAAGCTTTCGATAAACGGACGTTTCACATCGAGCCTCCGATTGCTGAGCCAACCGACCACCGGCATAGCTGCCTGCTGCGCCCGCCCCGCTACGGGCCACGCCGCCGCGCTCCCAAGCCCGCGCTGAATCCCTTCCGCCGCATCCACCGTCTCCCACGCCGCTATAACGGCAGCCTACATTGCGAGCGATTGAATGGGAACCGGGGCGCCGAGCTTGCCAGCGTGACGCACGGCGGCCGAGTTCAAATCTCGGCGCTCCAACCAATCAAACCCCCGTATAAATCAGCGCACTACCCCTGTTTTTGACCGCATTTGTTCCGGTTGGAAAAAACCGGAACAAATGCGGTCAGTATGGGGATACGACAGCATAAATCACCCGAAAATCACCCGAGTTTGCCGGCGGCGTTTCAACGATCGCGCACGGGAGATCATTGGGCGAATGAAATCAATTCGCGCGGCGCTTCCTTTGCTCTTGGTGGCCCCCAGCAAACTTAGACTAAGCCGCGGCTCTCTACGACGGGAGTGTTTGACCGTAACCGACATGATCATCTTCCGACGGAGTATCACCGGTTAAAGCCGGACCGTCGTGGTTCAGCCGCAAAAGACAGGACCCGCGAGCCGGGGATCAACTGCCGAGAATTGGCGGGGCGGCGGCGGGGGGCGGGGGCTGGACGAAATCTCATTTTTGCGGTATTTATTCCTATTGAGATGCCGTTTGCGTCAGAAGCCGCATGTGCCGCCAAAACGGGGGGCACTCCACGATCGGAAATTCTCTGTTAGATTCCTTGTAATCAGGGAATTCCATCGGCGCCAACCTGACCAGCCGTTGGATTCGCATTCGTAAGAGGTCAGGTTTCGTCGCCGATGCTATAAGACGCGCGGCCCATCCATCAGAGGAAACCGCCATGCATGATGTCCCGGGTTCCCATTGGCACGAGCCGGCGGCCGGCAAGCGCGCCGGCTTCGGCAAGTTCGGCCGGCCGAAGACGCCCTACGACCTGTTCATGGAGGCCGAGGGCATTCCGGTGTTCCGCGACATCGGCGTGAGCAAGGTGCAGAACCTGCCGCTCGCACCGTGGAAGCGCATGGGCGGCCGCGGCACCTACATCCAGCTTCACGGTACCGAAGGCAAATGGGGCTGCTACGTCGTCGAGGTCCCGGGCGCCGGCGCGCTCAATGCGGAGAAGCACCTTTACGAGGAGGTCTACTTCGTGGTCGAGGGTCGCGGCACCACGGAGGTCTGGCTCGACGCCGATTCCAAGCGCCACGTGTTCGAATGGCAGAAGGGCTCGCTGTTCTCGATTCCGGTGAACGCCTGGCACCGCATCGTCAACGCCAGCTCAAGCCCGGCGCTGCTGCTCGGCGGCACCACGGCGCCGAACCTGATGAACCTCATCAACAACGTCGGCGCGATCTTCGACTGCCCCTACCAGTTCCGCGACCGCTTCAGCGGGGCGGACGATTTCTACAAGTACAAGGACGACATCGAGCCGGATCCGGTGCGCGGGCTCGCCATGCGGCGCACCAACTTCATCCCCGACATCGTCAACTGCGACCTGCCGCTCGACAACCGCCGCTCGCCGGGGTTTCGCCGGGTCGAGCCGTTCATGACCGGCAACACGTTCTATCTCTGGGTCGGTCAGCACGAGAACGGCCGCTACTCCAAGGCGCACGCCCACACTTCGGCGGCCGTCCTCGTCTGCGTCAAGGGCAAGGGCTACACCTACACGTGGCCCGAGCATGCCGGCGTCACGCCGTGGAAGGACGGCAAGGCTCATCTGGTGAAGCGGGTCGATTACGAGCCGGTCGGCCTGGTATCGGCAGCACCAGGCGGCGCGCGCTGGAACCATCAGCATTTCGGTGCCTCGCGCGAGCCGCTGCGGCTCACCGCCTGGTTCGGCCCGCACAATCCCGGCCGCGAGCCCGGCCCGCCCGGCGAGACCCACACCGACTACACCGGCATGGACATCCCGGACGGCGGCAGTGCCATCCCGTATTGGATGGAAGACCCCTACATCGCCCGGGAATACGGCGAAATCCTCGCGCGGGAAGATGTCGAAAACCGGATGGACCCGCAGTTCTACGACAAGAACTATAAGGGCGAGTTGCCGAAAGGCGTTTGAAGGATCGAGCAGGTCGGCGTAGGGCGGGTTCGCTTTACCTGCCACTATGACCCGCAATCTTGCTCGGAATCGCGGGTTAAAGCAAACCCGCCCTACGCCGACTGATTTGAACGCCGCGCTGGATCCCGGATGCTCCGATTGAGGATTTGATGAAGATCGAAACCGATGAACAAGGCGGCCGGATTTTCTTTTCCAGCACCGGGCGCAGCCTGGAGGGCGAGGACGAAATCTGCATCCTGAGCGTCGGGGTCGACATCGGCTCGTCGACCTCGCACCTCGTATTCTCCCGCATCGTGCTGGAACGGCTCGACAGCCGCTACGTGGTGACGCAGCGCGAAACCTTCTACCAGTCCGACATCCTGCTGACGCCGTATTCCTCCGAGGATGCCATCGACGCCGATGCGCTCGGCGCGTTCTTCGAGAAGCAATACGAGAACTCCATGGTGGACCCCGACGAGATCGACGCCGGCGCCTTGATCCTGACGGGTGTCGCGGTGAGGCGCAGCAACGCGCGCCGCATCGGCGAATTGTTCGCCCGCCAGGCCGGCAAGCTCGTCGCCGTCAGCGCCGGCGACAATCTGGAAACCGTGATGGCGGCCTACGGCTCCGGCGCGGTTGCCCGCTCGATCCGCGACGGCGCCCCGGTGATGAACGTCGACGTCGGCGGCGGTACCTCCAAGATCGCGGTGTGCCGTGACGGTGCCGTGATCGCCATTACGGCCGTCGACGTCGGCGCCCGCCTCGTCTGCACCGACGAGACCGGGCGCATCACGCGGCTTGAGGAAGCCGGCCGACGCTTCGGCGAAGATCTCGGCCTCACGCTGGAAATCGGCGGCGCGCTTGCCCCGGATGACGCCAAGCGGCTTGCCGCCCGCATGGCCGACAGTCTGTTCGATGCCATGAAAGGCAACGCGCCGCGGATCGGTGCGACCGGCCTGCTGCGCCTCGATCCGCTCGGGTTTGGCGGCAGCGTCGATGCGGTGACGTTCTCGGGCGGCGTTTCAGAATACGTTTACGGTTGGGAGAGCGGAAATTTCGGCGACCTCGGCGGGCTGCTGGCGGCCGAGATCCGCAACCGCGTGGTGGCGTCCGGCACGCGGCTGGAGCCGCCCGCGCAGGGCATCCGCGCCACCGTCATCGGGGCCTCGCAATACACCACCCAGGTAAGCGGCAGTACGATCTTCGTGTCCCCCCTCGACGCCTTGCCGCTGCGCAACGTCCCGGTGATCGCACCCGACTTCGCGCTCGCGGACGAGGCCATCGACAGCACGGCGGTCGCGTCGGCGATCGGCAAGGCGTTGCGCCATCTCGATCTCGCCGATGCCGAAAGCCCGGTCGCAATCTTCGTGCCGTGGCAGGGCTCGGCGACGTTCCAGCGGCTCGATGCGTTCTGCCGCGGCGTCGCCAAGGGCCTCGGCGACCTGTTGGCGCGCGGACTTCCGGTGGTGTTGGCGGGTGACGGCGACGTCGGCGGGCTGCTCGGCATTCATTTCCGCGAGGAGATGAAGCTTGCCAATCCAGTGGTCTCCATCGATGGCTTGGAGCTCAAGCAATTCGATTTCATCGACATCGGCGCGATGCTGGAAAGCTCCGGCGCGGTCCCGGTGGTGATCAAGTCGCTGATCTTCCCGGCGAGCGCCGCGCTCGGCCAGGAATGGAAAGCCCAGGAAGCCGCCACGGCTTAGGCCGCGGTCATTGTGATTCAATTTCAATAGGGAGCCGAGTAGCCGCCTTGCCGTACCAGGACCTTCGCGATTTCATTACCCAGATCGATACCCTCAAGGCGCTCCGGCGCATCGACGGCGCCGACCCGCATCATGAGATCGGTGCCATCACGGAGGTTGCGGCCGGCATGCCGGATTGCCCGGCGCTGCTGTTCGACCGCATCAAGGGACATCGGGCCGGCTACCGCATCCTGACCAACGCGGTGACGAACCCGCAGCGCGCCGCGCTCGCGCTCGGCATCGACCCGACGCTGCGCCCGCTCGATATCCTCAAGGCCTGGATGGGCAAGCGCCAGACGCTGGCGCCGCGCAAGCCGGTCGAGGTCGCGAACCCTGCCTTCATGGAAAACTCGATGCGCGGCGGCGACGTTGACGTGACGCGATTTCCGGCGCCGGTGTGGCACACGCTGGACGGCGGCCCTTACATCGGGTCAGGCGCGCTCGTCATCATGCGCGATCCCGAGGGCGGCTGGATCAACGCCTCGATCTACCGGGTCCAGGTACACGGGCCGAACCGGGTCACCATCCAGTTCGATCATGGCGGGCGGCACGGCGCCATCATCGCGCGGAAATATTGGGACAGCGGCAATCCCTGCCCGGTAGCGGTGGTGTGCGGCGAGGACCCGGCGCTGTTCATTTCGGGCTTCGAATATCTCCCGGCGGGCGTTTCCGAATACGACTTCGCCGGCGCCATCAAGGGCACGCCGATCGAGATCCATCCGGGGCCGGTCACCGACCTGCCGATCCCGGCGCGGGCGGAGATCATCCTGGAAGGCCACCTGCTGCCGCTCGCCGAGACCTCGCTGATGGAAGGCCCGTTCGGCGAGTTCACCGGTTATTTCGCAGCCGACAAGCGCCCCTGCCCGGTGATGGCGATCGCCGCCATCCATTATCGCAGCAACCCGATCCTGCTCGGCTCGCCACCCATGAAGCCGCCCCGTTTCCACTTCGGCCTGCCGTTCCGCGCAGCCGGCATCTGGAGCAATCTCGAAGCCGCCGGCGTCACCGACATCGTCGGCGTGTGGCAGCACGTGTCCCAACTGATGACCGTGGTCGCCCTCAAGCAGCGCTACGACGGCCACGCCAAACGCGCCGCCCTGATCGCCGCCGCCCACAGCTATATGGGGCGGCTCGTGGTGGTGGTGGACGACGATGTCGATCCATCCGACCTCGCCGACGTGATGTGGGCGGTCACGACCCGCTGCGAGCCGTCCGAGCAGACCGACATCATCCGGAATGGCTGGAGCTCGGCTCTCGATCCGCGCATTCCGGCCGACGCCAAGGAGCGCGGCATCACCTCGCATTCGAAGCTCATCATCGAGGCCGTCAAGCCGTTCGCCTGGATCGACAAGTTCCCGAAGCTGTCTGCCCTCACCCACGACGACGCACGGGCGATCGAGGAGAAGTGGGGTAAGATCTTGCGGCAGAGCTGAAATCGTAACCTCGCGCGCAACGTTTGCGACGCATATAGGCAGTCATGGCCGGAACAAGCCAGGACGCATCTCGGCGCGTGAAGCTGCTCATCCGTTCCGATGCAGCGGCGCGTCGAATATCGGCGGACTGCCGGTGCGTTCGAGATAGCGGCCAAAGCGGAATTTGAGCTCCGGCCCATCGAGCGGCGGCGATGGCGGCTTGCGGCCGAGCGGCTCGACATTGAGCACCGCGAACACGTGGCCGGGCACGATCAGGATCTCGTCCAGCGCCTGGGCGAGGCCGTTGACAGTGGAGAACGCATAGACCCGTTCGATGCCGGCGGCGCGCGCCATGGCGGCGTAGTCGACATAATCCGGAAACGGAATGGCGAGTTCGCCGGTCGAGCCGTAACAGCGGTTCGACACCAGAAAATGCTTGAGGTTGGGCAGCGCAAGCTCGCGCTCGACCATGAGCATGCCGGGGTTCATGCAAAAGGCGCCATCGCCGCTGAACGCCACCACGGTGCGATGACGCGCGCCGAGCGCGATGCCGGCGGCGAACAGCGAGGCGAGGCTCATGGAGGCTTCGAGGTAGAACACCCGCTCGGTCTCGTGGGTGATCTCCCACCACAGCTCAGAGCAGTTGCCGGCGGACGTGACGATCACCTCGTCGCGCAGCCGGCCGGCCAGGAATTTGAAGCATTGGGTGAAGTTCATGTCAGGCCTCGCCGCGCAGCATTTCGCGGGAAAATCCGACCACCACCGGCCGCGACAGCACCCGGCTGTGACGAAACGCGATCGCGAGCTGCGGAATGTCCTCGCCGCGCTCGATCGCCACGAACGGGATGTTGATCGCCCGCATCACCGGCTCTAGATAGAGGGCGTTCGATTGATGGAACTTGGCGTGGTCGCCGGGCCGCCCACGCAGCGTGATGCCGATCAACAAGGGAATCTGGTAGGTGTAGTTCACCTTGGTAATGGCGTAGATGCAGGTGAGAAAGCCCGACGCCCCCATCAGGGCGAGCGCCCCGATGCCGCCGAAGAAGGCGCCGGAGCACAGGCCGATCGCCGATTCCTCGCGATTGACCGCCACATGGCGAAAACGCTGGTCGGTGTCGAAGTGGGTGATCAGCGTGGCGATCCAGCCGTCCGGCAGGCTCGCCACCAGGGATATCCCGCACTCCGCCGCCGCATCCGCGATGTGGGCGGCCACCGCCTCGCCTTCGTCCATGGATCCCCCGTCATCCCGGCGGCGCGCATCCTCACGCACGCCGGCACAAACACCTCGACAGACCATTCCGGACTTGGAACACGGCATGGCGCGCGCATCGTCATTGCGCACACCGGACTCGCCTAAAGAACAATAATGCGATTGGATGCGCCGTCAAAGCGTTGCGGAGGGCACCAATGGCTGAGGTGGAAGACTTCAAGGCGGGCGGGTACCGTTACATTCCGGGCGGATTCCAGTTTTCGGGCGGCATCGCGGCCGCGGCCGGTTTCGAGATCAAGCGCTACCGGTTCCGCACGCCGGTGCGGCTGATGGACGGATTTGCCCGCATCGAAGCGGCGATAAAGGCCGCCGGCCGACCGATGACTGCGTTTTGCGCCTGCGAATTGCGCTCGCCCGGACAATTCACCCAGGACGGCTTTCGCGAATTCAACCAGTCCTATGTGGTCACGCTCGGCAAATGGGGCATCTACGACGGCACGGTGAATCCGGTGGGTCGCAGCAACGTGTGTCCGGAAATCGATCCGCCGGAGACGCCCAGCTTTCATGCGTTCTCGTTCACGGTGCCGGCGGCCGCCGGCGTGCCGCCGAGCTTTGTCATCTCCGGCAGCGCCGAGGCGCGGAGCGTCGAGGGCGACTATCGCGAGCGCATCATCCGGTTCGGCGAGGTGACGCCCGACGCCATCAAGGAGAAGGCGCGGTACGTGCTGGACGAATTGACCGAGCGTCTGGCGCTGTTCGGCGTCGGCTGGCCCGATACGACCGCGAGCCAGCTCTATACGATCCGCGACGTCTATCCGTTCTTCGCCGACGAGATCGTCCGGCGCGGCGCCTCCCACGCCGGCATGAACTGGCATTTCACGCGGCCGCCGGTGCGCAACCTCGAGTTCGAGATGGATTGCCGAAGCGTGCGGGTGGAAGAGGTCATCGCGGGGGCGTAGGCGAGTGAGTTTCGTTCAACTTCACTGACTCCTTGGGTCGTGGTCGGGCTTGTCCCGGCCACCTCGCTTAGGAAGGTACTGGCCCTCCTTCTCGGGGTCACCGGGACGACCCCGGTGACGACGATCCAAACTAACGATCCAGACTTTCGAAGCCCCGCAGGGCCTGCGGCCTGCATACTCCGATCACTGGTTGGTAATCCCGGCACCCGCGATCACGTCGTGCCATTTGACGATTTCGCTTCGGATGCGCCGGCCAAGTTCCTCGGGCGTCGAGGGCGTCGCGTCGACGCCCTGCTTGGCGAAGGCCGCGGGCGTGTCGGGCTCGGCGAGGAGGGCGCGCACTTCGCGGTTGAGCCGCGCGACGATCGCGGGCGGGGTCGCGGACGGCACCACGATCGCCTGCCATAGCGAAGCCTCGTAGCCGGCGACGCCGGCTTCGGCGACGGTCGGAACGTCCGGCATGGCATCGTTGCGCTTGTCGCCGGTGACGGCCAGCACCCGCATCTTGCCAGCCCGAATCTGCTGGAGCGTCGGCGGAATGGTGCCGAACTGGATCTCGATGCGGCCCTCCATCAGGTCGAGGACCGACTGCGAGGTGCCGCGATATGGGACGTGGACGAGATCAATCTTCGCCATCTTCTCGAACAGCGCGCCGGCGAGATGCGACATGCTGGCCGGCCCGGCCGACGCATAGTTGAGCGTATGGGGCTTGGTCTTCGCAAGCGCCACCAGATCAGTCACGCTCCGCACCGGCAGCCCCGGAAACACCGCGAGCACGAACGGCGAGTCGCTGATCATCGAGACCGGCGCGAAATCCTTCACCGGATCGTAGGTGAGGTTGGCGGACAGACTCGCGGCGACCGCGTGGGTGCTGGTGTTGGCAAGCCCGATCGTGTAGCCGTCCGGCTCCGCCCGCGCGACCGCGTCGGTCCCCACATTGCCGCTGGCGCCGATCCGATTGTCGACGATGATTTGCTGGCCGAGCCGCTCCGAAAGCTTGGTGGCGACGATACGGGCGACGGTGTCGGAACTGCTGCCGGGCTGGAACGGCACGATGAAGCGGATCGGCCGCTCCGGCCAGCGCGTTGCCTGCTGGGCGGACGCAGCGGCGCCGGCCAGCATGGCCGCCGCGATGCAGGCTGCCGGAAGTCCGAAGCGAACCTTGATCATTGGATCACCGTTCACATGATCCGTTCCGCCTCGCGCAGGCTGTCGAACAGAGAGGCCCGCAGCAGGAAGGCACGTGCCCGCACCGGGTCCTCGGCGGTCCGCCGCAGTTCGTCCTGGCTCTGCCGGCGCACTGCGGGATCGGTCTCCGCCAGCAGGCGCTTGTTGCGCATGGTCTGAGCCTGGGTGTGCCGGACGGCCACATGGCGGCGCTGGCGCTCATAGCGATCGAAAATCTCCTCGTCGGCTTCGCCATGCAGAATCTGGACCAGCTTGTCGGCGAGATTGAAGGCGTCGTGGATGCCGCTGTTCATCCCCATGGCGCCGATCGGGCTGTTCACATGGGCGGCATCGCCGGCGAGGATCGCGCGGCCGGAACGGAATTTTTTCGCGACGCGCTGATGCACCGTATAGAGATTGCTGCCGACGATCTCGAAATCGCGGCCAGTCGGCAGGAAAGCCTGCATGCGCGCCTGCAGCACCTCCGGGCGGCACGCCGTGTCCGGGTCCTCCGTTGCCTCGACCGGGAAATGGACGCGCCAGCGATCCGGCGGTCCCTTCCAGTGGAACAGGTTCGACCATTCCTTGGGGTCGGATATGTAGTTGCGCTCGGCGTAGCCGTGGCGCCGGAAATCGTAGGCGACCTCGATATTCAGCGTGAGGTCGGAATACGTGAAGCCCTCGAACTCGATATCGAGGTCCTTGCGTACGATGCTGCGCGCGCCCTCAGCGCTCACGATATAGGCGCCGGCAATCTGCTCCGTCTCGCCGGCCGGATTGGTGAAGTGCGCGACGACGACGGAGCCGTCCTGGGTGAAGCGCGTGAACGTAGACGACAAGCGCACGTCGATGTCCGGATGGGCCTTCGCCATCGCCAGCGCCTCCTCGACGATCTTGATACGTTCGCACTGGAGCACATAGGGAAACCGCGTGTCGTCCTTGAGATGCGCGTGGTCGAATGCGGCGATCAGCCGGTTTTCGGCGCGGTCCCAGTAGTGGAACACCGGCGCGATGATGCCGCGCGGCTCGAGCCGTTTGTAGAGCCCGATGCGATCGTACATTTCGAGGGTGGCCGGATGGTTGGTGCCGGCGCGCGGCACCTGCTCGAGGAAATTGTCCTCGCCCAGCGCCTCGATGATGGTGACCGCGACGCCCTGCTGCGCCAGCGCCAGCGCGAGGCAAAGCCCCACCGGTCCGGCGCCGATGACCACGATGCGATTGGACGGCTGCGACATGCGCTTCGCCGTCGCTCAACAGGGCGAATTCACGGGAGCCTCGCCGCGGCTTACGGTTTCGCCACCACGTCCTTGGTGGCACCGGCCCAGCCGTGATGGGTGAGATCGAACACGACGCCGTTGGGGTCGCGGTATTTGGCTTCGTAGAATGAGTTCGGCGACGTTGGCCGTCCCGCCAGGTAGGTGCCGCCGGCGTCGACCACCTTCTTCTCCGACGCGTCGAGATCGTCGACCCATACGCCGAAATGATAAAGCCCAAGTTTTTCGTTCTCATGTTCCTTGGTGAGGAGCGCGATGTTGATCACGCCGTCGGACATGTAGATGCCGCGCCGCGCCGTACCGGCGCGCTTGAGGCCGAGCGCCTGCTCATAAAACTTTGCCGCCTCTTCGGCGTCTGGAACGATGATGGCAATATGACAAATCCTCGACATGATGGTGCCTTTCCTCCGCTGAATTCGAATGTCATTCGCGGGATCATGCTTAGCCGCCCGCGAAGGGGGCCTCCGGTGCGAGGCGGTCAGCTTCAGCATTAGACGCTTGTTAACCTCGGACGCAATAGCGGCCGCGAGCGGCTCCAATGAGGGGAGCGTTCCACCGCTACCGATTTCGCAGTGCGGGGGAACTTTCAGCGGCCCTTGGAGTTGTTCAGAAGGCGAAATTTCTCACCACGTTGAGAATGTGCATCGCCGTGGATTTTCACGCGCAAAAAGCTGGACCTTTGTGCCCGAGGCCGCATCGCGTGTCAGTTAGTAGATAACGCATGAACGGATCCATGTATGCGCAAATCGTTGATCGCGGGGGTGGCAGCGCTGGCCTGTGCCGCGGCTATAGCCGTTTTCGTGATCCGTGCAAGAAACCCTGGCGCCACGTCAGAAAATAGCCCGATGCAAGTGGCTTCGGCGATACCGGTTCTCGTCGCCACCGCCGAAGCCAGAGATGTGCCCATCGTGCTGCGGGGCTTGGGAACCGTCGAGGCCTTTAACACCGTTTCTCTGAAGAGTCGTGTCGAAGGGGCGGTCACCAAAATCAATTTCAAGGAGGGACAGGAGGTTCGTACTGGCGACGTTCTGGTCGAACTCGACGCACGCCCCTATCAGGCGACGCTCGATCAGGCGAAGGCGGCGCTTGTCAGGGATCAGGCCGCGCTTGCAAATGCGCAAATCGATTTAGAGCGTTATCAGAAGCTCCTGGCACAGAACTACGCGCCCGAACAGCAATATGCGACGCAAAAATCCACCGTGGCCCAGGGCCACGCGACAGAGACGAGCGACCAGGCTGTGGTCGCCGCGGCGGAGCTCAATGTCGAGTATGCTTCGATCAAGTCGCCGATCGACGGCGTGACCGGTATCAGGCAGGTCGATCTCGGTAATCTGCTGTCGGCGAACTCTCAGGTCCTGGTGGTCGTCACGCAGGTCAAGCCCATCTACGTTATTTTCACGCTGCCGGAAGCGGACATTGCGCGCATCCGCGAAGCGATGGCGAAAACTCAGTTAGCCGTCGTTGCGTTCGCCGCCAACGACGAGAAGAAGATCGCCACCGGCGTCCTCGACCTCGTTGACAATGCGGTCGACCAGACGACCGGTACGTTCAAGCTCAAGGCGGAGTTTCCCAACGACGACATGGCGCTCTGGCCCGGCCAATTCGTCAACGCACATCTTGTGCTCGACGTCGTCCGCAACGGCGTCACCGTGCCCTCCGCCGCGATACAGACGGGACCCAAGGGATCATTCACCTACGTCGTGAAGGACGACTCCACCGTCGACATGCGTCCGGTCAAGGTCATCCAAACCGAAAACAACATGGTGCTGGTAGGTTCCGGGCTGAAAGTCGGCGAACGGATGGTGACCGCCGGCCAGTTCAAGCTTCAACAGGGAACAAAGGTTCAGGTCTCCGACAAGCTCGCAAACGCCACCCCAACCGGCTTTTCCGATCTACCATCGGGCGTCGGTCGTTCGCAATGAACATCTCGGCAATCTTTATCGAGCGACCGATCGCCACGGCGCTTCTGATGGCTGCGTTGCTCGTCGGCGGCGCCATCGGTTATAACTTGTTGCCGGTGGCGGCGTTGCCGACTGTCGATTTTCCGACGATCTCGGTTTCCGCGAGTCTGTCGGGCGCGAACCCCGAGACCATGGCATCATCCGTAGCCCAGCCGCTCGAACGGCAATTCGCCGACCTTGCCGGCGTTAATCAGATAACCTCCACCAGCGTCCTCGGGTCGACCAGCATCACGCTCCAATTCGACTTGTCCCGCAACATCGACGGTGCTGCGGGCGATGTACAGCAGGCGATCAATGCGGCGCAAGGCTATCTGCCGAAAAATCTTCCGAACCCGCCCACCTACAAGAAGGTGAATCCCGCCGATCAACCGATTCTTATCTTGGGACTGACTTCGGAATCCATGCCGCTGACGCAGCTGGATCAATATGCCGATCTCGACTTGGCGCAGCGCGTTTCGACGCTGACCGGGGTCGGCCAGGTCTCGATTTTCGGCGAACAGAAGTTTGCGCCGACCATTATGGTCAATCCGCTGGCCCTCGCGTCACGCGGCATCGGATTGGACGATGTCGCCAATGCGGTAACCAGCAATACCGCGAACCTCCCGGTCGGAACGCTGCAGGGTCAGCAACAATCCTATCAGATTGGTGCCAACGGTCAGATCTTCTCGCCGGAGGCAATAGCCAAGTCCGTCGTCGTTTATCGCAACGCCGCTCCGGTTCGCGTGGGTGACATAGCCAAGGTTGTGTCTGGTGTTGAGAGCCCGTTGCAAGCCGCCTGGGTCGGCGCCGACCGCGGCGAGATGATCGGCATTTGGCGCCAGCCTGGCGCCAACACGATCGCGCTCGTCGATCAGATCAAGGCGCTGCTCCCGACCTTGCAGGCGGGGATGCCGCCCTCGGTGAAGCTGTCGATCGTCAGCGATCGGTCGACATCAATCCGGCAGAGCTTTACCGACGTCAAACTGACGCTGATGGGGACGCTTATTCTCGTCATCGTCGTGATCTTCGCGTTTCTGCGGAATCTCTGGGCAACGCTCATTCCCGCCATCACCGTCCCGCTGTCGCTGGCAGGCACGTTCGGCGTGATGTTTATGCTTGGCTATAGCCTCGACAATCTGTCGCTCATGGCGCTCACGCTCGCCGTCGGTCTGGTCGTCGACGACGCGATCGTCATGCTGGAAAACATCTTCCGGCATATGGAGATGGGCAAGGATCGAAAAACGGCGGCTCTCGACGGATCGAAGGAGATCGGCTTCACAATCGTTTCCATAACCGTCTCGCTGATCGCGGTCTTCATTCCTCTCCTCTTTATGGGCGGTATTGTCGGGCGTCTTTTCAGTGAGTTCGGCGTCACCGTGACGGTAGCGGTGGTGCTGTCCGCGTTGATCGCACTGACGTTGTCGCCCATGATGGCATCGCTCGTCCTGAAGAACCCGCACGACGTGCGCCACAATCGGGTCTACGAGGCCAGCGAACGAGCCTTCGACGCAGTGATCCGCGGCTACGAGCGCGTCCTCAAACTATCGCTGCGGCATCGCGGTATCGTCATGCTGCTCAATATCGCGCTGATTGGGGCTTCCGCCTGGCTATTTATCGCCATGCCGAAGGGTTTCTTCCCGCAGGAAGACACGGGGCTCATTTTTGCCTTCACGCAGGCTGACCAGGACATCTCCTTTACGGGCATGGCCGAACGGCAGGCGGCGGCGGCAAAGGTCATCCTGGCGGATTCCGCCGTGGCCACGTTCGGCTCTTTGATCGGCGGTGCTTCGAGTTCCGGCCTGAACACCGGCCGCATGTTCATCGTGTTGAAGCCGCTAAGTCAACGCAGCGCTACCGCCGACCAGGTCATCGGGCGGTTGCGCCCAAAACTCGCGGCCGTGCCGGGGATCTCGACCTTTCTTCAATCCATCCAGAATATCCAGGTCGGCGGCCGGCTGGCGCGCACGCAGTATCAATACACCCTGCAAGACACCAATCTCGACGAGCTGGATCAGTGGGCGCCGAAAATGCTCACCAAGATGCAGGGATTGAAGGACCTGCAGGATGTCGCCAGCGATCAGCAAACCGGCAGTCCGGAATTGATGATCGACATCAATCGCGACGCCGCCTCGCGGCTCGGCGTCAATGTCACAACAATCGAGCAGACACTCTACGACGCGTTCGGGCAACCCTTCGTGACGCAACTCTACGCGCCGCTCAACACCTATCACGTCATCCTGGAGGTTGCGCCGGAATATCAGCAGGACGTGTCCGCCTTGTCGCGCCTCTACGTGCACGGCGCCGCCGGCAAAATGGTTCCGATCAGCCAATTCGCTACACTGAAGCCGGTGCCAGCGCTGATCTCAGTCAATCACCAGGGGCAATTCCCGGCTGTAACCTTGTCATTCAATCTGGCGCCGAACGCATCCCTTGGTGCAGCCGTGGGGCAAATCCAACAAGCAGAGCAGGAACTTGGTAAGCCGCCGACGCTGCAAACCTCGTTCCAGGGAACCGCATCGGAATTTCAGAAATCCCTGTCGACGCAACCGCTGCTCATCGCGGCCGCACTATTCGCGGTCTACATCGTGCTCGGCGTGCTCTATGAAAGCTTCATTCATCCCTTCACCATCCTCTTGAGTCTGCCCTCGGCCGCGGTAGGCGCACTCCTGACGCTGTGGTTCTTCAACTTCGAGCTGACCATGATGGCGATCATCGGCCTGATCATGCTGATCGGGATCGTCAAGAAAAACGCGATCATGATGATCGACTTCGCGTTGCAGCGAGAACGCGGCGGGGGCAAGTCACCGGAGGACGCGATCTACGAAGCGGCCGTCCTGCGTTTCCGACCTATCATGATGACGACGATGGCGGCGCTGCTCGGTACATTGCCGATCGCTATAGGCATCGGCGCCGGCTCTGACCTGCGCCAGCCCCTGGGTGTCGCCGTCGTCGGCGGTTTGATCGTGTCACAAGCCCTGACCTTGTTCACGACGCCGGTCACTTACCTTTACATGGATCGCTTCAATTTATTTGCATCTCGATTGCTGCGGCGCAAACGTCAGGCGCCTTCACAGCCGTCCATCATCGACCAGTCGAAGCGCAACGCCGCATGAACGCGTGGACGGATGGTTGGTGCCGGCGCGCGGCACCTGCTCGAGGAACGGGCTCATGATCGCGCTATCGGCGAATACCCAAAAACGCTACTATCCTGGCCAGTCTGGGTTTCAATCTCGTTGGAGTAAAATCGCCGCAGGACAAAGGGAGGCCATCATGCGTGAGAGGTTCTCAGGCTCCGTGATAACGCTCGCCATTGCCGGAGCCGCTGTCGCTGTTGTCATTTCGGGGTCGATCATACGGGTGTCGGCTCAGGCCCCGGCGGCTTCCGCCACGGTGCCGGCCCCGGCGTTGATAACGGAGTTGAAAACCCCTTGGGGCGAACCCGATCTGCAGGGCATTTGGACCGACGAAACCGACACGCCCCTACAGCGCTCGCCCAAGTATGCAAGCCAGGAATTTTTCACCGAGGCCCAGCGCGCCGAATTGGATCGACAGCGATCGGCCATGCTGGGTCGCGACAGACGCGCGGAGCGCGGGACCTTGGCAGACGTCGCCGGCGCCTATAACGACGTGTTCACACCCAAGAAACGTACCGGCGCGCGGACGTCACGGATTGTCGATCCGCCCAATGGCCGGCTACCGCCTCTAACCGCTCAGGCTCAGAAGATTGCCGCTGCCGAACGCGAATTTCGCGTTGCGCTGTTGCAAGCGACCGAAACCTGCAAACGTAAAGAGTTGCCGTGCAACGGGGGCAAGTACGATCCGGCTCCCTCGCCGCGATGGGCCGAAAGCGCTCCCCGCTACAACACGGCGACCATAAATCGCTATGACGGTCCGGAGGACGCCTCGTTGCCGGTGCGCTGCCTGATGGGCGGGCTGCCCGAGATCGGTACCCTTGGAGCGATCGCCGATCGCATCAGCTTCCGGCGAATCGTGCAGACACCCGGCGGCATCTCGATGTTCTACGACGTGGGTCAGGGCCAGGGGTGGCAGCGCAACATCGTCATGGACGGGAGCTCCCATTTGCCTCCCGGTATTCGTCAGTGGTACGGCGACTCGCGTGGCCACTGGGAGGGCAATACCCTCGTGATCGACGTGACGAATTTCAGTGCAAAGACCGATTTTCAGGGGTCGCGCGAGAATCTGCACGTGATCGAACGGTGGACGCGGACGAGCCCGACAACGATTGAATATGCCGTGACGGTCGAGGACCCGACCGTTTGGGCGCGGCCCTGGACGGCCAAGCAGGAATTCACACGGCAGAACGACCAGGAAAACAGAATATATAGTGAGCCTCGCTGCATCGAAGGGAACTATGGTCTCCCGGGGCTGCTTCACGGACACCGCATGGAAGAACTCGCCTTTGTGGAGGGACGCGGCGTTGATCCGAGAACCATCAGTACGATCACGGTCAATGACGGCGAACCCGACCCGCTGCAATAACGCGCCGCAAGGCCGAAGCGGCCGTTTTAAGCGCTCGATGTTAGTCAGCGAGCCGGAGATGTGGAGGAGACGGATGCGCAGTAGTTTGCCACAACTTCGGACGGCCGGCTTTGCGATTGCCGTAGCCTTTGCATGCTGGCCGGTGTTCGCGCAAACGGGCCCGGGATGGATCACCGCGTGGGGAACGTCGCAGCAGGTGCTCGGCCAAACCCGCGTGAGCAACGCGACGTTGCGCCTCATCGCTCGTGTGACTGCGCCGGGCGATGCGATCCGTCTGCGCTTTGACAATACGTTCGGCACCATGCCGGTTACGTTCGGAAAGGTATCGGTCGGGCCGCGTCAATCAGCCAACAATCCCGCCAGCATATCGCCCGGCCTTCTCATGCCGGCAACGTTCGCCGGCCAGTCGTCCGTCACGATCGCGGCGGGCGGCTCCATGACGAGCGATCCCGTTCCCATGAAGGTGGATGCCCAGGAGGACCTTGCCGTCAGCGTCTATGTTCCGGGCGCCGACGTCCCGGCCAGCCAGCACAGCGGCGCGGTCGTAACATCTTTCGTCACTGACAATGGCGCGGGCGATTTGACAGCGTCGCAATCCGGAGCTCCCTTCAAGACCCGCATCACGACCATGCCGTGGCTGAAGGCGATCGATGTTCGCGCGACCGCGCCCACGACGACAATCGTCGCCTTCGGCGATTCCATTACCGACGGGACCTGCACGACCCTCGATGCGCATGATCGCTGGGAGGATATTGTGGCTCAGCGATTGGCGTTGCAGGACACTGTCCGCCATGCCGTCGTCAACGAAGGGATTGGCGGAAATACCGTGACCGGCAACGTTACGCCGCCGCCCGACACCACGCCTGGCACCGAGAGGCTCGACCGTGATGTGTTGGCCCATGCGGGCGTGTCGCACGTTGTCGTCTTCATGGGCACCAACGATATCCGCCGGGACGCCGGCGCCGAGCAGGTGATCAACGGCCTGAAGGACATCGTCGCGCGCGTCAAAGCGCGCGGCTTGAAAGTCATCGGCGTCACCATCGTGCCGCGCCACAACGTTGCGCTGGTTGCCGGCAATACCGGCTGGAACGATGCAAAAACGAAAGTGCGCCACGAGATCAATGCCTGGATTCGAGAGGGTGGCGCCTTTGATGCGATCATCGATTTCGACCGCGTCGTGCGCAGCGGCGCGAATCCCGACCTCCTCGACGTTACTTACAATTGCGGTGACGGAATTCATCCATCGCCGCTAGGCTATTTTCAGATGGGAAAATCGGTCGATCTGAATTTGTTCGAAACGAAGTGATCCCGATCAATCGCGACACGCAAATGGCCGGGACGAGCCCGGCCACTGCATGTTCGAGGTGCGTCACGCGCCGGCGTTATGCCGCGCCGGAGAGATCCTGTCCCCGGATCGGCAGTGTACGCAACCGCTTGCCGGTGGCGGCGAAGATCGCATTCGTCACCGCGGGTTGGATCATGGTCGCGCCGGGCTCGCCGACGCCGCCCCATTTCTTGCCGGGTGTGGGGGTGATGTAGACTTCCGTCTTGGGCGCATCCTTGAAGCGCACGACCGGGTAGGTGTCGAAGTTGCCCTGCACGACCCGGCCGTTCTTGACCGTGATCTCGCCGAACAGAGCGGCCGATAGCCCGTAGATCATGCCGCCTTCGAGCTGCGTCTCGACGCCGCGCGGGTTGACCACGACGCCGCAGTCGCATGCGATCACGACGCGCTCGACCTTGACCTCTCCATTCCCCACCGCGACCTCGGCGATCATGCCGACGATCAAATCGTAGCTCTCGTGGACGGCGACGCCGCGGCCTTTGCCCCTGGGCATCGGCTTGCCCCAGTCGCCCTTCTCGACCAGCACGTCGAGCACCCGCTGGAAGTCGGGGCGGTGGGCCAGCAGCTCGCGCCGAAGTGCCACCGGGTCCTTGCCGGTCGCGTGCGCCATCTCGTCGATGAAGCTCTCCATGAAGAACACGTTCTGGGAATGACCAGGCGCACGCCACGGGCCGAGCGGCACGTGCGTGTTCTTGACGATCGAGACGACGCGGTAGTTCGGGAGCTTGTACGCTGTATTGATCAGACCTTGCGTCGTCTGCGGGTCGAGGCCGTCGCGGACGGCTTGCGGATTGGCACTGCCGGCCGAATTGCGCATGTCGAGCGCAATCGGCGTGCCGTCGGCCGCAAATCCTGCCTTGAAGCGGATCGCGGCCTGGGTGCGGTAGCGGCCCTGGCGAATTTCTTCTTCGCGCGTCCAGATCAGCTTGACCGGCTTACCAATCGCCTTGGAGACCGCGACCGCTTGGGCGACTTCGTCGGGACGCAGCCGGCGGCCGAACCCGCCACCGGAGAACGTATTGTGGATATGGACGTTCTCACCCTTCACGCCGGATGCCTGCGCGGCGAACGTCAATGCCATATCGGCATTCTGGGTGCCGACCCAGACATCGACGCGGTCGGCCTGCACATGCGCGATGGCGTTGAGTGGCTCCATCGGGGCGTGCGCGATGATCGGCACGTCGTAGGTCGCCTCGATTACCCTGACTGCCGTCGGCATTGCCGCATCGACATTGCCGTCGTGGCGAGCGTCCGCGCCCTTCTGATCCAGCGCGCTGATGTAGTCCTTGCGGAACTGCGCGCTATCGGTCGAACCCGCGGCGCCGACCTCCCACTCGATCCGCAGCATGTCGAGCGCAGCCTGCGCGCGCCAATGCCGGTCGGCGACCACCGCGACGGCGTCCTTGAGCTTGACCACCTGCATGACGCCGCGCCGGCCTGCAATCGGGCGTTCGTCGACCGACTTCACGGTGCCGCCGAACACCGGGCAGGCGATGATCGCCGCATGCACCATGTCGGGCACGTCGAGGTCGATGCCGTACTTGGCGGTGCCGTTGATCTTGAGCGGCACGTCGAGCCGCGCCAGCCTTCTGCCGATGAACTTGAACTGATCGGGCGTCTTGATCGCGGGCTCTTTGTCGAGCTTGATTGCGGCCGCCTCGGCCGCAAGCTCGCCGTATCGGAACGTCCGTCCGGTCGGCTTGTGGGTGACCTTGCTCATCGAAGCCGAGCAATCAGACGCCGGCACGTCCCAGCGCTTCGCCGCCGCCGCAACGAGGCGTTCGCGCGCGCTCGCGCCGGCCCGCTGGACCATCTCGCCGGTCTCGCGGACGGCGCGGCTTCCGCCGGTACTCAGACTGCCGTAGACCTTGTTGTCCCTGAAATTGCGGTTAGCCGAGGCGTATTCGGGTTTTACCAAGGCCCAATCACACTCGAGCTCTTCGGTGAGAATTTGCGGCAAGGCCGTAAAGGAGCCCTGTCCCATCTCGGCGCGGCCGTAGCGGATGATCACGCTGTCATCGGGATTGATCACGACCCAGGCGTTGATCTCGCCGGCATGCGGAAGGTCGTCGCTCCAGGGGCGCACGCTCAAGGTTGCGGCATCGGCGGGGCCTCCGGTCCCGATGCCGAGCGCAAAACCGCCGGCGGCGGTTAGCGAGGTGGCGATAAACTGGCGGCGGGAGACTTGATGCATGATCGTCATGGCTGTTCTCCCGCTCAAATCTTCATCAGCGCGGCGGCGCGATGAACTGCGCGGCGCAGCCGCTCATACGTGCCGCAACGGCAGATGTTGGTGAGATTGGCGTCGATGTCGGCATCGGTCGGATTGGGATTGGTCTTGAGATACGCAACCGTCGCCATGATCTGGCCGGACTGGCAGTAGCCGCACTGCGGCACTTCTTCGGTAAGCCAGGCCTGCTGCACCGGATGCCGGCTGTCAGGCGAAAGCCCCTCGATGGTGGTGATTTCGGCACCGTCGATAGTGCCGATCGGCGTGACGCAGGAGCGGACCGCTTCGCCGTTGATATGCACCGTGCAGGCGCCGCATTGCGCAATCCCGCAGCCGAACTTGGTACCGGTTAAACCGACCTCCTCGCGCAAGACCCAAAGAAGCGGCATCTCGTCCTCGACATCGAGCTGATGCGAGGCCCCGTTGACCTTGATCGTGACCATGATGAAATTCCGCTGCGCCGAGACTCACGGACAGCCGGCCGGCGCCGAACCGGACTGCCCATCGAATGGCGGCCGACCCACGCATCCGCCAAGCGGCATAGATGGGTGGACGGCCTCGTGCCTCCCGAATTGATCCGAATGGTAGGCGTTTTCCGACCCGGGTGGAAGCCTGGGCGTGAGGTATGACCCGGAAGGTGCATGTGCGCGACTTGCGGCTCTTGGTAGACGCCGTTGCCCTCGCCGGGACGCTTTACAGCCGGCCCTCGTCGAGAACGGCAAACCTTTGTCGACAATGGGAGAGGAAACGGGAAACGCGCCGCGGCTTGGCCGGTGGTGGGCGGGCGCGGCAACCGGCGTTGCCGTGTTCTCGTCAGCTCTCGGAACTGCCGCGAAAGCATTCCGAACTCCAGGCGTATCATCCGGGCAGCTTGGGTCCCAAGTTTTGCCCTGTTAGATACGAAAAACTGGCCAGACCGCAGAGGTCTGGCCAGTCAGTGGCGTCAGCCGGAGCATGGTGAATACCTTCCATGCAGTTGTTGGTTTCAGCGAGGCGGCGCTTCGCCCGGGGCGCCGTTAACTTCGACATGCTGCTCCACGACGACATGGGCGGATGGCGCCGAGTAGACCGGGGCGGACGGCGCCGAGTAGACCGGAGCCGACGGTGCCGAGTAGGACGGCGCCGAATAGGATGGCGCCGAATAGGATGGCGCCGAGTAGACCGTGGGATAGTAGCTGTAGTTGTGCCAGTAGGACGGGCGATAGAAGCCGTAGTTCCTGTAGTTCCAGTTCCAGCCGCGATAGCCCGAGTGGTTCCAGCCGCCGTAGCCGCCGCGGTAGCCGCCGAAGCCGCCGTGGTTGCCGCCGAAGCCGCCCCCATGGCCCCAAGCGGATGCGCCGGTGGGAGCAAGCGCCGCCGTAGCGACGGTGGTGAGCGTTGCAAGAGCAAACATCGATTTACGTGTGAACATGATCGTCTCCTGTGTAAGTGAAGAGCATGATTGCTCTTCAATGTTCAGGAGCATAAGAGGCGGCCGTCACGACCGATGTGCTGGCGCGCACAAGATTGCGCATTTCGGCCTGACGTCGAGTTCGGTCGATTGCGGCGGTGCTGTCTTAACCAGGACACTTGATTCGGGAAATTAGGACAGGAGGCCGCCAACTGAGGCGGCCTCCCCTAATGGCAGCCCTATTGGGTTTGAAAATAAGCTCGCTGACAGTTTTTAGGTATTGGACCGGGGCCACAAATCGAGCAGAACGTATCGCCATACGCGACTGTTTCCCTGACTGTCTGGCCGGGGCCCACTTTATAATTGCTCTCGCCACCTCTGGCCCAATATATTCGTTTGGCGTTTACGTTGGGCGGGCAACGATCGGTAAGGATTGCTACTCCTTGGCATTGCGGCTGGCTGGTCTGACACCCGGCGTTTGCCAGGGTGACAACATCAGATAGTTCCAACGTCACACAAACAGCTATCAGAACCGCCAATCCAAAAATTGAGCGCATGAGCCATCCCCCTTAGAGATTCAGGTGGTTCATCCACACATTTAAACACTACGGAATTAGGACAACTTAGTTTTCGATTTAGGACACTGGGTGCCGAATTGGGACAGTACCCTTGCGGCCCTGATCGCCAGCCAGCAATAACGGCAAGCCAGCAAATGGCACCCGGGCATAGGGCGCGGATGCCGTCGACAAGTGTCGACAAGCGCAGTCATGAGGGCGGGATCAATCGCCTTCGGAGGTCACGCATTGGCCCTGACCAGGCGGCGCTTGTTGCGCCGTTGGCCGCAATCGGGCCGAGGCCGAAGCGAAATATTCAAACGTGAACCGGGCGTTGTCGGTGCGAAATCCGGGCGGCCCGACCGGCAGCGCCATTACGCTTCCCAAAGATCCCTGCCACGCGACGTTGCCATCTGCCGTGATCGTCAACTCCGTCCCGTGAAGCTCGGCCCGCAGCGTGTGGGCCTCCCCCGGGCGTATAGGCGGCAGGTCACCGCCGTCTCGCGATTTGAAATTGATGTATCCGTGAGCGCCGCACTGTTTGTGCGTGTGCAGACCTGCATTTCGCTTGATCGAAACCGCCACCCTTGCGTCGGGCTCGATGTGCCACATCGCATAGATCAAATTGCATCCATCCTGCGCCCGTAGCTTCAGGCCGATCTGGCGCCGCAATTCGCCGGACGCCAAAGGCCTGCTGTCCTGACTGGGTCCCAAATATTGGAACTGAATCTCGGCAATCTGATCCGCGGCCGTTTCAGTGCCGGCTTGAACAATCGCCCGCGAACTGGGCGTGTCGACCGCGAGCCGGTCGCCGTCCAATGCCGAGACCACGCCGTTGGTGACGCAAAGGCGACCGCGATCGATACGCTGCAATCCAGGTAAAGACCCTTTCTGCGCAACGGCGGGTGACGCAAAGCCGAACACCGCCACGATTGCTACGCATGCGCTGCAAGAGCCGAGCGCTGTGGGAAAAGAGGTCGGGAAGCGGCCTGCCGTCCGGATCAAGCCTTGAAACATGCGTGACACGCGAAATGTCATCGACCACCCCGTTGCGGCTATCGCCTGTCGATGCGGAAATTTCCGATCGCGCGCAGCTGGCACTGCGTCTCGGTCTGGCGGCAATCCTGCAGGACGCGATCGGCGGCGGCCATTTCGGATTCCGCTGCGTTGACCGCATACCAGCGCCCTGACCCTCCCTTCGCCAGCGCCCGCCAATCCTTGCCGCCATAGATCTGTCCGATGCGCTCCTTGTCGGCTTCGCTCATCTCAATTTCGCTTGCCAGTGTGTAGGGGCGGACGACGCCATGAGAACGGGGGATTTGAACGGTCAGCAAACCATCGACGGAAATCAGCAGGCAGGGTGACTTGGCGAAATCGGAACAGCGCTCGACTGCGAGGCGGATCGCCTCCGCCCGGTCGGCACGATCCAACATGGAGGAGAAACCGGCGTCGCTCACCGCAAGCGCCTTATGGTCCTTCGCCTTGAGGAAGGCGTCGAGGCCAGCCGCTGTTGGCGCTCCCTTGACGATGGCGAGATCGGCCGGAAGCAGCGGAATGTCCAGCGGCTCCGGATGAAAATCGGCAGAGAGTGGAACCGGCGATTGCGGCCAGACCACCTTGTCGCCCACCGCGTAAACCCGACAGTCGCCGTTGGGATCCCGCCTCTTGCAGCGATCGAGCGCATCCCGCTCGGCACTGACCGAATTGGGAAGCCCGCTCGATACGCCCCAGCCGATGCGGGAGATCGCAATCGCCTTGAAATCCGGTTGCCGGGCATAGTCGATCAAACTGCTCCGAACCCGGTCGGTCACCAGCGGCACGCTCGCGGGATCGAACTGGCGGTCCGCGACGGCCAAGGCGGGCGGGGAGACGGCGGCGGGCTGCGAGACGACGGTGGGCTGGGAAGGCGATAAGTGTTGGACGACAAGAACCGCCCCCGAAATGGCCAGGAGCGCGGCCGCCGCAATCGCGCCGCGTACCGGTAAGCGGGCGGCAAAGTTGCGCAGGGACATTGCGACCGGCGGGCTGGTTTCGCCCGTGGCGGCGCCGAGCCGGTAGGCCCTGATACCCCGCGGAATGTTCTTGAGCGTCTGTTCGCCGAGATCCACGAAGCCGGCGCTGATCTTATTCAGGGCGTGGATTTTGACGTCCTCGGAAACGCAGATGCCGCCAGGTTCGGCGATGCCTTCGAGCCGCGCCGCGATATTCACGCCGTCGCCCAGGAGATCGCCGTTGTCGCCGACCAGAACATCCCCGATCGCGATTCCGATCCGGAACAAAAGCTTTCTTGATGGATCGAGCTCGACATTCTGCGCATTGTTGGCGCCCTGAATATCGACGGCGCAACGGGTTGCGTCGACCGCGCTTTCGAACTCTGCCAGAATTGCATCGCCGGCGGTGTTAAACACCCGGCCGCGATACCTTTGCACCCGCTCGCTGAAGACGGAGGCCGCCTGCCGAAAGCGACGAACTGTGTCTTCCTCGTCGGCGGCAACGAGACGGCTGTAGCCAGCCACGTCCGATGCCAGGATGACGGCAAGTTTGCGCCTCATCTCCGACTGGCGAGCAGAGTTGACTTTGCCAGATTCCAAGGCTCACCTCGGGCTGCAATCTTTGTTCGGGCGTCTGGACCGATACCGCCACCGCCGACGAGCATCTTACGCCAGGATGAGGGCGTGAATTGACGCCAGTGTGCTATACAACCTCAGCTCGCGGTTTCGACTCTGGGGGTTGCCATGGCGGTCCCGCCGCCGTCTGCCGATCATGTACTGTCGGCTCTGCCGACAAAGCTCTTCTCGGACCTTTTCGCCAAAGGTCGCACGGTCTCGCTCAAGGCCGATCAGTCCCTGTTCCTCTCCGGCGATCCTTCGAACGGATGCTACCGGCTGGATGACGGCCTGCTTAAGGTCAGTGTGATCACGGGCACCGGCGGCGAACGAATTCTCGCCATTCTAGGGCCTGGGGCTATTGTCGGCGAATTGTCGATGCTTGACGGCGCCCCGCGATCCGCCTCGGTCGAGGCGCTGCGGGAGTTGAAGCTGTGCTTCATCAGCAATGCCGCCTTCGAGGTATTCGCCGACGCCCATCCGGAGCTTTATCGCCATGGAATGATGCTGCTGGCACGCCGCCTGCGCGCGACCAATGACGCGCTGGTGGCGGCGACCTTCATGTCGTTGAAGGGGCGGGTAGCGCGCGTGCTTTTGAGCCTGGCGGAGGCCTTCGGTCAGGACGTCGGTAATGGGCGCGTCCTGATCAGACAGAAGGTCACGCAAACCGATCTGGCCGCCATGGCCGGAATTTCCCGCGAGAACGTGAGCCGCATTCTGTCACACTGGATGCGCGAAGCCGTAGTGAGCCGGCTTGCCGGCTATTACTGCCTGGAGAACAGAGCCGCAATCGACCGCGAGATCGACGTTTGATCGGCGGAAATGCGCACTCTTGTGCATGCCAGCACATCTGTCCCGACGGCCGCCTCCTATGCTCCTGAACATCGAAGGGCAATTCCGCCCTTCATTAACAACAGGAGATCACCATGACGACCAAGACCAGACTGTCCGCCCTCGCGCTCGCGGCGGGGAACGGTCACGTGAAATGCCTGATCGGTGCTGCAGTACTTTGCTCCTCCCTTCAGGCTGCGCATGCACGAGAAATCGAAGCTGACACCGCCTTGATCTGCGACACCCAGCAGCAGGCCGAAAAGATTGCGGCGATTCTGCGAAGCGACGCGCCGGGCATCAAAGCCGCCTTGGCCTATGTTAATGAAGAAGAGCATAGCCCCTCGGCGTGCGGCCTTGCCGACGTGGAATTCCTGCGCGGCTCGAATATCGTCACGATCAGGACCGAGAGCGAGACCTTTCAGATCGCAAAGATCATGGTCATCGGCGTTCTCAATGAAATCGGCGTCCAGCATGTTGCGCCGAAGTTCTATTTCTCGATTTTCAAAATTGAGGAGCGCGGCGCGTGATCCGCGCTTTCCTCTTTCTCAACTCCGGGCCCCTCGCTTTATCTGCGGTGCTGCAAGCCGCCCGCATGTCCCTGGCGATGCCGCGGGTCATTCGCCACCGACCAGCCTCGATTATGTCCGCAACGGCTGCAGGAGGGCCTGCTGAAGCCCCGAATCCTACAGGAACCGGGTTGGCCAAAGCATTGTGCGCCACATGTGCGCTGACGGACTGGAGTCGAGGCCGAGCCCTTCTTTCGGTTGCTTGAAATGACGGCCGATAATGTCGGTGAAATCGTCAAGATCGACTTTGGCGTTGGGGTCGAACGAATAAAGATCGTTCAGCGTGATCAGGCGCGCCGTCATGTAGTACTTGTGATCGAGGGAGCGCTTGTACTCGTCAACGATATAGGGCTCGGGCTGATAATCGGGACCGAAATATTTCAGGTACATCTCCGGATACTCGTAGCCGACGGATTCGTCCGGAAAGAAGCGCAGCGCCTGGTGGGCGCGCACGGCCCAGCTTATCTCTTCGTCGACATAAGGCTCGATCATCTGGGCACCCCAGTAGCCGTGATCGCACCTGATGAAACTTGCAACCGCGACGTCGTGGAGAAGGCAGGCCAGCACGACCTTTTCGCTGTGACCGGCCTTCTGGGCGAGTTTCGCGCTCTGTAAAAGGTGCGCCGTCGATGCGAACCGGCATTTGAAGTAATCGATCAAGGTCGGCTTTTCCGGCATTTGGGGAAGGCGCGGATCTTCCCGCATCAGCATGAATTTGCCGGGATTGTTCTCCAGCAGGCCCGCCCCGTTCTCGATCGCCACCTTGCCATCGGCCATGCCGAACAAGACCGACTTTGTGACGATGTGTTCGAGTTCGTGCGTCATGCGCTCTTCGAGCGCATCGGCGCGTTCGGATAACGTCATCGTCTTGGCGTGAGCATGATCGTTCATCTTGGCGCTCCTGGATCCGCAGCGATCTGCCGATCGTCGCAGCCTATCTCAAGCTGCGAGAACCGTCCCCCGCGGGTTTGCCAAATGCTCCTTGAGGACCGCGCCTGCCGGATCGACCTCGCGTAAGAGCACGTCATAGCTCCAGAGATCGGCGAGGTGCTGGAGCACGCGCTTGGCATCCGTTTCTTCGAGCAAACACCCGTTGACGACGGCGTGGCGCAGGATGAGACGCCGGTCGCCCGCAAGATCGACGTCGACCACCTCGATGTTGGGATCGGTCCAGCCGACGTCATACTGTCGGGCGAGTTGGCGCCGGATGTGGCGATAACCGCGCTCGTTATGGATCGCCTCCACCTTGACGCCCTCGGTCTCGGACGGGTCGTCGCAAAGCTGGAACATGCGCATCTGGCGCATCAGGCGGGGACTGAGAAACTGGCTGATGAAGCTCTCGTCGCGATAGTCCGCCCAGATGTCCCTCAGGACGCTCATCACGTTCTTGCTGCCGGCGATGTCCGGGAACCACGTGCGATCCTCCTCGTCAGGCTCACTGACGATCCGTTCCAGGTCCCGCATCATTGCGAAGCCCAACGCATAGGGATTGAGCCCTGAATAGCGCGGATCGTCATAGCCCGGCTGGAACACGACGTTGGTGTGCGACTGGAGAAACTCCAGGAAATTTCCTTCGCCGATGGCACCTCGCTCATACAAACTGTTCATGATGCGATAGTGCACATAGGTCGCGGCGCCCTCGTTCATGACCTTGGTCTGACCCTGGGGATAGAAGTACTGCGCGACGTGGCGGACGATGCGCAGCAGCTCGCGCTGCCAGGGCTGCAGACGTGGGGCGGACTTTTCGAGAAAATACAGGATGTTGTCCTGCGGCAGGCCGAGCATGGCGCGGCGCCGCTCGACGCTCAGCGTGGTTGCGCTCTTGCCGGGGCCGGCCGGCACGGTGCGCCAAAGATCGTTGAAGATGCGCTCTTCGTGCTCGCGACGCTCCCGCTCGCGCCTTTCCTCCTGACCGAGATCGAGCTTCTTCTTGCCAGGATAACGGTCGACACCGTGCGACATGAGGGCGTGGGCGGCGTCAAGCGTGCGTTCGACGACCGCGGGGCCGTGACGCTCCTCGCAGCTCGCGATAAAGCCCTTCGCGAACTTCAGGTAATCGAGAATTCCGTGAGCATCGGTCCACAGCTTGAACAGGTAATTATTCTTGAAGAAGTGGTTGTGACCGAAGGCGGCATGCGCGATGACCAGCGTCTGCATGGTCGCGGTGTTCTCCTCCATGAGGTAGGAGATGCACGGCGAACTGTTGATCACGATCTCGTAGGCGAGGCCCTTCAGGCCCTTGCGGTAGAACGCCTCATGCTGCGCGAAGTGCTTGCCGAACGACCAGTGCTTGTAGAACAGCGGCATGCCGATCGAGGAGTATGCATCGAGCATCTGCTCGGCCGTGATGACTTCGATCTGGTTTGGATAGACGTCGAGGCCCAGTTCGCAGAGCGCCACGCTCTCGCAGGCGTCGTGGATCCGGCGCAGCGTCTCGAAATTCCAGTCGGCCCCTTCGTAGAGCGGTCGAGCCGCGTTCATGATGCGACCTTCGTGCGGGCGCGTCGGCGCTGAAAGAGATCGTGAAACACCGGAAAGATTTCGCTGCGGCGGCTGACCCTGCGCATCGACAGCGGCGCACCTTCGGCGCACAGGCGTTGATAATGGGTCCACAGCGCCGAGCCCGACGCGGGCGCGCTTCCCTCTTCGCCGACCTCGAGATACGCAAAATATTGCGTGACCGGAAGGATCGCATCCTTGAGGAGAATCTCGGTGGCGGCGCTGTCCCCGTAGGAGTTATCGCCATCCGAAGCCTGCGCCCCATAGATGTTCCAGTCCTCCGGGCGGTAGCGTGTCGCGATGATCTGCCGCATCGCTTCGAGCGCGCTTGACACAAGAGTGCCGCCGGACGCCGGGCTATGGAAAAAGGTCTCTTCATCCACCTCCTCGGCCCGATCATTGTGGCGGACAAAAACGATCTCGACGTGGCGATACTGCCGGGTGAGGAAAATATAGAGCAGCATGTAAAAACGCTTTGCCAGATCCTTCATGTGCTCCGACATCGAACTCGACACGTCCATGAGGCAGAACATGACCGCCTGCGAGACCGGCTTCGGCACGTTTTCAAACCGGCGGTAACGGATATCGACGGGGTCGATATAGGCGATCCGGCGCAGCTTGGCCTGGAGCCGTTCGATCGTCTCCAAAAGTTTCGAGCGGCGATCCTCGTCGGCGCATTCGGCGAGTTCCACCTCCAGTTGCGCAATGGTTTCGGGTTTCGGGCGACGCAGCGCGACCCTGCGCGCCATCGCAAGCCGCATCGTGCGGTTTACCGCCATGTTGGCGGGCGAGCCCGAAATGGAGTAGCCGGCGCGGCGGGGAGCCTCATGCTCGGTGTCGGCAAGGCGCCGCTTTGCGAGATCAGGCAATTCGAGGTCATCGAGGAACAGATCGACGAACTCCTCGCGGCTGAGGACGAAGCGGAACGCATCCTCGCCGTCGCCTTCGCCGGCGTCCCGGGCTCTCCCGCCGCCCTGGCGCGGACGCGGAAGCACGTCGCCTTCTACGAATTCCTTGTTCCCCGGCAACACCTGGTTTCGGACGCCGCCTTGCCCCCGGCGCAGGCGCGGTTCATCCATCCCGTCCAGCGGGATGCTGACCTCTCCTCCCTCCAGCACATCCTGGATGCCACGGTCTTGGGAGGTCTGCTTTACGGCTCGCCGCACCAGCGCCTTTGCGCGGCGCAAAAATCGCTGGCGGTTCTCTAAACTCTTGCCGCGCGGATTCAAACGCCGGTCGACGATGTGCATTTCGGACTCAACTGGCCTGCTTCACGCGCATGTACCATTCGACCAAGCGGCGGACCTGGCGTTCGGTATACCCGCGGGCCACCATGCGTTCGACGAAATCCCCATGCTTCCTTTCCGTCTCGCCATCCTTCTTGGACCCGAACGAGATGACGGGCAATAAATCCTCGACCTGCGAGAACATCCGCTTCTCGATGACCTCGCGGATCTTCTCATAGCTGGTCCAGGAGGGGTTCTTGCCGCCATTATGCGCCCGTGCGCGCAGCGAGAACTTGACGATTTCGTTACGGAAATCCTTCGGATTCGCAATGCCGGCCGGCTTCTCGATCTTGGTCAACTCCTGATTGAGAAGCTCGCGGTCGAGCAGTTGTCCGGTGTCGGGATCCTTGAAGTCGACGTCTTCGATCCAGGCATCGGCGTAATCGACATAGCGATCGAACAGATTCTGCCCATAGTCCGAGTAGGACTTGAGGTAAGCCTTCTGAATCTCGTGTCCGATGAACTCCGCATACCGCGGCGCAAGTTCGGCCTTGATGAACTCCAGATAGCGTTTTTCCGTTTCGTCCGGCAGTTGTTCGCGACGAACGGACTGCTCCAGGACATACATCAGATGAACCGGATCGGCGCCGATTTCGGTCGTATCGTGATTGAACGTCGAAGCCAGGACCTTAAAGGCAAAGCGGGTTGAGATGCCGTCCATGCCTTCGTCCACACCCGCCGCATCACGATATTCCTGCACGCTACGGGCCTTGGGATCGGTTTCCTTGAGGCTTTCGCCGTCATAAACCCGCATCTTGGCAAAAGGCGTCGAGTTTTCGTGTTTGCGCAAGCGGGAGAGCACCGCAAAGCGCGAAAGCGTCTCCAAGGTCGAGGGTGCGCAGGGCGCCTGACTGAGCTCGGAGCCTTGGATCAGTTTCTCGTAAATCTTCTGTTCCTCGGTCACACGCAGACAGTACGGAACCTTGATGACGCAAATGCGGTCGATGAAGGCTTCGTTGTTCTTGTTGCCCTTGAAGCTCTGCCATTCGGCCTCGTTCGAGTGCGCCAGAACGACGCCGGAGAACGGTATCGCGCCGATGTTCTCGGTGCCGATGTAGTTGCCCTCCTGGGTCGCGGTCAGCAACGGATGCAACATCTTGATCGGCGCCTTGAACATCTCGACGAATTCGAGAATGCCCTGGTTGGCCCGATTGAGGCCGCCGGAATAGCTGTAGGCGTCGGGATCGTTCTGAGGCAAGCTCTCGAGCTTGCGGATGTCGACCTTGCCGACCAGCGAGGACATGTCCTGGTTGTTCTCGTCCCCGGGTTCGGTCTTGGCGATCGCAACCTGTCGCAGCCGGGACGGCTGAATCTTGGCGACACGAAAGCGGGAGATGTCGCCCCCGAACATCTCAAGCCGTTTGAGGCACCACGGGCTCATCAATCCGGTGAGGCGGCGCCGCGATATGCCGTAGCGCTCCTCGATGATCGCTCCCATCGTGTCCGGATCGAACAGGCTCAACGGACTCTCGAAGACCGGACTGATCTCGTTGTCGGCCTTCAACACATAGATGGGGTGGATTTCCATCAGCAACTTGAGCCGCTCGGCAAGCGACGATTTGCCGCCGCCGACCGGCCCCAGCAGGTAGAGGATCTGCTTGCGCTCCTCGAGCCCCTGGGCCGCATGGCGGAAGAAGGACACGATGCGCTCGATCGTCTCCTCCATGCCGAAGAACCCGGAAAAGGCGGGATAAGCCCGAATCGTCCGGTTCAAAAAAATACGGCCAAGGCGAGGGTCCTTGGCCGTATCGATCATCTGGGGCTCGCCGATGGCAGCCAATATACGTTCCGCCGCGCTGGCGTATTGCATCGGATCGTTTCGACAGGTCTCCAGGTATTCCGCGATCGGCACGTCGGTTTCGCGTCGTGCCTCAAAAGAGCGGGCGAAGGCGTTGAACAGAGAATCGTTGTACATGATCCCTCATTGCATCGACCATGCCATTGCTCCGACTGGTGGAACGCTACTACCGCCCTCGAAGCACGGCGCCTCTAGCGAATCGGTTTCACTGTGTCCCAGTGGACACTCGTTGGCCCCAGAACGGCAATGCTTGAAACTGTGCATTCCCCAATTTGTGCAGTGCATACTGCAAACGAATTGTGCCGGTCCGCCCACCATTATCTTCGCCGTATCGTGGCGTCATTGCAAGCAGCGTGCCGCGCCTTGGCGCATCGCCCCAAGAAATGCCTCGGCGTGTGGTTCGAACGCCACAGTGCCCTCTTCAACGGCAAACACCATGAAACAGGTGTGAGCATCACGGTCTAATGTCAACGCGGCAAAGCGCCAGGTGGTTCGAAAATACCTCACGGGGCCCCCGCTGGATCGCCCGCAACCCCTGCGGCCCGCCAGCCCGGTTCCACCTGGACACCATCTTGCGGCCGGTCGTCATTGCCGCGAATATGCGGACGGCGACAGAACGTAAGGGTACCCGATGAGTGATCACACAATCTCCAAGGTCACGATCCGCGGCTGCACCATCAAGCTGATGCGCGGCGGCGCGGGGGCGCCATTGCTGGTGCTCCATGGCGCGAGCGGCGCCGGGGCATGGCTCGGTTATATGCGCGCGCTCGCCGGACGATTCGACGTCATCGTGCCGGAGCATCCGGGGTTCGGCGACAGTGACACGCCCGAATGGCTTAACACCATCCACGACCTCGCTTATTTCTATCTCGATTTCCTTGACGCCCTCGATCTCGACGGCGTGCATCTCGTCGGGATATCGCTTGGCGGTTGGATCGCGGCGGAGCTTGCGGTACGCGACACCAAGAGGCTCGCCTCGCTCACGTTGGTCGGCTCGGCCGGCATCCATCTCAACGGCGTACCGCAGATCGATCCGTTCCTGCGTAACGACGAGCAGCGCATCCGCGATTTCTTCCACGACCAGAGCCGCGCCGATGAGATGGTGAAGCAGATGCTGGTGCCGGAACTCGCCGATATCGCCATGAAGAACCGGGTCGCCACCGCGAAGCTGACCTGGCAGCCGCGCGGCTACGATCCCTATCTTTCCAACTGGCTGCACCGCATCGATGTGCCGACCCTGCTGGTGTGGGGCGCCAACGACCGCCTGTTTCCGAAGCAATATGCCGACGCATGGCGCGAACTCATTCCGGGGGCGACCGCCGTGATCGTGCCGGAATGCGGCCACGTTCCCCAGGTGGAGAAGCCCGACGTCTTCGTCTCTTTGGTCGGGGATTTCATCGACGGCAAGAGGCTTGCAGCATGAAATTCTTCAACTTTCATCTCATGCCTTATCGGCACGCCGACCTCGACGCGATCGACCGCAACGGCTCCGCCTGGGTGACGTACTCGAACAGCCACTACGACCCGGTGAAGGGCGCCGGGCTCTACCACGAGTACCTTGACCAGATGGAACTCGCCGACCAGCTCGGCTTCGACGGCGTGTGCCTCAACGAACATCACCAGACCGCCTACGGCATGATGCCGATCCCGGGCGTGCTCGCCGGGGCGCTTGCCCGCAGCGTCAAGCGCGCCAAGCTCGCGGTGCTCGGCCGCGCGCTGCCGTTGCTCAACAATCCGCTGATGGTCGCCGAGGAATACGCCATGCTCGACAACCTGACACGGGGCCGCTTCATCGCCGGCTTCGTGCGCGGCATCGGCGCCGAATACCACGCCATGGGCATCAATCCGGCGCTGTCGCAGGACCGTTTCGCCGAGGCCCGCGACCTGATCGTGCGCGCCTGGACCGAACCCGGGCCATTCGCTTACGAGGGCAAGCATTACCACTTCAACTACGTCAATCCGTGGCCGCGGCCCTACCAGAGCCCGCATCCGCCGATCTGGATTCCGTCGCAGGGATCCAGCAGCACCATCAAATGGGCGGCGGCGATGCGGTACACCTATTGTCAGACCCTGAGCCCGATCGCGGCGGTGGCGCGCTTCTTTCAGATGTATCGCGACGAGGCCGAGAAGGCCGGCTATCAGGCATCCCCCGAGCAACTCGCCTGGTCGAACACGATCTACGTGGCCGAGACCGACGAAAAGGCGATGCGCGAAGCGCGACCGCATCTCGAAGCCCTGGTCAACCGGTTCCTGAAGATGCCGACCGAGATGCTGCTGCCGCCCGGATACACCAACATCGAATCGATGAAGCGCGTGCGCGCCGCCAAGGTGACGGGGAAAGTTACGACCATCGACGAACTCGTCAAGACCGGCGTCGTCATGGTCGGGAGCCCTAACACGGTGCGCGAAAAGCTCGCCGAATATCAGGACCTCGCGGGCTTCAACACATCGCTCACCAAGACCCAGTTCGGCACGCTGCCGAACGACATGACACGCGCCAACATGGTCGCGATCGCCGAGGAGATCCTGCCGCATTTCCGCGATCGCATGCCGCAAGGGAAGCGGCAGGCTGCGGCGGAATGAGGTAACCCTTCGGGGGAGGGTCAGGGGCACGGTTAGTCTCGTCGCTTTTCGGGAGATGCGCCATGAAACTTCCGCGTCGCCGTTTCATGCAGCTTGCAGGCGCCGTGGCGCTCCCTGCCCTCCCGCGTCGCGCGGCCGCCCAGACTTGGTCCGCCCAGACTTGGCCGGCCCGGCCGCTACGCTGGGTGATCGGCTTTTCGGCCGGCGGGTCGACCGATATCGTTTCCCGCATTATGGCCCAATGGCTGTCGGAACGGCTCGGCCAGACCGTCGTCATCGAAAACCGGCCCGGCGCCGCCACCAATCTGGCCGCCCAGGCGGTGGTGAACGCTCCGCCGGACGGCTACACGATGCTGCTCGCGGTCGCCACCAACGCGATCAACGCGACACTTTATAAATCGCTGCCGTTCAATTTCCTGCGCGACATCGCACCGGTGGCGGGCTTCGCCGAGTTCCCGCTGGTGCTGGAAGCGGCGTCGGCGGTGCCGGCCAAGGACCTTGCGGAATTCGTCGCCTATGCCCGGGCCAATCCGGGCAAAATCAACATCGCGTCGTTCGGGGCTGGCACCATCAGCCATCTGGCAATCGAGATGTTTAAGACCGCGGCCGGCGTCGCCATGGTGCACGTGCCCTATAAGGGCGGTGCCCCGATGGTCACCGACATGCTCGGCGGAACGATCCAGGCCGGCATCGACGCGTTGCCCAATTCGCTGCCCCACATCCAACGCGGCTCGTTGCGCGCCCTCGCGGTGACGAACGGCGCGCGCTCGCCGATGCTTCCCGACGTGCCCACCGTCGGCGAAATGTTCCCCGGATACGAAGTGACCACATGGAGCGGGGTGGGAGTGCCGCGCGGCACGCCGGCCGAGATCATCGAGCGACTCAACCGCGAGATCAATGCCGGGCTTGCCAATCCGGCCCTCAAGGCGCGGCTCGCCGAGGTGGGGGCGACGCCGATCATCACGACGCCCGCGGAGTTCGGCGCCCAGGTCGCGGCCGATACCGAACGATGGGCCAAGGTCATCAAAGCGTCCGGTCTCCGGCCGGAATAGCAGACCGGAAGCTTCTTGCGGCCGGTGCGCCTCCATGGCGCCGCCACGCCTCACCCAACCAGGACTTCCTGACCCTGCGGTGATCGCCCGACGCGGCGGACCATTGTCGTAAAACGCATTCCGCGCTACTGCGGTTGGCATCGGGTCGGCGGACGACATCGGCGAAAATTGGATTTTCATGACTGATCAGTTGGTGACACCGGTCATCCTGTGCGGCGGCGCCGGTACACGGCTGTGGCCGGTGTCGCGGGAAAAGATGCCGAAGCATTTCGTGCCGCTGATCGGCTCCATGACGACGTTCCAGCAGGTTCTCGACCGGGTTACCGGCAACGGCCTGTTCGCCCCGCCGATCATCATCACCAATGCGGATTTCCGTTTCGTGGTCGCTGAGCAGGCGCGCGCCCGCGGCGTCAAGGGCACCATCATCCTCGAGCCGCAGCGGCGCAATTCGGCAGCCGCGATTGGGGCGGCGGCGGAGTTCGCCGTCAAGAACGATCCCAACGCCATCCTGCTGGTAGTAGCCGCCGACCATCTGATTCCCGACGTCGAGGAATTCGCCGCGGCCTGCCGCGCAGCCTTGCCCGCCGCCGCGGCGGGCACGATCGTCACTTTCGGGGTCAAACCGACCTACCCGGCGACGAGCTACGGGTATATCCGGTCAAAGCCGCCGAACGACGGCGCGGCGGTGCGCCAAGTCGAAGCTTTCGTGGAGAAGCCCAAGGAGGAGACCGCGGCGCGCTATATCGAGGACGGCTACCTGTGGAACAGCGGAAACTTCATGTTCCGCGCGGAGGTCATGCTGCGGGAGCTGGCGCGATTCGAGCCGTTGATCGCGAGTGCCGTCAAGGACGCCGTGGACAACATCGTCTCCGATCTCGACTTCTTCCGCCTGGCCGAAGGGCCGTTTGGGGAGGCGCCGCGAAAGTCGATCGACTATGCGGTCATGGAACGGACCGAACATGCGGCGGTGCTGCCGGTGGATTTTCGCTGGTCCGACGTCGGCAACTGGAAATCCGTCTGGGACGCGCATCAACGCGACGCGGCCGGCAATGTGATCGAGGGACCGGCCGAGTTGCTCGATACCAGCGACAGCCTGGTCCGGTCGGACGCCAGCATACTGACCACGGTGGTGGGCCTGAGCGACGTCATCGTGGTTGCGACCGCGGACGCCGTTCTGGTGGTGGCCAAGCGCGAGGCGGAGCGCGTCAAGGATCTGGTCGAACAGTTGAAGACCAACAAGCGGTCCGAGGCGCTGGAGCACCGCCGCGTCTATCGGCCCTGGGGGTTCTATCAGACCGCGGATCTGGGCTCGCGGTATCAGGTGAAGCGCATTTGCGTCAATCCGGGCGCACGGCTCTCGCTGCAGAAGCATTTTCACCGCTCGGAGCATTGGGTCGTGGTGCGCGGCGCCGCCGAGGTCACGGTCGGCAACGACGTGCGGCTCGTGCACGAAAACGAGTTCGTCTATGTCCCGATCGGATCGATCCATCGCCTCGCCAATCCGGGAAAAATCCTCCTTGAATTGATCGAGGTGCAGGTCGGCAGCTATCTGGGCGAGGACGATATCCTCCGCCTTGATGATGCCTACCACCGTCACACCGAGGCCTGAGGTCCAGGACCGTCGCATGGCGCTTGCTGCACCGCGGGTATCGCTCGGCTCGCTCTATGGCGTGTTCTTCCGGGTCGGCCTGCTGAGCTTCGGCGGCGGCCTCAGCGCGTGGGTTCATCGCGAAATCGTCGACGTCAGGCATTGGGTGACCGACGAGGAATTCATGGCGGGCTATGCGCTCGGCCAGATTCTTCCCGGCGTGAACTCCACCAATCTCACCGTCTATATCGGCCAGCATTTGCGTGGCGCGATCGGTGCCGTGGTTGCGCTGGGCGGCCTCATCAGCGGCCCCTTCGTGGTCGTGATCGCGGTGGGCGCCGTGTACCACTATCTGCTCGGGATTCCGGGGTTTGCGGCCGCCATGGCGGGCATCGCGGCAGTCGCGGTCGGCATGCTGCTGCGGCTCGGCATCGTGTTCGCGGGGCGCGTCAGGCGGCGCGCCATAGCGGGCCTGATCATGGCGGCGACGTTCGTGGCGGTTGGCCTCCTGCAATGGCCGCTGGTGGCGGTCGTGGCGGTGCTGGCGCCGATCAGCATCGCGGCCGCCTGGCCGCGGCAGCCAGGAAAGCCGGAGCCTTCGGGCGATGCGTGAGGATTCGCTGCTGGCACTCGCTGCGGTCCTGGTCCCGCTTTCGATCGTCTCCATTGGGGGCGCCTCGAGCGTCTATGCGCCGCTCCAGCACCAGACCGTCGACGTCCTGCAATGGCTGACGCCTCAAGAATTCATCGAGCTGTTCGCCATCGCCCGGGTCACGCCCGGACCCGGCACCATGCTGGCGACGCTGATCGGCTTCAAGGTCGCCGGCTTTGCGGGCGCAGCGGTTGCGACGCTCGCGTTATTCGTGCCGTCCTCGGTGATCTGCTACTTGGTCGCCCGGGTGTGGAACCGTTATCGCGGCCGGCCGTGGCACCAGGCTTTCGAGGCAGGCCTTGCCCCGATCGGCGCGGGGCTCATGTTCGCCGGGGTCGTCGCGATCCTGCGATTAGGTGCTGCCGGTCCGCTGTGGCCGCTCGCGTGGGGCGTGGCGGCGACGGTCGCTGCGCTGTTGACTTGGCGCAGGCGCTTGCATCCGTTCGCACTGCTGGCGGGCGGGGCGGCGCTTTATGTTGTCGCCTATGCGGTGGTCGGATGACGCGCCGGTCAGGCGGTGCTGCCGGCATCGACGGTCAGCACCGTGCCGGTGATACTGGCCGCCTTGTCGCCAAGCAGGAATTCGACCGCGTCCGCCACGTCATCGAGCGCCGGAAGCCGCCGTAGCGCACTGCGGCGCGCGACTTTCTTACGCTCCTCGTCGGCAAGGCCCTCCGTCATCTCGGTGTCGAGGAACCCGGGCGCCACCGCGTTGACGTTGACGTTCATGCGCCCCACCTCGCGCGCCAGCGAGCGGGTGAAGCCGACCATCGACGCCTTGGTGGCGGCGTAGACCGACAGTCCGCTGTAGCCGGTCGAGGCGACTATGGACGCCACGTTGACGATGCGGCCGCCGCCGTCGGCCATCATGGCGCGCACCGCGTATTTGGTGACAACGATCGGCGACAGCGTGTTGAGGCGCACAAGCTGTTCGATCTTTGAATTGTGCATCAGCGACAGCGCGCCATCGGTGCCTTGGGCGGCGTTGTTGACGAGCCCGTGAAGCGGCCCGAAGCTTTTGCGCAGCCCGGCGACAAAGCGCGGAATCTCTTCGATGGCGCCGAGATCGAAGGGAACGAACCGGATCGCGTCGGGGCGTCCGGTCTCGTTCATGGCCGCGGCGAGTTCCGCGGATTGCTTACGGGCGACCGCGATGACGCCATAGCCTGCACCGGCGAGCTTGCGCGCGATGGCGAGGCCGAGGCCGCGGCTGCCGCCGGTCACCACGACATTATGCATGGCGCACGAGCTTGCCGGTCGCCGATACGTCCAGGCTCGGCACAAACCTTATCACGGCCGGAACTTTGTGGGCCGCAAGATCGCGCCGGCAGATCGCCATGATTTCGCGCTCCGCCATCGCGACGCGCCCTTCGCCGGCGCCGGTCTGCTGCTTCAACACGACTTCCGCCGCCACCACGGCGCCGGTGATCGGATTGCGACGCGATCGCACCAGCGATGCCCACACGTTGGGATGCCGATTGATGACGGCCTCGACTTCCTCGGGGTGCACCTTTTGGCCGCCGACATTGATAATGCCGCCCTTGCGGCCGACGAAATAATAACGGCCACCGCGCAGTTCCACCATGTCGCCGGTGTCGACGAACCCGTCATCGTCAAGCAGCAGCCGATCCTCGCGGCCGACATAGCCGGAGGCGGTGCGACCGGAGCGCAGCCTTAGCGAGCCGTCTTCGATCTTGATGTCGACGTCGCCCTGCCCGCCGCCGACGAGGCTTGCCGGAAAGCCCTCAAGACCGTCATTCACCTCGAAGCCGACGCCCGCCTCCGTGGACGCATAGGCATGGCCGACGGCGGCCTGCGGATAGAACGCGCCAAGACGGTCGAGAATCGCCTGGTCGGCAATCTCACCGGACAGCCGGACGACACGCGGCGCAATCTCGCGCGCCGCCGGGCTCATGAGTGCCCGGCGCCAATGCGACGGCGTGCCGGACAGATGCGTCACGCCGCGGGACGCAAGGCGCCGGAGATGGTCCGCGACCGGCTCGCCCGCGCTCGACAGGATCAACGACCCGCCGCCGATCACGGCGCGAAAAAAGATCTGCAGGCCGCCATAGCGGCGGATGTCGTAGAAGGTGCCCCACACGGGCGGTTGCGCGCCGGGCTTGATCGGCGCCGTCAGGCTTGCGACGTCATGCTGGACCATCTTGGGCGCGCCGGTGGTACCCGACGTGAGCAGCAACCACTCAGTGTAAGGGCCGCCGCCCGGAAGGTCACGGCGCGGCTCGATTGCTATGCCGGCGGCGACATGAAGCGCAACTCCAAGCGGCGCGATTTCCGCCGCGTCGCGGTCCGACACGATCGCGTCGATGCCGGCATCGGCCGCGATCGACGGAAGATGCGCGATGGCGACGTCGGGTGGGCAGAGGACGATGCGGCGCGCAATACCGTCGAGTTCGATCAGCGCGAGCGCGGCAGCAAGCTGATCGCGCGTCGCGAGCAGCACCGATCGCCCGGCAAGCGCGTTCAGATGCCCGCTCAGGCTCGTGCCATCGGCGAGATCGGCGAGCGAGACGCCGCCGCCGGCTCCCCATATGAAGCGGCTAGCGGTCTGCGGATGCCCAATTCGCTGCCGGAGCGTAGCCGCGTCAGTTTGCAGCATTTTCGTAGACCCGCACGAAGTCGCCGAGGGTCACCGGAAAGCTGATGGTGTCGGAAGAGGAGAACGGATCGACCCCGAGGCGATCCTCAAGCCGCGTCACCAGGACCGCGAAGCAGAGCGAATTGAGCCCCGTGTTCATGAGCACCGAGTTCGTCGGTGAGCGGCGCCAGCTTCTTTTGATGCTGTACGGCGATCTGTTCGATTTCGGAGATGACCATTAACTTTATCGACATCGAACCGACCTATATGATTTTCGTCAAATACCTATATGCGGCTGCCGTTTGGGCACAAGTCGACTTGGCGAATATGGTCAATCAACGATTTCAAGATCGCGCGGCCGTGATCCGCTCGCGCCTGATCGAGCCGGCCGACCGTGACGGCGTCGCCCAACTTCTTAACAAAGGGTTTGGACGGCGCCGTGATCTTGGCTTCTGGCGACGGGTTCTCGATCGTCTGGAAAGCCACCCCACTCCGGATGGCCTGCCGAAGTACGGCTACCTCCTCGAAAGCGACGGCCGGCCGGTCGGTGCCATCCTGCTGATCTTCTCGACGCCGCGAACCGGGCCGGATCGGGACGCCATTCGGTGCAACATTTCGAGCTGGTACGTGGAGCCGGAATTTCGCGGCTATGCGTCGTTCCTGGCGGCCCAGGCGCTGCGGCACAAGACCGCGACCTACCTGAATATCTCGCCCGCCCCCAACACCCTGCCGGTCATCGCGGCACAAGGCTATGTACGCTACGGCGACGGCCTGTTCGTTGCCGTGCCGGCGCTGCAGCGGCGCGCCGCCGATCCCGACGCAAGACTTGTCCCGGTCGGCCGCGGCCCGGAATTGCAGCCCGGAGTGCCCTGCGAGGCCTTCGAGGGCGAATTGCTCAGTTGCCATGCCGACTATGGCTGCCTCAGCTTCTGGTGCGTAACCGCCGGGCGCGCTTACCCGTTCGTGTTCCGCCGACGCATGGTGAAGTCGGCCCTGCCTTGCGCCCAGCTCATCTATTGCCGCGACGTCGCCGACGTCGCGCGCTTTCCCGGGCTGATCGGGCGGTATTTGGTTGGCCATGGCTGCCCAATCGTCGTCATCGACGCCAACGGGGCGTTGCCCGGACTGGTCGGAAGATATTTCGACGGATTGCAGCCGAAGTATTTCAAAGGCCCGGAGCGCCCCCGCCTCGGCGATCTCGCTTATACCGAAGCAGCGATGTTTGGGATGTGAACGCCCGCCTGGCCGCGACCGTCGTAACGGACGCCGCCTTGCGCGCCGCGATGCAGCCGAGCCAGTTGCGATAGAAGCGCAGCGCCGAGACGCGCCAGGAATTGACAAGCTCCTCCCGCAACGCCGTGGCCGGAAAGCTCTCAAGCAGGCTTTCGCCCGGATCGACCAACGCCTGGGCGCGGAATACGTCCAAGGTCTGGGCGGTCGCGCGATCGAAATACCGCTGTGGCAGCGCCGGATAATTCCTGGATTCACCGCGCAGGAAGCGGCCGACGTCGCGGCGAAACTCACGCAGCAGCGTCGAAGCCTCGTATTCCGGGTGGCCCTGCAGGAAGACGAACAGGCTGCCGAAATCCTTGACGAACATATCGGCGCCGATTTCCGGCCCGCGCGTAATCACGTCGTAACCGCAGGCCGCGAGCGCCAACTCGGGCAGATCGTTCCAACGCGAATGGGGAACCTGCAGCAACGCCGCGAGCGCCGTCGTAAGCGGATGGTCCGAACTCCGCTCGCACGGGAATACGCCGAAACACTTGTCCGCAAGTGCGCGCCGGTCGACCCCATCGAGATGCAAGACGGCGCCGTGCGCCGCAAGGCACGACCACAGGGTCGAAACCGTGTTGCGCTCGGCCCAATCGACAAGCCTGACAAAGTCGGGCCAATAGGGCTCGGCCGTCAGAGCGTCGCGCGGTTCCGTGCCGGTGACGATAAGCCCGTCGAACCGGTGGTTCCACAGTTCCGCGATGTCGGCGTATTGGCTCTCGATATAGCGGCGCGCCGCATCCCCGCGCGGAACGCCGGGCAACGAGAACAGCTTGACCCGCACCGGGGTGTTCTCCGATGCGGTCGCGAGCAATCCGATAAATTGGCGCTCGGTCGATTCGAGCGCCTGGTCGGGCATGTTGTTGACGATGCCGATCTCGATACCGTCGCGGTGCATGGATGCGGCAACCGGCGCGCAATGCACGCCGGGCAGCAGGGAAAAGCTGCGTCCCGATGAACCTTGCTCCATCACCACCGGCATTACATTAACTCCACAGGAACCGACCGCTACTCCGCCGCCACCATCACAGAACAGGACGAACGCGCCGTATCGAGCGCCCTGTCGAGGTCCTCGATGATGTCATCCACGTGCTCGATGCCGACGCTGATCCGGATCATTTCCGGTCGTACGCCCGCCTTGAGCTGATCCTGCGGCGCCATTTGCCGGTGGGTCGTCGACGCCGGATGGCAGGCGAGCGACTTCGCGTCGCCCATGTTGACCAGCCGCTTGACGAGCTTGAGCGCGTTGTAGAACCGGGTCCCGGCCTCGAGCCCGCCGCCCACCCCGAAGGTCAGCAACGAGCACGCCCGGCCACCGAGGTATTTTTGCGCCATCGCGTGATAAGGGTTGTCCGCGAACCCGACGTAGTTCACCCACTCGATGCGGCTGTCGGCGCGCAGGAATTCCGCCACCCTCCGGGCGTTCTCGACGTGGCGCTCGACCCGCAACGCCACGGTCTCGATGCCCTGGAGAAGCAGGAACGCGCTCAACGGCGCCAGCACCGCGCCGGTGGTGCGCTGATAGACGCTGCGGCAGCGTGCGATATAGGCGGCGGCGCCGAAATGGTCCGCATAGATGAGCCCGTGGTAGGATGCGTCGGGCTCGTTGAACATCGGAAAGCGGTGCGGATGGTCCTTCCAAGGGAATCTGCCGCTATCGACGATGGCGCCGCCAAGGGTCGTACCGTGGCCGCCCATGAATTTCGTCAAGGAGTGTACCACGACATCGGCGCCATAATCGATCGGCTTGATGAGAATCGGCGTCGCCACCGTGTTGTCGACGATCAGAGGCACGCCGTGCCGATGCGCGACCGTGGCGAGCGCCTCGACGTCGCAGATATTGCCGGCCGGATTGCCAACCGATTCGCAGAACACCGCGCTGGTGCGGTCGTCGATGAGTTTCTCGATATCGGCGGCCTGGTCGCCGGCCGCGAATTTCACGCTGACGCCCTGGCGCGGCAGAAGATGGTCGAACAGCGTGTGGGTGGTGCCGTAGAGCTGCGGAACCGACACGATGTTGGTGCCGAGTTCGGTTACGTTCTGGACGGCGTAATTGAGCGCGGCCTGGCCGCTGCCGACGCAAAGCGCCTCGACCCCGCCCTCAAGCGCCGCGACGCGGCGTTCCAGTACGCTGGTGGTCGGATTGCTGATCCGGCTGTAGCGGTGGCCTTCGACTTCAAGGTTGAACAGGGCGGCGCCGTGTTCGGCAGAATCGAATTCGTAGGCGACGGTCTGATAGATCGGAACCGCGACCGCATGGGTGGCGGGATCAAAGTCAAAACCGCTGTGAATCGCGATGGTTTCGCTTCTCATGCCCTCACCTGTCTACGCCGCATGCACGCCCCATCGACCAGCGCCGAATTAACCGTCCAATCCGCCCGGCCTTCGCAAGGGCATCTTAATCATGGGAGGGTATCTAAATCGTGCTTCGGTGCGCCACAACGCGCGCGCCAGAAGTCAGGGCCAATAAGCTTAATCGTTAACGCAGGCACATCATGGTGAGGACGCAACACTTGTCGGATGTCGGCGAATTCCCAATACCAATCGCATCGAACGATGCCATCGCACACGCGGGGCGCCTTGGCGGATGCAGCCGAAGCGGTAACGAATACCGGCAATTTGCGCGGGTTCGATCGACCCCTTGATAACCAAGACCCGAACAATGGTCGCAACCAAAGTCGATACCGTCGAGGGGCAACGCGCCGACAGAGGGGCATCGAGAGCATGGTTGCGCGCGCTCGAACTCACGGCGCCGATCGCGGGTTCGCCGTCGCGCACCTTCCCGACTGTCATCGCGGAATTGGCGGATCGGTTCGGCGACGCACCGGCGCTCATTGACGATGGCGAGACGCTGAGCTTCAGCGCACTCCATGCACGGGCTAACCGCTATGCGCGGTGGGCGCTGGCGAACGATCTCGGGCGCGGCGCGACGGTATGCCTTCTGATGCAGAACCGTCCCGAATACATGGCGATCTGGCTCGGTATTACCCGCGCGGGCGGCGTCGTGGCGTTGCTCAACACTAACCTGGCCGGGCCCGCGCTCGCCCATTGCATCGACATCGTCGAGCCAAAGCATGTCATCGTTGCGGATGGGCTCGCAGCAGCGCTCGAAAGCGCGCGACCTTTTCTCAAAACGACGGCGCAGATCTGGGCGCACGGCGGCGGCGACCCAAAATATCCCGATGTGGCCAAAGCCGTCGCGGCGCTTTCGGACACCTCCCTCGCGGACGGCGAGAGACGGACTGTCAGCATCGATGACCGCGCCCTCTACGTTTACACCTCCGGCACCACCGGCCTGCCGAAGGCGGCGAACGTCAGCCATTACCGTCTGATGGTGTGGACCCACTGGTTTGCCGGCATGATGGAGACCGGCCCGAGCGACCGCATGTACAACTGCCTGCCGATGTACCACAGCATCGGCGGCGCGGTGGCGACCGGCGCGGTGCTGGTGAATGGCGGATCGGTGGCGATCCGCGAGAAATTCTCCGCCAGCACGTTCTGGGACGATGTGGTGCGGTTCGACTGCACCTTGTTCCAATACATCGGCGAATTGTGCCGTTACCTGGTGCATGCGCCCCCCCATCCGCTGGAGACGCGGCACCGGCTGCGGCTGTGCTGCGGCAACGGGCTGCGGGCCGACATCTGGGAAAACTTCAAGCATCGGTTCCGCATCCCACAGATTCTCGAATTCTATGCGGCGACCGAAGCCAACGTGTCGCTGTTCAATGTGGAAGGCCGGCCCGGAGCCATCGGCCGCGCGCCGCCCTTCCTCGCCCACCGCGGCTCGATCGCGATCGTCAAATTCGACGTCGAAACCAACATGCCGTTGCGCAACGAGCACGGATCCTGCATCCGCTGTGCCCCGGACGAGGCCGGCGAGGCGATCGGCCGGATTTCACCCGATGCCACGGAGCGCGGCACCCGGTTCGACGGCTATACGGACCGCACCGCGACCGAGCAAAAAATCCTGCGTGACGTGTTCGAGCCTGGGGACGCCTGGTTTCGCACCGGCGACCTGATGCGCCGCGACGGCAGCGGTTTCTACTACTTCGTCGATCGCATCGGCGACACGTTCCGCTGGAAGGGCGAAAACGTCGCCACCTCGGAAGTCGCCGCCGCCATCACGGCATTTCCCGGGATCGTCGATGCCAATGTCTATGGCGTGGCCATACCCGGTACCGACGGACGCGCCGGCATGGCGGAACTTGTCGGTGCCGGCCCGATCGATCTGGCGGCGTTCGCCGAGCACCTGGCGCGGCGCCTCCCCAAATTCGCTCACCCGGTCCTGCTGCGCCTGCGCAATGAGATCGACGTCACCCCGACCTTCAAGCAGACGAAGAACGGCCGCGGCCCGGACAGCTATGATCCGGGCACCTGTCAGGACCCGCTCTACGTCCACGACCCGGAGCAGCGCGCCTACGTAGCGCTCGACCGGCCGCGCTACGAGCGCATCGTGAGCGGCAAAATGCGTCTGTAACGCCGCCGGATCGGCTGCCGGCCCATGCATGGCGCTCCGGCCCGGATTTGTGACGCGGCTATAGCCAAAATCTCATTGTGCTGCATGGTGGCGCTCCGTATTAAGAATGGCGACGCTGGGCCGAGCCCCACCCCCACCCGGTAAACCAGCAAAATCCAGCGTTTGATCATTCTCATCGCCGGCCCCGGCGATGCGGGCTACGCGTTTTGAGGCATATCGGCCAACGGGACACGTGGAAATGCAAGGAATCGCCTTGCCAGCCGCTGCCGGCATCTGGTGCGTGCTGGGTTTCCTGGGTCTTGCCGGCCTCGCGGTCGTAGTCGGGCGGCGCGCCATCGCAACACCGCTCATCTATGGTGGGTCGCTTGTTGTTGCGTTGGTTGCGCTTGGAGCCGCACTGACTGACTTTCTCGGGTCAGGGCCGCCGTGGACACTCGTTTTGCCGATCGGCCTCCCCGGCATCGGGGCGCGGTTTCGCGTCGATGCGTTGAGTGCGTTTTTTCTCGTGGTGATCAATCTCGGCGCCGCGGTCACGAGCCTCTATGCGATCGGCTATGGCCGCCACGAAGAGGCGCCGGCGCGGGTGCTGCCATTCTATGTGGCCTTTCTGGCCGCAATGAATCTCGTAGCGCTCGCCGACGACGCCTTCACGTTCCTGCTGGCATGGGAGTTCATGTCGCTCACCTCGTGGGCGATCGTTCTGGCACGATATCGTGATCCGGCAAACAGCCGAGCCGCGTTCCTCTATATCCTGATGGCAAGCTTCGGCACGCTGTGTCTGCTGCTCTGTTTCGGCCTGCTGTCGGGTCCGGCCGGCGGCTACGCCTTCGAGACCATGCGGGCGGCGCCGGTCGCTTCCACCACGGCGATGATCGCAGCCCTGCTGGCCTTGCTGGGCGCCGGCTCGAAGGCCGGCTTGGTGCCGCTGCATGTCTGGCTGCCGCTCGCCCATCCGGCCGCGCCCAGCCACGTTTCGGCATTGCTCAGCGGCGTGATGACGAAAGTGGGCATCTACGGTTTCTTGCGGATCGTATTCGATCTCATTGGAATGCAGAGCCCCTGGCTAGGCCTCATCGTGCTGACGCTTGGCGGCATCACAGCGGTCGTCGGCGTGCTCTACGCTCTGATGCAGAACGATCTGAAGCGGCTGCTCGCCTACAGCACCGTCGAGAACATCGGTATCATTTTCCTCGGCATCGGTCTCGGGCTCGCGTTTCGCGCCAACGGCATGAACGTCGCGGCCGCGCTTGCGCTGACGGCGGCGCTGTTCCACGTCCTCAACCATTCGCTGTTCAAAAGCCTGCTGTTCTTCGGCGCCGGCTGCGTGCTCACCGCGACCGGCGAGCGCGACATGGAACGGCTCGGCGGCCTCATCCACTCCATGCCGCGCACCGCGTTCGTGTTCCTGATCGGTTGCGCGGCGATCTCGGCACTGCCTCCGCTCAACGGATTCGTGTCCGAGTGGCTCACCTTCCAGGCCATCCTGGTGAGCCCGCAGTTATCCCAATGGGGCTTGAAGCTAACAGTGCCGGCGGCCGGCGCGATGCTCGCGTTGTCGACTGCGCTCGCCGCCGCCTGCTTCGTCAAGGCATTCGGCGTCACCTTCCTCGGCCGCCCCCGCTCGAAGGCCGCCGCGGCCGCGACGGAAACCGATGGGTTCTCCCAGGCCGCCATGTTTCTGGTTGCAACGCTCTGTCTGCTGGCGGGCGTGTTTCCGGGCTATATCATCGATGCGCTCAGCCCGGTGATGAGCCTGCTTGCCGGCGACGTGATGCCGCGGCAGGCGCCGGTGCCGTGGCTGTCGATCGTGCCCATCGCGGAGAGCCGCAGTTCCTACAACGGTCTCATCATTCTGATCTTCCTGATCTCATCCGGCACCATGACGGCGATGGTGATCCACCGCTTCGCCAGCGGTGCGACGCGGCGCGGCGCCATCTGGGATTGCGGGTTCCCGCTCGATGCCCCGCAAACGCAGTATGGGAGCGCCAGCTTTGCGATGCCGATCCGACGGGTGTTCGGTTCGGTGGTGTTCAAGGTCTACGAGACCCTGGATATGCCGAAGCCCGGCGACATGCGTGCGGGCGCGTTCCATCTGCGCGTGATCGATCCGGCGTGGCGCTATGCGTACGGTCCGCTGGCGCGCGCCGTCGCGGCGACGGCGACGCAACTCAACCGGCTGCAGTTCCTGACCATTCGCAGCTACCTGACGCTGGTGTTCTGCACCTTGATCGCGCTTCTCGTGGTGGTAGCCATATGGCGCTGATCACGCAACTCGTCCTGCAGGCGGTCCAGATGTTTTTGGTCGTCGCGATCGCGCCGGGGGTCATCGGCGTGGTTCGTAAAGTGAGGGCGCGGCTGCTGCGCCGCGTCGGCCCGCCGGTGCTGCAGCCCTACCTCGACCTGTGGAAGTTGATGCACAAGGAGGTGGTGCTCGCCCACAACGCCTCGTGGGTCTATCGGGCGGCGCCGTATTTCATCTTTGCCGCTATCTGGGTGGCGGCGGCGCTGGTGCCGACCTATGCGGCCGGCCTTTTGTTCTCGTGGTCGGCCGACCTCATCGCGATCGTGGCGCTGCTCGGCACCGCGCGCTTTGCCTTGGCGCTCGCCGGCATGGATGTCGGCACAGCCTTCGGAGGCATCGGGTCATCGCGAGAGATGATGATCGCCTCGCTCGCCGAACCCGCCATGCTGCTGATCGTCTTTGCGGTGGCCCTGATCGCCGGCACGACCCAACTTTCCGCGATCGCCACCTTGTTCTCCACCGGCTCGGTCGGTCTTCGCGTTTCGCTCGGGCTTGGCATGCTGTCGTTCTTCGCCGTCGCAATCGCCGAGAACGCCCGCATACCGATCGACAATCCGGCGACGCATCTCGAATTGACCATGGTGCATGAGGCGATGGTGCTGGAATATTCCGGCCGCCACCTCGCCATGATCGAGGCGGCCGCCGCCATCAAGCTCGTCCTCTATTTCTCGCTCATCGCCTGCCTGTTCGTGCCGTTCGGCATCGCCGGCACGGGGTTTCCAGCCTACGCGCTGGGCCTCGTCGTCTATCTCGCCAAAATATTCGTGCTCGCGGTACTGCTCCCGATCGCCGAGACCACCGTCGCCAAGATGCGGGTGTTCCGCTATCCGATCTTTGTCGGCGGGGCGTTCGCCTCAGCAGCACTCGCGGTCTTCCTGTTGTTCGTATCGAAGGGCTTTTGATGGCGTCGCTGCTGTTCGATGTCGCCCATCTTCTCGCCGGCAGCATGCTGGTCCTGAGCTTCTTGCTGCTTTACCAGGATCGCATCACGGCGGTCATCAACGTATTCGCGTTGCAGGCCATCATGCTCTCGCTGTCGGTCGCGTGGCAGGCGCTGGTGCAGGACGCGCCCCACCTCATCGTGACGTCGGCGCTCGCTCTCGCGGTCAAGGGCTTCATCATTCCGACCGCGCTTCATCGCATCATCCGGCGGCTCCAAATCCATCGCGAGATCGAGCCGGTCATCAGCGCCGGTCCGACCATGCTGACGGGACTTGGCCTCGTCGCCCTGTCGATCCTGCTGGTGCAACCCGTCGGCGACGTCAGCATCTATGCCCGCGAGGACCTCGCCTTCGCGCTCGCCGTGATCCTGCTCGGCATGCTCATGATGATCACGCGGCGTAATGCCGTCACCCAAGTGGTCGGCTTCATGTCGCTGGAAAACGGCCTGATCCTGGCCGCGACCGGCGCCAAGGGCATGCCGCTCGTGGTCGAGGTCTCGGTCGCGTTTTCCATCCTGATTGCCTTCATCGTGTTCGGCGTGTTCGTGCTGCGCATGCGCGAGCGTTTCGACACGGTCGATGTGAGCGCGCTCGATCGGTTTCGCGGCGAACGGAGGGACGCATCGTGATCGATGCCGTCGACGCGACGCTACTGATTCCGGCGATTGCCGTGCCGGTCCTTGCGCTGGTCTCCAGCTATCGGCTCGGCGCCACCCTCAATGTGATTGCCTGCGGGTTGACGTTCGCGGCGGCGGTCTCGCTGCTGTTTACCGAGCATCCGCGCAGCGATTTCATCGTCATTGACGACTTCAACATCTTCCTGCTGGTCCTGACGACTTTCGTGGGGTTCACCACCAGCATTTTCAGCGCGACCTACATCGCCCACGAGATCGAAACCGGCCGGCTGACCCCGCTGTTCCTGCGCTTCTATCACGCCATGTATCAGTCGATGATGGGTGCCATGAACGTGGCGCTGGTTGCCAACAACATTGGTCTCATGTGGGTCGGCGTCGAGGTCGCGACCCTGTCCACCGTGATGATGGTCGGCATCTACCGCACCCCCGAGGCGATCGAAGCGGCGTGGAAATACTTCATCCTCGGCAGCGTTGGCATCGGGTTGGCGTTCTTCGGCACCATCCTGGTCTATCTGGTGGCGCAGGACGTGATCGGCGAAGGCCTGTCAGCGATGACATGGGACCTGCTGGTGAAGAGCGCCCCGATGCTCAATTCGCGGCTGCTGTCGCTCGCCTTCGTGTTCCTGCTGGTCGGCTACGGCACCAAGGTCGGCCTTGCGCCGTTCCATGCCTGGCTACCCGATGCCCACGCGGAAGGGCCGACGCCGATCTCGGCGGTGCTGTCCGGCTTGCTCCTCAACGTGGCACTTTACGCGCTGCTGCGTTTCAAGATGGTGCTGGCCGGCAATCCGGGGGCGATCGACGCCGGGGCCATCCTGGTAGTTCTGGGCTTGGTCAGTCTCGTGTTCGCGGCCTTCATGCTGTACCGCCGCCGTGACATCAAACGGCTGTTTGCCTATTCGTCGATCGAGCACATGGGCATCGCGGCATTCGCGTTCGGCATGGGCGGCCCGCTTGCGAATTTCGCCGGCCTGCTGCACATGACCATGCATTCGCTCATCAAGTCCGGGATCTTCTTTGCCGTCGGACATATCACCCAGGTCAAGGGCACCCAGCGCATCGCCGCCATCAGCGGCATCTCGGTCACCCATCCGGTACTGGCCGTGCTGTTTACCTTCGGCGTCATCGCGATTGCCGGACTGCCGCCGTTCGGCATGTTCACAAGCGAATTCTTGCTGGTGTCGTCGACCTTCGCGCGGCAGCCGGTTTTGAGCGTCGTCCTTGTCGGCGGATTGCTGGTCGCATTCGGGGCGCTGTTCCTGCGGTTGCAGGACATCGTGTTCGGGGAACCGTCCGGCCAGGTCCACGCGGCGCAGGCGTCCTACATCCCGGCCTATGTTCATCTGGGGTTGGTGCTTGCCGCCGGGATCTGGCTGCCCGACGTCGTGGTGCAATGGTTTCGCAGCGTCGCGGCGCTGCTGGGATGACGGCGATGGACACCGACCCGATCACCTCGATCCTCGCGCAACTCTCACCCGTGCCGTTCCATGCACCATGGCGGCGCTATGAGGTTAATTCGCAAGCCTGGATCGCAATCGCCAAGGCGATCGGCGATGGCGCGGCCGACCTCCTCGGCCTATGGGGCGACGCCGCCGCGGTTCACATGGCGCTGCGGGTACCTGGCACCGAGCCCTGCGTGATTTCGCTTGCCGTCACGACGGGACGCTTTCCCTCGGTTGGGCGCCATCATCCGGCCGCGATCCGGCTCGAACGCGCGATTTGCGACCTCTACGGCTACGAACCGGACGACGCGACCGATCGGCGTGCCTGGCTCGATCATGGCCAGTGGGGCCTGGGCCAGCCGCTTAGAGCCCGCACGACCACGCCGCACCGCGACCCGGCGGATTATAAATTCCTCGCCGTGCGTGGCGCCGGCCTCCACCAGATCCCGGTCGGCCCGGTTCATGCCGGGATCATCGAGCCTGGCCATTTTCGCTTTACCGCCAACGGCGAGACGGTGGCGCGCCTGGAGGAGCGGCTCGGCTATGTGCACAAGGGGATCGACGGCCTGTTGACCGACGTCGACCTCGCGAAGGCGGCACGCATCGTGGCGCGCGTCTCGGGGGATTCGACGGTCGCGCTCAGCTTCGCCTTCGCCCGCGCCGTTGAATCGGCGCTTGGTGTCGAGGCGCCGCCCCGCGCCACCGTGCTGCGCGGCGTCTTGGCAGAACTCGAGCGCATCGCCAATCATCTTGGCGACATCGGCGCGGTGTGCAGCGACGCCGCCTTTGCGCTGATCCACGCCCATTGCGGGATTTTTCGCGAGCGCATGCTGGCGGCTTCGGACCAGGCGTTCGGGCACCGGCTGATGATGGACTGCATCGTTCCGGGCGGCGTCGCGCAGGACATTGCGCCCGACGCCGCGCGTGCGATCGTCAAGGTGCTCGACGAGATCGGGCCGCAATTTGACGAAATCGTCAGGCTCTATGACGAAACGCCGTCGCTGCAGGATCGTACCTGCAACACCGGGCGCGTGGCGGGTGATCTCGTGAAACGCTGGGCGACCGGCGGTCACGTGGGCCGCGCGTCGGGCCGCGATTTCGACGCGCGGCGCGATCTCGCCTATCCGCCCTACAGCGGGCTCGGCTTCGAAGTGCCGGTACTGACCGAGGGCGACGTCGATGCGCGCGTGCGCATACGCATCACCGAGACCCGCGCCAGTTTCCGGATGGTCAGGACCTGGCTCGGCAACCTGCCGGCAGGGCCGTTGCTCGCTCCGGTGCCGCACCCGACGGAAGTCCGCGAGGGTGTCGCCATCGTCGAGGCGTTTCGCGGCGACGTCATGGTGTGGCTGCGGCTCGCGCCGGGCAGGCTGGTGGCGCGCTGCCATGTGCGCGACGCGTCGTGGTTCCAGTGGCCGCTGCTCGAAGCCGCGATCGAGAACAACATCGTCGCTGACTTTCCGCTCTGCAATAAGTCCTTCAACTGCTCCTATTCGGGACACGATCTCTAGCGATGCGCACGCTGTTGTTGAAATCGCTGTTCGCGCGGCCGGTGACGATCGCCGGTCCCGGCGCCGATCCCCACGGGCTCGAGGAGGTCGGCCACGCGCTGGCGACACGCGCGCGACGGCTGTTCGGGCGCTCGATCACCATCCGCGAGGTCGATGCCGGGTCATGTAACGGCTGCGAACTTGAGATCCACGCCCTCAACAATGCCGTCTACGACGTCGAGCGATTCGGATTGCGGTTCGCGGCTTCACCGCGCCATGCCGACGTGCTGCTGGTCACCGGACCTGTCACCCACAATATGAAAGTTGCGCTTGAACGCACCTATGCGGCGACGCCCGATCCCAAATGGGTGGTCGCGGTCGGCGATTGCGGCTGCGGCTGCGGCGTATTCGAGGGCAGTTACGCGGTCATCGGCGCCGTCGACAAGGTGATTCCGGTCGACCTGCATATTCGCGGTTGCCCGCCGCGCCCGATCGATCTGCTGCGCGGCCTGATTGCGCTGATCGACAAGGCTTCCGCGAAGGCGTGACGTGCCTACACCGGCATAGCCGCGCCGGCTTGAACGATCCTGCGCAATTCCGGCAGGCACGAGCCGCAATTGGTGCCGGCGCGCAACGCCTTGCCGATCTCTTCTGCGCTCGACAGCTTGTCGGACGCGATCGCACGTCGGATCACATTGAGGCCGACCCCGAAGCACGCGCAGATCGCCGGGCCGGCGTCCTCGACGCCGTCGCTCGATTGACCGGACAAGAGCATACGGCGCGGAGCGGGCTCGATCGCTTCGGCCTCGAACAACGCCTTGACGGCGTCCCATTGCGGCGCCGAGTCCGGCGGGCCGACAAAGATGCAGCCCTCCAGCCGGCCGTCCGCATAGGCCGCAAGGCGCAGATTGCCGCTCTGGGCGTCCAGATATTCGGCCAGTTCCACGGCCGCCCCGAACCACCGGGCGGCGCAATCTCGCCACGCCTGCGGCGCGAGATCGGCGGCAAACAGCAACCCGTGGCCACCGCGTACGGAAACCCGCGCCCACCACGTGCCGTCCGGCGGCGTTACCTTGCTCCGGGCAAGGATGAAGCCGCGTGACCCAAACGCCACCGGCGCGATCGCGGCCGGCGTCGCCTTGGAATCCGGCTGACCGGAAAGGGGATCGGCATTGGCGACGACGAGTTCGCCGATCCGGCCGGACGAAGACGTGGCGGCGCTCCAGTGGATCGGCGCGAACAGCGTGCCCAGCGGCTCCGCGTCGGTGATCGCGACTTTGAGCACGCAGGCGCCGCAGCGCGTGGTGACCAGCGCAAAGCCACCGTCCACAAGCCCGGCGACACCCGCATCGTCGGGATGGACCGCGACGAAAGGTTCCGGCAGATGGGCGCCGAGCCGCGGGCTCGTCCCGGTGCGTGTCATGGTGTGCCACTGGTCACGGATGCGCCCGGTATTGAGCCGGAACGGAAACGCCGCATCGGTCGGCGCGGCCGTTCGCGGCGGCTCCGGCGCAATAAAACGCGCCCTGCCGTCCGGCGTGAAGAAGCCGCCATTGGCGAAGAAGCGGGTCTCGCCGGGCTCAGCGTCGGCGCGCGTCGGCCACTGCACCGGGTCGAGCCCCTGATAGTGGTCATCGGTTATCTGCGCCAATCCGCCGATGTCGAAGTCGCGCGTGCCGGCATTCTCGAAAGCCGACAGCGCCGCGTGCTCGCGGAACACGTCGGCGATCGACGCATACGAGAACGCCGCCCCAAACCCCATGCGTTTGGCGACCTCGCAGACGATCCACCAGTCGGGCTGCGCCTGCCCGGGCGGCGGCAGGAACGGCCGCTGCCGCGACATGCGCCGCTCCGAATTGGTGACGACGCCGTCCTTTTCCCCCCATGCAGCGGCAGGGAGCAGAATCTTTGCGCCGGCCTCGACGGTGTCGTTCGACAGCACGTTCTCCGATACGACGAAGACTTCGAGCTTGCGCAGCGCATCGCGTACTGCTGCGGCCTGTGGCAGCGAAACCGCCGGATTGGTGGCCATCACCCACAGCGCCTTGATCTCACCGCGCGCGATCGCCTCGAACATCGCCACCGCCTTGAGGCCTTCATGGGTCGCCATGCGCGGCGCCCCCCAGAAGCGGCCGACCCGATCGATGTCGGCCGGCGTGAAGTTCATGTGGGCGGCAAGCTGGTTGGCGAGACCACCAACCTCGCGGCCTCCCATGGCGTTGGGCTGGCCGGTGAGCGAGAACGGCCCCATGCCGGGCTTGCCGATGCGGCCGGTGGCGAGGTGGCAATTGATGATGACGTTGACCTTGTCGGTGCCCTGGGCCGACTGGTTCACGCCCTGCGAAAATGCCGTCACAACGTGCGGCGTATCGCGGAACCATGCGAAGAACCGTTCGACGTCTTCAACAGCAAGCCCGGTCGCCTTCGCGGTTGCGTCAACCGTCCCGGCGATCTCGGCCGCGCGCGCGAACGCGCGGGCGTAATCGCGCGTATGGGAGTTGATATAGGCGAAGTCGAGCGCGCCGTGCGCCGCGAGATCGCACAACAGCCCACAGAACAGCGCCGTGTCGGCGCCGGCGGCGATCGGCAGGAATAGGTCGGCCTCGTCGGCGGTCGCAGTGCGGCGCGGATCGATGACGACAATCCGCGCGCCGCGGTCGCGCTTGTTGGCGACCATGCGCTGGAACAACACCGGGTGGCACCAGGCGGCATTCGAGCCGACCAGCACGATCAGGTCGGCGCCATCGATATCTTGGTAGGTGCCCGGCACGGTATCGGATCCGAAAGCACGGCGATGACCGGCGACCGACGAGGCCATGCAGAGCCGTGAATTGGTGTCCACATTGGATGAGCCGATGAAGCCCTTCATCAACTTGTTGGCAACGTAATAGTCTTCGGTGAGCAGTTGGCCCGACAGATAGAACGCCACCGCGCCCGGCCCGTCCCGCGCGATCACTTGCTCGAATCCGGTCGCGACCGCCTTGAGGGCGGTGTCCCACGCAATCCGCGCGAGCGTGCCATCGGCCTGTCGGCGCATCGGATGGAGGAGCCGACCCTCGAGCGACAGCGTCTCCCCTAGCGCGGAGCCTTTCGAGCACACCCGCCCGAGGTTGGCCGGGTGATCGGGATCGGCCGCGATGACGGCGCCGCCGCGGCCGTCGGGTTTGGCCAACACGCCGCAGCCGACGCCGCAATAGGGGCACACCGTGCGCACCGAAGGCGGATGGTGGGACGGCGCGTTCATGGTTGCGCGTTCATGGCGACGGAGTTCGGTGGGACCGGCGCGGCATCGTCACGCCGCCTTGCGCTCGGCGACGGCGCGCCCGAACGCGAGGCGGTCGCGCATGCCGGTGACGGCGGCGCCGGAGCGGATCAGGTCGAGGTACCACAAGCCATCGGCAGTATCGCCATAGAGCACGGCACCGACCAGCCGATCGCCGGCGAGGACGAATTTCTTGTAGAGATCGAGGCCGGGATCGGCGAGCACGATTTCGTTGGTGTCCGGCCGGCCCAGGAAATCGCCGGCCGAGAACACGTGCACGCCCGACACCTTGAGGTTGGTGGCAAGCACGCTGCCGGCATAGCCGGCCGGCCGCCCGGCGAGACGTTTCGCCAGAACCTGCCCCTGCTCATAGGCCGGCTCGACCAGGCCATAACACGTGCCGCGATGCTCGGCGCATTCCCCGATCGCGTAGATGCCGGCAAGGCTCGTCCGCATGCCGTCATCGACCACGATGCCACGGTTGACATTGAGGCCCGCGCTCACCGCGAGATCGGCGTTGGGGCGAATGCCGACCGCCATGACTACGAGATCGGCCGGGAGCAGCCGTCCGTCCGTAAGCTCGACCGCCCGGGCGCGACCTTCGCCCCGAATGGCGGCCGTCTGGGCGGCGAGATGGACCGCGACGCCGTGCTTCTCGATGGCGCGCGTGAGCATCGCGGCGGCGCGCGGATCGAGTTGGCGATCCATCAGGCGATCCTTGAGGTGCACGATGCCGACCGCGACGCCGGCGCGGGCGAGGCCGTACGCAGCTTCGAGCCCCAACAGGCCGCCGCCGATCACGATTGCGTTGGTGCCCTTCACGGCGGCGGCTTGAAGTTTGGCGACGTCGCCGAGATCCCGGAAGGTAAGTACGCCCGGCAATTCGCCACCCGGCACCGGGAGCCGGATCGGCTTCGAGCCGGTGGCGAGCACCAGATGCCCGTACGGCAAGGTGGCCCCGCTCGCGAGCCGCACCCGGCGGGCGTCATGGTCGATCGCGACGGCGCGCTGGCCGTAGAGCAACGTAACGCCGCGATCGGCCCACCATTTCGGCGGCTTGAGCTCGATCTCGGACACCGGCACCGTACCGGCGAGCACAGAGGACAACAGCACGCGATTGTAAGCGAGGCTCGGCTCCTCGCCGATCACCGCGACGGCGTGGCGCCCAAGCGCTCGGGTCGCGAGCTCGTCGACGAAGCGCGCCGTCGCCATGCCGTTGCCGATGACGAGGAGCGGTTCGCTCATGAACGGCCGGACACCGGATCGCGCCGACGGTGACGCTTAAGCGTTTTTGGTCGGCTCATTCCGCCGCCTCGCTGCGTCCGTAGGCTTCGCGGATCATGTAGCCGGAGAGCGTGGTGTAGGCGGCCGTCCAGGCGCCGGCGAGTTCAGGCGTCCATTCCGCGCCGAGCCCGCGTTCCAACGTCCACAGCAATGCGGCACCGACCGGCGCGTAGTGTTCCGGCTTGACCCCATAGGCGACGTGCCGCTTGGCGAGCGCGCTCGCGGCCGGCAGGATGGACTCGAGATTGGAAAGTCCTTTGACCACGACCGCGAGCGTCGCCATCAGCTTGCGGCCTTGTTCCGCCATGTCGCCGCGGAACAGCGGCTTGACCTCGGGTGTGGTCTCGAACAGCCGGCCGTAGAACAGCGCCGCGGCCTGCTCCGAAATGGGCGCGACCTTGGCGAAGCTCGCTTGAATGAGAGCAACCTCGTCCGCCATCATGAAGTTAATCCTTGTTTGCGGGCGCCCGGCCGGCCTGTCTTGCAATGCGGAGAATGTGACCGCGAATGGCAGGGGGTGGCGTCGCGGCAGTTGCGCCAATCCTTGGTCATACAAAGGATGTGCCAAGCCGCGAGATCGTCAATTTGTTGAAATTACGCGGCTTTTGTCGATGATACCTGAGATTGTCATGCCCAGCCGGACATCACCTTGGCGTGAAATTGTGCGCCCATCATCGCGTGGTGTCGTTGCCATCGACGATAGCGTAAGGTCGCACCACCACAATCCGCCCACCGGCATTTCGGAACTCCCACCATGTCCCCGCGCTTCACACCGCTATCCCGACACGACATGACCCTCAATCAGCAGCGCGTCGCGCAGGCGGTCGCCAGCGGCCCGCGCGGCGGCTTGCGCGGACCGTTCCATGCCTTGCTGCGAAGCCCGGAACTTGCCGACCGCGTGCGCCATCTCGGCGATTATGTGCGGTTCGAAAGCGGCGTGCCGGCGCCGCTGCGCGAACTCACGATCCTGCTGGTGGCGCGATTCTGGTCGGCCCATTACGAATGGAACGCCCACCGTAAGCATGCGGCGGCGGCCGGGCTCGATCCCGCCATTGCGGACGCGATCGAAGTGGGCCGGCGGCCGGCGATGCTGTCGGCCGACGAAGCCCTGGTGCACGACCTGATCGCAGAACTCCTCAACGACAAGGACGTGAGCGACGCGACCTTCGAGGCCGCCAAATTGAAGTTCGGCGAACAGATGGTCGTCGACCTGATCGGACTTGCCGGCTATTACGGCCTCGTTTCGCTTGTGCTCAATGCCAACCGATCACCCGTCCCGGAAGGCGGCAAACTGTTGCCGGCGATTTGAGACGGTTTCAGCGCCGGCAAGACTGGATGAGATTGGCCGTCGCGACGCTCTCGGCCTACAAAATCCTCGCAGTCTGATTCAGACCATCGAGGTGATTGCCAGCGTAGCGGCGCACCTCTTCCACAGTGAAGTTCCCGCCCTCCGCCTCGGCCGCGGTTAGCTCGCCGCGAAGCTCGATGAGCTTAGCCTGATTAATGGCGAGGCGAACGGCGTCCTGTGCCGTCGGAAACCGTCCGGCGGCAATCTCGGCCTTTACCCACTCTGCGGCGTCCGGTGTGAGCTCGACGTTCACGTTCGGCTCTCCTACGTCGCCGCACCGCGAAACTCGATTGGCTAGCGCGCCGGCACGGCCGGATGGCGCGCTAGCCTCGTCTGGGCGGCGAGGCGGATCGACGCGTTGGTGGCGCCGAAGCCACGGTAGCCGCGCCGCTCCACGATTTCGAAAAAGAAACGTTCCTCGAAGGTGCGGGTGTAGACCTGCAGATATTCGGTGTTGCCGTCGCGCTCGTAGAGGATGTTGTGCGACTTGAGGTCGTCGATCCGTTCTGGTGACAGATCGGTCTTGGCTTCGAGGTCGTCGTAGTAGTTTTCCGGGATCGGCAGGAATGCGACTCCGTTTTCCTCAAGCCTCCTGACGGTCGCGGCCATGTCGTCGGTCGCGAGCGCGATATGCTGCACCCCCGACCCGAATCCCTCGGTGAGGAAGCGCGAGGACTGGGTGCGCACTGACTGCGAGGCGTTGAGCGCGATGCGCAGCTCACCGTCGGCGGATTGCACCACCTGGCTTTTGACGAGCCCTCCCGGATCGAGCACATCCTGCTCCGGGGTTTTCTTGAGATCGAGAAGCGAGGTGTAGAATAGCACCCAGGTCAACATCTCCTCGTAATGCATCGATTGCGAGATGTGATCGACGACCGTGAGGCCGGAGCCGGCACCCGCCTCGCCGGTCGACTCGAATTCGATGTCCCAAATGCGGCCGAGTTCACTCTTGGCATCGATGAAATACACCAGGCTGCCGCCAAGGCCGCGCACCGCCGGGATTTCGAGCTCGCCGGGGCCGACGGCCTGACGGAACGGGTTGTCATGCAGGCGTTGCGCGCGATCGAGCGTTGCGGCCGCGTCCTCGACCTTGAGGCCGATGGCGCACACCGCGGTGCCGTGGGTGATGTTGAAGGAATGCGCGAAGCCCTCTTTTTCAGTGTTGACCACGATATTGATGGCGCCCTGCGACCACCGCGTCACCGCCTTCGACTTGTGTACGCCGGCGCGCGCGAAGCCGAGCCCGCGCAGCACTTTCTCGAACGCCGGCGCTTCGCTTTCGTCGATCGCGAACTCGATGAACTCCGTGCCCAGTACTTTGGAGCGCGGCGGCAACGCGGCGGGCAGGTTCGGCGCGGCGCCGAAGCGCTCGCGGGTCTGGTCGAGTAGGAACAGCAGCGAGCGCTGGCCGTCGACCGCGACGCTGCGGGCGGACCCGGCGCGGAACTGGTCGTTGAAAATCTCGAGCGAGAACAGGCCGTCGAATTCGATCGCCTGGATCGCCGCCATGAAGTCGAGCAGCGGCAATTCGCCCTGGCCCGGAAAATTGCGGAAGTGCCGGCTCAACGAGAGTAAATCCATGTCGAGGATCGGGGCGTCCGCCACCTGCACCAGGAAGATGCGATCGCGCGGGATCGAACGGATCGGCGTGAGGTCGGTCTTGCGGGCGAAGATGTGGAAGGTATCGAGTACAAGGCCGATCGCCGGATGGCCGGCGCGGCGCACCGCCTCCCAGGCATCGCGATAGTCGTTGATGTGGCGGCCCCACGCCAGCGCTTCGAATCCCACCCGCATGCCACGATGGCTGGCGCGCTCGCCCAGGGCGTGGAAATCCGCGGCGGCACGGTCGATCCCGCCGAGACTCTGCGGCGACACGTTGGAGCACACCAGCAGGAGATTGCAGCCGAGCTCCGCCATCAGGTCGAACTTACGCTCGGCTCGCGCGAAGGTGCGCTCGCGGCTCTCCGGCGGCATGCCCTCGAAATCGCGGAACGGCTGGAACGTGATGATCTCGAGGCCGAGATCGGCGACCATCCGGCGCACGTCGGCCGGGGTGCCGTTGAACGACAGCAGGTCGTTCTCGAAAATCTCGACGCCCTCGAAACCGGCCGCCGCGATGGCCGCGAGCTTCTCGGCGAGATCGCCGCTGAGCGATACGGTTGCGATCGACAGTTTCATGGCTGACCTTCGGCATCCAAGAGTTCGGCTTCAGCACCGCATCGGGCGCCGCGCGGCCCCGATCGCCGCCGGTTCGATCGGCGGGCAGATGATATCCGCGACCCGGCTCCCCGAATCAAGGGCTCGGGCAACGGGTTTTCCGACTGGGTTCGAGCCAGCGCCGGGGACGTGGAACCTGCAACCCGCAATGCAGATTAAGCCTCCATCGACGGTGGTCTTTCCAGGGTCGCTCCGGTCGCAGGAGGTAACAAAATGCCAAGGTTTCACATGACGTGGTGCGTTCTGACCACAGCGTTATCGGCTGTCACCGTATTGCAATCGAGCGCCCGCGGGCAACAAAAGGACGAAGCCGTCACAATCGTATCCGAGCAAGCGCTCGATCATTGGCGGGCCTCAAAGCTGATCGGTATCGGCGTCGTCGATCTACAGGGTGAGAAGATCGGCTCGATCGGCGAAGTGCTGGTCGACCATGCCGGCGTCGCACAGGTCGCCGTAATCAATGTGGGTGGCGTGTTCGGGATCGGCAGGAAGGCCGTCGGGGTATCGTTCGCCGCATTGAAATGGATATCGCACGAGGACACAGCGCCGAAGACCTACAATGCGCCGCCGAACAAGCCGTCCCTCGGGGCATTTCCCAAGCGCCCCGAGACAAAGAATGATGCAAGCAGCGGCTACCCCGACCACGCGATTTTACGACTGACGAGGGCGCAGCTCAAAGCCGCTCCGGATTTCCGTTACGCTCGCCCCACCATATTCACGACCAAGTCGCCGGCCGGCTCAGGCGGGCTGCTCAATACGCCTGGCGGCCCCGCTGCACCTGAGTAGATGCTCAACCGGCCTTGGGCGCGAATCGAACTCCGATCTTGTCTTCGTCGCGCCACTTGAGTTGACAAACTCTCCGCACCTTGCCGTCCCTCGATAGCGACAGAAGAAACTCCGGCGGGACCTCCTCGGGAAACGTCCAGCACAGTTTCATTCCAGTCTCGGAAATATTCAGCGTTTTGCATTCTCCGATCGGCCAGCCGTCGATCGTATAGATGTATGCAGTCGCATTGATCAATTTGCGGGGTTTTTTTCGGTTATCTTTCACCATCGGGTGCCGTAGCCTATGCTGGATTTCAGTGCCACACGGTTTCACCAGGGGCTTTCTCATGAACCTGCCAGAACCGCAGCACTCTCGCCGCGGTCGACATCGACAATTTGGAGTATTCGATCCTGATCGGTTCCATATCCGCTTCGCGAAACGAGTTGTCGGCCGACTTCATTTTCAAGATTACACGCACCGTCGCCCATTCGAGCCCGGCCGCTTTGCACGGAACCAGCAGCGCATCGACACGATCGCCGTGCATCAAACGATCGATCAATTCGAACGGTGCCGCCGACAGCGTGGTGAGTGCGGCGACGACATGCTCGAACCGGTTCGAGAGTGCGAACAGCAGCAGGGCGGGTTCATTCAACTTGCGAGCCCGCTGCATTGATTCAACCGAGCGCTTTGCCTCGGTATAATCACGGCTGATCGCGGCATCCGCGCTTTTCGAAATTCTCGCCAGAACAAGTCGAAGTTCGGCCTGTCTCTCCAGCCCAACCGACGACAAAAGCCGGGAGCGAACGGCCTCGGTCGCGCGCAACAGGAGCTTACGGAAAAGTTCGAGCGGTATATCGAAACGCCGGCCCAGCAGTTCCGCAAGGCTCTCATCATGCTCCGCGCGCTTGGTCAGCGTTTCGAGGCCGGCGTCGGAAAAGCGGGCGCCCGCGTTATTCGCGAGCTTGCGTACGACTTCCTGGCTTCCCCGGTCCGTGAGCACGTCCGTCACCGATTCATCGATCTGCGTGCGGCCCGAAATCGCCAGCAGATGAGCCTGGCTTTTGGTTTTGGCGATCTCGACCAGATCGCGATTCCCAAGCCGTGACGAATGGGTGAGAACCGGGCCGGCCACCATGATCTCGTCATGATGGGCGAGACGACGAACGACCTCGAAGGGCGCGGTTGCGACCGGAGCAAGTTGCTCACTGAGCTCATGCAGCGCCTTTACCTCGATCCGCTCGGTCAATTGCATCAGGACGTCGTCGAATAAGTTGATCTGCTCATCGTTGAATCGATTGGCGCCGGCCAAAAAGAGGTTCGTAATTCGCCTCAAGGTTTCAACGCGCTTGTCCCGGTCGCCGCCTTGCACCGCCTCCTCGAGTTCGGCAAGCAATGATTGAGGGGCGGTCATCGCTAAAATACCTTGGTTCTTGGCGATGACCCGGCGGTCGCAGCCAAGATGTCGAGCAGGTGGCGCCCGCAATTGGGTTGCCACCGTGAGCACGGATGGACCCCGATCGAAACCCCGCAGCCGGGGATTTGCGCTTCTCGTGCTGCAATGTAGGCGTTCTCGCTTAAGCTAGTGTTACGCGACACCGCGCGCGTGGCGCGTGCGAACCGTTCCGATCATGCGAAATGTGCCGCGCAAGAGCCTTTTTTGCATCTTTTGGGTCGTGGTCTTGCGGGCGATACGCAAAATCGCAGGATTGTGATGGATTTGCGTGGTGGGCCTTCCTGGACACGTATCGAACTCTTTGCCTCGCGCCAAGTCCTGAGATTCGCGAAGCCTTTTAGCAGCTTAGGAGCTGGCAAGCGCCCGGCTCTGCAGTAATGCCGTCCTGAAGTCGAGCCGATAGGGCGGTTGGGAAACGCCGGCACTCACAACTCCCGAATAGGGTTGATGGCGCGCTCGGAGAGCGTCCGACTCAAGAAATTTGCAAGTAATTCAAGGGACTTGCAGGCATAACGTGGACCGTGTTGGACGAAATGTTGGACGAGATACGATCGTGCCAGCTTTGCTTGGCGCGTTCCTCAATCAGGACCACTGGATTTCGATCCGCTCAAACCCTCTTGCCGCCACAAGAAGTTCTCCTGGTCGAAGCCGTCGGCCGCGAGCCGTGCTTCGTGCCAGTCGAGGTCCTGCTGGCGCACGAGCGAGCGGTACTGCCGCGGCGGCACGCCGAAACGAGCGCGGAACGCCCGGCTGAACTGGCTCGTGCCGCCGAAGCCGCAGCGTTTGACGATTTCTTTCAGTGACCGATCCTCCTTGCCGTCGTCCAGCATGAGCCGCAGGGCTTCGTCGAGCCGGCGCTTCATCAATACGGTACGAATGCCGCCTTCCGCTGCTAGAAGCCGGTAAAGCGACGTGCGTGAGAGGTTCGCCGTGTCGGCGATCTCGTCCGGCCCGAGTTGCGCGTTCCCCAGATGCGCGTCGATGTACTCCAGCACAGTTTTCCTCTTCGACTTGAGGTGATCCAATTCATCGCCCGCCAGCCTTATGCGCGCGAAGGCCGCCGTCGTCGCTACGATGCCCTCGATCACCGCCTCGGCTTCGCTCACCGTCAGATGGTCGGCCTGCGCGTAAAATTCCTGCAGCGCCGCGCCGATCAAGCGCGCGGCGCCGCTCTCGCGCGGAAAGATGAGGCCGTGCGGCTCGAGCGCTATCAGTGCCGCGGGCACGCTCTCACGCGAAAGCACGATCATTAGATTCACATAGTCGGTCGCCACACTATGGGACGGCCGCGCATAATCGGTGATCGAGATATCGCCCGGATCAACACGCAAGCGCCGCCCGGCGCAAAGCCTATCCACCGAGCCTTCGACCTGGAGAAGGATAAGCAGTTGGTCGGCGCCCTGCCCGATCAGTGCGGGCCCCCGCGTCATGGTGAACGCCGTGCCCTGACAACGCATCAAGATCGCTTGGGGTGTCGCATAGGTTCGGGTGGAGAGGGTGAAGCGTGCTTCCTCCGACGGGCCCGGCAGCGACACTGCGTGGAGGTGGGAGACGGAGCGACAAAATCCCTGCCAAAACAGCGGTCCGAAATGGCCCGTTGGATTACTGTCTAACCCTTGCAGCTTGGGCAACGAACCGCCATTGCCTTTGCCCCGCACGGAAAGATCCGCGAGGACTTCCGTTTGCGAAACGTTAGCGCTACTGTTGGTCATCGGAAGCGCTTTCTGAGCCGGCCAAATAGTTTAACACCACAATATGAAGTTTTGCAGCCCCGGATAGGGGCGCCAAGAGAATAATTTTAAGCAAAGGCAGCCGAAGGCTAGGCCATTCCGGCTTTCATCCGCGCCTTTCCTTCATACAAGCATCATCCAGAATTCGCGGCAAACTCTCGGCGCAAACTCCACGTAAAATTGACAGCAGGGACCAATTCATTGACACAGCGTCCCAATCTTTGGCGCGATGTCGGTCTGCGCTTGACTGGCGACGGAAGTCACTATTCTCATTTCAGCGCAGGAAGCTGGTAGCGAAGGTGCCCTCGGCAGGCACCCGTTGTTATCTTCCAAACATTGAATCCTATCGTATCAGTGGGGTGTCCTCGCAGCGTGTCACGTCCTGGCGGGAGCCAGCCAATGGCATCGTGGCTGAGTTCGACGGCGCGGTCGCGACTATCAAAATTTATTATTCGTCTCGGAACTTTGCATGAGAGCCACGCGATGGTTGTTCGGCGCTTGCGTGATCGCCGTCGCTGCTGCGGGGGCCTTTGCGGCGCGTGAAATCGGTAAACCCGCTGCGACCGGCGGAGTTTCCGGCGCTCCGGCTCGTCCGGTGCCGGTGACGACTGGTATCGTTGAAGTCAGGGATTTTCCGATCTATCTCGTCGGTCTCGGCACGGTGCAGGCCTTCAACACCGTGACGGTGCGGGTCCGGGTCGATGGCGAGGTGCATAAGATCGCGTTTCGCGAAGGTCAGGACGTTAAGGCGGGCGACCTCCTCGCGCAGATCGATGCGCGTCCTTATGCGGCGCAGTTGCAGCAGGCGGAAGCCGACAAGAAGCGCAATGAAGCCCTCCTCGCCAATGCCAAGCTCGATCTCGATCGTTACACCATGCTGGTGGCCAAGGATTTTGCGACGCGGCAGAGCGTGGACACCCAAAAGGCTATGGTCGCGCAATATCAAGCCGCCGTCGCGCACGACGAGGCTGTCATCGACAACGCCAAAGTCCAACTCGGCTACACCACCATCACCTCGCCTCTTGCCGGCCGGCTCGGGCTGCGGCTGATCGACCAAGGCAACATCGTGCATGCGACCGATTTCGACCGGGCTTGTGGTCGTAACGCAACTGCAGCCGATTGCGGTCATCTTCACGCTGCCGCAGCAGCATCTGCTGCCCATCGTCGAGGCGATGCGGCGCCGCGAACTCACCGTTGTTGCCTATGATCAGGACAATAAGATCAAGCTCGCCGAAGGCCATCTCGCGCTGATCGACAATCAGATCGATCAGGGCACCGGCTCGATCCGCCTCAAGGCAATTTTTCCAAATGAGGACAATAGGCTCTGGCCCGGCGAATTTGTGAATACCTGGCTGCAACTCGATGTCGGCCACGGCTCCGTGGTGCCTGATTCGGTGGTGCAGGTGGGCCCCAACGGCGACTTCGCATTCCTGGTCAAGCAGGATCAATCAGTCGAAGTGCGGCCGGTCCGCGTTCGCACTAGCCATGACGGCCAGACGCTCCTCGAGGCCGGGCTTGCGGTCGGAGATCGCGTGGTCGTGGATGGCCAATACAAGGTGCGGCCGGGCATCCGTGTCATTTCCGCCGATGCGCCCGCCGCCGGTGGGCAGCCGGCGGCGGCATCAGCGCCACGGGATCAGGCCGAGGCGGCTCCGACCTCGGCTGCGCGGGAGCAGCCGGCGGGTGTAACGGTGGCCGGCAAGCCATGAACATATCGGCACCCTTCATAGTTCGGCCGATCGCAACGGCCTTGCTGATGGTGGGGCTCACGATTCTTGGCGGCGTCGCCTATACGCAGCTTCGCGTCGCGCCGCTGCCGCAGATCGATTATCCGACCATCCAGGTGACGGCGCAGTTTCCCGGCGCCAGCCCGGAGGTCATGGCATCCTCCGTTGCAGCTCCGCTCGAACGGCAATTCGCCCAGATTTCCGGCATCACCCAGCTGACCTCATCGAGCGGCGTGGGCGCGACCACGATCGCCATCCAATTCGATCTTTCGCGCAACATCGATGCCGGCGCACAGGACGTCCAGGCCGCGATTGATACCGCCGCGGGAGCGCTGCCGAAGAACATGCCGGCCCCGCCGACCTATAAGAAGGTCAATCCGGCCGACCCGCCGGTAATGATCCTTGCCCTGACTTCAACGACCCTGCCGCTCACCATGGTGCAAAAATACGCCGACAATATCGTGGCACAACAGATCTCGCAGATCGAAGGCGTGGCGCTAGTGCTATTAAACGGTGCCCTCAAGCCGGCCGTGCGCATCGAGGCCAACCCCACGGCGTTGGCAGGCCGCAAGCTGAGCCTGGAAGATGTGCGTTCGGCCGTCGTCGCCGCGACCCTCAATGGGCCGAAGGGCACGCTGACCGGGCTGCGGCAGGGATATATCATCGAGAACAACGATCAGCTTTTCACCGCCTCTACCTATCGTTCCGTGATCGTGGCGTGGCGCAACGGCTCCCCGGTGCGGCTGTCCGATGTTGCCGACGTGGTCGATGGGCCGGAGGACCTCCATGGCGTGAATTACGCCAATGGAATACCGGCAATTGTCCTGCGCATCCTGCGTCAACCCGGTGCGAACGCCGTCAATACCGTGGAGCGCATCAGGGCAGCGCTGCCACGTCTTCAGGCATCAATTCCGCCGACCATCGATATCGATGTCCTGGCCGACCGCACAGAGACGATCCGTGCCTCCATTAATGACGTGCAGTTCACGCTCGTCGTCGCCATTCTCCTTGTGGTGATGGTAATTTTCCTGTTCTTGCGCAACGTTCCGGCGACCACGATCCCCGGCGTCACGGTGCCTTTATCGCTTATCGGGACATTCGCCGCGATGTATGCGTTCGGATACAGTCTCGACAACCTGTCTTTGATGGGATTGACCATTGCGACCGGGTTCGTGGTGGATGATGCCATCGTCGAGGTCGAAAATATCTACCGCCATATCGAGCGAGGCCTATCGCCGCTCGAAGCAGCGCTGAAGGGCTCGGGCGAAATCCGCTTTACGGTGATTTCGATCAGCATTTCGCTGATCGCCGTGTTCATCCCGGTGCTGCTGATGGGTGGACTGGTCGGCCTGCTGCTTCGTGAATTCGCGATCACGGTGAGCATTGCGATCCTGATGTCCGCCTTCATTTCGCTGTCGCTCACGCCGATGATGTGTGCGCGCATGCTCCGGGATTCGAGAGGCCAGCGCCACGGTCGTCTCTACCGCCTTAGCGAGCGCGGCTTTGCCGCCATGCTCGCGGTGTACGAGGTAGGGCTGCGCTGGGCGCTGCGGCATCGGCGGTTCACGCTTGCGGCAACGTGGGGAACCATCGCACTGGCGGGATATCTCTACGTCGTTATCCCCAAGGGCTTCTTTCCACAGCAGGACACCGGTTTCGTTATCGGGATTTCCGAAGCCGCCCAGGACATTTCGTATCCTGCGATGCGCGAACTGCAATCGCGCGTGGCCGACCTGATTCTCAAGGATCCCGCCGTCAGTAGCGTGAACTCCACCGTCGGAAACGACGGTTCCAACCCGGCTGTCGAACAACGGCCGTCTTCTCATCAATCTGAAGCCGCATGACCAACGCGACGTGAGCGCCTTCGAGGTTATCAATCGGCTGCGGCCGAAGATCGCCCAGTTGCAGGGCATCAACGTGTTCCTGCAGGTGTCTCAGGACATCACCGTCGGCGCGAGGTTCAGCCGCACTCAGTTCCAATATACCCTGCAGGATACCGATCTCGACGAACTCGACCACTGGGCGCCCATCCTGCTGCGGGAATTGCAGCGACTTCCGTTGTTACGCGACGTGGCGACGGACCAGCAGATCGCCGGGCCGACGGTCCGGCTGGAGATCAATCGCGATGCCGCTTCGCGTCGGGGCGTTCCGATCCAAGCCATCGACGACACACTTTACGATGCGTTCGGGCAGCGCAAGATCGTCCAATTCTTTACCCAGCAGAACAATTATTGGGTGGTGCTCGAAGTCGACCCACGCTTCCAACTCGATCCCAACGCGCTTGATTGGCTCTACGTCGGTTCCACCAACGGAGGCCAGGTGCCGCTGAGCGCGTTGATCGAACCGTAGACGGACGGTCCGCTCACTGACGGTGAATCATCAGGGCCAGTTTCCGGCCATAACGCTATCGTTCAATCTCGCTCCTGAAGCGGCACTCGGACAGGCGGTCGACGCGATCAACCAGGTCAAGAGCAGACTCAACGTGCCGGATACGCTGATCACGACGTTCCAGGGCAGTGCCCAGGCATTTCAAGAGTTCGCTCAGGACCCAGCCGCTGCTGATCCTGGCTTCGGTGATTGCCGTCTACCTCATCCTCGGGATTTTATACGAGAGTCTGGTCCATCCGATCACCATTCTTTCAACGATCCCGTCGGCTGGCGTAGGAGCGCTGCTCATATTAATGGCCTTCCACTTCGATCTCAGCATCGTCGGTCTCATTGCCATTCTCCTGCTCATCGGCATCGTCAAAAAGAACGGAATCATGATGGTCGATTTCGCGCTCGAGGCCGAGCGGACGCAAGGGTTGAGCTCGGAGGAAGCGATCTACCAGGCCGCCCTGCAGCGCTTCCGGCCGATCATGATGACCACTTTCGCGGCGCTGTTTGGCGCCGTTCCGCTTGCGTTGGGCAGCGGCGCTGGCGCTGAAATCCGTCAACCGCTCGGCTACGCGATCGTCGGCGGGCTTCTGGTTTCGCAGTTTCTGACGCTCTGCACCACTCCGGTGGTCTATCTCGCCCTCGACGGGCTGAGGCGACGCCGACCCCCGAATCCTCGCCGCCCAGCCGCCGCTGCCGGAGCTGCAACTGGAAGCTGCCGAAGAGACAGATTCAGCGTGCCGCGGTGACAGCGCCTCGCCACGCCTCATTATGGGGAGCGGTATTGATCGCAAAATGGAAATGGGGGTGCGTTAGGTGATCCGCAATTTGGCGTCATATTTTAGCAAATTGACGATCATGGAACGGCTCGCCGATCCAGTGACGAGCAGCCTGCTGGCGCTGCTCTTCGTTGGCGTAGCTTCGACGTCCCCCCTCCGAGCCTTGCCTCTGACGTTTACTGAGAACGAGGGTAAATCAGCTTACCGATGGTCCTCTAATCAAACGGCAATCATTGCTCCACAAGCGTTCGATTCCGAAGTCGGTAATGTGGAGGTTCATTTATTTACGACCGACGGCAAAAATATTAAAGTGGTACAGAAAACCAGGCGCGGAGCTGTGGAACCTGATGCTATTTCGATTACGGTGCCCTACTCATTCGACGACGACGACGACACTGGGCTATATTGTTATCTTTCAGAGGAAGGTTATGGATTTGTGCAATTGTACTTTGCAGATGATGCCAGCGGAAAAAAGGCACCATTGTCATTTGAGGTTGATATCATGTTTCGCGTATTTTTTGACGAGGTCAGGAAGTATACTGGTCAGAATGAAATTACAGCTGCGAATATTGGTTTTGGAATTATCCGTGAGGTGCCGATGTCTCTGTTGAAAGCCCTTGATGCCGTCCTTGATGCTGCCGGCGGCTGCAACTACGAGACAATCCTTCCTCGGCAGATGCCACCAGCGGGGGCCGTTACCGGTTTGAACCGCGCGGAATAAGTTTGGTCCGTCGAGAGAGACTCTGCCATCCGGGGGCGACGGCGCCGAGTTGCTGCCGGGGGGCAGCATGGTACCCGACGATCCGGTCACCGCCCGAAGCCCGAAGAGAGGGTAACGGGCCTCAAGAAGGAGTTGGACCGGAGAGCCATTCTGTCATGCAGCGGTTACAAAAAGAGGAATGTCCCTTTTGTAGCGTCCTATTTTCACCCAACTCATCGATTTTACCCGCGCGCCGCGCGCTTTGTGGCGTATGGCTTAAGCAGGCGTCCCGTCGGTGAAAGCCCATTGACGCGCGCGCGGAGAGCGTCGCACCGAAGAATTCTGCAGCAAATCGCTAGTAGCCCGAGTCATTCGAACTGAGGGTATAACCTTTTGAGCTTAACGCGGGCATCTGCGGCTGTGAATTGCCAATCGGCTTTGGCGTGATGCGTATTGCGATTTTCCTCCCATGCGGCGATTTCGCTGATCAGGGTTTGTTTGTCGGGGATGCGGCGATCCAGGCACTGGCTTGAGAGAACGCCGAGTTCAGATTCGGCCATGTCGAGCCAACTGCCGTGCTTGGGCGTGTAATGCCATTCGAACCGTTCGACGAGGCGGCGCGCCTCGGATGCCGGAAAGGCCTGGTAGAGCGAGGCGGGCTTGTGGGTGCTGAGATTATCCTGCACCAGCACGATCTTCGCCGCATCGGGAAAATGCGTGTCGGACAAGTCCTTGAGCGTGTGGGCATAGTCGATGGCGGCGTGATGGTCGGTCACTTTCACATGCCGCCAGCCTTCCAGAGGCGCGAACATCGTGAACAAATTGGCCACGCCGTTGCGCTCGTATTCGTAGTCGTGGCGCGCCTTGCGTCCGGGCTTGGCGGGTATCGGTTCGCGCGTTTCGACGATCATCTGCTTCGAGGTTTCGTCGAGGCACACGACGGGGCGCTCGGGATCGCGCGGTCTCTGATAGACCTCCAGCACGTCTTCCATGTTGGCCACAAAGGCCGCGCTGGCGTCGGGCGCAATGACCCATTGTTGCTTCAGATGCGGTTTGAGAGTGTTTTTTTAAGGGTCCGCCCGATGGTGTTGTCGCTGGCGCGCTCAACGATGTGCAGTTCGACGACTTTCTCCTCAAGCAGACGCAGGCTCCATTTGGCATGTCCCTCCGGGGCCGGCCCGCACGCCAGCGTGATCAGTTTTGCTTCCGCTACGCCGTCGAAAATCCGGGGCCGGGCGGAGTTCGGGTTATATTTGCGGCTCAGCACCGCCTCGAACCCTTCCTCGACCAATTGTCGCCGCGTGCGGAGGATATTGGCAATGCTGGTATCAAGCGCCTCGGCGATCCGGCTGTCACTCCAGCCCTCGCCCGCTTCCGACACGTCGGCCTTCAACAAGATGCGGGCCTTCGTCAACAACTGGGCAGATCGCTTGCCTTTATGGATCAAGTCGTGGAGTTGGGCGCGTTCGTCAGGGCTCAACCGCACAACGTATTTCTTGACGGCAACTTCCTTCGCGGCCACGAATCACCTCCTTGGCTGGCGTGCCACGGCACTGATTTACAAAACCGCGTCAGATTCAATGACGTGAGGCACTAGCTTAAAAATCTGGTAACGGGCGTGTTGCACGAAATTTTGGACGTTCGCTCGTCAAGTCTCCGCTTGCCTCTTCGGTGGCGCGTCCTTTGCCGGGCCGCTGCTCTTGCTCAAATTGGCCTAAACCCTGACAGGACTCGAACAAATTCGATCGGTATTTCAGATTGTTATGAGTGACCGCTCGGGACGGCCTTTCTAATCGATTGAAAACCCAATCATTTTATCTTGGTGGGCGCAGTAGGATTCGAACCTACGACCCGCTGATTAAGAGTCAGCTGCTCTACCAACTGAGCTATGCGCCCTGTGCGTGAGTTCGCGCAGGCCGGGTCCTCTACCAAAGCGGCACCCTCCTGTCCAGCAAACAGCCTCGCGGCAATGCCGGTGCCGAAGACACGTCAGCCGGATCGCCAATGACGTCTGCCAGACCCGAACGGCGGATCAGAGCTGCTCGTCGTCGTCGCCGCGGCTGAAGCGCTCGTCGTTGCCGCCGGGTTCGCCCGGTGCGGCGCCACGCGCGTCGCCGCCTCCCGGTTCGCGGCTGTCGCGCCATCCGCCGCGGCGCGGGCCCATGTCGCCGGGGCCATGCCACCAGCGGAACTGGCCGCGGCCATAGTCGCGACCGAAGTCGCGCCGGAAGTCACGACCATAGTCGCGCCCATAATCGCGGCTAAAATCGCGATCGTCGTCACGTCCATAGTCGCGATCGAACCGGCGCGGCATCATGCGGCGCTCGTCGCGGTCAGGGCCGAACTCACCGTACCGCCCCGATGGTCCGCCCGGGCCGAAGCCACGCGGCTCGCGGCCAGATCCGAACCGATCGCCATAACGTCCCGGCGTGTCGCCGCGGCCGAACTCGCCGCCGCCCCGCGGGCCGCCGGGGCCGAAGCCACGGGGGCCGCGCCCATATTCGTCGCCGTCGCGCCGCCCCGGGCCACCCTGACCGAAACCGCGGAAACCGCGCTCTTCGCCAAACTCCCGGTCGCGTCCCGACGGGCCACCCGTACCGAAGCCGCGGCGGCCATACTCATCGCCATCGCGCCCCCCGAAACCGCCCGGGCCGCCCGGGCCAAAGCCGCGCCGACGCTCGCCAAAGCCGTCGCCGTCGTGTCCCTGCGGGCCGCCTTGCGGGCGTTCCGCGGAACGCTCCTCTCCGGGTCGCGCCATGGTCGGGCGCGACAGCATTGCGTAGCGGCGCTTCTGGCCGTCATCGAAGCTCTGCCACAGCGGCGCCGCGGCATCGGCCAGAGCCTTGAGGGCCGCGCCCTGCCGGAGCAAGGCCTCGGCGCGGCGCTGCAACCGCGCCACCGGGTCGTCCACCGGCGGCGGTTGGTTGGCGGTAAAGGCGTGCTCCAGGCGCAGTTTCGCCCGCTCGCGATAGGCCTGCTCGAAGGCCGGCCATAGCTTTTCCTGCTCCGGCGTCAGTTGCAGGCCGGTGTGCAGCGCGGCGACGCGCGCATCGACCAGCGCCGCCGCGTCCTCGCGCGAGAATGCGGGGGCGCGCGGACCGTCGGGCCGCTCGCGCGGCTGTTGCGCAAAAGCAATGCTGGTGCCGAGGACTGCGAGCGTCGCAGCCCCGATGGCAAATGTCCTCAACATGGGGTTCTCCCGGGTTTCATTTTCCATCGACCTTAGGGACCGGCGGCAAAACGCTTCAAGTTAATCCTTCTTAACAATCCGGAGTTGTTTTGCCGGCGCCGCGGCCCCCGCCTTGATTAAGCTCAAATCCCGGCGAATCCGGCCGGCGTTAACCGGGCGTAAACCATGAACTAGGCAAATCTTGCCGGTCGGTTCGCGAACGGGGACGAGGGCGCTCAAGCCATGGCGGAAGTCACGTCGGCACCAGCCAGCACCGGAATGCGGCTGCCGAGCTTTGGCGAGATGGCCGACTTCCTGCGCCGCGGCGACATTGCGCTCGCCATCGGGGTGATGACGATCCTGGTCGTTCTGATCCTGCCGCTGCCGCCGCTGCTGCTCGATTTCGCCCTCGCCTGCTCGATCATCCTGTCGGTGCTGATCCTGATGACGTCGCTGTTCATCCAGGCGCCGCTGGAATTCTCGACGTTTCCGACCGTGCTGTTGATGTCCACCATGCTGCGGCTGTCGCTCAACCTGGCATCGACCCGGCTCATCCTCGCCCACGGGCACGAGGGCCCGGACGCCGCCGGCCAGGTCATCGCGGCATTCGGCAATTTCGTCATGGGGGGCAACTTCGTCATCGGGATCATCGTATTCACGATCCTGGTGATCGTGAACTTCGTGGTCATCACCAAGGGCTCCGGGCGCATCGCCGAAGTGGCGGCGCGGTTCAACCTCGACGCCATGCCGGGCAAGCAGATGGCGATCGACGCCGACCTTTCCGCCGGCCTGGTCGACGAAAAAGAGGCGCGCCGCCGGCGCAAGCAACTCGAGGACGAAAGCTCGTTCTTCGGCGCCATGGACGGCGCTTCGAAGTTCGTGCGCGGCGACGCCATCGCGGGCCTGCTGGTGGTGTTCATCAACATCATCGGCGGCATGATCATCGGCATCGCCCAGCAGGGCATCACGTTCGCGGATGCCGCCCGCAGCTACACGCTGCTGACGGTCGGCGACGGCATCGTGACCCAGGTGCCGGCGCTCATCGTGTCGACCGCCGCCGGTCTCCTGGTCTCCAAGGCCGGCCTCGGCGAGGCGGCCGACAAGGCGCTGCTCAAGCAGCTGTCCGGCTATCCCAAGGCGCTCGGCATGGCGGCCGCCGTGATGATCGTGATGGCGCTGCTGCCCGGCATCCCGACCTTGCCGTTCCTGCTGCTCGGCGGCGGCGCCGGCGCCATCGCGTATCGACTGGAGAAGCGCACCAAGACCACCGCCACCGTCGAGGCCAAGAAGACCGCCGCCGAAGCCAAGGCCGCCCCGGTCGAGGAACCGATCTCCGCCTCGCTCAAGATCGACGATCTCAAGATCGAGCTCGGCTATGCGCTCTTGCCTCTCGTCAATTCGCCGGACGGCAGCGATCGGCTCACCGAGCAGATCAAGGCGCTGCGCCGTTCGCTCGCCGGCGAACTCGGCTGCGTCATGCCGGCGGTGCGCATCCTCGACAATGTCCAGCTCGAAGCCAACGCCTATGTGATCAAGATCAAGGAGGTCGAGGCCGGCTCCGGCAAGGTGTGGCCGGGCCAGTTCATGGTGATGGACCCGGCCGGCGGTCAGGTGCTGCTGCCGGGCGTTCATACCAACGAGCCGACGTTCGGTCTCCCGGCCACCTGGGTCGATGCCGCCATCAAGGAGGAAGCGGCCATCAAGGGCTATACGGTCGTCGATGCCGCGACCGTGCTCGCGACCCACCTCACCGAAATCCTCAAGGGCAATATCGCGGAGCTGCTCTCCTACGCGGAGGTTCAAAAGCTCATCAAGGAGCTGCCGAAGGAGCAGGGCGATATCGTCAAGGATATTGTGCCGAGCCTGATCACCATCACGGGCGTTCAGCGCGTGCTCCAGATGCTGCTCGCCGAGCGCATCTCGATCCGCGATCTCGGCACCATCCTGGAGGGCATCGCCGACGGGCTGAGCTTCACCCGCAACTACGCGGCGCTGACCGAGCACGTGCGGGTGCGGCTCGCGCGCCAGATCTGCGCCCAGCATTCGGCCGCGGGCGGTTACCTGCCGCTGATCTCGCTGTCGCCAAAATGGGAGCAGGCGTTCGCCGAGTCCTTCACCGGCCAGGGCGACGACCGCCAACTCGCGATGCCGCCGTCGCGGCTGTCGGAATTCATCACCCTGGTGCGCGAGCGCTTCGAGGAAGCCGCGCGCCAGGGCGAGGCGCCGGTGCTGGTGACGTCGCCCGGCGTGCGCCCGTTCGTGCGCTCCATCGTTGAACGGTTCCGCTCGCAAACCAGCGTGCTGTCGCAATCGGAAATCCATCCGCGCGCGCGGCTGAAGACGGTGGGGAATATCTAGGGCGCGCGCCTTCCCTGATTGCAGGGAAAATATGAGGGAAGTGCGCGCCGGCACGCGGGTCTGCGACCCGGACCGCGAACCCGCTCTGACGACCCCGTTCCGCGGTGTCATGCTCCGCGAAGGCGGGGCATCCAGTGACCACGGTGCGAGAGGTGAGCACGGTGCGTGCATCAAAGTGCGGTGGTTACTGGATCGCCCGCCTGCGCGGGCGATGACAATCGTGGAGAGCAAAGGTCGGAAACCAGCACGAGGGACGCACGCCATCGGGACGTTAAGCATCGTCACCCCCCGCGCCGCTTCCTGATGGCGCTCCACAAATTGACGCACAGCGTCTCGACATCGTGCAGTGCATTCGCGCGCGACCCGATCGCGGTGTGCGGCATCAAGATGACGTTGCGGTCGCGGTAGCGCAGCAGCGGCTCGGCCGGATCGGCGGGCTCGGCATAGAGCACGTCGAGCCCGAGGCCGCCGAGGCGGCCGTCCGCGAGCGCCGCCACCAGAGCGTCGTGGTCGATCAATTCGGCGCGCGCGACGTCGATCAGCACGGCGCCGGGCTTGAGACGGCCGAGCGCGTCGCGCCCGATCAAGGCGCGGGTCGCGTCGTTGAGCGGCAGTTGCACCAGCACGTAATCCGCCCGCGCCATCAGGTCATCGAGCGGCAGGTGGCGCGCCGCCAACGTGTGTTCGGCATCTTCGTTGAGCCGGCTGCGCTGGAAATACACGATCTCCATCTCGAACGCGCGGGCGCGCCGCGCCACCTCGCGGCCGACCTCGCCGAACCCGACGATGCCGAGCGTCGCGCCGAACAGGGTCTTGAGCCCGGTGATACCGGCGAAATTCGAATAGCCGATATGGGGCGACCGCGGCCGCACCGTGTATCCGGCCGCCCGCAGCGCGCCCTCCTCGACCACGCCGTTGAGCGGGCCGATGCGCTTGGCGAGCGCCAGCATCAGGGCGCAGGCCTGCTCGGCCACCGCCACGTTCACCATGCGGCGCAGCGTCGCGACCGCAACGCCATGCCACGCGCAGGCCGTGAGATCGATGTTAGACGTGATGGTGCCGAATTTGTGCACGATGGCGAGGCGCTTCGCCCCAACCAGGAACGGCGTGCCGATCCGGAAGCCCTCCACCACCACGCCGTCCGCGTCGGCGCTCTTTTCCGCAAGATCGGCCTCGTCGGCGGCGAACACCACCTCGGCCGGATAAAGCCCCGGCAGCCGCTGCTGCAGCCGCGCGCACCAGCCGAGAAAATCCGGTTCGTCATGGGCAAAGAACGCCGCCACCGCCCGCCGATGCGGCTCCGGCGTCGCCGGATCGAGCACCACCGGGATGATCTTCAGGAAGTGGTCCTCTTCGATCACGATCCGGGTCATGGGGGGCTCATGGGGGAAGTTGGTGAATCAGCGGGCGATGTGGGCGCGGGTTGAAGGGCGGTTCTCGGCAGCCATGCAGTACCAGGATATAGTCCTATTCCTATATTGTCAAGCCTTCGATTACTCGCTTCCGCATGCATTCAGAGATCACGCATGATCCATCAGCCACGCTTCAATGGCTCGACAAATATCCGCGTAAGTGAGCTTCGCGACGTTCAGATTGAGCGCGCTGGATGCGGTCGGCAATTGGCGGGAAAAAGCCATGTAGCGCGCGTGTATATGATCGCCACCTGGTAGAGAATGCGGCCCCTGATGATCAGAATTCAGCCAGTTGCGCACCTCGCGAATGACTCGAAGTATGACATTGTTGTGAGCTGAGATGTCTTGACCCGAAATGTCAGACAACGCAATGCGGTAACGATAGCTGGTCCGGTCGAGAATTAACGCGACCTTTCGCTTCTGAGGGCCAGCCCCGAACGACTTCGCCGCCAAAAAAAGTCCGAGCTCGAATGGCATGTTGAACCGAGGCAGCTTGGTGCTCTCGTCCAGCTTCATAAACGAGATGTCATGTATGCCAAATTTTGATTGACGGATTATGTTCTCGATCTTCGCCAACCGATTTTGGCTCGAGTCGCTGATCTCCAATGCGCATCGCGGTCGATAACCGCAGTCATAGACTGAAAACAAGATCGCCCGAAAGATGCGCTGATAGTCTGGGGAAAAAGGACAGTTGATGAAAACGCTGCGCGCGTAAAGTCGCGCCGGCGGCAGACTGGGCATGGCAGCCGCTATTTTTTCTTAAAGGCGCCGGACCACTTACTGACTGTGTTAGCCGACTTCGCGGGCGACTTGATGATGAACCGGCCAGAAGCGGCATGCAGAGTGTAGCTCTGTCCACGCTTGGGAGTTGGCGGAAGGGGCTGGCCGCGCACGATCGTCCGTCCCTCGCCGGTAGTGCCCCCGCGGGGCCCAATAATTTTGTACTCGCCACTTCGGGACGCCTTAGCCCCCGGCTTGATCTTTCTGGTCACCCCGCTGCCTCCTTAGCTCCGCGAAAACCTCAGCAACCAATATATAACCTAACGGCGTAGGGACACCAACCGGGCACGGCGGCCCTTGGCATCGCCGGAGGTCCCGTCGCCGCCAAGGGCCGTAGGGCGCAATCGTTTGATTGCGCCGCTCCGGATTCATGCTTCCGTCAATGTGAGCCGGCCGGCACGTCGGCGCAATAAAGCGATTGCGCCCTGCGCGTGCTCCCGCACACCGATATGGGTCCCCGCGTCAGCATCCCCTAGTCGCGCTTTAGTGGCGATTTCTTGCCTGAGACCTCTTAGTCGCCCGCTTCCTCGGCTTCTATGAAATCTATGCGCTCCGCGAAGCGCATCAGCTCGCGCATTTGCATGTGCGCTTCTTTGTCATTCGCCATGTCTATGAATGGCCCTCGTAATAGCGCCCGGCATGCCATCTTAAAACGCTGCTGCGCTTCTCTTGCCTTGTCTGATTTGTTGCCTGCCAAGGACGCTCTGTAGGCTTCCGTGCCGAGATCATAAACCCAAGGGAACTCTTCTCGGAACATACTTCCAATTAGAGCGGATTCCGGTCATGTCCGAACGTAGCCTGCGTGGCGAAAGAAATTCTTGCATTCTTTGGCACTGAAATCGGTAACGACGCGGCCGATCCGACGCAAGAGGCGCGGGATCGTGCGCTCAGCCGCCTTGCGCAGATGCGCCTTGAGTTTGCTGAAGGCCAACTCGATCGGGTTGAGGTCCGGCGAATACTTCGGCAGATAAATCAGGGTCCCGCCCGCTGCTTCGATCGCCTCTGCGACGCCGGCGACCTTGTGTACCGGCAGATTGTCCATGAGCACGATCTCGCCGCGCTTGAGGGTTGGGACAAGGCATTGTCTCACGTAAGCGAGAAACATCGGCCCATCCATCGCCCCCTCGAGCACAAAAGGTGCGGTCATTCCGCGCTGCCGCAGGCCGCCCACGAAGGTGATTGTCTTCCAATGTCCATGCGGCGCGTGGTCGACGAGCCGCTCGCCACGCGGCGCACGGCCGCGCAGCCGCACCATCGCGGTGTTCGTGCAGGTTTCGTCGATGAACACCAGTCGCGCCGGGTCAAACATGCCTTGCTCGCGCATCCAGCGCGCCCGTGCGCGGGCCACGTCCGCGCGTTTCTGCTCCGCCGCGTACAGAGTTTTTTTTGAAGCTGATGTTGCGCCGATCGAAGAACCGCCACACCGCGCTGCGGCTGCCCGCAATTTTTCGCTTTCCCATCGCCGCGACGATCTCGTCCAGCGTCAGGTCCGGCTTGGCGGCGATGAGACCGAGCAAAAATGCCGCATGCTGCTCCAGCGGTGAGGTGCTGCCGCCGCTTGGCTTGGCGGCGACGCTTCCGGTCTCTTCGAAGCGTTGCGCCCAGATCACTACGACGCTCGGACTAATCCCATAGCGCTCGGCCGCCTCACGCCGCGAGGCGCCGGTCTCGATGTCTTCGATCACGCGGGCACGCAAGTCCCTGGAATAAGGCTTCGGCATCGTCCGCTCCCAAACGAATCAACGCCGCCAGACTCGCTCATTGACAAACAGTTGGGAATCCCCCGAATTCAAGCCCAGCGAAATTGGCTCTAGTAAGTAGCGTATAGGATCGTGCGGCCTGAGCTCCATTGCATGAGACATCTCTTCGAACATCATTGGGTGAAACCGAAATCGCTTTCGTCGCCAACGTGGAGGTTCGTCGGCAGTCTCACGAAAGCGCATGTCAAGCCCTCGTACGCTAGAGACCAGCTCTTCCAATATCTCATGCTGAGGCCGGTTCTGCTTAGCAGGCGCTGCGGTTCTTGGAATCGCCGCCACCTTGGATTCAAGCGCTGACCATAGCGTCTCGAATTGAGGAACCAACCTCGCTTCCGGGAGCTTCGCTTCAGAAAACTGGTTGATTGAATTTACAACGTCGTTAAGCCCCAATTTGTCGACCTTTTTCGCTTGGAATTGAGCTAAGGGCCCCGCAATATCTTTGAATTCAATATCAAGAAGCAGCGGTATAACCCGGCCTTCTTGCTGGTCTCAAGCTCTTTTGCAACGACGTTCGCCCATCGTTCACCCGCTTCGATGTCCGAGTGCGAAAGCCATGGCTCTGTGTAATAGAGAACCATCGGCAGCCATTCGCGTACGGCCTGCGCGAGGGCTTGGCTGCGCTCGCCACTCCAACTGATAAACACTTTCATGTGTCAAGCCCCTTGCATCGCCATTATAGCGCGGGCCTGCCGAATGCATCAAAGTAGAGCAGTTTTCCTCTGAAAAACATTGGCCGCCCTCAAATCATAATACGCTCCACCTCATCGAGGCTCATCGCGTCGCGCCGGCGATCGTAGAGCTGCGTCGTGCGCGTCGAGGCATGGTTTGCCATCGCGGCGGCGTTCTGGAGCGTGCCGCCGTTCTTGAGGTACGCGGTGATGCCGGTCGCGCGAAACGTGTGATTTCCGACTTTGGTCTTGATGCCGGCGTTGCGCGCGCGCCGGCCGATCATCGCATAGGCGTTGGCCTGGGGCAGGGGAGTTCGCGTCAACTGCCCAGTCGTGCGGCCGATCGTGCGGAACAGCGGCCCCTTGGAATCGATAGAGATCCCGCCGCCGTCCAGATAGGCGTGCAGGTAGGTTTCGAGATTGTGGTGGCACGGCATTTCATGGCGCTTGCCGCCCTTTTCGCGCAGCCGCACCCACAGGCGACGGTCCTGGGTGTACACGTCGTCGACCTTCATGGCGATCGCCGCGCCGATGCGGGCAAACGAATAGACCATGAGCCCAATTAGCGCGCGATCGCGCATGCCCACATGCGTGGTCGGATCGATGCCGTCGAGCAATCGCCGCGCCTCGTCGGGCGACAGCACGGGCGTCTTGCCCTTCTTCACGACGTGCGTCGGACCTCGTACCGAGGCGGCCGGGTTCACCGGCACGACCTGGCCGACCACAAGCCAATCGAACAACTGGCGGATCGCGGCAAGCCGCTGCTTGACGCTCGGCGCCGACAGCGGGTCGTCGTCGCGGCGGCAGAGCCATTCGATGTAGCTCGCTACATGCACCGGCTGCACGTCGGCGATCGACGGCACGCCGGCGGCCTCGCACCAGGCCAGAAACTCACCCACGCCGCGGGCGTAGGCGCGCCGCGTGTGCGGGTTGCGAATGTTGGCGGTGAAGAATTCGATGAAGCGCACGCGGGCACGCTCGCCAGCGGCGGCGATGAGGGCAGGGGCGGCTCGAACGGTAATGGGGACGAGCTGGTTCACTTGGCGGCCTCCTGAATGGCAGGGCGACAAATTTTTTCAACGGCAAAAACAATCGCATCGATGCGAACGGGAATCTTGTCGTCATCTAAAGGCGACCAACCAATCGCTGCCTCCCATTTCGCGCGGCCGGCCGGCAAATTGCCCTGATCGCGATTTTGGTAGGTCATGATGAGCATACGCACTGCAATAGTGATCTCCGCGTGGATTGCATGAAGTTCATCGTAGGATGCGCCCGCCTCTAGTCCGAAGTGAGCGACGAAGCGATAGCGGCGAGCGTGAAGCTGAGCAAAAAATTCGGATTTGTTGTTCAATCGCTCGACCGTTGCAAAGTACGCGTTTAACGTCCTCGTATCCTCATCCGACTCCCAATCCGCTTTTGTGCGGGTGGCACCTTCATAGCCAAAACTACCGGGTGACCGCGCGGCGCTGATGATGTCGCGCGCTTGATAAAAGTCGGCCAGCACTTCCTCGGCCAGTTCGGCTTTTCGCTTACCGATAGTCTCGGTGCGCCATTTGTCGAGGCGCCGAGCAGCGATGCTGACACCGACAACCGCCGTGATCGCTGTCACGACACTTGGGATGGCCTTTGCCAGCTCGATCCAGATTAAAGTTTCTTGTGCCACGCGTCATAGACCGAATCAGTATTTGATAAAGGACATTATCACATATTGTCGGACGAAGAAAGAACCGCCCGGAGAACACGCTATGCTAGTTAATCTGAGAAGCTGCAATGGGGATGCGAGCGCGCCGCATGAACTCACACGAAGCCGTGATGTGGGGCTGTTTCGGCGGCATCCTGCCGGAAGTGTTGCGGCTTGTGGCGGTTAGATAACCGCAGAAATCGGCTGCCGCCAAGTCCCGGTTCGGTCAACGGCATTTTTTACTTGAAACCCAAACTCCCCGTCCCATTTTCTTGTTAAGCCACCGTTTCCTCCAGGTCATTTCTAGGCGCTTGACTTTTTTACGGTAAAGCGTAAATAACGGTCTGCCGCTAAAAAGCAGCTCAGAAACGGAGGATAATTTTGGATCTCATAGGTCTGTTCACGGCTTCAACGATGAGCATCTCGGCAAAAGAAATTGCCGTGCTTGATGCTATTCGCTCGCATGGACGGGACGGGGCCTCTTGCGCTGATTTGCAGGAAACGATCCTGGCGCATACCGGAAAGGAACCACGGATCGCGACCCTATATACCGTTCTCTCTGAGCTGGAGCGAAAGGGGCTCATCGAACCCTTCGCCTCAGCTCAGCACGAAAAGGGCGGGCGACCGCGGCAGGTCTACGTCCTGACCGAAAGCGGTCGCCGTGCGATAGCCCTGGGTGAGGCGATGGTTATTCGCGGCGCCCAACCTGTTCCCGCCTGAAAAAGCGTCTGGCAGGCAGCACAGGAATCGTCAACAGCTCGGACGCACAAGAAACGGAGAGGTGTGTCATGTATACTATCATGACCGGCATCATACGCCCCAGAGGAGCTACGGGATGATACCCGCTCTTCTGACAGCGAGCATCAAAATCACAATCCCGGCGAAAGATTGGTACAAAGTCGAGGATTGTGTTGGCGAGCGGTATCAGAAGATCTTGGCGCAGAAGGGTCAGGCGGCAGCGGATCGGTGGGCGAGAATTGAAGCCGGCTGGTTCTTGATCGAAGGCCTGAAGCGCTTGGTGCATCCGCGAACTTGGCTTGGCTGGATCGGACTAAGTATCAGCTCATGATCTGGTTTGGAGCATAAGTGCACCGCAGAGTTTAAATGCTAGAAGAAATTCAATTACCAACCTTAACAGGGTCGCTTACGCGGCCCTGTTTTTTACTGCCTTGCGGCGCTTTGCCACCAAACAGCGCCGGACTTCGACCGCGGGCTAATCCCGTTGGTCAATGGTTACATCCGCTGATGCAACCTTGGCTGTCGCGAGACCGGGGGTGCAAACCGCAAGGAAGAATTTGCGGGGTCTGGGTGCGCGCGACACGCAATCAAAACCCGCCCTGATCGAAGGTAACTCGGGCGTCGTCGGCCGGCGATCAGCGGTCGGAGCTGGGGTACGCCACCGCGGGCTGCGGCTGGACGGTCAGCGCGTGCCAATGGCGAGCACGAAGGTCAGCGCTGTCAGCAGCCGGAGGTGCTGGCGCACGCCTTGGCGGGCTGCGAATGAGCAGTCTGCCCCGTCAGGGTGCCGACCCCGAACGTGAGGGTCTGCGCTGCGGCGCGGGTGAGTTGCACGGTGAGCACGGTCACGGCGCCGGCGGCGAGCGCGAAGGTCAGCGCAACAGCGAAAAGGAATTGCTTCATGATGATCCCCCTGAGCGCAGGTCTGCACGCCCCAATACAGTTGGGTCGCAGCAACCGGATCAAAGGTTCAAATCGGACGGCAAGATCGAGCGCTTTTTTGCATGCACCGAAAATCTCCAAGGGAATCAACGCGCCGGCCGGTCCAGCTAAATCACGTCACCGTCGCTCCATAGGCTGAGCCACAGGCGCAATCGCTTTATTGCGCCGGTTCCAAGCGAAGCTTCCATCAATGCGAGCCGGCCGGCGCGGCGGCGCAATAAAGCGATTGCGCCCTACGCGTGCCGCTCGACCAGAAGCAGCTCTGCGCGAAAGGGCCAAGGACGACGCTGCGGGCCAAAAGACATCGCCTCGTTGCATTGGCTCAGCAAATCCGCTCCGCTTTGGCGCCACGGTGGAATGTCACCGATATTTGCCGGACGGAGCAGAAATCATATGAGCGGGGAAGGCAGCCCGCGATAACGCACCATGCGCATCGCGCGAAAAAACGCCTCGTTGATTTTCCGTCCGGAACAGTCAGGTTCGGTGGGCGACGCTGCCGGATCCCAACGCATCAGGTCGCGTCGCGCTCATGCGGGCGAGACCTGTGAAGAAAAAAGCCGCGACCCAGAGAATCGGACCAAGCAAGCCGGGCCACCATGGCGCGTACCCGGGGATCAAGACAAACAAAATGAAAGGAATGTCGGCGATGCCGATTATCACGCCGTTGGCCCAAAAACCGAGCCGGTCGTTACGCCAATTCAGCGTGATTGCGAGCACGATCGCCGTGATGGCAAACGCCACCAGATAAAATGCCGTTTGCATCAAGCGGCCTTGAACCATGGTTGGCGGCAAATTCTGCGCCAGGCTATACACACCATAGGCCGCGTTGAAGTGCAGGAGTCCCCAACACACGTAAAGGGCTACGCCAAGCCTGGCGGTTATCTTGTCCATAGAGGGCTCCTATCGGCCACTCCTGAGAGGCCACCCTGCTGGGTACACACCAAGTCAGCATAGTGACATGGCCCCTTGTTTTCAATTCGCTGATCCGAGAACCCGTTGTTCTCTATTCAGCAACGTTGCGATAATTTTGATGATGCCAAAGGGCAATCACTTTATTGCGCCGCCCCGGAAGCGAAGCTTCCACCAGTGAGCCGCCACTGCGTGGGCGCAACAAGCGATTGCGCCCCAAGCTATCCCGGGGCGGGTATTGACTGGCCCCGCCGCCGCATTACCAACCACCAATACAGCCCGGCCGTTATCAGTCCGGCGAGCGGAAACAGTGCCGTGATCGGATCGGCCGTCCAGCGCGCGAAGAATACCAAAAAGCTCTCGGTTGGCGGGCCGGAATCGGGACCGCTGCTTTTCCACTCCAGCCAAGTCAATGGGACGAACACGAGTGCCCCCAGTAGCAGCCCCAGCAGGCAGGTCCGAAACGCCGTCAGTGGCCTCCACAAAGAGAGCAGAAACAGGCAGGGCAGAAAGAGGAATATCGTGGTGCTGTAGGATACGACGCAGCCCGGGATCACAAGGATCAGAAAGGCCAGCAACAGGGCGCCTGCTTCTTTGGGGGCACCCATCATCGGAGCAGCGATCATGCTGAGCATTAGCGGCACCGGCAGCGGCGCCAGGATCAGGCCGGTCCAGCTAAATCGCATCGCCGTCGCTCCATAGCGCCCCACGGGCTGCTGGCTGACGCGGCCGCCCTACGCTTGCTCTTCGTGACTATTGCGCGGAAGCGGGAAACGCCGGCAGTTTATCAACGTCGCGCGGATCGTGTTGTATAATGACGGTTGCCTTGAAGTTCGCCGCGATCTGCTTGACGCGATCGAACGACGCCAGGGTCTCGGCGCGATTGGAATTAAAACCAGGTACAACATTGTTGTCGTAGTTTTCGCGAAAGTGCGCGAGATCGCCGCTGAGCATCACGTTGCCCGTCCTTGGCAGCTTGACCAGCAAGACGTGATGGCCGGGCGTATGGCCAGGCGTGTTCAGCATGATCACGGTGCCGTCGCCGAATACATCCTTGTCCAGCAGCAAGGGCTCGATCTTGCCGTCGCCGCTGATCCAATTCGCAAACGGCTCGGGATTGACCACGTCGCCCGGTGGGCGACGAATTGATGACGGCAGCTTCGGGCCAGTCAGGATGTCCCAATCGTCCTTGCCGATCAGGAGCGTCGCCTTCGGAAACGAACCCACCTGGCCGACGTGGTCGCCGTGATAGTGGCTGAGGCCGAGGTACTTGATCTGCTCGGGCTTAACGTTCACTTGCGCCAGCAGCTCGACGAGGCTGGTCTTCGGCGCAACCGGGCCGGCGCTCATGCCAAAGCCAGTATCCCACACCATGTATTCGTTGCCGTGCTTGATGAGATAGCAACTGAAAACAAGGCGGATATTCGGAACGTTATTTGCGAAGGTGTCGGAGAAATTTAATCCCATATCGGGTGCGGCGGTTGCTCTGGATGTGCCGCAGTCGAGGCGCGTAAGGGTGACTTCAGGCGCCGCCTGCGCCCAAGCCAGTACCGCCACCACAGCGTTTGCACAGGCACCGATCACCAGCAAGGTCAATCGTCGCCGCATGGCTTCCCTCCTTCGAGCAACAATGGCTGGATAAATGTGAGCCGGCCAGCATGGCGGCGCAATAAAGCGATTGCGCCCTACGCCTGCCGAGAGAGGCTGTGCGCCCGCAATCCCAGAGGGACTGCGAGCGCAAGCCATTGCGGCATCGCGGTGCTCACCGCGTATAAATGAAGCCCGCCTGCGCGAGGTTGAGCATTGTCGGGACGACGCCCGGCGTCAGGACGACGTCGGGAATGAGGTGGTTGGTGAGTTCCGCGGCGAGCGCGTCGACCGACAGGTGGTCCGGGTTCTGCTGCGCCGTGACAAGCCGGTTGGCAAGTTCCCAGATGGCGTTGTGGCAGCCCAGGAATACGACACCGCGCCGCTGCAGCACCGCGACGTTGTTCCCCTTCGGCGAGAACGCGCCGTCGGTCGATTGGATGTCGGCTGGATCATGAGCGGCCGCCGGCGGGACCACGATGAACGTGTTGCTGGCGATAGTGCCGCCGGCCATCTTGGCGAGCTGGTACTTGTCCCAGGTGCCCTGATCGTAGAGCGCAAGGTGGGCGGGGCCATGGGTGCCGGAAACGCACAGGAAGTTCGGCTGATTGAACGCGTAGACCTGGCCGTTCACGGTATTGCGCATGCCGTTGAGCCAGCCGCCGGCGATATCGGTGTGGTCCCACACCTGCTTCGGACCGCCCTTGTAAGCCATGACGGCATCAAGCGCGGCGGCGTCCCACAGGTCCGGCTTGTCGGCGATCATCGGTACGGTCTTGTAATCGCGGCGGCGCGGGATCGCGGCCAGATGGTCGGAAAACTCGCGCAGGTTCTTGCCGCCGGCCGGCTCAAGCGTCGTGTCCGCGGCGGCGTGAGCCGATTGCGCTATCCCCGACATCACCAGGCCCGCCCCAATGCTGGCGAGGGCGCCGCGTCGATCCGTTGAAAATTCCATGTTCTTCTCCCTTGGCGTTGATCGCCCATCCGCATACCAGATTTTTATCACCCGTTGCACCGGGCAGCGGCACGGGCGGTCAAAAGCAGAATCGTAGGGCGCAATCTCTTTATTGCGCCGCTCCGAAGCGAAGCCTCCATCAATGTGAGCCCGCCAGCACGGCGGCGCAATAAATCGATTGCGCCCTACGCTTGTTTGTATTCGTCACAGCGCGCTTTCGACCAAGTTGTGCTGGCCAGCACGTCTTTCCGGGGTCGCTCCGAATACCAATGAGCGAAGGGCAATCACGCCCTTCACCACTTGAACAGGAGACGATCATGTCAACACGTCAATCGATGTTTGTTCTCGCAGCGCTCGCCACCGTCGCCGCGGCGGCACTTGCTCCCACCGGCGCATCTGCTTGGGGCAGCCATGGGGGCGGCTTCGGCGGCAACCACGGCGGCTTCGGGGGCTACCATGGTGGCTTCGGCGGCTATGGCGGCTGGAACCACGGTTCGAATTGGAACTACCGGAGCTATGGATATCGGAACTACGGCTCCTATGGGTACTATCGCCCGTTCTACTGGGCGCCAACCTACTCGGCGCCGTCCTACTCGGTGCCGTCCTACCCGGCGCCGTCCTACCCGGTGTCGTCCTACTCGGCGCCACCCGCCCCGGTCTACTCGGCGCCGCCCTCCCAAGTCGTCGTGGAGCAGCATGTCGAGGTCAACGGCGCCCCGAGCGAAGCGCCGCCCCCGCCGCCGCGCTGAAACCAGAAATGGCATGGTGGGTCTCCACCATGCTCCGGCGCACGCCGCCAACTGGCCGGACCTCTGTGGTCCGGCCAGTTTTCGTATCCGGGGCATGTTTCGGCGCGATTGGATCACCTCTCTTCATCGTCATGCCCGCGCTTGTCGCGGGCAAGCATGGACGTTCATCTCGTCGCGCCGGCGATCGCGGAGCTGTGTCGCGCGCGTCGCAATCGAGCGCGTGTTCGACGTCCGGCGGAGATGCGCAATCTTGTGCGTGCCAGCACATCGGTCGTGACGGCCGCTGCCTATGCTCCTGAACGTCGAAGCGCAATCCCGCCCTTCGCACTGAAGCAGGAGACAACCATGTTTGTACGTAAAGCAATGTTCGCGCTCGCAGCACTCACCGCCGTCGCGACCGCGGCGCTTTCTCCCACCAGCGCGTCCGCTTACTTCGGATGCTACCATAGTGGCTACAGCTGCTACTACGGCGGCTACAGCGGCTACCATGGCTACGGTTGGTCCCACGGCGGCTACGGCGGCTTCCGCGGCCACGATCGCCGTCGCTAAGCCGCGGCCGGGCTTTCCCCAGAAGTGAGATCGTTTGCCCGCCACGATGGTGTTGCTCGCCAGCCAAGTAACGCCTACAAAGACGAGGGCCGCCTCCAAGCGGCCCTCGTCGAATCCGAAAACGGTCATCCCCAGCGCGTCGGCGCAATCAAGCGATTGCGTCCCGCGCTTGCTGTACGGCCTTCACGGTGCGTAATGCGTAAAGACCAAATCGTGCCCTTTCGCGGGCTCGTGGCAGGAGAAGCACGTCTTGTGCACCGCCTCGTCGTCGGGTTTGCCGTCTGTGAATTGGGCGAACCCCCAGCCGCCCGACATGGCGTACTTTTTTGAGTCCTTGACCATGAACTGAAGATTCGTCGGGGCCCCGGTAACGAAAGATTGGGGCCGGCCAAAGACCGCATTGTTTTCGGCCGACGGCACGTGTTTCCAGGCCACCCTCGCGATGATCGTACCGTCCGGGAACGGAAGGGTCCCGTCGCGGAAAGCCTTCATCGCTGCAGCGTTTCCGAGAACGGCGCGTAAATCGTTGAAGTCGCCTGCTTCGTGGGCCACGGCGATCAACGGCCAATCGCGATATCCGGCGGGAATTTTGACGCCGTAGATCGGCGAGGCCGCTTCATCGGCACGTCCGGCTGTGAATGGCATTGAAGCGATGACGCAGGCTGCCGTCGCAGCCGCGAACACCAGGATGGAGACCCTTTTCATGGAGCGCCCTTTCATGTGAATGAGCTTCGCAGGGAAATCGCTGGATTGCAGTACATCCGCGCGGGGACGACCTGATCGTCGTCGCCGCGGGTTCGATGGTTTGTCGACAAATGTTGCCTGGAAAGAGTCGCCGAACGAATTTGAGCTGAGCATTCCGATATTTCTCAAAGCAACTTGTAGAGCAATCGTGCAGGCCCTTCGCGTCGTCTGCCATCCAACCTTCGGCGAACCCGGGTCATATCAACGTATGAGCGGCTCGTGCCTCGATCCGAGGTTCGCAAGCACCCGGTGGGCGCTCTCGGCGGTCATCCCGCAGCATTTGCGGAGCCGTGGGGCGCAAACTCTTCATTTGCGCCCTGCGCTTGCTGACGCTCATGGAACCAAAGTGAACGGGGTCCCGTTGAGAGGCGTGACAGTTTTACCAAATTGGCCCCGCAACCGGCTTCTACTCGCCCTGCCCTCCCGCAATCTCGCGCGGCTCATGCCGGAGCTCGAACATATTGCGTGCCAGCGGGCGCAGGTTCTCTTGGATGCCGATAGCTCGCTCGACTATGTCTTCTTCCCCGATAGCGGTGTCGTGTCGGTCGTCGCGGTTTATGCAAACGGCACCATCATCGAGATGGCAACGATCGGCAGGGAGGGTTGCAGCGGCGTGCAGGCCATTTTTGGCGCCAAGAGTTCCTCCGTCAGGCTTTTGGTTCAAATTCCCGGCAGCGCAGCAAAGATGTCTCGCGCGGCGTTCATGCGGGCGATGGAGTCGATGCCGTCCTTCCGCGCGCTCATGTACGCCTACGTCCAGGCCTTTCTCGAACAGGTCATGGTGTCGGTGGCGTGCAACGGCGCGCACAGCCTCAAGGAGCGGCTGGCGCGTTGGATGCTCATGATGCGCGACCGCGCCGACGAGGATACCCTGGCTATCACGCAGGACCTCCTCGCCGAAATGCTGGGTGTCCAGCGACCATCCGTCACAAATGCTGCGCGGGAGCTGGAACGCGCGGGTTTGATTGAGCGGGGCCGACGGCAAGTCAGGATTCTTGACCGGCAGGGTCTCATGCATGCATCTTGCGAATGTTACCAGTTGGTTCGAGAGCGGATCGCTTTTCACCTTCCCAAAACCTACGCATAATAAAAGCCCGCTCCCGCTCCATCGGTAATGTCCATTACCGACAGCACATCCCGGCCAGGGCACTTTGGTCGAAGTTTCGCGCTCACCGAACCGGCGTGTGCGATTACTCGGCATTGCGATAAAAAGCGCTGTCGGCTTCGAAGCGGGTGAAGCTGTAGATGCCACGAATTCTTGTGCTCGATGATGAGCCGATGATCGCAATGATGCTGGAAGAGTGGCTGACGGAACTCGGCTGCGAGACCGTCGGGCCTGCCTACTCCTTGAGTGCGGCATTGGAGCTTCTCGAGCACGAAACGCCCGACGGCGCCATTCTCGACGTGTCGCTTGGCAACAATGAGAATAGCTACCCTGTAGCCAAGGTAATTCTCGAGCGCGGCATCCCGTTTGCACTCGCAACCGGCCATGATGCGGGCAACCTGGACGCGCGCTACATGCCCGAACTGGTGCTGTCGAAACCTTTTGACTACGCGTCAGTGAAGGCCGTTGTCATGAAACTGATCGAGGCGCAGCCGCGTAAGCCCCATGACGTCAAGTAATGCCAGCCTGCAATGGCCGCGACCCATCACATCGTCATGCCCGCGCTTGTCGCGTTGAACGGTTGGCGGTGGCGCTCCGGAAAAGCTACGAATGCTGCCGAACACCTCATTGGCGGTGCGAGGCAGACGATGACCGCCAGACCCGGCAGTTGCGGCGGCGAACTTCTCGATTCATTTCGCAGCGCAGGCTGATCCGGGCGCTATTGAGCCAGTCCGGCTGCAACTCGTCTTGCAGGCCGGGTTGCAGCGCGTTCACGAGACCGGCCGCCGCGACGGCGTGCCCGGTGACGACCCGGTCGGGCGGACGGCGATTGATGCCGCCGAACCCGGCGCCTAAAGCCGCGATGCCGGCAGGCTTCCCCGCGGCGACGACCGGCGGCACGACGCGGACGGCCGGCACGGGGACGCGGGGGACGACCGGGGCGGCGGACGCGCTCTGCGACAGAAAAATGGAAAGAGCGCATGCGGTTACTGACAGCGTCGAGAAAGTTGTCCTGGATGTCACCTGCATGGGTCTCACCTGCATGGGCCTCACCTGACTGTCGGCACGTCGAATGGAGCCTGGAATAACAAATACCGTCAGGGAGACAATGTTTAGTTTGGGGCCCGCGGCGAATATATCCCGGCCGTCTCGTGAACCCGAGCCGGTGCATCCGCGACTAAATCATCGGATGAACGTTGAAGCCGCCATCGAGGCGGGCTTGTGTGCGAACACCGCACCGGCAAGCAATACGCCCGCCCGGCTCTGCCGCGGCCGGTGTACTGCTTGCTGAGACGACGCGTTCAGTCTGCGAGTCGAATATCGCCGTGGGGCGACGCTTACGTCACCACAATTTCCGTGTCGTCGTTGGTAATGACGGGCTTCAGTGCTGCGGAGCGATCCTCATGACTGTCCGTCATGGCAATCAATCGCAGCGGAAGTCACCACTGCTTGCGAAAATTGATATTGGCGGAGCCGCCTTGCAATCCGTTGCCGAAGCGGACGAGGCCGGAAAGTGAAGCCGAATATCCGCTGCCAAAGTCCCAGTTCACGCTGGGGTCGGCCTCACCGCGCACCTTGCCTGCATCGGTTGGCGCAATTAGTGCCGCGGCGGCCGCTGTGGCGGTACTGCCTTCGGCGATGACGTTGCTGTAGACGAGAGTTTTCAGGGACGGCTCGATGCTGATGCCGTTGATCGTCCACGATGCGCCCCATCGGGCGCCGGCTTGCAGGCGCAGGGTGGACGCATCCGTCAAGCCGTCGGCCGCGGCCCCCGAGCCGAACATCGCCCGGGTAAAAGAGAACCCGCCGGTCGGCTCGACAAAGGCGGTCTTTGTTAGATCCTGCTTGTATTGCATGTTCCCGCTGACGCCGGCATTGGTCAAATTGATCGCGCCTGCCGTCGGCGGACTGCCAAAATCGCTGGTCACTTGGAGGAAGTCGAATTTCGTCGTCAGATCCGTGGAAAATCCGCCTTTCACATAGGTTCCGTATATGCCGACCCCGGAACCGTCCAATCTGGTTTTCGTCGTGGTTGCGTCAGTACTCACATGCGTATCGATATAGCTTCCAACAAAGCCAAACACGAGCGCATCGTCAGCCGCCGCCAAGCCTCTCCAGGTCGCGTCAACGCCGGCCTGGGCCGAAACAGTATGGATGAAACGGCCAGGGTCCGTGGATCCGATCGCGTCGCGGTGTTCCCAATCGCCAAGGCCCTGGGTCCATGCTGCCCAACTTGGCCCAGTACTCATTGTGGGGGCTGGAGCAGGCGGAGCTTTGTAGACCGGTGAAGCCAGTGGATTTGAACCCTGGGATTGGCTGGAGTAGCCGAGCGCACCGAAGGTTTGGTCGAAGTCGGGCGCCGCTGAGTAACCCGAGACCGACGAGGTGGCTCTGTTTCCGCCGAGCGTCCCTTGAAGTTGATCCCTTCGACCCTGGAGGATTTGCTGGACACCCCAGAATGACAGCTGCTGCTGGCTCGAAGCGATTTGGCCGATGCTTTGAGAGATTGCCTCCGGGCGGACCGGGCACGTTGCCGGCACGTTAAACGTAATAAAAATGCATCTATTGCCGCCGATGGGCGCGTATCCAGCCGGACAGTAGCACCCAGGAACTCAATTGTGCCCAGGACTGCGTTGGGGCTGCCAAAAACAGCACCGCAGTGGCCGCTAACCCAAATATGATGCGAGAAATGACCTTGAGCGGGCTCATGCAGGGGTCCCGATTTAAAACGTGCTAGCGCGCCGTCATCCTAGCACGCTTATTGGGCATGTATGTTGCTCTGGCGCCACAGTCCACCGACTTTGCGTTCGCCCCTGTGCACCGTGGATAGGACCGCGTTCTCGCGCTCTGGCGCCCAAGGGGGCTGACGCAAGCGTCAAACTACGGCCGACCCCGCTGCGGCGGTCGTATCGCTCGGCGAGACGACACGTGGCTGATGATCATCGATCCCTCGGGCTGAAGACAGCGGGGGCGCTCAGATCACAATTCCGGAGGGCGCTCGGTTGCAGCGACCTAACCCGCGAGCCCGATCGGCAGAACGAATCGGAACTGCGCCCCGTTCTTGCCGTCGGACACTGCGGAAAGCTGGCCACCGTGGGTTTCGATAATCCTCCGGCAAATGGCGAGACCCAATCCCATTCCTTCTGCCTTCGTGGTAACGAATGCCTCGAAGATGCGGTCCATCAGTTGAGGATCAAATCCTGGTCCGGTATCCTCGACCGCGACCCCGATCGCCGCGCCATCGCGAAGTTCCGTTTTCACCCGCAGGACCCGGCGTCGGTCCGTCGTGGTGCCCATTGCTTCGATGGCGTTGTGAACCAGGTTGGAAATCACCTGTTGCAGTTGGCCCTTATGGCCTTCGACAGGCGGCAGTTCGGAGGCGAGCTCAGTGTGAGTCGTGACGCCATGTTTCTTCAGCTCTCCGCGCAACGACGCCAGCACTTCAAGCGTGATTTCGTTCACATCAAACGGCTGCCGGACCCCATCGGCCCTCCGGAACAAGCCGCGAATGCCGTCGAACACCTCGCTGGCCGTGCGACTGTCATTTATAATTCTATTCAAGGCCGCCCGTACTTTATCGCGGTCGGACGGCGTCTTTTCAAATGATCGCAGCGCACTGCTGCTGTTCAGCGTTATGGCCGCCAACGGCTGTCTCACCTCATGAGCGATCGAGGCCGTGATCGCTTCCAGGGTCATCAGCTTGTTTTCCCGTTCGCGCTTCAGCAGCGTGATGGTCTCGTCGAGCTCGCGCGTGCGCTGCTTTTCGGCGTCAAGCAGCCGCACGCTCTCGATGGCGATCACCGCCTGGTTGGCGAATGTCTCTATCAGGGCGACTTGCTGGTCCGAGTAGAGACCCACGTCCGGCCGCGTCAGCGCAAAAACACCAATGGCTTCCCCTTCCCGCAGTAGCGGAACGCCGAGATGGCTGCGATATCTGCCGCGCGATTGATAGCCAACTCCCGTGAATTCCGGGTCGGCCAGAACGTCGGGTATGTTGGCGGTCTTGCCTTCCAGGAAGACGCGCCCGGAAATCGTTCCGCGTCCGGGCACGATCGGATTTTGCTTGGAAAACTCCTTGAATTCATCGGAATGGCCGCAGCTTGCGGCCAGCCTCAACACGTTGCCGTCGGGCCGCCATATGTTGACGGAGTTGGCATCGCAGAGGTGCATCGCGGATTCGACCAGCGTATCGAGGACGGTCTGCAAATCGAAGATCGAATTGCTGATGACCTTCAGCACCTCCGAGGTCGCGGTCTGCTGTCGCAGGGCCTCGTCCAATTCCCGGGTGAGACGCTTGATCCTCGCTTCTCTGCTGCCGACGGAGGAACTGCGCTCGGTCTTCGGACCTTTACGGGGCTCTCGCGTCAGTACCTTGCGCCGTGGCGCCTTAGCAGGTTTGCCGCCAGTTCCGGAACGCGTCCTCATTGCTTTCCCCAAAGAGCTCAGAACCGGCGATGGAACGGGTCAGATACCACATGGAAGGTGTCTGGTGTAGGTTGAACCGGAGACACGCGGCCCTGCAAACCAGGGCACGGGTTCTCCTCATGTACGTATCGATTCAAAATCGTTCCAATTGATGACCTTCCTGCACGGCAACCCAATCCTCGGGAGTCGACAGGATCGTCGGGACCGGCGGCGGCGCGGCGCACGGCATACTTACCCCATCGCATCAGCAACTTAGAGTGGATTGCCGTTTCGTCGACCACTATATCGGCATCGCGTTGTCTGCTTCATGCGGCGCGATTTGACCGTCGCCGCTTGAGCACCGTCACGCAAACTTTTCCGGACCCCGCGAATGTCCCCGCACGTGATGACATGGACGATCGCCGCGCTTGCAACGGCCGGCGTCATCGTGCGGCCTGCCAATTTGCCCGAAGCGACCTGGGCGATAGGCGGCGCCGTGCTGCTTCTCGTCCTGGGGCTGATCACGCCGCGGGATGCGTTGACGGGCATCGCCAAGGGCACCGATGTTTATCTGTTCCTTACCGGCATGATGCTGCTCGCCGAGATCGCCCGCCAGGAGGGCCTGTTCGACTGGCTGGCCGCTGTCGCGACGCGGCGCGCCAAAGGGTCGGCGCGCCGGCTGTTCCTGCTGACCTACGGCGTCGGCACGCTGGTGACGATCTTCCTCTCCAACGATGCGACCGCGGTGGTGCTGACACCGGCGGTGGCGGCCGCCGTCAGGACTGCGAAGGCGGAGCAGCCGTTGCCCTATCTTCTGGTTTGCGCCTTCATCGCCAACGCCGCGTCGTTCGTCCTGCCGATCTCGAACCCCGCCAACCTCGTCATCTACGGTAGTCACATGCCGGCGCTGATGCAGTGGCTGCCGCGCTATCTGCCGCCCTCGGTGCTGTCGATCGTGGCGACCTACGTGATGCTGCGATGGACGCAGCGGGGCGCCCTGCGCCAGGAGATCGCCGCCGATGTGCCGGTGCCGAGACTGTCGGCCGGCGGCAAGACGGCGGCGCTCGGGATCGCGGCGACCGCGGCCGTGCTGCTGGGGGCGTCCGCGCTCGACATTGCGCTCGGGCTTCCCACCGCGATCGCCGGCGCCGTCACGGCCACGGTCGTACTGGTCCGCGACCGCAAAGGACCTTGGAGCACCGTCAAGGATATTTCCTGGGGCGTGCTGCCGCTCGTCGCCGGCCTGTTCGTCCTCGTTGAAGCGCTCGACAAAACCGGTCTCATCGGATCAATCAACACGCTCCTCCGGGAGACGGCACAACATTCGGCAATGGCGGCGGCGTGGGGCGCCGGCATCGTCGTGGCGTTCGCCAGCAATCTCATGAACAATCTGCCGGTGGGTCTGATTGCCGGCAGCGCGGCGCAGAGCGCGCAGGTGCCGGACCAGGTCACGAGTGCCATCCTGATCGGCGTCGACCTTGGACCGAACCTGTCCGTCACCGGCTCGCTGGCCACCATCCTGTGGCTCACGGCGCTGCGCCGCGAAGCGCACACCATCGGGGTCGGCACGTTCCTGCGTCTCGGCGTGGTGGTGATGCCGCCCGCATTGCTGCTCGCGATCGGGGCTGCGGTGCTGCTCGGCTGAGTAGCGGGCGACGGTTGCCGATCGCGCGGCGCCACCTTGATGGTTGGCCGGATCGCGTTTCATCACAAAAATTTCAATGGACGTGCGATGCCGGACCATGACGACGCGCTGGTCCTGGCGTCGGAGTTACCGGAACCATTATGTCCGGCCCGGATTTACTCCGCAGCTTGATGATGGAGGATCCCATGGGCTTGGGTAAAGGCGCGTTACTTTGGCTGATCGGAATTCCGCTTCCGGTTATCATCCTGCTTGCGATTTTCTGGCGTTGAATTTTGGGCGCCGGAGCGAAACTCAAATGTAACAATCAAATGGAGAGGTCAAATATGAAGTCGATAGCTCTGGGCTTTGCGGTGGTGATGGCGACTTCGGTGTTGGCAACCGCCCAGGACCGGACCATCGTTGAGGAGCGCCCCGCGATCACGGTGCCGCTACCCGTGCCGGGCGTCACGGTCGAACGGCGCGAGCGTCCGGTCGAGCGGCGAGAGGTCGAGACGACCGGCCGCGGCGGCTGCGAGTTCGAAGACGGTGCGCCGTGAGGGCCCCGACGAGACGAAGACCGTCACCAAAGAACGGTGTAACTGACGCGCTAGACGTGAACTACCAACGCCCGCCCGCTGACGGCGGGCGTTGTCGTTATGGGCCGCAGGTCCTTTTCAGGACGGTCGCCTCGTTTATTGTCTCGGATCGATAGTCTCGGACCAAAAAATATGTCGAAGCTATTTGGGCAACTGGCCAACCGCGTCGCCGTCGCTTCCGGCTACTCGAGCGTGTTCGCGGCGGCGGTTCTCACCGTGTTGCTGTGGCTGGTGACCGGTCCATCCTTTGGCTATTCCGACACGTGGCTCTTGGCGATGAACACCTGGACCAACATCGTCACCTTCCTCATGGTGTTCCTGATTCAGAACGCGCAGAATCGACACAGCGCGGCGCTCCAGGCGAAGCTCGACGAGCTGATTCGCGTCAGCGAAGCGCACAATTCCTTTGTCGGGATCGAGCAACTCTCTCATGAAGAGATCGGGAAAGTCCGGGAGGAGGCGCACGGACAGCTCGGGGCGCGCTCAGCGTGATCTCGCCGCTCGGTCGGCGTAATACGCCACGCCTTTTGGTGACGACGGAAATCGGTCAGCGGCCGAGCCGGGTGGTGGGCGCGACAGGGATTGAACCTGTGACCCCTACCGTGTCGAGGTAGTGCTCTACCGCTGAGCTACGCGCCCGGATGGGTTAGGGATGCTATATCGGCTAGAAGCTGACCGGGCAAGCGGCGGCAACGCGGTCTCTCGTTCGGCAGTTTCGGGCATCCCGACGGCAAAGACGATCAGGGCGACCAGGGCGGCGGCGCCCAAGGAGAGGAACGTCGCATTATATCCGAAATGATCGACGATCTCACCGGCAGCCAACCCACTCAGCGAGGCGCCGATCCCTTGGGCAGTAGCGACGGCACCCTGGGCCAAGTTGAAGCGACCGGTGCCACGCATGATATCGGCGATCACCAGAGGCGCGAGAGCACCGAAGATTCCGGCTCCGACACCATCGAGTAACTGGACTCCTATCAGCCAGAAGCTGTTGTCCGATAAGGTGTAAAGCACCGCTCGCACGGGCAAGATGGCGAAGCCGGCGAGGAAGAGCGGCTTGCGTCCCCAACTGTCGGCAGTTCGCCCGACCAGGAGCGCGATTGGCAGCATGACCAATTGCGCGGCGACAATACAAGCCGACATCATTGCGGTCGCTGTCTCGGGGTAGGCGGCTGCGAGCTTCTGACCCACCAGCGGCAGCAGGGGCGCATTGGCAAAATGGAACAGCATGACGCACAAGCCGAAGATGACCAGCGGGCGCGTCTTGAACAAGATGTCGTAGCCGGCGGGAGCCGTGGATTTCTCGGTCGAACCCGGCGCGGAATCCAGGTCGCGCGCGCGGTCGTAGTCGATCGCGGCCGATGGAATTGACAGGACCGCGATGGCAGCCAGCGTTGCGAAGACCGGCACCAGCAGGAAGACGGCACGCTGCGAGAACAGGTACCCGGTCGCGCCCGCTGCGACCGCGATGGCGACGTTGCCCGCATGATCGAAGGCCGAGTTTCGGCCGATCCGCCGGGCCAACTGTTTGCGCGCGTAAAGGCCCAAGGTCAGGGCAGCCACCGCGGGACCGAAGACGTCGCCGACGATTGCAATGAAGCTGTTGGCGATCAGCACTGGCCATAAATTCGGAAGTGCGAATATGATGACAGCCCCGACCGCCAGCACGCCAAGCGCCAGAACGACCGCTCCCCGCTTGGAGCGGGTCTCGTCGATCGCCGCGCCAATCGGAGTCTGGACGGCGAGCCCAAGCAGGCCGCTGACCGTGGTTACGAGGCCGACTTGCGATTGGCTCCAGTGCTGCTGGGTGACCAGGAAGACATTGAGAAAAGGCCCAAGGGCTCCGCGCACATCGGCGAGCAGGAAGTTGACGGCATCGAGCGAAAGCGGATTGAACCCTCTGCTTTTCGTGCCCGATGTCACAGCCACAACCACAGCGTCCCGATCAAGAGGGTTATGACGGTCAGCGGTCCGCCAACCCTGAAATAGTCCCAAAACCCGATCCCAACGCCGCCGCCGGCCGCCTTCTGCACGACGATCAGGTTGGCGATCGAACCCAGCACGGTAAAATTGCCGGCAAGCGTCGAAGCCATCGCGACAACCAGCCACGCCATATTAGGTTCCTTCAGCGAATCTACGAACGGCCTCATCACCAGCACGGCCGGTACGTTGCTGACCAGGTTGGACAGCACCGCCGTCACGGCGCTGAGCACGGGAACTTGATCCAGATGAAGCCAGCCAACACCGGCGATGATTTCGGGCGTGAGGAGCATGCGCTCGGCACCGGCCACGATGATGAATAGACCGGCGAACATCAGCAGCAGCGCCCAATCGATCTCCTCATAGATTCTCCGGCTCTTCAGCCTTCGGGTCAGCAACAGGAGGCCACCAATAATGATCGCGGCTTTTGCCGGCACGATCCCGGCGAAGAACAGTCCGATCATGACGGCGGTCGCGAGCAAAGCGCGCGTCACCAGCGCACGGTTGACCCGGATTTTCGGTCGCGGCGCCTCCAGCCGCGTGGCGTCGGCGAACTCGTTGCGGTGGAACAGCGCGACGAGGGCGACCGTGACGACCAATCCCACTAGCGCAATCGGGCCTAAGGCCAGGAGGAACTTGGTATAGGGAATGTGCGAGAACCCGCCGATCATGATGTTCTGCGGATTACCGGTGATCGTGGCGGTTGATCCGACGTTCGACGCCATCGCCACGGCCAGCAGGTAAGGCACCGGCTTGCGCCCCATCGCACGCGTCAACTCCAGCACCAGCGGGGCCAGCACGAGGCAGATTGCGTCGTTCGCCAGGAACGCTGAAAAGACACCGGAGGTCGCGACGACCCCGCACAGCAGTATCAAAGGCGCCTTGGCGCGCGCCATGACCCAGATCGTGGCAACAGCGAAGAACCCAGACAGCCGCAGACTGGCGACCACGATCATGATGCCGAGCAGCAACGTGAGGGTATCGAGGTCCACCGCCTTGTAGGCATCCTCCAGCGGCAGGGCACCCGACGCGACCATGAGGCCCGCGCCGACCAGCGCAATACCGGCCCGGTCGATGCTCAGGCCGGGGATCCGGCCGATCGCGAGCGCCAAATAGCTTCCGACGAAGATGACCACGGCCGCGATCTTGCGGCCGTCCCCACCCAGCCGATCGCCAATCGGAAGCAGGCCCGGCACCACAGCGGCCGCGATGGCGATGACGACCACCAGCCCGACGAACAAGATGCTCAAGGCGCCCGGCCATCGGCTTCGGTTGGCCACCTCGTTCGAGGAACTGCGATTCATGCGTTACGATTTCAGGCGCCGCGAACGGTTGAGTATTTGAGAGATGCTAGACCGCTTTTGTCATCTCAGCGTATCCGGTTCCAGCGACCATGTCCGGATTGGGCGCAGCGGACGTTGACGGTGTCCCGATGCGCTGCTGCAATCTACCGCGGTGGTTCTGCGCGCGGGCCGGAGTTGACGGCGCACTAGACAAGCTTCAGTTCATATAAACCCTGCTCGAAACCGCGAAGGACGGCGGGATTCTCGACGCTGCTTCCGACGAGAAGATCGTCATGCGTCATCTCGGATAGCCGATCGGATCGTCGAGGGATCATCAATCGACATTGGCCAGGTTCGCTCTAACCCGCCGTCTCGACCCACCGTCTTGCCAGGAATGGCGGAGCGCGGGCTAAAGAGACCCGCCCTAGAGATCACGCCGCCAGCATCTTGCCGACTTCGGTGACGAGATCGCGCAAGTGGAATGGCTTGGACAGGACTTTGGCGTGCTTGGGCGCCGAGGAGTCCGGGTTGAGGGCGACGGCCGCGAACCCGGTGATGAACATGATCTTGATGTCCGGGTCGAGTTCGGCGGCGCGGCGGGCGAGCTCGATGCCGTCCATTTCCGGCATCACGATATCGGTGAGGAGCAGTTCGAACGGCTCCTCGCGCAGCCGCTGGTAGGCCGACAAGCCGTTGTCGTAGGAAATCACGTCATAACCGGCCGTCTGCAGCGCCTTGACGAGAAACCGACGCATGTCGGTATCATCTTCCGCGAGAAGGATTTTGGTGGTCATCGCCATCCCGGTTCCAGCTGGGATCGGTCCCGCCCGATGCGACACCCCCGCCCCGAATAGATAGATTCCATAAGCGGCACTCTTGGTAAATATGACGTGAATTGGCATAACACGAGCTTGATCGTTCCTCACTATTTGTCGCTTCCCCTTCGCCGCCTGCGCACCTAGAACTATCCGGCAGCCCCCGATGAGGCCATGAACCCACCCTCCGACGAGCTAGACCCGCCTTTCGAAGTGCTTGAGCCCGCGGAATTGCGCGGTGCGGTGGTATTCAATTCGCCGCACAGCGGAAGCGTCTATCCGCGCGCGTTTCTGGCCGCCGCCCGCCTCGACCTTCCTACGCTGCGGCGCTCGGAGGACTGCTTTGTCGACGCGTTGCTGGCCGGGGTGGTGTCGCGCGGCCATCCGCTGATGCGGGCGCATTTCCCGCGCTGCTTCGTCGACGTCAACCGCGAGCCCTACGAGCTCGATCCGCGCATGTTCGAAGGACGGCTGCCGTCGTTCGCCAATACGCGCTCGATGCGGGTCGCCGGCGGAACTCGGCACCGTTGCCCGGGTGGTCGGGGATGCGCAGGAAATCTACGATGCGCGCATCCCGGTGGACGACGCCTTGCGCCGGATCGAGGGGCTCTACAAGCCCTATCATCGGGCGCTGCGGCGGCTCGTGACCCGCATTCATCGCGATTTCGGTGCCGCCGTGCTGGTCGATTGCCATTCCATGCCGTCCGCCGCCGGACCGAAGGACGAGCGTCCCCGCGCCGACATCGTGATCGGCGACCGCTACGGCACGAGTTGTATCGGGGCGGTCGCCGACACCATCGAGCAGGTGCTGCGCCAACGCGGCTATTCGGTGAGCCGTAACAAGCCTTATGCGGGCGGCTTCATCACCGAGCATTACGGCAATCCGGCCGCCGGCCTGCATTCGGTGCAGCTCGAGATCAATCGCGGGCTTTATATGGACGAGCGGCGATTCGAGCGGTCGGCCGCGTTCGCCGCCGTGGCGCAGGATATGGAGACGATGGCGGACCGGCTCAACGAGATCGCGCTGCAGGAACTCAGGCCCTATCGGTCCGCCGCCGAATAACGGTCATCCGGCCGCTGTATATGCCGTGCAAGTGTGCTGCAAAGCAGCAGTTGGTCCGGGGACGAGACGAAGCCGGATGCGGCGCGGCGTAACCCAACCCTTGCCGCCGGCTACGGGCACCACGACCCAGGTGGATCGACGGCTGGATCGACGTCGCACGATCCTCGGACAAACCCCTCGGCAGTGCTACGGCCACAAGAAAAAAGGGCCGCTAGCGAACTAGCGGCCCAAGTCTAGGGAGGAAACGCCCAAGGAGGGCGGCGGTAACGCGAGAGCGCGCTACCGCACTGCGATAATGTGCCACCGCGTCGCACAAAATGCAAGGGGGTCTAAAGCGTTGTGTCACCAACCGCTGAACCTGTTGCCCAAAAGCCGCAATGAGGGACTGGCGCCGCTGTCCCGCGGCGCGCAAAGTCCACACCGCGGGGCGGCGATTCGCATCGTGACATTGTGACAAAAGCATATGATTCTAGTGACATAGCGGGGCGCAACGGTGCCCTGGACGGCGAGGGACCGGCATGGTCGCGGTAGATTTGGGAGTTTTCATCGACGAGCTTGCGACGGTGTCCGGAAATGCCATCAGGCCGTTTTTCCGCACCGCGCTCGGGGTCGAGGACAAGAGCCGCGGCGGTCCGTTCGATCCCGTCACGGAAGCCGACCGCGCCGCCGAACTTGCGATGCGCACGATGATTCGGCAGAAATTCCCCACGCACGGAATCGTCGGGGAGGAGTTTGGCCCGGAGCGCCCGGATGCCGAATTCGTCTGGGTGCTCGATCCGATCGACGGCACCAAGTCCTTCATTTCGGGCATGCCGGCCTGGGGCACACTGATCGCGCTGACGCGGGCCGGCGAGCCCGTGTTCGGGATGATGCACCAGCCGTTTATCGGCGAACGCTTCAGCGGCGACCGCATCGCGGCGCGCTACCGCGGCCCGGCGGGCGACCGCGTTCTCCTGGTGCGGCCCTGCGCGAGGCTCGGCGAAGCGATCCTCTACACCACGAGCCCGCGCCTGATGGACGTGGCCGATCGCGCCATGTTCGCGAGGGTCGAGGAAACCGTGCGGCTGTCGCGCTATGGCGGCGACTGTTACTCCTATTGCATGCTGGCCGCCGGCCAGGTGGACCTCGTCATCGAAACCGGGCTCAAGCCCCACGACGTCGCGGCGCTGATTCCGATCATTGTGGGGGCGGGCGGCGTAATCACGACCTGGGCGGGCGGTCCGCCGGAGGCGGGCGGCCGCATCGTGGCTGCGGGCGATCCCCGCGTCCACGGCGCCGCGCTGGCGATCCTGAACGGCTGAGCCGTCGGCGCGACGAGCGGGCCGTCAGAACAGCGGCGTTCCCGGAACAAAGGCGTCGAACGCGGCCCAGAATTGCGCCCGGTATGGCTCCTGTTCCATCAGCACCTCGTGCTTGGCGCCGGGCAGGATGAGATGGGAGCCGACCCGCAGGCGGCTGCCGAAATCCTCGATGGCAGCGGTCGAAACCAGCCGGTCGCGGCCGCTGGCCACGATCAACAGCGGCTGGCGCAGGGTGGCCGGGAACGCCGGAGCGGTGAGTTCCGCCATCGCACGGAATGCGGAATCAAGCCACGCTACCGTCGGGGCGCCAATTGCCAGCGCCGGCTCGGCATCGAGGATGGCCGCGGTGCGGGCATGCCGGACCGGATCCGACGTCGACGGATTGTTGAGAAACGGCATCATCGATGGAACGGGTCCGCCGCCCGGCACATAGGTGCTGCCAAGGCCAATGATGCGCATGGTCCGCATCAGCGCGGGCACCGCCGCCAGCAACGGGATATTGGCGAGCGCGATCATCGGGGCGGTCAGCACCAGACGGTCGAACCATCGACGGCTTGCGGCCGCATGGCGGAGCACGACCGAGGCACCCATGGAATGCGCCAGCGCGAACAGCGGCGGTGGACAGTCCGGCAGCACAACCTCGCTCATGAAGGTTTCGAGATCGATGCCGTACTTGGCAAAGCTCGTCACATGGCCCTTGCGGCTGTCGGGCAACTGCCGCTCGGACAGGCCCTGCCCGCGCCAGTCCAGCGCCGCCACCGCGAACCCGCGCGCGTTGAGGTCGCGGACCACCTCAAAATATTTTTCGATGAATTCGGTGCGCCCCTGAAAGACGCATACGGTGCCCTTGCGGCCCGCCGGCGGCGGCCAGCGCGCAAACCTGATCGAGACGCCGTCAGGCGTCTTCAACATGCCGGTGACGGCGCCTTCGGGCACCGGGTTGGCGGGGATCGAAACCAGTTTCATGGGTAAATTTCTGCGGCGTTTTCTGCAAGGCGGCGCCAAGCCCGGCAGGCAAGCCCGAATAGGCAAGTCGAAGTCCGCCATCGATCGCTTATCGGAATCGGCGGCTGCGCTCAACGGAGACGAGTAAATTCTCTTTGGCTTCCCCCGCAAGGCGATGACGTTATCAACTCGAAGTCGTCATTCCCCGACGCGCGTCTGCGCGCGGGACCCCTCTTGAAGGCCGAAACCGGGCTCCCATATTCGCGTGGTGCAGGCCAATCGGCTGCATAAAACCCGGTTTGGCCCATATGGGCGGACCTTTCTGCATGTCGCTTCAAGGAGGATATGCCATGCGTACATTCGATCTTTCCCCGCTTTATCGTTCCACCGTCGGCTTCGACCGGCTGTTTTCCATGCTCGACCAGGGTACCGGCTTCGAGGGCGGCGGATCGCCTTATCCGCCCTATAACATCGAGCGTACCGGCGAGAACGCCTATCGGGTGACCATCGCGGTTGCGGGTTTCTCGGAATCCGAACTGTCGATCGAGGCGAAGGAAAACACCCTGACGGTCAAGGGCGAAAAGCAGAGCAAGCCCGAGACCCAGAAGGCTGAGGTTCTCTACCAGGGCATCGCGGCCCGGGCGTTCGAGCGGGTCTTCCGGCTCGCCGACTTCGTGGAGGTCAAGGCTGCGGTTCTGGAGAACGGCCTCCTGCACGTGGACTTGGTCCGCGAGATTCCCGAGGCCATGAAGCCGCGGAACATCCGCATCAGCAACGGCGCGCAGAACGGCAAGGTCATCGAGACCAAGGCCGCCGCGTAATTCCCGCGACGCGATTAAATCGACCATGACCGAGCGCCCCGGACGTTCCGGGGCGCTTTTATTTGCGCGTCATTCCAGCGGAGCGATCGGAACCATTGCGGGCTGCTGGGGTGGCGTCGCGGTGACGGTGGCATTGCCCGGCGCCGCCGGCGGCGGGTTGGCGGCCGGCGGTTCGGTCGCGCCGTCCTTCACGGAACCGGTCACGACGTCGCCGGGGCGCGAACGGGGCAACGGCGCACGGGGCGACGGCGCGCGCCTGGCGTCGGCCAGCGGTGGCGCGTCCCCGGCGTTCGGCACGTTCGCGGGCGGCACCGGCGCGCGTTCGTAGCCGCGCGGCGGATGCTCGGCAACCGGCGGATAGCCCAGGGTCTGCGACCGCGGCATGACGTCATGGCCGTCATATCCCGGACCGCCGGAGAGCGCGCCGGCAAGACGCGTCGCCGACATCACGCGGCCGGTGCGCGCATCGACCGTCACCCTCACGTCCACCAGATAGCGATCCGCCGCGAACAGCACGTAGACGGGTCCGCGCCGGACCGGCCGGCTGAGCGGATGGAATCCCGCCGAACGAACGCTTGCGAGGATCTCATAAGGCGGCAGCCCTTCCTCGAAAGGCGGCGAACCAGCCCCATACCCGTAAGGCGGCTCGGTACCGCGCGGCCCCACCGGCTGGGCAACAGCGGGAGCCGCCGCGGTCGCTGCGCAAGCCATGATGATCCACGCGTAGGTCGGATTTTTCACGTCATCCCCCGTTCTGCGGCGCGACGGCCGTTACCATAGCCCCAATCGAAGCCGTCGACACGCCATCGGACCGTCTTATTGGGGCGGAGCTTGGGCGTCATCGCGACTGTTTTGCGAGGTCGACGAATTTCTGGATATCCTCGGTTGTGGTGGCAAATGACGTTACCAGGCGCACCCGGACGTGGTGCGGCGGGATGGCGGCAGGCTCGGTGCGATCGGTGCCCATCACGTAATAGTGCGCGCCGGCGGCCTGCAAACGCTCATGGATGCGGTGCGGCAGCACCACGAACAGCATGTTGGCTTCGACCGGCCAGACCGGCCGCAGGTCGATGCCGGCCAATTCGGCGGCCAGACGGTCGGCCATGCGGTTGGCATGACGGGCGAGATCGAGCCACAGGCCGTCCGCCAGGAATGCCTCGAATTGCGCCGCGATAAAGCGGTGCTTGGACAGCAGGTGGCCGCCGCGCTTGCGCCGCTCCGCCATTGCGGCAGCCCGCGCCGGATCGAAGAACACCACGGCTTCCGCCGCCATCGCACCAGCCTTGGTGGCGCCGAACGACACCACGTCGACGCCGGCCTTCCAGGTCGTCTCGGCCGGCGTTGCGCCGAGCCGCGACACCGCGTTCGCGAAACGCGCCCCATCCATGTGCACCGACATGCCGCGCGCATGGGCCAGTCCGGCCAGCGCCGCAACTTCGTCCAGCCGGTAGATCGTCCCGAGTTCGGTCGCCTGCGTCAGCGTCAGCGCGGCTGGCACGATCTGATGGGGACTGAGACCGAAATGCCGGTCGAGCGCGGCCGCGACTGTCGACGGTGCGAGCTTGCCGCCGTCGCCATCGAGGCCCAGGAGCCGCAGCCCGCCGCCGTAGAATTCAGGCGCACCGCATTCGTGAACGATGCAATGCGCCTCGGAATGGCACAGCACCGCCCCCCACGGCGGCGTCAAATGGGCGAGCGCCAGCGCATTCGCGGCGGTGCCGGTGGTGACCAGGAAGACCGCGACCTCGCGCTCGAACAACTCGGACAGTCGTCTCTCCAGGCGGCGCGTCACCGCATCATCCCCATATCCGATCGCATGGCCCGCATTGGCGCGGACCATGGCGTCCAGAATGGGCGGCGCTACTCCGGCGGCGTTGTCGCTGGCAAAATCCATCGGTATCCCTCACGCCTCGCTGATCGCGGTTTTCGATCGCGGACACTATATGCCGCGATGCGGATCGGGCCATGCGACCGTGATCGCCGCCATGTTGGCGGCCTGCCGGCCGTCCGCCAAAAGAAAAAACGTAAACGCCGCTGATTTTGCTGGGCTGCCGCCTTGAATCCGTGGCAGAATTTTGTCATGTTGCATTAGGACAGCAATGCTGTCGCAGTTTGATCGGCACCATCCCGACGGGAGTTCCGGTCGACACGACGGTAGCCGGCGACTGGCGCGTCGCGCGAACGCCAACGAGCAGCCGCGCGGTGCGCAGAAAATCGGCTGGCGAGATGGCTGCCTGCTTGACATAGTTAGCCCTCGGGCCACAGCGCCGCTGATGTGCGGCGCCGAAGGGGGGATGCGCTGGTCGAAGTGACTGCCGGGGGAGCGAGGCGGAAACAAATGGGTGCGACGACACCGTATCAGGACGAGACTAGTCGCCGGCAAGGCGCGGACGCGCAAGCGGCGCGCATCGCGGCCGGCGCGAGCGTCATCGGCCGTTTTGCCGCGCCAGCGATCGGCGACACGACGGACCCGGGCGTGCCGGCCGCGCGCGGCCTCTACGATCCGGCTCTCGACAAGGATTCCTGCGGCGTCGGCTTCATTGCCGACATCAAGGGACGAAAGTCCCATCAGATCGTCGTCGATGGATTGACCATCCTGCTTAATCTCGAGCATCGCGGCGCCGTCGGCGCCGATCCGCGCGCCGGTGACGGCGCCGGAATCCTGGTGCAGATCCCGCACACGTTCTTCGCCAGGAAGGCGGCCGAACTCGGCTTCGTGCTGCCGGCGCCCGGCGACTACGCGATTGGCGTGCTGTTCATGCCCAACGACGACGCCTGGCGCGGCGAAATTCGCGATGTCTATGCGGAAGAGATCGCCCGCGAAGGGATGGAATTGCTCGGCTGGCGCGACGTGCCGACCGACAATTCATCGCTCGGCGTGTCGGTCAAGCCGACCGAGCCGGTGCATCAGCAGGTCTTCATCGGCAAGGGCAGCCGCAAGCTCAGCGGGGATGAGTTCGAGCGCCGGCTGTACATCCTGCGCAAGACGATTTCCGGCCGCCTTTACGCAACACGCGAGCGGCGTACCTCCAGCTACTACCCGGTGTCGATTTCGTGCCGCACCATCATCTACAAGGGCATGTTCCTGGCCGACCAGCTCGGCTCCTATTATCCGGACCTTCACGATCCGGACTTCGAGAGCGCGCTCGCACTGGTGCACCAGCGCTTCTCGACCAACACGTTCCCGGCCTGGTCGCTCGCCCATCCGTACCGGATGATCGCCCACAATGGCGAGATCAACACGCTGCGCGGCAACAACAACTGGATGGCGGCCCGGCAAAATCGGCGCGTTCGCCGTTCTACGGCGAAGACATCCGCAAGCTGTGGCCGATTTCCTATGAAGGCCAGTCCGACACCGCATGTTTCGACAACGCGCTCGAATTCCTGGTCCAGGGCGGCTATCCGCTCGCCCATGCGGTGATGATGATGATCCCGGAGGCGTGGGCCGGCAATTCGCTGATGGATGAGGAGCGGCGCGCGTTCTACGAATACAATGCCGCCCTCATGGAGCCGTGGGACGGCCCGGCCGCCATCGTGTTCACCGACGGACGCCAGATCGGCGCGACGCTCGACCGCAACGGCCTGCGCCCGGCGCGCTACCTGGTCACCAAGGACGACCGCATCGTCATGGCGTCCGAAATGGGCGTGCTGCCGATTCCGGAAGATGAAATCGTCACCAAATGGCGGCTGCAACCCGGCAAGATGCTGCTTGTCGATCTTGCGGAAGGGCGCCTCATTCCGGACGAGGAGATCAAGGCGAAACTGTCCCGCAGCAATCCTTACGGGAAGTGGCTGCAAAATACCCAGATCGTGCTGGAGGAATTGCCGTCATCCCAGACCCGGCCGGCGTTGTCCAATCTGAGCCTCCTCCATCGCCAGCAGACCTTCGGCTACACCCAGGAAGACCTCAAGATCCTGATGACGCCGATGGGATCGACCGGCGAAGAGGCGGTCGGCTCCATGGGCAACGACGCGCCGATCTCCGCCCTGTCGGACAAGCCGAAGCTGCTGTTCACCTACTTCAAGCAGAACTTCGCCCAGGTGACGAACCCGCCGATCGACCCGATCCGCGAGGAAATCGTCATGAGCCTCGTCTCGATCATCGGGCCGCGGCCGAACCTGTTCGACCTCGAAGGGATGTCGACGACGAAGCGCCTCGAAGTGCGCCAGCCGATTCTCACCAACGACGATCTGGAGAAAATCCGCTCGATTTCGGAAGTAAGCGATTCCCATTTCAAGTCGCTGACGCTCGAGACCGTATGGTCCGCCGATCAGGGCGCCGCAGGGCTCGGGCCGGCACTCGGGCAGTTATGCCGCCACGCCGTGCAGGCGGTGCGGGACGGCATCAACATTATCATTCTGTCGGACCGCAGTGCCGGCACCGATCGCATTCCGATCCCCTCGCTGCTCGCTTGCGCGGCCGTCCATCATCACCTGATCCGCGAAGGGCTGCGCACCTCGGTCGGACTCGTGGTGGAATCCGGCGAGCCGCGCGAGGTGCATCACTTTGCCTGCCTGGCCGGCTACGGCGCCGAGGCGATCAATCCCTACCTCGCATTCGAGACGCTCGTCGCCATGAAGGGCGATCTGCCGCAGGCGATCGAGGACAAGGAAATCGTCAAGCGCTACATCAAGTCGATCGACAAGGGACTGCACAAGGTGATGTCCAAGATGGGCATCTCGACCTACCAGTCCTACTGTGGGGCGCAGATTTTCGACGCCGTCGGCCTCAAGTCAGATTTCGTCAAGACCTTCTTCACCGGCACCGCGACCCGCATCGAGGGCGTGAGCCTCGCCGAGATCGCCGAGGAAGCGGTGCGCCGCCATCGCGACGCGTTCGGTGACTTGCCGATCTATCGCAATGCCCTCGACGTCGGCGGCGAATATGCCTACCGGGTACGCGGCGAGGACCATGCCTGGACCGCCGCGACGGTTGCGGCCCTGCAGCATGCGGTGCGCGGCAATTCGCTGGACCAGTATCGCGCCTACGCCAAGGTCAGCAACGAGCAGTCCGAGCGACTGTTGACGATCCGCGGCATGTTCCGAATCAAGTCCGCCGCGGATGACGGCCGCAAGCCGGTGCCGCTTGAGGAGGTCGAGTTGGCTCAGACCATTGTGCGGCGCTTCGCCACCGGGGCGATGTCCTACGGGTCGATTTCGCGCGAGGCGCATACGACGCTGGCGATCGCCATGAACCGCATCGGCGGCAAGTCGAACACCGGCGAGGGCGGCGAGGAGTCCGACCGCTACAAGCCGTTGCCGAACGGCGATTCGATGCGCTCGGCTATCAAGCAGGTGGCATCCGGACGGTTCGGCGTCACCGCCGAGTATCTCGTCAACTCGGACATGATGCAGATCAAGATGGCGCAGGGCGCGAAGCCCGGCGAGGGCGGTCAATTGCCCGGCCACAAGGTCGACAAGACCATCGCCAAGGTGCGCCATTCGACGCCCGGCGTCGGCCTGATTTCGCCGCCGCCGCACCACGACATCTATTCGATCGAAGATCTTGCCCAGCTCATCTTCGACCTCAAGAACGTCAACCCGGCAGGCGCCGTATCGGTCAAGCTGGTGTCCGAGGTCGGCGTCGGCACCGTCGCGGCCGGGGTATCCAAGGCGCGCGCCGATCACGTCACCATTGCGGGATACGAGGGCGGTACCGGAGCCTCGCCGCTGACCTCGATCAAGCATGCCGGATCGCCATGGGAAATCGGACTGGCCGAGACCCATCAGACCCTGGTCGGCAACCGGCTGCGCAGCCGCATCACGGTCCAGGTCGACGGCGGGCTCCGCACCGGACGCGACGTCGCGATCGGCGCATTGCTCGGCGCCGACGAATTCGGCTTCGCCACGGCGCCGCTCATCGCGGCGGGCTGCATCATGATGCGCAAGTGTCACCTCAACACCTGTCCGGTCGGCGTCGCCACCCAGGACCCGGTGCTGCGCAAACGCTTCACCGGCCAGCCCGAACACGTCATCAATTTCTTCTTCTTCGTTGCCGAAGAGGTGCGCGAACTGATGGCCGAGATGGGCTTCCGCAGTTTCGACGAGATGATCGGCCAGATGCAGATGCTCGATCAGCGCCGCGTCATCGAGCACTGGAAGGCGAATGGGCTTGATTTCTCCAAGCTGTTCTACAAGCCGGACGCGCCGGCGGGCGTGAAAATCTACAAGTGCGAAGCGCAGGACCACAAGATTTACGACATCCTCGATCGCAAGCTGATCGCGGAATCGCAGCCGGCGCTCGACCGCGGCGCGCCGGTGCGGATCGTGACGACCATCACCAACACGGACCGCGCCGCCGGCGCCATGCTGTCCGGCGAAATCGCCAAGCTCTACGGCCACGCCGGCCTTCCGGACGACACCATCCACGTCAAGGTGACCGGCACCGCCGGGCAAAGCTTCGGGGCGTGGCTGGCGCGCGGTGTCACCCTCGAGCTCGAGGGCGAAGGCAACGACTATGTCGGCAAAGGCCTGTCGGGCGGCCGCATCATCGTGCGGCCGCCGGTGAATTCCGGCATCACGCCCGAGGAGTTGATCATCGTCGGTAACACCGTGATGTATGGCGCGATCGCGGGCGAGTGCTACTTCCGCGGCGTTGCCGGCGAGCGCTTCGCGGTGCGCAATTCCGGTGCGATCGCGGTGGTCGAGGGCGCCGGCGACCATTGTTGCGAATACATGACCGGCGGGATCGTGGTCGTGCTCGGCAAGACCGGGCGCAACTTCGCGGCCGGCATGTCGGGCGGCATCGCCTATGTGCTGGACGAGGACGGCCGGTTCCCGACCCTGTGCAACATGGCGATGGTCGAGTTGGAGCCGGTGATCGACGAGGAAGAGCTCAACGCCAGGATTTATCACCAGGCGGGCGATCTCGACGGCCATGGCCGCGTCGAGGTCATGTCGGATCTCACGCGCTTCGACGCAGCGCGGCTCCATCTGTTGATCTCGCGCCACGCCCGCTTCGCCGGCTCGCGTCGGGCGGCGCAAATCCTGGAGCAGTGGGACGCATTTCTTCCCAAGTTCCGCAAGGTGATGCCGGTCGAATATCGCAAGGCGCTGGCGCGACTTGAAAAGGAAAAAGCCGGCAATATGCAAGCGGCAGAGTAGCGGATGCAAAAGTTCATCGCCGTTATGGGCGGGGCGCGAGGGGACGTCGTCGATCTGTACTTGTGGCGGCGAGTCGGGCCCCGTTCCGGGGCACGCACGCTCGCACCTTGCGCTAATTGGGTTGGATGGGATGGGTAAAGTTACCGGCTTCCTCGAATTCGAGCGCAACGACCGCGACTATGCGCCGGTCGTGGAGCGTGTCCGTCATTGGCGTGAATTCGTGCTGCCGCTGCCGGAGGCGGAAACCCGGCAGCAGGCGGCGCGCTGCATGAATTGCGGCATTCCGTATTGTCACACCGGATGCCCGGTCAACAATCAGATTCCCGACTGGAACGATCTTGTCTACACGGGCGCCTGGCAGGAGGCCGCGCGCAACCTGCATTCGACCAACAATTTCCCGGAGTTCACCGGCCGCGTCTGCCCCGCGCCGTGCGAGGCGTCCTGCACGCTCAACATCGACGACAATCCGGTGACCATCAAGACGATCGAATGCGCGATCGTCGATCGCGCCTACGAGCAAGGCTGGGTGAAGCCGGAACCGCCGGCGGTCAAGACCGGCAAATCGGTTGCGATCGTGGGTTCCGGGCCAGCCGGCCTCGCCTGCGCCCAGCAGCTCGCCCGCGCCGGTCACGACGTCCACGTCTACGAGAAGCAGCAAAAGCCAGGCGGCCTGCTGCGCTATGGCATCCCCGACTTCAAGATGGAGAAGTATCACGTCGAACGTCGCGTCGCCCAGATGGAGGCGGAGGGCGTGCGCTTCCATTGCGGCGTCCATGTCGGGGTCAATAGTCCGGCGGCCGCGATCGTCGAGCGGCACCATGCCGTCGTGCTGACCGGCGGCTCCGAGCATGCGCGCGACCTGCCGATTGCCGGCCGCGACCTCAAAGGCATCCATTTCGCCATGGAATTCCTGCCCCAGCAGAACCGCCGCAACAGCAACGAACCGCAGGACGGCGTCGAGCCGATCCTCGCCACCGGCAAGCACGTGGTCGTGATCGGCGGCGGCGACACCGGCTCGGATTGCATCGGCACGTCGATCCGCCAAGGCGCACTTTCGGTCACCAATTTCGAGATCATGCCGAAGCCGCCGGAAATGGAAAACAAGGCGCTCACCTGGCCGGACTGGCCGCTCAAGTTGCGGACCTCCTCGAGCCACGAGGAAGGCGTCGAACGCGACTTCGCGGTGTTGAGTCAGGAATTCGTCGGCGAAAACGGGCAGGTGAAGCGATTGCGCTGCGTACGGTGCGACAGCAAGATCAAGCCTATCCCGGGCACGGAATTCGAAATCCCCGCGGACCTTGTGCTGCTCGCCATGGGCTTCGTGCATCCGGTGCACGACGGCATGATCAAGGAACTCGGCCTCGCGCTCGATCAGCGCGGCAACGTCAAAGCCGATACCAATCACTACGCGAGTTCGGTGGGCAAGATCTTTGCCGCCGGCGATATGCGTCGCGGCCAGTCCCTGGTGGTGTGGGCAATTCGCGAGGGCCGACAGGCCGCGCACGCGGTCGACAAGTTCCTGATGGGATCGACCAGCCTGCCGAAATGATGCGGGCGGGCGTCGCAGCCGGACCTACCGTCAGGTGATCTTATCAACGAACGAGCCCGGTTGCGCGGCGGCGCTCACCAGCGCCCGCCGCCGAACAGCCCCCCGAAACCAAACGGCTGCCACTGCCGCTGCTGATAGCTGGGCCGGGAATCCGGACGATAAACCGACTGGGCGTCGGCGTAGCTTGGCGGCCGCTGGACCCGACGGGGTGCGGCCGCACGGCCAGCCGGCTTGTCGGCTGCCGCACTGGCGACTTCGGTAGACTGCGCGGCTGCCGGCGTTGACGCGCCACCGGGTCCCCTGTCGGCCAGCATCGGCGTCATTGGCAAATCCGTGGTCGCCACCACAGGATCGCTGCCGACCGGGGCAACACCGCGTCGCGGCCATGCGAAGTCGTCCGCCCGTCCGGCCGGGGTCGGCAGCGGCTCGCCCTTTACCAGCACCTTGGTGACGATCGCATCGGCCGCCTGCTGGCCGGGTTTGGCGCCCATCAGTTCTTCCGATTCGCTCGACCGCTCCGTCACCAGCGGCACCGCCGGCCCGGCGAGCGGCCGCGCCCGCCCGCCCGCGGCACGCGCGGCAGCAGCGGCAGGCGTCTCGATTTTCGGCTCTTCGGTTATCGGCAATGCCACCGGCGTGGCGCGCGCGCTCAACCAGCGCTGGACCTCGCGCTCGACGTAGTGTGCGAGCTTGCGGGCACCCGCCTGCGTAAAGTACACGCCGTCGCCGGAGCGCAGCCGCCGGGTCTGCCCTTCCAGATCCGGGCCGGACTGGGCAAAGCGGCCGTCCTCGTCGACAAAGCCATCCCACACATCGATGTAAATGATGCCGGCCTTGTCGGCGCGGCTGCGGTAAAGGTCATTCAAAAACGGAATATCGGCTGCCAATTTCTGTCCGCGCAACGGCGGCAACCCGACCCAGAACACCGGCACACCGGAGGTCTTCAGGGCCGTAATGGTGTCGTCGATGCGCTTGATGTAGGCGTCGCTCCAGGCATCGGTGCGGAATTCCAAAGTCCGATTGCCGCCGCCGGGAGCAGCCGGCTCCGGCGCCATGATGGTGGTGGCCGGATCGGCGGGCTTTTCGGGCACAGCCGGCTTGTCCAATTCGAGTGCCGCCGGATCTTCGGGCGCGGCCGGCTTGGCGGCGCGCCCAACTTGCGCGACCTGCACGGCTTCGCGTATCTGGCGTCGATCGTTGACGCCGACCATCATCAACACGAATTTCGGCTTCTGGGCCGCGATCATTTCGCGCGCCGCCTGCGGCCAGTCGGGATATTCACCGCGCGGATCGTTGCGCGTCTCGGTGCGGATCAGGCCCGAATTGGTGCGGTGGCGCCGCAGCACGCCGATTTCCGGAGTATCCGAGTAGGCAAGCTCGAGGCCATAGGCGAGCCAATCCGCCATGGCGTCGCCAAACACCATGATGGGGGTCTGTACCGCCGTCTCGGCCTTGGGGTCGGCCTTCTTGGCAGCCGGCGCGCGGGAGAAGTCCTGCGGCGGCGCCGATCGCTCTTCGTATTGCGGCTGCGGACCGAACCAGTCGAACGGACCGCGCTGCTGCCTGCGATTCTGAAACGGGAAGCGATCATCGAACAGTTGGGCGCTCGACGGCGCCGCCGCCATGGTCAGAATCGTCGTCGCCGCCACCGCATCCGCGGTGAGCAAAACGGCCGCCGCCAAAATCCGTGAAATCGTGCCGCGTGCCATCACGATAAATCCGGTGGTCATGGGACGGCCGCGATCCGGCTGCGGCCACAAATCGTACTATCACTCCTAGCATAGATAAGATGTCGTATTGAAGGTCGCGAGCCGTATTTCCCGACAGGAATTTCCGATGCCGAGCTAGCGCTGGCGCAATCGGTCCAGCATCTCGGAGCTGGCAAAGCCGTCCGGCACGAGACCTTGGGAGACCTGGAAGCTCTTGATGGCGCTGCGGGATCTTGCGTTTATGCGCCCGTTCGGTTCGCCCCCAATGTCGAATCCATGGCGGATCAGCTGCTGCTGCAACTCGTAGCGCTCGGCACTCGTCAGCACCCGCTCCTGTCTCGGCCATGGCGTCATGATCGGGCCGTCGCCACGCATCCGATCGGCCAGATGCCCGATCGCGAGCGCATAGGCCTCCGCGGGGTTGTATTTCATCAGGACGCGGAAGTTATTGAGCATCAGGAAGACCGGCCCGCCGGCGCCGGCCGGAATGAACAGATAGGCGCGATCGGTCGGGCGCGGGTAGCCCTTGCCGCCGGCCCGGACCACCCCGAGGCGCTCCCATTCCTTCAGCGTCATTGCCTTGCTGCTGTCGGCCATGAGGTAATTGAAGCCCGACGGCAAAACCACCTCGTAGCCCCAGGTCTGGCCTTGAATCCAGCCGTCCACCTTGAGGTTGTTGGCCGTGGAGGCAACGAGATCGGCAACCGAATCCACGACGTCGCGGCGGCCGTCGCCGTCGAAGTCGACCGCGTAACGCTTGAACGACGTCGGCATGAACTGGGTCGGGCCGAACGCACCCGCCCAGGAGCCCTTCAGGCGCTCCGGATCGATATCGCCCCGATTGAGAATCTCAAGGGTGGCGAGAAACTCGTCACGGAAATAGCCCTGCCGGCGTCCCACACAGGCGAGCGTCGCCGTCGACCGGATCACCGACCGGTCGCCGACTGCGGTCCCGAAATTCGATTCGATTCCCCAGATCGCCACCACGATATTGCGATCGACTCCGTAGGCCTTCTCCATCGCGTCGAAGGTGGAGCGGTGTTGCGCCAGCATTTCCTGGCCGCGCTTGATGCGATTGTCGTTCACCAGCAGGTCGAGGTATTCCCAAAACGCCTTGGTGAACTCCGGTTGTGCGTCCATGAGGTCCATGATGCGCAGATCCGGCGACAGGCCCCTGGTGTAGGTGTCGAACGTCGCCCGGGTGACCCCGCGTCGTGCAGCATCCGGCCACAGGCCTTCCAGGCAATTGCTGAAATTCGCGGCCGCCGAGAGGATGGCCTCCGTCGTCATCAGCGGATGGCCCGAGCTACCCGGCTGGCCGCTCCATTCGGGGGTGCCGGGCTTTGCGGCGGGATTCGGAGTCGGAATCGAGCCGGTCGCCGCCGGCGCGGGTGCGAGGAACGGAAAGATGTCTTTGAGTCCCTGCGCGCCGGCGCGCTCGGCGGCGCCGACCATCGCGCCGAGTGCGCAAACCGTGCCGACCAGCCATTTGCCACGAAGCATCGCAAGCTCTCCCGCCCGGGCGCCACGGCCCGAGCGCTTCCTGCTGCAGTCTCTACACCCGATGGCACCCGAATTCGGTTGATAGATCGTTAACGACGGACATTACGGCAAAATCATGCCGGCGGGTGCATACGTTTGACCGTGGACTTGCGCCGTCCGCCGTGATTATTCCCAACCCTACGGAACGTTTGCCAGCGCTCGCCACTTTCCACCCCGGTCCGACAGCCCTCTTATCCACCTCCGACGCCTGCCATGAAACCGATCCGCAAAGCCGTCCTGCCTGTAGCCGGGCTCGGCACCCGGTTCCTTCCCGCCACCAAGGCGATGCCGAAGGAGATGCTGCCCGTCGTCGATAGGCCATTGGTTCAGCACGTGGTCGACGAGGCGCGCCAAGCCGGCATCGAGCATTTCATCTTCGTGACCGGCCGCAACAAGGGTGTCATCGAGGATCATTTCGACCGCCAATTCGAACTGGAACTGACGTTGTCGGAGCGCAACCGCCGCGCCGAGTTGGAACTCCTGTCGCGCGACCTGCCGGGTCCCGGGCAGACGAGCTTCACTCGGCAGCAGCAGCCGCTCGGGCTCGGCCACGCGGTATGGTGCGCGCGCGAACTCATCGGCAACGAGCCGTTTGCGCTGCTGCTACCCGACGTGCTGGTGCAGGCGCGGCGCAGCTGCCTGAGCCAGATGATCGACGCCTATCGCCAGCTCGATGGCAATCCGAACGTTATCGCAGTCGAGGAAGTGCCGGCGGAGCGCGTCCACATGTATGGCGTGGTCGGGGTCGGCAAGCCTTGCGGCCCCGCTTTCGAGATCACCCAGATGGTCGAGAAGCCGCCGCGCGATCACGCGCCCTCGAACCTCATCATCACTGGCCGCTACATCCTGCAGCCGGAGATTTTCGACATTCTGGCGAGCCAGGCCCGCGGGGCGGGGGGCGAAATCCAACTCACCGACGCGATGATCCGCCTCGCAGAGCAGCAACCGTTCTACGGGCTGAAGTTCGAAGGCCGCAGTTTCGACTGCGGCAGCAAGATCGGTTTCCTCACCGCGAATATCGCCTACGCGCTGGCCCGCGACGATATCGCTCCAGCACTCCGCGCCGAGATCAAGACACTGCTCGGATGATGGCCTGACCGGCCGGCGGTCAGCGTTGCACCCGCACCGTCAGCAGCACGACGTCGGCGTCGTAATTGGCGGCTGAAACGGTCGACCGCAGCCACTCGTGGCGGTACTCGGCCTTGAGCCAGAGGTCGCGGGACAACTTGTAGACCAGCGACCCTCCGGCCGAGAACCGGTTGTCGAATCGATCCAGTCCGAAATAGGTGTCGGCGCCGTAGCCGAACTTGGCGATGCCGGTCAGCCAGCGGCGGAAATCGTGGTCGACCTCGAAGCCGAAGTCCCGCCGCAACACGCCCGACGCGCCCGGTACGATGAGCTCGCCCGTACTCGACAGCGCGGTCAGTTTCATGGTGGTGAGCGGCGTCGCTGCAAACAGCAGCGAGGAATCGAAAACGAGGCCGCTGATGTTCGGCAGCCCCGGATCCTTGTATTCGCGCTGGGTCTGGCCCACCGAGACTTCGCCGGTCAACTTGCCGGTCAAGTTGAAGGTGGTGCCGGCGCGGGCGGTGAGGCCTTCGGAATCCCGGTCCGCCCCGGTGCGATCGATCGGGAGATCGTGGATGCGGGTGTCGATGCTGCCTTCCACGAACGGCTTGACGCCGGGCAACAGCTCGTAGTTGCCGCGCAATATCCCGGCGTACTGGTTGAAATTGCGGTCGTCATTGGAAGAGCTGGTACCGTCGGTCAGCGGCGACTCCTCCCACGTGCTGCGGTCGACGGTGGTTTTCGCCGAGATCGTGAAGCGGTTGAAATCGTGCTCGTAGCCGAACGTGCCTCCAACGGTAGTGACGATCGGCAGCCGGGTCAGCCCGGCCGTGATGTTGGGACTGCCGGGATTGTCGGTGGAGATCAGCAGCCGGCTTTCGAGATTGACGCGGTCGAGACTGCTGACATCGACCCGGCCGGACACCTTGGCATCGAGGCTCGGCCGGTCGAGCGAAACCGGCGAACCGGGGAACGAGGCGCCATAATCCACGTACGATCCATGGATGTCGGCATTGAGCGCATGGCGCTCCCAGTCCGAACGTACGATCAACTCCGGTGCGACGACAAGTTCCGGCGCCCCCTTCGGAGGAGCCGCTCGCGGCGGATTGGTGTCGTAGCCGCCGCTGACCTCGATCGCCGGGCGGATCAAAAACACCCTTTCGCGCAGACCGAGTGCTTCGAATGGTGCCGGATCGATGGTGACGCGGCGGGGTGGCGCGACCACCGGGGGTAACGGCGCGAGGCTTGGGGGCGGATCGACGGCGGGAACGCCGTGCCGACGCGATTGTATCACCGGCCGCAGACCCGACGTGCCGGCCAGCGCGTCGGTGGCGTTGGCGGAAGCGGGGGTGCCGGGGGGCGGTGCGCCGGCCTTCGGTTTTGGCTTCGGCTTGCGCCGGTTGGCCGAGGTCGAGAGGAACCCGGTGCTGCCGGCGCCGGAGCCCGGCGGATTGCCGTATCCGGGAACCTCGAACGTTGCATTGCCCGCCCCCGGATCGCGTTGCGGCGTCATGGCGCCGGCGTCGAGCCGCCCTGGAGCCGATGACGGCAGCAATCCCGGGTCGTTGGCGCTCTGCCCGATCGCGGGCACGGCGGCAAACGCCACCGACGCGCCGGCCACGAACGCCGCAGCCAGACGAAAATCGCTAAGCCGCTGCACAGGTTGAGGTCCTCACGCCGGCCGCAAGGCAGGTTGGTTAAGAGAAATAAAATGGTTATGGTTAACAAGGCGTTGATGGCGACAGGTCGCCGCCTTCCGTGCGCCGTGCTACAGGTGGACCTGACCGTCACAAAGCCACCCGAAACGTCCCGATTGCGCCATGCCGGACCTGAAAAGACGTAAGCGCGACCACGACGCGAACGAGCAGGATCGCGCGCTGATCGCGTGCGCGTTGCGCACGCTCGATGCCGAGGCGAGCGGCTTGACGGCGCTCGGGGCGGCGATTGCGGATGGCCTCGAACGCCCCTTCGTGGCCGCGGTCGCCATGATCCGGCAAGCGCAGGGCCGCGTCATCGTCAGCGGCATGGGCAAGTCGGGCCATATCGGCCACAAGATCGCGGCGACGCTGTCATCCACCGGCACGCCGGCCTTCTTCGTCCATCCGGCCGAGGCGAGCCATGGCGATCTAGGCATGATCACCCCGGACGACGTCATCATCGCGTTGTCGTGGTCGGGCGAAACCGCCGAGCTGAAGAACCTGATCGACTATTCGCGCCGGTTTCGCATCGGCCTCATCGCGGTGACGTCGGAGGCGGCGAGCACGCTCGGCCAGGCGGCCGACGTCGCCCTGGTGCTGCCCCAGGCGCGCGAGGCGTGCCCGCATAATCTGGCGCCGACGACCTCCTCGCTGATGCAACTTGCGCTCGGCGATGCGCTGGCAATCGCGCTGCTGGAAAGCCGCGGCTTCTCGGCCCTCGACTTCCGCACCTTGCATCCGGGCGGCCGGCTCGGCGCGGCCCTGACGTTTGTACGCGACCTGATGCATTCTGGCGCCGAAATGCCGCTGAAGCCTACCGGAACCCGGATGTCGGATGCGCTGGTCGAAATGTCCGCAAAGGGCTTCGGCTGCGTCGGCATCACCGACACCGCGGGCCGTCTGGTCGGAATCATTACCGATGGCGACCTGCGCCGGCATATGCGCGCCGACCTGCTCGACGCCCGCGTCGAGGACGTCATGACCCGGGGGCCGAATACCGTGCGACCCGACCAACTCGCGAGCGAAGTTCTCGAAATCCTCAATTCATTGAAGCGAACCGTCCTGTTCGTGGTCGAAGGCGAGCGCGCGGTCGGGCTCCTTCACATGCACGACCTGCTGCGCGCCGGGGTGGCCTGAACTATGGGTCGCTCGCCACCACCGCGACGTGGAGCGCCGTGCCGTCGACGCGGGTGACCTTGACGCGGCTGCCGGCCGGCGCGTCCGCTCCGGTGATCCGCCACACCGTATCGTCGATGCCCATGGTGCCGCTGCCGTCGATGATCGGCTTTTCCAGCGTGAAGATGCGGCCGACGAAAGCCTCGGCGCGACGATTGAGGAACGGCTGATCGGTCGCGCCCTCGACCCGCAAGGCCAGCCGCCGCCACAGCGGGATCGCCGCGACGGCAAACGCCGCGAAGGCCACGAACTGCGCCTGCCAGGGCCAATCGACGAACAACGAGATGGCGCCGACCAGGAGCGCCGCGAGACCGAGCCACAGCATGAATACGCCCGGTGCCAGCACCTCCAGGATCAGCAGCAATCCACCGGCGATGAACCAGTCCCAGATGCCAAGCGACTCGATCAGTGTCAGCATGGTTGCCTCAGGTCGGCGGTTGTCTCAGGTCAGAGGTCTTGCGCCGGCGACCGGCACCGTCGGCCGCGGCGCCGCACTGCCGCCGCTGCCATCCGGCGTGCCGCCGAACGTCGCCTTCGCGATCTCCGCAATACCGCCGAGCGTCGCGAGCACGCTGGTCGCTTCGATCGGAAGCATCAGGATCTTCTGGTTCGGCGAGCGTGCGACCTCGGTGAGGGCGCGCAAATATTTGTCGGCGATGAAATAGTTGAGCGAGGCGACGTTGCCCTTGGCGATGGCCTCGCTCACCACCTCGGTCGCCTTGGCTTCCGCCATGGCAGCGCGCTCGCGTGCCTCGGCGTCCCGGAACGCGGCTTCGCGGCGGCCTTCGGCTTCGAGAATCTGCGCCTGCTTGGCGCCCTCCGCCTTGAGAATCGCGGACTGGCGCTGGCCCTCCGCGGTCAGGATTTCTGCGCGCTTCTCGCGCTCCGCCTTCATCTGCCGGCCCATCGACTGGATGAGATCGGCCGGCGGCACGATGTCCTTGATCTCGATGCGGTTGACCTTGATGCCCCAGGGCGACACCGCCGCGTCGACGACGCGCAACAGCCGCTCGTTGATCTCGTCGCGGTGCGACAGCATCTGGTCGAGATCCATGGCACCCATCACGGACCGGATGTTGGTCATGGTGAGCTTGACGATGGCCTGCTCGAGCGAGGAAATCTCGTAGCTCGCCTTGGCGGCATCGAACACTTGGTAGAACGCGATGCCGTCGACCGTTACGCTCGCATTGTCCTTGGTGATGACCTCCTGTTCGGGAACGTCGATCACCTGCTCCATCACGTTCATCTTGCGACCGATACGGTCGACGAAGGGAACGACCAGATTGAGGCCGGGCCCGAGCATCCGGGTGTAGCGTCCGAACCGCTCGACCGTCCAATTGTAGCCTTGCGGCACCGTCTTGACGCCGAGGAAGACCGTCAGGATCGCCAACAGCACGATGATGACAACGAAAACGTCATAGCCGCCGAACATGTGTCAACTCTCCCTCGGGACCGGTTCTGCCATTAGTCGATTCTGGAAGCGTCAAGGTTCGCGGCAGTTCGCATCGGTTCATGCCGATAATCTATCCGCTGTCATCGCCCGGCTTGACCGAGCGAACCAGTACCAACCCTGCTTCACCATGATTTTCCAAGCCGGGCGTTACTGGATTCCCCGCTTTCGCGTGGAATGACAGGTCATCTTTTATGGCGGGTGGTATCGGCAACTTTCTCACGCCATCACACCCAGCCCTGCAATTCCCGCAGCACCGCCGCTTCGATCACCCGCATTCCGGGCTCGCTGTCGTTGAGGCACGGGACGGCGGTGAAATTCGTGCCGCCGGCGTGGTGGAAATATTCCGCGTTCTCGCCGGCGATTTCCTCGAGCGTTTCCAGACAGTCGGCGGAGAAGCCGGGCGTGATGACGGCGATAGACTTGACGCCGCGCCCGGCGAGCTCCTTGACGGTCATATCGGTGTAGGGCTTGAGCCAAGCGGCGCGGCCGAACCGCGATTGGAACGTCATCATCAGCTTGTCCTCGCCAAGCCGCAGCCGCTCGCGCAGCAGCCGGGTGGTCTTGGCGCAGTGGCAATAATACGGATCGCCCTTGTCGAAATACTCCTGCGGAATGCCGTGGAACGAGGCGAGAATGACTTCCGGCACAAACGACAGCGTCTTCAAATGCGCGTCGAGCGAGACGGCGAGCGCGTCGATGTAAGCCGAATCGTCGAAATAAGGCGGCGCGACGCGCAGCGACGGCTGCCAGCGCATCGTCATCAGCACCCGGAAAGTTTCGTCGCACACGCTCGCGCTGGTGGCGGCGGCGTATTGGGGATAAAGCGGCACCACCAGAATCCGCTCGCATCCCTGCGCCACCATGGCGGCGAGGCGTGAGCGGATCGAGGGATTGCCGTAACGCATCGCCCAGTCGACCACGACACCCTTGCCGCGCCGGGCGAGCGCGACGGAGAGTTTGGTCGCCTGGGACCGCGTGATCGTCTTCAACGGCGATTCGTCGTTCTCACGGTTCCAGATTTTCGCGTAATCGAGACCTTTGCGGCCCGGCCGGAACGGCAGGATCACGCCGTTGAGGATCAATTTCCACGCGATGGTGTCTCGTTGTTCGATCACCCGTTTGTCATGGAGGAACTCGCGCAGATAACGCCGCACCGACTTGGCGTCGGTGCCATCCGGCGTGCCGAGATTGACGACGAGCACGCCGATCGATCCCGACTGGACCGGAGGATGATCGGCGGGGCGGTGGCTGGCCGCCTGATCGGAGAGGCTGATTTCGTTCATGATCTCATTTTACGCTGACGCCGGGAAAAATCACCCGAAACGTCGGCATCAGAGCCGGTTCGGTTGAGGCTTCGCGGCCGCGACACCCTTAACTCATCACCGCCCGCGCGTAATCAAGAGGATTTGTCGCAGGGCTCGGTCCGTTTCGGCCATGCGGGATCTTTCGACACGTAATCCCGGGCCGCGGCTTCCAGCAGCGGCTGCACCCGGTCCTTCATGGACTCGACCCAATCGGAAACCCTCGTCCACTTGGTGCCGTCCCACTGCTGAAGGTAGGTGCCCTCGTGACCGCTATGGTCGACGCAGGACACTTTCAGCGGCGCGGCGAATTCCGGCAGGCCGAGGTCCTTCCATCGTGCCGGGCCGATGTCGAGCGTCTCCAGCCCGCGCCGGACGTCCTCGCCGGTTACGTGCTTTTTGCTGGTGAGGCGCTGGGCGTTGCGGATGCCCTCGGCGATGAGAACGCCGTTGTAGACGCCCTTGTTGTAATGGGACTCGCCGACCTTATCCTTGATGACGACATCCCTGGCCCCGACTTGGCTCAGCCCCTTGTCGACGACAAATTTCAGGATGTCGTGGATCGCCGGAAAGTCCGACCCGACGGCGGTGAAATTCAGCGTCGTATAGCCCTTGGCTTTGGCGCCGGCCGTCCGTGCGTCGGCCTCGCCGCCGCCCCACCACACGCTGACGAAATGATCCATCGGATAGTTGCTCCGGGCGGCCTCCTTGACGGCCGTCGAACTCATGGCGCCCCAGCCCCACATGATCATCCAGGACGGGCGGTCGCGCCTGACCGCGAGCCACTGCGCCGACTGGGTCAGCATCTCGTCCACGGTCACCGGGTACATCTTGACCTCGAAGCCGTAGTCCTTGGCGAGTTGCTCCAGCATCGGGATCGGTTCGCGGCCGTAGCCGCCCTCGAAGAAGATGAAGCCGATGGTCTTGCCCTTGAGCGCATCGAGACCGCCCTCCCGGGTGCCGATGTATCTGAAGATCATCGACAGGGCGTCCCAATAGGTCGCGGGCGGATTGAACACCCAGGGGAAATCATTGCCGATCGCCGACGCCGACAAGCCATAGCCGACGGACAGGATCGGGATCTTGTCGACCGAGGCTTTCGGGATCAGTTGCAGCGTGATGCCGGTCGACCACGGCACCATGAGGACCGGCTTCTTGGCCTTCGCCGCCTCATAACACTCGACGCCCGTTTTGGTGTCGTAGCCGGTCTCGCATTCCTCCACGTTGAGCTTCACGCCGCCGATGCCGCCGTCACGCTCGTTGAGCATCGTCAGGTAGTCGTGCATTCCGTTCGCGATCGGAACGCCCGATCCGGCGAACGGCCCGGTTCGATACGTCAGCAACGGGACGTAGATGCCGTCCTGGGAGTGCGCCGGCGTTGCGAGCCCTGACAAACTCAAGGCCGCCGCCAACGCCGCGGCTCGCATTGCCCGCATCGTTTCCTCCGTGGTCTTTATCCCGGGCCTGAGACTCGGGTTCTCTATGCGCTCCCTGGAAGTCGGCTCGCCCCCGCTCCCTGATTGCAGGGAAATTAACAGTGATTGGCACGCGACACCATGGCGCCGGCCGCACACGCGGCGATAAACACATCCATGTCCGCGCTTCGCGAATGAAAATCCCGGCGTTGCAGAACGCCCAAAGTCGAAGATGCGGGCCGACAAACCACCTGTCGGCGTCATCGCCCGACTTTTCCTTCGGCCTGTCCCGGCGGAACACGTCCGACCACAACGATACGGATTGGCCGCCGACATTGTTGGTATTAGTCCGGCCCGGACTTTGCGATCAGCTTCGGGGCTTCCGGCGCACCATCGCGTTCCGTCGGCGCACCGGCCGCTGCGGCGCCCGCCGCGGCGTCGCGCTGCTCCTGCTCGCGGTCGGCGAGATGGAGGAGAAACGCGATCCGCCGCGCCGCGTCGATGTAGGAGCCGGGATCGGACCGCTTGCGTGCGGCCTCCAGCGCGGCGTCCCGTTCCGCGATCTCCTGATCGACCTGCTGCTCGATCTCCCGGACCGCCGCGATCACGGCGCGCTGGGCCGGGCCATTGCCCTTGGCGGCCGCCGCGATCTGGCTGCGCATGATCGCCTGGATCGCCGGCAGCGCGACGGCGTCATCACCATCCTGCACGGTGACCATGCGGTAGGCCTCTTCGAGCGCGAGCGCCTTGGCCCGCAACGCCGTGACGCCGCGCGGCCGGCCGCCCGGATTGCCGGACTGCCCCTTGCGAAACTGCTTGTGCTTCGGCGGCTTGCCATAGCCGACCTCGTAGAAGGGGCGTTGCGTTTCGGGGGTCTCTCGGGTCTGACGGGGCTCTCGGGTTTCACGGGTCATGGGTGGTCCTCTTGGGGTTTGGGACGGGGGCGCCAAGCGCGATGGCCGGACGAGCGCGACATGTCCTGTGGCGCCACGCGCGGGCGGCGGCCGCGAGCGGTTGCAAGTGCAAAGCGCTATCGGGATATAATAGGCCTATTCCTGCCGACGGTCAAGACCGCCGATCTCGCCGCAGCAAATGTAAGGCGCAATCGCTTTATTGCGCCGACGCGCTGGCAGCTCACGTTGATGGAGTTTCACCGCGAAGCGGCGCAATAAAGAGATTGCGCCCTACGCCCTATTTCTGCCGACGGTCAAGATCGCCGATCTCGCCGCAGCAAATGTAGGGCGCAATCGCTTTATTGCGCCGACGTGCCGGCAGCTCACATTGATGGAAGCTTCGTCTAGGAGCGGCTCATAAAGCGATTGCGCCCATGGCCTAATACGCAATCTTGTGCGCGCCAGCACATCGGTCCTGACGGGCGCTTCCTATGCTCTTGAACATCGAAGGGCGATCCTCGCCCTTCCTTGACAAACAGGAGAAGGCCACATGCGTGCAGCTTCGGATTCTTATGTCGTTGATGTGTTGCTGCGCTCCCCGTGGCGTGGAGCGAGCGCGGCCGCGCGACGATTGCGGAGGTTGACGGCATCGGCGCTCGACCCTTATCGGCCGGAGCTTCACTATATGCGCGGCCCAGGGCCGAAATGGCGCGAAAAATACCGCGCCCCTCTGAACATCTAGCAAGTGGGGCGCAATCGATTTATTGCGCCGGCGTGTGATCATGTTGGAGGATTTCCTTGGTTGGCAAGGCGCGCCTCACTTCAACGGCTTGCCGGCCGTTTCGGGCGCCGCGGCCGTGGTAACAAAGGTAATGAGAGCCAGCACGATCAGGTAGACCGAGATCGGCCAAGTCGCGCCGCCGGTCCAGACCATGAATGTCGCCGCCGCAAAGGGGGTGAGGCCACCGCTGATTGCCGCGCCGATCTGGAAGCCAAGCGACGCGCCGCTGTAGCGCAGCCGCGCAGGGAATAGCTCGGAATACCACGGTGCGCCGACCCCGAACCCGATCATTTGTCCGAAGGTAATCGCCACGATGACCGCCAGCGTGATCGTCAGCGCGTCCTTCGAGTCGAATAGCCAGAATATCGGGAAGGCGAAAGCCATTGCGAACAGGGAGCTTGTATAGAACATCGTCTTGCGGCCGATCCTGTCGGAGAGCCAGCCGAACAGCGGGATCGCCACGATCGCCACGACCGCGGAGAGAAGGATGGCATTGAGGATCACGCTCCGCGGCATGGCGAGTTTGCCGGTGACGTAGGCGATTGCAAAGACGCCGCCGATTTGTGCCCAACTGATCTCCGAAAGCTTCAGTCCGACAGCGATGAAAAACGGGCGACGATGGTGCGTCATGATTTCGACGAGCGGCAGCCTTGCCACTTCGTTCTTGGCTTCGATATCGCGGAAGACCGGCGTTTCCTCGAGTTGCAGGCGGATGTACAAGCCGACGCCGACCAGAAAAATGCTGATCAGGAATGGAATGCGCCAGGCCCAGGCTAGGAAATCCAACTCGGGCAGCTGAGACACCAACGTGAACATGCCGTATGCGGCAAGAGTTCCGATTGGATAGCCGAGCTGAACCATCGAACCGAGAAGCCCGCGGTTTCTGGCGGGTGCATTCTCGACAACCATGAGAACGGCGCCGCCCCATTCGCCGCCGAGGCCGACACCCTGAAGCAGGCGCAAGAGGACCAGCAGCAACGGCGCCGCGATGCCAATCTGGTCGTAGGTGGGCAAGAGCCCAATCATAAAGGTTCCAAGGCCCATGATGCTGATGGTTATCGCAAGCATCGCCTTGCGACCGACCCGGTCGCCAAAATGCCCGAAGATCGCCGCGCCCATGGGGCGGGCCAGATAGCCGACGGCGAGGGTGCCAAAAGAGGCTACGGTGCTTAACGCCGGATCCGATGACGGAAAGAACAGCTTATTGAAGACGAGCGCGGCTGCTGTGCCGTAAATCAGGAAATCGTACCATTCGACCGCCGTGCCGATGATGCTTGAGACAAGGACGCGCTTCGTCTCCGTCGTATTGTGGGCCGTGCTTTCAACAAATGGGATCTGCCCCGCGGTGCTCATAATGTTTCCCTTCAGGGGTTCTGCGCACAGCGGTTGCTGATGCTAACGCCCGCCGATGGGACCAATGCTGCCTTTGAAATTACGGGTGCCCCGCCAGCACCTCTTGAAGAATGTTACATCAAGCCACTGTATGCGTGAAGGGGGCGGCCCCGGCGTTTGACGTCCGATAGCAGCGTGAGGCGCAATCACTTTATTGCGCCGACGCGCCGGCCGGCTCACGTTGATGCAGTTTCGCTTCGAACGGCGCAATAAAGCGATTGGGCGGTGCGGCCCCGCATATCGTCAAGATTTCCATCTCAGCCGGCTCCGTTCATCGGTCCCACATCATGCCGGCGATGCGCGGATCGGACGCGAAGGCCTTGCGGCCGAGATCGACGGTGACGTTCGGCATTTCGCAGATCGCCCGGCATCCGGACCCGCTCAGTTGAATGCGCCATGTGCGGCGGTCGACTTCGGCCGGCTTGGCGAAGGCGCGGCAAGACAGGATCGCGACATTGAGACCGCGATCGGGATCGCGCGCCGATTGATATTTGATGATCGAAATGCCCTCCGCCCGCGCGGCATCCGCGAATTCCTGGCACGGGGCATATCGGGTCGCGTGGGTCCACACCGCGCGATGCTTGCCGAGCGGGGCAGCCATCAGATCGACGGCCTGGGCGGCTTCATATTCGACGGCGAACGTCGTGTATTCGCCGGCGTTCGTCGGCCACGGCGTGGCCGGGGAGTCGGCGAAGAACAGCAGCCGATAAAAGGCAATTTCGATGATTGCGGTTCTGCCGACTTCCGAGGCGTAGAACACGCCCGGGGTCAGGCCGGCGCGCCTGAATCGGGAGCCGTGCGGGTAAGGTGCGCCATATCGAAACGGCGTCGCGAGCAGGAAATGCAGATGCCTGCATTCCTCCGGGACTTTCGATTTGCTTGCCTCGATGAGTTGCTCCAGCCGCTCCTGTTCATGGACCGTATCGGTGATCTTCATGGTCGAGGCGTGATGTTGCGCCTCGACCGCCCGCCAGCATCGTCCCGCCGCCGGTCGCGCGTCAGACGACAGCGCGGCGCGCGTCCAGATATTGGATGACATTGGTGAGACCGGACACCGATTGAATGAGTTCGAGCGGACGACCGTCCAGCGCAACGTTCGGGTTGGAGAGCCACGCGCCGGCTACCCCTTCGTCCCCGCCCGTGATCGCGTCCAGGGACCGATAGAGCCGGACAAACAACACCGCGAGTTCGAACGGCTTGGTCTCCGGCTCAAGCGGATATTCTCCCTTGCCCATGCGGGAGACGGTTGCCTCCGAAACGCCGATGATTCGCGCCAGCGCTCTGTTGGTGACGTGCAGCTTTGCGGCTGCGCGCAAGGCGGCCTTGGACACGATTGACGAATCGGACGGGGCCGATTTGGGGCGTAGGCGTGGGTTTGGGCGCATGGTGGCCTCGTCGCGGGCGATCTTTCATGAGAAACTATACAGCGGATTTATTGCTGTGGAAAGGATGAGGTTGCCGCAGGGTTCATTTAAGATCAAAATAGCGCCTGCTGGAACGCCCGGCGGCTGTGCCACAGCGGGGCACGGCCCAATAAAGCGATTGCGCCCGACGGCCCTGTGCTCGGCGCTCATGTTGGCAAGACGGCCAACGAGAGGTTCACGCAGCGGTCGGCCCAGCGACGTCCATCATCCGTCGGCTCAGAGCAAGATTGAAGGTGTATCCGCCAAACAGATCGACCGCGGCGATGAGCATCAACAGGATCGCCGCCTCCCACCGCTGCGGCGTGCCCAGGAGTTCCGGCTTCCCGAATATTACAATAAGTGAGATCCCGAATGGCACCAGTGACGCCATTCCGTCGATCACGCCGATGAACCGTTCTTTGGACGCACGCAGTGCGAACGGTATCGAGAGCAGTTGGAAGGAAATGTAGACGAGAGCGAGCCAAGCCAAATTGAAGCCCAACCGGTTTCCGGCAAACCAGCCGTAGGGACCTTCCCAGCTTCCGCCCTCGAAAAAGAAATACCATTCCCAGAGCCCAAGCGCCAACGCCATGAGAATGCTCAGTCCACTAATCGACGGATTGAGTTTTCGCATTCCTGCTTCCTCCCATTACGAGTGCCACTTGTAGCTTCTCACGACGCCTGCCCCTATGCCCTCGACAACTCGGCGGAGCATCGCGGTATCGTGGCGCAGAACTTCCCCGGCCGTGATGGAGCGGATATCTGAAAATGGGGTTTGTCCTCAATGGCTGTGCCGGCGGTGGTCCAATAGGGTCCGCTTTAGACCGGAAGGTAACGCCGGTCCGAGCCCTTGGCCTTTCGATACGGCTATTCGATCCCTGCGTCGCTGGTCGGCAGCATGAACTGGAATACGGCACCTTGAGGTAGGTTCGGCAAAGCCCGGAGCTTCCCGCCGTGGGACTCAGCGATCGTCCGGCTAACGGCTAGCCCAATTCCCAGGCCGTCCGGCTTGGTCGTGTAGAAGGCGTCGAAGAGGCGGCCAAGCGCAACTCCCTCAAGGCCCCTGCCCCAATCTCGTACCTCTATAAGCACAGCGTCGGATCCATCTTTCCTGGAGGTGACCAACACCTTTCGCTGCTTCTGGTCGACCCCGGTCGTCGCTTCGATAGCGTTCATGACCAGATTGAGGATAACTTGCTGCAGCTGGATCCGATCTGCCAGAACGAGCGGCAGGTCGTTCGATAGCTCGGTTTGGAGCAAGACCCGATTGCGCTGAGCCTCGGGGCCGGTCAGCACCATGACACCCTTGATAGGGTCGTTGACGTTCAGCAAGTCCCTCCGTACGGGAGAGTTTTTGACCATGGCTCGTAACCCGCTGATGACCTCTCCGGCCCGATCGGCGCTGTCGATCATGAGTTTGACCGAACTCCGCGCCTCTTCCAGATTCGAGCGTTCGCCGGCGAGCCAGCGCAAACAGGCACGGCCGCTGGTCACCACCGCCGCAAGCGGTTGATTGACCTCGTGCGTTATCGCCGCGGTGAGTTCTCCGAGTGCCGCCACGCGAGCGACATGTGCGAATTCCGTTCGAGCCTGGTGCATCTGTTCTTCAAGTCGTCGGGCCTCGGTGACATCCATCACGGCGCCAATAATTTCCTTATGGTGCGTTTGATCTTCGACCGCATGAGCGACGATATGGACATGCTTGAGCGAACCATCGGGCATCAGCAATCGATATTCATAATCGTAATCCTTCCCGTCGCTGGACGCGCGCTCAAGGCTCTGTTGAACGAAAGCACGATCGTCGGGATGAGCGCGTTGAAGAATCATGTCGACGGTGACGGAAGGCACCTTGTCGTATCCAAAAATTCGGAAGCTTTCCTCTGACCAGGTGATCGCGCCGGTTGAAACGTTCCAGCCGAAGCTCCCTGTATGACTGAGCCTTTGGGCTTCCTCCAGATAGGCCTCGCTTCGCCGGAGTTCTCCACTCTGTTTGGTCAATGACGTCAGGTCCGCCTGCAGCACATCGCGGCACTGCTGCAGGAACTTGTAATACAGCCCGCTATAGGTGTTCCGTTCTTTGTCGAGAACGCAAATCGTGCCGAAGATCTGCCCGTCGGGCCAGGCGACCGGGAAACCCAGGTACGAAATCATGCCCAATTTAATATCGGGGTTCGTTTTCCAGTCGTCGTCGAACAGAGCATCGGGAACGAGCAAAGACTGGCGGGTTTTCATCACGGTCTCGCAGTACAGACCCGTGTCGAGAGGGGCGGCTTCGTCCCTTTCATATGGATTGCCGCTCAACTCGCTCGCCACCAAAACCTTGATGTTCGGCGCTTCGACCTTCATGACCAAGGCCGAGGGAACGTGTACGATTTCAGCGACGACGTTGACGATCTCTTGCCATTTATGGAGGATTTCAGCGGGCACTTGGATGACTGCGGTTGACATGCTCAAACCTCTGTCCAGGGAGGCAGTGCCTGCTGCACGTTCCAATGAAGCCAGTCTTGCGTTCCCGATTGAACCGGCCACCGTTCGGGGACGAAGCTCGCCGCAACTCCGATCCCAAGCCGTCTGCCCGGCGGGGTTCTTCGCGGGTGAGGGAATAATGCTTTATTGAATAAGCGGCCTAGTCCGAAAGCCCCTTTTTCAAGACGTTTTGTTTAAGGGATTGTTCTATCTCCTTATTGTCAGCGCTTTGGTGCTTTCAAGTCAATCGTTACCTTGGCGAGGCGACCGTCTCATCGCCGCCCTGATCCGGCGTCCGACGAAGCCATGGACTCCGCCTGCTTGTTGCGTGTCCGCAACTCAGCAAAATCCGACATCGCGACCAAGTACGGGACGACACTCAGGTGACCACACCCGGCAAACGTGGGGCACAAGCGCTTTATTGCGCCGTCGTACCGGCCCGCTCACGCTAATGGGACCTCGCCTCGAAGCGGCGCAATAAAGAGAGTGCGCCCTACGGCGCCCGCAATTAGAGCAATCACCTTCCGCCGTCGTGCCCGCGCTTGTCGCGGGCATCCACGCTTTTCCTGCAGCCGTTCAGCAAGAGAGACGCGGATGGCCGGGACGAGCCCGGCCATGACTCAGAAACATGATTTAACCCGACCGGAATCCGCTCTGGTCGGTGAACTACTTCGCCGGCACCCATTTCTGGATTCGTTTACCGGTGTCGACTTCGCCAGTGTAGAAATTGCCCTGCGAGTCGAATGCGCCGGTGTGCACCCAGTGGAATTCGCCGACCTCGCGCCCGGGACGTCCGGATGTGCCGACGACCGCGCCGTCGCTGACACGGGCGATTTTGATCTCATTGTTGGTGCCGTCGAGCACCGCGAAGTAGTTTTGCTCCTTGTCGAGCGGGGAGAACGCAACCCCCCAGGACGAGCCTGAGCCGAGCGTCTTCCCATCGAACACGTATTGCCGCACGAAGCTGCCGTCCTTGTGGAAGACCTGCACGCGATTGTTGCGGCGATCGCAGACATAGACGAGGCCATTCCGGGCGAGCGTGACGCAGTGCACCGGATTGGCGAACTGCGGCGAATCCGGATTGTAATCCGTCATCTTCTCATCGGTCGGCGGCTTGCCGTAGGCGCCCCAGATGCGCTTGATCGCGCCGGTGTCGGCATCGAACACCGCGACGCGGTGATTGCCGTAACCGTCGGCGACGTAGATCTCGTTGGCTTGCGCATCGAGTTCGAGCGCGGCGGCCTGGCCGAACTGGCTCACATCCGTGCTGCTGGTCAGCGGGCCGCGCTTGCCCAATTGCTTGACGAACTTTCCGTCGACGGTGAATTTCAACACCATCGCGTCATCCTTGCCGCTGCCGGTCAGCCAGACAAATCCCTTGTTGTCGACCAAGATGCCGTGCTCGACGAGCGGCCAATCGTAGCCGCGATCCTCGCCCGGCCCGCCCCAGGACTTGACGAAGTCGCCGGCCGGGTTGAACACCAGCACCGACGGCGCCGGCACGCAGCACTTGGAGCGCGGCGGGGTGAGCGCGGCGCCTTTCTCGTCGTCGGTCAGCGAGCGCGGACGCTGAAACACCCAGATATTGTCCTGCGCGTCGGTCGTCATGCCGCCGACCTGGCCCAGAATCCAATTATTGGGAAGGGGTTTCGGCCAGGATGCATCGGCCTTGAAGGCCGGGCTTTCGGCACGCGACGCGGCCGGCGCCAGAACGAGCGCACCGCACGCAACCACCATCCATGTCCACGCGCGCTTCAACTTCATGGGTATCCTCCTGGCTGTCTCGCGATGCTTCTTATCGATCCGGAGTTTCCGGATGAACGTCGAAGTCCGGGGGAAGGCTAACGACTTTTCCGGCGGCCGGAAAGACTGATGAGCGCGCGCCAGCATGATGGAACGGCACACGCCGGATCAAGGCCATTGACGCAGCGAACGGGTGAAATCGACGAAGGCGCGAAGCGGGGCGGGCAGGTAGCGACGGCCCGGATAGTAGAGAAACGGCCCCGAGAAGCGTTGCCACCAAGGTTCCAGCACGGGCTCCAGGGCGCCGCTGTCGAGATACGGACGCAGCCAATCCTCGAACAGCTGGATGACGCCGCTACCTGCGACCGCTGCATCCACGGCAAGGTCGGTTGCGCCCCCTACGCGGACGATGAGCGGACCGGTCGGCTCCACCTTGACGACCTCGCCGTCGCGTTCGAACTCCCAGGCGGTCATCGCGCCGCTCGCGAACCGGCCGCGCAAGCACGCGTGGCTGAGCAGCTCGCGCGGATGATCGGGGCGACCGCGCCGCTCGAGATAGGCCGGCGACGCCGCGGTCGCGAAACGCTGTTCACGCGGGCCGATCGGAACGGCGATCATGTCCTGCTCGAGCCGCTCGTCGTAGCGGATCCCCGCGTCGCAACCGGCCGCCAGCATGTCGACGAGGCCATCCTCGGCAATCACCTCGAGGCGGATGTCCGGATAGGCGGCGAGGAAGGGCGGCACGATGCGGGGCAGGACGAGGCGCGCCGCACTGACCGGCACGTTCAGCCGGAGCGTGCCAGCCGGTCGATCGCGGAAGCCGTTGACGACATCGAGCGCCGCCTCGACCTCCCCCAGCGCCGGACCGAGCCGATCGAGGAGGCGCGCACCGGCTTCGGTCGGCGCGACGCTGCGCGTGGTGCGGTTGAGCAGCCGGACGCCGAGCCTCGCTTCGAGCCGGCTCACGGCCTCGCTGAGGCTGGACGCACTCCGGCCGCTGGCCCGCGCGGCGTCGCGAAAGCCGCCTGAGCGTGCCACCGCGACGAATGCGGTGAGGTCGCCAAGGTCCGCCGCCATTGTTCGCGCTCCCGAACAGCCCGTTCCGATTGAGCCCTATTATCGCGCACATTGAGGCGATGTATCTAGACCGTCGAGCCACAGGAGACAGGTCATGATCGACATCAGCAAAGCCGGGACGTTCACGCTTGGCGATCGCATCGTGAAGCGGTTGGGCTACGGCGCCATGCAGCTCGCCGGACCGGGTGTGTTCGGGCCGCCGAAGGACCGCGGCGGCGCCATCGCGGTGCTGCGCGAAGCGGTCGCGAGCGGAGTCGATCATATCGACACCAGCGACTTCTACGGTCCGCACGTCACCAATCAGCTGATCCGCGAAGCGCTGCATCCCTATCCCAAAAATCTGGTGATCGTCACCAAGATCGGGTGCCGGCGCGGCACGGACGGTTCGTGGAACAAGGCCTTCTCGGCCGAAGACCTGGCGAGCGCGGTGCACGACAATCTGCGCAACCTCGGCGTTGACGTGCTCGACGTCGTCAACCTGCGCCTCATGTTCGGCATCCACGGGCCCGCCGAGGGCTCGATCGCGACGCCACTCGCCGCGCTTGCGGAGCTTCAGCGCCATGGGCTGGTCCGTCATATCGGCCTTAGCAACGCGACGCCCAAGCAGATCGCCGAAGGCCGCGCCATCGTAGAGATCGTCTGCGTGCAGAACCATTACAATCTCGCGCACCGCGGCGACGACGCGCTCATCGACGATCTTGCTGCCGCGGGCACCGCCTATGTGCCGTTCTTCCCGCTCGGCGGCTTCACGCCGTTGCAGTCGACGGCGCTGTCCGATGTCGCCAAGGGACTGGGTGTTACGCCGATGCAGGTGGCGCTCGCCTGGCTGCTCCGGCGTGCGCCGGACATCCTGCTGATTCCCGGCACCTCATCGGTTGGACATCTGCGTGAAAACCTGGCGGCGGCCGAGCTGGAGCTGCCGAACGACACGGTGGCCGTGCTGGATCGGATCGCGAACGGCAACGCGGCGGCCGGGCACGTCGTCGCGAGATGAAGCGGTAGCACGGACAAAGCGCCAGAACCCGTAGCCTGGATTAACCGCGCCCTTCGCGGCGTGATCCGGGGCGGACTCTCAATTGAAACACCGCCCCGGATTACGCGCGCCAAACGGCGCGCTAATCCAGGCTACGCAACGACAAGTCTATTTGCCGCCGACCACCGCGTAGCCTTGTATTTCGATCTTGGCGGTGGGAACCGCGAGCGCGGTGATGGTGATGAGAGCGCTGCCGGGGAAATTGTCGCCCAATACCTCGCGGCGGATCTGGGTGACGCGGTCGCCGTAGCGAACGTCGGTAATGAATACCGTCATCTGGACCATGTCACTGAGCTTACCGCCGGCCCTCTGGAGCGTGCGGTCGAGGAGCTTGAAAATCTGCCGGACCTGGCCTTCGATGTCATCAATCGGCTTGCCGTTGTCATCCACCGTCGCGGTCTGCCCGGCAAGCCACACGATCTTGCCGCCTTCGGTGATCACGGCGTCCGAATAGCCGCGCAGTTGCGGACGTTCTCCCTTGAGGTAGTCCTTCGCCTGTGCGGCGGCGGAAAACGCAAGCAGCCCGGTCAACGCCGCGATGCCGATCGAAGTCCGTGAAATCATGGTCGAGATCATCTTCTTCTCCGTGGGTCGTATTCGCCGTCGGTTGTTCCGATCGGTTTACAGGTTACGCTTCAGCGCTCACGACGATCGTGGGCCGCATCTGGAGGGCAATAATAGGTTGATCTTCGGAATGCTCGCCCGCCGCTGGTGTCAACACAACCGATTACGAGACTTGGCACGTCCCGCTTGCAGTCGTACGGAAAGGCTACACCATTCGCGCGCGTGCGCGGAAGGGGCCGTGACGGCCGCCGCCGCGAGAGGCCGATGTCTGTGCGGACACCGGCTCAGAAATCCGGCTTCTCCGCAATCGGGACTGTGGAGTTCGTTCCGGGGTGCCACAGGATGTTTTCGGCGCAGACAAGTTCCAGCCGTTCTTCGATGGCGCGCCGAAACGTCACGTTCGCCGACCACGGCATCGTGAAAGCGCCTTTGTCCTCGACCGTGACTTGGATCTGCAGCCCGTTGCCCTTGTAGCTTGGATCGGCGGGCGTTCCATTATCGGGATTTGAGAATTGGAAATTCTCTTTGGCGTCCCGTGCGATCGCTTCCTTCGTGGCCTCATAATCAAGCAGCCGGTAGCGTTCGACGAGGTGCAGAGCCTCGGTGTAGGGCGTGCCATACCAGTCGATCATGGAAAACGGTCCGACCTTGATCCCGACGGTGTCGACCACCAGCGTGTCGCCTTCGTAGTGGCCGACGGAATCGCCGTACCAGGACGGCTTCACATGCGCCGGATGAGGCTCGTTCAGCCGCACCTGTCGGTATTGATGATCGTAAGGGTAAAGGATGGTGACTTTGTCCGGCCGCTGGAGCAGCTGCAGTCCGTAATTTATGAAAACGAAGGGTATTTGCTCGGGGTAACACTGGTTGCGCGGAGTAGGATAGCCCTGGCCGGCCAACGATATCTCGCCGTACTTCTTCACCTTTTCCGCCGCCCAGGGTTGAAGGATCGGATTGGTGTAATCGCCGACCAACTGGGCGATATTGCCGACGCCGACTTGCGGTCCTGTGCGGCGGCGCGACATGTTCCTCACCGGGCCGGGACCCGACAGCGGCAGCTCCAAGCCGTTCAATGATGAGTGGTTCCACGCGCCTGAGAGATCAGGGATCGGCGCGGCGCCCCGCGTGACGCCGCCGGTCGTCTCCGGCGCGGCGGTCTGTGCCTGGGCCGGCATTGCCGCGGCTGCCGCGAAAGTCAGCACCAAAAGGAAATCTCGCGCAACGGTCATGCCGACCTCCGATGCAGTCCGTCGAGTGACACAGCCGAGCATATAGTATGCCAACAGCGGCGCAGTGCAGCCAAGCAGGTGTCAGGCGATTGCCGTCGAAAAATCGCCGCGCACGCTGACGGATCGATCCAACTCCCGGCGACCTCGACCAGGAGGCATGTGCGTCCCTAAGCGGGATGGCCGCGACAAGCGCGGCCATGACGATGGGAACGAATATGGGGACAGACTGAGACGCATGCCGTCCGGATCAAGCCCGGAAGTTCTTACTCCGCCGCCTTGAGGAGCGGCGCGCCGCCGGCGCGGAATTGCTCCAGCAGGGCGGCCTCGTCGGCCTTCGCCGCCTTGAGGTGGCGCATCTTGACGTGGCCGAAGCCTCGGATTTTTTCCGGGATGGCGGCCAAGCCGACCGCGACCGCGTGGTTGTCGGGCGCGAGCCTCGCGGTCAACTCGTCGAGCAGCGCCTCGTAATCATGCACCAGGTGCCGTTCGGTCTTGCGTTCGGCGGTGTAGCCGAACGGATCGAACGCGGTGCCACGCAGGAATTTGAACCGGGCGAGGAGGCCGAACAGGGTCAGCATCCACGGACCGAAGCTCATCTTGCGCGGTTCGCCGGTGGTCTTGTCGCGGCGCGCCAGCACAGGCGGCGCGAGATGGAAGGTGAGGCGCAAATTGTCGCCGCCGACCTCGTTCCTGACCTGCCGGAGGAACGCCGGATCGGCGTAGAGGCGCGCGACCTCGTATTCGTCCTTGTAGGCCATCAGCTTGAACAGATAGCGCGCCACGGCCTCGGCGAAGCCGGTCTTTCCCGGTGTACGCGCCGCCTCGGCGGCTTTCGCCGCCTCGACGCGGCCACGATAGCGCGCCGCGTAGCCGGCATCCTGATAGGCGGTGAGGAAGTCCACCCGCCGCTGCACCATCTCGTCGAACGAGCCCGACAGCGCGCGGGCCGGATCCCGCGCTTCCGGCGCCGGCTGCGCCAGCGCTTCCACGGCCGCGAGATCGACCGCGGCGCGGCGGCCCCAACGGAACGCCGCATGATTCATGGCGACCGCCTCGCCGTTGAGCTCGATCGCGCGCTCGATCGCCGCCGCCGAAACCGGCAGCGCGCCGAGCTGATAGGCGTAGCCCAGCATGAACATGTTGGCGCCGAGCGATTGGCCGAGCAGCGCGGTCGATAGCCGCGACGCATTGACGAAATGGGTGTGGGACGGACCGGCAAGCGCCGCGATGGTGCGCTTGATCCGCTCGGTCGGCAGCGAGAATTCCGGATTGCGGGTGAATTCGCCGGGCAGCATTTCGGCAAGGTTGATTATCATCGCCGTGGTGCCGGGCTTCACGGCAGCCAGCACCTTCTTGCTGCCGGCCACCACCATGTCGCCGCCGAGCACAAGGTCGGCGCTGCGCGCCGCGACCCGGATGGCGTGAATATCCTCCGGCCGTTTCGAGAACCGGATGTGGCTGCTCACCGCGCCGCCCTTCTGAGCGAGCCCCGCCATGTCGATGATGCCGACCCCCATGCCTTCGAGATGGGCCGCCATGCCGAGGATGGCCCCGATGGTCACGATGCCGGTGCCGCCGATGCCGGTGACGATGACGCCGTAGGTCTGCCCGATCGCCGGCAGGCGGGGCTCCGGCAGCGCCGCCGCGCCGTCCGGCAGCGCGACGCCGTTGCCGCGCTTGAGGGTGGCGCCCTCCACGGTGACGAAGGACGGGCAGAAGCCCTTCACGCAGGAGAAATCCTTGTTGCAGCTTGACTGGTCGATGGTGCGCTTGCGGCCATACTCGGTCTCCAGCGGCTGCACCGACACGCAATTCGATTTGACGCCGCAGTCGCCGCAGCCCTCGCAGACCAGCTCGTTGATGACGACGCGCTTGTCCGGATCCGGGAACTGGCCGCGCTTGCGGCGGCGGCGCTTCTCGGCCGCGCAGGTCTGGTCGTAGATCAGCACGGTGCAGCCCGGCACCGCGGCGAGGTCCTTCTGGATTTCCTGGAGGTCGTCGCGATGATGGATGGTCAAGCCCGCCGGCCATTGGATGTCGGAGGGATATTTCCCCGGCTCATCGGTGACGACAACGACGCGACGCGCGCCCTCGGCCGCCATCTCGCGGGCGATTTGGGGCACCGTGATGTTGCCGTCATTGTGCTGGCCGCCCGTCATGGCGACGGCATCGTTGAACAGGATCTTGTAGGTGACGTTGACACCGGACTGGATCGCGGCGCGCACCGCGAGCGAGCCCGAATGGTTGTAGGTGCCGTCGCCGAGGTTCTGGAACACGTGGTTGCGGGTGGAGAACGGCGCCTCGCCGATCCAGTTCGCGCCCTCGCCGCCCATCTGGGTGAAGCCCGACGTCTCGCGGTCCATCCACTGGACCATGTAGTGGCACCCGATGCCCGCATAGGCGCGGCTGCCCTCCGGAACCACGGTCGAGGAATTGTGCGGGCAGCCCGAGCAGAAGTAGGGAATCCGCACCGCGATGTCCCGGGTCTCGGCGAGCCCGCGCTGGGCGTCCTTGAGCCGCGCCACCCGCGCCACGAGATCGTCGTTGCGGACATATTTCAAGAGACGCTCGCCGATGCAGATCGCGACATCGTTTGGATCGAGTGCGCCCTTGACGGGAAACAGCCAGTTGCCGTTCTCGTCCTTCTTGCCGATGCAGACCGGCTGGTTGGCGGTGCCGTACAGCTCTTCGCGGACCTGGACCTCGATGAGCGAGCGTTTTTCCTCGACCACGATCACGAGATCGAGGCCGGCCGCGAACTCCATCAGATCCTGGCGGCCGATCGGCCACGGACATGCGATCTTGTAGACGCGCAGGCCGAAATCGTTGCACTTGACCTCGTCGAGCCCGAGTTCGTCGAGCGCCTGGCGCACGTCGAGGTAGCTCTTGCCGACCGTGATGACGCCGATCTTGGGCGCGGGGCCGCCGGAGCAGATCATACGGTTGAGCCGGTTCGCCCGCACGAACGCCAGCATGGCGTCGCGCTTGAAGTCGTGGAGGCGCGCCTCCTGGCCCAGCACGGTGTCGCCGAGCCGGACATTGAGGCCGTCCGGCGGCATGGCGAAATCCTCCGGCAGGATGATCTTCACCCGGTCGAGCCGGCCGTCGATCACGGCGGTCGATTCGACCGTCTCGTGCATGCATTTGAGCGCCGTCCACGCGCCCGTGAACCGCGACATCGCCCAGCCGTAAAGGCCGTAATCGATGATCTCCTGAACCCCGGCGGGGTTGAGGATCGGGATCATCACGTCGACGAAGTGGAATTCGGACTGGTGGGCCGTGGTGGACAATTCGGCGGTGTGGTCGTCGCCCATCAGGGCGAGCACGCCGCCATGTTTCGAGGTGCCGGCGAAATTGGCGTGGCGGAACGCATCGCCGGAGCGATCGACGCCCGGGCCCTTGCCGTACCACATGCCGAACACGCCGTCGTACTTGCCTTCGCCGCGCAACTCCGCCTGCTGCGAGCCGGAGAGCGCCGTCGCGGCCAAGTCCTCATTGGTGGCGGGATGGAATTTGATGTCGTTCCTGGTGAGCAGCGCGCCGGCCTTCGTGAACTGCTGGTCGAGCGAACCGAGCGGCGAGCCGCGATAGCCCGTCACATAGCCGGCGGTGTTGAGGCCGGCGCGGCGGTCGCGCTCCTTCTGCATCAGGCATAGCCGCACCAGCGCCTGGAATCCGGTAACGAACACCCGGTCTTTTCCAAGGTCGTACTTATCGTCGAGACTGACCGGCGCGAGCGGCATTGCGTTCTCCGCAACTTATCAGGCGCAAACCCACGAGGCGCGAACCTACCAAGCGAAGGCGTAGCTCATGGGGGGGATATAGTCATCGCCAAATCGGCCGGAAGGCTGGCATTTCAACGCACACGGGTCAAATTCGTTCTGCGACGGCCGGGCAGCACGAAATTGCTTCCGGACCGGCGTCATCGATCTTTTATATCCGTACCGAGATCCGTCCCTCGTCGATGCCGGCGAAGACACGGCGTCACGTCGCAGTATGTCAATCTACGTAGGGCGGGTTCCCTTTAACCCGCCATCCGTGTCCGGAACGGCGGGTTAAAGCGAACCGGCCCTACGGTTTCATGGAATCCATCTAGCCTCGGAGCGCGACCATCTGGCCGCCATCGACCACGATGGTGGTTCCGGCGATATAGCGGCCGGCATCGGATGCGAGCAGCAACAGCGTTCCGTCGAGATCGCCGTCCGCGCCGAAGCGACCGACCGGAATGTCGCGTTTGATCTTGTCGCCGGCATCGCTCGAAAGAAACTCGCGGTTGAGATCGGTCACGAACCAGCCCGGCGCGATGGCGTTGACGCGAATGCCCTTGAAGGCGAGTTCGAGGCCGAGAGCCTTCGTCATCTGCACTACGCCGGCCTTGGCGGTCGCGTAGGCGACCACGCCCTTCGCGACCCCGAAGCCCAGCACCGAGGCGATGTTGACGATCGCGCCCGGCTTGCCGGCCGCCAGCATGCGCCGCGCGCCCTCCTGGGACCAATAGAACACCGCGTCCAGATTGGTGGCGAGCACGCGCCGCCATTCGGTCTCCGGCAATTCGACCGCGCGGTCGGCATGGGCGACGCCGGCATTGTTGACGAGGATCGTGGCAGTGCCGAACGCCGCCTCGACGGCGCCGAAAGCACGCGCCATGGCGGCGCCGTCGAGCACGTCGGCCTCGACCGCGACCGCAAGGCCGCCGGCCGCCTCGATCCGGGCTTTGACGGCGGCGAGCCGGTCGAACCGCCGCGCCACCAGGCCGACCGCGGCACCGTTTGCCGCCAGCACCTCGGCAAAACGCACCCCGAGGCCGCTCGACGCGCCGGTCACCAGCGCGACGCGGCCGGTGAGATCGAACAATGCAGACGCTTTCATGCCGGGTGCCCTCTCTTGCGGCGGCCAACCTACATTGGAACTATTCCGGGCATAAGGCATGGACCTGACCCGGCGACCGGATTTTGCGCGGCGCAAAAAATAACTATATGAGGGCGGGTTCCGGAGTTCTCCCAATGACCGATACACGATCCATCGACACACGATCCATCGACAAGCCATCGGCCGACACGCTGTCCGCCGGCAAGATTCCCGTCACCGTGCTCACCGGTTATCTCGGGGCCGGCAAGACGACGCTGCTCAACCGCATCCTGTCGGAGCCGCACGGGCAGAAGTACGCCGTCATCGTCAACGAGTTCGGCGAGATCGGCATCGACAACGACCTCATCGTCGGCGCCGACGAAGAAATCTTCGAGATGAACAATGGCTGCATCTGCTGCACGGTGCGCGGCGATCTCATCCGCATCATCGACGGCCTGATGCGCCGCAAGGGCAAGTTCGACGCCATCATCGTGGAGACCACCGGCCTCGCCGATCCGGCGCCGGTCGCCCAGACGTTCTTCGTCGACGAGGAGGTCGGCCGCAAGGCAAAGCTCGACGCCGTGGTGACCGTCGCGGACGCCAGGTGGCTAAAGGACCGGCTGCGCGACGCCCCCGAGGCGAAGAACCAGATCGCCTTCGCGGACGTGATCCTGATCAACAAGACCGATCTCGTCAGCGAGGCCGACCTGCGCGAGATCGAGGCCCGCATCCGCGGCATCAATCCCTATGCGCAGCTGCATCGCACCGAGCGCTGCGCCATGCCGCTTGACGAGGTGCTGCATCGCAATGCCTTCGACCTCGACCGCATTCTCGATATCGAGCCGCAATTCCTCGAACGCGGCGACGACCACGATCATCATCACGATCACGGTGACGGCCACCATCATCACGATCATGACCATGGCGGGCTCAAGCACTATCACGACGAGGAAATGCAATCGATGTCGCTCAGGTCCGAGAAGCCGCTCGATCCCGACAAGTTCTTTCCGTGGGTTCAGAATCTCGTCGCCCAGGAAGGCAAGAAAATTCTGCGCTCCAAGGGAATTCTGGCGTTCAAGGACGATCCGCAGCGGTTCGCGTTCCAGGGCGTCCACATGATGCTCGACGGCGACCATCAGCGCGATTGGCGTGCCGACGAAAAGCGCGAAAGCCGCATCGTATTCATCGGCCGCGAATTGCCCGAGGAGATGATCCGCAAGGGCTTCGAGGAATGCGTGGCCTGATGCCATGGCGGTCACGACACTCCCGTCGGTCGCGGAGCGCGCGCGGCTGATCGCGGCCGGGAGCGCCGGTGGTCGGCGGCGCATTTTCTTGGCGGCACGCGCCGTCTTCGTGCTCGGCGAGGAAGCGCTGCTGTTCGCGCCGCCGGAAGGCGAGGCCACGCGCGGGTCGCGGTCCATGGCGGCGCCATTCTGGCGAGCCGCGAGCGACGGCGAACGCATCCTGACCGCGGCGATGACGGTAAGGTCGACCGCCACCGCCGCCGATGACGATCTCGACGTGATCGCCGCCGATCCCAAACGGCGCTGGATCGATCACCTTGCCATCGCGCCGGACGGCGCGTTGGCGTGGTCGGCCGGCAAGGATGCCTTCGTGCAAGCCCCGCAAGGGCGAGCAACGCCGGTTCGAAGCGCCGTCGACCGTCGGCGGACTTGCCTTCGCCCCCAAGGGCTTGCGGCTCGCGATCGCCCACTACAATGGCGTGACGCTGTGGTTTCCGAACGCCGCCGAGGCAAAGCCCGAGCGGCTGGAGTGGAAGGGCTCGCATCTCGACGTCACCTTCAGCCCTGACGGGCGCTTCCTGGTGACCGCCATGCAGGAGGCGACGATGCACGGCTGGCGCCTGGTCGATAACAAGCATATGCGCATGTCCGGCTATTCCGCCAAGGTGCGCTCGATGTCGTGGAGCGCCGACGGCAAGGAGCTGGCGACATCAGGAGCGAACCAGCTCGTGCTGTGGCCGTTCCAGGGCAAGGACGGCCCGATGGGCAAGCAGCCGCGCATTCTTGCGCCCGCCGAAAGCCGCATCGCCGCGGTCGCCTGCCATCCGGACAAGGAGGTCACGGCGGTGGGCTACGAAGACGGCATGGTGCTGCTGGTGCGGATGGGCGACGGCGCCGAAATCCTGGCACGGCGGCCCGGCGGCGGCCCGGTCTCCGCCATGGCGTGGCATCCGGCCGGCACCGCGCTCGCGTTCGGGACCGAGGACGGCGAGGCCGGCGTCATCAGCCTCGCCTAGTGCGGCGTTTCCAAAGTTTCGAGACATATCAAACTTCGGGCGGGTTCTCTTTAGCCCGCCATCTGCTGCGGCTGGCGGGTTAAAATGAACCCGCCCACGGACCTGCGGCAAGCATCAACCGACCGTTAACCTCATCGGATTGATGCGCAGATACGGTCGAAATTTGTCAACGAAATTTACTCCGCCGCAATGGCTGCTCGCTATGTTTTCGCCAAGTCTGGATCGGCCAAGGAAAAAGGCCGGTCGCCGGTGGGACCGCGCTCAGACAGCCATAGTGGATAGGAGAACTCAGATGAACCGCCTCGTAAAACGCTTTGTGAATGACGAATCCGGCGCAACCGCGATTGAATACGGCCTGATCGCCGCCGGCATCTCGGTTGCCATCATCGCGACCGTCAATGCTCTCGGCACCCAGCTGAAGTCCACCTTCAGCACGATCACATCGCAGCTCGCGGCGGCCGGCAAGTAATCAAGCGCAATAGCGCGATACCAAAGCCCCGGGCGCACCGCGTCCGGGGCTTTTTATTTGGGCCGCGCTGTATTTCTGGCGTCATTGCCGACGGCCTCGATCTCACGATACCGGCCGAGACGCGACGGGTCCTCCGTTGCAAGGCACGCGCTGGCGCCAAAGCCCTCCTAAGTCACGCGTGTTCCTATAGCCTCGAAACCAGCTGCCTTCCGATCGGTATGTGCTGGCCTCCCTTACGGATTTATGTGGCGGCGTGAATGCCGCTGGCGCGCGTTTTGCATGACAATTTGCCGTGGTTCGCGGATTTTCGCGCAACTCTCTCATCAATTCGAAGCTCAGCACGATCGAGGGGTACACCATGGACCGGCGGGCACTCCTGAAATCCGTTGTCGGCGCGGGCGCGTTTGCGGCCGCAAGCAGCCTTGCCAAACCGGCGATCTCGCAACGCGTCGCGGCGCGGGCATTGCGCCTCGTCCCGCATGCCGACGTTGCCAATTTCGATCCGATCTGGACCACCGCCTACATCGCGCGCAACGCCGGACTGTTGGTCTGGGACATGCTCTACGGCATGGACAACAGGCTGCAGCCGCAGCGCCAAATGGTGGAATCGGAGACCGTGTCGCCGGACGGCCTCACCTGGACTTTCCGGCTGCGGCCAGGACTGAAATTCCACGATGGTCAGCCCGTGCTCGCCAGCGACGCGGTAGTCAGCATCAACCGCTGGGCGGTGCGCGACTCGATGGGCCAGATGATCAAGGCCATCGAAAACGAGTTGGTCGCGGATGACGACCGCACTTTCCGCTGGTCCTTGAAAAAGCCCTACCCGAAAATGCTGTTGGCGCTCGGCAAGATCGGCACCCCATGCTGCTTCGTCATGCCGGCGCGGGTGGCGGCAACCGACCCTTTCAAGCAGATCAACGAATATGTCGGCAGCGGCCCGATGCGTTTCGTCAAGGACGAATGGACGCCCGGCGCAAAGGCGGTGTTCGAGAAATTCGCCGACTATGTGCCGCGGCAGGAACCCGCATCATGGCTCGCCGGCGGCAAGCGGATCGCGTCCGACCGGATCGAGTTTGCGGTGATTGCGGATCAAGCGACAGCCGCGGCGGCGCTTCAGAACGGCGAGGTGGACTGGCTGGAGCAACCGCTGCCCGACCTTGTGCCGGCGCTACGGAAAAACCGCAACATTTTGGTCGACGTCGCTGATCCGCTGGGCAATATCGGCACGGTGTTCTTCAACCATCTCTACCCGCCCTTCAATGACGTGCGGGCGCGCCGCGCCTTCCTCGCGGCCCTGAATCAGGAAGATTACATGCGCGCCTATGTCGGCGATGACGAGCAATTGCGGAAGCCGTTACCCGGATATTTCACGCCCGGATCGCCGCTTTACAACGAGGACGGCGGGGAAATCCTCAAAGGCCGGCGCGATATCGACGCCGCCAAACGTCTATTGGCGGAGAGCGGCTATTCCGGCCAGCCGGTCACCGCGATGGCGGCCCAGGACATCGGGAGCCACAAGGCCTGGGGCGACGTGACGGCCGACCTGCTCGCGCGCCTCGACATGAAAGTCGATTATGCCGCCATCGACTGGGGCACCGTGGTGGCGCGCCGGGCGCAGAAATCACCACCCGGCCAGGGCGGCTGGCAGATTTTTCATACCTACTTTTACGGCGTCGATTGCGTCGACCCCACCAGCAAGATCATCCGCGCCAATGGCGACAAGGCGTTCTTCGGATGGCCCAGTATCCCCGAGGTCGAAACCGAGGTCACAGCATGGTTCGACGCCAAAACCCTTGAAGAGGAAAAAGTCGTCGCCCGCAGGCTGAACAAGGTTGCGCTCGACAACGCGATTTACGCTCCGCTCGGCGTGTTTCTGCAGCATCAAGCCTGGCGCAAGACCGTCACCGGCGTCGCGCAGGGACCGCTGCCGTTCTTCTGGGACGTCAGCAAGACCGTTTGATACTGATGTGCCTATGGCACGTCGCGACAAGTCGCCGTTAGCAGCGGCCGGCGACCGCCGTCTCCAACCCCGCCCCCCGCGGCGCCGCTCACCCGACCAGCACGTTGCGGAATTGCCAGGGGTCGGCCGGATCGATGTTTTCAGGGAAAAAGCCGGGCCGGCCGGTCAACGGCGTCCAGTCCGTATAGGTCCCGATCAGCGGACCGAGATAGGGCCCTTGGATTTCGAGGCAGCGGGCGAAGTCCATCTCGTCGGCCTCGACGATGCCGCGCTCGGGATTCTCCAGCGCCCACACCATTCCGGAGAGCACCGCGGAGGTCACCTGCATGCCGGTGGCGTTCTGGTAGGGGGCGAGCTTGCGGGCCTCCTCGATGGCGAGCTGAGAGCCGAACCAGTAGGCGTTCCTGGCATGGCCGTAGACGAGCACTCCGAGTTCGTCGATACCGTCGACGATCTCGTGCTCATCGAGAATGTGGTGACGGTCCTGGGCGACGCCGGCGCGGCCGAACAATTCGTGGAGCGACAGCACGGCGTCGTTGCACGGATGGTAAGCGTAGTGGCAGGTCGGCCGGTAGACCACCGTGCCGGCCTCGCGCACGGTGAAATAATCGGCGATCGAGATCAATTCATTGTGGGTGACCAGGAAGCCGTACTGCGCCTTCGGGGTCGGCGTCCACGACCGCACGCGGGTATTGGCTCCGGGTTGCAGCAGATAGATCGCGGCTTCGCAGCCTTGGGTGTGATGGCGTCCATTGTCCGGCATCCAGGTCTCATGGGTGCCCCAGCCGAGCTCCGCCGGCTGCATGCCCTCGGACAGGAAGCCCTCGACCGACCAGGTGTTGACGAACACGTTCGCGGGCTTCGGATCGCGGGCCCGCTGGGTGTCGCGCTCGGCGACGTGGATGCCCTTGACGCCCAGGCTCATGGCAAGGCGCGCCCAGTCGTCGCGGCTGCCGGAACCGGCGGCCGCGACGCCGAGGTCGCTCGCGATGTTGATGAGGGCCTGCTTGACGAACCACGACACCATGCCGGGATTGGCCCCGCAGCACGACACCGCCGTGATGCCGCCCGGGCTGCGCCGCCGCGCCTCCAGCATGGTCTCGCGTAGCGCATAATTGGTGCGCGCCGCCGGGCCGGCCTTGGCATCGTAATAAAAGCCCGGCCACGGCTCGATGACGGTGTCGATGTAGAACGTGCCGCACTCGCGGGCCAGCTCCATGATGGCGACCGATGAGGTGTCGATCGACAGGTTGACGCAGAAGCCGCGCCCGCCGCCGGCGCTGAGCAGCGGCGTGAGGAGTTCGCGGTAATTGTCACGGGTCACCGCCTGGTGGATAAACCGGATGCCGCGGGCATCGAGGATCTGGCGGTCCTTGTCGGTGGGATCGATTACCACGAGCCGCGCCGGGTCGTAGTCGAAATGGCGCTCGATCAGCGGCAAGGTGCCTTTGCCGATCGAGCCGAAGCCGATCATCACGATGGGGCCGTCGATCCGGGCATGAACGGGCCAGTCGGTCATAATATCCACTCCAAAAAACGGGAAGAACCGCGCCACGTCGGACGCGGAAACCACGACACATGACAGATGAAATCAAGCCGCGTGTGACAAAGCCAGGCGCCGGCGCGTCTCGCGGCCCGGGACGACCGACGCCGCGGCGCCGGTAGCCCTGACCAAGCCACCCGGTTCGGCACCCGATCCGGCGTCCGGCTGCATCGTCAACCCCAGGCTCAGCAGGCGCGACGGCTCGTATGGGCCGGGCAATGACAGCTTACCGGTGCGCGCCGCCGAAAAGCCGAAGCGGCCGTAATAGGGGGCGTCGCCGACCAACAAAATCTCCCGGTGGCCGTGATGGCGCGCCAAATCGACGGCCCGGTCCATGAGGGCGGCGCCGATGCCGCGATTGCGGCAAGCCGAGTCGACCGCAAGCGGACCGAGCAGCAGCGCCGGCCGGCTCGGGCCGGCGGCGACATGCCACAGTCGCACGGTGCCGATCACGCGGCCGCGCTCGGTCGCCACCAGGGCAAAGCACGGCAGCCGCCCTTCGCGCAGCCGCTCGGAGGTCTTCGCCTCGCGAGTGCCGCCGAAGCTGAGGTCGAGCAGCGCCTCGCGTGCCGCGAGGTCGCACGGCCGTTCATGGCGGATCGTCACCATGGCGTCTCTCCAGATCAAAAAAAGTGGTCAGCAACCAGCGTCGGGAAACTGGACAATCGGTCACCGGGACAATCGCTCCGATGACCGACCAATATCCCTCAAATGTGGTACGCCTTGAGCGGCGCGAAGCCGTTGAAGGCGACCGACGCGTAGGTCGTCGTATAGGCGCCGGCGCCCTCGATCAGGACCTTGTCGCCGATCTCCAGGCTCACCGGCAGGTCATAGGGCTGCTTCTCGTAAAGCACGTCCATCGAGTCGCAGGTCGGACCGGCCACCACGCAGGGGCCCGCTTCGCCGCCGTCGCGTGGTGTGCGGATCGGATAGCGGATCGATTCGTCCATGGTCTCGGCGAGACCGCCGAACTTGCCGATGTCGAGGTAGACCCAGCGCACTTTTTCGGCCTCGCTCTTGCGGGACACCAGCACGACCTCGGCCTCGATGATGCCGGCGTTGCCAACCATGCCGCGGCCGGGCTCGATGATGGTCTCCGGGATCGCGTTGCCGAAGTGCTTGCGCAGCGCCCGGAAGATCGACCGCCCATAGGCTTCCACGGCCGGGACCTCCTTGAGGTACTTGGTCGGGAAGCCGCCACCCAGATTGACCATGGCGAGTTGGATGCCGCGCTCCGCGCAGGTGCGGAAGATCGCGGCGGCGGACTTGAGCGCGAGGTCCCAGGCCTGGGTGCGGCGCTGCTGCGAGCCGACGTGGAACGACACCCCATGGGCCTCGAGGCCGAGCCGATGAGCATGCTCCAGTACATCGGCCGCCATGGCGGTGTCGCAGCCGAATTTGCGCGACAGCGGCCATTCGGCGCCCGCGCAGTCGAACAGGAAGCGGCAGAACACCCGCGACCCCGGCGCCGCACGCGCGACCTTCTCGACCTCGGCCTTGCAATCGACCGCGAACAGGCAAACGCCCAGCCCGAAGGCGCGGGCGATGTCCCGTTCCTTCTTGATGGTGTTGCCGTACGAGATGCGGTCCGGCGCGGCGCCCGCCGCGAGCACCATTTCGATCTCGGCGACCGAGGCCGTATCGAAGCAGGAGCCCAACCCGGCAAGCAGCCGCAGCACTTCCGGCGCCGGGTTTGCCTTGACGGCGTAGAACACCCGCGTGTCCGGCAGCGCGTTGGCGAACGCCCCGTAATTCTCACGTACCACTTCAAGATCGACCACGAGGCACGGACCGTCCTCGTTGCGACAGCGCAGAAACTCGTGGATGCGCTCCGTCATGGCGCTTTCCCCATAGGCAAGGGAGCGGCGAACCGCTCGATATGATGCCGGGCGTCGAGCTCCCGAGGACGCGCGATGGGGACGCGTCAACGAGAGGGCTCTAAACCCTGCAATGCTGCCTTGGATTGGATTGGGGATATCCCCGATCCGCACGCGCGGCAATGATGAACAAGCCTCTTCGGTAGCCCGAGCCGGTTGGTGGAGAACCGGCAGAGACCAAAAAAGCCCGCTCCGTCGTTGCTTTAAGCCGCGTCCCTCGTGGAGAACGAGGTGCGCCGGTTTCGCCTCCGGCTGCCAATCAAGTGTTCGGAGCTCAGACGATCCAATGATCTTGCGATCGTTGCGATCTCGCTCCGGGCGGCTGTCCGGCCTCTTGTCCGGATGCCCACCGATTGACACACGGCCACAGGCACGTGCGAAATTGGGCATTGGTCAGATAAGTTATTTCCTCAGAGCACGCAAGTTGTTTTGCGTGCGCTACGTCTTCTCACAACAAAAAAAATCGGAAATCGTTCCGAAGAGTTTAAGCGCCGCTTAACGGCAAGTCATTTTCGCGCCGTGAAAGGCTCAACTCGCATGCCGTTGCGCACGAACGCGACCATCACGGCGACGCCGAGCAGGAAGAAGATGATCTGCAGCGCGTAGATGCCGTAGTCGCCAAGACCCATCAGGCTGGCGAGCGCCCAGCCGCCCGCGAAGGCGGCGCCAAACACCTCGGCGCTGATCAGCACAGCGGCGCTGATCACCGTGATGACGCTCTGCCAGAGGATGCGGCGCGGCCGGGACGAGGAAATCTGCGACATGGGATGGTCCTGTTTTCGCCGTCAATGTCCCCGAAATGGTTTGCACCATCAAGCCGTATCGGGGATCAGTGATCAGAACGCAGCAGTTACAACTCAGTATCAGGACTGGATAGCCGATGACCTCGCGCCCGCCAACCCCCGCCCAGACCCATATTGAACAAGCCCATGCGCAAGAAGCCCTCGCCAATCCGCTGTTGGCGGCGTGGACGGGCGCTTACGAGACGCCGCCCTTCGCGGCGATCCGGCCGGAGCACTTCCGGCCGGCCTTCGACCGCGCCATGGCGGAACACATGGCCGAGATCGAGGCCATCGCGGCGACGCCCGCCGCCCCGAACTTCGACAACACCATTGCGGCATTGGAGCGCAGCGGCCGCGCGTTGACGCGGGTTTCCTCGGTATTCCACGCGCTCGCGGGCGCCCATACCAACGACGCCCTGATGGCGATCGAGCGCGAAATGTCGCCGCTGCTCGCCGCCCATCGCAACCGCATCCACCTCCACACCGGCCTCTATGCCCGCATCAAGGCGCTGTGGGACGGTCGTGCCGGGCTCGCGCTGACGCCCGAGCAGGCCCGCGTGCTTGAACGTTATGATGTGACCTTCCGCCGCGCCGGCGCCGGGCTGCCGGAAGCAGCGAGGCGCCGCATCGCCGAGATCGGCGAACAGCTCGCCGCGTTGGGCACCGCCTTCAGCCAGAACGTGCTCGCGGACGAGCAAGCCTATGCGCTGGTGCTGGAAACCGAGGCTGACCTCGCCGGAATGAGCGAACCGGCCCGTGCCGCTGCACGCGAAGCCGCCGAGGAGCGCGGCCTTGCCGGCAAATACGCGATCACGCTGTCGCGCTCGAGCATCGAGCCGTTCCTGCAATCCTCGACCCGCCGGGACCTGCGGGAAAAGGCCTATGCGGCCTGGATCGCCCGCGGCGACGGCGGCGGGGCGACCGACAACAAGGCCATCATCGCGGAGACCATCCGGCTGCGCGCCGAGCGGGCGCAGCTCCTCGGTTTTCCGACCTTCGCGCATTACCGCCTCGATGACGCCATGGCGAAGACCCCGCAGGCCGTGCAGGCGCTGCTCGACCGCGTGTGGGCCCCCGCGCGCGAACGCGCCATGGCGGATCGCGACGCGCTCCAGGAGATCGCGCAGGCGGAAGGCGGCAATTTCGCCCTGGCGGCATGGGACTGGCGCCATTACGCCGAGAAGCTGCGCAAGGCGCGCTGCGATATCGACGCCGCCGAGATCGCACCCTACCTCGCGCTCGACAACATGATCGCGGCGGCCTTCGACACCGCCCACCGGCTGTTCGGCCTGTCGTTCCGGGAAATCCACGACGTGCCGGTGTGGCATCCGGACGTGCGGGTGTGGGAGGTGACCGGCCCCAGCGGCGCCTTCCAGGGGCTGTTCTTCGGCGATTACTATGCCCGGTCGTCCAAGCGCAGCGGCGCCTGGATGACCACGCTGCGCACCCAGGAGAAGCTCGACGGCGAGGTCCGGCCGCTGGTCGTCAACGTGATGAACTTCGCCAAGGCGAGCGGCGGGGAGCCGACCCTGCTCTCCTTCGACGATGCCCGCACCTTGTTCCATGAGTTCGGCCACGGGCTGCATGGGCTCCTGTCGGACGTGACCTACCCGATGATCTCCTGCACCCGGGTCGCCACCGACTTCGTCGAGCTGCCGTCCCAGCTCTACGAGCATTGGCTGGAGCAGCCCGAAGTGCTGCGCCGCTTTGCCTTGCACCACCGCACCGGCGATCCGATGCCCGAAGACCTGCTGCGGCGGCTCATCGCGGCGCGGACCTTCAACCAGGGCTTCGCCACGGTGGAATATGTCGGCTCCGCGCTGGTGGACCTCGAATACCACCTGCTGACCACGCCCGAGCAGTTCGACCCGGCCGCCTTCGAGGCCGAAACGCTGCGCAAGATCGGCATGCCGGCGGAGATCGGCATGCGCCACCGCTCGCCGCACTTCCTGCACGTGTTCTCCGGCGGCGGCTATGCGGCCGGCTATTACAGCTACATGTGGTCGGAGGTGCTGGACGCCGACGCCTTCGAGGCGTTTCGGGAAACCGGCAACGTCTTCGACCCGGCCACCGCCGCGCGGCTGCGCGACGCCATCCTGGCGGCGGGCGGATCGCGCGAGCCCGGCGACGCCTACAAGGCGTTTCGCGGCCGGCTGCCCACCGTGGACGCACTGCTGCGCAAGCGCGGACTGGCGGCGGCGAGCTGATGGACCTCCATACCGCGGGCCACCGCGGCGGCGTGGTCGCCGCGCCCCATCGCGCCGCGGCCGAGGCCGGCCGCGCGATCCTTGCCGAGGGCGGCAATGCGCTCGAAGCCATGGTTGCCATGGCGGCCGCGATCGCCGCGGTCTATCCGCACATGAACCACATCGGCGGCGACGGCTTCTGGCTCGTGCGCGAGCGCTCCGGACGGGTGCGCGCCCTGATGGGGGCGGGCCGCGCCGGCGCCAATGCCACCATGGCGTTCTATCGCGAGCACGGCCACGACATCATCCCGGAGCGCGGGCCGCTCGCGGCCCTCACGGTGCCGGGTGCGGTCGCGGCTTGGGCCTTGGCGCTGGAAGCCGCCAAGGCCCAAGGCGGCCGCCTGCCGCTGCCGACACTCCTCGAAGCGGCCATCCGCCATGCCGGCGACGGCTATACGGTAATGCGCAGCCAGCACCGGCTGACCGTCGACAAGCTCGCTGAGCTCAAGGACGCGCCGGGTTTCGCCGCCACCTTCCTGGTCGACGGCAAGCCGCCCGACGCCGGCACACTGCTCCGGCAAACCACCCTTGCGGCGACGCTCGATCATCTTGCCAAGGCTGGCCTCGACGATTTCTATCGCGGCGACGTCGGTCGCGAGATCGCCGCCGACCTCGATCGAATCGGCAGCCCGGTCACGCGAGCCGACCTCGAACGCGCCCGCGCCGTGGTGGCGGAACCGCTGAGCGTCACGATTGATGCCGGCACGCTTTACAACACGCCGCCGCCGACCCAGGGGCTCGCTTCGCTCATCATCCTGGCGTTGTTCGCCCGCCTGCGGGTCCGGGAGGCCGAGAGCTTCGATCACATCCACGGAATAGTCGAGGCGACCAAGCGCGCGTTCCGGGTCCGCGACCGCCTCATCACCGATCCGGACCGCATCACGGTCCCGCTCGAGCCCTATCTCGATGCCCGCTTCCTCGACGGCGAGGCGGCCAAGATCGATCGGCGCAAGGCGGCGAAATGGCCGCCCGCCGCCGGTCGCGGCGACACCGTCTGGATGGGCGCCGCCGACGCCAGCGGGCTTGCGGTGTCTTACATCCAGTCGATCTACTGGGAATTCGGCTCGGGCTGCGTGCTGCCGGCGACCGGCGTCCTGATGCAGAACCGCGGCGCCAGCTTCTCGCTCGACCCCACGGCGCTCAACGCGCTGGCGCCGGGCCGCCAGCCGTTCCACACCCTCAACCCGGCCCTTGCGGTGCTGCGCGACGGCCGCGTCATGGCCTACGGCACCATGGGGGGCGACGGTCAGCCGCAGACCCAGGCGGCGGTGTTCAGCCGCCACGTGCTCTATCGGACAGCCGCTTGCGGAGGCGATCGACCGGCCGCGCTGGCTGCTTGGCCGCACCTGGGGCTCGACCGTCACCAACCTGCGCATGGAACAGGGCTTCGATGGCAACCTGACCGATCGCATGCTCGCGGCCGGCCACGACATCGATATCATCGCCGAACGCTATTCCGACACCATGGGTCACGCCGGCGCGGTGATCCTGCGTCCGAACGGCACGCTGGAAGGCGGCCACGACCCGCGCGCCGACGGCGGCGCCGCGGGCGTATAGGATTCCCTGCCTTATTCGACAGTCCCGGGCACGTCCCCGGACTGGAGCGCGCCGGCGATCGCCTTCCAGGCGTCGTTTTTCAGGTCGACCAGCGGAGGATTGTCCAACTCGGCCGCGGACTCGGCTCTCGTATCGCAGCCTGCCACCAAACGAGAGACCTTGATCTCGCCGTCCGTATAGTAGGGGTCGCCCCCTCCGTTCTTACCGAGCAGCGTCGGCCCGATGCCGGAGACCTCGTAGATCGCCGTGACGACCTTCGCCACCTTGAGAGCGTCGGTGAGGCGGTCGCGCTCGGCATCGATGTCGGGCGCGATGTGATGGGTGATCTGCCCGGTGTAATGGCTGATACCGACGCCGCGGTCGTACGTCACGGCGCCAAGCCATACCGGCCGGCCTTCCTCCCCGGCCGCCAGAACCTCCCAGAACCGGACGTGGTGACGCCGGTCGGCGCTGCGCCCGGCCGGCAGTTCGAAAGCCAGGTCTTCGCGTTTCCCGTCGTAAAGAAGCTTGCTCACCGGCGCATCCCGATAGGGACGATCCAGCATGACGCTGCCGATGATCTTGAGGCTTGAGCGGAACGTGATCGGATCGGCCGGGTACCACCCCGCCGCATGCATGGCACACAGGACATCGTCCCGCGTTCCGACCAGCCCGACATTCATGGGATCGCCTAGAATTCCCTGAGCCGTGCGCGTGAACATGGTGAGGCCCGCCAACCCCTTTTGATGCTCGAAGTGAGTCCACGCCATCGGCAACACGATATAGGCAATGATGCCATAGCAGCCAATCGCTGCGCTGGTCAGCGTGAGTGCAAGTCTTAGCTTTGAACGGCTGTACAGCATCGACAAGCCTCGAACGCGGGTCTGCATCACGTTACTTCGCGGCGGCGTGCCGATCCATTGTGGCGCAAACGAGGTTTTGCCGCGCATCTGTCATGAACCGCGTCTTAAATCACGCCCGCGTTGCGCCGACAATCGTCACCTGTTCCCGCCGAGGTAATGCGATGGATGCGAAGACCAAGTCCGATATCGACATGGAAAAATATCGGCTGCGCCGGTTCATCGGCGAGGTCGATATCCATGACGAGCCGGTGCCGCTCACCGGCCTGAGCACCATCATCGAGGGCACCGAGCGGGCGCAGCTGTTCCGGAAGACAGGACCCGAACAGATGGAGATCGTTGCCAAGACGGCCGGCAACAGAAAGCGCCTTGCCGCCGCGTTCGAGACCAGCGAGGACAAACTCTACGACGACAGGCCGGCCGCCTCGACCGCGACCGCGACCGCGACGGCCGTTACCACCTTGGCACGTTTAAGCCCGGCATGACCGGGATCGTCGGCAAGCTCTATCACGACCCCAATGAGGGGGGTTCAGGAACTTAAGCCAACCGCGCAGCGTTTGATCAGATGACCGAAAAGACGCTTACGACACGATGTTGCATCGCCGGCGGCGGGCCGGCCGGGATGATGCTCGGTTTCCTGCTGGCGCGCGCGGGCGTCGACGTGATCGTGCTGGAGAAGCATGCGGACTTCCTGCGCGATTTCCGCGGCGACACCATCCATCCTTCGACGCTGGAACTGATGCACGAATTGGGGTTGCTCGATGAATTTCTAAAGCAGCCGCACCATGAGGTGCGCCATCTCTCCGGCCAGGTCGGCGGCACCTCCATCGGGATCGGAGATTTCACCAGGCTGCCGACCGTCTGCAAGTTCCTCGTCTTCATGCCGCAGTGGGACTTCCTCAACTTCCTGGCGGCCCATGGGCGCCGCTATGCCGGCTTCCACGTGATGATGAAGACGGCGGCGACCGACCTGATCGAGACCGGCGGACGGGTGACCGGGGTGCGCGCCGCGTGTAACGGCGCGGCGGTCGATATCCGTGCCGATCTCGTCATCGGCGCCGACGGGCGGCACTCGACCGTGCGCGAACGCGCCGGTCTCAAGGTCAACGATCTTGGCGCCCCGATGGATGTGCTGTGGCTGCGGGTGTCGCGTAAGCCCGACGAAAGCGGCGAAGCGTTCGGCCATATGGAAGCCGGCCGCATCTTCATCATGCTGGACCGCGGCGACTATTGGCAATGCGCCTTCGTGATCCCGAAGGGCTCGGCCGACCGGCTGCGCAAGAAGGACATCGGCGAATTCCACCGCATGATCCTGGAGCTGTCGCCGTGGCTCGGCGAGCGTGTCGAGGAGATCAAGAGCTGGGACGACGTCAAGCTGCTCACCGTGGCGCTCGATCGCCTGACGCAATGGTATCGCCCCGGGCTGCTGTGCATCGGCGATGCCGCCCACGCTATGTCGCCGATCGGCGGCGTCGGCATCAATCTCGCCGTGCAGGACGCCGTGGCGGCGGCCAACATCCTCGCCGAGCCGCTGCGCAGCGGCACAGTGACGACGGACCACCTCGCCCGCGTGCAAGCGCGGCGCGAATGGCCGGCCAAGGTCACGCAGAAAATCCAGCTCTTGATCCAGAACCGCATCATCACCCGCGTGCTTGCCGGGACGCAGCGGCCAAAGCCGCCGTTCCTGCTCACGCTGCTCAACCGGTTTCCGATCCTGCAGGGCATCCCGGCACGGGTGGTCGGCATGGGCGTGCGCCCGGAGCATATCCGCACCCCCGAAGTCAGCGCGCCCGCGGGTTGAATCTCCCATTGCGCGGCCCTCGATATTGGCTTTGCCGCAACCGGCAAAAGCCGCATGATGCGGTGCGGCGGGGTTTCGCCGGCGTTACAGAGAGCTTGTCATGGACCTTCCTCGCCGTCAGTTCCTGCGAGCCACGGCGGCCATCGCGGCCGTAGCTGGTCTGCCGCGACCGGCGTCGGCGCTCGACTATCCGGCGCGGTCGGTGCGTTTGATTGTCGGTTTTTCGGCGGGCGGCCCCGCCGACATCCTGGCGCGACTGATAGCGCAATGGCTGACGGACGATCTCGGACACCCTTTCGTGGTCGAGAACCGGCCGGGCGCCGGCACCAATATCGGCACCGAGGCGGTCGCGAAGGCGGTCCCGGACGGCTACACGCTTCTCCTCATCACGGCGGCGAACGCCATCAACGCGACGCTTTACGAAAAGCTCAGTTTCAATTTCAGCCGCGACATTGCGCCGGTCGCACCACTCGGCCGCGAGCCGAACGTCCTCGTCGTGCATCCCAGTGTCCCGGCTCGGAGCGTTCCGGAGTTCATCGCCTACGCCAAGGCCAATCCCGGCAAAGTCACCATGGCGAGCGGCGGCGTCGGCGCGGCGTCCCATCTGTCGGGCGAGTTGTTCAAGCTGATGACCGGTATCACTCTGGTCCACGTGCCTTATCGCGGCGCCGCGCCGGCGCTGACCGACCTTGTCGGCGGGCAGGTGCAACTCTACTTTGCCCCGATGCTGTCGACGATCGAGTACGTCAGGGCCGAGAAATTGCGGGCGCTTGCAGTGACGACGGCGGAGCGCTCCGGTGCCTTGCCGGATGTCCCGGCCGTGGCGGAATTCATTCCCGGATACGACGCAGGTCAATGGTACGGCATCGGCGCACCGACGGGTACGCCGCCCGAGATCGTCGACAAGCTCAACCGCTCCATCAATGCCGGCGTCGCCGATCCGAAAATGGCGGCGAAATTCATCGCCGTCGGCACCACGGCGCTGGCGGGCTCGCCCGCCGAATTCAGCCGGTTCATCGCCGACGAAATCGAGAAATGGGGAAAGGTGGTAAAATTCTCCGGCGCCAAGGCGGATTGACCTCGACACCGGGATCGCGGTGAAGCTTGGCCATAGAATTGGCGTTGACGTGATATCGTTAGATGAGGCGGACACGCGGGGAGCGTGCGGGGGACAATGACCATTCGAACGACAGCGTTGGAAATCTTTCTGGTTTTCGCCCTGGCGGTGGTGACCCTGCCGGCGCGGGCGGACGACATCGTGGCTCTGATTTCGCAGTATCGGCGCGAGCATGGCCTCCCGGCGGTCAAGACCGATTCCAAATTGACGACGGTGGCAGAGCACCAGGCGAAGGCGATGGCAGAAACCGGGATCATGGATCACAGCGTGGCGGGCGCGTTCTCGACACGGATCGCCAATGCGCACACCAATTCGGCAGGCGAAAATATCGCCGCCGGCACCAAGACCTGGGCCGACACGCTGCGGATGTGGAAGGCCTCGCCGGGGCACAACGAAAATCTGCTGCTGGCTGACGCCGACATCATCGGGGTCGCGGTCTCGCACAACGAAAATACCCGCTACAAGACATTCTGGGCGATGGTGATCGGCCACAGGCCCGCTGGCGGAAAGACACGGACGGCAGGACGGCTGCAGGTGTCCGGCGGACCGTTCGGGATGGCGCCAAGCGAAACGCCGGAACCGACCCGGGTGGCGAAACCAAAGCGGTCCGACACATCGCAGGACTTACCGGGGCTTCTGGAACTCGCTCGGATCAGCGTTCAAGCGGGTCACCAGTCCGATACGAAGCCTGTGGAACTGAACTGTTCAGCCGTGCGCCCCGATAGATACGTCATCGTCGGCCTGGCGAAGACCGGGACCACAGCGGTCACCATGACGCTGCGAAATACTTTGGGTGTGCGGGATTTCTGCATGGAGCCCAAGGACTCCAACGCCATCGCGCAATTCGCCGGATGCGAGCGGCTCGTCATCAAGATTATCTTCGATCATTGGCGAAGCCGCATTGACGCTTTGAACGCCGCGCTGCGCGGCGAACCGGGCGGCGACGCCCCAACCGTCATCGTCATCGTGCGGGACCCGCGCGACGAAGCGGTGAGCCGGCTGCACTACGCCGCATACAACTACTTCTCCACCCGGCCGACAAGGCCCGCTGACCGCGCCGAATGGATCGATATCTTCCGCCGTAAGGAGGCGGCGTCGGCCAGCATTGCGCTCATCGACATGGAGCAGGAGTTCAAGACCCGGTTCGGCCACGGCTGCATTCCGGGACGCGATATGTACGAAGACTATAGTCGGTCCGTCGATGAGACCGCGAAGGCGGGCGACGTTCACCTGCTGCGCTACGAGGATTTCGTCTGCGATTCGATTGCAAACCCGGCGCTGCGGGCCATGCTGTCGGCGAGCCACGACGTCGGCCCGCTGCTGCGTCGCGTCCATCGCAGCGCATCGAGCGGCGACTGGCAGCACTTCCTGACCGACCGCGATCTCGCCTTCTTCAACCGGATGCGCGAGCCGTTCCTGCGCCGGTTCGATTATCCCCTCGAGCGAGCCGGTGCGCCGCGCCCGCTCTCCGCGGCAACCGGCAGCGACTATGTCGAACGGCTGATCGACGAAGCGCGCGGCGTGTTCGGGCAACACGAAGCGGCGGGGCGCATGGCTCGTGCCGGTGAATCTACTGCGCCGCAAAATCCTCGGTCTTGAGCTCGATCGGCACACCATGGGGCGTGCGGTCTGCGGCACGGTCCCACGCGTCGTAATAGCTCGAGAGCGCGGCGCGGTCAGCGACACCCTTGCGGGTCACTATGGATTCGAGCGCCGCCAGCCAGTGATGGTAGTAGGTCTCGCCGGTGTCGGGGTCGCCGGCACGCTGCGCCGCCTTGATCTCTTCGCCGAGCGTTGCGGCCCATTCCGGCCAGGTGAACACGCCGCGCTCCTGCAACGCCACCACCATGGCAAAGGCCTGGGCCTCCCATGGCTCGCGGAATACCGGCCCCTCGGCATCGCACGGGATTCCCGGCACCGATTGGGCTGTGCGGCGCGCAGCGGCGGGATCGAGCGCCGTCATGATTCCAGATATGGCTCCCAGGCGTCGATCGAGACCTTGACGGTCGGGTCCGCGTCCGCGCCCCACAGCTCGCGCCCGTCGAACACCACCGTATAGAGCCAATGCGGATCGTCGCCTTTGCCCGCCACGACCGAATCCGGAAACACGTGGCAACCGCGGACGCACTCGACGGTGCCGGCCCGGCCGCGAGCATAACGCGGCAAGCGGGTATGGCTTGGCGGATTGATATTGCGGGTACGCACCCCATCGCCCGGCTTGAACTTCGCCGGTGTCGGCGCCGGCCGCTCGAAGTTGCCGCGCGATAACAGTTTCGGGACCTCGGCAGCCGTCACCACGCGTTTCACCGGCGCGGCCGGATGAAGCGCACGGCCGGCCGCAAGCTCATCCTCGCCGATAAGCCCGTGTTGGACGCACAGGTCTTCGAGACCAAGTTCCCATTTGCCGTAGTAGCTGCTGCCGAGATAGACCGCTGGCGGAAGCTGTTCGCGGGAAAAACGGCCGATGTCGATATTCCAAAGGCCGACCGAACCCATCGCCCGGTTCATCGCAAGGACGCGGCCTTCCCACGGCGCGTGGAACACCGGCTCGTTGGCCTCCGGCTCGACCTTGCCGAAACCGTGCATGCCGCCCATGTCGTGCACGCCATTCATGGCGCGGCGCCGGTTTGCGCGACCCCGTTCGGGGCGGCGGCGAGCCCGGTACCGATCATGGAATTGCGGGTGACAAGGGCGGCGAGCCTTTCCTCGCTCCAACCGTCCGTACCGACGGGGCGCATCGGCACCACGATGTAGCGCGTCTCGGCGGTGGAATCCCACACGCGGATTTCGGTTTCGGCCGGCAGCGTGACGCCGAAGTCGGCGAGCACGCCGCGCGGATCGATGACGGCGCGCGAACGGTAGGGCGCGGCCTTGTACCACACCGGGGGAAGGCCGAGCATGTCCCACGGGTAGCAGGAGCACAGCGTGCAGACGACCATGTTGTGCAGGCGCGGCGTGTTCTCCACCGCGATCAGATGGGTCGTGCGGGCAAAGCCGAGCGCGCCGACCGCCGCGGTGGCATCCGCGAGCAGGCGGCGCTTGAAGTCGGCGTCCGCCCAGGCCTTCGCGACGACGCGCGCCCCGATATGCGGGCCGATCTTGGTCTCGTAGGCGTCGATAATGAGATCGAGCGCCTTGGGATCGACATAGCCCTTCTCGGTCAGGATGGACTCGAGTGCGCGCACCCGAAGTTGCATCTCGCCGAGCTCCGAGCCGTGGTCGTCGCCGTGATGATGATCGTGCTGATCAAGATTTCATGGTGCTAATCTAACGCAGCGCCGCCGTCTTGACCATCAGGTCGGGAATGAACAAGGGTTGGAAGTGATCTCCGCAGTCGCGGCGACGCGCCACCGCGCCGGTCCCGAGTGACTCGCTTCAGTTGACTTACTTCAGTGCGGCAACAATTTCGTCGACGTTGTGGCGCATCAGATCGACATAGGTCGGGGCCGGACCGTCTGGGCCGGTCAGGGCGTCGGAATACAAGGTGCCGCCGATGCGGGCGCCGGTTTCGGCGGCGATGCGCTTGAGCAGCCGCGGATCGGTGACGTTCTCGAAGAATATGGCCGGGATGCCGTGCTGCCGGATCAGCCGGATGATGCGGGCGACATCCTGTGCGGAGGCCTCGGTTTCAGTCGAGACGCCCTGCTGGGCGATGAATTCGACCCCATAGTCTGCCGCGAAATAGCCGAACGCGTCGTGGGTCGTGATCACCTTGCGCCGCGCCGGCGGGATCGTCGCGACGGCGCGCCTGACCGCTTCGTCGAGGCTGTCGAGGCGTTGCAGGTAAGCCGTCGCGCCCGTCTCATAAATGTCGTGCCCGGACGGATCGACCCGGACCAGCGCGTCGCGGATATTGCCGACATAAATCTTGACGTTGCCGACGGACTGCCAGGCATGCGGGTCGATGCCGGTGGCGCCGTGAGTAAGATCGCTCGCGTGGCGCGGCGTGACGCCAGAGCTGGCGACGATTACCACGGCTCTCGTGGCGGAGGCTTGCACCAGCCGCTCCATCCAGCCTTCGAAGCCGAGGCCATTGACGACGATCAGCTTTGCGGCCGCGAGTATCTTGGCATCGGCGGGACTGGGCGAATACACATGGGCATCGCCGCCGGGCCCGACCAGTGAGACCACCGTGGCGCGTTTGCCGCCGACCTCGCGCACGAGGTCGCGCAGGATCGAAAAGCTCACGACCACGTTGAGCGTGTCCTCGCCCGGCGCCGGTTGCGCCATGGCCGGAAAGAGCGGCAACATCACGACAAATGCCAGCACGAGCAGGCCGCGCGTCACCTCAGGCCTCCAGATGGCGGCGCGGAACGAACCGCCCGAGCAATCCGCCGCAGCGGCCGAACAACACCGAGCCGCAATAGGCGATGCCGGCGACGAGGACGATGGCGGGACCGGCCGGCAGCCCGGCGTGGAAGGAAAGCAGAAGCCCGCAATAGCCCGATACGATGCCGGCCAGGACGGCGATCACGATCATGGCAGTGAGATCGCGGCTCCAGAACCGGCTGATCACAGCCGGAAAGATCATGACCCCAACGGCGAGTAACGTCCCGAGCGCCTGGAAGCCGCCGACCAGATTGAGTGCCACCAGGGCAAGAAACACGATGTGGGCGGGACCGCCGGCGCCGCTGACCGAGCGCACGAAGCCGGGGTCGACGGACTCGAGCACCAGCGGCCGCCAGATCACCGCAAGCGTCATCAGCGACACCGACGCGATCGCGGCGATCAGAATGAGCGCGTCATTGTCGAGCGCCAGCACGCTGCCGAACAGGAAATGCAGCAGGTCGACGTTGTTGCCGCGCAGCGACACGATGACCACGCCGAGCGCGAGCGAGACCAGGAACAGCGCCGCCAGCGAGGCGTCCTCCTTGATCTCGGTGGCGCGGGCGACGCCGCCGGCGAGCAACGCGACCACGAGGCCGGCAATAAGGCCGCCGCTGGTCATGGCGAGCAGGTTGAGGCCCGACACAAGGTAGCCGATCGCGGCGCCCGGCAGGATCGCGTGGGCCATGGCGTCGCCCATCAAGCTCATGCGCCGCAGCATCAGTAGCACGCCGACCGGTGCGGCACCGATCGCCAACGCAACCACGCCCACCAGGGCGCGGCGCATGAACTCGAATTCGGCAAACGGCGATAGCATGAGATCATAGGGAGACATTGCATTCACCCCGACGGGACCCGGCAGGCGGCAGCGTCCTCGTCGAACGCCTCGCACATGCGCCGCGCTTTGGCGAGATTTTCCGGCGTCAGCACGAGGTCGGAACTGCCCCACGCCACCGGCTCGCGGGCGACCAGCAGCGTCTCCGGAAAATGCCGACGTACCAGTTCGAAGTCATGCAGCGCCGCCAGCACGGTGCGATGTTCGTCGTGCCAGCGGTGGACGAGCACGATAAGGTCGGCGACGGTCTTTTCGTCGATCGCGTTGAACGGCTCGTCGAGCAGGATCAGGCGGGAATCCTGCAGCAACAGGCGGGCAAACAGAACGCGCTGCATCTGGCCGCCCGACAGCATGGCGATCGGGCGGCGCTCGAAGCCGGTGAGCCCGACGGTCGCGATCGCGGCATGGACTTTTTCCCGCTCCAACCTGCCGATGGCACCGAACGGGCCGACGCGCCGCCACAACCCCATGGCGACGAGATCGTAGACATGGATCGGAAACGAGCGATCGATCTCGGCCACCTGGGGAAGATAGGCGATATCGCGGGGCGCGATGCCGTGGCGATCGATGGTGCCGGCGAGCGGCGCCAGCAGGCCGGCGATGCCCTTGAACAAGGTCGATTTGCCGGCGCCGTTCGGCCCCGTCACGGCAAGAAGTGCGCCCTGTTCCACGATGCCGCCAAGATGGTGAACCGCTGGATGACGATCGTAGCCGAGCGTCAGATCACGGAATTCCAGTTGTGTGGCCATGGGGCGGCCCGGGAAGGTTCGCGCAACGGCGTCGGGGACGCCGGGTGCGGCTTGGCTCACGCCATCGCCCACCACACTGCCAACCCCAGAACCGCCGCGACGGCAACCGCCCCCATGAGCCGCTGCAAAGCGGACATGCGCAGCAGCGACGGCGCGATCGCCGGCGAGGGATGGAGCTGATCCAGATCATGGTGATGATGGGTCATTGTCGAGTGTTATATTGTAACGCTTTGGCCATGTCGATGCGCGGCGGATGCGGCGCACCGACCGAGCGCGCCGACCGTTGTCGTCGTAAAAATCCGTGGCCACGAATCATGAAGCCACCGGGATCGCCGCCTCATAGCGTCCGGTTCAACCGGTGAAATGCACCAGCTTGCGCGACGTCAAGTCGACCGTCACGAAGTCGTCCGGCGTCTTTGCACCCGAACTATCGCTAGCCGGGTGATATTCGATGCGCAGTTGCGTCGCCGTCACGATAACGCGCAGGTAGCCGTAGTCCTCGTCATCATAGTTCTCGAGCGTCACCTTGTCGGCGTGGCCTTTGACATCCAACGGCTGCGGTGTCCGCAGGGCGCTTGCCCCCTTGCGTGTCAGCTTGGAAAGCCCGTGCCCGCCGTTGCCGCAGATGATGTAGGGAATCTGGGTCTGGCCGTGGAGACGGGTAAACCGCTGATAATTGTGGGCGTGACCGGACAGCACGGCATGCGGCCAGACGACGGCTTTGCTGCATGCCGCGTCGATTTGCGACAGCATCTGCTCGCTCCAGCCGTGCTTGCTCCCGGCCGTGTAGGCCGGGTGATGATGCGCGAGGATCACTGCGCCCTTGAACTTGTCCGTTTTCACCCGCTCCAACGCCGCGGCCAGGTAGTCGAGCTGCGAAGTACCGATCGTGGCGTCGGAAATGACGCCAGGGTCCTCGAGCGTGTTGCTATAGAGCGTCAGGATGCGGACAAACGGCGCTTCGAAGGTAAAGAAAACGCCGGGCTGGATTTGAGCGGTGCGTGAGAGACCACCCGCTTCGGGTGCCACTTCGAATCCGGTGGCACAGAAATTTTCCAGGAACGCCGCCAAGCTCGTGGCGTTCGTGTTCGGCGCGACCATGCCGTCGTGATTGCCGGCAATCGCTACGATCGGGGCGGGATAATCGCGGTACGGCTCATAAAACTGGTCGTAGTAGTATTGTCCCTCGCCGAAGCTGTAGATGACGTCTCCGAGGTGGAAGAAAAAAAACGGCTTCTCCGCATCTTCGTCGGTGAAGTCGTTGACCATCTTGTCGGCAACCAGGTTCTGACTCTCCGGTCCGCGCGTGCTTCCAGTGTCGCCGGTCGCGTGGAACACGATCTGGTGGTTGGCAGCGATCTGCTTTTGCAGCGCAGCTGGATCCTTACCCAGCACCGCTGCGAGGGTCAGGGTGGGCTCCGGCAGGCCGCGCGGCGCGGGAAACGGCAGCGCCGCAAGTTTGTGTTCCCGGTTCAACGCGTCAATCTGCTTGTAGGCGTTGCCGTCGGAGGGGTGCTTGGTTTCGAACCTTTTCGGGTCGGGTGTCGGCTGCGGCTGGCCGAAGACCGGGTGGTCGACTTCTGTTGCTCCGGTGTTATTGATTGCGGCGGACTGCGGCGCTGTCTTGGGTTTGCGGGCGTGCGGGTTGCGAGCCATGTTCGTCTCCCTGGCAAAAAGATAAGGTTACGTTATCGATCAAGCCTCATCATGCGTTCACGAACGCTCACGGGCTCAGATATAGGTTCGCGCAACGGCCTATTCGTTCAAAAATTTTATCGTCGCATCCATTACAGCCGTGCGACTGAGCGGCCGGGCGCACAGAAGCGGCCAATTGATTAAATTAGCATTTTTCCACTCTGCCGGACGGTGGACATCCAAAGCATTATCAGCGGACCCTGCATGCTGATTGCGCCCTTGCACGGCGCCCTTGTGTCGGCGGATAGTCGGGGTCGATGCGCAAGCCCCGGTCGGCACGATCATCGCAACCTGTCCGTATCCGCCGCAGCAGGCTCGCGGACCTCGATGCGCTGTCGGATCTCGAAAACCAGGTGTTCGAGACCAATCGCATGTCGCGCCGCAGCCTGCAGCGGTTATTGACGTCTCCGAGCGCCGCCGTTCTGCTGGCGCAGGCAGGCGGCAAGGTCACCGACGCGGCGATCGCCGGCGTCGTCGTTGTGCTGTTCCGGGTCAACAGCCGGATCGCACGCCTCTATTCGCTGGCGGTCGCTCCGGCGCATACCGGCCGCGGCATCGCGTCGGCCTTGATCACGGCAGCGGAAAAGGCCGCCCGGTCGCACAAATGCCGGTTCCTGCGGCTCGAGGTCCATGAGAAGAACAGTGCCGCCATCAAGGTTTACCGCAAGTCCGGCTATCGCCAGTTCGGCCGGCATCATCAATATTATGAGGACAGAGGCCACGCGCTCCGCTTCGAAAAGCGGCTCGCGCGGTCATGACGGAGGGTGTCGAATCGAAAATCCCATCGCCTCGATCGAACGAATCGGGTTTCATCCTGAAACGACAACAGTCGTTTTCTGGCGCCTTCCGGACAATTGCGCGGATGCGAACGCCCCAATGAAAGGACTTTGGTCATGACCGGCTGGGTCATCGTGGTCGACCAGCCCAAGGATTTCCCCAACGCGGATACGCCGCACAAGGTGATCACGACGAGCGAGTATCTGGCCCGGCCGCGCCTGTTCGAGATCGGCCGGCCGAAACTCATCAACCTGTCGCGCTCCTATGCCTATCAGTCGAAAGGCTATTACGCCTCGCTGCTCGCCGAGGCCCGCGGCCATCGCGTGGTGCCGACGGTCGAGACCATGCTGGAGCTTCGCGAGGCCAAGCTGTACGAGCATGCGCTACCGGAGCTTGAGGACCTGCTCAACCGTTGCGCCCGGCGCACCGACTTCCAGCCAGACGGCGAATTCAAGTTGCTGGTGTGCTTCGGCATCGCCCGCGATCCACGCTTCGAGCCGTTCGGCCGATTGCTGTTCGACTGGTTCCGCTGCCCGGCCTTGGAAGTGAGCATCGACACCGGCGCCGCTTGGTACACCATCGACCGCATCCGGATGCGTATCTTCACGAGGCTCGCCAACGGCGAAGCGGCCTTCCTGCGCGAGGCGCTGCATCGCCATACCTCGCGCGAATGGCGCGACCCCAAGGCGCGCTCGGTGCCGAAATACGATCTGGCGGTGCTTTACGACCCGAACGAAAAACTGCCGCCGTCGTCGCCCGCGACCATCAAGCATCTCGCCCGCATCGCCGAGAAGCTCTCAATCGACGTCGAGCCGATCACCCGCCGGCAGCTCGCCGAGCTTGCGGAATATGACGGCCTCTTCATCCGCGAGACCACGTCGATCGACAATCACACCTACCGGTTTGCTCGCCGCGCCTGGCAGGAGGGCATGCCCGTGATCGACGATCCGATCTCGATGATCCGCTGCATGAACAAGGTGTTCCTGATGGAACTCCTGGGCTCCAACCAGGTCCCGACGCCGCCGACCGTGATGCTGGCCGACGAGGCCGACCTGCCGCGGGCGATGGATCAACTCGGCCTGCCGCTGGTGGTCAAGATTCCCGACGGCTCGTTTTCGCGCGGCATCCACAAAGTGTCCACGGTGGACGAGTTCAAGCGCATCGCCGACGAGTTGTTCGAGGAGACCGACCTGCTGCTGGCGCAGAAGTTCCTGCCGACCGAGTTCGACTGGCGCGTCGGCGTGCTGTCGGGGCAGCCGCTATTCGTGTGCCAGTACCGCATGGCGCGCGGCCACTGGCAGATCCTCAAACATCATCCCGACGGATCCTCGCGCGAAGGCGGCCACCGCACGTTCGACATCGATCAGGCGCCCAAAGAAGTGATCGACCTCGCGGTACGAGCCGCCCAGCCGATCGGCGAAGGGCTCTACGGCGTCGACCTCAAGCAGACGCCGGACGGCATCGTGGTAATGGAGGTCAACGACAATCCCAATATCGAGCACGGCATCGAGGACGCGGTCGGCAAGGACGAGGTTTGGACCCGCATCTTGAAGTGGTTCATCGATCGGCTGGAACAGTAAGCTCCGCCGGCCCAGCCGGGGGAGCTTCGTGACGCGCAACGCCGGGATCGTGGCGTCCGCGGCGCGTCAGGCGTCAAGCGCCAGCATGGCAAACGTCGCCAGCCAGTGGCTTCCGGCGTAATCGTCCCCGATATGCGGGAGGCTCGCCTCGACATGGATTGCGGCCGATTGCAGGGCTGCGGCGCGGCGCGGATCGCCGGCGTCGAAACGGTTGGCCAAGATTTTCCAGCACCATGCGCGGCTGAAATTGACGCCGTCGAGGTGAACGAATTTGGGGTCGGTCCGGTCGCTGACCGTCGCGGGCCGAAACAGGCTTGCAGGTTCGCCGGCCGACAGCCGGGGCAGAAAGCGCCGCAGCCAGGTCGAGAACTCCGCCGGAGCAAGCGCACGCGACATACACAGGGCTTCGATCAATGCCGGGGAGAGAAAATCCTCGCCGTCCGGTTCCCATGCCGGGCAATAGGCGTCGTTCCCGAACCAACTGCGCGCTCTGTGCTGCAAAGCTTCGGTCATCGCGGCGTCGCCGCAAACCTCGGCATACTCGAATGCCAGCGTCAACGCGAACGCGCTGTTGCTGTGCATACCGGCGCGAACCGGATAATGGGCCGCCTCGAGATAGCGACGCAGACGTGCGGAGAATTCGGCCGTCAACGGAGACAGGACCTCGTACCAGCGTCGCCCGTCTTCGATTTCATGGCGGGCGAACTCGGAGGCAAGCATCAGAAGCCACGCCATCCCGTACGGCCGCTCGAACGAGCGGTGCGCCGGACCCTTGAGGTAATCCAGTTCGCCGCCCACGTTGCTTGCCGTGAAATGCTCGTCGATGACGCGCCGGATCGCCGGCAACTCCGGAAGACCCGGAAACCGCCGATAAATGCGCGCCAGCAGCCAATAGCCGTGTACGCATGAATGCCAATCGAAGCTGCCGTAGAACAGCGGGTGCAGCGCGCGGGGACCCTTCACGTCCGCGGCGTCGGCCAGCACGTGATCGAGCTTGTTGGGATATTCGCGTGTGATGTTCGCGAGCGCGATACCGGCAAACCGCGAGGCCAGTTCGGCCGTCAATATCTGCTGCATGTCTGTTTTCCCCGTCTCGAGCGCTAAACCCGCCGAAACGGCTCAGCCGAGCGGGCCGTCGGCGAGCCGGGCGAGATCGAAGCGATCGACGTCCTGCAAGCAATTCGACAAAGGCCCTGGCGCCATGGGCGAGCGCCGCCTCGCCTTTATGGGCGGTTGCGAGCGTCGCATCACCGACCGCGCCGGTCGGGTGCAGGTCCTGGGTCATCCAGCCGAACCCGACCGGCCGGAACGCGCTGAGCCATTTGAAGTCTTCGGCCATTTTCACGGTCGCCGGAACGGCCGCGGACGGCGCGCTCCATGTGCACGGTTTCGGGCCTGTGGGCGAGAACGAGCGAGGTCTCCACGTCGCCCGCATGCACGCCGTGGCGTTGCTCCATTCGCTCGAACATGCCAAGCGGATATCCGAAGCGGTGCCACGCGCAGGTCACCACCAGCATCTTGAGCCGCACCCGCAGGTCGCGGGCGACCAGGTCCATCGCGGCGATATTGCCGCCATGGCTGGTGACGATGACGAGCTTGCGCACGCCGCAGCGGTGAAGGCTCTCGCCGATTTCCGTATAGGCGCCGATGATGGTCTGCGCCGAAAACGACAGCGTTCCCGGGAATGCACAGTGCTCGTCCGACTGGCCGATCTTCTGCACCGGCAGGAAGGTCACCGGCAGGTCGGCGGGAACGAGCGGCACGACGCGGGCAAGATAGGCCTCCGCGATGAAGGAATCGACCCCGAGCGGCAGGTGCGGGCCGTGCTGCTCGACCGCCGCGACCGGCAGCACCGCAATCCAGCGTCCCGTATCGCCGGCCGCCACATCGGTCCACGTCATCTCGGTCCAGTCGCGCTTCGGCATCGCATCTGTCATGTCGGTCTACTCGCCTTTCCGGCCTCGCTCGCGTAATGTTCGCGCAAGAACATTGAGAGAGATCGAGATGCATGAAACGAAGCTTCGTCTTGGCCGCCGACATGGTCGCCGGCCCCGCGTCGCCGGCGAGCTGTCATAATCGCCTGCGCGGTGGCGGGCAACATGTTGGGCGGCAATGCCGCCCTGGCGCAAACGCTCGACAAGGTGTCCTTCGCCACCAACTGGGTGCCGGAAGCCGAGCATGGCGGATTCTACCAGGCGCTGGCCGACGGCACCTATCGCCGGTACGGCCTCGAGGTCACCATCGTGCAGGGCGGCCCGCAGGTGAACAACCGCATCCTGCTGCCGGTCGGCAAGATCGACTTCTATCTCAGCGCCAACACGCTGCAGTCTTTCGACGCGGTCGAGCAGAACATTCCGACGCTCGCGGTCGCCGCGATGTTCCAGAAGGAACCGCAGGTCCTGATCGCCCATCCCAACCGGGGCATCAACGACCTCAAGGATCTGAAGAACCTCACCCTGTTTGTCTCCAAGGAAGGGATGGCGAGCTATTTCCAATGGCTCAAGGCCGATTACGGCTTCGCCGATGCCCAGGTCAGGCCCTACACGTTCAACCCGCAGCCGTTCCTCGCCAATCGCGACAGCGCCATGCAGGGCTATGTGACCTCCGAGCCCTTTGCGATCGAGAAGCAGGCACGGTCAAGCCGAAGGTGTTCCTGATCGCCGACTACGGCTTCAACAGCTATTCCACCTTGATCGAGACGCGGCGGGATCTCGTCGAGCGCAATCCGACCTGGTGCAGCGCTTCGTCGATGCCTCGATCATCGGCTGGTACAATTACATCTACGGCGACAACCGCGCCCGCCAACGCAGATGATCAAGCGCCAGAACCCGGAAATGACCGACGAACTGCTGGCCTATTCGGTCGCCAAGATGAAGGAATACGGCATCGTAGATTCCGGCGATTCGCTCGACGCTCGGCATCGGCGCCATGACCGACGCCCGCATGGCGAGGTTCTTCGACAAGATGGTGCGCGCCGGCGTGACCAAAGCGAGCGCTCGACTATCGGCGCTCCTACACGCTGCGCTTCGTCAATCGCAAGGTCGGCATCGAGTTGCGGCGGAATTAGCTTCACTTCGTATTTATGCGTAGGGTTGCAAAGGCGGTCGAGATCGGAAGGGAGCGCCGGACGTTTCGCCGTGCGCACCTTCTGATTCCAACCGGTGACAGCGCGGATAAGTCCGCGCTTTGCGACTCCAGGGAAGCTCCGATGCCTTCCGCCGCCTCACCACTGATAGGCGCAAGTGCCAGTGGTCACTCTCGCGGGCGTCGCAAAACATTCGCCAACGGAAGGGTCGCGCTCGATGGAATCGATCTCGCGATCCGGGGCGGCGAATTCGTCTCGCTGCTTGGGCCGTCCGGCTGTGGCAAGTCGACGGCGTTGCGGATGATCGCCGGGCTCGGGGCAGCCGACCCGCGGCAAGCATCTCCTGGCGCGGCAAACCAAGCGGCAACCGGCGCGGGCGCCGCCGCGGGCCTCGACGTCGGGTTCGTCTTCCAGGAGCCGACGCTTGATGCCGTGGGCGACGGTGTTGCGCAACGTGATGCTGCCGCTCGTACTTGAAGGCGCGAGCCCGGACGCTGCTAGACGGCGCGCCGCGGACGCCATTGATCGGGTGGGGCTCGCGGCGTTCCGCGATGCCTATCCGCGCGAATTGTCCGGCGGCATGAAGATGCGGGTATCGATCGCGCGCGCGCTGGTGACTGATCCGCCGTTGCTCCTGATGGACGAGCCGTTCGCGGCGCTCGACGAGATCACCCGCTTCAAGCTCAACAATGATCTCCTGGAACTGTGGCAGGCGGTCGGCAATACCGTCGTCTTCGTGACCCATTCGGTGTTCGAATCGGTCTATCTCTCGAGCCGCATCGTGGTGATGTCGCCGCAGCCAGGCCGGGTGTTTGCCGAGGTTGCGGTCGATGTGCCCTATCCGCGCCTCGAAAATTTTCGCACCTCCGGGGAATATGCGGGCTATTGCCGCGTCGCTTCGGAGACCCTCGCCCACGCCATGGCGGAAGAGGCCGGCGCAATGAGCTCGGGCCGACCATGAGCACCGCCAACCAGCCGAAGGGCGCCGATCGCCATGGCAGCGCATCGTGCTGCCGATCGCGATGCTCGCGCTCGGAGTCCTCGCCTGGGAAGAAGTGGTGCGGATCAAAAATATCCCGCCGTTCCTGCTGCCGGGACCCGGCCTTGTCGCGGCGACGCTCGTGTCGGATTGGCCGCTGCTATGGAATTCGCTGCTGGTCACGCTCGACGACGACCTTCGAGGGACTCGCACTTGCCCTCGTGGGCGGCGTCGGGCTGGCGGTGCTGTTCAATCAATCGCGCCTGATCGAGAATTGCTTCTATCCTTATGCGGTCATTCTCCAGGTCACCCCGGTCGTTGCGATCGCGCCGCTCCTCCTCATCTATCTGCCCCAGTAGGCCGCGGTCCTCGTCTGCGCCTGGATCGTCGCGTTCTTCCCGATCCTTGCCAATACCACGCTCGGGCTCAATTCGGTCGACCGCAATCTCGTCGATCTGTTCGAAATCTATGGCGCTTCGCGGCTTTGCGGTGCTGCATGCGGCTCAAGTTGCCGGCGGCGCTCCCTTACATGCTGGGCGGCCTGAAGATCGCCGGTGGACTGGCGCTGATCGGCGCCGTCGTGGCCGAGATTTCCGCGGGCTCCGCCGGCGCCGGCTCGGGGCTCGCCTACCGCATCGCCGAATCGGGCTACCGCCTCAACATCCCGCGCATGTTCGCGGCGCTGATCCTGCTGTCGCTCGCCGGTGTCGTGATCTTCTTCGCGCTGTCGCTGCTGTCTCATCTGCTGCTGCGGCGATGGCATGAGAGCGCGATCGTCGGCGAGTGACGAGCCTGTCGAAATCCGAACCCACCGCGGCGGCCACGCGAAGGCGAAGGCGCGCCATGCGCGGCTTATCGGCATCGTGCTGATGTGCGGCGCGGTCGGCACGTTTGCGTGCCTCGACACGACCGCAAAATATCTCGGCCGCCAGATCGACGTGATGCAGGTGGTGTGGGCGCGCTACACCTTCGCGCTGCTGCTCGCTCTGGTCGTCGCCAACCCGATCAGCCGCCCCGGGTTGCTGCGACGGGCGGCCGGCATTGCAGGTTGGCCGTGCGGGCGTGCTGCTCGGCTCGACCATGTTCAATTTCTTCGCACTGAAATATATGCGGCTCGACCAGGTGCTCGCGATCACGTTTTCGACGCCGTTCTTTGTCGCCGCGTTGTCCGGCCCGGTGCTGGGCGAATGGTTGGCCCGCGCCGCTGGGCCGCGATCGGGGTCGGCTTCATCGGAATTCTGGTGGTGACGCGGCCGGGCTTCGGCCTCGTCATCCGGCAGTGATCCTGGCGATCCTGTCGACCCTGAGCTACGCGTTCTATTTCCTGGCGACGCGCCTGCTGTCGCGCGCCGACTCCAATGAGACCACCCTGTTTTATTCCAATGTTGTGGGCGCCGCGGTCATGCTGCCCGTGGTGCCGTTTTTCTGGAAGCCGATCGATCTTTGGCAGTTGCCCTCATGATCATGGCGGGGGCGCTGGCCAGTACCGGCCACTACATGCTGATCGCCGCGCACCGGCACGCGCCGGCGTCGCTGCTGTCCTCGTTCATCTACAGCCAGCTCGTCTGGGTGATCATCCTTGGTTACGCGGTGTTCGGTGACGTGCCGGACCGCTACACGCTCGCCGGCGCCGCGATCGTGATCGCCTCCGGGCTCTATATGTTCCACCGCGAGCGAATCCGCGGCCCGCGCGCCGCGAAGGGTTGAGGAAGTAGCCGGCCGAGTCGTGGCCTGGGGGCGCTACAGTACACAACGGTTTGATCCTTAATCACTTGTCATACTCCGCGAAAGCGGGGCACCCAGTAGCCCCCCGCACGGGAGAGGGGCTGTGCCTACGCCAACGTTCGGTGAGTACTGGATCGCCCGCCTGCGCGGGCGATGACCCGGGTGTATGTCAAAACCCTATGACAGTTTCGGCAGCAGCTCGGCGAAGATGTCGGGGTGATAGCCTATCGCTGTGAACAAGTGAGTGCGCGACTCTTCGACCATCGTTTTCAGGCGCTTCATATCGACACCCATCACCTTGCCTTTGTATTTGCGCACGCGTCCACCAATGATGACGGTATCGACATTGCTGCGTTCCGCCGCCTGAACCACGGTGCCGACCGCGTTGTTCGACGGGTAGAGATTGATGTCGTCGGCCCGGATCATGAGGAGGTCGGCCTCCTTTCCGGGTGTGAGCGAACCAATCTTGTCGTCGAGGCCGGCGCAGTGCGCCCCGCCCATGGTGGCGCAATAGAGGACGTCCTTCACCATGAGCGGCTTGGGTGGGTTCTGGTCACCCATGAACTTGCAATTCTGCGCGACCGCGCGTTGCAGATAGAAGGCGACGCGCATCTCCATGAACATATCGGAGCTATACGAGGTCTCGTTGTCCACGCTCAGGCCGGGCTTGATGCCGTGGTCCCACGCGTGCTGCAAGGCGCAGATGCCTTCTCCCAGCGCATATTGCGCGTCCGAACGCGGGCACACGTTGATGTTGGCACCGGTGTCGACGAAGATCTGCCACGTCTTCTCCGGCAGGGCGCCGCAGTGGTTGAACGTATTGTCGGGACCGACCAGCTTGTCCTCGGCCAGCGGATCGAGCAGCGCCGCCTGCTGCGCGCCCTGGAACTCGGTGGTGATGCGCAGGCCGAGTTTGCGCGCGAGCGCCCAGTTCTCGCGGTTGGGGCCAGAAAACATCCGCAACGTCACGAGTTGGTCGTTGGAGGAGAAATACTTCTTCTGCAACCGCTCGAGATCCTGCGGCCACTGCTTGTCCCAATCGCCGGCGGAGGGTGCGCCGGAGGCGTGGACGGCGCGGATGCCACCGTCGAAAAGCGCCTCGACTGCCGCATCGGAATGATTCGCGCTGCGCGAATTATGTGAATTGTCGATCACGCAGGTGATGCCCACATCGATGCAGCCGACGGCCGTCAGATAATTGGCGGCATAATGATCCTGCGGCCGGTAAGCCTTCGCAAACGAAAGGTGCGTCGCGTTCGAATAATCCGCGAGCGTTGGCGAATTGGGATTGATGCGGCGGAGCGGCGCTTCCCAGGAATGGCGATGGCAATCGACAAGGCCCGGCACGATGATGGTGTCGTGCGCATCGATCACTTGCGCGCCGGCGGCATTGAGCTCAGGCGCGATGGCGGCAATCTTCTTGCCTTCGATCAGCACATCGCCTTTCGCAAGATCGCCGACCTTTGGATCCATGCTGACGATGGTGCCCCCCTTGAGGAGGATGCGATGCTTCGCATCGACGGCGGGCTGGCGTTCGAACCGGGCAAGGTTTTGCGCCTCGACGGCGTCGGCGAGAGCGCCGGCCACCGCCGCACCCGCCGCCAACGTGGCACCCGTCTTCAATGCACCGCGGCGTGTCATGTCATTTTTCATGGCGATCCCCCTCATGTTTTGTTGGAGCAAGCTTAGCTTTTTTTGCCGGCATCCGTAACACCGTTATCCGCATGCGGTCGCAGCCGGCAAGGCGGCAATTCGCGGGCCAGTGCCCACATCCAAATCAGCGTTTGCTCAAAAATCTCCCTCACATCGTGCCGCAAATGCGTGCCGGTTGAACCGTGCCCCGCATGCCTGATAGAGACAGGCGGCGTTTTCCGCCGGTTTCGCCGGCCCGACTTTGGTGAAGTGATGAAAGCTCCCGTCCTTGCGACCGCCCCGCCACCCGGCATCAACCGGGCGAACGACGATATCGGCGAAGCGACGCGGCTCCGCCTGTTTCGCACCCAGTTCGAACTGCGCGAGGCCGAGCAACGGGCGTTCGACCTGTTCCTGCAGAACCTGGTCAAGGGCACGAGCCACCTGTCCTTGGGGCAGGAGGCGATCGCGGCGGGATTTGCGGTCGCCATGAAGCCCGGCGACCTGTCGTTCTGCACCTATCGCGGCCATGCCCACACGCTCGCCCGGGGCGTCCCGGTCGAGAAAGTGCTGGGCGAGTTGATGCAGCGCGACAACGGCCTGATGCGCGGTAAGGGCGGCTCGATGCACCTCACCTCGGTGGAGCACGGCGTCATGGGCTCCTACGCCATCGTCGGGGCTCACCTGCCGATCGCCTGCGGGGCGGCACTCCGTGCCCAGTACAAAGGGCAGGACGACGTCTCGGTGTGCTTCTTCGGCGACGGCACGACGAATATCGGGGCATTCCACGAAGCATTGAATCTCGCCGCGATCTGGAAGCTGCCTGTGGTGTTCGTGTGCGAGAACAATCTCTACATGGAATACACCCCGATCGGTGAGGTGACGGCGGTCGAGCATCCGGCGGCGGATCGTGCCAGTGCCTACGGGCTTGATCGCATCATCATCGACGGCAATGATGCCGACGTCGTGTACCGCACCGCGAATGCCGCCTATGCGCGCGCCCGCGCCGGCAAGGGTCCGTCGCTCATCGAGGCCATCACATACCGTCATAGCGGCCATTCGCGCGCCGACCCGGCGAAATATCGCCCGGAAGGCGAGCTCGACCAATGGAAGAAGCACGACCCGATCAATCTCTATCGCGGGCGGCTCAAACAGTTCGGCATTGCCGAGCAAACGATCGCGGGTATCGAGGCGGACGTGCGCCGCGTCGTCGACGAGGCAACCGAAATATGCAAGGCGGCGCCGCCGCCCTCGGCCGACATCCTGTGTACGGATGTCTACGCGGATGGAGGCTGGGCATGGCGGAACTGACCTATCGCGATGCGGTCGCCCGCGGCATCGCCCAGGAGATGGCGCGCGACCCCGACGTCATCTTTTTCGGCGAGGACGTCGCCAAGGCGGGTGGCGTGTTCAAGGCAACCGTCGGGCTTTACGAGCAGTTCGGCCCCAAGCGGGTGCGCGACACACCGATTTCCGAGCAGGCCATCATGGGCGCCGCCATGGGGGCGGCCATGACGGGTCTCAAGCCGATCGCCGAGATCATGTTCTCGGACTTCTTCGCGGTGTGCTTCGACTACATCGCCAATGAATTCTCCAAGAGCCGCTACATGTCGAACGGCCAGCTCAAATGCCCGCTGGTGGTGCGCACCGGCAACGGCGCCGGCTCGCGCTTCGGCGCCCAGCACAGCCAGAGCGTCGAGAACTGGTGCATGATGATCCCGGGCCTCAAGGTGGTGGCGCCGTCCAATCCGCGCGACGTCGTCGGCCTGATGGCGGCGGCCGTCCGCGATCCCGACCCGGTGATCTTTTTCGAGCACAAATCGCTCTATGCGGTGAAAGGCGAGGTGCCGGACGGCGAGATCGTCGATACGCTTGGCTCCGCGAAAATCCTGCGCCCTGGCCGCGATGCCACCATCGTGGCCCTTGCCCTCATGGTGCCGCGCGCGCTTGCCGCCGCCGAGAAGCTTGCCCAGCAGGGCATCGATTGCGAGGTGATCGATGTGCGCTCCCTGGTTCCGCTCGACACCCAGGCGATCCTGGGTTCGGTCGGCCGCACGCACCGCTTGTTTACGGTCGAAGAGAACCCACGTTTGTGCGGATGGGGCGCCGAGATCGTTTCCATCGTGGCGGACGAGGCATTCTACGACCTCGACGGCCCGCCGGTACGGATCACGACTCCTCACGCACCGCTCCCGGCGGCCGACATCCTTGAGGACATGATGCTGCCAAGCGCGGACCGCATCGCCGAGACGGTACGGCGCTCGCTTTCAGCCTGAGAGGTGCGCCCATGTATGACAATCTGCTCGCCCACGTTCCGACCGACCTATGGATCGGCGGCAAGTGGCGCAAGGCGTCCGACAATGCTCGTTTCGACGTCATCGATCCGGCGACTGAGAACCTCATCACGTCGGTAGCGAGCGCGAGCATCGAGGACGCCAAGGCTGCCGTCGACGCGGCCCAGGATGCTTTTGCAGGCTGGGCCGGCCGCAAGCCGCGCGAGCGCGCCGAGGTCCTCCGCAAGGCCTTCGAGGTGATCATGGCCCAGGCGGAACGCCTCGCCAAACTGATCACGCTTGAGAATGGCAAGGCCTTGTCGGATTCCCGCGGCGAGGTCGCCTATGCGGCTGAATTCTTCCGCTGGTATGCTGAAGAGGCGGTGCGTAATATCGGCGACGTATCGCGTGCGCCATCGTCGGGCGCCCGCATCTTCGTCCAGCACAGGCCGGCCGGGATTGCGGTTCTGGTGACGCCATGGAATTTTCCGGCCGCCATGGCGACGCGCAAGATCGGGCCGGCGCTCGCCGCCGGGTGTCCGGTTGTGCTCAAGCCGGCGTCGGAAACCCCACTCACCATGCTGGCCCTGATGCCGCTTCTCGAAGAGGCCGGCGTACCGCCGGGCGTCGTCAACGTGATCCCGTCGCGCCGCTCGGGTCCGGTGGTCTCGGCGATGCTGCACGATCCGCGTGTGCGGGTGGTCTCGTTTACCGGCTCGACCGAGGTCGGCCGCAAGTTGCTGCATGAGGCGGCCGACAATGTGGTGAAGCCGGCCATGGAACTCGGCGGCAACGCGCCCTTCATCGTGTTCGAGGATGCCGACATCGACGCCGCCATCGAGGGCGCCATGATCGCCAAGATGCGCAACATGGGCGAGGCCTGCACGGCCGCGAACCAATTCTATGTGCAGGAAAGGGTGCACGACGAATTCGCCAAAAAACTCACCGAGAAAATGTCTTCGCTCAAGATGGGAAACGGTCTGCACGACGGCGTCGCGCTTGGCCCGCTCGTCAACCGGGAGGGTCTCGACAAGGTCAAGGAACTCGTCGCGGACGCTGTGAAAAAGGGCGCCAAGGTGCTTACCGGCGGAGTGGCGCCGGACGGCAAGGGCTATTTCTATCCGGCGACCGTGCTGACCGGCGTGCCGGACGGCGCCGCCATGCTGAACGAAGAGATTTTCGGGCCGGTGGCCTCGATCCAAACCTTCCGCTCCGAGGACGAGGTTATCCGGCGGGCGAATGATACCGAATATGGCCTCGTCGCCTATCTCTACACCAAGGACCTCAGTCGCGGCCTGCGGGTATCCGAAAAGCTCGACTTCGGCATGATCGGATTGAACCGCGGCCTGGTGTCCGATCCGGCTGCGCCGTTCGGTGGCACCAAGCAGAGCGGCATCGGCCGGGAGGGCGCGCACGAAGGCATGATGGAGTTTCTCGAAACGCAATACGTATCGGTGAGCTGGTAGATGGACATCCTGATGCCGCAGCTCGGCGAGACCGTGGCGGAAGGCAAGATCACGACCTGGTTCAAAGCGGTGGGCGACGCCGTCAAGCCCGGCGACAATCTGTTCGAGATCGAGACCGACAAGGTGTCCATGGAGGTCCCGGCCACGTCTGCCGGCGTGCTCGCGGAAATCCGGATCGCGGCGGGCGCTGTGGCGCCGGTGGGTGCGGTGGTCGCGGTGGTTACCGGCGCGGCAGGCGCGGCCACGATTACGGCCGCGAAGCAATTTTCCGGACCATCACCTAGTGCGCTCCCTCCGGCGATCGTGCCGCGCACGCCGATTGTACTGCCGGCTCCGATCCCGCCCGTGGCACCCGCGCCGCCAGCCCGCGCGCTCCAACTCGATCCGTTCAACGAAGTCCGGACCCCCGAGCGAAACTTCGGCCCGGCGAAGCTTCCAGGCGGCGCCGTCGCCACCCCACTTGCCCGACGGCTCGCCGGCGAGGCGCAGATCGATCTCAACCGCGTGACCGCGACCGGGCCGCATGGCCGCATCATTGCGGGCGACGTGACAGCCGCGATCGCGGCGAGCGCCGGCAAGTCTGCGCGCGGGCCGGCTGCGCCTTCGCCTGACAGGGTCAAGGCGGTCTACGAGCCGGGCAGCTACGACGAAATCCCGCTCGACGGCATGCGCCGCACCATCGCGGCGCGGCTGATCGAGGCCAAGCAGACCATCCCGCATTTCTATCTCGTCTCCGACGTTTTCATCGAACGGCTCGATGCGGTGCGCGAGGAGGCGAATGCCGCTGCGCTGCCCGACGATGCCGGCAAGCCGTCGTTCCGGCTGTCGGTCAATGATTTCATCATCAAGGCGCTCGCGCTCGCGCTGCAGCGCGTGCCGGCCGCCAATGCGGTGTGGGCGGAGGATCGCATCCTGCGCTTCCGCCGCTCCGACGTCGGCGTAGCGGTGGCGATCGAGGGCGGACTGATCACGCCGGTGATCCGGCAGGCCGACAAGAAATCGCTGACCGATATTTCCGCCGAGATGAAAGACCTCGCCGCCCGCGCCCGGACCCGCAAGCTCAAACCGGCCGAGTATCAGGGCGGCGCCAGCGCGGTCTCCAATCTCGGCATGCACGGCATCCGCGAATTTGCCGCCATCATCAATCCGCCGCACGCCACCATCCTGGCGGTCGGTGCCGGCGCGCGACGACCGGTCGAGACCGCCGACGGCGGCGTGCGCTTCGTGCCGCAGATGACGGTGACGCTCTCCTGCGATCACCGCGTCGTAGACGGCGCGCTCGGTGCGGAGTTGCTCGGCGCCTTCAAACATTTCGTTGAGCATCCGGTCGGACTGATGGTCTGATGCCGCCCGGATTGCTGCATTGCTGCATCATGAGGAGAGCCTATGGCCAGCCCCAAGCCCGACATCCTGCTGGTCGGACCCTATAAGCCGGCGTTCAAAGCGCTCGATGCCGCCTTCACCGTCCATCGCCTGATCGACGCCACCGACCGCGACGCGCTCATTGCCGGCATCGCGGACACCGTGCGCGGTTTCGCCGTCACCTACTCCAACCAGAAGATCGACGCGCAATTCATGCAGCGATTCCCCAAGCTCGAGATCGTGTCGAGCTTCGGGGTGGGCTACGATCATGTGGACGCCAAATGGGCGGGCGCGCACGGCATCATCGTGACCAACACGCCCGACGTACTCAATGAAGAGGTCGCCGACACGACGCTTGGACTGTTGCTGTGCACGGTGCGCGAATTCCCGCAGGCGGAGCGCTTTCTGCGCGCCGGCAACTGGGAGAAGCGGCCCTACCCGCTCACTCCGGCGACCCTGCGCGACCGTACTGTCGGCATGGTCGGGATGGGGAGGATCGGCCAGGCGATCGCCCGACGGCTCGACGCGTTCGGGGTGCCGGTAGTCTATTATACGCGCCGGCCGAATGGGGACGTCGCCTATAAGCACTACGCGAGCCTGCTCGCCATGGCCCACGACGTCGATACCCTTGTGATCATTGTTCCGGGCGGGGCGGAGACGCGCAACCTGATCAATGCCGAAGTGTTCGAGGCCCTCGGACCCAAAGGCATCGTCATCAACATGGCGCGCGGCTCCGTCGTCGACGAGGCCGCGCTGATCGCCGCGTTGCAGGCAAAGACGATCTTCGCGGCCGGTCTCGACGTCTTCGCCAACGAACCCAAAGTCCCGAAGGAACTGATCGAAATGGAGAACGTGGTGTTGTTCCCCCACGTCGGCTCCGCCTCGGTCTACACCCGCACCGCCATGGACAAACTCGTGGTCGACAATCTTCTGGCTTGGGCGGCAGGCAAGGGGCCACTGACGCCGGTCCCCGAGACACCAGCGAAAAAATAAGGCAGGCGGCGCATTGGGCCTGCGCGAATTCCAATTGGAGCCGGTTGCCGCCGGGGCTATAAATGCAGCCGCGGTGCGGTTGCATGGAGATTGATCGAAATGCGCTATCGCCAAGGAATGTTTTACCGAGGATTGCGTCAGGTCCTGTTTCAAGTCGTGGCGCCGCTGATCGCGTTCGCGGCGGCGGCGCAGGCCCCGTCGCCGGCCACGACCGAGACGTTCAAGGCCATGATCGGCAAGTGGGAGGTCTCGAACGCCGATCACGATCGCACCTGCATGGTCACGCTTCGGGCGGACCCAAGCGGCAACGTCTTCAAACTTGAGCTGGAAAAGGGCTGCCCGGCCCAGATGCCGGAATTGAAGGACGTCGTGTCCTGGACGATCGGCGGCCTCGACATCGTCCGGCTCGTCGACGGGAAGGGCAAACCGGTCATGGACTTCACCGAAGTGGAAAGCGGTATTTTTGAAGCGCAACGGCCGGGCGAGGGCATCTTCTTCATGCAGAACGCCGCCGTCGCGGCGAGCCCGGTGGGTCTCTCTGCCGATCAGATGGCAGGCGATTGGGGCGTGGTGCGCGGCTCCGGCAAGACCATATGCACCATCACGTTGACCAACACGGCCGCCGGGCAGGACAACTTCGCGCTCAAGCTCAAGCCGGGCTGCGACGCCTTTGTCACCCGCTTCGGCCCGGCCGCCTGGTACATGGATCATGGCGAACTGGTGCTGCGGTCGAAGGGCGGCCAGTTCTGGCGGTTCGAGGAAAGCGATCCGACCAATTGGTCGCGCGTGCCGGAAGGCCGCGAGCCGATCTCCTTGGTGCGGCAGTAGTGCCCGGTTCCGCCGTCCGCGCCGTTCTGGTAACGGCGGCCGTGGCCTTAAACAGCGGCGCCGGCGCGCAGGATCTTGATCTCGCGGTCTCGGGTTTCGCGGTCGTTCCTCCGGTTGGTTACGTGGCCCGGCCGGCGGCCTCGTTTTCGCCCTCCCGGTTCACCGTCAGCCTGACCAAACCGGCCGAACCCGGCCTCGGCTGCGAGGCGTCTTTTGAAGTTCTTCCAGGCTTCGAGCAATTCACCCAGGACGCCCTCAACCGCCAGACCGACCGGCCCGGCTGGGAAGAATTTTACCGCGAGGGTTTTGAGCAATTCTACGAAGTACGCAGCATCACCCAGTTCGACCATACGGGCATGCGCGGGGCCGTGGTGTCCGGTGTTTCGCGGTCCAAACCAGCCATCGCGGGCTGGATTGCAAATCGGCCCGCCCTCATCTTCGTGCTCTACACGCCGAAAGGCCGAAGCGAAGTCAGATGCTTCGCCGAACCCACGGTGTTCGAGGCACGCCGCGCCGAATTCGAGGCTGTAGCGCGCGGCGTGACCTCGCCGCGGTGACATTGGCCGCAGCGAGGCGGCGGCGCGCAAATCGAACGAGCTGGGGATTGGCCGTTCCACAAGTCCGGCGGCCGCGCTGCCGACGTCAGGCCCTTGCTGCCACCACCTCGATCTCCACGAGGAATTCAGGGCGGCCTGCCCGAAATGCGGACGTCGCTAAATCAGCCGCATTCCCTTGAAGCTCGCGTGCCCCTCCTTGCCCACGATGATGTGGTCGTGCACGGAAATGCCGAGCGGCTTCGCCACCTCGACGATCTGCTGCGTCATCTGGATGTCGGCGCGCGACGGCGTCGGATCGCCTGATGGGTGATTGTGGACCAGGATGACGGCGGTAGCCGACAGCTCAAGCGCCCGCTTGATAACTTCGCGGGGATAGACCGGCGTGTGATCGACGGTGCCGACTTGCTGGACCTCATCGGCGATGAGCTGGTTGCGCTTGTCGAGGAACAGGACGCGAAACTGCTCCTTGTCGGCGAATGCCATGGCGGCGCGGCAATAGTCGAGCACCGCCGACCACGAAGACAGGACCTGCCGCCGCTTCACCTCGCCATGGGCGAGGCGGCGCGCGGCGGCCTCCACCACCTTGAAGTCCGTGATGGTGGCTTCGCTAAGGCCCTCGACCTCGGCAAGGCGCCGCGGCGGCGCCGCGATGGTCTCGGCGAACGACCCAAACTTGGCAATCAGAGCCTTGGCGAGCGGCTTGACGTCGCGCCGCGGCAGGGCGCGGAATAGGACGAGTTCAAGCAGCTCGTAATCGGTCAGCGCCTGGCTGCCGGCCTCGCGGAAGCGCGTGCGCAGGCGTTCCCGATGTCCATGATAATGAGGCGACGCCTCCGCCAAGCCGGAATCCGGCCCGCTCTCCGTCCGATTTCGCGCCATGTCGTTCCACCAGACCCGGACGCAGCATCCTATCGCCCCAGGATGACTGTACCGAACTGGTTGGCAATCGCCATCGGGCATGACGCCTAAAAGTTACAGACTTTTCGAACCGGGCCGTGCGCCAAATCAACGATTGCGAAGCTTTCAGGAGATTTTATAGGGCGGCCGGTCGAGCCCGTTGGGCGACAGGGTGAAGATTTCCACGCCTAAATCGGTCACCCCTACGGTGTGCTCGAACTGGGCAGACAGCGAGCGGTCCCGAGTGACAGCGGTCCATCCATCGGACAGCACCTTCACGTGGGGACGGCCGAGATTGATCATGGGCTCGACCGTGAACAGCATCCCGGGCCGAAACACCATGCCTTCGCCGGGTCGGCCGACATGAACGATGTTGGGCTCGTCGTGGAACAGGCGCCCAAGCCCGTGCCCGCAAAAGTCGCGGACCACGCTCATGTGCTGACTTTCCACGAAGGTCTGGATGGCGGCGCCGATGTCACCCGTGGTGGCGCCGGGCCGGATCACCGCGATGCCGCGCATCATGGCGTCGTAGGTCACCTCGATCAGGCGCTCCGCCCGGCGCGGGATTTCGCCGATCGGGTACATGCGGCTCGAATCGCCGTGCCACCCGTCCACGATCAGGGTCACGTCCACATTGACGATATCGGCGTCCTTAAGCGGCTTGTCGTTGGGAATGCCGTGGCAGACCACGTGATTGATCGACGTGCAAGTCGATTTGGTGTAGCCGCGATACATCAGGGTCGCCGGCCGCGCCCCGTGATCCATGGCGAATTCAAACACCAGCTGGTCGATGTGGTCGGTCGTAATCCCGGCTTTGATCTCCGGGACGAGCATGTCGAGGCACTCGGCCACCAGCCGGCCCGCCTTGCGCATGCCGGCGAAGGCCTCGGCGCCATGCAGCTTGATTTGACCGGTCTTGCGCAACGGCGCGGTCGCCGCGTCAACGTAGTTCATCGCCGTTCCTTGGGAATCGAGCCCCGCTTCGAGTGTCGCCTCCAAATGTAAGCGGTCGCAGCCCCGACGCAAGCCGGAATAGCATACGCACCGTCAGGATGGCGTGCGCACCTTCAGCCCAGTACCGGCACCGCACCGGCGAGCGCGATCTCCTCGGCGGAGATGACGCAGCGGTAGGCGATGGCCTCGACGCCGAGCGCGCGGGCCCGGTCGAATGCCGCCCCGTAGCGCGGGTCGATGTCGCGCGCGAGCGCCAGCCGATCGGCCGAGGCGATCTGGATCAAGAACAGCATCACGGCGCGATGGCCGGCGGCCGCCATGGCGCCAAGCTCGTCGAGATGCTTGGCACCGCGCGCAGTGACGGAGTCCGGAAACTCGGCGAGACCCCGGATGCGCATCAGGTGGACGTTTTTCACCTCCACGTAGCACCATGGCCTTTCCGGAGATTCGAGAAGGAAATCAACCCGCGAATTGCGGCCGTATTTGACCTCCCGCCGCAGCGAGGCATAGCCGTCAAGTTCCGGAATCACCCCGGCCGCGATCGCTGCGCCGACCACCGGATTGGGATGGGCGGTATTGACCCCGACGAACTCCAGCCCAGAGCCGAGATCGACCTCGATCAGTTCCCAGGAATAAGGGAGCTTGCGGCCGGGTTTGTCCGATCGCGACAGCCATACCGTGCCACCGGGCGTGGCGAGGCCCGTCATGGCGCCCGGATTTGCGACGTGGACCGTGAGCGCCTCGCCGCCCGGCAGCACCACATCGGCAAGAAATCGTTTGTAGCGGCGGACCAGGGTCGCCGGGACGAGTTGCGAGGAAAAACGCATAACGGTCCGCCTATTGGAACATGCCGTCGAAGTCAAACACGCATGATGCATCCGCATGACCGTCACAGCTGTGATCACATTGACCGGGCAATCGGCGCGGTGTTAGGAAATTTGCAGCGGCGCTGGCGCCACGGTCGGCGCAAAGGTTCCCGGATGAAATTACCCGCTTTCGAATATACGTGTCCGGCGACGGTGCCGGAGGCCGTGGCGTTGCTCGCAGGGCGGGACGGCGACGCCAAGGCGCTCGCCGGCGGCCAGAGCCTGGTGCCGATGATGGCGTTTCGTGTCGCTTCGCCGTCCCTGCTGGTCGATCTGCGCAAGATCCCCGGGCTGCGTGGCATCAACATTACCAAGGACGGCGTACACCTCGGCGCCATGACCCGGTGGCGCGACATCGAGGATGATGCTCGGCTCGACACCGCCCATCCGCTACTCAAAGCCGCCATTGCGCACGTGGCCCATTACCAGATTCGCAACCGCGGCACGGTAGGCGGCAGCGTCGCCCACGCCGATCCGGCCGCCGAGATGCCCGGCATTGCGGTCGCGTGCGACGCCGAAATCGCGGTCGTCGGCATAGCGGGATCGCGGTTGATCAAGGCCGACGAATTTTTCATCGCACCGCTGACGACCGCGCTTACGACGGACGAGATCATCGTGGAAATCCGCCTCCCGGCATGGCCGGCGGCGCGCCGCTGGGCGTTCCAGGAATTCTCGCGCCGCCGCGGCGATTTTGCCATGGCGGCGGCCGCCGTGTTCTACGATGTCGACGCGTCCGGCAAGGCGCACAACGCCCATATCGGGGCGATCGGGGTCGGCGACCGGCCGACCCGCCTCGCCGCGGCGGAAGCCGAGGTCAACGGCAAGGTGGTCGATGTGGCGACAACCGAGCGCGCCGGGCAAGCGGCATCTGCAGCCGTCAATCCGCACGACGATATCCATGCGAGCGGCGCTTACCGGCGCTCCCTTATCGGAACCATGGTCGAACGCGCGTTGCAAGGCGCGATCGGATCGCCATGACGGTACGGTTCGAAGTCAACGGAAAGCAGGTTGCCGTCGAGGTCGAACCTCGCATGACGCTGGTCGATTGCCTGCGCCACGAATTGCGGCTCACCGGCACTCATGTGGGCTGCGAGCACGGAGTCTGCGGCGCCTGCACGATCCTGGTCGACGGCGCCGCCGTGCGCGCCTGCCTGATGCTCGCCGTGCAGGCCGAGGGCAGCACCGTCGTCACCATCGAGGGCCTTTCGAATGACGAGGCGCTCACCCCGCTGCAGGCCTCGTTCCGACGCCACCATGCCCTGCAATGCGGTTTTTGCACGCCCGGTATGATCACCACCGCGCACGCGCTGTTGAGCGAGGAACCGGACGCTGACGCCGACCGGGTGCGCGAGGTATTGTCTGGCAATATCTGCCGGTGCACCGGCTACATCTCCATCGTCGAAGCCGTGCTCGACGCCCGCTCTGCCTACAAGAAGCCCGTCGTGCCATGAAGAATAGCTTCATCGGTAGCGCGATCGAGCGGCGGGAGGATTTGCGGTTCGTGCGCGGCCGCGGCCAATACGTCGACGACCTGCGGCCGGAGGGGCTGCTGTATGCGGTGATCCTGCGCAGTTCGGTTGCCCACGGGCGCATCCGGTCGATCGACGTTACTGCCGCGCTCAAGATCGCGGGCGTACGTGCGATCATCACCGCGAAGGACGTGCCGGGCGGCCCGCCGATGATCGCGATGCGGCTGCAGCCGCTGCCGGAATTCAAGCCGTTCGAGCAGTCCGTCATCGCCGACGCCAAGGTCCGCTATGTGGGAGAACCGATAGCGGTGGTGCTGGCGACGAGCGTTGCGATCGGTGAGGACGCGCTCGAACAGATCGTAGTCGACATCGAGTCTTTGCCGGCGGTGACGACCTGCGAAGCGGCGGCGCGGGACGATCAATTGCTATTCGAACAGCACGGCACCAATCGTGCCATGACGTTCGTGGCCTGCTGCGGCGACGCCGACGCGGCGTTTCGCACCGCCCCTTATGTCCGGCGCGAAAAGTTTCGCACCGGTCGGCATTTCGGACTGACCATGGAGCCGCGCGGCGTGCTGGCCGAATGGGATGCCGAGCGCGGCCGGTTGACGGTGTCGGGCGCCGCCAAGGTGCCGTTTTTCAACCGGCGAATTTTGGCGAAACAGATCGGCCTTGCGGAAGACGCCATCGACATGGTGGAAAACGATGTCGGCGGCGGCTTCGGGGCCCGCGGCGAATTCTACCCGGAAGATTTCCTGATCCCGTTCGCGGCGCGCCATGTCGGCCGGCCTGTCAAGTGGATCGAGGATCGCCGCGAAAACCTCATGGCCATGAACCACGCCCGCCAAGCCGAGGTCGACGTCGAGATCGCGTGCACGCGCGATGGCATCATGCTGGCGTTGCGGGGCCATGCGGATGTCGACATGGGCGCCTATATGCGAACCAACGGCGCCGTAGGGGCGCGCAACATTGCCCAGTTCATGTCGGGGCCTTACCGCATCGCCCACGTCAACATTGACGTGTCGCTGTGGATGACCAACAAGACCCCGGTCGGCACCTATCGGGGGCCGGGCCGTTTCGAGACCGACTTTTTTCGCGAGCGGCTGCTCGACATCGTGGCGAAAGACCTCGGCCTCGATCGCGTCGAATTCCGGCGCCGCAATCTCATTCCGGTATCGGACATGCCTTATGCGATGCCGACCATCACGCCGTTCGAATCCAAGGACGCGACCGATAGCGGCGATTACCAGATCACGCTCGACCGCTGTCTTGAGGAAATCCGCTGGGCTGAGAAATCGAAATTGCAGGGCCAACTGATCGACGGCCGCTATCATGGGCTCGCGATCGGTTGCTTCATCGAGGGCGGCGCGGCCGGCCCCAAGGAGACCGCGCGGCTCGAGATCAATCCAGATGGTTCAGTGGCGGTGTTCATCGGCTCGTCGGCGGTCGGGCAAGGCGTCGAGACAGTGTTCGCCCAGATCGCCGCCGACGCGCTCGAGATTCCCATGGATCGCATCAGCGGCGTCCATCACGGCTCGACCGCCTATGTGAGTGACGGTTATGGCGCCTATCATTCGCGCTCGGTGGTGATGGGCGGATCGGCGCTACTCGACGCCACCAAGAACCTTCACGATCTTTTACGAGCGACGGCGGCCAAACGTCTCGGCTGCGCGGCAGCCGAGATCAGGATCAGCGAGGAGAACGTGCTGGGACCGGTCGGCAAGCCGCTCACATTCACGGACTTCGCTGGCACCACGGCCGAAGGCATGTTCCTCAACAAGAAGCACACCTATACGTACGGCGCCCATGCGGCGCACATCACGGTCGATGCCAGGATCGGCAAGGTCGAGATCATCGATTACGTGACGGTGGTGGATTGCGGGCGGATCATCAATCCGATGACCGTGCGTGGCCAGGTCATCGGCTCGCTGGTCCAGGGACTCGGCGGCGCCATACTGGAAGACCTTCTCTATGACGACCAGGGCCAGTTCCTGACCGGATCGCTCGCCGACTACCTGCTGCCCACGGCGAGCGATTTTCCCAATCTGCGCAGCATCGTCACCGAACTGTTCCCTTCGCCCATCAATCCGCTCGGCGCCAAGGGCGCGGGCGAGGGCGGTATTATCTTGGCGGGCGGCATCATGGCGAACGCGGTCGCGAATGCGCTGAGCTCATTCGGGGTCGAGCCGCGCGAATTGCCGCTGACGCCGCCACGCATTTGGGAGATGGTCGAGGCCGGCCGGCGTTCATTGACGAAGGCATCGGTCGGACAATAAATTCGCACGCAATCCGGTTTCATCGAGAGGAGTTCGAACATGGGCGTTGCACGGCATCCGCTGCCAAAGGAACTGGTCGGCGTTCCGATCGAGGACATCATGAAACGCTATGTCGGCCGCTTCCGCGACCGCAAGCCCGATTGGGCGGCCTTCGAGGACGCCAAGATCGAAGGCTTCAAGCGCGCCCAACATCGCTTCATCGGTGCCGGTGGCTCCGGCAAGCACGGCGATTCGAGTGTGATCCCGGCCGGCAATTTCACCCTGTCGATCATGTTCGTGAACCCCGGCCAGGGCAACGCCGCCCACACCCACGAGGTCGAGGAATGCTTTTTCGTGCTGCAAGGATTTCTCGACGTTTTCGTCGAGGACGAAACCGGCAAGCGCATCACCACGCGGCTCGGTCCATGGGAGTGCATCTCCTGCCCGGCGGGCGTAATCCACGGCTATCAGAACGACAGCCTGGAGCCGGTTTATTTCCAGGTCATGCTCGGCCGCGGCAAACCGGAAGCCATGGGTTACGCGGACGAGGAACTCTTCAAGCGCCGCGCCGCCCATCTGGAGGCCGGCGCCGCGTAGGCCGTCGTCCTGGGCCCAGGAAGGAACGATCATGTCCAAGCTGCGTCTCACCTTCGCGTGCGGTCCTTATGATCGCACCCAGTCGCTGCGCGACGGCACGCTCCAGCCTGAAGGGATCGACCTCAACTATCTGGCGCTGCAACCCGCCGAGATTTTCTGGCGCATGCTGCAGTACCGCGAGTTCGACGCTTCCGAAATGTCGCTGTCCAACTACACCACGCTGGTGAGCGAAGGCGATCCGCCTTTCATCGCGATCCCGGTCTTTCCGTCGCGGGTGTTTCGCCACGGTTACTTCTTCGTCAACACCGACAAGGGCATCAAGCATCCGGGCGAACTCAAGGGAAAGCGCGGCGGCGTGCCGGAATTCAGCATGACGGCCGCCGTCTATATGCGCGGTCTCCTGGAGCACGAGTACGGCGTCAAGCCGAGCGACGTGGAATGGGTGCAGGGCCGCACCGACCGCCTCGGCCGCAAGTTGCCGGCGAACATCCGCCTCACCCAGGCGCCGGCCGGCACCGAGCTCGGTGATCTGCTCGAACGCGGCGACATCGACTTCATGATGACGGCGAACAATCCGCTGTCGTTCCGGCGCGGCAACTCGAAGGTGCAGCGCCTGTTTCCGGACTACGCCGCCGCCGAGAAGGATTATTTTCGCCGCACCCAAATCTATCCGATCATGCACACTGTGGTGATCCGCCGCGACATCTACGAGCGCGACCCGTGGGTGGCTCTGAGCCTCTACAAGGTGCTGTGCACCGCAAAAGACCGCTGCTACCACTTTCTCGCCGAACAGGGCTCACCCAAAGTGTCGTCAGCATGGCTGCAACCACTGCTCGAAGAGGAGCAATCGATCATCGGGGCCGACTGGTTTCCCTATGGCATCGAAAAGAACAAGCCGAGCCTCGAAGCGCTACTGCAATACGTCCATGAGCACGGCTTGACGTCGCGTCGCCTCAAGATCGAGGAACTGTTCGCGCCGAGCACGCTTCGCGATATTCCGCTCGGCGATGGCCAGCAGATTTAACGCTGCACTCCGCCAAGGAACGTTTCCCTGCCAACAGGGTAAAAATCAGGGAAACTTGCAATTTCTTGGCTCATTTGGACGGTTTCGGGCGCTTCCGGCTCAAATTTACTCCGCACTCACAAAGTGTTGGAGCCGATTCGCTGTTCGACGCCGAGCAGGGAATTCCAAACGCGCGAACAGCGAACGAAAAAACCGAACAGGGATTATCACCGAATTTCTCCGCCTGCGCCGATTAGGATTGCCATATTCGTCGTACCGTCGACATGTTTTATAGTCCTATTCCTATCACATTTGCAAACTTCCCACAACCCCTAATCTTTCGCCGGGCCGACAACCCATCTTCGCCACGCAATGCTATTGCGTGGTGTTCGTCACGGCCGAGACACCACCCGCGGCTGCACGCGTCGCTACACGACCCCCTTCGTTGTCAGCCCGTCATCCGATCCGCTTGACGCCGGTGACCACGCTCCCCGCGTCGGCAATACGGCGGACCGCCTCCGCCACCGGCTCGATTGCGACCGCCATGTGAAACGCGTTGGCGTGGACCAGACTGCTCGCGTCGCGCGCGATCGCCACGTGTCCTCTCCAGAATAAAAGGTCGCCGCGGCGCAGACCGACGAGATTGGTGGACAGTACCGTGCCGAGTGCTTCTTCCTGCATGTCGCTGTCGCGCGGGCACGCCACGCCGCTCGCCGTGAGGGCGACCTGCACCAGCCCTGAGCAATCGAGGCCGAGGCTGGACTTGCCACCCCACAGATACGGGACCCCGACGAACCGTTCCGCCACGGCGACGAAATCGGATTCCGTCGTCTCGATCGGGGCGAGGTGACGCGACGGAACGTAGAATCCGGATTCCAGCTTCGTCAGGTCGCCGGCTGCCTCGCCCGGTTGGCTCACCGCCGCGACCCAACAGCCGAGTGATAGCCCCTCAATCGGCGGCGCCTTGATGGAGCGGCCGGGAAACACCAACGTGCGCAGCGCCGCGACCCGATGGGTTGGCGGCGGCCCCGGCGTGCGCAACGCATTGGCGGGCAGCCACCCGACATAGCTGTCGGAGCGAAGCTGACCCCAGTACCAGCCCTCGCCGTTCTCTTCGTAGACCGTCACGCGCTCGCCGCGCAGCGCCTCGGTATCGAGCGGCGCGTCAGGCGCGGGCTCGCGCCGAACCGGTGCCAGCCCGTCGCGGACCTCGAGCTCGGTGCCCTCCACGAACCGGGCGGCAACGACCTGGCCTTTGAGAAAATGGGCCGCGAGATCGGGCCGGGCCGGCGTGGTTCGCGGATCGAAAGCGCGTGCCATCACGCCGTCACCCGTAACGCTCGGCCAACAGCCCGTAAAGCGCACGCGCGGCCTGGCACTCCCCGCCCTCGGGCCGCCCGGACTTGGCCGACGGCACCCACGCGTAGATATCGAAATGCAGCCATGCTTTAGCCGCGGCGACGAAACGGTTGAGGAACAGCGCACAAATGATCGACCCGGCAAAGCCGCCGGTGGCGATGTTGTTCATGTCCGCCACTTTCGAGTCCAGCATTTGGTCATACGGCCGCCACAGCGGCAGGCGCCAAAGCGGATCGTTCTCGGCCCGAGCGTGGCGCACCAATTCGGCCGCAAGGGCGTCATCGTCGGTGTAAAAGGGCGGCAAGTCGGGTCCGAGCGCCACCCGGGCAGCGCCGGTCAGCGTCCCCATGTCGATGAGAAGATCCGGCGCCTCCTCGTCGGCAAGCGCGAGCGCGTCGGCGAGGACGAGACGCCCTTCGGCATCCGTATTGCCGACCTCGACCCGCAACCCCTTGCGCGATCGATAGACGTCGAGGGGTCGGAATGCCGCGCCGGAAATCGAGTTCTCCACCGCCGGGATCAGCACGCGCAGCCGCACGTTCAGTCTTCGATCCATGATCATGTGTGCGAGCGCCAGCACGCTTGCCGCGCCGCCCATGTCCTTCTTCATCAGCAGCATGGCGCTGTCAGGCTTGATGTCGAGGCCGCCGCTGTCGAAGCATACGCCCTTGCCGACCAGGGTCACCTTGCGGGCGCCCGGATCGCCCCAGTTCATGTCGATCAGGCGGGGCAGCCGGGCGGCGGCGCGGCCGACCGCATGGATCAGCGGAAAATTCTGCGCCAGCAGGTCGTCACCCACGGTAAGGCGGAGCGCGGAACCGTGTCGCGCCGCAAGCGCCGACGCCGCGTCGGCGAGTTCGCCCGGCCCCATGTCGTTAGCCGGCGTATTGATGAGATCGCGGGCCAGATAGACCGCCTCGACGATGCGCGAGAGGTCGGCGCCATCCTGCCCCGCCGGAATCTCAAGCCGCACATCGGTACCGGATTTGCCGTAGCGCACGAACCGGTAGGCGCCGAACGCGAACGCAAGGGCCGCAAGGCGTTCGTCGCGGGGCGCATTGGCAAAACGATAGGCACCGCGGGGGAGCGCCCCGACCAGCTTGCCGGCCAAAAACGGGTCTTTGGGCTGGTCGTCCTGTCCGAACAGGACCGCTGCGAGCGTGCCGTCCGGCCCCGGCAAAAAGGCGTGGCGACCGGCAGAGGGCTCGAAGCCGGTTGCTTCCGCGAAGGCGCATGTCCTGGCGTCGAGGCCGGCGCGAAGGTCAGGCCAAGTCGCGGCATTGACAAACCAGACCGGGACGGTGGCGGCGCCGCCGGGCGGCAAAAAAACAGGATGCATGAGCTGGGTCCGCAAGCGTTCCCGACCCTGCTACCACGTCGCCCCGCTGAGTTGAAGAAACATCAATCGCGCCACAAATCGCAGAATGGCCCACCACAGGGGCGTATGGCCTGCGGCGCCAAATTAACCAGTCATTAGGGTTAACAGTCTATTGCTGATCGAACGCCGCACCAAACCAGGCTGACGAACAGTGACGTTGTGGAGTCATCCGATCGCCGTGAAGCGCCGCCGGTTTGGCCGGTCGACCGGAATGGCGGCACTCGGAGTCGTGGCCCTGATGGCATCGGGCTGCCAGAACGCTTCCCTGCTCGGCCTCAACACCAACACAACCGGTACGACCAATTCCGCCGGCCAGCCCGCGGCCGCGAAATCCGAAACCGACTGGCGGCGCGAAGCCGACACCTGGGGTGCGCGCTATCGCGCGGACCCGGGCGATGCGGCCGCGGCACTTGCTTACGCGCAGGCGCTGCGCGCCAGCGGTCAGCGCACGCAGGCGGCCTCGGTGCTCGAACAAGCCTCGTTGCAGCACCCGCGCGACGCCGCATTGCTGGGCGCTTTCGGCCGGGCTCTGGCCGACGTCGGCAAATTCGAACAGGCGCTCGAAGTCCTCAATCGCGCCCATTCGCCCGATCAACCCGACTGGCGGATTCTGTCGGCGCAAGGCGCTGTGCTCGATCAGCTCGGCCGTCACCAGGAAGCGCAGCGCTATTATGCCAGCGCGCTGAAGATCAGGCCGGACGATCCGTCGGTGCTTTCCAATCTCGGGCTGTCCTATGCGCTGGGCAAGGACCTCAAAAACGCCGAAGTGACGTTGCGGCGCGCGGCGACATTTCCGGGCGCCGACCCGCGGGTGCGGCAGAATCTCGCCCTCGTGGTCGGTCTGCAGGGTCGCTTCACGGAGGCCGAAAGCATCGCGCGCGCCGACCTGCCATCCGAGCAGGCAGCCGCGAACGTCGCCTATCTGCGGCAGATGCTGGCCCAACAGGACGATCTGCGTAGCCTGACCCGGGCGAACGGCCCCGGCCCCGCGCGCGGGACCTAAGCACACCGCACGAGACGCACGCCGCCTTCGAGCCCCGAGCGCGCGCTATTTGAACTGCTCCATCACCTTGATGACGGCCGGTCCGAGAATCACGACGAACAGCACCGGCAGGAAGAACAGGATCATCGGCACCGTGAGCTGGGGAGGCAGGGCGGCTGCCTTCTTCTCCGCCATGTTCATGCGCTGGTCGCGATTTTCCTGAGCGATCACCCGCAAGGTCTGCGCGACCGGCGTGCCAAACCGTTCGCTTTGCTGGAGCGCAAGGCACAACGATTTCACGCCCTCCAGCGGCACGCGCTTCGCGAGATTCTCGTAGGTCACGCGCCGGTCCGGCAAGTAGGACAGCTCCGCCGTGGACAGCGTCAGTTCCTCGGCAAGCTCGACCGATTGCGCGCCGATCTCTTCGCTCACGCGCTTGAAGGTGGCCTCAAGCGACATCCCCGAACTCGACGCAGATCAGCATCAGGTCGAGCGCGTCCGGAAACGCACGGTTGATCGAGGCCTGTCGGCGCGTGATCCTGTTCTTCACGAACAGGTTCGGCAGGTAGATGCCAAGATATGTCGCGGCGAGGCAGATGCCGACTTTTACGCTCCATGAATAATCGAGATGGATCAGAAGAAATACATAGAAGGCCGACCCGAGCAGCATCGTAAGGGGCGCCACCATGCGAAAGAACAGAAACACCACATAGGGTCCTTGGCCGCGGTAACCGGCTTGGACCAGGAGGGTGCGCATCTTCTCCTCTCCCAGCAGGTCCGAAAGCTTGAACTTCTCCACCACGGTCTGCATGTATTGCTTTGGCGACGCCCGCCGGGTCGTTTTATCGCCGCGCGATAGCCGCTCGCGCTCGCGCTGGCGGATTTTCTCGCGCTCGGCCGCAACCGCGGCCATTCGATTCTCCAGCTTGTCGCCGCCGAGCAATGGCATCGCGAGCGTGATCACGGTCGCGCCGGCCGCGATGGCGGCGCAGATCATCGCGAGGATCCGCTTGTCATCCACTATGGCGAACAGGATCTCTAACATGGCGTGCTCAGAAGTCGAAATTGATCATTTTTTTCATGACGAAGATGCCGATCGTCATCCACACCGCGGACGCCGCCAGCATGATCTGACCGAGACGTTCCGTCCACAACAGCGTGATGTAGTCGGGGCTCGTCAGGTAGACGGCGGTCATGACGACGATCGGCAATGCCCCGATGATGCCCGCCGATGCCTTGGCCTCGGTCGACATCGCCTTGATCTTGCCCTTCATCTTTTTGCGGTCGCGCAACACCTTGGACAGGTTGCCGAGCGCCTCCGAAAGATTGCCGCCGCTCTTCTGCTGGATGGCGATGACGATGGCGAAGAAATTTGCCTCCGCCAGCGGTATGCGATCGAACAGCTTGCCGCAGGCTTCGCCGAGCGGCATGCCAACGGCCTGGGTCTCCAGCACGTTGCGGAACTCCGTCCGGATCGGTTCCGGGGAGTCGGTGGCGATCACGCGCAGCGAATCATTGAGCGGCAGTCCTGATTTGATGCCGCGGACGACGACGTCGATGGCGTCGGGAAACATATCGAGGAACTTGTTCTCGCGGCGCTTCTTGAGAAAGCTCAACGTCCAGCGCGGCAAGCCGGCACCGGCCGCGAAGCCCAGCCCCAAAGCGGGAAGCGGCCCGGCGTCGAGAAAGAAGACGATCGCCGCAACAGCGATGCCGAGCCCCGCGCTCCCAATGATAAACTGCTGCTTCGACCATGAAAGCCCCGCCTGGGTCAGACGCGTGGAGAGCGGCGGCGATCGCGATTTCTTGCTTCGATTTTCGATCTCCTTCAGGCTCAATTCGACCTGCTCGCGGCGCGTCCTCACCGCCCGCGTGGCGGCCTTGAGGGCGGGCACACCGGACCGCGTGACGCTCTGCATCCGCTTCTCGGCTTCCTTCTCGCCCGACAGATACGGATACACCAGCACCCACGCCATACCGCCGGCACAGAAGGTGGCCAAGAGGATGATCGCGAGCATCTGTACGTTCATGGCGGCGCCTCGGCGTGGGCGGCGTCGAGCGCAGCGGCGAGGCGCTTTTCCTCGTTGTAGTATCGAGCGCGTTCCCAGAACCGCGGACGGCCGATGCCGGTGGAACGGTGACGGCCGACCAGCTTGCCGTTCGCGTCTTCGCCGAGCAGATCGTAGACGAACAGGTCCTGAGTAATGATGACGTCGCCTTCCAGGCCCAGAACTTCGGTGATGTGGGTGATACGCCGGCTGCCGTCGCGAAGACGGGCCGCCTGGATGACCACGTCGACCGAGGCGCAGATCATCTCCCGGATGGTGCGGGACGGCAGGGTGAAGCCGCCCATGGTGATCATCGATTCAAGACGCGACAGCGCCTCGCGCGGATTGTTCGCGTGCAAGGTGCCCATCGAGCCGTCGTGGCCGGTGTTCATGGCCTGCAGCAGATCGAACGCCTCCGGGCCGCGCACCTCGCCGACGATGATCCGCTCCGGGCGCATGCGCAGGCAGTTCTTGACGAGTTCGCGCATGGTGATTTCGCCGCCGCCTTCGAGATTTGGCGGGCGGGTTTCCAGACGCACCACATGCGGCTGCTGGAGCTGCAGTTCGGCGGCGTCCTCGCAGGTGATGACGCGCTCGTCGGAATCGATGTAGCGAGTCAGGCAGTTCAGCAGGGTGGTCTTGCCCGAGCCGGTGCCCCCCGAAACGATGGTATTGACGCGGCACCGGCCGACGATCTTGAGGACGTCGGCGCCTTCCGGCGAGATCGAGCCGTACCGCACCAATTGCTCGAGCGTCAGCTTATCCTTCTTGAACTTGCGGATGGTGAGGACGGGACCGTCGATGGCCAGCGGCGGCGCGATGACGTTGACGCGCGACCCGTCCGGCAGGCGCGCGTCGCAAATCGGTGAGGATTCGTCGACGCGCCTGCCGATCTGGCTGACGATGCGTTGGCAGATATTGAGGAGTTGCTGATTGTCGCGGAACCGGATGCCGGTGCGCTGTATCTTGCCGGCAATTTCCACATAGACCGTGGTGGCGCCGTTGACCATCACGTCGGAAATGTCGTCGCGTGCCAGTACCGGCTCAAGCGGGCCAAAGCCGAGCACGTCATTGCAGATGTCGTCGAGCAGTTCCTCCTGCTCGGAGATCGACATCACGATGTTCTTGATGGAAATGATCTCGTTGACGATGTCGCGGATTTCCTCGCGCGCCGAATCCGCGTCGAGCTTGGCGAGTTGCGACAGGTCGATGGCCTCGATCAGCGCCGTGAAGATACTGGTCTTGACCTCGTAAAAGACTTCGGAATGGCGCGAATCGAGGCTCGGTTCCGGAGGCGGGGCCGGCGCTGCCGGCGGCGTCGAGCCGGAGTTTCTCGGCTCGGGCGCTCCGTCGCCGCCACCCCCCGTCTTGGCGACAACCGGCGACGGCGACGGCAAGCCGGCAGCCGCTTGCGTCGGCACGACGCTCGGCGCGACGGCCGACGGCGCGGCGCGCACATCGTTGGTTGAGCCGGGACGCTTACCGAACAAGGTCGCCTCCGTTCACCGACCGGCGCGCCGCTGCAGCAGATTGGTCAGGAACGGCGGCAGGATTCCGCTCCGTGCGCGCTTGGATTCGCCGCGCCCGGTCAGGACCTGGGCCAATGACCGGAAGGTTTCGGAAACGCGATGGTTCGCCGCGATTTCGGAAATCATCTGGCCATTATTGGCGGCGGTCCCAAACATCTGCGGCTCGAACGGAATGATCGCCATCGGCTCGTCCTCGATCGCCTTGGCGAAATCCGCGGGCTTGATCTCGGGCCGCTTGGGGACGCCGACCATGTTGAGGGCATAGAGCGGGCGCCGGTCATTCTGTCGCGAGGCACGCAGCAGATCGATGATGCTCTTGGTATTGCGCAGATTGGCGAGATCCGGCGCTGCTACGACGAGGATGTCGTCGGCGCCGATCAGCGTTCGGCGCGTCCAGGCCGTCCATTGATGCGGCACATCGAGTACCACGTAGGGGACCGCGAGGCGCAACACGTCGAAAATCGGATCGAACGCCTCGGCGCCGAAATCATAGGCCCGATCGAGCGTCGCGGGCGCCGCGAGCAAGCTCAGATGATCGGTGCATTTGGACAGCAGGCGATCGACGAAGGCGGTGTCGACCCGGTCCGGCGAAAATACCGCGTCCGCGATGCCCTGGGTCGGGTCCTGATTATAGTCGAGACCGGCGGTGCCGAACGGCAGATCGAGGTCGGCGATGACGGCGTCAAGTTGCATGTCGCGGGCCACCGCCCAGGCAATGTTGTGGGCGACCGACGACGCCCCGACGCCGCCCTTGGCGCCGACCACCGCAAGGATTTTACCGACCGGCTTCGCGTCCGGGGCGTTGAACAGGGTGCAGATGGCGCGGACGATGTCGATGGTGGTGATCGGCGCGATCAGGTAGTCGCTGACACCGCGTCGGATCAACTCGCGATAGAGCACCACGTCGTTGTGCTTGCCGATGACGATGACACGTGTACCCGCGTCACAGACATCGGCGAGCGAGTCGAGCCCTGCCAGGATATCATCGCCGTGAGTTTCCAATTCCAGGATCACGACGTTGGGCGTCGGCGATGTCCGATAGGCCTCGAGCGCCGCCGCGATACCGCCCATTTGCATGCGCAGATGGGCCTTGGCAAGCCGGCGATCTTCGGCGGAGGCCTGAATGACCGACGCGGTTTCAACTGTCTCGCAAAACGCCTGCACCGACACCCGAGGCGCCGGAGCGATGAAGTCGTCTGGATTGGTCGGCGCGACCGGCTGGTCGGAGCCTCCGGTCTTGTCCTGATACCTGATCATTTTCCGACATCGCTGATCTTGTTTTTGTCGTTATCGGGATATTGGGTGGCGGTGGTTTCACCTTTTCGGTACTTGTCGAGCACCACCGACCGGCGCGCCGCATAAGGCGGATCTTCGCCTCGCGGCTGCAGGAGATCGGCCGGGTTGTCGACCATGGCGGCGAGATTGCGCTGCTGGGAGCAGCCGAGATTGTAGTAAGGCGCGTTGGTAATGTAATCGATACCGGCGCCTGGACCGAGATCGTTCGGCCACAGGCCGCAAGGGCCGGCGGTGGCCGTCATGCGCGGGTATTCGAGCACGATCGGCGTCAGCCTCGCGGGATCGCCGCCAGGCCATGGACGCACCATGATGCCGTTCTCCGGAACACCGGCCGCGACCAGAATGCCGCGGATTTCCGGTACCGTGTCATGGGCCGCGTGCTCATTGCCGGTCCCGGTTGGAATCCCGATCACAATTCCACCGGTCGAATCGCGCTGCCATCTCAACGCAAAAGCATTGACGTCCGCACGCTGAGGCGGCGTCAGCCCGGCGCGCCGCCTACCGACGAATAGCTCGACCGTTCGCGTACCCTCCTGGACGACGATAGGGTGCCGCTGCTTGTAGTCATACGGATACGGAACAGTATCAGCGGTTTCCGTGGTCTTACAGCCCGCGAGCCACCCGCCCGCCAGCAGCGCGACCGCGACCTTCACGGCCGGCGGCCAGAAGTCGCGCCATCGGCCGGCCGGAGCTATGCGGATCATTGTCATCTCCTCGCGGCGCCCCTCAATCCAGAATGAAGCCGTAGTTGCCGCGATAGGAATGCAGCGGATCAATCGGCCCGGCCTGACCCGAAGTTCCGTACAAGCGATTGAAGCGGCCGAGCAGAACTGTGGAAGGATCGGGGGCGTCGGCGAAACCGTCATCCGGCCGCGACAGGTCCTTCTGCGCCACGGCCTGGACCACGTAAGGCGTCACCAGAATCATCAGCTCGGTCTGCTGATTGACATAGTCACGGCTGCGAAACAGCGCTCCCAGGATCGGGACCTGCATCAGCTCCGGAAACCCGTTGATCGCTTGCTTGGTTTGCTGCTGTATCATCCCGGCCATCGCCAACGAGCCGCCGGACGGAATTTCGACTGTGGTATCGGCGCGGCGCACCCGAATTGACGGGATCGTGACCGTGGTGCTGGTGTTCTGCTGTGCCAGCGTCAAAGCATTCTGGCTGGAGAGATCGGAAACCTCGGTCATGACCTTGAGGCTGATCCGCCCTTCCGAGAGCACCACCGGCGTGAACGTGAGGCTGACGCCGAATTTCTTGTAATCGATCGAGGTCTGGCAGACCGGCGGAACTGTGGTGCTGCACGAAAGCCCCCCGGGGATCGGAAACTCACCACCAGCCAGAAAGGTGGCGCTTTCTCCCGAGATAGCGCTCAGCGTCGGTTCGGCGAGCGTTCGGATCACGCCGGCCTGTTCCATGGCTTGCAGTTGCGCGCCGACAGAGCTGAACTGGCCGGTGATGCTGGTCGCGCTGAGGGCCTGCCCGGTCGCCGAGAAGGGATTTTGGGTGGTGAAGTTAAGCACCGCGGTACCCTTGCCGAGCGATCCGTTCAGATTGATCCCGAGTTGCTTGATGACGTCGCGCTCGACTTCGGCGACGGTTACCTTGAGCATGATCTGGTCGCGGCCGCGCACCACGATGTTGTTCACCACCTTGGCAGGATCACCCACCAAGCGGGCCGCAACGTCGAAGGCCTGCTGCGCCTCGACTTGTCGCGACACGGTACCGCTCAGCATGACACCGTCCGAGATTGCCTCGACACGGACATTGCCGTCCGGAAACATCTGCCTGAGGGCACCGCGCATACCGTTGAGATCCTTCGTCACCGCGATGTCGAACCCGGCAAGCTGATGGCCGTCGGCGTCGAAGAAGTAGATGTTGGTCTGTCCGACGCTGACGCCGATGAGATAGGCCCGCCGGGCGGTACGGATCACCGCGTTGGCGATCTTGGGGTCGGCGACGAGCACATCCCTGACGTCGCGCGGGAGGTCGATGACAACCGACTTCCCGACGCCGAGAGGCACGAAATTCGACCCGAACTCCGAAGCCACGACCTTGACCCCGGAGGGCGGCGGCTCGGGCGTGCGTTGGGCGGCGGCCGCGATTTCAAACCCAGCCGACAGCGTCATGAGGCACACCGTCAGGATCGCGGCGCGTTTGAGCGTCGACCTCGCCATCTCGGGTGTCCTTTTCCCCATCTTCATTTCGGAATCGTGGTCGTTGAGACGCCGAACCGGACCATGTTGACGCGATTGGATGCGCCCTGTTCCTCCACCGGCCCGCTTGGCTGATGCTTCGCCGGATCTGAGTCGACGAGGCTTCGCAGCGCCAGCGACAGCGTGCCCATAAGGCGGCCCATGGCGAGCATCTCGGTCTGGCGCGACGTCAGTTCGAGGGTCGCGGTCTTGCCGACCACAACACGTTGCCCGTTCTTCTCTTCGACGTTCTGGTCGATCGCGAGTACGCGCACATCGCTGAGCAGCGTTTCGGCCGTCATGGACTCGATACCGGTGAGACGCTCGGTCTCCTTGTCGCGCCGGGACAGGATGACGTCGACCCGGTCGTTCGGCAGGATGAACCCGCCGGCGCCGGTTTCCGGCGAGATTTCGGTGGAGACCGCGCGCATACCCTCCGGCAGGATGGCCGCCATGTAACCGGAGCCCTTTGCCTTGATGAGCTTGCTTTCGCGCAGCGGCTCGCCGCTGGCAATCGGCACGCGGGCGATAGCGCCGGCCAGTTGCTCGATGGCGTCCGGCCGATCGGTCCGGCGCATGTACAAGGGGCTCGCCGATCCGGTCGGCCAAGCGAGCCATCCCATGTCGGGCGCCTGGATGAGCTGGCCGATATTGACGTCCTTCTTGGCAACCAAGACGTCGACGGTGTCGAGAGTAGTGACGGGCTGCGGGGCCGCGGGCGGCGGAGCCTCCGACCTCCCGGCCAGCAGTGCCGCTCCACCACCAGCCACAATCGCAATGCCAAGTACGACAAGACGTGCGATCTTCATACGCTTTGCTTTCTGAGACGCAGCGGCAGAACGCCGCCTTTCATGCTCCGGCGACTAGATGTCGTTGGGCATAGACAGCGGGACGCCGCCGGGCTTGAGGTAGTGGCATGACGCCGTCCTGGCGCAATTCCATCAGCCAAACGTCAATTCATGGTTAACGCTGCGTATCGAAAGCGAGTTAATTAAACGTATAGATAAAGTTTTCGGAATGCCGGCCTACGGCGTGGAAGCCGTCATCCAGATGGTCGACGGATAGATAATGAGGGCCGCAGCCGCGAGCGCGATACCGTAGGGAACATCCCCGGTGGGCTCGTGAAGCCGCGCCACCCAGGCCTGTTTGGCGAGTACCGGCGGCAGCGACCGTCTGCGAAATTCCAGGAGAGCCAGCGTCAGAACGCCGCCGAACAGGGAGGCGACCAGAAGATAGTCCAGGATGTGAGCCCAACCGAACCAGAGCGCGGTCGCAGCCGCCAGCTTGGCATCACCGCCACCGATCCAGCCGCGGGCAAAGAAGACGAAGCTCACGGCCAGGACCAATAGGCTGGCGGCAAGATAATTGCCGATGTCTGCTACCGGCACCTTGTCGAGCAACGCCAGGGCGAAAAATCCCGCTGCCAGTGCGATCGGAACGCGGTTCGAGATTTTCATGGTGAACAAATCCGTGGAGGCTGCGAACGCCATGACGGCGGGGAACAGCAGCAGGCGGACGGCATCGATCAGCATGACGTTGGCTCCAAACGGCGCGGCGAGAACGTCGCAGCCTAAGCATAGGGCGGTCGGCTTGAGGATTTGTTAGCGGCGCCACCCGCGTTCACGCGTTATGCGTTCCAGGCCGCTTCGTCATTCGGTTGGACCCTTGCGACCTGGAGGGCAACTTAATGTCCGTCCGTTGCGCCGCGGTTAATTTTCATTAGAGAACGCGGCCCGCGAGGGGCGACCGGGGCGAGACATGACTGCCGGAACGGGGTCACACCTGCTGTCGGCGCAGCCCCTGCGATCGACGTTGTCACGGTCCAGCATTTCAATTTCATTCACCAATTTGACGTTAGGTGAGGCGTGCGAGACGTGCGTCCGCCCTCGAATCCGATCCTGTTTGCGTACGAGGTAGTATCGATGCGTGCCGATGTTGCGTACCCGGCTGCAATTCGCCAAAGGTCCCGCCGAGCCGCGAGGATCGCTGCCACGCTGATCATCGTGACGGCGACATCCGCTCCCGCCGCCGAAGCCATCAGTGTCGTGCTCGACCAGGCGAAGATCTCGAAAGTCCCCGATCGCACCAGTACGGTCGTGGTCGGCAATCCGCTGATCGCCGACGTATCAATCCAGGCCGGGGGGATCATGGTGGTGACCGGCAAGGGTTACGGAGTAACCAACCTGATCGCACTCGACCGGACCGGAAAGGTGCTTGCCGAGCAACAGGTGCGGGTCAAAGGTCCGGCCGGGAATGTCGTTGTCTATCGCGGTATCGCCCGCGAATCCTACAGTTGCGCGCCTGACTGCGAGCGGCGCATCACGCTCGGCGACAACCCGGAATATTTCGACGCCACTCTCGCCGAGACCAGCAATCGCAATGCGCGCGCCCAACAGAGCCAGGCCGCCGGTGGCGGCGTCACGCGCTGACGGATGTAAGGTCAGTCGGATTGATAGTTTATCGGCCGTTAATAGCGCCTCCAAAAGAACTTATGCGATGAAAACCGTTCGCTCATAAGCCCATGCCACAATGCGTTCGACTGTCGCCGAACGCGTCGGCATTCACCGTCAACCGTGTGGGCTTCCGCCGTGATGTTCGCTCTCAGACAATCGATGTCAAGGTGCCGCGGCTTATCGGCCAGGGTTGCCGCCCTGAGTCGCTTCCGCCGCAGCGAAAGCGGTACCGCAGCAATCGACTTCGCGCTCGTGGTGCTGCCGTTTCTCGCCCTCCTGATGGCTATCATCGAATCGTCCATCGTGCTGTTCGCCGGCCAGGTACTGCAAACCGCGACGACCAATTCGGCGCGTTTGATTCTGACCGGTCAGGTGCAAAACGCGGGTTGGACCGCGGCTCAGTTTCAAAACAGCGTGTGCGCGAACCTCACCGTCATGTTCAACTGCGCGAACAGTCTCTTCATCGACGTTCGCGCCTTTTCAAACTTCTCCAGCGTCACCCTGCCGAACGTCACGAACGCCAACGGCACGCTTGCCAACAATTATGTTTTCAATCCCGGCAATCCGGGCGACGTCGTCGTAGTGCGGATGATCTATCAATGGCCGATCTTCGCCACCTCGCTCGGCATCGGTCTCATTACCGCGGGAAACACCACAAACACTTACACGCTTGCGGCAACCGCGGCGTTTCGCAACGAACCTTATGCCGCTGCAAATTGAGAGCGCCATGATGATCGCTCGCCACCTCGTTTCGGCTCTGCGGCAACGATGCTGGCGCCTCGCCTCGGACCAGCGGGGCGTGTCCGCCATCGAGTTCGCGCTGCTGACGCCGCTGATGCTCACCATGTATTTCGGCAGCATCGAGGTTACCGACGCGATCAGCGCCGATCGTCAGGTCACCCTGGTGGCGAGCACGGTCGCCGATATCGCGTCGGAATATACCTCGGTCGCCGACGCCGACGTCGCGAACATCATGGCGGCCGCGTGCGCTGTGATGGCGCCGTTCTCGATGACTAATGGGACGGTCACGTTGTCGAGCGTCACGTTCACCAATGGCGCCGCGACGGTCGCCTGGAGTTTCCAGGTCAGCGACGGCTGTTCGACCGTCACCGCGGGACGTTCGACAGGGTCCAACGTCACGAGTTCTGGTCCCGGCCGCGCTGAACATCACGGGCACCTCGGTGCTTTGGGGCGAGTGCACCTATAACTACAAGCCGGTTATCGGATACGTGGTCACCGGAACGCTGACCATGTACAACGATATCTTCATGCGGCCCCGTCTGTCGACCACCGTCACCTATTCGGGATAAATCCGTACTGCCGATTAATTGAGGACCGCCCCGATCGGGGGCGTCACGGCAGCGGTAACGCCGTGGTCGACTTGATCTTCTCCATGGCGAACCGCGACGTGACGTTCTTCAGCGGGATGGCGGCGATGAGTTGTTTGTAGAAACGGTCGTAGCCGTGGATGTCCGGCGCCACCACACGCAGCATGTAGTCGACATCGCCCGCCATCCGATAGAATTCCATCACCTCCGGCATGGCGCCGACAAGTTCGGCAAATTTCTTGAGCCATTCCTCCGAGTGATCGCCGGTCGCGACTGACACAAATACGGTAACGCCGAGTCCGACCTTGTTCTGATCGACGATCGCGACCCGCTTCTCGATCACACCCTCGGCCTCGAGCTTCTGGATGCGCTTCCAGCACGGCGTCGATGACAGGCCGACCCGATGTCCGATCTCGGCGACCGACAGCGAAGCATCCGATTGCAGCACCGCGAGGATTTTGCGATCGATGGCGTCCATCTGGGCGTCTCCCTAAAGTAGAAATAAGCGCAATCTCGCTTGATCGTAGATGATTCTTCTTCAATCTTGCATAAATTCTCTAAAAATAGAATATTATTTTACACTCCCTGGGCCGTGACGAACGCAGGCTGAGCCGGCGGCCGGCAGCGCGTCGACTTTCGCCCGCACACGCCGCGGGACCGGCTGGGGCCACCTCAGATGAGGCTCCGTTCCGCCTCGAGCCACGCGCGGATGATGTGATGTGCGATCGCGAACGGGTGGGTGGCCGTCAAACCAGCGGGATGGCGGCGCAGCATCATGGCGGCAACCTCGTCGCGGTCGAACCAACGCGCGTCTTCGAGCTCGTAGCGGTCGACTGTAACTTCGGTCGTCAGCGCCTCGGTGTGACAGCCGATCATCAGCGACATCGGGAACGGCCAAGGCTGCGAGGCGAAATACGCGACGCGCCCGCACACGATGCCGGATTCCTCCAGGGTTTCGCGCCGCACCGCGTCCTCGATGGTTTCGCCCGGCTCGACAAAACCGGCAAGGCACGACCACATGCCTTTCGGAAACCGCGACTGCCGACCCAGGAGACACCGCTCGCCCTGGATCGCCAGCATAATGACCACCGGATCGGTGCGCGGGAAATGCTCGGTCCCGCACACCGGGCAATCGCGCCGCCAGCCGGCGTTGACGGATTGCGTGGGAGACCCGCATTTCGAGCAGAAGGGATTCCGTGCGTGCCAGCCGAGTAGGGCCTTCGCCTCCGCCAATGCCGGCAGGTGCTCAGGCGCAACAAGCCCGCCTGTGGCGATGCTGCGCAAATCGCCGACCACAAGATCGTCGCGGGCCTTCAGTGCTTCAACGACGCCCTCATCAATGGCGACGGCGAACAGCGGCACGTCCTCATGGCGGCCCAGGAACACGCGCTCCAGCGTCGGCGCAAAACCCGCAGCCTCCGCGAACGTAAAAGCCGGGTCGTTAAAGGGCGCGCCTTTGCGCAGGACGACAAGTTCGCCGCCGACGATAAAAGTGCGGGCGCGCCGATCAGCCTCAAGCGCCGCCATGGCGGCTGGATCGTGGCGCAGTTCGGCAGCGCGATCGAGCACATTGCCGGTATATCCCAGGTGCGGCTTGGTCCCGAGATCGAAACGAGCGGGCATGAATCACTCCGGCGGGAGCGCCGAAGCTCGCATGGTCCGCCTGCTCGCGCAATGCGATGCACATGGCGGTGTCTATCGTGGCCCGCGCCATATTTCGCCGGCGTGCAACTGCACGAACGGCCGAAACCGGTTCAGCCCCACCAACCGCTCGTTCGGCAGCCCAGCAGGCAGAATCGACCGAGCGATTACGCGTGCACCAGCGGACCCGGGCTGTTGATATATCGGGTCGTGATCGCCTCCGCCGCGTAGTACGCGAGCGCGCCCACGAGGCCGGTCGGATTATAGGATGCATTCTGCGGGAACACCGACGCGCCCATGACGAACAGATTGTCGGCCTGCCAGGCCTGCAAATAGCGGTTGACCGCGCTGGTTTTCGGGTCGGTGCCGGTCATGGTCCCGCCGGTGTTGTGAGTTGATTGATACGGCACGACGTTGTAATTGCCGCGCCGCACCGCCGGCGAGCTCATGGCGGTCGGATTCATCGCGCGGGCGATCCGGCCGAGCGCACCGCCGATATATTCCGCAAGCTTGTAGTCGTTATCGTGGAAATTATAGGTCATGCGCACCAGCGGACGGCCGAGCGCATCCCGATAGGTCGGGTCTAGATCGAGGTAATTTTGGCGATGCGCGTAGTTGCTGCCGGAAGCGCCGATGTTGAAGGCGTGGTTGTACCACTTCGCGGTCGCCTTCTTCCAATCGCGGCCCCAGCGCGGCGTGCCGGGCGGCACCGGCCGCGTCTGGATCGGACGGCCATTCGAGGTGCCGGCCGCAATCCACGCCCCGCCGAAAAAGCCGAGACCGGAATGGTCGAAATTGTCGCCGTTGAAATCGTCGATGTTCATGCCGAACGAGGCGCCCGCCGCCATGAATGGATTGATCTCTTTGTCCTCGAAGAACACCGTGACGTTGTTGCCGCTCACCTGGTAGCAGTAGTTGCGCCCGAGCGCGCCCTTGCCGGTCGCCGGATCGTATTGCTCGCCAATTCCGGCTTGCATCATCAGCAGCGCATTGTTGAAAACATAGGCCCCGAGGATGACGAGGCCGGCGGGCTGCTCGTATTCCTCGCCGCTGCGGAGATCGACATAGCGTACCGCCTTCACTTTCCGAGCCTGCTTGTCGTAAACGAGTTCTTTGACGTTCGCGTGGGTGCGCAACTCGAAGCGATCGTCGGCCAGCAGGACCGGCAGGATGCAGGATTGCGGCGAGGACTTGGCGTTGGCTTCGCAGCCGAACCGTTCGCAATGGCCGCAATATTCGCATGCCCCGAGCGTAACGCCCTCCGGATTGGTATAGACGTTGCTCATGTTGGCGGCCGGCGCGCGAAACGGATGGTAGCCGAGTTCCCGCGCGGCCCTGTCCATGATGGCGCCCGCCATGCTTATCTCCAACGGCTTGTTGGGATAGTCATTCTGGCGCGGACCCTCGAAAACGTTGCCGCCGTCGATCTTCTGCCCGCGCAGGTTTCCGGCCTTGCCGGAAATGCCGAGCAGCTTCTCGAACCGATCGTAATAGGGCTCCAACTCGTCGTAGGAGACCGGGAAATCCTCGATCGTCATCTCGGCCGGCACGGCGTTCTTGCCATAGCGGTCTTCGATATGACTGCGCAGGTTGTGATCGGTCGGGAGCAGCCGCCAGGTGACGCCGTTCCAGTGGGCGCCCGCGCCGCCGACGCCGGTGCCGGGCAGGAACGAGCCGAGGCGGCGGATCGGCAGCGCCGTCTCGCCGGGGGTATGTCGCAGCGACACCGTCTCCATCTGGGTGTCCTGGAACAACTCCTGGCGCACCGAATATTTTAGGTCATCGCGTACGCCGGGCAGCGCGAAATCATCGCGGGAGGTCCGGTTGGCGCCGCGCTCGAGGCCGACCACCTTGAGGCCCGCCTTGGTAAGCTCGCGGGCCAGAATGCTGCCCGTGAACCCGACCCCGATGCAGACCGCATCGACTTCCTTGAGAATGATTGTCATCGCCCGCGCTCCCTACGAGAAGTCCGCGATCGAACGCGGCGGCTTGTCGTATTTTTTTCCGAAATAGGTCTTTATCTCTTCCCGATAGGTCGCGGGCAGGCCCGGATAGCCGACCATCTTCCAGCCCGCCATGTCGCGGTTGCCGCCATACATCGGATCCGCGAAGAAGCCCTCCATGGTGATCTGCAGGAGAGCGTCGAAGAACATCTTGCTGCTGAATCCCGGAAACGGCGCCTTGTCGTCCTCCATGGCCTTAAGGGCCGCTTCGCGGTCCTTCTCGGACAAGCGGTCGAATTCCTTGCCGTAGGTCTTTTGGGTCCAGGCATCGGCGGACTCGATGCCGGCGCGGAAAAATTCGCGCGGATTGAGGGCAAGCTGATAGCCGAGCTCGGGCTTCGCCTTCGGGAACGGACCTTGGCGATAGAGCCGCGCCCCCATGCCATAGGCGCCGGCAAGCTGGCGGTCGATGAACGCCGCGACCCCGCAGTCGCTCCCCGATGGCGACAATTCGTCGGCCGGGATGATGGTGTCAACGGCCGCCGCGATGAAGGCATACTCGGTCGCCGTCAGGGTGAGCAGCGGCTCCGCATCGACGGGAGTCGGCGCCGGTGCCACGGGGGACTGGGCCTGAGCCGCGCCGCCGGTTGCGAGGGCGGCAGCGGTGCCCACCATGGCGCCCTTGAGAAAGTCTCGGCGTGGAATGGTTTCGTCGACCATAAAATCCCCCCTGTAGCCGGGTCCGACCGTCAACCCGCACGACGGCCTTGTTGACCGAGCGCAGATCGCGCGGGCTTCATGGCGGCAACCTTATCGGGTTTTGCCGGGTGGTGCGAGAGGATCGATACGCAGGCGTCCAAGCCTGCATCATGAGAGCGGGATGGCACCGCAAAGGGCCGCGACGAAGCGATCGCGTGCAGCCGGATCATAGGCCCGGGCCGGTAGGACGCCCCATATCGGCTTCGGCCACGCCGGATCGCCGCGCAGGCGCGCCACCACGTGAACGTGAAGCTGCGGAACCATATTGCCGATCGCCGCGACGTTCAGCTTCTCACAAGACGTCACCGCTTTGAGGGCGCGCGACACCATGGCGATCTCGATCATGAGCTGAGCCTGGTCGGCATCGCTAAGGTCGATGATTTCGCGCACGCGGGGACGGCGTGGCACCAGCAGCAGCCAGGGAAAATTGGCGTCGTTGCTGACGAGAAGGCGCGACAGCGGCAGGTCACCCACCGTAGCGGTGTCCGCTTCGAGCTGCGGATGCAACGTCCAGGCTGGCGGCGGATTCGAATCGTCCATCGGGTATCCACGTTGGCGCCGGCGCTTGCAATCAGCCCAGCTTCCGCCGATATATGGCACGGGAGGTTGGCGGTGGACGAGCCACTCGCCAACCGGGTCAGGTCCGGAAGGAAGCAGCCCTAACGAGCTCCGGTTCGGGTCGCTCGTCAACCTCCTACTCGCTGAGCTCCAATCCGGTTCAAACGAACCGTTTCATCAGTCTGGCGGGAACCTTGTGGCGCCATTGGCGGCAGCCGGAGGCACGATGAGCGAAGCCGAAATGGCCGCCGACTTGGGCACCGACTTGAGCGCCGACTTGGCCCCCGATGTGGCCGCGGGTCACGCCGACCGCGCTGCGGAGCCCGGCCTCAATCTTGCGGCCGCGCCGACGCCGCCGGGAGGCGGCTATCGCGTCCTTGCCCGCAAATACCGGCCAGCGACCTTCGCCGACCTGATCGGCCAGGAAGCCATGGTGAGGACGATCTCGAACGCGTTTGAGACCGGACGGATACCGCAGGCCTGGATCCTGACCGGCGTGCGTGGCGTCGGCAAGACCACGACGGCTCGCATACTCGCGCGCGGATTGAACTACGAATTGCCGGACGGCTCCGTCACGACGCCGACCATCCGTATGCCGGAGCTCGGTATTCACTGCCAGGCCATCATGGATAGCCGGCACATCGACGTGCTGGAGATGGACGCGGCCTCCCATAACGGCGTCGACGACATCCGCCAGATCAATGACGCGGTGCGCTACGCGCCGGTGAGCGCACGCTACAAGGTCTATATCCTGGACGAGGTGCACATGCTCTCGACGGCGGCCTTCAACGCGCTGCTGAAGACCCTGGAGGAGCCGCCGCCGCACGCCAAATTCATCTTCGCCACCACCGAAATCCGCGAAGTGCCCATCACGGTGCTGTCGCGCTGCCAGCGCTTCGACCTGCGCCGCGTCGAAGCGGGTCGGCTGGTCAGCCATCTCGAAGGCATCCTGGCCAGCGAGCACGTCGACGCCGAACCCGAGGCGCTCGCGCTGATCGCGCGCGCCGCCGAAGGCTCGGTACGCGATTCGCTGTCGATCCTCGATCAGGCGATTTCTCACGCGGCCGGTATGGTGCGCGCCGAAGACGTGCGCCAGATGCTTGGCCTCGCCGATCGCAGCCGCATCATCGAACTGTTTGACGCGCTGATGCGCGGCGACATTGCTCGCGCGCTCGCTGAACTGCGTGACCAGTACGATTCCGGCGCCGACCCACTGGTGGTGCTCACCGATCTCGCCGAGTTCACGCATTTCGTGACGCGGGTAAAGGTGGTGCCGGCGGTCGCCGAGGATCGGTCGCTCGCCGAAATCGAGCGCAAGCGCGGGCGCGATTTCGCCGCCGGCCTGTCGATGCGGGTGCTGTCGCGGACCTGGCAGATGTTGTTCAAGGGGATCGCGGAAGTAAAGGACGCACCGCGCCCGATCGCGGCCGCCGAAATGGTGCTGGTGCGGATCGCCTACGCGGCCGACCTGCCGTCGCCCGAGGACGTCGTCCGCTCGCTCAGCGACGCGCCGCAGCGTCCGGCCGCAGCACCGCGCGGTACTGGCGCGCCGCAGCCATCGGGACCGGTTGCCCATGCCGAGCCGTCGCGCGGGATCGCGCGGCCGGCGCTCGCCCCGGCCGCCATGCCGCAGCCGGACGATCCAGTCGGCCGCAGTATCGACGCTGCGGCGGCGGCCCCTCCGATACAGGCCTTCGCACGGTTCGAAGACCTCATCGCTTTCGTCGGCGAGCGCCGCGACCTGACGCTCAAATCCGCGCTCGAACGCGATGTGCGGCTGGTGCATTTCGAGGACGGTAAGCTCGAGATTGCGCTCGAACCCAGCGCGTCGAAGTCGCTGATCGGCGATCTCGCCCGCCGGCTCGGTACGCTCACCGGGCGCCGCTGGATGGTGGTGGTCTCGGCCGACGTCGGCCAACCGACCGTCCGCGCGCAGATCGAGGCAAGGCAGGAGGAATTCAAGCGCGGCGTGCAGGCAAACCCGCTCGTCCAAACCGTGCTGGCGCGTTTTCCGGGCGCCCAGATCGTGGCGGTGCGCCAGCCCGAACGTGAGATGGCGCCGCCGATCCCGGCTGTCGATGACGACGAGCCGTTGCCCGAGCCCCTGGCCGATGACGACGGCTCCGCGTTCGGGGCCCAGGCGCTGCCCGATGACGTCGATGACGATTTCTGAGTATGTCGAACCACCCGTAACGAAAGGCATAAAATGCCCGATTTTTTGGGCCTGATGAAGCAGGCCACCGAGCTCAAGAGCAAGATGGAGGCGATGCAGGCCGAACTCGACCAGATCGAGGTCGAGGGCGCCGCCGGCGGCGGCATGATCAAGGTGCGGATGACCGCCAAGGGCGAGGTCAAGGCCGTCACGCTCGATCCGTCGCTGATGAAGCCTGAGGAGGTCGAGATCGTCGAGGACTTGATTGTGACTGCACTCGGCGACGCCCGGCGCAAGGCGGAGGCGATGTTGCAGGACAAGATGAAGTCTCTCACCGGCGGCCTCCCGCTGCCACCGGGATTGAAATTATTCTGAACGCCATTCATCTCCCATGCGTCGCTCGCGGACCCTACCTCCATCAAAGCCGAATGATGGACCAGCGGACCGAGCGCAGCCCGGACGAGACAAATCAATTGGCAGGACATGGCAACCGCCGTCGCCGGACCCGAAATTGAGCGTCTGATCCAGCTCCTCGCCCGGCTACCCGGGCTGGGGCCGCGCTCGGCACGCCGCGCCGCGCTTTCGCTCATCAAGAAGCGCGAGCAGCTGATGGCGCCGCTCGCCGCCGCCATGCAAACCGCCATGGAGCGGATTTCGATCTGCAAGGTATGCGGCAACATCGACACCCAAAATCCCTGCACGGTCTGCACCGACGAGCGGCGCGACGCGTCCGTGATCGTGGTGGTCGAGGACGTGGCCGATCTGTGGGCGTTGGAGCGCGCCCATGCGGTCAGTGCACGTTACCACGTGCTCGGCGGCACCCTGTCGCCGCTCGACGGCATCGGGCCGCAGGACCTGACGATCGATGCCCTGGTGACGCGCGCCCACGCGCCCGAGGTCAAGGAGATCATCCTGGCGCTCAATGCCACGGTCGACGGCCAAACTACGGCGCATTACGTCACCGACCTCTTGGGCGGCGCCGGCGTAGCGGTGACGCGGCTTGCCCATGGGGTGCCGGTCGGCGGCGAACTCGATTATCTCGACGAGGGCACGCTCGCGGCGGCGATCCGGAGCCGCACCCCGTTTTGAGTGCATGTCGTTTTGTTTGGTCGCTCCACCGGCGATCAGCCCGGCGGCGCGGCGAGCGCTGCGAAATGGCCGCGGCGCTGGAGCCACGCAAGCAGCGCCAGGCTCGGGATCGCGGCGGCGGCACAGATCGCGAAAAACCACGCCCAACCGGCCGCTGACGCGGCGAAGCCGGCGCCAGACGACAGATAGGTGCGGCCGACCGCGGCAAGCGCCGTCAATAGGGCGTACTGGGTCGCGGTGTGCAGGGGATTGCGGCACAGCGCCGACAGGTATGCGACGAAGATCACGGTGCCGATCGCACTCGTGAAATTTTCCACCACGATCGCGAAAGTGAGCCAAGCCACATCGGCGCCGACAATCGCCTGCCAGGAAAACGCCAGGTTCGCTACCGCCTGCAGGATGCCGCCGATCAACAGGCTCGTGGACAACGGATAGGCACGCGCCACGAAGCCGCCCGCGAACCCGCCGATTAACGTCGCCGCGAGTCCAACGCCCTTGATGATCGCGGCGTACACGTCGCGCGAAAATCCGAGTTCGTAGACGAACGGTGCGGTCATCACCCCGGCGAGCGCATCGGTGAACTTGAACAGCACCACGAACGCGAGGATCACAATGATCTGATCGTAGCGCCACAAATCCGCGAACGCGCCGGTCGCGGCCTCGATCACGCGCGCGAGCGGATTGAGCCGCGCATGCACGGATTCCACCGGTACCGATTTCGACGGCTCGGTCGCGACCAGGCTGGTGACGATCCCGACCAGGACCAGCGCCGCCATGGCCACATAGCCGGCCGTCCATGCGGCGTGCTTGCTCAGTTCCAACCGCTCGAACGCGCTGACCAGGAACAGCGCGCCCGCCATCGATGCCAGCATGCCGATGCGATAGCCCGCGACGTAGGATGCCATGCCGGCCGCCTGCTCGTTCTCGTCCAGGCTCTCCACCCGGAAGGCATCGATAACGATGTCCTGGGTGGCGGAGGCGGTCGCGACCATGAGCGCGCCCAGCGCCACCAGCCACGGGTCCACAGCCGGATCGCAAAATCCGAGAAATCCGATCGCCGCAATCAGGCCGACCTGGGTGAGTACCAGCCAGCTTCGCCGGCGCCCGAGCAAGTGCGACAACACCGGCAGATCAAGCGCGTCAACCAGAGGGGCCCACAGGAATTTCACCGTGTACGGCGTCCCGACCAGCGCAAACAACCCGATGGTACGCAGATCGACGCCCGCTTCGGCCATCCACCGCAGCAAGGTCGAGCCCGACAGCGCCAGCGGCAGGCCGCCCGAAAAGCCGAGGAACAGCACGACGAGGACGCGGCGGCGCAGATAGACCGAGAATGTTTCGGTCCAACGCGGCTTGCTGGTCCGCTGTTCCGCCGGCGCGGTCTGCTGGAGCGACGTCACTCGCCCGCCTGCAGTTTCAACGTCGCCGGCGCCGGCATGAGGGCGGCATCGCGTTCGCCGGCGTCACTGTCGCCGAAATCGAGCGCTTCGATGCGGGCGGCGCGGCCGCTGATCTTTTCCGTCGAAATCACGATCTGCCGCATGTCGTCCGCCGCCTGCCCATGATGCTGCTGCAGCTTGAGAACGCGCTCCTGCAGCCGGCCCACGTCCGCCATCATGCGTCCGACTTCGGCATGAATAAGGTCGGCGGCCTCGCGCATGCGGGCATCCTTGAGAATCTGCTGCATGACCTGGATCGCCAGCATCAGGAGGGACGGCGACACGATGACGACGCGGGCCCGATAGGCCTTCTGCACCACGTCGTCGAACCCGTCATAAAGCTCCGCATAGACGGATTCCGACGGCACGAACATCAGCGCCATGTCCTGGGTCTCGCCGGGTAGCAGGTATTTGCCGGAGATGTCGGAGATGTGTTTCCACACGTCCTGCCGCAGGCGCTGGGCGGCGCGCTGGCGGTCATCTTCGCCTTTCGCTTCACGAAACGCCGTGATGGCCTCGAGCGGAAACTTGGCGTCGATCGCGAGCGGGCGCTGATCGGGCAGGAAAATTACACAGTCCGGCCGCGTGTTGTTGGACAGGGTGTATTGAAACGCGAACAAGCCCTTCGGCAAGCCGTCCGCCACGATGCTCTCCATCCGGGCCTGGCCGAAAGCGCCGCGGGCCTGCTTGTTGCCGAGCACGTCCCGCAGCGATGTGACCTGGCCGGACAGTTCGGCGAGGTTCTTCTGGGCGTGATCGATGACGGCGATCCGCTCGTGCAGGCTTTGGAGGCGCTGCACCGTCTGCTTGGTGGTTTCGTCCATGGAATGCCCGAGCCGGGTCGACACCGCATCGAGGCGTTCCGCCACCACCCGGGCAAGCTCGGCCTGACGACCGCCCAGGCCCTCGCCCAGCGCCTGCAAGCGTCCCGCCGTCTCGGCCTGGATGCGGGCAAGGTCTACCATGCGATGTTCCATGGTCTCGTTGCGACGCGCCTGCTCTGCCGCGACCCTGGCATGGTCCCCGGCGGCGCGGCGCGCACCGCGGGCGGCGATCACCACGATCGTTACCAGCAGGGCCAAAACCGCGACCGCAAAGGCCGCCAGCGCCGCGCCGAGGCTTATGTCTAGCCCGTTGATGGTCAAAATCGTTTGGTTCATCGTCCCGTTCGCGGCTTGGTTTCCCGACCCCTTGTAGCCGATTCGGCCACCAACCGAACGAAATGGGAACAGAAAAAATGTCCCCAGGCCTCCCGACCATGTCCGGGGCATCGCCCAACTCCCGGCGCGCGAATAGATTGACCCCACTGAACTCTGCCCTTACATCGCCCCTCCATGGCGTCGCGCGACATCATAATTCTACCTGACAAACGGCTGCGGCTCGTCTCCAAGCCGGTCGTAAAGATCGACGACCGCATCCGCCAGCTTGTCGCCGATATGTTCGAGACCATGTACAAGGCGCCCGGCATCGGCCTTGCCGCCATCCAGGTCGCCGCACCGTCGCGGGTCGTGGTGATGGACCTGTCCAAGCGGGAGACCGAAGCCGAGCCCAAAACCTTCATCAATCCGGAAATCCTGTGGCGGTCGGAGGAGCTGTCGCCCTACGAGGAGGGCTGCCTGTCGATCCCGGACATCCATGAGGATGTCGAGCGGCCCGCCCGGGTGAGGGTCAAATATCTCGATCTCGACGGCAACGCGCGCGAGGAGGACGCGGAGGGTTTGTTCGCCACCTGCATCCAGCACGAGGTCGATCATCTCAACGGCGTGCTGTTCATCGACCACATTTCCAGACTGAAGCGCGCGCGCATCATCAAGAAGTTCACCAAGGCCGCCAAACGGGCGGAAGAAGACGATGATTAGGTTCGACGCGAGGCTGGGCTTGATATCATTGATATCAAATTGGAGTTCAACATGTCGGACCTGCTGATCCGCGGCATTTACCCCGACCTCAAACGCCAAATCGAACAACGCGCGCTCGCTCACCGTCGCAATTTGTCCGATGAAGCAAAGCTTCTCATCCGCAAGGGGCTTCTGGCACCAGGTGAGCCTACCCGGGAAGAAAGAGGCATGGGAACGTCGATGCTGGAATTGGTGAGACCGGAAGACCGCGGCGATGATCTTGTATTCGAGGTTCCGACCTCGGGCTCGATCTGATCAGTCCCTTCGAAACAACGATGGCCTGACAGGCATTGTTTTCAGGACCAAAAAATGCCCCTGCGCCTCGTTTTCATGGGCACTCCGGACTTCGCGGTTCCGACGCTTGCCGAGATCGTCGGGCGCGGCCACGACGTGACAGCGGTCTATACGCGGGCGGCTCAGCCGGCCGGCCGCGGGATGGAATTGCGGCCGAGTCCGGTGGAGCGCGAGGCGTTGCGGCTCGGCATCCCGGTATTCACGCCCAAGACCTTGCGGACCGCGGAGACCCAGAACGCGTTTCGCGCCCACAGGGCGGATGCCGCCGTGGTGGTCGCCTACGGCTTGATCCTGCCGAAGCCGATCCTCGATGCGCCGCCGCTCGGCTGCTTCAACCTGCATGCGTCCGCGCTGCCGCGGTGGCGCGGCGCGGCGCCGATCAACCGGGCCATCATGGCCGGCGACACCGAGACCGCCGTCATGGTGATGCGGATGGCGGAAGGCCTCGACACCGGCCCGATTGCGATGGCGGAGCCGGTGCCGATCGGCGCCGACATGACGGCGGGCGAACTGCACGACGTGCTTGCCGGGCTCGGCGCCGACCTGATGGTGCGGGCGCTTGGCGCACTGGAGCGCGGCACCCTGCAACCGACGTCCCAATCGGACGAAGGCGTAACCTACGCCCACAAGATCGACAAGAACGAAACCCGGATCGACTGGAGCAAGCCGTGGAAGGCCGTGCACGACCACTGCCGCGGTCTCGCGCCGTTTCCGGGCGCCTGGTTCGAATGGCCCGGGGCGCCGCCATCTCGCATCAAGGCCCTGCGCACCACCAAAGGCACGGGGTCCAGCACGCCCGGCACCGCGCTCGACGACGCGCTGACCATTGCGTGTGGCGACGGCGCTGTCCGCGTTCTCGAACTGCAGCGCGCGGGGCGTCAGCCCATGAAGGCCGGCGAATTCCTGCGCGGGACGCCGCTTGCCGCCGGCACGCGCTTGGCGTGATAACCGCACCACTCCAGGAACCACGGCCAATGCCGCGCTACAAGCTCACACTCGAATATGACGGCACGCCTTTTGTCGGCTGGCAGGTGCAGGGCAATGGCGTGTCGGTGCAAGGCGTCCTGACGGTTGCCATTGCGGCTTTCTGTGGCGAGAGCGTTCACGTGCAGGGCGCCGGACGCACCGATGCGGGCGTTCATGCGCTCGGCCAAGTCGCCCATATCGAGCTTGCAAAGGCGTGGGATCCCGACACGGTGCGGGACGCCATCAACGCCCGTCTGCGGCCACATCCGGTCGCGGTGCTTCAGGCCGAGCCGGCCGCCGACGACTTCGATGCGCGCTTCTCGGCGGTCAAGCGCCATTACGTCTATCGGATCATCAACCGCCGTGCCGACCTCGCCCTGGAAGCCGGCCGGGCCTGGCGGGCGCCGCGCCCGCTCGATGACGGCGCCATGCACGACGCCGCACAACGTCTCGTCGGCCATCATGACTTCACGACATTCCGCGCTGCCGAATGCCAGGCGAAATCGCCCGTCAAGACGCTCGACCGCCTTGACGTGGAACGCCACGGCGACGAATTGCGGATCAGCGCCTCGGCGCGTTCCTTTCTGCATCATCAGGTGCGCTCGATGGCGGGTTCGCTGGTTCAGGTCGGAGAGGGCAAATGGAGCGCCGCCGATCTCGCGCTCGCGCTCGCGGCGCGCGACCGCAAGGCATGCGGTCCAGTGGCGCCCTCGGACGGGCTTTATCTCGTCAAGGTGGACTATTGAGGGGCGAAGCCCGACGCCGCGATCAAAACGCACCGCCAGGGACAAATCCCATCAGGCAAAATAACGATCGAGGATGCGCCGATAGATCGCCGTAAGCGTCACGAGGTCCGCGACCGAGACCCGCTCGTCGATCTTGTGCATGGTGTCGTTGACGAGGCCGAATTCCACCACCGGGCAGTAATCCTTGATGAAGCGCGCATCGGAGGTGCCGCCCGACGGTCGACAGCTCTGGCTTGCGTGCCGTCACCTCGGCGATCGCGGCGCCGACGAGTTCGACGAACGGGCCGGGCTGGGTCAGGAACACGTCGGCGTTCGATGGCTCCCACTCGATGCGAAAGTGGCCGCCCGCCTGCCGCGACGCCCGCGCGCGCCTCGATCAGCGCCCGGAGCGAGGCCTGGCGTGTGGTGGTCGTTGAACCTGATGTTGAAGCGCGCCCGCGCCTCGGCCGGAATGACGTTGACGGTCTTGTTGCCGACGTCGACCGAAGTGAATTCCAGATTGGAGGGATCGAAATGAGCGCTGCCGGTGTCGAGCGGCTCGCGCCATCACGGCAGCCATGATGGCCACGATGCGGCGCACCGGATTGTCGGCGAGCGCCGGATAGGCGACATGGCCCTGAGTGCCGGTGACGATCAGGGTGCCGTTGAGCGAGCCGCGGCGGCCGATCTTGACCATGTCGCCGAGCGCTTTCGGATTGGTCGGCTCGCCGAGAACGCAATGGTCGAATTTTTCGCCGCGCGCCGCCGCCCATTTCAACAGCTTGGACGTGCCGTTGACCGCGATGCCTTCCTCGTCGCCGGTGATCAGGAACGAGATCGAGCCGTTCGGCTTGCCGCCATGGGCGGCGAGATGATCGAGCACTGCGGCAAGCTCGCAGGCGATCGCCGCCCTTCATGTCGACGGCGCCGCGGCCGAACAGGACGCCGTCCGCGATCTCGCCGGCGAACGGCCCATGCTGCCAGTGCGCTTCGTCGCCGGGCGGCACCACGTCGGTATGGCCGGCGAAGGACGAGATGCGGGCCGGTGCGTGCCGATGCGGGCATAGAGATTTTCCACGTCGTCGGCGCCCGGCTCGGAAAAGGTCACGCGATGCACCGCAAAGCCGGCGCCTGCAAGGACCTTTTCGATGAGCGCCAGCGCGCCGCCTTCCTGCCGGCGTCACCGAGGGACAGCGCAGCAGATCGCGGGCAAGGGTGGCCGGATCGGCGGACATCAACGCAACATCAATCCCTGAGCAACTCGTTGATGCTGGTCTTCGGCGCGGGTCTTCTCGTCCACGCGCTTGACGATCACCGCGCAATAAAGGCTCGGTCCCGGCGTGCCGTCCGGCATCGGCTTGCCGGGCATGGTGCCGGACACCACCACCGAATAGGCCGGCACTTCGCCGGTGAAGATCTTGCCGGTGTCGCGGTCCACGATCTTGGTCGAAGCGCCGATGAAGACGCCCATGGAGAGCACCGAGCCTTCGCGCACGATCACGCCCTCGGCCACTTCCGAGCGCGCGCCGATGAAGCAATTGTCCTCGATGATGACCGGGCCGGCCTGCAGCGGCTCGAGCACGCCGCCGATGCCGGCGCCGCCCGAGATATGGCAGTTCTTGCCGATCTGCGCGCAGGAGCCGACCGTCGCCCAGGTGTCGACCATGGTGCCGGAATCCACATAGGCGCCGAGATTGACGAAGGACGGCATCAGCACCACGCCGGGCGCGATAAAGGCCGAACGGCGCACGACGCGCCGGGCACGGCGCGGAAGCCGCGCCTTCTCGAAATGCGCCGCGCTTCCAGCCCTCGAATTTGAGCGGCACCTTGTCCCACGCCCAACGCGTCGCCCGGCTCGGCGCCGAACGGGATGCACGCTCATGTCGTTGAGGCGGAACGACAGCAGCACGGCCTTCTTGAGCCACTGATTGACGTGCCAGGAGCCGTCGGGCTGCTTCTCGGCGACGCGCGCCGCGCCGCGGTCGAGGAGATCGAGTGCGGCTTCGACGGCCTCGCGCACCGCGCCCTTGGTCGTCGGGCCGATCTTGTTGCGCCGCTCGAAGGCGTCGTCGATGATCTTTGGCAAGCTTGTCGTTGGACATGAACGGCTTCCCAGGCGCTTGTGGCTGCGGTTTGTCGGGGGCCGGGCAGGACGAAGTCAAGCCGGGCGCCCGGCCACGATTTGCTTCCAAAAAACCGGCCAGATCGTCGGTGACATGGTCGACATGCGCGTCGTCGCGCCCCTCCAACTCCCAATCCTCGCGAAACACCTCGCGCGCGCGCTCCGGCACCACCAGCACCGTGGTCATGCCGAGCGCGATGCGGCGCTTCGAGATTGCGGGCGAGATCCTCGAACATGGCGGCCTTGGCGCATCGACGTCGTGGCGCGCCAGGAACCGATCGTAGCTCTTCGGCACCGGCTTGGGCTCGAGCTCGGCGGCGACGATGTCGAACACGTCCTCGAAATGGTGGTGCGATCTCGAGCCGCCGCATGACCGCGTCGGCATGCTTGCTGCGTTCCGTTGGTGAGGATGAGCTTGCGGCCCGGCAATTTTTCCAGCGCGGCGCCGAGCGCCGGATTGGGCTCGAGCGGCGAGTGATCGATCTGGTGCACGTATTCGAGAAAATCGTCCGGGTCGATGCCGTGCTCGGTCATCATGCCCCGCATGGTGGTGCCGTAGCGGCTATAGATAATCCTTCTGCTCGCGGAACGCCTCGTCGTTCGTCATGCCGAGGAATTCGCGACGTAAGCGCGGATGCGGTCGTCGACCTGCTGCCACAGATTCAGATGATGCGGATAGAGCGTGTTATCGAGGTCGAACACCCAGGTGTCGACGTGGTCGAAGCCTCGCCGTTCGGCTTTGGGGCGCGCGGGGGAGTTTGAGAGGGAAGATTGATCCATGGCGGGCTTCTAATCCATTTCCCGGCAAACCGGTATCCCATTCGGTCGAAAATACTCTATGGTCCGCGGCCAGAATTGGGACTGCCGGGAGGACCGATGAACAACCGAATAGTGGCCGCGGCCGGATTGACCTTGGGCCTCGCGTTAGCGTCCGCGGGTCTGTCCGCCCCGGCCCGCGCGCAACCCGTCGACACGGCGTTCGTCAACGGCAAGGTCATTACGCTCGACGAGCGCTCGACCGTCGCCGAGGCGCTTGCAGTCCGCGACGGCAAGATCGTCGCGGTCGGTCGCGACGGCGAAATCCGCGCGCTTGCGGGCCCCGCCACCCGGATCGTCGATCTCGGCGGCCGCACCGTCATTCCGGGCCTGATCGATTCCCACATGCATGCGATCCGCGCCGCGCTGTTCTACGCGACCGAGGTCAACTGGATCGGTACCCGTTCGATCCCCGAAGCCATGGCACGCATCGCTGCCGCAGCCCGCACCGCGCGCCCAGGGCGCTGGATCATCGTGGCGGGCGGCTGGACCGACCAGCAGTTCGTCGAGAAGCGCCGACCGACCCAGGCGGAACTGGTCGCTGTCGCGCCCGACCATCCGGTGTATATCCAGCAGTTCTATTCGGCGGCACTTCTCAGCCCGGCAGGCCTCAAGGCGCTCGCGATCGCAAGCGATGCTGACGTGCCCCCCCGTGGCAAGATCGAGCGCGACGCCGGCGGCAATCCGACCGGCTGGATCGATGGCGACAATCCCACCATCACGGCGCTGTTCGACCGGCTGCCATTGCCGACATTCGATGAGAGCGCCGCCGGCACGCGCCAGTTCTTTCGTGAGCTCAACCGGCTCGGCCTCACCGGCGTCAGCGATCCAGGCGGCTTCAATCTGACGGCGGCGAGTTATCAGCCGCTGTTCCGGGTCTGGCAGGACCACGAACTCACGGTGCGGGTCACCTTCAGCCTGTTCGCGCAACGTCCCGGCAAGGAATCCGAGGACTACCAAAACCTGACCCAGATGCTGCCGATGGGCTTCGGCGACGACATGCTGCGCTTCAACGGCATCGGCGAGAACGTCACCTGGGGCATGTACAACAACGACAACCCGACCGACGCCCAGAAGCAGCAATATTATGAGGTGGCAAAGTGGGCGGCGTCACGCGGCATGACGCTCACCCAGCACTGGAGCAACAATGCTTCGGTCCACCAGCTTCTCGACGTGTTCGAGCGGGTGAATCGCGACGTCCCGATCACAAACTTGCGGTGGTCGATCGCCCATCTCAATGACGGCTCTGCCGAAAGCTTCGACCGTATGAGGAAGCTCGGGGTCGGCTGGCTGATGCAGGACGCCATGTATTTCAACGGCGACGCCTTCATCAAGACGCGCGGCTCGGCTGCCGCCAGGCGCACGCCGCCGATCAAGACCGCCATGAACCTTGGCGTGGTGGTCGGCGGCGGCACCGACGCGCACCGGGTCATGTCCTACAATCCGTTCGTGGCGCTGCAATGGATGATCGACGGCAAGACGATCGCCGGGACGCCGACCCGGGATGCCGACGAGTTGCCGAGCGGCGAAGAAGCGCTGCGGCTCTATACCGGGGGCAGCGCGTGGTTCGTCCATGGGGAGGACAAGCGCGGCGCGTTGACGGCCGGCCGGCTTGCCGACCTCGCGGTGCTTTCGAGGGATTTCACAACCATCCCAGCCGACGAGATCGGAGGAATTGAATCGGTCCTCACCATGGTGGATGGCCGCATCGTCTATGCGGCCGCGCCCTTTGCGGCGCTGGAAGAAAAAGCGCAACCACGCGGAAAGTGAGCATGACAGAAAAGACCAAAGTCAGTTTTTCGTGGCCCAACAATGCGCGGCTCGCCGTCGCCGTGACTTGTCTCCTGGAAACCTGGTCCGGCGACAAGGGACCACCGTTCTCGGTGCAGACGACTTCGCTCAAGCCCGGCACCCACGATCGCGCCGCCATGACGTGGGGGACCTATGGGGTGCGGGCCGGCGTGTGGCGGCTCCTCAAGATTCTCGACGACAATGAAGTGCCGGCGACCTTCTGCGCCAATGCCCATGCGCTGGAAGCTCAGCCCCCCGGCGGTCGATCAGATGCTCAAATCCGGGCACGAGATCGCGGCCCATTCCTACACGCAGGACAACATCCTGGCCTACTTGGACACCGACGGAGAGCAGGCGGTCATCGCGCGCTGCATCGATATCTGGAAGAAGCTTACGGGCGCGCCGCCGAAGGGCTGGCTCAGCCCGGTGCTGGCGTCCACCGCCGCACACCGAGGAGTTGCTCACCGCGGCGGGCTTTCTGTGGTACGGGGACTACAATCACATCGACCTGCCGTTCTGTGCGACGAACCGCAACGGCACAATCGTGGCGTTTCCCCACAGCGACTTCGCCGACCATCGGGTGCTGCGCGGCAACCCGCGCGACTGGTACGAGGTCTACAAGGACACGTTCGATTACTTGTATCAGAACGAACCCACCGCTTTCCTCAACGTCACGGTCCACTGCCATTTCGGGGGCCGTCCCCTGATGGCCGCGATGGTGGACCGCATTTTGAAATACTTCCGCGGCTTCCCCGATGTGTGGATGGTGCGGCACGACAAGCTGGCGCAGTGGGTACGCGACGAGAAGCTCTCCGAATGGACCAACCAGCAGCGATTCTTTCCTGGCTGAACTGCCGGCCGCAGAACGCCGCGCGCGTTCTACCTGTCGGTCAGCCGTGCGTTGGTGCGGCGGCCCATATCGCGGCAGTCGTCGTCGGTCTTGAGGCCGGCGGCATGGATGCCGTGGACGGCAAGTTCCTCGTCGCGATCCTCGGTATCGCCGGTGACGCCGACGGCGCCGATCACCTCGCCGTCGGCGTCGCGGATCGGCAGGCCGCCGCCTTCGGGAAAAATCTGGTCGCCGCTCGCGGCGATCAGGTAGCGCATGAAGGCGGGCTTCTCCTCGTTGCGAATGCGCACGAGCTTGGAGGAGCGGCCGAGCGCCAGCGCCGCATAGGCTTTGCCGAACGCCATCTCGAACCGGATCATCGAGGCGCCGTCCTCTTTCTGGAACGCCTTCACCTTGCAGCCCGGCTCGACCACGACCACTGCCAGCGGCCGGCAGCCGAATTCGGCGCCGCGCGCCAAGATCGCCTCGATGATGCGGTTGGCGTGCGCCAAGGTGAGGCGAGCGCCATGGTTCAGGCTTGCCTGCCCAATGGTGGCGCGGAACGGATGGGCCGGATAGACGCCGAGGATTTTCAGCGAATCCGGCTGGGAGAAGAACGCCAGTTCCTCCAGCGCGAGCTTGAGGCCGCGATCGTCAGGATGGCCCTCGACGTCGGAATAGAACTGGGTCGCCGAGAAAGTGCCCTCCAGCATGTAGCTTTCGAGCTTGGTCATGTTGACGCCGTTGGTGGCAAAGCCGCCGAGCGCCTTGTAGAGCGCCGCCGGAATGTTGCGCACTTGGAACACGAAGGTGGTGATGACCAGCCCGTTGCCGCGCGTGGCGCGCTGCCGCCTCGCGCGATAAGCACGATGAAGCGCGTGGTCGAGTGCGACTCGTCCTCGATATTCTTCGGCCAGGATGTCGAGCCCGTAGATTTCTGCGGCAAGCCTCGACGCGATCGCGGCGACAACTGCGGTCGCCGCGTTCGGCGACTTCGCGCGCGGCACCGGCGGTATCGGCCGCGACAACGCTTTGACACCGAGCTTGCGGATGTAATTGCGGCATTGGCCGAGCGCCATGATGTGGCTCTCGACCGATTTGATCTCGTCGAGGCGACGCGCCCTTGAGCGCCATCAATTGGTTGCGGATCGGCAGAAACCACTCGGCGATGATATGAAGCCCCGCGACTCGGCATCAGATGATGGATGTCGGCAACCCTTCCGGCGACCGAATTCTCGATCGGGATCATGCCGAGATCGACCTCGCCGCTCGCCACCGCATTGAGGGCGTCCTCGAACGTCGGGCACGGCACCGGTATCGCCGTCCGGATAGGCTTCCCGGCAGGCGATGTGAGAGTTCGCGCCGAGCTCGCCTTGAAAGGCGATCCGGGGTGGTTTGGTGCTGTTCATGATTGTCCCGTGCTGGCGCTCCCTACGCGGTGTGCGGCTGTCAAGTCAACGGCGGCCCAGCAGGTTGCGCGCCATTTCAAGGTCGGCTGGCGTGTCGACCCCGAGCGGCACCGAATCGCACGATGGCGACATCAACGCGCATGCCGGCTTCCAGCGCGCGCAGTTGCTCGAGCTTCTCGCGCCGCTCCAGCGGCGACGGCGGCAAGCTGACGAACCGCTCCAGCGCGGCCCGGCGATACGCATAGAGGCCGATGTGGTGGTAGAGCGGGCCCGTCGCCCGCCGGAGCGGTGGCGCGCGTAAATAGAGCGCCCGCAGCCGACGCTCGCCGGCCGGCGTGCCGACCACCTTGACCACGTTTGGATTGGTGCGTTCCTCGGCGTTCCGGATTTCGGCCGCGATGGTGGCGATGTCGACCGCCGGATCGGCAAGCGGGGCAAGCGCGGCGCGGATATCGGCGGGATCGAGCGTCGGCAGGTCGCCCTGCACATTGACGATGATGCCGGCGCCGGCGCCCGGGGCGATCCGCCCCAGCGCCTCGAAAATGCGGTCGGAACCGGATGCGTGATCGGCGCGCGTCATCACGGCGCGGCCGCCCGCCTTTTCCACTGCCGCCGCGATCTCGGGCGAATCGGTCGCAACGAACACCGGGCCCACGCCCGCCGCCGCGGCGCGGTCCAGCACATGGGCGATCATCGGCCGTCCGGCTATGTCGGCGAGCGGCTTGCCCGGAAGCCGCGAGGCTGCCATCCGGGCCGGGATCAGGATAATGATGTCTGCCGCCATGGATTCAGTGCTTCCGGGCGAGCCCTTGTGACGGGCTGGCGATGACCGGGTCTCGGTCTTTGGTATCATGGCAAATTCATCTGCGGGTTCGCTTATACGGGTTGCCACTGGCGCGGCAAACCGGCTATCTGTCCCGATCTTCGAGGCTTGGCCGCCTCGCGCCCCCAATGTGATTATTGATGGGACCCTTCGGCGATGGACTCCTACGAATTCAATAAGATCGCTGGTGCGCTGCTCGCCACCTGCCTGTTCCTGCTGGCGCTCAACATCACGGCGGAGGCGATCTTCTCGGCCCCCGAGCCGGCGAAGCCGGGCTACGAAATCGAGGTGAAGCAAGCCGCACCTGCCGGCGCCCCCGCCCAGGCAGCGCCGCCCGAGGAACCGATCGAGAAGCTGCTCGCCAGCGCGGACGTCAAGCGCGGCGAGACCACTGCGAAGCAATGCGGGGCATGTCACACCTTCACGAAGGGCGGAGCGAACGGAATCGGACCGAACCTTTACGGTATCGTGGACCGCCCGCGCGCCTCCGAGCCGGGGTTCGCCTATTCTGATCCCATGAAGGCGAAAGGCGGTGATTGGAGCATTGACGAGCTGAATAAATTCCTGACCAAGTCCGCGCGGCTATATTCCGGGAACCAAAATGACGTTCGCCGGCCTCCCCCGCGGTAACCAGCGCGCCGACGTGATCGATTATCTCAATACGCTGGCGGACAATCCCAAGCCGTTGCCGGTTGCCAAGCAATAGGGCGCCGCCGCCACGCCCCGTCTGACGGGCCAATGCTTGCCCGGCAGGCCGGACAGGATTGCACGGGAAATTGAATGCCTGCGGCATGTGGACCGCTTGCGGCATGGTGGCGCCGTAATCGAAATGCACAATAATAGTCCTGACCTGCCCGCGGCCGCCCGCTAAAATAGGGCGAATTCGCTCGATCAAGGGAGAGCCGGTTGAACTCTCATCGCCCTGCGGCGCGCTTCTGCGGCCGCCGTCGTCTTCACCACCGCGTTCCTTTTCAACACCCTGGCCCCGGCACAGGATGAAAACTGGCGGCACGGCCTGTCGCTGTTTGGCCAACTGAAATATCCGTCTGGCTTCAAGCAGTTCGATTACGTGGAGCCGGACGCCCCCAAGGGCGGGACGGTGCGCCTGAGCGGGTTTGGCACGTTTGACAATTTCAACCTCGTGATTGCCGGCCTCAAAGGAAGCCAGGCGATGGGGGTCAACCTGCTCTACGACACCCTGATGGCCTCCTCGCTCGACGAGGTTTCGACCAGTTACGGCCAGACTGGCCGAGAGCGTGCGTCACCCCGACGATTTTTCTTCCGTCACCTATCGGCTGCGCCCGAACGCCAAATGGAACGACGGCAAGCCGATGACGGCCGAGGATGTGATCTTCTCCTTCGACGCATTCAAGACCAATAATCCGACCTACTCGACCTATTACCAGCATGTGAAGTCGGTCGAAAAAACCGGCGACCACGAAGTGACCTTCACGTTCGACGCGCCCGGAAACCGCGAATTGCCGATGATCGTCGGCGAACTCTTCGTCTTGCCGAAGCACTGGTACGACGGCGTCGACAAGTCGGGCAACAAGCGCAATATCGCCAACACGTCGCTCGAAGCGCCGCTGGGCAGCGGTCCCTACCGGATCAAGGAGTTCGTGCCGGGTCGCTCGATCGTCTATGAGCGGGTGCCGGACTATTGGGGCAAGGACCTGCCGGTGAGTATCGGCACCAACAATTTCGACGAAGTGCGCTACGAATATTATCGCGACACGCTGGTGGCGCTCGAGGCCTTCAAGGCGGACCGAATCGATTACCGCTCCGAGAACAGCGCCAAGGATTGGGCGACGGCCTATGATTTTCCGGCCGTCCTCGACAAACGTGTCCTCAAGGAAGAATTCCCGATCCGCATCTCCGGGGTGATGCAAGCTTTCGTGATGAACACGAGGCGCGCCAAGTTCGCCGATCCGCGGGTGCGCCGGGCTTTCAACTACGCGCTCGATTTCGAGGAGATGAACAAGCAGTTCTTCTTCGGCCAGTACACCCGCATCGCCAGCTATTTCGAGGGCACCGAACTCGCCTCCTCGGGACTGCCGTCGGGCGCTGAGCTTGAAATTCTGGAAACGGTACGGAACGAGGTTCCGCCGGAGGTCTTCACCACGGAATACAAGAATCCGGTCAATGGAAATCCGGAAGCAGTGCGGGCGAACCTGCGCGAGGCGACCCGGCTGTTGCGGGAGGCCGGCTGGGAGATCCGTAATCAGAAGCTTGTGAACGCCAAGACCGGCGAGCCGATGACGGTGGAACTCCTCAACGTCGCCGCCAACGCCAACTTCGAACGCCTGCTCCTGTTCTACAAGCCGGCGCTGGAACGGCTCGGCATCGCCGTCAACAGTGCGCAACGTCGACGAGGCCCAATACGAGAACCGAGAGCGGAACTGGGATTTCGATGTCGTGGTCGGCTCGTGGCGCAAGTCGCTGTCGCCCGGCAACGAGCAGCGCGAATACTGGGGTTCGAAGTCCGCCGATACCGTCGGCTCGCGCAATCTGATCGGCATCAAGAATCCCGCCATCGACAAGCTCATCGATCGCGTCGTGTTCGCCAAGAACCGAGAGGAACTGGTCGCCGCCACCCACGCGCTCGATCGCGTGCTGCTGTGGAACAACTACGTGGTCCCGCAATGGACCTACGGGTTCGTCCGCACAGCGCGCTGGGACCGTTTCACGCATCCGGACAAGCTGCCCGAATATGGCCTCGGAGGGTTTCCGACAGTGTGGTGGTGGGACCCCGCCAAGGCCGCCAAGGCCGGAGGGCGGCAGTGAGCCCTGACACCCGCCGCGGCGGACGCCTGTCTCGCCGGCGGGTGCTTGCGCTGTCCGCGGGCGCCGCCGCCGCGGGTGTTCTTGCTCGCAGCGGCGCTGCGGTCGCCGCCGACGAAGTCGAGACCCACGGCATCTCGGCGTTCGGCGACCTCAAATATCCGGCCGACTTCCGGCACTTCGATTATGTCGAGCCGAACGCGCCCAAAGGCGGCGCGTTTTCCCAGATCGGATCGACCCGGCTGTTCAATCAGAACTTCCTCACCTTCAATTCGCTCAACAGTTACATCCTCAAGGGTGACGCCGCCCAGGGCATGGAGTTGACCTTCGCGAGCCTCATGAGCTGGGCGGAAGACGAGCCGGACGCGATGTATGGGCTCGCGGCCCACAAGGTGCGCATTTCGGCGGATGGCCTTGTCTATCGATTCCTGATCCGGCCCGAGGCGCGTTTCCATGACGGCACCAAGCTTACCGCCAAGGACGCGGCGTTTTCGCTCAACCTGCTCAAGCAGCAAGGCCATCCCCTTATCACGCAGCAGATGCGCGACGTGGTGGGTGCGGAGGCGGCCGACGACGAGATCCTCACGGTGCGCTTTGCCGAGAGACGCGCCCGCGACGTGCCGCTGTTCATCGCCGGCCTGCCGATCTTCTCGCGCGAGTATTACGGGACGCACGCATTCGATCAGACGACGCTCGATGCCCCGCTGGGCTCGGGCGGCTATCGGGTCGGCCGCTTCGAAGCCGGGCGCTACATCGAATATCAACGCGTTGCCGACTGGTGGGGCGCGAAATTGCCGGTGAGTGTCGGCCAGCAGAATTTCGATGCGTTGCGCTACGAGTATTATCGCGACCGCGATGTCGGCTTCGAAGGCTTCACGGCAAAAAGCTATCTGTTTCGCGAGGAATTCACCTCCCGCACCTGGGCGACGCGCTATGATTTCCCCGCGATCCGCGACGGCCGCGTCAAGCGCGGCGAAATTCCCGACGATACACCTTCGGGTGGCCAGGGCTGGTTCTTCAATACGCGGCGCGCCAAATTCGCCAATCCGCGGCTGCGCGAAGCCATGAACTATGCGTTCGATTTCGAATGGACCAACAAGACCATCATGTACGGAGCTTATCTGCGCACCCATTCGGTGTTCCAGAATTCCGACATGATGGCGGTCGGACCGCCAAGCCCCGAAGAACTCGCGCTGCTGGAGCCGTGGCGCGGCAAGGTGCCGGATGGCGTGTTCGGCGAGCCTTTTGTGCCGCCGGTGTCGGACGGCTCGGGGCAGGACCGTGCGTTGCTGCGAAAGGCCTCGCAGATGCTCCAGGACGCCGGTTTTCCGATCAAGGGCGGCAAGCGCATCGGGGCCGACGGCGAGCCGATCACGTTCGAATTCCTGATCGACGAGCCCTCGTTCCAGCCGCACCATATGCCGCTGATCAAGAATCTCAGAACGCTCGGCATCGACGCCACCGTGCGGATGGTCGATCCGGTGCAGTACAATTCTCGCGTCAACGACTTCGACTTCGACGTTACCATCACCCGCATGGGCTTCTCGACCACGCCAGGTGATGCGTTGCGCACCTATTTTTCGTCCCAGGCCGCCGCCACCAAGGGATCGCAAAATCTCGCCGGCATCGCCAATCCAGCCATCGACGCCCTCATTGACCGGGTCATCGACGCCAACAGCCGGCCCGAACTGGTGATCGCGGCGCGCGCGCTCGATCGCGTGCTGCGGGCCGGACAGTACTGGATTCCCCACTGGTACAAGGCCTCGCACCGGATCGCGTACTGGGATGTGTTCGGCCGCCACGGCGCCACACCGCGCTACGCCCGCGGCATTCCGGAGACCTGGTGGCACGACCCCGAGAAATCCGCCAAGATTGAAAAGGGCTAGCGCCTGTCCGTGGCCTAGCCGCGAGATGACATCGCCGCAACGCCTGTAATCATGCAAAGGAAGTCGTTCGACGCCTCATGACAGCTTACATCGCCCGCCGCATCCTACTGATGATCCCGACGCTATTTGGGATCATGCTGGTGTCGTTCGCGGTCGTGCAGTTCGCCCCGGGCGGGCCGATCGAGCGCATCATCGCCCAACTCTCCGGCTCCGATACCGGGGCGACCTCGCGCATCTCGGGTTCGGCGGGCGGCGATTTCGGCTCGCGCGGACGGGTCCAAGGCGCCTCCCAGATGGATGCGGCCACATCGAAATATCGCGGCGCCCAGGGTCTTGATCCGGAATTCATCAAGCGCCTGGAGAAACAATACGGCTTCGACAAGCCGGCCTATGAGCGCTTCTTCCTCATGATCTGGAATTACGCGCGGTTCGATTTCGGGCGCAGCTATTTCCGCGACATCGACTGTGCTCGAACTCATCAAGGAAAAATTGCCGGTTTCGATTTCGCTCGGCATCTGGATGATGCTCGCCACCTATCTGATCTCGATACCGCTCGGCATCAGGAAGGCGATCAAGGACGGCACGCACGTTCGATGTCTGGACCTCCGCCGTCATCATCTTCGGCAACGCTATCCCGGGATTTCTGTTCGCAATTCTGCTGATCGTGCTGTTTGCCGGCGGATCGTTCTTCGACTGGTTTCCGTTGCGCGGGCTCACCTCGGACAATTGGGCGATGCTGCCGTGGTGGCGCAAGATCGTCGATTATTTCTGGCACCTGACGCTGCCGCTGATTTCGCTCGGAGTTGGCGCGTTCGCGACGCTGACGATCTTCACGAAGAACTGCTTTCTCGACGAAATCCGCAAGCAATACGTACTGACCGCGCGCGCCAAGGGCTGCACCGATCGCCAAGTGCTGTACGGCCACGTGTTCCGCAACGCCATGCTGCTGATCATCGCGGGCTTTCCCGGCACTTTCGTTCACGCCTTCTTTGCGGGATCGGTGCTGATCGAGACGATCTTTTCGCTCGACGGCCTCGGCCTGCTCGGTTTCGAGAGCGTGCTCAACCGCGATTACCCGGTGGTGTTCGCGACACTCTACATTTTCTCCCTGGTCGGCCTGGTGCTCAATCTCGTCGTCCGATCTCACCTATACCTGGACCGATCCGCGGATCGATTTTGAAACCCGGGAGGTGTGAGATGGACGACCGCACTTCCGGCCCGACCCGAAGAACTGTCCGCACTCCCGAACGGACGTCGTAGAGATAACGATCCGAGTCGCGCCGCCGGGACGATGCCGGTGGTGCGCTCGCGCTACACGCTGTCGCCGATCAACCGCCGGCGCTGGGATAACTTCAAGGCGAACCGGCGCGGCTACTGGTCGCTGTGGATATTCCTGGTGTTGTTCGTGTGCTCGCTGTTCTCCGAATTGATCGCCAACGACAAGCCGTTTTACGTCAGCTACGAAGGCCATTCTTATTTCCCGGCGCTGATCGACTATCCGGAAACCGCCTTCGGCGGCGATTTCGAGACCGCCGCCGACTACCGTGATCCCTTCCTGCAGAAGCTGATCACCGAAAAAGGCGGCTACATGATATGGCCGCCGATCCGGTTCTCCTACAACACCCATAATCTCGACCTGCCGACGCCCGCACCGTCGAAGCCGACTTGGCTGCTCACCGAAAATGACTGCAAGGAAGTGGTGGAGAAGAAGCACCTCTCGAGTTGCCGCGACCTCGAATACAATTGGCTCGGTACCGACGACCAGGGCCGCGATCTCGTCGCCCGCATGCTCTACGGCTTCCGCGTTTCCGTACTGTTCGGCCTGGTGCTGACCATCGTGTCGTCCGTGGTCGGGGTGGCGGCCGGCGCCGTGCAGGGCTACTTCGGCGGCTGGACCGATCTCCTGTTCCAGCGGTTCATCGAGATCTGGACGTCGATCAACGAGCTCTACCTCCTCCTCATCATATCGTCGATGTTCACGCCGGGCTTCTTTATCCTGATCGGCATCCTGTTGCTATTCTCCTGGGTTTCACTGGTCGGCCTCGTGCGCGCCGAGTTCCTGCGCGGCCGCAATTTCGAGTACATCCAGGCGGCGCGCGCACTCGGGGTTTCCAACATGGTGATCATGTTCCGCCATCTGCTGCCGAACGCCATGGTGGCGACCATGACGTTCCTGCCGTTCATCCTGTCGGGATCGGTGATGACGCTGACGGCGCTCGACTTCCTGGGCTTCGGCCTGCCTCCGGGGTCGGCGTCGCTCGGCGAAATGCTGCAGCAGGGCAAGGCGAACCTGCAGGCGCCATGGCTGGGACTCACGGGCTTTTTCACCGTCGCCGTTATGCTGTCGGTGCTGATCTTCATCGGCGAGGCAGTGCGCGATGCTTTCGACCCGCGCAAGACGTTCAGGTAGACATCATGTCGTCGTCCGGAGCTCCTCTCCTCTCGGTCCGTGACCTGTCGGTCGTATTCGGCCACGGCGCCGGCAAAGTGCTCGCGGTCGATGGTGTCTCGTTTGACATCCGCAAAGGCGAGACGTTGGCGCTGGTCGGCGAATTCAGGGTCCGGCAAGTCGGCGACCGCTCTCTCCGTCATGCGGCTTCTCCCCTATCCTTCCGCATGGCACCCCGGCGGCGTGGTCGAGTTCAAGGGACGCGACCTGATGAAATTGGCCGAAAGCGAAATCCGGCAGGTACGCGGCAAGGACATCACCATCGTGTTCCAGGAACCGATGACGTCGCTCAATCCGCTCCACACCATCGGTAAGCAGATCGGCGAAATCTTGTTCCTGCACGGCGGACTGACCGGTCGCGCGGCGCGCGCCCGCATCGTCGAACTGCTTAGCCAGGTCGGGATCCGGGATCCGGAGAGCCGCTTGCAGAGTTTCCCGCACCAACTCTCCGGCGGCCAGCGGCAACGGGTCATGATCGCGATGGCGCTGGCCAACGAGCCGGACCTCTTGATCGCCGACGAACCGACCACCGCGCTCGACGTCACCGTGCAGGCGCAGATCCTCAAGCTCCTCAAGGAGCTCCAGGCCCGGCTCGGCATGGCGATCTTGTTCATCACCCACGATCTCGGCATCGTGCGCAAAGTCGCGGACCGGGTCTGCGTGATGAAGCACGGCAAGATCGTCGAGCACGGCGCGGTCGAGCAGGTCTTCGCCTCGCCGCAGCACCCCTATACGCGGGAACTCATCGCCGCCGAGCCGAAGGTCAACCCGGCGCCGCTCAGCCCGCAGGGCGACATCATGATCCGCACCGACGACCTCAAGGTGTGGTTCCCGATCAAGAGGGGCTTTCTGCGCAAGGTGGTGGGGCACATCAAGGCGGTCGACGGTGTGTCGATCGAGGTCCGGCGCGGAGAGACGTTGGGCGTCGTCGGCGAATTCGGGATCCGGCAAGACCACGCTCGGGCTTGCGATTCTGCGCCTCATCTCGTCCAACGGGCCGATCGTGTTTCTCGGCCGCGAATTGCAGGGACTGAAATTCAAGCAGATGCGGCCGTTCCGCCGCGACATGCAGATCGTGTTCCAGGACCCCTACGGATCGCTGAGCCCGCGCATGTCGATTGCCGACATTATCGAGGAAGGCCTGCCGGTGCATCAGCCGCAGCTCAATCGCGCAGAGCGGGAGGAGCGGGCGGTGCGCGCCATGATCGAGGTCGGCCTCGATCCGCAGACGCGCTTTCGCTATCCGCATGAGTTTTCGGGTGGCCAACGCCAGCGTATCGCGGTCGCGCGCGCGGTGGTGCTGGAGCCGACCTTTGTGGTACTCGACGAGCCGACCAGCGCGCTCGACATGCTGATCCAGGCGCAGATTGTCGATCTGCTGCGCGATCTCCAGAAACGCAAGAACCTCACCTACATGTTCATATCCCATGACCTCAAGGTGGTGGCGGCGCTGGCCAGCAAGCTGATCGTGATGCGCAACGGCAAGGTTGTCGAGGAAGGCGCAGCGGCCGATATTTTTGCGAGCCCAAAGTCGCCTTACACCCGGGCGCTGTTTTCCGCCGCGTTCAATCTCGAAACCGCACCCGAAGACATCGTGGCGCAATGATCGTCGATTCCCACGCCCATCTGGTCCCGCCGCAACTGTTGGACGTCATCCGCCGCGAGCAGGCGCGTTTTCCTTCGGTGCGGGTCATTGAGGACGGCGGCAGTCTCGCTTTTGCGTTTGCGGGTGCCAAGCCGACGCGGCCAGTGTCAAAGCCGCTCAGCGACATTCCGGCGCGGCTCGCGTGGATGAAGCAGCAGGGCATCGACCGTCAGGTGTGCGGCGGCTGGGTCGATATGTTCGGCTACGAAATGCCGCCGGCGGAGGGCGACGCCTGGAGCCGGACCATCAACGACGCGTTGCTCGCCGCCGCGAAGTCCGAGTCCGCTTTCGTGCCGCTCGCGACCGTGCCGCTCCAGGATGGCGCTCGCGCCGCCGCCGTGCTCAAGGCGGCAGTCGCGGCGGGATTTCCGGGCGCCATGATCGGGACCTTGCCGCGCGGTCTCGGCAGCGTGCTCGATACCGCCGACCTCGAGGCGTTCTGGGCCGCAGCCGACGACATCGGCGCCGCCATCCACATCCATCCGAGCTTCGATTCGGGCGACGTGCGAACCAACGATTACGGCCTGCAGAATGCGGTCGGGCGGATTACCGACGCCATGGTGGCCGTCGCCCGGCTTGTCTACAAAGGCCACATCACGAAATACCGGAATGTGAAGTTCATCGTGCCCATGGGCAGCGCCGGGCTGCCGTTCCTGCTCGGCCGTCTCACCCGGAATTTCTCGCTCAGCTCCGGGCTCGGAGACCCGGTCGAGGCGCTGGCACGCATCTATACCGACACCATCCTGCATGACGCACGCGTGCTGCGCTTCGTCATCGGCATGATCGGCGCCGACCGGTTGATGATGGGCTCCGACATGCCGTTCCCGATCGGCGACATGGAGCCCATGAAGATCGTCGCGGCAGCAGGCGTCGATGCCGCGACCGCGGCACGGATCAATGGCGGCCTTGCGACAGAGCTATTTCGCCTTCATTAGACAATGGCCGAGACGGCATCGAGCCCACCAGGGGCGAGTTTATCGGGCGCCCGAACCTACAAGCCGACTGATCGCCGCCATGCGTGCACCCGTTCAATGCGTCGTGCTTATAAACGCCCTCGACGGCAATTCTCCGGCCGCGTGGCTGGCGATCGACGGGCGGCCGTTTCTCGACTACCTGCTGTTGGAGGCGTGGAAATTCGGCTTCCGCAAGGTTTTATTCATCGGCGACGGTGGAGGTTCACGCGCTCGCGCCGCGCTCGATTCCAGCCGGATCGGCGAGGAAACCCGGCTATCGATTGACCTCCTCGAAACGCACGGCGCCGGCACCGGCGGCGCGCTTTACGCCGCGCGCGGCCAGCTGGATGAGCGCTTTCTGCTGCTGGATGGTCAGAGCTGGTTCAATTTCAATTGGCTTTCGCTGGTCACCGTTAAAGGCGCCGAGGACGCTCTGGCGACGCTCGCGCTACGAGCATTCGACGGCCCCAACCGCCGCACGCCGATCAAGATCGACGGCCCAGCGGTTCGGGCGCTGGGCGACAAACCCGGACCCGGGATCGCAAGCGCGGGTGTCTGCCTCATGTCGTCGCGCATCCTGGAGCATGTGTCGTCGGCTTGCAGCCTCGACGAGGTGATCGTCCGACTGGCGCGGTGCGGAGCCGTACGTGGGCTCGTTGCGGCGGGCGGGTTCATCGACCTCGCCGAGCCGGCTGACCGCGCCGTCGCGGGTCGCGTCCTATCGCAGGCGCGGCGGCGGCCCGCGGTATTTCTCGATCGTGACGGCACGCTTAACCAAGATACCGGCTATGTGCATCGCACGGACGCCTTTTGCTGGCTGCCTGGCGCCGTCAATGCGGTGCGCCAACTCAACGACGCCGGCTATTACGTTTTCGTCGTCACCAATCAGTCGGGTGTCGCACGCGACCTGTTCGACGAGACCGCGGTCGCCGAACTGCACGCCTGGATGAGCGATACGCTGCGGGCGGCTGGCGCCCATATCGATGACCTGCGCTACTGCCCGCACCATCCGGACGCAAAAGTCGCGTCTTATCGGGTCGCGTGTTCGTGCCGCAAGCCAGCGCCCGGCATGATTCTCGATCTGATGGAACACTGGCCAATCGCCGAAGAAGCAAGCTTCATGGTCGGCGACAAGGAGATCGACGCCGCGGCCGGGCGCGCCGCCGGCATTGCGTCCGTGATCGTGCCGCCCGGACAACTCGAAGCCTTTGTCGACACGCTACTGCACCGCTAGACAAGATCGTGTGCCCGCGCCTCAGGTCAGCCGTCCTCCTCCCACAACAGAACAAGGAAGCCCGACAGGCCGCCCGCCACGATCGGCAGCCAGGCGGCAAGCAGCGGATAGAGCAATTCGGCCTTGCTCAAATCTTCCGTCACCTTCGACAGCACGTAGATCGAGAAACCGGCCGCGACCCCGAGCAGGATGCGTTGCGGCACACCGCCGAACCGAAACGCACGCAGACTGACCGAAGCCGCCAGGAGGATCATGGCGCCGAGCAGGAACGGGCGTGCGATGAGGAGCTGATATTGCAGCCGATAGCCGGCTGCCGTGAGACCGGAGTCCTCGGCAAAACGGATATAGGTCGGCAGGTGCCAGAACCCGACGGTGTCCGGAGCCGCGAAGCTCTCCGCCACCTGTTCGCGCGTCAGCTTGGTCGACAGCTCGTAGGTGACGAAATCCCGCGGCGGCGTGTTGGGGGCATAGACCCGCCCATCGTTCAGCTGCCAGGCGCCGGGAATGAGCTCGGCGTCCTGGGCCTCGATACGTTCCTTGAATTCGCCGGCCGGGTTGAACGTGAACGCCGTGACGGATGTCAATTTCAAGCCCTGTTCCCGACTTTGAACCGCATTGAGGATCGATTCGCCGTCATTGCCGCGCTGGCGTACCCAATAGCCGCTGCCGTAACTCTCCAGCGATTGGCTCAGACCGAAAACCTGCGCTTCGATTCGCTTGGACGCTTCGCGAAGCGCCGCCGATACCGGGTTGTAGACCAGCGTTCCGAACGTACCCAGCAGCAACGCGACCGCGAGCGCCGGCGTGATGATTTGCCAGACCGACATGCCGGCGCCGCGCGCCACCACGAGCTCCATCCGGCGCGACAGGCTGAAGAAGCACGCCATGGCGCCCACCAGCACGCTGAACGGCAACAGACGTTCCATGATCTGCGGGACACGGTAGAGCGACATCAGCACCAGCATCCCGGCCGGCGCATTCGGGACGTCGCCCGCCTTGCGCATCAGATCGATATAGTCGACGAACGCGACCAGCACGAAGACCCCGACAAAAACACCGGCGACCGCCACAAAGAAGCGGAAGGCAAAATAACGTGACAGCGTCAGCGAACCCATGCCGATCAGCCTTATGGTCCCGCATCATCCGCGCCGCCCGGGAATTCCGGGGCCGCTCACCACATCCATAGCAGCACCGCGCTGGGAGGAGAACCGGGCCCCTCGCTGTCCGAGAGCAGCCCTTCTCACGCACGACCTTCGTCCAACGCCGCCGCTTTCCGGAACCGCCCCTATCGTGCCACTGCGTCGACGAAACGACGATCGAAATAGGCTTCCGGCGGCATTCCCGGCTCCTTGAGGTCACCCGATTGCAGAAGCGTATCGCGCACCCGCAGGATCGCCGCATCGGTGATCGAACCGTCCGGAACGAACGCGTTGATCCGCATGCAAAGATCCCAAGTCTTGAGCGCGTCCGCAACCCTGGACCCGGAAGCCTTGGCGAGGATCTCGGAGACTTCGAGCCGGTGGGCCGGGTCGGACATATAGCCGACAGCCTTGTTATGCGCGCGGATGAAAGCCGCCAGCATCTTCTCGTTGGCGCGCGCCCAGCTGATGTTGACGTGCCAGATCATCATTGGAAACTCGCCGAGATAAGGCGCGACCGGGCCGAGGTCGGTGAAGCCGTCCTCGATCGCCTTGAAGCTCTGCGGGGTCGACAGCACGGTGGCGTCGATGGCGCCCCCAAGGAGCGCGGCGGTCCGCGCCGTGGACGAGCCGGAAAACATCAACTCGACATCGCGGCTGGGATCGAGCTTGAAATGCCGCGCCACCGCGTACCACCAAAGATTGGTGACGTCGCCTGGGCCGCCGGTCATCACGCGCTTGCCCTTCAGGTCCGGCACGGACTTGATGGCTCTCGCCGCCACCAGGCTGTGGGTTCCGACCGCGAGGCTATTGAGGAAAATCTTGACCTTGGCGCCGGCCCCGATGGCGCGGATCGAATCGACCATGGAGGAACTCCCGATCGGCGCACTGCCGGCTGCCACCTGCTGCAGCGAGCGAGCGCTCGACCCTGACGTGATGAGGTCGAAATCAAGGCCCTGTTCGGTGAAAAAACCCTTCTTGTCGGCAACAATCGCCGGCCAGATGGAAACGCTGACGCCGATCGCCACGGCGGAAAGCGTGGTCATGGTCGGTGCCGAGGCGGGCTGCGCCGATACGGACTGCGAGGACGCGGTCACGCATGTCGCCAGACACGCAAGCGCCACCAGGAGAGGCCGCAGATGTCTGTTCCACTTCATCAGGGATCGCCTTTCAGCGGGTGCCATAAGCCCGGTCGCCGGCATCGCCAAGACCCGGAATGATGTAGGCGTTCTCATCGAGACCCTCGTCGATCGCGGCGGTCCAGACCCGAACGTCGGGATGGATGCCGCGCAGACGCTCAAGCGCCGGCGGCACCGTGATGAGGCAGACGAACCGGATATCCAGGGCGCCGCGCTCCTTGAGCCGGTCGATCGCCGCCACCGCCGTGTTCGCGGTCGCGATCACCGGGGCAATGACGATGACCTGACGTTCCGCCACATCGATCGGCGCCTTGAAATAGTATTCCACCGCCTGCAGCGTATCGGGGTCGCGGTAGAGCCCGATCTGGGCGACGCGCGCCGCCGGCACCAGTTCCAGCATCCCTTCGACGAGCGTCATTCCGGCGCGCAGGATCGGGGCGAACACCAGCTTCTTGCCGGCGAGCCGTGGCGCCGTCATGCGCGCCATCGGGGTCTCGATCTCGACGGAGTCGAGCGGCAGATCGCGCGTGACCTCGTAGCACATCAGGATGCCGAGTTCGCGGCACAACTCGCGAAACGACTTGGTGGAGCGGTTCTTGTCGCGCAGCAGCGTGAGCTTGTGCTGAACCAGCGGGTGCTCAACAACTGTAACGCCTTCCATCACGGTCCCCTTCACGTTACGCACCAACTTAGCTAAAAGGCCTGCAATCTTTCGAGATCATGCGTCAGAACACGGTCCCGTCGCTCACGACGTGCACCGGCGAAGCGCCGTCGGGGCGCAGCCGTTGCGCGATGATGCGGCCTGCCGTCCAGGTGCCGCCTTGCAGAATCCGGGCGAGTGGCAGGTCCTGCGCATTACGTCCCAGGCGCTGCCGCACAAGGTCGGCGAGACGGTCGAGCAGCGCCACCGTGAGCGCGCGCCATTCGACCACAAGGGTTGAATCGACCGCATGCCGGCGCCGCGCATCCTCGGGATCGCGGAACGCAAGGGTGCCGGTATCGACGAAGAGCCCGCCGTTGCGGTATTCGGCGAGGCCGGTCAGCCCGTCGATTTCCGTCACCGTGATGCCGGCCCGTTCGAGCGGCTCGATCAAAGAATAGGTGAGCCACTGCGACAGCTTGTGGAGCGGCACCAGATTATGGGTCGCGTCACCGGTCATGATCGCCGGGTGGCGCCAGCAATCGCCGAGCGGGATCCCCCCAAGCGTGATCAGCGACGGCCAGATCGGACCGAAATGCCTGAGCACCGCCGACAGAACGGTGGCGGCCGCGATCGGGCCGCCGGCCGCCAGCCCGGCGAGATGATCGAACAGACCACCGGGCCGCGGCGTATCATGGCGGCCGAACACGCCCGGTGCCGCCGCAACCGTGCGGCCAAGCCCGCGCATGAGGTCGGCCCGGCCCGGAACGCCGAGCAACGGATTGTCGGGTCCCGCCTGGAAACCATCGGCTAGCGCCGCCTCGGTGAGTGCTTCCAATTTTATCGCATCGGCGCGCAACGGATCGCGGGAATTGCCGGAGAACCGTCCATCGCCGAACATGGCGAGGCTCGCAATCGCAAGCCCCTCGGAACGGCCGATCTCACACCCGGTGGCAGGCTCGCGATAGCGCCATTGCGGCCCGGCACCGGCGTCGAGCAGGACGCTGGTGATGGCAAGATCGAATTCCGCCCGTGCGCGTGCGGCCGCGTCTTTCCAATGCGCTCCGCCGGCAAGTGTCGCCCAGCGATCCTCGCCGTCGACCACGAAATGGCGCCAGCGCGAATGGAATGGAATGTCGAGCGACGGATAGGCTTCGCGGGTGACCGCGAGCGTCAGCGCGGCGGCGTCATCGAGACGGTCAAGATCGACGCGAAAATACGGCAGCCGGTCGGCCAACCCGGCTTCCAGCATGAGGCAAGCCCGCTCGCGCACCGCGGCGGCGCTCATGAGCGATAGCGCGGCTTCCGTTTCAGAAAGCACGGCGGTCCATCAGTATTTGTCGAGCGGGCGCCCGACCGTATCGGTCGATGGCTTCGGCGGCTCCGGCGAATAATAGCCGGCAGCCCGCTTGGCATCGATTTCCACGTGGGCGTCGGGCGGCACCAGTTCGTCCGGGATCGCCACGCGCTCGACGATCTCGATGCCCTGGGAGACCAGCGCGTCGTGCTTCATGTCGCTCATGGACACGAACCGATCGATCCGGCGCAGGCCGAGCCAGTGGATCGGGTCGGGCATGAGCTGCTGAAAGCGGGCATCCTGGACTCCGGCGACGCATTCGGTACGTTCGAAATAGGTCGAGGCCGAAATCGCCGCCCTCCTGGCGCTTGCGGGCATTGTAGACCAGGAACTTGGTGACCTCACCGAGCGCACGACCTTCCTTGCGGTTGTAGACAATGACGCCGAGGCCGCCTTCCTGCGCCGACCGGGCGCACTCCTCGATGCCGTGAATGAGGTACGGCCGGCACGTGCAGATATCGGAGCCGAATACGTCCGAGCCGTTGCATTCGTCGTGGACCCGGCACGTGATCTTGGTGCGCGGATCGGCGAGCTTTGCCACATCGCCGAACAGATAGACGGTGGTGCCCCCGATCGGTGGCAGGAACACGTGCATATCGGGCCGCGTCACGAGTTCAGGGAACATGCCGGCGGTCTGCCCAAACAGCGCGCGGCGTAAATTGGATTCGGAGGTGCCGAAGCGCTCCGCCACGCCCGGCAGGTGCCAGACCGGATCGATCGCGACCTTCACGACCGACACGCTGCCGTTTTGATGGATATGGTTGCCGTCGGGCGTCAAACGGCCGGCCCGGATGGCGTCGCGCATCTCGATGAGATCAAGCCGCGCGCGCGTCACCGCGATGGTCGGACGAATGTCCTCGCCTTCGGCGATCTCGGTCTTGAAGGCGTCGGCGACAAGATGGCCCCAAGGATCGAGCGACACAATGCGTTGCGGCTCCGACCATTGCGGGAACGGGCCGATGGTCGCCGCCGGATGCGTATTGGTCAGGTCGGGACGACGGATCGGATCGAGCGCGCCCGCCGAGACCGCGAGGGCCCGGTAGAGTGCGTAGGAGCCCCCGTGGCTGCCGATGACGTTGCGGTGCTGCGGCTGCGATACCGTTCCAATGATCGGCCCGCGTTCGCGCGGGGTCGCCGCTCCCCATTGGATCGGGGAGCGCGATTTTTCGCCAGGCACCGGGTGGGAGGTAAGGCGAATGTGGTCGGTTCGATTGGAGCTCATGGCGGCCCATACGGAAAAAAACAAAACGCCCGCCCCGAGGCAGGCCGGTTCGCGTGGGTGTTACGAAATAGCGGTGCCGCACTAGCGTAAACGGTCGGTTACGACGGCACCACCAAACCGAATATAGCGCGCCATATGGCCTTGCGCTACCGCGAAATCAGGAAAAAATACCCCTGACGGCAGCCTCAATGGCTGGGTCAGGGACGCCAGCCGGCCGCCTCCCGGGGCGCTTGCGCCTCCTCCACGGTCGCGTCGATCACCTTGCGGAGAGCGCGCAACGCCTCCGTCACGCCCTGGTGCGTCGCGGCGGATATCACCATCGGGGTCACCTTCGCGGCGCGCTTGAGGCGCGCCTTCTGGTCCTTCAACTGTTCCGGCGTCATCGCGTCGGCCTTGTTGAGGGCGACGATTTCCGGCTTGTCGGCAAGGCCGTGACCGTAGGCCACGAGCTCCTCGCGTACGGTCTTGTAGGCGTGGCCAGCATGCTCGCAGGTGCCGTCGACGAGATGCAGGAGTACGCGGCAACGCTCGACATGACCAAGGAAGCGGTCGCCGAGGCCGGCGCCCTCGTGGGCCCCGGCGATGAGCCCCGGAATATCGGCCATCACGAATTCGCGGCCGTCGATCGAGACGACACCGAGCTGCGGATGAAGCGTCGTGAAGGGATAATCGGCGATCTTGGGCTTGGCGGCGCTCACCGAGGCGAGAAACGTCGACTTACCGGCGTTAGGCAGGCCGACCACTCCGGCGTCGGCGATAAGTTTGAGCCGCAGCCAGATGGTGCGTTCCTCGCCCACGATGCCCGGATTGGCGCGGCGCGGGGCGCGATTGGTGGACGACTTGAAATGGGCATTGCCAAATCCGCCATTGCCACCCTTGGCAAGCACGGCGCGATCGCCGATGTCGGTCAGGTCGGCCAGCAGGGTCTCGTTGTCCTCGTCGAAGATCTGGGTACCTTTCGGGACCTTGAGGATGACATCGTCGCCACCGGCGCCGGACCGGTTCTTGCCCATACCATGGCCGCCGATCTTGGCTTTGAAATGCTGCTGGTAGCGATAGTCGATCAGCGTGTTCAGCCCGTCCACGCATGCGGCGATCACGTCGCCGCCGCGCCCGCCGTCGCCGCCGTCCGGACCGCCGAACTCGATGAACTTCTCGCGTCGGAACGACACGCAGCCGGCCCCGCCGTCGCCGGAGCGGATGTAGATCTTGGCCTGGTCGAGGAATTTCATGAGCCGAATATAAGGATGATCAGGATGTCGAAAGTCGTACCATTGTCTTAATCAAAGCTGCGTCGAGCGATTTTTCAACGAGTCGGAACGTGCCGGCGCTACGTCCCGACCGATTTTCGCCCTTTATCGGTCGCAACAGCCCTGCCGCGCCGCGGGGTCGCGCCCCACGCTTTTAGCGAGGCCCAGATGCCGCGCTCCAGCCGGAACCGGTCGAGCGGCGCCGACGAACTGATGGCACGGATGCGGTAGAGTGCGACCCCGGTCCATTGGAAGCCGCACTTCTCCAGCACGCGCCGCGAGGCGGGGTTGCTGACGCGCGCGCCGGCATGAAGCGCCGCATAGAAGCGCTCGCCAAAGGCGTGATCGATGAGCGCGCGGGCGGCTTCGGTTGCATAGCCATTGCCCCAGAACGGCACACCGAGCCAATAGCCGATCTCCGGAACGCTGTTGCGCAATTCATAGCCGCAGGCGCCGATGACCTCGCCGCCGACAGTGATCAAAAAGGTATCCTGGCTGTTTTGCGCCAGGAAGGCGCCGACCCATTCCTTGGCATCTGCAAGCGTATAGGGATGGGGAATGCGCGCGGTATTCTCGGCGATCCGGCGGTCATTGGCGAGCGCTGCGATCTGCTTAGCGTCCTCGATACGCGGCGCACGCAATACAAGCCGCTGGGTCTCGAGGACGGGGGTACTGGCCTCCTGGAAAGTATCCTTCGCGGTGCGGTCTAGTATCGCCATAGTCAGGTTCCTCGGTTGCACAAACGATCAAGGGGAGCCGGCCCGCCGTCTCCCCCCTCATCGGAACCCTGACGAGTCCACCGGGTCGACTGACGCACCGGCAGACCTCGATATGATCCACCGTTTTATTCGGCCGCAGCCTCCATCGGTACGACGGAGACATAAGTGCGGCCCTTCGCCCTGGCACGGAACTCGACGCGGCCGTCGATCAACGCGAACAACGTGTAATCGCGCCCAAGGCCGACATTCTCGCCCGGATGCCACTTGGTGCCATGCTGGCGTACCAGGATATTACCGGCGAGACATTTCTCGCCGCCGAATCGCTTGACACCGAGGCGCTGGCCCGGGGAATCGCGACCGTTGCGCGAGGATCCGCCTGCTTTCTTGTGCGCCATAGTGGTCTTCCTTCTCGTTCGTTTTTAGCTCGAAATCATGACAGCTTTTCGACCTGGCCCTCGCGCGCGATGGCGGCGAGTGGACGCATCAGGCTGGCGCCGCGGGCGCTTCTGCCTCAGTAGCATCCGGCTTCGGCCCGGACGGCCGCTTCGGCCGCGGCGGCGGGGTCTGGGATGCCTTCTTGCCTTCGGTCAGGATTTCGGTGATCCGCACCAGGGAGAACTCCTGGCGATGGCCGCGCTTGCGCCGCGAATTCTTACGGCGGCGCTTCTTGAAGGCGATGACCTTGGGGCCACGCACGTGGTCGAGCACTTCGGCCGCAACCGTTGCACCCGCGACCATCGGGGTGCCGAGCATCGGGGAATCGCCGCCCACGACCAGCACTTCGCCGAATTCGATGACGCTGCCGGGCTCGGCTTCGACCCGATCGATCCGGAGCAAGTCCTCGGCGACAACGCGATACTGCTTGCCGCCCGTTTTAATGACCGCGAACATCTTTTGTTCCTTGTGTTCGTACGCGATACTCGGACCTAGAGGCCCGGATCGGCTTCTTTCGATCGAGGTTTTCCGTGTCGTTGCAGACGCTTAGCGTCGCAACAAAGCGCGCGGAACCATGCAAGCCCACGCTGCGGACATGCTTATGGCGGATCGAGGCTTTGCTGTCAAGAAATCCGCCGGTGCGCCACGCGAGCACGAAGCCCCGGCGGGACCTCGAAACTCAGCCCCTCAGGCGCTTGAAATAGCGGCGCGGATTGGCCTCTGCCACCGTCTCGATGTCAGCCGCCGAAAAGCCGGCGGCGCGCAGGCTTGCCAGCGGATCGAGATCGGCCGGCGGGAACGAATAGTCGGTGCCCAGCACGACGCGGTCGAGCCCGACGCAATCGGCGAGAAACCGCAGCGGCTTCGGGGCATGCACGATGCTGTCGTAGACCAGTTGCGACCCGTAACCCGACGGCGGGCGCACCGCCACGTCACCCTGGGCGGCCCGGTCCATGCGTTCGTGCATGAGATCGAAGCGGCCCATGAGGTACGGGAACGCGCCGCCGCCATGGGACAGGATGACGGTCAATTTCGGAAAGCGGTCGAGGACGCCGGCAAAGATGAGCGAGCCGATCCCCAGCGTCGTGTCGAAGGTGTATTGCGCGATCTGCGCCAACGCGAATTTCGCCGCGCGCGGCGCGGGCGTGCTCATCACCGGGTGGATGAGGATCGGCACGTCAAGTGCCTGCGCCTTGGCCCAGAAGGCATCGAGCGCGACCTCGCCCAGATTGGCGCCTTCCACATTGGACGCGACGATGGCCCCGATGGCGCCGGCACCGACCGCACGCTCAAGCTCGACCGCAGCCGCCTCGCCGCCCGGCATCGGCACCGAGGCGATCCAGGAAAATTGCCCGGCATGGTCGGCACACCACGCCGCAAGGGTATCGTTGAGCATGCAATGCCAAGCTTGGGACGCCTGTGCCGGAAGGCCGTAGGCGAAGATGTCTGGCCACGTGCCGAGTATTTGGCGGTCGATGCGCTTTTCAGCCAGCCAAGCCTTGCGGGCGGCGGCGGGCTCGACGAGACGCGGAAAGAACGGGCGCACCTTGAAGCCGTAATCGAACTGCAAGGCCGGTGCCGCAGCGTCGGGCGATGTCGCGAGCCTGACGCCGATCTCCGCCCCGCGCGCATTGACGGCATCAATCAGCTGGGGCGGCACGTAATGCGCGTGGATATCGATTGCCATTCGGGGTCCCGTTCAAAACGCCTTGCCGACGCCGGCCGCGACGGCACGGCGATACGCGAGCTCCGCGAAGGCCACATCCTCCAGCGCAATGCCCAGCGATTTGAATAGTGTGATCTGTCGGTCCGACTGTCGGCCCTTGATTTTGCCCCAGGCGATGTCGCCAAGCTCGTGGACATTGTTCCAGTCGAGCCGGCCGGCGGCAGCGAGATCGCGGAACTCCCCGGCCTCGACCTGCGCCTGGGACCGCGCGTCGGTCACCACGAGTTGCGCCTTGAGGACTGCGTCGGGATCGAGCTCGCGCCGGTCGGCCGCGTTGGCGCCGGCCGCATTCACATGAACGCCTTCGCTGAGCCAGGCACCGCGACAGACCGGCTCGGCGGATTTCGTGATTGTCACCACGACGTCGACGCCGGCGACGCAGTTCGCCGCATCGGCTGCCGGTTTGGTGGCGATCGAGAACTGCTTCTCGATCGCCTGAGCGAACGCGGTCCGGCTTTCCGGCGTGCGGGTATAGACGCTGACGCTCTTGATCGGACGAACCGCCACGATGGCCGCGACCTGATGGATCGCCTGCTTGCCGGCGCCGATCACCGCGAGGCTATGGGCGTCGGCCTTCGCCATGAGCTTGGTGGCGATGCCGCTCGCCGCGCCGGTACGGATGGCACCGAACAGATCGGCTTCGATCATCGCGAGCAGCCGCGCCGTTTCGGCGGAATACAACAGCGTGTGATAGCGCGCCCCGGACTTGCCGGCGAAATAAGCCTTCAGCCCGTAGACTTTCTTGTGGCCGTAAGCCGCCCCCATGAGATTGAAATTGCCGCCGTCGACGCGGGCGCGGCGCCGGTCGATGTTGCTGGTGTCGGGGTCATGCCAGTGGGCGAAGCACTCGTCCAAGGCGGCCAGCGCGTCCTTGACGGTGAGGAGGCGACCCACGTCCTCCTCGGTGAGATAAAGGGGGGCGGTCATGATAAGGCTCCCGGTGTCAGGCGCCGCGGATCAGCAGGTCGGTGCCCAGGTCGCGCATGTAATGGCCCGACGGTGACGTTGTCCACCCGGCAGTTATGCAACTCCGCGCGGCCGCGATGTCCAGGGCAATTCCATTGACGAAGCGTCGCGCGGCCTGTTGGATCGCGGCTGCCAATGCCGCCGCGGTGCCAGGAGGTTCAATGATGTGCAGAATTCTGGCGACCGCCGCCGCCGTGCTGATCTCGTTCACTGCGAACGCCGAGGAGGCGTGGCCGCAGCGTCCGGTCACCCTGGTGGTGCCGTTCAGCGCCGGAGGATCGGCCGACCTGATCGGGCGGGTCATCGCGGCGCAGTTGCAGGCGAAGATCGGCGTACCGTTCGTGGTCGACAACAAGGGTGGTGGCGGCGGCACCATCGGGGCGGGCGTCGTCGCCCGCGCGCCGGCCGACGGCTATACGCTCCTGATCGGCACCGCCAGCACCAACGCGATCAATGCGGCGCTCTACACGCGGCTCACCTACGATGTCGAACGCGACTTCCAGCCGGTATCGCTTCTGGTGCGGCTGCCCAATCTGTTGTTCGTCAACCCGAAGATTCCGGCGCACTCGGTGACCGAGCTGGCCGCTTTTCTCAAAGCCCGCCCCGGCCAGGCAAACTACGGTTCGTCCGGCATCGGGACGTCATCACATCTGTCGGTGGTGATGTTCGCGCTCGCTACCGGAACCCAGATGACCCACATCCCGTTCCGCAGCACCTCCGAGGAAATGAACGCCATGATCGGCGGCTACATCGATCTCGCCATCGACAGCATGACGACCACGTATCCGCAGGCCCAGGCCGGGACGGTGCGCGCGCTCGCGGTGACGACGCCGCAGCGCGTCGCCGCGATTCCCGATCTGCCGACCATCGGAGAGAGCCTGCCGGGCTATGAGGCGACCGCGTGGCAGGGCTTGTTCGCGCCGGCCGGAACGCCGCGCCCGATCGTCGACAAGCTCGCCGCCGACGTGAAGCGCATCTTCGAAATCGCCCGACGTGACGGCGTCGCTCACGGCAGTCGGGGCGGAGCCGGCCCCGATGGCGCCCGACGCATTCGCCGCCTTCGCGAAATCCGAGCGGGCAAAGTGGAAAGAGGTCGTGCGGATATCGGGCGCCCGCATCGATTGATGCGCGGGACCATCCTATGAGCACGGAGCTAACCGCACCCGCCCGCCGAACTCCTTCGTCGGCAGCCCGATCGAGCGCATCGAGGATTTGCGCTTTCTCCGCGGCAAGGGCGAGTATGTGGACGACGTAAGCCGGCCCGGGCTCCTCCATGCCGTAATCCTGCGCAGCGGGATCGCCCACGGCAACATCCGAAGCATCGATTGCACCGCCGCACTGGACGTCCCGGCGTGCGCGCCGTCATCACGGCGGCCGAGATTGGCACCGTGCCGACCATCCCGCTGCGCCAGGAGCAACTCGCGGCCTTCGTGCCGTTCGAGCAGCCCGTGATCGCAACCGGCAAAGTCCGTTATGTGGGAGAGCCGGTCGCCGTAGTGGTGGCGCAAAGCGCCGCCGCCGCCGAGGATGCGGCGGAAGCGGTCGTGCTCGACGTCGAGCCACTTGCGGTGGTCGCCGATCGGGAGGGCGCCGCACGTGGCGACGGGATCCTGTTCGCGGCTACGGGGTCCAATCACGCCGGCACCCTGACGGCCGTGAAGGGAGACGCCGATGCCGCGTTCCGCGACGCGCCCTACGTGAGGCGCGAGCGGTTCGTGGTGCAACGCCATACCGCGGTGCCGATGGAGTCGCGCGGCTTTTTGGCGGAATGGGAATCCGACCGTCTGACGCTCTACGGCGCCGCCAAGGTTCCGTTTCCCAATCGCCGCATCCTGGCAAAGCAGCTCGGGCTTGCCGAGAACGCGATCCGCATGGTCGAGAACGATGTCGGCGGCGGCTTCGGGGTGCGCGGCGAATTCTATCCGGAAGATTACCTCATTCCGTTCGCGGCGCGGTTCGTCGGCGCGCCGGTGAAATGGATCGAGGATCGCCGCGAGCATTTGCTGGCGACCAACCATGCCCGCGACGTCGCCTGCGAGCTGGAGATCGCCTGCGATCGCAATGGCACGATCCTCGGCCTGCGCGGCCATGCCGAGGCGGATGTCGGCGCCTATCTCCGCACCAACGGCGCTACCGGGCCGCGCAATACCGTGCAAATCCTGTCCGGCCCCTATCGGGTGCCGAACATCCACATCGAGGTGTCGCTCTTCGTCACCAACAAGACACCGGCAGGAACTTATCGCGGGCCGGGCCGGTTCGAGGCCGATTTTTTTCGCGAGCGCCTGTTCGACATGGCGGCGGGCGATCTTGGCATCGACCGGGCCGAGTTCCGCCGGTGCAATCTGCTCACCGAACCCGAGATGCCGTGGTCGCTCGCCCGTGTGGTGGAACTCAGCCTCGATACCGCGACCGACAGCGGCGATTACGGCGCCACGTTCGAGCGCTGCCTCGATGAAATCGGCTGGGCCGCCAAGGCGCCGCTGCAGGGCAAACCGGTCGAGGACCGCTATCACGGGCTCGCCGTCGGCTGCTATTTCGAGGGCGGCGCATCGGGGCCGAGGGAATCGGCGCGGCTCGTACTGGAGACGGACGGATCGGTATCGGTCTATGTGGGCTCGTCGGCGAACGGCCAGGGACTCGAGACCGCCTTCGCCCAAATCGCGGCCGACGCGCTCGAAATGCCGATCGAGCGCATTCGCGGCGTGTTCCATGGTTCCACCGATCTGGTGACCGACGGATTCGGCACCTACAGCTCGCGGGCGATCGTGATGGGCGGGTCCGCCATCATCGCGGGCGCACTCAAACTGCGCGACATGATCCGGGCCGCTGCGGCGCAACGGCTTAGCTGCGACACCAAGGATGTCGAGATCGTGGCAGGCACCGCACGGGCGCCGGGGCGCAATGCCGTGTCGCTCGGCGTCCTCGCGGAGCGCGGATTATCCGCCGACGGCGTCTATGGCAGCCATCACCGCACCTACAGCTACGGCGCCCACGCCGCCCATGTGGCGGTGGACCCGCGCACGGGCCGCGTTGACGTGATAGATTACGTGGCGGTCGAAGACGTCGGCCGCATCATCAATCCGGCGATGCTCCATGGCCAGACCGTCGGCGCCATCGTGCAGGGCCTGGGCGGCACCTTTCTCGAGCACCTCATTTACGACGAGCACGGCCAACTGCTCACCGGATCGCTCGCCGATTACCTGATGCCGACCGCCGGCGATTTTCCCGTCGTCCGTGCCGTCGCTCTGGAGGAATGGCCGGCGCCGCACAATCCGCTCGGCGCCAAGGGCGCCGGCGAAGGCGGTATCATTCCGGTCGGCGGCGTGATCGCGAACGCGGTCGCGGCGGCGCTGCGACCGCTCGGTGTCGAGCCGCGCGAATTGCCGCTGTCGCCGCCACGGCTATGGGAGTTGATCGCGGCGGCCCGGCGGCGGAACGACTGACGCGGACCGGATCGCGCATTACCGAACGGAAGGCTCGGAGGGCTCGCCGGCGCCGTGCGTCGCGCCGAGCTTTTGCTTTTGTGTCCCGTCCGCATTGAAATTGTCCGGCGCCAGCCAGCGTTCGAATGCGGCCTTGCGGGCCGGCCAATCCGCTTCCAGCATGGCAAACCAGGCGGTGTCGCGACTGCGGCCCTTGATGATCATGTGATCGCGGAAAATGCCCTCGAAGGTAAATCCAAAACGGAGCGCAGCACGCCGCGAAGCGGCATTGAGCGCATCGCATTTCCATTCGTAGCGGCGATATCCGAGCGTCTCGAAAGCGTGGCGGGCGGTGAGATACTGCGCTTCGGTCGCAAGCGGCGTGCGCTGCAGCGCCGGGCTGAGCAGGATGTTGCCGACCTCGACGACCCGCATCTCGGGTCTTATCGCCATCAGGGTCGCAAGCCCGACGGCTCCGCCGGATTGATCGACGATCGCAAAGTAGAACGGATCGGCCAGCGTCTCGCGCGAGACGAGCCAATCGGAAAATGCCGCTGCGTCGGCAAACGGCCCATACGCCATGTAGGTCCAGATACGGTCGTGACCGCGCACCGCATCCCACAGGCTGTCGCGATGGCGCGCCGGATCGAGGCGCTCCACCGTGCCGTAACGGCCCGCGAGCGCAACCGCTTGCGGCGCGCGCGCCGGCTCCGCGGCGACGCGCCTTCCGACCGGTTGTCCGGTGTTGGGATCAGTGTCGGGCATTGCGGCTCCCACTTGATCGCTCCTGCGATGTCGATTCCGCAGGGGCAAGTCCCCTGCCGTCCGCATATCACAGATCGCGCGGCTGCATTTGCATTTCGCCCGATGATCGGTTGAAGTGCGCCGCGCAGGCGGCCGGCATAAAATGATGCGCGGCTACGACATTCCAATTCAACGGAAGTCGGCAAACTATTTTGAGGGAAACATGCTTCGCACCGTCGCGGCCTTCGATCGAATTGGCGAGGAAAACGCATTCGCCGTGCTGGCGCGCGCGACGCAGCTTGCGGCGGCCGGCCGTGACATCATCAATCTGGGGATCGGCCAGCCGGACTTTCGCACTCCGGATCACATCGTCGAAGCGGCCGTGAAGGCGCTGCGGGACGGCCACCACGGCTACACGCCGGCGACCGGCATCGTGGCGGTGCGCGAGGCGGTGGCGGCCGATTTGCACAAGCGGTTCGGCGTGGCAGTGTCGCCTGACGCCGTGATGATCATGCCGGGCGGCAAGCCCACCATGTTCATGTCGATCCTGATGTTCGGCGAGCCGGGCACCGATATTCTCTATCCCGATCCGGGATTTCCGATCTACCGTTCGATGATCGAATTCACCGGCGCGCGCCCGGTGCCGGTGCCGGTGCGCGAGGAGAACGGCTTCGCATTCTCGGCCGAGGAGACGCTCGCCCTGATCACGCCGCAGACGCGGCTCCTGATCCTCAACTCGCCCGCCAATCCGACCGGCGGCGTTACCCCGAAGACCGAGGTTGACAAGCTCGTCGCCGGCCTTGAGAAATTCCCCGACGTCGCGGTGATGTCGGACGAGATCTACGACCATATGGTCTATGACGGCGGGCAGCACGTCTGCCTGCTGACCTATCCGTCGATCCGCGACCGGCTGATCCTGCTCAACGGCTGGTCCAAGACCTATGCGATGACGGGCTGGCGGCTCGGCTATGCGGTGTGGCCCGGCAAACTCTACGACTACGCCCGCAAGCTCGCCGTCAACCTGCATTCCTGCGTCAATGCCTCCGCGCAATATGCCGGGCTTGCCGCGCTGACCGGTCCGCAAGACGAAGTCCATCGCATGGTTGCGGAGTTCGACCGGCGCCGCAAAGTCGTGGTGGACGGGCTCAACCGTCTGCCCGGCGTGTCCTGCGCGACCCCGAAGGGAGCGTTCTACGCGTTTCCCAACATCAAGCGCACCGGATGGAAGGCGAAGCCGCTAGCCACTTCGCTATTGGAGGATTCCGGCGTCGCCATCATCGGCGGACCGGATTTCGGCATTCTCGGCGAGGGCTATGTCCGGCTCTCCTACGCCAACTCCACCGAGAACATCCTCAAGGCGCTCGACCGCATGGGTGAATTCCTGTCGACCCGCAAGGCCGCGTGACGAAGCCGGCGTGACGAGAGGCGGAGGCGAAGGTTGAACCGTGCCGCGCCGGCTCCGAGAAGCATCCTTATCGGCATCGCTTGCGGGACAGGCGCGGCGCTCTTCTGGGCGGCCGGTCTTACGGCCGCGCGCCACGGCATCGCGGTCGGGTTCTCGCCGTTCGACCTCGCGTTTCATCGCTATGTCTGGGCGGGGCTCGTGTTCCTGCCGAGCGTGCTCAGCCAAGGCGCGCGCGATCTCAACGGCATCGGCTGGGGACGCGGCTTCACGCTCGCGATGCTGGGCGGCCCTGGTCAGGCCGCCGTCAGTGCCGCCGGTTTCCTCCTGGTGCCGCTCGCCCACGGCGGCGTGATCCAGCCGTCCTGCGCGGCACTCGCCGGACTTTTGCTCGCCACGCTGGTGCTGCGGGAAAAACTGCCGATGGTCCGAATCTACGGCGCGATTGCCATTGTGGCGGGCGTCGCGGTGATCGGCAGCGAGGCTTTCACCACCATCGGCACCCATGGGGCGCTGGGTGATTTCACCTTCGCGGTGGCGGGGCTGATGTTCGCGGTCTTCGGCATGCTGTTGCGGATGTGGCGGATCAATCCGATGCGCGCCACCGCGGTCATCAGCGTGCTGACGCTGCTCTACGTGCCGGTCCACGCCGTCGCGTTCGGGTTCGACCGCATGATCGCGGCGGGCTTGATTGAGAATGCCATCCAGGTGTTCGTCCAGGGCATCTTTTCCGGCCCGATGGCGATCTATCTGTTCGCCCGCTCGGTGGTGCTGCTCGGGGTATCGCGCGCCGCCGTGTTTCCCTCGCTGGTACCCGGGCTGACCCTGATCGTCGGCTTCCTTGCGCTCGGGGAGATCCCCACCATCACGCAACTCGTCGGCCTCGCGATCGTGCTGGTCGGTTTCCGTTGGACGCAGAAGTCGTAACGGCGTGCGCAAAACGCTTCAGCGCATCGGCATGAGGCCGAGCTTGTCGAGCAGTTTCATGTCGCGACCACGTTCCGGGTTCGGCGTCGTGAGCAGCTTCGGTCCGTAGAAGATCGAGTTGGCGCCGGCGATGAAGCACAGCGCCTGAGTTTCCTCGCTCATGTCCTCGCGGCCGGCGGAAAGCCGCACCACCGATGCCGGCATGGCGATGCGGGCAACCGCGATCGTGCGCACGAATTCGAGCGGGTCGAATGCCGCCTCGCGGGCGAGCGGCGTGCCCTCGACCTTGACCAGGAGGTTGACCGGCACCGATTCCGGATGCGCCGGCAGGCTCGCCAGCGTCGCCACCATGGCGATGCGGTCCGCCCGCGCTTCGCCCATACCGACGATGCCGCCGCAGCATACCGCGATGCCGGCGGCGCGCACGTGGCCCAGTGTGTCGAGGCGATCCTGGTAGGTGCGCGTGGTGATGATCTCGCCGTAGAACTCCGGCGAGGTATCGAGATTGTGGTTGTAGAAGTCGAGGCCCGCGGCTTTCAGCCGCCGCGCCTGCGCATCATCGAGCATGCCGAGCGTCGCGCAGGTTTCAAGCCCGAGCGCGCGCACGCCCTCCACCATGGCGCAGACCTGGTCGAGATCGCGCTCCTTGGGCGAGCGCCAGGCGGCGCCCATGCAGAAGCGGCTCGCGCCCCCGGCCTTGGCGGCTTTTGCCTCGCCCAGCACCGCGGCGACATCCATCAGCTTTTCGGCTTTCACGCCGGCATGGTGCTGCGCGCTCTGCGGGCAATAGGCGCAGTCCTCCGGGCAGCCGCCGGTCTTGATCGACAGCAGCGTCGAGATCTGCACCTCGTGCGGATCGAAATGCATGCGGTGGATGCGCTGGGCGTGGAAGATGAGATCCGGAAACGGCAGATCGAACAGCGCCGCGATCTCGGTGCGCGTCCAGTCGTGACGGACAGCGCCGTCGAGACACTGGGCCAATGCCGAATCTGCCGCCCGGATCGGCGAACGGGTGCGATCATCCATGACGCGACCATGGCGGCGACAAAACCGAAATGCAAGCACGCCGAAAGTCGGTCATCCGCATTGAACCCGCCAGTTGAAAGAGAGCAGCCTCCGGGTCACGCGAAACGCGACCCGTGTCTCAATTGTCAGACCCGCGCGCTCAGAACAGTCCGACGATCTTGCCGTCGGTCCCGACGTCGATCGAATCGGCGGCCGGCACTTTGGGCAGTCCCGGCATTGTCATGACGTCGCCGCACACCGCGACGACGAACTCGGCCCCCGCCGACAGCCGCACCTCGCGCACCGGGATGGTGTGATCGACCGGCGCGCCCTTGAGGTCCGGATTGGTCGAGAAGCTGTACTGGGTCTTGGCGATGCAAACCGGAAGCTTGCCGTAACCCATGGCCTCGAACGAGGCGAGTTGGTCGCGCACCGCCTTGTCGACCGAAATGTCCTTGGCGCGGTAGATTTCCCGCGAAATGGTTCGGATCTTTTCCAACAGCGGCATTTCGTCCGGATAGAGCAATTTGAGCTTGCTCTTGCCCGCTTCGACGGTGCGCACCACTGCCTTCGCCACATCGGCGGCGCCTTCGCCGCCCAGCGCCCAATGATCCGCCATGAGGGCCTCGACGCCGAGCGTGGCGCATGCCTTCTTGACGAGCTCGATCTCGGCCGCCGTGTCGGCGGAAAACCGGTTGATCGACACCACCGGAACGAGGCTGAACTTCTGCACGTTCTCGACGTGGCGCTGAAGGTTGGCCATGCCGGATTCAAGCGCGCCGAGGTTTTCGGTCTTGAGATCTTCCTTTTTCACTCCGCCGTGCATCTTCAGCGCCCGGATGGTGGCGACCAGCACGACGCAGTCCGGAGCAAGGCCGGTCTTGCGGCATTTGATGTCGATGAATTTCTCGCCGCCGAGATCGGCGCCGAAGCCCGCCTCGGTCACGACGTAATCGGTGAGCTTGAGGGCCGTCGTGGTGGCGAGCACGGAATTGCAGCCATGAGCGATGTTGGCGAACGGACCGCCGTGCACAAAGGCCGGCGTGCCTTCGAGGGTCTGGACCAGGTTCGGCGCCAGCGCATCCTTGAGCAGCGCCGTCATGGCGCCATGCCCCTTGATATCGGCGGCGCGCACCGGCTTGCGGTCGCGCGTATAGCCGATGATGACGTTGCCGAGACGGTGCTTGAGATCGTCGAGGTCGCGGGCCAAGCAGAAGATCGCCATCACCTCCGAAGCCACCGTGATGTCGAAGCCCGCTTCGCGCGGAAACCCGTTGGCGACGCCGCCGAGCGAGCACACGATCTCGCGCAGCGCGCGGTCGTTCATGTCAAGGACGCGCCGCCAGGCGACGCGGCGGCTGTCGAGGCCGAGCGCATTGCCCCAATAGATGTGGTTGTCGATCAGTGCCGAAAGCAGGTTATGGGCCGACGTGATGGCGTGGAAGTCGCCGGTGAAATGGAGGTTGATGTCCTCCATCGGGATAACCTGCGCATAGCCGCCGCCCGCCGCGCCGCCCTTGACGCCAAACGACGGCCCGAGCGAAGGCTCGCGCAGGCACAGCATCGCCTTCTTGCCGATATGGTTGAGCGCGTCGGTGAGGCCCACCGTCGTCGTGGTCTTGCCCTCGCCGGCCGGCGTCGGCGAGATCGCCGACACCAGGATCAGCTTGCCGTTGGGCTTGTCCTTGAGGGACTTGATGTAGTCCATCGAGATCTTGGCCTTGTAGTGGCCATAAGGCTCGAGGTGCTCCGGCGCGATGCCGAGCCGCTCGCGCGCGACGTCGGCGATCAGCCGTTTGGTCGCGGCTTGCGAGATTTCGATGTCTGACTTCGGACTGGTGTGCTGGGAGGCCGGCATCGGGGCAGTTTCCTTGGTTTGGAGTATTCACAACATCATGGATGATGAATTCGTGTGACAGTCGCCCGGACTCATGAGAAGCGGGCGCCCGCGGCGAGGTTCGTGGCAGTTGCGTGTTCGCCGGCCCCGACTTTGCCGCCGTCGGCCGGCTTCACGCGCAACACCTTGATCCGGCCGTCGGCGCACACCACCGTGAAGCCGTCGGCCTCGACCGCGACGATCTCACCCATCTTGCCGGCGATCCCCTTGGGATCGCGCGCCGGCAGAGGCTTTGCCTCGAACACCTGCAAGGTCTTGCCGTCGAGCGTGGTCCAGGCGCCGGGCGCCGGATTGCAGCCGCGGATCAGGTTGTGGATCTGCCGCCACGGCTTGCCCCAGTCGATGCGGGCATTGTCGGTGCCGCAGCGGCCTTCATAGGTCGCCAGGCTGTCGTCCTGTTTGATACGTGGCGCCTTGCCGGCCTTGACGAGATCAACCGCCTCCAGCATGGCCTCGACGCCCATCGGAAACAGCCGATCGAAATAGACCGAGCCGAGCGAGTCCTCGAAACTGATCGGCGTCTTTTTCTGCAGCAAGACGGCGCCGGTATCGAGTCCATTGTCGGGCCAGAAGATCGACAGGCCGGTTTCGGTATCGCCCTGGATGATCGGCCAGTTGATGGCGCTGGGGCCGCGGTATTTCGGCAGCAGCGAGGGGTGATACTGGATCGACCCGTGGGTCGGGACGCTGAGGAATTCGTCTGGCACGAACAGCGTCACGAAAGCCATCACCTGGAGGTCCGGCTTGAGGGCACGGAATTCGTCCCATACCTCGGGCTTGCGATAGGACGCGGGCTGATGGACCGGCAGCTTCGCCGCCACCGCCGCTTCCTTGAGCGGATCGGCCTTCTGTCCCGGCTTCTCCGGCGCCACGTAGACGCCGACCACATCATCGCCGCGCTTGAGCAGCGCTTCCAGCACCGCCTTGCCGAAGGCTTGTTGACCGTGAACCACGATACGCATGTCAAATCCCCAATGAACGGCAGTCAAAACCCGTAGAGCGGATTAGCGCAGCGTAATCCGCCCTGTTTGCGATGCGGCAGGTTAGCCTTCGGCCAACCCACCCTGCCAACTATGCCGCCGCGGCTTCCTTTTTCTCCGACGGCGTAATCGCGCCCGAGGCCTTGATCTCGGCTAGCTCGGCTGCCGAATAGCCAAGCACCTTGGTCAGGATCTCCTCGGTGTGCTCACCGAGGAGCGGTGAGCGCTTCACTTCGGTGATCGAGTCCGACATTTTGACCGGATTGCCGACGGTGAGGTATTTGCCGCGGCCCGGATGATCGACCTCGACCACGGTGCCGGTCTTGCGCAATGATTCTTCCCCGGCGATCTCCTTCATCGACAGGATCGGGCCGACCGGAATGTCGTGAGCATTGCAGATGTCCATGACCTCGAACTTGGTCTTGGTCATGGTCCACTCTTCGATGGTGGCGAAGATGTGCTTGAGCCGCGGCAACCGCGCCGGCGGCTTAGCGTAGTCCGGATCGGTCTTCCAGTCCGGCTTGCCGATCAGGTCGCAGATCGCCTCCCAGACCGGCGCCTGCGTGATGAAATAAATGTAGGCGTCGGGATCGGTCTCCCAGCCCTTGCATTTGAGGATCCAACCCGGCTGACCGCCGCCGGAATCGTTGCCGGCGCGCGGTACCGCATCGCCGAACGGAATGTTCTCGCCATATTGGCTGTATTCCGCGAGCGGCCCGCGCGTAAGGCGCTGCTGGTCGCGCAATTTCACGCGGGCGAGGTTGAGGACGCCATCCTGCATGGCACACAGCACGCGCTGACCGCGCCCCGTGCGCATGCGCTGATAGAGTGCCGTCACGATGCCGAAAGCGAGATGGAGGCCGGTGCCCGAATCACCGATCTGCGCGCCGGTAACGAGCGGCGGACCCTCACGAAAGCCGGTGGTGGAAGCCGAGCCGCCGGCGCACTGGGCGACGTTCTCGTAGACCTTGCAATCCTCGTAGGGACCGGGGCCGAAACCCTTCACGGACGCTACGATCATGCGGGGATTGGTCTTGTGGATGTACTCCCAGGTCAGCCCCATGCGGTCGAGCGCGCCCGGCGCGAAATTCTCCACCAGCACGTCGCAATGCCGGATCAGCCGGTCGAGGATTTCCTTGCCCTTGGGGTGCTTGGAATCAATCGTGATCGAGCGCTTGTTGCCGTTGAGCATGGTGAAGTAGAGGCTGTCGGCTCCCTTCACGTCGCGCAGCTGCGTGCGGGTGATGTCGCCGACGCCCGGCCGCTCCACCTTGATGCAGTCGGCGCCCATGTAACCCAGAAGCTGGGTGCAGGTCGGTCCAGACTGGACATGGGTGAAATCGAGGATGCGAACGCCTTCGAGCGCCTTGCCGTCCTGGCCGAAGGGCTTGGTCGACGGCGGTGGCAGGGCGGCGACGCCGCCAGACGCTTTCTGCACGAGCTTTTTCGACGCCGGCGCCTTGGTCGTAGAACTTTTCGCTACAACACGTTTTGCGCCAGGCTTCTTTGCGGCAGCCTTTTTGGCTGCAGGTTTTTTCGCCGGAACCTTGGAAGCGGATTTTTTCACGGCGATCTTCCGCTTGGTTGGTTTACGCTTCGCCATCAGTCTCTCCTTAAACGTCCGATCTATTTCTTTTTCAGCAAGCTTTGCGGATTGAGGTTGCCGATGCGACCGCTCTCGCTGCCGGCGGCCGGGTCGATCACCGCGTTGATGAGGGTCGGCTTGCCGGAGTCCATGGCCGCGTCGACGGCGCGCTTCAGCTCATCAGGTGTCGTGGCATTGACGCCGACGCCTCCGAACGCCTCCATCATCTTGTCGTATTGCGAGCCTTTGACAAAGACGGTCGTCGCAGGGTCCAAGCCGGCGGAATTGATATCAGTTCCGCGATAGATGCCGCCATTGTTGAAGATGACGATGCAGACCGGCAGGTTGTACCGGCAGATCGTTTCGACCTCCATGCCGGAGAAGCCAAAGGCGCTGTCGCCTTCGACCGCGAGAACGGGCTTGCCGGTCTCTATCGCGGCCGCGATGGCAAAGCCCATGCCGATGCCCATGACCCCCCAGGTGCCGACGTCCAGGCGCTTGCGCGGCCTGTACATGTCGATGACGCCGCGGGCGAGGTCGAGTGTATTCGCGCCTTCGTTGACCAGGATGGCATCGGGCCGCTCCTTGACGACGGTGCGCAGTGCGCCGAGCGCGCCGTGGAAATCCATCGGCGCCGAATTCTTCATCAACCGCGGCGCCATCTTGGCGATGTTCTCTTCCTTTTTCGCATTGATTGCGCCCGTCCACTCAGCCGCGGGGGCCGGCCACTTGCCGTCGATGCCCTCAAGCAAAGCCGCCACGCAGGAGCCGATGTCGCCCACCAGCGGAGCGGCGATCTCGACATTGCTGTCCATCTCCTTGGGCTCAATGTCGATCTGGATGAATTTCTGCGATCCCGGCTTGCCCCAGGTTTTGCCCTTGCCATGCGACAGAAGCCAGTTGAGGCGGGCGCCGATCAGCATGACGACGTCGGCGTCTTTCAACACCGTCGAGCGCGCCGCGCCGGCACACTGCGGATGCGTGTCAGGCAGGAGCCCTTTAGCCATGCTCATCGGCAGGAAAGGAATGCCGCTCTTTTCGACCAGCCTGCGGATCGTGTCATCGGCCTGCGCATATGCCGCACCTTTGCCGAGGATGAGCAGGGGGCGCTTCGCACTCTTCAGGACATCGAGCGCTCGCTTCACAGCCGCCGGAGCCGGGATCTGGGCGGGCGCTGGGTCGATGACCTTGACGAGTGACTTGGCTCCAGCCTCTGCGTCCATAACCTGAGAGAAAAGCTTGGCCGGCAGATCGAGGTATACGCCACCCGGACGGCCGGACACGGCCGCGCGGATCGCGCGCGCCACGCCGATTCCGATGTCCGCGGCATGCAGCACGCGGAAGGCTGCCTTGCAGAGCGGCTTGGCTATGGCGAGTTGGTCCATCTCTTCATAGTCGCCCTGCTGCAAGTCGACGACCTCGCGCTCGGACGAACCGCTGATCTGGATCATCGGAAAGCAGTTGGTGGTGGCGTTGGCGAGCGCAGTCAGACCGTTGAGAAAGCCGGGCGCCGACACCGTGAGGCAGATGCCGGGCTTTTTCGTCAGGAAGCCGGCGATTGCGGCGGCGTTGCCGGCGTTCTGTTCGTGCCGGAACGAGATCACGCGCATGCCCGCCGCCTGCGCCATCCGGCCGAAGTCCGTGATCGGGATGCCGGGCACACCATAGATCGTGGTGAGGCCGTTGAGCTTGAGCGCGTCGATGACGAGGTGAAAGCCATCCGTCAGTTCCCGCTCTGCTCCGGCTGCATTCGCATCGATGCTCTGTGCTATTGCGGACATACCGCTTCTCCCTAAACTTTGTCGCTGCGCCAGCTCGGTCGTGTTGATCTAGTCGAGATAATCGGCATGTCGCGCGACATGCTCGGCAAGCCCGAGGGCGTGATCGCGCACGAGGTTTTCGGCCCGGACGGTGTCGCGCGCCTCGATCGCCTGGATGATGTTCATGTGGTCGCTGATCGAACGGTCGGCGCGATCGCTCTCGCCGATTGTCTTACGCCGGATGATCCGCATGTGGGCGAACAGGTTGGCAGCGAGATCGATCAGAACGCCGTTGCGGCTCATGCGGATGATGGTCTGGTGAAATTCGATGTTGACCTCGGAATATTCGTCGAGATTGGCGTGCAGGCGGCCGTTCTCGAAGGTCGCGAACATGGCGCGCAGCGTGGCGATCTCGTGGTCCGGCGCATTCTGGGTAATCAGCCGGGCCGCCATGCTCTCGAGCGCCGCCCAGGCGGTGATCAATTCGATGACCTCGGCTTTGGTCTTGCGCACCACATAGATGCCGCGGCGCGGCACCGAGCGCACGAATCCCTCGCGCTCGAGCTGCACCATCGCCTCGCGAACAGGCGTGCGGCTGATGCCGAGGTCACTCGCAAGCTGGCGCTCGTCGAGCCGCACTTCGCCGGGACGGTCGTGGATATCGAGGGCCAGAATGACGTCCTTGAGGGCCGCATACGCGCGATCCGCGAACGTTGAGGTATCCACGAGCGGCGCAACCGCGACCCGGTCGGTCATTTCCGTTATTCGGCTGCGGGGAGGCAGGCTGGTCATGAGGCGAACGCAAAACCGGGGTCAGAGCCCAAACACTACTGAGCAAGGAGCCTGCCTATAATACAATATACCAGGGCGTGACAAGCGAGAGGTTGCTGGTACCCGTTACACTCCGCCCAGATTGTCCGGAAGGCATAACCGCCGTCTGCGCGCGATGTCGGCGACCGCCGCGATGCGCGCAGTCGCGTTCAGCGGCGCAAAATCAGGGCTCCGAGCATCGGCCGCAGCACCGCGACCGCCATCACGGCAGCGACCAGGTCCATGATCGATGCGGTGACGAACACGGCATGCCAGGTTCCGCTTTTTTCCGCGATGTAGCTCGCGATCGGGACGAGCACTGCGGCGGTTCCCTTGGCGGTGTAGAGCATGCCGGCATTGGTCGCCGCATACGTGGAACCGAACGCATCGGTACAAAGCGCCGGAAACAGACTGTAGATCTCGCCCCAACTGAAGAACACGCAGGCGGCAAAGAAGACGAACAATATCGGATTGCCGCCGAAAAATCCGAGTCCCAGCAGGCTGACCGCACCGACGCAGAACACGAAGCACATCGTGACTTCGCGGCCGATCTGATCGGAAACCCAGCCGAAGAAGGGGCGCGCGAGCCCATTGAGAACATTGTCGATCTGCAGCGCCAAGGTGAGGACCGTGCCGCCGATGCCCAGGATCACAATCTGCGAATCCGCGACGCCATAATCCCTGGCGACCGAGGCGAATTGCGCCGTCAGGGCGAGGCCGGGCGCCGCCACCAGCACGAACATCCCGTACAGCACCCAGAACAGCGGCGTGCGCAGGAGATCGCTCGGGGTGTATTGGCGGCTGCCCTGCTGGACGTGCCGGCTCACCTTCACACCCACCGCCTGGCCTTTCTGCGGCGCGACCAGGAATTGCGCCACCACCAGGATCGCCACTCCTTGCCCAATGCCGAACCATAGGAAAGCGAACTCATAACCCCATCCGTCGATGACGGTTCGGATCGGGACGACCGTGGCGGCGGCGCCGGCGCCGAAGCCCGCGGCCGTAAGGCCGGCTGCGAGACCGCGCCGATCCGCGAACCATTTGAGGGCGTTACCGACGCAAGTGCCGTAGACGGCGCCGGCGCCGATACCCGACACGATCGCCGCCGCGTAGAGCACCCACAGCGAGGCCGCGAAAGAATTCATGATCCAGGCGACCGACACCAGCACGCCGCCGGCCACGACCACGATCCGCGGACCGAAGCGGTCAACAAACCAACCTTCGATCGGCACCAGCCACGTCTCGGTCATGACGAAGAGCGTGAACGCGGTTTGGATCGCGGGCCGGCCCCAGTGAAATTTCGCATCGATCGGGTCGGCGAAGAGATTCCAGCCATATTGCAGATTGGCGATCATCACCATGCAGATGATGCCGAAAATCAATTGACCCCACCGGGCTGCTGCCGAAACCTGAGTTGCGGTCGGTACGGCACTCACCACAGTCATTACTTCCGTCCCTTAAGCTTTTTATAAAGCCGTCTTTTTGAAAAGTCCGATACGCGATCGATGGAAGCGCCCACTAACGCAGACCAACCTGATTGACCGTCCCGGCATTCACTAATTTGCCTACTATTGTTATTTATTTATCGACCCCGACGCAACCACGTGGTCTGTCTTCATGGCCGATATGTCGCGTGGTGTAGGTTTCGCATCGCACAATCCCAAACACCGATCGAAGCCGATGCAATGACCCAATTGCGTACCACCGAGCTATCGCATTAACGAAGGAAAACGACAGCTTGATGAGGATTTTGCTCGGCTGCGTCGCGGCCGCCATAATTGTTGTCGCAGGGGAAAGCGCAGCCCAAGAGTACCCATCGCGGCCGATCCGCCTCGTGGTCGCGTTTGCGGCCGGCGGCAACACCGATTTCGTCGCGCGCCTGGTCGCGAACGAGCTCAAGGCGCCGCTCGGCCAGTCCGTCGTGGTGGAGAACAAGCCAGGCGCCAACGGCGCGATCGGGGCCGATTACGTGGCGAAATCCGAGCCCGATGGCTACACGCTGTTCTTTTCCACCGCGGGCGCCATTGCCATCAACCCCAGCCTGCGGTCCGACCTGCCTTACGATCCGCAGCGCGATTTCGCCGCGGTCGCGCCGATCGCCCGTAATACCGTGCTGTTTGCCGCGAGCTCGCGTCTTGGGGCCGCGACCGCCGTCGACATGATTGCGCTCGCCAAGGCCAAGCCCGCCACGATCACGGTGGCGATCACGGGTTTCGGCGCGATCTCACACTTGGCGTTGGAGCTTTTGCAGGCCCGCGCCGGAGTGACGTTGCAATACGTGCCCTATCGCGGCGCCGGCCAGGCGATCTCGGATTTCGTCGCCGGCCAGATCGACGCCATGAGCGCCGACGTGCCGGTGCTGCTGCCGCAGATCAAGGCCGGCAAGGGTCGCATCTTGGCGATCGCCTCGGCGGGGCGCTCCGATGTACTGCCCGACGTACCCACCTTCGCGGAGCTCGGCTACCCGGACGTGGTGGCTGACAACTGGACCGGCGTGCTGGCGCCCGCCCGCACACCGGCCGCAATCGTGGACAAGCTCAACGTCGCACTCAACGCCGCAGTCGGCGACCCGCAGGTCAAGCGCAAGCTCGCCGACAGCGGCGTCTCGGCGCTTGGCGGCAGTCCGGCCGATCTCACCGCGCTGATGCGGCGAGAGACCGAACGCTGGCGCAAAGTGGTGGCCGAGCTCGGTGTTCGCGCCCTAGGGCGCTGATCGGACGCGGCCGCGGTTCAAGGGAGGTCGAACGTCATGAAGGTCGCCATACTGGACGATTACCACGACACGGTGCGCAGCCTGAAGTGCTTCCGCCAACTCGCCGGTCACGACGTCACGATCTGGAACGACCACGTACAAGATGTCGATGTGCTCGCAGCACGCCTCGCCGACACCGAAGCGCTGGTACTGATTCGCGAGCGCACCCAGATTCGGACGCCGCTGCTGGAGCGCCTGCCGAAGCTCAAGCTCATCAGCCAGCGCAGCGTGTATCCGCATATCGACGTCGACACCTGCTCACGGCTCGGCGTCGTGGTGTCCTCGAGCCAGCATCCGGGCGTGCCGTCGTTCGCCACCGCCGAACTGGCCTGGGGCCTGATCATCGCGGCGATGCGCCAGATCCCCCAGCAGATGGCGGCCCTCAAGGCCGGCAAGTGGCAGATGGGCGTCGGCACGACGCTGCGCCACAAGGCGCTCGGCGTCTATGGTTATGGACGCATCGGCGGGGCGGTCGCGGGCTACGGCAAGGCGTCCGGGATGAACGTGCTGGTGTGGGCGCGCGAAGCGACGCTGCCGCGGGCGCGCGCCGACGGCTACGCGACTGCGCCCAGCAAGGAGGCGTTTTTCGAGCAATGCGACGTCATCACGTTGCATATGCGGCTGGTCGATGCGACACGCGGAATCGTGACCGCCGCCGATCTTGCCCGCATGAAGCCTGGCGCCCTCATCGTCAACACCAGCCGGGCGCCGCTGATCGAGCCCGGCGCGCTCGTCGCCGCGCTGCGCGCCGGCCGCCCCGGCATGGCGGCGGTGGACGTCTACGAGGACGAACCGATGCGCGACACCGCGCATCCGTTGCTGAACATGGAAAACGTCGTGTGCACCCCGCACATCGGTTATGTGTCGCGCGACGAATACGAGGTTCAGTTCGCCGACATCTTCGAGCAGATCAACGCCTTTGCGGCGGGCACGCCTATCAATGTGGTGAATCCCCGGGCGCTGAAGACGGCACCGTAAACGAGCGTTTCGCAAATAAGCCGCGCGACGGCGAGGTTGATGTCAGAGGCTCTTCTTCGCGAGCGCCGACACCAGCACGCCGATATCGGTGAGCTTATCGCATCCGAGCATCAGTTCGCTAATCCGTTCCGCCTCGACATCGGAACCGGTCTGGCGCGCAAGCTTGCGGAACTTGTCCACCACGTCGGCTTCGCTAGCGAATTTCTGCTCGCTGCCGCGGGGCGCTTCCACGGTCTCGCTCTCGAACGTCCCGTCGGCGAATCGCATTTCGACCCGCACCATGTGGCGGAACTTGGCGCCGCGCGCCGTGATGGCCGGATCGTGCCGTACCTCGACCTTGCCGGCGAGCGCCATGCGGCGAGGGTCGGTGACGGCGGCCTCGGTGAACTGGTCGACGAACACGTCGCCTTCCGCCAGCAAGGTCGCGATGCAGAACGGCAGGTTCATCTGCGCCGACGTGAGCCCCTGCGGCCGGTACGGCCAGCCGACATGATCGACGGTCGCCTGCGAACCACAGACCACGATGCCGGCGATCTCGTCGGTGCGAAACGGACGCCGCGTCGCGATAGCCCGGATCGCATCGAGGCTCGTATGGTTGCTGCCGACGCAGGAATAGAATTTGAGCGCCACGCCCATGGTTTCGAACCGCTCGCCGAGGCCCGCCGTCAGTTCGGCGAGCCGAAAGCGGTCGTGTGAGCGCGAGAAGGTCGTGCAAAAGCCGCCATATTCACTCTCGAACACATCCACGATGCCGGTGAAACCGGCCTCCGCCAGCAGCGCCCCATAGAGGCCGCTCTGCGCCGCGCGACCGGCGTGCATGCGCTTGACCATGGCGCCGTATTGCGCCGCCATCAGGCCCGCCGCCTGGGTGCCGGCAATGCCGAGCGCGTGCACGGTCTGGTCCGGCGAAAGCTTCAGCCCGGCGGCGGCGCCGGCTGCCGCCGAGAACACCCCGACGGTCGCGCCGGAGTGCCAGCCCTGCCCGATATGCTCGGGCCCCATGCACAAGCCGACCCGCGGCCCGATCTCATAACCGGCGACGGCGGCAGTCAGGAAGTCGCGCCCGCTCATGCCGGGCCGCAGTTCGGCGACCGCGAGCAGCGCCGGCAGCGTGACGGCGCCCACATGCAGCACGCCGGCGCGATGAACGTCGTCGAGCTCGAAGCTCTGCACCAGCGTGCCGTTGACGAGCGCCGCATGGGGGGCCGACAGGCGTTCGGCCGTGCCCCATACGCCGCACGCTTTCGTGGTATCAAGCCCGCCGAGCGTCGTCATCAGGATGCGGCTCCACGGCAGCGCGGTGCCGTAGAGCGCGCAGCCCAGTGCATCGAGGATCAACAGCTTGATGCGCGCAATGACATCGGCCGGAATGCGATCATAGGTGAGCCCCGCCACGAATGCCGCGATGCCCCTGGTGTGGGGATTGTCGACAGCTCCGTCGCCGCCATTGTTGTCACCCCCGCCGTGGTTCATGAGGAATATCGCTTGTCCAGCGCCATGAAGGTGGCGGTGTCGATGACGCTCTCGCGCTCCTTGAACGAGGCCATGTCGTCGATCACGGCGGCAGCGCTGCCGTCGCGCGCGATCGTCGCCAGCACGCGCTGCATCGCCTTGATGGCGGCACGCTGGGTGTCGCTCGGAATGATGACCACGTGGTAGCCGAGTTCCTGGAGGCGAGAGGCCGGCAGCAGCGGCGTCTTGCCGCCATGGAACATGTTGATGAGCTTGTAGCCCGTGAGCCGGCGCGCGATATCGGCGATCTGCGCCTCGGTGGTCGGGGCCTCGACGAAGATCATGTCGGCGCCGGCCTCCAGATAGGCGGCGGCGCGTTCGAGCGCGGCCTCATAGCCCTCGACCGCGATGGCGTCGGTGCGCCCGATGACAATGAAATCCGGATCATGGAGCGCGTCGCGCACCGCATGCAGCCGTTGCACCATCTCGGCCGTCGGCACCAACGACTTGTCATCGTAATGGCCGCATTTCTTCGGAAAGGTCTGGTCCTCGATATGGAACGCCGCCACCCCGGCGCGCTCGAAGGCGCGCGCCGCCCGTTGCGCCGTGAGGGCATTGCCGTAGCCGGTGTCGGCGTCGGCGATGACCGGCACGCCGACCGCCTCGACCATTTCGGCGAGCCGCTGCACGATCTCGTCCGGCGTAATTAGGCCGATATCCGGCACGCCGGTGCTGCGCGCGATGGCGCCGCCGCTCGCATAGACGGCCGGAAAGCCCGCCTGCTCGACGAGACGCGCGGAGAGGCCATCGAACGCCCCGGGGGCAACCACGATCCCGCCGCTGCTCATCATCGACTTGAATTTGGTGGTTGCGCGCATGTCATCCCCACTGCCTCTCGGCGGCCCGCACGGCCGCACTCATCTGACCATGGAGGCCGCCGTCGGGAAAGGCGAGTTCGGCCTGCGCGGCGGCCGACGAGGCAGCCGGCGTGCTGTCGAGACGGGCAATTTCCTCGGCCGCGAGCCCGCGGCGGCCACGGTAGGCGGCGATCTGGACGTCTTCGACGCCCTTGGCGGCAACACTGGTCGCCGGTCATGAAATTGATCGATCTGCACCACACGCACCTTCCTGACGAGTTCGATTTAATGAATTACATTCAATCTCAAGTATAATATGAATTAATCATCGATTTATCAAACATATACAGACATATCATAACTATGTATACAGTAAGTAACGCACGAATACATTATTTATTACTATATAATACGCTGTTTTAAGTACAAAGACCTAGGAAAAATTCGATCGTGATGGTATCGCGGCCTATTAAAAATTGGTTTCCTGGCATAGGTTCCGGCCGGGTGGCGGGCGATTCGCCGGAGCGGCAAGGTCGGCTGTTATGAGATGTGACGTTTACGGCGGGTGCCGATTATCGCAAATCGCGTCGATGCACGGGGGGCCGAACCGAGGGCGCTCGTGGGTTCAACGCTGTCGCGGGACGGCATCAGATGGAAATGGGGTCCGCAACGGCTCGCGGTCGCACGGCAATCCGCCAGCGCTACTGCGCCGCGCACCCGCAGCTGAATTTAAATGATTGAAATAACTGTGGTTTTTGGTTGCGGGGGTAGGATTTGAACCTACGACCTTCAGGTTATGAGCCTGACGAGCTACCGGGCTGCTCCACCCCGCGAAAAAACCGTAGCGCGGGAATCTCCTGCGCTGGCCGCTATCTAGCAACCGGGGGAGGGATTGTGAAGACCGGTTCCCGAGAAACTGGCATAATGTTTCACTCTTTCTCGAACGGCCCGCATGACCCGTAAAACCGACTTCTCGCCGGACTTGGCTTCGCGCGCGCTTGCTGCATTGCTGCGCGATATTCTTGCCAGCGGCCGCAAACCGCTCGATACCCCGGACGTGACCGACGCCGTCGCGGTTCATGACCTGCGCAAGGCGCTCAAGCGCTGGCGCGCCATTTTGCGCCTGATCGCGCCGGTGGTGGGCGAGGAAGCTGAAGTGCTGCGGATCGAGGCGCGCGAACTCGCCCGCCAGATGGCGATCGCGCGTGACGGGCGGGCGGCGCTCGAAGCCTTCACGGATCTCGGCGACGACCTCCCGACCTTGTCGCCGCGCACCCGCGCCACCATCGTGGAGCGGCTCGGCGGCATCGGCGCCAGCGTCGAAGCCGCGACTCTCACGCCGGCCCTCAAAGCGCAAGTCGGCGCCGCGCTCGCCGATGCTGCCGACGCGGTCGAGCGGTGGCCGATCGACCGTTTCGACAGCGCCGAGGCGACCAAACAGCTCACGATAACTTATCGCCGCGTCTGCGACTCGATTCCGGAAGGCTGGTCGATCGCGACCCCGGAGGAACTGCACCGGTTCCGCCGGCGGGTCGTCGAGCACCGCTACCAGATGGAACTCGTCGAATCGCTGTGGCCGAAGCTGATCCGGCTGTGGATCGGGGAGGCGCAGCGGCTGCGTGACCGGCTCGGCTCCCACCAGGACCTCGTCGTGTTGCAGCACCTGATCGAGCCCCATCAGCCGCTCGCCCACTGGCGCTCGCGCCTGACACCCTTGATCGCGGCGCGTCAGGCCGACCATGTGACGAGCGCAAAGCGCCTCACCGGACGGCTCTTCGCCGAGAAGCCAAAGGCGTTTCACCGGCGCCTCACGGCGCTGTGGAAACATCGCGCCGAGGGGCGAGAGTAAAGAGCGCGCGGCCGTTTCGGTCGCGCGGTCGGCGACCGGACCGCTAACAGCCGTTGCTGATTTCGTTGCACTTTCTCCCAGGAGTTCGTTTCGGCACATTGCCTCGTCGCCGGTCTCGTCGGCTTGCGTTTGCTGCCGCGCAGCGTCGAAGGCGTAGATCGCGGCGTGGCGACGGCCCAGGGCATGGCGTTCGTAACGATCGAGCGTGGCGAGCTTTGCGCTCAGCGCCGACAGGGCGGCGACGCAATGTTCCGCGGTCGCGCCGCGTCAGGTTGTCCTCGCGCATGTCGGGCGGCAATGTTTCGCCTTTGTTGAGGAGCCCTGCGGCGCGCCGCAGCAGCGCGCGGCGCGCATCGAGCCCCTCGGGCGGGCGGCATCCCGGCTCCGCGAAGGCCCGCGCCACGACCGCGCGGCGCTCCGCCCGCACGCGGCGGAGATCGATCTGCGCATCCGCGATGCGGCGGGCGAGGGCGTGAAGATGCGGGCAGCTGTGTTCGCCCGCGATGGCGGCGGCCGCCGCCGCGGCCTCGGCGTCGAGGACGGAATTGCGCACCGGCGCACACAGCCCGTGGCGCCGCGCGTTCTGCGCCGACCGCGCCTTGCCGGCGGCGGTCCGGGGGCCGGTTCCGGCCGGGCGGCCGCGATGGCTGGCGCGCAGCTTACGCTTACTGATCGTGGCGTTGATCGTGGCGTTGATCGTGGCGCCGGCCGCGGCGATCACGCGGCGCGCCGTGTCGCCGCAACGTAAGTCGCGGCAGCCTCACTGGCGCGGCGCAGCCGCTCGGCCGTCGCGGCGCGATGCCGCTCGACATGGCAGAGGACGGCGTCCCGACGCATCATCGCGGTCTTGATCATGCGGTCGATGCGCTCGATCTCATTGATCCGGGCCGCGAACGCCTCCGCCGTGACGGCGTCCCATGTGAGGCCCGCCGTGGCGATCCGTCCGTCGACCTGAGCGACGGCGGATTTGTCGCGCGACGCCCAGCGGCGCGCCAGCTCACCCGCCGGCAACCAGTCGAGAAACGCTCTCAGGGTCTGCTCAACGCCGAGGTGCGCGGAGGCCGTCATCAGGCTCACCTTCAGGCGGCGCAGCCTGCGGATTTCCCACACCAGGTTGACGACGTCGTCCACCCAGACCATTTCCAGCGAGTTCGGTCGGCCCGACATCGCCGGAAATCTGCGCCATCAGGGCCTCGAAGCTCTCGCCGTCCTCGCCATCCACCAGCGGCGGCGGGCCCAGCAGGGCTTCCACCGCGGGACACGCTTGTGGCGAGGCGAGCGTGACGGCATCGCCGGCCGGCACGCGCGGCGGAGTCGGGACGATCGGAACAATCGGAACGGGAGGGACGGGGGCGGCGGCGGAGCCGTCTTTGCGGGCGGTACGTCGGGATGTTCTGGCCATGTAAGCCTCCTTGTGGCCCGGCCACTGTCGATCCGGGAGGATGGGCGGCGGGCGGCGTTGCGTCTCTTGCTTATGATAGGCCTATTCCTATCTTTGGCAAGCGATTTGACCGTAGCCGGCGCTCTTCTGCGGACAGGGCATGGTTTGGTTATGGGCGTGGGCTCGTGGTTACGCCGTTGAAGCGCCGGCGAACCCGCTGTGCCCTCCGGATAGCCGACAATTATTGAAAGGCAAAGAAGCGGCGATTTGGTCCACGAGGCGACATCGACCGGTAGCCCGGGTTGAGCGCCAGCGAAACCCCCGGGTGGTGTTGCCGAGTGGATAGGACAGTCCAGCTGGCGCTCAATCCGGGCTACGCTTGCTTGACGTCCGCCGGGCGAGGGCTGCAGGACGCATGTATGGACGGCGCCCTACAATGTGGCCGCCTACATCGCGATCAAAAGTCCGGCCGCTCGGCTTGCGGAACCGAAACCGGGTTCTCATTGAAGGGGTCGATATTGTTCTCGGCGCAAATCGTTTCGAGCCAGTTGTAGCTGTCCCGGCGCCAGCGCTTGGTCATATACATGGGTTCGTTGAACGTATCCTCGTCCACGATCTTGACGAGGGCTTCCAGGGATTTGTTGTCTGCCGTGACTTTGAAGCGTTCCACGACATGCAGCTTTTCGGTGTGCGGGGTGCGGTACATATCGATGAAGCTGTTCTGGTTCGCGGCAAGGCCAATGGTGTCCACGACCAGTTCGCCGTTCTCGTAGCGTCCGATCAATTCGCCGTACCAGGACGGCTTCACGGATTCCGAATGCTGGTCGGTCATGTAGATGCGGCGCAGCCATTGGTCGCGCTGCCAGATCATCCACACCACCTTGGGCGTCTGAATGAAATACAGCGGTTCCGTGGTCCAAAGCAGTTGACCGGGCACGCCCCCCGGCCAGCAGCGCGACTGAGCCAGGAACGGAATCCCGAACTTGCCGGAAAGAAATTCTTCATTCGACAGACGCATCTGCTCGGCCGCCCAGGGCTTCAGGATCGGGTCTTTCCAGTTGCCGAGCGCGGGCGTCGGCCGCCTGGTTTCGTTGCCGCGCAGCGGGTAGTCGGGATGTTGCTTGATCGGGCCACGCAATCCGGCGGGCGGGTCGAACCAGCCGGTGCCGTAACGCGCGATGCCACCGTTTATCGTCAACGGAGTCCAGCCAAACTTGCTCGACGATCCAAGGTCGGGAATCGTCTCGGGCGTCTTGGGCGTCATCATCTCGGGCGTCTGGGCGACTGCGGTTCCGCCAACGCAAGCCGCAACGGCGGCGCCGGCAAGGATTCGAGCCCACCGCGTTTTGCGCGTGAGCCGGCTGCAAGCGGACTTCAACTCGAAAAATGAGAACATCTGCCTCCCCATCCGTAGGGCAGTCCCGATTGTCGCATTTCCGGGGGTCACGCGGGCATCGATACGTCCGCACCACTCCCTGCGTCGGGCTGGGCCGGCCAGGATCGCCGAAAGGTACGCTACCCTTCCGGTTGCGTCGAGATGCCTGCGAGCAGCCGGTAAGCGAGCGACGGCGCCCGTTTCGATGCCGGTAGATTGCGGATACCACCACGCACAGTATGGACAGGAGACGGGCCTCGCCTCATGGTGAGGCGAGACGAACGGGAGAACATGATGCTCAAGCAAATTCTGTTCCTTGTATTGTGCGGCGCCGTCTTGTCGTTGACAGCAGCGCCGAGCGATCGGGCGAAAGCTCAGAGCCGGGGATGCGAAGTCATCGTCTATTGGGATGCCGATTTCAAAGGTGAGTCGTGGCGGACAGACCGCGATCACTCCTACGTCGGCAATCACTGGAATGACCAGATATCCTCGATCGAGATTATCGAAGGGGTCTGGGAATTTTACTGGGATGCCGACTACGGCGGCGAGGTAATGGATTTGCGGCCGGGCTCTTATCCATTTGTCGGCAACCACTGGAATGATCAGATCAGCGCCTTTCGATGTGTCCGGCCAACTCGATGAGCATTGGGGCGCGGCATGCAGGTCAAGCGTGATGCAGCTGCGCCGCCGGCCATCAGCGCGACAAAAACTCCAGTCCTGCCGCGATAAAATCGATACAATATGGTTGCGGAATGGAGTTCCTGTTCTCTGCGGGAGGGCTTGATGTCGCGGGTGGATGGCGTGGGACTCGTGTTGATCGCCGGCGTCATCGCCGCGTGCGGTGTGACGGCGCGTGCACAGGAGGCCTCATACCCGAAGCCGTCGGAACTCCCCAATCCGTACCGATTGATGGAGGGCTGGCCGACCTTGCCGAGCAGCATGAATGGCGGCCGCTGGGGAGAGGTCATCCGGGTGCATGTTGCCCGCGACGGCAACATCTGGGTCCTTCATCGATGCTTCAACATCGTCCCACCCGGCAGTGCGATCTGCATCAATCGGGGCGAGGCCAATCCGCCGATCCTGGAATTCGACCCGTCGGGCCGTCTTCTCAAAAGCTTCGGCGCGGGATTGTTCGCGTATCCGCATGGCTTCACGGTCGACGACGAGGGAATCCTGTGGGCGAGCGATGTCAACGACAAGGAGACGGTGCTCGGCATGTCGGCCAAGAACGCCGACGGCGTCGTGATGGGCGAGGAGGTCCTCAAGCTGAACCAGGACGGCAAGGTTCTGATGACGCTGGGCAAGGAGGGGGTGGCCGGCAATGGCCCGGATACGTTCGACCGGCCGACCGGCGTCGCCGTCGCGCCGAATGGCGACGTCTTCGTGGCGGATGGCCATATGCCAAACAGCTTGGGTACCGGCCGCATCGTGAAATTCACCAAGAGCGGACAGTTCATCAAGACCTGGGGCCGCAAAGGCGCGGCGCCCGGCGAGTTTGACGAACCCCACGACATCTTCATCGGCGGCTCGCAGAACCGCGTCTATGTCGCCGACCGTCGCAACCGCCGCATTCAGGTGTTCGATCAGGACGGCAAATTCATCGTGGCGTGGCGTCAGTTCGGCGAGCCAAGCTCCGTGTTCGTCGGCAAGGACGACACCATTTACGTGGGCGCCGCATTCCCGGATCCCGCCGCCAAGAAGGGCGAGTTGAGGGGCATCGTGATCGGCGACGCGAGGGACGGATCGCTCAAGGCATTCATTCCGGACCCTGCGGACCTCGACACTGTGGTGCGGGGCACGTCGGCATCCGGCATCGCGGCGGACGCCATGGGCAACGTCTACGCGGCGGATGTCGGGACGCACAATTTGCGGAAATATGTCCGCGTGAGGTAGCGCCGCAACATCAGCTTTCGTCGTGCGGCGCAGCGATGCGACCGCCCGACGCGACAACTCTGAGGCCGATTGCTCCGACCAGCCCACCAAGGATCGATCTATCCCGGCTACTCGTTTCGCCCCCACAGTCCTGTCATCGCCCGGCTTGACCGGGCGATCCAGTATCCACCGGCTGCGCGGAATGACAATCGGCCGTACCTATTGGGTCTACATCCTCGCAAGCGACATCGGCGGCACGCTCTATGTCGGCGTTACCAACGATCTGATCCGCCGCGTCCACGAACATCGCTCTGACGCAATCGCCGGATTCAGCCGCAGGTATGCGGTGCACCGGCTGGTTCACTATGAACAATTCGATCAAGATTGAATTTGCCATCCAACGCGAGAAACGTTTGAAAAAGTGGAAGCGTGCTTGGAAGGTCGCGTTGATCGAAGAGACGAATCCGAATTGGGTCGACCTTTTCCCCGGGATTGCCGGTGCATAAGCGGTTCGGGCTATCGCAAGGCCGGTGGTTACTGGATCGCCCGGTCAAGCCGGGCGATGACAGATTGGGGGGAGCTCGATGACAATTTGGGGCCGCTGGTGTTGTGCTTCTGACGTTTGAGTTCCACTGGTTTCATCGCCCGGCTTGACCGCCGGTCAGGTTTGGGGTCAAAGCCCGCGACGGAACGCTTGATATTGCGCGCTGCCGCGTAGCGCGTCGGCGCCGCCTTCGATCAGCAGGTCGACCTGGTTGGACGGCAGCATGAGCCGCGTGGCGACGGCATCTAGAGTCCGCGCGCGGGCGGGTCCGAGGCGGTCGAAGCTGACGCGATCGACGAACGTGCTTAGGTCATTGCATTTCCAGCCAGGGGGCAATCCAAGCCGGGTGCGGTCGGCAGCCGACAGGCCGCAGCGCCAACGTCGCACTTTTGCGGCCCAGTCGCTGATCAGTGCGGTGAAAGCGGCATAGCTCGAGCGCACGCTCGCGTCGATCGCCGTATCGGCGGCCGCCGATACCAACTCCACACCACTCGGCCCCTCCAGGCTGTTCTCCCAGTTTCCGGACAGCCCCCGTCCGGCATCGACCACCACGAACATCATGCGGCGGACCCGCGCCGCTTGCCGCTCCGCCATCGGCTCAAACGGCCGCTGCGCCGCCAGCATGCCGATGCTGATTCCGGACAGGCCGAAATTGTCGACCAGGCCGCCGTCGAGCAGCTTCACGTATTTCATCGATCCATCGTGATAGCGGGCGGTCGCTTCGGCGAACGCGCGCATCAATGGCTGCGCATCCGGGTTATGCCGTGCGCGCTCAATCCAATCGGGCAGCCGCGTGGCGCAACCCGGATAGGTCTCCAGTACGATCGGGGCGAACGCCAACGGCACCGCCGCCGACGCCGCCACCGCGTCGGCGATCTTGTAGGAGCGGATGTCGCTGCACAGCGCGCCGAACGCGACATCGCCGAAAATGAACGGCGTGCGATTGTAAATGTCGGATGCGTTGATCCAGACCCACGGCCGGCGATCGACACGAAACGCTTCGAATGTGGCGCCGTCGTAAAGATTTTGGTCGAGCCAGCGTGAGAACTGGTTGGTGTTGACGCCGCCGTCGAACGCCCGGGCGATGTTTAGGAGGCTAACGTTGGTCCTGAGGTCTTCCTCGGCGTTTCGCAGCAAGAACCGCTCGCGGAAATCGGCGAGAGCCGCGCGCTTCTTCAGGCCGAAATAAGCAGCCGTGATGGCTCCGCCGGAGACGCCGGAGACGAAGTCGACGTGATCGAGCATCGACTTCGAGCCGTTGGAGCCCGATTTGGTTCGATCGAGCTCCTGCAGCACCCCGAAGGAAAATGCGGCGGCCCGGGCTCCGCCGCCTGAGAACGACAGCGCCAGAAGAATATCGTCGTCATAGATCGCCGCCATCCGGCCGATGTCGGCTATCGGCGGGGCGGTCAGAAGCGGTTGGTTGCCCGGATAGTTGTAGACCGACGCGCAACCCGCCACCGCAAGCGCACCGCCTAGGACCATTGATGTAAAGACCGACGAACGCACATTACGCTTTCGATTTGAGAAACGCGCGCACGCGATACCCCCCGCGCGCCCGGCATTTCTCGCCTGTATACCTGAGAATTACTAGTCCGGGGTAAATGACAACGCACCGATGATCGAGGCCGCGCAGAGACGAGAATATGGCTTTCGATGTATCGTTTGAAGAATTCAAAGAACCGGCGGGGCTGGATGTCATGGCACGACGACGACGCGCCATCGACAACCTTTTCCGGCGGGATCGAACCGCCGCAAAACATGCTAATGCTATCGACGTCGGCAGGAACGAAAGAGACCGATTCTCTATTTGGTTACTTCGGGGGTGCCTGCTCACTCCGTTCACAGGCTGGTGCCCATGCGTTATGAGCTGTACTATTGGCCCACCATTCAGGGTCGCGGCGAATTCGTCCGTCTCACGCTCGAGGAAAGCGGCGCGAGCTACGTCGACGTGGCGCGCAAGCCCGGTAAGAGCGGCGGCGTGCCCGCCATGATGACGTTTCTCGACGGCAAACGCGTCAAGCATCCTCCCTTCGCGCCGCCGTTCCTCAAGTCCGGAAAGCTCATCATCGGGCAGACCGCGAACATTCTCCTCTTCCTCGGTTCGCATCACGCCTTGGCGCCGCGGGACGAGGCGGGGCGGCTATGGACGCATCAGTTGCAGCTTACGATCACGGATTTCGTGGTCGAAATCCACGACACCCATCATCCGATCTCCGGCAGGCTCTACTTCGAAGACCAGCGCAAGGAAGGCAAACGTCGCTCGGCCGATTTCCTGAAATACCGGGCGCCCAAGTTCCTGGGCTACTTTGAACGTGTGCTGGAGCGCAGCGGCGGTGTGCATCTGCTTGGCCGCAAGCTCTCCTATGCGGACCTGTCCCTGTTTCAGATCGTCGAGGGTCTGCGCTACGCCTTCCCTAGCGGGATGAAGCGCGTGGAAAAGCAGGTTCCGCGGGTGGTCGCGCTGCATGACAGCGTCGCCAAGCGCCCTCGGATTGCGGCCTATCTCGCCTCGGAGCGGCGGATCCCTTTCAACGAGGAGGGCATCTTCCGGCATTACAAGGAGCTGGACGGGTAGCCGGCACGACCGTCGCGTCGGCGCCGGCAGGACGGCCCCGAAGGACAGCGCCCGAAGGACGGTTCCCGAAGGATAGTTCACAGGTGAAACCTGTGACGGCCCGCCGGAACGCCGATCAACCCTTAGCGCATCGTCAACTGTAGAAATACGTACCCGCCTTATTCAGCGATTCGTAACGCCGTCCAGATAGCCTGCTTGGTGCCGCATTAGGTGAGGCCGCTCCCACCGATCAAACGGGTGGGCGCTGACCGTGCGACTGGCCTCGATAATTAACGCTGCACGGCGGGCGCATACATGCTCACGGTCTATAACTGCATCGCTTATGCCCATGACCTGCGATTGGTCGCCCTGGCGCTTGCCATCTGCGCGCTAGGCTCGTTTGCAGCCATGACACTGCTGCACCATGTCGCCAAATCGACCGGCAAGATGCAGCGGCTGTGGTTCGTCGTGTCCGCGGTTGCGACGGGATTCGGCACCTGGGCGACGCATTTCATCGCAATGCTGGCATTCTCGCCGGGGCTTCCCGAGAGTTACGGCATCGCGCCGACGGTATTTTCGCTGATCGCGGCGATCGTCCTGACGGGCGCCGGGCTCGCCATGGCGTTGACGAGGTCGGTGCGGGGCGCGGCGCTGATCGGCGGTGCCATGGTGGGTGGCGGCATCGCGGTGATGCATTTCACCGGCATGGCCGCCTACCAGGTCGCGGGACGTATCGTTTGGGACCCCGCATTGGTGTCCGCCGCGATTGCTTTCGGGGTGATCCTCGGCGCCGCCGCGTTGCAGGTTGGGCTGCACGATGGTGCGATGAAGACGCGGGTTTATGGCGCGATGCTGCTGACGGCAGCCATCTGCAGCCTTCATTTCATCGCGATGGCGGCTGTTTCGATCGAGCCGGATCCCGCGATCGAGGTATCGGCGGCCGGGTTGCCGACGAGCGGGCTCGCGGTCGCCGTGGCGCTCGCGAGCTTTACCATCATCATGCTCGCGTTGGCGGGCCTGGCGCTCGATATCCACGATCAGCGCCGGTCCATCCTGGAAGCCGAACGAACGCGAGACCTCGCGAATGCCGCCGCGACACTGCTCGGCGCGAGCGAGCGGCGCGAGAAGGAGAAATCGTCGGCCCTTGAGATCACGCTCGCGCATATCAGCCAGGGGCTCTCGATGTTCGATGCCAACGGCCGGCTGACCGTATGGAATGAACGCTATATCGAGATTTACGGGATGTCGCCAGACGTCGTGAAGTTCGGCGCCAGCATCTCGGCGATCATCGAGCACCGCAAGCAGAGCGGCAACTTCGAGGCCGCGAGCGCGGAGTTCGTCACGCAATTGCGGCGGGAACTCGCGCAAGGCCGAACCCTCTCGTCGACCTCCCGGCTCAAGGACGGCCGCGTGATCGCAGTTGCCAATACGCCGACCGCCGACGGTGGCTGGGTATCGACGCACGAGGACGTCACCGAACGGCTGCGTCGCGACACCAGAATCACGTTCATGGCCCATCATGATCTTCTGACCGGATTGGCAAACCGTGCCTTCTTCGGCGAAAAAATCGATGAGGCAGTCGCGCGCGTTCGTCGCTACGGCGATCGCTTCGCGGTTCTGATGCTGGACCTCGACAAGTTCAAGAACGTCAACGACACGCTCGGACACCTCGCCGGCGACCGGCTGCTGCGCGAGACCGCGCAACGACTGAAAGCAACGCTGCGTGAAACCGACGTGTTGGCGCGCCTTGGTGGCGATGAATTCGCAATCATTCAATCCGGCGCGGACGATCAACGCCAAGCCGCCACGACCCTGGCCGACAGAATATTGACCGCCATATCGCAACCTTACGACATCGACGGGAGCAGCGTATCGGTGGGTACCAGCATCGGCATCGCGCTCGCTCCGGATCATGCGGAGGACGGCACCGAACTGCTCAAGATGGCCGACGTCGCGCTTTACGCGGCCAAATCGAGCGGACGAAGCGGCTTCCGGTTCTTTGATCCCGCGATGCTGGCGGATAGCTATCATCGCCGGCAGTTGGAGGCGGAGCTTCGTGCTGGCCTGGCGCGCGGCGAATTCGAATTGCATTATCAAGCCATCATCAATGTCAAGACGCGGCGGCAAGCGGGATTCGAAGCCCTGGTTCGTTGGCGCAGCCCGACGCGCGGGCTCGTCATGCCGGAGCAATTCATTTCGTTGGCCGAAGAAACCGGATTGATCATTCCGCTCGGCGAGTGGATTCTGCAACAGGCCTGCGCCGATGCGGCGAAGTGGCCGCCGCATCTGAAGGTCGCCGTCAACCTGTCGCCGACCCAACTGGCGCAGCCCGACCTGCCGGAGATCATCTTGTGCGCGCTTGTGGAAACGTCGCTCGCGCCCGAGCGATTGGAGTTGGAGATTACCGAGACCGCGCTGTTCAAGAGCGACGTGGATTACGCGACCCTGATACGCTGCTTGAAAAAACTTGGCGTCTCGATCGCACTCGACGATTTCGGGACCGGATACTCCTCGCTCAGCTATGTGACGATGTTCCCGTTCAACAAGATCAAGATCGACCGCTCATTTACGGTGAATTTGACACAGCGGGCCGAATGCGCCGCGGTCGTGTCGGCGGTCCTCGCACTTGGCCGCGGGCTCGGGACCGAAACCGTCGCCGAGGGTGTCGAAACCGAACAGCAGTTCGGCATCTTGCGGGCAGCCGGCGCCAGCTTCGTTCAAGGCTACTTGTTCGGTCGCCCGTGCCCGGTCTCGGAACTTGTGTTCGACAAGCCCGGTGCCGCGGCGTTGGTCGGGAGCGCCGCATAATACCGTCCGCGGCGTCGCCAGTGACGAATTGATTTATCCGCGCGCCGGCGGCTTGCCACTGCTGATCGCTATTGAACGCGCGGCGCTCTCGTACCAATCACTTGATTCAAGTCTGGCCATCCGCTTCGCGGTTTTGATCTTGCCGGCCGGCGCCGGCACGGGCATCGAGGGACGTCCGGTCACGTCGGTCCGCATGAGCGCGATCTCATCTTTCACGAGCAGGTTGCGGCGCTTGAGTTCGTCGACCTTCGGGTCGTCGGAAGACGGCGGTGTCTGGCCGTCGCAAGTCTCCCGATGTAGCGCTTCATGCCGCATTTCGAACGCCGCAAGATCGGTTTGAACGGACATGCGAAAGTCTCCTCGTTTTGAATGAAAATCCACATCGGTCCGAAAGCACGCAGGTCGGCGACCGACGTCATCGACGATGACGTCCACTGGCTGGTGCGGCCGCCGGCCGGCCTGATGTGCGATTGGCGCCGGATAATTGACCGGAGCGCGGCAGCCGCGCCGGGATCAAGACCAAGCCTGGCTGAGGCCGGGAGCGGTAACCGAGGGGGCTTTTTCCGCGACGGTCGAGTAGCCCGAACGCCTCAACTGGCCATCGCTGAAGATGTAGGAGAGCCTAACCTTCACCTGCCGCGGCCCCGACATGCATACCGCAAACGCACCTTCAACTCGAACGACTTCGAGTCGTCGTCCCCGATAGCGCGGATCTTGATCGTACAGAATTTGTCCTGCCTTCAGCATGATGTCTCCGTGCCGTCCGGCAGTTGTTGCGCGCCGCCATACATCAGGATTATTCCTGAAGGCTCTCGGATCCCAACGCTGTGCATACACGGCGTCGGGTCGAAGCGCCTGGACATCTTGGATCGGTGCGAAGCTCGTCTGTGGTGCCTCAAAGTGGGACGCCGAACGAACTCATTTTCTCTGTCTTGCCGGAGTGTGAAGACATTATAGCGCTTCCGGCCAGCGAAAGTCGCGGCAAAAGTACATGTCCCGGCGAAAATCCCCGTTATTCCCAAGTCTGGCGAAATAGTTCGGCAAAAATATTCCGCGGCAACCGGACCCGGGTGCGAATTTGCGTCGCGGTTCCACGCGAGCACTGCCGGCGCGAAGTCACACGCTAACGTGACCGTCGTCGGCGCAACGCTTCGGCGCGCTAAGCGTTGGTGATTGTTCATCAACGGAGAGTTCTCATGAGTCATAGAACACTTATCGCTTTTGCTGCGGCCGTCGCTCTCGGCTGCGTACCCGTCGCCAGCGGTGCTTTGGCTGCCACCCATCCAAGCGGTGGTCATCCGGCAGCCGGCCATGCGGCTGCTGGCCACGCCGGTGTCGCCCACGTTGGCGGCGGCCATGTGGTCCACCACTATGCCGGAGTTCGCCGGAGTTATGGCGGATACAGGGGCTACGGCGGCTATGCCGGTTATGGCTATAGCGGTTATAGCGGCTACAGCGGATGCCCTGGATACGGATACGGGTATGGTTACGGCTACGGCGGATGCCCCGCCTATGGTTACTACGACGGTGGGATTCCACTGGTCGGCGGTCTGATCGGCGGCATCCTGGGCGGTCCATTCTAACCGCGCCAGAATGCAGCAGTTTGATCGCGACGGTCGCCTCCAACCGAGGCGGCCGTCGTTATTTGCGGTTCCGTTCCGATCCGTAACGGGCCAGGAACTGGCGCGCGCGCTCCGTCGCCGGGCTCGCAAAAAAGATTTCCGGCTCCGTCGTCTCCACGATCCGCCCCTGATCCATGAAGACCACGCGCGTCGCCGCCTCTCGTGCAAAGCCCATTTCGTGCGTCACCACTACCATCGTCATCCCGTCGTTCGCCAGCGTCTTCATCACCGCCAGCACCTCACCGACTAATTCCGGATCGAGCGCGCTGGTCGGCTCATCGAACAGCAGCAGTGCCGGACGCATCATCAGCGCCCGCGCGATGCCGACCCGCTGTTTCTGGCCGCCCGAGAGTCGCGCTGGCGCCGCGTCGCGCTTGTCCCACAGACCGACCTTGACGAGCAGCGCCTCCGCCTGCTCGAGCACTTCGCGGCGGGGGCGCCGCTGCACGTGCAGCGGCGCCGCCATCAAGTTGTCGAGCACGCTCAGATGCGGCCACAGGGCGAAATGCTGAAACACCATGCCCATGCGGGTGCGGATGCGGGCGAGCTCGGCGTCGGACATCGCGACGTTTCCCCCGGTGCGCATGCCGACCCGCTCGCCCGATAGGAATACCGCGCCGCTGTCGGGCACCTCCAGCCAGTTGATACAGCGGAGCAGGGTCGATTTGCCGGCGCCGGACGGGCCGATAATGCAAACCGTCTCGCCCTCCGACACCGAAAGTTCGATGCCTTCCAGCACCCGATGGTCTTTGAAGGACTTGCACAGACCGGTGACCTGAAGGACTGAAACGTCGCTCACGCGTCTGCGGCCTGCTTGATCTCCCCGTCGCGATACTGGCCCCAGGCGGCGCGCAACGCATCATAGGCAACCGGGTCGAGATCATACCGCGGCAGCGGGTCGGGATCCCAATGGCTGTAGCGGTCCACGCCGCGCACCAAGGTGGCGCTGTGCCGGCCCGTGGTGGAGCGGACATGGGTCGGAATGTAGAAGAACGCGAAGCCGATGCGCGGCGCGCTCGTGCGGTTCTGCTTCGAGCCGTGGGCCATGCGCTCGTGATGCAGCGAGAACTCGCCAGGTTGAAGTTCGATGGTGACGGCATTGCTGTCGTCGGCAATCTGCAGCGATTGCCCCCGCGCCAGCATGTTGTCGGGGGCAAAGGTTTCTTCATGCGGCAGGTCGGGACCGAGATGCGAGCCCGGCAGCACCTGCAACGCGCCGTTCTCGACCGTGGTCTGGGTGAACGCAACCCACACGGTGATCTCCTCATGCGGATCGAGGCCGAAATAGGCGCTGTCCTGATGCCAAGACACATAGGCGCGGTCCTTGCCGCCCTTGGCGAAGATCGAAGCGCCGAACAGCATGATGTCGGGGCCGATGAGATCCTCGAGCACATCGAGGATGGCGGGGCTGCGGCCGAGTTCGACCAACCATGGCATCGCCAGATGACCCTTGATCTTTAGGCTGCGGTTGGCGCTCTCGCCCATGCGGGCCTCGTAGGCGGCGATGCGGGCGGCGCAGCGCGCCGCCTCCGCGGTATCGACCGCGCGGAGCGGCGCCAGCCAGCCCTGCTGGCGGAAATGAGCCACTTGTGCATCGGTCAGCGTTCTGGCCATTGCATGCTCCTTTTTATCGCCGCGCCTCGGCCATGGTCAGCACCGCCCGCACGCCGCCCTCCACCGCAAGGCACAGCACCCAGTATAGCAGCATCGCGCACACGAAGCTGGCGAACGGCACGTAATAGGTCGCCTGGATCTCGTTGGCCGCGAAGGTCAATTCCTGCACCGCGATGATCACCAGGAAGGCGCTGTCCTTGATGATCTGGACCATCTGGTTGCCGAGCATCGGTACCGACGACAGCAGCACCGGCGGCAGGATGATGCGCAATAACAGGCCCGCGCCGTGGAAGCCGAAGGCCTGCCCGGCTTCGATGCCCTCGCGCGGCAGCGCCGCGTAGCCGCCGCGCAAGAGTTCCGCGATGTAGGCGGCGTTGTAGATCGTGAGCGCGATGATGCCCGCCGCCACGTTGCCGATGACGATGCCGAACGACGGCAGCCCGTAGTAGATCAGGTAGCAGAACAGCATGAAGGGCACGCAGCGCATCAGATCGATCAGCCATGACAGCGCCAGCGCCAGCGCGCGGACACGCGAGATCAGCACGGCGAACAACATCAAGCCGAGCAGCGCGGCGCACACCGCCGAGAAGGCCGCGATGGCGAGCGTGGTCGCGAACCCGGCCACGATGGCGTCGCGCAGCTCCCACAACACTTCGATGCCGTGAGGAATCATGCGAACAGGCCGGCACGGTGGCGACGCTCAAGTATTCGTTGCGCGGCCACGAAGGCCCCGATGATGACGACATAGATGGCGAGCGCTACCAGGAACGGCGGAATCGGATTGTAGGTGGTGGCGCCGATGCGGACCGCGGCGCGCGTCGCCTCGGCAACGCCGATTACCGCGACCGCGGGGCTGACCTTGATCAGCAAGGTCATTTCGTTGACGAGCGCCGGCAATGCGGCGCGGGCGATCTGCGGCAGCACAACGAGGCGGAAACGCAGGCCGCGAGGCATGCCGAAGGCGCGGGCGGCGTCAAGCTGATCGAGCGGAAAGGCGAGCAGCGCGGCGCGCCATATCTCGCAATTGTAGGCCATCGATCCGAGCGCGAGGGTGGCGACGCCGGCGGCAAACCGCGGTACCTCCAGGCCAATCGTCGGCAACGCGAAATACACCAGCAGCACCAGCGTGACGGCCGGCGTGGCGCGCAACAGACTGACCAGGGTTGCGACCGCGCCGTCGAGACCGCGCACCCGTCCCCAGCGGATCAGCGCCAAGCCGAGGCCGAGCGGCGTACCGATCGCGATCGCCAGGAAGCTGATCGCGATCGTGTTCGCCGCCCCGGCGGCCAATGCCAAGTAATCCCCGGTTCCCACAATGCGTGCAGCGTCAGACGACCGCGGTGGGCTCCTCCGGCATATGTTCGAAGGTGGTGTCGAACCATTTCTTCTGCAGCGCGTACATCGAGCCGTCCTTGCGGGTACCAAGCAGGAACGCGTTGAGCGTGTCCAGGAGTTCGGTGTTGCCCTTTACAACCGCCCACGCGATATAGGTCGGCTTGGAAACGGGCTCGCCCATCTCGAAGGTATCGGGCTTCGACTTGACGATCGATTCCAGGCTGAGCCGGGTGTTGACGACAAAGTCGATGCGGCCCAACGCCAGGTCCTGATAGGCCTCGGGGTAGCCCTGATAGGATACGATCTTGCCGAGCTTACCGCCGGTCGGCTTTAGCATGTCGTCAAGCTGCGGCAGCATCTTGAGCATGGCGCTGCCTGCTTCGACGCCGAGCGACAATCCGTTGAGATCCTTGAGGCTCTGGATCTTCTTGTCGCCCTTGCGCTTGAGGTAGTAGTCGATCGAATTCGACCACCGGGCTGCAGAAGTCGAGCGTCTTCATACGTTCCTGCGTGACCAGGATCGCCGTCACGGCGGCGTCGTACTTGCCGGTGGTGACGCCCGGGAGGATGCCGGTCCACGGAATGATGTCCTGTCGGACCTCGAACCCGGCCTTCTTCTTGAACATCTCCAGGAGTTCCTGGTCGTAGCCGGTCGGCTTGCCGTCCTTGGTGAATTCGAACGGCTGATAGTCGTCCTCGGTCGCAACCGTCATGTAACCGCGCTTCTTGATCTCGGCGAGCGTCGCCGCGCTGGCGGCACCCGGAATAGCGAGAGCGGCGGCGGCGCCAAGCAGCATTCCGCGACGGGTGAGGGCGAATGCGGTCATGATGTATCCTCCTGTGTTTGCGGGCATTCTTTAAGCAAACGCCGTGCCACCGACGAGCCGCGAGCACGCGAAAAGCCGCCCGAACGATACGGTCGGCTACGCGTTGCCGGCGCTATTTCTGCGGCGGCTTGAAATAGCGCAGATCCGGCGGCGGCTGGTCCCTGCGGGTCGGCATCAAGGCGCCGTCCGCGCTGAGGAAATAGTTCTCCTTGCCGAGCGCGATCTGGGCGTTGCTCTCGCCGCAATAATATTCCGGCCACTCCGGACGGGGATCCTTGTTGAGCACGTATCTTTTGTCCACGGTCCAGGGCCGGGTCAGGGCATGGTCGATCACGGTGATTTCGTCGTGAAAGATGTTCGGATCGGTTTTGTCGCGGCGGAACCGCTCCTTGAAGATCGATTGATTGTCGAAGTGGAGAGGCAAGCCGCTTGCATCGTAAGCGCGGGGACCCTTGAACGGGCCGCGGGTCTCGACTTCGAGGACGTCGTAACGACCATCGCCGTCCTCGTCGATCCAGTGGCCGATCGAGTAACCCGCGAAGGTCGCCTCTATCTCCGCCGGCCAGTCGCGCCCGTCGGTGAACACGCGACGATAATGATCGTCGCTGCCGATCAAGATATAGGTGGTGTTCGGCATGATGATGAATTCCAGCGGTCGAAACGCCATCATCATAAGCGGCATGCCGGCGGCGAGACAGCGGGGCGTGTGGTAATTCCCCAGCCCCCCTCTGGCCTGATCCGCCATGCTGTCTTCCAGCACCTTCTGATACTCGGCCGTCAGCGGGGCCTGCTGTCCGGGTCCCCACGGCTTGGTCTGGTCGAACGAAGGCTGGCCGCCCAGCCCGCGGACCACAAACCGCTCCCACTGCCCGCCCCAGTCGGGATATTTTGCATCATCGAACGCTCGCGCATCACCGCCCGGTATCACCAGCGCCGCCAACGCGATCGCACCGATCAAGCCTTGATAGAGCATTATGGACCCCTGTCGTTGTCCACGCGGTTCGCCGCTCGCCCGACACGGGGGCCGCGGCGAAATCCGAATGGCGTCAATGCGGTTTCCGGCAGGTCGGCAATATACATGGTTTGCACGAGCCGGTCCGCACGAAATATCGCACACGAAATATCGCCAAGACGGTCGGAGCGTCGGCAGCTTGTGCAGCGCCGTCATTTGGCGCGACCAAATCCGCGCAACTGAAGCGGGCGAGGACGCCGCGCCGAGCGCGATACCGCGCATGGACCTAAACGTCGATTATTCGTCGCGCGCTTTGGCGACCTAATGTTTTTGGGCCTGGACGAGATAACCCACGATCATCTCCTCACCCAACGACTTGCACGCTTCGAGCCGATGCAGGCCGTGCACGAGAACGTAGCGATCGTTATCGCGCCGCACCAGGATCGGGGTCTGCTGCCCCACTTCCAGAATGCTTTGAGCGATCTCCTGCACGGTCTCCGGCTTGAGCGTCGACCGGCGCTTCACCGGTACGTAGATGTTCGCGACCGCGAATTTCTCACGCTTCATCATGGTCCGGCATCGCCCTCAATCGGCCGGTGCAACCGGCGGACCCGCAATCTGAGGTCTTCGCCGCGCGCCGCATCAGCGGGGTCGTGACGGTCAAGCTTAAACGATCGCGACGATGATTGGCACGTCAAATCGCCCGGTCGTGGGCCCGCGCTCGCATCGCGTAGGACTTACGCCGCCAGGGTGGCGTCGAAGCCCGCCCATGGCTTGCCGGAGCGCATTGAAGCAGCCGCCGTCGATCGCGGTGCCGACGCTGTCGGACATGATCGCCATGGCTCGCGAAATCGGCATGGCGGGACGATACGGGCGGTCCGCCGTCAGCGCATCGAAGATGTCGGCCGTCGTGATGATGCGGGTTTCGAAGGCGATCTGATCGCCTCTCAGGCCGCGCGGATAGCCCTTGCCGTCGAGCCGCTCATGGTGCGCGGCCGCGATGGGGGCGAGAGCCCGAAATGCCGTGATGCGCGACAGGATTGCCTCCGAATAGACCGGATGCATGCGCATCGCCACCCATTCGTCGTCATCGAGCTTGCCCGGCTTGTCCAGGATGGTGTTGCTGACACCGAGCTTGCCGATATCGTGCAGAAGTGCCGCGCGCTTGAGCCAGCGTCGCCGCTCGGCCGAAAGGCACATCCGCTCGGCGATCATGTCGGCGAACACCGTGACGCGCTCGCTGTGGCCGCTGGTATACGGGCTTTTGGAATCGACCACCTTGCCGAACGCGGCCGCGATGTCGTCGAGGTAATCGTCGTCGACCCTTCTGATCTCCTGCGCCGGCTCCAGCGCGTAAAGCGCTTCCTGCAAATTCTCGGAGCGTAGCATCTCCCAAAAATGCGGACGCGCGGCGACGCGCTCGAACGCTGCCACGAGTTGCGGATCGAACCAGGTGCCGGACCGCTGCCGCACCTCCCGGCGCGCGGCCTCGCTGCCGCTGGTGATATGAAACACATCGATGACCTGGGCGAGAAGCGCGATCCGGGAATAAATCGGGATGACGGGACCGCGCAGGCGCTCCGGCAGTCCGCCGCCGTCCCAATGCTCGTCGAGGTTCTGGATGCCCTGCGCCACGGCCTCGGTAAAACGCATTTTCCGGGCGATTTCGGCGCCACGCTGGCAGCGTGTCTGGGTGAGTTCCAGGGGTGCCGTGCCGGCGGTCTGGAACGCGTTGACGAGGGCGCGAAAGCGTTCCGCCAGTCCGGCCTGCAGCCCGGTATGGGCCAGAACGAACCGCAGGGCCTGCGGCAGGCTGCCATCGATGGTCTTGACGTCGCGTTTGAAAGTCAGATCGTCGGTCAGATAAAGCTGGCAGATGCGGGCCGCATTGCTGCTGCAGCCAAGGTCCTTCAACAGCAGCGTGTAGTAGAGCTCCCATAATTCGGATTCTCGCAAACCGATCTCGCGGCCGATATGCGTCCCGATCCAGCAGCAGCGCACGCAATGGCCGGCCGGCTGGCCCTCCACCAGGTCCAAGGCGTGGCTCAGTGCGCCCAACAGCTCGGCAAGCCGTATCTCCTGAGCCCCATCGTCGTTTGGGTTGGAAGCGTCCATGGGAGATCTCCGGACGAAATGCCACGGCTGCGCGCCGGCGACCCGAAAGAATGCGCCCGAGACAATCACGGCGGAATTAATGCGGGGTTTATTCAATCGGCGAGACGAGGCCGCGATGCGGCCCCAGGCCCGGCGCCGCAATTTCCACCCGCGCGTGCATAGCGGACGCCTTGGCTCCTGCCGTCCGGCGAGTTCGACCGGGCGCCGGTCATGGCCGAACACGATTGCGGTTGCGTCCATTGCGGCACCACCCGATAACGTCGCATTATTGGTCTTTCCACTCGCACCAGCGCCGTGCCGCCGAAGCCGGAGCGCCGCTGGAATCTCAGCAAGGCTCCGAATAAGTCCACCTCCATGATCGTTGGCATCGACCTCGGGACGACCAACAGCCTGGTCGGCATTTGGCGTGACGGCGCGGTCTCCCTCATTCCCAATTCCATCGGCCATATACTGACGCCTTCCGCGGTTGGCGTCGGTGACGACGGCACCATCCTGGTCGGGCTCGCCGCGCGCGAGCGACTGGTGACGCATCCGACCCTCACGGCCGCGACCTTCAAGCGCTACATGGGCACCGACCGGCTGATCTTCGTGGGCGAGAAAGGCTACCGTCCCGAGGAATTGTCGGCGCTGGTGCTGCGCTCGCTCAAGGCCGATGCGGAGGCGTTTCTCGGCGAACCGGTCGAGGACGCCGTGATCACGGTGCCGGCCTATTTCAACGACATCCAGCGCAAGGCCACCAAGGCGGCCGGCGCGCTCGCCGGGCTCAAGGTCGAACGGCTGCTCACCGAGCCGACCGCAGCGGCGCTCGCCTACGGTCTGAAGGCCGAGGACAGCGACGAATTGGTGCTGGTAGTCGATCTCGGCGGCGGCACCTTCGACGTGTCGCTGCTGCACCGGTTCGAGGGTGTGGTCGAGGTGCGGGCGACGGCCGGCGACAGCCGGCTCGGCGGCGAGGATTTTGTCGACGTCATCGTGGCGGCCTTCATGGCGGGCCCCGGCGGTGCGGCCGGCCTGCCGTCGGCATCTTCGGATGCGTCGGTGGTGGGCGCGCTGCGTCGCCAGGCGGAACTCGCCAAGCGCGCGCTCAGCACCCAGGACCGGGCCACCCTTGCGGTGATCCACGGCGGCAAGCCGATCGAATGGACCATCTCGCGCGACCAGTTCGACCTGATCAGCGAGCCGCTGCTGGCGCGGCTGCGGGCCCCGATGGAGCGGGCGCTGCGTGACGCGCGGGTCGATCCCGACCAGCTCACCCGCATCATCCTGGCGGGTGGCGCTTCGCAGATGCCGGCGTTCCGCCGCCTGATCGCGCGGCTGTTCCGCCGGCTGCCGGTCTACCAGGTCAACCCGGAAGAGGTGGTCGCGCGCGGCGCCGCGGTGCGGGCCGGACTCGTCGGCCATGGCGCTGGGCTCGAAGAGATGGTGATGACGGACGTCGCACCGTTCACCCTCGGCATCGAAACCACCGTGACCCATGGCAAGGACGTGAGCGGGCGCGTGCGCGGCCAGTTCATGCCGATCATCGAGCGCAACACCGTCATCCCGACCAGCCGCAGCAAGACCGTGTGCACCATCGACGACAACCAGAGGATCATGGCGCTGCGCGTATTCCAAGGCAAATCGCGGCTCGTCAAGGACAACGTCCCGCTCGGCGAACTCAAGATCAAGCTGCCGCCGGGTCCGGCCGGCAAGGAGGATGTCGATGTCCGCTTCAGCTACGACACCAGCGGGCTACTCGAGGTCCAGGCCACCACCGTCAGCACCGGCCGGGTCGAGACGCTGGTGATCGAAGGCAATCCTGGCGTGATGCAACCCGACGAGATCGCGCGCCGGCTTGCGGCGCTCGCCAAGCTCAAGGTGCATCCGCGCGACGACATGGAGAACCGCGCCGTGATCGCGCGCGCGGAGCGCCTGTTCGAGGAGCGCCTCGGCGACACCAGGGCGATGATCGGGCGGGCGCTCGGCGGCTTGACGGCGGCGCTCGAACGGCAGCATCCGGAGGAGATCGAAGAAGCTCGCAAGGTGCTCAACGCGCTGCTCGACGAGATCGACCAGAATTTCTTCGTGTAGGGCTGGACCGGATTGCGACGAAAGGTCGGCGATGTGGGACGAATTGGGCATCGCTCCCAGTGACGACCCAAAAGCTATCCGTCGCGCCTATGCGGCGCGGCTGAAGACGCTTGACCCCGACCGCGATCCGGGCGCCTTCGCGCACCTGCGCGCGGCGCTCGAATGGGCGCTGGGCCACACCGCCGAGGGCCGCGGCGCCGCGCCGCGCCAAAGCCAGTTCGAACTGCAACACGACAGCCGGCGCATGGCGGCGCTGGGCCGCCGCGTGCCGGCACGCGAGGAGGCGGTGGCGCCGGGATTCAACCGTCCGATCCTGGAGGATGACAGGACCGCGCCGCTGACCGCCGAGGACGATGTCCGCGAGCGCGCCGTGCTGGGCGCTCTCGATGCCGCGCTGCGGCGACGCGACACCGCTGAGGCGATCACGCTCTACAACCGCGCTGCCGCGACGGGAGCGCTGTCGCTCCAAGCCGCGCCCGAGATGCTGCGGCGCCTGTTTGGCGTGGCGGTCGACGACGCCGGGTTCGACGGGCCGGCATTTCGCGATCTGACGACATCGCTAGGCTGGGACCGGCTCGACGGCCAGGCGGCCGCGGATCCGGCGCTTGCCCGCAAGGTGCGCGAGCGCCTTGCGGCCGAAGATTGGTACGACGACCTTCTCGCCAGCGCGGCCAAGCCGGGTGTCGCGAACCACTACGTCGCGCGCCTGCTGCTCGGGCGCTGCGGCCGTTTCTTCATGGACGCGCAATCCGCCAAGGTCCGGGACATCGTCGCGGCCTTCCGGGGTCATCAACGCTATCTTGGCCGGCGTATCGATCCCGCCTGGGTGGCACGGCTGGAGCGTCGCCTGCGCCGGCGGGAAATCGTGTGGCTGACGCTGATGTGCGGCTTGTTGGCGTGGGCACTCAGCGGCGTCGCCGGGGAGGTCCTGCGCCTGTTGATGATGCATTTCCGGCAGGTGCCGTTGTCGATCTGGGCAGTCGGGGCGCTTGTGATCGTGCTGCTGGTGCTGCACCTCGGATCACGCCTGGTCAGGCTGTTCCGTCTGGTGCTGCCACCGCGAATCCGGCTGGCGTTGCGCAAAGGCCGGCGCGGCATCGCGCGGCAGTCCCGCAGGTTGGTAATCCGGCTGAAACGGAAGTGAGGCGGAAACAATTACGCGCGGCCGTCAGCGCTGCATTCCATAATATCGGCGAGGAGCGTCGGACGTCTCGGCAACCGTCCGCTGCTGCTCGAGCGTCTGCCGGCACTGGGTATATTCCGGCGTCCCGTAGATGAATCCGGACGACTGACATTTCGCATCGTCGTCGGCCGCCGAGGTTGCGGGCGTCGCCGAGCCGAAATTTAGCGAGCTTAAGCTGATGCCAGAGCCGCACCCGGCGAACGGCATCGCCAGGATCATGGCGGCAAGGGCCGTGGCGGTGCGTTTCGGCACCATGCGTATTGGAGTTCTGGGTCCCAGAGTGATGCTTCCCGGCGCCGTGCTTCCAGGAACTTTGTGTCCCAGAGATTTATGTCCCAGAGGTTTGTGTTCCATGTGGGGCATAATGGATGAAGGCGCGCCCCGCGTCCACGCCCGCACGCCGGGGAACCGGCGTGGACGCGGGTGCGACGATCGTCAGGGCGCGAAGATTTCCTTGAGGAACCGCGTCATCGCAACCTTGTATTCGCGGTCGGCGCGCTCTTCCGACGGATTCTGCGGATGCGTGAAGGCGTGCTGGGTTCCGCTGTAGATGGCGAGCTCGAAGTTGATCTTGGCGGCGCGCATCTGCTCGACCAGGGCATTGACCTCCGTCAGCGGGGCCACCGGATCTTCGGCGCCATGCAGGATGAGAACCTGACCCTTGATGTTTTTGGCGCCATCCGCCGGGAAGTTGCGGAACGAGCCGTGCACCGACACGAATCCGCGCACCGGGGCGCCGGCCTCGGAGAGTTCGAGGCCGACCGTGCCGCCGAAGCAATACCCCACGATGGCAAGCTTGGTCGCGTCCACCAGCGGATTTGCCTTGAGCACGTCGAGGCCCGCGGCCGCGCGTTTGCGCATCAGCGGATGGTCCGTGTTGTAGATCGTGATGAGTTCAGTCATTTCGGGGACGGTCTTGGGCACGATGCCCTTGCCGAAAATGTCCTCGGCGAACACCACATAGCCGAGCCCAGCGATCATCTCGGCATCCCGCAGGGTGCTCTCGGAGAACCCGGAGCGGTCATGGGCCATCAGGACGCCGGGGCGCTTTCCGGAGACGGCGTCGTCGTAGACCAGATAGCCGGACAGGGAGGTGTTGCCCTCCTTGTAGTCGATCCATTGAGTCTTGATGGCGGCCTGCGCCGCGCCGGCTGTGACGACGCTGGTGAGCGCGGCGGCAAAAATGACGGATTGCACGGTTTTCATTGTATCCTCCCGAATGCCTTGAGGCGTGCCGAGAGTGCGCATTTTCGCGCCCATCGGCAAGACCGGGAACCAAGATACGGGAACGGAGACACGAGAGGAACCGCGCGGGCCGGCAGCGACCGAACCGGCGCCACAACGACGCGTGCGAACACGAAAAAGCCGCCACGGTTTCCCGAGGCGGCTTTTTGAATGTGTTGGTTCATCGTGATGAGGAGAAATCCGTCCTTCGCAGGCCTGGCAGCGACCTACTCTTCCAAGTCTTGAGACTTAGTACCATCGGCGCTGGGGAGTTTAACGGCCGAGTTCGGGATGGGATCGGGTACTGGCCCCCCGCTACAACCACCAGGCCGGCGAAAAACGGATTTGAAGCAAGCTGATCTGATCAACCATACGGCGTTCCGATACCCGACTACGGATACCGGACCCCTGGTATGGGTATTGGAAATGAGAACGATCAAGACAATCGAGCGATTAGTACCGGTAAGCTCAACGCATTACTGCGCTTACACACCCGGCCTATCAACGTGGTGGTCTACCACGGCTCTCAAGGGAGAACTCGTTTCGAGGTGGGTTTCCCGCTTAGATGCTTTCAGCGGTTATCCCGTCCGTACATAGCTACGCAACACTGCGGCTGGCGCCACAATTGCTCCACCAGAGGTACGTCCAACCCGGTCCTCTCGTACTAGGGTCAGATCCTCTCAATTCTCCTACACCCACGGCAGATAGGGACCGAACTGTCTCACGACGTTCTGAACCCAGCTCACGTACCACTTTAATCGGCGAACAGCCGAACCCTTGGGAGGTGCTCCCCCCCCAGGATGTGATGAGCCGACATCGAGGTGCCAAACGACGCCGTCGATATGGACTCTTGGGCGTCATCAGCCTGTTATCCCCAGAGTACCTTTTATCCGTTGAGCGATGGCCCGTCCACGTGGGACCACCGGATCACTATGACCGACTTTCGTCTCTGCTCGACTTGTAGGTCTCGCAGTCAGGCAGGCTTATGCCATTGCACTCAACGAGCGATTTCCGACCGCTCTGAGCCTACCATCGCGCGCCTCCGTTACTCTTTGGGAGGCGACCGCCCCAGTCAAACTGCCCACCATGCACTGTCCCGGTTCCGGATAACGGAACGCGGTTAGACATCCATAATCACAAGGGTGGTATTTCAAGGGTGGCTCCACACGAGCTAGCGCCCGCGCTTCATAGCCTACCACCTATCCTACACATGCAACAACGAATGCCAGTGCAAAGCTACAGTAAAGGTTCATGGGGTCTTTCCGTCTGACCGCAGGGACCCCGCATCTTCACGGGGAATTCAGTTTCACTGAGTCTATGCTGGAGACAGCGGGGAAGTCGTTACGCCATTCGTGCAGGTCGGAACTTACCCGACAAGGAATTTCGCTACCTTAGGACCGTTATAGTTACGGCCGCCGTTTACCGGGGCTTCGATTCAAGGCTTGCACCCCTCCTCTTAACCTTCCGGCACCGGGCAGGCGTCAGACCCTATACGTCCTCTTCCGAGTTCGCAGAGCCCTGTGTTTTTGATAAACAGTCGCCACCCCCTGGTCTGTGCCCCCTATACCTGGTTGCCCAAGTAAAGGGCCTCCTTATCCCGAAGTTACGGAGGTAAATTGCCGAGTTCCTTCAGCATAGTTCTCTCAAGCGCCTTGGTATTCTCTACCAGTCCACCTGTGTCGGTTTGGGGTACGGTCTGATGCGGGGGCTATTTCCTGGAACCCCTTCATTGCCCTCGTAATCCAATAAACGAGAACAATATACGGAATTCGTCACCACCCGCTGGCCCACGAATATTAACGTGGTTCCCATCGACTACGCCTTTCGGCCTCGCCTTAGGGACCGGCTAACCCTGCGCAGATTAACTTTACGCAGGAACCCTTGGACTTTCGGCGACAGTGTCTTTCACACTGTTTCTCGTTACTCGTGCCAGCATTCGCACTTCCGATGCCTCCAGGAGCCCTCACGGGTCTCCCTTCGCAGGCTTACGGAACGCTCCGCTACCGCGTACGCCTTGCGGCGCACACCCTAAGCTTCGGCTCGTGGCTTGAGCCCCGTTACATCTTCGGCGCAGAAACCCTTATTTAGACCAGTGAGCTGTTACGCTTTCTTTAAAGGATGGCTGCTTCTAAGCCAACCTCCTGGTTGTTTTGGGATTCCCACATCCTTTCCCACTTAGCCACGAATTCGGGGCCTTAGCTGTAGGTCAGGGTTTTTTCCCTCTTCACGACGGACGTTAGCACCCGCCGTGTGTCTCCCGGATATTACTCTCAGGTATTCGGAGTTTGGTTGGGTTTGGTAAGACGGTAAGTCCCCCTAGCCCATCCAGTGCTCTACCCCCTGAGGTATTCGTCCGAGGCGCTACCTAAATAGCTTTCGCGGAGAACCAGCTATTTCCCAGTTTGATTGACCTTTCACCCCTAGCCACAGTTCATCCGAGGCTTTTTCAACAGACACCGGTTCGGCCCTCCAGCAGGTGTTACCCTGCCTTCAGCCTGACCATGGCTAGATCACTAGGTTTCGGGTCTAATCCGACGAACTTGACGCCCTATTAAGACTCGCTTTCGCTACGCCTCCGCCTATCGGCTTAAGCTTGCTCGTCAGATTAAGTCGCTGGCCCATTATACAAAAGGTACGACGTCACCCAGGACGAACCTTGGGCTCCGTCTGTTTGTAGGCATTCGGTTTCAGGTCTATTTCACTCCCCTCGTCGGGGTGCTTTTCACCTTTCCCTCACGGTACTAGTTCGCTATCGGTCGCTGAGGAGTACTTAGGCTTGGAGGGTGGTCCCCCCATGTTCAGACAGGATTGCACGTGTCCCGCCTTACTCAAGGACGATCCTTCGCATTACCCGTACGGGGCTATCACCCACTAAGGCACGCCTTTCCAAGCGTTTCCGGTTGTCTCTGGATCGTCACTGGCCTGGTCCGCGTTCGCTCGCCACTACTAGCGGAGTCTCGGTTGATGTCCTTTCCTCCGGGTACTGAGATGTTTCAGTTCCCCGGGTTCGCTTGAAACCCCCTATTTTATTCAGGAGTTCATACCTTCTTTTGATACCAGAAATCGGAAACCAGTAATCGGCCGCCGGAAACAAGTTCCGGCAACTGAAAACTGATCTCAGAATCCTGGTATCGAAGGTGGGTTGCCCCATTCGGAAATCCGCGGATCAAAGCTTCTTCGCAGCTCCTCGCGGCTTATCGCAGCGTAGTACGTCCTTCATAGCCTCTCAGCGCCAAGGCATCCACCGAATGCCCTTAAGACACTTGATCGTTCTCATTATCAATACCCATCCCGGGGATCGGCGGCCGTCGATCGTGGATTGCGATCACCGACATCCGTTTTGTATCCCCTGACAAGTGTTGATCAGTTTCCAGGCCTCAAAGGACCAACCGTCGGCGACCCTTGCGGATTGCCAACCATCGACCATTGATCCCTGGAATAGAAAGACCAGCTTGCTTCGAGATCGTTCCAACGGCACCACGGTCAGGCGGCGCCGGCAAAAATGCACTGTTCGCGGCATCGGCAGCCTGCGGTCCGCAAATCGAGATTTGCGGACGCCGACGCCGGCGTCACCAACGAGTACATGGAGAATGCGAACCGTCCTCGATTTTCATCAAGTGCGGGCTCGGAGCGATCTCCTCTTCACGATGTCAAACAACACGCGCACGGCCGGGCATAGCCGGGCCGCGCGCGAATTCTTCTCGGTATGGACGAACCGGGCGGGTGGCGCATCGCTCGACGGCAGAAAGATCATGGCGGCCAACGACCGCCGAGTCTGGTGGAGCCAGACGGGATCGAACCGACGACCTCCTGCTTGCAAAGCAGGCGCTCTCCCAACTGAGCTATGGCCCCTGTCAGGGATCAGAAATCAGGAATGAGGGATCAGGACACAAGCATTCCGACACTTGGATCCCGACACCTCATTCCTGGCCACCGCGCCTGAAAATGGTGGGCCTGGGAAGACTTGAACTTCCGACCTCACGCTTATCAAGCGCGCGCTCTAACCAACTGAGCTACAAGCCCGCTCCAGGATCCAGGATCAAGGCCATCAGGGCCAGGAACAAAGCGCATCGCGCGTCCTGATTCCTGACACCTAGCTCCTTAAGAGCCTGGGCTCGTCCAAGAAGAAAGAGAAACGTAGACGGCGGTGTCCCGCCAATGGGCGCAATCGGCGTGAACCGACGCACCCTGATGTTTCCAAGAGATCCGAAAGAGGATGCGTGATGCACCTCTGAGGGATCATCCTTAGAAAGGAGGTGATCCAGCCGCAGGTTCCCCTACGGCTACCTTGTTACGACTTCACCCCAGTCACTGACCCTACCGTGGCCGGCTGCCTCCTTGCGGTTAGCGCACCGTCTTCAGGTAAAGCCAACTCCCATGGTGTGACGGGCGGTGTGTACAAGGCCCGGGAACGTATTCACCGTGGCGTGCTGATCCACGATTACTAGCGATTCCAACTTCATGTGCTCGAGTTGCAGAGCACAATCCGAACTGAGACGGCTTTTTGAGATTTGCGCAGGGTTGCCCCATTGCGTCCCATTGTCACCGCCATTGTAGCACGTGTGTAGCCCAGCCCGTAAGGGCCATGAGGACTTGACGTCATCCCCACCTTCCTCGCGGCTTATCACCGGCAGTCCCCTTAGAGAGCCCAACTTAATGATGGCAACTAAGGGCGAGGGTTGCGCTCGTTGCGGGACTTAACCCAACATCTCACGACACGAGCTGACGACAGCCATGCAGCACCTGTCTCCTGTCCAGCCGAACTGAAGGGATCGATCTCTCGTTCCCGCGACAGGGATGTCAAGGGCTGGTAAGGTTCTTCGCGTTGCTTCGAATTGAACCACATGCTCCACCGCTTGTGCGGGCCCCCGTCAATTCCTTTGAGTTTTAATCTTGCGACCGTACTCCCCAGGCGGGATGCTTAAAGCGTTAGCTGCGCCACTGACGGGTAAACCCGCCAACGGCTAGCATCCATCGTTTACGGCGTGGACTACCAGGGTATCTAATCCTGTTTGCTCCCCACGCTTTCGCACCTCAGCGTCAGTATCGGGCCAGTGAGCCGCCTTCGCCACTGGTGTTCTTGCGAATATCTACGAATTTCACCTCTACACTCGCAGTTCCACTCACCTCTCCCGAACTCGAGATCCTCAGTATCAAAGGCAGTTCTGGAGTTGAGCTCCAGGATTTCACCTCTGACTTAAGGACCCGCCTACGTGCGCTTTACGCCCAGTGATTCCGAGCAACGCTAGCCCCCTTCGTATTACCGCGGCTGCTGGCACGAAGTTAGCCGGGGCTTCTTCTGCGGGTACCGTCATTATCTTCCCCGCCGAAAGGGCTTTACAACCCTAAGGCCTTCATCACCCACGCGGCATGGCTGGATCAGGCTTGCGCCCATTGTCCAATATTCCCCACTGCTGCCTCCCGTAGGAGTCTGGGCCGTGTCTCAGTCCCAGTGAGGCTGATCATCCTCTCAGACCAGCTACCGATCGTCGCCTTGGTGAGCCATTACCCCACCAACTAGCTAATCGGACGCGGGCCGATCCCTCGGCGATGAATCTTTCTCCTTACGGACGTATCCGGTATTAGCCCAAGTTTCCCTGGGTTATTCCGAACCGAAGGGTACGTTCCCACGTGTTACTCTCCCGTCTGCCGCTCTCGTATTGCTACGAGCGCTCGACTTGCATGTGTTAAGCCTGCCGCCAGCGTTCGCTCTGAGCCAGGATCAAACTCTCAAGTTTGGACTTGAACTTTGAACCGGCTGATCACAACGTTTGACGAGGTCCCACCGATTTCATGCGCGCATACCCATCCGGATGACTTGCGTCATCAAAACGGTCACCGCCTTCACGAACTTGGTGTTGACCTGAAACGTGTACCGCCGAAGTCTCGTCCGACTGCATGGCATGAGAATTGCTCCCCATAAACACGCAGTCCGCAAGGACTCCGCCGTCCACGTTTCTCTTTCTTCCGATTTACCTGTCAAACAGCCCGGGGCAAAGGAACCCCATCTCTCCAGCACACCAGAGAGCCGCCGAAGCCGGTGCCGCCGACCGAGATCGGAGGCTGATGACCGTTATCCGTGAGGAGCTTCGAAGGCGCGCCAACGCGCCGAGCGGCGGCGTGCCGTGTGAGGCGGTATATAGGCCGCGGGGTCGGGCATTGTCAACCATGTCGCCGACAGTTTTTTTGTGAACTGATTCCTTGACAGCATGGTGACGTGTTTCGGGCTGGCCACCTTCGGTCGCCCCTGGGACGCACCCCAAAAAGCGCCCCGGCTCTTGCCCAAGCCGGGCCAAAACCGGCACCAAATCAGCCTTGCGCCGTACTCTAGCCACATTTTACCGGCGTCCTTCCATTCTGGGGATACACCGGACGCAACGGTCCGGCTTCGTTTGACGATCGACGCAAAAAATTCAGTTGGCTCGGGCCTCCGGGGTCGATGGGTGATCAATCCGGCACGGACTTCGTGTCGGAACATCGCGGCAGTCGATTCCGGGATTCCGGGTGGGGTTGGGAGTGCGGTTCACGCGCGGACCGCACGGAGTAGGGGACGGGCGATTGGAAGACGGGAAGGCGCGCGATTCAAATAGGTTCAGTGCGACCAAGATTGATCTCGGCAACGAACCGCCGTTGTCTGTGGATGGTGGTTTGCGCACTGATTTCGATCGCCGGCGCGTATCGGTCCGTTGGCTCAGCGGCACAATCCTGACCGGTCTTTGCGGCGCTGCCCTGATGGGTGGCGCCGTTTTTGCGGCGCTCGACGGCGAAACCCATTTCGCTTCCAATCCGGAGCGTGCCGAGCCGGCGTTGCGCGGCAGCATCGGCAACCGCGCCACCGCCCGCAAGAGCGACCGCCTGCCGCCGGTGGGCGAGGTCAATGCGGCCCGCCAAATCATCCGCACCACCGCCATGGTACGGATCGGCGAACGCGAGGTGCCGCGCGTGCGGCCGTACGTGCGGGTTTCCAGCAACCTCGCCCTGACGGTCACCGAACTCTCCGCCAACATTCCGCGATTTAATCCGCAACGCTCGCTCGCCAACATGGACGACGACACCATTGCGGCCGAGGAGCGGCCGGACGCCGCGCCCGACGCGGAAGTCTCGTTCGTCACCCGCGATCTCGCGAGCGTGATGCCGCGCATGCGGGTCGCCGCCCTGGTGCCGTTCGACGAGGTGGTGAGCCGGGTGCGCGATGCCGCCAATTGGACCGGGTCGGTGGCGCCTAAATTCTCCCTGGCGAGCGTGAGTTCGGGGCGCCTCCCCTATGCGGCGGAGCCGGCGGCCGACCCTTATGGCGGGTTCGAGCCGCGCATCTTGCAGGAAAACATCACCTTGCTGCCGAAGACGGCGCCCCAGGCGACCGGCGGCAATGCCTGGAACGAACGCACCATCCCGATCAAGAAAAGTGACACGCTCGCCGCCATCCTGCGCGACCTCGGCGCCACCCCCGACGAGATCAAGGCGATTGCCACGGTGCTCGGCGCCCGCGCGCGTGACGGCAACTTCCGGGACGGACAGAAGCTTCGGGTTCTGCTGTCGCCGGTGCGCGGCAGCCAGCGTCTTCAGCCGGTGCGGGTGGTGCTGGTCGGCGATACCGCGATCGAAGCCGTGGTGGCGCTGTCCGATTTCGGCCGCTACGTCGGCGTCGACGTTCAGAGCGCCGAGACGCCGGTGGCGGAAGTGGACGATGACGAGGAAGATGACGGGTCGGGAGTGCGGCTCTACCAGAGCATCTACGAGACGGCCCTGCGCAACCAGGTGCCGCGCAACGTGGTGGACGAACTGGTGCGGGTCTATTCCTACGACGTCGACTTTCAGCGCAAGGCGCGGCCCGGCGACTCCTTCGAGGTGCTTTATACCGGCGAGGAGGAGACCGGCGACGCCAAGCCGGACGTGCTGTTCGCTTCACTCACGGTCGGCGGCGAGGCCAAGAAATTCTACCGCTACGTTTCGCCGGACGATGGCGTCGTCGATTATTACGACGAGACCGGCAAGAGCGCCAAAAAATTCCTGGTCCGCAAACCGGTGAACGACGGCATCATGCGGTCCGGCTTCGGGTCGCGCCGGCATCCGATCCTCGGCTATACCAAGATGCACACCGGGGTGGACTGGGCGGCCCCGATGGGCACGCCGATCTACGCTTCCGGCAACGGCAGCGTCGAAAAGGCCGGCTGGGAATCCGGCTACGGCAAATACATCCGCCTCAAGCACAATAACGGCTACGAGACCGCCTATGGCCACATGACGGCATTTGCCCGCGGCATGGAGCCGGGGGTGCGGGTGCGCCAGGGCCAGGTGATCGGTTACGTAGGCTCGACCGGACTGTCGACCGGCGCCCACGTGCACTACGAGATCATGGTGAACGGGCGCTTCGTCGACCCCATGCGCATCAAGCTGCCGCGCGGACGCGTGCTCGACGGTCCGGTGCTGACCGCATTCGAGCACGACCGCGACCATGTCGACGGAATGATGACGCAGCCGATCCGCAACGCCCAAGCCGCCACGCCACGCTAGCGGACGTCATTTCAAGCGCAAACGGTATCTCGATCGTTTGCGGAAGATTTTTTTGCAAAATCTGCAGCTTTGCTGCGCTAAACGTCTATGATCCTGATCCGAAAAGTCTGCGGCTTTTCGGCCTGCGCCAACCCCTGACCAGCCGGGCATCATGAGCCAGACCATCGACCAGACAGCGGGCCAGCCGATTGCGGCCGGACCGACGATCCGGATCCAGTCGAGCCGGATATGGGCGCTCGTCAAAGGGCACTTCACCAAGTTCATATTCCCGAGTCACCTGTCGGCGGATCGACTCGGCATCTCGCTCGTCAAGGTCGAATTCTGGCTCACGCCGTGGAAGCGCGAGGACGAGCACCTGCCGATGTCCCACCTCGCCGAGGTGACCCATAATCGCGGATTGATCTGGGATTCCATCTCCATCGAAAGCAGCGGCGGAATTAATCCACTGTTTGTGGAGGGCCTGCGCAAGGGCGCGGCCGGACGCTTCGTCGCACAAGTGCGCGCCTGGATGAACGTCTGAAGCGCCGATCGGCTCCGCCTAGTCCGGGCGACGGGCTGCCCGGAGGCAGCCATCATCCGGGTGCCGGCTTAGAGCGCGATCCATTCGGGTTTTATCGATCGCGCTCCAAATCCTTCGATTCCGAGCATGATCTTGTCCGAAAAGTCTGCAACTTTTCGGGATCATGCTCTAAGCGGCGGCCGCCACTTTGCCGTTAAAGGTCAACCCCAGCTTGTTTGCCGAGACCTTGACCTTGTCACCGTCCTTGACCCGGCCCGACAGGATCAAATCGGCAAGCGGGTCCTGCAAATACCTCTGAATCACCCGCTTGAGCGGCCGCGCGCCGTAGGCCGGGTCGTAGCCCTTGTCGGCGAGCCAATCGCGCGCCGCCGCATCGAGATCGATCACGATCTTGCGGTCTTCCACGAGCTTCTCAAGCCGCTTCATCTGGATGTCGACGATGCGGGCCATCTGATCGCGCTTGAGCCGGTGGAACAGTATGATCTCGTCGATCCGGTTGATGAATTCCGGCCGAAAGCTCGCCCGCACCATCGCCATGACCTGGTCGCGGACAGCCTCGCTGTCCTGACCTTCGGGCTGGTTGACCAGGAACTCGGCACCGATGTTGGAGGTCATCACGATCAGGGTGTTGCGGAAGTCGACGGTGTGGCCCTGACCGTCGGTCAGGCGGCCGTCGTCCAACACTTGCAGCAACACGTTGAAGACATCGGGATGCGCCTTCTCGATCTCGTCGAACAGCACCACCTGGTAGGGCCGACGCCGCACCGCCTCAGTGAGCGCTCCACCCTCCTCGTAGCCCACATAGCCGGGCGGCGCCCCAATCAGCCGGGAGACCGAATGCTTCTCCATGTATTCCGACATGTCGAGCCGGACCATGGCGGTCTCGTCGTCGAACAGGAACTCGGCCAGCGCCTTGGTGAGCTCGGTCTTGCCGACGCCCGTCGGTCCGAGGAAGATGAACGAGCCGATCGGCCGGTGCGGGTCCTGCAGGCCGGCGCGGGCACGGCGCACCGCAGTCGAAACCGCATGCACGGCCTCGGCCTGGCCGACCACGCGCTCGCCGATCTTCTCCTCCATGTGGAGCAGCTTTTCCCTCTCGCCTTCGAGCATGCGATCGACCGGGACGCCGGTCCAGCGCGACACCACCTGGGCAATGTTGTCGGCCGTCACGGCCTCCTGCACCATGGCGCTGCGGCCTTCGGCAGCTTCGACCTCCTTTAGCTTCTTCTCGAGTTCCGGAATGCGCCCATAGGCGAGTTCGCCGGCGCGCTGATATTCGCCGCGCCGCTGCGCATTGGCGAGCTCGTTGCGAAGTTGCTCGAGTTCGGTCTTGAGCTTCTGCGCATCCGAGAGCTTCTCCTTTTCCGATTTCCACCGGCTGGTCAGGTCGGCCGAACGCTTCTCCAGGTCGTGGAGCTCTTTTTCCAACGTCTTGAGACGCTCGCGCGAGCCCGGATCGCGCTCTTTCTTCAGTGCCTCCTGCTCGATCTTGAGCCGGACGACCTCGCGATCGATGGTATCGAGCTCTTCGGGCTTGGAGTTCGACCTGCATCTTGAGCCGCGCCGCGGCTTCGTCGATCAGGTCGATCGCCTTGTCGGGCAGGAAGCGGTCGGTGATGTAGCGGTTGGACAGGGTCGCGGCGGCCACGATCGCGGAATCCGTGATGCGCACGCCGTGATGGAGCTCGTACTTCTCCTTGAGGCCGCGCAGGATCGAAACGGTGTCCTCAACGGTCGGTTCGGACACGTAGATGGGCTGGAACCGCCGCGCCAGGGCAGCGTCCTTCTCGACGTGCTTCTTGTATTCATCGAGCGTGGTGGCGCCGATGCAGTGGAGTTCGCCGCGCGCCAACGCGGGCTTGAGCAGGTTCGACGCATCCATCGCGCCGTCGGCCTTGCCGGCGCCCACCAGCGTGTGCATCTCGTCGATGAACAGGACGATGCCGCCGTCGGACGACGTCACCTCCTGGAGCACCGCCTTGAGGCGCTCCTCGAACTCGCCACGGTATTTAGCGCCGGCGATGAGCGAGCCCAAGTCGAGAGCGAGGAGCTTCTTGTCGGCGAGGCTCTCCGGCACGTCGCCATTGACGATGCGTAGCGCGAGACCTTCCACGATCGCGGTCTTGCCGACGCCGGGATCGCCGATCAACACCGGATTGTTCTTGGTGCGCCGGGACAGCACTTGCACGGTGCGGCGGATTTCCTCGTCGCGCCCGATCACGGGGTCGAGCTTGCCTTCGCGCGCCGCCTGGGTCAGGTCGCGGGCGTATTTCTTGAGCGCGTCATAGGCGTTCTCGGCCGACGCCGAGTCAGCGGTGCGGCCCTTGCGCAGCGCCTCGATCGCGGCATTGAGATTTTGCGGCGTGACACCGGCCTTGGCGAGGATTTTGCCGGCCTCGTTGTCCTTCTCGATCGCAATTGCTAGCAGCAGCCGCTCCACCGTGACGAAGGAATCACCGGCCTTGTCGGCGGCCTTCTCGGCGGTCTCGAACACGCGCGCCAGCGCCGGCTCGAGATAGATCTGGCCGGCACCGCTACCGCCGACCTTGGGGCGCTTGGCGAGCGCTGCCTCGACGGCCGCCAGGGCTTCGCGCGAACGGCCGCCAGCGCGATCGATGAGACCAGCCGCGAGGCCCTCCGGGTCGTCCAGCAAGACCTTGAGCAGATGCTCGGGGCCGAACTGCTGGTGCCCCTCACGCAACGCCAGCGATTGCGCCGATTGCACAAATCCGCGAGCGCGGTCGGTATATTTCTCGATATTCATCCTGAACTCCCTCAGCCTGTACCGAACGCCCGTTGCGGCGCGCCCGGAACATCCTCATGGGGTGAACCTAAATCCTGGCGGCCCCTGACGGGCACCGCCGGCTGAAATGTAGGAAGCAGCCACAGGTGGCGGAAGAGGTCCGGGGCAAATTCTGTAGCCCGGGCAAGCCGGACGTGGTTGCGGCGGGGCGCCACGGGCCGCGGGACCCGCGGCTTGCACGTCCGCGGGGGCTTTATCAATCGCAGCTCGGGATGACATAATGATCCGATCGAACGCCGCCGATCCCGGCTGCGTTCGACGCGAGATTCGCAATCAGGGAGGATACATCATGTCGTTTCGTTTGGCCGCCGCGGCGGTCGCTGCAATCATCGCTGTGCCGGGCGCGGCGAGCGCGCAAGTTCTCATGCAGCGCGACGTTTCGCTCCAAATGGCGTTGTCGATCGCGGAAGCCGCGATTGCGGAATGCGGCACCACCACGTCGGTGGCTGTTGTGGACCGCGCCGGCCGCCTGCGCGTCTTCCTCCAGGGTGACGGTGCCAATCCGCACAACATCGAACTCGCACGCCGCAAGGCCTACACAGCGCGCACGTTCCGCCAGCCCTCCGCCGAATGGGCGAAGCGCACCGAGACCACCAATGTCGGGCAGCGGATGCTCGCGGAGGTCATCCCGCTTGGCGGCGGGATGCCCATCAATGTTGGCGAGGAAACGATCGGTGGCGTCGGCTTGAGCGGGGCCGTCGGCGGACAGCCGAAGGAAGAAGCCTGTGCCAAGGCCGGAATCGCCAAGGTTGCCGACCAACTCAAGTGAGACAGGGCCCTCCGCAGCCGGCCCGCCTCTCCTGAGGCGCGTCGGTCCGGCCCTCTCTGCGGCGGCCAAAACCTTGATGTGCAGACGCTGAGTTAAGTCATGCGGTGCGCCGACCGCCCGGCCACCGCACTCAAAATTCTCAATCGACGGCCCAAGGCTCGAAGCCTGGTGCGCCGGTCATGCTTTTCTCAAAGCCCCAGCAATGGGTGCAGGTCACGTCCTGCGAGATGACATGGCTTGGCGGAAGCCATCCCTGGCTGATGCGCTGCGGGCCCGCCGGCTCGGCTCCGGCCGTACCATCGGCTAATGCGACAGTGGTGATTTGCTGGCCGGCCGGCTTGGCTGGGACGCCTGATCCGTCGTTCTTTTCGAGTGTCACCAAGTCCTTCAATTCGTCCAGCACGCCACTGACGACGCGGGCATCGATATCCATCCACAGATGGAGGTCGTCGACATGATGGATTGTGTCAAAGCCGTCCTTCAGCCCTGCATTCGACAGGAAATCCAGGCCATGCCACAGCACCGACCGCTTGGTATTTTCCTTCTTGATGGGGTGATTGCGGCCAAGCGAGGATTCGGAAATCGCGAGCAGCAGATCGACTTCCAGATATCTCTGGAGCCAAGTGATCGTGGTATTTCCTAACGAATACCCGACCAAAGCTATTTTGTAGCCATCTTTTTTCTTCTGCGTAATTCGCTTCCAAGCGTCCGTCACCTCGTAGTATCCGAAGATATCGGTCTCCATGCCAAGTTCGCGCGCCTGGGAAGCTAGGTATGGGATACCCCATGAAAACAAATAGCCGCCCTGCCCCAGAAAGAAGGCCGCATAGGCCTTTTCGGGCGCCGGTACGGCCACCGCCAGCACCTGCGCAGGCGATAAAAGTGCGCCACTAGCCGCCAGCATGCCGGTGATCGCCTGTCTCCGATCAATGCGAGAGCCGAACTTCGACGCCATCATGAAACCCCGACTCAACCCCGTACCGCACCCCACGCAGCACATAATTAAACATATCGGCGTTAACAGGGCGCTGTGATGTCCTTGGCGGCCCAAATTATGAATGACCGCGGGCCGGCCCGACGCGGCGGCGTGAAAAAAACGGAAAATTAATCTTCTCCTCCGCGCTGGACTCGCCGGCGTGAACGGATATTGCGAACCGACTTTTGTCACTCCGCGGTTCGGAGCGACCAATGTGCATCTTCGGTAATGGGGTTGTCCTCAAGAATTGAAACGACTTTGTCGAGCTCTTCAGGATTGGCTGTGGTGGCAACGAGTATTGCGACCAGCTCGGTTTTGGCGGCCTCGCGATCGATGACCTCGACGTCACGGACCGGATAATTGGCGGCCTCCAGCTGCTCGACCAGGAACGCCCTCGCCTCATTGAGATCTTCGGCGGAGGTCGTCAAGCGGACCTCGTAAATCGCCTCCGTGGTCTTTTCGTTGACCGGCGCGCGGTTGATGGCGTTGACGAGCGGACGGAGCAGGGTGTTGCCGGCGAGCACAAAGGCTGTGAGGGCGACGGCTTCCACCGGCAAATCCGCGCCGGCGCTTGCCCCCACGGCCGCGGAACACCAAAGCGTCGCAGCCGTATTAAGCCCCCAAACGTTTCCGCCTTCCTTCATGATGACGCCGGCGCCGAGAAAACCGACTCCGGACACCACGTAGGCAATCACCTGCGTTGCTCCGGCATTGCCATTGAGATGCATGCCGATATCAACGAACGTGGCGGCGCCCACTGCGACGAGAACATTGGTCCGCAGCCCGCCCGATCGCTGTCGGTATTGGCGTTCCGCTCCGATCAGGGTGCCAAGCACAAACGCGCCAACCAAGCTAAGGAGCGAATCGAAGAAGTCCGGGAGACTGAACGTATGCAGGGCAGCCATAGGCAGAAGCCTCGTTTGATCTGCTCAGATGTTAGCACGGCGGCAAATGCCCGCTATTGCGGCGCCGGCACCGGGCAGCAGGAGCCGCGAATTCGCGATCGCGCGTGTCGCCCCACGTGACAGCGCGGTTGCGATTTCGAGCAAACAAAGTCGATTTGCCGGGCGCGATCAAATCGTTCTCCAGATCGGACCATGATCTGTTATCGTGTCGCCGCTTTGCAAAAAAGCCGCTACCGATCGACGATTCCATGTCCAACCGCGCGACTGCCCGTCACGCCGCCGCTTATACGGTCGCCGTCGTGGTGTTGTGTCTGCCGGCGCTCTGGAACGGCTTTCCGCTGATGTTCGACGATGTCGGCGGCTACCTTGAACGGTGGCCGAGCGGGACTCTGGGGCTTGGCCGCTCGACGATCTACGGGCTGCTGCTCTGGATCACGCGCTCGACATCCTTCTTTCCGGTTGTTGTTTTGCAGGCGCTCGTCACGACCTTTGTGGTCGATCGCGCCATCAAGGTCTTCGTGACCACCGGGCCGCCGCGATGGTTGCTCCCGGTCGTCATTGCCGCGCTTGCCGCCACCAGCGGCGTCGCGCTGTTTGTCTCAAAGACGATCCCGGACGCCTGGGCGGCGCCCGGCGTTCTCGCCATGCACCTATTGGCCTGGCACGCCGAAAGCTTCGCCAAATTCGAGCGTGCCGTCATGATGGCGATCGTCGCGTTCGCCGGGGCCTCGCACATGGCGACGTTCGGTGTCCTTGCCGGACTGTCCATCGTTTATGCGATTGTTTGGCTCGCCCGACGCAAGCTCGATCTCGCCCCCACCGGGACCGGCTTGGCCATCGTGGCCGCCTGGTCCGGTCTCCTCCTGCTGCTCGCCGGAAATACCGTTGTCGCCGGGCGCCTCGCACTCCCGTCGGAAGGCGATATTTTCCTACTGGGACGCATGGTTGAAGATGGCATGGTGAGCGAGATCCTGTCGGAGGAGTGCCCGCGTCCGGACTGGCAGCTTTGCGTTTATCGTGATGCGCTTCCCGATTACCAGGAGGCCTTCATCTTCGACTCGGACGGCCCGTTGCAAAAAATCGGCGGCGAACGTGATCCTCGCGCCAGGCAAGAGATCGCCTCGATCATCGCGCGTTCGCTGGTGCGGCACCCTCTCGCGCACGCCGAGCGCGCCATCGAATTGACCGCGACGCAGTTCGTCGACCTCGGAACCGGCGACGCGATGGAGCCGCTGATAGCGTGGCACACCAGGTGGATTTTGACCCGCTACGCGCCCGCGCTGGTCCCTCATTTCGACGCGGCACGCCAGCAGACGGACTCGGTGGATTTGAGCGGCTGGAGCGAGTGGATCGTCGAGCCGGTGTCAATCTTCGCGTCGTTTGCGTTGCCAGTGCTCGCAATATTGTTGTGGCGGGGCGGTCGTCGGGACGACGCTATGCTGCCGGCGCTGCTGTTTCTCGCGCTCCTCGGCAATGCGGCGATCTGCGGTGTCGTGTCCAGCCCGCAAGACCGCTATCAGGCGCGGCTCGCATGGCTCGCGGAGCTTGCGGTCGGCCTGACGGTGCAAGTCTTGCTGCGACGCAGAGACGCGAGCGTTATCGGCCGCACCGATGTTTCGTCGACGCAAGCGACCTCGACCGCGACCCCATAAAGCGGAGGTCGCCGTGACAATCATGGTCCGTCGCTTCACGGCTGGTGCGAGGGTTGTGTGTCGCGGCCGGATCCGGGTTTCATGGCCGACTTGTGCTCCTCGACCAATCAGGATTGGATTTCAGCGACCCGGCTAGATCGTGGTCTGGCTGAGACCACACTCCTTGCAATTAAAGGATACCCGGCCGGAATCCGGCGGTGCCAGAATGTGGCCTCGATAGCCGCATTTTCCGCAGACCACATCGATCCGCGTCTTGAGCTTTTCGATCGTCACGCCCTTGCGTTGCATGGCCTCCTGCACAAGGCGCTCGGTCTCTTCGCGAAGTTGTCGCTTTCGATCGGTCATGTCGGTCATCAACTCCGATTGGGTTTGCCGCGATAACAGGAACCTGTAACGTGCAATTGACTTGAGGTCGTGCCTTTATCGAAGCGCTAAACCATCTCAAAGTATCGGCTATCTGCGCCGTTCCGCCGCGATCTCTTCGGATCACGGTCTACTCTGGGGAACACCATGGCCGTCGTCGGGCAACCATTGATGACCCGAAGCCGTCTCGGCGATGCTCCGGGCGCTCTATGCCTGCACGCGGCGGAACCCGTTTAGGCTTATCCCGCGAGCGGAGCAATTATCCCTTTCTCTTACTTCGGCCTGCTCCCAGCGTCACCCCCAGCTTGGAGGATTGCTGGTATGTCGCTCCCACGCTCCGCTTCAGTTTCCGCGCGATCGCGCTCGTCTTTACTTTCTCACGCGCCAGGCTCTTTAGGGTGCGGACATCTTCCTTTGTCCACGGTCGCACGGTCCTAGCTTTCTTCGCCATCGCTTTTCCTTTGCTAAACTGTTGCAGTCCGCACGACGCTGTCGAGGGACAACTCTCCACCTGCGCCTCCAGGCAACTCCACTATGAGTTCCTACACGTAGCTCCTGAGCCCCGCCGCGCGCCTCGTCAAGGTCCAGCTCTTCGAATGCTGTGCACCGAGCGCGCCGTTTGACGCAGCGGGCGGCAGCACCGTCCATCCCGGATAATGGCTTGTTAACTGACCCGATAATACAACGATAATCATTTCGATGTGCTGCGGCGGGGCGCAACAACACACCAGCCCCGATCACGCCATCGGCCAGTAGTGTAGGAGTAGGCATGAAACGCGGGACTGTGGCGGGCGGAGCGATCGCCGTCTTATCAATCGCGGCGTATGGCATCGTGCATGCCGGATGGAGCCTCTCCACGTCGTTGAAGAACGCCGCCCCCCCTGAGCAAATGGCGTCGTCCTCCACGCTGCAAAGCCCGGCGCCGGCCGCCACCAACACGTCGCCAACCACACCCCTGAAGACACCTGACCTCATTGCGGACGCCACCGGTTCGATCCGACCGGCGACAGCACCACGTGGGAATTCCACGATCGCCCTGGCGTCCGCCCCCGCCGCGATCCCCAAACCGGCTGCGCCGATCTGCGCCAATCCAAGCGCCATGGGCATCGCCCGGACCGTCGAGATCGACACCAGCGGCGGGCCGGGGTTCGGCTCCCAGCATTTCAAGACCTACGACTTCCTGCGCGACCACGAAGTCGTGCTCACGTTCGACGACGGCCCGTGGCTCGGCCATACGCCGGCGGTGCTCAAGGCGCTCGCAGACCAATGCCTGCGCGCGACGTTCTTCTCGATCGGCAAGCACGCGACTTATTATCCGGAGATCCTCAAACAGGTCGTCGCTGCCGGCCACACGGTCGGCAGCCATACCTGGAGCCATGCCGACCTCGACGCAACGGTGAAAAAGGGCGGCCTCGATGCCGCCAAGGATGAATTCGAAAAGGGCGCGAGCGCGGTGCGCATGATGGCCGGCGCGCCCATCGCACCGTTCTTTCGCTTCCCCGACCTGCGGCACCCACCCGAAATGGTCACCTATCTCGGAGAGCGCAACGTGGCGAGCTTCTCGACCGACGTCGATTCCTGGGATTTCAAGATCAAGAAACCAGAAGAACTCACGAGGTCCCTGATGGCCAAACTGCAGAAGGCCGGCAAGGGCATCATTCTGATGCACGACTTTCAGAAGGTGACCTCGATTGCGCTGCCCCAAATCCTCGACCAGCTCCAGAAAAACGGCTTCAAGGTCGTGCACATGGTTCCGAAAGGTACCCTCACCACCCTCCCGCAATACGACGAAGCGGTTCTGAAGGACAACAAGCTGCCTACCTTGGCGGGCAACAAGCCGGCAGACAGCGTCGTGCGAACGGTCGGCGATTAAATTAGCGGCCAGTATTCCATCTCAGCTTGGAGGGCCTGGTTCGCCGCGTCGCGAACCGGAGCCCGGACGAGCGCGAATTTGACTTCGATTGGAAATTATCTTCGATTGGAAACTGTCTCGGATTAGCTGCCGACATCGCAAGAGTTTCGATGCTTCACATCTGCAAAACGCTGCTTCTGCGCGAAACGATCGCCTCGGAGATGGGACGCGTCGTCGACCGCCCGATCATGCGAGCCGTCGCGATGGCGGTCATCGGCAATCCGTTCGCCGGCCGTTATGTCGAGGATCTGACCGCGTTGTTCGAGGCCGGTCGAACGATCGGCGAGCAACTCATGCCCGACCTCGTCCGGCTGCTGACGCGAAGTCCCGTCTCATACGGCAAAGGGGCGATCGTGGGCGTCAACGGCGAATTCGAACACGGCGGTGCCTGCATTCACCCGATGCTGGGCAAGCCGATGCGTGCCGCCGTGGGCGGCGGAAAATCCGTCATTCCGTCGAACGTCAAAGTCGCTGCGTGTGGCGCCAGCCTCGACGTGCCGCTGGGCCACAAGGATGACGTTTGGTCGTTCGATCATTTCGATACGATCACGGTGTCGCTGCCGGATGCGCCGAAGCCCGACGAGATCGTCGTGGTTCTGGCAGTTGCCGACGGCGGCCGCATCCATGCGCGCTGCGGGACAAGCCCGCGCTGATCCGCCTCACGGAAAACACCAGCGCCGGGCGCTCGCCCGCGCCTACACGGCGTCAGGAGCCATTGCGGCGCGCCCCCTGGGCGCGCCGCAGGACGGCTCCCATCGGCTACGAACCGCTGGTGCCCGACGGCCCGTGACCGTGCCCCGGCGTTGACGGAGTGCTGGTCGATGGCGCAGCCGGCGCGGCGGGCTTTGGCGCCGCATGCTGGGTCGATGGCGCAGGAGCGGGCGGCGCCGCAGGCTTCGGTGCCGCATGTGTTGCCGGGGATGGCGGCGGTGCGGGCCGCGGCGCCGACGGGGCCGCCGGATGAGACGGCGTGTGGGACGTTCCAAAGCTCGGCGGCGTAGCTGGCTTGGGCGGCGCAGCGACCGGCTTAGGCGCCGCTGCGGCTGGTGCCGGAGCAGCCGGCCTTGTCGCCATTGCGGCTGGTGCTGGAGCGGCCGGCTTCGGCGCCATTGGGGCGGGCGCCGGAGCGGCCGGCTTCATTGGGGGCACGAACGGCTTCGGCGCGGCGGCAACCGGCATCACCGGCTTCGGCGGCGACGGCGCAAACGGCTTCGGCGGAGGAGGCGCAGCCGGCTTCGGCGGGGCCGGCTTTTTGACGGGTGCCTTGACGGGCGCTTTGGCGGTCGCTTTTTTGGCGACCGCTTTGCGTGCGGGAGCTTTGGCGACCCTGGCCTTCGGCGCCTTCTTGGCGGAAGCGCGCTTGGCAGCAGTCTTTTTAAGCGGCTTTTTGGCGGTTTTCTTGGCGACCTTCGGGGGCGATTTCTTGGCTGATTTCTTGGCCACAGACTTTTTCGCCGTCCGCTTTGCTGCAGCGACTTTTTTGGTCTTTTTTTCCTTCTTCGTTTTCTTCGCCTTCTTTGCCTTCTTCGCCATGATCGTCCTCCCGATCGTTGCGGGTGAATTTCCGATACACGCCGGGGCAATCAAACCGGACTAGTTCAGGCCTTGATGGTACCGGTCGTCTACTCAACTTCGCGGCTGCCGACTGATTCGGCCAGCCCCTTGCCTTTCAGCGCCCTTGGCGCTGCCCCTCCGGTCGCCCATTCGATCAGTTCGATCGTATGCACCACCGGAACTCCCGTGCCCGCCGCAATCTGGGTAATGCAGCCGATATTTCCGGCCGCGATCAAATCAGGCACCACCTTATCGATATTAGCGATTTTGCGATCACGCAACCGATTTGCCAACTCCGGCTGCAACATGTTGTACGTTCCTGCCGATCCGCAGCACAGATGGCTCTCCGGGATATCCTTCACCACGAATCCGGCCCCGGTCAGCAGATCCCTTGGCGCAAACGTGACGCGCTGGCCGTGCGCGAGCGAGCAGGCGGGGTGATAGGCGACCTTCAGGGAGGGCCGCAGTACGTGTTTCAAGTATTTGATTTTGTGAATGAATTCGCATATATCCTGGGTCAGCCCAGAGACCCGGGCGGCCTTCTCCGCATAGGCCTCGTCGCGGCGCAACATGAAGCCATAATCCTTCATGGTAGTGCCGCAACCCGAGACCGTGGTCAGGATGGCGTCGAGGCCGTCGCGATCCATCTCCCGGCCCCAAGCATCGATATTTTGGCGGGCCGCCGCCACCGCTTCGCCTTCCCGGCCCAGATGATGGGCGAGCGAGCCGCAGCAGCCTTCCCCCTGTGCCAGAACCACTTCATAGCCGTGCCGCGTGAGCACCGCGATCGCGGCGGCGTTGATATGGGGGGCCAGCACATTGGCAACGCAGCCCGACAGGAGCGCGACACGGCCACGTCTTGGCCCTTGCGCGGCGAAGACCTGTGGATCGGTCTCGCCGCCGCGCGGCAGCAGGGCCGGCGCGAGGCGAATCATCGCAGCAAGCGGCTCGAGGCCGAAGCGTGCCAGCAGGGGCGCGATCGGCTTGACCAGGATGGCGGCATAGACCGCGCGGCGAAACCGTTTCGGATCGGCCATTACGCGCGCCAGCCGTGAGCGAATTAGCCGGTCGATGAAGGGGCGGCGATAGGTCTTTTCCACATGGGCGCGGGCCTGATCGACGAGATGCATGTAGTGCACGCCCGACGGACAGGTGGTCATGCAGCCGAGGCACGACAGGCAGCGATCGATGTGCTTGACGACTTCGCGCCGCGCCGGCTCGCCCTTCTCCAGCATCTCCTTGATCATATAGATCCGCCCACGCGGCGAATCGTTCTCGTCGCCGAGCAACACATAGGTCGGGCATGTCGCGGTACAAAAGCCGCAATGCACGCAGGTGCGCAGAATCGAGTCCGCTTCCGCGATGTTGGGATCGGCAAGCTGGGCGAGCGAAAACGACGTCTGCATGATTATACTCCGGCCCACATCCGGCCCGGATTGAGCACGCCTTTGGGATCGAAGCCCTCCTTCACGCGCCGGGTCAATGCCGCAAGTGCGCCGACCTCGGGCTGGAAGACGTCGAGACCCGCCCGCACCGCCGCCGGTGCTCGCACCAGAGTGGCGTGGCCGCCCGCCGCAGCGACGGCGCCGCGGATCTCGGCGGCACCGCAATCCTGCGTCGCCGGCGGCGCGATCCACACCAAGCCGCCGGCCCAGTCATAGAACAGCTGCGCCGCCGGCGAGATTTTTGCCGCGATCTCGAAGCCCTTGGCGGGCGCGGTCGAGATGCGCCACAGCGGACGGTCGCCGCACTCGCCGTCGGTCCAGAACGGCTGCGCGTCGCGGACGCCGCGCCACAGTACCCGCGATTGCTTCTCCTCCAACGTGGCGCAATCGCCAAACGGCCGCACCACCCGCTTCAGTCCAGCGACGCAGTGAGCGACCGAGGCCGGCACGCCCTCGATGCGGAACACCGTGGAGTGCTGGGGCTCGTGCAGGCCGTCAAAACGCCGCGCCACGTAGTCGGGCAGGTGTGCGGCGCCGGAGACGCCGAACGGCGAGCCCATCGCAGCCGCCATGGCCGATGCCGCCTCCCGATCGTCCATGCCGAACGCAACCAGGGTGGCCTCGGTCTCGGAACGCGGCAGCACCTTGACGGTGACTTCGGTCATGATGCCAAGCGTGCCCCAAGAGCCGGCGAGCAGCTTGCAGAGATCGTAGCCGGTGACGTTCTTGACCACGCGGCCGCCGGTTTTGAAAGTCTCGCCCCGCCCCGAAACCGCGACAGCACCGAGAAAATGGTCGCGCGCCGCGCCGGCCTTGATGCGGCGTGGGCCGCTGAGATTGGCCGCGAGCGCGCCCCCAATGGTGCCGAGACCACGCTTATGGCCGAACAGCGGCCCATAATCGATGGGCTCGAACGCCAACTCCTGACTGCGCCCATCGATCAATTCCGCTATCTCGGCGAGTGGAGTTCCGGCCCTCGCGGACAGTACCAGCTCCTCGGGCTCGTAGAGCGTCACGCCGGCAAGCCCCGCGAGGTCGAGCGTCGCGTCGGTTTGCGCCGGACGGCCGAACGCGCGTTTGGTGCCATGGCCGACGATCTCGAGCGATTTTGCCTCAGCGACCGCCCATTGCACGGCGGCCTCCACGTCCTTGTGGTCGCGCGGCTTGATGGTATCGGGCATGGCCTCTTTCAAATCCTGGATCCGCCGCGCGACGGAAAAATCAAAACCGCGGAATGTCGGGAAACGGCAGCGCCCCGCCGCTCACATGCATGCGGCCGAGCTCGGCGCAACGGTGCAGCGTCGGGAAAACCTTGCCGGGATTGAGCAGGCCCTTGTCGTCGAAAGCGCATTTCAGCCGCTGCTGGTGGGCAAGATCGATCTCGGAAAACATCACCGGCATCAGATCGCGCTTCTCGATTCCGACGCCGTGCTCGCCGGTGAGCACGCCGCCGACCTCGACGCACAGCTTGAGGATATCGGCGCCGAACGCTTCGGCGCGCTCCTGATCGCCCGGTTGGTTGGCGTCGTAGAGAATGAGGGGGTGCAGGTTGCCGTCACCGGCATGAAACACATTTGCACATCGCAACCCATAAGCTTGCGACATCTCGCGCATGCGATGCAGCACGCGTGGCACCATGGCGCGCGGGATGGTGCCGTCCATGCACAGATAGTCAGGCGAAATTCGCCCCATGGCTGGAAATGCCGCCTTGCGGCCGGCCCAGAACAGCAGACGCTCGTGCTCCGACGTCGAAGCGCGCAGCGTGGTCGAGCCGCACGACTTGCCGATCGCCGCGACCCGGTCGACGAGGTGGTCGACCTCGGCGCGGGGACCATCGAGCTCCACGATCAGGATCGCCTCCACATCGAGCGGGTAGCCGGCATGGACGAATTCCTCGACCGCGTGAATGGCCGGCCGATCCATCATCTCGATGCCGGCCGGGATGATCCCGGACCCGATGATGCGGCCGACGCAGGCGCCGGCATCCTCGGACGTGGCAAAGCCCATCAGCAGTGCGCGCGCCAACTCGGGCTTGCGGAAGATCCGCACCGTGACCTCGGTCACGACACCGAGCAACCCTTCGGAGCCGATGACAACACCGAGCAGATCGTAGCCGTCGGCATCGAGGTGCCTACCGCCAAGCCGGATCACCTCGCCGGTGATGAGTACGAGTTCGCAGCCGAGCACGTTGTTGGTGGTCATGCCGTATTTGAGGCAGTGCACGCCGCCGGAATTCTCAGCCACATTGCCCCCGATGGTGCAGGCGATCTGCGATGACGGGTCGGGTGCGTAATAAAAGCCTTCGCGCTCGACCGCCTGCGTCACGGCGAGGTTGGTGACGCCGGGCTCCACGATCGCGACCCGGTTGGCGAAGTCGATCTCGCGGATGCGGTTGAACTTACCCATGCCCAGCAACACGCCGTCGCCAAGCGGGAGCGCGCCACCCGACAGCGAGGTGCCAGCCCCGCGCGGCACCACCTTGACGCCCTTCTGGTGGCAATAGCGCAGGATCCGGGCGACCTGGTCGGTGGTTTCCGGCAGCACCACCACCAGGGGAAGCTGGCGATAGGCGGTGAGGCCGTCCGATTGATAGGGCCTCATCTCGCGCTCGGTCGAGATCACCCCCTCGCCCGGGACGATTGCTTTGAGGGCCCGGACGATTTCGCGGCGGCGCTTGAGAACGCCGTCATCGGGAGCTGGCATTGCGACCGGCATGGAAATTCTCCTCGAAACTGCATCCTTTTAGCCCGGGATCGCGCCCCGGATAGGCGCAATGCGGGTCGGGCCGTGATTCTAGCTGCATCTCAGCCCGCGATTCGCCGTTGACAGGCGCGCTCAAGCGCGCCATTCGAAGCCTCCTTGGAGGCGCGTTCGCCATCAGGAGCGCCCGCGGGCGCCATCGGGGAAGCCCGAAGCCAGTAATTACGGAGGGACTACATGAGACATCTTGCGTTAGTTGCGGTCGGGCTTGTTGTATCAACCGGATCGGCCTTCGCCCAGGACGTAGCGGCCGGCGAAAACTCATTCCGGAAATGCGCCCCTTGTCATTCCATCGGCCCGGACGCCGCCAACAAGGTCGGGCCCGAGCTCAACGGGCTGAACGGACGCAAGGCGGGTACGGTCGACGGGTTCAACTACAGCGATGCCAACAAGGGCTCCGGCATCACGTGGGACGAAGCTGTTTTCAAGGACTACATCAAGGATCCGCGCGCCAAGGTGCCGGGCACCAAGATGATCTTTGCCGGCATCAAGAGCACCAAGGAACTCGACGATCTGTGGTCCTATGTGTCGCAGTACGATAAGGACGGCAACGTCAAGAAGTGACGTCGGGTGTCGTAAGCGGCGGGGCGGCCGCGGCCGCCCCGAATCCCGAGCGGTTGTAGAAAACTCTGACCTCATCCCGGGACCCGGCGACGCCATCGGATGCGGTCGGAAATATTTCCCGGCCGCCGCCGTTGACGCGGATCAAGACCCGTCAAGGAGGAAGCGCTAGGCTTGTTGGGAGGGCCAGCCGGGAGAGCGGACCATGATCAAGGACATTGTCGTGAACCTGACCGTTGGGGCCGACCGTGACGTCGCCGCCGAATTCGCCATATCGATTGCCGACGCCTTCGAGGCGCATATCACCGGGATTGCATTTGCCTACGACCCGGTCATCACCCCTACCGTCATGGACGGCATGTCGGCCGTCTGGGTCGACACCCAACGCAATGAGAATCGCGCCGCCGCCCAGGCCGCGATCGACAAATTCGAAGAAGGCGTCCGACGCGAAAGCCTGTCCGGCGAGCATCGGCTCATGGAGTCAAGCCTCGGCGGCGCCGCCAACCTGTTCGGCCGCATCGCGCGCCGCTTCGACCTCGCGGTGGTCGGGCAAACCGACCCTGAACGGCTGGCCTCGGACGATCTCTTCATCGAGGCCGCCCTGTTCGAATCGGGCCGGCCGGTGGTGGTGGCGCCGTATATCCAGAAGCAGGGGATCAAGCTCGACCGCGTGCTGGTGTGCTGGGATGCGAGCCGCACCGCCGCCCGTGCGGTCGCGGATGCGATGCCGTTCCTGACCCGGGCCAAAAAGGTCGAAATCGTCATGGTGTCCGGCAAGGGTGGCGACAAGAGCGAAATTCCCGGCGTCGATTTCGGCCAACATCTCGCGCGTCACGGCCTCGCGATCGAGTTGAAGCGGCTGGTCGCCGAGGATGTCGACGTCGCCAACACGGTCCTGTCATACGCGGCCGATTGCGCCGCCGATTTCATCGTCATGGGCGGCTATGGCCACTCGCGGCTGCGTGAATTCGTGCTCGGCGGCGCCACCCGCGGCATTCTGGAGTCGATGACGGTGCCGGTGCTGATGGCGCACTGATCTTCGGAACTCAGTGTTCGACAGTGGCTTTGCCCGTCCGACAGGCCGATCATTGATGGCTGGTTCCCGAGATCACCAATCCACGCGCGTGGGCATCGACGACGCCGAGCGCACGTAGCGCGAACAGTGCGAGCGCCTGGGCGGCGTTCTTTTGTGCGTCGGCGCCGGCCGGATCCGGCGCCAGCGGCCCCACCAATCCCTCCAGTACGGCACCGATAACGGCCGCGGCCGCGAATGCGGCGTCTTGATCGGGAAGATGGCCGGCCGCGACGGCGGCACCAATGAGGGCCTCGAACTGGGCCGCGAGACTGCGCCGGAACGCGAGCCGCCCGGCATCGCCTTCGGGCACCTCCGCGAGTATCGCCCAGGCGAGGCGGCGCTCGCGCAGCATGCGCGCAGCAAACCCCGCGATGGCGGCAGCCAGCGCCGACAGCGGTCCGGGCGCTGCCGCCGCGGCGGTGCGGACGGCCGCCACCTCCTGGTCCGCCACGGCGCCGATGAGTGCCGAAATGAGATCGTCCTTGGACGGGAAGTAACGATACACCGTGCCGGCCGCGATGCCGGCGCGCTCCGCCACCGGGACGATCTGCACCGCGCCCATCCCGCTTTCACCGGCAAGCGCACGGGCCGCCGCCACGATGGCGTCGTGCCGGGCGGCGAGCCGCGCAATCACGCGTTCGGTGCGGCGATAGGCCATGTCATTGGCGCCGACCGGCAACGGGTTCAGCCGTGGTGGCGCGCCAGCGCGGCTTCGCGGATCTTGGCAAGTGTCGTCGTCGGTGTGATGGCCTCCGGATCGATCTTGAGATGAATGATTGCCGGCTGGCCGGATTTCTCGGCGGCCCGAAACGCAGCCGGAAAATCCGCGGTCTTCTCGACCGTGACGCCGAAACCGCCGAACGCCCGCGCATAGGCGGCGAAGTCGGGATTGCGCAACATCGTCGCCGAAACGCGGCCCGGATATTCGCGCTCCTGGTGCATCCGGATGGTGCCATAAAGCCCGTTGTCGGCCACGATGACGATGATCGGAGCATTGAACTGCACCGCGGTGGCGAAATCCTGTCCGCTCATCAGGAAGTCGCCGTCGCCTGCGATCGCCACCACGGTGCGGTCTGGATAGACCCGCTTCAATCCGATGGCGCTCGGGACACCGTAGCCCATGGAGCCCGCGGTCGGGGCGAACTGGGTGGCGAATCTTCGGAACCGATAAAAGCGGTGAATCCATCCGGAGAAATTGCCGGCGCCGCTGCAAACCATCGAGTCGTCGCGGAGATTTTCGCGCAGCCAGACCATGATGGCGCCGAGATTGACGCCGCCAGGAACCTCGGTCGGCTGCTCCGAGAACGCGACGTAGTCGTCATGCGCGGTCTTCGCTTCGCCGACCCAGCGAAGTTTGGCGGGCGGTTCGAGGGCTGCCGCCGCGATCGCGAAAGAGGCCGGCGTTGCGTTGATGGCGAGAATTCGGGCGGTAGACCCGGCCGAGTTCCTCGATGCCGGGATGGACATGCACGAAGTTCATCTGCGGCGTCGGAATGTCGATCAGTGTGTAACCCTGGGACTGCATTTCGCTCAGGCGCCCACCCACCAGCACCACCAGGTCGGATGCCTTCACCCGCGCCGCCAGCTTGGGATTGGGTCCGATGCCGAGATCGCCCGCATAATTGGGATGCAGCGCGTGGAACAGATGACTGCGACGGAACGTGGTGGCGACCGGCATCGCAAATTTCTCCGCAAACTGCGCGATGGCCGCACAGCCTGCTTCGCTCCAGCGGCTTCCGCCCAGCAGGAATATCGGGCGTTCGGCCTTCGCCAGCAGCGCGGCAAGTTCTTGCATTTCGGTGCGGCCCGGCGAGGTCTCGATCGACCGGAACGGCGGTGCGTCGGCGACCGCGACGCGCTCGGTCAGCATGTCCTCGGGGAGCGCCACCACGACCGGACCGGGTCGTCCGTTGGCCGCCATGTGGAAGGCGCGCGAGACCAGTTCCGGCACCCGGGCCGGATCATCGATCTCGACCGCCCATTTGGTCATCGAGCCGAACACGGCGCGATAGTCGAGCTCCTGGAACGCCTCGCGCTCGCGCATGTGGCGCGCCACCTGGCCGACAAACATGATCATGGGCGAGGAATCCTGCTGGGCGATGTGAATGCCGAGCGACGCGTTGGTGGCCCCGGGGCCCCGGGTGACGAAGCAGATGCCGGGCCGGCCGGTGGCCTTGCCGACCGCTTCCGCCATGGTGGCGGCGCCACCTTCGTGGCGGCACACCGTAATGGTGAGATCCCGATCATGAAACGCGTCGAGAACCGCGAGATAACTTTCGCCCGGTACGCAGAAGGCGTGGCGGACGCCGTGGACGATCAACTGGTCGACCAAAACCTCGGCGGCGGTGCGCATGTTGTCTTTGGACGGCATGGGGATTTTCCGGGACCTGGCGGCGCCAACAATCGCGCCCGTGGAAGCGGCACCGTTATAACGGCATCCGGCCTCGCTATCCACCATGCCCCGGCGCGGACATTCCGGGTTCGCCGAGAAGCGGCGCCCCGGAACGGCCAGCTTCAATCAATTCATCCGCGCGCTCGCGGAAACGAATTCGCTCCCGCGTCACCGCTTGAGCGGCGCGAACTTGGCGGGCAGCATCAGGTTGTTCTGCTGGGACACCACGAGGCTGGCCTCGTTGTTGAGACGCAGGTAGTTCTGCCATTCCGGGTCGGCCGCCATGGCGGCGCGCTTCTTGGCGCGGTCGGCGACGTCGTCATAGAGCCACATGTGAACCAACGTGTTGACCTCGCCGGATTCGGTGAACAGGTAGGCGAACGGCTGACCGAGATGGCGCGACTGCGCCTTGAAACCGGTTTGTTCGTAGAGATCGAGATGAGCCGGAACCATTCCGGGCTTGATCCGGTAGTAACGATGATCGATCAGCACGCTGTCCTCCATGGGTTCGGCGCCACCATGGCGCCAAAGCGATCATTCGGGGCCGATCGCTCGCGGTCAATAGACTTTGGCCGCGCCATCCGCATAGGCGATCACGCAACAGCGCTCACGTCGCCGTCTCGACCGAAACAACTTCGAGCGTATGCATTTTTCCGTCCTCGTCCCGAACGGTGACGTACTCTCCCAGGCTGAACACGTGGGCGCCGAAGCGGTATCCGGCCTCTTCGTCTTCGGCGGCCGTGCCGTCGTAGTCGAACACCCAGCGCGAATGCTCGGCGCCGCCCGGCTTGTGGACGAGATGGCCATGCTGATCCTCCTCGCCGTCCCAGAACCGCCGTACGCCGCAATTTTCGCGGTGCTTCTGCCACAGCACCGGGTCGATGTGCCCGGCCGCATCGAGCGGCGCCACGAATTCGTAGCCATGAAGCGTCGAACCCGACGGGAATTCCTTTGATCGCGCGAGATTCAAAAGAATGCGTTTGAAGGCATGGGGCAGTTGGGTCATGGCAGGTCTCCGGCCGTTGGGGTAATTTGACGTTACCGCGTCTTGGTGGTCCGCGACCGGCAAAGTGTAGGAAAAAATGGCGTGCCCGTCCCTGCGATGCATTGATTTTAATCACCGTGGAATATGGCCGCACGGCGTCGCCACCGCGGCCTCGCGAGTGCGATGATTCCCATGGACGCGGACGATAGTCGCCAGCGTGACAACGGCCAGGACGAGGTGTTCGCATTCCTGGCCGATCCGGCGACCCATCGCGGCGTGCCGGTGCGGCGCATCGATACCCATTCGGCGGTGGTTTTTCTCGCCGGCGACCGCGCCTTCAAGGTCAAGCGCGCGGTTCGCTACCCGTTTCTCGATTTCTCCACGCTCGCGCGGCGCAAGGCAGCCTGCGAGGCCGAGCTTGAGATCAACCGCGCCTTTGCGCCCGAGCTTTATCGTGGCGTGATCGCCATCACCCGGGAGTGCGACGGCGCCTTGGCGCTCGCCGGCCGCGGCGAGAGCATCGAATGGGCGGTGGAGATGAGCCGCTTCGACGAACGCAAGACGCTCGACCACCTGGCCGGCGCCAATGCCATCGATGTTGCACTCGCGGATCAGCTTGCGCGAGCGGTGGCGGCGACCCACGCGCGAATCCCGGTGGTCGAAGCCGCCCCCTGGATCGCGGAACTTGCAAAGTACATCGACCGGAACGCCGGGGCATTCCGCGAAAACCCGGACCTGTTCAATCCGGCGCAGGCGGAGGCGCTGTATGGCGAAAGCCGCGCCATGCTGGAGCGGCTGCACTCGCTGCTCGCCGCGCGCGGCCGGGAAGGCTTGGTGCGGCGCGGCCATGGCGACCTGCATCTCGGCAATGTGGTGCTGATCGATGGCCGCCCGGTGCTATTCGACGCCATCGAGTTTAGCCCGCTGATCGCCGCCGGCGACGTCTTCTACGACCTGTCGTTCCTGCTGATGGATCTGGTCGAGCGCGGTCTTGGCCCCGCCGCCAATGCGGTCCTCAACCGTTATCTGCTCGAAACGCGGCGCCCCTCCGATCTTGATGCGCTCACGGCGCTGCCATTCTTCATGTCGCTACGCGCGGCCATTCGAGCCAATGTGATGGCGTCGCGCGCCGCGGTCGCGGCGCGCGACGAGCGGCCGCAGGCGCAGGCCGACGCGAAAAAGTATTTCGCGCTGGCGTGCCGGCTGATCCGGCCGCCGCCACCCGTGCTGGTCGGCATCGGGGGCCTGTCCGGTACCGGCAAGTCGCAACTCGCCCGCGCGCTCGCGTCCGATCTCGCGCCGGCGCCGGGCGCGGTGGTGCTGCGTTCCGACGTGGAACGCAAGGTCTTGGCTGGGGTCGGCGAGAGCGAGCCTCTGTCGGCCGAGGCATACACGGCGCAGAACACGGCGCGCGTCTACGCGGCACTCGCGGAGAAGGCGCGCCACGTCATCGCGGCCGGTCATTCCGCAATTGTCGATGCGGTATTTGCGAGGGCGGAGGAACGCGACGGGCTGCGCGCCGTGGCGCGAGCCGGCGAGGTCACGTTCCACGGGCTGTTTCTCACTGCCGACCTGCCGACGCGGGTCGCCCGGGTCGGCTCCCGGCGCGGCGACGCGTCGGACGCAGACGAAACCGTTGCTCGCGCCCAGGAACACTATGTGCTTGGGCACAACGACTGGCCGGAGGTCGACGCCGCCGGCACGCCGGAAGCAACGCTGGACGGTGCGCGCCGGGCACTGGCGTAACCCGGCTATGGATGTCCGGCGCCTCGCGATTGCCACCACCGGCTTCTGCACCTTCCTCAATCTCTATGCGCCCCAGGCGCTGCTGCCGGAGCTTGCCCGCGAATTCGGTGTCGGGGCCGCGGCGATCAGCGCCATGGTCACGGCCGGAACCCTCGCCATCGCGTTGACCGCGCCGTTCACCGGGGCGGCAGCCGACGTGCTCGGGCGCAAGCGGCTGATCACGGCCGCGATGTTCGCCGTCACCGTGCCGATGATAATGGTGACGCTCGCGTCGGACGTGCACACCATCGTGGTGTGGCGCTTCATCCAGGGCCTGCTGCTGCCGCCGATCTTCACGGTGGCGCTCGCCTATGTCGGGGACGAATGGCCGCCGGCTGAAATCGCCGGCGTCGCCGGCATCTACGTGGCCGGATCCAGCATGGGGGGCTTCTGCGGCCGCTTCATTCCGGGCGTGCTCGCTGATCTCATCGGCTGGCGTTCCGCGTTCCTGGTGCTGGCGGCGCTCGGGCTTGCCGGCGCCGTCCTGGTGGCGCTCCGTTTACCATCGGAGCGGCGTTTCGTGCGCTCGGAAGGCTTCCTCGCCTCGGGCCTGCAGATGCTGCGCCATTTGCGCAATCCGCAACTCCTCGCGACCTATGCGGTAGGGTTCGGGGTGCTCTTCAATTTCATCGCGATCTTCACCTATGTGAGCTTTTACCTCGCGGCGCCTCCGTACAATTTTTCGCCGACCCTTTTGGGTGCGGTGTTCCTCACCTACCTGGTCGGCACGCTGTCAGCACCACTCACCGGGCGCGCCGTGGCGCGATTCGGGCGGCGCCTCTTCATGATCGGCGTGATCGCGGTCTGGGCGGCGGGCCTCGCGCTCCTGCTGGCGTCGCCGGTGGCGGTGATCGTGCTCGGCCTCTCGCTGTGCGCGGGCTGCGGAATGCTGTGCCAGGCGACGTCCACCGGCTACGTGACGGCGAGCGCCCACGAAGGCCGTTCGTCCGCGATCGGGCTCTATGTGAGCGCGTTCTACGTGGGCGGCAGCGTCGGTGGCTACTTGGCGGGCGTGGCGTGGAGCGCCGCCGGCTGGGCGGCGGTGGTCGCCCTGTCGGCGGCCGTCCTCGCCATGATGGGGATGATCGTCACGTTCGTGTGGTCGTCGCAGCCGGCGCCAAGATAGACCGCTGCAAACGACCGAGTCATTCCGGGACGCACATCTTCGCGCGGGCCCGGAATCCATAACCACGGTCCGGAATTATGCGGAGAAGATCGGGGTTACGGGTTCCGGACTCGCCGTTTCACGACACCCCGGAACGACGATTGTTGTGCGTGGTCGCACGCAGGCCGAACGTTACGCCTGCGGCTGCGGTTCCATTCCGCCGGTCTCGGGCCGCGGGCGCGGCTTGCCGGCATTGGGCACCGCGGAAGATCGCGGCGTCGACGGCTCAATGATGGATTCGCGGCGTGGCCGCTTGCCGTTAATAAGGTCCTTGATCTCGTCGCCCGAGAGCGTCTCGAATTCGAGCAGACCCTTGGCGAGCACATCGAGTTCCTCGCGTCTCGCGGTGAGGATCTCGTTCGCCTCGTTGTATCCGGCCTCGACCAGCCGCTTGATCTCCGAATCGATCGTCCGGGCGGTCGACTTCGGAGATATTCTGCTGGCGGGAAACGGAATAGCCGAGGAAGACCTCTTCCTGATTTTCCCCGTACGCGACTGTGCCGAGCTCATTCGAGAGGCCCCAGCGCGTCACCATCATGCGCGCAAGCTTGGTGGCCTGCTCGATGTCGGAGGCGGCGCCGGACGTCACCTTTTCGCGGCCGAACACCAGTTCCTCGGCGACGCGGCCGCCCATCATGATGGCAAGCCGCGAGGTCATCTGTTCGAGGCTCATGGACAGCTTGTCGCGTTCCGGAAGCTGCATGACCATGCCGAGCGCGCGGCCGCGCGGGATGATGGTTGCCTTGTGGACCGGATCGGTGGCCTTGACGTTGAGGGCAACGATCGCATGGCCGCCTTCGTGATAGGCGGTGAGCAGCTTCTCTTCCTCTGTCATGACGAGCGACTTGCGCTCGGCACCCATCATCACCTTGTCCTTGGCATCCTCAAACTCGATCTGCGTCACCATGCGCTTGTTGCGCCGCGCCGCCATCAGGGCGGCCTCGTTGACGAGGTTCATCAGATCGGCGCCGGAGAATCCGGGAGTGCCGCGCGCCACCGTCTTGAGGTTGACGTCGGGAGCAAGCGGGACCTTGCGCACATGCACCTTGAGGATGTTCTCGCGGCCGACGATGTCGGGATTCGGCACCACCACCTGGCGGTCGAACCGCCCGGGACGCAGCAGCGCTGGATCGAGCACGTCCGGCCGGTTGGTGGCGGCGATCAGGATGATGCCTTCGTTCGCCTCGAAGCCGTCCATCTCGACCAGGAGTTGGTTGAGGGTCTGCTCGCGCTCGTCATTGCCGCCGCCGAGGCCGGCGCCACGATGGCGGCCCACCGCGTCGATCTCGTCGATGAAGATGATGCAGGGCGCGTTCTTCTTGGCCTGCTCGAACATGTCGCGCACCCGGCTCGCGCCGACGCCGACGAACATCTCGACGAAATCGGAGCCCGAGATGGTGAAGAACGGCACGTTGGCCTCGCCCGCAACCGCGCGCGCGATCAGGGTCTTGCCGGTGCCGGGCGGTCCGACCAGGAGCACGCCGCGCGGGATGCGGCCGCCGAGGCGCTGGAATTTGCCCGGGTCGCGCAGGAACTCGACGATTTCCTGGAGGTCCTGCTTGGCCTCGTCGACGCCGGCGACATCCTCGAAGGTTACGCGGCCGTGGGCCTCGGTCAAAAGCTTTGCCCGCGACTTGCCGAAGCCGAGCGCCTTGCCGCCCGCGCCCTGCATCTGCCGGGACAGGAATATCCACACCCCGATCAGCGCGATGAACGGCAGCCAGGACACCAGGAGCGACACGAACCACGGCACGTTGTCCTGCAACGGCCGCGCCGTGATGGTGACGCCCTTGCCGTAGAGGCGCTGGACGAGAGTCGGATCATTGGGAGCATAGGTGTTGAAGCCGCGGCCGTCCGTATAGGTGCCGTGGATTTCCGGACCCTGGATCACGACGTCGCGGACCTTGCCCTGGTCGACGTCATTGAGCAGTTGCGAAAACGAGATATCCTGCGATACCGACCGCTGACCCGGGTTCTGGAATACCGTGAACAGGGCAAGCAGCAACAGAACGATGATCACCCAGAGGGCGAAATTGCGCAGATTGGCATTCATCCAGCGACCCTCACGGTGAGAGGCTCAGAGCCTCCGATCAGACGGCTTCCCCATCAGCCACCCCCCAAGTTTTCCACCGAACACCAATGTAAGTGTGCGACCGCCCGCTGCCAAGCTTGCCGCGAGCAATTCCGGTAAATATTGCGCCCCGTTGGTGAATCCATCCGTTTGCGGGTCTTGGTAGACGCCGCGATGCCGTTTCCTGCGATTCAGGCCGGTGCACGACGCCGCCGCGGCGGCGCGCGCTCAATAATGATGCAATCGCTTTGCAGCGACACCATGGCGCCCGCGAGAGTCCTTCGGTAGCGCACCGCCCGACCGTGCATGCCGCCCGATATCGTACCCGACATAGCAGCAGCCAGCCCGTCGCTCAGGGCCTCGAGCTTCCCCAATTCCACCGGACCTTCATCCCCGATGGCGCCGATGGCGCGACCGAGCAGCCGCAACACAATGTCGGCCGGCATTGTCCGCAGATCGCGACAGTCGAGCGTAACCTTGCGGGCATCGGGGCCAAGGCCAAGGCGTTTTGCGGCAAAGTCCAAAATCGCCTCGAGGGCGTCTTCGCTGCGCCGCACCCGGCGCGCCAGATGGGCAAGGCGATGCGGCGTCAGTCCCTCCTCGGCCAGTACCGGCATCAGCTTGCGCACACGCGCGCGGGTGAACCGCGGGTCGACATTGCTCGGATCCTCCGCATAGGCAACGCCCGCCGCCCGAACGGTCGCGATGAGCCGCGCCTTTTCCAGTCCAAGAAACGGACGGACCAACACGACCTCGCCGTCCCGACCAGGACGGCTCGGATTCGCGAGGCCTGGATCGGGCCGCCGCCGCACTCGGCGCATCGGACGGCACCAGCGCGCCAAACGACGTCACCCGCGCCATGCCGCCGATGCCGGCGAGGCCGCTGCCGCGTGCCATGCGAAACAGCACGGTCTCGGCCTGGTCGTCGAGCGTGTGGGCGGCGAGCACGCAACGCGCCTTGGCGGCGAGCGCCGCGTCGTGCAGGAGCCGATAGCGGGCAGCACGCGCCTTCTCCTGCAATCCGGTCGAGGGTTTCGGCCCGGTCCAGCGCAGGGTGCGGTGCGCGACACCGAGCTTGGCAGCCAAGCGCTTCACGGCCGCGGCTTCGCGGCGGCCTTCCGGGCGCAATCCATGATCGATGGTGACGGCAAGGAGCCGCGGCGACGTTTGCTGTCGGGCCTGCCAGCGCGCCGCGAGCCAGATGAGTGCGGTTAAGTCCGGGCCGCCGGAAATCGCCAGCACGAGGGCGGGCTCGTCGGCAAGATCGGCAAACAGGAGGTCCGCTTCGGTGTCCGCGACCGGGACCTCAACAGTGGCCACGCTTTTGTTCCCGCTCGACCGACTGCTTCACGTTGGGCGAGGCGCGGGGAAATTTGCGGACGACCTCGCCGAAGGTCGCGCAGGCGAGCTCTTTTTCGTTGAGCGCGGCGAGCGACTGGCCAAGCCGCAGCAGCGCATCCGGCGCCTTGGTGCTGGTCTCGTATTTCTTCGACATGGCGAGGAACGCATCGGCGGCATCACGATAAGCCTGATGCTGAAACAGGCTCTCGCCCAGCCAAAACTGCGCCTCGCTTGCCAAACGGTCGGACGGATACCGCTTGATGAAATCGCGAAACGTATCCTCCGCAAGCGTGTAGTCCTTGCGCAGCAGATACCCGTAGCCGAGATCGAAACTGTCGCGCGGCGACGATGATGGCGGCAGGGTCGCCACCATGGCGGGTGCATTGGGATTGCGCGGCGGCGGGGCGCCGGGTGGCCCAGGCCGAACCGCGGAATTCGGAAGGCGCCGCCATGGTGCCGAGGTCGAGCGGTGCGCCGACCGGGCGAGGCTCTTCCGCCATGATCACCGGCGTGCCACCGTCGTTGCGGGCCGTATTGGTAGAGAGCGAGCCGAGCACGCGGGGGGCTCCGGGCGAACCCGGATGCTCCGCCGGATCGAACGCATCGGAACGCCGGCCGGACGATGACGTCGCGACGGCGGGAGCCACGACTGTCGTGGCGGCCACCGGGGGCGGCGGCGCGGTGGCATTCGCGGAAGGACGCGGCGCCGGTGCGCGCGATCCGCGGGAGCCGAGTTCTTGGAACCGGTAGTCGTAATCTTCCTGCATGCGCTTGAGGGCAGCCTCAAGCTGCTGGTTGCGGAACTGCGCCTGCTCGATCATTCCGGTAAGCTGGCGCACTTGGTTTTCGAGCTGGTCGATCCGCACCAGGAGGTCCGCCCCGGACGTTTGGGCGAGGGCGACGGAGCCGCGACCGCAAATGAGGCAGGCGGCCGCAAAGACGGCAAAGGCGAGACGGTTCATTAGCGTTCGCAACGTGGATTGGGGAGAACGAAGCCCAGAACAATAGCCCCAGCTGCGTCGAAATTGTGACTGCCGCCAACCGTGGCGAGCACCGCGGCAAACCCCGACCGGCGCCCGTACGGGCGCCGGTCGGCCCTCCCCCATAGCCCGTAAAATACGACCAAGAAAACCAGGAGTAAAATCAGGAGCTTGCATTAAGCACGGTGACGGCACGCCGGTTCTGCGACCAGCATGAGATGTCGTTGCATACCGCAACCGGACGCTCCTTGCCGTAGGAGATCGTACGCATACGGGCCGGGTCGATGCCCCGCGAGGCGAGATAGTCGCGCACCGACTGGGCACGGCGTGCCCCCAACGCGATGTTGTATTCGCGGGTGCCGCGCTCGTCGGCATGGCCTTCGACGGTGAAGGAATAGCGGTTGTAGGTCGACAGCCATTGCGCCTGCTTGTCGAGCGTGCCGCGCCCTTGCGGAGTCAGATCCGTCTGATCGGATTCGAAAAATACGCGGTCGCCGACATTGACGACGAAGTCCTGCTGGCTACCGGGCGCGGCGGCGCCCGCAAGCCCGGCCTGCAGGTCGCCGGCCTTATTGGCGCAAGCCGTAATGGCCAGCGCCGCCATGAAGACGGCGGCGATCCTGACGCAACGAACAAGGCGCATGACCTTCGGCATGCGGTTACTCCTTATGAATGTCTGGCATGGCCCCACAGCCCCGAGCTCTGATCATGCCCCCGATTTAGCAGCGCGTTCGTTAAGCGAAGGTTCTATCAACCTTGACGCCACCTTGCTGCACCCCGGTAATCTCACCCCCAGCATCGAAACCATTTGGAATGGTTAATGAGGTGCTAACGCGGCGACATCGGGGCCGCAACCGTAGAAATCATCGGACGCCACGATCGGTGCCGTGTGCACAGAATTACGCCAATACCAGCAATGGTGACCATGCCGGATCGGAAGCGAAGCTCGGTGTTGGCACCCGCTGCTCGTTGCGGCCGGTGATATCGACGCTGAACAGCGCCGGACCGGAATTACCGCCGGGATCGCGGAAGAACATCAGGACCCGGCCGTTCGGCGCAAAGGTCGGCCCCTCGTTGTGATAGCCCTCGGTGAGGATGCGCTCGCCCTGGCCATCGGGCCGCATGATTCCAATGGCGAACTTACCCTGGGCCTGCTTGGTGAACGCGATCGTGTCGCCGCGCGGCGACCATACCGGCGTCGAATAGCTTCCTTCGCCGAAACTGATGCGCTGCGCCGGACCGCCGGTTGCCGCCATCACGTAGATCTGGGGCTTGCCGCCGCGATCGGATTCGAAGCAGATTCGCGTGCTGTCCGGCGAATAGCACGGCGCGGTATCGATTGACGGGGTGTCGGTGAGCCGCGTCGCTGCCCGGGACCGCAGGTCCATCACGAACAGGTTGGAGTTGCCGCCCTGCTGCAGGCTCATGATAACGCGCTGGCTGTCCGGCGAGAACCGCGGCGAGAACGACATGTTCGGGAAATTGCCGACCACTTCCCGCTGCTGGGTTTCGGTGTTCAACAGGTAGACGCGCGGGTCACCCTGACCGAACGACATGTAGGTGATTTCCTGGCTCGACGGAGAGAAGCGCGGGGTGAGCACGAGGTCGGCGCCATTGGTGAGGTAGCGGACCCTGGCACCGTCCTGGTCCATGATGGCGAGACGCTTGATGCGCCGCTCCTTGGGGCCGGTCTCGTCCACGAACACGATGCGACTATCGAAATAGCCCGCTTCGCCGGTGAGGCGCTCGTAGATCGCATCGGAAATGATGTGGGCGATGCGGCGGAAGTTGTCCGGCGCGGCGAAATATTGGTTGCCGACGAGTTGCCCGGCGCCGAACACGTCATAGAGCCGGAACTCGGTCTTGAAGCGGCCGTCGGGCTGGCGGGTCACGCGGCCGGTGACCAGCGCCTGGGCGTTGATGGCGCGCCAGTCGGCATAGCGCGGCGCAACGTCGGTGTTGACGATCTTCTCGATGAACGCCGCCGGGTCGATCGGAGCAAACAATCCGCTGCGCTTGAGATTGGCGGTGATGATCTGGGAAATGCCGCGCGCCAACTCGCCGTCCGGCGGACTGCCGGCGAGGAAATCCGGCAGCGCGATCGGCACCGGCTGCACGTTGCCCTGGTTGAGGTCGAAACGAAGCACGGCACCGGCCGACCCGCCACCCAATCCAACAAGCTACCCGCCGCGGCACCAAGCGCGAGCGCGCGACGGCGGTTTATCGGCAGAGCACCGGCCTTGCCGCCGCCACCGCCGATGCGACCGGAAGGATCCGGGCAAACTCGATTGTTCATGGCAACATCGTCCTGGTCGTCTTTATCACATCGGCAACATGTCATCCGGCCGAAATCAGCCGCGAAACATGTCGTTCGGGATCGAATTTGACTTCGACGTCGCGCCACGCCTCGTATTTGGAGGCGGGCAGCCGGAACGGCTGGCAGCGGCGGACCGCACGCGTCGCGCTTTCGGCCGCGATCTGGAACAGCGCATGGGCGCCGTGATTGACCACCGTGGGCTCGCCCGAGACCGAGCCGTCGCGATTGAGCGCGAACTTCACGATGACAACGAGGTCCTTGGCCTCGGCGACGCCGACCGGCGGATTCCAGCAGCCCATGAGCTGAGCGCGAAGCGCGTCGATCTCGTTTTGCGACAGCTCCGGTGCATTGGCGGAAGGTGCTCCGAGCGAGGGCGTCGGATTGACCAGCGAGCCGGTAACGACCTGGCGCTGCGGCGCGCGCTTGTCGAGCAGTGCGGTCTGGATCCTGTCGATATCGAACTTGTTCTCTTCCTGCTTTTTGGCTTCCTCAAGCCGCTTCGCTTCTTCCCGCTTCTTTGCTTCCTCGCGCCTCTTCGCGTCTTCGCGCCTTCTCCTTTTCCTTCCTGGCCTCTTCCTTCTTCTTTGCTTCTTCCCTCTTGAGGGCTTCGGCGATCGGATCGGGCTCGGGCTTCGGATCGGTCATGGCGGCGGCCGGAGCGGATTTCGGTTCCGCCGGCTTGACTTCGGGCGGCTTCGGCTCGGCCTGCTTGGGGCGGCGGCGCCGCGTCGGCGACCTTGATCTCCGGCTTGTCGGAGACTTTCGGTGCCGGGTTCGGGGCCACCTCTTTTGGCTCGCCGACCTTGTCGACCACCGGCAGCGGCTTGGCGACGGGTTTGGGCGCGGTCTTGGAGCCTTTCACCAGCTGGGAGAATTCGCGCTCCGAAATCACATCGGCCATGACGGATTCCATCGGCACCATGTCGAACGGCTTGGCGGAGTACGAATAGAGGCTGTACGCCAGCACGAGGCAGTGGCCGATCGCCGATATGGTGTAACCGGTTCGCATGCGTCAGATTCAGCGCCCCTGCTCGACTTCCGTCACCAGGGCGACCCGACGGAACCCGGCCGACGACAACCGCCCCATCACCCGCATCACCGCACCGTAATCCAGTTTACGGTCTCCCCGCACGTAAATGCGCTCATCCAGGCCGCCGCGCGCTTCGGTTACCGCCTTAAGCTTGGCAACGAGTTCCTCTAGCGGAATCTCGGAGTTCTGCATGAATACCTTGCCTTGGGAATCGAGCGAAAGCGTCAACGGTTCGCGGTCCTGATCGAGAACTCTTGGCCTGGGTTTGCGGCAGGTCGATCGGCACCCCAACGGTGAGCAGGGGTGCCGACACCATGAAGATGATCAGCAGCACCAGCATCACGTCCACCATAGGGGTGACGTTGATCTGGCTCATGACGGTGCGGCGATGGTGCCGCCGCCTGCCGACCGCAACTCCCGGACTTGCGCCGATTGCCATTTGCGTTCCCCGCTACACGCGCTCGTCGATCTGCCGCGACAATATGGCGGCAAATTCATCCGCGAACCCCTCCAGGCGTTGGGCCTGCCGGTTCACGTCGGAACTGAACTGATTATAGAAAATGGTCGCCGGTATGGCGGCCACAAGTCCGATGGCGGTCGCGAACAGAGCTTCCGCGATGCCCGGCGCCACCACCGCCAGGGAGGTGTTCTTCGAGGCGGCGATTGACTGGAAGCTCGTCATGATGCCCCAAACGGTCCCGAACAGGCCGATGAACGGGCCGGCGGAACCGACCGTCGCGAGCACCAGCAGGTGCCGCTCGAGCCGCTCGACCTCCCGGGTGATGGTGACGTCCATCACCTTCTCGATGCGCATCTGCAGCCCCGCGAAGGACCGCGGCTGGCCCTCGAAGCTGCGTTTCCACTCGCGCATCGCGGCAACGAAAAGCGCCGCCATGGTGGTGTTCGGACGCGACGAGACGGTGCGGTAGAGATCCTCCAGCGATTGTCCGGACCAGAACGCCTGCTCGAACCGGTCCATCGCGGTGTTGCTGCGCCGGTACAGGATGAATTTGTCGACGGCGATCGCCCACACCCAGATCGAGCAGGCCAACAGCCCGACCATCACAGTTTTGACGATCCAATGCGCCTGCAGGAACAAAGTGAAGATCGACAGATCGGTCGGCGCCAGATCGGCGGGGTTCATGGTGCGTCCTTTCGGCTCAGCGGCCATCCGCGACACGGCCACCGGACCTCCGAAAACGCCGAACCGGACATCGCCCGATCCCGCCGGCCTTCCGGACGTTTACGTGAAATCCTTAAACCGCTGCCGTCGTTTACGAATTCCTCGCGAACCAAGTCCAGTCTTGAACGGATATGCCGATGATCGCACGAGCCATAACGCGGCATCCGTGGTTAACAATCGCTTACCGCAGTTGCAACAATGCTGTGATGCCGCAGGCTCATGAATCTTTTCCGGCGGGAAATGAGGGCGGGCGTCGGGGCGTCCATAGCGAAGGGGCCACCCGCAAGCTGCGGATGGCCCCTTTTCACTGTGACGTTCGGTCGGCGTCAGGCTTGTCGCGTCAGGCTTGCGGCTGAGCCGGTTGTTCCGACGGCCGGTTACGGCGCTCCGCCATGAACTCGTCGAACTCGACCTTGTCCTTGGCATGACGCAGGCGATCGAGGAACTCACGGAACTCGCGCTGCTCGTCCTCGAGACGGCGCAGGGTTTCGGTGCGATACTCGTCGAAGGCGCGATTGCCGCTGGAGCGTTGATGACCCCACCGTTCGCTGCCGGGGCTTACTTTTCCGCGCATGCGGTCCATCTTCTCTTGCATGCGTTCCATTTTGTGTTGCCAGCGGTCGGACCCGTAATGCGAACAACCCATTCTTCCGCTCCCGATGATGAAGGCAAGAGTTGCAAGTCCGAACGGCCACCAGACCGCGAAACCCAGGATCATAAGGGCGATCCAGGCGGGCTTTCCCAACTCGTCCAATTTTCCAACGATAGGCATGACGACCTCGCGATTTGTTAGGGGTCGGTACGATCTTTGCGGGTGTGAATGTTAATCACATTTACATAGATACGGCGCCCGGAAAAATTGTCAAGATGGGTTTGGGCGTTTCTGCCCGATCAGCCGACGGCCGTGTCGCCAGCAAGCCCCAGCCCGCGGAGATAGACCAGGACGCCAGCCTCCAGCAGTTCCTCGGGCTGCATTGGCAGCTTGCGCCGGCCGGCGTCGCCGCGACCGAACAAGGCCGCGATGCCGTGCGCCAGCGCCCACACATGCAGCGCCACCATGAAGGCGGGCGGCCGGCTCTTCTCGGGAAGCTGGGCGACCAGCCGCTCCGACGCGGCCCTGATCACCGCGAAGGCGCGATCACCGGCGTCGCGCAGCTCCTGGTTCGAGTCGAACGCGATGCCGGCCTCGAACATCGATGAATAATAGGCCGGCTCTGTGCGGGCGAAATTCAGGTATGCGCGCCCCATCCGCTCGAAGGCAGCGAACGGATCGGGCCGGCCATCGTCCCACGCGGCGGCGAGGGCCTGCTCGAACCTCTCGAAGCCGCGCAGCGCCACGTTGGCCAGCAATTCGTCGCGGTCTCGGAAATGCCGATAGGGCGCCGCAGGACTCACCCCGGCAAACCGTGCCGCCTCCGCGAAGGTGAAACCGGAGGGGCCCTTCTGGGCGATCAGGTCTAGAGCGGCACCGATCAGGGCCTCCTTGAGGTTGCCGTGGTGATAGCCGCGCGGGGGATTCTTCCACATCATGTAAATGGCTTTTACATGGATTCGGAACCCGCGTCGATTCGCGGTGGCCTCTCAATCGACACCGCCACGATCGTCCGATCGGTCCGATCGGTGAAAATGCCCACCCCGCAATCTGTCTCGACGCGCGCCGATCTGATAGTCTGCGCTCCATATGCGACGCCGATATGCGGCGGTCTTGCATAATCAAGCGGGAGGACGGCAATGGCGGTCACATTCAAAGTGAACGGCGCCTCGGTCACCGTTGACGCACCGGCGGCGACGCCGCTGCTCTGGGTGATCCGGGAACACGTCAAGCTCACGGGAACAAAGTTCGGTTGCGGAGCCGGCATGTGCGGGGCCTGCATGGTGCACATCGACGGCGAGCGCCGGTTTTCCTGCCAGACCCATTTGTCCGAGATGGCCGGCCGCTCGGTGACGACCATCGAGGGCCTGTCGCCGACCTCGTCGCATCCGCTCCAGAAGGCTTGGCTCGCCGAGAACGTGCCGCAGTGCGGCTACTGCCAGTCCGGCCAAATCATGAGCGCCGCCGCACTGCTGGCCAAAAACCCTACGCCGACGCGCGACGAAATTGTCGAGCACATGAGCACCAACATCTGTCGCTGCGGCACCTATCCGCGAATCGTACGGGCCATCCAACGCGCCGCGAAGGAGGCCTGAGCCATGACCGCGACAAATCAGACCTCTGCTCGCCCGCCGCAAGGCCAGATCGACCGCCGCGCCCTGATGGCCGGCGCCGCCGGATTGACGTTCGGCATTGCGCTCGGCCTTAGCGATTACGCGGCTTCGGCCGCCACCAGCAATGACGTGGTCATGAGCCCGTGGGTGACCATCGCGATCGACGGCACCGTCTCCATCATGTCGCCTGCCACCGAGATGGGTCAGGGGTCGATGACCTCGCTGCCCTTAATTCTTGCTGAAGAGCTCGACGCCGATTGGGGAAAGGTGCGCATCGTACCGGCGCCGCCGATCGATGCAATCTACGGCAACCCAGGTTTTATGCACGTAATGTACACGGCGGCGAGCATAAGCGTTACCGGCTACTTCAAGTCGGTGCGCCAGTTCGGCGCGCAAGTGCGACGCGTGCTGCTCGACAATGCGGCGCGCCACTGGGGCGTGCCGGTCGCGGAGCTGACCACCGAGCCCAATGTCGTCCTCCACGCCAAATCGGGCCGACGCATCGGATACGGCGAGATCGCGAGCTTTGCGGTGATCCCCGAGAAGGCGCCCGACATTGCGCCCGAGGACCTCAAGAAGCCGAGCGAGTTCCGATTGATCGGCAAGGACGTAATGCGCGTCGAGTTGCCCACGAAGGTCAACGGCACGGCGCGTTACTCCATCGACGTGCAGGTGCCCGGCATGCTGTACGGCGCCGTGCTGCGTGCCCCGATTGAAGGGAGCGGCCCGGACAAGGTCGACGAAACAAAAGCGCGAGCGATCGCCGGCGTTCTCAAGATCGTCAAATATCCATTCGGCGTCGGTGTTATCGCGGAAACGCCGTGGGCGGCGTTCGGCGCCAAGGAGGCGCTCAAGGTGGCGTGGACGCGTGCCGGCAAAGCCCAGGGCTACGACAGTGAAAAGGCGCTCGACACCCACATGGCGATTGCGCGTGGCACCGTCGCAAATCCGGTCGAGATCGGCGAAAAAGTCGGCGATGCGCCCTTCGCCTTCGGCACCGCCGCGACCGTCATCGAAAGTGTGTACCGCTGCGACTACGCCTATCACGCCCAGATGGAGCCGCTTAATGCGGTGGCTTCGGTGTCGCCGGCCGGCGATGCCGCGGAAATCTGGTGCGGCACCCAGGCCCAGCCGGTCGCGGTCGAGGCGACCGCAAACGCGCTTGGTATTCCGAAGAGCAAGGTGGTCCTGCACGACATGCTGATGGGTGGCGGCTTCGGACGCCGCGGCAACCGCGACCAGGAGTTCGTAGTCGATGCCGTCCTGCTGTCGAACGAGGTGAAACGTCCGGTCAAGGTCATGTGGACGCGTGAGGACGACGTTCACAACGGCCGGTTCCGGCCGCAGTCGGTGCATATATTGCGCGCCGGGGTCGATCTGGCCGGCAAGCCGGTTGCTTGGCACCATCGTTACGCGACTGATAACACCTCGGCCTTCCAGGATCCGACCTTCTACAACGGGGCATGGAAACAGCGCGACCTGATCTCGCTGCGTGGCGCCGACATCCCGACCTATGCGATCCCGAATCGATTAGCCGAGCACATGCCGATCGAGACCGGCATCCGGGTGGTGGCGTTGCGCGGCATTGGCTACGTAGCCAACAAGTTCGCAACCGAGGTCTTTATCGATGAGCTTGCGCTCAAGGGGGGCATCGATCCGCTAACCTATCGGCTCGAGCTGCTGCGAAATTCGCCGCGCGCCCACAAGGTCGTGGAGAGGGTCGCCGCCATGGCGCAGTGGGACCGCAAGCGACCCGAACGCGGGCTCGGCCTCGCCTACATCGATTATTCCGGCACCCAGATCGCCGGCGTCGCCGAAGTGTCGGTCGACCGCAGGACCGGAAAGGTCCGCGTCCACAATTTCTGGGTCGCGATCGACCAGGGCATCGCGGTGCAGCCCGACAACGTGATCGCCCAGACCGAGAGCAGCGTCGTCTATGGCCTCGGCGTGTCGCTCACCGAGCGCATCACCATCGCAGACGGCGCGGTGCAGGAGTTGAACTTCTACGACTACACCGTCATGCGCAATCGCGATGTGCCGGAGATCCATGTTGATGTGATGGTGACCGACAATCACCCGACCGGGGTCGGACAAATGGCAACGCCGCTGGTGGGGCCCGCACTCAGCAATGCTGTGGCGGCGCTCACCGGGGCGCGGGTCCGTCACTCGCCGCTGCTGCCGGAACGGGTGCTGGCCGCCATGAGGGCGTAACGCGACCCGCAACGCGGGTTGCGGCTTGACTTGGATTCGGACGGCGTCTCCGCAGCGTGAAGCTACTCAGGCATCGCCGCCCAGCCGGGCATGGCCCGCCTGCATCGCGATGCGCAGCGGCTTCGGGATTGGCCGGGCTCGGCCGCCCGACACGAAGGCGACCCGCACATGGGCTTCGACTAGCAGGTCGTCGCCACGCGATACCTTCTGCAGGATGGTCATGGAGGCGCCTTTGACCTCCTCGGCCGCCGTGGTCACCGTCAGGATGTCGTCCATGCGCGCCGGCTTGAGATAATCGATCGACATGGAGCGTACGACGAAGGCAAATCCCGGCGTCTCCTGCTCGGCGGCCTCGAACAGCGCTCGGTGATCCGCGCCGATCAAGCGCAGGTAGTTGGTGCGGCCGCGCTCCATGAAACGCAGGTAGTTCGCGTGATAGACGACGCCGGTGAAATCGGTGTCCTCGTAGTAGACCCGCACCGTCATGACGTGATGGCCGTCGCGGATTTCGCCGTCGAGGCCGGTCACGTCTCCGGCTCCTCGTCGCCGAACAGGCCGAACTGCGCCGCATCGCGACGCGGCTCAGCGATGCCGAGATGTCGAAAGGCATGGGACGTGAGCAGGCGCCCGCGCGGCGTGCGCTGAATAAAGCCCTGCTGGATGAGATAGGGCTCAATGATCTCTTCAATCGCATCGCGCGGCTCCGACAGCGCTGCGGCGATGGTCTCGATGCCGACCGGGCCGCCGCCGTAGTTCATGGCGATGGTGGTGAGATAGCGCCGGTCCATGGCGTCGAGCCCGGTGGCGTCGACTTCGAGGGCAAGGAGCGCGCGGTCGGCGACGGCGCGGTCGATCGCTGCCGCCTTGCCGATCGCCGCGAAGTCGCGCACGCGCCGCAGCAGCCGGCCGGCGATGCGCGGCGTGCCCCGGGCGCGGCGCGCGATCTCGTTCGCGCCGTCGCCGGTCATGGCGACGCCGAGAACGCGGGCGCCGCGGGCGACGATTCGCTCCAATTCGGCGTCGGTATAGAAATTGAGCCGGACCGGGATGCCGAACCGGTCGCGCAGCGGATTGGTGAGAAGGCCCGCCCGCGTGGTCGCGCCGATCAAAGTGAACGGCGCGAGGTCGATCTTGACCGAGCGCGCTGCCGGGCCTTCGCCGATGATGAGGTCGAGCTGGAAATCCTCCATGGCGGGATAGAGGATTTCCTCGACCGCCGGATTGAGCCGATGGATCTCGTCGATGAAGAGCACATCGCGCGGCTCGAGATTGGTGAGGAGCGCGGCGAGATCGCCGGCCTTGGCAATGACGGGGCCCGAGGTCGAACGAAAGTTGACGCCGAGTTCGCGCGCGACGATGTGGGCAAGCGTTGTCTTGCCGAGCCCCGGCGGCCCGACGAGGAGAACGTGATCGAGTGCTTCGCCGCGGCCCTTCGTAGCCGCGATGAAAACGCCGAGATTGCGCCGCGCCTGCTCCTGGCCGATGAAATCGGCGAGCACCTGCGGGCGCAACGAAGCTTCGTCCTCGTCGCGGCGCTCCGGCGAGACGAGGCGCGGGCTCTCCTGCACGGCGGCGGGTCGTTTCACGGGGGCGGCCCCTGCGGTTTCTTCGCGGCGCGGACGTATTTGTTGGGCAACAGATCGCTGATGACCGCAACCACGGGACCATTCTCGCCGGGAACGATGACGCGCGCGCGGGCGTCATAGTCGAAGATCAGCTCGCGGCAGCTGCCGCACGGCGAGACGACGGCGATGCGCTGGTCGGTGGCGGCGGGGTCCGGATGGCGTACCGCCACGATGGTATCGATGCCGCGGTCGCCCGCTTCGGTGATGGCGCGGCCCAAGACCACCGCCTCGGCGCAGATCGCCATGCGGCGCAGATGAGTGTCGAGGTTGACGCCGGTGAAAATCTTGCCCTCACGCGTCAGCAGCGCCGCCCCGACGTTCTGCCGGTCGTCGCGGTAATGGCGGCGGATGAGGTCGCTCGCGACATCGATCAGTTCGCGATCCTCGCTCCGCAATGCTTCCGTCACTTCGTTGGTCCTGATGGTTGCGCTCAAGTCACTCTATTTGGATTTGGGCCACTTGATTTGGTCATTTGGCCAGCTCCCGCAAGGCAAGGCGGATCAGCCGTCCCGTTTCGGCAGCCTCGCCCGCTTCGCGCGTCGCCGCCGCCACCGCCGCGGCCGCCTGGGGCTGACCATAACCGAGATTGACGAGGGCCGAGACGGCGTCGCGGGCGGGCCGCGGCGCGCCTTGTTCATCGAGCGCGCCCGAGAGCCGCACCACGGCCGGATCGATGGCGGCGAGCGCCGGCGCCTTGTCCTTCAATTCGGTGACGATGCGCTCGGCCACCTTGGGGCCGACGCCCGGCGTGCGGGTGATCGCAGCCTTGTCGCGCGTCGCGATCGCGGTTGCGAGATCGGTGGGCTTGAGTGTCGAGAGGATCGCAAGCGCGACCTTGGTGCCGATCCCCTGCACGGTCTGCAACAGCCGGAACCATTCGCGTTCGGTCGCGGACTGGAAGCCGAACAGGCGGATCTGGTCCTCGCGGACGTGCGTTTCGATGGCGAGATCGACCACCTGGCCGGCCGCGGGCAACGCCTGCAGCGTGCGCCCTGAGCAATGCACCAGATAGCCGACGCCGTTCACGTCGAGGATGACGAAATCCTCGCCATAGCTATCGATCGTCCCGCGCAGCTTGCCGATCATCGCGCGCGCCCCTTCTTCTCCCTCCCCCCTCGCGGGGGAGGGTTGGGGTGGGGGGGCGTGAGGCTGTGGCACCTAGGGGCCTTATTCGCCGATTCCAACCTCCGAGCTCTCACTGGAGGAGAAGCGCGTGCTGCAGCGCTGGGTTTCGCCTCATCGGCCTCTTGTCGGGAGAGGCTGCAGGTGGAGAACTGCACATGTGGCACGTCTGCGCGAGAACCTCCCGCCCCCCCACCCCGACCCTCCCCCGCGAGGGGGAGGGAGAAGCGCTGCGGTTGCGAAGGCGCGCTACCCGAGTTCAATTCGATCGCGTGTTCATCTTGCGGCGGCCCGCAGGAGCGCGCTAGTGCGGTGGTGTGCGTGAGTAATGGCGATCGCGAGCGCGTCGGCGGCGTCGTGGGAACTCGGCGCGGCCTTGGGCAATAGCACGCGGAGCATCATGCGGATTTGGGTCTTGTCGCCATGGCCCGCACCGATAATGGTCTTCTTGACGAGGTTCGGGCGCGTATTCGGCGATCGGGACGCCGAAGCTTGCCGGGGCGAGCAGCGCGATACCGCGCGCCTGGCCGAGCTTGAGGGTCGCAGGCGGCGTCCTTGTTGACGAAGGTCGCCTCGACCGCGGCCTCGTCCGGCCGTGAACTCTCGCATGACCCGCATCAGCGCGCTGGAGCGCCACGAGCCGCAGCCAATTGCCGCTGCATCGTCCGAATTCGCCGAGCCGCACGCCATGTAGATCAAGCCGGTTGCCGTCGACCTCGATCACGCCCCAGCCGGTACGGCGGAGCCCAGGATCGATGCCGAAGATGCGAATCGGGCGGGCCATGCCCTTCGTGATAGCGCCATCCGGTTTCGCTGCTAACAAGGAAAATATCAGCGAATTTTCGAAAATCTGACGATGCTTTAGTGTCAAGAATTTTGATTCAACAAATAAATTCAATGGTTTAATTGATAGCTCTATTTTTAACACCAGGGTATTTTTCGCGTCGTGAACAAGGAATTCTTGGAGTGCGAACAGAGAATTTCAGGGAAAATATCACCGAAAAGAACCTAACGACTTTTTGGAACTCCAAATCGCGCAGACCTCTCCAAGACGCAAGTGTCAGTCTACCCCGGAATTGCATTTACGAGAAGAGGTTTGCGGCTTTTTTTCCTATTGCCTTTGACCCACCGCGACGGTGCGTGTTGATAACTATTATTAGCCGGGACTTTGGAGGATGCGACCATGGCAATCAGTGCTGACCTCGGCGATGTACTCGAAGCCGTTGTCACCAAGCTGGTGGCGACAGGACGCTACAACTCAAAGCGAAGTGCTCCGCGAGGGCGTCCGCCTGGTCCAGGAGCGCGAGGCCCGGTTGGCGGCGCTTGACGCCACCATTGAGCGGGGCATCGCCGATGCGGACGCCGGCCGGGTGAAGCCCGCGGGCGAGGTGTTTGATCGCCTTGAGGCGAAGTACCGTGCCCAGGCGGAACGCAAGGGGCAATGATTGTTGTCATCACGTCCGAGGCCGAAGCCGACCTGGAGTAAATTGGCGACCACATCGCAGCCTATAATCCTCCGCGGGCGGTTTCATTCGTGCGCGAGGTGCGCGAAAAACGTGAAGCTCTGAGTGATGGGCCACGCGGTTGCCCTTTGGTGCCCTGCCATGAGCATCTCGGCGTCCGCCGCCGGCCTCACGGCGATTATCCGATTTTCTATCGCATCGGGGGCGACTTCATTGAGGTGGTGCATGTCCTCCATGGCGCACGGAACTACGAGGCGATCCTGTTCCCCGAGAGGTGAAGCAGCAGCGTGGCGACACGTCGGCGGCGGCGTTGTAGCTTCACTCCTAGACTCTCACCTCTCGACGGCATTTCCCGCCGGAGCCGCAACCGGCTGCGGATTGGCAACGCCGTAATGATCGGCCATCAGGTTGCCCGGATTGCCGTAAGCGGCCGGCCGCGGCCGCTCCTCCAGCATGGTGGCGTTCCAGGCCTCCCAGTCGCCCTTCAAACGGTCGAACACGTCCTTATGCCGATCCCTGAGGTTGGCGCGCTCGCGCGGGTCCTGCACCACATCGAACAGGAACTCGTTGCCGGCGATCCGCAGATACTTCCAGTCGCCATCGCGGACGGCACGCTGCGATCCCGCCTTGTAGCGCCAATAAAACTTGCGCGGATGCGGCGCCGCGCCGGTCAGCGCGGGCGCTAGGTCCTCGCCGTCGGACGGATAGGCCGGATCGGGCGGTGTGCCGCCGATCGCAAGCAGGGTCGGCATCCAGTCCATGGAAATCATGGCTTGATCCGATACCGATCCCGCCGCGACGTGGCCGGGCCAGCGCGCTATGGCGGGAATCCGAAGGCCGCCTTCGAGCAGTTCCTGTTTCATGCCGGTAAACGGCCAGGTCTTGGAGAACCGCTCGCCGCCATTGTCGCTGGTGAAGATCACGATGGTGTTTTCCGACAGCCCGTTGACGTCCAGCGCCTGCAGCACGCGCCCAATGTTCGCATCAAGACTTTGCACCATCTTGCCGTAAGTTTTCTGGGTGCCGCCGTCGCGATGCATGATGTTGCGGATGCGCTTCGACTCCGTCTCATCGTCCGGGCCCTCCCACGGCCAATGCGGCGCCGTGAAATGGAGGCTCAGCAGGAACGGCTGCCGCGACCGCGCGTAGGCCGCGACGATGTCGACCGCCCGGTCGCCGAGCAGGTTGGTCATATAGCCGTGCCGATCCACCGGCACCTCCTCCTCATGGAGTTGGCTGGCCTCGGCGCCGCTGCGCGACGCCTCGGACCCATGATTGAAATAATCGGCGGCACCGCCGAAGACCCCGAAGAAATGGTCGTAGCCGCTCTTGCGCGGACCAAAGTCCGGCAGGAAGCCGAGATGCCATTTGCCGACGAGGATTGTGGCATAGCCGGCATTTCGGAGTAGCGACGGCAGGGTCGGATGGCTCGGCGGCAGCCCTATGGTCTTGGGCGTGGTAGCGTTGATCGGCTCCTCCAAGCCGACCGGCAGGCGATACTGATAGCGCCCGGTAATCAGCGCGGTGCGCGTTGCCGAGCAGACCGACGAATTGGCATAGGCCTGCGTGAACCTCATCCCTTCCAGCGCGAGCCGATCGATGTTCGGCGTCGTGTAGTCGCGCTGGCCGTAGCAACTCACATCCGCAAAACCGAGATCGTCCGCCAGGATAAACACGATACTGGGCTTGCCGGCCTGCGCGGCCACGCGCCCCGCGGTCACGAACGCCAACGTGCCGGCGGCGCCGGCAAGCAGATTACGGCGCGATAAATCCGTCCGGGGCGACATGGGCTTCTCCCTTTCCGACGCCGCGAATGCAGCACGGAACTAAACGTGAGCGCGGCAGAAAGACACCTGCGCCCGTTTGAGACTATCCGCTAGCGCCTCGGACGGCGTGCGCCTGGACGTTCATGTGGCGACAACCGCCCGACGGCTGCGTCATTTTTGGCCATAGCCGCGGCTGCGTCAACGCCGCGCCCCATCGATGCGACCGCGGCGCCTCCCACGCGTGACATTTGGATGAACCGATTCGCCGGGCCATTCGACAACTGTAGAGAGCGAACACACGCTAGCCACAGGAGGCTTAGATGAGCGTTGCCACCCGTCTTGTACCGCTGCTGGCCTTGCTTGCCGCGCCACTGTGCGCGCCGGCTCAGGCTTCGGAATATGAAACCGGCACCAGTCTTCTCTGCGACACCCAGGCCCAGGCGGAACGCTTCGTCGCCTTGTTCTCGGGAGATCCCAAAGCTGCCGCGCGAGCCGTCAATGCCGAGGAGCATAATCCAACGGCGTGCGCGCTGGTCAACGTGGCCTTTGTGCGCGGCTCGCAAATCGGGATGGCGCGCCACGGCGACAGCGCATTTGAGATCGTCCGCATCCTCGTGGTTGGCATCGACACCGCATCCGGCATGCAAGCCGTCCGGCCTGCCGCCTACTTTTCGTTGTTCGGCGTCAAGGAATTCGCGGTCTAAGCCCACCGCTTTGGCGAAAGGCCGAGGGACTACTGGAGGCTTTGATTGTCTCGGGGTAGGGCGGATTAGCGCAGCATAATCCGCCGTTTCGGCCGACGGGCGGCGGGTTGAAGGGAACCCGCCCTACGTGACGCACTGGCGCGACACGGGCTCGTAGGTCATTGCGACGCTCCCGGACCTGAACTGTCTCGTCGAAAGCAGTTTGAGCGGGTGGCGCTTCGTGATGCCGTCCAACAGTGTCGTACCGCCGCCGATCAGCACCGGCGTCAAGATGATGCGCAGTTCGTCGATCAGGCCCAGCTCGAGGAAAGACGCCACAAGAGAACTTCCGCCAACCGGCACCAGGCCGTCGCCCGGAACATTCCTCAGGCGCGCAACCTCTTCTGCGATCGAGCCCGCAGCAAGCCGCGAATTCTCCCACGCCACCGAGGTCAGCGTCCTCGAAAATACGAGCTTCGGGGTTCGGTTCATATGCTCCTTGACGCCCGGATGATCGTCCGCCGCGATGGGCCAGTAACCGGCCATCAGCTCGTAGGTCTTGCGGCCCATGATGAGCACATCGGATTCCCGCAGCATCTCCACGGCGTAGGCATTGAACTCATCATCGACGCGATGCCAGTCGAGTTCGTGGTTGGGTCCTTCGACGTAGCCGTCGAGCGAAACGAGCAGCTGCGATATGATTTTCTTCACGCGAATTCGCCCCGGGCTTCCCTATTCCTCGGGCTCGGTCGTGAACAGGAGCGGATAGCCCTTGGCGCGGCCGGCTTCGGTTGCGCGCGTCGCCTTGGTCTCGGCGACGTCGCGGGTGTACACGGCGACCACGCAGGCGCCGCGCTTGTGCGCGGTGATCATCACCTTGTAGGCCTCGTCCTCGCTCATGCGGAACTCGCCCTTGAGGACCGTGACCACGAACTCGCGCGGCGTGAAGTCGTCGTTGACGAGGATGACCTTGTGAAGGCGCGGCCGCTCGGTTTTCAGCCGCACCTTGGTGGTCTGTTTGGTGGCGATCTTAGTCATCGGGACAACCCGTCGATGGCGCAAGCCCGGAGCTCACGTGCCCCTCCCGCAACACTAAGCGCTGATGGACCCAGCGCTCAAGCTCCATGCCGAACGCCGACCGCTAGGCGCTCATCTTGGCCATCAGGGCGTCGGACACTTCGAAGTTGGCGTAGACATTCTGGACGTCGTCATGCTCGTTGAGCATCTCCATAAGCTTGAAAAGCTTTTCGCCCTTGTCGTCGTCGATCGGCACTGTGTTCTGCGGCTTCCACACCAGAGCGGCCTTGCGCGGTTCGCCGAACTTGGCCTCCAGCGCCTTGGCGACCTCGGCAAATCTGTCCTGGGAGGCATAGACCTCGTGGCCGTTCTCGCTCGAAACGACGTCGTCGGCGCCCGCCTCGATGGCGGCCTCCAGCATGGCGTCGGCGGACGCCACCTTGGCGTCGAACTCGATGACGCCGACGTGGTCGAACATGAAGGACACGGCGCCGGTTTCGGCGAGATTGCCGCCGGTCTTGGTGAAATACGAACGCACGTCGGAGGCGGTGCGGTTGCGGTTGTCGGTCAGCACTTCCACGATGACGGCGACGCCGCCGGGGCCGTAACCCTCGTAGCGGATCTCGTCATAGGATTCGCCGTCGCCGCCCTGGGCCTTCTTGATGGCCCGTTCGATCGAATCCTTCGCCATGTTCTCGGCTCGCGCCGCGATGATGGCGGCGCGCAGGCGGGCGTTCATCGTCGGGTCCGGCATGCCCATCTTGGCCGCGACGGTGATTTCGCGGGCAAGCTTGCCGAACACCTTGGATTTGACCGCATCCTGCCGCCCCTTGCGGTGCATGATGTTCTTGAACTGGGAATGGCCGGCCATGTTTCGCTCCTGCCGCCTTGCTGTCGCGGCTGATTTTGCGCGTTTTATAGGCCGGCGACGGGCGGATTTCAAACCGTCGGCACCGTGGATGAAGGCCGGCACCGCGGCGGCTAATGGCCTCATTCCACCGTCCCGTCCCCGCGACCGTCACCGCCCGGCTTGACCGGGCGGTCCATTAACCACCGGCATTCGTTTGGTGCACCGCATGAGTTTCATCGATGGCTTTGGGGTTACTGGATGCTCCGCTTTCGCGGAGCATGACACTGCAAAATGCGGTGGAAATGCTCGAATCAGATCGGTAGGACAGGACCGGCCAAACTTCGGTAACGTGAGAGACGGTACTTGAACATGCAGGTGCTCGTGATCGGGGCCGGCATCGTGGGGCTTGCGATCGGCCGGCAGGCGGCGCTCGCCGGGCATGACGTCATCGTGGCGGAGGCCGATACCCATGTCGGCGCCGGCACCTCCTCGCGCAACAGCGAAGTCATCCACGCCGGCCTCTATTATCCGACCGGCTCGTTGCGCGAGCGCCACTGCGCGCGGTCGCGACGGATGCTCTATGCTTATTGCGCGTCGCGCGGGGTGCCGCATCGCAAGCTTGGCAAGCTCGTAGTGGTGAGCCGCGACGCCGACATCGCCGCGCTGGAGAAGCTGTTCGCCCAGGCGGTCCGCAACGGCGTCGAGGGCCTGCGCATGCTCGACCCCACCGAGGCGATCCGGATGGAGCCGGCGCTCGCCTGCGTGGCGGCATTCCATTCGCCGGAAACCGGCATCATCGACAGCCACCGCTACATGCTGGCGCTGCAAGGCGACATGGAGAATGCCGGCGGCGTGCTGGCACTGAACACACCGGTGGAACGGCTGACGCCGACGCCGGCCGGATGGGAGGTCCGGTTCGGCGGCCGCGAGCCAGGCTCGCTGGTCGTCGATGCGGTGATCAATTCGGCCGGCCACGGGGCGCAGGCGCTCGCGCGCGCGACCGAAGGCTATCCGGCCGAGCGGGTGCCGCGCCTCGTTCTCGCCAAGGGCAATTACTTCGCCTACACGGGGCGGCCCGTGTTCAGCCGCCTCGTCTACCCGGCGCCGGTGCCGGGCGGGCTTGGCGTCCACGTCACCCTCGACCTTGCCGGCCGTATGCGGTTCGGTCCGGATGTGCAATGGATCGACGATTACGACTACGACGTAGATCCAGCCCGCGAGGCGACGTTCTATCCGGCGATCCGGGCGTATTGGCCGGGCCTTCCCGACGGCACCCTGGTTCCCGATTACGCCGGCATCCGGCCCAAGCTGACCGGACCCGGCGAGCCCGCCGCGGATTTCATGATCGACGCACCGGCCGACCACGGCCTGCCGCGGCTCGTGCATTTGTTCGGGATCGAATCGCCGGGGCTCACGGCTTCGCTCTCGCTTGCCGAGGCGGTGGTGGCGATGATCGGAGAGTGACTACCTCGGCGTCGCACGAATACGTGCCACGCGATGACGCGGAACGGAAATCCGTTATCATGGCGGCACCGCCGCACACACCAAGGGAGCGCCCGCAATGCCTATCCATCGCTTCGTCAATCCCGCAACCGTGGCCAAGCCGGCCGGATACACCCATGTGGTAGAAGCCGCGACGCCGGCACGGATCGTTTACGTCTCCGGTCAGCTCGGCCTCGACATCGACAACAAGATCGTGGGCGCGCCGGGCGACTTTCGCGCCCAGGCCGAGCAGACCTTCGTCAACCTGAAGAACGCGCTCGCTGCGGTCGAGGCGGACTTCAGGCACGTGGTCAAGCTCAACAATTACTTCATCGACATAGCGCATCTCGGCATCTTCCGGGAAGTGCGCGACCGCTACGTCAACGCCGCCGCGCCTCCGGCCAGCACCGCCATCGCGATCTCCAATCTCGCGCGGCCCGGAGCGCTACTCGAAGTCGAGGCGATCGCCGTCATCCCGGCGTAATGCGATTCAAGGGGCGCTGTCATGCTCCGCGAAAGCGGGGCATCCGGTAACCCCGGTGCGAGAAGTGTACGCGGCACGCGAGAGGCGAGCACATGCGCAAAAGAACCTCCGGGGGTTACGCGATCGCCCGCCTGCGCGGGCGATGACACTGGTAGAGATCAAAGTGTCAACGCCCGCGAAACCATCTGGTGGAATGTCTTCACCGCGCGAAGTCTACGACTTCGAGTCCACGACGGCTAAACCAACGGCCGGATCACGAACACGACGGTGAGGATCGCGAACACCGGCAGCAGGATCGCGGCCGACCATACCATGTAGCCGAAGAAGCTCGGCATCTTCACGCCGCGCTCGGTCGCGATGGCAAAGATCATGAAGTTGGGCGCGTTGCCGATATAGGTGAGCGCGCCCATGAAGACCGCGCCCATCGATATGGCGGCGAGCGTCGGCCCAAGATCACCCATGAGGCGGGTGGCGTCGCCGCCGGTGAGCTCGAAGAACACCAGGTAGGTCGGCGCGTTGTCGAGGAATGCCGAGAGGACGCCGGTCAGCCAAAAATACGCGATGTTGTGGGGCGCGCCGCTGTCCTCGCTCACCATCGCCAGGAGCCAGCCGAACGGGCCGCCGCGCCCCACTTGCAGCATCGCCAGCACCGGGATGATGCAGACGAAGATCGCGGCGAACAGCTTGGCGACCTCCAGGATGGGTTCCCAGGTGAAGCCGTTGCTCTCCCGATGCTCATCCGGGGTGAACGCCAGCGACGCGACCGCGATCGCCACGAGCGCCGCGTCGCGCGCGATGTCCTGCATCGCGAGTTCGGTACCATAGACGTTGAAAACGATGCCGGGCTTCCACAGCGCCGACAGCAGGATCGCCCCGATGATAAGCCCGATGAGCGGCAGGTTGACGAGACCGCGCAACCGGATCGGTGCGTTGGGCTGGGATTCGCCGACGACGGTGACACGACGGTCATGGCGATAATACCAGACGTCGATCACCACAAAGGCGAACAGCACCAGCGACGCCGTCAACGCCGTCTCCCGCCACAGGTGGGTAGTGGTCCAGAAGAAATCGACGCCATGCAGGAAGCCGACGAACAGTGGCGGATCACCGAGCGGCGACAGCGCGCCACCGATATTGGCGACGAGGAAGATGAAGAACACCACCACATGGACGTTGTGCAGCCGGGCCGCATTCGCCCGCAGCAGCGGCCGGATCAGGATCATGGCCGCCCCGGTGGTGCCGACGATGCTCGCCATCACGGTGCCGAGCAGCAGGATGAGGGTGTTGGTGAGCGGCGTGCCGCGCAGGCTGCCGGTCACCAGAATGCCGCCCGCCACCACGTAGAGTGCCGTCAGCACCATGATGAAGCTGAGGTAGTCGGCGAGCACGGCGTGGACGAGCGCGGCGAGCGCGGTCGGGATGCCATAAAGCGCCGCGAGCGGCGTCACCGTGAGGGCGGCCCACATGAATGCGATCTTGCCGTAATGGGCATGCCAGAGCTTCGGCGCCAACAGGGGTCCGACGGCGATCGACAGCAGCAGGCCGGCAAACGGGAGCGCCCACGGCCACGGCAGCTTGAGGTCGCCGAGCGCGGCCGCCGCATGGGCCGCCGTGGGGGCCATCAGCGCCGCAGCGAAAATCAAGGCACCGCAGAGAAGGCGCGACAGCGTCGGCATCCGGGCGCGCGCGCCCCTCAATGCGCTTCGTCCCAGTTGTCGGCCCCGCGGGCATCGACGTGCAGCGGCACCGACAGCGCGACGGCGGGCAGCGGCGCATCTTCCATCACGCGCTTGACCACCGGAATGGTGCGAGCGACCTCGTCATCCGGCACTTCGAAGATCAGTTCGTCGTGGACCTGCAGCAGCATCTGGGCCGACAGCCGTTCCTTGGCGAGCGCCTCCTCCATACGGATCATGGCGCGGCGGATGATGTCGGCCGCCGTGCCTTGCAGGCGGGCATTGATGGCGGCGCGCTCGTTGAAGGCGCGGATCGACGGATTGGAAGCCGCGATGTCCGGATAGTGGCATTTGCGGCCGAACAGCGTGACCACGTAGCCGTTCTTGCGACAGAACTCGCGGGTCTCGTCCATGTAGCCGCGAATGCCCGGAAAGCGCTCGAAATATTTCTTGATGTAGGCGCCTGCCTCCTCGCGCGGGATGCCGAGCTGGTTCGCAAGCCCGAACGCCGAGATGCCGTAGATGATGCCGAAATTGATTGCCTTGGCACGGCGGCGCACTTCGCCCGGCATATCCTTTACCGGGACGCCGAACATCTCCGACGCCGTGAGCGCGTGAATATCGAGGCCGTCGCGGAACGCCTGCTTGAGCGCCGGTATGTCTGCGATTTCGGCGAGCAGGCGCAGTTCGATCTGGGAATAGTCCGCCGAAACGAGCTTGTGCCCGGACGCCGCCACGAAGGCGCGCCGGATCTTGCGGCCCTCCTCGGTGCGGATCGGAATGTTCTGCAGATTGGGTTCCGACGAAGACAGGCGACCGGTGGTGGTGGCGGCAAGCGCATAGCCGGTGTGAACCCGGTGGGTCCGCGGATTGACGAAGCCCGGCAGCGCGTCCGTGTAGGTCGATTTGAGCTTGGACACCTGCCGCCATTCGAGAATCTTTTGCGGCAGCGCGTGTCCCTCCTCGGCGAGGTCTTCGAGAATCGAGGCCGAGGTGGACCACGCGCCGGTCTTGGTCTTGCGGGCGCCCGGCAGGCCCATCTTGCCGAACAGGATGTCGCCGAGTTGCTTCGGCGATCCCGGATTGAGCGGGGCGCCGGCGAGCTCCTTGATCTCGTCCTCGAGCCCCGCCGCCTTCTGCGCGAATTCGCCCGACAGCCGCGACAGCACCTGGCGGTCGATCGAGATGCCGCGCCTTTCCATGCGTGCCAGCACCGGGACGAGCGGGCGCTCCAGGGTCTCGTACACGGTCGCCATGTGCTCGGCGACGAGGCGAGGCTTGAGCACGTTCCACAGTCGCAGCGTCACGTCGGCATCCTCGCCGGCGAATTCGGTCGCCTTGTCGATCGCCACGTTGGCGAAGCCCACATGCGCCTTGCCGGTGCCGGCAACCTCGCCGTAATGAATGGTGTGGTGGTTGAAATAGCGCTCCGCCAGCGGACCCATGCCGTGGGCACTGCGGCCGGCGTCGAGCACGTAGGACATCAGCAGGGTATCATCGAACGGCGCGATCTCGATGCCGTGGCGCGCAAACACGACCCGGCCGAACTTGACGTTTTGCGCGATCTTGAGGACGCCGCCATCCTCCAGCAGCGGCTTGAGAACCGCGATCGCCTCAGCGGCCGGGATCTGGTCGGGCACGATCTCGCCGGCAAACAGACCGCTGCCCTCGCCGCCATTGCGGTGGATCAACGGTACGTAGCAGGCCTCGTTCGCCGACACCGCAAGCGAGAGGCCGCACAGGTCGGCCTGCATGGGGTCGAGGCTCGTGGTCTCGGTGTCGAGCGCAACGACGGTGGTGTCGCGGGCGCGGGCGACCCACGCCTTGAGCCGGTCGACGGTACGCACCGTCTCGTAGCGCGCGCGGTCGAACTTGGCGGAGCGCGCCGCCTCGATGCGGGCAGCAGCAAGCGCCTGCGGGGTGAAGGTGGCACCCGTCTCAGCCAAGGCCGGCGCCCGGCCCGGTCGCGGCTGTTCGGGCGACGAGAACGGAAGCTGCGCCTGTGCCGAACCACCGGTCGGCATCGTCGCTTGGGGGCGCGGCGCCGCGACGGCGCCACCATTCGCGGACCCGACAGGCTCGACCTCGGCCGGATCGACGCTGGAGAATTCGGCGACGCGGCGGGTGAGGCTGCTGAACTCCATCGCCTTCAGGAACGCGATCAGGCGCCGCGCGTCGGGATCGTGCACGGCAAGGTCGGCGAGCGGCACGTCGAGCGGCACATGGGCATCAAGCGTGACTAATTCTTTGGAGATAAGGGCCAGCTTTTTATTTTGAACGATTTTCGCAACCGTGCCTCCGATGACGCGCGACAAATTCCGTGCGCGAAGGATGGCCTTGCAAAAATCGTTGCCGCCAGCCGCAAGACGTTCGATCGTTTCAGTATCGGCCGTAACGTTTCCCTTCTTGTCCTTAGGCAGATCGGTGATCCGGAATTTCTCCGCCAACACCTTCGCAACTTGGGTCGCCGAACTGGCCTTGATCGGCTCTCCTGCAACCGTCCTGATTTCGGCTTCGACCTGATCAAGCTTCGATTGAAGTTGGGATTCGATTTCTTCCGGACGATCCTCCGCGGACAAAATCCGTTCAAGAGAACCAAGCTCACTGATAAGCGTGCTCGCCGCTTTTGGCCCAATGCCGGGAACGCCCGGCACGTTGTCGGTCGAGTCCCCGATCAGCGCCTGGACCTCGATCACCTTATCGGGTGGCACGCCGAATTTCTCAACCACCTCGGCGGGGCCGATGCGGCGATCCTTCATGGTGTCGTACATGACGACGCAGTCGTTGATGAGCTGCATCAGGTCCTTGTCGGATGACACGATGGTGGCGCTGGCGCCGGCTTCGCAGGCTTCCCGCACATACGTGGCGATGAGGTCGTCGGCCTCGAAGCCGATCTGTTCAAGGCACGGCAGATCGAACGCCCGCACCGCCTCGCGAATCAGCCCGAACTGCGGGATGAGATCGGCTGGCGCGTCCGGCCGGTGCGCTTTGTAGTCGGGATAGAGCGTGTTGCGGAATGTCTTCTCGGACTTGTCGAACACGATGGCCAGATGGGTCGGCCGCTCTTCCGGCTTCATGTCGCGGAGCAGCTTCCACAGCATGTTGCAGAAGCCAAGGACCGCATTGAGCTGCAAGCCGTCCGACTTGCGGCTCAGCGGCGGCAGCGCATGATAGGCGCGGAAGATGTAGGACGAACCATCGACCAGAAAGACGTGGTCGCCCTTGTGGGGAGCGCTTGTCGGCATGGCGGCAATGTGGAGCGTTCACGACTAAATCGCAACGGGCATCCGACGCCGCAGTGATGACGGGAATTTTGCCGCTATTCGGCCGGTTGCATGGCGACGCCCGAGCGTGGCGCGATGCGGAACCGATCCGGCCGCTCATAGAGGAAATTGGCGGGCGTGCTGCGGGCCGCCCACCACATCGCGAGCGCCCCGATCACGCCGGCCGCCGTGACGACGATCGCCATCGCGCCGACATCCGGGATGATGCCGGTCTTGATGAGGAGCGTGCGGGTCACCGCCATCGGCAGGAAGAAGCCGAGGTAGATGACGATCGAATGCTCGCCGCAATAGCGCACCGGGTCGAACATGTTCACCTTGGCCATCAGGGCGGACAGACACACCACCGCGGCGGCGCCGACGAGGCCAAGCGCAAGCGACACCAGCGGCAATCCGGCGAGCCCGGCAAACACCAGCGCACCGTTGACGAGCGCCCACACGACAAGCCCCAGCATCGCCCACACCGGGCGCGCCTGCACGGCCGCCGCAAGCGCGAAGACGCGCGGCGCGAGCAGATAGCCGGTGTAGAAATAGACGAGACGCCCGGCGAATTCGTCGATCGCGGTCCAGCCGGTGTCGATCTGCGCGGATTGCAGTGCCGCGGCGAGGAGCCAGATCAGCGCCGGCGGCACGCCGCGGGTCGCCTTGGTGACCACGAAGAAAATCGGCAGCAGGTAGATGAACCAAAGCGTGCCGAACGGATCGATGAAGGCAAGCGCGTATTGTTCGGCCACATAGTCCCAACCATGGGTGCTGGCGAAGTACGGCGCCTTGACGGCGAACTGGATCGTCACCCACAGCACGTAGAAATAGGCGAAATGCACAACCTTGCGGTCGAGGTAGGTGCGCCAGTCGCGATCGATGACGCGGGAGAGGAACAGGCCCGAGATCAGGAAGAAATCCGGCATCCGGAACGGCCGCGCGAACGCCACCAGGGCATGCATGAATCCCTCGCGCCCGATAGCCTCTTCGACGCCGAGCGTCGAATGCATCATCACCACCATGATGATGCAGAAGCCCTTGGCATAGTCCGCCCAGTCGACGCGTCCGGTCCGGGCGGTGTAGGAGGTGGTCATCGAAGTTCCCATTTTGGGACGGTTGCGGTGCTCAACGCGAGGCGTTGCCAAGAGCGATGCAAGAAGCGGTGCAGAATAACGTGCAGGATATGGACACGACCTCGCCGCCGGCGGCCGCCTTGCCGACACGGTTAACGGGCGGTTAATGGCATCCTCCGTGCCGCCGCTTCCGATTGACGCGGCCGTGCCGGACCTCGTTGCGGCGCTGGCGCGCGGTTCAACGGCGGTGCTGGTGGCGCCGCCGGGTGCCGGCAAGACCACACGGGTGCCGCTGGTGCTGGCTGGCGAGGCGTGGGCGCGGGACAAGAAAATCCTGGTACTGGAGCCGCGCCGGCTCGCGGCCCGCGCCGCCGCCGCCCGCATGGCGGCGACGCTCGGGGAGGCGGTCGGCGACACCGTCGGGTATCGGGTGCGGTTCGGCACCAAGGTGTCGCGCCGGACTCGTATCGAGGTCGTCACCGAAGGCGTGTTCACCGGCCTTGTACTGGAAGACCCCTCGCTCGCCGGTATTGGCGCAGTGCTGTTCGACGAGTTCCATGAACGCTCGCTCGACGCCGATCTCGGCCTTGCCCTCGCGCGCGACGTCCAGCAGGGCCTGCGCGAGGATCTGCGGCTTCTGGTGATGTCCGCGACGATCGACGGTGCCCGCATCGCCAAAGTGCTCGGCAATGAGGCGTTGGGGGACGTGCCGGTGATCGCGAGCGAAGGCCGGGCGTTCGCGGTCGAGACGCGCTATCTCGGCCGCGACCCGGCGCAGCGGATCGAGACGCAGGTGGCGGACGCCGTGATGCGGGCACTGCGGGCGGACACCGGCTCGATCCTCGCCTTCCTGCCGGGCGCGGCGGAGATCCGCCGCGCGGAAACGCTCGTCAAGGAGCGCGTCAGTGATCCCGCGGTCGACGTCACGGCGCTGTTCGGCGCGCTCGATGCCGACGTGCAGGATCGCGCCATCGCGCCGGCACCGGCCGGCCGGCGTAAGATCGTGCTGGCGACCTCGATTGCCGAGACCTCGATCACCATCGACGGCGTGCGGGTGGTAATCGATTCAGGGCTTGCCCGGGTGCCGCGCTACGAGCCGGATGTGGGACTCACCCGTCTCGAAACCGTAAGAGTGTCGCGCGCTGCCGCGGACCAGCGCCGCGGCCGCGCCGGACGAGTCGAGCCGGGCATCTGCTACCGGCTGTGGGACGAGGCGCAGACGGCTTCGCTGGAGCCCTATGGGCAGCCGGAGATTCTCGCCGCCGACCTCTCCTCCCTGGTGCTCGACCTCGCCCAATGGGGCGTCGCCGATCCGGCCAAGCTGGTGTTTCTCGATTCCCCGCCAGCCGCCGCGCTCAATGAGGCGCGCACGCTCCTCGCCGATCTCGGCGCCATCGACCCGGCGGGCCGCATCATGCCGGAAGGCAAATTGCTCAATCGTTTGCCGCTGCCGCCGCGGCTCGCCCGCATGGTGGTGGATGCGAGCCGGGAGGGCGGTGGCCGCCTCGCCGCCGAGATCGCCGCCGTGCTGACCGAACGCGGCCTCGGTGGCAACGACATCGATCTGCGCCACCGCCTTGACGGGCTGCGGCGAGACCGCACGCCGCGGGCCGAAGAGGCGCGGCGGATGGCGAAGCGCTGGGCCGAGATGGCGGGGCAGGCTTCTTCCCCTGTTTCTCCCTCCCCCAACCGAACTCGGGCTTGCCCGAGTTCAGCGCTCATGGTGCGCAAGTCGGGCAAGCCCCACTTGCGATGGGGGAGGGTCGGGGTGGGCGGTCGAGAGAGTTAGGCTCGATGGTGCCACACTCGACGACCCTCACCCCCGACCCCTCCCCACAAGGGGGAGGGGGAGAACAAGCGCCGTCCCATAATCGACCGCAATATTCCTTCTCTTTCGATTGGTGACATCCCCTCCCCCGGCGCCCTTCTCGCGCTTGCTTATCCGGAACGCATCGCCAAGAGCCGTGGGGCGGCGGCGGCGGGGGCGTTCCTGCTGGCCAATGGGCGCGGCGCCAATGTCGATGCGGCGTCGCCGCTGGCGCGGGAGCCGTATCTGGCGGTTGCGGAACTCATCGGCAGCGCCGCGCAGAGCCGAATCACACTTGCTGCCGCGATTACGCTGGCCGACATCGAAACCCGGTTCGCGGATCGGATCGAGGACACCGAGGACGTCACCTGCGATTCGAAAACGTTGGCGCTACGGGCGCGCCGGGCGCGCCGGCTGGGCGCCATCATGCTGGGTGAGCAGCCGCTTCCGGTTGCACCGAACGAAAAAACCGCGAGGTTGCTCACCGAAGCGGTCGTGAAAGCCGGACTTGATCGGCTGCCGTGGACGAGGGTGCTCACGCAATGGCGCGACCGCGTCGGGTTCCTGCGCCGCGCCGAAGGCCCGGAGTGGCCGGACCTCTCGGATGCCGGACTTGCGGCGACGGCCGGCGAATGGCTGGTGCCGCGGCTCTACGACAAGACCGCGATCGCGGGGTTGACCGAATCGGAACTCGAGACGGCGCTCCACAATCTGTTGGCCTACGCTTTGCGCCGCCGGCTCGAAGCCGAGGCACCGACGCATTTCGACGCGCCGTCCGGATCGCGGGTGCCGATCGATTACGAGGCCGAGGAAGGCCCGAAACTCGCCATCCGGGTACAGGAACTGTTCGGCCTCAATCGCCACCCGGCCATTGCGGGCGGCCGCGTGCCGCTGGTCATCGAGTTGCTGTCGCCCGCCCACCGCCCGGTGCAGGTGACGCGCGACCTGCCGAACTTCTGGCGCGGGAGCTATGCGGCGGTGAAATCCGAAATGCGCGGGCGCTATCCGCGCCACCCCTGGCCCGACGATCCGGCATCGGCGCCGGCGACACGGCGCGCCAAACCGCGCGGGCAATGATCGCGCAATTCGACCAACCGCCGCAATGGTCCGTTAGCCACCGCTCCGGAAACCGCCTGCGGGAGCACCGTGATTAGTATGACGGTGATGGGTGCCATGCTGTGATGGGCGTCTGTAACAGTTTTGCGGTGTCTCGATGCGCTCGATCCTGGTTTTTGCCGCCTTCGTGCTCGTCCTTGCGGTGTTCGCGCCCCGGTTTTTGCCGCGGCACGACGCGATCGTGATGACGGTCGCGTCGGAGCAGACGCAACAACCGGTCAATTCACGGGCCGTCGCGATCTCGCGCGGAGAGAACGGCCATTTCCAAACCGATGGCGTGGTCGACGGGCGCCGGCTCGGCTTCCTGGTCGACACCGGCGCGTCGGTGATCGCATTGCGTGAGGGCGATGCGGCGCGGCTCGGGATCCATCCGTCGCAGCGCGATTACACCACGCGGGTGAACACCGCGAACGGCACCATCCTGGCGGCACCGATCGAACTCAACCGCGTCGAAGTCGGCGACGTGACGGTGCGTAACGTCGCCGGCCTCGTGCTGCCCGACGAAGCGCTCGCGCAGAACCTGCTCGGCATGTCGTTCCTGTCCCGGGTCCATTGGCAGTACGAGGGCGGCAAGCTCGTCCTCGAACAATAGGCTCGTCCCATCGTCGAATTCGCCGGACTGCGCGTTATCCCGTGATTGCGGGGCGCTGTTGCGCGTTCTCACGCTTTTCCTATCTGCGCCGACACAGTATGTCTGTGCGGCCCTTCCGGCTGCCGAGGTGTTCATGGTTTCGACCCAATTCCCGGTCCCCAAGCCCGCCCTGTCACCCAATACCTACGCCTACGAGTCCGAGCCGCTGGTCAAGGCGACCGGGTTTCGCGAATACGACGCGCGGTGGCTGTTCGAGAAGGAGATCAACCTGATGGGCGTGCAGGCCCTGGGCATGGGCCTCGGCACGCTGATCCGCGAGATGGGGGTGAAACCGGAGATCGTCACCGGCCATGATTTTCGCGGCTATTCCGCCTCGATCAAATACGCCCTGATGTCCGGGATGCTTGCGGCTGGGTGTCGGGTCCATGACATCGGCCTTGCCGTCACCCCGATGGCGTATTTTGCCCAGTTCGATCTCGATGTGCCCTGCGTCGCCATGGTGACGGCCTCCCACAACGACAATGGCTGGACCGGGGTGAAGATGGGCGCCAACCGCCCACTCACGTTTGGGCCCGACGAAATGACGCGGCTCAAGGAGATCGTGCTCGGCGCCAAGTTCGATCTCGCGGGCGGCGGGTCGTACCGGTTCGTAGAGAATTTTCCGGCCCGCTACATCGCGGACCTCACCAATCGGGCCAAGCTCAAGCGCCGGCTCAAGGTGGTGGTGGCGTGCGGCAACGGCACCGCGGGGGCATTTTCGCCCCTCGTGCTGGAGGCGATCGGCTGCGAGGTCGTGCCGCTCGACTGCGAACTCGATTACACTTTCCCGCGCTACAATCCGAACCCGGAAGACATGGAAATGCTGCACGCGATCCGCGACGCGGTGCGGGCGAACCGCGCCGATGTCGGGCTCGGCTTCGACGGCGACGGCGACCGCTGCGGTGTGGTCGACGACGAAGGCGACGAGATTTTTGCCGACAAGGTCGGGGTCATGCTGGCGCGGGACATGTCGACTTTGCACCCGGGCGCGAAATTCGTCGTCGACGTCAAATCGACCGGCCTGTTCGTCACCGATCCGGTGCTGCAGAAAAACGGCGTCGTTGCCGACTATTGGAAGACCGGCCACTCCTACATGAAGCGCCGCACCCACGAAACCGGCGCGCTCGCAGGCTTCGAGAAATCCGGCCACTTCTTCTTCAACAAGCCGTTCGGCCGCGGCTATGACGACGGCCTGGTCTCGGCGCTTGCGATCTGCGACATGCTCGACCGCAACCCGGGTAAGAAGATGTCGGAACTCAAGAACGCGCTGCCCAAGACTTGGCAGTCGCCCACCATGGCGCCCCATTGCGACGACGAGACGAAATACGGCGTGGTCGATCAGGTGGTGAAACATTTCGAGGCCGCGCAGCGCAAGGGCGAGACGGTTGCCGGACAGCCGATCCGCGACCTCGTGACCGTCAACGGCGTGCGCGTCACGGTTGCAGACGGCACCTGGGGCTTGGTACGCGCCTCCTCCAACAAGCCGGAACTCGTAGTCGTGGTGGAAAGCCCGGTGTCGGAAGCCCGCATGCGCGACATGTTCAGGGCGATCGACGGCGTGCTGCGCACCCACCAGGAAGTCGGCGCCTACAACCAGACCATCTGACATTCCCGCAGCGGCACGCCTACCGCGAATCACCTGATGGCGATTTGTCAATGTCTTACATTGTTAAGTTTTTCCGTTTAATTTCGATTCGTCGTCAACCAACTGAAAGGAGGTGATCCAGTGTCTCATTGTCATTCGCCGTGTTCGCCGGCAACCGTGAGCTGGGTCCTTACCTTAACCGAGGTCCAGGCCGCGTGACATCACGCGTCACGGTCCGCTAGCCGGACCACGGCTCGACAATGGAAGGGCTGTCCGCGAGGGCAGCCCTTCTTGTTTGCACGGGTGCTGTATAAGTCTCGGACATGAATGACGCGTGCCCGATCCGCATCTATGTCGACGCCGATGCCTGCCCGGTAAAGCAGGAGATCTACCGGGTCGCCGAACGCCATCAGTTACGGGTCTTCGTGGTCGCCAACAGCCCGATCCAGGTGCCGCGCGACCCGCTGGTCGAGCGGGTGACCGTCGGGGCCGGCCTCGACGCCGCTGATAATTGGATCGCGGAACGCGCGGACGCCACCGCCATCGTGATCACCAACGACATTCCGCTGGCGAGCCGCTGCGTCAAGGCCGGGGCCCGGGTGATTGCGACCAATGGCCGCGCGTTCGCCGAATCGTCGATCGGCATGACGCTCGCCATGCGCAACCTGATGGCCGACCTGCGCGAGACCGGGGAGGTGCGCGGCGGGCCGCCGGCGTTCTCGCCCCGCGACCGCTCAGCGTTCCTGGCAGAGCTCGACCAGACCATCCGGCGTCTGCGGCGCACCGTCGAGGCCGGTTGAGAATGGCCGCGCCCCTCCTGCAGCTTTCCGGCATCAAGTTGACCTTCGGCGGCACGCCGTTGCTTGAGGGCGTGGACCTGCTGGTCGGCGCCGGCGAGCGCCTGTGCCTCGTCGGCCGCAACGGCTCGGGCAAATCGACGCTGCTCAAGATCGCAGCCCGGCTGGTCGAGCCCGACAGCGGCACAGCCTTCCTCAAGCCCGATGCGACCCTGCGTTACTTGCCCCAGGAACCGGATCTTTCCGGGTTCGCCACCACCGCCGACTACGTGGAGGCCGGCCTTGGTCCCAATGACGACCGCCATGTGGCACGCTATCTGATGGAGCAGCTTGGATTGCGCGGCGACGAGAACCCGGCGGCGCTGTCGGGCGGCGAAGCGCGCCGCGCCGCGCTCGCCCGTGTGCTGGCGCCGTCCCCCGACATCCTGCTGCTGGACGAGCCGACCAATCATCTCGACCTGCCCGCCATCGAGTGGCTTGAACGCGAGCTCGACGCGCGTCAGGCGGCGCTCGTCATCATCAGCCATGACAGGCGCTTTCTCACCAACCTGTCGCGCGTCACGGTCTGGCTCGATCGCGGCAAGGCACGCCGCATCGAGCGCGGCTTTGCGGAGTTCGAGGCGTGGCGCGACGACGTGCTGGCCGAGGAAGAACGCGATCGCCAAAAGCTCGACCGCAAGATCGAGGCCGAGGAGCATTGGATGCGCTACGGCGTCACCGCGCGGCGCAAGCGCAATGTCCGCCGCGTCGCCGGCCTCCGGGCCTTACGCCAAGGTCGACGCGAGGCGCGGCACGCCGTCGGCAAGGTCGCCATGTCGGCCGTCGAGGCGGAACGCTCCGGCGTGCTGGTGATCGAGGCGAAGGCGGTGTCCAAGCAGTATGGCGAGACGCCCATCGTGACCGACTTTTCCACCCGTATCGAACGCGGCGATCGCGTCGGCATCGTCGGCCCCAACGGCAGCGGCAAGACCACGCTGGTGAACCTGCTCACCGGCACGCTCGCGCCCGACAGCGGCACCGTGCGGCTCGGCGCCAATCTGCAGATGGCGACCCTCGACCAGCACCGCGAAAGCCTCAATCCGGACTGGACCGTCGCGGAAGCGCTGACGGGCGGGCGCGGCGATACCGTCATGGTCGGCGGACAGGCCAAGCACGTGATCGGCTACATGCGCGATTTCCTGTTCGCCCCCGAGCAGGCGCGCACCCCGCTGCGGGTGTTGTCGGGCGGCGAGCGCGGCCGCCTCATGCTGGCGCGCGCGCTGGCGAAGCCGTCGAACGTCCTGGTGCTCGACGAGCCGACCAACGATCTCGATCTCGAAACCTTGGATGTGCTGGAGGAGATGATCGGCGATTACGCCGGCACCGTGCTCTTGATCAGCCACGATCGCGACTTTCTCGACCGCTGCGTGGACGGCGTGATCGTGCCGGAGGGCAACGGCAAGTGGGTCGAGTATGCCGGCGGCTATACGGACATGCTGGCGCAGCGCGGCGAGGATGTAAAAAAGAGCCGTGGCACTGCCGCAGTGAAACCGGTCGCGGCGGAGAAGGCCAAACCCGCGCGCCCGACGGGCGAGCCGGCGCGGCGCAAGCTCAGCTTCAACGACAAGCACGCGCTCGAAACGCTACCGGCCAAAATCGCGGTCCTTGAGAGCGAAATCGGACGCCTGCAGAAACTGATGGCTGATTCCACGCTCTACGGGCGCGACCGCGCAGCCTTCGACAAGACCTCGACGGCGCTCGCGGCGGCTCAGTCGGAACTTGCGGCGGCGGAAGAACGCTGGCTTGAGCTGGAGTTGCGGCGGGGCGAAATCGAAGGCGCGTGAAGTATCAGCATTCCCGGACCGGTCGCCGATGAAACATCCGCCATAAAGGAGCGGCCCACACCGGAGCGGAGATTTCCGCAGGGTGGAGGCCGCCTAGTTTGAGAACCGTCTCGGGAGGAAAGCCAAGACACGCAAAACATGCCTGATTACTGCAAAAAAATCCCTGATAATCGTCACGCCGTCGCATTTTATTCACAACCAAATGGATGGGCCGGTGCCATCGCACCCGCAATCGCCGTATTTTCGCATTGCATCCGCTCAGAACCGGCTTCGGTTACGCATTTTCATCTAAGCCGAAAATGGTATAGGCACTGAAGTTAGGCGGGCGCGCGAAGTCCGGCGCGCGCAAATCAACGGGAACTTTAATAGTGATCGACCTCTTCACGTGGACCACGCCGAACGGCCGCAAGGCTTCCATCGCGCTCGAAGAGCTCGGCCTCCCATACGAGGTGCACGCGGTCGATATCGGCAAGGACGAGCAGTTCAAACCTGAGTTCCTGAAGATCAGCCCGAACAATCGCATCCCGGCGATCGTCGACCGCGACAATAATTTCAGCCTGATGGAATCCGGTGCCATCCTGCTCTACCTCGCTGAGAAGGCCGGCAAGCTGCTGCCGACCGACAAGCTCAAGCGATACCGCGTGATCGAATGGCTGATGTGGCAGATGGGCGGCCCCGGCCCGATGCTCGGTCAGGTCCACCACTTCGTGAAGTACAACAAGGGCAAGGCGCCCTACGCGGAGGAGCGCTACCTCAAGGAAGCGCAGCGTCTCTACGGCGTGCTCGACCGCCGTCTCGCCGATCACGAGTTCGTGGCCGACGACTATTCGGTGGCCGACATCGCGATCTGGCCGTGGATCTCGCGTTACGACTGGCAGACCATCGATCTCAACCACTTCCCCAACGTCAAGCGCTGGTACGTGGCGATTGCGAACCGCCCGGCGGTCCGCAAAGGCTACGACGTCCCAAAGAAGGTTCAGGACATTCCGATGCCATGAGAGAATACCGATTGGCTGTTCCGCCGTTCGGCACGCGATCGTCGGATTTGCTCCGCCGCACCGTCATCACCTCACCTCGAAGCCTGCCTCCACCCAGACGGCGCGCGCCACGGGTGCGATCAGCGCCGCGATGAAGGCGCGCCCGGCGTCCGGGACGCGGGACGACGACGACACTGCCGCCGCATAGGCGGTGGCATGGCCGTAGGGCGGCGGCAACGGCCCGAGGATGCGGGCGTTCTTGCCCTGCAACAACTCCGGAATGAACGTCATGGCGAGATCCGCCTCGCCGCGTCCCACCGCATCGGCGGCCGCGACGCCGCTCTTCTGCCGCACCGTCTTGGCGGCGATTACATCGGCGAGGCCGATGCGCCCGAACAGGTCGCGCAGATAAATGCCGGCGGAGCCACCCACCGCGGGATCGCTCAGCGCAATGGCGTGCGCGGCCGCGAGCGCGGCCTTGAAGGATTCGGGCGTCGCGACGTCCGGCGCCGGAGCACCCTCGCGAATCGCGATGCCGATGGGAGCGCGGCCGACCTCGGCGCGACTATCCTCCAGAAGTGCGCCCGACTTGGCGAGCGCATCAAGCGCGGGCGTGGCCAGGATCAGCACGTCCACGTTTTCGCCCGCCGCGAGGCGCGCCTGCAGGGCGCCCATCGGCTCGAACACGATGTCGGGCGGCTGGTGGGTCGCTGCGGAAAATTGCTGCGCCAATGTGGTGACCGCCACATGCATCGAGCGGGCGCAGAACACTTTCAGCATAGCGTCGTCCTTCACCGCGCCGGCGTGACCGAACGACGCCCGTCCCGATTAGTTCTTGACGTACTTCATCACCCGCTTGGGGCCGACTTCGGCACCGAAGATGTCGCCCTTGGCATCGGCGGTGACGCCCTCGGCGGCGCTGGTGGTGGTGGCGTTCTCGTCCGGGTCCGGAATGAAGTACATCACGGTGCCATCCTTGGCGCTGCCGACCCGCATGCCGCGCTTCCAGTCGGCATGGTTCTTGGCGACCGATCCGGATTCCGAATCCGCCACGTAGATCACGTCGTTCTTGTCGATGTAAACGCCGCTTGGCCGGCTGAATTGCGTCCACTGGGCGATAAAATTGCCATCCTGATCGAAGATCTGGATGCGGTGGTTGCCGCGATCGCCGACGAAGAGCCGGCCACGCGAATCCATGGCGAGTGTGTGGGGGCCGTCGAACTCGCCGGGGGCGGAGCCTTTCTTACCCCAGGTCTTGATGAACTTGCCGGTCTTGTCGAATTTCACGATGCGGGCATTGCTATTGCCGCCGTGTCCGTCGGCGACGAAGATGTCGCCATTGGGGGCGACCTGCACGGCGGACGGCGCATTAAACTCGTCGTTGGCAGTGCCGGCGACGCCGGCCTTGCCGAGCACCATCAGGACCTTCCCCTCCGGGCTGAACTTGAACACTTGATGTCCGCTGCCGTCCTTGCCGACCCCGTCGGTCACCCATACGTTGCCGTCGGGATCGACCGAGAGACCGTGGGGAAGCACGAACATCCCGGCCCCGAAGGCCTTCATCAGATTGCCGTTCTCGTCAAACTTGAGGATCGGGGCGAGGCTCGAGCCTTGGCATCCGAACGGAACGCCGGGCTTCATCTGGTTCGGCGGCGCGAACTGGCCGCAGCGTTCCGCGACCCAAATGCTCTTGCCGTCCGCGTCGACCCCGATGCCGGCCGTCGAGCCCCACGTCCGGCCGTCCGGCAGCTTGCCGAACGGCATGCCGTGATAGGGGTTGGGCAGCGAATTGATCGGTGCGACGGTCTGCGAATAGACGGTGCCCGCCGATACGGCAAGGAGCGCCAGCACGGCGATGCGAAGCGAGTTTCCTCCGGTCAGTTTGGACATGATGGCGTCTCCCGGTTTTGGTGCCTTATGAACGCTTTCACGGCAAGGGAAGCTTGACCGTGTCGGCATCGTTGGTAGCGATCTCAATGATCAGCTTCTTGAGAATGGCTTCGGCGAAGCTCTCATAGTTTTCCGCCGGCACCATGACGGCGCCCGGCCCGCCGATGACGTTCTCGAAATAGTAAGTGTCGAGGTCCGGCTCCACCGAGAGGATCGGCAGCCCGTTGATGGTGATGCCGTCGCGCACCGCCTCGTCGCGGGCAAGCGGCGCCGGCCGGCCGATATTGTTGGCGCCGTCGCCTGACACATCGATGGTGCGTCGTGTCGCCTTGAACGGACTCTGGGCGAGAATCAGCCGCGAATAATCGATGGCACCGCTGATCGAGGTGCCGCCGCCGAACAGCTTGCGCGGCGCGGCGTCGATGGCGGCGGCAAGCGCCTCCGCCGAGGCCTCGTCCTTGACCACCATCCACGGCACCACGTGGACCTGAAGGCGCGGACCGGTCCACTGCAGCATGGTGACGGCGATTGCCGAGGATATGCCGGAGCGGATGGCGCTCAGCACCCGCGGATTGCGAAACGCCGCCGCGTAGCCCTGCTTCTGCAGGTCGAAGCGACGCTGGTTGACACTGCCGGAGGCATCGACCGCGAGAACGAGTTGGAGATCGACCTCCGTCTCGGCGGCGCGCCCTAAGCCGGGAAGCGCAAGCACAATCGCCACCAACAACGCCGCGGAGGCGCGGCGAGTGGGCGTCAGGAAACCGGAACAAGAGCGAGCGCGTATCGACATTTTGGCTTGGTCCGCAAAAACCCTCACAACCGTAGCCGAAATCCCGACGCGCTGGAATGGCGGATCAGCGATGAATGAGCGTGCCGGAGCCGAGATCGGTCAGCAGTTCCAACAGCACCGCATGCTCGACCTTGCCGTCAAGGATGACGACGCCCTCGACGCCGGCGTCGAGCGCATAGAGGCAGGTCTCGACCTTCGGAATCATACCGCCCGAGATGGTGCCATCGGCGATCAGCCGTCGCGCCTCGTCCGTGGAGAGCTGCTTGATCAGGTTCTTCGATTTGTCGAGCACGCCCGGTACATCGGTCAACAGCAGCAATCGCTTCGCCTTCAACGCGCCCGCGATGGCTCCGGCAAACGTATCGGCATTGACGTTGTAAGTTCCGCCAGGCGAACCGGTCGCGACCGGCGCCAGCACCGGGATCAATTCGCGTCCGAGAATCTGGTCGAGCACCATGGTGTTGACCTTCTCGGGCTCGCCGACAAAGCCCAGATCAACGATCTTCTCGATATGCGAGCCCGGGTCCACCACGGTACGGCTGACCTTGCGGGCCACCACCATGTTGCCGTCCTTCCCGCATAACCCGACCGCCTTGCCGCCCGCCTCGTTGATGAAGCCGACGATCTGCTTGTTGATGTGTCCGGCCAGCACCATCTCGACGATCTCGATGGTGGCGGCATCGGTGACCCGAAGCCCGGCGGCGAATTCCGACTTGATGCCGAGGCGTTTGAGCATGTCGCCGATCTGCGGACCGCCGCCGTGCACCACCACCGGGTTGATGGCGGTCTGCTCCAGCAACACGATGTCGCGGGCAAAGCTCCGCGCCGCGGCTTCCTCGCCCATGGCATGGCCGCCATATTTCACCACGACGATCTCGTCGTCGTATTGCTGCATATGCGGCAGCGCTTCGGAAAGAATCCGGGCAATGTCGAACGGCGAAACGGTCATGGTTTGATCCAGGCTTTGCTGCGCGCTATTTAGCGCATGATGCCGGAAAGGTGCAGCGTTTTCGGAGAGCTGCCGATCAACGGCCCCGCGCCGCGGCGGCAGCCACCGCAAGGACGAGCCAGCCCATGATCAGGACGGTGCCGCCGGTCGGCGCCGCCATCGGAAACAGCCGATGGCCCGCAAAGGTGCGCATCGACACGTCGCCGGCAAACAGCGCGCCGCCCAGCACGAAACCCGCCGTGGCGGCGAGCGCCAACGGCCGCCATAGCAGCCCTTGGCTCGCTAGAGCGACAGCGGCCAGTACCGCGACCGCGTGAAACAGCAGCAGATAGGCGGCACTGTCCAGACCCGCACCCGGTGCCGCGTGGGCGGCGGCGGCTGCAAGGACGACGCCGCATGCACCCATCAGCGACGCAAGTACCAGCAGGGTCGTTGTCATCGGATTTTTCCGCCGCGCCTTTGCTCAAAAACTCTTGAAATCTATCGCCGCTGCTCCGCCAGCAGCCGCGCTATGGCGGCGCGCAGTTCCGGAACGCCGTCGCCGCTGCGCGTCGAGGTGAGCAGGACTTCCGGAAACGCGGCCGGGTGCTTGGCGAGAGCCGTCACGGTGGCATCAAGACAAGCCGCAAGCTGCGCCGGTTTCACGGCGTCGGTTTTGGTGAGCACGATCTGATAGCTGACCGCAGCCGTATCGAGTGTTTTGAACACCTCGTCGTCGGGCGGCGTGAGGCCGCGCCGCGCATCCACCAACACATAGACCCGCAGCAGATTGGCGCGGCCTTTGAAATAGTCGTGGATCAGGGCGGTCCAGGCCTCGACCTTCGCCTTCGGGGCCGCCGCATAGCCGTAGCCCGGCATGTCGACCAGGCTCACGCGATCGTCGGCGGCGAAGAAGACCAACTCCTGGGTACGGCCCGGCGTATGCGAGGTCCTGGCGAGGCCGTTGCGGTTGGTCAGGGCGTTGATGAGAACTCGATTTGCCCACGTTGGAACGGCCCACGAAAGCGATCTCATCGCCCTTCATGGCCGGCAGCGACGTCGCCGAGCCCGCCGCGGAAACGAAGCTCCATTCCGGCGCGAACAGCCTGCGGCCGGCCCCGATTTCGCTGGTGGTGAAGGCTGACGCGGGCATGGGCTGTGCGGCCGTCATGGCCTGCTACCCCTCGGCCCGTTTTTTCTTCGGCAGCAGGGCGCGGAGATTGTCGAACAACTAAATCTTGGCGCCGTGACGATGCATGATGACCGATTGCTGGAGCACCGAGAGCGTGTTGTTCCAGGCCCAATAGATCACCAGGCCGGAAGAGAACGACGCCAGCATGAAGGTGAAGATCACCGGCATCCAATCGAAGATCATCTTCTGGGCCGGATCCGGCGGCGCCGGATTGAGCTTCATCTGGAACCACATGGTAACGCCCATGATCAGCGGCCAGGCGCCGATGACGAGGAAATGCCCGACCAGCGGAAGCTGCGTCGGATCGACCGGTATGAGCCCGAACAGGTTGAAGACGTTGGTCGGGTCCGGCGCCGACAGGTCCTTGATCCAGCCGAAGAACGGCGCATGGCGCATTTCGATGGTGACGAACAGCACCTTGTAGAGCGCGAAGAACACCGGAATCTGGATTGCGATCGGCAGGCAGCCGGCGATCGGATTGATCTTCTCGCGCTTGTAGAGCTCCATCAGCTCCTGCTGCTGCTTGACCTTGTCGTCGGGGTAGCGCTCCTTCAGCGCCTGCATCTGGGGCTGCACCGCCTTCATCTTCGCCATCGAGACGTACGATTTGTTTGCGAGCGGGAAGAACAGGGTCTTCAGCATCACCGTCACGAGCAGGATCGCGATGCCGAAATTTCCGGTCCAGTGGTAGATCATGTCCATCACCCGGAACAGCGGCTTGGTGATGAAGTAGAACCATCCCCAATCAATCAACAACTCGAAACGATTGAGCTTGAGGTCTTTCTCATAGTCGTCGACGAGCTGGACTTCCTTGGCGCCGGCGAACAGCCGCCCGTCCGCGGCTCCGGTGCCGCCCGGTGCGATGGTCTGCGGGTCGAGCAGGTAATCGGTCTGATAGGTCTTCACGGTGTTGAGGTCGGTCGCGGTGAAATGGGCATCGACCCGCGCATCGGATTCCGGCAGCAGCGCCGCCGCCCAATACTTATCGGTGATGCCCATCCAGGCGTCGGTCGCCTTGAATGCCATGCTCTTGGCGTCGTCGATCTTCTTGTAGGTGACTTCCTGGAGGCCCTGGTCGCCGAACACGCCAATCAAGCCTTCGTGAAGGATGTAATAGCCGAGCGTCCGCGGGGTGCCGTGACGCGATATCAGGGCGTAGGGATAGAGCGTTATTGGCACGGTGCCACGGTTCAAAACCTCGTCCCTGACGGTGAAGACATATTTGTCGTCGACCGCGACCGTGCGACGGAACACAAGTCCATCGTCGTTGTCGTAAGTGAGCGTGATCGGCTGGCCGGGCGCGAGCGCTCCCGCGCCCTCCTGCTTCCACACCGTGTCTGGGCCCGGCAGTTTCGCGGTACTACCGGCGGCGCCAACCCAGCCAAATTCCGCATAGAACGGATGCGGACTGCCGGACGGCGACAACAGCACGATGGCGGGTGAGGTCGGGTCGACTGTCTCGCGGTACTGGGCCAGCGAAACGTCGTCGATGCGACCGCCCTTGAGGGCGATCGAGCCCTTGATCCGTGGCGTGTCGATGCGAACGCGCGGCGTCGCGGCGATCGTCTCGTCGCGGCTCTTCAGCTCGGCCGGCGTCAGCGCGCCGGATTGATCGGCCGGCGTCTGCGGCGCCGCCGCCGTCGCGCCTTGGGGTACCGTGCCCGGCGGTGCCGGATTTCCGGGGAGCGTCGGAAGCGGTTGCATCTGAGTCTGCTGGCGTTGCAGCGCCTCCTGGCGCTGCTTCGGCAAGGCGAAGAAATACTCCCATGCGATCAGCACGATGGCCGACAGCACGACGGCGAGGATGGTGTTCTTCTGATCGTTCATGACGTGCTCTGGTCGGCGGATGCGCGAGACCGCGAATGGGTGGTGCCTGCTGCGCCCACGGACCGCGGAGCCCCGCGCCGGCCCTTGTCGAGGCGTCTGAGCGCCCCAGTGAAATCAGCGGCCAACCGGGCGAACGGCATGCCGAGCGCGGCGCGCCGCCCGACCACCACATAGTCGCTTCCGGCGTCGAACCCAGTCGCGGCCGAAAGCCGCACGATTTCCCGCAATTGCCGGCGCACGCGATTACGTTCCACCGCGCCGCCTACCTTCTTGGAAACCGTGAAACCGACCCGGGCAGGTCCGCCATCGCCGCGGTCGCGTTCCTGCAAGACGAATCCTGCCGTCGAGGCGGCGGCCCCGGCGGCAGCGGCGATGAAATCTCTCCGTTGCCTCAGTCGTTCCATTGCACCGACATTTGAAAGCCGGCGCGGCGCCCGGTCACGCACTGAGCCGCTTACGGCCGCGCGCCCGGCGGGCGTTAAGCACCTTGCGTCCGCCTACGGTGGCCATTCGGGTCCGGAAGCCGTGACGGCGCTTGCGTACCAGCTTGCTGGGTTGATAGGTCCGCTTCACGGCTTTCCTCTTTGATTCCTAAAGCTTGACGCTTAATGAAACAGAGCGTCAATCCCGCCAAGACTGGCTGCGAAGTCGGAAAGCCAAGTCGGGAAGAGACGCTCGTTGCGGCGGCTTATACGGGAGGCCCCCCGCCCCGTCAATGCGGCCATGGGCGCTCGTTGGACGCTTGTTCAGTGCTGGGGGAGTCGTGCCGGCAGACCTGGTCCGCCAGTCCGCTATCGTCAAAAAACGGGGAACGCCGCGAACCAGCGGGTCGTGTATAAAGTGATCGAGGACGCATGATGCCGAAGAGGTTCAGTCGTTTCGCATACGATCATGCCCGGGATCCGAACCAGTGATCAAAGCCGCACAGCGCCGCCATGCCGATTGAGCGCAATCGGACGGAACTACGGCGGCCGGCGGGTCGTGGCTTCACGGTGCTGCCGATTGTGCCGCTCCTCGTCGTTCCGCCGATCGCTAGACGACTGGTGTCGATGTGCGACGGCAATAAAGCTAAAAACGAAATATCAGGACTGGGTTCAGGGCACCGTCGGAGGCACATTTGGCTGAAGTGCTCAGGCCGGACATTTGCGTGATCGGGGCCGGCTCGGGCGGCCTGTCGGTGGCGGCGGCCGCCGCAGCGTTCGGCGCGCCTGTCGTCCTCGTCGAGAAGGGCAAGATGGGCGGCGACAGCCTCAACTACGGCAGCGTGCCGTCGAAAGCGCTGATTGCGGCCGCGAACCGGGCGCATGACAGCGCGGCGGCCGGCATGTTCGGGGTGGATGCCGAACCCAGGATCGATTTTGCCCGCGTCCACCGTCACATCCACAGGGCGATCGCCGCCGTCGCGCCGAGCGACGCCAAGGAGCGTTTCACCGGCCTCGGCGTCCGGGTTATTTCTGGTACGGGCACGTTCACGAACAGCCGAACCATTGCGGTCGATGGAGAAATCGAGATCAAGGCCCGGCGCTTTGTCGTCGCGACCGGCTCATCGCCCGCCATTCCGACGAATTCCCGGCCTCGCCGAGACCCCGTATCTCACAAACGAGACAGTGTTCGACCTGACTGCGTTACCGTCCCATCTGGTGGTGCTGGGCGGCAGCTCGGTCGGACTGGAATTCGCCCAGGCGTTCCGGCGGCTCGGTGCGCAGGTGACCGTCATCGAAGCCGATCGTCCGCTCGCCACCGACGATCCGGAATGCGCCGCGATCGTGCTCGACGCGCTGCCCGCGACGGCGTCGCGATCCGCACCGGCACCGCTGTCACGTCGGTGCGTCAGGCCGCGGAGGGCGTCGCGCTGGTCGTCAAGCACGGCGATACCGAGGAGACTGTCGCGGCAAGCCACCTCTTTGTCGCCAGCGGCCGCGTGCCGAGCTTCGAGGGTTTGGGCCTCAAAAACGCACGCATCAAGCACGGCCCCGGCGGCATCGTGGTTAACCGCCGCCTCAAAACATCGAACCGGCGCGTCTATGCCATCGGGGATGTAACTGGCGCCTTGATGTTAACCCACGTAGCCAATTACCACGCCGGGATCGTTATCCGCGATGCGCTGTTCCGGTTGCCGGCGAAAGTAAGCTATACTGGGCTTCCGCGGGTCACCTATACGGATCCGGAACTTGCCCATGTCGGGCTGAGTGATGAAGAGGCGAGACAGAGAGGCAATATCCGCCTGCTGCGGTGGTCGTATCACGACAACGACCGCGCCCAGGCCGAACGCACGACAAGCGGTCACGTCAAGGTGGTGACTGGCAAGACCGGCCGCATCCTTGGAGTCACCATGGTGGGGGCGCATGCCGGCGAGCTGATCGCACCATGGACGCTCGCGATCGCGGAGGGCATCAACATCAGCGCTATGGCTCAGGTGGTAGCGCCTTATCCGACGTTCGGCGAGATCAACAAACGAGCCGCCATGAGCTTTTTCTCAGGCGCCGCGGGAAATTCAACAGTGCGGCGGATCGTCGGATGGTTCCGCAGGCTGGGATGAGGCAATCGGTGCTGACGCGAGACAACCCGGACCATGGCCCACAGCCGGCCGCCGCCGAGCCGCCGCGGCCGCGCATCCGTTTTGGCATGTCGGCGAAACTGCTGATCCTGACTGTGCTGTTCGTGATGCTCGCGGAAGTGTGTTTCTACGTGCCGTCGATCGCGAGTTTCCGGCTCAGCTGGATCGACAACAAGCTCAGCGCCGCGAATACCGCGGCCCTCGTCTTCGAGGTCGCGCCGGAGATTCCCGACAGTCTTTCCAAGCAAATTCTCGACAGTATCGGGGCGCGCGCGCTCGCTCTGAAAATGGGCCAGCAACGCCGGCTGCTCGCTACCACGCAACTGCCGAGCGAAGTGCTGCAGGAAGTCGACACCCGCACCATGATGGCGATGCACGACATCATGGAGGCATTCCAGACGCTGCTGTTCGCCAAAGACACCGACGTCCTGCGCGCCATCGGGCCGGCCCCCATGGGTGGTGAGTTCGTCGAGATAGTGCTCGATGAAGGCCCGCTGCGGAAGGCGATGTGGCGCTACTCGCGAAGCGTGCTTCTGGTGTCGCTCGCGATATCGGCAATCACGGCGGCGCTGGTGTATTTCGCGCTGCATTATCTGTTCGTGCGCCCGCTCTACCGCATCGCCGCCGACATGATGGCTTTTCACGCCGACCCGGAAAATCCGACCCGGGTCATGGTTCCAAGCCGGCGCCCCGACGAGATCGGTTTTGTCGAGCGAGAGCTTGCCGAGATGCAGCGCGATCTTGCAGCCATGCTGGCGCAGAAGACGCGGCTTGCGGCACTCGGCCTCGCGGTGTCGAAGATTAATCACGATCTGCGCAATCTGCTCGCTTCCGCGCAGCTGTTTTCCGACCGGCTCGCCCTCCTGCCCGATCCGCAGGTCCAGCGTTTCGCCCCGAAACTGATGCGGGCGCTGGAGCGCGCCATCGATTTCTGTCAGGCAACGCTCTCCTATGGCCGCGCCCAAGAGCCGCCGCCGGACCGCCGGCCGGTCGCCGTGATGGAACTCGTCGAGGAGGTGCGCGACACGCTCGGCCTGCAGCCGGATGCGTCGATTGGCTGGATCACGGCGATCGACCGCAGCCTGACGGTCGATGCCGACCGCGACCAGTTGCTGCGCGTCCTCGTCAACCTCGCCCGCAACGCCGTGCAGGCGCTGGAGTCCCGCGCCCCCAACGACGCAACCCGCGACCAGATCCGGATCACCGGGCGGCGTGAGGGTGGCATCGTCATCATCGAGGTCGCGGATACCGGCCCGGGCTTCTCCCCACAGGCGCGGGCACATCTGTTCGAGGCGTTCCAGGGCTCGACCCGGACCGGCGGCTCGGGCCTGGGGCTTGCGATCGCGGCCGAACTGGTGCGCGCGCATGGCGGCGAGATGGACCTTGTCGATGGAACCATCGGGGCCACCTTCCGCATGAGGATTCCCGACCGACCGATCCCGCTGCAGGCCCGTCGCGACGAGCGGGCGCGGGCATGAGGCGGTCTCGAACGGCGCCGGCGGCAGGGAACCGTGGAGTGGGGGCGTCGGAGCGCGCGTTACGCGTCGTTGCCGGCAGCAAAGGGGCCCAGCGACAACCACAATCCGAAATCCGGGCGTCCGCCGTTCTGGGCGGAGTCTTCCGGGCAGAGTCTTGCCAAGCCGGAACAGAGCCGATAGCTATGCCCGACCGTCGGGCTTCCCGGCGTTCCGGTCGGCGCCCGTAGCTCAGCTGGATAGAGCACGGACTACAAATCTGGGGGTCGGGAGTTCGAAATCTCTCCGGGCGCGCCAGCACTTAGCTCACTTTTACAAATCACATTCAGCATCGGGTCAACACATGGTCACCTTGCGGCGACCATTGCCCCATCCCCTTCCGCATTTTGGACGGCACGACCGTTGAGCGCCGACGGCTATGCGCCCGACGCATATCCTTCGCTCTCTCTCTAACTCCTCTTTATTCTAAAAAGAGAAAGGCACTGTCCGCGCTGTCCGCGCTGTCCGAACTGCAACAAAAATCGGCATTTATCGCCTGGGACCTCCGGCGTCCTCCGCTGTCGGCGCTGTCCGAGCCGCCGGCGGCAAGGTGGCGAGAGAGATGATCCGGGCGTCCGGCTCCCCGTTGAAAACAATTGAATTTTCGAAGCGACGATTACGCTTCTCTGGCCATTTATACTTGGCGAGAAAATCTCACCTAAGCATAGGACAGGCGCGTCAGGCTATTGTGATCGGAGATGGCATGATCAAGCTAAGTAATTCCAAGCATAATGGCCCGGTTAAACAATCAAAACTCTCGCGTTTGAAATAAAATCTCTGCGCGTGAGGATGTCGCGGTTACAGGGAACGCCGCCGCGCGGAACCGAAACCCCCTACCCGGGGGTGCCGGGCTGCCGAAAGCTGGAGGTCGGGGCATGACTGTCCGAAAGTCGCGCCGGTATTGCGCCAGTGGTGGCGATCAACAGCGAAGGGGCGCGGGGCTCAGAGGCAGAGCTCGTCCGGTGGCTTGTACGTCAAGGTGATCTTGCGGCTCGTCGAGTGGTGGCGATCGACGGTGACGCCCTTGTTGGCGAGCAGCGGCGTCGCGCGGCTCAGCAGATTGCCGAAGACGGTCGGTGTTGACGGCCAGGTCTTCGCGTTCCTGGCCGCGTCGGTGGCGGACAGCGCGACTAAAGGCAATAGATTAGTCGCACTGCCTTCCCACACGCCGGCCGGCAGCTCGCACACGAACTTGTAGATTGCCATCGCTACCGCGTCGGCTTCGAACGTGGCATCGGCCGCCCGCTTGCGGTTCGATATGTAGGTGTTGATGAACGTGTGCTTGTCCCAGCCAAGTCCCGGCTCGGCGGCGGTCACGAACTTCGCGAAGTCCGCCATGCGCGGCAGCTCTTCGAGGTGCACCGAACCCGCGTTTGCGATAGCACTGCGGATCGCGTTGAGCAGCGCTCCCAAGATGAACGGACGCTGCTGCTCAAAGTCGGCCAGCACCTCATCCTCGGTCCTGCGGGACTTTTGGGTGATTGGCAGCAGATGAATGATCACCGCCCGGTCCGCGAGATCGGCGCGGTCGGTGAGCTGTTCGATCCCGTTCAATATGATCGGTCGCGCGGCTTCGAATATTGTTTCCTCTCGATCGCTGTGGAGCGTGCGCGTCGCAAAGCCGCTGCCCGTGGACAGCCGGCAAAGCGCGTCCGACAGCCAGTTTGCGACGTACGAGAGGTTGTCGAACGTCATGACCCAGGATTTGGCGGCCGACACGACGAGATCGCGGTCTTCTTTTGGCGCGCCGCGATTCGGGGCCGCTCGCGGATCTATGAGATCGCGAAGCAGGCGCGACACGAACGACTTGCCGGTGCCCTGCTCCCCTTGAACGACAAGGATCGGGTACGGTCCTTTCGGCCGAAACGCCATCACCAGCCACGCCACAACGAGCACAAAGTCATCGTCGCTGACATTGATGAAGCTGCGCAGGAGATCGATGTCGTAGCCGAGCTCCGGTTCCGACAGCGGCCGCATCGCCGGCGATCGAACGAATTTGACCGGCGGGTTTTCGACGAGCTTTATTTCGTCCCTGGTGATCTCCACCGCGCGCCAGGTCGGATCGCCGAGGTCGACATAGATGTTTTTGTTGTGGTGACCGATGCGCAGAAAGGGCTCATATTGAGGACCATCGTTGATGGCCCGCGCTTCGAGCACGCGCACCGTATCTTCGTAGGCTTGGCTGCGGATTGCGCTGCCGGTTTCCCGGAAATAGATGCCGCACAGCCATAGCCGAAACCGCGTCGATCGAATCTCGGCGTTCTCGCGACGCTCGTTGATCGGGAATGTCGCATAGGCGATCTGATCGGCGTCGTGCCACAACTCACAAAACTCGCAGAGCTGCAACAAGACGGTGCTTTGCGGCACGCGCTTGCCACCATCGTCTTCATCGGCGCCCTCGGCGCGGCCGTTGCCACCCTTCGCCGTCGTCTTGTGCTGCGCCGGCTTGGCGGCGGCGACGAGCGCGCCGGCGCGCGCCTCGTCCCAGCCTTCTTCAAGCGCGTCGGCCGCGTCCCACCCGACCTTGTTTCCCGACGGCGGCGACACGATCGCGACGCCGAGCGCGCCGGCCGCGATCGCCGCCTTGGCAACCGCCTGGGCGTAATCGAGACCGGCGATATCGGAATCCGGCCACACCGTGACCTGCCGCCCGCGCAGGACGCTCCAATCGGCTTTGCCGGCCGATTTCGCACCACCCGGCGACGTCACCACCGCCATCGCCGGCAGGAGTCCCGTGGCTGCGTCGGCCGCCTTCTCACCCTCAGTGATGACCACCGGAGCGTCGGGCCGCTGGGCAAGCCCTTGCAGGCCGTAGAGCGGCCGTTTGCCGGACCACGTTTCCCAGCGCCATTCGGTCGCGGTGCCGCGGCGCGCATAGGTGAGCGGGCGGAACTCCTTGCCTTCGCCTGTGTCGAACCGGCAGGCGTATCCAAGCAGCGCGCCGGCCGCGTCACGGTATTCCCAGCGCTTCGATGGTTTGCCGAGCTTCGGGTGCGACGCCGGTGCCGTCGGCGCGCCATCGGGCACGGGCATGATCGAGGTCGACGCCAGCTTCGGCTTCGCCGGTGCGGGCTCGGCACCGCCGGCGATCGGCGCAAACGGGTCAGCGCTCATAAGGCTCAATTCCGAGCATGGTGGCGATGCGCTTGGCGGCTTCCCCCTGGCCAATGCGAAACAGGTACGCAGCAAGACTGGTGAGATCACCGCCGCGGTCGCCGGTCGCGAAGTCGCTCCAAAAGCCGTTGTTGATGTTGACCTTGAAACTGCCCTTGCGTCCGTCCGCGCGGTTCGGATTGATGGCGACCCATTCCGCACCCTCGCGGCGCCCGTCCGGCAGCCACCGGCGCACGATGGTGTCGGCGTGGCGCAGCGCCTCGGCCGCGATGCGTCGGAACGCGATCCGGCGCGCCGTCATGATGCAAAATTCCTGATCGTGCTGGCCGCGAGCGCTGCACGATGTTTTTCTTCGTCACGAAAATAAGCCCAGATTTCCGGCTCATCCTCGTAGCTGCCAAAGTGCGTGAAAAACGGCCCCTCACCGAATTGGAGCGCATAGTATGCGACGTCCTCGACGCTGCCCGTGCACGTCACCGGGATCGTGGTGACGTAGGACTCCGCGCCGTCGCCGAGTTGGTAGACCTCCATGAGCCACCCGATCACTGGCGTCCGAAAAAGCTTGTTCTCGTCGAACTCCGGCGTCACGACGGTCCAACCGAACTGCGCAGGCACGACAGAGTGGGTGACCGGGTCGCGATCCATTGTTAGTCAGCGGCGGCCGCCGTCGACGTCCGAATATGCGCCGCGATGAACGCCAACACGTCGGAGCGCCGGTAGCGCACGCTGCGGCCCATCTTGACGAACGGAACGCCGCCGCCGCTGACCCGGCGCGCCTGGAGCGTTTTCACCTTTAAACGCAGCAGGTCGGCGGCCTCGTGCTCGGTCAAAAGTTCATGCTGTGCCTGTTGGTCCATGCGCTGATTCTCCCGATTTCGATCGGGCCAAACTGGCAGGAACACGGTCGAAACTCATCGGACTTTTGGGACTTTGTCCGGACTTCTCGGACCTGTCCGCGAGCCTGCCGAAAAACGCCGGCAGGCTCGCGTGTGTTGTCAGGGTCGGTTGATTAGGCGCGCGAAGTCTCGCGCGACCCGGAGCTTGGAAGCGTGCGCTGCCGCCGCGAGCTCGATGACCTTCAGCATGGGCCAAGCGGCACTCAGGGTCTCCCCCGTCGGGCTGGCGGCCTTTTCGAGTGCATCGGCAATCCAGCATTGATCGTCGAGGCGTTGACAAAGGTCGGCCAGCATGTGTTCGAGCGTCGACCGCGACAAGCGGGTCGAGGCTTTCTTTGTTGCCGGTTTGACGGCCCGCTTCGACCGCTTCATCGCGCACCGCCCGCGGCGAGACGGGCCGTCGGCTTGTGGCGCTTCCGAAAAGCCGGTGCAGCGCCAAGGCAGCGATGAATCGCGAGGACCTCGCTGCACCGAACCGTGATCCGCGTCGCCGTTGGGTTGATGTATTCGAGCACGATGTTGAGCTGGACGTTGGCATGCGGTCCGGGCGTGTACGGCAGCCTGACCCAATCCGGCGCCCACACCAACCTCTTCACGATCGCCGGCCATTGTCCGGCCGGCGTGCATTCCGGCCGGCGCCACGCCACGACGCAGTCGCCGGGCGAAGCCTTCGCCGTCCGGTCGAAAATGAGCACGTCGCCGTTGTGATAGTCGGGTTCCATGCAATCGCCATCGCAGCGCATCGCGTACCGCTGCGGGAGCTTCGCCGGATCAAAGAACCGGCCATCCGGCGGAGCGGCGCCGCCCGGACACGCGCCGAGCGCGACGACGTCGGTGATATCGACTCGCTCGATCCTGGTGGCGCCGCAGGGCGGGAGATCATCTGGATCAATCGGCGGGAACGGCACTCCGGTGAACGCACACACGCTACGAATGAAATGACACGCCGCCGTTTCGTTGCCGTCGAGATTTTCGATCGCATCGTCCCAGAATTCCGGAACGTAGCTCATGATCGCGCGCGCCTGGAGCGCCAGGCCGTCCCGCGTTGACGCACGATGCGACAGAATTTCGATCGCCAGTGGATACAGCGCTCCCACCAACCGGTCGTGCTCTTCGTCCGAACAAATCCCGTAGGGCGTGGGCGCCGTCTGGCGCAGATGCTGCCACTCGGCAAATAGAGGGTCGAAGCGATCGGCGAGGGCGAGGAGCGCGGCGTCGGGGCCGTTTGCCTGATGGTGCGCGCGCCAGCGTTCATAACGGCCCGCGACGGCCGGCGCGGTCGCCACGGTGGCGAGCCCGGCCAGGGCGGCACGACGCGATAACGACTTCGCCGCCGCGATGCGCGGCGGGTGCATGGGATGCTCGATTGTCATGGTGGTGGCTTTCGTCTTGGCTTTTCAGAGCCGTCGCCGGTGACAGACCGGCAGCCGGGAGCTGAAAACCTGCGAAAGCGACAGGTCGGCGGCTTTTAAGGGTTTCCCCTCTGGACATGGCGCACCACTCCCGGCCATAGTCGGCCAGGTTCAGTGCGCCCGCCAAGGCGCCACCAAATGCAGCAAGCCGGCTAGGCTCGCTGCGTCGGCACGGTCCGCCGCCAAGCGGAATGGTGCCCAAGCTATCGTCCGGGTTTTCAGACCCACGGGCACGCTAAGCTGATTTGCCGCGTTTGCGCAAGCCGCCCGCGCCGTATTTACCCCGCCGGAAGCGGCTTCCGTGGGGCACGGGCGGGAACCAAAAAGGGGGCCCGGCGGTTTCGATAGGTTGGTCAGATCGGCATGCCAGCGCCAGCACCCGATGCGCGCGCGGTGAAATGCCCCTCTGGCGCATGGTTAAAATTAAATTAACTTTATTGGACGAAGTCTGACAGCGGCGTTACAGTCGCACCAGGGACGGTGGGCTATAATGCCCAGGACTACGCGGAGAGGGCACAGACAATGACCAGCGCTTTGACGAAAGCTCGAGTCCTGCGCATCAAGGTCGAGGAGGGAAAGACGGGCCTGTTCTACGCAACCAGTCCCGACTTGAAGGGCCTTCTCGTCGCAGAGCCGACAATGGATGCCTTAGAGGAAGCAATCCCAAAGGTCATCACGGACATGTATGCCGCCTGCGGCGTGAAGATCGTCGTCGCCAAGGCCGGCGACAACGATCCGGAATATTTTCCCTGGGTTGCCATTCCAGCTGACCAGGCGCGCGCTGCAATCGAGCGAGCGAAGGCGTACGCCTAGCGCTCGTCTTCCTTCGGCGAGATGCCCATAACCTCTTTCAATTTTTCGATGATCTCGGTCCTCTGTTCCGGCGTCCGATGAGCCGCGTCCGGAACCGAATGAACGTCCATCGATGAGGTAACATACACGTTTGGCACGACGGACGGGCGAAGCCCGAGGCGACGCACGGCCGCATAATATTCTTCGTGGGTCATTCTTTTGTCAGTCCTGCCTTGATCGCTGCGCGGGCGACTGCGCACAGTCGGGGCGGCCTATGCCATGGCCGCATGGAGGCCGGACTTGACCAGCAGGCTCAGATCGGATGTAGTCGATCGTGCTACACGAACACTGCGATCCCGCGTGTCCAACCTTGGTCTTTGCGGGACCGGAAACTTGGAAGCCGTTCCGCTGGGCAAAAGCGGGCGGCTTCATTCATTTCCGGGTCATTTGGCAAGCTACGGAGACCGTGACATCACGTCAAGCACATCGACCGCCACGGTAAAGGATATCCCGGGAAAGCAAGCGCCTCGTGCGTTATTCCTAACCAGCCGCTAGGTAACGGCGCCGGCGACGCACCACGCTCAGCGGGCTCCGCAGGCGCCGCGCCGATGGCTTTCGCCGTCAGGCAGATCTCGCACAAGAATTGCAGATTGTTCGGATCGCGAGGCGCACCGCCGATTTCCAGACCGACGATGTGGGTCCCGACGACGCGGATACCGAGCTGCTGCTGACCGCACGCGCCGCTCTCGCATTGCGCGAGGTCCGGCGAGCCGAAGCGCCGGCGGGCCTCGCACTCAACGAGATTGCGCCAGGCAGCGGTCAGATAAAAACGATCCGCTTCCTTCGGTGTCAATCGGCGTCCAAATTTGACCCCCGATCGGCGTCCAATTTTGACCCCCTTGAGCGACGAGTCCGGGCGGTAGCGCTCGCGCCGTCGGAGCTGGTCGGGGTTGCGGAGACGGCGCGAGCGCGGGTGGCGGGATGATCGTCGCCACGGCTCTTGAAGCGCCAGCTGTCGTTTCCGGTTTCGATGATATCGCAGTGGTGGGTCAGGCGATCGAGCAGCGCGGTGGTCATCTTGGCGTCGGTGAAGACGCTCGGCCATTCGCCGAAGGCGAGATTGGTGGTGACGATGATCGAGGTGCGCTCGTAGAGCCGGCTGATGAGGTGGAACAGGAGTTGGCCACCGGCCTGGGCGAACGGCAGATAGCCGAGCTCGTCGAGAATGACGAAGTCCATGCGGGTCAGGTGATCGGCAATCCGACCCTGCCGGCCGCTGCGGGTCTCGCCCTCGAGCCGGTTGACGAGATCGACGACGTTGTAGAAGCGGCCGCGGGTGCCGGACCGAATGCAGCTACGGGCGACGGCGATCGCCAAGTGGGTTTTGCCGGTGCCGGTTCCGCCAATCAGCACGGCATTACGCTGCTGGGTTAGGAATCCACCGCCGGCGAGATCGCGAACCAGGGTCTCGTTGATCGGTGTGCCGTCGAACTGGAAGTCTTCAAGGTCTTTTGCGAGCGGCAGCTTGGCGATGGAGAGTTGGTATTTGATCGAGCGCACCTGCTTCTCGTTGATCTCGGCGGTGAGCAGGTCGCCGATGATGCGCTGGGGCTCATGCTGGCGTTTGACGGCGGTGGTCATGATCTCGTCGAAGGCAGCCTTCATGCCGTAGAGCTGAAGTTCGCCCATGAGGTCGAATATCTCGGATCGTTCCATCAGTTGCTTCTCCTGAGGTTGTCGTAGCGGGCACAATCGGCAATCGGTGCGTGGCGCAGCGTCAGCGCAGCCGGCGTCATGATGGTGGCGGGTGGATCGGGATTGCGTTGGCGGGCCAGGATGTTCAGGACGACATCGGCGGAGTGGACGTCCTGGGCGATTGCCTCGGCACAGGCCGCCTCGACCGCCGGCAGCCCGTCGGTGATCACGGCGGTGAGGATGTCGACCATCTGCCGATTGCCATCGTCGACACCGGTGAGCTTGCGCCGGATGCGCTCCATCGCGGCCGGCAGCACCCAATCCTTGAATGGCGCGCCGTTGCGCAGGGCGCCGGGCTTGCGAGCCAGCACGGGGACGTAATGCCAGGGGTCGTAGATGGTGTCGCCGCGGCCGAACGCGCGGGGATGCTCGCCGACGATCCGGCCGTCCTGGCGGATCACGATGCGGTCCGCATAGGCATGGACTTCGACCAGCCGCCCGACCGCGCTCGCTGCCACCGAGTACTTGATGTTATCGAAGCGCACCAGGCAGGTCTTGGAGACCGACGCCGGCACCGCGTGGAAGCCGTCGAACCGGCCCGCATAGGGCACGAGCTTCGGCCGCTCCGCTTCGAACACATCCCAGATCGTCTGCCCGGTCAGCTCCGGATGGTGATGCGCCTTGGCGTAGGCGATGCATTTATCGGTGAGCCAGGCGTTCATCTCGTCGTAGGTCTTGAAGCGCAGTCGCGGCGTGAAGAAGCGCTCGCGCACCAGCCCGACCTGATTCTCGACTTGGCCCTTCTCCCAGCCCGATGCCGGCGTGCAGGCTACCGGATCGACGAGATAATGGCTGCACATCTGCAGGAAGCGGCGATTGTAGAGGCGGTTCTTGCCGACGAAGACCGTCTCCACCGCGGTCTTCATGTTGTCGTAGATGCCGCGCCTGCAGGTCCCCTTGAACAGCGCGAACGCCCGGTCGTGAGCGTCGAACACCATCTCCTGCGTCTCGCGCGGATAGGCGCGCACGAACAGCATCCGGCTGTGGCAAAGCCGGACATGGGCGGCCTTCACAGTCACGGTCACGCCGTTGAGGACGACGATCTCGTGGCTCCAGTCGAATTGGTAGGCCTCGCCCGGAGCGAAGCTCAGCGGCACGTAGGCCGCGGCCGTCGCTTGCCCGCGATCCTTGGCCCATCGCCTGGCGTAGCGACGCAGCGCATCATAGCCGCCGTCGTACCCGCGCTCGCGGAACTCCTCGAAGATCCGGATCAGCGTCAACTGCTCGCGAGCGGGCTTGGCCGCATTGCTTTCCAGCAGTTCATCGACCGCAGCCGTCCATCGCCCCAGCTTCGGCCGCGGTTGGACGGTGCGCTCGTATTCGAACGACGTCTCCCCGGATCGCAGCACCTTGCGGACCGTGTTCCGGGACACCCCGAGGTCCCGCGCAATCTCCCGGATCGTCTTGCCCTTGACGAAGTGCTCGCGCCGAATCCGCGCAACCGTCTCCACGACCAGCATCCCCCGACCACCCCGCTTCGAATCAAAGCGGGAAGCCTGCATCGGCCACACTTCAGGGGGTCAATTTTGGACGCCGATCCCCCCGATTAGGGGGTCAAAATTGCACGCCGAATGACATCCTTCGGCGGCTTTGCCGCGATCCCGCTAACGCGGGGACGCCCACCCAGCTTTGTCGGATCGAGTATCCTCATCGTCGCGCTCCTGATGATTACTGCGTCGACGGGTTGTTTCGGGCGTAGGTCGCAAGCGCGGGCGCGAGCTGACGCACCAGGCTGTTGACGAAGGCCTGCGTTCCGATCACCGGGCCGTTGACGTTTATTGTCGATCCACCGCCGCCGCCACCGCCATAGGGCTGGTTGACCGCCGCCGGCACAATCGACTCGCCAGAATGGATCATCGCCAGGCCAGACGACAAAACATAGCCGCCGACGTCCAATTTCGGAACGTTGGCGAGTTGCGCCATCACGATCGCCTGGCTGGCTGCGGCTGGACCGGCGGCGGCGGGGCCAAGCACCGGCGCCAGGTTGGCGAACACGCCGGCGAAGGTCGCCGCGGCATCGGCCATGATGGTCGAGGTGAAGTTCGCCATCCTGGCAGGCAGACTCGACGTGATGCCGGCGGCCTCCGCCGCCTGCCGTGTCGCGACGCCCGCGAGGGTCGCCTGGGTCTTCGCTGCTTCATCGGCCGCGTGCGTCGTGACGTCGGTCGCCGCCTGCGTCTTGCTGACCAGCGAGTCCGAAACCATGACGGCGATGTGCTCGACCGCCCATTGTTCGGCGCGCTGGATCAACGCCATGAAGAGCTGCTGCCCGATCTTTTGCATCGCCTGGCCCCAGCTCTCAGTGTGACTCAGGAGGCCCTGGAACTGCGAATTGAACGCCGACACAAACACGTTGAGGTCCTTCGTCACCTCCTGCTGCATTTGTTTTTGCGCAGCGGTGACGGTCTGGAGCATTTGTTTTTCGTACTGCTCTGTGATGCGGGCGCGCTGGCGCTCGACGTCGCCCCACAGCCGGCCACCTTCGTCATAGAGCGCTTGCTTCTTCTTCAGCAGCTCCTTCTCCTGCTCGTAGACCTGCTCGATCGCCGCCTCGGTGTACAACGCCTTCGATGATTGGCTGATCTTGTAGGCCTCGGCCTCCAAGTTGAAGATCGACTTCATCCGTTCCAGGTTGGCCTGCGCGTCCGTGATCTGTGCATCGTATTGCCGCGCCTGGCCTGCGATCTTGTCCTTATCGGGATCCTTGTCCGGATATTTGGTGGTGGGTCCGCGGTCGATCGACGTCGCGGCCTTCGCGGCCTCCGCCGCGGCCCCCTTGGCGTCGGCGGCGATTTTGTCCCAAGAGGCCCCCGCGCGCGCCGAGGTGGTCGAAAACGATTGCGCCATGCCGGCCACGCCCGCGACGTCGGACTTCACGGCCGCGAAGCTCTCGGCGATGCGTTCGGCGCCTACGGTGCCGCCCGAAAGACGCTCGGCGAGCGCCCCGGCTTCGGCGACAACGCCCGCCATGCGGGCCTGCGCTGCGGCCGGGCCGGCGGCGATCTTTGCGTACCACTGGTCCCAAATCGGCAGTGTCTCGTTTTTGAACCGGGTGACCCAGTCTATCGTGCCGTCGACGAGCGCGCCGATGTAGGGTGTGAGGGCGACGATCGTGGACTTGAAATAGTTCGACCACTGGAGGGTCGACTTGTTCCACTCCTCAGCCATCTGCGCAGCGCGCTTGACCATCTCATCATCGATCACAGCGCCGACGGTGTGGGTTCGGCCTCGGATCGGCGCAGCGCTGTTGGCCCCTGCTCGAGCACCGCGACCCACGACCGCGAGAAGCCCATGAGATCAGCAAAATGCAACTTGTCGGCTTCGGTCCCGGCGTTGCGGATCAGCAGCGCGGCCTTCTCGATGTAGGCGTCCATGGAGATCAGGTGGCCGCCGGCTTCCTTGTATTTGACGTTGTTCGCGTCAAGGAATTTAGAGAGGTCGTTGGTATCGCGGGCGAGTTCGTTGAGCTTTTTCGAAGCCTCTTGCAGTCCCGAGACAAAGGCGTCATTGCTCACACCGCCGACATTGGCGGTATATTTCAACTCCTGGATTTTTTGCAGCGACAGGCCGGCTTCTTTCGCGTTGCGCGATAACGTCAACATCTCATTGTTGACTTTGTCGACCAGGTCGAGCGCGCCGGCGGCTGCCAAGCCGATCGCGCCGCCGCCGAGCATGGCCTTGACCCAATCGGAACCGCCGCCCGCGCCTCCTTTGGAGATCACGGCATTCAGCGCGGAAAATTCGCCGGACAGTTTCGAGACCGCACCGGCGCCGGCTGCGCCGAGATTGCCCAGGGACGCGTGCACAGCGTCGATCCGCGCCGTGTCCATGCTGGTTTTGATAGTCGCGCCGAGTTCGTTGAACGTGTCGCCGGACGATTTGGTCGAGGCATCGACGCTCTGAAGTTGAGCCTTGACCCGATCAATACCTTTGATCAGGTCGTCGATGTCGGCGTTAAATGCTATCGAAACCTCGGCCATCTTTGTTCCTCATCAGTCGAACGGAAAACGGGCGGTTCACGCCGTGGCGGCGTCGGCGACCTTGGTCATGTTGTAGCCAGCTAGCCCGAGGATCGCCTCGACGGCCGCGCTGATATCGTAGAGTCCAGCCTGCATCTCATTCACCTCCGCCACGGTCTTCGGCGGGGTCGCGTCCGGGAGTGCGATCCGCAGCACTTCGCCCGGAATCTTGCGGGAGGGCAAAGCCTCCAGGGCCGCCCCGAAGAGTTCATGTTGACCGATGTTGAATTGCTTGACGACGAACTCCTCGCCGGCGAGCGTGACCGTAACTGTTTTTTCCATGGTATCTCCTTGATGGTTGAAACCCGGCGGCGTCGCCGCCGCCGGGCCGCTTCACACTTTGTGGGTATCAAACGCGCGCGGCACAGCGGCTGCCGCAAGCCGTTCGGCATCGCCGGTTAATTTCATCTCGCCGGCGACGGGCGAAAGATCATCGGAACGAAAGGACGCCGAGAGGTTGATCGCGGCCGCCATCGCGCCGAAATCGGGGATCCTCTCAATCGCGATCGCGTGACGAGTCAGCTCGGCAACAACGAGCGTATGGCCAGATGCAAGCCGATTCGTCAGGCGACGCAGCGTCGTCATCTGCCCCAACGCAATGCCGACCAGGTCTCGCCGTTCGCCGACCGCGTGCAAGGATGTGGCGTCGACTTTCGGCCACGCGGCATGCGGGCAGAGCTGCCCCGCCGAGCCATTCTCTCCGCTAAAGTGGTAGCCAAGCATGCGCAGATAACGTGGACTGTACCCAACGGCACCGATCTCACCCCCATCCGTCCGTTTCGTTTTTTTCAGGATCGATGCCGCACCGTCGATCGATCGGACGCGGTGCAGGTCCTCGACCACCTGCATCAACATCGCCACAGTACCGCAGCCAGTCGCCGCGATCGGACCAAGGGCTTGCACCGCGAGCTTTGAGAATTCGCCGTCCGGCTCGGTGTCAGTATATTTTTCGGAATCGCACCACATCAAGGCGCGACCTCCGTCGACGATGAAGCCGCCGATCGTCATCGCAGGTCCCGCCACGCATCGAGCCGGTGCCGGTAGGACTTATAGTCCCCGGCGCCGAAGAAACCCGGCTCGCCCGCGAAAAACACCCTCAGCGAATACTGCCGCGCCGGCCCATTGCGCAACGCCGCCAGGTCGGCGCGACGCGCGGCCTGGTCAGCGTCGTCCCGCCCTTGCATTTCTACAATCATTGCAGGGGGCGCCTCGCCCCACGGTGCCATTCGTGCAGCCGGGCTATGTACTGCGAGGAATCCTCGTAGAGGTGGTCGTAGGCGGGTTCGCCGGTGCTGAAAGTGCGGAGCACGTGCCGCGATCCATTTTCCATCGCTTTTAGTTCGGCCTGGCGCACGGCGCGCGCGGCCTCCGCGGCTTCAATGCTTTCATCGGGCCAGCAGTGATCTCTCCACACTTTCGCGCGTGCCTTGGACGCGGCCCGCTTCATTCGGGACTCGAGCCGGAGTTGTTCGTGCGTCTTGCCGCGGCGGCGCTCGAGGAACGCGCGGAAGTGATCCGCGTCGTCGTTGGCCTGGCGCCGCGTGTGGCCGTTTTTCCCGATGCGGCACAGGCTCCTTTCGAGTAGCGACAAAACCATGTCGTCGACCATCTCGTCAAAGTCGTCGAGCGTCTGAGCCCATGGGGACATGGCAGCAAATCCTCCAAAAAAAATCGTTCTGATCAGGCCTCGTCGACGTAAGAGGCACATCCTAGTCCGACCAAATGCGCGGCTTCGCCCGGCGAAACCATCAAGGTCGCACCGGGGCCATATTTTGCGGGACCCTGCGGGGTGTGTTGTTCGTACTCCATCCCCGTCACGTCCGGATCGTCCGGCGGGACCTGGAGCTTGACGCGTCGCTGCGTGCGCGCGTCGCCGGCGTGCCCACACTGACCGCTGATCGCGTGAACGCGTGAACGCGATGGCGCTCCGCCGCCGCCATGTAGCGAGTTCCTGAAAGCTCCCCAATCGCTCAAGGTGAACAACACTCGTCCCGGCATATTTTCCTCCCCCGCAAGGGTTCTCAGTCTGGCCCAACCAGCGTGGCGCCGAGCGCTATCAGGGCATCCGCCTCAGGCTTCAGGAATGACACTGTCGTGCCGCTCAAGATCGTGTTGTTCGCGTACGCCGGCGGGTTGCCCGCCGGCGGCCTCGCCGGATAGCCAGGCGGGAACGCCAAGATGTAATTCGCGTTGAGGGTCATGCTGACGGTGCGATCGGGGTACAAGCCGTCCCCGAGCTGCGCGACAACCGGCGTTCCGCCATAGGTGCCGACGGTGATCGGATTCGACTGCATTCCGCGCGGTGACGATGCGGTCATTTATTGAGGTTCCTTGCTTGACGGCGGCACCACCGCGATGATCTCGACGGCCCGGTTCATGCACGCCATGTCCGCGGTCCGCTCATCGAGATAGAGCTCGTCGCCCTGGTTGCAGGGCTTGCCATCAGGATCCGCGTAGCCGCCGAACACGACCCGGACGGCTTTCTTGCCATGCGGGGCCGGGCCCGGCGGCAATTGGCGGCGTGGCGGCCGCGGCGGCACCGGTTTCGGCGGAATGACCTTGATCGTCGGCGAGGCCGTCCGGGTTGTTGCGGCAGCGGGATCGACATAGCGCGCTCTTTCCTCGCGGACGAGCCTCGCGGCATGCCCGGCGTGCACAGTTTTGCGCTCACCCGGCATCCATAAATCGAACTGGGTGTTCGGGTACGGCTCCCGGCCGATGATGATGATCTCGGTGTCAGGAACTGCCGCAGGGATTACATCGCTCGGAGGCGCGTGCTCGAAATGCTTTCCCGCCGGCGGTGCAGCCGGCTGCACCAATCGCCGGCGTTTCCACGAGGCCTCAACGGAGGCGAGGACCTTTTTTGTTTCGGCGCTCCAATGAGCGACCGCGTCGACACGACAAAAGGCGCCGAAATAGGTAGGGGTCATGGCGCTCGCGTGTGTGGTGCCGACTTCACCCGACGCCCGATAAGCTGCGATCGCGGCTTCATTTGCCGCCGCCGCTTCCTTCAAGGCCCTGGCCTGGTGCTCAAAGGCCGCGCGAATTTGCGCCTGGTGAAAAGCCACCCGATCGAGCAGTCGAGCTTCTTTCAGCCGCTTTAGTTCGACGCGTAGCGCCTGGTCGACCTCCCGAATTATTTCGAGGCGTATGCCCACCTTTCGCGTCTCGACGTCGTGGGCCGCGACATCGTCGACCATTTCCTGCAGGATGAGCTGGCGGCGCTTTTCGGCGCCACCTTCAAGACGGGCTTGGAGCTCGGTTCGTTCAAGTTCGAGGTCAGACAGCGCGCCGTTAATGTCGGCGGCCGTATTTTGCCGCGGAGCCCCGTTGCCGGAGTCCCGCCCCTTCAGTCGGCCGATCAAATTCATGGCGGTATCCTCAAAACCGAAACGCGGCGTCAAAATCAGGTGCCGATTCCGGGAGGACCGTAAATTGAGCTGGGCCTATAAATCCAAGGACATGCGCCTGGTTGTCCGGACATCTTTGAGAGACTGTCCCGACGACAACAGGTCGAGGGCTTTAAAAAATTCCTCTTGAATCAAGGGCGTGTGCAATTTGTCTGCGATGAACGTGTAATATCGGTGAACCCGGTGAGCGATAGTGGTTGCAGCCCCCTCGTGATGCGTGGGAAGAAGACCCGGTCTTATTTTTCTGACGATTGTGGCCTGCCGGACGCGCGCAGGGCGCCCACGCCAATATGAGTGTTTATCGTCGGATATCTCTTTCAGGGCATAGTAAGTAGACAGGAAAACGGTGTTTCGGCGGTAGACCTGTTTTAGAAGATGATCAACGTAGTCATGCACGGCTATCCGGTCATCTTCGAGAAGCTTCTTGTTTTTAACAGCAGGCTCGGCGGCGGTGGCGGCGACCTGCGCTGCCCCCGGCGCCCCCCGGACTTCGATCGAATAGAATTCTCTGAACGGCCCAAATACACGATCAAACTCGTGGCCTAGCCTGTTGCGGAACACGGACTCGCTGCGGCAATCCTCGGTCCCGATCGCGGGCACCGGCGTGACTTGGCCGACCGTCAACATACTTGCGCGCTCGTTGATCCAGGCGTTCGGTGCATTCACCGGTTTGATCAGGACAAGTTCCGCATGCAGGTCGCCGGGGCTGCCCCAGACCTCAAACTCGCCGTGTTGCCACGCCTGCCGGAACTTCGCCCTTGTGTCATCGATCCAACCAAAATGATCGATTGCTTCCGAAATACTGAGGCATGCTGGACTGGACATGGACCGCCTCCACCTGGCGCCACAAGAAAACGCAGCGGGGGAAGCGGACGTGTGGAGCGCCGCGTTCGGGGATCAGCCTATCCCCCGCGGCGTCGACGCCTACATCATCCAACCTGATTCGTGAATCCGCGCGGGCGAGCTCATCCACAGTAACGTGCGCGCGCATCGGATCAATCACGGTCGGCCGCGCCGCGCAAAATAGCATTGATATCTATGCGCTTTTTGAAACACCTTCGGGCAATTTAGCCGAAGGTCGATTTCACCGAAGGTCACGTGACGCGTTTGAGCGGGATAATTTCGGCGCCCGCCGCGCCGGCGAGACCAGCGGCGATGCGATTCGAGACCATTTCCGACAACGTGCGCAGTGGGCCATCGTCGCGGTTCACGTAGCGATGCGTAATTGCGAGATCGCCATGTCTCAAAAGATCGCGGACCTGGAACGCATTCGCGCCGGTCTGCCCGGCGTAGGTCCCGACTGTATGCCGCAGATCGTGCAATCGCACGTCCGGGATCCCGGCCGCGACCCTGATGCGTTGCCATGCCTGCTCTAACCCCGACTTGGTGAGTGCCACCTTTGGATTAACGGTCGAAGGCAATACCCACGGCCCTGGTCCCTTGACACGATCGAGGTCAAGCAGCACCAGACGCGCCGGCGCCGTGATCAACGTATGCTGGAGCTCGCCGGCCTTGGTAATCCTCAGCGTGATCGTGCCGCCCTTCAGGTCGACGTCCGGCCATTTCAGGTTCAAAATCTCCGATAGTCGGCACCCGGTGAACAGCAACAGCTCGACGGCTGCCGTTGTGACCCGCGCGTACCGCGTGCGGCGCCTGTCAGGCTTCGGCGCGGGCTTCGGGGACGGCTTTAGCGGATCGAGGTGCCACGGCAGGCCCTCGGTCTCCGCGAGCCTCAGCGTGGCGCCCAGGCGTGCGAGCTCTTCACCGGAGAGGAAACGCTTGCGCTCGACCTCGGCAAAGCGCTCGACCTGCCGGCACGGATTCGAACCGTCCGGCCGGAATCGCCAGACCTCCGCGAGGCTGAACGCTTTCGAGAGGATCGCCAGAACGATGTTCGCCTGGCGCGGGGTGGCGCCAAGGCCCTTGTGCAACTCATCCATGTCTTCGCGGGTCACAGCCGCCGCCTGGACGGTGCCGATCTTCGGCCGGATCACAACGTCGACGAGGCGGCGCACCTCCGCCTGCGTGCTCGCCCGGTTCCGCTTCTCGACATGCTCCCGGAGATAACGGTCCAGCAGATCGTTCATGGTCGGCAACGCGCGCAACGTTTGCCGCTCAAGCAACGGGTCTTTGCCTGCCCGCACGGCCGTGAAAACGTCGAGGGCGGTCCGCCGGGCCTCATCGGCGGTGATCTTGCCGTGACGCCCGAGGGTCATTCTCCGCTGCCGGCCGAAGGCGTTGCGATAGCTGACAACGTAGAACTTGGCGCCGCTTTCCATGAGGCGCAGCCCGAAGCCCGGCAGATCGGCGTCGAAAACGATCACCCGGCCGGCGCCGTGCGGCGCCAGGTCAGCGAACTGGGCACTATCGGCGAACCGTTTCGTGATGCGCGGCCGTTCGTCATCTCCCAGTTGCATGGCTCGAAGTCCTTCCCGACAGCGACCGGACAACGGCGTTTTTTGCCCGCTGTCGTAAAATAATCTCAGCGCTTCAATCAGATAGACAGCGCGGACAGCGCGGACAGCGTTTTACCGTCTTATTCCCCACATCTCTGTGCCCCGGAGCGCAAATTGCGAGTGTTGGTGGTGCCGCCCTGGTCACCACCGGGTCACCAGGAAACACAGAAACAGCCGGTAGGCCATCGGAAGCCACAGCGCAAGTTATTCAATAACGACGGGGAAAAGCAGCGCTAGGTGGGACTACATCAAACCCCGTAGCAGCACTGAATACAGACTACGAATTTGGGGGTCGGGAGTTCGAATCTCTCCGGGCGCGCCACTCGCCAATCTAGGGCGGAGCCCCGGCGTCCTTTGGACGTGCGGTTCAGCAACCCAATTTGCCGGCCTGCCGGGAATGCGGTCGCTCAGCGTCACGGAACCGTGACCGACGACGGTTTGAATGTTTCCGCCGTGATTTCCAACTTTATTGGAATTCTGTGGTGCTTGATCGATGATCGTGATCGGACCGACACGGTCGAAAAACATATCGCCAATCATGCCGGTCAAGGGGATGAAAGCAGTACTTTCGGGGCAGCCAATTTCAAACGGAAGCTATCCCGGCGGTGCGCCGGACCCGATAGGCCGGGACGGCTTGATCGTCAGCTCGCTGATCAGAGCCTCGCGGGACGTCCGCCTGTCGGCATCAGCCTCGTGCGCGGTAATTCGGCGTTCGATATATTGAGCGTACGCCTTTTCGCGCACAACGCTCTCCTTCAAAATATTGATCAGACGGATGTGTAGTGTGGCATCAGCGCCGCGCGTGTGAACCCGCTGTGCCAACTGCCGCTGTTGCGCGAGCTTGCCCTCGATCTCCGCAATTCGGCCCTGCACCAGATCCCTTTGAGCGACCCAGAAGTCCATGCGCTGCCTCCCATTCCAAAATCACATTACGCGCAAAACGAAGACAACGGCAATTCCACGGCGGCCCGATCAGGCGGTTCGTCGTCTCGCTTTTCACCTCGCTGTGTCGTTTCCGCAACGGTCGCGAGGGGCTGACTGTGCGGAGCAGTAAGCGCCTTGCGGCGTCAAGCATGCTTTTGTAGACCCTGTTCCTCGTTCTCTCCGCCGGTCGGCGCAATTGGAGATGAGCGCTTCAGGATTTGACAATCATGCGGCGCTTCACGCGGGGGCGTGCAACAGGAAGCAGCAACTCTGGTTCACATGGGTGCCGAACGAATCGTTGAAGAAATTCCAGGACGCCTTGAGGAAGCGCTGAAATATGCTGTCGGCCGCATAGAAGATGATCCAAAAACAATTGAAGCGATCGTCCGTTACCTCGGGTGGGATGGCCATGATGTAAACCAGCACCGGCCTGATGAACCGGCGGATTTTGCGCGCGAGCACACAAGGCAGCTGGTCGATCACGCGATCGGCCGTCTGCAGGAAGAGCAATTTGTTCCGGCCGCAGTCGAACGGGCCCTCTCTTTGATCGAAACTTCCATTCCGATTTTTGATTCGGAGCTCTGGGAATCCTTTCTGAAGGCACGGCTTTGCTTCATCAGATTGTCATGCGACGCCCTCGTGTCGGTCGCCGCGGGGTTCAGAGAAGAGTCGCGATTCGAACGCGTCAGATTCGGCCGCAATGACGGTTTGGTGAAATCCGGGTCGGCCGAAGGCATTGGTCGGCTGGCCGGGCGAGCGCAAGCCCTGATGCAATCTCACGGCTGGGCCAATATCGTCACACTCACTGATGACGCCAGGGAGATATTCGGACCTATGGTGAGCCAAAAATTCATCGAAGCGGTGGTCAGGACTGTTCCGCGATTTGAATGGCTGGACGAGAAAAGTGCATCGTTCTGGTACATGCCGGATCGCGACGACGGCAGATCAAACCGACTGGTCAGTCAAATCAAGCGCGTGCTGGCCGCGGTGCCGCGAATTCGATTAGCTGAGCTTCGATCGGGGATTCGCAGTTCCAACCAGGCCGCCGGCATTGCGCCGCCGCTCAGCGTACTCGCTTCGATATGCAGGCGCGCCTTGTTCGCACATCTTGAGGAAGACGTCGTGGTGCGTGATTACGGCTCGGTGGGATGGGATGCGATTCTGGATCCGGACGAAGCGATACTTATAAGCATTCTGCAAAGTCACGGGCCCGTGCTGGGCCGCGACGCGTTCCTGGAGTTCTGTCGCGAGCGTGCAGTGAACGAAGAGACGTTCGATCGATTGACATCGGGTTCTGAAATTCTGATCAGGCGCTCGGAAGCCTATGCACTTGTTGGCACACCGAAGCCCGCTGGAAAGATCGAAGGCGTCGATGCTGCCGGCACCGACGAGCTGTCGGCAAGTGCCAGCCAGCTCGATCTGTCCGAGGGCCGGGTCAGCCTGAGATGGAAGCTCCAATCGGCCACCGTGCAGGGCGGGGTATTGCGCGTTCCCGAACCTGCGAACACTTTTTTGGAGGGCGATTACACGCTGAGTATAGTCTCCGGTCGCGAGATAGGCCGCATTCAAATTCGCCAGCGTGCATGTTGGGATGTCCGGCGGCTGTTGCATTATGCGGGCGGCGATACCGGCGACAGTCTGGTGATCGAATTCGATCTTCGGAATCGCCGTGCGGTCGGAACTCTTGGAGATTGAAAACGGTACAGTAATTCTTGCGCGGTCCTTGGTCGGTATTGACCCTTCCGGACGGTCCGGGTCAATAATGGTGAAATTGATTCGCTGTGAAAGGTCCGGATCATGTCAGCCGAAGATTGGCTGCTGGCGGCCAAGGTCGAAGAACAGCGGTTGCTCAGCGAGCTTGCGAAAACGGATCTATTCAAGCAGCTTGAAGCGGTACGCGCGGTAATCGCGGCGTATCAGGGCAAAGCGGCGGCACCCGAGCCCGTCAATGGATTGGCGCCTGAGCGCGTTTCTGATCCAAACCGCATCTGGAAGGTAGCTTCTTGAGTTGTGCGTCGCGAACGCAAGCACACCATACCTTTCTTTGCCACGATGATCGCAAACGTCGGTTCCCTCAGGTCCAAAGCGCCCGTGACGCGATCCGCGCACCCTCGGCGAGGCTTTTGAACTTGGCCCACACGACCTCCGGCTCGATTTCCGGGCGCTGACCCGGAACGAGCGTCGAGGCGAAGCCGCAATCCGTCCCCGCGATCACGCGCTCGCGGCCAACCACGTTTGCCAGCCGCACGATGCGCTCAGCGACCAACTCGGGGTGCTCAACAATGACGGATGCATGGGTGATGCAGCCGGGAATCAGCACCTTATCGTCCGGCAGCGCGACATGTTCCCAAATGCGCCATTCGTGTTCGTGGCGCGGATTCGCCATTTCGAAGGAATAGAAGCCTGCCCGAATGGTCACGATGATATCGGCCAGATGCTTCATCTCCATGTCACTGGTGCGCGGACCCATGTTGATGCCGTAGCAAGTGTGATGCCGCACGCGCTCCGGCGAGATGTTGCGCAGCGCGTGGTTCAATGTCTCAACCCGCCGCCGCGCCCAGCGACGAGCCTGCTCGACGTCTTCGTCTGGCGTAAGCATGTAATGCATCGCAAAGCGCGGATCGTCGATCTGGACCTGGAAGCCGGCTGCGACGATCGCCTCGTATTCCTCGCGCATCGCCTCCGCCACCGCGAAGACATGCTCCTCGTCGCTCTTGTAATAGCGGTTCTCCATGAACCCGGCGCAACTCGACGGTGAGACCGACGGCATGAACGCGTCGGCCGGATACAGGCCTTGCAGCGCGCCCTTGAGATTTTGGAGATCGGCGGCGAGCGCCTCTTGTCCGACATATTTGATCGGTCCGGTGCAAGCCCATTTCGCCCGCGCCGAGCCCGAATGCGCGCCGTCGCGATAGAATGCCGGAAACGCCATGTTCTCGCGGGTGCGCCGCTCGCCGGGCTCCGGCGTGATCGGCTCGATCCCCGCCAGGCGGTCGGCCGCATAAGCCTGGAAGCTGGTCTTCGACTGTTCGCCGTCGCTGACGATATCGATGCCGAGTTGGGTCTGGGTCTTTGCCGTTTCGGTGACCGCCGCGGCGGTCTGACGTGCAAGGTCGCCGGCGTCATAGGGCTTCTTTGTCATCCTCGCAAACAGCAATGCGGAGAGCGCGTCGGGACGCGGCAGGCTGCCGGTATGCGTCGTCAGGATCCGCCGGTTACGCTCGTCAAGCCGGGACATTATTGTTCCTTCCTTGTGATTTCATGATGGGTCACGCCTCGGGTCCGGCCGGCTTCTGGCCTTGACGCGGTTGGCTCATTGGTCCTGCCGCAGTCCGAATTCCTGAATCGTCGCCGCCACATCGTCGAGCGTCTGCTTGATCACTTGTGTGAGTTGCTCGGGGTTCGACGATATCGCAATCGAGCCAGCGTTCTCGATCATATTTCTGTATTCTGGCGTAGCGACGACCAACGCAATCTCGCGATTGAGCCGATCGATGATCGGCTGCGGGGTACCCTGGGCGGCACAAATGCCGAGCCACCCGTATCGTACGTAATCAATGCCGGCCTCCTTCAGGGTCGGAACCTGCGGTGCGCTGGGCAGCCGCGCCGGCGCCGAGACGGCAAGCAAGCGGAGCTGTCCGCTTTCATATTGTGGCAGGACCGCGAGCGTCGGTGAAACGTAGAAGTCGACCCTCCCGGCGACCAGTTCCTGCACTACCTGAGGTCCGCCCCGGAACGGAATCCGGTTCATGGTGATGCCGGCGAGCTTCTCGAGTTGCCGCGCCAGAATCTCCTGGGCGGAGCCGGCGCCGATTACCGCATAGCTGACTTCACCCGGACGAGCTTTAGCGTATTGCACGAACGACGCGAAGTCGTTCGCCGGGACCGAAGACGCCAGGGCGAGCCCATAGTAATATTTGGCGATCAGCGAGATGGGCGCGATGTCGCTCAGCTTGTACCCGACATTCTTGTAGACGGCCGCATTGATCGCCTCGAAATGCGTACAGAGCAGCAGGTTGTGGCCGTCCTTTGGCTGCGACAGGACATCCCTGGTCGCTATCATTCCGGCCGCCGCGGGCTTGTTTTCGACCAGCACCCGCTGTCCGAGTCGCTCTCCAGCTTTTCGGCGACGAAACGGGCCGGAATGTCGGTCGGGCCGCCGGCCCCGAAGCCGACCACCAGCCGGACCGGTTTGAGTGGATAGTCCGCGGTTGCAGCCACTGCCGCGTCGGCGGAGCCCGTCACGATGAACCCAACGCAGATCATTGCGGCGACGCGCGTCATGTGGGCGGATTTCCTCGTTACAGGGTTCTCTCATTCGCCACGAAATGGCGCTGGAGCCCTTTTTTAAGTTACTGGACTGATCACGGACATCGATGCCGGCGCTATGGCGCGAATTTGATGCTCGGGTCAAGATAGGCGTTGGTGAAAGCCGCGCCGGCGTCGGCCTCCTTGGTGCCGAAAATCTTCTTCACCAAGGCAAAATCGCTCTGCACGCGTTGCGGATCAAGCCAGCCCACCGGGTGGCCGGTGTCCGGGGTCTTGACCAGGGTCGCGACCAGCTTCCAGGAATCCGCGAGGTCCTTGACGTCCTGGCTCGCGGCAGCCGCGACGGTCGCGACGCACGGCTCGGGCTTGACCATGCACGCGGCGTAGGCCTGCTGCGACACCTTGACGAAATTACGTACCGTTTCGGCGTGGCCCTTGGCCCAGGCGCCGTTGACGAAGAACGCGTTTCCGTACGGATTAAAGCCGATGTCGAATAGACGCAGATATCCCATGTCATCGCCGAACACCTTCTCGGCGATGCTGTGGAAGTAATAAAACTGGGTGGTGGCATCGATGCTGCCCGATTGCAGCGCCGCGAACTTTGCGTCGGGCGCGATGTTCACCCAGCTCACCGCGTTGGCGTCGATGCCGGCGACGCTCGCGATTACCGGCCACATCTGCCGCGCCGCGTCGGACGGCGGCGCGCCGATCTTGTGGCCCGGCAGGTCTTTGATGGTCTTGATGCCTTTGCTCTTCTTCCAGTAGATCGTGTAGGGCGAATTGGAAAAGATCGCCATCGCGGCGACGATATCGGCACCCTCGCTGCGCGCCTGCAGCGCGGTCGGCATGTCGACGATACCGATCTGAGCGGCTCCCACCCCAGCGCGTTGCGCCGCGTAGCCGGAACCCTTGCCGGTTTCGATGGTGAGGTCGACGCCGGCCGCCTTGTAGAGGCCCTCCTTGTGGGCCCAGTAGATCGGGGCGTGATCGGCGCCTGGCGTCCAATTGAGCACCAGCGTCACGGGCTCGGCGGTCGCAACCCCGCAATATCCAGCGAGTGCCGCACCCAGCGCCGCTATCATCGATCGGGTTGTCATTCGTTGCCTCCCTTGGCGGTTGCGAGATGTCATGTCATTCCAAGCAATTCATAGATCTTGCGCGTGTAGATTCCGAACGCTTCGTGAGTCTTGATGCCGAGGTCCCGTTCGGCCGGCAACACGATGTCCATGCGGGCCGCCATGCGGGCAGGCCGCGCCGTGAGGACCACCACCTGAGTGCCGAGAAACACCGCCTCGGCGATACTGTGGGTAACGAACAGGATGGTCTTTCCGCTCTGCTGCCAGATGCGACGCAGCTCGACGTTCATGCGCTCACGCGTCAACGCATCGAGCGCGCCAAACGGCTCGTCCATCAGCACCAGCTTCGGATCGTGGATGAAGGCCCGCGCGATGGCGGCACGCTGCTGCATGCCGCCGGACAATTCGTAGGGCCGGCTCGTTTCGAAGCCCGCGAGTCCGACCAGCTTGAGCAGCTCGCGCGCCCGCTCTCGCATCTCGGCCGCCGGCAAACCAAGGATTTCGGCCGGCAACAGGACGTTGTCGATGATGCTGCGCCACTTCAGTAACAGGGGCTGCTGGAACACCATGCCGATGTCGCGGGCGGGATCGAACGGCTGGGTGGCGCAACCGATCCGAACCTCGCCTTCGTCCTGGCGGTTGAGCCCGGCCAGGATTTTCAGAAGCGTAGTTTTCCCGCACCCGGACGGCCCGACCAGCGAAACAAATTCGCCGACCCCGACATCAAAGCTCACGTCCGAAACCGCCAGCAGCCGGCTCGTCCGGCCGCCATATGATTTGCGCAACCGATCAAGCCTGATAAACGGCTCCATCGCGGGCGCGGCAGCGATCATGACAGCCTCGCATCCGCCGGCACGACGGCGCGCTCTGTCAGTGCGACCAAGCCATACAGCGCGACGCCTATCAGCGTTATGAGGGCGAGCGCCATGAACATGCCGGGCGTGTCGAGCGTCGCCTGCAGGCTCGTCATCAGATAGCCGAGGCCCTGTTCCGATCCGATGAACTCGCCCACGATGCTGCCGGCAACCGCCAATACGGCCGCGACCCGCATGCCGGAGAAAATGAAGGGCAAAGCGCTCGGCAGCGCGATCTTTCGGAAGATCTGCCAGCGCGAGGCGCGGATGACGCGAACCAGATCGATCAGATCGGGCTCGACCTCGGCAAGGCCACGCGAGGTGTTGATCACCATAGGGAACACGCAGATCGCGAAAGCGATGATGATGTTGGGGCCGATGCCGTAGCTCAGCCAGACGATGAAGAGCGGCGCCATGGCGACCTTGGGAATCATGTTCAGGGTCACAAGCAGCGGCATGCCGGCACGGCTCACCGCGGGCCACCAGTTGAATACGACCGCGACCCCGACCCCGACCAGGACCGCGAGCGAAAAGCCGCCGAAGACCTCGACGGCGGTCGCAACAATGTGGCGGGGCCAGTTGTAGCGCGGCACCCACAGGGTCGCGAGCGTCTCGGCGGGCGACGGCAGGATGAACCGCGGCACATATCGCGATGCCTCCCACCACAACGCCACGAAGGCCAGATGCGCCAGGATGGTAAGCCAATGGCGCCGGCAGAACGCCACAAATCCGGCGGAGTGCGGCGGCGCATCGACCGCCTCGGTCCCGGACGTAAAGGAGTGTTCCGTCATGTCCGCCACGCCGAAACCTTTCGCGAGAGGCTTGGTTTCCACCAAACTCACAGCCGACCTAATAGGAACCCGTACGCACGTCGAAATGGGTGGCTTTGCCGAGGCTTTCCATTCCGCGTTCGAGCCAATCGCTGGTCCACTCTACCATGCGTTCGAGTGGCACGGTCGGATAGCCAAACAGGCCGCGCGGCCCGGCTGGTATTTGCGATCCAGGCGGTGGCGTTCTCGTGGCCGGTGAATACCGGCGGCTTGCCGAAGCGGCGCCCGAACGCCAGGGCGAGCGACCGGATGCTGACGATCTCCGGACCGCTCACATTGAGCGGAGCGCTGGGCACCGTACAATGACGCAACGCCCGCAGCGACTGGCTGCACGCATCGCCCTGCCAGATCACGTTGACGTGCCCCATGGTGAGATCGATGGTCTCGCCGCGCAGCACTTTGGCGCCGAGGTCGTGGAGCACGCCGTAGCGCATGTCGATGGCATAGCTCAGCCGGATCAACATGCCGGGCGAGCCGTTGCGCCGCGAAAAGAACTGGAACGCGCGCTCGCGCCCGACGCAGGACATCGCATATTCGCCCGGCGGCCCGATCGGGTCGTCCTCGGTCGCGCCGCCATGCGTGACCGGCGCAAACGGATAAACGCAGATCGTCGAATAAGCGACGATGCGGCTGCTTGGCGAAATGTTCCGCCACCATGCCGGGCATGTAGGCGTTCATCGCCCAGGTCGCATCCTCGTTGCCGGAAGACCCGAACTTGCGGCCCGCCATGAAGATCACATTGGAGGCTTGCGGCAACGCCGCAACAGCGTTGCGGTCGAGCAAATCGGCCTTGTGGGTTTCGACGCCGTAACGGCGCAGATACGTTTCGAGATGGGGCTCGCTGAAGCGGGCCACCCCGATGACGCGCCGGTCCGGGCAGGCGCGCTTTGCCATGCGGGCAACCGTCGGTCCCATCTTGCCGCCGACCCCGATCACCATGATGTCGCCAGGAACGGCAGCAAGATCGGCGATCAGGTCCGCCGATGGCCGCGACATGAATTCATCGAGTTCATCGACGGTGTCGAACCGCTCGGGCAGATGATCCGAACTGGTCGCATGGCCGAAGGCCCGTTCGGCATGGTCCGCGCGATGACTATCGATCGGTCGGCGGCCCGGGCTTCGGATTCATATGAGCATCTTCCATGATCGCGATCTCCTGCTTTTGGCCTGTCCCGAGTTCGTCTGCTTCAACCATATGGTTGAATTTAAAATGTCGATCAGGGCAAGTCGAACCACCCAATTCATACCACGCGGCGGCAACATTCACGCGCGGAACCCGCGTGTCAGAGCGCCGCAAGCCGAGCGGCGATCGGCGGCGGCGCCCAATCCGCCGTGATGCCAAGGTCCGCCAGATATCACTTGTGCGGCGTTGTAGCCGGGTAGGCCCGTGACGTTGCCGCCCGGGTGGCTGCTACGATCCGCACAGGTAAAGCTCCGGGCAGATATGAGCGATAGTGGCCTGCCCCTGGGAACGGGCGATCGTGACCGATTTGGCCATTGGCAAAGGCACCGATCAGCAGATCGCCTTCACGCATGTTCGGGCAGCGAGCGCTCGACATCGAGCGCCGAGCGGGTGAACGAGCCCAGCACCGCGCTTTCGAGATTGGGTGCGTAACGGCGCCACAAGTCGAGCATGGCCGTCACCGTGCCGATGCGCGTTCGCTGTCCCAGTTGCGCGGATCGCCATGGAGACGGTACGGCAGCTTCTCCCACATGAACGCGGTGTGGCAGCCAGGAGGCGCCTGGCTCGGATCGAATAGCGTCGGGGTCGCACCCCACATCACGGTCGGCGGCACTGTGCCGGCCTCATGGTGGCGCACGATGTCGGAAAATTGGTCGACATGGTCGAGCCCCATGATCACCATGAAGGCTTTGATCGATTTCCGGATGGTTCGGCGGCGGCGCTTATAGCGCGGCGGTTCGCGCAGATTGAGATTGAGGGCGAACAGCGGCGCCAGGAGATTGTATTGAAAGCCCTCGACCTTGACGCGGACATCGCGCGGCAGCAGCGCCGGGTCGATAAGGTCGAGGAAGGTCTGGTGCGGATTAAGCGAGGATGCAACGAAGTGGCGGGCGCGGATCGACTCTCCCGAGATGGTCTCGACTCCGATCAGCCTTGCGGTGTTCGATCACGATGCGTTTCGGCTTCGGTCATCAGCCGGATTTCGCCGCCGGTCTCCCGCACCGCGGATTCGAGCGCGCGGGACAGCGCCGCCGAACCGCCGCGCGACATTTGCGCCTTTGCCGGGACTCGCCAGCAAGCAGGAATATGGTGACCAAATCCGCGCAGCCGCAGATCGACCTCGCGCAAGCCGTTGAAGAACAGCAACCCAGCCTTGACCACCGGATCGACAAACTCCCGTTCGACGAATTCCAGCGGTGACAATTGGCTCGCTGCGAGCAGGCGCCGGCCGGGGGCACTGCGCTCCAAGAGGCGCCGCCGTTCCTCTCTCGGCAGCGGCGGCGATCGTCCTTCCGGCGCCAGGATGTTCTCGACGATCGGCACGAAGTCATCGCGCCAGCGACGCAGCGTCGCGGCATCCTTTGGCGTTGAAACTGGCGAACGATTGGGCCGTGCGCTCGAAATCGGTCCACCACTGGAGTGCCCGCCCGTGCTTGCGTCAACAGCACGACGTTGAGCTCTGGTTCGATATAGGTCGCTCCGTCGGCGGGCGAGGTCGAGGTCGGCGTACCACGGCATGGCCGTGATGGCGCGCTGGAAGAACGCGTGGGTATTGTGCAGAAAGCCCGGGAAAGCGAGGATCTTCGCGGGTCGAGAGGCCACCGCCCGCACAATGGCCGGCGCTCGATCGCGACAGTCCTCAGTCCGGCCTTGCCCAGATAGGCCTGCAGGATCATGCCATTGTGGCCGGCGCCGAGGATGATGCCGTCGTAGACCGTCGTCATGCGCCGGACCAATCCTGCGGTCACCCGGGTCACGAAAGCCTCACTTGGGGCCGGCGTTACGCCGACGATGGATCGCTCCCACGTACGAGCGAATATGCGGTAAGAACTCACGCCTTCGCAATGTCAACTATCCGGTTGGTTGATGCTGTCGAGGTTGCAAATTTGACAAGACCAAGCACATGCCTATCAACGGACCGTTGACGAGTGCACCATGCCGCTTCTGGCTCACGATCTGCCGCCCGCCGTGCGCGCCGTCCTCGCCGCCGGCGCGGTCATCCCGGCGCATCCGCTGGCCCTGACGGTGGAGCGCCAGGTTCGACGCGCGACGCCAGCGCGCCCTCACCCGATATTATCTCGATGCCGGCGCGGGCGGCCTTGCGGTCGGCGTGCACACGACACAATTCGCCATCCGCGAGGCGGGCTTGTTCGAGCGGCGCGCTCACGCTTGCGCGCGAAGCCGCTGCCGAAGTGGGCGAACCGACCGATCGCGATGATCGCCGGCGTCACCGGCAAGACCGACCAGGCGATGGGGGAGGCCGATATCGCGGTCGGTCTTGGCTACCACGCCGGATTGTTGAGCCTCGCCGCCATGTCGCGGCGCGAGCGAGGACGAGTTGATTGCACACTGCGTGCCGTCGCGGCGCGCATTCCGTTGTTCGGCTTCTATCTCCAGCCGGCCGTCGGCGGGATCGTGCTGTCGGCACAATTCTGGCGGCGCTTCGCCACGCTGGATAATGTGATCGGTATTAAGATCGCGCCGTTCAATCGCTACCGCACGCGTGATGTCATTGCGCGGCGTCGTCGAGGCGGGCGCGCAGGATCGGATCGCGCTCTATACCGGCAACGACGACCACATCGTGCTCGATCTGATGACGCGCACATGTCGTGAACGACGGCGGTCGGGATGTGATCGTGCGGATCCGCGGCGGCCTGCTCGGCCATTGGAGCGTGTGGACCAAAGCGGCGGTCGAACTGCATGCTCGCTGCCGGCGGGGCTTGCGAACGCGGTTCCGTGGACGCCGACCTTCTGGCTCTCGACTCCAAGGTGACCGATTGCAATGCCGCCGTATTCGACGTCGCCAACAATTTCCATGGCGTGATCGCCGGCTGCCACGAAGTGCTGCGCCGCCAAGGGTTGCTCGCCGGCACTGGTGTCTTGATCCAGGCGAAGGATTGAGCCCCGGCCAGGCCGAGGAGATCGACCGCGTTGTCGAAATCCTATCCGGAGCTGACCGATGACGGATTCGTCGGCGGCGAACCTTGCGCGATGGCTCGTCTGAAATGGGTGACGCAAAAAGAGGCAATCAGTCGAGCTGGCTCGCGCGAGCGCCTGCTGAAGGCTGCGATCGCCGAATTTGCCCAGAAACGGCCTCCTTGGCGCCCGCGTCGACATGATCGCGTAGTATGGCGAAGATCAACAAGCAGCTCATCTACTATCATTTCGGCAACAAGCAGGGGCTCTATCTCGCCGTGCTGGAGCAGGTTTATGCCGACATCAGGGTCAAGGAGCGCGCCCTGAATCTCGTCGGACAGCGACCCGGAGACCGCGATGACGCGTCTCGTCGGATTTCACCTTCGACTACGTTGCCGAGAACCGCGAGTTTCGTCCGCCTGCTGACCAACGAAAACCTTCTCAAGGCCAAGCACGCGCGTCGCTCCAAGATCATCCGGCAGACGCGCTCGCCGCTGATACAATTGATAGAGGAAACGCTGCGCCGTGGCGTGAAAGCTGGCGTATTCCGCAAGGGCGTCGATCCAGTGCAGCTCTATATCTCGATGGCAGGGCTGTGCTTCTTCTACATCGCCAACATCCACACGCTCAGCGTCCTGTTCGAGCGCGACATGCAGGAGAAGTCGGCGCTGCGCGAGCGGCGCGATCACGCGATCGGTTTTGTGCTGGGTTTTTTGACCAACCAGGATCAACCGATCGCGCCGTCGCCGGGCTTGAGCGGGCGATCGGGTCTTCGCAGCCGTGCCGGGGCGACGCGCCGCGTCTATTCTTAGCGGGCAGAGGTTCGCGATGTCGATTGAGATGAGGACATTGCAAGTCGAGGATGCTCCCAGGTGCCAACTGTTGTCCGACGAGGCCGGCTGGAACCAGAATGAGCATGATTGGGATTTCATCCTGCGGCAGGGGGGCGGCCGCGGGGCATGGCGCGGCGACACGCTTATCGCAACCGCCGCGTTCATGCCTTACGGCACAACCTTTGGATGGATCTGCATGGTCTTGGTGACCAACCAGGAGCGGCGGCAGGGCCTCGCATCGCACCTGCTGAGGCAATGCATCGACGAACTCGCGGCGCGCCATATGGTGGCCGGACTGGACGCGACGCCGGCCGGTCGCGAGGTCTATTTGCGTCTCGGCTTCGAGGACATCTACGCGTTGACCCGCTTTCAGGCCGATGCCCGCGATCGCCGTATCGAGGCGCCCTCGCCACTTGTGACGCGGATGAGCGACGCGCTGCTTCCAGCGGTATTCCGATTCGATGCACAGGTCCTCGGGGAGGATCGGCGGGAGTTCCTCTGCGCGCTGGTCAAACGCAAGCCACTGTTGGCCCATGCGACGACCCAGGGCGACCGGATCACAGGATTTGTGCTGGGCCGCGACGGCCGACGATGGACCCACGTCGGCCCGGTGATCGCCGACGATGCCCGGATCGCGATCCGCCTGCTGGAAGCCGCGATGGCCGAAATTGCCGGGCCGATCCTGATCGACGTTCCCGATCACCATCCGCAAGTGCAGGCGTGGTTGAGTGAGCGAGGCTTTGTGGTCCAGCGCGGCTATATGCGGATGCTGCGCGGCCGCTCCACTTCGATCGAGGACGCCAGCCGTGTCATGGCGATCGCCGGGCCGGAGTTCAGCTAGCGTGACGGCGTCGCATCAGCCGACGCCATCCGAAATCCCTTCACGTGAAGTTCACTCGGCGGCGATCCTTACTTCCGGCGCCGCCGCACGGACGTCCGCGTCCACGTGGCTCTCGAACGGCACGAAGTTTTTCTGGAACATGGCGACGAGATTGCGGGCGGTCTCGTCGAATTCCGCTTTGTTCTGCCAGGTCTTGTGCGGATAGAGCAGATGCGGCTCGACGCCAGCGAGTTGGGTCGGGACCGAAAAGCCGAAATACGGATCGGTCCGGAACTTGGCATTGCGCAGCGAGCCGTCGAGCGCGGCGGTGAGCAGGGTACGGGTGACCTTGATTGGCATGCGGCGGCCTACGCCATAACGGCCGCCGGTCCAGCCGGTATTGACCAGCCAGCAGTCGACACCGTGGGCGCCGATCAACTCGCGCAACAGATTGCCGTAGACGGATGGATGGCGTGGCAGGAACGGCGCGCCGAAACAGGTCGAGAATTCGGGCTCGACCCCGACGAGGCCTTTCTCGGTGCCGGCGACCTTCGCGGTGTAACCGGACAGAAAGTGATACATGGCCTGTGCCGGCGTGAGCTTGGCGATGGGCGGCATCACGCCGTAGGCATCAGCCGTCAGCAGTACGATGTTCTTCGGCATGCCGGCGCGGCCCGTGCGCGATGCGTTCGGGATATAATCGAGCGGATAGGCGGAGCGCGTATTCTCGGTCCGGGTTTCGTCGTCGAAGTCGCAGATGCGCGTCTCGGGATCGAACACCACGTTTTCCAAAACAGCGCCGAACCGTAGCGTCGCTGCATAGATTTCGGGCTCGGCCTCCTTGGAGAGCTTGATGCACTTGGCGTAGCAGCCGCCCTCGAAATTGAACACGCCTTGCGGGCCCCAGCCGTGCTCGTCATCGCCGATCAACGTGCGATTCGGATCCGCCGACAAGGTCGTCTTGCCGGTGCCGGACAGGCCGAAGAACAACGCTACGTCGCCATCGTGGCCGACGTTCGCCGAACAATGCATCGGCATAACGCTCTCGGCAGGCAGGTAATAGTTGAGCGTCGTGAAGACCGACTTCTTCATCTCGCCAGCATAATAGCTGCCACCAATCAGGATGATGCGTTTGGTGAAGTTGACCGCAATGACCGTTTCGCTGCGCACGCCGTGACGCTTGGGATCAGCCTTGAAGGACGGCAGGCACAGGATGGTGAAGTCCGGCACGTAATTCGCCAGCTCGGAGCGGTCGGGCCGGATCAAAAGCGTGCGGATGAACAGCGAGTGCCAAGCGAGCTCCGTGAACACCCGCGCCTTGATCCGGTATTTGGGGTCGGCGCCGCCATAGAGATCCTGGGCATAGATCGCCTTGCCCTTGGCGTGCTCGAGGAAGTCCTTGTACAGGAGGTCGAACTGCGCCGGCGTGAGCTTGCCGTTTTTGTCCCACCAGATGGTCTTTTCGGTGTGCTCGTCGCAGACGACGAACTTGTCCTTGGGGCTCCGCCCGGTGTGAACCCCGGTCTCGGCGCACAATGCGCCGCCCTGGACCACATGGCCTTCATGGTTTGCGAGCGCATGTTCGTAGAGCGGTGCATCGGTCAAGTTCCAGTGGACCGCGGCAAGACCGGAAAAACCGAACTTGTCGGCGCCGCAGGCGCTGTTGCGCAAACCAGTTTCCTTCACAGGTGACCTCCGCATAAGACGCGATGACTTTGTGTGCGGCCGGTTGGTCGGGGCCGGTTTGGATCAGCAATAGGCCGCATGGTGATGTATATATCCGGATCGGGGGCGGCGCACCTATAATGGCCCGAAATGCTTCTGCCAAGATCAATCGTCTGGGACGGTTTATGGGCGTGGGACTGGGAAAAACGGGCCATCCGAACATCAAATGGACGGCCCCGGGAGAAGGTCAGCCGGGTCCCGGTGCGATAGCCGCCGCTGCTTTCTCTTACCTCGGGTGGCCACGAGCCGGAAACGGCCGTTGGATATGTTTCCTTCACGCACGCGGCTCCAGCCAGCCCCGATACCGCACGATCAGGCCAATGAGCCGGTGGCGCAGTTCGACAAAGAAGCAAAAGCGGCCGTCTTCCTCGCATTCGTAGGCCTTGCAGGCGGGCGCGAGCCACAGCGGCATCGGCAGTTCGAAAAAGCTCCAACGCCTGAGGACTAGGCGCAAATGCCCGCCCTCGACAACCAGCGCAAGCCCGAATGCACAAGGACCGAACCGTTCGCACAACAGCCAATCGAACCGGCCCCGTCCGACTTCCTGGGTACTGGAAAACCTATGCCCGCCGAAATCACGCTGCCAAACTTCGCGACCGCCGGCGCGGCGAAAATTGACGATGACCGGCACGGCATCGCCCGGCGGTGGGAATCCGAATTGGCCGGCGACCTGGCGGGCGATCCATCCGGTACCGCGATCGACCGTCGCACGCCCCTCGGCCACGCTTTCGCCGTCAAGATCGTGAAGACGGCGTACTGGCTCCGGCAGGTCATCGAATGCAGAACCGAGAATCTGCCGATAAACCGGGATTGGCTGCGATGGAGTTTCCCGCACGCCAGTAAAAATCTGTCGCCGTGCGAATTGGACCGTGTAGTCGGCGAGACGGATATCGGCGGTGCCGGCGCGCGCGCCGGCGGGCGGACCATCGCCGTCGAGGACGCGGCGGACGATCGCGTGCGCCGCCATCGACGGGATGAAAGGCCCGTCATCGGCCTCCGCAATCATATGCCACTCGCGCGCAATGCGGCCGCCATCGGAAGCAGTTCCGGCGACGGTGACGAACATGCCGCCGCGATGCTCGCCCCAACGCCAAAATCGGCTCGCCCGATGCATCTTCCCGGCGAACGGCGTCAAGGTTCGGAGGATCCCGATTCGCACCAGCCACGCCAGCATGCACAGGCTGCGATGCAGAACAGCCGGGACCATGCCAGCGCCGACCCACAGGTCCTTCAATTGCGGGAACAAAGCCGGCAATACGGCAAGATCCGGCACATCAACAAGCGTGAAGCGGCGGGGCAGGAGCGGAAGCAATCCCGGCGGCGCAACGGTGAACCGGAGAGCGTCGATAATCGCGGCGGCGCTCGTCTTGCGGCCGTCGCGAATCACTGCAAGCGGCTTGCCGGCATAGCTCGATATGGCGCGAAAGACATTGGGGCCGATATCCGCGAATGGCGACGGCGCGACGCCGGCGATTATCGTCTCGACTTGTGCCATGCCCTGCGCGAGTTCGCGCACGACTGCGGCCGTCAGAACCGGAAAGCTGCTGACGCCCGAAAGCACGAAGACATTGTGCGCCTTCGCGGCCGCGTCGAATGCCGCTATGCCGCCGACGAAATCGGAGCCGTCCGCAAGATCCAGATAGTTGATTTTGAGCGCCATGCAGGCCTTCACGACCACATAAGGATCGCCGCCATAGGTCTGGAACGGACCTGAGGCATCGATCACGAGTTCGGGCGTGGTCTCGCGCAGTTGCGCAAGCACATATCCGTCGCGATCGAATCGCACCGCCTCGAGCTTGGCGACCCCGCCGAGCGCGCCGCAAAATTGCTCCGCTCGTTCCGCGGACCGACCGGCAATCAACAACGTCAATCGTGGCTCATCTGCCAGCAGTTGCGCCAACCGACCGCCAAAATTTCCGTAACCGCCGAGAATCAGAACCCGGGTCATGCCAGAAACCGATCCGCATATTGCGGATCGGAAACATAGCAGACCTCCCGTTTGCCAAAGATGCGGAGCCGATTGCGCGCGATGGCGTCATAGAGGCAATCGCGTAGCGGCCTCGGGAAGGCCCGAAACGCGGCCGCGAGCCGCCATGGCAAGCCAAGCCGCCCGGCCATCCGAATGCTGCCTTCGGACTTGAACCAGGCGACGCCGTTCTCGACCAGGATATTGGTCTCGTAATCGACCGGGTCGAGCCCATAATGGATATAGAGCGCACGCCCAAGGGCGGATTGCGCCGGCACCAGACGGAAAGTCCCGTGGGGATCGTGGCGAAGCACGAAACGCGCCCAGCCGGAACACATGGCACAATAGCCGTCGAATATAATGATTGGCCGATCGTCCGGAAATCGCGGCACCATGGGGTCGCGGCGATAGCTGTAAGGTTCCCGCACCACAGCCGCCCTGTCACTTCGCCCGCGCGCGTGCCCCACAATCCGCCAGCGTCTTGCGCAAGACCAGGCCGTTCACGACGCGCTCATCAAATTGCATTCGCGCCGTGCGGTCGCCCAACGCGAGATCGAGTCCGTCCGGGTCGACACCGGTGACGTGCCAGGAACCGTCGATTTCGCCGAGGAGCTTGGTGGCATAGAGCCGTACCGCGTCGGGATGATCGGCATTCATGTGCTCGACCGCACCTTCCTCGATCTCGACGATTTCCTCGGCGCCGGCAAGATCGGTCATCACGTCACCCGCCTTGAGATCGGCGGCTCGGGCAAAGCCGCCGTTGAGATGGGCCGAGACGACGGATAATCGCCAGAACGAGAAGTCGCCGAAGTCGGCATAGAGTTCCGACTTCGGATGGCGTCCCAGGAATCGCCGCCGCACCCGCTTGCCGTCCAGGCTGTCGCGGTCGATCTTGGCGAAGGTGCCCAATACGGTGAGCCGTGGATAAGCGAGCGGATCGCCTTTACCGGTCGAGGCGAGCAGCACCGATGCGCGGGGATCGACCTCGATATTCGCCGTGTGGGTGGACAGCCGCGACACCAGGATCAGGGGCGAGCCGTCCGCGTCGGTGGCGACGTTCACCAGCGAAGAGAACGGGTGCCCGGTGTTGCGGTCGATGGTGGCAAGCGCGCCGGCGCGCGTTACCCTCAGGAGTTCCTTCGCCACCGCTATGGGATTAAAATCCTGTGGTGGACGGGCGGTTTCCGGCAAGCGATCAGGCATCATGCCGGGGAGTGCCGGCGATTTTTCCGCTTCGGCCATGACGTGTTTCCTCCTAAAACGTTGCAAATACCTCAATTTCGCCGTTTGCGGTCACATTTCCGCCTGCCTCGCGGGCTTGATGCGAAATGCCGCCTGGGTGGCGCGGCGATTTATGCTAGAAGGCGTCCATGCCAACTATCGCTCTCGTCGACGACGACCGCAACATCCTGACCTCAGTGTCAATAGCTCTTGAGGCCGAGGGCTATAGGATCATGACGTACACGGACGGCGCGTCCGCGCTCGACGGCTTCAAGTCGAGTCCGCCCGACCTCGCCATCCTGGACATCAAGATGCCGCGTATGGACGGAATGGAGACGTTGCGCCGGCTGCGCCAGAAATCCGACATGCCGGTGATCTTCCTTACGTCGAAGGACGAGGAGATCGACGAATTATTCGGGCTGAAGATGGGGGCCGACGACTTCATCCGGAAGCCATTCTCCCAGCGCCTCCTGGTCGAGCGGGTCAAGGCGGTGCTGCGCCGCGCCTCCGGCAAGGACGGCACCGTGCCGAAGGAAACCGATGCCGCCAAGGTGCTGGAGCGCGGCCAGCTGCGGATGGACCCCGAGCGTCACACCTGCACATGGCAGAATGAGGCCGTCACGCTCACGGTCACCGAGTTTCTGATCCTGCAGGCGCTCGCGCAGCGTCCCGGCGTGGTCAAGAGCCGCAACGCCCTGATGGACGCCGCCTATGACGACCAAGTCTATGTGGACGACCGCACAATCGACAGCCACATCAAGCGCTTGCGTAAGAAATTCAAGCAGACCGATGACTCGTTCGACATGATCGAGACGCTGTATGGGGTGGGGTACCGGTTCAAGGAATAGCTGACTTCTTCGGTCTTTCGCAGTGCCGCCCGGGCCGCAAAACCGGTGGGCGCGGCGGCGCCTCTGCGGTAGTCTGCCGCCTGGGCACTGGGCGAAGCTTGTGAGAAGCCATCGACGTGCTTGACAAGACCGCAGTCATTGATGACTCCCGCTCCGGGACCGAACCCGGCGGCGACGCGTCGCGCGAGCCGCCGCAACATGCGTTTGCCGCCGTCATCGCGGTAGCGGTTGAGCGGGTGCATAGCGCAGGCGTCGGAACCCGGGATTTCTTCGTTCACGCCTTTACAACCTTGCGCACTGAGGGCGCCGTCGGCGCGCTGCACCGCAGCTGGCAATTTTTTGTCACGCAGAGCTTTTCGAGCCTCACGCGCCGCATCGTATTTCTCAATGTCGCCGGGCTGTTCGCCCTGGTACTCGGGATCATCTATCTGACTCAGTTCCGGGCCGGCTTGATCGAGGCGCGGACGCAAAGCTTGACCGTGCAGGGAGACCTGATCGCCATCGCCATTGCGGCGCAGGCGACGAACGACACCGACGCCATCAATATCGATCCCGAGCGATTGCTGGAGTTGCAGGCCGGCGAAAGCTACGGCCCATCCGACGATAGCTTGTTCGGCTTCGAATTTCCCGTCAACCTTGAGCGGGTGGGGCCGCTGCTGCGCCGGCTGATCATGCCGAGCAATACCCGGGCGCGCATCTATGACCGCGACGGCGGCCTGATCCTGGATAGCCGAAATCTGTATGGTCGCGGCGACGTGCTGCGGTTCGACCTGCCACCGCCCACTGCGGATAAGCCCGGCTTGCTGGAGCGCACCTTCATTGCGATTCGGAAGTGGATGGCGCGCGGCGACCTCCCGGCTTACCGCGAGCTCGGACCGGAGAACGGAAAGGGCTATCCGGAGGTCGCCACCGCCCTGGAGGGGCGTACCACCAGCGTCTGGCGCCTTAATGATCGCGGTGAGGTGATCGGGATGGTGGCGGTGCCGATCCAGCGCTTCCGTACCGTGCGCGGCGCGTTGTTGTTGTCGACCCAAGGCGGCGACATCGAACAGGCCCTGCAGGCGGAGTGGTTGGCGATCTTCAAGGTCTTCCTGATCGCCGCCAGCATTATGTCGGTGCTCTCGGCATTGCTCGCCGGCACCATTGCGGGCCCGGTGCGCCGGCTCGCCGACGGCGCCGACCGGGTACGCCGCCGCGTCCGCGGACGCGTCGAGATTCCCGACTTCACCGACCGGCGCGACGAGATCGGGCATCTGTCCGGCAATCTGCGCGAAATGACCGACGCGCTCTATAACCGAATCGAGGCGATCGAGAGCTTCGCCGCCGACGTTGCCCACGAGCTCAAGAACCCCCTGACGTCGTTGCGTTCGGCCGTCGAAACCCTGCCGCTGGCGAAAACCGATAGCAGCCGCGCCCGTCTGCTCGACGTGATCCAGGATGATGTGCGGCGGCTCGACCGACTCATTTCCGATATCTCGGACGCGAGCCGGCTCGACGCCGAACTGCAACGCCAGGAATCCGAGCCGGTCGATCTCACGAAGCTGTTGTCGGCCGTCGTCAGCATGGCAAACGAGATCAAGAGCGAGGGCGGCGTCGCCGTGACGCTCGCCTTTGAAGGTACCCCACGGGTTTTCATGGTGCAGGGCCACGATCTGCGACTCGGTCAGGTGATCAACAATCTGATCGACAATGCACGCTCGTTTTCGCCGCCGGGTGGCAAGGTGCGGGTCATTTGCCGGCGCGCCGGGGGCTCGATCATGGTGACGATCGACGACGACGGCCCCGGGATCCGGCCCGATGCGATCGAGAAGATTTTCGAGCGCTTTTATACCGACCGTCCGCAGCAGAATTTCGGCCAAAATTCCGGGCTTGGCCTGTCCATCTCCAAGCAGATCGTCGAAGCGCATGAAGGCCATTTGGCGGCCCAGAATCGTATGGCGCAGGCCGCCGCTCAAGGGGATACCCAGGGGGAGGCTCAGGTGCTTGGCGCTCGGTTTACCGTGCAGTTGCCGGCCATGTAGGTGACGGTGACGGCTGGCCCCACCATTCATGCCTCGGCCGTGCTGGTCGGCGCCAAGGCGATCCTTCTGCGCGGGCCTGCCGGCTCGGGCAAGTCGCAGCTCGCCTTGCGCCTCATCCAGTCCGCCCCACACGGCCCGCTACGATTCGTCCGGCTGGTGGCCGACGACCGCGTGCACGTATTGGGGGTCCATGGCCGGTTGATCGCGCGGTCGCCGGCTTCGCTTGCGGGCCTCCTTGAAATCCGGGGCGTCGGTATTCGACAATTGCCATATGAGCGGATGGCCGTGATCTCCTCGGTGGTCGACCTCAGCGACGCCGGCGCGGAGCGAATGCCCGAGGGCAGCGCGATTGCGACAGATATTGAAGGGATCAGGCTGCCGCGTCTTGCTGTCGCATCGGGCTGCGATCCCTTTCCGATGGTGCTCGCGGTCCTCACATCAGGACCAATCCCGGCGACGGCGACGTGCCCCGATCACGCCAGGCCGGGAGGACATGCAGACCAAAACCTTGCAACCGAGAGCGGGCGCGGGTATTCGGCTTAGCGGGCGCGACCACTGCGCGCGCCCGGCCGTCTGGCGCATTATTTTTGCGGCGCAACAATCACCGCAAAGCCCCTTGCACTCGGCCTTGGGATGGTCATGATTGGGGCCCTTTCGTGCGGCGCACTCTTTGCGCCCGCCGGGTGATCTTATGATTGGTCTAGTTCTCGTTACCCACGGTCGGCTCGCCACCGAGTTCCGCGCCGCCCTGGAACATGTCGTCGGCCCGCAAGATCAGATCGAGCCGGTCACGATCGGACCTGACGACGATGTAGAACAGCGCCGCCGTGACATCATCGAGGCCGTCAAGAAGGTCGATACCGGCGACGGCGTCGTGATACTGACGGACATGTTCGGCGGTACCCCGTCCAACCTTGCGATCTCGGTCATGAGCAGGCCTAAGGTTGAGGTGCTGGCCGGAATTAATCTGCCCATGCTCATCAAGCTGGTCAAAGTCCGCGACGAATGTCCGTTGTCTGAGGCGGTGGCGGCGGCCCAGGAATCCGGCCGGAAGTACATCACCATTGCGAGCCGTGTGTTGGCCGGAAAATGAAAGACACGCCACTCGCCGGCGAGGACGACAATCCTGTCGACCTTTCGGTCGCCCCGCCGGGCGCGATTTCGCGGGTGTTGACGATCATCAATCAAAAAGGGCTGCACGCCCGGGCTTCCGCCAAGTTCGTGCAAACCGTAGAGAAATTCGATGCCGAGGTGCGGGTCAGCCGCGGCGGCGAAACCGTTGGCGGCACCTCCATCATGGGGTTGATGATGCTGGCCGCCGGTCCCGGCAGCACGATTACGGTAATCGCCTTCGGTAATCAGGCGGCCGAATTGATGGCGGCGCTAGAGGCCCTGGTTAGCGGCCGTTTCGACGAAGACGAATAGCCAACCACAGCTTTGTCGGCTGCCGACAGCACCTAACAGCGGCGTCCTATTTGCCGAGGGCGGAAATTCTCAGCACCGCTGATTTGGCGAATTGATATAAAGAAATCTTTATATGTTGTTGCGGCCGTCCGGCGGCCTTGCTATAGGCACGCCCAACCATCGCCCATCCGCATCGCCGCAAAGGATTGCCATGACCACTTCGCCGAAAGCCAAGCCTGCACCGAAGTCCGAGCCCACCAAGGGCAAGGCCGCTCCTCACGACTACGTCGTAAAGGACATCAGCCTCGCCGAATGGGGCCGCAAGGAGCTCGCGATCGCCGAGACCGAGATGCCTGGCCTCATGGCCACGCGCGATGAATTCGGCCCCGAACAGCCGCTGCGCGGCGCCCGCATTGCCGGCTCGCTGCACATGACAATCCAGACGGCGGTCCTGATCGAGACCCTGGCGGCGCTCGGCGCCGACATCCGCTGGGCTTCCTGCAACATTTATTCGACCCAGGATCATGCGGCCGCCGCCGTAGCAGCGCTCGGCATCCCGGTGTTCGCTGTAAAAGGCGAGAGCCTTGAGGACTATTGGGATTACACCCACCGCATCTTCGAATGGTCGGACGGCGGCAACCCGAACCTGATTTTGGACGACGGCGGCGATGCCACCCTGCTGATCCATCTCGGTCAGCGCGCCGAGAACGGCGATACCGGGGCCATTTCCAAGCCGGCCAACGAGGAAGAAGAAATCCTGTTCGCGGCCATCAAAAAGCGTCTCAAGGACAAGCCCGGCTGGTATGGCCGGAACGCCCACGCGATCCGCGGGGTATCCGAGGAGACCACCACCGGCGTGCACCGGCTCTACGAGATGCAGAAGAAAGGCACGCTGCTGTGGCCGGCCATCAACGTCAATGACAGCGTGACCAAATCGAAATTCGACAATCTGTACGGCTGTCGCGAGTCGCTCGTCGACGGCATCCGTCGCGGCACCGACGTCATGATGGCCGGTAAGATCGCCATGGTGGCGGGCTTCGGCGACGTCGGCAAAGGCTCGGCCGCATCGCTGCGCCAAGCCGGTTGCCGGGTGATGATATCGGAGATCGATCCGATCTGCGCCCTGCAGGCCGCGATGGAAGGCTACGAAGTGACCACCATGGAAGACGCTTCGATCCGTGCCGACATCTTCGTCACCGCGACCGGCAATCTCGACGTCATCACGGTCGATCACATGCGCAAGATGAAGGACCGGGCGATCGTCTGCAACATCGGCCATTTCGACAGCGAGATCCAGGTCGCGGCGCTGAAGAATTTCCGCTGGCACAACGTCAAGCCGCAAGTCGACGAGGTTGAGTTCCCGGACGGCAAGCGCATCATCCTGCTGTCAGAGGGACGGCTTGTGAACCTCGGCAATGCCATGGGACATCCGAGCTTCGTAATGTCGGCTTCCTTCACCAACCAAACGCTTGCGCAGATCGAGTTGTGGACCAATCCGGATAAGTACGAGAAGAAGGTCTACACGCTGCCGAAGCATCTCGACGAAAAGGTCGCCCGCCTGCATCTCGACAAGATTGGCGCAACACTGTCCCGGATGAGCCCGAAGCAGTCGACCTATATTAACGTGCCGATGGACGGGCCCTACAAGCCCGACCATTACCGTTACTGATCGGCGCGCGCCGCACCGACCTGTTGCGGCGGAATCGCCAGGATGACGTGGTGGGTCGGCGGACCGGCGCTGCCCAGATAGCTGCGCGCAATCTCGACGTCCTCCCGCCGCGCCCGCGGACTCTTGACGGCCCAGGCGTCGAGCGCTTTCATGCAAAAGTCTATCGCCGCGGGGCAGTAGATGACGATTCCGTCCCGCGCGATCCGGGCGTCGTCGGTCCACGGCGTGATGTTGGGAGTTACGATCTCGAAAGTCGACGGGCGTTCGGGAAAATAGAAAACCGTGCCGTACAGCACGTTATTATAGCTGCCAACAAGCCGGAGCGGGCGGTCGGTGGTTTCGCGCCAGAGCTTGTCGGCAGCCCGTGCAATCAACCGGTATTGGTCCGCGTAATTGTCCACCCCGTGCATGTGAGCCCACAGGGCCACTGCGGGGGCGGCTAAGATCGCCAGCACCGGCAGCGCGATCGCGACACCCAGAATGCGGATCGCGGCCGTCCGCGACATCGCCATATGGGGCGATGACAACAGCACGACCGGCAACAGCGTCATGCTGGCAATCGCCCACAGCGACACAACCTTTTCCGCCGCGACGGCAGCGAGGAGCGCCGGTAGCAGCAGCGGCAGGACGAAGGCCGTCGCGGCAAGACGACGATGCGGATCCTGAGGAAACACCGTATCCGCAACGGTGGCACGGGACGGCATAGCGGCGGCGATCACAAGCAGGATTGGAACCGCGACATAGCCGAGCGCGCCAGCCATGTAGCCGATGCCGGACACCAACGCTTCCGCGACGGTCCCCGGATGGGACTCAAGCGCATATCCGAATGGCGTGAAGTCGTTAACGAAGAGCCATGCCACATGGGGCGACAGCGCCGCGGCTCCCACCGCGGCGGTGACGTAGGGGGAGCCGGAACCAAAATACAGCCGACGGCGCGGATCGGTGAGCGCCGCGATCGCAAGCGCCATCAGGAGCGCGACGGACCAATATTTTGTCAGCATGGCACCGGCCGCCGCGAGGCCGGCAAGCGTCGCGAAACCGAGCCTACGGGTCTCGTACGAGCGCAGAAAAAACCAGGTGGTCAGCGCCCACCACGGCATCATTGCGGTATTGGCGTTGTACTTGAGGGCTTGAAAATTGAAAAATGGAACGAGGGCAAGAAGCGCCAGTCCAACAGCGCGCTTGCGGTCGTCGAGATAGTCGGCCGACGCCGCCCAGGCGACCCATAGGGCAAGTGTCGCCGTCGCCATAGAGAGCAGATAATAGGCCCACGTTTGGAGCGGAAAGACGCTGAACCACGCACCGACGATCCAGGCCGGCAGCGGCGGGTGCTTAGAGAGTCCCGAGCCCAATCTCGCGCGACCACGCCACCATCTCGCCCATGTCGAAATGGATGTCCTGGCTCGCCTTCGCGATCACCGCGTAGAGCGTCCATGCCGCACAATATGCGGCGAGCACGAGGACGACCGTGCGGTCACGGCGCTTCGGGTCGCAAAGCGCGTCCAGCAGTCGGCCAAGCACTGCGCCGACGGCATCGCGGAGAGATGAAAAATTCATCGGGCGCTGCAAATCACATTTAAACCTCGCCGCCAGCCGGATCGTGGACCACTGCCGACTGCGTCAACCTAAAAAAGCGATCTTAGGAGGTTGCTGACACGACCGCCAAACATCGGCAAGGGGCCGGCACGAGGGCGGACGAGACCGGACGGACCGCTGCACACAAGCGGCCACCTTATGATAAGACGTTGCGCTTATGGGCTGGGTTGGAGCGGCGCGCATTGAACCGCGCGAAAATGGCCTGACATGGATCAGTTGACCGCAACGCGCAACGCCTCGCAGACGGCCGCCATCGAACCGGCGCCCGAGCTCAGCGTGATCGTGCCGGCCTACAACGAGCGCCCGAACATTCCCCTCATGGTCGACCTGCTGCGGCGGACGCTCCACGGCATCTCCTGGGAAGTCATATTCGTCGACGACAATTCGCCCGACGGCACCACCGCCGCGGTCCGCGCCATTGGCGAGCAGGACTGGCGCGTGCGTTGCATCCGCCGCATCGGCCGGCGCGGGCTCGCGGGCGCTTGCCTCGAAGGCATGCTGGCGAGCCAAGCGCGCTACGTGGCGGTGCTGGACGCCGACCTGCAGCATGACGAGGCGCTGCTTCCCGCCATGCTGCAATGCCTGCGAGACGGCACGGCCGATCTGGTGGTGGCGAGCCGGCACATTGAGGACGGCTCCGACGCCGGCCTGTCGGGCATCCGCTCGCGCATCAGCCGACTGGCAAGCACGCTCGCCCAACGCCTGCTGCGGATTGAACTGACCGACCCGATGAGCGGCTATTTCATGCTGCGCCGGGCGGTGGTGGAGGAGATTGCGCCGTCGCTATCAAGCCAGGGCTTCAAGATCCTTCTCGACATCGTCGCAACGGCCCGCAATTTGCGCATTGTCGAATTGCCGTATGTGTTTCGCGAGCGACGCCACGGCGAGAGCAAACTCGACGCCCAGATCGCCCTTGATTTTGTCGCGCTGCTGATCGCGAAGCTCACCAACGATGCGGTGCCGTTCCAATTCTTGATGTTCTGCCTGGTCGGCCTCACCGGCGTCGCCATCCACATGGCGGCGCTGCAGGTCGCGGTCGAATCGCTTGGGCTCCCATTCAGCGCCGCGCAGGCCGCCGCCACCGTCTCGGCCATCACGTGGAACTTCGCCCTCAACAATATAGTGACCTATCGCGACCAGCGGCTCTCTGGATGGCGGTTCCTGACCGGCCTGTTGCGGTTCCAGCTGGTCTGCGCAGTCGGTGCCATCTCGAACATCGGTGCGGCGAGCTGGATTTATAATTACAATACGAACTGGTGGCTGGCCGGTCTGGGCGGTGCCTTGATGGGGGCTGTCTGGAACTATGTGGTCAGCGCCGCATTCGTGTGGCGCGTCCGATGAGAGCCCGGATGCCCGAAGGCCAGAGCTTTCGGGCATGGATGATCGGTCGGCGCCACGGATTCCGAGACGAGGGGAGCGTGCGGCGCATGAATAAGCTTCCAGCGGACCCGATGCGATGGTGTTCGGGCCTTTTGGCCGTAACGGCGCTCGCGCTTTGCACCCAACTTCTATCCGCGGTCGCGCAAGCACCAACCTCCTCGCGGCTAACTGTCGCCGTGCTCCCGCTCGAAAATAATTCCGGCGACGCGAAGCAGGATTTTTTTGCCGACGGGATGACGGACGAGATTGCCTCCGCGCTGACCGGAGTACGGGGCCTCGACGTCGTGGCGCGCTCATCGTCCTTCCAGATCAAGCCATCGAACCGCGACCTCAAGGCGGTCGGACAGGCGCTGAACACCGGGTATCTCGTGCAAGGTGCGGCGCGCCTCGTGGCCGACAGCATCCATTTGAGCATACGGCTGACGGAGGTCGGCGCCGGCGCGCAGCTCTGGTCGCAGGACTATAATGCCGAGCTTCCCGGCATCTTCGACGTTGAAGAGGATATTGCCCACAAAATCGCCGCGGCCCTGAAGGTGTCAACAAATTCCGGCGAGCTGCTGGTGCGCAGTCGGACTCGCAGCTCCGACGCCTATCTGGACTTTTTGCGCGCCAAGGTCGCGGCCCGGGCTCGCGGAGCCCAGGCTTTAGCCGATGCCGCCGCGATCCTGGAACGGGTGGTGATGCGCGATCCCGATTTTGCGCCGGCAGCCGCGATGCTTGCTTATGATTACGCGCTGACGCCGCTGTTCGCGGCCTCGTTGCGCAGCGGCGTGCCAGAGGAGGAACGCAAGGTCGTTGAACGGACCGTACCGCGCAGCGATGCTCTGGCCCGGCGCGCGACAGAATTCGATCCCAAGGGAGCCGACGGATTCGTGGCGCTCGGCTACGCCAATATGGTGCAGCGAAAAATGTTGGCAGCCGAAGATGCATTCAAGCAGGCGCTTGCGCTGAACCCGAATCAGGCCGATGGGCTGCACGGCTACAGCCAACTTCTCGCGGCGCTGGGACGCGTCAAGGAATTGCTTGCGATGCGTAACGTTTTGCAGGCCGGCGAGCCGTTCATCACCAACTACACGGCGGACACCGCCGAGATCTATTGGCTCGACGGCGATACCGAGAAGGCGGTCGCAATGCTGCAGCCGTTCCGCCCCGGACGGACGCTCGAACTCGCGCTGGTGCAGGCCTCCGCCGGCCGCTATCTCGAAGCCGCAGCCGCGATACGCGAAATGCCGGCGACGAACTATCCGGCCGGAATGACGGAGGCCGCCGCAATGATCCTCGACTCCGCGCCGGTGAAAGCTGCCGCGCCGGCGACCTTGCCGCGGATCGGAAACATGAGTTTCGCCTACATGCACGTGGGTGCGCCGGAACGGGTACTGGAATTCTACCAGGACGAGGTCCGCGGCGATTATTTCCAGCCGATCTCCGCTACCTGGTTCTGGCACCCGACCTACGCGGCGGTGCGCAAGACTGAACGGTTCAAAAAGGTTGCCGTCGATCTGGGTCTTGTCGAATATTGGCGTGCCCGCGGATGGCCGGCGCAGTGCCATGCGACCGACGGGAACGACTTCGCCTGCGATTGATAACAGCCAGTCGATTGCGACGCGCCGGCGATCGCTCCGCCTTACTCTCCACCTTATTCGCCCATCTTGGCCGAGCCTTCCTTGGTGGAGGTCTCCGGCCTAACTCCGGTACGCTGGCGCGCGAGCGTTTCGCGACCGCTGGCTTCCCACTCTCCCGTGGTGGCGCGGCGGGCGAAGGTCTCCCAGGTATCGGTCCAGTCGCCAAGCGTGTAGCCGTGCCAGGGGGACTGCACGGTGAGCGGCGGCAGGCCGAGCTCTTCCCAGATGGTGCGCGCGTGCTCCATGAACTCGCGCGCCGGCAGCGCGAGCGGCGGCATCGGGCGTTTGCGGGTGGCGTCAACCAGCATGGTGGAGTCCGCGCTGCGCGGCCCATATTGGGCGCCCTGCACGCCGCCCCGATAGGGCGAGATGTGCACGTCTTCGATCGGGTTCGACCGGTAAGCGAGCGACCACAGCACCGCATCGGTCGATTCCGGATCGATGTCCTCGCTCACCGCGATGACGATCTTTCCGCAATTGGGCATCAGGGTCGAAGCCCCCGACAGTCCGCGCCACACCTCGCTGCGCGGCGTTTCGGCGGCATATTGGAGGAAGATGACTGGCCGCAGGTTGGTGAGCCGCTCGTGCATGACGACGCGGTGAATGCCCTTGACCGCGAGAACGCCGCGCAAATGATTGAGGAACAGCGGCTCGTAGGCCACTTTCTTGATCACGCTCAATTCGCTTGGGGTCACTTGGCTGATGATCGAGCTGAACACCGGGGCACGCCGATGGGTGATGGCGGTCACCTGCATCGGCATGTTGTAGGCCTCGAGTGCCACATAGCCGTTGCTTTCGCCGAATGGCGCTTCCGGCTCCAGCCGCTCCGGATCGATCATGCCTTCGATGACGATCTCGGCATCGGCCGGCACCAGGAGATCGACGGTCTTGGCCTTGACGACACGGATCGGGACGCCGGCGAGGCCACCCGCCACCGCGAGTTCATCGAGGTCCACCGCCAGCTTCTGAGGGCTGGTGAAGACCACGACCGGCGCCGCGCCAAGCACGATCGCGATCGGCATGGGCGCGCGCCGCTCGTTGTATTTGAGCCAATGGTAGTAGCCTCCGGCACCGCCGGACGGGCGCGCCACCATGCGCACCGCCAGCCGGTCGGTGGCTTTGAGAGCCGCCCGATACATGCCCATATTCTGGATGCCGCTGTCGGGATCGCGCGTGATGCACAGCGTGGCCGTGAGATAAGGCGCGGCATCGAACCCCGGCGTGGACACCGGTACTGGAAACATCGCGAGACCACCGCCTGGGCGGCGCAGGTCATCGCCGGTGACGACGACCTCCTGGCACGGCGCAGACGCGACCTCGACAGGCGCGATCGGATTGGCGATGGCCTTCATCCAGGCTTGGCCGATTCCCGCTACCGGCTCGCCCATACCGACCGCGTAGATGTCGGGTGAAGCCGCGAGCGCGCCGACCGCCACCGGAATGTCGTAGCGCCTGCCCTTGCTGTCTACCACATTGGTAAACAGGAAGGCCCGCCGATCCTTCTCCGCAATACCGCCGAGGAACTGCCAGCGCACCAGCGGATGCAACTCGGTGTCCTTGTCGATCGGGCGGTCGATGCGCACCAGGAGCCCACGCGCTTGGAGATCGGCGAGATGAGCCTGGAAATCAAGCGCCGGCCGGCGCGGCTCCGTCAACCGAGTAGAAGCGTCAGCAGGTTTATCGAGCATATCGGCGGCTTCTGATTGTGCGGCGCCAAGACGATCCCAGGCGCGGCCTGATAATGGATTTTGCCGCGCCCCATTGCAATGACACGGCGTTGCTGCTTCCTCCCGTTCGTGAAGAGAGCGGGAGCACGGCCGTGCCATCTGCCACTACTGTTCTTGTTCGCAGGCCCACCGCGTCGATCGCCGCCATCATCGGCGCCGTCAAGAACGCGCTCGTGCCGTTTGGTATCAAGATCAGCGAGGCGCCGATCAGTCGGGAGCGGATCGTGGCGCTGATGAACGCAAACCGGCTGAAGGCGGCCGGTTGATCTGCCGGTCATGGCCGACTTCGTTCGGCCATGACCAACTGAAATGCAGACCCTGGCGCGGCGCACTATCCGCGCTTGCCGAGCAGCGCGAAGGCGGCGCCCTGAGGATCCTTGCCCTGAAGGATCCAGCCGCCGCCCGGGACCTCCATCGGGCCGTTGAGAATCTGGCCGCCGCCGGCGGTCACGCGCCCGGCCGCCGCGTCGATGTCGCCGACGTTGAAATAGTAGAGCCAGAACGTCGCCGGCACCATGGCGGGCTTGTTGAACATGCCGCCGATCGGTGGCCCGCCAGCGGTAAATAGCTGGTAGGTGCCCATCGCACCCATGTCCATTGCGTCGCCCTTGTGCCAGCCGAACAGCTCTGCGTAGAAGGGCAGCACTTTTTCCCAATCCGCCGCAAGCAGTTCGTGCCATCCGATTCGCCCAGGCATTTCCGGCGCGGGCGGCTGATCTTGTGCGGCGCTCGCCCACTTGAACAGCGCGAACACCGCCTTCTGCGGATCGGCAACCACCGCGAACCGGCCGACGTTTGGAATGTTTTTCGGCGCGACGTAGATGGTGCCGCCGAGTTGCTTCACGCGATCGGCGGTGCCATCCACATCGTCGACCGAAACATAGCCGATCCAACTCGGAGGAGCGCCCATCCGGCGGGCGTCTTCCGGTTGGTCCATCAACCCGCTGACCGGATGCTCCCCCGCCATGAACAGGGTGTAGGCCATGTCGGGAACATCTTGCGTTCCCCAGCCGACCACCTTGCCATAGAAGGTTTTTGCGGCTGCTGTGTCGGTCGTCATCAGCTCGTACCAGACGAATTGGCCCTGGGAAATGGACATTGCCTTGCCTCCAGTTTGAACTTACGCACTATGCGCGGGGGGAGAAGACGTTTGGACGACGTCCCGGATTTGTCGGCCGGGCGCACGTGTATCATGATCCGTGACATGCGAGCGATCCTGGCCATAACCCGCCACAAGAGTTCAGAACCACAGCGGGCACCTGCGCCGTTCAATATAATATCGCAATCGGCCGAAAGCCTGGCCTGTTCCACCGCAATTGCCCGCTGGGGCGTGTCGTCTCACCCGCGAGGTCGACAAGCACATTCTCGCGAGTGGCAAAGTTCACGAGCCGCCGCGGCGCTATGTCAATGAGAGCCGTGGACGCGCCGTCGTCCATAATCCGGGCCGCGCTGCCCGACGCCTATGAGTTGGTAACCCCCTCAGACCGGCGGGGTCGGCTTGTCCGAGCGTGCAGCGCGCGATGGCAGGAACGTCGAGAACGGCCGCGCGAAGCTGCTGCCGATGCGTTCCAACGCGGCGTTAATTGCCTGATTCTGCAAGCGGGTCGCGGACCAGCGGTAGAGCGCGCCGTGCACCAGCCATATCACCATGCCGGTCAAGATGGCGGCAAAGATGACGTCGGACAAAAAGTGCCCGCCCGCCATCATCCGGATGAACGCGACCCCGACCCCATAAAGGCCGATCGCGGCAAGCGCCAGATAGCGCCAGGGTGGCGGCGCCAACATGGCTGGCGCCGCCAGCCAGATGGCCGAGGACGTCTCGCCGGACACGAACGAGCAATTCGAAACGCAAGTGCCGCGCGGATCCCACCACGGCCTGAAGACGCTATCGCCACCGAATTCCGTCACCGTGCCGGGCCGTGGTCGCGCCCAGTTCTCCTTGAGAATGCCGTTGACCAGCAAGCCGGGTCCGAGCGACAGCGTCAGGATCAGGAACAGCGCGGAGCGACTCGACATCGGCGCCAGCCGCTTCGGCCAGAACAATTTCATCACGATCGTAACGACGGCCGGCGCGATCGCCGCAATGATGATGAGCGAGCCGATGTCGCGCACGAATCCGTTGAAGCGAGGAAAGCCCCGCAGTTCAGGCCGGGTTACAAAATCACGGAAGAACGACGCCACCTGTAAATCGAGCGCAGGATCGATCGCAAATACGATCCCGGTCGAAATCGCCAGGATAGCCAGAATCAAGAACACGGTTCGCGCCACGGAAACGTTCCCTCCGTTGACTTGAGAGATCGCCCGTCAACGATCCGTTCGGTATGTCGCATCTTGCGCCGGCGGACAACCGTCAAGGGCGGCTAGTGTCACTCGCGGCCGAGCGCGAGGTCGTCCCGATGGATCATTTCGGCGCGACCCTCGATGCCCAAAATGAGCAGAATATCGCCGGACGGCCGACCTTTGACTTTCTCGGCGTCGGCGGCGTCGTAAGCGACGAGACCACGGCCGACTTCTGCGCCGTCGGGGCCGCGCAACACGACAGCGTCGCCGCGCGCGAACGCGCCGTCGACCCGCAAGACGCCGACCGGCAGCAGGCTGTTGCCGCGCCGTAGCGCCGCCACCGCGCCGGCATCGATGACGAGCGTGCCCCTGGGTTCGAGCGAGCCGGCGATCCATTTCTTGCGCGACGTCACCGGATTGCCCGGCGTCAGAAACCACGTGGCGGCGCCTGGCGTGATCGCCCGCAGCGGATGCTCGACGCGCCCCGATGCGATCACCATGTGGGTGCCGCCCGTGGTGGCGATCTTGGCGGCCTCGATCTTGGTCTGCATCCCGCCCCGCGAAAGCTCCGACCCCGCCGCGCCCGCCATCGCCTCGATCTCCGGGGTGATGCGCTCCACCACCGGGACGAGCTTTGCGGTCGCGCTACGGTCCGGCGGCGCGTCATAGAGCCCTTCCACGTCGGACAGCAGCACCAGAAGATCGGCGCTCGCCATGGTGGCGACGCGGGCGGCCAGGCGATCATTATCGCCGTAGCGGATTTCGTTGGTGGCAACGGTGTCGTTCTCGTTGATTACCGGCACGGCGCGCCATTCCAGGAGCTTGGCGATGGTCGAGCGGGCATTGAGATAGCGCCGACGCTCCTCGGTGTCGCCAAGCGTCACTAGTATCTGCCCGGCCCCGATGCCGTGATGGCCGAGCGCCTCCGACCAGGTGCGCGCAAGCGATATCTGGCCGACCGCAGCCGCCGCCTGACTGTCCTCCAGCTTAAGCGAACCGGGGGGCAGCTTGAGCAGCGATCGGCCGAGCGCGATTGCCCCCGAGGATACCACCAGAATCTCGCGGGCGTCGCGATGGAGGAGCGCGATATCGTCGACCAAAGAGGCGAGCCATGCCTGCTTCACCCGCCCGGCCGCGGCGTCGACCAGAAGCGACGAGCCGACCTTGATGACGATGCGGCGAAAATCTTCGAGCTTGGGAAGTTTACCGGACATGCAGCCTGATCTGTTGTCCCGCCGGCGATTGGCGGGCGCGGAGATTTATCAGGGCATGACCAGGAAAGAAATGCCCGGCGGGCCTACGGCGGGGCGCCGTTAAGGATCCGGTCCGGCCGGCATCGCTTGCAGGCGCGAAATCCAGCGCCCTCCGCGTCCTCGCAGGACAGGTGAAACCGCACGTTCTCGCGACGCGGCAGCGGGGAGGCACAACCCGGCCGGCAATAAATCCCGGTGGTGCATACCGCGTAGACGGACGAGTCGGACCAATTGGTCTTGTCCGACGGAAGCGAACGACGCTCGCACACCGCTTGCCATCGAGCATCGTCGGTGGCAGTTGGCACAGATGGGGCTGGCGTGCCAGTCATGTCGGCTCCTCCTAGGGCTGCGCCTCGGCGCCAGCGTGATGGCAAATCAGGACCGCGGCCTCCACCCGATTTCAGCAAAATCATGTAGTGTATGGGCGAACTGGCTCCATCCCAGGAGCAACGAAAATAATCAACCAGGAAACGTCATGCGGACATTTCTGCTCGCCGCCTTCACCGCACTCACCGTTTCGAGCGCTGCCGCCCAGGTGACGGTCCTCACCCATGCAAACCTCATCGACGGCACCGGCGCGCCGCCGCAGCCCGACGCGGCGGTCGTGATGGAGAACGGTCGCATCCGCGACATCGGTCCGTCAGCCGCCATCGCGGTGCCGGCCGGTGCAACGGTGGTCGATGCCACGGGCAAGTTTGTGGTGCCGGGCATCATTAATGCCCACGGGCATGTCGGCCCGCCCGCGCGCGATCCACAGTTGCGGCAATACGCGCTCTATGGCGTGACGACCACCACGAGCATGTATTTCGATCAGGACGATATCGTAGAATTCAAAGCGAAGCAGCGCGCCGGCGACCTGCGAGGTGCCCGCATCCTGACGGTGAAATATCGGTTCATGTCGCCCCCTTTCATTCCGGGCTCCGAGGTGAGAACGCCCGAAGCGGCGCGCGCCAAGGTGGACGAGATCGTTGCGCACGGGGCCGATTTCGTGAAGGTGTGGATCGATGCCGGCTCCGGGAAATTCCCCAAGCTCGATCGCGCGTTCTGCGCCGCCGTGATGGACCAGGCCGCAAGCACGGCAAGATCACGATGGCGCAATCTTCGCCTACGAGGACGCCAAGATGATCGTTGACGAGGGCGTGAACATTCTCGCCCACAATGTGCGCGACGCCATCATCGACGACGACTTCATCGCCAAGCTCAAAAGCCGCGACGTGACAATGATCTCGACGCTCGCCCGCGAGGAAGCGATGTTCGGATACGCCGACGGCCCCGCCTTCATCGACACGCCGTTCTTCCAAACGGGGCTGTCGGCGGAACGGCTGGCGGTCCTGAAGACGACGAAGCGCGAGGAGCAGCAGAAGGACCCGCAACAGGCGTTCTATCGGCGCGCCTTCGAGATCGACAAGATCAACCTCAAGAAGCTTTCCGATGCCGGCGTGCGTATCGCGCTCGGCACCGACTCCGGCGGCGATCTCAACCGCTTTTTCATTCAGGGCTTCTTCGAGCATCGCCAGATGGAGCTGATGCGCGACGCCGGCCTGACACCGATGCAGATCGTGCTGTCGTTCTCCAAGAACGCTTCGGAGGCGCTCGGCATCGACAAGGACTTCGGCACGCTTGCCAAGGGCAAGGCGGCTGACCTTTTGGTAGTGACGAAGAACCCGCTCGACGACATCACCAATATGCGGCAGATCGAGGCCGTCTATCTCGGCGGCAAGAAATTCGAATGATCCTCAGGGAGGTTGCGATGCATAGATGGGTTCAATTCTTTGGTGCCGCGGCGGCGATGACCGTGGCCGGACTGTTCGCCTTCGACGCCGGCGCCCAGACCGCGCCGATATTCGAGGTCGACGCCTCCTGGCCGAAGGATTTGCCGGAAGGCTGGATCACCGGGCAACTCGGCGGCGTCTGCACGGATGCGGACGACAATGTCTACGTCGTCAATCGGCGCGACATCACCGAGGAGGAAAAGGAAACCGCAAAATCCGCCCCCTCGATCATCAAATTCGACGCTGCCGGAAAGGTCGTCGCCTCGTGGGGCGAGCCCAATGTGGTGCCGGGTTCGATCCACGGCTGCTACGCGGACCACGACCGGAACCTGTGGGTCGGCGGCAACAATGACGGGATCGTGCAGAAATATGCACCCGACGGAAAGCTGCTCCTCCAGATCGGCACCCGTGGGAAATTCGACTCGGCAGACGGCAGCGCGAAGGGCAAGGGGCTCAACGCCAATCCGCAGCAGTTGTTCAATCCGTCGAGCATTGCGATCGACGAGGCTAACGGTGACGTCTACGTGGCCGACGGCTACGGCAATCGGCGCGTCGTGGTGTTCGACCGCGACGGAAAATTCCTGCGCCAGTGGGGCCGCCAGGCCACCAAGGCGGAAACCGAAGCCGGCGAGCCCGGTGTGTTCAGCGAAGTCGTGCATTGCATCGCCATCAGTCGCGTCGGCCTCGTCTATGTGTGTGATCGCCAGGGTGATCGCGTCGAGGTATTCGATAAGACCGGCAAATTCGTGCGCAACATCTGGATCCGGACTGGTACGCCGAACCTGCCGGACCCGCGCGGCACCGCCTGGTGGGTGTCGTTCTCACCCGATCCGGAACAGAAATTCATGTACGTGATGAATGGACGCAATGAGCAGGTCCACATTCTCGATCACGCCAGCGGGAAAATCCTGGCGAGCTTCGGGCGCCCGGGTCACCAGAGCGGCAACTTCACCCATGGCCACACCATGGCGATTGATTCCAAGGGCAACCTCTACGTGGCGGAGACCAATTTCGGCCGCCGCATCCAGAAGTTCAAGGTCGTGGGCGGGACGTAACGCCGAATTGCGCGTCCGATCTCGGGCTTACCCGAGATCGGCGCTTGAAGTTGCTCATTGCGGCGACCGCGCAGAGCGGCATCACGCCGCCTTGTCGCGTCGCCCCGGAGCAAAGCGGCCGTAGAACGTCTCGTTCTTCGCCGCCATGTCGACGAGGAGCCGGGACGGCGCGAAACGCGGGCCGTATTTGGCGGCGAGCTTTTCGCACAGCGCGACGAAGCGCCTGATGCCCATCATGTCGATGTAGGACAAGGTACCGCCGGTGAACGGCGCGAAACCGAAGCCCAGGATCGACCCGACGTCGGCCTCGCGCACGTCGGTAATCACCTTCTCCTCGAAGCAGCGCGCGGTTTCGAGCGCCTGGATGCCGAGCAACCGGTCCTTGAGTTCCTGGATGTCGATCAGGTCGGGATCGAGCTTGACGGTCTGCAAATCGGCAAGGCCGGGCCATAGCCGCTTCGGGCCCTTTTCCGGATAGTCGTAAAAGCCCTTGCGGTTCTTGCGCCCATAGCGGCCGCGCTTTTCGACCATATCGCTAAGCAGAGCCTTCTGGCGCAGATCGATGGCCTCGGAGCCCAGGTCGGCTTCGGTCGCTTTGACGATTTTCCAGGCGAGATCGACCGCGACCTCATCGTTGAGCGACAGCGGCCCCACCGGCATGCCGGCCATGCGGCCGACATTCTCGATCATGGCGGCAGGCACGCCTTCCATGAGCATCAAATGGCCTTCGCGCAGATAGGTGCCGACCACGCGCGATGTGTAAAAGCCGCGCGAATCGTTGACCACGATCGGCGTTTTCCGGATGGCGCGGACATAGTCGAGCGCCACCGCGAGCGCCGCGTCGCCGGTGTCCTTGCCGAGGATGATCTCGACCAGCATCATTCGCTCCACCGGCGAGAAAAAGTGGATGCCGATGAAGCGCGACGGGTCCTTGAATTCCCGCGCAAGCGACGTGATCGGCAGGGTCGAGGTATTGGAGCCGAAGATCACATTCGGGCCCATGGCGGCTTGGGCCTTGACGTAGGTCTCTGCCTTCACCGTGCGATCCTCGAACACCGCCTCGACCACGAGATCGCAATCCTCAAGCGCTCCGTAGTCGGCGGTCGCGATGATGCGCGCCATCAGGGCGTCGCGGTCGGCCGCGGTGGCGCGGCCCTTATTGATGAGTTCGCCGATCAATTGCCTAGAATGCGCCTTACCCTTGTCGGCGGATTCCTGGTCGCGGTCGATGAGCACCACGTCGATGCCGGCCTGGGCGGTGACGTAACCGATGCTTGCCCCCATGAAGCCGGCCCCGATGATGCCGACGCGCTTGAACCTCGACGCCGGCGCGCCGGCGGGGCGCCGCGCCCCCTTGTTGAGATCCTGCATCGACACGAACAACGAGCGCATCATGGCGGCCGCTTCCGGCGAACGCAAGATTTTGGCGAACCATCGCGACTCGACCCGCAGCGCGAGGTCCATGGGTAATTGCAGGCCCTCATAGACGACCTGCAGAATGGCGCGCGCGGCCGGATAATTGTCGTAGGTCTCGCGCCGGTAGATGGCGTTGGCAGCCGGAAACGTATTCATGCCGGCCTTGGAATAGACCGGCCCTCCGGGCAGCCGGAAGCCTTCGACGTCCCACGGATTCTTGGCCTTGCCGCCGGCCTTTATCCAGTCCTTGGCGGCCTTGACGAGTTCACCCTGCGGAACCACGGCGTCGACGAGCTTCATGGCCTTGGCGCGCTCGACGCGCAACTGATCCCCTTTGAGAAGGAATTGCAGGGCATCCGCGGGCTGCAGCATGCGCGAGATGCGGGTGGTGCCACCGGCGCCGGGAAACAATCCGATCTTGATTTCCGGCAGGCCGAGACGGGTCTTCGGGTTATGCGCTGCGACGCGGTAGTGGCACGCGAGACAGAGTTCGAAGCCGCCGCCGACCGCGGTGCCATTGATCGCCGCCACCCAAGGCTTGCCGCAGGTCTCGATGCGCCGATAGAGCAGCGACAGTTTCCGGCTTTCCTCGAACAGGCGTACCACGGCCTGCTCCTCGCCCCGCTCCTTGACGGAGGTCGCAAAGGTGCGGCCGAGGGATTCCAGCAGCGTAATATCGGCGCCGGCGCAAAACGCATCCTTGGCCGACGTGACAACGACTCCCTTGACGGCCGCGTCCCCGGCAAGCTGCTCGACGACCGCGGCAAGTTCCTCAATGACTTTAATCGTGATCACGTTCATCGAGCGGTCGGGCACGTCCCAGGACAGGAGCGCGATGCCGTCGCCGTCGATTTCGAGCTTGAAATTGGCATAAGTCATACTCGGCTCCTGCGTTCGTCATTTCGGGAGGCGGCCCGACGACACCAAACTACCGCTCCGAGCCCGGATAGGGTTCGCCCGGCTTATGCAGATAGCGCATGCGCTTCTCGTCGCGTTCCAGGCGCATATCGATGTCGGGGTATTCAACGCGCTCGGCGGCGGAGCGGGTGCCGATTTCGAGATAGATGGCGTCACGATCGGTACGGTTGGTCAGGCAATGGCCGTTGGCGACGCCCGCCTTGAATCCGGCCGCGTCGCCGGCCCGCAGCACGATCTCACCACCGTCCTCGTACAGCACGACTTCGCCGGCCAGCATGTAGACGAACTCGTCCTCGGCCGCATGCCAATGGCGCTGCGCGGACGCCGCGCCCGGCTTGAGGGTGGTGAGATTGACCCCGAACTGATCGAGTCCAACGGCGTTGCCGAGACGCTTGCGCACCCGTCCAAGCACGATCTGCCGGAACGGTTCGGGATAACCGGTGCTGGAGTCAGTCTTGAGGCTTGCGATGTCGATTTTTGACATATCGGATCGGCCCCGCCCGCCTCACACCCGCTCGATGATGGTCGCGGTGCCCATGCCGATACCGATGCAGAGCGTGATGAGCGCTGTGTTGAGATTGCGTCGCTCCAGTTCGTCGACCGCGGTGCCGAGGATCATGGCGCCGGTGGCGCCGAGCGGATGGCCGAGCGCAATAGCCCCACCGTTGGTGTTGACCTTGGCGGCATCGATCTCGAAGGCCTGCAGGAACCGCAGCACCACCGCAGCGAAGGCCTCGTTGACTTCGAACAGGTCGATGTCCGCAAGAGTCATTCCGGCTTTCTTGAGCACCTTGCGGGTGACGTCGATCGGGCCGGTCAGCATGATGGCGGGCTCGGAGCCGATATTGGCGAACGCCCTGATGCGCGCCCGCGGCTTGAGGCCGGCGCGACGTCCGGCCTCCGCATTGCCGATCAGCACAGCGGCCGCGCCGTCGACGATGCCGGAAGAATTGCCGGCGTGGTGAACATGGTTGACGGCCTCGATCTCAGGGTGGGCCTGCACCGCCACCGCGTCGAAGCCGGCGAGTTCGCCCATCTGGATGAATGATGGCTTGAGCTGCGCCAGCGATTGCATGGTGGTCGACGGCCGCATGTGCTCGTCCTTGGCGAGGATCGTGATCCCATTGCAATCCTTCACCGGAATCACCGACTTGGCAAAGCGCCCCTCGTCCCAGGCCTGGCCGGCGCGCTGCTGGCTCTCCACCGCATAGGCATCGACGTCATCGCGGGAAAAGCCGTATTTCGTAGCGATCAGGTCAGCCGAAATGCCTTGCGGAAGAAAGTATGACTTGAGCGCGATCGAAGGATCGACCGGCCACGCTCCGCCGGACGCACCGATACCAACCCGGCTCATGGACTCGACGCCGCCGCCGACCGTCATGTCGTGTTGGCCCGACATCACCTCGGCCGCCGCGAAATTCACCGCGTCCAAGCCCGAGGCGCAGAACCGGTTGATCTGGACACCGGGAACGCCGTTGCCATAATCGGCGCAAATCGCCGCCACGCGGGCAATGTCGCCGCCCGCTTCGCCAACCGGATCGACGCAGCCCAACACCACATCATCCACCAGTGCAGGATCAAGCGCATTGCGATCCTTGAGCGTCGCAAGCGTCTGGGTGGCAAGATTGAGCGCCGTCACCTCGTGGAGCGCACCATCGACTTTGCCGCGACCCCGCGGGGTGCGGACATGATCGTAGATGAAGGCGTCTACCATCCCATCAACTCCTGTTCGCCGCACGCGCCTGTGCCGAATATAAAGTGCGTGCGATCGACCGCTTCATGATTTTATCGATCACGGCACAGCTGCATGGTCGCCCGTCGCGACTCATGCGCGAGGTATTCGTACATATAACCACGGGCGCGAATAATTGCAGGCAGTTCGTGCGGGAGATTGACGCATGGCTAGAACATCTCCGCCGGCAATTCCATCACGCTTGCGGCGCCGGCCTCGATGCGGGCGAGGTGGGCTGCGGTTTCCGGCAGCATGCGTTCCATGAAGAAGCGCGCAGTGACGAGCTTCGCGTTCATCCGGCCGGAAGTATCCGCCGCCAGCTTCTCATGTGCCGCCGCCGCGATGCGGCACCACATATAGCCGAGCGCGACGAGGCCGAAGAGGTGCATGTAATCGGTGGCACCGGCGCCGGCATTATCGGGCTTGGTGAGCGCGTTCTGCATGAACCACATGGTGGCCTGCTGAAGATGGCCGAGTGCCTTTCCGAGCGGTTCGACCAGCGGCTTCATGACGACATTGCCGGCGTGATCCTTGACGCAGGCCTGGACCTCATTGAAGAACGCCATTGCGGCGCGCCCGCCGTCCTTGCCGAGTTTGCGGCCCACGAGGTCGAGTCCCTGGATGCCGTTTGCGCCCTCGTAGATCATCGGGATGCGGGCGTCGCGCACGAACTGCTCCATGCCCCACTCCTGGATATATCCGTGACCGCCGAACACCTGTTGCGCCATCACGGTATTGGCAAAGCCGAGATCGGTCAGAACGCCTTTGATCACCGGCGTCAGCAGACCCATGTAATCGTCGGCCGCCTGGCGCTCCTTGGCGGCGTCGGCCCGATGGGCAACATCGCTTCGAATCGAAGTCCACAGCACCAGCGCGCGGGCGGCCTCGTTGAAGGCCCGGATCGTCATCAGGATGCGCCTGATGTCCGGATGCACGACGATCGGATCGGCCGGCTTGTCCTTGAATGCGGCGCCGGTGATGGCGCGGCCCTGGAGCCGATCCCGCGCGTATTGGGCGGCATTCTGGTAGGCGACCTCCGACAGCGCAAGGCCCTGCACCCCGACACCGAGCCGCGCCTCGTTCATCATGACGAACATGGCCTGAAGGCCGCGATTTTCCTCCGCGACGAGCCAGCCGGCGGCGCCGTCGTAGTTCATCACGCAGGTGGAATTGCCGTGGATGCCCATCTTCTCCTCGAGCGATCCGCATGAGACCGCATTGCGGGCACCAAGCGAACCGTCCGGATTGGGAACGAACTTTGGCACCACGAAAAGCGACAGGCCTCGCGTACCTTCGGGGGCGCCCTCGATACGCGCCAGCACGAGGTGCACGATGTTGGCGGCGAGATCGTGCTCGCCGGCCGATATGAAAATCTTGGTGCCGGTGATCCTGAAGCCGCCGTCCGCCTGGCGCACAGCCTTGGTGCGAATGAGGCCGAGGTCGGTGCCGCATTGGGGCTCGGTCAGGTTCATGGTGCCGGTCCACTCCCCGGCTACCATTTTCGGCACGTAGAGCGCCTTCTGCTCGCCGGTGCCATGCACCAGCAGCGCTGCGATCGCCCCTTGGGTCAGGCCCGGATACATGGCAAACGCCATGTTGGCGGATGCCATGAACTCGTTGACGGTCTGCGTGATCGCCACCGGCAAGTCGAGGCCGCCGAACTCCTGAGGCACCGAAATGCCGATCCAACCGCCCTCGACACAGCGCCGGTAGGCCTCCCGGAAACCGTTGGGCGTCGTGACGCTGCCATCGTCGCCGCGCTGGCAGCCCTGGCGGTCTCCGACCCGGTTGAGCGGGGCCAGAATCTCCTCGCAAAATTTCGCTGCTTCCCTGACGATTGCCTCCACCGTATCGGGCGAAGCGTCGGCAAATCCCGGCAGATTGGCAAAGCGCTCGATGTGAAAGACGTCATTCAGCAGGAACAACACGTCTTCGACCGGCGCCTTATAAACGGGCATCGATGCCTCCTTGGATCGCTCGTCGCCATACCGGGAGCTCGTGGCAGTTCTTTGGATCTCGGCACGAATCACGACGACGCAAACGTAATCACAGGAACCGCGAGGATTCGACCGGCATATAGCCAGACCCTCGCGATAAGCCAATCGCGATCGGGGCCCGGCCGACCGCAGCGCGCAACGGCGACACACCGCGCCACTAAATTACATCCCGGGAACGAATTATCGCCCCGACGGTCGCAGCGTTAACCCACTTTTTACCCTAATCCGGAGAAAGTCCCCTCGAGCCTGCGGATCGTTCGCCTGGGTCCTGGCTTCGCAATAGCGTCGGGGCCGCACCGGTGCTGTCTCGTACCTCTGCGTCGAAGTTGAAATTACCGGAGCGAGCATGAGACCCGTGCCTTGGCACGTCAAAGGAGTTCGTCCCGACGCGCGAGAGGTCGCACGGGATGCCGCGCGCCGCTCCGGCCTTTCAGTGGGCGAGTGGCTGAACTCCGTCATCATTGACGCCACCGGCAGCGAGGATTCGCCGCCCGCCGGTCATCGGAATCGGGCTCTCGCCCCACCCCACCAACCGATGCGCACAAATCGTGACGCCGATATGCGCTTCGCGACGATCGGCAGACAGATCGACGAATTGAAATGGCAGATCGGCCGCCTGTCGCAACGCAAAGGAACCGCGCACGCCTTTGCGCTCGATCGCGAAGAGGGCCTGCACGGCGGACAATTCGACGCGACCAGCGGACGAAGCGAACGCCAGACCGAGGGGTTCAGCCGCGCCCCGCGGAGCCAACAGGGCCAGGCGGGTCTGGCGCGCCAAGACGGCTCCCTCGATAACGCGCTGGCGGAGATCACCGCGCGCCAGCAGGCGCTCGATGGCGAAGCTTTCGAGCCGCTGCCCTATGGGGATGATTTGCCGCCGAGCGGCGCAAGAAGCGACCGGCAGCCGCCGCGAGGCGACCCGTCCGCGATGGAGCAGCAGTTGCACGAGATCCGAGCGCGGATCAAGACGCTGCAAACCCAGCGGTTCGACGGCATGGCCACCGAACTGGCTCGCACCATCGAGAACACCACTCCCAAGCGAGCGATTGAGGGCATCGAGGAACAGTTACGTCGGCTGACCAGCGAGTTGGAGGCCACGCGCAGGTCCGCGCCGGTTGACAAATTCGTCAATTCGCTGCGGCGCGACCTCGCCGACATCGGACGCCGCATCAACGACGCGATGCCGCAACGCGTCATGGCGTCGATCGAGGAACAAATCCGGGCATTGTCGGACCAGATCGCGAAGCTCGCTCAGCCGCGCCTCGACATGGCAGCGATCGAAGCACAGGTTCGCTCGCTTTCCGACCAGATATCCGCACTGCATCAGCCGCCGCGTGCCGAAGAGATTGCCGAAGCTCTGCGTCGTGACCTCGATGAAATCGGGGCGGCGCTGAAGGATACCATTCCGCACCAGTTGGTTGCCTCGATCGAGGAGCAGATCCAGGCGCTCAACGCCCAGATCGCGGAGCTCGCCTCGCCGCGGCACACTGCCGCCATCGCCGCCGCGCTACGCCGGGAACTTGCCGACGTCGAGGCCGCACTGCAAAACACCGTGCCGCACCCCGCTGTGGCGGCGCTCGAGGAGCAGATCCAGGTCCTCAACCGCCACGTCGCCGGTCTTGGTACGCCACCGCGGATCGAAGAGATCGCGCATGCGTTGCGCCGGGAACTCGCCGACATCGAGGCGGCGCTGCAGAACGCCGTGCCTCAACAGGCCGTGGCGGCGATCGAGGAGCAGATCCAGGCCCTCAATGCCCACGTGGCTGGTCTCGGTACGCCGCACCAGGTCGACGAAATTGCGCATGCGTTGCGCCGGGAGCTGGCGGAGATCGGCGCGGTGCTGCATGACGCCATGCCGACGAATGCGATCGCCGCGCTCGAACAGGAGGTGCGGACGCTCGGCGAGCGCATCGAGGCGAGCCGCGGTTCGCATGCCGGGAATACCGCATCGGCCGAATTCGGCGCGGACCTCGTGGAAATTCGCGACCGGTTGCGGGCAATGACGCCACCCGCGGACGTCGCACTCCTGAGCGATGCCGTCAGGGTGCTGTCGGACAAGGCCGAACTCAATCACCGCGGAGAGCGCGGCGCCTGGACTGCTCGAGCAACTCGAACATGCGATCGCGGCGCTGCATGGCCTCGTGTCCCAGGTTGCATCTCGGGATGCGGTCGATGGACTTTCGCGGGACATCCATGCGCTCGCCGAGAAGGTTGAGCGCGGCGCCCGGCCGGGGGCCGACGCCGATATGATGATGACGCTCGATCGACGGCTCGCCGAGATGGCGGATGCGCTCGGTCGCAGCCGATCCGCTGAAACTCAGCCCGTGCAGGTGGACTATGATTCGATCATCCAGAAGCTGGCTGACCGGCTGGAAGCAACTCAGGTTCCGGCCGCCAATCAGGCGGCGCTCAAGAGCCTCGAAGCCCGCATCGTCAACCTGGTCGATAAGCTCGACGCGTCCGAGACCCGGATCGGGCGCCTCGACGGCGTCGAACGCGGCATGGACGATCTGTTGGCGCAACTCAAAGAGTTGCGGACCCAGAACGAAAAGAAGCTCCAGGCCATCCAGCAGCAGCTGCTGACGAGCGCAGCCGAGGCCATCAGCGTGCCAGCGGAAGCGATTCGGCGCGATGTCGCGACGCTGAAAGAAGTCCAGACCTCTGCCGATCGCCGGACCCAAGACACGTTCGAAGCCGTCTACGGTACCATCGAGCAGGTGGTCGACCGGCTCGCCACCATCGAGGAAAATCTTCGTGCTCGCAACGCCGCCCACGATTACGCGTCGGGGCCCACCGAATCCGCCGTGGCGCCGAAAATCGCGGCCGCACCGCCGATTGTACCGAATATGTCGGCGCTCGACCTGCCGGCTCCGCCGATCTCAACCGAGGCTTCGGCGCCACCGGTGCGGCGAGAATCCCTTGCTCAGGCCGGCGGCCGCCCCGGCGCCAAGATCCATGGCGCCTTCTGGCCCAAACCGCCAACCGATCGTGTCCGACCTGCCGCCCAATTCTCCGCTTGAGCCGGGCTTGGGGGCACGCCGGGTCCGGATGGTGGCGAACGCGATTGATCGTATTGCCGCGTCGGAAGCCACCAACAACGCCGCCATGATAGGGGCCAGCGCGGGTTCTAGTGGGAGTGCCGGCGGGACAGTCAGCGACCCCACGAACCCCGCCGACACGGCACCGCCGGCGCGCGCCAACTTCGTTGCGGCAGCCCGCCGGGCCGCCCAGGCGGTGGTTAGCGAACAGGCAGGTGAGCCGCGGTCCGACAAGGCGGTTGCCGAAATCAAGCGGTCGAAACGCTCAAGCAAGTTTCTGCAGAAATTCTTGCCCCGGATAAAATCCTTGGTCCTCGGCATCAGCGTGATCATGCTGATGCTGGGCGCGCTGCGGCTCGCGCTCGACCTATTCTACGATCCCAATTCACAGGCATCCGATCCCCAGGCCGCCCACGTGGACGCGCCTGCGCCCGCGGCCGGGCCGTCCTCCCCAATCGCACCGCCGGAGCCCGCGATGCCGCAGGGCGAGCCGCCACGTGCCCGCAAGGGGGCGAGCCTTGGATCGCCGGCGCTGGCCGGACCACGCAATGCTACCGCATTCCCTGCCGCCACGACGCTCGGGCTGACCCCGGTATCGGGCGCGCTTCCGGAATTTGTGTTTCCAACCGCCTCACCGCGGGTTGCCGCCGCCCGGTCGCCGGCATCGGCCGCAGGCGTGGCCGCGATCGATACCACCGGTTCGGTGCCGCCACACGCCACCCCGACCCCGACCCCGTCGCCCCGCGACCCGGCGCCGCAGCCGACCGCAGCGCCGACGGCTCCGGCGCACGATCTTGTCCGCGCGCCGCTCCCGGCCACCGTCGGCGGCGCGGCGCTCATCGCGGCCGCCACGGCCGGAGAACCGGGCGCGAGCTACGAGATCGCGATCCGGTATTCCGAAGGCCGCAATGTGCCCCAGGATTTCGGCTTGGCGGCTGCCTGGTTCGATCGCGCAGCGCAAAGCGGCATGGCGCCGGCCCAATTCCGGCTAGGCAGCATGTTCGAGAAGGGCCTTGGGGTCAAAAAGGACCTCCAAGAGGCGCGCCGCCTCTATGTGGCCGCAGCCGATCAGGGCAATCCCAAGGCAATGCACAATCTGGCGGTGCTGTATGCCGAAGGTCTTGACGGTAAGCCCGACTACGCGGTCGCGTCGCATTGGTTCCTTAAGGCCGCCGGCTTCGGCGTCGTCGATAGCCAGTACAACCTCGCCATCTTGTATGCCCGTGGCGTCGGCGCCGAGCGCAACATAGCCGAATCCTACAAATGGTTCGCGCTAGCCGCCAAAGGCGGTGACAAGGATGCCGGCAAGAAGCGCGACGAAATCGCCGCCCGGCTCGATCCGCCGCAGTTGGAAAGCGCCAAACAAGCGGTGGACACCTTCGTCGCCGAGCGCGAGCCCGAGGAAGCGACTGCCGCCCGGGCTCCACCCGGAGGCTGGGACCAGGTCGTCGCCGCCGCACCCACAAAACTCAAGGCCGGACGCTAGCCGCCGATACCATTGGCCGCAGCGCGTGCCGTCGCCGACTGATCAAATCCGGCCACCGCAAGGCAAAAATGCTTTGCGTTTGCGCCGCGAACGGATACCGATTCAATCGGCCGCGGCCAGGCTCCGGTGCGGCCCACCCGCACCCCTGAATCCGGTGCTCGTCGCCTCGGCACCGTCGGATCGAGCCCGTGGAAATCTACCTCCCGATCGCCGACCTTCCGGTCAACGTGTTCCTGGTGCTGGCGATGGGGCTCGCGGTCGGGTTCATTTCCGGCATGTTCGGCATAGGCGGCGGCTTCCTGATGACGCCGCTGCTGATTTTCATCGGCATCTCACCGGCGGTCGCAGTCGCGACCGTGTCGAGCCACATTGCGGCATCGTCGTTTTCCGGTGCCATCATGTATTGGCGCCGTCGTGCGCTCGATCTTGCGTTGGCGCTGATGCTGCTGGCGGGCGGAATTGTCGGGACGGTGTCGGGAGTATGGCTATTCACGGCGTTGCGCGCGCTCGGGCAACTCGACCTCACCATTGGGTTGGCCTACGTGGTGCTTCTCGGCTCGGTCGGCACCATGATGGTGACCGAGGGCGTGCGCGCCATCCTGCGCGCGCACCAGGGTAAGCCCGTCGAATTGCGCCGGTCCGGTGGTCACACGTGGGTTCATGGCCTGCCGCTCAAGGTGCGGTTCAAGCAGTCGCGCATCTACGTCTCCGCTATCCCGGTCTGCGGCATCGGCCTCGTGATCGGATTCGTCGGCGCCATCATGGGGATCGGCGGCGGCTTTCTCCTGGTCCCGATGCTGATCTACTTCCTGCGGGTGCCGACCAATGTGGTCATCGGCACCTCGATGGTGCTCACCCTGATCACCATGGCGTTTGCCACCATCCTGCACGCCGCCACCAATCACCTGGTCGACGCGGTGCTCGCCCTGATCCTGATGGTCGGCGGCGTGACGGGGGCCCAGTTCGGTGCCCGCGCCGGCCAGAAGATGCGCAGCGAGCGACTGCGCCTGTTGCTTGGAATCCTCGTGCTCGCGGTCGGAATGCGCTTTGCCTACGACCTCATCGTCGCACCGGGCGATCTCTATTCGATCCGCATCCTCGGGGACGAGCAGTGACGTGGGCGTCGGCCAAATGCATGCTGGCGGCGTTCCTTTTCGCTTGGTCCGGGTTTCCGGCCGGCGCCGAACGCCTGGTGGCTTCGCTGTCGAGCCACGTGGTGCAGATCACGTCGAATTTCAACGGCGTCGAGCTGGTTCTGTTCGGCATCGTCGAGGGGGATCAGCCTAGCGATCCGCTGCGGACGACCTATGACCTCGTCGCAACCACGACCGGGCCGCACCAAAGCGTGGTGACGCGCCGCAAAGAGCGGATGTTCGGGATTTGGATCAATGCGGAATCCCGCACCTTTCTCGACGTGCCGTCCTATGTGTCGGTGGTTTCGAACCGGCCGCTCGAAACCATTGCAAATGTCGAAACGCGGCGCCGCCAGCAGATCGGCGTCGAAAACGCGGCGCTGGCGCCGAATCCCGATACACATCCCACGGCCGATGCGGAATTCCGCGAGGCGTTGCTGCGACTCAAGGGCGAACGCAAACTCTACGGTGAGACCCCCGACGGAGTGACGTTCCTCACGCCCACTCTCTACCGCGCCTCGATTTTCGTGCCGGCTGAGGCGCAGACCGGAAACTACGAGGTCATCGTCAAGCTGTTCGCGGACGGCGCCATGGTGGCCCGGACCAATTCGGCGTTCGAGATCGATACGGTCGGCTTCGAGCGATTCATCGCCTTCTCGGCGGTCGATCACGCGATCCTTTACGGCCTCGCGACCGCCTTCATGGCGCTGATGACGGGGTGGTTCGCCTCGGTCGTGTTCCGGCGGGACTGAGCCGGGCCCGGCCGTCCGGGCCGGAATGGCCTTTAATCCGGCAGGCAGCGCGCGGCCGCAAACGCATAGAGCCGCCTCTCGCCAATGAGATGCGCGGTAAATCCGAGTGCACCGAACACCTTCAGGAAGGCAATGTCGCGGACGTTGAGGCCGCCCGTATAGGCGCCGAAGGCCGGCATCACGAGGCATCGGCCGTCGCTCGCAAAACATTTGCGCGTCAGCGATCGGCCGCGCCGGTAAACCCGCGCCGCGGGGTGCAGATGGCCTGCGATTTCGCCTTCGCGTGCCTGCGGGCTGGGCTCGTGGCGAAACAGCAACGAGCCCAGCGCGAGCGACGGCGCGAAGGTGCCGCCAACGCCGTCGCTCGGGTCGGGATCGTGATTGCCGGCAATCCAGATCCAGTCGCGCTCCCGCTGCAGTTCGAACAACATGGCGCGGTCCGCGGCGCCAAGGCGCGCCGGGCCGCCCGGGTCGTGGAAATTGTCGCCGAGCGCCACCACGATACGCGGCGCATAACGGCCGATGAGCCCAGCGAGCCGCGCCAGCGTCGCCTGCGTATCGTAGGGCGGCAGGAGGATGCCGCGGGCCGCGAAGGATGATCCTTTTTCGAGATGCAGATCGGAGACCACGAGGAGCCGTTCTTCCGGCCAATACAGCGCGCCTGCGATGTCAGCCACCAATGCCACGCCGGCGACCGCGATCTCGCTCGCCGGGATTCCGGGCTGGGACCGCAGATCCTCACGATTGACGCGAAATTGAGTTTCGGAGCTTCCTGGTCTCACCGCATGGCCTCATTCACGAGATCCGCTTCGGCCTCGGCCAACAGGGTCTCGGATGCTTCGCCATAAACGGATTCGCGGCCGATCTCCAGCATCACCGGCACCGCGAGCGGGGATACGTGGTCGAGCGCCTTGTGGACAACGTTGCCCTTGATGCGCGCCAGCATTGCGCCGAGACGCTTGATGTCAAGGAGGCCGGCGGCGGCTTCCTGTCGGGCGGCACGCAGCAGGATGTGATCGGATTGATGACGGCGCAGCACGTCGTAGACGAGATCGGTCGAGATCGTCATCTGGCGCTGTTGTTTCTTCTCGCCGGGCGAGCGACGCTCGATCAGCCCGGCGATGATGGCGCATTGCCGGAACGTGCGTTTCATCAGACCGGACTCGGCGAGCCACGCTTCGAGATCGTCGCCGAGCATATCCTCGTCGAACAGTTGCGCGAGCGACAACTCACCATGACGGATGGCAAAGGCCGGATCGCCGAGCCCCCACACCGCAAGGGCGTATTCGTTGGCCATGAAGCCGAGGGGACGAAGGCGTGCCCGTTCGAGCCGCCGCGTCAACAGCATGCCCAAGGTCTGGTGCGCCAGCCGGCCTTCGAACGGGTAGCAGACGAAGTAGTTCTTATCGGCGCGGGGAAACGTCTCGACCAGGAGTTGGCCCGGCAGCGGGAGCTGCGAGCGCCATTGCTGGATGCCGAGCCATTCCCGCACCTGGTCCGGCAGCGCCGGCCAGGCGCGCGGCTGCGAGATCAGCGTCCGAACCCGGGCCGCCAGGTAAGTCGACAACGGGAACCTGCCGCCCGCATAGGCCGGAACCTTGGGATCGTCCGCATGAGCACGCGACACATAGGCCTCGTCCTCCACGAGTGACTCCAAGCGCAGGATTTCGCCCGAGAATACGAACGTGTCGCCGGGCGTGAGGCCCTCGATGAAATATTCCTCGAGTTCGCCGAGGATGCGGCCACCGCGCGCGATTACGCCGGTTCGGACCTTGACCGCCTTGTCGCGAGCGCACCAGCCGCACCTTGATCATGGTTTCTTCTACAATGGTGCCAACGTTGAGCCGGTACTGCTGGGCGATGCGCGGGTGGCTGATACGGTAGCGCCCGTCCTTGTCGGGCCGGATTTTTGCAAAGCGCTCATAGACCTTCAGGGCGTAGCCGCCAGTGGCAACGAAATCGACCACGGCGTCGAAATCCGCCCGCGTGAGATCGGCGAAGGGCGCGGCGGTCCTGACTTCCTCGAACAGGTCATCGGGCCGGAACGGCTCGCCGCAGGCGCAGCCCAACACGTGCTGCGCCAGCACGTCGAACGCGCCGGTGCGCAACGGCGGAGTGTCCTGCGCGCCCTCGGCGACCGCCTCGATGGCCGCCTGGCATTCCAGCACCTCAAAGCGGTTCGCCGGGATCAGCACCGCCCGCGACGGCTCGTCGAGCCGGTGATTGGCGCGGCCGATGCGCTGGGTCAGGCGCGAGGCGCCCTTTGGGCGCCCCCACGTTGATGACGAGGTCGACGTCGCCCCAGTCGATGCCGAGATCGAGGGACGAGGTGCAGACCACCGCCCGCAGCCGCCCGGCCGCCATCGCGGCCTCGACTTTGCGTCGCTGGGCGGCGTCGAGCGAACCGTGATGCAGCGCGATCGGCAAGGCCGTCGTCGTTGATGCGCCACAGCTCCTGGAACAGCATCTCGGCCTGGCTGCGGGTGTTGACGAACAGCAGCACGGTGCGATGGCGGCGGATGAGTTCGTACATCTCGCCCAGCGCGTGGCGCGCGGAGTGGCCGGCCCACGGCAGCCGCTCGGCGGTGTCGAGCATGGTCACGACCGGCGGCGGCGCCAGCCTCCGCGACGAGGAGATCGGCCCGCGCCGCGGCGCCGGCGTGCTGGGGGACCAGATAGCGTGCGAGGTCGTCCGGCTCGGCCACCGTCGCCGACAGGCCGATCGTCGATCAGCATGGGCGCAATGCGGTGGAGGCGGGCAAGCCCGAGCGAGAGCAGATCGCCGCGCTTCGAGGTCACCAACGAATGCAGTTCGTCGAGCACGACCCGCCTGAGTGTTGCGAAGAGATAACGGCGCGTCGGCGGTCGAGAGCAGCAGCGCCAGCTGTTCAGGCGTCGTCAGCAGGATGTCGGGCGGATAGCGGCTTTGGCGCGGCCTTTCGAGGTCGGCGTGTCGCCGGTGCGGGTCTCGACCCTGATCGGCAATCCCATCTCGGCGACCGGCTGGTCGAGATTGCGCGCGACATCGACCGCCAGGGCCTTGAGCGGGGAGATGTAGAGCGTATGCAGACCGCCGACCGGAGCGGTTGCGCGGCACGGCGTGCGCTGGTTCGACCTGCGGAAGCTCAACAAGGCGTTGGCAGGAAGCCCGCGAGCGTCTTGCCGGCGCCGGTCGGCGCGATCAGCAGGGTCGAGCGGCCGGCCCGCGCCTTCTCCAGCAACGCCAGCTGATGGGCGCGGGGTATCCATCCGCGCGCCGCGAACCAGCCGCCGAAAGGTTCCGGCAGGAGAGCGGTGCATGAGGTCGGGTGCGCGACGGACATGAGATACGGCTATTGTGGCGACCGGGCGGCGTGATCGTCCGGCCGGATGGCGAGCACGCAGAGGCCCGACACATCCTCGCCTGCTTCGCTGCGCGTGGCCACGGGTGAAGGCTGACGGGTCGCAATCGTGCCGCCGACAATTGCGCCGCGCACGTGATCGGCGCCGTGACGAAAGCGCAGCTTTTCGCCGAGTTCTACGCCGCGCCCTGGTGGGTTTCGACCGTGAAGGCGAACAAGCCCCGTGGCGCGCAGCATCCGTGCGACCGCGGCCGCGACCGGCGCAAGGTCGAATAGATAGACGAACACGTCCGCCGCGACGACCAGGTCGTAGGCGTCTGCGCCGGCAGCAAGGAATTCGAGCGAGGTCGCGGGTTTCCAACCGGTCGTAGATCTGCTTGGCGCGCGCCTGCGCCACCATCGCGGGCGAAAGATCGACCCCGGTAAAGTGCCGCGCCATCGATCGGAACGTCGCGCCCGCGAGCCCGGTTCCGCAGCCGAGATCGAGCGTGCGGTCGAAGGTGACGTCGGGACGCGATTTCTCGACAGCTTCGCGCAAGCGTACGGGCGCGCGGTACGCAAGGCTCGCAAGCGCACCGTCGAAGCGCGGCGCATATTGGTCAAACAGCGCCCGTACATAAGCAGGTGACATGGCGTGGGCGGCGTCAGCGCCGCCAAGACGTGCGAGGTGGAGGGCGGCGCCGCAGCGGTCATCGGGGTCGATCGCAAGCGCCCGACGAAATGCCGCAGCCGCGGCCGCATCATCGCCGAGCATCTCGCGGACTTCGCCCAACGCAAACCAGGCCGGCGCGAATGCCGGCGCGGCCTCGGCTGCCTGGGCGAACAGATCGGCTGCGGCGGAAAAATCCCCCCGCGCCGCCAAGTCGCAGCCAAACCGGTAGCGCCGGTCGGCGATCAGGTCGCCCGATGAGAGCATAAAGGCGTCCACAGGTGAGGTCCTCTTGATCGACACGCGAAGCACATATCCGCCCCCGCATTCACCTCATGCTTCTCCCTCCTGGCTTGCGGAAGGCGGAAGGAACCCTCGCATTGGCGCCTCTATGGCATATCTGACGGCTATGCGCCCCGAGGAACTTCTCACCCCCACGCCGGCCGGACTGTGTTGTCGGCCGGGCGGATTTCACATCGATCCGGTGCGGCCTGTCGCGCGTGCGCTGATCACCCATGGGCATTCGGATCATGCCCGCCCGGGGCATGGCGCCGTCATGGCGACGCCGGAGACGATCGATCTCATGCGCCTGCGGTACGGCGATGATTTCGCCGGTTCGGTTCAGCCCGTCCGATATGGCGAGGCGCTGCGGTTAGACGACGTGATGGTGAGCTTTCATCCGGCCGGGCACGTGCTTGGCTCGGCGCAGATCCTGGTCGAGGCCGGCGGTCTGCGCATCGTGGCATCGGGCGATTACAAGGACGCACCTGATCCGACTTGCCTACCGTTCGAGCTGGTGCGGTGCGATGTCTTCATCACCGAGGCGACGTTTGGGCTGCCGGTTTTTCGCCACGGCAGTCCCGATGCCGAGATCGCCAAGTTGCTGCGCTCGGTGGCGCTGTTTCCCGAACGCGCCCACCTCGTCGGCGCCTATTCGCTCGGCAAAGCGCAGCGCGTCATCGCGCTGCTGCGGGCGGGCGGTTACGATAAGCCGATTTATCTCCACGGCGCGGTCGAAGCCATCACCCGATATTACGCGAGCCGCATGGAACTCGGTCCGTTGCTGCCGGTACGTGACACCGCCAAGGCCGATCTCGCCGGCGCGATCGCGATCTGCCCGCCTTCGGCGCTCAATGACCGGTGGTCGCGCCGCTTTCCGGATCCGGTTGCGGCGTTTGCGTCCGGATGGATGCGGGTGCGAGCCCGCGCGCGCCAGCGCGGTGTGGAATTGCCGCTGGTGATCTCCGATCATGCCGACTGGGACGGACTAACCGCAACCGTCGCGGCAACCGGCGCATCGGACATCTGGGTGACCCACGGTGCCGAGGACGGGCTGGTGTATTGGTGCGGCGCGCGTGGCCTCAACGCGCGCCCCCTGCACATGATCGGCTATGGCGAGGAGGAGGCCGACGGCACTACTGGCGAGAGCGGAAGCTGATGAATCGTTTCGCGCCGCTGCTCGATCGCCTCGCCTACGAGCCTGCCCGCAATGGCAAGCTAAGGCTGCTGTCCGATTATTTCCGCACCACGCCGGACCCAGACCGCGGCTATGCGCTCGCCGCCATCACGGGTGCCCTGTCGTTCCGCCACGCCAAGCCGGGACTCATCCGCACCCTGATCGCCGAGCGCACGGACCCGACTTTGTTCGCCATGTCTTACGATTATGTGGGCGATCTTTCCGAAACCGTCGCGCTGATGTGGCCGGTCAAGGATCGGAAGTCGGATATCACCGATCAGGAGGCGCGCGGGCCGACACTGTCCGAGGTGGTCACCACGCTTGCGGCGCTCGGTAAAAGCGAACTGCCGGCGCAGCTTGCCCATTGGCTCGACGGCCTCGACGAGGTCGGGCGCTGGGCGCTGTTGAAACTCGTCACCGGCGCGCTGCGCATCGGGGTGTCGGCCCGGCTCGCCAAGACAGCGATTGCGGCAATCGGCAATCGGGAACCCGACGACATCGAAATCGTGTGGCCGAACCTGAAGCCGCCCTACGGGGAATTGTTCGCCTGGGTGGAGGGGCGCGGCGCGAGACCCGAAAGCGGCGATCCGGCGCCGTTCCGACCGCCGATGCTGTCCCATGCCATCGAGGAAGCGGACTTTGCCGCGCTCGATCCCGCCGCGTTCATGGCCGAATGGAAATGGGACGGTATCCGGGTCCAGGCGGTCGCCGGCCAACACGCTGACGGCCGACGGGTGTCGCGGTTGTTCTCCCGAACCGGGGAGGACATCTCGGCCGGCTTCCCGGACCTCGTGGATGCATTATCGTTCGACGGCGCGCTCGACGGCGAGCTTCTGATCATGCGCGATGGCCGTGTGCGGTCGTTCAACGAATTGCAACAGCGGCTGAACCGGAAGACCGTGACGCCCAAGCTCATGGCGGAATTCCCCGCTCATCTGCGCGCCTATGATCTTCTGGTCGAGGGTGAGGCTGACCTCCGGGGCGAGGCCTTTGCGGCGCGCCGCGCCCGGCTTGAAGCCTTCGTGGCACGGCTTGCCACGTCGCGCATCGATCTGTCGCCGTTGGTGCCATTCGCCTCCTGGGACGCGCTCGCTGCCGCCCGCGCCGAACCGGCGGTGGCCGACGCGGACGCAATCGAAGGCGTCATGATCAAGCGGCGCGACGCGCCCTATCTGCCCGGCCGGCCCAAGGGCCTGTGGTGGAAGTGGAAGCGCGATCCCTTCGTGGTCGACGCAGTGCTGATGTATGCGCAGCGCGGGCACGGCAAGCGCTCCTCGTTTTATTCCGACTATACGTTCGGGGTGTGGACCCTCGGTGAGGCCGGCGATGAACTAGTGCCGGTGGGCAAGGCCTACTTTGGTTTCACCGACACCGAGCTTGCCGAAATCGACCGCTTCGTGCGCGCTAACACCGTCAACCGCTTCGGTCCGGTGCGGGAGGTCGTGCACGAGCGCGAGCGCGGCTTGGTATTCGAAGTGGCTTTCGAAGGCTTGGCGCGCTCAACCCGCCACAAGTCCGGCGTCGCCATGCGTTTCCCGCGTATCAGCCGGCTGCGCTGGGACAAACAGCCGCGCGATGCCGACCGTCTTGCGTCGCTCGAAGCACTGCTCGACCGCCGCGCCGCCAGCGTCAGATTGAACGAGCGGGGCGCGCCCCCGGCCGCCAAGATTGCTGCCCGCGATGTGATAAAATGAACGTCGACAAAACACTGGGAATCGGCGCCAAGAGAGACGAGGCACCGGGCGCCGAGGCAAGGAATCAAGCGGATTGACTTGAAAGGGGATCCATATGGCGAATGAGGTGGTCAATCGCTTTCTCGGCGGGCCGCTGCACACCGTGATCGCAAAGCTCATTCTATTGTCAATTCTGGTGGGAGTGATCCTCTCGGCGATCGGGCTCGATCCGTGGAACATTCTCAACAGCGTTGAAAGGTTGCTCCAATCCGTCTGGGACATGGGATTTGATGCCTTCCGGTGGCTGTGGCGCTACTTCCTGCTTGGCGCGGTGCTCGTGATACCGATCTGGCTGCTGGTCCGATTGACGCGCGGGGCGGCGGGCAGAGGTTGACGGTTCATCGGGGTTTGCGTCGAATTTTATGGTATCGGCCGGCATGAGCCCTAGACGCGTCCGGCAGCAGGTTATAATTCCTATGTGGGGACATCTATCTCGCCCGTCTCCTGTCGTCCCACAGGGAGACCACCCATGCTGACGCATGCGCAAATTTGGTCGGCGATCGATCGGCTTGCCGCGCGGGCGGGGCTGTCGCCGTCGGGGCTTGCCAAACGGGCCGGCCTCGACCCGACCACCTTCAACAAATCCAAGCGCATCACCCCGGATGGCCGCGCCCGCTGGCCGTCGACCGAATCGGTGTCGAAATCGCTCGCCGCGACCGGCGCGACGCTCGATCAATTCGTCGCCCTGATTTCGGATTCGGCGCGGCCACCCGCCGAGGCGGTTCCGTTGCTCGGCTTCGCCGAGGCGGGCGCCGGCGGATACTTCGACGACGGCGGATTCCCGGCCGGCAAGGGATGGGACGAAATCCCATTTCCGGCGGTCGAGGACGAGCACGCCTACGCGCTGGAGATTTCCGGCGATTCGATGCACCCTGCCTTTCGCGACGGCACCGTCATCATCGTGTCGCCGGCGGCGCCGATCCGTCGCGGCGATCGGGTCGTCGTCAAGACCAAGCTCGGTGAGGTGATGGCGAAGGAGCTCAAGCGCAAAACGGCGAAGATACTGGAGCTCAAGTCGCTCAACCCGGAGTACGCCGACCGCGCGCTCGCGACCGACGAGGTGCTGTGGATCGCCCGCATCGTGTGGGCAAGCCAGTAACGCGCCGTCACGACCGCGGCCCGAAAGATCACTGATCGCCGACGACTGATTTCTGATTCCTGGCGAGCGCGCCGTCGATCATGTCGATGGTGTTGCCGATGCCGTAGACCGCGACGAACGAACCGAAGCGCGGGCCTTTCTCCTGTCCAAGCAGCACCTGGTAGAGCATGTTGAACCAGTCGAGCGATACGCCCGGCTTGCCGTCCTTGGTCTTGATCTTGCCGGTAGCGTCGAGGAATGGCGGCCGGCGGCCGACTTCGTAGACCACCTCCTGGATACGCTCGGCGGAGCTGTCGGGCGGCAGTTGCGACAGCGCATCGCGCAGATCCGTAAGAGCCGCGCGCTCGGCCTCGCCGGCGGCGCGGAACTTCTTCGCCGGCAGCACGAAGTCGCGGAAATAATGAATGGCGTATTCGACGAGCTGGCTGAGCTTGGGATGGCTTTGCGGCGTCACGCCCGGCCAATAGCGGCCTATAAAGCCCCACAGCGTTTCGGCGTTCTCGGCGTTCGATGCCGATACCAGATTGAGCAACATCGAGAACGAGACCGGCGCGTCCGGAAGCGGCGGATGACCGGAATGAATGTGCCAGACCGGATTGGCAAGGCGCTGCCTACCATCCTGGCGCTGATAGGCTTCGAGATATTGCTGATATTCGTCGACGTGGCGCGGGATGACATCGAAATAGAGCCGCTTCGCGGACTTCGGCTCGCGATACATCAACAACGACAGGCTTTCCTGGCTCGCATAGCGTAGCCACTCTTCGATCGTAAGGCCGTTGCCCTTCGACTTCGAGATCTTCTGACCCTTGTCGTCAAGGAACAGCTCGTAGTTGAAGCCCTCGGGTGGCCGGCCACCGAGCGCACGGCAGATTTCCCCGGACAGCTTCACGGAGTTGATCAGGTCCTTGCCGGCCATCTCGTAGTCGACGCCGAGCGCGACCCAGCGCATCGCCCAATCCGGCTTCCACTGCAGCTTGCAACGCCCGCCGGTGACCGGCGTCGTGATCCGCTCGTGGCTATAGGGATGGTCATACGTAATGGTGCCGGCGGCGACGTCGCGGTCGATGATCGGGACCTGTGCCACCTCCCCGGTATCCGGCAAGATCGGCAGAAACGGCGAATAGCTCTGCGCCCGTTCAGCGCGCAACGACGGCAGCATGATCGCCATCACGGCGTCGAAACGTTCCAGCACGGTCATCAGGGCGGCGTCGAAACGGCCGGAGGCATAGCATTCGGTCGACGACATGAAATCGTAGTCGAACCCAAACGCGTCAAGAAAGGCACGCAGCCGGGCATTGTTGTGGGCACCGAAGCTCGTGTGGGTGCCGAACGGGTCCGGGACGCGGGTCAGCGGCTTACCGAGATGCGGCACCAGCATGTCGCGGTTCGGAATGTTGTCCGGCACCTTCCGCAGCCCGTCCATGTCGTCGGAGAATGCGACGAGCCTGGTGCGTTGTTTGTCCCCGGTGAGGACCCGGAACGCATGACGCACCATGGTGGTGCGGGCGACCTCGCCGAATGTGCCGAGATGCGGCAGGCCGGACGGTCCGTAGCCGGTCTCGAAGATCACCTCGTCCTTGGGGCTCGACTCGAGTTCGCGCCACGATCTTGCGCGCCTCCTCGAACGGCCACGCATTGGACTGCTCCGCGAGCGCGCGCAGATCGGCGATTTCAGACGCGATGACGGCAGCATCGGACATTACGGTCTCCAGTCCCCCTTTTGTCGCATCCGGGACGAACCGTCAAAACGGGCTGATCGGAAAGTATCGCAACCAAAGGTCGGTGAAGCGCCCGGTCTCCCAGATGCGGAACAGCGCCCAGTTGATACCCATCCGAAGCGTATCATTGCCGCGCTTGACTGCGACCCCGACGCCTTCGCCAAAATAATGGCTCTCGACAAACGGCCCGCCGATAAACACGCAGCAGCCGGTGGAACTCGCGCCATTGAGCCAGAACGACAGCGCGTAGCCGTCGCCGAATAAAAGATCGACGTCGCCACGCCGCAACGCCTCGCGGGCGGTTTCGGCGTCCCGATAGGGGCGAGGCTCGGCCTCGGTGAACAGCATGCGAAGGTACTGCTCGTGAGCGGAGCCCGCCACGACCGCGACCTTCTTGCCTTCCAGCCGTTCGGGCGAGACATTGTCGATCGGCGAAGCGCGGCGGCCGACGAAGCGAGCAGAGGGCCGATAATACGGATCGGAAAAGTCGACGCGGCGCCGGGTCTGGTCGGACACCGAGATGGATGCAATGGCGGCATCGCCGCAATTCTCGTTGAGCGCATCGAACAAAGTGTCAAAGCGCCGCATCTGAACGGTGCAATTGACCTTCAGCTCTTCGCAGATCATGCGCGCGAGATCGACGTTGAATCCGACCGGATTACCGTCCGGCCCGGCAAAATTAAACGGTGGGTAGTCGACCTCCGTCATGAAGCGGATGACGGTAAGGCGCGTGAGATCGGGTCGCTCCGGGCGACGGCGCGGGTCCCAAAAGCCTGGCACCACTGCGGGCACGGCCGGGCGAACAGTCGGCCCACCTTGAGCGAGCGCCGTCGGCGGGTCCGCCACGAAAGCCAGTCCGGTAAGGCTGAACAGGGCGGCGCCCAGCGCCAACCACGGCATTCGCACCGCGCGTCGTGCGGTCGGACGCACACCGGCATTCATAATCATTCTCAGGAGCGCGCTGCGGATTCTTTGCATTATGAGGCAAGCGTTTGCGTGCGAATCAATTCTGACATTTTGCGCCGGCATTCACAAATGCTTGCGCAGATCGGCCGCCGCAACCTCGACGGTCCGCTTCATGCTGAACGGTGAAACGAACCGGCCGTCCTTGTCCATCAGGTAAACGATAGCGGTGTGGTCCATCGTGTAGTCGCTGCCTTCAAGTGGAACTTTCTTGTAATAGACCCGATAGGCTCTCGCCACTTTGGCCAAGGCATCCGCGTCCCCGGATAGCCCGCGCACGTGCGGATCGAAGCTCGAAAGGTAGTCCTTCATGGCGGCCGGCGTATCGCGCTCCGGATCGACCGTGATGAATACCGCCGCGGTGCGATCGGCGTCAGGTCCGAGCTTGCGCATGATCTCGGATATCTCGAACAGCGTAGTCGGGCACACGTCCGGGCAATGGGTGAAGCCGAAAAAGACCAGGAACGATTTGCCCTGGAGGGTCTTGTCGGTAAACGGCTGGCCGTTTTCATCGACCAGCTGGAACGGCCCGCCGATCGCGGCGGCCTGCAGGCTGCCCGGCCCGACGCCACGGCCGCTCAAAAACAAAACGACGCCAAGGCACAGCACCAAGCCGGCAAAGAATGCCGTGAAAATCACCAACAGCCGCGACGTCTTCGCACTCATGAGTTGCCCATGGGGTTTGCTTTTGGATTCGGCCCTGTCGGGGATTTGAGTGTCCGAGTTTGCCTCGTCGATATCAGAAGCATGACGCGATTCCGGAAGCGATCATGTCGAAGAATACCGCAGTGCCGTAATGCGCCCATAGCAAGATTGTCGCAGCCATGATCAGCCCCACGAAGGCGGTGCCCACCCACAGGGCTGGCCGGGATTGTTCCGGTGACGATTTAGCGCTGTCCGGCATTTGGCATCACATACATGTTGCAAGTTTCCATCACATAGGCGCGATCGCGGCAAGCCACAACCGCCGCACGTCCTGCGGGCGGCGGACAGGCGCGGCGAAACGGCATCCGGGACGGTCAGGCGATATGCTAGGCTTGGTTCAACGGCGGACTGCGACGGCGGCCGCGGCAAGCTGACAGGGAGGCACAAGCGATGCGCATCAATCGCGGAGCGAATTTAGCAGGGATTTGGCTTGGCGCATTGGCGCTGGCGGCCGTGATCCAATCCGCACCAACGCCAGTGCGGGCGCAAGACTATCAAGCCATCGCCGCCGCGCCCGACCGCAGCGACGCCGACCGGGCGACCGACAAGCGGCGCGACCCGGTGAAGCTGCTGGCCTTCACGGGAGTACGGCCCGGCATGAACGTGCTCGATATGGGCACCGGCGCCGGCTACAGCACCGAATTGATGGCTCGGGCGGTCGGGGCCGGCGGCCATGTCTACGGCCAGGATTTCGGAGGCTTCCGAAAAATTCGACGCCCGGATGAAGACACCGGCGATGCGCAACGTCACCCGCCTGGTGCGTCCCTTCGACGATCCGGCGCCTGCGGAGGTGCGCGACCTCGACCTCGTCACGTTCCTGTTCTTCTATCACGACACCACCTACATGAAGGTCGACCGCGCCGCGATGAACAAGCGGCTGCTCGATGCTTTGAAGCCCGGTGGCGTGTTGATCATTGCCGATCACTCGGCCCGCGCCGGGGAAGGCACTTCGGTGGGCAGCACGCTGCATCGCATCGAGGAGAGCGTGGTGCGCCGCGAAGTCGAGGCGGCCGGGTTCCGGTTTGTCGCCGACGACAATTACCTGCGACATCCCGAAGATCCGCGCGACGTCAATGTGTTTCGAGCAACGGTGCCGGTCGATGATTTCGTGCTGAAGTTCGAAAAGCCCCGGTGACGGGCGGTGCGCCGCCCGAATTTTCAATTAGACCTTATCGCTGCCGCGGTCGCGTTCCAGCTGCTGGCCGCGCCGGCGGGAGCGCGCGCCGACGACATCCTCAAGCTCGCGATCGGGCAACGCGGCGTCTACGAGAATTCGATCACTGAAGTTGGCCAGGACCGCGGCTTCTTCCGCCGCCGCGGTCTCACGCTCGAACTGCTCTACACCCAGGGTGGCGGCGAAACCCAACAGGCCGTCATTGCCGGGGCGGTGGACATCGGCATCGGGGTCGGCACCCTCGGCGCCATGGCGGCCTTTGCCAAGGGCGCCCCGGTGCGGGTGATCGGCGCCACAATGCGGGGCGCCTATGAATACTGGTACGTGCCGGCGGACTCGCCGATCAGGACGTTCGCCGACGCCGCCGGCAAAACGGTGGCGTTTTCCACCACCGGGTCTTCGACCAATCTCATTGTCCTGGCACTGGCGCGGCATTACGGCATCACCGTAAAGCCGATCGCAACCGGCAGTCCGGTATCGACCCTGACCCAGGCCATGACCCGGCAGGTCGATGTCGGCTGGGCCGCCGCCCCGATCGGCGTCGCAGCGCTGGAGGAGGGGAAAATCCGGTTTATCGCCACCGGTAACGACGTGCCGGCGCTGGCGCAGCAGACCGTCCGCTTTATCCTGGCCAATGCGGACGCGCTCGCGAAGCGTCCCGACGCGATCCGCCGCTACATGCAGGCCTATCGCGATACGCTTGATTGGATGTACGCGGATCCGGAAGCGCTAGACGCCTATGCGCGCTGGGCTGGCGTCACGGAAAGCGTGGCGCGGCGCACCCGCGACGACTTCATCCCCAAGGACAATACCGATCCGGACCGAATCTCAGGCCTCGATGAAGCGATGGCGGACGCCGTAGCTTACAGGTTCCTCGCGGCTCCGCTGAGCGCGGAGCAGGTCCGCGCCATGATCTCACTGCAAGCGCCGATCCGACCGTGATCCTCGGTCCAAGCCCGACACCACCGGCAGATCCGGCTGCGCCGGATTTTTTTACTGGATCAGGCTTGGAATATTGATAGGTATCAGTTCGCTGGAGAGGTGGCAGAGTGGTTGAATGCACCGCACTCGAAATGCGGCATACGGGCAACCGTATCGGGGGTTCGAATCCCCCCTTCTCCGCCATTTTCCATTGAAATTGTTGTGCTTTATCTAATTGGATCGGATCGTGCCTTAACGAGCAACGCCCTGACGCGCCCGCCGGTTGCGATTTGCGTGGCCGTCGACAATTTCCGGGCCGGTCCGCGAATTCCGATCGACGCCTGAATTGACAACTGGTCCGGAACAAAAAGGCCGCCCCTTCCGTTAGCACCGCTGGAAGGGAACCGGTCCATGTCTTTGCTGAAGTGGGCGTTGATATTTTTTGTTATCTCTTTGGTCGCCGCGCTCTTTGGCTTCACCGGTCTGTCGGTCGCCAGCGCCGACATCGCCCGCATCCTGTTCTACATATTCCTGGTGATTTTCCTCGTGCTGCTCGTCCTGGGCTTGACGATCTTTCGAGCATAGCGCCGCCCGTCGCGGCCTTGGCGGTCCTGCGCCAAAGTCGCGGTGGGAAGGTGAACCTCGAATAACAGCAGAGTCCGCGACGAGCCTTCGAGACCTTCGCGTCCCGACGTCGGCTAAGCGATCCGTTTCATGGAAGGTCCGCCAAGCTCTTGGCGCCTGGCCCGGGCGTGATCAGCGTCGGCCATTGGTGGGAACCGAACGGCACCTGCGGCGGCAAGGTCACGTTGATCTCGCGCTTGGTATCTTCCGCGACGATAGCTTGACGCGCGTCACCACCCATCAGTTCGTAATCCATCAGGTGGTAGTCACCGAAGAACGCGGCGCCGACGGATCGGTCGGCGATGATGCGGGTCAGCGAGTCCAGCATGTCGTCGGGCGTCGTGGTGAACGAGACGGTCTCGATCAAGATCAGCCGGTCGTTGATGGCCTCCGGCCCGAAAAACTGCGCGAGCACGCTGAACAGCACGTTGTTCTGGCGGGCGACGTAGATCGTGTTGCTGGCCGCGTAAGTCTTGTCCCAGTCGGCGCCAAGCATCTGTTTCCAACCGGCGATCACATCCATCCAGTGAGCGACCTGGGTCTGCGCCGCCCATGCGATGTCCTTCTTCAACAGCGGGGACTGTTTCTTGGCAAATTCCTGCAGGGCGTCCGCCGAGATCGCGTTGTGCTTCAGGCATGCGTCCATGAACGCGATATTGTTCTGCAGGATGCTGCGGTTGTTGGACCGCCAATCATCCGGCATCGGTGTCGCGTCAAGGCCGTCGAGCGCGGTTTGCATTCGGCTGCGATACGCCGCCAACGAGCCACGCCACGTCCCGTCGTTGGGACTGTTTAGATAGGGAACGACCACTTCGGCTAACGCCATAGTGCTGTGGCCGACGGATTTGAGCAATTGATAGACCATCGGCACCTGGGGAGCGTCGATCGGCGCCATCCCGGGGCGATAGAGAATGAATCGTCCGCCCGCGCCCGAGAAAAGCCCGAGGATGAGGGGGTGCTGGGCCAGGATGTTCTTCTTGAACGCATGTCCGGCATCGCCGTAAAGCTCGAACATGGTGGTGTTGAGCTGAAGGATATTCTTGGTTCCGATATCGGCGGGGCCTGCGGTTTGAGTACCGACGATCTCCTTGAAATAGGACGGCAGCTCGGCGGCGCGGACCGCCGAACCAGATCCAACGACGCCAAGCAACGACATCAGAGCGTAGAGGCTGCCGATCGCGATCACATCAGTTCTCATGAACATCTCCCGATACGACGGATCACTGCGACAGTAACGCATCTTCGCCCCGGCAGCATCCATGCGAAGTAGAACTACGGATACAAACGCCGCTTACGTCTTGCGGACGGCAATTTCCGCGACGTGCTGTTATCCCTTGATCTAGTCCGGGCATGCTGCCCCGGTTTTCACCCAGGCCTCCACCAGCGCGCCCGCTTCCTTCTGGGTGCCGGGAGCAGGGTCGCGGCCGAAGCCGGGCGCCCAGGCCCAGCCGACCAGAGTGTCGGTGCCGATGTGATGGATAAGGTCTTCCAGGGAGCGGCCACCGTTGCGCGCCGGATCCTTGATCTGAACGCAGATCTCAGCGAGCGTTTTGCCCTCCCACGCCATATCGCGGGGTGCGAGATGCCATTCCGGATGGCCCGGCACGCGGCCGGGATCGAAGTTGGCCTGTTGGTGGCAGATCGAACAGCGCATGGCGGCGAGGCCGTGACCGTCCGCGCCACGCTCGACCGGCGGCTGATGGAGGCGGCCCAGTTCACCCTGATGCGGGCGATCGCCGGCCGGATGGCAGTTCACACAACGCGGATTGGTCAGCACTTTGCCGAGCTCGATAAACACCGCCGCTGACCGCGCCGCCGTGTCTTGGATCGCGGCAAAGCTTTCCGGTGCCGCGAGGCTGCCCAATGGGGCGTCGGAGATAGCGCGCGCGGTCAGTACGCTCATCAGCAGGGCAACGACCGCAACCGGGACCTTGAGCCGCATCTCGGATTTCATTTGTGGTCGCCTCCTGAAATCTGTCACGCTCGACGGCTGGCGTCGCGGCGCGAGGTCAATGGGGCACATCCCCGGACGCAGACTTGCGCGACACCAGATAGCGTCCCGGATCGGCCAGAATCACATCCCGCACGGCCTCGTGATATTTGACGTAGCCGGTGCAGCGGCACAGGTGGCCGTCGAGCGCAGAGACGATTGTCTTCTCGAGATCGGCATGCGTCACCGGCGTCTTCGCCAGGCGCTCCAGCAGAACCTGGCCCTCGTTGAGGAAGCCGGCGGTGCAATAGCCGCACTGGAATGCAAAATGATCGATGAAAGCCTTTTGCAGAACGGAAAGTTCGCCATTCGTGGCGAGCCCTTCGACCGTGCGGATAGCTTTGCCGTCAAAGCTCGCGGCCGAAACGACGCAGGTCGGGCTGGTGAAGCTTGTCCCGTCAGGATTATCGATGATCACCGCGCAACTCAGGCACTGCGCGGCGCCGCAGCCGAACTTGGTGCCGGTCATCCCGAGGTGTTCGCGCAAATAATCATTCATCGTCAAGTCGTCGCGCACCTCCGTCGGGCCGTGCGCGCGCCCGTTGATCGTGATGCTCAGTTTGGTCACGTGAGCGCTCCCTTGAGCAAGTGTTGGGTCACCGGCAATGACTGGAAGCGTCGGCCCGTGGCATCGAAGATGGCATTCAGAAGCGCCGGGACGACGGGGATCATCACGACTTCCGCCATTCCCTTCGGCGGCTCGTCCGGCAGCGCCGGCAGCACCTCGATCTCGAGCCCGCGCAACGGCAGGTCCGATCCGCGCGCGACGACGTATTGTCCGAGGTTCCATTGCCCGTTGCCGGGCCCGCCCTCATAGGGCGGCAGCGATTCCAGCAATGCATAACCTACGCCCATCGCGAAGCCGCCCTGCGACTGCCCGATCACGACCTCCGGCACCAGCGGCTGCCCGCATTCGAGGACGCTGTAGGCCTTGGCGATGCGCAGCGCGCCGGTGGCCCGCTCGATCTCGACACGCACCAGCGTGCCGCACAACGACGTGTAGGTGGTCCCGAACCGTCCGAATTCAGTGGGCGGATATTTGACGCTGGAGCGATCGAGACGCACGAATTTGTTCGTCCCCCGGCGCACGGCCAGAGCGTCGATGTCGGCCGTCCACACCTGCTTGTCGACCATGAAGGTGGCTTGCGACCATGCCCAGCGGGAAAAGCCGTGCGTCATCGCGCCGGTCACGTCGTTACGGTCATGCGCTTTTGCGGCGATCGCCGGCAGCGCCACCGGCGCCAACCCCGGCATGATGAGTTGTCCATCTTTCCAGCGCGCTATCGCCCACTCCTTGGCCCTCGGATCGGTTGGTGCGATGCCCCACAGATCGAGGGCCGCCGGCCACAATCCGAAGCGGAATACGACTCGCGCGGCCTCCGCGGCCGCGTGCGTCAGGACGTGGGCGCCGATCGAGGCAAACGTCGCCGAGCTGATCGCCGGCACCCATCGTGGATTGCGCTGCGCGGCATTCAATGTTGCTTGGTCCATCGTGTAACGGTCGCCCGAGGTGACGAGCCCGAGCGCGCCGAAAGCGTCGATCTGCCCGAGCGCGACTTCGTCGGCCACTCCACCCAGATGCGCCGCCACCCGGTTGGCCACTGCCGTCCCGATGCCGTTACCCATGTCGACCCCGTCGAAATGGATGCCAATCCGGCCATCCGGATCGATTTCCGCCGTCGCCAGCGAACTGTCCCCACCGCTGCCGAAGGTCTTGGTGACGCAAGCCACGCCCGTGCCGACGACCATCCCGGCCTGCTGTCCGCGGGCCTTCTGTTCGGCACGCTGCTGCCAGATCGGATGATTCTCCAGCTTGTTCAGAATCTCCGGCGTGCGGACCGCGACACTGTACGGGTTCCCCGCCAGGGTGCGGCCGCCGGTCTTGAGGGCGTTGCGTCGCCGGAACTCGATCGGGTCGAGCGGCAGCGCCGCGCACACTTCATCGACCAGCACCTCCAGCGCCGTCATCGTCTGCAGCGTTCCATAACCGCGCATAGAGCCCGCGGTCACGCCGCGCGAATGCAGCGCGACCGTGGTGATATCGACTTTCGGAATATCGTAGATGCCGATCGCGGCGAGGGCGGAAACGGACGCTACGGTGGCCGAGAAATTGGCAAGGCCGCCGCCGTCCGATACGTGATCGGCGGCGAAGCCGCGAATCTTGCCGGTCGTCCGATCGACCCCGATGCGCGTGTGCATCTTGAATGGGTGCCGTTTGATCCCGCCCTGGAACTGCTGGTAGCGATCTTGGGCGAGCCGCACCGGGCGGCCGGGAAGGAACATCGCCGCCAGCGCGACGTAGAGCGGGAAAGGTGAATGGTCGCGTCCGCCGAATCCGCCGCCCATATAGGCAAACTGGGCGTTGATGCGCGCCGGCTTTAAGGGGGCGCGGGCCTTGCCCAGCAGGAACGCGATCGAGCTTGCGGCCTCGTCCGGCGACTGGACGCCGAGCACAAGCTCGAGATTTTTGCGGCCCGCGTCGTACCAGGCGAGACCGCATTCCGGCTCGAGAAACATCGGGTCTACGGATTGGGTCTCGAATGCACGGTCCAGCACCAGAAGGTCGGGATTGCTGGCGTCAAGTTCCGCGCGGATCTGCTCACCGTAGGTCGCTGCCTTGTGGTAGGCGGCATCCGTCACGTTTTCGAGCGGCGCCCATTTCGGGATTCCTATATTCGGCGAGCCTTCCGGGCTGACCCAGCCGGCCTGGACCGGTGAGTAAACATCGGGGTCGTCAGGTGTCGGGCCGGCCACACGGGTAAAACGATAAGCGCCGTAGTTAGGCATTGCGACCGGATCGGTTTTTTCGCCGAACTTCACGACAGGTGCGTCGCGCAGCGCGAGCCGCGCCTGGTCGAAGGCATCGAACTGTTCGAAGATCAACAGCGCTACCGGCTGGCCGAGATACAGCGGCGTCTTGCCGACCGGGCAGAACAGATCGCCGGCATGGATTTCGGGAACGCGCGTGCCGATTCGTGCGAGATCGGTCGCGGTGACGACCACTGAAGGCTTCAGCGCGCCGCTCAGGCTCGCGAGGTCGATGCCGGTATAGATATGCGTCGCGTCCGCGGCCCGGATAAGTATGGCATGCGAGGTATCCGCCGGCCAGCCGGGCAAATCGGCGGCGCGAAAATCGGACGCGTAGAGCTTGGCGCCCGTGACCTTGGCAACGCCATCAATGCGGCCGAAACCGCCGGCGGCCGGGTTCCAGCGTCGCCGTCCCGGCAGCGTCTCACGAGCCGAAAATCCGGGTCCCTGGGCGGCTGCCAACTGCGACAGGCTGAGCGCAATACCACTCGCCGTGATCAACTTGACGAACTCGCGTCGCGAAGTCCTCATGCTCCCACCTCTCGGTCAACGCTCTCAAGAGCGAGCGCGTGGTATGAGCTTCAGTTTGGTGCGCACGTCGCCGGCCATACTAGCGACAGGGTGCACGAGATCGATTCAACGATACGGTCCGCGCGTGTTCTTCGGACGCAGAGCGCCCAAATCCCGGAGAGAAGCAAGTTCATTCCGTTTGTAAGGTTTCGAATTGATCAACGCGGCGGAGGGGCGCCGGAGGTGCAGTCGCAAAAAGGTTTGGACTAAACATCTCGCCAACTGAATACGCGCCGGGCGGCCCGGCGACTGGATTTCTATTTCACCGAAAATTTTACGGAACGCATCCGCGCAATACTTCTTTTCCGCGCATTCCCGCCGTCTGGTACCATCAGTCGCCGAAGGTTTCTTCGTTATGAACGGATCAGAGACCCTTTCATGAGCCGCGACTATGTCGGATACGGCCGCACGCCGCCGCGCCTCGCGTGGCCCGGCGGCGCAAAGTTGCCGGTGGTGTTCGTCGTCAATCTGGAAGAGGGGTCGGAGCCCTCAATCGAGGATGGCGACGGCTATTCCGAATTTGCCTTGACCGAGGCGGGCACCAGCCCGGTGCCGCGCGGGACCCGGGATCTCGCCGCCGAATCGATGTTCGAATTCGGCAGCCGGGTCGGTTTCTGGCGGCTGATGCGGCTGTTCGATCAGCGCGCCTTGCGCGTCACCGTCGCCGCGTGCGCGCGGTCTCTTGAACGCAATCCGGATATCGCCGGCTATCTGGCGTCTTCGCACCACGAGGTCATGTGCCATGGCCTGCGCTGGGTGAATCATTTCGATCTTGAGCCCGCGGCGGAACGACAGATGATCCGCGAAGCGATCGGCGTTTTCGAGCGCGTGCTCGGTCGCAGGCCAGCCGGATGGATGTGCCGGTACGGTCCGTCCCCGCAGACGAGGCGCCTGCTGCACGAGATCGGTGGATTCCGCTACGATTCCGACTCCTATGCGGATGAGCTTCCCTATTGGGTCGAGTCCGAAGGAAGCCGGCATCTCGTTATTCCGCACACCTTCGCGAACAACGACAACAAGTTTGCCAAGGGATGGCTGGGGGCCGCGGACGAGTTCGAGCGTTGGTGCCGCGATGCGCTCGATCAGCATTTGGAGGAAGCGTCGTGGCGCTCCGCGGTGCTGACGATCAGTCTGCACTGCCGGGTCAGCGGGCAGGCGGCCCGTTCGGCCGCGCTTGCGCGATTTCTGGATAGTGTGGCCGGCAATGAAGCGGTGTGGAACGCCACGCGCAGCGACCTTGCCGATCTCTATCATGCCCTCGGAGCGCCCGATAAATGACCCGCGGCGCCGTGAAGTCGCGTAACCGTTCGCAGGCTTGACGCAATAGGAGTATGCCTATAATATTAGCAGATCGTACCTATTACAAACGGTTGGTCGGGCACCGGAAGGACATGATTTTGGCAAAACAAACCCACGCGCTGATCGTTGCGGGTTCGATGGATTTGGCAAAACAAAGCCACCGATGGTGCATTGATTTGAGCCGGCGTACCACATCTAGCTATATGATGCCGAACGATCACTTTGTTTACGATTGCCGGATCGAGATCGTTCAACGTAAAGGCGATCTATCAACATTCATGGTGCCGCCGTTCCGGCGGCCGGGGCGGCAAGTCGGGCGGGGTAGCCATCGAACTCAGTGCCGATGAACGCCTGCAGATCGTCCCAGTAATGCTGGAGGTCGCCGCCGAACAGGTCGCGCGTCAGCGCCTGCGTCAGCCTCGGGACCGCATATTTGAGTGGCCGGATCGCCGCCCCGCTCGGCCCGAAACTCATAGTGGCGGCGAAATTGAAGCAGTGAATGTTCGACAGCCAGGGCGCGGCGCCCACCGTACGCTCGGCGAAGGCGAACGTCGGGGAGAGGTACGGAAAGTTCGCCAGACGCTCATCCGCTTCGTCGCGCGGCGGCGTGAAGCGATCCTTCCATCGTGCGATGTCGTCCGCAAAACACTGCAGCTCGGGACGCAATCCGTGATCAATCTCCACGCCGGTTCCGCAAATCAGGAAGTCGTATGCCTGATGGCCCATGCGGGTGCCGACAACGATCCGATCGCCCTTCGCGGCCAGCGGTTTGCATGCTTCGCCCACCCGCAGCCTGTAGTTGGAAAAGCGCGACACCCGGTTCCAGGCATCCTTAGTGAAGGGCTCCCGCAGACCGAGCGCATAGGACATGAAGCGCCAGCGCCAGGAATCGTCCACGTCACCGAGATGCCGCAAGAATCCAGCGAAACCCATCCACGCCAACGGCTGGATGGATTGCAGCAGCGGGCGACGGCAGAACTGGTCGACCGACGCCGCGCCGGCTTCGAGCGCCATTGCGGCATTGTCCATGGCGGACGCACCGGCGCCGAGCACGGCCACTTGCTTGCTCTTCAACGCCGCGAAGGGGATCGCTTCGCTCGTGTGCGCCCACAATCCGCGCGGCAGCGCTTTCACGTGCTGCGGCACATGCCAGCCGCCACCACCGTCGATGCCGGTGGCAAGCACGATCTTGCGCGCAAGCAGCGTTTCGGGCCCCCGCGCGGACACAACTTCGGCGGCCAGATATTTGCCGTGCGGCATGATGCGCTCGAGACGCACGCCATTGCGGATTGGGAGATCGAACGCTTCGCGCACGAACGACAAATAGCGACACCAGTCCGCCCGCGGTATCTGGTCGAGATTGTCCCACGCCAACTCGCCGTGGCGCGCCTTGTACCAGCGCCGAAACGACAGACTCGGGATGCCGGCGTCAGGCCCGGACAGCTGCTTTGGGGTCCGCAGCACGTTCATGCGCGCGACAGCGCGCCAAGGCCCCTCCTCGTCCTTCGCTGCGGCATCGATCGCCAGGACGCCGTCGACGTGGTCGCGCGCAAGCATCGAAAGAATGGATATCCCGGCCTGACCGGCGCCGACCACCAAGACATTGAGAATCCGCCGACCATCCTCGGTGTGATGCGGGACGACCCAGGGGCGATCCGGAAAATCGAGGATGGCGCGCTCCTCGTTCGCGCGAGCGAGCAGCGCTTCAAGCCGAGCGGCCGCTGTGCCTTCGTCGGCCATCAAGCTTCTCCCTACGCGCCTCTGCGGGCGTCGCGCGGACGCCACCGCCCATCGCCAAGGCCGCCGTCGGCGAGCCAATCCATTAGAATTCACTCGTCGTAATCGAGACGCCGAGCCATTTCTGCACGATGATCTCGACCAGAGCCACGCTGCCGTATAGCGCGAGGCCGATCACGCAAAGCAACGCAATGGCGGCAAAAACCAGGGGCGTCTCCGCGGCCGAGGTGGCGAACATGATGAGGTAGCCAAGGCCCTCCTGGGCCGTCACGAACTCGCCCACGACGACGCCGATCATGGCCATCGTGGCCGAAATCTTCAGACCGGCGAATATATGCGGCAACGCGTAGGGTATTCGGACGCTGTAAAAGACCTGCCAGCGCGACGCGGTCAGCGCCTCGCACAGGCGAACGGCGTTGCGGTCGGCACTCATCAACCCGGTCATTGTCGAAATGACGACTGGGAAAAACGCCATGAATAATGTGAACCATAGCCGCGACGGCAATCCGACCCCAAGCCAGATGATGAACAGCGGCGCAAGCGCGACTTTGGGGATGAGTTGGAGGACCAAAATATAGGGATAGAATGCCTTCTGCAGCGACCTGGACAACACCAGGCTGGTGCCCAGCACAATGCCGAGGGACGCGGCGAGGCCGAAGCCGAGAACGGCTTCCTGGATTGTGGGCAACGATTGCTGCAGCAGGATGCCGGGATTGTTGGCGATCACGTCCCAGACGGCGCTCGGCGAGGCGATGATCATTTGCGGAAGGTGCGCAAGCCTTACGCCGTATTCCCACGCCAGCAATATCGCCGCCGCCACCAACACCGGCAGCACAACGCGGCGTCCAAACGCCGGACCTTCCCGGAGAAGGCCGGCAAGATGCTTGATCAGTTCGGCGAAATTGCTCCCGTCATAGTGGCTCGCCATGGAGCCGGTCTTGGCAGCCACGCGCCGCTCGGTCGGAAGCGACGGCGACGGAAACCAGCCGCTCATCCGCGCCACCAGGCTTGCATGACCCGTTCGGCCGTGACGGTAACGCCATAAAGTAGGAGACCGATCGCGCACAGAACGATCATGGCGGCGAAGATGTGCGCCGTCTCGCCGCGCGATCCGGCATACAGAATGTAGTATCCGAGGCCCTCCTTGGCGGAGATGAACTCGCCGACCACGATCCCGATGACCGCCATTGTGGCCGCGATCTTCAGGCCGCTGAAAAAGTACGGCAACGAATAGGGAATCTGCACGGCAAAAAAAGTCTGCCAGTGGCTCGCTCCCAATGCACGGCAGAGCCGCAACGCGTTGGCGTCGGCACGCGCGAGCCCGGTCATCATCGCAAGGGCCACAGGAAAAAAACTGATGAAGGTCGCATAGGTGATCCGCGATGGCGCCGCGATGCCGAGCCAGAACGTAAACAGCGGCGCGAGCGCGATCTTCGGAATAAGCTGAAATAACACCATATGCGGATAGATCGCTTCGTACGCGAGCTTCGACATGCTCAGCAGGATGGCGACCGCCGCGCCCAGGATCGCCGCCAACATAAAGGCGACCAAGGATTCGCTGCCGGACGCCCAGGCGTGGTGGGCCAGAACGCCGAGGGTGCCGTCGAACGCCAAAAGAATATCCGTCGGCGCCGGAAGAATGACCTGCGGGATCGCAGCTCTTCGCACAATCGCCTGCCAGGCGACGAGGATGAAAACGCCAAGCCCGATCGGCAGACCGAAAGTGGATAGACCTTCGTACCGGGGGATTGCCGGATACAGGCGTTTCATGCGGCCGCGGACCTGGCCGGCGCGGGGCTTTGCCTATGCTCGATGAGGCCGCGCAAATGAGCGCAGATTTCATTGAACTCCACGTTTTCTCCGATCGAATGATCGCGGGGACGACCAAACGGTATCTTGAGGTCTTCCACAATCGTGGCGGGGCGTCGCGTCATCACCAGGACCCGGTCAGCCAGATAGATGGCCTCGCGGATCGAGTGGGTGACGAACAATCCGGTCTTGCGATAACGCTCCCAGATGTCGAGCAGTGCGTCGTTCATCTCGTCGCGTGTCATAGCGTCGAGGGCGGAGAACGGCTCGTCCATCAATAGAATGTCCGGATCGGTGATAAGCGCGCGGCAGATCGCAACGCGCTGACGCATTCCACCAGAAAGTTGGTGCGGCTTGGTGTTTTCAAATCCCGATAAACCGACCATCCGGATCAGGTCATGAGCGCGGTCGCGGTATTCGGCCAGCGGACGCTTCTGGATGCGGACCGGAAACAGGATATTCTCGAGCGTCGTCTTCCACGGCAGCAGCGTGCTGTCCTGAAACATGACGCCGACCCGCGCTCGCGGCGCTGTCACCGCGGCACCGTCGATGCTGATCGTCCCGGACGTCACTGGTTCCAGGCCGGCGCACATCATCAGCAATGTCGACTTCCCGCAGCCGGAAGGTCCAAGGATGGCAACGAATTCGCCGGCTTGCACCGCGAAGGAGACGCTCGATACCGCCTCCACCTGATCCTTGCCGCTCTGATAGACCTTTCGGACGTCTTCGATTCGGATGTGGGGAGCCATGGCGGCGGCCTTCAGCCCAGATATTTGCGGAACAACTCAGCTTTGGCCTCGGCAGCATTCCATTCCTCGGGCGACAACTTGATTTTCCCGATGAGGTCGTTGCTGAAAAGATCCGCCTGTCGGGGCGGCGTGTCGCTGGGCGAGACGATGTATTTCATCACGAGGTCCGTCATCGTCTGATAGTCCTCGGGGGACGTATAGCCGACACCATGCTTGAGGGGTTCGTGGAGCATTGCCACGTTGAAAATGCCGATTCCCAAGCGCGTTTGTTCGGCGCCGCTCGGCGTAAGCGCGGTCTCCGGGACCTGCTTCAAGAAAAGTTTAACCGCCTCGTCCGGATTGAGCATGGTGAATTTGATCGCCTGCATCAGGCCGGTGGTCATATCCGCACACAGCTTCGGTTCGCCGCGCAACGTCGACAGCTGGGTCATCAGCGTGTTGTTGTAAAGCGTCATCCCGTATTCGCTGAACAGCATCGAGCGCGTCCCGATTTTCTGGGCCGACAGCGGCGGGACGAACGAGATCGCAAACCCGGAGATGGCATCCACTTGTCCGGTCACCAGCAATCGCTGCCTGACATTGGGATCGACCTGGTTGATCTCGATGGATTTGATGTCGAGCCCGGCGCGCTGAAAAAAAAGCGGAAGGAACGGGAATTCACCGGAACCTACAGTGCCGCCGAGCTTCTTGCCCGCGAGATCCTTCGGGCTTTTGACGGGACTATCCTTCAGCACGCAGATTCCCATCGTGCCGTCATATCCGGCGCACCCGATCGCCACCACCGGCAGACCTTTTGCCGCCTGCTGGATTCCGGCCGACGCGGCGGCTGCGCCGAACTGGAACTGGCCCGCGCCGACAGCCTGCGCGGCCGCGACGGAACCGTAGCCACGTGTCACCACGACGTCCAACCCGAGTTCATCCCAATAGCCTTTGGCCTTGGCGACGAACACGAATGCATTCGACCCCTCGGCCAGCCACGGCAGAGTGAATGTGACTTTTCGGCGCTCCTGGGTGTTCGCAGGACCGCTCAAGATGGCCGGAGCTGCGATTGCGCTCAAAAGGAGCTTGCGACGGGATATTGCTGACATGTGCATCCCCAATTCTGGATCACGCGAAAAGGTCTTTGGGTTGATGTTGTGGCTGCAAGCCGCGTGCCAGTTATTTAGGCCGTCCGCATGGCAATGCGCCGCATGACCCATCGATCCCGGAGCTGCAATTCCTACTTTGATCTTGTTCTGCCCCCAGCGAACGAATCGAGGCGCCCAAGGAACGGGCGGCGTGAGTCTCAAGGAAGCGTTACCGATGCGTCGATCATCGCTGCGGATGACGACCCGTCGCAAACGGCAACAGGAACAGCAGCAGACCAAGAGATGCGACCAACAGCATCGTCGACATGGCCGCGATGCTGGGGTCGGCATAGGAGAGCATATGCTGCATGAGGCGCAGCGGCAGGGTGTCGTTGCGGGTGACGAAGATGGACAGTGAAATATTATCCAAAGAAAGAAGAAAGGCCGCGATGGCGCCGGCCAATACGCCGATGCGGATATGCGGAAGGGTGATGCGAAAAAAGGTCTGAACCGGTCCGACACCAAGGTTGAGCGACGCTCGTTCCAGCGAGCGGTCGAAGCTGGTCAGCGACGCCAGGACCATCGCGACGACATAAGGAATGCTGAGCACGGCATGACCCAAGATCGCAGGGACGGGTCCGACCTTGAGGCCGAACGCCGGCAACGAAAACAACATACCGAGACCGAGGACGATGGCCGGTAATGCCAGCGGCAGCATCAGAAACGCTTGAACCGCCAGGCGACCAGAGAAGCGATAATGATTCAGCGCAATGGCCGCTGCGGTGCCCGTAACGGTCGCCAACGCCGCACTGACCACCGCGATGATCAAGCTCAGGCGGAGTCCTTCCATCAAGGGCGTGGACTCCAGCACGGCCCGGAACCAACGCAGGCTGTATCCGGCGGGCGGAAATTGAAGCCGCTCGCCGCTGCTGAACGCCATCACCACCGCAATAGCGATCGGAAGCAAAAGGAAGCACACCACGATAGCGCCGATTAGGCGAAGGGCGATGCCCGAACCCCGCCGATCTCGCCCCGTCATAGGGTCGACGCCCATGGGGCGAGGCGCTTTAGCGACAGGTTCATCACCACGAGGAGGAGCGCGACGATGGCCAGCACAAGCGTCGCCATGGCGCCGGCGAGCGCCCAGCTCGCATTGGTGACGGCTTCATAATAGATGGCCGGCGCCGTCAGCTGAAATTTCGTGGAGCCCATAAGGGCGGGCAGGGCGTAGTCGCTGAGCACGCCCGCGAAGACCAATTGAGTTCCCGCCACGATGCCAGGCAACGACAACGGTACTGTGACTCGCCACCACGTCAACCAGTCGGACGCTCCGAGATTGCTCGAAGCCCTGTTCAAGCTGAGGTCGATCTTTTGGAGCGCCGCCACGAGCGGAATGATCATCAGCGGCAGGTAGCGATGAAGAATTCCAATCGTCATTCCTTCGACCTCGAACAAAATCCGCAGCGGCGCCCGGACGATGCCCATCGCCAGCAGCATCTGGTTGATGAGGCCGCTGTCGGCAAGGATGATGGTCCAACCAAACGCCCGCATGATCACGCTGACATAGAGTGGCATGTACACGGTCCACAGTAGCAGCGTCTGGGCGCGGCCCGACGCGCGGGCGATCAGCAGCGCGAACGGATAGGCAATGACCAGGGACATCGTCGTCACAAGCCCGGCGACCACGAGCGTGTTCGAGAAGACATCAAGGTAGTAGGTGTCGGTCAAAACTCGCACATAATTGGCGGCGGTGAAGTCGGGAACCATAAATCCGTTCGGATCGTCGCGAAACACGCTGTTTCGAATTACGATGCATAGCGGAAAGGCGAAGAACGGGATGAGAAGCGCGCCCGCAGGCAAGAGCCACAGCCACGGCACGTAGGGCCTCCGGCTCACGACGATTGCCCGCCGCCCCCGCCCAGGCGACAACGCGCAGGATCGAAATCGAGATAGATTGCCGCACCGACCTGCAGGTCGCGACGCTCCCCATTGTTCGCGGACCGATCGATCACAATCTGCTGGCCTGCCAGAGTGGCAACGATCCGTTCCTGAGCCCCGAGATACGTGGAGAGCGCCACGACCGCGGGTGCACCGCGATGGACCGCAGTCGGTTGACTGACGATGCCGATGTCCTCGGTGCGCAAATGCACGACAGCAGTCGATTGCCCCCGCAGGTTCTGAGGAATCGTATCGAGTTCGAATTCGAGACCGCTGAGGCTGACCTTCGCATGGCCTTGATCGTCTAACGTGAGACCGGCGGCCCAAGTGTTGATCGATCCGAGAAATCGCAGTACGTAGCTGTCGCTCGGAGTTTCGTACATTTCCCGCGGCGTTCCGATCTGCACAATACGACCGCTCTTCATGACCGCGACGCGATCGCCCAGGCTGAAGGCCTCGCGCTGGTCATGGGTGACCAGGATGGTGGTCACATGCAACCGGCGCAGAAGGAGCGAGAGCTCTAGCTGCATTTCCTCACGTAAATTCCGGTCCAGCGCGCTGAATGATTCGTCGAGCAAAAGGACGTCCGGCTGTATGGCGAGGGCTCGGGCGATGGCGACCCGCTGGCGCTGTCCGCCGCTCAACTGAGCCGGGTAGCGTTGCGACAGCCCGTCAAGCTTGAGGAGCGCCAGCATCTCATCGACGCGTTTCCTGGTTGCATTCCGCTCGACGCGCCGTGCGTCGAGGCCATAAGCAATATTTCGCGCCACCGTTAGATGAGGAAACAACGCGTAATGCTGGAACACCATGGCGACATTCCGGCGATGCGGGGGAACATCGTTGAGTGTCCGCCCGCGCAGCCGAATCGTGCCAGCATCCGGCGATTCGAATCCTGCGATGAGATTCAGCAGGGTTGATTTGCCGCAACCGCTCGGTCCGAGCAACGCCACGATCTCCCCGCGCTTGATCGCGAGGCTGCAGCGTTCGACCGCCGCAAGACCGTCGAAAAAACGGCTGACTCCCATCAACTCCAATTCAATTTCAATATGAGCTCCGCCTGATCGGAGTTCCGTCACGGCCGCCGCGCTCAACTTTGAATCTCGCGGATGTAACGATCGAGCCATTCGCGTTGCTTCGAGGCAGCGAACTCCTCGTCCGCGAACCAGATGCGGCTCGGATCGAGAGTAACCAGCTTGGCGGTCTCGGCCGGCACATCGACATCTCGCCGCGACGGTGTCGCGAGAAGGCTTTGCACCAGGTTCGCCTGGACCGGTTTGGTCAGCGTCAGATTGATATATTTCTTGCCCAGGTCGACTTTCTTGGAACCCTTGGCGATGCACAAATCGTACGGAATCGCGACGACGCCCTCTTTCGGGGTAGTCTTGACGATATGCGGCGAGACCTTCGTTTGGTTGGCGATACGAATACCGAATTGCGGTGCGATGGAAATATCGCCCCGATCGATCAATTGGGTCGCCTGAATGCTGTCCGGATAGAAGACGCGAACTGAAGGCTTCAAGGCTTTCAGACGCGAGAAGGTCTCGTTGATCGCCGCATCGGACCGGTCATTGCCGCCAACCGCCCGCAAGACGCAGAGGAGGAAGGCAAAGGATGCTCCGCCATTGGCGGCGGAAGGGAGTGCCGTCTTGCCCTTGAATTCGGGCTTCCACAAATCGAGCCAGGAATTGATCGGCTCTTTCACCTGCTTGCTATCGATCATCATGTCGTAGGTGTCGAGCGTCATCGCGACGCCCCAGCCGGCGGACGGGATCGCCTCCGGTATCAGGGCGGCCGCTTCGGGAAAATCCGAGGCGCCGACCTTTTCAACGAGGCCGGCATTCAGCGCTCTCAGACCGAACGAACGCGAAACCATCGCGACGTCGAACGGCGGATCGTCACGCTGCGTTTGCAGCTTGGCGACCACCGAGGGCGAAACCTCGACGTCATATTCGACCCGGCCGAGCTTGGCGTCGGCAAACGGTTTGGCCACGATGTCATTGAGAATTTGGTAGGGCCCGCCAAAGTGCGTTGCCCGAAGCAGCGTTGCTTGCGCAAAAGCCCGGTCGGTATCGCCCAGGAACGCAGCGACCGCCATTCCGCCCGCGGCTCGCCCCGTTGCCCTAAGAACGTCCCGTCGCGTCGTGCCAATCATGATCTGATCCTTTCAACCTGGTCAGGCGTATCTCGGACGGACCGGCAGGCGATTTGCCCAAATTAATTCAGTGTCGTATAATTCGATATCGAAGCACTCCATGCAAGGTTCGTCTCGCATAAAAAGCCTGTCAACGAAGTTGTCGCAAATTCCACGTGGTGCGCCGAAACGTGACCGCAATACTGCTGACGCGCTTTGATTGCGCCGGAACCACCATAAAGGGCGCTGTCGAAACGGTCGCGGAAGACGCGCGCCCTTTCCGCTGAAAAAGGGCAAGTCACGTGCCAGCGGTCGAACCTAAGAAGTCGGGCAACGCGCCGACGATCCGGAAGACGCCTGTCCGATTGCGTGTGCACAAGCGACAGCCGCCCAAGGCGCAGTGCGATCCCGTCGGCGTCATCGTGGCGCGGTGGCAACGCGAACGGCCTGACCTCGATCCGGCGTCCATGCGATTGTTCGGCGCTCTGGCGCGGGCGCATTTGCTGACAACGCCCTACCTCAACCGCTTCGTCGCCGCGCACGGGCTTGCGCGAGGTACTTTCGACGTGTTGTCCGCCCTTCGCCGTGCGGGACCACCGTTCAGTCTCACGCCCAAGCAGCTATCGGATTCGCTCATGCTGAGCGGCGCCGGAATGACGAGCCGGCTCGACCGGCTTGAAACGCTGCAACTGATCGTCCGATTGCCGGAACCGGCGGATCGCCGCAGCTTAAAGATCCAGCTGACCCCGCGTGGCATCCATTTGATCGATGACATCATCCCGCGGATCATCAAGGAGCAGTGGCGTGTCATTGGGCAACTTGGCGCGAAGAACACGGCCATTTTGATCGGCCTGCTCGGCATCCTGACTGACGTTCTGTCGGCTGCGGCCGACGGCGCGATGGACGAAAGGACGACCCGCCGGGTGCCCCGGGGTGCGGAAACTTGATGTCCGGTTTGGGAGAATTCGCCGGATGAGGCGCACGACCAAGATCGCCGTCATCGGTGCGGGCCTCGGCGGGATGACGGTTGCGGGACTGCTGCAACGTTCCGGATTCGCCGTAAAGGTCTACGAGCAGGCCTCAGCCTTCTCGCGCATCGGCGCCGGCATTCATTTGAGTTCCAATGTGATGCTGGTGATGCGCCGCCTCGGGATCGAGCAGGCGCTATCCGACATCGGACTGCATCCCGATGCGTTCGTCAGCCGGCAATGGGACACTGGTGAGATTCTGTTTGAGCTTCCGTTCGATCCGTCAAGCGAGGCCCATTACGGCGCCCCCTATATCAATGTTCACCGCGGCGACTTGCATGCTGTCCTCAAATCCGCACTCCAGTACGGCACAGTCGCATTCGGAAAGAGATTGCGCGACCTCGACGACCTAGGCTCGACCGTCCGCCTCTTCTTTGATGACGGCGACCACTCGGACGCGGACCTGGTCATCGGCGCCGACGGGGTGAATTCAAAGGTCCGCGAGTTCCTGCTCGGGCCCGAAAAGCCCCGATACACCGGCCATATCGCGCACCGCGCCGTGTTCCCGACGCAGCTGCTAAACGGGCTGCCGATCCGAGCCTGCTGCAAATGGTGGGGGCGCGGCAATCACATCCTTGTCTATTATATGACGCAGGCACGTGAGGAAGTTTACCTCGTCACCAGCGCCCCGCAGGTCGAATGGAGCGACAACACCTCCTTCGTCCCGTGTGACCGCGACGAGTTCATCGCCACGTTTGACGGCTATCATGCGGATCTGCGGCAGGCGGTCGAGGCCGCACCGGAGGTCACCAAATGGCCGGTCTACGACCGTGAGCCGGTAAGTCGGTGGACTGGCGGCCGTATCGCCCTCCTGGGAGATGCCTGCCACGCGATGCGACCCTATATGGCGGCGGGTGCCGCGATGGCCATCGAAGATGCCGCCGTGCTGGCGCGCTGTATTGCGGAATTCGGTTCGGACGATGCGGCCGAAAGTTTCGCGTGGTACGAAGCGAACCGCATGCCGCGCGTCGGCGAAGTCCAGCGGATTTCGATGACGAATACTTGGCTGCGCACGCCGACAAATCCGGACTGGCTCTTCAGGTACGACGCCTGCGCCGTGCCGCTGAAAGCGCCCGGTCACGCCGCGGCGGGTGTGGTCTGATGCGAACGCATTCGTATCACGCACCGTCGATGCAAGTTTTTATCGGCGACATTCGAAAGCGCTCCGACTTGAAGCGGTGATCGTGCGTATCGGAAATGGTGGAGGGTTAGATGATCATTCAGACTGCACCGGCCGGCGAGCCCCGGCGCGCCGTCATGATGCACGAACATACGGCCCTGTCTGGGCAGTTTGCCCGGGCGTTCGGGAATGACAGGTTCGATCCGCTCGCGCCGTTGGATGTGATGACCTACGTCATCACTCATCATGATGCCGGCTGGAGCGAATTCGACCGCGACCCGGCAACGGACGAGACGACGGGCCTGCCGTACAATCTTGTCGAGACGCCCGCGCGGTACATCACGGTCACCAGTCGGCTGTCGCCCGACTTCAATGCGCGGCAGCATCCGTATTGCGGCCTGATGTCAAGCATGCACAGCTGGGGTCTTTATAACGGTCGTTATGGCCTTTCCAATCTTGTTCTCATCGACAAGATTCCGCCTCAGGATCGGCCGCTGGCGGAGCGAATGCTCGAAGGCGAACTCGAGCGGCAGAAACGTTTGAAGGATGAGATCAAAAAGGATCCTCAGACGTCCCCCTGGCTTGATGAGCCGCGACTGTTTCAAAACTACAAGCAGCTGCAATTCTGCGACACGCTCGCTCTTTACTTTAATCGCGTACATCCAGGGGAACGCGCCGAGCAGAGTTTCGAACACGTTCCGCTGAGCGCGACGGAGGATGCCACGATTACCGTCCGACCGCAGGGGTCGGATACATACTCCCTATCGCCGTTTCCGTTCACAGCAAACGGGGCCGAGTTCGCTTTCGGTGGGCGGCCCATAAAACCGCACCAGCATCAGATCAAGGGTGGCTGGTCCGAAGTACTCAAGCGGACACCGACCGAATGGGAGCGCTTTCGTCTGGTGGCAGCTTAATGGCCTGCGCGTGATCAACCCAATTATGTGGGGCTTCTGGGATGCGTGAGCGTCGTTGCGCGATCATGCGCCGGACCGCGGTTCGATTACGCGTCATCACGAGTTCTCTGCGCTTCGGCAGCGAGTGAAACCGGGCCGTTTTGGCCGACGCCATTGGGCCGCAGTCTGTTTCTTAATCAGTCGGCCAATTAATTGACCAAAAGCGGGCGATCAAGCAAGTCCGGGGCTGGCCGTATCGGCTACGCGGGCGCTGGCATGCATTTCGCTTGGTTGTCCTGCTATCCATGCCAAACGAGTAAAGGAACCGGTCTCATGGCGCATAAGTTTGTAATCACCTCTCTCAGCGCCGCGATCGTCTGCGGCGCTGCTGCCTATGGATACGCTGCCGGCTTCACGCTGTCGGACCCGCCCAAAGTCGCGTTCTTGTATTTCGCCGACAAGACCGACGGCGGTTGGACCCAGGCTTTCGATGAAGCGCGGCCGAAGATCGAAACGGCCATCAAAATGCAGATTCCCTTCGTGGAAAACGTGCCGGAAGTCGCGGGCCAAATCCGACCGGCGGCCGAGCGGTTCATCCAGCGCGGCTACAACATCATCATCGGCACGGCCTTCGGCTATTCGGACACGTTCAAGGAGCTTTCGGAGAAATATCCCAAAGTAGCCTTCCTGAATGCGTCCGGCACCACCAACGGACCGAACCTCAAATCCTTCTATGGCCGCACCTACGAGAGCCAATATCTGTGCGGCATGGTTGCCGGCGCCGTTTCCAAGACCGGCAAGCTCGGGTTTGTGGCGGCGCATCCGATCGGCCCGGTCGACTGGACCATTAACGCCTACGAGCTTGGCGCGCAGAAGATGAATCCCAAAGCGACCGTGACGGTGATCTTCACCGGCGCCTGGAACGACCCGGTGAAGGAACGCGCCGCCGCCCAAGCCATGGCGGACCAAGGCATCGACGTGATCGGGCAGCATGTCGACACCCCGACCCCGCAGGTCGTGGCGCAGGAGCGCGGCATCTACGGTACCGGCCATCATCGCGACCTGCGCGAATTCGCACCAAAAGCGACGCTGTGCTCCTCGGCCTGGACCTGGGACAAACACCTTGCGCCGACGCTCCAGAAGGTTATCGCCGGCAACTGGGAGCCGAGTCCATTCGGCGCGTTCCCGGGCATCAAGGACGGCGGAACCGATATCGCATGCTGCAGCCCCGTCGTGCCCAAGGAAGCAGTCGACAAGGTAATGGCCGAGCGCCAGGCGATCATCAACGGTAAACAGGTCTACCAGGGCCCGCTCAAGGATACGGCGGGTGTCGAGCGGGTCGCGGCGGGCAAGAGCCTTGACGACGCCGGGCTGTGGAAGATGGACTGGTACATCCCAGGCGTGATCACGCAGAAATAGTCGCACTCCGCCTCTGCTTATGAGCGTGGCTCTTGAACTCGCCGGAATTCGCAAATCCTTCGACGGCGCCATCGCACTCGATGGCGCCGCTTTCGCGGTTAGGTCCGGCGAGGTGCACGCTCTCCTCGGCGAGAACGGAGCCGGCAAATCGTCTCTGATGAACGTGGCGGCCGGCCTTTACGCACCGGATGCCGGCACTATCGTCATCGGCGACACGCCGGTTTCACTATCCGGGCCCGCCGACGCGAGACGCCGCGGCATCGGGATGGTTCACCAGCACTTCAAACTGGTGAAACCGTTCACGGTCGCCGAGAACATCTTGCTCGCCAATCGCCGTCCTCACTACCGATCCGGAATTGCGGAAATTCGCGCCGCGGTCCAACGGCAGGCGGGTGAACTCGGCTTCGACATCGATCCGGAGCGCCGCGTCGAAACCCTGACGGTCGCCGAGCAGCAGCAAGTCGAGATCATCAAAGTCCTGGTCGGGGGAGTGAGCATTCTCATTCTCGATGAGCCGACCGCCGTGCTGACCGATTCGGAAGCGGAGCGGCTGCTTGAGACGATATGCCGGCTGGCGCGAACCGGGACGGCCGTCGTGCTGGTGACCCACAAACTCCACGAGGTCAAACGCTACGCCGACGCCGTCACGATCATGCGTGGCGGCAAGACCGTCGCGGCACTTGATCCGAGCACCGCGACCGCCGCCGAGCTCACTGAATTGACCGTCGGCCAGACGGTGCGCCTGCCGACGCGGACAGAAGGCGGGTTCGGAGAGACCCGCCTCAATGTCGGCGCGCTGAGTTGTGCGCGGCCCGACGGTCGGGTCGTGGTATCAAACATGAGCTTCCACGTGAGAGGCGGCGAGATTTACGGCATTGCAGGTGTCAGCGGCAATGGCCAGGCGGAGCTAGCGGAGGCCCTGATTGGCGCGCGCGAGCCCATCGAAGGCGAGATATGGATCGAAGGCGCGGGCGACATCGGCACTGTGCCGGACGCGACCCGACGTACCGCGTCGCTCGCCGCCATTCCGGCCGACCGCTACACCTATGCGCTCGCCGGCGGCCTCTCGATCGCCGAGAACTTTGGCGTTGCGAATATCCGTTCCGGCCGCTATGGCCCCGCAACTCTGGTTGATCGCGCCGCTATGCGGCGCGACGCCAAGGAAGCCGTCGCGGCCTATGACGTGCAAGGCGTGCGCAGCATGAGCCAGAAGGCAGCGCTGCTGTCCGGCGGCAATGCCCAGAAACTCGTGATTGCCCGCGAGTTCAGCCGGGAGCCCGTCGTTGTGGTCGCCCACAGCCCGAGCCGCGGACTCGACGCGCGCGCGTGCGCGGCGGTGCAGGAACGCCTTATCGCAGCCCGCGATCGCGGGGCGGGCGTGCTGCTCATCAGCGAGGATCTCGACGAGATTCTCACCCTGTCCGACCGGATCGGCGTGATCTCGCGGGGCCGGATCGTTGCCGAGTTCACCCGACCGGCGGATCGGCAGGCCATCGGCCGCGCCATGGTGGATCATGCTTGATCAGCGGACGGTGACGATCCAGGATGGATCGGCACCTATGTCCGAAACCGCTCACCGCCGCCTTGGCCGGCTCACGCTCGACATCCGCCAGCAGTTGTCGCCGTGGAAGCAGGCCGGCTTCCTGGCGGGCTCGCTTGCGATCGGCTTGGCAATCTCGGTCGCCGTGCTTGACGTCGCCGGCATCGCGCCCGGGACGCTGATCAGCGAGCTTGCCGGTACGCTCAACGCCGACAGCCTGCGCGCCGTACTGGTTCAGGCGGCCCCGCTGGTGCTGGTAGGACTTGGCGCCAGCCTCGCATTCCGGATCGGATTCTGGAACCTCGGCCTCGAAGGGCAGATGATCTTCGGCGGGATCGGGGCAACCGGCGTATCGATATACGCGATCGGGCCGGAACCTGCACGGCTGGTCATCATGGGACTGGCCGCGGCGGCCGGCGGCCTGTTTTGGGTCCTGTTGGCTGCGTTGTTGAAATTGCGATTTCGGGTCAACGAGATCATTGCCACGCTGCTCCTCAATTATGTCGCGACGTATTTTCTCTTCCACCTGCTCTACGGCGCCTGGCAGGATTCCAAGACCGCGTTTCCGCAATCAACTCCGCTGCGACCGTTCGAGCGACTTTCCGATATCGGCTACGGCGTGAACGGCGATCTCGTCGTCGCAATTGCGGCCGTGGCCTTGGCCGGTTGGGTCGTGCATTTGAGCCGCGCGGGCTTCTACATGCGGTTCATCAGTGCCAATCCCGCAATGGCCAAAGTCGTGGGTGTCCCGATCCGCGCCATCACGGTCGGCGTCGTCGCCGCATCCGGAGCGGCCGCGGGCCTTGCAGGGTTCGTGAATGTTGCCGGCCAGGAAGGGCGCCTGACTCAGTCTTTCTTCAACGGCTACGTGTTCTCCGGCGTGCTGATCGCGTTCCTGTCGCGCAACGATCCGATCATTGTGGCGGTGGTCGGCTTTTTGGTCGCGGTGTTGTACGTGACCGGGCAAACGCTCCAGGTTTTCTATCAGATTCCCTTCACCATGGTGCAGCTGATCCAGGCCATTATCGTCATCGCGGTTGCTTCCTCCGAATTCTTCATTCGTCATCGCATCCGTTGGACCCGCTGAAGAGAGCCGGACTCGTGCTCGACTTTTTCATCAACTGGTTTGCCAATGTGCCGGTCGCCGCGGTGCCCTACGCGCTCGCGGCGCTGGGCCTGATTATTTCCGAGCGATCGGGCGTGCTCAACCTCACCGCCGAGGGCCTTATGCTGGTGGGCGCACTTGCCGGCATCGGTGGCTATCTGACTTTGGGCGGCAACCCCGTGGTGGCGCTGCTGATCTCCATGGTCGCGGCAAGCACCGTGTCGCTGTTGTTTGCGACACTCGTGGTTCTGCTGCGCGTGAACCAGGTGATCGCCGGGCTCGCCATGGTATTTTTCTGCCAGGGGCTGACGGGCCTCATCGGGACCGTGGAGCATTGGCAGAATCGACCGATCACCGGCCTCGGCAAGCTAACGGTGTGGCCCCTCTCCGAAATTCCCGTCATCGGGCGCATCTTCTTCGTGCAGGATGCGGTCGTCTACGTTACTATCCTGATCTTTCTCCTTGCATATCTTGTTCTGCGCCGAACCATGACCGGACTGAACCTGCGCGCCGTCGGCGAAAATCCGGCGGCCGCCGATGCCGCCGGCATCAATGTCTCGCTCTATCGCGTCGGCGCCATCATTGTCGGATCATCTCTTGTTGGGCTCGCAGGCGGCTACATCTCGGTCGTCAGCGTCAAGCTCTGGGTGACCGGCATGACCGGGGGGCGTGGCTGGATCGCAGTCGCCCTCGTGGTTTTCGCTCGCTGGGCACCGTGGCCCGCGCTTGCAGGGGCGCTGCTGTTCGGCTGCATCGAGGAGGTGGTCCCGCGCATCGCTGCGGCGGGCATTCGCGTGCCCCAGTACCTCGTGCTCATGACACCCTATCTGGCGACGATTGCCGTGATGATTTGGGTCGGGGCGCGACAGCGCGGTGCAATCGGCGAGCCGGGCGCGCTTGGCGTCCCGCACGTGCGCGAGGAGCGTCGATGACGCGGCATCTGGCGTAGGGTGACGAGCATGCGCGTCCACGTTTACGGAAAGCCCCAGGATATCGAAGCCGGGTTCGACGACTATTTCGATCCCGCCCGCACCGCGGTGGTGTCGATCGACATGCATCGCGGCCATCTCGATCCGTCACCCGACTGCCCCTGCCCGGCCCCGCGGGCACGGGAGATCGTCGCGCCGATCGATGCCTTTCATGACCGCGTGCGCGCGCTCGGCATTCCGATCATCCACGTACGCTCGGTTCTGCGCCACGGCGGCGTCGACGACATCAACGGCATCAGCGCGGCATGGCGGCGCACATTCCCACTCCATGTTGGCGCCATCCCGAACAGCGACGCCCATGCGATCGAGGGCTCGCGCTGGACCGAATTCGTGACACGCGTCGAGCCGCAAGACCTTCTCGTCGAGACCAAGAAGCGGCTCTCGGCGTTCTATCCGACCGACCTCGACTTTCTTCTCCGCAACATGCGGGTCGAGTCGATCGTGCTCGATGGCGGCTTTACCGACTGTTGCGTACTCAACACGGCGTTTGACGCCAGCAATCATAATTATCGTGTACTGGTGGCAAAGGACTTGGTCCGCGGGACCGACGATGCGCTGGAAGCGGCCGCCTTGGCGATGGTGTCGTTGCACCTGGGCCTAGTCGTCAATTCCACCGACCTTTTGTCTGAATGGGAACGCCGTAGAACCAATTCATGACCATCGCCACAAGCACGACCGTCGTCAGCCGCCCACTGCTGGCAACCCTTCGGCCATCTTGCGCATGCGCGCTAGATCGACGACGCGTCCGTGACTGATGACGCAACGGGGCGGCGCGTGGAAGCGTAATGCGTCGACGACATCGCTCTGGTCAAGCACGACAAGGTGCGCAGGGGCGCCGACCGCGATGCCAAAATCCGCGATGTTCATCGCCCGGGCCGGCGCCACTGTGATCATGTCATAGAGAGTCTCGAGGTCGTCGCGCGCCGTCATCCAAAGCAGATGCGCGGCCAGGAATGCGACCTCGAGCATGTTATTTCGCCCGAATGGATAGTACGCATCGGAGATATCGTCCTGCCCAAGACACACATTGATGCCTGCGACCGTCAGCTCCCGGACCCGCGCGTGCAACGGACCGGTGTGGGGATCGCTGACCACCGAAACCCGAGCCCGGCGCAACAGCGCCGCAAGCTCGTCGAACACGGATGCGGGGTAGAGCGCCATGGCGCGGCAATGATGGGCGAGCGCGCGACCTTCCCGACCACGGCGGATCGCCTCGGCCGCCATCATCTCGAGCGTGCGCATGTTCGGATCGCCCACGTCATCGAGCAGCATCGATACATCCTTGCCGAATTTCTCGGCCAGATCGAAACAAAACCGGATATGCGCCTGAACGTCGGCTTCTCCGGATTCGATCCAAGGAATGCCGCCGACCACGTCGGCGCCGAGCGACATCGCGTCTTGCATGAGCCGATTCGCTCCGGGCGCGCGCGCAAGCCCATCCTGGGCGAACGCGACAACCTGCAGGTCGACGATGCCGCGGAATTCTTCGCGTAGCGTCAGCAGCGCTTTGGCGCCTTCCAGCCGCGCCTTGGGATCGACGTCGGCGAAAGCCCGTATGTGCGTCGTGCCATGCAGCGCCGCCAGCGCGACCGCACGCCGGGCGTTCGGCGTAATCCACGAGGCGTCATAGTTTGCCTTGACCTTGCTCGCAAGATCGATGGCAGACAGCGTCTGCGTCATGCCGGCGGCGTGATAACTCTTGAGTGCCTCCTCGGCCATCATCGGGAGGGTCCAGACTTTGCACAGATGCAAATGCGGATTGACGTAGGATTCCGTGACGAGACCACCGCGCGCGTCGATCTCGCGGTCCGCGATCACCGCCGGCGACCGCTCCAATCCCACGACACGGCCGCCCGCGATCGCGATATCGACGAGCGCGTCACCCTGTCGGCGCAGCCGAGCGTTGCGAATGCAGATTTCCGCGTTGATCATTGCCTGTCTATCTTGAAGCGATCGGCTCCTGAGGTCCAGACAGTCACAATACTAAGCATTAGGCCTTATGGCCCGAAAGGATTATGGCGCGATGCTTTGGTCCCGGCTCAGGAGGCGTGGCCACCACGAAGACCCCATTCATGACGGCCATGCCGAACATCGCGATGAAGCCGACCCGCTAAGCGACGCTCCTTGTCAACGCACGTTCTGATGGCTCAATGCCCACACGTAGGCCGCAACGGCCCCGAGGTCCGACTTGGAGAGTTGGGCGCCACCCATGGGAGGCATCGGGATCCTGTAATCCTTTGGGTTCGGCACTCCATCTGCGATGGTTTGTGCGATCGCGGCGAGGCTGCCGTCTCCCCACAGCCATTTGCCGCGTGTGAGGTCGGGCGCGAGCGGCGTGCTTTTGGCGTTGGATCCATGGCAGCCCTCGCACGTTCCGCCACCGGCTTGACCGTGGAACACGCGCTCACCGAGCGCGAGCTGCGCCACGGTGGCACCAGGTGGAATCGGCAGCAAGGCCACGGTGGCTTCTGCTCCGGCGTCCGGATGGGTACCCTCCGGAGGTTGTGCGGTCCCAGCGCCAACGTTGCCACGCGAGGAGCAGGGGCGGGTTCGATGCCGGTTACCGCGGGACCTCCGCGAAAAGCGACGCGCAAGATGCGTCCGCGCGTGTCGTCTGAAATAAAGAGCGCGCCATCGGGGGCGACGACGAGATGGCGGGCGTGGCCAATATTGTCCGCGAACGCGGTGGCGCAAAAGCCCGGCGACAGCGTGATCCCACCATTGTCCCCTGGGCAGGCTTCCGCATTCGCGGCGGGCGCGTTACGGTCCACTTGCGCAAATGCTGGCGAAGCGACCGCCAACAGCAGTCCGGCAATTGGAAGCGCCTTCATCGCGATATCCGCGGCGTCGCCGCCGCCGATATGATGATGTCTCATAGGATGTCCCTCGATGGTGGTCGTGGCGTATCCGCACTTGGGGCGCGCGCCAGAACCTCAGGCGAGCGAGGCGCTACCCGAATGCGCCATATGGCGCCGGAATTAGCGCGATCGTAAAACGCACGTTAACGCGCAGAGCTGCAGGGGAATGCCGACTATGGCGGTGTTTTCTCAGGCTTTGCGCTCTCATCCGCAGAGCAAATGGGACGCCCGCAGCGTTCCCACCGGATCTCGAAATCAATAGCTTCTTAAGATAAAATTTATGCGCTGATCTTGCGAATCTTGTTCTTCGATTGAAAGTCGAGCCCTTTTATTTCGAAGAACGACGCAATTACGAATAATCTCAAGCAATCCAAACCAAGTTACCAGGGCTCCCTCTCACCAGTTTACTGATATCGATCGGAAGAAGCTACGGAACGACTTCCGCGGCTGCGACGATTGAATTTTAGACTACTTCAATCCATCTCTCGAAAGGAGAATGACGATGTCCACCACAACCAAGATCGCCGCCGTCGCTGGCCTTCTGATAGCGCTCGCGGCCCCCGAAATGGCTTTCGCGCAACAGGAGATGTTCTTTCCGGACGCTTATACCTCCACTCAAAGTGGAGTGCCGACCGACGCTCAAGGTTCGGTCCCAGCGCCGGCGCGGCATCATGCGCCGAGAAAAGCAGAGCGGTCCGTGCGGTGACCCCATGGGCGTGAAATGGGACGTACCGTTCACGACCACGCTTGCAAAATCGGAGCTCGGCCGCAAGCCGAGCTCCCGTTAACTTATATTCGTTCGTCGTTGTCGTCGCGCCGTCGCTAGTTTGCCTCAAGGCTTCGACGCCGCGTGACGAAATTCGTCCCTGATGTTTTGTGAAGCGGCCGGTGGCGCGATACTCATCGTCCTATGACTTTCGCGTAAATAAATTCGAAGATCTGTAAAGATCTCTGAAATGTTATGGGCAGGCGGGGCCGCAAAATTGCAGTCGCCCCATGCCGCTTTGTCATCTCACGTCAGACTATCGCCCAAGATTCCGGCAACTATCGCTATTGTCGGCCCGTTGTCGTCGCGCACACCCATTAGCGCGCAAAAATGTGAACGCAGCCTCCTGCCAAGTTGGCGGATGCGCCGTTGTTTTTGCGGAAACACACGCTAACTGAGCAACTCGCGTGACGAGATCTGGTCATCGCGACAATAGCGCTGGAGGATGACGCCGAGGAAGGAGGGACATCGACGGGCTGAACAGGAGACTAAGTCATGACGAGCGAGATCGACCTCCGCCGAGCCGAAGCTTGCCCAACCGGGATGAAAATGACGCCATCCGAAATCGTACGGCGGCGCTATGCGGTGTGGAAGGGCATCAAGGGCGACACATTTGAGATAACGCGCCGGCAACGATTCGAATATTGCGTTAGGTCGCCGCACCATCTTCTGATCGTGTCGGAACGCGCCGAGCGCGACGACGGCGAAACGGTGGTGGAAGGTTGCCAGAAATCAACATTGCGCGAATTCAGCCGCAAGATGAGTTTCATTCCCGCTGGACGCCGCTTTTATGGTTGGCAGGATCCGCGCGTTTTGACGCGTGGCACCTACCTGTACATAGATCCGGCCGGTCCGCTGCTTGACCCGGCATTGAGATTTTCCGAAATCCAGTTCAAGCCCCGACTGTTCTTCTTCGACCGCGACATCTGGGAAACCGCCTCCAAACTCAAAATGCAGATCGAAAATCCCGGTTCAGCGGGTTACGCGGAGGCCATGGGCCTCGTACTCGCGCATGAGCTCGTTCGATTGCATCAAGGTGTTCCGGTGACCTCGGGCTTGCGAGGCGGCCTCGCAGGTTGGCAGAAAAAGAAAGTAGCGGACTATATCGAGGAGCACCTCAACGAGGACATTTCTTTGCACGATATCGCGGCCGTCGCGCAATTAAGTCCGTTTCATTTCTCGCGGGCGTTCAAGCAGTCGTTCGGCGAACCGCCTCATCGCTATCACATGAGCCGGCGGATGGAGCGCGCCAAGACGTTGCTGGAAACGCCAGCCCGCACAGTGACGGAGGTCGGGTTGACGCTGGGCTTTGCCGAAACAAGCTCATTCACGACCGCATTTCGGCGCGCCGTCGGGGCCACCCCTTCCGAATACCGCCGCAGCGTCATTTAGTCGTTGCGTTCGGCGCGGCGCTTCTACGCAAGACCGAGCCAACCGGAGCAAGGCATCGCGAGCGATGTCGCGATCCGTTGATACATCGGGCGTTATGTCGTGTTGCCACACCATCGTTCCGGCGAGTGCATCGGCTGCGCTCTGATCGGCGCGGCCCGCCAACGTACGGTGCTCAAGGTCCCTCGCAAATCAAGTCGCTTTGCGGGTGACAAGATTCTAAGGCTGGGTCGGTCTTGATTGGCGAGGCGACGCGCCGTTTCGCGATGCCAGCCCGGCAAGAATCGTAAAAGAGGTGGAGGATTCGCTGCGGCGTTTGCAAACAGACGCGATCGACCTTTACCAGGTGCATTGGCCCGATCGGAATACCCCGATTGGCGAGACCGCAACGGCCATGGCGGACCTTTATGGCCCGGGCAAAATCCGGGCTATCGGGGTCAGCAATTTCAGCCCGGCCCAGATGGACGAGTTCCGCGCTGCGGCTCCCCTCCACACCGCGCAACCGCCCTATAACCTGTTCGAACGCGCCATCGAAAACGACGTACTGCCGTACTCCGTCAGTCACGGGCTCGTCACTCTCGCATACGTTGTGCCGTGGGCTTTTGTCCGGGCGGATGACGTCCGAGACGCGCTTCCCCGGTGACGATTTGCGCAACCACGATCCGAGTTCAAAATGCCCCGCCTGCATCGATATGTGAACGCCGTCGAAAGTCTCGATCGGTTCGCCCGGGACCGCTACGGCAAGCACGTTATCCATCTCGCATTGCGCTGGGTCCTTGATCGCGCCGACACCAACATTGCCCTGTGGGGCGCTCGGCGACCGGATCAACTGGCGCCGATTGACGATGTCATGGGTTGGAAGATCGATCGCTCGGCAATGCTCAAGATCGACACAATTCTCGCCGAGACCATCAGCAGCCCGATCGGCCCGGAATTCATGGCACCTTCGGAGGACATCGCGGCATAAGGCGCAAAGCCGTCTACGGCAACCGGCGGCGATCCCTTGAACGTGCCCACGTCGACGCGTTTAAGGGCAAGAGATTTAGCGGCGCCATGCGCGGATTTCATCCGCGCATTTTTTAGGTGCGCAACGCTATTGTTATTGGGCTCGCACCTGAGGCTGCACCCGGCCGCCGTCCGTGAGATCAACCGTCGGATTGAGAACCACCTGATCTCCCGATTTGACGCCGTCTCGTACCTCAACCTGCGTACCAAGGTCTCGCGCGACGGATATTTTGCGGATATGGACCACGTCATTCTCCACTACGGCGACCTGCAACCCGTCGCGATTGAATATGATCGCGGCCGCGGGGACCAGCAGCGACGGCACCTTCCGCGGAATGTGGAGCTCGACCGTGCAGTAAATTCCCGGCGTGAGGGCGCCGTCCGGATTGGGGACATCGACCTCGACCAGCAACGTCCGAGTGCTCTGTTGCAGGGCGTCTGAAATCCGCGTCACCTTGCCGGGAAACGTCCGGTCCGGCATTTCCGGGACGCGAACGACTGCCTCGACGCCCGGCGCCAAGCCGAATGCCTGGTCCTGCGGCACGAAGACCTGGGTGCGGATGACGTTGCTGTGCATCAGGGTGAACATGAAAGTGCTGCCGGCCTGCACGAGACTACCGACATCGACGGCCCGCTGCGTGATGACTCCATCGAATGGGGCGATGACACGTTGATAGGCTTTCTGCTGCATGAGCACCCAAATCAAGCTCTGCTGTGCCGCAATATTCGATTGAGCAACCCCGACCGCCGCCCGCTGGGCTTCGAGGCTCAGTCGATCGGTATCGCCCAGTTGAACCGTGGCCCATCCCTGTTTGACAAGCGTGCCGATGCGGTCGTTGGTCACCTGGGCCAGATCCAGGCTCGCCTGGTTTTGTCGCAACGTGGATTGCGTTTGGCCGAGGGTCGCTTCGGCCTGGGAGATCTGGTGATCGAGTTCGGGAGCCGTCAGCTGTGCCAGCAGGTCGCCGGACTTGACGTGGTCGCCGATATCGACATTGCGTTTTTCGATGTAGCCGTTGGCACGCGCAAAGATGTTTGCCGCCTCGAAAGCGAAGGTCGTGCCCGGCAAGCTTACGTTGATCGTATCGCCGCTCGCGGCCACCGGCGCAACCAGCACGCGAGGGACGAGTTCGCGTTGCTGCTGCGCCGTCGTCAAGGATTCGTGCCGCTGGGTGTAATCCTGCCATCCTCCATACCCGAGCCCGCCGGCGAATAACAACGCCGCCGCTACTCCAAACCGCCGTGCGCCACGCGCCCGGTCGGATTTGTTGCGCGGCTGCGGGGCGGCTTCAGTCTTGCGATCGACAGGCGACGCTTGGTCCGCGTGCTTGAGCGCGGGGAATTGTGCAATTTCGTTCATACAATTCCACTTTCCTCGAAGACGCCGTGAGCCGGCCGGCCGTCATTGCCCTTTCGAAGGACTGCAAAGAGATAGGGAACGACCAGAAGTGTCGTCGGTGTTGCAAACAACAGGCCGCCTATCACCGCCCTGGCGAGCGCCGCATTCTGCTCCTCGCCGGCGCCGCCGATCGCCATCGGGATCATGCCGACGATCATGGCGGCTGCGGTCATCAACACCGGGCGTATCCGGGTCTGCCCCGCCGCGATCGCCGCATCGATAGCGCTGCGGCCGGCGAGTTGCTGCTCGCGCGCAAAGGTGACAAGCAGGATCGAATTCGCGGAGGCAACCCCGACCGCCATAATTGCACCCATCAGTGACGGAACGCTGATGCTCGTGCCCGTGATGTAGAGCATCACCAGGATCCCGCAGAGCGTGGCAGGCAAGGCGAGAATCACCACGAACGGATCGCCAAGATTCTGATAGTTCACCACCATGAGCAGATAAACCAGCACCGCGGCGAAGATCAGCCCGATGCCGAGATTGCGGAACGCGTCGTTCATGCTCTGGATCTGGCCGACGACCTGGATCGTGTTGCCGGGTTTGAGCTGCTTCTGCATATCCTTGGTGACGGCGTCGATATCCGTCGCGACGCTGCCGAGATCGCGCCCCTGAACGCTCGCATACACCTCGTAGACCGGCTGGATGTTGGTCTGGTTGGCGTTGGTCGGCACGCTGCCGCGTTTGAACGTGGCCACGTTACTCAGCAACCCCGGCACGACAACATTGCCGGCCGCTGCGGTCGCCGCCGAGACCGGGGTGTTGGCCAGGTCGCCGAGCGAGCTCACGTTGGACTCCGGTGTCTGGACCGCAAGATAGTATGGAATTCCCGATTTCGGGTCGGTCCAGAAGTTCGGAGTGACCTGCTCGGAAGAGCTCAGGCTGACGTTGAGATTGGTCGCGATCGTGCTGGCGTTGAGGCCGAGTTGAGCCGCGCGCGTGCGATCAATGTCGGTGTAGAAGGCTGGGGCCGCGACTTCCTGCTGCAGGTGCGCATCCGCAATGCCTGGAATTGCCGCAAGCCGCCGCCGCAGCTCCTGCGCGACCTGCAGGTTTGTCTCGCGATCATATCCGACCGTGCGGACATCGATTTGCGACGGCAGCCCGAAATTCAGAATCTGGGTCACCATGTCGGCAGGTTGGAAGTAGAACAAGACATCCGGAAACGCGTTCGGCAGCACCGTTCGCAGCTTGCTGACGTACGCGGCGGTCGGCGAATGTCCATCCCTCAGGGCGACCAGGATTACGCCGTCATTGATGCCGATAGTCGAGCCGTCCGCGAACGCCAGATTGTAGGGGCGCGCGGGCAGACCGATATTATCGACGATCAACTCGCGATCGCGTTCCGGGATGACGTCCCGGATTTTGTCTTCGACCGCCTGAAAAATCCGCTCGGTTGCTTCGATCCGTGTCCCCGCGGGGGCGCGGACGTGCAGCTGAATTTGTCCGCCGTCGATGAGCGGAAAGAAATCATGGCCGACCCGCATCAACACGGCACCGCCGAGACATAGCACCAGAACTGCCGCGATCGGGACGATCAGTCTTCGCTGCAGGAGCGTCTTCAGAAGCTCGACATAGGATTCACGCAGACCCTCGAACCGGCGCTCGAAGCCGGCATGGATTCGCCCGAACAGGCCGGTCGGCGCAACGCCCGGCGCGCCATGGCGCTCGCCCTTGAGCAGCAATCCTATGGTGATCGGGGTGAGGGTGCGCGAGAACCCATAGGACGCCAGCATGGCGAACACAACCGCGAGCCCAAGCGGCGTGAACAGGTATTTCGCCGGACCATCGAGGAAGACCACCGACGTGAACACGCAACTGATGGCAAGCGTCGACACCAGCGTAGGCACGGCGATCTCGGCTGCCCCGTGCAGCGTCGCGTAGTCCAGCGGCTTGTGTTCTTCGGTGAGCAGGCGATGAGTATTCTCGATCGTCACAGTGGAATCGTCGACCAGGATGCCGACAGCGAGCGCCAGTCCGCCGAGCGTCATCGTATTGAGGGTGTGGCCGAGAAAGAACAGCGCAACGAGCGATGCCAGGATGGAGAGCGGTATCGAGATCATGACCACCAGGGTCGACCGCCACGAGCCGAGGAAGAGCAGGATCATCAGCGCGGTCAACCCGGCGGCGATCGCGCCCTCGCGCACCACACCCTTGACCGACTCCGTCACGAATACCGATTGATCAAACAATTCCGTCATCCGCAGGCCGGGGGGCGCGGCGGCGCGCAGGCTCTTGAGTGCATTGCGGACGTTGTTGACGACATTGATGGTCGAGGCATTCCCGTTCTTGATGATGCTGAGCAGGACAGAGCGGCGGCCGTTATCACGGACCACATTCTGCTGCACGAGCCAGCCGTCGTGCACTTGTCCGACGTCCTTTACAAAAACGGTGGCGCCGTTCGTCGCCTTGATGGGAATGTTGTTGAGGTCATCGATGGTCGATGGCGTGGCGTTGGTCAGCACCGGATATTGGGTGTTGCCGATTTTTGCGGTGCCGGACGGCAGGGTCAGGTTCTGCGCGTTGACGGCATTGACGACGTCCAAGGGAGTCAGCCCGCGTGAGACGAGCTTTGCCGGGTCGAGATCGACCATGATCTGGCGGTATTTTCCGCCCGCCGGCGTCGGCAAAGTGACGCCGGGCACCGGTGCCAACTGCTGGCGCACCCGGTAGATGCCGTAATCATAGAGTTGCTGCTCACTGAGAGTATCCGAACTCAGGCTGAGCTGCAGGACCGGGACGCTCGACGCGTTGAACTGCACCACGACCGGGGGCTGGATGCCGGGCGGCATGAGGGCTCGGATCGTGTTGGTCGCCGAGACGATCTGCGCGATGGCGAGGTCGAGATTGACGTCGGGCTGGAAGTAGATCTTCTGGACCGACAGGCCGTTGAGCGTCTGCGCCTCCATGTTCTTGATGCCGTTGACGCTCGCGCTGATCAAATATTGGCTGTAGGTCGTGACCCGTTGCTCCATCTCCCGCGTGCTGAGCCCGGTGTACTGCCAGATCACGGTTACGACCGGGATGTTGATTTCCGGGAAGATGTCGGCCGGCATGGTGCGGATCGCGATCACGCCCAGAAAGATAATGAGCGCGGCCACCACATAGAAAGTGTGCGGAAATTTCAGCGCGAATCGAACGATGCCCACGTCTCTACTCCCGATCCTGCCATCGCAGGGCCTGGGCAACTGCCGGTCAGAACCAGCACCAAATGCACCACGGCAGCGATGACCCTCTATGCTGGGGTCTAGATGGGGTGAGATCGGCTCAGCGCTTAGGTGGTCTTGCCGTATTCAATGCTGCATTGCGGCAAACGAATTGCAAAGGGCCAAAGGCGTCGATACGTGGGGGTGTTCCGGGTGATTACAGCAATCCCGGTGAAAACAGCGCAATTTCGCGAGGCGTTGGGGTCCGCGGCAGATTATCTGCGAAAGCTAGTTGCTGAATTCTGCCACAGGGTGATGGTGCCCATGAGAGGTTTGTCCTTGGGGTTGTCCGCACGTTGGGCCGCTATGACCGCGGTGGCGGTGCTGACCGTATTGTTCGTCGGCAGCGCTGGCGTCACGCAGGTCAGTTTACCCGGGATTAGCGATCCGGGAATAATTCAGGCGCTACCCGGGAGCATGGGCGCGGCGGCGCCGATCAGCGGGACGGACCAGGCCGTGCAAGTCGGCGGCGCCGGGGTTCCGCTGGGGACCACAGAACTCTACGCGGGCGGATTGAGTCCCGCCCCGCTTGATCCGACGAGTGGGTTGACCTGTCCCGGAATACCCGGCGTCGGCACTTTGGGCACGAGTTCGATATTCGACGGCAATGGGACTATGAGTGCCTCAATAAACGGGTTGGCGCCTCCGATTTCATCGACGACCGTCGGATGCGGTCCGGTTGCGGCCGGCGCAGGCCCACTTGGGTCGGCGTCTGCTCCCGGGGTCGCCTCCGCATTTAGCGGTGGGAGTGTTCCGCTTGGAGCTACTCAGTCCGGCGTTACCGGGCTCAGCGGTCCGATCGGCATTCAGCCGCCTCGCCCGTCGGTAGTTCCTTAGGCTCGGCGTGGCACCCTCAGTCACCGAAGTCATCGCCCATTATTCCAGGCGCACTCGTCCGGTAGCTTCCGCGCCTGATATGGTACAGTCCTGAATTGCTAACTCAGCCGGACTGGCGAGCCAACGCGCTTCATGGCATTGGCTTAGCATTACAGTTGCCCTTTCTGAATATTTCTGAATCCATGGGCAACCATGATTCGAAGATCGTGGGCGCGGACAGCGTCGATTGAAGAGACGCTTGCGTTGTGGGCTGCGTCGCTTCGGGAGGTTAAGAAGCGGATACGTCCATTGTTCGGACAGGAACGGGTTGCGAGGAACGCAGGCCTGTTTCTGGAAGGTCTGCTCGGCGATGAGCAACGCAAGACCGGCTGGATGCGCGCGGAGGCGGCCGGCGATCCTGGCCCTTGGCGACAACAGGCGATCCTTGGCCGCAGGGATTGGGATGCCGATGGCTTGCGCGATATCGTGCGCGATTATGTCATCGAGCATTTGGCAGATGATGATGCGGTGCTCGTCATCGACGAGACTGGCTTTCTCAAGCAGGGCAAGGCGTCGTGCGGCGTGGCGCGGCAATACACCGGTTCAGCAGGCAAGATTACGAACTGCCAGATCGGCGTTTTCGCTACCTACGTTTCACGTCATGGCCATGCGTTCATCGATCGCGCGTTGTATCTCCCAAAGGAATGGACCGACGATCCGGATCGTCTGGAAGCCACATACGTGCCTGCCGACACGGGCTTTGCGACCAAGCCAAAGCTTGCGACGAGAATGATCGCGCGCGCGATAGTCGCGGCTGTGCCATTCAAGTGGGTAGCTGCCGATACGGTCTACGGTGTCGGAGATATCGAACAGCAACTACGCCAGGCAGGAAAAGGCTATGTGCTCGGGGTCAGCAGCGCTCATGCGTTCCAATCCTGGGGCAAGCGGCGATCAGTCTGCGGCACCGCCGCGGACATCGCGTCGACGCGGCGGTCGTCCGACTGGAAACGCCTGTCGGCAGGGGACGGAACCAAAGGGCCGAGGCTGCATGATTGGTGCTATCTCGAACTGGCCGATCTCGATGCCGGCCAGTTCAACAGCGCAAATGACGGTTTGTGGACGCGCGGTCTGCTGATCCGTCGTCGCATCATAGATGATGACCTCGCCTTCTTCACCACCTGGTGCCCAGCAGAAACAGCCATTGAAACACTGGTCGCGGTCGAAGGCCATCGCTGGGCGATCGAGGACAGTTTTGAGACCGCCAAAAACGAGTTCGGGCTCGATCACAACGAGAGCCGATCCTGGCATGGCTGGCATCGCCACGTATCTATGGTGATGCTCGCCTTCGCCATGATGGCGGCGATACGCCGTCATGCCAATCCACCGCAGCCAAAAAAAACGCAACGCCGAACTACGGCAAAAACAAAACCGTCGTCGCCTCGTCATTGATCCGATGGTCAATCCAGGAAGTCCGGCGCATCGCCGTCAGGCTGGCTCGAAAGCGAATCCAACCCGCCCACATCATCGCATGGTCACTCTGGCGCAGAGCTCACCAAGCAGCCGCACAGCGCGCGCACTTCAAAGCGAAAAGGCAACTGTAATGTTAGAGTCTGTCCGGGAAGTTCATGCTGCTGCGCAGAGCTTTCGCAACATAATGCGGATCGAGGCGAGGCGAACGAACGCCAAGGCGTTTCGGGATAGGTTTTCGAAGTCCTTTGCGAGCCTTCGACAGCGGCCAAGCCATGCAAACGTGCGTTCGACCACCCAGCGTCGCGGGAGGACTTTGAAGCCTTTCGCCTGATCGGAGCGCTTCACGATCTCGGTTGCAAGATGCGGCAAGGCTTTCCGCTGGGCTGCGCTGAACTGGGGCCCCTGATAGCCGCCATCAGCAAAGAGCTTGCGCAAAAACGGGTAAAGGCCGAACAAGCTCGACAGCACCAGCGCGCCGCCGTCGCGATCCTGGATGTCGGCGGGATGCACCACCACATGCAGCAGCAGGCCTAGCGTATCGACGAGGATATGCCGCTTCTTTCCTTTAACCTTCTTGCCCGCGTCGTAGCCGCTCGGATCAATGCAGCGCCCCCTTTTTCCGCGCCCTTGACGCTCTGGCTGTCAATGATGCAGGCGGTCGGGCTGGCTTCCCGGCCCATGGCCTCGCGGCACTTCACATAAAGCGCGTGATGAATCCGCTCCAGCGTACCATCCCAAGTCCACAGGTCGAAATAATCGAACAGCGTACTACGCGGCGGCAGGTCCTTCGGCACGTAGCGCCACTGGCAACCCGTGCTCAAGACAAACATGATGCCGTTGACAACATCACGCACATCGACGGAACGCTTGCGGCCGCCACGTTTAGCCGGCGGAATCAGCGAGGCGATATGCGCCCATTCGGCATCGGTGAGATCACTTGGATAGCGCAGCCCATCGCGATCATATTTGGCCCGGTTCTCGTTCGTCCACATCGGCGGCCCCTCCAGAATCAGGCCACCTTGTTTGAATCACATCCGATTCATGCGATTCAACTTCTTTCCGGACGGACACTTAGACGGGAACATTGAATTGGGGTCCGCATCCGCCGATGCTCCGTACATCCATACTATTTTGCGCCTTGCTCGGCATGTTGGCTCACATGAGCCCGGCTGCCGCGGCGCCCGATTCCGACCTCGTTCGCCCGCTGGGCATCGGGCTCGAAGAGATTGCCTATCCCTATCCGGTCCATTTCCTCGATCTCGTCATCGAAGGCCAGGCCGTGCGCATGGCCTATATGGATGTCGCACCAGCCGGAGAGAGCAACGGCAAAGCTGTAGTGCTTCTGCACGGCAAGAGCTTTTCGGGAAACTATTGGGAAGGCGCGATCCGTCGGCTGACAGACAGCGGGTACCGGGTCATTGTTCCGGACCAGATCGGGTTTGGTAAATCGTCGAAGCCCGACGTCCGGTATTCCTTCGACCTGCTTGCCGCCAACACAAAGCATTTGCTGGACACGTTGGGCATCCGTCGAGCCGCGATTGTCGGGCACTCCTTTGGCGGCATGCTGGCGATCTATTTCGCACGCACTTATCCGGACATCACGGCGGTGCTCGCACTCGAAAATCCGATCGGGCTCGAAGATTATCGCGGCGCGATTCCGCCCCAGACGCTCGAAACACTTGTCCAGACCGAGATGGCGCAAACTCCGGACAGCTATCGCACGTTCATGAAGGCATTCTTCGCTACTTGGACGCCGGAGCGCGAGGCTCTGGTCGATATCTTCGCCCGCATCCTGAAAAGCGGCGAGTATCCGCGCTACGCCCGCGCCTCCGCGCTGACCTATAAGATGATCTACGAGCAACCGATCCGGCACGAATTCCATCTCCTCAGAATGCCGGTGCTGTTGATCATCGGCCAAAACGACCGCAGCGTCTTTTTTCGGCGTTACGCCAAGCCCGAGGATATCAAGCCGCTCGGAAACTGGCCGGCGCTGGGTCGTGCCGCCGCCACGGAGTTGGTCGATGGGCAACTTGTCGAGATCGAGGGCGCCGGACATGTGTCGCACCTTGAACGGCCGCAGGAATTCCTGGACGCCCTGACCAAATTTGTTTCGACCCGGATGTAACCGGACCGCGTAATCTGGCTTCTTGTCATCGGGCGCGTTGCTCGACGCTCTGGAGATTGGTGGGAAAGTGCGCATCGCGATCTGTGCGACGATCCTCATCTACGGCTTTGTCCTACCGGGGCAAACGCGGCAGAGTGAGGCCGTTGCCCAGCGTGAGCCGCAAGGGCCGGTTTACTGCGGGTGGATCGGCGTTACGGTGAGCCCGATGACGACGGCGTTCGCCGACAGCCTCGGTATGGCGGAACCCTATGGTGCAATTTTTGGTCAGCCTGAGCCGGGTAGTCCGGCCGCCGCCGCGGGAATTGGGGCCGGCGACGTCGTTACCGCAATCAACGGCGAGGCCCTCAGGCGTTCAAGCAATTTCGCTCCGATGATTTCCAAGATGTCGCCCGGATTCTTCATCACCCTCACCACCTACCGCAACGGCGAGTTGATAGAGGTCAGGCTCATGCTCGGATCATCCAAATGCCCGCAGCAACCGATTCCAACGCCGGGACCTGCCGCTGCGACCGCTCAGCCGGACTCCGAACCGCGTTGACGACGATCGTCGAGCCGTTGATCCAGCGCGCTGCGCCCAAAAATCAGATGCTTGCCAACTGGCGAACTCGCTAACGCGCGCCGAGCGTCACGCCAAGTCTCATCGCCTTCTGATGCGTGGCTCCGACTGTCCGCTTAAGCTTGCGCGCTATCACGGTTGTCTTTGTCTTTTCGCGAGCCAAGGTCTTAAGCGTTCGTACGTCATCCTTCGTCCACGGTCGCAGCTTTGTGATCTTTTTCGCCATTGTTTGTTCTCCTTGCATCAACACTGTCAACTTACATCAACACTGTCAACGAATCAGCCGCCATCGTAAAGTAAAAGCTGGCGTCGCGCCTGCACTCTTGCCCCCGTACTTATACATACTCTAGCCCGCTAACGCGCCCAATAGCCTTCTAGCGCGCTGTCATCCCCGGGTGAAAGTTCCTTGCGGCCAGAGTACCCAGCACGATAAAGATCGCCATCACGACAAGTTGGGCGATCAGGAATGGCGGCTCGGATTGCGTGGGCGCCAGAGCGCTGAACGTCGGGATTTTCTGGAAAGCCTGCACAACGCCAACGAAAACGTTGAGATAGAGTGCCAACACGGCGCCGACGACGTAAATCCACCGCCACGAGCCGACGAGGTGATAGACGTATAGCGCAACAATCGCAGCGACCAGCACCACCAGCGATATGATCCCGACGACCTGGGGCGGTCCGAAGCTTGCCGAGTGGAACATGAAACCGGTTACGCTCGTCAAAACCGTGGTGACAAGGAAAAGTGCCGTCCAGCCCTCGAGTTTTTTGCCGCCAACCATGACAAATAGAACGATGATCCCGGCGAGTATCGCGATCAAACTTATAACGACATGAACCGTCGTGAACGTCGATACCGACATGCCCAAGATCATGACTGAACTCCCCTTACCAGCGATTCCCGGTCCGACGCGGAAAAAAGACGATTGTCGCGGCATTGGGCCGACGGCGAGAATTTGCCTCACAAACACCGCGCGCGCAATAACAATGGGAACGATGTCCTTGTACGATCAACGCGTTGATCGTACCGCCGTGGCACCGCCCTCGGCGACGATGTGGCGCCGTGTGCGCCCGCTCAGCGCTCGCGCATGTATCTGAGCCGGAACGACAGCAAGATTGGGAGCACGGTCGGCTGCTGAGTGCTGCCGTCGACTGCCGCTATCAGCGCCTGCGGCCCCGTGTGTTGCTCGGCCCTGATCACGTCCTCGGTCGGTCCGGCGACCTTGCGCGCTAATGCACGGCCTCTCCGGGGACGCGCGCCGCCAGGCGCGACAGTCGGTGGCGCGCCGCCGAAGCGCGGCCATCGCCCGCGGCCTGATAGAACACCGAATAGCGCGCGAGCGTGGCGGCGAACGCATCGGCATCGGCCTGCTTCAACACTTCGAGAGAGTTGAACCCGGCACGCACCAGGAACATGAACTGGTCGCGCAGGATCTGGCCGGTGGCGCGCAACTCGCCGCGGAAACCATAGCGTTCGCGTAATAGCCGCGCCTGGCTGTAGCCGCGGCCATCCTTGAAGTTCGGGAACGTCAGGACGATCACGGCGAGCCGTTCGATATAGGGCTCAAGTTCTGCGACCCGCCGGTCGTTCGGCCACACCACGCCAACCGCGGCGTCGTGGCGCAGAATCTCGCCGGCGTCGGCAAGAAACCGTGCGCCCGGAACGATGACCGGCACGCCATCCGGCAGCGGCGCGTCGTCAAGGACGTGCACAAAGCGATCTGCCACGATCTGGCCGTTCCTAATGAGTGGCATAGACGCGCTCCTTGAAGGGTTCGACGCCGAGACGCTTGACGGTCTGCACAAACGTCTCGTCGGAGCGCTCGCGCAGTTCCAGATAGGCGGCTACGACCTCTTCGACCACGTCGGCAACTTCCGCGTACGGTACGGCGGGCCCGAGCAACGCGCCAAGCTCCGCATGCTCGTCGGCGCGCCCGCCGAGCGTGATCTGGTAGTACTCCTCGCCGTTCTTTTCGACGCCGAGGAGACCGATATGGCCGACGTGATGATGACCGCAGGCATTGATGCAGCCTGAGATATTGATGTGCAGACGCCCGAGATTGCGAGCCAGATCGAGATCGCGGAAACGCCGGGTCAGCTCCTGGGCAACCGGAATGGCGCGGGCGTTGGCAAGGCTGCAATAATCGAGGCCCGGGCACGCGATGATGTCCGACACCAGCCCAACATTCGGGGTGGCAACCCCGACAGCATCGAGCGCGCGCCACAGTGCCGGGAGGTCGCGTTGCGCCACGTGAGGGAGCACCAGGTTCTGCTCATGGCCGACTTGTATCTCGCCGAACGAGTAGCGATCCGCGAGATCGGCGATCCGATCCATCTGGTCGGAGGTGGCATCACCCGGCGGTCCACCCTCCGGCTTAAGCGACAATGTTACGATGGCATAGCCCGGCACTTTGTGGTTGGCGACCGCGTTGCCGAGCCAGACATCGAAACCACGATCGGCTTTGCGCTGCCGTGCAAGCTCCGACCCCTCATCGTCGAGTTGCGCGTAATCGGGGTAACGGAAGCGCGCCGCGATGTCGGCGATCACCGCCGGGTCGAGCGCGAGCGGGCCGTCCTTGATCGGCAGCCATTCTGCCTCCACCTCGCGACCGAAGGCTTCCGCCCCGAGCTCGTGAACCAAGATCTTGATGCGTGCCTTGTAGATATTGTCGCGGCGCGCGAACTCGTTGTAGACCCGCAGCACCGCCTCGACATAGCTCAGGATGTCGCGTTTCGGCAGGAACGGCTTGATGGTCTTGCCGATAAACGGAGTACGGCCGAGACCGCCACCGACCATCACCTCGAAACCGACCTCGCCGGCGCCGTTGCGGTGGAGCCGCAGCCCGAGATCGTGGACCTTGACGGCGGCGCGATCGTGGGCGGCTGCCGTGACGGCGATTTTGAACTTACGCGGCAAGAACGAGAATTCCGGATGCATCGTGGTGTGCTGGCGGATCAGTTCCGCCCAGATTCGCGGGTTCCTCGATCTCGTCGGGCGCAACGCCGGCCCATTGGTCGGTGGTGATGTTACGCACGCAATTGCCGCTGGTCTGCATGCCGTGCAACCCGGCACCGGCGAGGTCCGCCATGGCGTTCGGCAGGTCCGCGAGCTTGATCCAGTTGAACTGGATGTTCTGGCGCGTGGTGAAATGACCGTAGCGGCGATCATACCGCCGCCCCACCTCGGCGAGCATGCGCAATTGGTCCGACGACAGGGTGCCGTACGGGATCGCGATCCGCAGCATATACGCGTGAAGTTGCAGATAGACGCCGTTCATCAGCCGTAGCGGCTTGAATTCCTCCTCGTTCAACACGCCCGACAGTCGACGCGCGACCTGATCGCGGAATTCGGCGACGCGCTCGGTAACCATTGTCCGGTCGAATTGATCGTAGAGGTACATCTCAAATCCCCGAAGCGATCGGAAGATCGACGGTCGGCAGATCGATAGTAGGACCTGACTGCCTAATGGTTTCGCGCAGGTTGCCGGGTTCCGGGTGCCCGTCTCGGTCGATCCGAACCGGTGCCACATAGGCGCCGACTGCCGCAATATCGTCGGCCGCCGAACCCGCCAGCAGCGCGGTCGCGGCCTGCGCGGTCGTCACCACAGCGGCTTGCTCAAGCCGGGTCGACCAATTGCCGTCAGGAGTGCGGTAGACGACAGCACCGTCCCATAGCCGGTTAGCGGTGACGACCACCGGGCCTGTGACCTTCAGTTTCTGCTGTTGAGGTGCCGTCATGCTGCAAGCTCCCGGGTAAGTTCCCCTCGTTAGATCTTCGGCCATCGCCCCGCGGGTCGGAAAAGGCGACGATTCCGCCAGGCAGTCGAAAAACACTTGCGGGAATCGCGTCGGTGAAAATCCACGTTGACGAGAATATAATTCCATATAGATATAGAAACAACGCTTCAATTAGAATAAAAATCTTCTCCCGCCGAGGCCTCTATGAAACAAGTGCACCACGAAATTCCGCCCGATGAGATTTTCCTTCTCGCCGCACGTCACGAGCTTGAGCAAGAGCTTGCGAAGCGCGCCATCGATCTCGAGGGCACACTTGCCGACCTCGACGTCACCGGACGTCTCGCCGGCTTCCGGGAGAAGGTCATCGGACGAGTGGTGTTCACAACCAGCTTCGGGTTGGAGGATCAGGTTATTCTTCATCATATCTGTGCGGCCGGTCTCGACATCTATCTCGTCACGCTCGACACCGGCCGGCTGTTTCCGGAGACCTATGCGACCTGGGAGGAGACCGAAGCGCAATATGGCCGCCGCATCCGCGCGGTTTATCCCCAGTATGTCGCGCTCGAAACCCTCGTCGCCGCGCAGGGCGTCAATGGCTTCTACGGGTCCCGGGACGCCCGGCAAGCGTGCTGCGGCGCCCGCAAGGTCGAGCCGCTCGGCCGCGCGCTTGCGGGCGCACAGGGCTGGATCACTGGGCTGCGCGCCGACCAATCGGGCTATCGCAACGGCGCCGGTCTCGTCGCCGTGGACCGCGAGCGCGGCCTGCTTAAGCTCAATCCGCTGATCGACTGGACCCGACACGCCGCGCAGGACTTCGCCGTCGCCCACCGGGTGCCGACCAACCCGCTCCACCGGCAAGGCTTCCTTTCGATCGGCTGCGCCCCCTGCACCCGCGCGGTGCGCCCCGGCGAACCCGAACGCGCCGGCCGCTGGTGGTGGGAAGACGAGAGTAAGAAAGAGTGCGGCCTGCACGTTGCTGCCGGCGGGCGCTGAGCCGCGGCGGCGCCCCGGGGGATCGCCGCGCCCGCGCAGTGGCGGCTGGATTCTGACGCCGCGTCGCGGATATAAGTGGCCCGCGCCACCAAGCGTGGCCCGGCCTGCGATTCGTGCCGGGCAGGAAACCGAGGAGAACCTCATGAAAAAGACCATTCTGGCAGTACTATTCTCGACCCTGGCGGCAACTGCTTATGCGCAAGACGCGACCTGCAAGTCACAGTCGGTCGACAAGAATCTTCATGGCGCCGCGGAAAAGAGCTTCCTGACCAAGTGCCAGAGCGATGCACAGAAGTTGTGCGACACGCAAGCCGCGGACAAGAAGCTTTCCGGCGCGGCGAAGACGAGCTTCACCAAGAAGTGCGTAACCGACGCGGTCGGCACCTGACGAAGCCAGCGGGCGGCGGTTGCCGTACCTGTTGGCTCCGGCCGTCCGGTCGATCGAACCGACGGGACGCGGTCCTGCGTCCCGTTTATTTTTTCAGCCGCCCATTCCACCTCCACCGAAGCTTTCGATGTCCCTAAACAGCAGCGGCGCCGCGGGTGATTCGTCGAGGAGACGGAACGCCTGCTCCAGCACACGCGTCGCTGCCTCGGCGCCGATCGCCGGCGCCACGAAACGATGGAATTTCGTCTTCACGGCGGTGGTATCGAATCGCCGCAACGGTTCGCCGGGAACCCGCGTCACGGTGCGGACATGCCGGCCTGGCGACGTCCCAACCTCGACGCGCGCCGGCCATTCAAGCGGATAATGCGCCATGAGGGCATCGTCCGGCTCGACGCTTACCTTCCCCATGAAGGCGCGGATCGTGTCCTGCATCTCACCGGGCGACTGGCCAACGTCGAAGGCAGCGTCCGGCGAAAGCGCTGCGATCGCGAGATGATAAGGCAGGCTGGTGAGAAACGAGGCGCGGTCGCCGGGCACAACACCGTGATCGATCATGCGGCGATGGGGCGGCAGCACGAAAGCCTTCACCTCCCGGATAGCATCGGGGGCGACGCCGGTGCCGAGAATCTCGATCAAGCCCTGCGTCGCCGCCATGGTTTGCCGCGCCGCGCACCAGGGCTTGAATGATGTCTCGCCGAGCGCGAACGTATCACCTAGCGCCGCCGTCAGCGCCGCTATGTCCGGCTTGACGTGATAGATGCCGGGAAGAAATCCGCCGTCGAGCAGCGCAACATCGGCCGTGAAACCGGCGCGCGCCGCAAGCGCCGCCACGAGGCCCGTTTCGGCGGCCTGTCCCACCGCCAGCCAGCGCGACGTGGTGACGGCGTTATGATGCCCGACCCCCGGCGCGGACCGCGTCAGCGCGAGTGCGAGCGCGTTCGCGCTCTCCCGCTCATCGAGCGCAAGGAGGCGCGCCGCCACGGCCGCGACCCCGACCGGCGTCGTGAAATATGTTGGCCAGATGCCGCGATAGAGAATCGCCGGCCCGTTCATGGCGCGACCAAACCGGATCATGATTTCGTAGCCGGCGAGCACGGCGGCCGCCAGCGCCGACGGATCGCTGCCCAGCGCCGCCGCTATCGTCACGGCAGCCGGCACCACGATGGCACCCGGCGTGACCATCGAGACGAGATGGATGTCGTCGATCTCGCTCAGGCGCGCGAGCGCGCAATGGGTCGCCACGTCGAGCCGTAGCTTCTGCATCGGCGCGATGGCGGGCCCTTCGCGCAGCGCGTTTGCCCATCGCACCAGCGCGGCGCCCTCGGCGGTGTGCTGGCCCGCGATCCATGCGCCGACGATATCGACGACATGGAGCGCAAGCGTGTTGCGCAACACCGGAGTTGGCCCCGACGATTGCGCCACGAACGTGCCAAGCTTTTCCAGCACCGTGGATTCCAGGTCAGTCACGGACCTCGCTCCCAAAGTACTTCGGCCCGGTTCGCCGTCACGGCGACCACGCGCGGCGGCCCATGTCTGGGATTCAGGGCGAGACTCGCCTCGAGCTTCGGAGTGAAGTTGATAATCCAAGCGAGTTCCGCGTGGTGCCTACGGCTACCGAAAACGCTGGCGCCAGCGACGGCACGGTCGCACACCTCCCACAGTGCCTCGAGGCGGGCGCCGAATTCCGCGAGCGGCATCCGCGCCGCATCCCAGTCGGCCAGGCCGATCTGAAGGGTGGGATGCATTGTCAGCACAAATGGTCTCCTGGGCCCTGGATTTGCGCTTTCACTATGGCCCGAAAAGCCGTGGGGCCGGAACGATTTTGGTTCCCGCGGGCCGTTCTGGAATCGGGCGTTGGACGCTCATTCGGCGCCTTTACAACTAGATCTAGTATGCCTCCACCAACGACCCTGCCATCGGTGGCTTCGTTTTGCAAAAATTCGGGTCGAATGTGCGGGGATCGATGCGGTGGGTTTGTTCCGCCAAAACACGCCGTTGCGGGGCCAGCCAGCCATTTCTAATAGAGGTCAGTTCAGGCATGTTATAGGCCTATTCCTATAAGGTCAAGCGTGCAGCCGAATTCCAGGCCTGGCACCGGCCCCTTTTCGACGCTCGCCGGCACTACCTCCCATCTATGGGTATGTTTACGAGTTCGCGTCGCGGGTTGATTTTGCTTCTCCGAGTCTCGCGCCTTATGACTTGTCTGGCCAATAGGAGCCACGCATGCCAGGCGAGACCCAGCGCTACCTGATCCGAGGCGGGCGGATTTATGATCATGACGGCGACATCCATCAGCCGGCGATCACCGATCTCCTGATCAGCGGGGGCACCATCGACCGAACCGCCCCGCACATCGCGGCCGACGATGGGGTCGAAGTGATCGACGCCGCCGGCAAGCTCGTGGTCCCGGGATTCGTCAACGCGCATTATCATTCCCATGACGTGATGGCCAAGGGCATGTTCGAGGAAATGCCCTTCGATATCTGGGCCGTGCACACCAATCCGGTTAGCTTCGGCCGCCGTTCGCACGAAGAGGTTCGTCTGCGCACGCTCATCGGCGCGGCGGAATCCCTGCGCAACGGGATCACCACGATCCAGGATTTCCTGACCGTGGTGCCGCCGGACGACGCGTATGTCGACACCGTGCTGTCGGCTTACCAGGAGGCCGGCATCCGGGTCGTGTTCGCGATTGCGGCGAGGGACCGGGCCGCCCTCGACATCGCGCCGTTCATCCCGAAAGATCTTCCGGAACCGATCCGCCAGCGCCTCGCCGGACAGGACCGCAGCGCTCGCGCCGAGCTCGACTTCGTGTCCGGCCAGATCAGGCGACTCGGAAAGGCACCGGCCGCGCGTCAGACCTGGGCGCTTGCCCCGTCTGCGCCCCAACGCTGCTCGCCCGAACTGCTCGAAGGCATCGCGGCGATCTCGCGCGAACACGGGTTGCCGGTCTTCACGCATGTCTACGAAACCCGCATCCAGGCCGCCGCGGCGCGACAGATGGATCCCGACACGTCGGTTTCGCTCCTCGACGTGCTGGCGCGCGCCGGGTTGTTAAATGACCGGTTGAACGTCGTGCACGGCGTCTGGCTGTCGCCCCGCAACATTGCGCAGATCGCGGAAGCCGGCGCGCGCGTCGTCCATAACCCGATCAGCAATCTCAAGCTCAAGAGCGGGGTCGCGCCGATTCTCGATCTCTATCGCGCCGGGATCGACATCGCGCTGGGCTGCGACAACTACAGCTGCGCCGAGACCCAGAATATCTTCACCGCGATGCGGATGCTGTGCCTGCTGCCGGCGGTTACCGATCCAGAGCCGGGCCCGATCAATGCCGGCTTCGCCCTGAAGTCCGCGACGTTGTCAGGCGCGCGCGCCGTGGGGCTCGGCGGCAAAGTTGGGGCGCTCAAGCCCGGCATGGCGGCGGACCTGATGATTCTCGATCTAAACGAGCTTGCGTTCGTGCCGTTCAACAGCGCGGCGCGTCAGATCGTGTTTGCCAAGTCCGGGCGCGCGGTCGAGACCGTGTTCGTCGACGGGCGGCCGGTCGTTCGCGGCGGCAAACTCGTCACCGTGGACGAGGTGAAGCTCGCCGCCGAGGCCGCGGAGCTAGCGCCCGCCTTCCGTCGCGACGCCGCTGCGCTCGCCGCCCGCAACGCCGACCTCACCGCGCCGCTGCTCGACGCCAATCGGGCGGCATGGAAAGTCCCGCTCGGGTTCGAACGCTACATCGGCCGCAGGGAGGCGTGACGCCGTTTTTGAGCCGCCGCTTTACGGCGGCCGATAAGCGCGCAAGGGTTTCTCTCGGAGCGGATTTCGATGCGTGTAAATGGTCGTCGCCGGACGCGTCCCGGCGACCCCGCTAATGAGGGCACAGTGCCCCATAGGCGAGGTGGCCGGGACAAGCCCGGCCACAACCCAGGGAGGGCGTGAAGCAAAACGAAATCCGCTCTAATATTGTCGTTGAATAGTTGCCGAATGTGCGCAGTCAGCAGCCCCCGAACCATGAGGAGCCGTATATGCCGGGACACTTTCGGCGACGACGTCTCTCGATTGCCGTATTATCCATCGCGCTCGCGACGGTTGGCGCGATGGCGCAGGCGGCGGCGCAAAATTGGCCGACGCGGCCGGTCACCATGGTGGTGCCGTTCGCCGCCGGCAGTGCCTCCGATACGGTTGGGCGGATTCTTGCGGCGCGGCTGTCCGAGGTGCTGGGGCAACAGGTCGTCATCGAGAACATCGGCGGGGCCGGCGGAATGACCGGGACCGCGCGCGTCGCCAATGCGTCGCCGGACGGCTACCAATTCGTACTCGGCGGCGTCGACACCTTCGCGATGAATCAATCGCTCTACAGGAAGTTGCCGTACGACGCCGTCGATTTCGTCCCGGTCGGGCTGGCGATCGAGCAGCCGATCCTGCTGATTGCGCGCAACGACCTGCCGGCGAATACGGTGGCGGAATTCATCGCCTATGCAAAGGCCAATCCGGGGAAATTGCAGTACGGGTCTGCCGGAACCGGGTCGGGCTCGCATCTCGCCTGCGCCCGGATGAACGCCGCGATGGGCATCGTCGCGACGCATATTCCGTATCGCGGCTCCTCGCAGGGCATGCAGGATCTCATTGGCGGGCGCATCGACTATTTCTGCTCGCTCGGGGCGGCGGCTGTCGCGCCACTCGAAGGAAAGACCGCAAAGGCCATCGCGATCCTGACGCGGGAGCGCTCCCCGCTGTTTGCGAACGTGGCCAGCGCGCACGAGCAGGGCTTGACCGATTTCGAGACGCATTTCTGGAGCGGCTTCTTTCTGCCGAAGGGGACACCACCGGAGGTCGCGCTGCGGCTCCACGACGCGACGTTGGAGACACTGAACGCGCCGATCACGCAGGAGCGGCTGCGCAACGCGGGCGTCACCGTCGTGGCGGCGGACCGCCGCTCGTCCGAATACCTCAAGACATTCCTCGCCAGCGAAATCGCCCAATGGGCCGTGGTTATCAAGGCGAGCGGGATCAGCCTGGACTGACCGGACCGGTGTGATGAGAAGCCGGCGCAGCCGCAAAACGGCATAACCCAAACGATGCCCCTTCCGAGTACACCTGCGTCCGTTGTAGATTTGTTTTCGCTGGCACCGCCAAAGAGCTCGGTCGCGCGAGCCGCCGCAGAAGACGACAGGGGAGAACGCGATGTTTTACCGTAGCTCGATAGCGGCTGCCGCGGTGGTTGCCGCACTATCGATGACACCTTTCGATGCCAATGCTTTTGACGACTCCAAATATCCGGATTGGAAAGGCGCCTGGCTCGGCGGATGGACCAAGCGGCAGCCGGGCGTAACCGGCCAGCCGTCGTATGACCAGTCCAAGTCCGCCGGCCTCGGACAACAAGCCCCGCTGCCCGAATATCAGGCCATCCTGGAGGCCAGCGTCGCGGACCAGGCGGCAGGGGGGCAGGGCAACGATCCCCAGATGACGTGCCTGCCATCCGGCATGCCGCGCATGATGATCGGGTATTACCCGATGGAAATCATCATCACGCCGGACACCACCCACATGCTGATGGAGCATATCCATAACTTCCGACGCATTTACACCGACGGGCGCGACTGGCCGGAAGAGATCGAGACATCGTTCGCGGGCTATTCCATCGGCAAGTGGATCGATTTAAAAGGGGACGGGCGCTACGACGTACTCGAGGTCGAGACCCGCGGCTTCAAAGGTCCCCGCGTCTTCGATTCCACCGGCCTGCCTTTGCACAAGGACAATCAGACCGTCGTCAAGGAACGGATTTCTCAGGACAAGGCCAATCCCGACAACCTGCTCGACGAAATCACCACGATCGACCATGCGCTGACGCGTCCGTGGACGGTGACAAAGAATTTCCTGCGTCAAAAAGCAGCGCGACCGGTCTGGCAGGAGTTCATCTGCGCGGAGAGCAATCCGTGGGCGAAGATCGGTAAGGAAAACTACTACCTCAGCGCCGAGGGCTACCTGATGCCGACCCGCAGAAACCAGTCGCCGCCGGATTTGCGGTATTTCAAGCAATCGCAGAACTGATGGGCAAAGACGTTTACCGACTCGCGTCGGCGATCCGGTAAACGCCGCGCTCGAAGGTGTCGTAGAGGGCAAGCGCCCTGGGATCCGCGAACGGCAGGAACTGCATCATGATCACGCCGGTGATGCCGCGGGTTGGATCGAGCCAATAATAGGTGTTGTTGATGCCGCCCCAGCTCAGGCTGCCGGCGGATCGTTTGCCGGGCACCGCGTCGGCCGTGATCAGGAATCCGAGGCCCCACTTGTCGCGTCCGTCCGCGATGAACGAGAAGTCGTCGCTGCGCTCCGGAATCGCGGTCTTTTGCGCCGGAACGCCAAGCGCCCCGATATGATTCTGGCCCATTTGGGCAATAGCGCCGGCGGGCAAGACGCGGGCACCATCGAGCTCGCCGCCATTGAGCAGCGCCCGGGTGAAGCGAATGTAGTCACTGGCGGTCGACGACAAGCCGCCGCCACCGATCGGCGTGAAGCCTGATGTGGGCGGCTGGATGGAATCCTTCACGAGCGAGCCGTCGGCCAGGCGACGATTGACCGTAACGAGGCGCGCCTCCTTGTCCTTCGGCACGAAGTAGAACGTGTCGACCATCCCGAGCGGCATGAAGATGCGCTGGCGGAAATAGTCCTCGAGTGGCAGGCCGGAGACCTTTTCAACGAGCCGGCCCAGCCAATCCGTGCTGGTGCCGTAGAGCCAACGTTCGCCGGGCTCGAATACCAGCGGGCCAACCGGGTACTCCTCGCCGGCGCGCCACTTGAAGTCGCGAACGATGGGATTGGTGAAGCCGTATCCGAGGCCCGACGTGTGGGTGAAGAGATGCCGGATGGTGACCGCCTTGGTGGCCGGCCGCAGCCGGTAGGCGCCGGTGGCGGCGTCGAATGATTCCACGACCGAGAGCTTCGCGAACTCCGGAAGATATTTCTCCACCGGGTCCTCGATGGCAAAGCGGCCTTGTTCGACAAGCTGCATGGCGGCAGTCGAGGTGACGGCCTTGGTCATCGACGCGATCCGGAATAGCGAGTCGAGCTTGAGCGGCCGGGCATCGCCGATGTCGGCGACCCCGAACGCGCCCTGATAGACGACGCCTTTGCGATCCGCCGCCATCACGACGACGCCGGCAACGTCCTTGCGCTCGACCGCGCGGCGCATCGATTCATCGATGGACATGGGCTGTTGCGCATTCGCGGCAAACGGCAAAGCCGCCGCGCCGCCGAGCATGGTCATGAACTCGCGCCGCCTCATCGGATCGCCTCCCTTTTGATTCCGCGCAACGCAGGCCCCGCGGTCGCGACACCGAAGATATCACGACAGCACGGCGCCCTCCAACGGTCGCGCGACTTTTCCGACGCATCGCGCCACGAATGCGCGAAGTATCGGCGCCCACGATGAGAGCGGCGATTTAATTGGGAGAGTGCCCACATCGGGCGGCGGCGATGAGGCATTCACATTGCCTGGGAAGGGCCGGGCCGCCGCGATGCCGTCCATCATGGCGCGCACGACTGGGCGGCATTTTTCCGCCGATATGGGGCTCGCGGCTCCGAGCACCACGGTCCGACAGATCTGCGCGAGCCGGGACGTCATGGCGAAGCCCGGCTGTCAGCCCTTCGGGCCGCTCGCAAGCCGCCTTTTGTGGTCAAGAGCCATTAAGCACAGATGCATTTCGCGCTCTCCCGGCATGGCTTTGCCACGTGAAAGTTGGTATTTGGTCCAAATTGCGGCGCAATGTTCGTTCACCTAAACACGGGAAATTTCAAAACTTTAACAGGAAAATGCGCTTTGCTTGCTTTGGCCGGAACTAATGGCCCCGCTGGCACGCGTTCCACAGCGCGGCGCGAAAGCGCCGGATCGGCAGCTTCCATGAGTGCATATCCCGTGATTTCACCCTCCACGTCGTCGTCCGGCGGTTGGCGGCTCACCGCCATGCTGGGCGCCGTTGCTTTTGCATTATGCGCCGGCATTTTGTCGTGGGTCATCATCACCGTGGCGGATTTGAAATCGGGTGCGTCTGGCCTTTCCGTCGACCTCTCGTTGCCGTCCGACCGCGGACAGCCCAATATCGCGCGGAATGATGTCGCCAGCTTTGCGACCAACCTGTCGACCGATTTGACCACGGGCGAATCCGGGCGGACGGGTGTTTCCAGTTGGGAAAGCGATATGCGCTGGCTCGGCAAGAATTCGTTCGCGCCGCACGCCTTGGACCAAGCTTCCCTGGGTCTGAAGCCAACTCTTGAGTTCCCTGACACGCAGCCTGCTACGGCGGCGGCCCAACCGCAATTCGGTTCGCAGCCCGAGCCGTCCGGCCAGCAAATCGCATCGACGGCACCTGAGGCGATAATCGACCATCCGAGGCGCCTCGCCCATGCCCAGGGCGCCGAACTCTCCCATGTCGCGGCCGTGAAGCCCCCCCACAAGGCGGCCATCCGGCCGTCGTATCTGGAGAAGATGGTGGAACAGGGCGACGCCGGCGACGTCACGTTCCGCTATCGACGCCGCACGTGCTCACCCTCGAACATGGTCGACGTCTGCTTCATGCCGGCCGAAAACCGTCGCGCTATCGTGGTGGAGCGCTGGTAGCCGCGGCGGGCTAAAACGGCTCGTCCGGACCGCCCGCTTAGCCACGAAGCGAGCGTCGCGCTGCAATCGCGTGACATGAAATAGGCGCCGACGTTGATCTCGCAGGCGTCGAATTTGTGCTTGCGCGGCATCCGCCAGAGCCCATGCTGGTGAGCATCACGAGATCAAGGCCGGCGACGGTCACGGCGCCCCTCCTTGGGCCCGCGTACGATCGCGTAGTCGCCGCACGCGACGGTGAATCGGAGCTTTCCCGACATGGTTTCTGCCGGTTATCCGGCGCGCCATCTGGCGAAATGGGCCTCGGCGCGCCTGACGATGGCGTTGAGGACGATCGCCATCGCGGCCAGCACGCCGATGAGCCCCAAGAGCTTGGTGGGATCGAAGTTCTGGGTGAACAGGGTGGTGAAATAGCCGATGCCGGCGATCGAGACATAAAGCTCGGCGAGTAGCACGCCGAGCAACACACCGCTCATGCCGAGCCGCATGCCGGCGAAGAAGCTCGGCACCATGTGGGGAAAGATGACGTAGCGGAAAATCTGCCACCGGCTCGCCCCCATCGAACGAGCGCTGGTGAGCAGGATCGGCTTGAGGTTCTGCACCCCCGCCACCACGGTGACGATGACGGGGAACACCCCGTGGGTCACGCCGAACGCGATCTTGGATGCCGCTCCGATGCCGAACAACAAGATGAACAGTGGCAGGATGGTGACCTGCGGCATGCCGTAGAGCAGCAGCACGATCGGAAAGAAGCTGCGCCGCGCGAACGGCTGCAGCCCGATGGCAAGGCCAAGCACCAGCCCGGCCGCAACCGCGATCGCGAAGGCGACCGTCAGCTCGAACAACGTGAGCTGCAGCGCTGCCGGCAAGCCGCGGGTTGCGAACACGGTGCCGAGCGAGGCAATGACCCGCGATGGCGGGCTGAGAAACAGCGGATCGACCACGAAGCGCGCGGCGAATTCCCACAGGCCGAGGAGAAGCGCGATGACGATGAGCCGCGCTGCGCCGGGGCGCCGCGCCAAGTAACGCACCGGGAATCGCACCACGGCCGATCCCGCCAGGGACGATCTGGGTGTTTCGAGCACGCTCAATTCCATCTCCCGCGCGCTTCGAGCACCGATACGATGGTGTTGAGGATCGCCGCAATCGCGATGACGAACACGATGTAGGCGAACATGCGCGCCATCTCCATGGACTCGGCAAGCTGCACGATGCGGTGGCCGAGGCCTGCCAGCGACGCCAGCGTCTCGCTGCCGATGATCGAGAGCAGCGCGATGGTGAAGCCCATCCGCAATCCGGAGAGGACGACCGGCAGTGCCGCCGGCAGCAACACATTGCGGAACAGCCGATATTCCGACGCCCCCATGGAGCGCGCCGCCGTCACGAACACACGGTCCACATTGCCGAAAGCCGCGACGGTGTTGATGGCGATCGGAAAGAAGCTGATGGCGGCGCCGAGCGCGATCTTGGAGGCCGGACCGAGGCCGAAGAACAACACGAACAGCGGCAGGAACAGGATGATCGGAATCGCGTAGATGGCGGCGAATAACGGTTCGAACACGCGGATCGCGTAGGGCGAGCGGCTAATGACGTAGCCGAGCGTGACGCCGCCGGTGACCGAGATGGCAAACGCGGCCGCAAGCTCGCCGAGCGTGACCTTGAGATCGTCGATGTATTCGCCGCTGCGCAGGATATCGACCAGATTGTCGAAAACCGCGACCGGATTGGGCAGCAGCAGCCGGTTCACACCCCAGCGGGTCGCGGCGAGATACCACAGCAGGATCACGGCCACCAGAAAGCCGACCTGGACGAGGCGGCTCGCGACCGCGTCGCGGTTGCGGCGGGCCGCCATCAAGCCGGCTCCGTTTCGCCGCGACCGGCCTCGCGCAGGCCGGATTGCAGCACCGCCTTGCGAATCTCGTCGTGCAGCAGGCCATAGAGCTGGTTGCGTAGCGCGGTGAACTTCGCCGAGGTCACGAATTCCGGCTTGCGCGGATGCGGCTCGTCGACCGCGATCACTTGCTTGATGGTGCCGGGTCGCGCCGAGAAGACGGCGACGCGGTCGGCCAGAAAAACCGCCTCGCCGAGGCTGTGAGTGACGAACACGATGGTCTTGTCGCTGCGCGCCAGCAGCACCGACAAATCTTCGCCGAGGATCATGCGGGTCTGTTCGTCGAGCGCCCCGAACGGTTCATCCATCAGGAGGATCGGGGTCTCGAGGCTGAGCGCGCGGGCGAGCGCCGCGCGCTGGCGCATGCCACCGGATAGTTGCGAGGGATAATGCTGGGCGAAATCCTTGAGCCCCACCGCTTCGAGCGCGCGGCGCGCACGCGTAGCGCGTTCGGACTTCGCCACGCCCTGAAACGTCATGCCGAGCTCGATGTTCTCGATCACGGTGTTCCAGGGGAACAGCGCACTCTCCTGGAACACAAACGCAATATCGCGGGGCAGCGGACCCGCGACCGCCTTGCCGAGCACTTCGGCACCGCCGGACGACGGCACCATCAGGCCGCCCATGACATTGAGCAGCGTGCTCTTGCCGCATCCGCTCGGCCCGATCAGGCACATCAGTTCGCCGCGGGTGACGTCGAGCGAAGTGTCGGCGAGCGCCCGCACGTAGCGCTGCTCACCCTCCTCGCCGAATTGATGGGAAACTCCGCGAACCTTGATCGCGGCCTCAGCCGTCGCCATCCCGTCACCCCTGCCCGCCGCGCGGCGGTGCGCCCTTATGTCAGCGCCATTTTTGTTTCTCTACGTCAAGCGAGCGCGCGCGCCAACGGGAGGGCCGCATCGGATCAAAGCTGTCCAAGCATGCGTCGGCGCTGTCGGCATCAGTTCTTCGGCAGGAAAGCTTCGGTATAGAGCTTGCTCATGTCGGGCTTTTCCGGAAGCGCGCCCATCTCGACGAACGAACGCGCCAGTACGTCGAGCGCTTTGGCGTCGAACCGTCCGGTGCGGTTGAACACAGGCATGATCTCATCATAATTCGCGGTCGCAATCGACGTCGAGACTTCGGCGACCTGCGTGGCGACCGCGATCGTCTGGTCCTTGTGGTCGCGCATGTACCGCACGCTCTCGAACAGGGCCTCGAGAAAATTCTGCAGGGCGTCCGGATTGCCGTCGATGAAGCCCTTGCGGGCGAACACCACGTGCACATGAAAGTCCGGGATCCGCTCGCCGAAACGCACCAGGATGCGGCCGGAGCCCTCCTCGACAAGCCGCAGGACCGTGCTGGTCTCGGTCACCACGCCATCGACCTGATGGGTCTTGAGCGCCGCCGCCTGGGCGGTTGCGGTGCCGAGCGGGGCGATCTTGATGCTGTTCGAGCCCCAGCCGTGCGAGCGTGACAATTCCTGGGCCAGCCAGTAGGTGAGCGAACCGGTGGTCGAGACGCTCACGGTGCGGCCCTTGAGATCGTCGATGGTCTTCACCGGGCCGTCCTTCGCCACCACCAGCATGATGGTGCTGGGCCGGTCGGCGAGCGCCGCGACCGCCAGCATCGGGGCGCCCTTGACCTCGAACGCAACGGTGGGTCCGCCGGCGAGCGCAATATCGATGGCGTCCGCCGTCATGGCCTGCACCAGCTTGGCGTCGCCGGCGAAATTGGCGATAGCGAGATCGACGCCGTATTTTCTGAAAATGCCGGCCGCTACGCCGACGTCCGCCGGCAGGTAGGCGAAATTCTGCGCCTGGGCCTTGCCGACGCGGACCTTGATCAGCCCTTGGGTTGGCGACTGCGCTTGTGCGACGACGGTGATCGCCGCCATCACAATGCCGATTGCCGTTATCGCGGCGTTCCAGTGCACCCGCATCAGAACTCTTTCTCTCACTTCGCGTACCCAATCCGCCACCTTCATGCTCACTTGCACACTCACTTGGGCGGCAACAGCGCCTCCGTGTAAAGTTTGCTTGGCGTCGGGCACCTGGGGCAGAACCTTGGACGCCAATGCTTCCGGCACCGCCTTGCCGACCCGCAATATTTCCGCGGCAGCCGGCACGGCAAGCAACGCCAGTGCTGCGGCGAGCGCCACAAGGCACCGCGAAGGCCGTCGCATGTGATCCTCCCCAGGTTTGTGCGTGGCATTCTGCACTGCGCCTTCGCGTGCGTCACGCCACGACCAGCTTCGCGCCACGAATATTTTGTCGCGGCCGCAGCCGGTGGCACGAAAAGGGGATTGTCCGCGACGGTCTCCGCGCGCGAACCGCGAGCGCTCCCGGCGCGCGGGGTCGCACCGGAACCTAGGATCATTATCCTAACTGACCGACGCGGCGGGCGCAGGAAAAAGAATTTCATCCTCCGGCACGGGTTGGTTTTGCAAACGACATCGAGTTATGCGCATTATGCCGCCAAATAATGGCACCACCGGTCGCTCGCAGCGGCAGGGTTTGGTTCTGCGTAAGGCATCTCGGAAATCGAGAGTGGAGGAGCACATATGAAGACTAGAAACACTTTATATCTCGGCGTGGCAGCGGTCGCCATTGCGCTGGCCTTCGGCGTCGCGCCGACGCCGGTGAGCGCCCAGCAAACCGCGGCTGCGGTCAGCATCGGCGCCACCGACATCGGCGGCGTCGTCACCGGACCGAAGGGACCCGAGGCTGGCGTGTGGGTGATCGCGGAGACCACCGATCTGCCCACCAAGATGAACAAGACCGTGGTGACCGACGATCAGGGCCGCTACGTGATTCCCGATCTGCCTAACGCGAAATACGTGGTTTGGGCGCGCGGTTATGGCCTCGTCGATTCGGCCAAGGCGACGACCGAGCCCGGCAAGATCGTGAACATCACGGCGGTGCCGGCGCCAAACGAAGCCGCCGCGGCGGAATATTATCCGGCCATCTACTGGTACTCGATGATCAACATTCCGGACAAAGGCATGTTCCCCGGCACCGGGGCGAAGGGCAACGGAATGACGACCGTGATGAAGAGCCAGCTTCAATGGCTCGACCAGCTCAAAACCAACGGTTGTTATGCCTGCCATCAGCTCGGCAACAAGGCGACGCGCATCATTCCGAAGGAACTCGGCACCTTCAAGAACTCCGTCGAAGCGTGGGAGCGCCGCATCCAATCCGGACAGGCGATGGTGCAGATGGCAGCCGCCATCGGCCGGCAGGATCCCAAGATCGCGATCGAGAACTTGGCAAACTGGACGGACCGGATCGCGTCCGGCGAACTGCCCTTCGCCAAGCCGGAACGCCCGCAAGGCGTCGAGCGCAACGTGGTGATCACTCAGTGGGATTGGGCTGACCCGAAGGTCTACCTGCACGATCAGGTGTCGACCGATAAGCGCAAGCCGACCGTCAACCCCGGTGGCAAGCACTATGGGGCCACGGAAGAGAGCTCGGATTTCTTCCCGGTTTTCGACCCGAAGACCAACTCCGCCACAATGGTCAAGATGCCGGTGCGCGACTCCGACATGGAGTCAACGAAGTCCAACACCATGGCGCCGTCGGCCTATTGGGGCGAAGAGGCGATCTGGGACTCCAAGACCAGCATGCATAACCCGATGATGGACGAGAAGGGCGACGTGTGGTTCACGTCGCGCGTCGGCAAGCCGGAGAATCCGGCGTTCTGCCAGAAGGGCTCGACCCATCCGTCGGCCCAGGTGTTCCCGCTCAAGGAATCCACCCGGCATCTCGCCTACTACAATCCCAAGACCGGCGACACGAAGCTGATCCGGACCTGCTTCAACACCCACCACCTGGTGTTCGCGGAAGACGCCAACAACACGCTGTGGACCAGCGCCGGCGGACCGCAGCAAGGCGTGCTCGGCTGGCTGAACCGCAAGGTGTACGAAGAGACCGGCGACGAGGCGAAGGCCCAGGGCTGGACCCCGATCGTCATCGACACCAACGGCAACGGCAAGCGCGACGACTATGTCGAGCCCAACCAGGCCGTCGATCCCACCAAGGACAAGCGCCTCAATGCCGGCTTCTACGGCGTCGGCGTGAATCCGGCGGATGGGACGATCTGGGGCAACGTGCTCGGTTACCCCGGCTTCATCATCCGGGTCGATCTCGGCTCCGACCCCTCGAAGACCGCCTTGGCGGAAGTCTATGCGCCACCGTTCCCGGGCTTCGGTCCGCGCGGCTTCGACATCGACCGCAACGGCGTCGCCTACGTACCGCTGTCGAGCGGCCACATGGGCATCTTCGATCGCCGCAAGTGCAAAGGCCCGCTCAATGGACCGCAGGCGGCCGAAGGCAACCTGTGCCCGGAGGGCTGGACCCTGGTTCCGTTCCCCGGACCGCAGTTCAAGAACGTGGCTGAAAGCGGCAGCGCCGAGGCGAGCTACTACACCTGGGTCGACCAGTTCAACACCGCGGGCCTCGGCGCCAACGTGCCAATGGCAACCGGTGACGCCAACGAGTTTTTGATGGCACTGGTGGACGGCAAGTGGATCAACATGCGGGTCCCCTATCCGATGGGCTTCTTCGCCAAGTGGATGGACGGCCGCATCGACGATCCGAACGCAGGCTGGAAGGGCCGCGCTTTGTGGACGACCAATGGGAACCGGACGCCGTTCCACATGGAGACCGGCAAAGGAACCCTGCCCAAGATCGTGAAGTTCCAGATCCGTCCTGACCCGCTCGCTCACTGAGCGCAATTCAAGGATTAGGCCGGGTTTTGCAACCCGGCCTACCGAATGCCCGGCCTTGGCCGGGCATTCGTGTTTTCGGCTCAGAATTATCTTTGAGTTCAGGGAGTGGGGGGCGGGCCGGATTCTTCGGGCAAGCCTCGTGCACCGGATGCCCAGCCGTTGGCAGCGCTTGGCAGCCCTTGGCCGAGTATCCGTGCCTACACTGAAAACGAAAACCTGGCCTTTAACCGGCGCGACGCGGCGCGGACCGACGCTGTTCCGGCCGGGGACGTCGCTTGCGGACAAGATCGGCCGGCTTGCGTGCCCGCTCGGCGGGCGTCAACAGGTCGTAGCGCTCGCCGCTCGGCATAACCACATAGCGCGAAACGATGCGCAGCTTGCCGCCCTTGCCAGGTTCGCCTTCGACGATCAATCGGGTCCCCACCGGGAAACGCGAGGGGAGCTGAGGCTCGGTCGCCATGGTAATCGCTCCATCAAAGCAATACTGCATTCAAACACAACCAACGCGTCGCAAAGAAACCCAAAACGCAACATATTCGGCACAATACCTGTGCAAGTCTCCACTTAAGTACGTCTTGGCTACCCGTAATGAGACAAGGCTTCGAGCCACGACAATTCCACATCCGGCATTTGAGCCCGGACTCCTCGCGGCCTCGTAGCGGACATGTTAGGAAAGCTTCGTGACAAGTGAATGTCGGGCATGAGCGCGCCGCTGAAGACGATCGAAGGACTTGGCGACATCGCCGCCGTCATGCGGACGATCGGCGCCAATGCGCGCGCCGCCGGCCGCATTCTGGCGCTCGCGACGGCGGACCAAAAGAGCCGCGCGCTCGGCGCGATGGCGCAGGCGGTCCGCGCCGCCGGGCCCACGATCCTCGCGGCCAATGGCGAGGACGTGGCGGAGGCGCGCAAGGCCGGCATGCCGGAGGCTTTCGTCGACCGGCTGACCCTCGATCGAAATCGCGTGTCGGCAATCGCCGACGGCATCGACCTGATCGCCACCCTCGCCGACCCGGTCGGGACCGTCATGGCGGCCTGGGACCGGCCCAACGGCATGCGTATCGAGCGGGTGCGGGTGCCGCTCGGCGTCATCGGTGTCATCTACGAGAGTCGTCCCAACGTGACCGCCGATGCCGGTGCGCTGGGGCTCAAAGCCGGCAACGCCATCATCTTGCGCGGCGGCTCCGACAGTTTCCGCTCGTCGCGCGCCATTCACGCTGCCCTCGCGGCCGGCCTCGCTGCCGCCGGTCTGCCGGAAACCGCAATTCAGCTGGTACCGACCCGGGACCGCGATGCCGTGGGGTTGATGCTGGCGGGGCTTGACGGAGCCATCGACGTGATCGTGCCGCGCGGCGGGAAGGGCCTGGTGGCCCGGGTGCAATCCGAAGCACGACTGCCGGTGTTCGCGCATCTCGATGGCAATTGCCACGTCTACGTGGACGGGGCCGCCGACCTCGCCATGGCGCGATCGATCGTGCTCAACTCCAAGATGCGGCGCACCGGCGTGTGCGGCGCCGCCGAGACCTTGCTGGTCGACCGCGCCGCCGCGTCTACCCACCTTGCGCCGCTGGTGCGGATGTTGATCGAGGCCGGCTGCGAAGTGCGCGGCGACCGCGACACCCAGGCCACCGATCCCCGCGTCAAGGCCGCGACCGCGGAGGATTGGAACACCGAATATCTCGATGCTATCATTGCGGTAAAGCTCGTCGAGGGAATCGACGAGGCAATTTCCCATGTGGAGCACCATGGTTCCCACCACACCGACGCCATCGTCACGGCCGATCGCGCCGTCGCCGAAAAATTCCTCGAGCGGGTCAATTCGGCGATCGTGCTGCACAACGCCTCGACGCAGTTCGCCGATGGTGGCGAGTTCGGGTTCGGGGCGGAAATCGGTATCGCCACCGGGCGGCTGCATGCCCGTGGGCCGGTCGGGGTAGAACAACTCACGACGTTCAAGTATCGTGTCCGCGGTGCCGGCCAGACGCGTCCTTGAGGACGCCGAGGCCCCGGCGAAGCCGTCGTGCACACGTCGGGAGGGGGTCCTGACACGTCAATGCCGACACCACGCCGCGTCGCCGGTGCCGCGGTGAAGCACGGCCGCACCGACGCGATCGTCCCGCATTATCGCATTCCGCCCCATGCTTCCGGCCAGCGCATCGGGCTGTTCGGCGGGACCTTCGATCCACCGCATGAGGCGCATCTTGCGGCCTGCCTGCTGGCGTTGAAGCGGCTGTCCCTCGACCGCGTCTGGTGGCTGGTGACGCCCGGCAATCCGCTCAAGGACACCAGCGGGCTTGCGCCGCTCGACCGCCGGGTGGCGGCGGCGCGCACGCTTGCCCGTGACCCGCGCATTGCCGTGACCGGGCTCGAAGCTGAAATCGGCGTGCGCTATACGTACGACACCGTCAGGTATTTGGTGGCGCACTGTCCTGGAGTCCATTTCGTCTGGATCATGGGCGCCGACAATCTGCGCGGCTTCCATCGCTGGCAAAGATGGCGCGGCATCGCGCGGCTGGTGCCGATCGCCGTGGTGGATCGTCTCGGGCCGAGCCTCTACGCGGCCGGCAGCGTCGCCGCCCAGGCGCTGGGGCGCTGGCGGATCCCGGAAAACGCGGCGGCGTCGCTGCCGACCCGCCGACCGCCGGCCTGGGTGTTTATCCACGGATTAAAATCGTCGCTGTCCTCGACGGCGCTCCGCGCCAAGCGCCGGTCGCAATAACGTCATTGGATGGGGCGCATCCTGATGATGGCGGCGTCGATGCGTGGTGGGGTGGCGGAATCGGAGCTTCGGGGATTGGCGGAAATCGAAATCAGAACGATCGACCGAACCTCGGTATGACACCCGTGCAACGTAAAACAGTTGAAACTGTTAACCGGTTGCACATATCTTATCGGTGTGGCTCCGGGCAGGGTGCCCGGGACGGTGGAACTGAAAGGGAAGGACCTCTGTCCACAGTTGCAATCTCGCGGGCCGGCGCTCGCCGTAGCCCCGACATCGTCTCCAAGGTGCGTCCTGACGCCGACGAGACGCTTCGCATCGTCCTCGCTCGCCTTGACGATATGAAGGCCGAGGACACCACCACAATTGACCTGCGCAATGATTCCGCAATCACTGACTACATGGTGGTGACCTCCGCAAGGTCCAACCGCCATGTCGGATCGGTTGCGGATCGCGTGCTCGATGACCTTCGCGAGGCCGGGCTTTCCGGCGTCCGGGTCGAGGGCATGCCGCATTGCGACTGGGTGCTGATCGATGCCGGCGACGTGATCGTCCACGTCTTCCGGCCGGAAGTCCGCGCGTTCTACGATCTCGAAAAGATGTGGGCGCGCGGCCGAACCGGAACGCGACGCGCAAGCTGACTTACGATCCCGAAGGCTTCTTTTGGGGCAGGATCGTGAGCTAGTCTCGGCGCGGCGGGAGTGCGAACCATGCGGGTCGTGGTTGCCGCGGTCGGCCGCCTCAAGGCCGGGCCGGAGCGCGAGCTTGCCGAGCGCTACCGCGATCGCGCCGCCAAGGTCGGGCGCGCGCTGGGCGTCCGCGGCATCGAAATCGTCGAGGTCAGGGAGAGTCGTGCCCGAGAGCCAGAGCGCCGCATCGTCGAGGAATCGATCGCGGTCGCAACCATCATTCCGGACGGTGCCGTCACGGTCGTGCTCGATGGCGGCGGCGAGAATCTCGACAGCGATTCCCTCGCGGGACGGTTGCGCGGGTGGCGCGACGGCGCGCGTGAAACGCTGTGTTTTGTCATCGGGGGCGCGGACGGTCTCGGGGACGCATTACGCAGTCGCGCCGACCTGGTCATCGCGTTTGGTCGCGCGACTTGGCCGCACCAACTGGTGCGAATCATGCTGCTGGAGCAGATCTACCGGGCGCTGACCATTCTGGCCGGGCATCCGTATCATCGCGAATGACATGACGCACAGGTCCGAGCGACCGACGCTGCCCGAGATTTCCACCGGCGGGTCGAAAATTCATCACAATGCGAGCGCCGCAGGCGTGATGCCGCCCCAATTCACTCATAAATCTGCGACTTAGGGGCTTGTTTCGGGATGCCTTCGCCGGGGGCGTCCTTTTTAGACCTGGGGCGTCCTTTTTAGACCTGAAGACAGGTAACCAGTTTTGAAAAGTCCGCCCGGAGCCGACGATGGCTGTTGCCGAAATATGTCGCGACATGGGTCGCGCGCCGGGATGGCGTCCCGAATGATTTCTGCCCTTCATAACGGCGTTCCAACCGGGAGTGGAGCCACCGGCCGCATTGTGGTCGCGGCAGCACTGGCGTGGGGCTGCGGAACCGCTACGCTCGCGCAGACGCCGCGGCCGGCGCCCAAGTCCCCGGCCGCGCTTGAGGCGATCAAGCAGCGCGACCAGGAACTTGATTCGCTTCGGGCCGAGCAGCGCAAGGCGAATGAAGCCGAGCAGAAGCTGACCATCGAAAACGAACTCGGTCGCGGAAGATCGACGCAAGCTCAACCAGAACCTGATCGACAGCGCGGCCCACGCCCGGTCGGCCGAGGAGCGCGTTGCGGCTGCCGAGATTCGACTGCGCCAGCTCGACACGAGCGAATCCGATATTCACAAGTCGCTCGAAAGCCGTCGCGCCGTCATCGCCGAAGTGTTGGCCGCGCTCCAGCGGATCGGACACCGGCCGCCGCCCGCCGTCTTTGCCGGCGCCGAGGATGCGATCGAAGCGGTGCGCACCGCGATGTCGCTCGGGGCGGTGCTGCCGGAGATGCGGAACGAGGCCGACCGGCTGGTGGCCGAGCTCGCCGATCTTGCCCGCGTCAGGAAGGAGCAGGCGGCCCAGCGCGACCAAGTCTCGGTCCAGCTCGCCGACCTTGCAGCGGCCCAATCGAGCATGACGGCCCTGATCGAGGAACGTCAGAAACGCCAGGCCGAGCTCGAACAGGCGATCGGTAGCGAGCGCCAACGGGTGCTCGCCCTGTCGCGCCAAGCCGACAATCTCAAAGATTTGATCGGAAAACTCGAGCAGGGATTAGACAGCCCCGGCCGGGCGGCGCGGTCGGCAGGCCGCCCCGGCGACGATCAAAAGGCCATTGCGGACCTGCGGCCCGGGTTCGAGGCGCAGCGCGATCCGGGCCGTCTCGGACCGGCAATTGCCTTTGCCGCCGCCAAAGGTAAGCTGTCATTGCCGGCAAATGGTGTCAGAATACGTGAATTCGGTGCCACCGACGGAATGGGGGGCAGCGAGAAAGGGACCTCGCTCACGACGCGGGCAGGGGCCCAGGTGACGGCACCCAGCGACGGGTGGGTGGTCTATGCGGCGCCCTACCGAACTTACGGACAACTCTTGATCCTGAACGTCGGCGGCGGCTATCATGTGTTGCTGGCGGGCATGGAGCGGATAACGGTCGATCTCGGCCAATTCGTTCTCACCGGGGAGCCGGTTGCGGTCATGGGTAACGGCACGCAAGTTGCATCAAGTTCTGCGGCGGGCCCTGCTTCTTTGATTGGCTCATCTCAGCCGGTTCTCTATATTGAGTTCAGGAAAGACGGCACACCGGTCGATTCCAGTCCGTGGTGGGCGGCAACCGAAAACGAAAAGGTTCGTGGATGATGCGCAAGACTTCTCTGGTTCTCCTGGGCGCCGTTGCCGGCGTCGCAGTGACGCTCGTTGCGGTTCAGCCGTCTCGGCTGCTCATCGGCTCCAGCGCGAGAGCAGCTCAGGCTGACACATACCGCCAGCTCAATCTGTTCGGCGACATATTCGAGCGGGTCCGCTCGCACTATGTCGAGAAGCCGGACGACAGCAAGCTGGTCGAATCCGCAATCAACGGCATGCTCAACGGGCTCGACCCGCATTCGAGCTACATGGATACTAAGAGCTTCCGCGACATGCAGGTGCAGACCCGCGGCGAGTTCGGCGGCCTCGGTATCGAAGTCACCATGGAAGACGAACTCGTCAAGGTGGTCGCGCCGATCGACGAAACGCCCGCCGCAAAGGCCGGGGTGCGGGCCGGCGATGTCATCACCCATCTGGATGACGAAGCCGTGCAGGGCCTGACGCTCAACCAAGCGGTCGAGAAGATGCGCGGGCCGGTGAACACCAAGATCCGGCTCAAGATACTGCGCAAGGGCAACGACGCCCCGATCGAGATCGCCATCACCCGCGATACCATTCGGGTTCGTTCGGTGCGCATGAAGGTTGAGGACGATGTCGGATATGTCCGCATCACCCAGTTCAATGAGCAGACCACCGACGGCCTCAAGAAGTCGATCACCGACATCCTGAATCAGGTGCCGAGCGACAAGCTGAAGGGCTATGTGATCGACCTGCGCAACAACCCGGGCGGCCTGCTCGACCAGGCAATCTCGGTGTCCGACGCCTTCCTCGAGCGCGGCGAAATCGTCTCCACCCGCGGTCGCGACCCGGAAGAGACCCAACGCTTCAACGCACGGCCGGGCGACCTCACCAAGGGCAAGCCGGTCATCGTGTTGATCAATGGCGGGTCGGCTTCAGCGTCGGAAATCGTCGCCGGCGCCTTGCAGGATCACCGTCGCGCGACACTGGTCGGCACCCGTTCGTTCGGCAAGGGTTCCGTCCAGACCATCATCCCGCTCGGCTCCGGCAACGGCGCGTTGCGGCTGACGACGGCGCGGTACTTCACGCCGTCCGGACGTTCGATCCAGGCAAAGGGCATTTCGCCGGATATCGAAGTGCTCCAGGACGTTCCCGAAGAGATGAAGGCACGGGCGAACACCGAGACCAAGGGTGAATCCTCGCTGCGCGGTCACCTCAAGGCGGAAGGCGACGAACAGGGCGGTTCCCAGTCCTACGTCCCGCCGGAGGAAAAGGACGACAAGGCGCTCACCATGGCGCTGGAACTGCTCCGCGGCATCAAGTCCAATCCGGCATTCCCGCCAAACCCCAAGTCGGCGACATTGCCGAATTGACGGGAGAAATTTCCGACAGACCTGCCCCGGCGGCCCTCGTGGCCGCCGGTTTGCGTTTTGGGACCCCGAGTCCCGGGCCTGGGCCTGGGCCTTTTGGCCCAAGCGGTTACAGGCGTGCCCGTGCTAGGATTGAATATTGATTCGCGAGGCGGCAAGCCGTGGCTCCCGATGACGACCTGAACGCTCCGCTGGGGCTCAACAAAAAACCGGTGAGCCGACGCGTACCGCCGCTCGCCCTCCCGGTGGCAGCGGGATTACTTGGGCTCCTGCTGGCCGTAGGGGTGGCCTGGAGCCTGCTCGGCAACGATCCGTTGGGCGGCGAACCCATGGTTGTGGTCAATGCCGGCCTGAGCCCCGACGGCACCCCGGAGAAAAAGCCGCCGATTGCCCCGAAGGTCGAAGATGCGGCCTCAACGCGCGCCACCACGTTGCCGGCGGCGGATCCGATCACGAGGATCGTGGCGGGCGAACCGGTCGCGGAAAAGTCCGGCGACAAGGGACTGGAAAAGCCGGCAGGCCGGGGCGAGCAGATCGTCACCATCATCGACGGCAAGAGCGGCGCACGGCAAGAAGTGAGAATCCCGGCCGCCGCCGATCCGACGAACACCAGCGTCAACACCCAGCTCATCGAGATGACGCGCTATGGCGCGATCCCGCGCGTCGGCGCCGATGGCTCACGCGCCGCCCAGGCCTACGGGCGGCCGATCCAGGCCAAGCCGACCTCGCCGCAGATCGCAATCGTCGTCGCCGGCCTCGGAATTTCGGCAAGCGTCACCACCGAGGCGCTCAACAAGTTGCCGGGCCCGATCACATTCGCGTTCGCACCCTACGGGATCGATCTCGAACGGGTGGCCGGCAAGGCGCGCAGCCTTGGACACGAACTGCTGCTGCAGGTCCCGATGGAGCCATTCGACTACCCGGACAACGATCCGGGTCCGCAGACGCTGGTCACCGCGATGACGTCCGAGCAGAACATCGAGCGCCTGCAATGGGCGATGGGCCGCTTCCAAGGCTATGTGGGCGTCTCCAACCAGATGGGTGCTCGCTTCACCGCATCGGAATCGTCGTTTTCTCCGATCATGCGCGAGATCGGCAGGCGCGGGCTCATCTATGTGGACGACGGCAGTTCGCCCCGCAGCCTCGCGAGCCAGATCGCCGGCGGCAACAGCCTGCCGTTTGCCAAGGCCAACCTCGTGCTCGATACGGTGCCGTCTCCGGGCGACATCGACCGCGCCCTGGTGCGCCTCGAGGGCATGTCGCGCGACAATGGCATCGCGATAGGCTTTGCGTCGGCGCTGCCGGTATCGATCGAGCGCATTTCCCTGTGGGCGAAGACCCTCGACAGCCGGGGCTTCACCCTCGCGCCGATCTCCGCGGCGGCGGCGCGCGCCAAGTCAAGCTAATATAAGTCGAGCTAATATAAGTCGAGCTAATATAGGTCGAGCTAAGTCGAGCTAGCGCAACCGCCGCATCAACCGAGCCCGCCCATGAGCCGCTTCGAGGATTTGCCGTACCGCCCCTGTGCCGGGCTGATGGTCCTCAATCGGGCGGGGCGCGTGTTCATCGGGCGGCGTTTCGAGGGCCCGGAGCACATCGACGAAACCCACGTCTGGCAGATGCCCCAGGGCGGCATTGATCGCGGCGAGGAGCCGTGGCCGGCGGCGCTCCGCGAACTTTACGAGGAAACCAGCATGCGCTCGATCGAGCGGCTCGGCGAGATCGCCGACTGGCTCACTTATGACATTCCGCGCGATATCGTCGGGCAGGCCTGGGGCGGCAAGTATCGCGGCCAGACCCAGAAATGGTTCGCGCTGCGCTTTACCGGCGAGGACAGCGAGATCAACATTTCCTCGCCCGGAGGCGGTGCCCACGACCCTGAATTCATCGACTGGAAATGGGAGACCGTGGCGTGCCTGCCGGACCTCGTGGTGCCGTTCAAGCGGCCAATCTACGAGCGGGTAGTGCGGGAGTTTTCCAAATTTGCAGGCGGCTGAGCCCGCGGCGCTCACTTCCCTAGCGCCACCGCGAGCAACTTGAACTGATCCAGCCGCTCGCGGGCCTTGTCGCGCGCCGCGGCGCTCTCGGCATCGGCCACGTCCTCTTCGGCATCCTCGATGGCCTGGGCGACCGTGGCAGCGTCGAACTCGGCCGCCAACACCGCCTGCTCCGCCAGCACGGTGAGGCCCGCCGGCCCGACTTCGGCAAATCCGCCGCGCACCACGATACGCTGCGGTGCGCCGTCGCCATAGATCGTCAGCACCCCGGGCTTGAGCGTCGCCACATAGGGCGCGTGGCCGGCGAGGACGCCGAAATCGCCCTCCTCGCCGGGCACGTCGACCTGCGTGACGTCACCGGCGAACACCAGCCGCTCGGGTGAAACCAGCTCGAAACGGAACGTGGCCATGGCGGCGCGGTCCTAGGCCGCTTCGGCGGCGAGCTTCTTCGCCTTCTCGACAGCCTCGTCGATGGTCCCGACCATGTAAAACGCAGCCTCCGGAAGATGATCGTACTGGCCGTCGCACAGGCCCTTGAAGCCGCGGATCGTGTCGGCGAGATCGACGAACTTGCCGGGCGAACCGGTGAACACTTCGGCCACGAAAAACGGCTGCGACAGGAAACGCTCGATCTTGCGGGCGCGCGCGACCGCGATCTTGTCCTCCTCGGAGAGTTCGTCCATGCCCAGGATCGCGATGATGTCCTGAAGCGCCTTGTAACGTTGCAGCACCTGCTGGACTTGGCGCGCAACCTGATAATGCTCCTCACCGACCACGAGGGGCGAGAGCATGCGCGAGGTCGAGTTCGAGCGGATCGACCGCCGGATAAATGCCCTTTTCGGCGATGCCGCGCGACAGCACCGTGGTGGCGTCAAGATGCGCGAACGACGTCGCGGGCGCCGGATCCGTGAGATCGTCTGCCGGCACGTAGATCGCTTGCACCGAGGTGATCGATCCCTTGGTGGTGGTCGTGATGCGCTCCTGCAAGGCGCCCATGTCGGTGGCAAGCGTCGGCTGATACCCCACCGCCGACGGAATGCGGCCGAGCAGCGCCGACACCTCGGAACCCGCCTGGGTGAAGCGGAAGATGTTGTCGACGAAGAACAGCACGTCCTGGCCTTGATCGCGGAAATATTCCGCGACCGTGAGACCGGAGAGGCCGACGCGGGCGCGCGCGCCGGGCGGCTCGTTCATCTGGCCATACACCAGCGCGCATTTCGATTTGACGTTGGGGTCCGGGTGGTGTGGATCGGCATTGACCTTGGACTCGATGAACTCGTGATAGAGGTCGTTGCCCTCGCGGGTACGCTCGCCGACGCCGGCGAATACCGAGAAGCCGCCGTGTGCCTTGGCGACGTTGTTGATGAGTTCCTGGATCAGCACGGTCTTGCCGACCCCGGCGCCGCCGAACAGCCCGACCTTGCCGCCCTTGGCGTAGGGCGCGAGCAGATCCACGACCTTGATGCCGGTGACGAGAATATCGGCCTCGGTCGATTGATCCGTGTAGGCCGGGGCCGACGCGTGAATCGGGCGTCTCTCGTCATGCGGAATGGGGCCGGCCTCATCCACCGGTTCGCCGATCACGTTCATGATGCGCCCGAGCGTGCCGGCACCGACCGGCACCGCGATCGCCTGGCCGGTATCGGCGACCTCCTGGCCGCGCACGAGGCCCTCGGTGGTATCCATCGCGACGGTGCGCACCGTCGACTTGCCGAGATGCTGGGCCACCTCCAGCACGAGGCGGCTGCCCTGGTTCTGGGTCTCGAGTGCGTTCAGGATCGCCGGCAGATGGCCGTCGAACTGAACGTCGACGACGGCGCCGATGACCTGGGTGATGCGTCCGACTGAAACAGTCATAGGTGGTCCTCGTTAACTCGGGTAATGGGCTCGAGCGTTGCTCATAACGCTTCGGCGCCGGAGATGATCTCGATCAGTTCCTTGGTGATCATCGCCTGGCGGGTACGGTTGTAGGTCAGCGTCTGCTTGCGGATCATGTCGCCGGCATTGCGGGTCGCATTGTCCATGGCGGTCATTTGCGCGCCATAGAACGAAGCCGCGTTCTCCATCAGGGCACGGAAAATCTGCACCGAGATGTTGCGCGGCAACAGCGCCGCCAGGATGTCCTCTTCGTCCGGCTCATATTCGTAGACGGCACCGCCGCCGGCCGTATCGGCCGGGAACGTCGCCGGGATCAGTTGCTGCGCGGTCGGGATCTGGGCCATGACCGAGCGAAACCGCGAGAAGAACAAGGTGCAGACGTCAAACCCGCCGGCCTCGAACAGCGCCACGATCTTGCGGCCGATGGCGTCGGCATTCTCGAACTTGATCTGGCGCACCGATCGCAAGTCGACGGCCTCGACGATCCGGCTCTCGAACTGCCGCCGGAGTTGATCGAAGCCCTTGCGGCCGACACAGAAGAACTTGACGTCCTTGCCGTCGGCGAGGAGCGCGTTGGCACGCTCGCGGGCAAGGCGCACGATCGCCGAATTGAACGGCCCGCACAGCCCGCGTTCCCCGGTGCAGACCAGCAGGAGATGAACCCGATCGGCGCCGGTGCCGGCGAGGAGCTTGGGCCCACCCGGATTGTTGCCGACCGATGACGCGATGTTGCCGAGCACCTTTCCCATGCGTTCCGCATAAGGCCGCGACGCCTCCGCGGCCACGGTGGCGCGGCGCAGCTTGGAGGCCGCCACCATCTGCATGGCCTTGGTGATCTTCTGCGTCGCCTTGGTGGCGGCGATGCGGACGCGCATGTCCTTGAGGCTGGCCATTCCGTCTCTATCCCTGCGACCTTGCCGGCGCCTTCATCATGCAAAAGTCTTGGATCACGCAAAAGTTTTGGCGAAGCCGTCGACCACGCCCTTGAGCTTTGCGGTCGTCGCGTCACTCAGGTCGCGCGCGTCGCGGATTTCCGTGAGAAGGCCGACTTGTTGGGTCCGCAAGATGCCCAACAGACCGTCCTCGAACGCCCGCACCCGGGCGACCGGGATCGGATCGAGATAGCCGTTGACGCCCGCATAGATCACGCAGACCTGCTCTTCCATCTTGAGCGGCGAGAATTGCGGCTGCTTCAACAGCTCGGTCAGCCGCGCGCCGCGACTGAGCAGCCGCTGGGTGGTGGCATCGAGGTCAGAACCGAACTGCGCGAATGCCGCCATCTCGCGGTACTGCGCGAGTTCGCCCTTGATGCGACCGGCGACCTTCTTCATCGCCTTGGTCTGCGCCGCGGAGCCGACGCGCGACACCGACAGGCCGACGTTCACAGCCGGACGAATGCCCTGATAGAACAGGTCCGTCTCGAGGAAGATCTGGCCGTCGGTGATCGAAATCACATTGGTCGGAATGTAGGCCGACACATCGTTCGCCTGGGTCTCGATCACCGGCAACGCCGTGAGCGAGCCGGAGCCGCGCTCATCGTTCATCTTGGCGGCACGCTCCAACAGGCGCGAATGCAGATAGAACACGTCGCCCGGATAGGCTTCGCGGCCGGGCGGACGGCGCAGCAGTAGCGACATCTGGCGGTAGGCCACCGCTTGCTTCGACAGATCGTCGTAGATGATGACCGCGTGCATGCCGTTGTCGCGGAAGAATTCGCCCATGGTGCAGCCCGAGAACGGCGCCAGGTACTGCATCGGGGCCGGATCGGACGCGGTCGCCGCGACGATGATCGAGTATTCGAGCGCGCCCTGCTCCTCCAGCACCTTGACGAATTGCGCCACTGTCGAACGCTTCTGCCCGATCGCCACGTATACGCAGTAGAGCTTGATCTTCTCGTCGCCGGTGGCGTTGAGCGGCTTCTGGTTCAGGATGGTGTCGAGCGCGATTGCGGTCTTGCCGGTCTGGCGGTCGCCGATGATCAGCTCACGCTGGCCGCGGCCGACCGGGATCAGCGCGTCGATCGCCTTGAGGCCGGTTGCCATCGGCTCGTGCACCGACTTGCGCGGAATGATGCCGGGCGCCTTCACGTCCACCCGCTTGCGCTCGGCCGCCTGGATCGGGCCTTTGCCGTCGATCGGATTGCCCAGCGCGTCCACCACGCGGCCGAGCAGGCCCTTGCCGACCGGCACGTCCACGATGGCACGGGTGCGCTTGACGGTCTGGCCTTCCTTGATCTCGCGGTCCTCGCCGAAAATCACGATGCCGACATTGTCGGTTTCGAGGTTCAGCGCCATCCCGCGGATGCCGTTCTCGAACTCGACCATCTCGCCGGCCTGGACATTGTCGAGGCCGTAGACGCGCGCGATGCCGTCGCCCACGGAGAGCACCTGGCCGACTTCCGAGACTTCCGAACTCCTGGCCGAAATTCTTGATCTGCTCCTTGAGGATCGCGGAGATTTCTGCGGCGCGGATATCCATCAGCCGACCTCTTTCATGGCGTGCCTGAGTGCATTGAGCTTGGTGCGGAGCGAACTGTCGACCATGCGGCTGCCGAACTTCACGACAAGTCCGCCAATGATCGCGGGATCGACCTTGACGTCGAGCCGGACGTCCTTTCCGGTCACCGCATGGAGCGTCGCGTTGATCTCGGCGAGATGCGCGGCCGAGAGCGGCTCGGCGACCATCACCTCGGCGCTCACCTCGCCCTTGTGGCGGGCGACCAGCGCCGCATGGGCCCGGATGATGTCGCGCACCGCGAACAGCCGCCGGTTTGCCGCCACCACCTTGAGAAACCGAGCCGCGAGCCCGCCGATACCGGCCTTGTCGAGGACCGCGGCAAGCGCCTTCGACTGCACGTCGGGCGTGAACACCGGACTGCGGACGAGGCGGCTCAGGTCCGCGCTTTCGTCGAGAAGCCGGTCGAATGTCTTCAAGTCGGCTTCGACCGAATCCATGGCGTTCACGTCAAGCGCGAGTTCGAACAAGGCGGTCGCATATCGGCCCGCCATGCCGGTAAGAATAGGATTTTCCCCTGCCACGCTCTCGCCCATAACGCGTTGTGATCATTCCCGCCGGACAGCGTCCTCGACGCGAGGCGCAAGCCCCTGGAAATGATGGAGGACTTGGATTTTTCAGGAACGCCGGGAGCGGCGCGACCGAGTAAAATCGCGGTTTGCTAACACACGGACCGCTGCGGTGCAATACGGCCAAAGCCGAGGTACCGCAACCGGTCTTCGCCATTGGCAGCGTTTTAACGCTTCAGTCTGCCGTTTCATGCCGCCTTATCGCCTCCAGGAATTCCTGCCCGTAACGCTTGAGCTTGGCGTCGCCGACCCCGTGGATCTTGGCCATCTCGTCGAGCGTCGCCGGCTTGCGGTGCGCCATGTCGAGGAGGCTGCGATCGGGCAACACCACGTAGGCCGGCACCGCTTGCGCCTTGGCGAGCGCGGAGCGGCGGACGCGGAGCGCCCGGAACAACGCCTGATCCTCATCGCTCGATGCTGCCACGGCCGGCGCCGCGGCACCCTTGCGGGCGGCCTTCTTGCCGGCCGTCGCCGGCTCGCGGCGCAACTCGATTTTCGCCTCGCCCTTGAGCACCGCGCGACCGGCCGGCGGCACGGTCCAACGGCCATAGCCGGTGATGTCGAGCGCCAGGATGCCGGCGGCATAAAGCTGGCGGAAGATCGAACGCCACTCGTTGCGGCTGTGCTCCTTGCCGACCCCGAAAGTCGGCAGCGCGTCGTGGCGGAAATTCTTGATCCCGTCGGTCTCCTCGCCGAGCAGAAGGCTGATCAGGTGCTCGGTCCCGAAGCGCTCGCCGGTGCGCAGGATGGCCGACATCGCCTTCTGGGCGGCGATCGTCCCGTCGATTACTGCGACGCCGCCGGCGCAAACGTCGCAATTCCCGCACGGGCCCGAGGTCTCGCCAAAGTAGCCGAGCAGGGTCTGGCGCCGGCAGCGCGGGGACTCGCATAGCGCGACAAGAGCGTTGAGCCGCAGGCGGTCGACCCGCTTCTGCTCGTCCGACGCAGCACCTTCCTCGATCTGACGGCGGCGCAACGCGATGTCGCCGGTGCTGTAGAGCGTGAGCGTGTCGGCCGGCAGCCCGTCGCGGCCGGCGCGGCCGATCTCCTGGTAATAGCTCTCGATGTTGTTCGGCATGGTGGCGTGGCAGACAAACCGGACGTCCGGCTTGTCGATGCCCATGCCGAACGCGATGGTCGCCGCCATGACGATGCCGTCCTCCTGGAGGAACGTGTCCTGGTGGCGCGAACGCAACGCCGTGTCCATGCCGGCGTGATAATGCAGCGCCTTGAAGCCTTCCTGGCGGAGGAATTCCGCCAGTTCCTCGGTCTGGCGCCGCGAGCCGCAGTAGACGATGCCGCTGTCGCCGCGATGCGCCGCGGCGAACGCGCCGACCTGACCGCGACCGCCACTGCGCGCCGTCATGGCGAGCCGCAGGTTCGGCCGATCGAACCCGTGCACGAACACCTGCGGCGGTTCCCGAAACAGCCGCGATGCGATGTCGGCGCGCGTTGCCGCATCCGCCGTCGCCGTGAAGGCGACGATCTGGAGTCCGCCGAGCGCGTCGTGCAATCCCGACAGGCTCATGTATTCCGGGCGGAAGTCGTGGCCCCATTGCGAGATGCAATGGGCCTCGTCGACCGCCATCAGGCCGACCTTGGCGCGGCGCAGCAGCGCGATGGTGTCGGGCTTGGCAAGCCGCTCCGGCGCCACGTAGACGAGGCGCAATTCGCCGCGGGCGATCTGTTCGAGAACCTGGCGGTTCTCGTCGAAATCGTTGGCCGAGTTCAGGCTTGCGGCGGCGACGCCGTAGCTGCGCAATTGCGCCACCTGGTTGCGCATCAGGGCGATCAACGGCGACACCACGATGGTGAGTCCGTCGCGCAGTAACGCCGGCAACTGATAACACAGCGACTTGCCGCTGCCGGTCGGCATCACGGCGAGCACGTCGCGGCCCGACAGGATGGTCGCGATGATCTCGTCCTGCCCGGCGCGGAAGGACTCGAATCCGAACACCTTGTGCAGCAGCGTGCCGGCGGCGGCGAGATCGGCCATGGCTCGTTTCGTGTTCCGGCCGCGATGCGGCGAGCGAATCTGAGGATGATGTTTGGCAGAATTCCGTGAGTGCAGGGAAAATAACAGGGAGTTTTTCCGGCCTGGAAACCTGCCACGTGCTTGCGGTCCAAAACCGACCTTAGAGCGGATTCCGGTGACGTCGAACTGCCTCTCCCGGAGATCGCCGGGCTCGTCCCGGCCATCCACGCCGTTCTCGCGCAATCGCCCAAAGGAAGACGCGGATGCCCGCGAGAGGCGGGGCATCCGGTAACCACCGGCCGAACCGATCGGAACAGGCTTTGCCTGACGCAAAGCTGCGTGGTTACTGGATCGCCCGGTCAAGGCCGGGCGATGACAATATTGGGAATCACGCGTTTGAACCACAACACTAGGGCGGATGCGCAGCTTCGCGCCGGCCGGAATCAGGTTCTTCCTACGCGGCGTGAGCGGCAATCCGGTCTAGCTGAGCGACGATGTCGATCGGGAGCACGAGGCTTGCAGCCTTCAGATTGTCATGGAGATGCTCGACGGAGGATGTGCCGGCAATGATCAGGATGTTGGGCGAGCGCTGCAGCAGCCACGCCAGCGCCACCTGGCGAGTCGTGGCGCCCAACGAAGCCGCCGCCGCATCCAAAAGTGGCGATTGCAGGGGGCGAAAGCCGCCCAGCGGGAAGAAGGGAACATAGGCAATCCCCTGCGCCGCCAACGTGTCGATGAACGGGTCGTCCTGGCGGTGGGCGAGATTGTAATGGTTCTGCACGCACACGATCTTGGCGATCGCCTGGGCCTCGACGAACTGCCGGAGCGAGATATTGCTGAGACCGATATGGCGGATCAGCCCTTTGGCCTGGAGGTCCGCCAGGACTGTCAACGGTTCCGCGATAGAGTTCTCATTGGGTCCGAGCTGACCGCCGACACGTAGATTGACGATCTCAAGCACGTCGAGACCAAGATGGCGCAGATTGTCCTGCACCGCGCTGGCGAGGTCCTCGCGGGAGAGTGCTGAAGGCCAGGACTTGTCCGGTCCGCGCCGGGCACCGACCTTTGTGACGATCACCAGGTCCTTGGGATAGGGGTGGATCGCCTCGTGGATGATCTCATTGGCGATATGGGGACCGTAATAATCGCTGGTGTCGATATGGTTGATCCCTAGCCGCACAGCCTCGCACACCACGGTAAGGGCAGCCTGACGATCCCGCGGCGGCCCGAAGGCCATCGGCCCGGTGAGTTGGATGGCGCCATAGCCCACGCGGTTCAAGGCAAGGTTGGTGCCGGCGGGTGTGAACGCACTGCCGAGATTGGTTGCAAGATTGATTGATGAAGACATCGGGACCTCCGCCACTGGGTCATAAAGCTTACAGCTATAAACTAACGCATGTAAGGTTACGGATGTCAACCTTTGCGCTAGGCTGGTACGCATCACCGCAGGTACGCTTAAGAAATGAAGTCAGAGACCATTCAGAGAGAAAAGGCGCCCAGGGCACGCAATGCCCGAGGGGAAGGCGAGCGCCTGCGTGACGAGATCATTGCGGCCGCGATCAAGGTGTTGTCGACCATCGGGGCGGAAGACCCGTTCTCTCTGCGCGCGGTAGCAAAAGAAGCCAAAATCGCGGCGCCGTCGGTCTATATCCACTTCGCGGATCGCAATGTCTTGCTGCTCGCGGTGTTGGAAAAACTGTTCCGCGAACAGGTGGCGGTCCGGGCTGCCGCCGAAGAAGAGGCTGCCCGAGCGGGAGGCGGTCCCTGGGAACGCCTTCTTGCCCGTTCTATCGTGGCCGTCGAGGTCGGGCTGAAGCATCCGGGGCATTTCAAGGTTCTATTTGAGGGCCGTGTGGTCTTGAGGCTCAACGATCCGCGGATCGCTGATTTTGGCCGCCCGCTTTTGGCGCGCTCCATCGGATTGATCCGAGAGATCAAGCCGATCTCTGCCAAAGCACGGGTCTCACAAGATCCGCAACGCCTGGCGCTTCTCTTGTGGTCGGGCTTGCACGGAGTGATCTCGCTTCGCATCAACAAGCCCACATTGGACTGGCCGTCCGCCGTCGTGCTTGCCGAACAGATCACGCGCGCCATCATCCAACCCAAATAGCCGGGTCCCGATCGGTTCGCAGGACCGGCTTCATCAAGGCAAGACGATCAAGGAGATCGTGCGTAACCTTTCTACAGTATAGGCAAAGCCAACTTAGAGCCGGTTCCGGTCATGTCGAGCCACGTCCACGCAGTCATGACCGGGCTCGTCCCGGTCATCCACGCCTTACTTGCTGAAGCGCGGCAAGAGAGACGTGGATGCCCGCGACAAGCGCGGGCATGACGACGGGGTGTTGATTCCAACCCATCGGAAACTGCCCTAGGTCCCGCCAAATGCGAATCAGAAATCCTCCACTTTCCTGCCCTCAGGCATCAGGCCTCTCGGAGCGCCGATTCAAGGATGGCGACGTCCTGCTCAACTGTGCCACCGCTTACGCCGACGCCCGCAACTATTTGGCCATCGCTTGTGAGCGGCGCTCCGCCGCCCATCGAACAATACCGTCCGTCCGATAGCCCCATCAGAGGGAAGAGCGGCTGCCCAGGCTGCACGAGCGGGGAGAGGTCGGCCGTTCGAAGTCCCACCAGCGCGGATGTGTAAGCTTTCCGCTCGGATATCTCGATCGAGAAGGTCGGCGCTCCGCTCATGCGGTGCTTGAGAATCGATGTTGCCGTGAACATCGATAACACAAACGGCAACCGGTACCTTGGCCCGCGCCGACTGCGCTTCGACGCGGTCTGCGATATTCTTCGCGAAGGCAAGCAAATCCATGGCTGGTTTCCTTTCTGATGCGTATTGCGCGGAAAGGAAGATTCAGGCTCGCGTCCGTTGGGCGCCTCAGCCTCAGTGGCCGAGTCGCCCCAAATAGGATCCCAGGCGATTTTCCGCGTCTCCTGGCCGATGAAACCCCTGCTCAAACAAAGCCTTGATTTTGTCCTGCGCGGCCGGCCGACCAATCGAGGTCATGCAAGTGTCCCAGCCGGCAGCGATCTCGACGTCCGGCGGCAGGCTGGCGGCATTCACGAGGCGCTTGGTGTTCGCTATCGCCCACTTATCAAACGACGCGATGCGGGTCGCCAGCGCGTCGACGAAGCTGTCGAGTTCGCCGTCCGGCAGCGATCTGTTCACATAGCCATAAGCTTCAGCCAGGTCGCCTCCGATGTCATCGGACCCCAGGAGCACCTCTAAGGCTCTTCCTCTGCCTATCAGCCGTGGCAGGCGCGCCATGGGGCCTCCCCCGGCGACCAGGCCGACTCCCACTTCCCACTGCGACAGAAGCGCTTTCTCGCGGCTCGCGAAACTCATGTCGCAGGCCAAGGCGATCTCACTTCCGTTCCCTGTCGCGCGCCCGCGGATCAAAGCGATCGACACGACGGGCATGCGCGTTATGCGGACGAGTATGTCCGGCCACGCCTCCAATCCCGTCGGCCCTTGAGGCATGCTGGTCAGATCCTTCATGATCGGCGAAGAAATCACTGTGATTGAGGAAAAATCCCTCAACGGCACTTTCGAAGACCAGGACTTTGACGTCCTTGTCAGCCTCAATGGCCGTGATGATCTCTCGCAACTCGCGAACGAACTGCGGGCCCATGACGTTCAGCGGAGGATTGTCGAACGTGACCCGCCAATAGGCAGCCGATGAGCGAGTGAGCCGAATCTGCGTTTTCTCAGTCGTTGCATTCATCACAGCCTCCATGTGTTGGTTACGATCGATCAGGCAACCGCTTGGTCATCTTTGTCCGCCTCGCGCATGATGATGTTCCACCAGAGAACAATCTTCCGCCGTCCCTCAGCTGCGAATTTTCGCTCACACGGAACGCTTCCTCCGCCTTCCGTCGTCCAACGTTTTACATAATCAGGTCAGCGCCGTTCGCCTCAGATCGATTTGCGCAGCGGTCGGAAGCCTGCGCGAACCTCTTCGGAGAAAAGTCGCGGCTGTTCCCAGGCCGCATAGTGCCCGCCCTGGTCAACCTTGTTGAAATAGATGAGCTTGTGATAAGCGCGCTCCGCCCAGCTTCGCGGCGCTTGATAGAGTTCGCCGGGAAAGACGCTCACGGCAGCCGGGACCGAGACGTCTGCGGCGTTGTAAAGGTTGATGTGATTTTCCCAATAGAAGCGAGCCGCAGAAACCCCTGTGTTCGTCAACCAGTAGAGCGTGACGTCATCGAGGAAGTCGTCTCGCGTAAGATCGCCTGCAGGGTGTCCATTGATCGTGCGCCCGAGTACGGCCGAAGTGATCGCCGCCGCCGGCTGGTCATAACCGTCAGGATGGTCAAAAAGCCACGCCGCCAGACTCACCGGCGAATTACCAATCCGTAGAGCGTTTGCGGGCGCGTCGCTTGGTAGGCCGAGTAGACGCGTCGCTTCGCAAACAAGAGTGCGAGCTGATCGTAGCAGCGTTTTTCGTCGGCTGAGAGATCGGATGGCGCCGGGTCACCGGCCTGAAGCGCCTTCGCGATGTCGGATGGAGCTATTCCAGGGAAGTTGGTGTGAATGCCCAGCAATTCCGGGGGCGCCTGTTTGGCCATCGCAGTGCAGACACCCGCGCCTAAATCGCCGCCTTGCGAGACAAATTGCGTGTAGCCAAGGCGCTTCATCAGCACGACCCAGGCACGTGCGGTGCGATCCGGCCCCCAGCCGGTCGTGGTCGGCTTGGCGGAAAATCCGAAACCCGGGAGAGATGGAATCACCAGATCGAAGGCGTCCGATGCGTTCCCGCCATGTGCCGTGGGATTGGTGAGTGGATCGATGATCTTCAACTGCTCGATAACCGAGCCGGGCCATCCGTGCGTGACAATGAGCGGCAACGCGTTTTCATGCTTCGAACGAACGTGGATAAAATGAATGTCCAGCCCATCGATCTCGGTCATGAACTGCGGCAGCGCGTTAAGTTTTGCCTCGACCTTGTGCCAGTCGTAATCTGTCGCCCAATACCGTGCCAGTCCCTGAAGCGTCGCGAGCGGCACGCCCTGAGACTCATCGGCCACGGTCTCCTTCTCGGGCCATCGTGTGGCGTTGATGCGTAGTCGGAGATCGACGATTCGCTCTTCCGGGACGACGATGCGGAATGGCTGGATTTGGGCGCCTTCGATTGCAGCAAGCAGTTGCGTGGGAAATAGCCCGGCGGCAACCGCAACTGCTGATCCAGCGAGGACGGCGCGGCGATCGGGCGGTGACGATGGCAGGAGCATGATCATTCTCCACGGTTAAAAAAAGAATTTGCGATCTCCACCTCACCGGTAAAGCAATCGCGGATGCGACCTGCCATCCAACTTTTGTAAAGGGCAGTCATATCAACGTATGAGTCGCGAACACCCGCGTCCCGAACAAACAAAGGATCGAACTCTGGTCTCGCCGTACGTCCCATCGCCACCAAATTATGAAAACGCAACGGGAAGCGGCGACTCGGTGGCGTGTGGCAATTCCGAATATTTTGCGATCGCGTAAAGAGTTCGCGCGCCGATGACTAAAGCGTGGCAGCGGCAGGACTCGCTGCCGGTTTGACATGCAGAATAAATTGAAACAGCGCGTCTTTATCCTTGCCGCCGGATACCGCCGAAAGTTCACCGCCATGACGCCCAATCGTCATCCGGCAAATGCACATCCCCATTCCGCGCGTCTTCATCGTCACAAATAAATCGAATGTGGCGCCTGATTTTTTCGAAGCGATACCCGGGTTGCATTGTGGACCAGATTTAGAAAGAGCTCCTGCATCTGACCGCGGCGGCCCATGATGAGCGGCAACCCGCACGTGAGTTCGGTATTTGTCGTTACATGGTCTTCCAACTTGATTGGCGTTCAAGAATTGGACGCCAATTGACAAAATCTACAACCGCGTTGGGGAATTGCGCGGAGAAAATCGGGGTTGTGGGTTTCGGGCATGCCGTTTCACGGCCCCCCGGAACGACAATGCTGTAAGTCCACCGGACGCTTGCGCGGTTGTCGCGGGGGTGCACCCGGCCGGCCAGCATACGACAATCAGCGAAGCGCCGCGGCGGCCTTCTCGACCTGGGCGCGGCGCTCCGCTTGGCGAGTACTCGCGGCGGCCTTGGTGGTTTCAACGAGAGCGGGGTCCGCGACGCGGGGGTGCCCGCTGTCGAAAGGCGGGGATGGATCGTATTCGATGCCGAGTTGAATGGCGCGAGCGGCCGCTTCGCCGGCCACCTCCGCCACCACCCGCAGAGCGAAGTCGATGCCGGCCGTCACGCCGCCCCCGGTGATCACGTTGCCGTCGACGACGACCCGTTCGTCCACCGGGACGGCTTCAAACGCCTTGAGGAGATCCATCGACATCCAGTGCGTTACGGCGCGCCGTCCCTTGAGCAATCCGGCAGCGCCAAGCACCAGTGCGCCGGTGCACACCGACGTCACGTAGCGCGCGCCCGCGGCCTGCCGGCGGACGAACTCCAGCGTCTCGGCATCGGTCAGGAGCGGGTTCATGCCGCCACCGCCCGGCACGCAGATCAGATCAAGCTGTGGGCAATCCGCAAAAGTCGCGGTCGGCAGGATCGTGAGGCCGCTGCCTGCGCGGACCGGTTCAAGCGTCTTCCAGACCAGGAATAACTGCGCGCGTGGCATCTGCGACAGCACTTCCCACGGGCCGGTGAGATCGAGTTGCGTGATATTCGGAAACAACAGGAACCCGATGCGGAAAGGCGTGTTGCTGGCCCTGTCGTCGGACATGATCAGAACCTTTCAACTTTGCTGCAACACTGGCTCGCCACCGTCACTCTTTATTACTCGCGGCCCGCATGATCGGCGTCCACCGCGCAATCTCGCTTTTCACCAGGATCGCGAGCGCGCCCTGGCCCCGCTTTGACTTGGGAGGAATATCGCAACCGAGGTCCGTGAGGCGCTTGCGGACCGTCTCGTCGTCAAGCGCCTTGTCGAGGGCGTCGCTCAACGTGTCGACAACGGCCCTGGGGGTTCCTTTCGGGGCAAACAATCCATACCAGGCCGATACGGCGAATTCCGGCAGCCCGGCTTCCTTCGCGGTCGGGACATTCGGCAGCGCCGGATTGCGTTCGGTCATCCCGGTCGCGTAGACCTTGATGGTCCCGGCCTGGACCTGCTGCACGATATCCGAGATGGGATCGCACATGTAGTCAACCTGGCCGCCGACCAGCGCGTTGATGGACGGCGCGGAACCGTTGAACGGCACCATCGTGGGCTTCGCCCCGACCACCGTGTTGAGCATCAGGCAACTGAAGTGCGTGATGGAACCGATGCCGGCGTGGGCCATGTTGAGCTTGTCGCCATTGGCTTTGAGATATGCCACGAATTCGTTGAGGTTGTTCGGCGGAAAGTCCTTGCGCGCTACGATCAGGACCGCTTGGTCGACCACAAGGCCAATGGGAGCGAAATCGACGTCCGGCCTGTAGGCAAGGTTCGGATTAACGGCGACCGCGACCGCGTGGGTGCCGATCTGCCCCATCTCGATGGTGTAGCCGTCCGGGTTTGCCCGCATCGTCCGGATCGAGCCGGTGGTTCCGCCAGCCCCGACGATGTTTTCGATGATGACTTGCTGGCCGAGCGTGCGCGACAGGTGCTCGCCAACGATGCGTGCGCTGACATCGGTTGGCCCACCCGCACTGAACGGCACGATCATGGTGATCGGACGCGACGGGAATGTCTGTGCGGTCGCGGCCCCGGCAGCGGGCAGGGCCATCGCGACCGCGAACGCGAATACCAAATGTCTCATGCGAACCCCTAGACCCCGACACGCCATGCAAGTGCTCCTGCCGAACCCGTGTGCGCTACCAGACCTTTCGCACCGTTGCGGTGCCGGCGTAGCTCGTTTTGTTGGACGAGAACTCGCCGTCGAAGCGGCCGCCGAAGCGCCAGCCGCCGGCGAGAAAATATTCCGCCGCGAGCGATACCAGGGCGGCATCCGCGGCCGGCACCGCGCCGCCCACCGTGAAGAACGCGCCCGGCAGGGTCTGGAACGCCGCATTCGCGGTCTGGTCATTGTTGAAATCGTGCGCCCAGGCGAGCCGCGCCCGCAGTACCAGCGCGTTTCCGTCGGCAAGCGCGAAGCGCCTGTCCGCCCAGCTCCCAAGCTCGGTGCGCGTCGCCGCGACATTGTGGTCCGCATAACTGAGCGCGAAGGCCGGCGAGCCTCCGGCCGGCCGTTCGGAATAGGTGGGGGTTGAGAAGCCCGTGACCTGTACCGCCGTGTAGGGCGTCACGGCGAAGTCGCGTGTTTCGATGCGGTAGCCGCCTTCCAGCCGACTGGACAGCGTCGAGGCGAAGAAGTCGGCGTCCAGTGTGTCGATGCCGGCAGCCGTCACAGTACGGCTGGTCGTCATCCAATGCGCCCCGTAGGCGAGCCCGCCGGAGACGTAAGCCGCGCCGATTTGCTGGGAGGCGAAGCCGCCGAGCTGGAGCACGTTGGAATTGCCACCGCCGAGCCCGTTGGCGAGGCTCCAGCTGGTGCTGCCGCCAGCGAGCGCGACCCCCACAATGGTGTCCGGGTTGGCGCGATAGTCGGCACCGACCGCATAGCCGGCGACCTGCGTGGTCGTGGTCGAACTGCCGACCGTGGCGTCGCCGGCGACCGTCGCCTGGCCGCCGTAAGCCGAGCCCCATATGGACCAGCGCGGCTGCAATGGTGCCGCCCCGAACGCGGCGAGCGGCTGCGCCGGTTTGGGGGGCGCATTCTTCTTGGCGTAGCCGAACGCGCTCTCGGTGCCGTCATCATCGGACCCGTAGGCGAGCGAGGGCGCCGGCGCATAGCTCATCGGGCCGAAGCCGCCCCCGGCGCCGCGGTTACCCGCATAGGGATTGAACATCGTGCCCATGAAATCATTGGTGATGTCGAGCGCCGCCTTCTGGGCGCCGGTCGCGGTCTCGCCGGAAAGCTGGGCGAGCGCATTCTGCAACTGTTGCGGCGGCAGGTCGAACAGATTTTGGAACGCGAGCGGCGGGGTGCCGACATTTGCCGCGGTGATCGCGTTGGCAACGGCAACGACGTTGCGCGGCGCTCCGGGCGGCAGGCTCGAAGCGAGATCGGCCGGCCCGAGAGTCAGGAACACGTCATTGGCGTCGTAGCTGACGGCCGGCACCATCGAGCCGAAGCCGCCGGTGACGGCAAGCGTCGAGAAGCCGCCGCCTACTCCGCCGGTTGCCGTCAGGACGGGATATCTGGCGCCGCTTGTGAAAGCCCCGCCGGTGCCATTGGCATCGAGCGATCCGCCCAGCGCCGCAGTGCCTGTGATGCGCGCGAGACTTGCCGACGACGGCGAGACGTTGGCCAGATACGTTGCCGCGCTTGCCATCACCAGGTTTCCCGTGACGGTGAGCGTGCCGCCGGCGGTTCCGGGCAGGCCCGGCATCAGCGTGCCGCCAGCGGCGATCGTTGTCGCACCCACCACGCCGGTACCACCGAGCGTACCGCCGGCGTCGACTGCCGTGAGGTTTGAGGAGATGATCGAGCCATTGACCAGCAACATGCCGCCGTCGAGCGTGGTTGCGCCGGTGTAGGTGTTGACGCCGGCCAGGGTCTCGACGCCGCCGGATATCTGCAGCCCGCCGCCGACACCGTTGATGACACCGTTAAATGTGGTTGATGCGTTCGACAGCGTCAGCGTCTGCGCGCCGAGCGCGACCAACCCGTTAGCGTCGCCCGACAGCGTCTTGATGGTAGCGCCACTGGTGGTCCCGGAAATGTCGAACAGCCCGCCCGCGGACACGGCAACGCCGCTCGACGGCGCAATGCTGCCGGGGCCGGCAAGCGCCAGCATGCCGCCGACGATCGAGGTCACACCCGTGTAGGTATTGGCGCCGCTTAGGGTCGCCGATCCGCCGCTGGTGATGAATACCCCGCCGGCGCCCGAGATGATGCCGGCGAGGCCCAACGGTACGGAACTGGAGCCGATCTCAAGAGGCGACGCCGGGGTCGTCACGATGTTGGTATCGGTCACGAAGTTGGACGTATAACCGACCGCCTGTCCGGCCAGATTGAACAGTACCGAATTCTGCAGGAAGAACGGGATGCCGACGATGTTGTTGTTGCTTCCGGCGCCGACCTCCACGCCGTAGGGCGAGTTGTAAGGATACGACGCGGTCGGAAATACCGTGTTGGTGATTACTGAAGCACCGCTGCCTGTGCCGGCGATCGTCAGGGTGGTTCCCTGGTTCAATTTGTACTTTCCGGTGGCGCCGTCGAAGGTTCCGAAGCCGGAGACATCGGCGGACTTGTTATTCAGGCTGTAGTTCGTGGTCCCGGTGTCCAGCAGCGTCGGCTGGTTGCTCCACGACACGCTCGCGTGGCCGGCGCCGCTCACCGAATAGTTCATGTTGATGCCGTACTCCATTGAGCTCGGCGCGTTCGAATTCGGGAAGGTCGTCGGTGCCCCCGGCGGCAGCGCCGTCCAGGCGAGCGTATTCATCGGTTTGAACTGCGCCAGCAACGCGGGCGTCAAGCCTAGCATCACGCAGGGGCTGCAGGAGGTCACGCTCTGCCCGACCTGCGGCCCGTTCACCGATGCGCCCGGATTAGCGGTCGTACCGGTGAGAAGTGCCGCCAATGGCTGACCGTTCGCCGCGACCACATATCCGGCGGTCGTCCCCGACACCACCGCCTGGCCGAGCACGCTGCCGACCGTGACCGTGTTTGTGTTGGGGGTGACGCCAGGCATGTTGGGATCGGTGCCTGTCCGGTATTGTACGTAGTCGCCGGCGCCGAAGATGCCGTAAATTCCTCCGAACACGCCCGGTATGGTCTGGAGCGGAACGACGCTGTTGATGGCGACGCCGTTGCGGGCGTAGACGGCGTTGACCGTGAAGCCCGATGGTGTGCCGCCAGGCGTCACCGCGTTGAGCGTGATGCCGGCGCCGGGGTCCGTTGGCGACGACGTCGGATAGAACGTGAGCGACGGCACACTCACGAGATTGCCGGTATACGTGTTGCCGCTCGTGTAATTGTATGACACGCCGGTCGGCAAAACATTCGACATGTTCGACGGGATCGCGCCGAATGCGCTTGGCGAATAGGCCGCGTTGAACAGCGACGATCCGGTGTCGAACAGATAGGATCGCGGTGCTTGGCCGGCGATACCGATGTTGACGATCAGGCGAACGCCATCGGAACTTTGCGCCAATTGGAGCGGGATATCGAGCGACTGCGCCAACACGGCCGGCGCGCGGACAAAGCCCAGCGTAAGCCCGAGCCCGAGCATGGCGGACTTTACAAACCAGACGCCCCTCATACCGCGCACTACATTCCGCTCCGGCGTGGACTTTCACGCTACTCAAAAAAACAACGTCCGGATCACGACTTGAAGGTTGACTGATCGAGAGGAATTTTACGGGCGTGGAGGCGGGCATTCAATAGTGCGTCGGCGCGCTCGCTTTCGGCCGTTGGGCCAACCTGAAACGTTATGCGGTCGTCATCCGGCGCATGCGTCCCGAAAAAGACGCGTCTGCGACGTCCCGAAACCCGTGTCGGTCATGCGCTTGGACGCGACAAGCAAGACCGGCCGGCGACGAAGTCGAAGCCGAAAGCGATCGCTTCAAACGATTGCTTTAAACGTTGACGGGTTTAGGAATAGTCCTGTATTATAGGGATGCGGGCTTGATCCATCAGCCGGTGCGCCATCGCGGCTCGCGGGAGTTTCACAGGACCAATGCAACCAATCATCGGCACAGGTCGGACGTTCGCTGCTATTCGCTGCTCGGCCGGAGCGCTTCCCTGTTCCCGACGAAAAAATTCGCTGCTCGGCGCAAAGCAGCGAATTCCGTGCAACGCCCTGAAGCTGCTCCCGGAATTCGCGTAAAACCGTCCCGGAAAGGTCCAAATCGACCAAAATTTGAGAAATTCGCTGTTTTTTACGCTGCTCGCAGGGAATTCAGGGATCGCGCCCAGCGAGCCGACAGCGGCGCAGAACTCAATCGAGCTGGATCTTGGCCGCCTTGGCGACCAGCAGCCACTTCTCGCGTTCCTTGGCGAGGAACGCGCCGAATTCCTCGGGGGTCCCTGGCATCACGTCGACCGAGAGCTGGGCGAGGGTCGCCTGCACGGCGGGCACCTTCAGGCTTTCATTGATGGCGGCGTTGAGCTTGGCGACGATCGCCGGCGGCGTGCCGGTCGGCGCCACCATGCCGGTGAACGACGCCGACACGAGGCCCGGGATGGCTTCGCTCAGGGTCGGCACATTGGGGATGCGGGGATTGCGCACGTCGCTCGTCACGGCGAGTGGGCGCAGCGAGCCGGCCAGCGCCAGCGGCAGCGCGACCGCGGGATTCTCGAACGTCAGCGGCACCTGGCCGGAGACGACATCCTGGGTCGAGCCGCCGCCGCCCTTATAGGGAACATGGGTCATGTCGAGGCCGGTGCGCAGCTTGAACAACTCGCCGATCATGTGGGGCGGCGTGCCAACGCCGGGGCTCGAATAGCTGAGCTTGCCCGGATTGGCCTTGCCGTAGGCGATCAGTTCGGCCACCGATTTCACCGGGAGCGACGGAGTGACCACCAGCATGTTCGACGTGGTGCCGACCAGCGCCACCGGCACGAAGGCCTTGGCGGGGTCGTAATCGAGATGGGCATAGACGGCCGGATTGATGCTGAGCGTCGACGTATTGGCGAACATCAGGGTGTAGCCATCCGGCTCCGCGAGCGCTGCCATGCGGGCCGCGATGGAGCCCCCGGCGCCGGCGCGATTCTCGACCACCAGGTTCTGTCCCAGGATGATGCCCATCTGCTGGCCGATGATTCGGCCGATCACGTCAGCGGGGCCGCCGGAGCCGAACGGCACGATGAGCTTGATCGGCTTGACCGGATAGGTTTCCGCAGCACTGCCGGCGGACGCCGCGAGTGCCAGCAGCGCAAGAGCGGTGGCGAGGGCGTTCCAAGGAGCGGCTGCAAATGCGGACCCAGAGGTTGATCGGCGCATCGTCGAATATCCTTCAGTTGCCGGGCAACAGCGTCTCGTCGAGGTACTTGTGGAGATCGCCTTGCGGCGTGGCGTTGAGCTCTTCACCCTCCACCATGATGGCGATGATGGAGCGCAACGCCTCCACGTCGAGCTTGCCGCTGCGTGGGAAGGTGTCGGGGTTTTTTGCGACCAGATCGTCGTAGGTCTTGGATGCGGCATCGGCCGGGACCTTCAGTTCCGCCGCCAGCAGCGCTTCGGCTTCCGAGCGATTGGCCGGATCGTGCAGCCACGCCACCGCCGCGAGCCACGACTTCACGAAGCGGCGGCCGATGTCCGCCTTGGTCTTGAGCCATGCGGTGTTGGTGACGAAACAAACGAACGGAAATTTCGGCGCCACTTCGCGGAACGCGCCGAGCACCGGGTAGCCGGCGCTCGAGGCCGTGTAGGATTGCGGCGGCACCAGCCAGACCGCGTCGAGCGCGCCAGCCTGGAGCCCGTTGAAAATCTGCGCCGAGCCTTGGCCGGCGACCACGTCGTAGTCCTTGGCGCCGAGACCGTGCGCCATGAGCAGGCGCCGCAGCAGGATGGTCGATCCCGATTTGATCGAGGAGGTGCCCACCACCTTGCCCTTCAGGTCGGCGATGCTCCTTATGTTTTTGCGGCCGATCAGCAGCGCCGGATGGGTCGACATCGACACCATGCTGATGCGCACATTGGTGCCGCCGCCCTCGTAGAACGCGATCGGGGCATTGCAGGTGTTGTGCATGATGTCGAGCGAGCCCGCCGCGACCGCCTGCATGCCGGGCGACACGCCGATCGACACCATGTCCATCTCGATATTGTTGGCGGCAAAGAAGCCCTTCTTGGTCGCGATCGTGCCGGGCCACACGGTCGCGGTCGGCGACACCTGGCCGAACGAGACCTTGTCGGCGGCGCGGGCCGGCCGGCCGAGCGACAGCCCGACGATCGCGAGCGCCATGCCGGCGAGCGCACGACCGGCGGCAACCCGTCCTGCCGATCGCCATCCTGTGTACGTCACCTGACCTCCGGGCGACCGCCGTTGCGATCGTGTTTCGTCTTATTTAGCAAGGACCGCATTGCCTGTCTGCCAGCCGGATCGCGGTCTTTCGCCGCCGGTTTGTTATATATGGACCATGCGCATTCTCGGATTCGCCGGGTGGAGTGGGTCGGGAAAAACCACCCTGCTGGCGAAGATCATCCCCCGCCTGGTCGCCCGCGGCCTAACCGTGTCGACGGTCAAGCACGCCCATCACGGCTTTGACGTCGACACGCCGGGCAAGGACTCCCATACCCACCGGATGGCGGGAGCGACGGAAGTCCTGGTGGCGTCGGGAAAACGCTGGGCGCTGATGCACGAGTTGCGCGAGCAGGACGAGCCCGGCATCTACGACCTGCTACGCAAGATGTCGCCCGTCGATCTCGTCCTCATCGAGGGCTTCAAATCGGCCCAACACAGCCGCATCGAGGTGTATCGCAAGGAGGTCGGCAAGCCACCGTTCCACCCGCAAAATCCCCATGTGGCCGGTATCGTGTCCGATACGCCGTTTCCCGACGCCGGCCTCCCCGTCGTCGATATCGACGACGTCGAAGCCGTGGTCGAACTCGTCCTCGCCAAAGCCGAGAAGCTCGAGGCGGTGCTGGCGCGCCTGCGTAGCGGGGGCGCAGGCGGAGAATGAGGGCAAACTCGCCGCAACGATCGAACCGATATGAACGTTTCCGAAACGTCGCAACGTTTCGGAATCATGCATCAGCCGCATCGTCTCTGACGAGGCGCTCCGCCTCCGCGGCGTCCTCGGGCGTGTTGACGTTGAAGAACGGATCGACCGGCGCGGCCGGCCATTCCGCCAGCGCGACGCCATGGCGTGCGGTCCACACCTCGATCTTGTGCAGGCCTTCGTCGATCAGCGCGCGGCGCAGATCCTCGCGCAAAGCCACCGGCCACAGGCCGATGACCGGGTGGCGCCAGTCGCCCGACCGCGCGCAGGCTAGCGCGGCGCCCTGCGCCTTGCGGACTTGATGCAGGCGGGACACCAGATCGCGCGGCAGGAACGGGCAGTCGCCGGGCGCGCTCGCCATCCAGGTGATGTCCGGCACGTGACGCGCCGCCCAATCGAGCCCCGCCAGAATGCCGGCCAACGGGCCGGCGAAATCCGGCACGCTGTCGGGGATCACCGGCAGGCCGAACCGCGCGAATCGCGCCGGATCGCCGTTGGCATTGAGGACGATGCCGGTGCAGGCCGGCCGCAGCCGCGCCAAAACCCGGTCCAGGATGGTGACGCCCCCGATCGAAATCAGCGCCTTGTCGCCGCCGCCCATGCGCCGCGCGAGCCCACCCGCCAGGACGAGGCCCAGCGTGGGCGGAACGGGCGGCAAGGATCGACGATCCGGCATTGGCAGGCGGCCTTTTGGCGTGACGGCGTGGGTTGAGCGGGGCTGCAAGCGCCCAATCCGCATTGCAACGAGCCCCGCCGGCGGGTCGGCGCAACCCACCAAGGTGTTGAAACATACCGTCAAAATTCGATGTGCGACAATGCCTTGTCAGGCCGGTCGCGCCGACTATAGTGCGCGCGCCGCGGCGCCGGGGCGTGATGTGCGCCGCTTTCGCGCCTGACCTAGTCGAACGGCGATCGAGCGGCCGAAGGCGCACCAGCGTGCTGGCAGCGCTTCTTAGAGTTGAGTTTGCGGGCACCCTCCGGGTGCCCGCAAGTGCGGAGGGGTGGCCGAGTGGCTGAAGGCGCACGCTTGGAAAGCGTGTTTACGGGAAACCGTAACGTGGGTTCGAATCCCACTCCCTCCGCCAGCACGACCGCTCGGGGATGTGCCTCGCCCGGCGGAGATCGCCCTCACATCGATAGGGCTCCTATTGACGCCGCAAAAATGAAGCTATTAGAGCTCGTTGCCCGCGTAGAAGCCGGAGACGAGATCATTCTGGCACGCGGCAAGGAGCCAATCGCCAAACTCGTGCCTTACCGGCCGGCGCCAATAAAACGCCGATTTGGTGCGTTTCGCGATCGCCTAAGCATCGGACCAGAGTTTTTCGAGCCCTTACGGCATAGCAACTGGCCTCTTGCGAATAGGGTCGGTCACCTTCTGCTCGACACGTCCGCACCTCTCCGGTGACCGGACGACGATGACGCGCGCCCCCTAATGCCGCACGTACTTCCGTTCCATCTCGGCAAAAAACCCTTCCTTCTTCAACTCGTCCAGGATGCCGGTATCGACGTAATCATCGACGCTCCGCGCCTTGAGTGCGGGAAACTGATCGATGATGTTCTGCGCGCCTTGCCGCGAGGGTTCGAGGTTGATCGGCGACTGCTGCTTGAAGTCGTTGTAGCTCGTGTCGATGATCTTCGGGTCGGCGATCCCGACCTTGCGCGCCAGCACCTCCTTGGCGAGCCGTTCGTCGCTCAGCGCCAGATAATTTCCCTCGATGGCGGCCTTGAGGAATCGTTTCAGCACCGCGCGCTTGGCGTCGATCGCGGCGCGCTTGACCACGACGCTGCTGAACAGCCAGGGAATCTTTTCGGCCGCGAGATCGACCATGGGGTGCAGGCCGGCCTCGTGGGCGAGGCTCGCGATCGGCTCGTTGACCGTCGTGCCTCTGATCTCGCCGGCCTTGAGCGCCTCCAGGCGTCGCATGCCGCCGCCGTATTCCTTGAGGATGACGTCGGTGCGGCGCAGCCCGAGCCGCGCCAACGCCAGCGTGACGGTCGAATCGCTTTCCGACCCGAATGCGCTGACGGCGACGATGCCGCCCTTGAGGTCGGCAGCGGTCGTTACCGCTGGCGACGTGTAGAACGTAAAGCGGATCACGTTGCTGAGCGACGCGATGGTGCGCAAGTCGCCGCCTTCCTGATTGAGCTTCACCACCGAGGACAGTCCGACGTGCATGGCGTCGATGCGGCCGGCCTGCAACTCCTCAGCGCCGCGGCTACCGCCATTCATGCTGGTGATGTCGACGGCTAGCCCCGCGGTACCGTAGAATCCACCGGCCTCCGCCATCCACAACGCCAGCACCGTGTTGACGGGTTCGGAAATGCCGACCCTGAACTTGGTCAACTCCGCGGCGGACGCGGGTTGGCCCGATGCGGCAAACAGCGCCACCATCATGGCAAGTCCGCGACGTAACCAGCGCCGGCGTTCATGGCAATTCCTTCCTCGTTTGTTGTCTTGCATCGTGTCCTCCCGGCGGGGCTTGCACGCACGCGTTCATGCGCGAACCAGACGGCACTAGCCGCGGCCATGGCATTTGCGTGCTATTGGAATCCCGAAAATCGACCGAGCGAATGCTGTTGCGTTCGCGCTGTCGCGTCAAGCGGAGATTGGCGCGAACCAACACGGTCATTGGCGGCGGTTTCACGCCTGTGTTAAGACGGCCCGCCGCGCCGTCCCAAGGAACCAATCCGACAAATAAATCCGGCGCATTGCGCGGATGAAGTCAGCCGAGACAAAGCCATGAAGCTTTCCAATCAGGTCGCCATCGTGACCGGCGCCGGCCGCAACATCGGCGAGGACGTTGCCAAGACGCTCGCCTCCGAGGGCGCCAAGGTGGCGGTCGTCGACATGGACAAGGCGCGGGGCGAAAAGGTCGCGGCGGAGATCGTCAAGGCCGGCGGCGAGGCGGCGGCGTTCGTGGCGGACGCATCGGCCGAGGCCGACATCGCCGCCGTGGTGGTGGGCGTCATCGAGCGTTGGGGCCGTATCGACATTCTGATCAACAACGCCGCGATCTCGGACAACAAGACCATTCTGGACATCACCAAGGCGCAATGGGATGCCGTGATCGCGGTGACGCTGACCGGCCCGTTCCTGATGAGCCCAGCATGTGGCGCGCCAGATGGTGGCACAGGGCACGGGCGGCAAGATCGTCAATGTGGGCTCGACATCGGGGTTTTTCGGCCGCTCGCGCGCCATCGCGTACTCGGCCGCCAAGGGCGGCGTCGTGAACCTCACCCGCGCCATGGCGGTGCAGCTTGCGCCGCACAAGATCCGGGTCAACGGCGTGGTGCCGAACAAGATCGGCTCGCCGGTCGGCAAGGACGAGTTCGATCCGTCCCGCCCGGTGGTGAATTTATGCGGACGACCGGGCGTGCCGCTCGACATGGCGCGCGCCGTGCTATTCCTGGTGTCGGACGATGCCGACTTCATCGCCGGCAACATGCTGTTCGTGGACGGCGGCGTCAGCGCCATGATGGTCGGGGACAAGTCCGCATGATCGATACGCGCGGTGCGCCGATGGCGGCGGCTCGGCGGGCGCCCGCGTTGCCGACGGCGCGCCTGATCATGCCGCGCTACCGGCTCGGCGTCGATGTCGGCGGCACCCACACCGACCTCGTGCTGTACGATGTGGACGACCGGCGCGCTCCTGGTCGAGAAGGTCGCCAGCACGCCACACAATCCGGCCGTCGGCGTGCTCGGCGGCATCGCCAACTTCGTGCGCCGCGGCGTGCGCCCTGACGAGATCGAGTTCTTCGCCCACGGCACCACCATCACCACCAATGCGCTCCTGGAAATGCGCGGCGCCAAGGTCGGGCTCCTGATCACCAAGGGATTTCGCGCCGTCCAGGAAATCCAGAACCAGGCGCGCGACGGCAATCTGTTCGATTATTTCTACGCAAAGCCCGCGCCGATCGCGCCGCAAAGCCTGACGCGCGAAATCCCGGAGCGCTCGGACTATCTCGGCAATGTGCTGATGGCGCTCGATCGCGAGGCGGTGCGGCGCGCGGCGCGCGAGCTCAAGGCCGCCGGCGTACAATCGATCGCCGGTCTGCTACCTCTTCTCCTTCATGAACCCGGCCCATGAACATGAGACGCGCAAACTCATCGAGGCCGAATTTCCGGGCATTCCGGTTTCGCTATCGAGCGAGGTGCTGCCGCGGGTGCGCGAATGGCCGCGGCTCTCGACCACTTTGGTCAACGCCTATCTGGAGCCGGTGCTGGTCCGCTACATCGACGACCTCAACAAGGGCCTCGATGCCGCCGGGGTGCGTACCCGCCAGCGCTTCCTGATGCAATCGAACGGCGGCGTGATGCCGTTCACGGCCGCGATCGCCGGCGGCAAGACCGTGCACACGCTGCTGTCCGGCCCGGCGGCCGGCGCCCAGGCGAGCGCCTATCTGGCGCGCGAGGATGCGCGGCGCGGCCTCGTCACGCTCGACATGGGCGGCACCAGCGCGGACATCGCCTTCATCGAAGGCGGCGCGCCTCTGGAAGTGACCGAAGGCGTCATCGCCCGCCGCCAGGTCGACGTGCCGGCGCTCGACATGACCACGATCTCGGCGGGCGGCGGATCGATCGCGGCGGTCGACGCCGGCGGGTTTCTCACCGTCGGGCCGCAAAGCGCCGGCGCCGATCCGGGGCCCGCCTGCTACGGGCGCGGCGGCGAGCGCCCGACCGTGACCGATGCCGACCTCGCCTGCGGCTTCCTCAATCCGGATTATTTCCTCGGCGGCGCGCAGAAGCTCGACGTGGCGGCCGCGCAGGCCGCTCTCCAGCGTGACATCGCCGCACCGCTGAAGATGAGCCTGCTCGAAGCCGCCGCCGGCATTCGCAAGATCGTCGACATCCGCATGGCGGACGAGGTGCGGGTGTTCGCGGCCAAGCGCGGCGTCGATCTTGACGGCGTTCACCCTGCTGCCGTTCGGCGGCGCCGGCGCCGTGCACGCCGCGGCCGTCGCCGAGGAGCTTGGCATGCGGCGCATCCTGGTGCCGCCGCGGCCGGGCGCGTTTTCGGCGCTCGGCCTCATCTGCACCGACGTGGTGCACGATTACATCCGCTCCGAGCTGAGGCCCCTCGCCGATATCGTGGCCGATCACGCCGAGGCCATCTTCGCCGCCCTCGAAGCCAAGGCGCGCGACGGAACTCGTCGCCGAGGGCTTGATGCGGCGGAACGCCCGCTATCGTGCGCGAACTCGATCTGCGCTACGCCGGCCAGGGCTACGAATTGCGCACGCCGCTCGACGGACTTTACGACCGGGCGACGTCACCGGCCGGCGACGCTTGGCGCCGCGCGCGGACCGCGCTTCGATCAGCGGCATGCCCAGATCCACGGCCATTCGGCCAAGGACCGGCCCGTCGAAGTGGTGAGCTATCGGCTGCCGCTGCGCGTCGCGGTGCCCAAATATGAGCCGCGCGAGGAGCGAGCGGCGTCGCGTCCGCACGCGGCGGACGATGCCCGCAAGGGCGAGCGCACCGTGTGTTTCGATGGCGCGAGACCGACGCCTGCCGCGCTTTATGAGCGCGACCGGCTCGATGTCGGCGCCAGTCTCGCGGGTCCGGCCATCGTCGAGCAGTTCGACGCCACCACCGCGATCCCGCCCGGCTGGCGCGCGGCGGTCGACGGCTGCCGCAACCTGATCCTGTCGAAGCCGGAGGCCAAAGTGACCGTTTGGATCCCGTCACCATCCAGATCCTGCGCAACAAGATCGCGAGCCTCGTCGAAGAGATGCATTATCATTTCTACCGCTCCGGCTATTCCACCATCATCCGCGAATCGCGCGACTTCAGCTGCGTCATCCTCGACCGCGACGGCCGGCTGATCGTCGCGCCGCCGATGTTCTTCCATGCGCCGGTCTATCGTCATCTCGTCGGGCGCATTCTCGCGCTCTATGGCGACGACCGCGGACAACGGCATCCGCGACGGCGACGTGTTCGTCTCCAATCATCCTTATGAAGGCGGCCTGCCCCATGTCTCCGACATGGCGTTCGTCGCGCCGGTCTTCGCCGACGGCAAGATCGTCGCGTTTGCGGGCTCGATCGCCCACAAGGCCGATCTCGGCGGCACCGTCGCGGGCTCGACCTCCGCCAACGCCACCGAAATGTTTCACGAAGGCGTGCTGATCCCGCCGATCCGGATCGTGGATGCCGGCCGCGCGCTGCCCGACATCGAACGCTTCATCCTCGGCAACAGCCGCCAGCCCGCGCTGGTGCGCGGCGACATGCATGCCCAGATCGCCGTCACCCAGATGGGCGCCGCGCGGGTCGAAGGAATTGTGCGGGCGGTTCGGGCGCCGCGACCGCTGTGCGATGCCTTCGCGGCCATCCTGAAGGGCGCGGCCGACGAACTGCGCGGCGCCATCGCCAAGCTGCCGCCCGGCGCACGGCTTCGGCGGAAGGCCTGCTCGACAGCGACGGCGTCGTGGTGGACCGGCCGATCCGGCTTGCCGTGACGATCACGGTCGGCGACGGCATCGTCGACCTTCGATTTCTCCGCCAGCGACCCCCAGGCCAGCGGGCCGGTCAATCTGCGTCCCTCGATGGTCGAGGCCTGCGTGTTCTATTGCCTGATCGGCTGTCTCGGGCCCGGGCTCGCCTTCAACGACGGCATGCGCGACGTGGTGCGCTTCGTCTTTGCGCCGCGCACCGTCACCAATGCGGAGCCGCCGGCCGCGGTGTCGAACTATCAGATGGTCAATCTCAAGCTGGTCGACGTCATCCTCGAGGCGCTGTCGAAGTTTCATCCCGCGCGCGCCATCGCCAATGCCGGCTCGTCGAGCGCACTCAGCATCGCGTGGCGGCACGGCCGCCCCGGCCAATCGACCATGCAATACGAGATCATCGGCTCCGCCTATGGCGGCGGCATGGGCCACGACGGCGCCTCGGCGACCGCCACCCATCTGAGCAATCTGCACATCACGCCGATCGAGATTCTCGAGGCCGAGTTCCCGTGCCGGATCACGCGATTCGACCTGGTGCCGGATTCCGGCGGCGCCGGCCGGTGGCGCGGCGGTCTCGGCATGCAGCGCGAATACGAACTGCTGGCGGATGCGACCGTGATCCGCCGGTTCGACAAATCGCGTTTTCCGCCGCAGGGACTTGACGGCGGCGAGCCCGGCGGGCGCAGCCGCTTCGTGGTGCGGCTCGGGGTCGCCGACGAATACGAGGCGCCGGCGTCGGGGCGCTACGAGATGAAGGCGGGCGAACGCTTCCTGCTGCAATCCGCCGGCGGCGGCGGCTACGGCGACCCGAGCCAGCGCGACCGCGCCGCAATCGCGCGCGACATCGCGGAGGGATATGTTTCGGCGAGGGCCGCGACGGAAATACGCCGGCCACGTAATCTCGATCGGGAGGCCATGATGCAACCATCGGGGCGCGTCCAAGTGGTGCTTGCGGTCGCGGCCGCAATGGCCGGCCTGGTCCTCTTCGCGACCACGGCCGGCCGCGCGCAGGAGACCTTCCCGTCCCGCACCGTCAAGTTCGTCGTCCCGTCCGCGGGCGGCTCGTCCACCGACACGCTCGCCCGCATCATGGCCGACCAGCTGAGCCGGACCTGGGGCAAGCCGGTCGTCGTCGAAAACATCAGCGGCGGCGGCATGGTGGTCGGCGCCACCCAGGCGTTTCGCGCCGCCCCGAACGGCTACACCTTGATGGTGAGTCCGCCTTCGCCCGTCACGCTCAATCATCTGCTCTACCGCGACCTTGCCTATGATCCGCTCGGTTCGTCCCGGTCGCGCTCCTCGCGAAGGTGGCGAACGCACTGGTGGTGCGACACGATTTGCCAGCCGCGAACATCGCCGAGTTGATCGCCTACGCCAAAGCCAACCCGGGCCAGCTGACGTTCGGGTCGCAGGGCGCCGGCTCGACGGCGCATCTGTCGGCGAGCCAGCTCGAAGTCCAGGGCGGGATCAAGATGGTGCATGTGCCCTATCGCGGCGCCGTGCCGGCTCTCAATGACGTCATCGCCGGGCATATCGACATGTTCTTCGACACCCTCACCACCTCGGTGCCGATGTATCGCGGTGGCAAGGTGAAGATTCTCGCCGTCGGCAGCAGCGAACGCTCGCCCGTCGTGCCCGAGATGCCGACGTTTGCGGAATCAGGATTGCCGGGGTTCCGCTCGGTCACTTGGTTCGCCATCGTGGCGCCGCCGGCAACGCCGGGCGCGCTGGTGGACCGCATCAATGGCGACGTGCGCAAGGCCCTCAAGCGGCCGGAGGTCGCCGCGAGCCTGGCAAAGCTCACTCTCGAGCCGATGATCGGTTCGCCCGCCGACGCCGCGCGAATTCTTCGCCGAGGAGACGGCGCTGTGGGGCAGGGTGATTGCCGAGGCGCATGTCGCGGTGGAATAGGGCGGGGGCTGGGGGCGAACACCCTCCGCGGTTCGGGCGTCCGCAAGATCGGCGCCAGCGAGACCGCGCCCGTTGGTTTCACCTGGCCGGTTGGACCGATTAGCCTAATCGACCATATGGGCTTGCAACAGTGTATTACTGAGTTAAAATTCCTTTATAATGACTGAATTAACCTCGACATCTTAAGCAGCGATGGACGAAACCGCAATGAATGAAGCAGCGCAAATTGTTGACGCAGCTTCTCGCAAGAAGGCGAGGCGTATGCTCGGGTTCGATTTGGATGACTGGAATACAGCAATGGTTGTATTCTTGGCTATCGCCGCCGCTGCGGCTACTGCTGTTGGCGTTTCGCAATTCATTATCATCAAATTGCAGAAGGTAGCGGAATTAGAGGTAAAAAGAGAATTTGACCAATATAAATTGGACGCAGCTAAAAAGATTGCGGAGGCTAATTCCGCTGGGGAAGTAGCAAAAGCGATCTCAGCTGAAGCGAGGCGGCAAACCGCGTTATTACAAAAAGAGTCCGCCGCGCTCGAAGCTGATAATCTTGCGCTGCAAACATCACTCAGGCCGCGTAGACTTTCTTTTCTAGGGTGGACGAACAACCTCGAAAGAGTTGCGGCAATAACGGATGGACTAAAAAAGCATTCCGGAACCTCGGTGTTTATACAAGTTGTTCCCGATTTTGAGGCGCAAACATTTGCTAGGGATATTGCATCCGTGCTTGAGCAGGCTGGCTGGAAACCGCAATTTGTTAACGAAACGCAATCGCACATGCCGGAGACGAGTTTCCCGGAAGGCGTCACTATTGTCACGCTTTCTGATGGAAAATCACAGACAGAGGCAGGAACGGCATTTTGGATGGCTTTGTCAGAAGCGGACGTGTTGATGAGCGGCACCGGAACATTTGGTGCATTTGTTCTACACAAAATTCTCGACAAGCCGGAGCCCGGATATCCGTATTTTGAGCCGCCGATCACAGCGGTTTTCATCCGCGTGGGACTGAAGCCATTTACGTCACAATTTTTGGAAATCCAACGACGAAACATGGAACGAGAAGACCGTCGCTTTGATAGGACATTGAGAGCCGCGTACGAGCGAAGCGGCAGCATGATGTTTTCTGTTCCCGACCACCCGCCAGTCGCTGTTCGGCCGGGCCCCAACGACGAATGGATCGCTATCAATCCCGCCGAACAATCGCTGCTTCCTAAGCGAACGAGCCCTACGCTTGTGCTGCCGAACGGCATAATGTTGCGCTCTTCCCCACCTGATAGCGCGAATAAGCCGTAGCTCGATAAGTCGGACGACGCCCCGTGGCTGCCTCAAAGGACTATTGTGATCTGAACATTCGTATTTCAGATTTCGGGGCGTGAGCGACCATTCGCCCTCCTCACTCGATAACAATGGCCGCGGGATTTGGGAGTGCATGCCGCGGTGCGGGACCACTGGTCCGATTTATCTTAAGCCGATCTCAGTGCCTTCGTATCATCACCCGCGCTCGTTTGGCCGCCAGCGCTCGAAGCGGCGTTCGATCGCCCGCAAAATCTGTGTCATCGCCATGCCGGCAACCGCGATGATGATGATGCCTACCATCACCTTGTCGGTTTGGAAGCGGGCGCCGGCGACTGCGATCAGGAAGCCGAGGCCTTCGGTCGCGCCGAACATTTCTCCGACCACGATGCCGATCAGCGCGTGACCGAGACCAAGCCGCAGGCCGGCGAGCAGCAGTGGCACCGAGGACGGCAACGCGACCTTCAGGAACAATTGCCGGTCGTTCGAGCCGAACGACCGCGCCACCTTGATGAAATCCGCATCGATGGTGCGCACGCCCGTGATCGTGTTCACCAGGATCGGAAACACGGCGCCGAGAAACACGATGGCGATCTTCGACATCAGGCCGATGCCGAACCAGATCATCACCAGCGGCAGCAACGCGATGCGAGGCGTCGCGTAGAGCGCCGACACGAACGGGTCGAGCACCGCGTTCACCCGGCTGTACCAGCCCATCAGAATGCCGACCGGCACGCCGATCACGATCGCAAGCCCGAAGCCGGCGAAGAACTCCGTCCCGCTCGCCCACAGATCGCCGTAGATGGTGCCGCCGGCGAACAGGTCGTAGCCGGCGACCGCGATGCGGCTTGGCGAACTGGTGAACAGCGGATTGACGAGGCCCGCATCCACCACGGCTTCCCACAGCGCCAGGAACACCAGCACGGCGAACGTGCCGATCAAAGCGTTGTCGTAGCGCCGCCACCGCGACGGCGCAATCGGCCGCGCCGATTGCTCAACGTCGCCCGATGTCGAGACCGCGTCCACGTTTGCTCCTCACGCGACCGTCAGCATTCCGGTCGCCTGCGCTTCTTCCTCGATCAGCCGCCACACCCGCCGTTCGAGCTCGACGAACGGCGGCTGGAGCTTGAGATCGAGAGCACGCGCCTCCGGCAAGTCGATATCGATGGTCGCCTTCACCCGGGCGGGCCGCGCCGAGAACACGACGACGCGATCGGACAGGAAAATCGCCTCGTTGATCTGGTGGGTGATGAACAGCGCCGTCGTCTTGGCGCGGGCGAGGATCTTCTTCAACTCGAGCTGCATGAACTCGCGGGTCTGGGCGTCGAGCGCCGCGAACGGCTCGTCGAGCAGCAGCAGCGCGGGCTCCATCACGAGCGCGCGGGCGATGTTGACCCGCTGGCGCATGCCGCCCGACAACTCGTGCGGATAGTGATCCGCAAAACCCGCGAGCCCTACCAGATCGACGCAGGCGCGGGCGCGCTCGCGCATCTCGCGCCGCGTCAGCCGACCCTGCAATTCAAGCCCATAGGCGACGTTCGCCGCGACCGTGCGCCACGGGAACAGGCAATCGTGCTGGAACACCATGGCGCGGTCCGGCCCCGGCCGGTCGACACGCTTGGCATCGACCAGGATATCTCCCGCTGTGACGCGGATGAGCCCGTCGACCGCATTAAGGAAGCTCGTCTTGCCGCTGCCGCTCGGGCCGACAATGGAAACGAGCTCGCCCTCGAACACTTGCAAGTCTATGCGATCGAGCACCGCGAGGTGCTGTCGGGTGCGCTCGTTCCAGCGGTCCAGCGACACCCGCCGCACGTCGAGCTTGATCGGGCGTGGCGCCGTCATGACCCGGACGCGAACAGCGTCTTGAAGAATCCGTCGCGCTCCAGCGCATCGAGTGCGCCGGTATCGACAAGCTGCTCCGGCTTGATGGTTTTCGCCTTCGGCTCGGTGGCGGCGAGTTCGTGGAGCACCAGCGCGATGCCGGCCAGCGAGGGGCGCGGAATGTCCGGATAGACCTTGAGATAGGCCGCATAAGCGGCGGTTGCGTCCGCCTCGTTCTTGATGGAGAGAAACTTCTGGGTCAACTTCACCGCCTCGGCCGGGTTCTTCTTGTACTCATGAATGGCGGTCGCAATCGCCATCATGAAACGCTTCACCGCATCGGGATTCTTTTTCAGATAGGCGCGGCTCGTCACATAGGAGGTGTTGGGATAATCCCCGGCGATATCGGTCACATCCACCAGCACGTGAAAGCCGTGAGTGGCGATCTCCGCCGTGTCGGGATATTGCTCCATGGTGCCGGCAATCTGCCCGCTCATGGCGGCTGCAATGCGGGTGGCCGGGCCGCCAAGTTGCAGGATCTTTACGTCGGCACGCGTCAATCCGAGATGCTTCAAGGCGAATTCGGCGGCCTGATCGGTGGACGAGCCGTAGCGGCTGATGGCGATCGCTTGGCCTTTGAGCTGCCGACCGTCCGTGATCGCGGTCTTGACGACAAGCTGGAACGGCAGGGTATTGGCAATCCCGCCGATGAAGACGATGTCGGCGCCCTGCACCGCCGCCGCCGCCGCCGGCGTGTATCCGTTCTGGGCGATGTCGATCGAACCGCCCACCACGGCGTGGGTCAGGGTCGAGCCGCCCTCGACAAATATCGGCGTTACGTCGAGCCCGAATTTCCGAAAGATGTCCTTCTGCTTGGCGTAATACAGCGGCGCCGATGTCATCGAGAAGCCGTCGTATGCGACGCGCAGCTTGATAGGCGGCGGCTCCTGCGCACGCACTGCGGCGGTGCCGGCAAGACCCAGAAGTACCAGCCCGAGGACCGGTATCGCGAGGCATTTCCTCATGTGTCACCCCGAAAGACCGTTGCGCTGTCGTTACGCCAGCAGCGCCTTCATGCGGTCCTGGTTGATCCGCTTCACCAGTTGGTCCACGAGCCCGGCAAGCGGCACCGGCACCTTGGCATGCTGGGCGATGTCGAGCGCCACGTCCATGTCCTTCTCGGCCCATTTGCCGGTACCGGTGCCCCAGCGCGACAGCGACCAGTTGGCGCCGCTGCCCTGATTGAGCGCCTCCACCAGCTTCGGCACGTCGGCGCCCAGCGTCTTCGCCAGCGTGAGCACCTCGAAGTTCGCGCACATGCAGGCCCACAGCAGCATGTTGTTCATGGTCTTGGCGATCTGTCCGTTGCCGAGCGCACCGACATGAATAATCTTTTGCGCGAACGCGCCCAATGCCGGCCGCGCCCGCGCGACGTACTGGTCGTCGCCGCCGGCGTAGATCGTCAGCTCGCCATTATTGGCGGCCTCCTGGCCGAGCACAACGGGCGTATCGATCACCCCGATGCCACGGGAGGCCGCGACCGCGCCCAGTTCCCGACAGGTCTGCGGGGCGACCGAGCTTGCGATGCAGATGACGGCGCCGGAACGCAGGCGATCGAGGAGGCCCCCGCGCACCACCTGGTCGACCTGGGCGTCGCTCGCCACCATCACGACAACGACGTCCGCATGTTCGCCGACCTCGACGGCCGACCCGCAAGCGCGCACGCCGTGCGCGGCGGCGCGCTGCATCGCCGCCTGATCGATGTCGGTGCCTGCCACCGCAAAGCCCTTGAGGGCCATGTGCCGCGCCATCTGCAGACCCATGGCGCCAAGGCCGATCACGCCGGTGCGTTTGACTGCTGTGTCCATCATGCGTTTCCTCTGCTCCGTTGGCGACCGGTCGCGGCCGCGTCGATGATCCAGCCGTGATCGGTTTCCACCACCACGACCCCGTAATGCTGCGCGGCCGCCGCGCTGCTGATATAGCCCTCGCGGACGTCGGCGAGCACCTGTTCGGGCTTGCGCTCGAACGGATCGCCGTAGCCGCCGCCACCCGGCGTATCAAGGCGGAAGATGTCGCCGGGCTTCAGCGGATAATCCGCATAGCGAGTCGGCAGCCGCTTCGCCGCGGCGCCGTCCGGATTGATCACGATGTCGCCGGTGCGCCCGTCGGCTCCGCCAGCGCAGCCGTTCGGCGGGATCACGTGCTTCATGGAGCGGATCGAAAACCGGGCCTCTTCCAGGTTGAGATATTCGCGGCGAACGCCGAGCCCGCCGCGCTGGCGGCCGGCGCCGCCGAAGTCGCGGATCAGATCGAAGCGCAGCAACCGCGTGGGGAATTCGGATTCGATGATCTCCACCGGCGCGATCCGGGCATTGCTCTGATTGACCGTGATGCCGGACGCGCCGTCCTTGGCGGCACGCGCGCCGGCGCCGCCGGCGACGATTTCATATTGCACGTAGGTGCGCCCCGTATGGGCATTACGTCCCCCCAGGATGATGGAGCGGCTGCCGCTGCCGTCGGCGCGCGCGCGCGCCGGCGCCACGTGGCTCAAGGCGGCGAAGATCGCGTCCACCAACGCATGGATGGTCGGATTGTAGGTGTTGACCGGCGCGGGAAAGCGCGGATTGAGCACACTGCCCTCGCGCGCCGTGACGGCGAAAGCCTGCAGCAAACCGCTGCACACGTACATGTTCGGGTCGATCAACGAGATCAGGCAATACGCGCAGGCGGCTTGGACCAGCGGCGGGCGGATATTGGCCGGACCCCTGGTCTGATCCGCCGACCCCGAGAAATCGAACCGGATGGCGTCGCCCTGCTTGTCGACCACCACGTGGATGCGTACCGGCCGCTCCAGTTCGATACCGTCATCGTCGACAAACCGCTCGGCGTCGAACCGCCCGTCCTGCCACGCGGCGACCGCGAGCTTGAGCCGTGCCCGCGCCATTTCAAACAGCCGGTCCCAGCAGGCGCGGATTTTCGCCGCGCTGTGCTTCGCCACGAGTTCGATCAGCCGCCGTTCGCCGAGCCGGTCGGCTCCAAGCTGCCCGCGAATGTCACCGAGCACAAGTTCGGGCGTGCGGCTGTTAGCGGCAATAATGCGCTCAAGATCGCGATTGGCGATGTATCGGCTGTGGTAGCGCACCGCGGGAACCTGCAGGCCCTCGTTGAAGACTTCGCGCGCCTGCCCCGAACAGCTTCCCGGCACCGGGCCGCCGATGTCACTCTTGTGAGCGATGCTGCCGCAGAAGCCGAACAACGCGCCGTCGACGAAGACCGGCGTGATCACCGCCATGTCGGGCGCATGGGGACTGCCGCCCTGATAGGGGTGATTGATCAGGAACGCGTCGCCCTCCACGATTGTATCGCCGAATTCCCGGAGCACCGCGGCACAGCAGGCCGGGAACGCCCCGATGTGCAATGGCAGCACCACGTGCTGGGCCACCACGTCGCCATCCCGGTTCATCAGCGCGCAGGACGCATCTTGGGATTCGCGCACGATGGTCGAGAAGCCGGTCCGGAATAGCGAGTTCTGCATCTCCTGAACGATGCCGCCATGGCTCGCCTTGACGACCTCGAGATCGATCGCGTCGATGGTGGCCGCGGGCGTCATCGGGCGCCCTCGGTGATGATCAGGTTCTTCCATTGGTCGATTCGAGCAATCTGCCGGGGCCACACCACGGTGGTGCAATCAAACTGGTCCAGGATGGCGGGGCCGTGAAGCGCGACCCCGACATCGAGGCGCTCGCGCTGGTAGATCGGGCAATCGAGGCTTGCGCCGTCGAACCACACCGGCCGGCGTGTCCGCAACGCGTCCGACAGCGGCGTCCCGACTGGCTTGTACGTCGGCATCGCTGGCGCCGCCACCATCCCGATGCCTCGCAGCCGATACGACACGATCTCGACCGCTTGCTCCGGCGCCATGTGGCCGAACATCGACTGGTGCAACTCGTCGAAACGCGACCGCAAACCGGCGAGACCGCCGTCGCGCAGCGCGGCCGCGTCGCACTCCACCGTGATCTCATAACCTTGCCCGGCGTAACGCATGTCGAGGGCGCGATCGAGACGGATGCGGTCGGCCGCAAAGCCGTCCCGCCGCAGGTCCGCCAACGCCTCGTCTTCGAGCCGCGCGAACATTTGCTCGACACTGTCGCACGAAAGGTCCGCGATCGGCGCCATCCGGGATTGGACGTAGTCGTGCTTGACGTCGGATATCAAGAGCCCCATCGCCGAGAACACGCCCGGATAGAGCGGCACGATGACGCCCGCCATGCCGAGATCGCGGGCGATGCGGCTCGCATGAACCGGACCGGCGCCGCCGAAAGCGAGCAGCACGAATTCGCGCAAGTCATGGCCCCGCATGGTCGAAATCGCCTTGATGGCCTCCTCCATCTTGACGTCGATAACGCGGATGATCCCCGCGGCGGCCTGCTCCACCGACATACCGAGGGGACGCGCGACCCGCGCGGCGATCGCGCCGCGCGCGCGCGCGGCATCGAGCCCCATGCGGCCACCGAGGAAATTGTCGGCGCTAAGAAGCCCAAGCGCAAGATTGCAATCCGTGATGGTCGGCAGATCGCCCCGGCCGTAGCAAGCCGGGCCCGGCACCGCGCCGGCGCTGTGCGGCCCAACCTCGAGCTCGCCCAGCGCGTTGACCTGCGCGATGGTGCCGCCGCCGGCGCTCACGGTGTTGATGTCCATCATCGGCACCGCAATGTCGCGGCCCTCGATCTTGCCGCAACTCGAGATCGCGGGCTCGCCGCCGCGGATCAGCGCGACGTCGCAGGAGGTGCCGCCCATGTCGAATGTGATGATGTTGGCCATGCGGCCGGCGCGACACAACGCGACGGCCGCCGTCACGCCGCCGGCCGGCCCCGACAACACGGTCGTGACCGGCATGCGCGCGGCAGCCTCGAAGGTCGCCATGCCGCCGTTCGACTGCATGATGTATTTCTGCGGTGTCGCGATCCCGGCAGCCGAGAGCCGACTGGCGAGATTGGCAATATAGCGCGCTAGAAATCGGCTGCAGATATGCGTTGATGACGGTCGTGCTCAGCCGGTAATACTCGCGGATCAACGGCAAGACGCGCGACGACAGCGAGATGCTGCAGCCCGGCAATTCCTCCGCGATGATGGCGCCGACGTGCGCCTCATGAGATGGATGAAGGAACGAGAACAACAGGCATACGGCAATCAATTCCGGCTTGTGCACGGCGAGCGCCCGCACGGTGGCCCGCGTCGCGTCCTCGTCGAGTTCGCGTAGGACCTCGCCGCGAAAGTCGACCCGCTCCGGCACCTCGCCGGTCCGGCTGCGCGGCACCAGCATGGGCGGCTTGTCGTACATAACGTCGAAGATGGCCGGGCCGTAGGGCCTTGCCTGCTCGCCGACCTCATAGATACCGCCGAACCCCTTGGTCACCAGAAGGGCGGTGCGGGCGCCCTTGCCCTCCAACAGCGCGTTGGTGCCAACCGTGGTGCCGTGACAGAAGAACGCGATGTCGTCCGGGCGGATGCCGCCGGCCATCATGGCCTCGATGCCCTGCAGGATCGCGCGCGACGGGTCATCGGGGGTCGACGGCACCTTGGCGATCGAGATCTCGCCGGTGGTTTCGTCCAGGCACACAAAATCCGAGAACGTGCCGCCGGTGTCGACCGTGATGCGGAAATTCCCCAATGTTCCCCCCGCGCCGAGCTTACTTGAGAGGCTTTTGACTCGGCCGTCGCATGGCTCCCATATAGGTTCCGGAAATGAGGCGCAATTGACGATGTGGCCCGCTTCTCGCATGAGAACGCCGGATCGCGCGCCAGCGAGTATTGGAAACGAATGACCCAGGCAGATAGCGCCCCACGCTTTCGCATCGGCATCGATACCGGCGGTACGTTCACCGACATCGTCGCAGTCGATGCGGGTTCCGGCGCGATGCGCGTCACGAAAGTCGCGAGCACGCCGGCGAACCCGGCAATCGGGCTCGTTCGCGGCGTGCACGCAATTCTCGACGACATGGGCGCCGGCGTCGCGGACGTGGCGGGGCTTGCGCACGGCACCACGGTCGCCACCAACGCGCTGCTGCAAGGCCGTATTGACGGGCTCGGCCTTATCGTAACCGAGGGCTTTCGCCATATCCTTGAAATCGCCCGGCAAGCGGTGCCGGAAGGCTACGGCAACTCCTATTTCTGGGTGAAGCCCGACCGCATCGTGCCGCTGCGGTTCGTGCGCGAGGTCGGGGGCCGCTTCGATTTCCGCGGCAATGAATTGCGGCCGCTCGACGAGGCTGGCGTACGCGCGGCGGCACGGTTCTTCCGCGGCCGCGGCATCTCGGCGGTGGGTGTCTGCCTCATCCACTCCTACGCCAATGCGGCCCACGAGCGCCGGGTCGGCGAAATCGTCGCACAAGAGTATCCGGATTGCACGGTGTCGCTGTCCTCCGCGGTGCTGCCGGAATATCGCGAATACGAGCGTGCCGTGACGACGCTGGTCGACGTCTTCGTCAAGCCGTACATGGAACGCTATCTGCGGCGCGTCGATGAGGCGCTCGGCGCCGGACTGCGGGAGCGGCCGTTCCTCGTCATGCAGTCGTCGGGCGGCGTCGCAAGCGCCGACCAGGTAATCCGCAAACCGATCACCACCGCGCTGTCGGGTCCGGCCGCCGGTGCCATCGGCAGCGCCGTCATCGCTAGCATCGCGGGCTTCGAAAACGTCGTCACGCTCGATGCCGGCGGTACCTCGACGGATCTGTGCCTGATCGAGGGCGGCAAGCCGCATCTCACCAACAGCGGTCTCGTCGGCCCGTTCCCGGTCCGCATCCCGATGATCGACATCGAGACGATCGGTACCGGCGGCGGCTCGATCGCCTGGATCAGCCGCGAGGGTGACCTCAAGGTCGGGCCGAGGAGCGCCGGCGCCGAACCCGGGCCCATGTGCTATCCCAATGGCGGCAGCGAACCGACCACCACGGACGCGAACCTCGTGCTCGGACGCATCCCGCCGTCGCTGATCGGCGGCGGCATTGCGCTCGACGCCGGCCGTTCGCGTGCCGGCCTCGCGGCACTCGCGGCACGTCTCGCACGTCCCGGAGCGGTTGCCATGAGCGCCGAAGCGCTCGCCCTCGGCATCATCGAAATCGCCAATTGGAGCCAGGCGAACCGCATCCGCCAGATGACGATCCAACGCGGCATCGATCCGCGTGACTTTGCGCTACTGTCGTTCGGTGGCGCCGGGCCTGCCCAGTCGGCCGCCGTCATGGATACTCATCGGCATGACGGCTTGCATCGTGCCGCCCAATCCCGGCAACCTGTCGGCCTTCGGCCTCCTCGCGGTGGATTGGCGCACCGATCACATCATCACCAAGGTGACGCAGCAGGACGCCGCCGATCCGGCGGACGTCGCGACACTGTTTGCGCGGCTGGAACAGGATGCCACCGCCACGTTGAAGCGCGACGGCATCGATCCGGGCCGCATCCGCCTGCTGCGCCAGGCGGATGTGCGCTATGTCGGCCAGTCCATGGAGGTGCGGGTCGAGGCTCCGCGCGGCACGATCGATGCCGCCTTCCTGGAACAGCTCGCGGGAGCGTTCCATGCAGCGCACCGGCAGACGTTTGGCTACGATTATGCGGGCCAGCAGAAGGTCGAATTCATCAATTTCTGCGTGTCCGGATTCGGGCTGATCGAGCGACCGCAGTTGCCGAAGCTCAAGGCCCGGGGCGGACTGCCGGTCCCGAGCGACCGGCGGCCGGTCTATTTCGACGGCGCGTTCCGCGACACCGCGATCTATCGGCGCGGCACGCTCGCGCCCGGCGCGCGGATCGAAGGACCGGCGGTCGTCGAGGAATTCGGCTCGACCACGGTGGTGTTCCCGGGCCAGCATCTTGACGTCGATCCGCACGGCATTCTGGTCATACGCGCCACAAAATCCATGGAGGCTGCGCCATGAACGTTCAGGGCCAGAGCAAAAGCCAGTACGCGCAACCCTGGCCGACGCCGCCACAGCGCGCCGCCGTGTCGGTCGACCCGATCGTGCTGCAGATCGTGGAAGGTACGCTCAATTCCATCGAGGCCGAGATCGAATACGCGATCGAGCGCACCGCGCGTTCGCCGATGATCCGCGAGGCGCACGATTATCGCGTCGGGTTGTTCGACCGCTACTGCCGCAAGCTCACCGGGCGCTCCTATTCGGCGATGCCCAACGCGGTGGTACGCGATTTCCCGCCCCAGACCATGCGGCCGGGCGACATCTTCCTCATGAACGACACTTACCTGACCGAAGGCAGCATCGGCCATCTGCCGGACCTGTGCAGCACCGTGCCGGTGTTCCACGACGGCGAGGTGGTCGCGTACATACAGGCCTTCGGCCACCATGACGACATCGGCGGTCGGGTGCCGGGCTCGATGCCCGGCACCGCCCGCACGGTGTTCGAGGAGGGGCTCGCGGTCCCGCCGGTCAAGCTCTACAGCGAAGGCGTGCGCAACGAGGCGGTGTTCACCATCGTCAAGCGCAACACCCGCGTTCCCGAGACGCTAGCCGCCGATCTCGACAGCGAAGTGCAGGCCTGCGTCATGGGGGCGCGCCGCATGGCCGAGCTGTTTTCACGCTTCGGCACCGAGGCGGTCGAGGCCTGCTTCCAGGCGATCCTCGATCGTTGCCGCGACATTTATCGCAACGAGCTGCTCCCGAAGATCGCCGACGGCGAATATCTCTGGGAGGACTATGTGGAACACGACGGCGTCAGCACGCCGCGGCTGCACAAGCTGGCGCTGAAGATGATCAAGCACGGCGGCCGCATCACGCTTGATTTCACCGGCACCGATCCGCAGTCGCCGGGGCCGATCAACTGGCCCGCGGACTATGCGGGCGGCGCGTTTCTCATCAAGTGGATCGCCCCGATCCTGCGCAACCTCGCCGACTCGCCAGAGCGGGCCGCCGAAATCCACGTCAACGAGGGCGTATGCGAGGTCTTCGATGTGGTGTTTCCGCCCAAGGGAACCTTGATCACACCGGAATGGCCGGCCGCCACCAACGCGCGCTCGTTCGTATTGCTGCGCTGCCTCGGCCTCCTGGCCGGCGTCGTCGCCCAGGCCGTGAACGGCCGCATTCCGGCCGACCAGGAAACCATCCGCTACACCGGTTTCTTCGGCCACGATCGCGACGGCAAGCCGTTCCTGTCGCGCGAGGTGATCGGCGGCGGCTCCGGCGGCCGTTACTACGCCGACGGCAACGACGCGATCCACATCGTGCCGGACTCCCGCAATCAGCCGGCCGAGTTCACCGAAACGCGGTTTCCGGTGCTGGTGGAAAAGCTCGCGCTCTCGACCGACTCCGGCGGCGCGGGCCAGCGCCGCGGCGGACTCGGCTACGACAAGCATTATCGCGCGCTGGTGGACTGCCGCACCATCGTGACGGCCGACCGGGTGCGGCTCGGCTGTTACGGCGTCAACGGCGGCAAGGCCGGCGCCCCATTCTGCGTCACAATCAATCCGGGCGGCGAGCCGCGCGTTCTCGGCGGGCTCGTCGACGGCGAGCCGGTGATGATCGGCGAGATCGTGCAGGTTCGCACCACCGGGGGCGGCGGCTGGGGCGATCCGCTAATACGCGAGCCGGAACTCGTCTGCCAGGACGTGATCGAAGGCCGGGTGTCGCCGCACGCCGCGCAGGAGGCCTACGGCGTCGTGCTCAATCCGGGCCGCGACGCCGATGACTGGCAGATCGACCTTGCCGCCACCACGACGCTGCGCGACAAGATGCGCGCTGAGCGCGGCGGGGTTCCTGCCGCCATGATCGACCGCGGTCCGGGCTACCTCGAAATGCTCAATCACGACCGCGGCCCAGGGTGATGTGAAGGAGTTTGACGAGATGGCTATCGTGGTCGCCAAGGTGGAGTTGAAGACCGTGATGGACGCTTCCGGGATGGAAGCGTGCATCAAGTCCGGCACGTTCGGGGCCGACGAGGTGGTGGCCGTCATCGGTAAGACCGAGGGCAACGGCGGCGTCAACGACTTCACCCGCATCCTCGCCGACCAGGCATTCCGTCACGTGCTGACCAAGCTCGGCCACCGCAGCGAGCCCGAGATCGCCAAGATCCCGATGGTGTGGTCCGGCGGCTGCGACGGCGTGATCACGCCGCACGCCACCATATTCGCCCGCAACGGCAAGGCCGGTCCGGCATCCAAGTCCCGGATCGTCATCGGGACCGCCTTGAGCGCGGAACTGCTGCCGGAAGACATTGGCCGGCCCGCCATGGTGGAAAAGGTCGCCGAAGGCGTGAAGGCGGCGATGCGCGATGCCGGCATCTCCGATACGGCCGACGTCCATTACGTGCAGACCAAGACGCCGCTGTTGACGATCGAGTCGGTGCGCGACGCCGAAGGCCGCGGCAAGCATGTCGCCTGCGAGGTGCACGACTCCATGGGCGTCTCCAACGGCACCACGGCGCTCGGGATCGCGGTGGGGCTTGGCGAAATCAAGATGCCGCGGGCGGAACAGATCTGCAAAGACCTCGATCTTTATTCATCGGTCGCGTCCTGCTCCTCGGGCGTGGAGCTGACCCAGGCCCAGATCGTGCTCATCGGCAACAAGGCCGGCGCCGGCGGCCGCTACCGCATCGGCCATGCCGTGATGAAGGACGCGCTTGACATGGACGGCATCTATGATGCGATCCGCAACGCCGGCCTCGATTTGCCCGAGCGCCCCCGCGCGGAGGACCTCGGCGGACGCGTCGTCAACTGCTTCATGAAATGTGAGGCCGACCGCCGCGGCACGCTGCGCGGCCGGCGCCAGATCATGCTTGACGATTCCGACGTTCACCATCACCGCCACTCCAAAGCCGCGGTCGGCGGCGTTGCGGCTGCCGCGCTGGGCGATCCCGCCGTGTTCGTTTCGGTGGACGCCATGCACCAAGGCCCGCAGGGCGGGGGACCGGTCATTGCGATCGCGGATTTGGGCGAGTGAGCCGGCGAGGCGCGGAACAATTCTTGCTCCTCGCTCGCGATCGATCGCGCATCACGGCTCGAAACGGAGAATGACCATGAACGAGTTGGCATCGCGAATGCCGCGCAGCCTTGTCGCCGCGCTCGCGACCATCGGCATTCTGGTTTTCGCCGCCATGCCGGCTGCCGCCCAGGACAAGGTCAGGGTCGGGGTGTTTCCGGTGAGTTCATCGCTCCCCTATTTCGTCGCGCTGGAGCGGGGCTTCTTCAAGGAACAGAACATCGACCCGGAGACGATAAGGCTGATCGGCGGCCCGCCCAATGTGGCGGCGCTGATCACCAATCAGATCGACGTTTCGGCGGTGCTGGTAACCATCGAGGGCATTAACGCCGACCTCAAGAAGCCGGGCGTCGCCATGTATATCTCGCTCAACAGCCAGAACCGGACCTACCAGATGGAGCAGTTCGTCGTCCGCAAAGGCTTCGCGGCGAACTCCATCAAGGACCTCAAAGGCGCAAGGATCATGTCGGCGCCGGGACCCGCCAACGTCACGATGGCAAAGGCCGCACTGGCAGCGGTCGGGCTCAAGGATGGCGATTACACCATCGACCAACTCGACATGGGCCAGCACGTCAACGTCATGACGGCCGGCACCTTCGACGCCGGCTATTCGCTCGAGCCGAATGCCTCGACCATGCGCAAGATGGGTGTCGCGCGAACCATCGAGTCCGGCGTGATCGCCCATTACATCCTCGGCGATCCCGACGCCAACGCCTTCGCGGCCGGGTGCGCGATGTCGAGCGACTTCATCAAGGCGCGTCCCGACGTTGCCCGGCGCTTTGCGGCCGCATGGGCGAAAGCCGTCACGTTCATCAACACCAACCCGGCCGAGGCGCGAAAGCATCTCGTCAAGAACACCTTCACGCCGGAAGATGTAGCCAATTCCGTGCCGATGATCCGGTATTTCATGGCGCGCGATCTCACCGCAAAGGACAAGGCGGACTACCAGAAATTCATCGATTTCTCGACCAAAACCGGCACGTTGCCGGAGAAGGTGGACGTCACGAAATATCTGGAGGTGTTCTGACGCAACCCGCCATACGGCGGAAGGCGCGCTGTTCGGTATTCCGACGCGAGGTCCGCAAGGGATGAAACGCTTCGATCCGTTCCTGCCTCTCGTCGGCATTCTGGGCCTGATCGCGGTGTGGTACGCGGCGGTGTGGTATCGGCTGGTCGATCCGGTCCTGCTGCCCTCGCCGACCGCCACCTTCCGGGCGATGTGGGCCGGCATGGCAGGCGGCCGGCTCGGCATTGACTTCATCATTACGGTGGAGCGCACCACACTCGCCACCCTGATCGCCGCGGTCATCGCGATTCCGCTCGGTATCGTGCTCGGTTCATCCCAGCGGCTCTACCGCTCGGTCGAGTTCGTGATCGATTTCTTCCGCTCAACTCCGGCATCCGCGATGTTCCCGCTGTTCCTGGTGTTGTTCGGCGTCGGCGACAAAACCAAGATCTCGGTCGCGGCGTTCGGCGCCACGCTGGTGATCCTCTTCAACGTCGCGTATGGGGTGATGAATGCCCGCAAGACGCGGCTACTCGCCGCAAAGGTGATGGGTGCTTCGCGCCTGCGCGTGCTGGCCGATGTCGTGCTGCTCGAATCGCTGCCCCAGACGTTTGTAGGTCTGCGCAATGGCGTTTCTCTCGCACTCGTCATCGTGATCGTCGCCGAGATGTTCATCGGTTCGACCGACGGTCTCGGCCAACGGGTATTCGAGTCGCAGCAATTGTTCGCGATGCCCGACATGTATGCGGCAATCTTCGCGGCCGGCGCGCTCGGCTACGGACTTAATCTGCTGTTTTTGCTGGTCGAGCGCCGTTTCGTGCACTGGACCGGGAAGTAGGTCCTCACGTTTGCACCTGCCGCGACGGTAATGAGGTGATGCGGGGGCTGGAGATTTCGGTGCTACGCTTCACCCGCTACTGCACGTTTCGCGAACGCCGCGAACGTCGTCGACGTACGGCCGAGCAGCCATCCCAGCACGTTCGGGTTTCCGGCGAGGCCGTTGTTGGCATAATAGCGGAACATCTTTTTGAGCGTGTCGCGCGCATGATCCCCCAAGCCGGCGGCTATAGCGCGCGCCTCCCAGGCCTCGACCGGCTCACCAACCGCGCGCACCGGCTTGCCCAGAACCTCGCTCAGGGCTTGCGCAACCTCGATCTGGCTTAACGGCACGGTGCCGACAAGTTCATAGGTCGCACCCCCGTGGCCTTGCCGGGTGAGTACGAGCGCGGCCGCTTCGGCGACATCATCGAGGTCAACGAGGCTCAACCGGGTCTCGACCGGATATGGAATCCGGTAGATGCCGGCGTCAACGATCTCCCGCCAGCCCGCGAGTACGTTCTGCATGTAGGCGGTCGGCTGGAGCAACGTCACGTCGAGGCTCGACCCGAGCAGCATCTCCTCTACCCGCATCTTGTCCCAATGATGCGGCATCGCTTCGATCTGCGGATGCAGCACCGAATGATAGACGAGGCGACGGACACCGGACGCCGCCGCGGCCTCGACCATGGCGCGCGCATAGGCGACTTCGTTCGGGCTCACGTTCGGGCAGATGTGATAGATGGCGCTTACGCCGCGCGCGGCCCGCAAGAGCGCCGGCGGATCGTCGAACGACCCGACGCAAACCTCGCGCGCATCCTGCGCCAGCGCGGCTCCGGCCTGCGCCCCGCGGTGCACCAGAGCCCGCGCCGGCGCGCCCTTTGCGGCCAAAGCCGCGATGACGGCCTTGCCGGTCTTGCCGCCGGCGCCTGTGACGAGGATCATGGCGCCTTCGTCACCAGTTGCCACAGCCGGCTCGGACTGAGCGGGATTTCGAGGATTTCGACACGGGTGCCCGACAGGCCGAGCGCGTCCTCGATCGCCTGCGCGAACAGCGGGCCGACCGGAATGGCACCCGCCTCACCGGCGCCCTTGATACCGAGCGGATTGAGCGGCGACTTCGTCACCGTATGGGCAAGCTCCATCATGGGGACATCGAGGGAAGACGGCAGCAGGTAGTCGGCGAGCGAGGCGTTGAGGAGTTGGCCGTCGCTGTCGAATTCCAGCTTTTCGAAAAATGCATTGCCGATACCCTGCGCGACGCCACCATGGATCTGCCCGGCAAGGATCATCGGATTGATCACGGTGCCGCAATCATGCACCACCACATATTTGCGGATCTCGATCGCCAAGGTTTCGGGATCGATCTCGATGATCATGGCATGGACGCCGCTGGCGGTAGCGCCGCTCGGCGGACCGAAATACTGGGTCGATTCCAGGCCCGGCTCGGTGCCGGGGCGCACCGCGCCGCGCATCGGGTTAGCCATCATGGCGAGCGCGCCGAGACGAACCATCTTGCCCGGGACGCCGACGATCGAGACCTTGCCGTCGGCGATCTCGAGATCTTCCTCGGCGCATTCGAAATGCTCGGCCGCGATCCGTAAAATCTTTCCGCGCACCGCCTTGGCGGCTTCGCTGACGGCGGTGCCGGCCACCACGGCACCACGACTCGCAAAGGTGCCGGCCCCCCAGTAAAACTGATCGGTGTCGCCCGTCACCACGTCGACGTTCTCCACATCGACGCCCACCTCGTCGGCCGCGATCTGAGCAAAGACGGTGAAATGCCCTTGCCCCTGGGTACCTATTCCGGTCGCGACACTCACCTTGCCGTTCGCCTGGACCTGGACCCGGGCACCTTCGTAGGGTCCGATGCCGGTGCCCTCCACATAGGCCGCGATCCCGATGCCAACATGGCGGCCCTCGGCCCGCAGCCGCGGCTGCTCCTCCTTGAGGAAGCGATCGTAGCCCACCATGGCGAGCGCCTTGTCGAGTATCGGCTCATAATTGCCGCTGTCATAGGAAAGCGGCGTGAAGTCCTGGTAGATGATTTCGTTCTGATACGGGAAAGCATCTACCGGGATGAAATTGCGCCGGCGGATTTCGGCGCGGTCGATGCCGAGGTCGTGCGCCGCGAGATCGAGCAACCGCTCGACCACGAAGACGCCATGCTGACGTCCGGCGCCGCGGTAGGGCGTAACGATCGGCTTGTTGGTGAATACCGCCGTAAAGGTGCTGTCGTAATTGGCGATGTCGTAAGGGCCAAGCAGCGTGCATTGGCTGTTGATCGGCACGGTCAGCCCGTAGGGATCGTAAGCGCCGCTATCGTGAAGGAACACGTCCCTGATGCCGAGAATGCGCCCGTCGCTGCCGAGCGCCATTTCGGCGTCGTGAATTTGCCCGCGCTCATGAGTGGTGGCGAAAAAATGTTCCTTGCGGTCCTCGATCCATTTGATCGGACGTTCGAGTTTGATGGAAACCCAGGGCAGCACCACTTCCTCGGGATAGAACAGCATGATCTTGGGGCCAAAGCCGCCGCCCACGAACGGCGCAATGACCCGCACCTGCCGCTCGCTCAGGCCCAGCATGCCGACGAGCCCGCCGCGCAGAAATACCGGCGCCTGGGTGGTATCCCACACCGTGAGATGGTCAGCTTTGGCATCCCAATTGGCCACAATCCCGCGGGTCTCGATGGGCGAGGAGGCGCCGCGGTCGTAAAGCAACCGTCGCCGCACCACATGGGCCGCCTGCGCCAACGCGGCTGCATAATTTCCCTTGGTCTGGCGCACATGGGCCGCGATGTTGGTGCGCACATCGTCGTGAACGCTTGCCGAAGCCGCGCCCAAGGCCTTCTCCAGATCGATCACCGCAGGCAGCACGTCGATATCGACGACAATGTCGGCGAGCGCATCCTCGGCGACATGACGGCTGTTCGCTATGACGACCGCCAGCGGCTCGCCGACGTGGCGCACCTTGTCCTTGGCGAGCGGCACTTGGGTGCGCTGGTTGAAAGTAATTCCGGCGATCGGTGGGGGCGGAACCAGCAACGGCCCGGGCTGCCAGTAGTCGCCGAGATCATCGGCCGTATAGACCGCGACGACGCCTGGACGCGACCGGGCCGCCGACACGTCGATACCGCGGATGCGCCCGTGGGCGACCGCGCTCCTCAGGAACGCAGCGTGCAGCATGTTGGGAAATTCGATATCGTCGACGAACAGGGCCCGTCCCCGCAACAATCGTGGGTCCTCATTGCGCTTGATGGGAGCGCCAAAATATCGGGTCGTCATGTCGGTTAGGGACCGCTGGTTTCGAAGACCGCAAGTATGAGAGCGACTGCGGGCGAGTCAAAATATCGTTCGGCCATCGGACGCGAGCCCCAAAGGCGTGGTTTTATTTGCTGCCGGAGGCCGCTGCTTAAATTTATCCCGCCTTGAATAAACATTGGGCGAGAACTCCGATTAAGCGCCCGCAAATATTTCGTCCGCGCTCGGCATATGCAAAGATGGCGCCGTCCGGGTGCGGAACGTGGCGCGTTTCGCTCGCTGCTGGAATGACTTATCCACGAGATATGGGTCCATGCAAAGCACCGCGGATTTGCGCAATGAAGGCGGACAGGCGCCTGCCGGCGCGGCGGTCGCGGTGGATATCCAGGACGTTTCGCTCACATTTGAGACGGCGGACGGCGAAGTCCAGGCCCTGTCCAAGGTCGATCTGCAGATCGCCACCGGCGACTTCGTGTCGTTGATCGGGCCGTCCGGTTGCGGCAAGACAACCTTGTTGCGGATCATCGCCGATCTCGAACAGCCGACCGCCGGCACCTTGCTCATTAACGGTATTACGCCGGCGCAAGCGCGGCTGCGACGGCAATATGGCTACATCTTCCAGGCGCCGGCGCTCTATCCGTGGCGGACCATCGAGCGCAACGTCATGCTGCCGCTGGAAATCATGGGCTTTTCACCTGAAGAACGCCAAGTCCGCGCGGCGCGCTATCTCAAGCTCGTCAACCTCGCCGGCTTCGAGCGCAAGTTTCCATGGCAGCTCTCGGGCGGCATGCAGCAACGCGCTTCGATTGCCCGCGCGCTGTCGTTCGATCCGGCACTGCTTCTCATGGATGAGCCGTTCGGCGCGCTCGACGAGATCGTCCGCGACCATCTCAATGAGCAACTGCTCGGCCTTTGGGAAGAGACCGGCAAGACGGTGGTCTTCGTCACCCACTCCATCCCGGAAGCGGTGTTCCTGTCGACCCGGATCGTGGTGATGTCGCCGCGCCCGGGCCGCATCATCGATGTCATCCCGTGCGATTTCCCCCGCGACAGAACGCTGGAAATTCGCGAAACGCCGGAGTTCCTGAAAATCGCCCACCGGGTGCGCATGGGTCTGCGCTCAGGCCACGCCTATGACGAGTAGTGTGCTTAGCGTGGGCCGAAAGCGTTCCAGGCCGCGCGCGTTCTGGCAGCGTCCCTTCGTTGCAAAGCACGGCCCGCTCATTGTGGTCGTGATGGGCCTGATCGTCGTGTGGTACATCGCGGCGGTCGCGATGAATGCAGGGCTGGTGCGCGACGCCTTCGAACGCGAGGAGACCCAGTACAGTATCGTCGACCTGATCGACGGTACCTTCAATGCCGAGCGGCCGCTGGTCGCGGCACCGCACCAGATCGTCGCCGAGTTCGCCAACGAGGTCTTCGGATATCCGCTGAGTTCGCCGCGCAGCCTCGTCTACCACGCCTACGTGACACTCTCCGCGACCATCGTGGGCTTTGCGCTTGGGGCGGTGGTGGGCATATTGCTGGCCGTTCTCATCGTTCATATCCGGACGTTGGAGAGAAGCCTGCTGCCCTGGATCATCTGCTCGCAAATGGTCCCGATTCTCGCCGTGGCGCCGATCATCATCGTCGTGCTAGGGGCGGTGGGCCTGCGCGGGCTGCTGCCTAAATCGATCATCTCGGCGTATTTGTGCTTCTTCCCGATTACCATCGGTATGGTGAAGGGCCTGACCTCTCCGGACCCGATGCAGCGCGACCTGATGCACACCTGGTCGGCGACGCCGGCGCAGGTATTCTGGAAGCTGCGCTGTCCGGCCTCGGTGCCGTTCCTGTTCGCAAGCCTCAAGGTTGCGGTGACGATCTCGCTGGTCGGCGCGATTGTCGGGGAATTGCCGACCGGCGCCCAGGCCGGAATCGGGGCGCGGCTGCTCGCCGGCTCCTATTACGGCCAAACCTTGCAGATCTGGGCGGCCCTGTTTGCGGCGGCGCTCCTGGCGGCAGTTCTGGTGGCCATTGTCGGTTTTGCCGAACGATTGACCTTGAAGTCCATGGGAGCGCGGCCGTGAAGTATTCGGTCGGGTTCGTCGGTGCGGCGCTGCTGGTGCTGGCAGCCCTTACCCTGCCGCTCGGCAACGATGCGGCGGCCGATCTTGCGTCCCGGCCGGGCGCGCTCGCCATGACGCTCGCCGCGGCGGCGCTATTTGCCGTTGCCCCTTGGTATCGCGTGCTGTCGATCCCGCTTGGCCTTGCCGGCGTGGTCCTCGGCTGCGCCACGACACTCGGGCTCCTCGCCGACCTTGATATCGCGGGCGCTGCGGCTCCCGGATTCTGGGTGCTTACACTCGGCACCTGGCTTGCCGCAATACTCGTGGTGACGCGATTGTCGTTGCTGGAGACGCGGCATGCCGCACTGCGCCGCGCCAACGACGTGGCCATCCCGTTGCTGTTCGGCGCTTTTGTTTTCTATCTGTGGGAAGTGGCTGTGCGCGGATTTGGTGTGCCGAGTGTGCTGATGCCAGCGCCGAGCGCAATCGCGGTGCGTTTCGTTTCCGCGCTGCCGACGCTGGGCGACGACTTCGTGCAGACGTTCGTGCGCGGCGTGCTGTCGGGCTACGCTATTGGCTGCGGGGCGGGCTTTGTGGTTGCCATCATCGCCCACCGGTACGTTTTCCTCGGCAGAGGCCTCTTGCCGCTCGGCAATTTCGTCTCGGCACTGCCGATCGTCGGCATCGCCCCCATCATGGTGATGTGGTTCGGCTTCGACTGGCCATCGAAGACCGCCGTCGTGGCGGTGATCACGTTCTTTCCCATGTTGGTGAACACCCTGGCCGGCCTGGAGGCTGCCGGCCATATCGAGCGCGACCTGATGCGCTCCTACGGCGCCCGGCCGGCGCAGACGCTCTTGAAGCTGTATCTGCCCGCCGCCATGCCGTTCATTTTCAACGGGCTGAAGATCAACTCGACTCTGGCGTTGATCGGCGCCATCGTGGCTGAGTTCTTCGGCACGCCCACAGTGGGCATCGGATTTCGGATTTCGACCGAAGTCGGCCGGATGTCGCTCGATATGGTTTGGGCCGAGATCGCGCTGTCAGCGATCGCCGGCATGGCGTTCTACGGGATTGTCGCGCTTGCCGAGCGTGCGACGACCTTCTGGCACCCGTCCTATCGGACCTGACTCGGCGGTTCGCAGTTGGAGAACGACGACATGAAGAAAACATCGATCATCGCGACCGGCATCATGCTCGGCGGGTTTCTCGCCGGCTCCGCTCACGCCGCCGACAAGGTCGCGCTACAGCTCAAATGGGTCACCCAGGCGCAGTTCGCCGGCTACTACGTCGCCCAAGCCAAGGGTTACTACAAAGACGCCGACCTCGACGTCACCATCCTTCCAGGTGGGCCGGACATCGCGCCGCCCCAGGTGATCGCCGGCGGCGGCGCCGACGTGGTCATCGATTGGATGCCGTCCGCGCTGGCATCGCGCGAGAAGGGTGTGCCTCTGGTCAACATCTCCCAGCCGTTCAAGAAGTCAGGGCTTGAACTAACCTGCCGTGCCGAGACCGGCGTCAAGAAGCCGACGGACCTCAAGGGGCGAACCATCGGGGTGTGGTTCTTCGGGAACGAGTATCCGTTCCTGTCGTGGATGTCGAAGCTCAAGATCAAGACCGACGGCTCGCCGGGTGGCGTCAAGATGCTCAAGCAAGGCTTCAACGTAGATCCGCTGATCCAGAAGCAGGCTGACTGCATTTCGACCATGACCTATAACGAATACTGGCAGGTCATCGACGCCGGCTACAAGCCGAGCCAGCTTGTCGTCTTCAAATACGAGGACGAGGGCGTGGCCACGATGGAGGACGGGCTCTACGCGCTCGAAAGCAAGCTCAATGATCCGGCGTTCGTCACCAAGATGGCGAAGTTCGTCAAGGCATCGATGAAGGGATGGGACTACGCGCGCAAGAATGTCGACGAGGCCACCAAGATCGTGCTCGCCGCCGACACCACCGGCGCCCAGACTGAAAAGCACCAGAAGCGCATGATGGGCGAAATCGCCAAGCTCCTCGCCACCGGCGACGGCAAGCTCGATCCCGCCGATTATGAGCGTACCGTTTCCGAGTTGCTCTCCGGTGGCTCCGATCCGGTCATCACCAAGAAGCCGGTCGGTGCCTGGACCCACAAAGTCTATGACGCGATGAAATGATTAGCGGCGCGCCGCGGGGCGCGCTTACGTGCCTTGAGCTATCGGGATCATTCGTTCGTCCGGCTGACCTGCGAATGATGCCGGCCTCGGCAAAAATTTTGAAATCGCCGGGAATAAATCGACGTTTGGGTCTGTCTTCCGTTCATTGAACCGCTTTTCGCGGCGATGGAGGAGTGACAGATGGGGCAGGATGAACACAATGGAATAAGCCGGCGCGGCACGCTGGAATGCATGATCTGGGCCGGTACCGGCGTGCTGTGGACCATGGCGGGCGGCGGGCCGCGGTCATCCTCACTGCTCGGGATTTCCGAGGCAACCGCTCAGGTCGCGACTGGATTCTCATTCCTTCAGATTTCCGACAGCCATATCGGCTTCAAGCAGCCCGCCAACCCGAACCCACTGGCGACGCTGGAGGAAGCGATTGCCAAGATCGGCGCGCTGCCGCAGAAGCCGGCCTTCATGATCCACACCGGCGACATCACGCACCTGTCCAAGCCGGAGGAATTCGACAATGCCGACCAGGCCATCGGCAAAGCGAAGCTCGACGCCTATTACGTTCCGGGCGAGCACGACGTCATCGACGAGAATCTCGGCAAGGCCTATCTGGAGCGTTACGGCAAACGAACCAAGGCCCTCGGCACCGGCTGGTACTCGTTCGACCAGCAGGGCGTCCATTTCGTCGGCCTCGTCAATGTCGCCAACCTCAAATCCGGCGGCATGGGCGCACTCGGCGCCGAGCAGCTTGCGTGGCTCGCCGACGACCTGAAGGGCAAGAGCGATTCGACGCCCATTGTGCTGTTCGCGCACATTCCATTGTGGACGATCGCGGCCGATTGGGGCTGGGGAACCGACGACGCCGCGCAGGCGCTCGGTCTCGTGAAGCGATTCGGCTCGGTGACCGTGCTCAACGGCCATATCCATCAGATCATGCAGAAAGTGGAAGGCGCGGTAACGTTCCACACCGCGCGCTCCACCGCCTTCCCGCAGCCGGCGCCCGGCACCGCGCCTTCACCCGGTCCCATGAAGGTTCCCGACGACAGGCTGCGCAGCGTGCTCGGGATAACCGCAGTGGCGGTGAAGCAAGGTACGCAGCCGCTCGCCATCACCGACAGCGAACTCGCCAAGGCGTGATCAGTCGGCCGCCAACTGCCGAACCCAAGATAGATCGCCAAGCCCGCGCCGATCGTATTGAACGGCGCGGGGCTCCAAATCAAAGGCCCATTCCATGTCCCTGATCCATGACAGCCTCCGCGCATTCGCTGCAGGCGCGGCCGTGTGCTGCGTTACCTGCGCCGCCGTCGCATTGCCGGGCGAGACGCGCCTAACCATCGACAACTTCACTTTCAAGCCAGACACCATCACGGTCCCGCTCGGAACCACGATCACGTGGGAGAATGATGACGACATCCCGCATTCGATCGTCGAGACAACCGGCACGTTTCATTCCCAGGCGCTCGACACCGAGGACAAGTTCAGTTTCACCTTCGCCACGGCCGGCACCTTTGAATATTTCTGCGGCTTGCATCCGCATATGAAGGGCAAGGTTGTGGTCTCGCCATGAACATGGCAACAATGCCCGGGGCGACAACGGAAACTTGTTCCACATCGCTGAAAACTGCTCTTGTTTGGCGCGCCTCGCGCCGACGCCGCGTGTGTGCGAATGGGACTTCGGCGATCAGTCTTGCAATCCGGTCTGTTGCTGGCGCTCTCCTGCGGCGGGATCACGGCGGCTGCGGCCGCCGACGGTTGCACGCAGAACACGGCGCCGATCGCGACCGATCGCCCTGACACCACCAATTCCAGCATCGTGGTGCCCGTCGGCAGCCTTCAGAGCGAGAACGGCATCAACCTGAGCCGGCATGACGGCAGCGAGGTCTTCGACGGCACCAACAGCCGGTTGCGCCTTGGCATCGCGCCCTGCCTTGAAGTGCTGGTCGATCTGCCAAACTACGAGAGCCCGTTCCGCGGTGTGGCGGCGACCGGCTTCGGCGACGTGGCGCCTGCCATCAAGTGGCAAATCAGCCCGGTACCCGGAAAAATCGATCTCTCGATGACCGTGGGGGCGGCTTTACCGACAGGCGCCGTCGGCGTCGCCGGTCCGGGGGTGCAGCCGTATCTGCAATTCCCGTGGTCAGTCGAACTTGGCCGCGGCTGGGGCATCAGTGGCATGGTGACGAACTTCTTCGTACCGGATGATCCGATCAACAAATACACCAACCAATCGACCTTCGTGATCGAAAAGGAGATCGGTGAGCGGGCGTTTCTGTTCGCGGAGTATGTCGGCGAGTTTCCGGTCAATGGCGGCACCAGCCAACTCTTCAACTCCGGCGGCGGCTACCGCATCACCGATACGCAGCAGGTCGACTTTCACATCGGCTTCGGGCTCAACCGCAATACCCCCGCCTACGTATTCGGCCTCGGATATTCGTTCCGCATCGACCGATTGTTCAGGTGAACGGCGCACGACCGCTGACGCCCAGCTCCAAGCGTCGGTGAGCGGCGGCTATCGGGGCGTCGTCAGACCGCCAGATTGCCGTATTTGATCAGATTGGCCTTCTGCTTCTCGTTGCGGGGCGGAAGCTTGAACAGACGCGCCGCGGTACCACCGAGAATGTTGTGCTTGGCCTTCTCGGTCAGGAAAGGGAGATCGTAGATGGTCGACGGCAGATCGAAGTCCCAATGCGGATAGTCGGACGCGTAGAGCAGATGGTCCTCCGCGTCGATCATGCGGAAGGTCTGCTTCATGGCCTCGATGTCCTGGATCTCCATGGGCTGCGAGGAATAGTACATGTCGCGCATGTAATCGCTCGGCTTCTTCTTGAGCAGCGGGCACTCCGACGGCCGCATCATGTATTCATGGTCGAGCCGCTGCATCAGGAAGGGAATCCAGGCGAGGCCTGACTCGATCCAGATCACCGGCAACTTGGGAAAGCGTTCGCCCATGCCGTTCACGACCCAATTGGTACAGTGCAGGATGTTGTAGAATGAGAAGCCGAGCGCGTGCACCGAGAGGAACCGATTCAAGCCGCGAAAGACATTCTCGCCCCAATTGGTCGCCGAGTGGAAGGAGAGCACCAGGCTGCGCTCCTCGATAGCGCGGTAGAGCTTCATGTATTCATTGGCATGCACCGGCAGCGTGCGGACGGTCGTCACCATGAAGCCGCCCACGTGCTTGCGATGCCCGAAAGTCTCGACATGGCGCATGCAGGCGTCCGGATCGGAGAACGGCAGGCACAGCATGGAGAACATCCGGCCGTTGGATTCCGGTAGCACCTTTTCGGTGACCCAGCGGTTGTAGGCCCAGCACAGCTCGGTTTCCATCTCCTTCTGGGGATGAAGGCCGATGCCCAGCATGCCGGTCGGGAACAGGCAGGAATAATCGACGCTCATGGCGTCCATCCAGCGGTGGCCGAGCTGGACGTCGCGGAGCTTGCCGGGCTCGGTCTTTTCGGAGCCGCGGAGCGGATAGCGCGTCACCCGGCCGCCGATATCCTGGAAGCCGACCTGCGGCGCCTGCATGTTGCTGCCGCGGCCACCTTTCTGGCGGCCCGACATGGTCAACTGGCGCAGGACGTCGTTCTCCATGAACGGAAGCACGTCGGCGAAGTGCTCGTTCTCGTAATGATGCGCATCCACGTCGACGATGACGAGGTCGTCGAATTTGCGCTGATGGGCCTGCCGGGTCGCATGCGCCAGCAACTGGCTGGTATTGAGATCCTCGATGCTGATGCGCCGATCACGATCGGAAACGAGTTCCATGGAAGCCCTCTCTCGGTTTTCCCGGCGATGACCGGTACAGCGGAGGCGCCGACGGTTTCAATCAGTATAGCGAAATTCCCGGCGGCCCGCAGCAATTCGACGTCGGCGACGCGCGAGTCGATTACTCCGCCGCCTGCACGATGCCCGCGGCGGCGGGCGGCCCAAGTCCGCGGGCGGCACGCCGCGCCAGCTTGAGGTCCGAATAGACTGGCGTCAGGTTGAACAGGCGCCGCGCGTTCTCGCCCAGAATGTTGCGCTTCGCCTGCTCGGACAGGAACGGAAGGCCGAGAATCGTGCTGGGCAGGTCCATGTCCCAGTGGGGATAATCGGACGAATAGAGCAACTGGGTCTCGGCATTGATCAACTCGAACGTCAGTTCGAGCGCCTTGAGATTGTCCACCATCTCCATGGGCTGGCTGGTGAAGTACATATCGCGGATATAGTCGCTCGGCTTTTTCTTCAGCGCTGCGCAGTCCGAAGTCCGCATCATGTATTCGTTGTCGAGGCGCTGGATCAGGAACGGCAACCACGCGAGCCCCGATTCGATCCAGATGGTCTTGAGGCGCGGAAACCGCTCCGGCATGGCGTTCACCACCCAATTGGTGAGATGCAGCATGTTGTGCCAGGCAAAGCCGAGCGCATGCACGGCGATAAACCGGTTGGTCTGCGATAGGCTCGAATCCGACCAGTTGAACGCTGCGTGGAACGACAGCGGCATGCCGCGTTCCTGGATGGCGGCGTATGTCTTGGCGTAGGCATTGTCGTAGACGCCGCGATAATGGGTCGCCGTGACCATGAAGCCGATCACGCCTTTCTTGTCGCCGAAGTCCTGCACGATCTTGTAGCAGGCCTCGGGATCGTTGAACGGCAGGTAGAGCATCGACTTGAAGCGCGGGTCCTCGGAGAGAACGCGCTCGCACAGCCAGCGGTTATAGGCAGTGGCCATCGCCACTTCGACCTCGACGCGGGGACAGGCTGCGAGATTGAGCATCGGGGTCGGAAACATGCACGCGATGTCGACCCCCATGGCATCCATCCAGCGCCGCATCAGGGTGACGTCGCGATGCGGCGAGGCCGGTACCTTCTCGCGCCGCCGGCCCGGATAGCGCGTGATGCGTCCGCCGATCTCCTGATACGAGCCGTCCGGCGACGTAACGCCGCCGCGCGCCATGCCCTGGTACTTGGTCTCGTGGCGCATCACCGGATCGTCCATGTACTCGGCGATCTCGGCAATCGATTCGGTCTCGTAGTGATGGGAGTCCACATCGACAATGAGGAAATCCTCGTATTTGCGGTCGATCGCCTGTTGGGCGGCGTGCTCGAGGAGCGTCGTGGTGTCGAACTCTTCGGTCGCGAGGTCGCGAAAATTCGTGATCTGGGTATTCATGGGTGAGCCCTCGGGTGAGTCAGGCAAGCCGTCCGACGCGTGACATGGACTGCCAGGCGCCGAGTTCAAAGACATTGAGGCCGGTGGCGTCGAGCATCGCGCTGCAGGCCACCATCACGTCGGTCGGCGCGATGCCGCTGTTGCGGGCGAACGGACGCGGCGTCGGGCCCGCCTGCGCTTTGGCGGCGAACACGCGCACCATGCTGGCGAACGCTTGTCCGAGCGCATCGTCCGGAACGGTGTCGAGCGCGTCGTTCTCGACAGCCTCGGCGCAACGCACCGCAATCTCGCTCGCGAGCGCTGCGAAATCGGCCCCATCAGACGGCGACATAGACTTCTCCGTTCTTCTCGACCACGTCGAATTTCTGCAGCCGGATGTTAGGGTCGCCACAGTGGCGACCGTCCGCAAGATGAAATTCATAGCCATGCCACGGGCAAACGATATGCATGTCGTTCTCGTCATAGCGCTTGCCGCCATAGACGCCTTTGTCGTCGATCAGCTCGACGATCTGCGGCATGCGCACGCCCTCGCACGCAGGACCACCCTGGTGCGGACAAAGGTTACGATAGGCGTAATATTTCCCGCCATGGCGGATCACGCCGATCTCGGTGCGGCCATTGCGCACGATGCGTACGCCGCCTTCGGCGATCTCGCCGTCCTTGCAAACCAGAAGCTCGGCCATCGGGCAGTTTTCCCCTTATCGGTTCTTCATAAGATATCATATCATATGGTACCATATGATCGTCAATTCCTGCGGAGAAAGCCGTTTGGCGCGCCCGGTGAAGAAACGCGGCAAAAAGCCGCCCGCGATCGGCATCGGCATGCTGCTGCGCGAGGCCGACATGGCGTTCAATCGCTTCCTGCGCCAGGAGCTTGCCACCCGTGGGGTAACGTTCGGGCAGTTTCAGCACCTGCGTCATCTATGGGTGCAAAACGGCCTCACCCAGGCTGAGCTGTCGCGCCGCATCGGGATCGAGATGGCGTCGTCAACCGCGATCCTGGATTCGCTGGAGGCCGCAGGGCTGATCACGCGCGTACGCAATGTCACCGACCGCCGCAAGATCAACGTATTCCTGACGCCCGCCGGCGCCGCGCTTGAGAAGCCCCTGATAACCTGCGCCGCCCATGCTAACAAGCAGGCACGCCGCGGCCTGACCGATTCACAGCTCGCAACCGTGTTCGAACACGTCGGGCAGATCATCGAGAACTTCAAGGCGCTGCGCCTCGCCGAGAATGATGAGGAACCGGAGTCTCCGCGCCGGACGGGCAACCCCGATGGCACGCCGCGCATCGCGACGGCGACATCGCAGCCACACGGGACGCGCCCGCTTCGGGCAGCGCCGCAACGGCGCGGCTGATCCGATTGCGCGACGCGCCGTTCCGCGAAACTTTATTTGTGATCCAACTCCGGCATCTCGAAATCCTCCCAACCCGGAACGTCGGCGACCTCGTAGAACGGCTCACCGAACGGCTTGGTGGCATCGATGCCGATCATCGAGGCGGTGCGCATGGTGCGGTCACGGGTCAGGTCGACCGAGGGATCGGACGGTCCGGCCGGAACATTATCGATAATAATGACGTCGCGGGCGGGCTGCACCCGGAACGCCATCGCCCATTCCACATCGGTCGAGGAATGCACGTCGATATCGGGGTTGACGATGATGGTCCATTTCGGCCTGATGTTGCTCGCCATCGCGGCCATGATGACCTGGCGGGGCTCGCCGGCAAACCGCGGCTGCATGGCGATGACGAGATAGAATGACACGCCGGCGGAGGCCCGTACCGAAACCGCCTGAATGGTCGGGAACTGATGCTTGAGGGCGCGGTAGACCGACGCCTCGAACGGCACCTGTTTGAGGATGTGGTTCTCGGTCACCGGCTTGCCGGTCAGAAGCCCCTGAAAGATCGGATTCTTGCGGTGCGTGATCGCCGTGACGGTCGCGACCGGCTTCTGCGAAGGCCGCGTATAATAACCGGTGTATTCGCCTAGCGGCCCCTCCAATACAGTCTTGTCGAGATCAACCTCGAACTCGATGACGAACTCGGAAGTCGCCGGCACTTCGAGATCGCAGGTGGTGCAGCGTACGAGTTCGACCGGCGCGCCGCGAAATCCGCCGGCGAGACTCCAATCGTTGGTGTCGTCGGGTACCTGCACCTGGCAGGTGTAGGCGAGGATCGGATCGACCCCGATGATCAGCGCGGCTTTCGGCACAATGCCGAGCTTCTTGCACTTCGCGAGATTCTTGCCGAAGCGGTGGAACGGCTGGGCCGAGAACGAGAACGTGTTCTTGCCGAGGATGAGGACGCGGTAATGGCCGATGTCCGGAACGCCGGTCTCGGGGTCCTTCGAGACCACGATGCCGGGCGTGATATAGGGCCCGCCATCCTTGGGACTGTATTGCGGGACCGGCAGGCGTCGGATGTCGATGTCGTCACCGGTGATCACGACATCCTGGCACGGAGCCGGGCCTTTCAGCAGCGTCGGCGCGACCGGGTGATCGAGCCCGTGCAGCACCTTCTCGAAGATCCCCGCTTCGTCGGTCTGGAATGCCAGCAGAGCCTTTTTCCGGGTCGAATAGACCCCGCACACCAGCGGAAAATCGCTCCCGTTGCGCGTGAACATGATGGCCGGCCCCTGCCGCGCGTAGCTTTGCTTCATCGCCTTGCCGACATCATTGATGGCGACCGGCCGGTCCACTTCGATCAACTCGCCCTGCTGCCGGAGAACATCGAGGAACTGGCGGAAGTCCTGGTAGGGCATCGTTGTCTCCGGTGAGGGGAAGGCGACGGGCGGGCGCGGCAGCGCGAAGATAGACTGGCGCGCCACAACCGTTCCAGCAAATCATACGCGCTGGGAAGGGTAGCCGGGCGGGCGCGGCCCGGTCCTGAGTCCGCGCCGGATGAGTTCCTGCCAGGTACTTTCAGCGTCATCGGCGTAGGAAAACAAATCCAGGTCGGCACGATCGACCATTCCGTCCTTGAGGAGCGCATCGAAATTGATGATGCGGGTCCAATAGGCTCGGTCCACGAGAACGACCGGGACCGGGGGAGCCTTGGATGTTTGAATGAGCGTCAGCAGTTCGAACAACTCGTCGATCGTTCCAAATCCGCCCGGAAAGGCGACAAGCGCATTGGCGCGCATGGCGAAGTGAAACTTTCTCACCGCGAAATAGTGAAACTGGAACGTCAGGTCCGGCGTCGAATAGGCGTTGGGCTGCTGCTCGTGCGGCAACCCGATATTGAATCCCACCGATGGGGCACCCGCGTCGGATGCGCCGCGGTTCGCCGCCTCCATGATACCGGGGCCGCCGCCTGTCGCGATGACGTTGTCGCGCACGCCGCCATCAGGCAGCAGCGCGCCGCCACGCTCCGAAGCGATGCGGCCGAAGCGCCGAGCCTCTTCGTACCACCGCGCTGGTTGTTGCGCGGAAGGCGCGGCCGCACGCGATCCCGTGCGATCCTCGATGCCACGCGGCGAGACGCGCGCGCTACCGAACACCACGATGGTCGAGCGGACCCCCCAGGCGCGCAATCGCTCCTCCGCCTTCTCGTATTCGAGTTGCAGCCGGACCCCGCGCATGGAATCGCCGAGCAGGAAATCCGGATCGAGCGCCGCCAGCCGATAGGCCGCCGAATTCTTTTGATCCGCATTGTCGTCCATCATGAGCTCCAAGAAGGCATGGCGAAGGCACGCCGAAGACACGGCCCGGAACAACCGCAAAGATACGGCAATTGAAAGCGCTCACATTTTCCGCATTCTCACAACGATCATTTAAATTCCGGCGGTCAGACTGCGGTAGATCCACCAGGAGACCGATCCATGCTCGCGAAGCTCCATCTCGCTGCCGCAGCCGCCATTTTCGTGCCGGTACTTGCGCTCGCCGAACCCGGGCCCCTCCAGGGCGCCTGCGCGAGCGACATCAAGGCAATGTGCGGTTCGATCCAGCCAGGCGGAGGGCGCATCCGCGATTGCATGAAGGAACACCGTACGCAGCTGTCCATGGCCTGCAAGGTGGCTATCGCGGACCGCATGCTGGAACGCGACCGCAGCCAATCCGCCAGCGGCTCCGCCTTCATCAGGCCCGTGCCCAAGACGGACAACTAAATTCGCGGACGGGCCGGTAGGCGCCCTGCCACATTTTCTGCGGATCGTCCGGGATCGTTTCCGGCCTCGCCGCTTGCCGTCCCTGATCATGTGGCCGAATGCGGACGCGCCGGCCAAGCGCATCACAAACGTTTGAACTCCGATACCGAGACGACGCAGTGGAAAAATATTCCTCCGAAACGAGCCTAACTCGCCGCAGAATTCTAGTGGTGCGTCGCAGCATAGAAGAACTTCACGTGCCTTCGATCGGCTCTGTAATTTTTCAGCGAATTCCCATTAAATCCTTATAAACACGATATTATTCTACAAGAATTCGTGATCGCGGCGAGCTTGTGCAGCGCGGGAGCCTTACTATTTCGTGGTCGTGATCGCGGTTGTTGATCACGAGCTAGAAGGAACTGAAACATGAACTCGAAACTCAAGATGATCGCATCGGCCGCTGGCGTTGCGGCTTTGGCCTTGTCGGTCCTATCGTCCACCGTCCCGGCTTCCGCGCAATCGCGGGTGACCCACCAACAGGGCTCGGTTTACGGACCGCTCTATAATCCGTCCTACAACGCGCCCTCCACCTTCGACAACGGCGCCGGCGTGGTTCGGGACTCCGCCCGCGATCCGCATAACGACCGCTAACGCGGAGTAGCGGCAGTCCGCGACTTCTTTCGCGGAAAAAACCACCCGGGCTCTGATCCCGGGTGGTTCTCTCGGGGAACCGGCCGTCGTTCGTGCTCGTAATTCGTTGTCGCGTGCCGACGGGACCTCTCCCCATTCGAGACATCGTCTCAAAAACCTTGAGGAGAACTGGTCATGTCCATTACGACCAAATTTGCAGCCGTCGCGGCTGTCCTGGCGATCGTTTCCGCCCCGCAAGTTGCTTCCGCAAAGCGGGCTGTCGTGCATCACTCGACGCATTGGGGTGTCGAGCAGGCCACCAATGGCCACACTTTGCGTGTGCCGCTCGATGCACGCGCGTCGGCCGGCAGGGTCACCCGCTACCGCACTTCGAGAGGCGCGGTTGGTGCAGAGGGTGCATACGGGGCGAGCGGCGGATCGATTCCTTATGAAGTGAATCCGGACCGCGTGTTTCCCAATCAGCAGGGCGGCCTGCCGGAAAGCACGCCGAACGGATACTGATCGCGCCTAGTCAGGCTCCGATCCGGTTGCAATCTTGCGCCGATGGAGGGCGCAAACGGGGCCGCCCGTCGGGCTGCTCCTTTTTTGTTGATCGTAGCCCCTACCGCTACGACTTTTCGGCATGAAGCGCGCGCAGCAGGTCCGCTAAGCACGGCGCAACGGCAATGAGCGGCCAATGCATCAGTGAAGCCAAAGCTCTTCACCTCCGCAGGCAACTTGGATCGCAGGTGTCACGTTCGTCTCGTACGGCGCTTTCAGCCCGTACCTCTCATTCAGGCGCGCCTGCCAGGACGCGGTCTTTACCGAATCAGTCTTAGCCGGCACATCGTCGCAGAACCCCGCCACCGGCTTGGCCGCCTTAAGGCAACTCGTGAGAAACAGCCGAACCTTGACGGCTTCCGCATGTCGAGCGTCCCTGACCCGAACCACCGCTTCATCCACGCACTCCGGGCGCTCTTTACCAAACCCGAACTTCGCACCGTCTGCGATGGCGGCCCTCGCATCAGCGAGCATCGCTGGACCGTATTGCCATAGGTATATGCCAAACGCAGCGCCGCCCAGCACGAACACGCCCACAACGATCAAGACGACCTTCAACCAAGTCGGCATTTGCCGTCTCCAAACTTCCGAGAACCCGGCAGGGAATCGCGAACTCGAAGCATCAAAGCGCACTTTATCCGAAATGAGCATCTAACCCGTCGCTTGTCACATTCTTCGCGGCATCGCACCGTGCGCGCCATGCCGCAAACGCTTCAGCTTCCGCGTCCGTGCTAGAGCTGTCCGACCGGCGGACCGGGCGGCGTTTCGCTGGTCGGCCGTCTTTCTCTGCTACTCTTCGATATTTGGAATCCGAGCCAAGCAGTCAGCCGTCGATCGGGCGATTTCGGCGGTTCCCGCCGCGTTCCGCTCGAGACCGAGCGGACTGGTGCCGCAAGAGGGATTTCGAACCCCCGACCCCATCATTACGAATGATGTGCTCTACCGACTGAGCTATTGCGGCATAAGAAACGATTTCAGTGGCTTATGTGGTTATCGCCAAGTCAGCCGCCGATCCAGGCGCGAAAGTCTCGTGTCCCGGTGCCTGGACGCCGGGATACCGGCGACGCCGCGTTAGCGGGCGTCGCGGCATCTCTTAGGACTTTTCCGAGGCGGTCGCAACGGATCGTGTCGGTGGGTCGCGACCGCGAGCCGCCGGCGGCTTCCACGCCGGTTTGCAACCTCAGGCCCGGCGCACCATGGCGGGCGTGAGATGCTTGACGGAGGTTGCGCCGACCTGCTGCATGATCCCGAACAGCTCGAGGCGCAAAAGTTCGAGCACGCGCTCGACGCCGGGCTGTCCGAACGCGCCTAATCCCCACAGGTAGGGTCGCCCGACCGCCACGGCGGTCGCGCCCAGGCACAGGGCTTTGCAGACGTCGGTGCCGCGGCGGAAGCCTGAATCGATCAGGATCGGCATCCGTCCGTTCACCGCCTCGACGATCTCCGGAAGGGCATCGATGGTGGAGCGGCCGGAGTCCTCGCTGCGAGCCCCATGGTTCGACACGATGATGGCGTCATAGCCGTAGTCGGCGGCAAGCTTGGCGTCCTCCCAGGCGAGCAGGCCCTTGATCACCACCTTCATCTTGGTCATGTCGCGCAGCCGCTTGAGATAATCCCAAGACATGGCGGAGGACTGGATGTTCCGCAGCCCCGACAGGTCGACGCCCTCGTACATCGGCTTGTCGGCCTGGGCCGCCGTGATGTTCGAGTTGTCATGGCAGGAACTGCATTCCCGGGTGTCGGTGCGGGTCAGCCGGAACAAGGTCTCCTGGTTGCGGCCGCCGGAGCGGTCCACCGTGACGGCGAGCCCGGTGCAGCCCGCCTTTTCGGCGCGCTTGACATGATGCGCTGCCACTTCGAACTTGTTGGTTGCGTAAAGCTGCATCCAGACCGGAGCGCCGCGCGCCTTGATGACGTCCTCGACGCTGGTCGACGTCTGGGTCGACAGGATCATCAGATGGTCGCCCGCCTTGGCGGCCTTGGCGACGCCCTCTTCGCCGTCCCCGCTGTAGGCCTTATGCCCGCCGGTCGGCGCGATCATGATCGGGGAGGCGTACCGGGTGCCCAGGATATCGACGCTCATGTCGACCTTGCTGACGTCGACCAACCGCCGCGGCCGCAGCTGGAATTTCAAAAATCCCTCGCGATTGGCGCGCAACGTCACTTCGTCGTCAATGCCGGACGCCATGTAGCCGAAATGCGCCGGAGGCACGTTCTGCCGCATCACCGGCTCGAAATCGAAAACGTTGATCGCGTCCTTCGGGGACTTGATCAGGTTGTTGGCATCGAGCGGCGCCCACATCAGCGGGTCCGGCAGTTTCGATTTCGGCACCAGGGTTTCGGCGAACGCGAGCGCGTCCGTATAGGTGAGAGCGCTGCTGGCAGCAAGGAATTGCAGAAATTTGCGACGGCTCGCAGCTTGATCGGTCTCGGTCGGCATTCTTACTCCTCCCAATGTGACGCAGTCGGTGGACAGGCCCCGCCGGCAGGTCCGGCGCGTGCGCGTCTATGGCGCATCTTCGGCTCATTCTATACGGCCGCTCTCGCCAGGTAAAACGGCCGTGCCCCATCGGGCAATCGAATCGTCGGCAAAGCGAATCAGGTGGGTTGCCGTTGCGACGTGGGCGATGCGCCGATTGGCTTCAAGAACCCCGCGGTCCATCCGGCGACCAGCCAATAGGCCAAGCCGGCCGCGAGCCCGGCCGCCACCAGGATCTTCGGATCGGCGAGAAACCGATATTCGTCGCGGATATCCTGGGTCAGGGTCCAGCCGAGCCAGGCCGAAAGGCCACCATTGGCGGCATGAAAAATCCACGATCGGATCGCGAAAACCTCCGAGATCATCACACCGATCGTAGCCGGCACGAACATATAGAAGGCCCACATCGACAGCAGCATGGCGAGCAGCGGACCACCTTGGATCAAAGCCAAGACATAACCCTGCTGCGACTGCGGATCGGCGCCGATGATCGCGTATACCGCATTGCGATGCGCAATCGCGATGATCGCCATCGCGACCGCGGCAGCGACCAGCCCGCCGAGCGGCACCAGGATCAAGCGCAACAGAAATCGGCCAAGCATGGGGTTGGGCAACCATGTGCGGGTCAGGGCGAAGCCGAATCGGCGCCGATCACTCCGTCATCGCCATGGCGCGCAGCGCCAGGCGCTCGCGCACGCCGAGCTTCTCGGTCGTACTCTTGAGTTGGCCGCAGGCAGCCATGATGTCCCGTCCGCGTGGCGTGCGCACCGGCGCCGAGTAGCCGGCGTCGAACACGACCTCTGAAAATCTCTCGATCGTCTCCCAGTCGGAGCATTCGTGGATGGCGCCAGGCCACGGATTGAACGGAATGAGATTGATCTTGGCCGGAATACCCTTGAGCAGCTTCACCAGGGCTCGCGCGTCGGCCAACTGATCGTTCACGCCCTTGAGCATCACGTATTCAAAGGTGATGCGTTTGGCGTTGGTCAGGCCCGGATAGGTGCGGCAGGCCTCCAACAGTTCGCGGATCGGATATTTGCGATTGAGCGGAACCAGCTGGTCGCGCAGGTCGTCGCGCACGGCGTGGAGCGAGACTGCCAGCATCACGCCGATCTCTTCGCCGGTGCGCTTTATGTTCGGCACCACACCGGAGGTCGAAACCGTGATCTTGCGTTTGGAGATCGCAATGCCCTCGTTGTCGGCGACCACCAGCAGCGCATCGCGCACCGCCTCGAAATTGTAGAGCGGCTCGCCCATCCCCATCATCACGATGTTGGTGACGAAACGCCCGCCATCCGTTGGCACCACCGCACCCACCGGCGCGTTTTGTTCCGGCCAGTCGCCGAGCCGGTCGCGGGCCACGATGATCTGGCCGACGATCTCGCCGGCCGTGAGATTGCGCACCAGCCGCTGGGTGCCGGTATGGCAAAAGGTGCAGTTGAGAGTGCAGCCGACCTGGCTTGAAATGCACAGCGTGCCCCGCCCGGTCTCCGGAATGTAAACGCACTCGACCTCATGCGGTCGTTCGTTCGGATTTTCCCCGGGCAGCCGCAGCAGCCATTTCCGGGTGCCGTCGATCGAAACCTGTTCGGCCACGACTTCGGGCCGGGCGAGGGTAAAGCGGCGCTCGAGTTCGGCACGCAGCTCCTTCGACACGCTGGTCATGATGTCGAAGCTGGTGGCACCACGCACATACAGCCAATGCCAAAGCTGCTGGACGCGCATCTTGCGCTGCCCGGGGGGCACCCCGATCTCGCCAAGGGATCCGGCAAGCTCCGCGCGCGACATGCCAACGAGCGACGGCTTCTCGGGGCGCACATAGCGCTCCAGTGGGGCCTTTTCCACAAAGCCCGGAACGATCTCAACGTCAGTGCTGGTCATAGTGTCCTGTGCCGGAATCGAGCCGTCTCCGCCAACATAGGCAGTTGGGGAACCGATTGCCACGACTGACGCTTGATTCGCCCGTGCCGAACTGCCGGCGTTCAAGCAGCCCAATCAGGCCCCGACGACACTACCGACACTCCTGCCCGACCCGGTCGAGTGCCTGGGCGAGCCCCTTGAGCGAATAAATATCGGCACTTGAGGTACCTTTGGCCGAGGTACCCTTGACGGTCAGTTCCGGGCTCTTGCGCATGGCTTCGATCAGGCCCTTCTCCTCGGCGGCGTTCTTGACCCAGGCGCCATCGGACTGGGTGTACATGGCGTAGCTTGCGCCCGATATCTCGATGTTGGCATCGGAACTGGGCTTGAGCCCATAGCCGAAGATGATCGAAACCTCGTCCTTGACCTTTTCGGCCGGCCGCGACGAAACGAACAAAAACGCCGGATCGCGCGGTCGGTTCGCCGGCGTGGTGTGGGAAGTGGCCGGCTTGGCGAGCGCGAAACAGACCTTCTTGCCGCCTGGCGCCGCCGTATAGGCACCCCAGTCGCCGAACTGGCCAAGCAACGTCGGTTGTATGCCGGTCGGGCTTGCGGCCGGCGCCGGTGTCGCGGCGGCTGCGGCCGCGGGCTTGGCAGCGGCCGGAGTTCCTTCCGGCCGGGGCCGGCTGCGCTTGCGCCGAGCCGCAGGCCGTGATCGCCGCAACAGCAGCGGCGGGCAGAGCCCATCCGGTCCAGCGACGGTTGGACATGAGTGAACCGTGCATCATGGGAAAATCACCTGCGATCGACATGGACAAGATCAAATTGATGCGATTGTTCAGCAAAGTGGCAATGTAAAGGCACTTTGCCGCGGCGCCTATCGGTATCGGCGGAAAAATTTTTCCGCATGATAGAAGTTCTCGCGTGGCAAGCAGCACCCGCCCAACCACGCCTGCATTGTGTCGACGTTCTGCCGATGACCGCACGGCGACAAAAAAGCAAGACGGTCAGCCGGCGGCAATGCGATCCATTGCTTCCGCAAGTCCGATATCAAGCGCCGTAAGGCCGCCGGCATCATGAGTCGACAGCGTCACCTGGACGGTCTTGTACACATTGAACCATTCGGGGTGATGGTCCATCTTTTCGGCCACCAGCGCGGCGCGGGTCATGAAGCCGAACGCTGCGTTGAAATCCGCAAACACGAAGGTCTTGGTAATGGCGTCGCGGCCATCCGCCGGCCGCCATCCGGCAAGCCGGGCAAGTGCGGCGCTGCGCGCCTCGGGACTGAGCTTTGCGGCCATGTCGATCTCCGGCGGCTCGGGCTGCAACTAGGTCACGCGAGATGGGCGGATGCAAGGCGCGAGGAGCCTGAAGTTGCGGGCCGTCCAGCCTGCCAAGCGTCGCCCTGGCGATATCGACGGCGCAGACCTATGTCTGCGAATATTGATTACGTGAACACCTCAACCGGAGATTATTTAATGTCGTGGTCGGTGAAGATCGGCTCGATTGCCGGCACGGCGATTCGCATTCACATCACCTTCCTACTGTTCCTGATTTGGATCTTCGCGGCCGGGTGGGCCTCGGGCGGCGCCGAAGCCGCTTGGAACAGTTTGCTGTTCATGGTGCTGCTGTTCGCCTGCGTTCTCGCCCATGAGTTCGGCCATATCTTCACGGCGCGCGCATTCGGGGTCGCCACCCCGGACGTGACGCTGCTGCCGATCGGCGGCGTCGCGCGGCTCGAACGCATCCCGGAAAAGCCGAGCGAGGAATTCCTCATCGCCATCGCGGGCCCGTTGGTCAATGTGGCGATCGCGGTGGTGCTGATGGCGGTGACATCGACGCATCTGAGCGCCCAGCATCTCGCCATGATGGAGAGCGCCAACGTATCGATGGTCGATCGCCTCGCGGAGGTGAATCTCTTTCTCGCAGTGTTCAACATGATCCCGGCGTTCCCGATGGACGGCGGCCGGGTGCTGCGCGCCCTGCTCGCCACTCGCCTCGGCCACCTGCGGGCGACCGAGGTCGCCGCCACCATCGGACAATGGACCGCATTTGCGCTGGGCTTCATCGGCCTGTTCTACAATCCGCTGCTCATCTTTATTGCGATCTTCGTATACCTCGCGGCGGCATCCGAGGCACAGGTGGTGTCGTTGCGGGCGATGTCCCGTGACGTTCCGGTCGGTGCCGCCATGATGACGGAGTTCGCGACCCTCACGCCCGACGAGCATATCGACGCCGCGGTCGAGACGTTGCTGCGCACGAGCCAGAGCGAATTTCCCGTCATCGATGGCGAACATCGCCTGCTCGGCCTGCTCGGCCGCGCCGAAATCATTCGCGCTCTGCGCCAGCTCGGACCCACCGCTGTGGTCAGCGCAGCCATGGTCAAGGAAATCCCAACCATCGATCGCGGCCGCAGGCTCGAAGAGGCATTCCGCATTTTGCAAGAAAAGGCCGCGCCCGCCGTCGGCGTCGTTGATGCGGCTGGCCGCTTGGTCGGGCTGGTGACGTCGGAGACCGTCGGCGAGATGCTGATGGTGCAGAAGGCACTGCCACAGGGCGCGCGCCTCGGGCCGTGGAGCCGCATCGCCGGCGCATAGGCCGGACACCCTGGTCTCGCGAGCGATGCGGTGGGTTCGTTTCGCCAAAATCAAGCGCGCGGGTTCCCGCATTCACTGCACTTCTGTCGCGGAGGCGAACCGGCCGCGGACGCCCGCGTTGAACCATTGAATCCACTATGTTTTTTATCCGGAGTTCGTTTCGGCAAATGCGGCCCTCTCGAGCCGCAGCATTCGCGGTGGGTTTGTTCTGCCAAAATCATTGCGTGCGGGGCTCTGCGCTCATTGATGCTTCCGCAGCGGAGGCGGCCGGGCTTCGACGTTCGCATCGAGCCTCTGAATCCATTATGTTTTTCGTCTGGAGTTCGTTCTGGCAAATCCGCCCTCTTGGTCTGCGGCCTCTGGCAGTGGGTTTGTTTCGCCAAAATAGCCGATCCAACGCCCACAATGGTCCGGTCAACGTCCGGTGGATCCGAACTTAGGATATAGGACTATTCCTGCTGTGTCCACGAATATCGCGGCTCGCGCTCTGCTTTGCGTGGTGACTGTGCAGGATGTCAGTTTACCGTTTGGCCTTTTTCGAAATGTCGAAGCACATCGGCCGTTGGTGCAGTGGGGCGATCGTTTGCGTGCCGGGCAACGCGGCCTGGATTGCTTCGAACAGCGGCTCGACACCGAGGTCGACGAAGGTGCCAAAGATCTGATCGTGATGCGCCGGCAGGAAAATGCGCGGCTGGAACAATTTGACCAGCTCCAGCGTCACCGGGATTTGCACCTGGGCGACCGGATGGCCCTGATACGCGATGATGGCGATGTCGACCGGACCGAGCTTTTTGGCGAGCGCGCGGTCTCCGTCCGTGATCGGCCCGGCACTGTCGATCCAGACCAGCTTGAACCCGGTATCGAACGTGAAGCCATACGCGATCGTGCCCTTGGTGATCACGTCGGGGGCGAAGGTGCCCTTCTGGCGAATCGCCGCTTCAGCGGCGGCTTCCTCAGGTGTCGCCGGCCCGGCGTCGGCGTCATAGAGCTTGCCGAGGGTTTCGAGCACCTCGGCCTTGAGCGTCGAGTGCTGCGCCAAGGCAGCATCCACGGTGAAACCATTAAAGTTCAGCGTCTCGCCGCCCGCCACCGCGGTTCCCTGTCCGGGCGGGACGCCGAGCTTATAAGCCGTCTCGATCGAAATGGGCGCGCCGATGACCTTCGCTTTGGTTTTTTGCGCGATCGGAGCCACGTCCGAAATGTGATCGAAATGCGCGTGGCCGATGAAGATCGCATCGGTCTTCTTCACCTCTCCCGGTACCACGCCGGTCGGCCGGTTGCGCGGGCCGCGGTCGAAATAGACATCAAGCAGAAATACTTGTCCGCGATAAACGAGTTCGTAGTTCGAAGTCGCCAGCCAGCGTAGCGCGATCTGGTTCCGGGCCTGGAGAACCGGACCACCCATGGCGGCCGGGATGAGACCATGGCAAGCCTCGATATCCCCAGCTGCCGATTGCGCCGGCGAACTCGCCGCGAGAGCCGCCGCCATAATGATTGCGGCGCCAGCCGCGCTGTGATGACGTTTCACGATGTTCCCCCTCGGTTGCAGACTCTGGATGGCTGCGTGCGCCAATCCATGACCTGCCCGGGCGCTGGCGGCAAGACCGGACGGCAGGCAAGCGCCCGGGACCCCTCCGGGCGGCCGAATTGGTCAACCAAACGCCGCAAACCCTACTTTTTGTGCTGCTTTCGGCGTTGCACAATGGCCGCGGACGACTATATTCCGCGCGAATTCGCTCCTCTGTGAAAAGCGCTTCCTCGTGGCACGCGCGCGTGGCGTACGAGCCCCGTCTCCGAAACTATTTGTGATGAAAGCCCCTCGCCCCGGAAAGTGAGCCGGCCCAACCGGCCTTTCCGGGTCGCGGATTTTCCTCCTACAGCCCTGAGAGCACGCATGAAACTGCGAAATGTCGCGATCATCGCCCATGTCGACCACGGCAAGACCACCCTGGTCGACCGGCTGCTGCAGCAATCGGGCTCGTTCCGGGAAAACCAGCGCGTCGTCGAACGCGCCATGGACAGCAACGACCTGGAGCGTGAGCGGGGCATCACGATCCTCGCCAAGGCGACCTCGATCGTCTGGAAGGATACTCGAATCAACATCGTCGATACGCCGGGCCACGCCGATTTCGGCGGCGAGGTCGAGCGCATCCTCAACATGGTGGACGGCGCCATCGTTTTAGTCGACGCAGCTGAAGGTCCATTGCCGCAGACCAAGTTCGTCGTGTCGAAGGCCCTGAAGATGGGCCTTAAGCCGATCGTCGCCATCAACAAGGTTGATCGCCACGATGCCCGTCCGACCGTTGTGTCCGGGGAGGTATTCGACCTGTTCGCGGCGCTCGACGCCACCGAGGAGCAGCTTGATTTTCCGGTGCTCTACGGCTCCGCCAAGGAAGGCTGGATGGCGGCAAGCGTCGATGGGCCGAAGACCTCCATGGCGCCGCTGTTCGATCTCATTCTCTCCCATGTGGCGGAGCCTCATGTGGAGGAAGGTCCGTTCCGCATGCTTGGTACCATCCTGGAGGCCAATCCGTATCTCGGCCGCATCGTCACCGGACGTATCACCTCCGGATCGGTCAAGCCCAACCAGGTCGTCAAGGTGCTCGATCGCAACGGCAAGTTCATCGAGCAGGGCCGGGTCTCCAAGGTGCTGTCGTTCCGGGGATTGGAACGCCAGTCGATCGAGGAAGGCAGCGCCGGCGATATCGTTTCCATCGCCGGACTGCCGGAAGCTAACGTCGCCCACACGCTGTGCGCACCCGAGGTCACCGAACCGCTGCCGGCGCAGCCAATCGATCCCCCCACCTTGTCGATGATGTTCCGGGTCAATGATTCCCCGCTTGCCGGCACCGAGGGCGACAAGGTCACGGGTCGCATGATCCGCGACCGCCTGCTGCGCGAGGCCGAGGGCAATGTGGCGCTACGCGTCACCGAATCGGACGAACGGGACGCCATGGAAGTGGCGGGCCGCGGCGAACTGCAGCTCGGCATCCTGATCGAAACCATGCGGCGCGAAGGCTTCGAGCTGAGCGTGTCGCGGCCCAAGGTGCTGATCCAGTTCGATCCCAACACCGGCGAAATGACCGAGCCGATCGAGGAAGTTGTCATCGACCTCGACGAGGAGCATTCCGGAATCGTGGTGCAGAAGATGTCCGAGCGCAAGGCCGAGCTCGTCGAGATGAAGCCGTCGGGCGGAGGACGGTTGCGGCTGGTGTTCTATGCGCCGACGCGCGGCCTGATCGGCTATCAGGGCGAGCTTTTGACCGACACCCGCGGCACCGCCATCATGAATCGCCTGTTCCACGACTATGCGCCCTATAAGGGCGCGATTCAGGGACGGCGCAATGGAGTCCTGATTTCGACCGATGCCGGCGAGGCCGTGGCCTATGCGCTATGGAATCTGGAAGATCGCGGCCCGATGATGATCGAGCCCGGCTGGAAGGTCTACCGCGGCATGATCGTCGGCGAGCATACCCGCGGCAACGATCTCGAAGTCAACGTGCTCAAGGGGAAGAAGCTCACCAACATCCGTACCACCTCAAAGGACGAGGCGGTACGGCTCACTCCGCCGATTCGGATGATCCTTGAAAAGGCGCTTGCCTATATCGAGGACGACGAATTGGTCGAAGTAACGCCGAAGTCGATCCGTTTGCGCAAGAAATTGCTCGATCCCCATGAGCGCAAGCGGGACGAGCGGCGCAAGGAATCCGAACAGGTGTGATTCGGCGAACGCCGCTCCAGGTTGCAGGTTCTGTCTCCAGGGCGCCGTGTGCCGATTTGCCCGTGACAGCCTCGCCGAGGTTCCGGTCATTAGCGCAGGCTGCGGGACTCTTTGAGCGGCTGCAATTTTCGTTGATTTTTCGCACAGGTGTTGCGAAAGGGCCACGTTCTGCGAGGCGATTGCGTCAAGCCGCCCGTGGGAGTTGATTTTGGCGCAGTTCCCACGATAATCCGCATTGTTAACTCGTCGTTAACATCAGGCTTGAATGGGGGGCGGCCACTTCGGCTCTATTTCTCACATGCATACCGTCCTTATCGAGATCCGCCGCGCGAAATCCTCCGACGCCGTCCCGCTGGCGGCGACGCATGACGACGCGTGGCGTACGGCGTACCAAGGCATCATTCCGGGGCCGGAACTCGATAAGCTGATCAACCGGCGCGGGGGAGAATGGTGGGAAGGCGCCATTCGCAAGGGCAGCCGCATTTCGATCCTGGCGTTCGGCGACACCATCGCGGGCTATGCCAATTATGGGCGGAACCGCGCGCGCAGCCTGACTTATGACGGCGAGATCTACGAGCTTTACCTCCGGCCGGAATTCCAGGGCCTCGGCTTCGGCCGTCGGCTGTTCACGGCGGCGCGGCGAGACCTCGCCCAAAGCGGCATCAAGAGCCTGGTGGTCTGGGCCCTGTCGGACAATGAATCGGCGGTCGAGTTCTACCGCGCGTTGGGGGGCCGTCCGGTCGCGCGCTCGTGCGAGAAATTCGGCGAAAAGTCCCTCGATAAGGTCGCCTACGCCTGGCAGGCGTGATCCTCCGCGCTTCGCTCCATCATAATTCCGGTATCGGAAGTCCGGCGGTCGCGCAGGCGGCCCGTACCGTATTGGCTAGCAGGCACGCAATCGTCATCGGGCCAACCCCACCCGGCACCGGCGTAATGGCGCCGGCGACCTCACGCACTTGCGCGAATGCCACATCGCCCGCGATCCGGGACTTTCCGCCGGCGGCGGCGACCCGGTTGATGCCGACATCGATCACGGTCGCACCCGGTTTGATCCAGTCGCGTTTCACCAATTCGGGACGACCGATCGCCGCGACCACGAGATCGGCCTGCCGGCACACCGCCGGCAAGTTCCGGGTTCTCGAATGCGCGACCGTCACGGTCGCGTTTTGGGCGAGGAGAAGCTGCGCGAGGGGCTTGCCGACGGTGTTGGAGCGGCCGATCACGAGCGCGTCGAGCCCTTCAAGCGACGGGTGTACGGTCTTGGCCAGAATGACGCATCCAAGCGGCGTGCACGGCACCAACGCCGGCAGCCCCAGCGCGAGCCGCCCGGCGTTCATAGGGTGAAAGCCGTCGACGTCCTTGCCGGGATCAATCGCCGCGATCACCGTGTGCGGATTGATTTGGGGCGGCAGTGGCAATTGCACCAGGATGCCGTGCACGGCCGGGTCGGTATTGAGTTTCCCAATCAGGGCCAACAGATCGGCTTCGCTCAGGGTCGCGGGCAACCGATGATCGAACGAACGCATGCCGGCTTCGGCCGTCATCCTGGTCTTGCTGCCGACATAGATTTCGCTCGCCGGATCGTGACCGACCAGCACCACCGCTAGCCCCGGCACGAGCCCATGAGCGGAGAGGCGCCGCACCTCCGCCGCGACCTTGGCGCGCAAACCGGCCGCCACTTCCTTTCCGTCGATCAGCGTCGCGGTCATTTCGCCACCGTCTGCGCAATGAACTCGAATGTGGCCGCGGCGGCGACTGCATCGCCGCGGATCAGAAGCCGCTTGATGCGCGCCGTCGCCCCGCTCACAAGCGCGATCTGGCGCGGCGCCACGTCCAGGCTTCGCGCCAGCAGGCGCGTCAGCGCGCCATTCGCCTCGCCGTCGCTGGCTGCTGCCCTGACCCGCGCCTTGAGGACGCTGCGTCCGTCGGCGAGACGTTCGATGCCATCGATGGCGTCGCGGCCGCCTTTCGGAGTAAGCCGCACCGTGACCACCAGCCCATCGGCACAAGCAGCCCATGGCCGGTCCGCCGATGGCACTAAATGAAGGCCTTCGCCAGATTAGGAATGACGACCCACTGGATGAAATAGATGATCAGGATGACCACGATGAAGGAAACGTCGATGCCGCCGAAATTCGGCAGTCGATTGCGGATCGGCCGCAACACCGGCTCGGTGACCCGATAAAGAAACTCCCCGATCATGGCGACCGCCGGATTTCGCGTGTTGACCACGTTGAAAACGATGAGCCAGCTCAAAACCGCTGCCGCAAAAAGAATAAAAATGTAAATGTCGAGGAGGAAGTTGATGAACCGCAGCAGTTCGAGCATTGCTCGGAATCCATTTTTGTCGGGCGATAACATCTATCGGTCCGCGGCGGGGTCGGCAAGGGGCGCACATCGGGGCGCACGTCGGGGCGTTCATCAGGACCTTCATCGGGGCGCTCATTGACGCGACCCTTAGGGGTCCTTCACGCCGCCGGATCGGAACTTGGACGCGTTGCCGCGGCGGCGCTTTTTTAGCGCATTTTGCAGAACAATTCGGTATCCGAATAACCGACGTTTGGCGCGGGCGCGGAGGCGGGCATTCATGATCGGAGCGGTCTTCAAGGCGCTGGGCCAGATGTTCACGCAGCCATTCCGGACGGTCTTGTTCAAGGCCATCGGCCTCGCGATCGCGCTCCTGATCGGTGTCGTCATCGCGCTCTTTCGCCTTCTCGAATGGCTGTCCGGGGCCGGCATGAATTGGCTTGAGGTCACGATCGGGGCTGGCGCCCACGGCGTGCTTGCGGTGATCAGCTGGATCGTCGCGATCATGCTCGGGATCGGGTTGTTCACCGGGGCCGTCATGCTGATGCCGGCCGTGACGGCCGTGGTGGCGAGCTTCTTTGCCGACGAGATCGCCGCGTTAGTGGAAGCGACCTACTACCCGGCCGACCCGCCGGGTGTGGCGCCGCCGCTTTGGCGCGCCGTCACGGAAGGCGTCAAGACGGCGCTGCTGGCGATCGTGATTTACATCTGCGCCGCGCCGTTCCTGTTGTTCGCCGGCGTCGGCATCGTGTTGTTTTTTGTCGCGACCGCGTGGCTGCTCGGCCGCGAATATTTCGAACTCGCCGCCGTGCGCTTTCATCCGGTTGCCGGGGCCAAGGCAATGCGGCGCGCCAATCAGCCAATGGTATTCACCGCCGGACTGTTCATCGCGGGCTTCGTGTCGATCCCGATCCTGAATCTCGCGACGCCGCTGTTCGGCACCGCCCTGATGGTGCACCTGCACAAGCGGCTTGCCGGTGGAGTGCGGCGCGAATTGATCGAGCCGAGACCGATGGCGATTTCCCGCAGCGGTGATCGCGGCTCATAGGGATTGAGCCCACCGCCGGCGCGCTATCCCATGAACGTCGTTTTTTCCGGCCAGCGGCAGAGGTCGTTGATCAGACACTTTTCGCACAGCGGACGTTGCGCCTTGCAGGTGTAGCGGCCGTGCAGGATCAGCCAATGATGGGCGTGGCGTCGATACGCCGGCGGTACCCGCTCTTCGAGCTTCATTTCGACCTCGAACGGATTTTTGCCGGGCGCCATGCCGGTGCGATTGCCGACCCTGAAGATATGGGTGTCGACCGCGATGGTCTCGGCGCCGAACGCAATATTGAGCACGACATTGGCGGTCTTGCGTCCGACGCCAGGCAGCGCTTCCAGCGCGTCGCGGGAGGGCGGCACCACCCCGCCATGCTCCGCGATGAGCATTTTCGACAGCGCGATCACATTTTTCGCTTTGGTGCGGAAAAGCCCGATCGTTTTGATGAGTTCGCGGACCTTGTCCTCGCCGAGAGCGACCATTTTCTCCGGCGTGTCTGCGGCAGCGAATAGAGCGGGGGTTGCCTTGTTGACGCCCGCGTCGGTCGCCTGCGCCGACAACACGACAGCGACCAGCAAGGTGTACGGATTGAGGTATTCGAGTTCGCCGCGCGGCTCCGGATTGGCCTCGCGAAACCGGCGGAACGCCTCCTCGATCTCGGCCTTGGTCCAGGGCTTCGGCTTCGACCCCTTCTTAGATTCCGGCTTGGATGCTGACTTTGTCCGCGGCTCGGATTTGGGCTTTGATCGCGGCTTGGATTGCGGCCCGGGTTGCGGCCCGGGTTGCGGCCCGGGTTGCGGCCCGGGTTGCGGCCTGGGTTGCGGCCTGGATTTCGCCCCGCCGCTTCTTACCTTGGGATTGATCTTTGGCCCCATATTGCTCGTATAATGAATTCCCATGACATCCCGCAATGGTCCCGCCGGCGATTCCGACAGTCCTGAACCGCCTTTGTTCTCGGCGGTCGTCACCCCGCATCGCTCGCTCGGCAAAATCGGCTTCGTTATCCTTATGGCGGCGGTCGGAGGCGTCAGCTTCGCGGCCGGGATGTTTTTTCTGCTGCTTGGGGCGTGGCCGATATTCGGCTTTTTCGGCCTCGACGTCCTCCTGATCTACTGGGCATTTCGTGCCAATTACCGCGCCGCGGCGGCTTACGAAGAGGTGACCGTGACGACCTCCGAACTCCGGGTGCGTCAGGTCAGCCACCGCGGCAAAGTCTCGGAATGGACGCTCAATCCGGTGTGGACGAAACTCGATCGGGAAACCCACGAGGAATTCGGCATCGAGCACCTGTTCCTGGTGTCGCGCGGGAGGAGATTCCCGATCGCAAGCTTTCTTGGGCCGCAGGAGAAGGAAAGCTTTGCGGTCGCGTTGGCGGCAGCGATCGGCGAAGCCAAGCGCGGCCCGACCCGGACGGTGCTGGGATAAGAGTACCGCGGTGAGCAGCCCAAGCAGGAATTGGCCGCAGGAATCGGCTACAGAAATCGGGTGGTGACGGTGCGACGCGGCGTCTATATCGCGGACATGGAAACAGAATTCGCAGCCACGATGTCACCCGATCCGCAAACCGCGACGCCGCATGCCGTCAAATCCGACGGCGACTACGCGGTGGTCCGCCGGGCCGTTGCTTTCATCTCCGAGCACTGGCGCGACCAGCCCGAGGTCGAGGCGATCGCTCACGCGTCCGGTGTCACGCCGGACGAGTTGCACCACCTGTTTCGTCGCTGGGCGGGGCTCACCCCCAAGGCGTTCGTGGCGGCGTTGACCCTCGACCACGCGCGGCGATTGCTCAGAGATTCCGCGACCGTGCTCGACGCCGCCTATGAGGTCGGCCTGTCGGGACCGGGGCGGTTGCACGATCTCTTTGTTACCCACGAGGCGATGTCGCCGGGCGAGTGGAAGGCCGGCGGCGACGGGCTCACGCTCGCTTACGGGTTTCATCCCTCGCCGTTTGGCACCGCGTTGGTGATTGCGACCGAACGCGGCCTAGCCGGGCTTGCGTTCGCGGATCCCGGCGAAGAGACGGCCGCGCTCGACGACATGCGACGGCGCTGGCCGCGAGCGCACATGCGCAGCGACGCGGAACGAACTGCCTCACTGGCGCGGCGCATCTTCGATCCCAAGCTGTGGCAGCGCGACCGGCCGTTGCGGGTCGTAATGATCGGCACCGATTTCGAGGTGCGGGTGTGGGAGACGTTGCTGAAAATCCCGATGGGCCGCGCCACCACCTATTCGGGCATCGCCGCAAACCTCCGCTCCCCCAAGGCGGCTCGCGCGGTGGGCGCCGCGGTCGGCAAGAATCCGATCTCATTCGTGGTGCCGTGCCATCGGGTGATCGGCAAGAACGGCGATCTCACCGGTTATCACTGGGGGCTCACCCGCAAGTGCGCCATGCTGGGATGGGAAGCCGGAAAAACCGGAGCGGCGTGACACTGCCGCGTTCTCCCGGTCGGATGTTTCTCACGCTGCGAGATCGATCCGCTGCGCCACCGTGGCGTCGGCATTGAGGTGATAGATCAGCGGCACGCCGGTGGCGAGCTCGCGGGCGACGATTTCCTTCGGTCCCAGCCGGTCCAGCACCATGACGAGAGCGCGCAGCGAATTGCCGTGAGCGGTCACCACCACGCGCTGGCCGCGTAGCACGCAGGGCAGGATTTCCTTGATGTAATACGGCAGCACCCGCGCGGCGGTATCGCGCAGGCTTTCGCCGCCCGGGGGCGCGACGTCATAGGAGCGCCGCCAGACATGCACCTGATCGTCACCCCAGCGCTTGCGCGCGTCATCCTTGTTGAGGCCCGCAAGCTCGCCGTAATCACGCTCGTTGAGGGCGAGGTCCCGGGTCACCGGGATGCCAGACAGTCCCATTTCCTCCAGCATGAGGGTCATGGTGTCCTGCGCTCGCTTGAGCGCCGACGTGAAGGCGATGTCGAAACTGATGCCTTGGGCCGCGAGCCGGCGGCCGGCGGCGCGCGCTTCCGCGATCCCGACCTCGGTCAGGGCGACATCCTTCCAGCCGGTAAAAAGGTTCTTAAGGTTCCACTCGCTCTGGCCATGACGCACGAGCACCAGCAGACGATCCATCGGCGGTTCCTTTCAACTGCCACTATACGTCGGAAAGGCCGAGCACATCGGCCATCGAATAGAGGCCAGGCTTTTGGCCCAGCGCCCACAGCGCGGCCTTGACGGCGCCGCGGGCGAAAATCATTCGGTCCTCGGCCTTGTGGACGAGTTCGATGCGTTCGTGCGGACCCGCGAAGATCACGCTGTGCTCGCCAACCACAGTGCCGCCGCGCAGACTTGCAAAGCCGATGTCGCCGGACTTCCGTGCGCCGGTAACGCCGTCGCGTCCTCGGTCGGAGCGGGATGCGAGGTCGATGCCGCGGCCGCGCGCCGCCGCCTCGCCGAGCAGGAGGGCGGTTCCGGACGGCGCGTCGATCTTCTTGTTGTGGTGAGTTTCGACGATCTCGATGTCGAATTCGTCGTCGAGCGTCTTGGCAACACGCCCGACCAGCGCAGCCAGCAGATTGACTCCGAGGCTCATATTGCCGGACTTAACGATCCGGGCGCGACGGGCCGCCGCCGCGATGATGCTCTCATCCTCCGGCGTAATTCCGGTGGTACCAATGACGTGGACGAGGCCCCGCGCGGCCGTCTGCTCGACCAGCATCATGGTGGCGGCCGGAATTGTGAAGTCGACGATCCCGTCCGCGTTGGCGAACAGCGCCGGCGCATCGGCGCTGACCGCGATGCCGTTGGGGCCGAGGCCGGCCAGTTCGCCGGCGTCACGCCCGATGACGGCGCCACTGGGCGCTTCGAGCGCACCGGCCAGAATGACACCCTTGGTTTCGGCAATCGCCTTGATCAGGGTGCGGCCCATCCGCCCCCCAGCGCCAGCAACGATCAGCCGCATATCCGACATGGTGTCCTCTCAGCTGGAGGCCGATATAGCGGGGCGGCGGGGGCTTGGAAAGCTTGGTCGGGACGCGGCGATCACGCGCCGGGCTGCGCGCCGTCGTAGCCCTCGACGACCGCGATGTCGACGACCGCATGGCCCTCCCGCAACGTCATCGCGTGCCGATATTCGGGTGACCGGTAGCAGGCGAGCGCCGTGTCGTAATCCTTGAATTCGATCACCACCAAGCGGGATCGGCAAGAACCCTCCATCGCCTCGTGGCGTCCCGCCCTGACCACGTAGCGGGCACCGTATTTGCGGAACGCGATCTGGTTTGCGGCGACATAGCTTTTGTACGCTTCCGGATCGGCCACATCGACCTGGGCCAGCCAATATCCCTTCACCAGCGTCCCCCTATTCACGAACCCGCTGCAGCGGCGATCTCCGCCACGATGGCGGCGGCGGCAGCCTTCGGATCGGATGCCGCAACGATCGGACGCCCGACGACAAGATAGTCGGCGCCGGCTGCAATCGCCCGCGCCGGCGTCATGACGCGCTTCTGGTCGCCTGCGTCCACTCCGGCCGGCCGGATGCCGGGCGTCACGAGCACCATGCCGGACCCCACGATAGGCCGCAGATTGTGGGCTTCCTCTGCCGAGCAGACGAGGCCGTCAACCCCGATATCGCGGGCCTGGGCGGCCCGCTCGGCGACGAGTTCGCCGACCGTGAAATCGTATCCGGCTGCCGCAAGATCGGCGTCGTCGTAGGACGTCAGCACCGTCACGGCGAGGATGCGCAGGCCGCCGTCGCCACGCGCCTCCACCGCCGCTTTCATGGTTTGCGGATAGGCATGGACGGTGAGGAACGTGGCCCCAAGACGCGCGATGCTTTCGACTCCCTTGGCGACCGTGTTGCCGATGTCGTGGAGCTTGAGGTCGACAAACACCTGCTTGCCGGCCCGGATCAGGGTCTCGGCAAACGGCAGGCCGCCCGTGAAGGCAAGCTGATATCCGACCTTGTAGAAACCGATCGTATCGCCGAGGCGCTCCACCAGGGTCTCGGCCGCCGCCACCGAAGGGACGTCGAGGGCCACGATCAGCCGGTCACGCGCGTCAAGCATCGAAGCTCCATTTGCATCGTCACGCGAACTGCCGGGCCGATTCTACAAGTTGTCCCAGCACCGAGCGCAGTTGCCCGGCATGGCGCACCTCGCGCAGATTGTCCATATCGTCGAACGCGATCGCCGCTTCGTTGACGGCGATCTGTTCGGGCAGCACCAACGCGCCGCAGCCGAGCTCCAGGACATGGCGCAGTGCCATCAGCGAGCGATAGCCGCCATAGGTCCCGTTGGAGGCTGCACCGATCGCGAAGACGCGCTGCCGGTAGGCCGCGAGCGGAGGTTCCGGCGGTTCGCGCACCCGCGATATCCAGTCGAGCGTGTTCTTGAGCAGCGGCGTGATCGAGGCATTGTATTCCGGACTCGCGATGAAGACGCCGTGGTGAATGCCGAACATCCGCTTGAGCTTGACGGCGTTCACCGGCGCTCCCTGCTCGGCTTCGAGATCGCCGTGGAAGATCGGCAACGGAAAGTCGACGAGCGAAATCCGCGTGACGTCGGCATTGAGACCCGCAAGCTCCTTGACGGCAAGCGCGGCAAGCCGCGCATTAAAGGAGGCGGTGCGGATCGAGCCCGCGAAGACGAGGATTTTCGGCCTGCGCATCGGGCATTATTAGCGCAGCAGATTACGCCTTGCGATAGACCCACACCCGGGCAGGCGGCAGATTCAACCAGATGCGCTCGCTGGATTGCGCCCGCACTCCGGAATAGGAACCGGGAATTGGCGGCACCAGCGCATAGGTGAACTGCACAAACGGCCCGCCCGGCGAAAGCAGCGCGAACGCGTCGGTCAGCAGGCGGAGCCGGAGCCGGAGCGGCTTGGTAAACAGCGGGAGCCCGGACACCACCGCCGACGCCGGCTGGCGCAACAGGCTGCCGAGCAGCCGCTTCAGGCCGTAGGCATCGCCTTGCACCACCGTGGCGTCAGGATAGCGCGTGCGAAGCAGGCGGCAGAACGTCGGATTGAACTCAACCAGAACCATGCGGGATGGATCGATGCCATGTTCGACCAGCGCGGCCGTGACGGCGCCGGTTCCGGGGCCAAGCTCCACGATCGGCCCGACGGCATCGGGATCGACGAATTTGGCCATCGCCCGCGCCAACTGTCTTCCGGACGGCATGACCGCGCCGGTCGCGAGCGGCTTCTTCATCCACGAACGGATGAAACGTACCTCGTCGTCAAGGCGCAGATTTCTTTTTGTGTTACTTACGGAGGAGTGAAAAAACATGCAGGGAGTCAATTTTTTTACCGCGGCCACCCAGGGCCTGTCACACCAATGTCACGACTATAGGGCTGCCGGCATAGGGTCAAGACCGTCAGGCCGACCCCGCCCGGGTCCCGAAGAACTCCTTGACCTTGCCAAAAAAACCTGCCGATTCCGGATTGGTTTCGTTTGACGACAATTTTTGAAATTCGCTCAGGAGCTCTCGCTGGCGCTTGGTCAGATTTTGCGGCGTTTCGACCACGACCTGTACATACATGTCGCCGACTTGTTTTGAACGCAGCACCGGCATTCCTTTCGACTGGAGCCGGAAACGCCGGCCCGACTGCGTGCCTTCGGGAATCTTGACCCGCGTCTTTCCGCCATCGATCGTCGGCACCTCGAACTCGCCGCCGAGCGCCGCCGTGGTCATGGAGATCGGCGCGCGGCAATGCAGGTCGGCGCCATCGCGCTGGAAGAAGGCGTGCGCTGCGATGCTGATGAAAATATAGAGATCGCCCGACGGACCGCCGCGCAACCCCGCTTCTCCCTCGCCCGAAAGGCGGATCCGCGTTCCATCTTCGACGCCCGGCGGAATCGCGACCGAAAGCGCGCGCTCCCGCGTGGTCCGACCGAGGCCGCCGCATGACGCACAGGGATTGTCGATCACCTGGCCACGGCCCTGACAGATCGGGCAAGTCCGTTCGAGGGTGAAAAACCCCTGGGCCTGCCTGATCTTGCCGTGGCCGCCGCAGGTCGTGCAGATTTTCGGCTTGGTGCCGGTCTTGGCGCCGCTGCCGGCGCAGGTCTCACAGGTGACCGACGTCGGAATCCTGATCTGGGCGTCCTTGCCGTTGAAGGCTTCCTCGAGCGTGAGCTCCATATTATACCGCAGGTCGGCGCCGCGCTCTCGCCCGGTGCCGCCGCGGCTGCGCCGGCCGCCGCCCATGCCGAAGAAATCGTCGAAAATATCCGCGAAGGAGGTCGCAAAATCGTTGCCGAAGCCCGGGGCCCCGCTCGGATGCTCGAAAGCGGCGTGGCCGAAGCGGTCATAGGCCGAGCGCTTGTCGCCATCCTTGAGGATCTCGTAGGCCTCGCTGAGTTCCTTGAAGCGATGCTCGGCTTCGTCGTCGCCGTGATTGCGATCGGGGTGAAGCTTCATGGCGAGCTTGCGATAAGCGATCTTGAGATCGGCCTCGCTTGCGGCGCGCTCGACGCCCAACACCTCGTAGAAGCAGCGTTTAGCCATATGGCGCGGCTCTCAAGCGACGCCGAACACCCTCTCCCGATGCGGGAGAGGGTGCCGGGCGAACATATCAGGCTGGGAAGGGCTCAGTGCGGACATCTCTCAGCCGTAGCTCAGTGCTTTATTCCCCCGGTCACAGACACCGGCATCTGCGCCATGTCGTGACGACCAGACTCGGTTCAGGCCGATTTCTTGTTCTTCTTGTCGTCGTCGACCTCGGTAAACTCCGCGTCGACCACATCGTCCTTCTTGCCGGACCCGTCGGCATGAGCAGCGCCGCCGGGACCACCATCGCCGCCCGCACCCGCCTGACCTTCGGCCTGCTTGTACATCGCCTCGCCGAGCTTCATCGACGCTTGGCTGAGCGTGTTCATCTTCGCCGTGATGGCGTCGGCGTCGTCACCCTTCAGCGCTTCCTTCAGGTCGGCGAGTGCCGTCTCGATGGCACGCCGTTCGACCTCGCCAACCTTCGCGCCGTGCTCGGAGAGCGCCCGCTCGGTCGAGTGGACCAGGGCCTCGGCGTGATTCTTGGCTTCGACCGCGGCCTTGCGCTTCTTATCTTCCTCGGCATGAGCCTCGGCGTCCTTGACCATCTTCTGGATCTCGGACTCGGACAATCCGCCGGAAGCCTGAATGCGGATTTGCTGCTCCTTGCCGGTGGCCTTGTCCTTGGCCTGGACATTGACGATACCGTTGGCATCGATGTCGAACGCCACTTCGATCTGCGGCACGCCGCGCGGCGCGGGCGGAATGCCGACGAGATCGAACTGGCCGAGGATTCTTGTTGTCGGCCGCCATCTCGCGCTCGCCCTGGAACACCCGGATGGTCACCGCATTCTGGTTATCCTCGGCGGTCGAGAACACCTGGCTCTTCTTGGTCGGGATCGTGGTGTTGCGATCGATGATCCGGGTGAACACGCCGCCCAGCGTCTCGATACCGAGCGACAGCGGCGTGACGTCGAGCAGCAGCACGTCCTTGACGTCGCCCTGCAACACGCCCGCCTGGATCGCGGCACCGACCGCCACGACTTCATCCGGATTGACGCCCTTGTGCGGCTCCTTGCCGAAGAACTGCTTCACCACTTCCTGGACCTTGGGCATGCGGGTCATGCCACCGACCAGGACGACTTCGTTGATCTCGCCCGCCGTGAGGCCGGCGTCCTTGAGGGCGAGCCGGCACGGCTCGACGGTCTTCTGGATGAGATCGTCGACCAGCGCCTCGAACTTGGCGCGGGTGAGCTTCAAAGTCAGATGCTTCGGACCGGTCTGGTCCGCCGTGATGTACGGCAGGTTGATTTCGGTCTGCGTGGTCGACGACAACTCGATCTTGGCGGCTTCCGCGGCTTCCTTGAGCCGCTGCAGCGCAAGCTTGTCGCGGCGCAGGTCGATGCCCTGCTCCTTCTGAAATTCGTCGGCGAGGTAGCTGACAAGACGCATGTCGAAATCTTCGCCACCCAGGAAGGTATCGCCGTTGGTCGACTTTACCTCGAAGACGCCGTCGCCGATTTCCAGGATCGACACGTCGAAGGTGCCGCCGCCGAGGTCATAGACCGCAATGGTGCCGGTCTTCTGCTTGTCGAGCCCGTAGGCGAGCGCGGCCGCGGTCGGCTCGTTGATGATGCGCAGCACTTCAAGTCCGGCGATCTTGCCGGCGTCCTTGGTGGCCTGGCGCTGGGCGTCGTTGAAATAGGCCGGAACCGTGATGACGGCCTGGGTAACCTTCTGGCCCAAATTAGCCTCGGCGGTTTCCTTCATCTTCTGGAGTATGAAGGCGGAGATCTGCGACGGCGAGTAGGTCTTGCCGTCCGCCTCGACCCAGGCGTCGCCGTTGCCGGCGCGCACGATCTTGTAGGGGACGAGCTTCTTATCCTTCTCCACCATCGGGTCGTCGTAGCGACGGCCCATCAGCCGCTTCACGGCGAAAAAAGTGCGTTCCGGATTGGTGACCGCCTGGCGCTTGGCGGGCTGCCCGACGAGGCGCTCGCCGTCGTCGGTGAACGCCACGATGGACGGCGTCGTGTTCCGCCCTTCCGAATTCTCGATGACCTTCGGGGATTTTCCTTCCATCACGGCGACGCAGGAATTGGTCGTGCCGAGGTCGATGCCGATGACCTTGCCCATCTTAATCAGTCCTCTCTTGCCAGCAGGTCGGCCGGGCCCACGCGGCACCCGGATGAAGCGTCGTGCAGGCCTCGCGCCTGCCCTGGACCGCTCCTGGTCCGACCCCTCATTAGTCGCCCGCCGCCCCGGCGGGTGTTCACAGCGTCATATAGGAGGCTGCCATGTGGCTGCAAGGCGGGACCGACGTAAATCGGCTGCATTAACAAGCTCGAAACCACCTGTGGTAGGGCCAGCGTTTTGGCCTTCCGCCCAGCTCCCGTTGGCGTCGTTTCCCGGCCCCACGCCGGCCCCAGGCCGGGCCCCAGGCGGGCCCAATGCCTCGCCTTTTAAAGCTTGACCCGGTAGACCACCAGCGGCTGGTCCCGGGTTTCGGCGACCGGCTCGAGCCAGTCGGGAATCTCACCCGCGGTCAGCCGCCCCCATAGACTTGCGGCCCGCTCGGCAGCGCCGATGCCTCCCAAAGTATGTCGCCCACACACCACGAGATAATCGGGTTTGACCCGCGCCGCGACCTCCCGTGCCGCGTCCGGCGGCAGCGCGAAAATCCGATCGGCGTCTATGATCGGCGCGACCAGACGGTGATACGGCGCGGACAGCACCGCATGGGGGGTCAGCGCTAGCACGAATGGTCCATAGTCGATGTCGGTCACGACCAGCCCGGGCGGAAGCTGCGCCAGCTGGGCATAATTCTTGGTCTGCAAGCAGCCCTCGGCGACGCGGGAATTTTCGCCTGCCGTTTCGTTTCGGGTCATCGCCTGCACGGCCGCAAGCGCCACCGCGGAGGTCACCGTGGGGGTCAGCAGCAATGCCACGACCGCACGGGACAGGAGCGTACCAAGCCGCAGCCGGGCGCACAGCCGCAGCGTCCCGGCGGCGACCAGCGGCATGGCAAGCCAGATGGCATAGCTGTAGGCTCTGACCATGACGGCCATCACGACGACCGCGACCGCGAGGGCGGCGGCCGCGACCACAAAGCCGAAGTCGTGCCGCGTTTCGCGGTCGCGCGCCAACGCCAGGGCGCATAGCACTGCGATTGCCGGAAACGCCGCGACCGCGGCACCCATCGGGGGCGAGTTTCTGGCGACCGTCCACAACGGCTGCATTTCCGACACGTAAGCAAACCAGATCGAGCGCACCGTCGGGTCCATCATGGCGAACGGTCCGGCAAGGCATCGCGGCTCGATGGCAATGAATACGGCCGATGCTATGGCGCCCGAGGCGAAAACCCCCGCGGCCCTGACCCGCCACGACCCGCCCGCAAGGGTTGTGGCACACGCTGCAAGCACAAATGTCCCGACCACCACGGCGGCGGTGGAATTGATCGCGATCGCGTCGCAGGAGGTCGCCCCCCAATGTCCGGGAGCAATGCTGACGCCGAACGCCGCCGCGACCGTTATGGCCGCCAACACCCCGTAGCGGGCGAGTGGGCCGGCGGCGCCGGGATCGCGGACAAAGCGCAGCGCCATGACGGCACCGCCGAGCACAATATAGGGCAGGCTTTCGAAGCCGATCGCCAGGGCTGCGCCCGTCAGGGCGCCGGCCGCAGTGGCCGCCCATCGGACCCGGTCGGACCAGGCGGCCGCGGCCACGAGCAGCACCGACAGGGCGATCTGGACGTTATGGTGATCGATCCGTCCCGGAATGAAATGCTGGTAGGCTGGCAGGCCGACCGCCGTCAGTAACAGAGTTACGACGGCCGCCGGACGCCCGGCGATGCGCCACGCAATGGCGGCGGCGCCGCTCATGGTGGGAATGAGCCAGAGCATCGGCCAGATGGTGCGAACAAGGCGCTCCGCGAAGGCGCCGTCGGTGAACCGACCGAACAGCCAGAGCAGCCCCGCGAGGCCGGCATCGATCAGCCGCGACCAATGGGTGTCATACCCGTATGGCGGTCCGAGGCGCATTTCGTGCAGGTCGAACCAGCCGCGGCCGGCCATGAAGGCGCGCACCTGCACAAGCCGCATGGCGTCGTCCATGTCGGAGAGGGTCTGCGCCGTTTCGGCCCAATGGTCGGCGAGAAGTTGCGCCACCATGACGAGCCAGGCAAGCCCCAGCAGGAGGGCGAAGTTCGGCGATCGCAAACGTTCTGACATCGGGCTGTTCATCGGGGATTCTGGTGGATTTCTTGTGGATTCTTGGCGCTTCCGCCGTCGAACCGCATACCGATGCTTGCTTGCATTTCCCTTAATTCGCCGGCATGACCACTTTTTTGCCCGATGACGGCCGTATCGACCTAACCTCGCGGAGGGCAAATCGACCCGAACCAATCCAGCCCGAATCAATTCGGCACAACCAGGTCGGTCTGGCGACCGCATTCCGCAATAATGCTATAAGCCGATCAATACGGGGGCGCCGTGGAGCCGGTTCATGATCCTACGAGCAGCGATTTTTCTCGCATTTTCGGCGATTCTCTTCAGTGCCGCGCCGACGCGCGCCGCTGACCCGACGTTCCCGCTCGGCTCGCGCATAGGTCTGGTGCCGCCGGCGGGTTTTGAGCTGAGCAAGCACTTTCCGGGCTTCGAGAACGCCGACACCGATTCATCGATTGTACTGGTCAGCCTGCCGCCTCAGGCGTTTGCCGAGATCGAGGCGACACTCACGACCGATGCGGTACGCAATCAGGGTGTGATCGAAGACAAGCGGGAAGTCGTGACGCTTCCGACCGGCCGCGGCCTCATGGTGGTCGGCACCGAGGAGGAGAAGGGGCAGAAGTTCCGTAAATGGATGTTTCTAGGCGCGGTCCCGGAAGGGACGATCCTGGCTTCGGCCCGAGTATCGGAGGGGGGACGCAAGACCTACCCGGACGACGTGATCCAGGCATCGCTGACGTCGATCGTGGTACGCCCGATGGTACCGATCACCGAAGTGCTCGAGTTGCTGCCGTTCAAGCTCAGCGAACTGTCGGGGCTGCGTCCGGTCCGCGCAGTCGCCGGGAGCGGCGTGTTGCTGACCGACAGCGGGAAGGAAGCGGCAGAAGCGGGCGATCAAGCCGCGCTCATCGTTTCGATCGGCCAGGGCGGCCCGGAATCGTCAACCGATCGCGCCAATTTCGCCCGCAATCTGTTCACCGGGCTGGCCGATTTCACCGATGTGCGCATCCTGAGCGGGGATATGCTTCGGCTCGGCGGCGGCAACTTGCCGACCCACGAGCTGCAGGCCGAGGCAAAGGACGTCAAGTCCGGCACGCCGGTAAAGCTCGTGCAATGGGTGCGGTTCGGGTCGACCGGCTTCATCCGCATGGTCGGCGTTGCCCGCGCCGACCAATGGCTGTCGGCGTTCTCTCGCTTTCGCGCCGTGCGCGACGGCATCGCGCCGCGCGAGTAACGGCTAGTGCGAGCGGGGCTCCCCGGCGGGGCGCTCCGGCGGGGCGGTTTTTGGCCCGCCTTTGGAGACGCCGACCCGGGCGGGCCGCAACACGCGGTCGCCAATCATATAGCCGGGCTGGATCACCTGGGCGACCGTGCCGGAGGGCATATTGGGATCCGGCATCTCGAACAGTGCCTGATGCAGGTTGGGGTCGAACTTGGCCCCGCGCGGGTCGAATTTCTTGACGCCGTGCTTTTCCAGCACTTTGAGCAGCTCACGCTCGGTCAACTCCACCCCCTCGACGATGGCCTTGGCGGCGCCGTCGATAGCAGTCTTGCTGTCGGCCGCCACCTCCAGCGCCCGGTTCATATTGTCGACGACCCCGACCAGGTCCTCGGCGAAGCCCGCGATGGCATAGGAGCGGGCGTCGGCGACTTCGCGTTCGGTGCGGCGGCGCAGGTTTTCCATGTCGGCGAGGGTGCGGAGCAGCCTGTCCTTCAGGTCCGCAGCTTCCTTTGCCAGAGCAGCCGCGTCGACGGCCGGGGCAACGCCGTCCGCGGCGTCCGGGAACTCGTGGTTTTTGGCGGCAGTCGTGTCCGTCATGGTCCGGATTCCTGGAAGATCGTGCATAAGGTCGTCCCGCATATCGATATTTTGCGGGCAAAAATCAAGCTCGCCGTCCATTCGAGCCTCGCTTCGGCCAGATTGATAGTGCGGCGCGGCCTAGGAGGGAGCAAGCAGCCTGCTGATGATCTTGGCGGTGTAATCGACCATCGGAACGATCCGGGCGTAGTTGAGCCGGGTCGGTCCGATCACCCCAATGACGCCGACGATGCCGCCGGTGGCGTCGCGGTAGGGCGAGATGATGGTCGAGGACCCCGACAATGAAAACAGCTTGTTTTCGGAGCCGATGAAAATCCGCACCCCTTCGGCGCGCTCGGCACGGCCCAGCAGATCGGCGACGCCGCGCTTGGTTTCAAGTTCGTCGAACAGGCGACGGACCCGTTCCAGGTCCTCGACCGCCTTGAGATCGTCAAGCAGATTGGCATGGCCCCGTACGATCAGCTTGCGCTCGTCGCGCTCCCCGCCCGACCAGCTGGCGAGACCGGCCGATATGATCTTCTGGGTCAAATGATCGAGTTCGGCGCGGCCGGCTTCGAGCGCCTTTTCGAGTTCGGATTTTGCTTCCGCAAGCGTCTTGCCGCGGATGTGGACGTTGAGGAAATTCGCCGCTTCAGTCAGCGTGGAAGTCGGCAGCCCGGTCGGCAGGTTGAGGACCCGGTTCTCGACTTGGCCGTCTTCAGCCACCAGGATGACGAGGGCGCGCTCCGGTTCAAGGCGCACGAATTCGATGTGCTTCATGCGCACATTGGCCTTGGCGGTTAATACCACGCCGGCCGCCCGGGTCAGGCCCGACAGCAGCGCGGAAGCTTCGGTCAGCACGTTCTCGACAGTCGTTCCAGCCGCCGCCACTTGCCCTTCAATGGCGACGCGGTCGCGGTCGCTCAAATCGCCGATCTGCATCAGGGCGTCGACGAAGAACCGCAGCCCGAGCTCGGTCGGCAGCCTTCCGGCGGAGGTGTGAGGCGCATAGATGAGGCCGAGTTGCTCCAAATCCTGCATGACGTTGCGCACCGAGGCCGGCGACAGCGTCATCGGAATGATGCGCGACAGATTGCGTGAGCCCACCGGCTCGCCGGTCGCGAGATAGCTCTCGACGATCTGGCGAAAGATTTCGCGCGACCGTTCGTTGAGTTGAGCGAGGCTGATTTCGCTCGACCCAATCGGGACATCTTGGGACACGGGGCGCATCTTCGGATGAATGCCTCTAGGCCGATGATTTGTCCATCCCGGGCCGCCGGTTCAAGCCGGGAAGCACGGGTTGGGGTTTCAAGTTACGTCAGACTGCGAACCGGTCTCCGTGGTTTTACGTACGATCCCGTCCGAAAAATCTGCAACTTTTCGAGATCATGCGCTAAAAGCGGGCCGAGCGGCGCCCGATTCAAACCCCATTTCAACAATTGCCGCCGGGAGAACCAGTCCATGCGACCGAGCCGCCGCCAGCCCGATGAACTGCGCGCAGTCTCGCTGGAGCGGGGCGTCGTGAAATACGCGGAAGGCTCGTGCTTCGTGAAGTTCGGCGACACCCACGTGCTGGTGACGGCGACGCTCGAAGACCGCCTGCCGCCGTGGCTCAAAGGCCAGGCTCGCGGCTGGATCACGGCTGAATACGGCATGCTGCCGCGCGCCACCCTGGAGCGCACGCGCCGCGAGGCTTCGGCCGGCAAGCAGGGCGGCCGCACCGTCGAAATCCAGCGCCTGATCGGTCGCAGCATGCGCGCCGTCGTCGATCTCGAAGCGCTCGGGGAACGCCAGATCACCATCGACTGCGACGTCATCCAGGCCGATGGCGGCACCCGGACGGCTTCGATTACCGGCGCCTGGGTGGCGCTGCACGATTGCGTAGCCTGGATGAAGACCCGCGACATCATTCGAACGACGCCGTTGCGCGAGCACGTCGCCGCCATCTCGTGCGGCATCTGCGCCGGCTCCGCGGTGCTCGACCTCGATTATGCAGAAGATTCGGCCGCCGACACCGACGCCAATTTCGTGCTCACCGGCAACGGCGGCATCGTCGAGATCCAGGGCACGGCCGAGAAGACGCCGTTCACCGAGACCCAGTTGCTGGCGCTGCTGGCGCTGGCCCGCAAAGGCGTCGGCAAGCTCATCGACTTGCAGAAGCTTGCCGTGATGTGAGCGGGCCTCGATGCAGGACTTGATGAAAGCCGATCGTCACCGAGCGATCACCGGCCGGATCGTGATCGCGACCCACAATCCCGGCAAGCTGCGCGAAATGCGTGATCTGTTGTCACCCTACGGGGTGGCTGCGGTTTCGGCTGGCGAACTCGGGCTTGGCGAGCCGGAGGAAACCGGCACGAGCTTTGGAGAGAATGCGCGCATCAAGGCCGTGGCAGCCGCGACGGCGGCGCAGCTGCCGGCATTTTCCGACAATTCCGGACTTGTGGTCGACGCGCTCGGCGGTGCGCCCGGCATTCACTCGGCGCGTTGGGCCGGCCCCGCCAAGGACTTCGCCGGTGCCATGGGCGAGATCAACCGCCGGCTCACCGCGTGCAACGCCATCGCGCCGGGACGACGCGGGGCTCATTTCATCTCTGCGCTTTGCGTTGCGTGGCCGGACGGTCATATGGAGGAGTTCGAGGGCCGTGTTGACGGCACGCTGGTATGGCCGCCGCGGGGCGACAAGGGCTTCGGCTACGATCCAATGTTTCTGCCGGACGGATATGATCGCACCTTTGGCGAGATGACGGGCGAGGAGAAGCATGGCCTGCCACCTCGTGGCCTTGGCCTGTCGCACCGGGCGCGCGCCTTTATCAAGCTGGCGGAGGCCTGCGTTGACCGTCACTGACGAAAGTGTCGCCGAGCAAAAGGCTGACCCCACCGCCATCGCGGAACCAGCGTTTGGCGTGTACATCCACTGGCCGTTCTGCCTGTCGAAATGCCCCTATTGCGATTTCAACAGCCATGTCCGCCACGGCGGCATCGATCAGCCGCGCTTCGTGCGCGCCTTCGCGGACGAGATCGCCACCACGGCGGCGCGCGTGCCCGGCCGGACCGTCTCGACGATCTTCTTTGGCGGCGGCACGCCATCGCTGATGGAACCCGCCACCGTGTCTGCGATCCTCGACGCGGTGGGGCGGCATTGGAATGTCGCGCGCGATGTCGAGATAACCCTCGAGGCTAACCCGACCAGCGTCGAAGCCAACCGCTTCGAGGGTTACCGGGCGGCCGAAGTCAACCGGGTCTCGCTCGGCGTCCAGGCGCTGCACGACACCTCGCTCGCAGCGCTCGGGCGGCTGCACACCGCCCAGGAGGCTCTCGACGCCGTCGCGATCGCGCGGCGCATCTTCTCGCGCTATTCCTTCGATCTCATCTATGCGCGTCCCGGTCAAACGGTGGAACTCGTGGCGTACCGAGCTCAGGCGCGCCATCGCGGAAGCGGCCGAGCACCTGTCGCTCTATCAGCTCACGGTCGAGCCCGACACGCCGTTCGCAGCGCTCCATGCCGCCGGCAAGCTCGCTATCCCGGACCCCAATCTTGCTCGCACGCTTTATGACGTAACACAGGAGGTGTGCGGCGAGGCGGGGCTGCCGGCTTACGAAATCTCCAACCATGCGCGACCTGGCGGCGAGTGCCGGCACAACCTCGTCTATTGGCGCTATCACGAATACGCGGGTATCGGGCCCGGCGCGCACGGCCGCCTCGATGTCGCCGGCAGTCGCCGGGCGATAGCGACCGAAAAGCGGCCGGAGGCCTGGCTGGCGCGGGTCGAGGCCGACCGCCACGGCGTCGTCACCGACGAGCCGCTGTCGCGCGGCGAAACCGCCGACGAGTTCCTGCTGATGGGCTTGCGGCTTGCCGAGGGCATCAATCTCCAGCGCTTCGCAGCGCTCGCCGGGGCACCCCTCGCCGCCGAGCAGATCGCCGATCTCGCCCGCCACGGCCTGGTCGAAACCACCGCCGGGGGGCACTTGCGCGTCACAGCGGCGGGTTTTCCGGTGCTCGACGCCATCGTGGCCGACCTCGCAGCGTGACGCCCGGCGGCCGAATTCCGGCGCAGCCGTTCCGCCGTCAGATCGCCGATGAACTGAACGTGCGCGAGGCCGGCGCGATGACCTGGCCGCCCGACGGCGTGACCTTCAGAATCGCGAGCCCGCGCTGATTGGTGCCATCGGGCCGGAAGCGAAACACGCCATCGATGCCGGCAAAACCCGACGGGTTGGTCAGCACTTCGTTGGAGAACCGGTTCGGACCCTGGGTTTTGACCAGCGCCGCGACCAACGCCACCGCGTCATAGGACAGCGCCGCCGGCCGCGGTGGATCCTGACGATAGCGGGTTCGATAGCGTTCCGCGAAGGCGCGAAAGCCCGCGGGATCCGGCGCCGGATACCAGCCGCCCTCAAGCGCCGTATTGGAGAAGATTTTCGGGTCGTCCCATAGCTGGGTTCCGAGCAGGACGAACTGGCGAAGGTTGACGCCGGTCGCGATGAGCGCGTTGACGACGTCGCCGACTGCATCGCCGCCGTCGGGAATGAACAGCGCATCGGCGCGGCCCGCCGACGCCGCCTGGGCGATGAGCTTCGCGACGTCCGCGATACGGCTGCGGTCGTCCGGATAATGCTCCAGAGCCATCACACGCCCGCCCCGGCGTGCCACCGCCTGCTTGAACTCCGCCTCCACCACTGAGCCATAAGCATTGGACGGCAACATCGCCACGAACGAGCGCTTGCCCTGGGAGACCGCGTAACTCACGATCCGGTCGACGTCGGATTCCGGTAGGAAGCTGAGCAGGTAGACGCCCGACGACGCCACGTTGGTGTCGGTGGAAAATGCGATGATCGGCACGGCCCGGGCGCGGGCGACCTGCCTGACCGCCGTAACCGAATGGGCGAACAGCGGGCCGAGGATGATCTCCGCGCCTTCCTCCACTGCCTGTTGAGCGGCCTGTTGGGCACCCTGGCTGGTGCCGCTGTCGTCCTTGATGAGAAGCTGGATGTTCGGCCCATTGAACTCCGCAAGTGCCAAATCGGCTGAATTTCGCATGGCCTGGCCGGCCGTCCCTGCATTGCCGCTGGCGGTGAGCGGCAAGATCAAGCCGACCTTGACGCCGCCCACGCCGAGGGTCGGCTCCCCGGCCGGCGCCGGAGCCGACGCGGGCGGCGGCGCCCCTGGAAAGAGATCGCTGGTGTTAAAAGTGCCTGAACATCCGGCAAGCCAAGTAGCCGCCACCACGGCGGCCGCCCGCCACAACCGGCGAGCGCGTGGCGCCGAACCAGGCGCCCGCGTGGATCGGCCCGCTTCGGGCATCTGCCGAATCTCCAAGGTACAAGACAAATTACTTCAACCTGCCAATCGGGCTTATTGTCGGCGAATTGGCCTAAACCACGAAAAGCACGCCGTAATTATGGTTGCAATTACAAATCGACGGCAATCTTTTAACATGCCGTTATGACGCGCCCCGACCGTTCCGAAATTCCCAGTCAAAAGCCAAGGAATTTCCGCGTCTTCGGATACGAAATCCTGGCCGAGAAGGTGCCGCCCGGACTGTACCTGGTGGCAACGCCGATCGGCAATCTTGGCGATGTAACAATTCGCGCGCTGGAAACGCTCGCCGCCGTCGACGCCGTCGCCTGCGAAGACAGCCGGGTTACCGGACGCCTGCTTGAGCGCTACGCCATCGAAACCTCGCTGATCCCTTACCACGACCATAATGCCGCGGCCGCACGGCCGAAAATCCTCGCCCGGCTTGAAGCCGGCGCCGCGGTGGCGCTGGTGTCGGACGCCGGAACGCCGCTGGTTTCCGATCCCGGCTTCAAGCTGGTGCGCGCCGCCCAAGCGGCCGGGCACGCCATCACGGCGGTGCCCGGTGCCTCGGCGGTGCTGGCAGCGCTCGCGGTGGCGGGGCTGCCCACCGACCGGTTTTTCTTCGAGGGCTTCCTGCCGCCGCGGGAGACCGCGCGGCGCGCCCGCATCGGCGAACTCGCCGTCATCCCGGCGACGCTCGTCCTGTTCGAGACCGGACCGCGCATCGCCGCCATGCTGGGCGACCTCGGGGCTGCATTGGGGACGCGGGCGGCAGCGGTCTGCCGTGAACTCACCAAGCTGCACGAGGAGGTTCGCCGCGGCGACGTGGCGGAGCTTGCCGGTCATTATGCGCAAGGCGCCGAGACGCGCGGCGAGTTCGTGGTGGTGGTCGGCCCGCCGGCGCCGGAAGACACCATTGCGGCGGCCGACCTTGACGCCATGCTGCGCCGCGCGCTCGCCACCACCTCCCTCAAGCACGCCGTGGAGGCGGTGGCGGCGGCAACCGGGGAGAAGCGCCGGCTCGTCTACCAACGCGCCTTGACCCTGACCAAACCGGACCGCGATGAAACCGACTGAGCCGAAACCGGCCCGCGTCCGATCTTCGACGGCGGCAGAACCGTCCGACCCCGAACGTCAGGTTGCGTTCCGTTTCGGACTGTCGGCGGAAAGCCGCGCTGCGGCGCTACTCGTTGCCAAGGGCTATCGCATCCTCGCCCGGCGGTTCCGCACCCCGGTCGGCGAGATCGACATCGTGGCGCGCCGGCGCGGCGTCCTGATTTTCGTCGAGGTGAAGGCACGCGAGAGTTTCGCCGATGGGGCGGAGGCGATCGGCAGGCGTCAGCAGAGTCGCATCATCGCAGCGGCCGAAATTTGGCTCGCTTCGCATCCGCAGGATTCGCAATGCGACATGCGGTTCGACGTCATGCTGGTCGTGCCGGGCCGCATGCCGCAACACCTGCAGGCCGCATTCGACGCGTCGGCGTGAGCGCGCCGCTTAGCGGCCGCCAACTCCGGAATTTCGAATTCGATGTTGAGCTCGGTAATTTCGCGCGATTTTTCGATGGCAAGAAGGGGTGCCCAAGGTGGCCAAACCGACAAGAAGCGAAAATGTCAGATAGAGTTTGGCCGCAATCGATATCCGGGGCATGATTCGACAGAACGTGGGCAGCCCGCTCGCTCATCGGTCGTTTGAACCCCACCACCCGCAGCAGGCGGTATCCGAATGGCTGATCGCAATCGCCTTAACGTCGCGGTGCAGATGGATCCGATCGAGCGGATCAACATCCGCGGCAACTCGACCTTCGCGTTGTTGCTCGAAGCCCAGGAGCGGCGGCACGAGATCGCGTACTACACACCGGACCGGATGGCGCTTGTCGACGGCAAAGTCTTCGCCACGGTGCGGCCCCTCGCCGTGCACGACCGCGAGGGCGGCCACTTTACTCTCGGCGAGCCGCGACGCACCGCCCTGTCCGACTTCGACGTGATCCTGATGCGACAGGACCCGCCGTTCGACTTGGCCTATATCACGGCGACCCATCTCCTGGAGCGGGTCCATCCCGGGACGCTGGTGGTCAATGATCCGGCCAACGTGCGCAACGCGCCGGAAAAGATCTTTGTCACCGAATTTCCCGACCTGATGCCGCCGACCCTGATCACCCGTGATCTCGGGGAGATCAAGATGTTCCGGGAACAACACGGCGCCATCGTGATGAAGCCGCTTCACGGCCATGGCGGCGCCGCGGTGTTCGCACTTATGCCCGGCGACGTGAATTTCGGCTCGCTCTACGATCTGTTCGCCGCGACCTTCCGCGAGCCGTGGGTGGTGCAGAAATATCTGCCCGCGGTCAAGCAGGGCGACAAGCGGATCATCCTGGTGGACGGCACGTTCGCCGGCGCCGTCAACCGCGTGCCGCAGACCGACGACCTGCGCTCCAACATGGTGCGCGGCGGCGCCGCGCAGGCGACCGATTTGTCGACGCGCGAGCGGGCCATTTGCGAACGGCTCGGCCCGGCGCTACGGGCGCGCGGGCTCCTGTTCACAGGAATTGACGTGATCGACGGCTATCTCACCGAGATCAACGTCACCTCGCCGACCGGCATCCGCGCCATCAGGCGGCTCGGCGGCCCCGACATCGCGGCCATGATCTGGGATTGCATCGAGGCAAAGCTGGGCCGGTAAGCACGCGGCGCCATCGTCCTTCGGGTGAAGGCGAGATTGGCTTCGCGGATCTCCTCCGCCAGTTCCTCGATTTCAAAGCACGCTCGTTCGGCGCCGATCCGGGCTTGGCGGGCGTTGCGTAGTTCAACGGTGACGGTCTCTAGGTCAATCATGCGTTAACCTTCCTCAAAAAGACGCAACCAAGTTAACTCACGGCGTTTTGTTCTGCAAATGTTCTTGCTCAGTTGTCCCCTATCGGGTATGGTCAGCAACGACTGGGGGGAGCCGATGGTCCAGCGCGTATCCACGGTGGCGTTCGAGGGCATCGAGGCCCGTGCGGTGGACGTCCAGGTGCAGGTGGCGCCGGGACTGCCGGCGTTCAATGTGGTCGGGCTGCCGGACAAGGCCGTCTCGGAGGCGCGGGAGCGGGTGCGCAGCGCCCTGATCGCATCGGGCCTGGCGCTGCCGGCGCGGCGCATCACGGTCAATCTCGCCCCGGCTGATATTCCAAAGGAAGGCAGCCATTACGACCTGCCGATCGCGCTTGGCCTGATGGCGGCGATCGGCGCCATCCCGCATGACGCGCTCGCCGGCTACACCGTGTTGGGGGAGCTGGGCCTCGACGGCTCGCTGGCGGCGGTGGCCGGCGTGTTGCCGGCCGCGATCGGGGCGAATGCGCGCGGCGAGGGCCTGATTTGCCCGGCTGCCTGCGGCCCGGAGGCCGCCTGGGCCAGCCCCGAGATGGATATCATCGCGGCCGGCTCCTTGATCCAGCTCGCCAATCATTTCAAAGGCACTCAGGTGCTATCGCGACCGCAGCCCAAGGTGCGGGAGGCCGATGCCGGACTGCTCGATCTCGCTGAGATCAAAGGCCAGGAAAGCGCCAAGCGCGCCCTGGAGATCGCCGCCGCCGGTGGACATAATCTGCTGCTGGTCGGCCCGCCGGGCGCCGGCAAGTCGATGCTGGCGGCACGGCTGCCCTCGATCCTGCCGCCATTATTGCCGGCTGAGCTGCTCGAGGTATCCATGATCTCCTCTGTGGCGGGCGCGATCGAAGGCGGCGCCCTCACTAACCGGCGGCCGTTCCGGGCGCCCCACCATTCCGCCAGCATGCCGGCGCTGGTCGGCGGCGGATTGCGGGCGAAGCCGGGGGAGATTTCGCTTGCCCATAATGGCGTGCTGTTTCTCGACGAATTACCGGAGTTCGACGCCCGCGTGCTCGATTCGCTGCGCCAGCCGCTCGAAACCGGTGAGGTCGCGATTTCCCGCGCCAACCATCGCGTCACCTATCCGGCGCGCTTCATGCTTGTGGCTGCCATGAATCCGTGCCGCTGCGGGCGCGCCACCGAGCCCGACTACTCTTGCAAGCGCGGCGCCAATCTGCGCTGCGCCGCCGACTATCAGGCGCGGCTGTCCGGCCCCCTGCTCGACCGCATCGACCTGCACATCGAGGTGCCGGCCGTCACCGCCGCCGACCTGATCCTGCCGCCGCCCACCGAAGGCAGTGCGCAGGTTCGCGCCCGGGTCGCCCGTGCCCGCGACATCCAGTCCGCCCGCTATGGCGCGCTCGGAATCGCAGCGCGCACCAATGCGGACGCCAACGGCGCGGTACTGGAAGAGATCGCCAAGCCCGACAACAGCGGTCTCAGCCTGCTACGCGAGGCCTCCGAAGCGATGCGTCTCTCGGCGCGGGGCTATCACCGGGTGCTGAAGGTCGCCCGCACCCTCGCCGACCTCGACGGCGAGGACTTGGTGCGCCGCGTCCACTTTGCGGAAGCTATTGCGTACCGGGCGCTGGCTGACGAGATGCGCCGGGCGGCGTGAGATCGCCTGCGTCTGGCGGCGCGGTTTTGACAACGCAATCCCAAGCAAATTGATGGCGGCGCGTTAACCGCGCGGAAACCTTTGCGGCGACAAGCGGCGGCGGCGGGTGCGTTTGTGGAGGGATTGGCAAGCAATCGCGGTAAAAATGCGTAGCTATGATCGCGCTCCTCAATTTCATCCGACACGGCACCCGCCAGGGTGCCGGCCTGGTCACCGAACAGGTCGCCGGCCAGGCCATCGGACAAAACCCCGGCGGCAGTCGCCTGAAGCTGGCACCGCGATGGCGCCTCACCATACGGGCGGTGGTCCACGTCGCATGCGTAATCGCGGCGGTCAGTTTCTCTGCCCTCGCGACGTACGGAATCATATACACAGTAGGGATTCCGCCGGATGCACTCAAGGCTGTACCGATCGGCCTTGCGGCGATGTTGATCGGCGCCGCCGGCGTCATAGCGGCGCTTGACCGCGCGAACCGCAGACTGCGACGCCGCTGCGACACGCTCGACGAACGTATGGAGGCATTGGCCGACCGGGAATGGGAGCGGCAAGAGGCGGATGCCGCCAACCGCGCCAAGAGCCGATTTCTCGCGATGGTATCCCACGAGATCCGCACCCCTCTTAACGGCATTCTCGGGATGGCGGACCTTCTGCTGGACACCAGGCTCACGCCGGAACAACTGACCTATGCGAGGGCCGTGAAATCCTCCGGCGGCACGTTGCTGTCGCTGATCGAGGAGATTCTCGACTTTTCCAAAATCGAGGCCGGGCGGCCCGATCTCGATCCGAAGCCCTTCGCGCTCCCCGCGCTGGTCGAGGATACGGTTGAACTCCTGGCACCGCGCGCGCAGGCAAAGGGCATCGAGATCGCCTCCTTTGTCGATGACCGTCTGCCGCGCATCCTCATGGGCGACGTCACGCGGTTGCGCCAGGTGCTGCTGAACCTCGCCGGCAATGCAATCAAATTCACCGAAACCGGCGGCGTGTCGATTGTCGTCGAGCCTGCCGCGAACCCGGATGCCGACGCCGGCAAGCACGCCATCACGTTCCGGATTCGCGATACCGGCATCGGCATCGCGCCGCAGGCCCAGGCACGCATTTTCGAGGAATTCGAGCAGGCCGATGGCGGCGCCAACCGTCGCTTCGGCGGCACCGGTCTTGGGCTGGCGATCTCCAAGGGCTTGATCGAAGCGATGGGCGGAACCATCGCGGTACAAAGCGCGCCCAACGAAGGATCAACCTTCAGTTGCACTATTGCGTTGCCGGCGGGGGACGACGACGGCTCGCAAGACGGACCGCAGCTAAGTCCTGAGGTCCCCCCGCCCGATCTCGGTGCATCCGCGGTGCTGATCGTGGCGCCTGGCAGGATCGAAGCCGCGCTGGTGGCGCGGCGTCTGCAGGCCTGGGGCGCCCGCACCGAAATTGCGAACAACGAAGCGTCAGCGCGCGACCTCATCGCGGGCGGCCGGTGGACGACCGTGCTCGTCGACAGCAAAATAGGGCGCGAGGCGGCCGAGCGCATCTGTAGCCTGACCGGACCGCCGACGGAACGTAAGCTCGTACTGGTAACGCCCGCGGACCGCGACGATCTTCCGGCCCTGAAGAATGCGGGCTTTACGGGCTATTTGGTCAAGCCGGTCCGCACCGCCTCCCTGGCGGGACGTTTCGATGCCACGCCCCCCGTGCCGGTCGCTCAAGCGCCCATCACTCAAAGCCATGGCGCGGCCGCATCAGGCGGCGGCCTCGCGATCCTGGTCGCCGAGGACAACGAGATCAATGCTTTGCTCACCCGCAACCTGCTGATGCGGCTCGGTCACCGCCCGGTCATTGCGCGGAACGGCAGCGACGCCGTCACGGCCTATGTGACGGCGCGGGCTTTCGCCACGCCGTTCGATCTCGTGCTGATGGATTTGCACATGCCTGGCGTGAACGGGATCGAAGCGGTCGGCCGCATCCGCGCCGCCGAACGGATGACCGGCACGCCCCGCACACCGATCATCGCACTGACGGCCGACGCGTTTTCGGAAAACCGCGAAGCTTGCCGCACCGCCGGCATGGATGGCTTCCTGACCAAGCCGCTCGACCGCGAGCAGCTGTTGACGGCGCTCGCCGACCGTCGCGTCGATGCCTCGTGCGCCGCGTAGGCTCGGCGTCAAACCCGCGCGACCGCCTCACAACCTCGTCACAAATCTGTGCCGGCCTGATGATTATGGATTGCCGAACGGGTAGCTTGATTCGCAGGTTCGCAGAAGCGACATCGCCCGGCTCCGCGCGCCAAGCGATACGGGGGCAACCAGGATGGATTCCCGCGCCGGCTTCACGGCTTGGCCAGCCAGCCGTTTGAATGCACCGCTTCGAATTGCCGGCATGTTGTTACCGGTGCTCAAGGCCTATAGCGGATACCGCGTCGCCAACCCCGCGATGAAACCGCCCCGTAAGACACTGGGCCGGATTGGCGCGCTTGAGGTGCGGCTCGCCAGTAAGGCGGCGGAAATCCGCCATGCCCAGAAGCTCCGCTTCAACGTGTTCTACCGGGAAATGTCAGCGGTGGCGGACGCCGCATCGGCTTTCGCGCGACGCGATATTGATGTGTTCGACGCCATCTGCGACCACCTTCTCGTGCTCGACCACGCCGCTCCGACGATGCGGCGAAAGCCTGCGGTCGTGGGCACCTACCGGCTGCTGCGCCAAGACATGGCGGAACGCCAGGGCGGCTTTTATAGTGCCAGCGAATTCGACATCCACGCCCTGGTGGGGCGCCACCGCGAACTGCGGTTCCTCGAACTCGGCCGCTCCTGCGTGTTGCCGCCCTACCGCAACAAGCGCACCGTCGAATTGCTGTGGCACGGCATCTGGACCTACGTGCTGGAGCACCGCATCGACGTGATGATCGGTTGCGCGAGCCTGGGAGGCATTGACCCGGACCGGCTGGCGCTGCCGTTGTCCTTCCTCCACCATTACGCGCGTGCGCCGGACGCGTGGCGCACCGTTGCGTTGCCGCAGCGCTATGTGGAGCTCAATCGCATGCCCAAGGCTTCCGTCAGCCCAAAGGCGGCTCTCCAGGTGCTGCCGCCTCTCATCAAGGGCTATCTGCGGCTGGGAGCATTCATCGGCGACGGCGCGGTCATTGACCGCCAGTTTGGTACCACCGACGTTCTGATGATCCTGCCGGTCTCGGCTATCAACTCACGCTATGTCGACCATTTCGGCCCCGGCGCCGAACGTCACGCCGCGTGAGCGGGAAGGCGCTATCATTTGTTGTTGATCCGCAGCCACGTTCATTCAAGCGATCCGCGTGCCGCCTTGGTTCGGCGCGATCACAGCTTCCGAAGCGCCACTTCCTGGACCATGTGGCTCTCGAGCTTCGTGAGGATGAGGTCCGCGCGCTGTCGCGTGGGCAGAATGTTTTCGTGCAGGTTCACGAGATTGATCCGGGTCCAGATCGATGTGGCGGTTTCGACCGCCTCGTCGTCGGTGAGCCTCGAATAACGGTGGAAGTAGGATTTCGGATCGCGAAACGCGGTTTCCCTCAATGCAAGGAAACGATCAGCGTACCAGCGCTTGAGGACCTCGTCGTCGGCATCGAGATAGACCGAAAAATCGAAGAAATCGGACACGAAGGGAATCGCCTTGCCGTCCTTGGGCAGGCGGCCGGTCTGCAGCACGTTCAATCCCTCGACGATTAGGATCTCCGGCCGGTCGATTTCGATCCAGTGGTTTGGAATGACGTCATAGACGAGGTGAGAATAGACCGGGGCTCGCACCGGCCGGTGGCCGGCCTTGATGTCCGACAGAAACCGTAGAAGTGTCGGCAGGTCGTAGCTTTCCGGGAAGCCCTTGCGTTCCATCAGGCCTTCGCGTTCGAGCACCGCGTTGGGATAAAGGAAGCCGTCGGTGGTGATGAGGTCGACCTTGGGGACGTTGGGCCACCGCGCCAGTAGCGCCTGGAGAACCCGCGCGGTGGTCGATTTGCCGACCGCGACCGAACCCGCGACGCCGATCACATAGGGCATCTTGGCGTCCTCGGTGGCGAGGAAGCGCTGCTGCGCCCGAAACAGGCGCTGAGTTGCCGCCACATAGAACGAGAGCAGGCGCGACAGCGGGAGATAGATCTCCTCGATCTCCGCCATATCGAGCCGGTCGTGCAGCGACCGCAGCCGCGTCACCTCGTCCGACGTGAGCGTCATCGGGGTATCGTCGCGTAACGCCGCCCACTCGGCTCGCGAAAACACGTGATAGGGCGAGGTGTGATCCTCGATGCGCTGTTCCATCACCACGGTCCGTGCGCAGAATTTGTGCCGACTCAGCTGCCTTTGCGCGATGCCTTTTCGTCAAGGCCGGACTGGTTGGCGCGATCGCCAAGAACGGTTTCAACCTCGGCGAACTTGATATCCCGTGCCTTGAGCACCACCAGGAGATGATACACGAGGTCGGCCGCCTCCTCGATCAGCCGCTCGCGGCTTTCGATGACCGAAGCAAGCGCAAGCTCGACCGCCTCTTCGCCCAATTTTTTAGCACATTGCGCGACGCCGCGGTCGAGCAATTTGCGCGTGTAGGAAATGTCGGGGCTAGCGGTTGAGCGCTCGTCGATGCGGCGTTCGAGGTCATAGACAGAGAAATGATCCATGGCTTTGTCCATTAACACTTCTGCCCGCGGGCGCATAGCCATCGGTAAAAGCGCGCAATTCATGCGTCCAGCCGCATGGCAAGCCCGGCCGCGGCCATGTGGGTCTTGGCGTCTTTGATCGAATACTCGCCAAAATGAAATATGGAGGCCGCCAAGACGGCGGCGGCATGGCCGTCGCGCACGCCGGCGATCAAATGATCGAGATTACCGACGCCGCCCGAAGCGATCACCGGGACCACCACGGCATCGGCGACCGCACGGGTCAGCGCGATGTCGAAACCCTGCCGGGTGCCGTCACGATCCATCGACGTGAGCAGGATTTCGCCGGCCCCGAGCGTCACGACCTCGCGGGCGTAATCGACGGCATCGAGACCCGTCGGGTTGCGTCCGCCGTGAGTGAAGATTTCCCAACGGTCGGGCGTCCCTGGGCCGGACACCTTCTTGGCATCGATTGCCACCACGATGCATTGATCACCGAATTTTTCCGCCGATTCCTTTACGAAGGCACGCCGATTGACGGCTGCCGTATTGATGGAAACCTTGTCGGCGCCGGACTGGAGCAGGGCACGGATGTCCGCCACGCTGCGGACGCCTCCGCCGACCGTGAGCGGCATGAAGCACGCCTCTGCGGTTCGCCGCACGACGTCGAGAATGATGCCGCGGTTCTCGTGGCTCGCAGTGATGTCGAGGAAGCATAGTTCGTCCGCGCCGGCTGCGTCGTAGGCGATGGCGGCTTCGACCGGATCGCCGGCGTCGCGCAAGTCGACGAAATTGATCCCCTTGACAACTCGACCATCTTTGACGTCGAGGCAAGGTATGACGCGAACCTTCAGCACCCCGCCCTCACTGGGTTCGCGCCTGGCGGATGAGCCGCAGCGCCTCGCCGGCGTTGAGACTTCCGTCGTAAAGTGCGCGGCCCGCAATGGCGCCGGCAAGCTTCTGCGCCGCCGGCGCCAGCAACCGGCGAATGTCGTCCAGGGATGCAAGGCCGCCCGAGGCGATCACCGGGATCGCGATCTGTTCGGCGAGCGCAATGGTGGCATCGAGGTTCAAGCCCTTAAGGAGACCATCGCGCGATATGTCCGTATGGATGATGGCGGCGACGCCGGCGTCCTCGAAACGGCGAGCGATGTCGAGCACCGACAGGTCCGAGGCCTCCGCCCAGCCTTGCACCGCCACACGGCCGTCGCGCGCATCAAGCCCGACCGCGATGCGGTCCGGCCAGTTGCGAGCCGCCGCCTTGACCAGGGCCGGCTCCCGGACCGCCGCGGTGCCGATGATGACCCTGTCGACGCCCTTTTCGAGCCATCCGGCGATGGTCGCCATATCGCGGATGCCGCCGCCGAGCTGCACCGGCAGCGGCACGCTTTCAAGAATTCGCTCAATCGCCATGGCGTTGATGGGCCGGCCCGCGAACGCCCCATCGAGATCGACGAGATGCAGGTATTCAAACCCTTCCGCCTCGAATCCGAGCGCCTGGGCGGCGGCGTCGCGGTTGAACACGGTCGCGCGCGCCATGTCGCCCTGCTCCAGGCGCACGCAGACGCCGTCCTTGAGATCGATCGCGGGAAACAGGATCAACGGTTTAGCTCTTCAAAACGCATCCGGAAAATGGCGTCCGGAATAAAGGCACCTGAATTTGGGTGTCGCCGTTCTCACGGCTTCCACTTGAGGAAATTCGCAATCAACGCAAGCCCAAGTTTCTGGCTCTTCTCCGGGTGGAATTGGGTTCCGGCGTAATTGTCGCGGGCGACGAGTGCCGTAACCGGTCCGCCATAGTCGGAATCCGCCACCAGGTCGGCGGCGTCGGCGACTTGTAGATGATAGCTATGCACGAAATAGGCATGAAGACCCGCGGGTCCCAGCGCAATGCCGGCGAACAAAGGATGCGGGCGGTGCTCCGAAAGCGTGTTCCAGCCCATGTGGGGGATTTTGAGGTTCGGGTCTCGCGGTGTGATGCGGCCGACTTCCCCGGCAATCCACCCGAGACCTTCGGTGACCTCGTATTCGCGGCCGCGGTCGGCCATAAGCTGCATGCCGACACAAATGCCGAGGAATGGCTTGCCGCGCCGGTGCACCACTTCGGTCATGGCATCCACCATACCGGGTAGCTGGTCGAGCCCGCGCCGGCAATCCGCGAAGGCGCCGACCCCCGGAAGGACCACGCGGTCGGCCGCTCGTACCGTTTCCGGGTCGCTGGTCACCACGATCGGTTGCGTGCTGCCGCTGTCGCGGGCGGCACGTTCGAACGCTTTGGCTGCCGAATGCAGATTTCCCGACCCATAATCGATGATCGCGACACTCAACGGCCGCCCCCAGGTTCGGGAAACAGGCCGATGATATCGGGACGCATCGGATCCATTGGTGCGGCCACCGCGGGCGGAACTGACGGCGTTGCAACCGTGCGGGCGAGCGGCGAGTGGACCGATGCAGCGTCGAAAAAGCGCCGTTCCGCCATCTCAAGGCCGTCCGCAATCACGATGCCGCAATCGCGCCATCCGCGCCTGACGCGGGTCCAGCGTCGCAGGCTGGTCGCTTCGAGGCCGACCAGCAGCTGGATGAGGACAAAGATGGCGGCGCGCGCCGGCCAGGCAAGTCCGGCACGCCGCAGGCCGTATTCTATGAGCCCGACGGCGACCACATAGATGATCAGCACGATCCACAGCCGCCGCCAGATCATCCACAAGGGGCCGAACAGGAAGGCGCCGAGGCTGAACCTGTCGCGCAGGAAAACGAACCGGGCGGCGTGCTCGATCGCGCCACGTTCGCGTCTCGGAGGCTCTAATACTGCATAAGCTGGCATGATCTATCCTGTATTCACGGCGACCCCCGGGACGCACCTCCGTGCGTCGCGTTGGCGGCGCCTAGCCCACCCAATTTGACGGCCTGCCAGCGTGCCCAACTGCCGCATCGGCATCGCACGCGACAACGCCGGTCAGCCGCCGAGTGAGCCTTTGGTGGAAGGCACCTCGCCTTTTGCACGCGGGTCGATTGCGACTGCAGCCCGCAGCGCCCGGGCGAGCCCTTTGAAGCACGACTCCGATATATGATGATCGTTCTGGCCGTAAAGGGTCTCGACGTGCAACGTCAAACCGGCGTTCATCGCGAAGGCCTGAAACCATTCGTTCACCAGCTCGGTATCGAAGGTGCCGACCTTGTCGCGGGTGAACCCCACCCGGAATACCAGGAACGGCCGGCCCGAAATGTCGATTGCCACCCTGGTCAGCGCCTCGTCCATCGGGACGTGCACGTCGGCATAGCGGTTGATGCCCTTCATGTCGCCAAGCGCCTGCTTCACGGCTTGGCCGAGCGCGATACCGACATCCTCAGTGGTATGGTGATGATCGATATGCAGGTCGCCGGTGGCCTTCACGGTCAAGTCGATGCGGGAATGGCGCGCCAGGAGATCGAGCATATGGTCAAGAAAGCCAATCCCGGTGGAGATCGACGCGGCGCCGCCGCCATCGAGGTCGACCTCGACCGCGATGTCGGTTTCCTTGGTGGTGCGTTTGACCGCTGCCTTGCGCATGCGCGATGTCTCCGGGCCGAGCCCGCGAAGCCAAATCCGCGCGCCTTGTAACAGGGGTTGGCGGTCCCCGCCACTGTCGCCGGTTAAGGTTGCGATCAGCCGATTCCCTGGTGCACCGGCCGGCTTCGCCTTACGCTATTGAGGCGACGCGTCGCCGGCCCCTCCGAAGCCCGGTTTGCGTTGAGACCCGCGAGTGCATAAATCAGGGCCTCGTTAATGAGAGTCATGAACATGCAATCCCAAACGTCGGACGTCTGGCACGGCACTACAAATCTCACGGTCCGCAAGGGCGGTATCGTGGCAATCGGGGGCGACGGCCAAGTGTCGATCGGCCAGACCATCGTCAAGTCCAACGCAAAGAAAGTGCGCCGGCTCGCCAAGGGCGACGTGATTGGCGGCTTCGCGGGCGCCACTGCCGATGCCTTCACGCTGTTCGAGCGCCTGGAGGCCAAGCTCGAGCAGTATCCGGGCCAGCTTATGCGCGCCGCGGTCGAGCTCGCCAAGGATTGGCGCACCGACCGTTATCTGCGCCGCCTCGAAGCGATGATGATCGTCGCCGACCCACAAGTGTCCCTGGTCCTGACCGGAACCGGCGATGTGCTCGAGCCGGAATCCGGCGTCATGGGGATCGGCTCCGGCGGCAATTACGCGCTCGCGGCGGCGCGCGCTTTGATCGACACCGACATAGACGCCGAATCGATCGTCAAGAAAGCGATGGCGATCGCGGCCGATATTTGCGTGTACACCAATCGCAGCGTCACCATCGAGACGCTCAAGACATGAATCCCCAATCCTTGGATTAATCCTCTCTTGGCGTTCCTGGCGCGGCACGCTTGGAGAACGAGAAAATGGAAATGACCGATTTTTCCCCCGCGAAATTGTCTCCGAGCTTGACCGCTACATCATCGGCCAGGGCGACGCCAAGCGCGCCGTTGCGATCGCGCTGCGCAACCGTTGGCGGCGGCTGCAACTCGATGACAAGCTGCGCGAAGAGGTGATGCCGAAAAACATCCTGATGATCGGCCCAACCGGCGTCGGCAAGACCGAGATTTCGCGGCGGCTCGCCAAGCTTGCCGGGGCGCCCTTCATCAAGGTCGAGGCCACCAAGTTCACCGAGGTCGGCTATGTCGGCCGCGACGTCGAGCAGATCGTGCGCGATCTCGTCGAAATCGCCATCGGCATCATCCGCGACCGCAAGCGCAAGGACGTCAGCGCCCGCGCGCACCTCGCCGCGGAGGACCGCGTGGTCGATGCCCTGGTGGGCGCAACGTCCAGCGCCTCCACCAAGGAGACCTTCCGCAAGAAGCTGCGCAGCGGCGAACTCGACGACAAGGAGATTGAAATCGAGGTCCAGGCCGGTGGAGGCGGCATGCCGTTGTTCGAAATCCCCGGCATGCCGGGCGCTCAGATGGGAGCGATCTCGATCGGCGATATTTTCGGCAAGCTCGGCGGCAGCCGAACCAAGACGCGCCGGTGTTCGGTAAAGGAATCCTACGCAATCCTCATCAACGAGGAGTCCGACAAGCTGCTCGACCAAGACCAGCTGGTCCAGGAGGCCGTCAAGACGGTCGAGAACAACGGCATCGTGTTTCTTGACGAGATCGACAAGATCTGCGCCCGCGACGGCCGCATCGGCGGCGACGTGTCGCGCGAGGGCGTTCAGCGTGACCTGCTGCCGCTGATCGAAGGCACCACGGTTTCGACCAAGCACGGCAGCGTAAAGACCGACCACATCCTGTTTATCGCGTCGGGCGCCTTCCATCTCGCCAAGCCGTCCGACTTGTTGCCGGAACTGCAAGGCCGCCTGCCGATCCGGGTCGAACTCAATCCGCTGACGCGAGAGGACCTCAAGCGCATTCTTACCGAGCCGGAAGCGTCTCTGATCAAGCAGTATGTGGCGCTGATTGCGACCGAAGGCGTCACTCTCGATTTCACCGACGACGCTATCGACGCCATCGCGGATGTCGCCGTGTCGGTGAATTCGACGGTGGAGAACATCGGCGCGCGGCGGCTGCAGACCGTGATGGAGCGCGTGCTCGACGAAATCTCGTTCGGCGCCACCGACCGCTCCGGAGACGTCGTCAAGGTCGACGGCGACTACGTGCGCAACCGCGTCGCCGACCTCGCCAAGAACGCCGATCTCAGCCGGTTCATTTTGTAAGGCCGGACGGCCGGACGCTACGCGCCAAACTGCTACGCCAAGTCGTCCGACTTGATCCGCTTCACGCCCTCTTTCTCCATCGCGGTCCAAGCGGCCGCAAGCGAACCCTGGAGATCGATCCCGCGGGCCGCATCCTCGATCACATACGTGGTGAACCCGGAACGCCGCGCATCCATGGCGGTCCATGCCACGCAAAAATCGGTGGCGAGACCGGTGACGAAAACAGTTTCCAGGCCACGTTGCTTGAGATAGCCGGCAAGGCCGGTCGGCGTCTGGTGGTCGGCTTCAAAGAATGCCGAGTAACTGTCCATGTCCTTGTGAAACCCTTTGCGAATCACAAGTTCCGCTTGCGGGATCGAAATATCCTTCGATATGTCGGCGCCTGCGGTCCCCTGCACGCAGTGGTCCGGCCATAGTACCTGATCGCCATAGCGCAGCTTGATCAGATCAAACGGCTTCTTGTCCGCGTGGGCGGAGGCAAACGAGACGTGGTCGGGCGTGTGCCAATCCTGTGTCATCACCACATTGGCGAATTTCTTGGCGAGGCCATTGATCACCGGAATGACCTGCTCGCCGTCCTTCACGGCCAGACTGCCACCTGGAAGAAAACAGTTCTGCACATCAACCACGATCAGAACGCTCTTATCATCGACCTTGATGGTGCCGGCCGCCAAACCGGCTTTCGTCATGGACAGGACGGAACCGGCGAAGCATGCGCTGCCCAATCCCCAAACCATCGTGCGTCTGTTCAAGCTTGTCATGATGTTCTCCTCGGTTTCACGGCGACCCCGGCAGGCTGGGCCGCATTACATCACTTTTCGGGCTTTTTGCCATTGGCCGTTTGGGGCAATGAGAGCCGGCCAAGCGCGGCACCAGCAGTGAGCCTCAGAGCCAAATGGCGACCGCAGCCGGCGGTTACAGGGCGCCAGTTTGTCGAGCATGGCGTTATCCGGCGCGGGCTCTGTCACGGCCGCCCCGAAACCGCTAACATCGTCCCTACCGAAAAAACGGTCGCGCTCAACAGCGGTGAGTTGCCGAAATAACGCGATCTCTCAGGGAGGAAGTAATGACGGTTTCATTCATGCGGGTCGGGTCGGCAATCGTCTGGGTTGCGATCGCGGGACTTGCCATCGCTGGACTTGCGATTGTCGGCCTTGCGCACGCGCAACCGGCGCAGCCGCCCGGAACCTGGACCATGAAGACGCCGATGCCCACCGCCCGCGCCGAAATGGCGGCGGCTGTAGTCGACGGCAAGCTCTATGCCATCGGCGGCAATATCGGCGGCACCGCCGTGCCGCATAACGCCGAATATGACCCCGCAACCGACTCTTGGCGCCAGCGCACCCCGATGCCGGTCGCGCGCGACCACATCGGCATCGCGTCGGTGAACGGCAAGATCTATACGTTCGGCGGCTTTACCCACACGGTTCATCAGGGTGCCAGCACGGACGTGTTGGAATACGATCCTGCCACTGATGCGTGGCGCCGGCGCGCGCCACTCAAGATGCCGCTTGGCGGCGTTGCGGCGACAGTCCTCGACGGCAAGATCCACGTCATCGCGGGCCGCGGTCCCGACGGCAAGACGGTGAGCATCCACGCGGTCTACGACCCGGCGACCGACGGCTGGAGCGATGCGGCGCCGTTGCCGCTCGCGCGCGATCACCTCGCCGTGGTGGCGGCGGAAGGGAAGATCCATGCCATCGGCGGGCGGCTCGGCGCGACCGTCGACAAAACCGGCCAGCACGACGTGTATGATCCGGCCACCAATTCCTGGAGCACCGCAGCCCCGATGCTGACGCCACGCAGCGCGCCCGCGGGGGTGTTCTATCGAGGGCTGATTCTGGTTCTGGGCGGCGAGCTTGCGCCGAACACCTACGTGGAAAACGAAGGCTACGATGTAAAATCCGGCAAATGGGTGACGCTCGCCCCGATGCCGGCCGGACGGCATAATTTCGGCAGCAGCGTGATCGGCGCGAGCGCCTATTTCGTCGGTGGATCCCTGAAGCCGGGCGTCGGCGAGCCGACCGGACAGCTCATCGTTTTCACCCTGCCGTGACGCAATAGAGCGGCCGACATGCCGCTGCCGTTCTCCGAACAGCTTACCATGCTGATGCCGCCAGCGTGGTACTATCGGCGGCGGATCGCGTATGAAACCCGCAACGGCGAACCTGAACTCGCGGCGCTCTCAGCTATTGTCCCTCGCGGGGGCACCGCCATCGACATCGGCGCCAACCAGGGCCTTTATGCCTATGCGCTGGCCGGAATCGCCGACCGTGTGATCGCATTCGAGCCCAACCCCGATTATGCGCGGTTCGCGCGGCGCATGCTGCGCGGGCGCGCGGAGGTCCATGGACTCGCGCTTTCCGACCGGCGCGGCCGTGGCACCTTTCACGTACCGCTATCCGACGACGGCACGGTGTTGCACTATGCCGGCAGCCTGAAGCGGACGCATGCTCAGTTCCGACGCAGCATGGATTACGAGGTTGAGGTTCGCACCCTCGACGATCTCGGCCCGGATTTCGCTATCGCGGACGTGCGTTTCATCAAGGCCGACGTCGAGGGAAGCGAACGCGAGGTGCTGGACGGCGCGCGGGCGACGATCGGGCGCGACCGCCCGGCGATCCTGCTCGAGCTGTTATCCGGCACCCATGAGGATCCCGGCGCCTACACCGCGGCGATCTGCGCGACCTTCGGCTACGACGCCTTCATCATTCAACGCGGCCAGAAGATTGCCGCGCTGCCGGTCATAGCGGCGCTTGGCAAGAACACCAGCTGGGGCACCGACATCGAATCGCGCAACGTGCTCTTCCTACCGCGATAGGATGTCGGCACGATTTTGAGGCTTCCGGCTTGTCAGCTCTTCTTGGCGAAGGGGTTTTGGTTCGGCGTGCCCTGAGGCTGGTTGACCGCAAAGGGTGATGTTGCTGCGCCGCCCTTTTTCTTCTTGTTCCAGTCGGCCTTCGGCTTCTTTTTTTCCTTGTTGCTTCGCATTTGACCTTTTGCCATGGCGATCACCTCGGGTTCCGTCTGCCAATATGTTGATGATAACACATGCAAACGGATTGGCCGCAACAAATCCGTCACGTGCCAAATTCAAGCGGCGCTCTGCCAATCTCGTTTTGTACCGGCGAATGTCGGTTCGGGCTCATCTAAAACGTCATTAGACTGGACGCATGACCCGATCGGGCCGAGCGCCGCCACAAAGATGGAGCAGATCATGACCAATTATATCTTGTTTCTTCACCAGGATTCGCAACGGCCGCGGTCCGGATCGCCGGACGAAATGATGGCGGTGACCAAAGCCTACATGGCCTGGGCGGACCGGATGCGTTCGGAAGGGCGCCTCAAGGGTGGCGATAAGCTCACCGACGAACCCGGCAAGATCATGCGGACGAAGGATGGCCGGGTCACCGTCACGGACGGCCCCTACGCGGAAAGCAAGGAAGTCGTCGGCGGTTTCTTTGTGATCGGTGCCGATGGCTACGACGAAGCGTGCAGGCTCGCCGAAAGCTGCCCGCATCTGAAATTTGGCGGCCGTATCGAGGTGCGCCAGGTCGACCAGATGTGATCTTGCAATGTGATCTTGCAATGTGATCGCGCAACGTGACCCCGAACGTGACCCTGATGGGCGAGGCGGACCCGCAGATCGACGACTTGTTCCGGCGCGAGGCCGGTAACATCTCGGCGTGGCTCGCGCGTCTCCTTGGTCCGTCGCGGCTCGACCTCATCGAGGACGCCGTGCAGGACGCGTTCGGGGCAGCGTTGGCGCGCTGGCCGCTGGACGGCATGCCGCAACGTCCGGCCGCCTGGCTCGCGGTCGCGGCGCGCAACAAGGCGCTTGACCGGCTCAAGCGCGACATCAAGCTCGATCCCATTGACGAGAGCACCGCTTGGCGGCTGGGAATTTCCGATCCGGAGCAGGCCGGCCATCTCGACGATACCCTCGCGCTCATGTTTGTGGCCTGCCATCCGGCGCTCGATCGCGACGAGCAAACGATGCTAACGCTCAAGACCGTCTGCGGATTTGGCGTAAAGGAGATTGCGCGGGCGTATCTGTCGACGCCCGAGGCCGTCACCCAGCGGTTGGTGCGGGCCAAGCGCAAGATTCGAGACCTCGGCCTGCGATTCGAGATCCCGGAAGGCGGCGAACTCGCGGCGCGCCTGCCGGCCCTGATGGCGGCGATCTATCTCCTGTTCAATGGCGGCTATACGTCGAGCGAAGGCGAAGCCCTGATGGCACGGGAATTTTGTGCCGAGGCGCTTCGGCTTGTGACGCTCCTCACCAGTCACGCCGCGACCGCAACCGGCGAATGCCACGCGCTGGCGGCGCTGATCTGCTTCCATCACGCCCGCGCCGACGCCCGAACCGGCGCTACCGGAGCTCTCGTGCTGCTGGCCGAGCAGGATCGCGGGCGGTGGGACCGCGCCCTGATCCGGCGCGGATACGAGCATCTTCAAAACGCGACGGGCACCGAGACGCTGACGGCGCTGCACCTCGAGGCCGGAATTGCGGCCGTGCATGTGGGTGCGCCCTCGTTCGAAACGACCGATTGGCGGGCCCTTTCGCATCACTACGCGGCGCTTGAGGAACTCAAGCCGACCCCAGTGGTACGGCTTAATGCCGCGATCGCACTCGCCTACGTCGAGGGCCCGGCCGCCGGGCTTGAGCGACTCGACGCTCTCGAAGGTACGCGCAGGCTCGCCGGCTACGCGCCCTTTCACGCCGCGCGCGGCGAGCTTGCCCTCAAGCTCGGTCGCCCGCATGACGCCGGCGAGGCCTTCGCCAAGGCCCTGGCGTGCCCGATCAATCACGCCGAGCGTGGGTACCTCGAGACGAAACTGCAAGCGTGCCGGGAACAGGTTACCTAAGCGGCAGATAGCCACAAGAGGCGCAGCTAACTGCGCGCCTTCCGCAGCCGCACATAAAGGGCGCCTTCGCCACCATGACCCGTATGGGCGGCATCGAAGCCGAGGACGCAGGCGCGGAAATCCGGCAGTCCAAGCCACAGCGGCACTTGGCGGCGCAGAATGCCGCGTTCGCCCGGCGCGGTGTTTGGCGAGCCTTTGCCGGTTATCACGAGCACGAATTTCGCGCCGTCCGCCTGTCTGCGCTGCAAGAACCGCAGCAACGCGCCATGAGCTTGGGTTTGGGTCATGCCGTGCAGATCGATACGGGCGTCGATGGCGGCCCGGCCGCGGGCAAGCTGTTGCCTCTCGCGACGTGCCATCGTGACGAGTGCAGGCGCGACAGCCGCCTGGCGCGGCGGCGTAATGGGCGTCGTGGCAGCTTTTTTCGAGGCGGCCTTCGTCATCGGCGACGCAGCCTCCGGATTTGGCGCCTTATGCCGCGTCGTCGCCGCGGCCTTTTTGCCAGGCCGCAGCGGCTTGATGGTGCGCACCACCACCGACCATAAATGCTCTTCATCCGCCGACAAGCGGCGCCGACCGCGAGAGCGCCTGGCGTCGGGATGCACCAACTCGTCGCCATTCATTGGATCGGCCGGTGCGTCGCACGTCGCGCTTCGAGATGAAGCGGGTTGGGCTCGGGCTTATCTCGGGACGCCATCCGGGGCCGCGGAAGCGGTACGGGCGGAGCTGGGAGCGTCGGTAGTGCTTTTGCGAGCGGCTTGGTGAGCGGCAACGGCATCTGGGCGCCGGCCGCGACGGGGTCGATCTCACGCGGCAGCAGCATCGCGAAACGGCCCGGTTGACGGATGCGTCCTGCCACTTGGCCGGCCTCGTCGCCGGCCCCGAAAAACAGATCGGCGCGCGCCGGTCCCACAATGGCCGATCCGGTATCCTGGGCGATCATGGTGCGGCGGAACGGCGCGTTGGTACGCGCGTTCTCCAGCGGCAATTCTGCCTCGATGAAAAACGGCGTGCCATAAACGTGCAACGCCTTGTCGACCGCAATCGAGCGGCCCGCCGATAGTGGAATGCCCTGGGCGCCGAGTGCCTCGCCGTCCTCGGTCAATCCAACGATGCGAAAAAAAACCATCAGGCGGTTCAGCCGGCGAACCTCGTTGGCTTCCTCGGGATTTGCCTTCATCCACTCGCGGATACGCTGCATGGACATCTCTTCCCGCGGCACCAGGTTACGCTCGATCAGAACGCGCCCGACTGGCAAGTATCTATAGCCGTTATGAGCGTCGTAATTGATCCGCATCATGGTGCCGTCTTCGAGCCTGATCCCCGCCGAGCCCTGGATCTCGATGAACAGCGCCTCGGTCCTGCTGCGCAGCCAGCAGATCTCCAGGTGCTGGCCATCGAGTGCGCCGTCCTCGATCTCACCGCGATCGAAGTAGGGTACAAGCGCACCGTCCGGCATCTTGCGAAATGCGCCGCCGGAATTGGGGAACGAGCCGCCCGGGCCGGTCGCGCCGGCCGCCACCAGATCGCGCGGTCGACGATAGAGCGGCACGGTGAATTCGCGGGTCGGAAACCGTGAACCGTCGACGATCGGCTCGTAGTAGCCGGTGAGGAAGCCTGCGCTGTCGGTAAGCTTTCGGATCCGAATGGGACGAAAATTGGTCTCGAAGAATTGCCGCGCCGCGGCCTCGTTGAGCGAGCGCACCGCAACCGCCCGCGCGCACACGGCCTCCAGCGCCACTCTGACGGGCCGCGCGTCGGTGCCGGGCTTTGAGCGTGCGATCGGACGACAGCTCGCCTGGAAGGTCGCAAACGCGCTCGCGTGGTCATCGCGGGCCCAGCCGTCGAGGTCGTCCCACTCGGCCGGTTCCAGGGCCGCGTCCGTAATCCTCAGCGGCCCGGCGACGTCCGGATGGGGTGCGGCTTCGAAACCTGGCTGAACTCGCAGGCTATCTTGCGGATTGGATCCGGGTTTATCGGGACCAGGGGTTGCGGATCCAGGCTTGGCATCCAGTCGCTGCAGCGAGGGTTGGACGTGCGCCGCGGGCACATGGCGGCGCGCGGCGGCGGGACCTATGAAGACGACGGAAACCGGCAGAACGACTGACAGGAAGATCGAGAGATGACGGAGCGGCGCGCGCATCGCTCACATGCCGATCATGCGCCAGCTTCGGTGGCGACCAGTTTCCAGTTGGGATCGCGCGAGCTGATATCGCGGGCGAACGTCCAGACGTCGGTCACGCTGGTAACCTTGTCGGCGCTGCCGTCGATGACATTGCCGTTACGATCGCGCGTGGCCGACACCAACTGGGACACGAACCGCAACGTGATCTGGGCGGTCTTGCCGCGCAATTCCGCGGCCGTTATCTCACTGGTGTCGATCGATACGAAACGGGTTTCGTGAGTCTCGCCGCGCCCCTCGCGCTCCTTGATAACGGTCTCGAACCCTTCATAGACCTCGCGCGCCAGGAGATTCTTGAGCGCCCGCCGATCCCCCTCCGCGTAAGCCGTCACGATCATCTCGTAGGCTGAGCGCGCGCCGGCGATGAAACTCTTGACATCGAAGCTCTTATCCACCGCCCGGATGGCGTCGAGCCCCTTGGCGACCGGTGAGCCTGCCAGCACGATGCCGGCATAGCGGTCGCCCGAACTCGGTGGCCTCAGGCGCCTTGGCCGGCTCGTTTGTGCGTTGCGGCAGCGGAATGACCTTGTCGCCCGACGTGTTTCGCACCGGATCGGGGGCAGAATAGGGATCATAGGGCGGGCGCTCGCGCCCAGTGCGCTGACCGAGCACGCTACGCAACCGCCAGAATATCACTCCGGCGAGCACCAAAAATATGATGGTGTAAATGTCCACGTCTTGTTTGCTTTCGCCGGCAGACGAACTGTGCCGGGCCCTATTGAACGCGAATGTCTTTCAACAAGTCTTTCCCGCCGATCACCACATATATGTGGGAAGCCAGCGAATTGGTTCCAGGGCCAGCAGATTGGCACCGCAACCCGGCTTTTCTGTGCAGCGCAAGCTTAGACCATCAATGCGTCGGCGCCAACATAATGTCCCGAACCGCACCCAGGATCATCACATCATGCCCTTACATCGTGCCCGAAATCGGACCATATGAGATTTTTGGAGACCTGATCTGGGATTCTGGCCGATGCGTCCCATCAAGATGATTGTTTTAGGCCTGTTCCTGCTACCGCTTGCAGAGATCGCAGTTTTTGCACTGGTCGCGGGCTTCGTCGGATTTCCGTCGGCATTTCTGCTCCTGATCCTCGCCTCGCTCGCGGGAATTCTCGTGCTGCGACAGACCGGTGGCGGTGCCGTGACCCGGCTGCGGACCGCCGCCGGCAATGCCCAATTTACATCGGTAAGCCTTGACGGCACTGGCCTAGCCACCGCGCTCGGCGGGATTCTATTGGTGATTCCGGGGTTTATTACCGGGCTGCTGGGCTTCCTGGTGATGCTGCGGCCAACTCGCCAATGGCTTTTGAGCGGCATCGGACGACTTCTTTGGTCCGGCAATCGGCAGCCGGGACCGCAGACCATCGATCTCGAACCGGACGAATGGCAACGGCTACCGAGCCCGAAGCTGCCTCCACGCAAGCGACGGCACCGGATATGACCTGAAAAGCCACAGGCCTTGCGGACGCGAACCACGCGCGAGACCCGAAGATTAGCCGGCGCTCGGACTTTATTTAAGCCGATGGCGCGGAACGAGCGATTCAACTGAGTCCGGCATCGCATCCGTCGCGTATTGCCTTCCGGTTGCGTCCTTGTTCGGGCTTGGCGGCTGTGTTAGCCACACCCGCGAACCACCGAGACCAGGCGGGAGGCGGAGGAAAGCCATGACCAACACGACGAACGGCGGCGGTACGCCCCCCGCGGGCCCCGAAGGCGCTGCTCCGAACCTTGCCGTCATCATTCAATACGTGAAGGACTTTTCTTTCGAAAACCCAAATGCGCCGAATTCCTTGACGCAGCAGCAACAACAGCCGCAAATCGCCATTCAGATCAACGTCAACCCGCGCCAGCTTGCCGCCACCGACTACGAGGTCGAACTCAAGCTAGAAGGCAAGGCCGAACTGGTTGGCAGCGTCCTGTTCGCTTTCGATCTCAACTATGCCGGCGTGTTCCGGCTGACCAATATCCCGCAAGACAGCCTCGGGCCGTTGCTGATGATCGAATGCCCGCGGCTGCTGTTCCCATTTGCCCGCGAGATCGTTTCGGCCGCAATTTCGGGTGGCGGTTTTCCGCCGCTGATGCTGCAGCCAATCGATTTTGTCGGCCTCTACCAACGCCGGCTTGCCGAAATGCAAGGCGGCCAGCAGCCGACACAAGTCGGATAACGCGACGCGCGACCGAAATCGGATGACGGCCGTTCCGAGTCATCAACGGCAAGACCTTGCGGTGTCTGGCGGATTTGCGCGCTTCCGGGTGGCGGTACGAATTGGTAGCATGCCAACAATGCGGAGCTTTTCGAACCCGCGCGATGGAATGGCGACCGCAATTTCGTAACCGGCAGGTGCACGATGAAACCCGCTCTGATGATCAAATCGGTGCGCAATCTCAAGAACGCCGTCGCCATCAACATCAACCGCGCCCGCGGCCGTGAATTCATTCCCAAGGCGACCCATTCGCTGGCGATCGAGACCTCGAGCCTATGCAATCTCGAATGCCGGTTCTGCGCCTATGTCAAAAAACAGAGCGCGAAGGTGACCATGAAAGACGAGTTCTTCAAGGACTGCGTCGCTCAGGCACTTGAGATGGGTTACCAGCATTTCGATCTGACGCCCTGCACCGGCGACGTCTTCATGGATCGCGGCATCTTCAACAAACTGATGCACATGGAGAACAATCCCGGCGTGAAGGGCTACAGTTTCTTTACCAATTTCACCATTCCGAAATCCCAGGACGTCAAGCGTCTGTTCGACCTCACCAAGCTCACCGCCATCGCGATCAGCATCTATGGCTATGATCCGAAGACCTTTGTGGAAATCACACAGTCGACCGAGAAGGTGTACCGGCGTCTTGTCTACAATCTCGAAACATTCATGGGCGAGAGCGCGCGGCGCAGGTTCTCGGCGCATATTTCCGTGCATCCCGGCGTAGCCTCACTGCGCGGTCGCACCAGCGAGATCACGCGTTTGATCGAGCGGATTCGTAAGGCCGGAATTCCGGTCAAGATTTCCAAGGGCGTCTATAACAATTGGGGCGGATACATCACCAATGCGGACGTGCAAGGTTTGCCGATGGACATCGTCGGCACCGACTTGATCTACAAGAAGGGCGCCTGCGTGCGGCTGTTCACCACGGTGCAGATCATGGCGACCGGGATTGTCAACGGCTGCTCGTGCCGTGACGTGGACGCAACGCTGCGGCTTGGCGATCTCAAAGAAACGCCTTTGCGCGACCTCATATCGAGCCACAATCCACGCTACATGGCGTTGATTGACGAACAGCAGAGAGGCGAGTTCCAGCCGATCTGCCGAAGCTGCGACATGTACGCGAGCATCTACCACAAGAGTTCGGTGTACCGTAAAAACAGCGTCGAACTCGAAACCCTCGACGAATTCAAGCAACGTATCGGCTGAGGTTGCTGTCGGGCCGCTTTCAGACGGTTCGCGGGCTCGATTGATCTTGACATTCCGCCCTTGGTCCGCCGACACCTCCATTCACTGATCCCACCAAATTATCAACCGAACAGAAGAGGTTCCGTCCGATGCCGTTTTCAATGTCCAAAGCTTCGCTGCCGGTGTTCGAGATCGCCCTTACGGCCCTGTCGAACGTGCTCGATAAGGCCGCGGCTTTTGCGGTCGCCAAGAAAATCGAGCCTGGGGTTCTGGCCGCTTGGCGGCTTGCCCCTGACATGTTGCCCCTGGTTCGCCAAGTTCAGATCGCATGCGATCAGGCCAAGAACGGCGCCTCGCGCCTTGCCGGCGTCGAAGCGCCCCGCTTCGAGGACAATGAGACCACGATCGATCAGCTCAAGGAACGCATCGCCAAGACGCTCGCCTATGTGAAGACGCTCGACGCCAAGGCAATCGACGGCGCGACCGACCGCGAGATCACGTTCCCGCTCGGCCCCACCAACAAGGGCCACATGCAGGGCGGCGACTACCTCAACCACTTCATGCTGCCGAACTTCTATTTCCATATCACCGCCGCCTACGCCATCCTGCGCGGATGCGGGGTCGACATCGGCAAGCGCGACTTCCTGGGCGAGATCCCGATGAAGATGACCTGACGCGGCGTGCCGACCGAGGAATCCTCGTCATGCGCGGGCTGGTCCCGCGCATTTCGCCACGCGAAGTTCTGAGTTTCCCCATCAGATGCCGGACCGCGCCGCAGTGAAGTGAAGCGTGGTCACTATGCGATATGAGTTGGATTACGCGGTCGACTGGAGATAGTCGGTGGATTCGAGATAGTCGTTCCAGATCGCCTTGGCGCCGAGTTCCGCGACCAGAGCCAAGTGGGCAGTCCGGTCCGCCTCGGTGAGGCGTGACGGCAGCGGGACCGGACGTGCTTTGGCATGACCTGCCGAATTCCAAACCGCCGCCGGTGATGTTGACGCCGCGACCAGACCAAGCTGAGCCTGGCGGGCGCCGATCAGCTCCAGATAGATCTCCGCCAGAAGCTCGGCATCGAGCAGCGCGCCGTGTTTAGTGCGGCGGCTGTTGTCGATCCCGAAGCGACCGCAGAGATCGTCCAGCCGGTTGGAGCCGCCGGGATATTTTCGCCGGGCGAGCAGCAACGTATCGATCAGACGGTCGCGCGGAATGCCCGGCTGTTTGGCCCGTTCGAGCTCCGCATTGAGAAAGCCGAGGTCGAAGCTTGCATTGTGGGCGATCAGCGGCGCGTCACCGAGGAAAGACAGCAGTTCCGCGACGATATCGGCAAACGGCGGCTTGTCCCTGAGGAAATCATAGGACAGGCCGTGGATCGCGAACGCCTCCTGCGGTACGTCGCGCTCCGGATTGAGATAGCGGTGGAAGGTTTGGCCGGTCGGGAAGCGGTTGATCATTTCGATGCAGCCGATCTCGATCAGCCGGTGCCCTTGGTACGGGTCGAGGCCGGTGGTTTCGGTGTCGAACACGATTTCGCGCATTACGTCGCCTTGCCGCCGATCCCTGGCGTATCCAGGCGGCTTCGCCGAATCGGCAGCTTCGTTGCCTGGCGCAGAATGGCATGAACTTGTGCGCGTGCGGAATCCAAGCCCTTGGATGTATCCACGACAAAATCCGCACGACGCCGCTTTTCCGCATCGGGCAACTGCTTTGCCAGCAAGGACTGAAATTTCTCCTCCGTCATACCGGGGCGCGCGAAGGCGCGAGCCCGCTGCATCTCGGCCGGCGCGGATACCACTACGACCGCATCGACCCGACGTTCACCGCCGGTTTCGAACAGCAACGGGATATCGAGCACGGCGATCGGGGCACCATCCCTTTCGGCCTCGTCGAGGAAGCGAAGTTCTTCGCGTCGTACCAGGGGATGCACGATCGCTTCCAGCCGGCGCAACGCTTCCGGATCGCCGAGCACCCGTTGGACGAGCCGCACGCGATCGACGCCGGCGGCCTCGGTCGTCCCGGGAAACGCCTGCTCGATCAGTTGGGCCGCTTCGCCGGCATAGAGGCGGTGTACGGCACTGTCAGCATCATGAACCGGCACGCCGACTTCGGCAAAAAATCCGGCCGTTGTCGATTTGCCCATTCCGATAGAGCCGGTGAGGCCGATCACGACCATGCCGATGTTTTCCCCGCGTCGTCACATTGCGGCACGAAATGTGCACCCCATGACCAAATTCATGCTGCCAAACTGCCTTCGCGCCGCAGAAATTCCAGCAGTTTTAATAGCGGCAGGCCCAGAACAGTGAAATGGTCGCCGTCGATCCGCTCAAATAGGTGAATGCCCACCGCCTCGAGCTGATAGGCCCCGACGCCGTCGAGTACAGCATTGCCGGCGGCCTCCATATAGGCGTCAAGAAATGAGCCCGACAGCTCTCGCATGGTGAGGCTGGCTGTACCGATCGCGGTGAACAGGATTTCACCATCGCGCGCGACCGCGACCGCCGAGTGGAGCTGATGGGTACGGCCGGCGAGCGCGATGAGCTGATCACGAGCCGCAGCCCGGTCGCGCGGCTTGTCGAAGCGCCGCGCACCCAGCGCCAGTGTCTGGTCGGCACCGACAATAAGACGTTGCCGGATCGAAACAGCTTTGGCTTTCTCCCGGGCAAGCAGCGCGGCTGCTTCGTCGGGTCCGCCAGGCCCGGCAGCGGCCTCCACGGCGCGCTCGTCGAGATCCGGCACACATACCTCGATCGGAATGCCGGCCGCCTCCAGCATGGCGCGACGCGGCGCGCTCCGGGATGCAAGCACAAGGGGATAGCCATCGCGCCATAGCGGCATCGCTCACTCCGCCGGCAGGCGCCGCCGCTCCGCGAGGAGTGCCATGATGGCAGCTGCTGTCTCCTCGATCGAACGCCGCGTGACGTCGATCAGTGGCCAATTGTGGCGAGCACAAAGTCGCCGCGAAAACGCAATTTCTTCCGCGACGGCTTGTCGATCAATATATTGGTCGTCCTCGCGCCGGACGTTGAGCCCGAGAAGGCGGTTCTGCCGAATCTGCACGATGCGCTCCGGACTGGCGAACAGACCGACCACTAGCGGGCGGCGAACCGATTCGAGTTGGGCCGGAACCGGCACACCGGGCACCAGCGGAACGTTGGCGGTCTTCACGCCGCGATTGGCGAGATAGATCGACGTTGGCGTTTTCGACGTCCGCGACACGCCGAGCAGCACCACATCGGCAACTTCAAGATCTTCGGCAAGCTGGCCGTCATCATGCATCATCGTGTAATTTAGCGCATCAATGCGCTTGAAATATTCGGCATTCAGCATGTGCTGAGCCCCCACCTTGTGGGTCGATTCAGCCCCCAGATAGGCCTGGAACAGGCGAAGCACCGGACCCAGAACCGAAAGGCACGGCAGCCCGAGCTCCCGGCACCTGTCTTCGAGTCGGCCGACCAGGATTTGGTCGAGCAGTGTATAAAGGATGACGCCGGGCGATTCCTCGATCTCCGTCAGGACGCGATCAAGCTGCTTGTTGGTACGAACCGCCGGATAGACATGCTCAACAGGAGCCGCATTGACGTACTGGGCAGTGGCCGCGCGTGCAACCGTGATCAACGTCTCGCCGGTTGAATCGGAGACGAGGTGAAGATGGAAGAAACTGGAATTGCGGTGCGGCATCAACCGGATCGTTCAACAGCTGTGGACAGCTGGGGAGAAAGCCATGTCCGTGCCGCGAGAGCAAGCGTCGTGGGGCCTGACGTTGCAAGGCCATCCACATAGCCACACGCGACCGATCAAATCACCCCGACGTTCCGCCGGCGTTGGAAATTGTGCGGACAAGCCTTATTGGTGACTTTCGGCACCTTGCAACTCCTTCCAAAACGGAAGGAATCTGCGATCGGTGGCGGCAACGTGCCGGGTGGGTGCAAGATCATGCGGTGGGGGCAATGCGGGGATTGCTTGTGGATTACGAGTCGTGAGTCATCTCCAACGCCATAATACTAAAACAATAAGTCTTAGAACTCTCTGATTATTAGTGGGATCAATCGATGGTTTCCCCGCGTTTCGATTCCGCTTTCCTCGATGTCTTGGCCGGCCACACCACTCGGCAACCTCCCATATGGCTGATGCGCCAAGCAGGCCGCTATTTACCGGAATACCGGGAGTTGCGAGCCAAGGCCGGGTCCTTCCTCAATCTTTGCTTCACTCCGAAGCTTGCTGCCGAAGTAACGTTGCAGCCGGTAAAAAGGTTCGGGTTCGACGCCGCCATTTTGTTTTCGGATATCTTGGTCGTGCCTCATGCTCTTGGCCAGACCGTGACTTTTGAGGCTGGTGAAGGCCCGCGGCTCGCTCCGACGATCGATGCTACGGGATCATCCGGCATCAGAAACGAAATCGATCTCAACGCGCTTGCCCCGGTTTTCGAAGCGATCGGTCTGATCCGGTCCGGGTTGCCGCAGGGCGTTGCTCTTCTCGGCTTCTGCGGCGCCCCTTGGACAGTCGCCACCTATATGGTCGCCGGGCATGGAACCCCCGACCAGGCGCCGGCGCGGTTGTTTGCCTACCGGTTTCCCGAGGCGTTCGGAGAGCTGATCGATGTGCTGGTCGAGGCATCGATTGCTTACCTGGCGGGGCAATTTCGGGCCGGCGTTGATGCGGTGCAGTTATTCGATACCTGGGCCGGGGTCCTGGGACCGGCTGAATTCGAGCGCTGGTGCGTCAAGCCGGCGGCGCGGATCGTAGCTGGGCTCCGTCGACAGGTTCCCGACGCCAGGATCATCGGGTTTCCGCGCGGCGCCGGCACATCCCTGTTACACTATGTCGACACGGTCGCGGTCGACGCGGTGGGGCTTGATTGGATGATCGATCGCGATTTTGCCCGCGACCGCATCCAGAGCCGATGCCCGGTGCAAGGAAATCTCGATCCGCTGGCGTTGCTGGCTGGCGGTGCGGCACTCGACCGCGAGGTGGATGCGGTGCTGGAAGCATTCTCGGGCCGGCCCTTTATTTTCAACCTGGGCCACGGCATTCTGCCGGAAACCCCGATTGCGCATGTGGAGCAGATGCTGACCCGGGTCAGAAAGCCGGGATCCTGAAAGCGTGCTCCATGACGGCAAAGACCACAAACCGCTGGATTGGGCCGATCATCGGGATCGCAATCGCGGCAGCCATTGTGGGCGGACTCGCGATTTGGCATCCATCCGGAGTTTATCCATGGGTCAAGTCAGTCCATGTGATGGCCGTGATATCCTGGATGGCCGGCATGCTCTATCTGCCGCGGCTGTTCGTGTACCATTGCGAGGCTGAGCCGGGGTCGCGGCAGTCCGAGACCTTCAAGATCATGGAGCGGCGATTGTTGCGGGGCATCATCAATCCCGCGATGGTTGTCACCTGGGTGCTTGGCCTGTGGATGGCCTACGACAGCGATGCCTGGTCGCAGCATTGGCTCCAACTGAAGGTCGCGCTTGTGGTGGTGCTGTCCGGCATACACGGAATGTTGGTGCGCTGGACCTCCGACTTTGCGGCCGATAGCAATCGCCACAGCCAGCGATTCTATCGAATCATTAATGAAATGCCGGCGGTTCTGATGATCGGCATCGTCATTCTGGTGGTGGTCAAGCCGTTTTGATTAAATAAAAGAATCGCATCCGAACCGGAACCCTTGCGTTACCTGCGAACTTTTCCTATGTTTGTTTCATCTCACCAAACGCAGGCGATACTTGCGAGGGCGGCCCGAGAAGGGACCCACCGCTGTATCAGGCCAAAGGCGTTTAGCTCCGCCGAAGACCTGCGATCCCTCCCCGTCATAACTGCGACCGTCGTTTTGCGCCGGTCGTCCAAGGATAACCCGCATGCGGGAAATGAAACTCCAGGACCTCAAGTCCAAATCCCCCGTCGAATTGCTGAGCTTTGCCGAGGAACACACCGTCGAGAACGCTTCGACCATGCGCAAGCAGGAGTTGATGTTCGCCATCCTCAAACAGCTTGCCGCCAAGGAAATCGACATCATCGGCGAAGGCGTCGTCGAGGTACTTCAGGACGGCTTTGGCTTCCTGCGGGCGCCTGAGGCAAACTACCTGCCTGGCCCGGATGACATCTACGTCTCGCCATCGCAAATCCGGCGCTTCGGGCTGCGTACCGGCGATACGATCGAAGGCGAAATTCGCAGCCCCAAGGAGGGCGAACGGTATTTCGCGCTCCTCAAGGTCAACACCATCAATTTCGAAGATCCGGAAAAAGCCCGCCACAAGATCAACTTCGACAATCTTACGCCACTCTATCCGGACCAACGGCTGCGGATGGAGCACGAGGATCCGACCAAGAAGGACCTGTCTCCGCGGGTCATCGATATCGTGTCTCCGATCGGCAAGGGCCAGCGCGCACTCATTGTGTCGCCGCCGCGCACCGGCAAGACGGTGTTGCTGCAGAACATCGCCCACGCGATCACCGCCAACCATCCCGAATGTTATCTGATCGTATTGTTGATCGATGAACGGCCCGAGGAAGTCACCGACATGCAGCGGTCGGTCAAGGGCGAGGTGATCTCTTCGACCTTCGATGAGCCGGCCCAGCGCCACGTCCAGGTTGCCGAGATGGTGATCGAGAAGGCGAAGCGGCTGGTCGAGCATGGCCGCGATGTTGTGATCCTGCTCGACTCGATCACGCGGCTCGGCCGCGCCTATAACACCGTGGTGCCGTCATCCGGCAAAGTACTGACCGGCGGCGTCGACGCTAATGCACTGCAGCGTCCGAAGCGGTTCTTCGGTGCGGCCCGCAATATCGAGGAAGGCGGCTCGCTAACCATCATCGCGACCGCGCTGATCGACACCGGCAGCCGCATGGACGAGGTGATCTTCGAGGAGTTCAAAGGCACCGGCAATTCGGAGCTAATTCTCGACCGCAAGGTCGCCGACAAGCGTACCTTCCCGGCAATCGACATCACCCGCTCCGGCACCCGCAAGGAAGAGCTGCTGACACCGCCCGACGTGCTGAAGAAGATGTACGTGTTGCGCCGCATCCTCAACCCGATGGGCACCATGGACGCGATCGACTTCCTGCTCGACAAGCTTCGCAATACCAAGAGCAACGCCGAGTTCTTTAAGTCGATGAATACCTAACGGTCCCTCCGCCGTTGCCGTAGTCCTGATATTTCAACGCCCGCCTGAGTCATCCCGGCGGGCGTTTTCTTTTTGGTTGAAAGATTGCGGGGTTGGCCGGGGCTATTGCTTGATCCACTTGGTGCCGTTGGACCATTCGATCGATTTGTCCGGCATGATCCGGCCCAGCGCATTGAAGGGCGGTCCGGCGCTCACCGTGACCGGGCTGGTGAGCTTCGCATCGGCGACCTCGCCTGGATTGATATTGAGCTGAATGGTGGATCCGGTTTGCGTGATGGTGAGCGACTGGCTCTGCCACTTGCAGGATTCCGGCTCCGGCGCGCAGCGATAGGTGCCGGCGAGACTTGGCTGGCTTTGCTGGGCCGTCGCTAGTCCCGAGACCGTGAACGTGGCGATCAAAGCGATACACATCGGTTTATTCAGCATTGGTGTTTCCTTCCGATTTGGACGCCCCTGGCGGGCTGCCTTTTGCCGGCGCTTGCCGATTTAGGGGAAACCGGCGCAATTTCAAGCCGGACAATTGACGCGGCGCCATCTCGACGATCGGCTGACGCGCCGAAGGCCTGGCGTAGATCACCCAATTTTTCGAAATCGGGCGTCCGATCAGAAACGGCCCTATGGGTTGATCGGGCGCGCAGCTGCAACTGCCGCCGTCAGTTGCGCAATGTCGGTGATCGGCAACGAGCATTTTTCTCCCGCGCATACGAGCGCGGCGGTCTCCTGGTCTCCCAGTGTCACGGCGCGGGCCGGGTGTCCCGCGGGCAAGTCTTCGGTTCGGGCGACGCGCGCTACGATGCGATCCGGAAAGGGTAGCGCCAGGGCGGCATCCGCGAAGCGGTCGGCTTGCGGTCCAATGGCAAGGATTTCAACGCCGCGGAGGCGCAGATCGAGCGCGTTGAGGAGGCTTGCGTGGAGATACATGGTTTCCGCGGCGGCCGGCAGCAGGCCGTCGAACAGGATGTCGGCGCGCTCGCGCCAAATTCCGTCGCCGGTCAGCACCGCGAGCCGCAGGAGATTTTGCGCGGCGATTCCGCTGGGATTGGGCGTCGCTTCGTCGATGGTGGATTCGGGGCGGACAACGAGACCTTCGGCGTCGTCGGCCGTGAGATAATAGCCGCCGGTGCCCTTGTGGACGTAATGGCGGTCGAGTGCCATCTGCCATTGGAGCGCGTAGACGAGATATTCGCGCGCGCCCGTCGCCTCGAGGAGAGCGATTGCAGCCTTGATCATGGCCGCATAATCCGACGCTAAGCCGGGCACTAGCAGCTTGCCATCCCGCCACGAATGACCGAGCCGGCGGTCGCGGACCATGTGAAGCGCGATGAACGCGAAGGCGCGGGTCGCCATGTCGATCCATCGCGGCTCGCGCAGCATAACGCCGGCGTTTGCCAGGGCCGCGATCATCAGGCCGTTCCAATCCGCCAGTACCTTATCATCGAGGCCGGGGCGGACGCGCTTCTCACGGGCATCGAGAAGCCTCTGCCGCAGTGCAGCAAGACGAGAATCTCCGGTTATGCTGCGGTTATCTTGCAGCAAAGACGAGGTTCCTTCGGGGGGCTCTCGACTGCCGTTGAGCGAGGCAGCTCCACCATTCATGCTGCGCCCTTGTTGCAGCATAGAATCAAACTCTGCGGGGTGACCGATCGGCGCGATTGGCTGATCTAATTGCTTGAGCCGATTGAGAATATTGTGTCCCTCGAAATTACCCACAGGAGAGACATCGTACGCGAGTGCAACATAATCCGCGTCGGTCTTGCCCAGGATTTCGACGATTTCCGCGTAGGACCACACGTAGAACTTGCCCTCTTCGCCCTCGGAATCTGCATCAAGAGATGCACAAAAGGCACCATTCGGGGTCGTCATCTCGCGCGCGAGCCAGCCGACGGTTTCCTGGGCGCGCTGTCGGAACAGCGGCCGTCCGGTGCGGTCATAGGCAAGCGTCAGCAGTTCGAGAAGCTGAGCGTTGTCGTAGAGCATCTTTTCAAAGTGAGGCACCAGCCATTTTTCATCGACCGAATAACGGGAGAAGCCGCCGCCCAGGTGATCGTAGATACCGCCTTCGCACATATGGGCGAGCGAGAGCTCGACCAATTCGAAGAACCTCGCATCACCTCGTCGCATCCCGGCGCGCCACAACACTTCGAGCATGGAGCATTGCGGGAACTTGGGCGCACGTCCGAACCCGCCGTTCACCGAATCGAATGCCCGCGCAATCGCTGTTGCGGTCGAATCAAGCTCCGCGGCCCCGATAACCACCATGGTGGCCGGCCTTGCCTTGCTGGCGAGGGCGGTCATCAGGGCGGCGCGGTTGTGCTCGATGCGTTGCGGTTCGTCGCGAAACAGGCGGGCGATTTCCTCCATGATGTCGATAAAACCCGGACGGCCGTAGCGCGACGTCTTGGGAAAATAGGTGCCGCCCCACACCGGCTCGCCATCTGGGGTGAGAAACATGGTCAACGGCCAGCCGCCCTGCTCGCCGAGGTGATGCAGGGCGGCCATGTAAATCTGGTCGATGTCCGGCCGCTCTTCGCGATCGACCTTGATGTTGACGAACAGGCGGTTCATCACGGCGGCGGTTGTTTCGTCTTCGAAGCTCTCGTGTGCCATGACGTGGCACCAATGGCACGCCGCGTAACCGACCGACAGCAGGATCGGCTTTTTGTTGCTCTTGGCCTCGTTGAGTGCCTGCGGGCCCCAAGGCCACCAATCGACCGGATTGTGCTTGTGCTGCAGCAGATACGGGCTCGTCTCGTGGGCGAGCCGATTTTCACGCGCCTTGGAAGCCGGTGTGGTCATTGCGCATTTCGGGGGTTGCCTGGCCGCCGTGAGCGGCGTCCAGTGAACGAACTCCACGAAGATAGGCGGGCCGGCGTCGAGGCGCCAGATGAACCATCACGGTGCGAATGAGCTTTCCATGACCATTGAGCTGGACACCATTTTCGCGTTGTCGTCCGGTCGCCTGCCGGCCGCGATTGCGGTGGTGAGAGTTAGTGGACCCCGCGCCCGCAATGCCGTGATGGCGTTGGCCGGCCGTTTGCCTGTCCCGCGCCAAGCCACACTGGCGAGGCTGCGCGATGCCGACAATGACGCCATCGATGATGCGCTAATTTTGTGGTTCCCGGCACCGCGGAGCGAAACCGGCGAGGACACGGCCGAGTTCCAGCTTCACGGCGGGCGCGCCGTCGTGGCTGCGGTACTCTCAGCGCTCGGACTGGTCTCCGGCTTACGGACCGCGGAGCCCGGGGAGTTTACCCGGCGGGCCTTTGCTAATGGCAAGCTCGATTTGACCCGGGTGGAAGGTCTCGCGGATCTGATCGGCGCCGAGTTTGAGGCGCAGCGGCGGCAGGCGTTTCGCCAGCTTAAGGGCCTGTTGGGTGACAGTGCCGAGCAGTGGCGGGCGCGACTGATCCAGGCGTTAGCCCAAGTTGAAGCGCTCATCGATTTTCCCGACGAGAGCGGGGTGCCTCACGATCTGCTGGCTCCGGCACTGGCCACAGCGGCGGAGCTGGAGGCCGAAATTCGTGGCCAGCTCGCCGACAAGCGTCGCGGCGAAAGGCTGCGGGAAGGCCTCACAGTCGCGATCACAGGCCCGGTAAATGTGGGCAAATCGAGCATCCTGAATTGCCTGGCCAGGCGTTCTGTGGCCATCGTGTCGCCGGTGGCCGGCACCACGCGGGATGCGATTGAGGTTCACCTCGATCTCGCAGGCTACCCGATCACGGTAGTGGACACGGCCGGTGTACGCGATACCGGCGATCCAATTGAGCAGGAAGGTATGCGGCGCGCCCGCGAACGGGCAGCCGAAGCGGACCTCGTGTTGTGGGTGGTGGATGCCACTGAAGCCGAGCGCCCAATCCTGCCGGCAGGTTTGTCCGCGCCGATTGGATCAGCGGTTTGGATGGTGACCAATAAATGTGACCTGCTGCAAAGCAGCCAGTGCGAACGCGACGATCGCCAGAACTCAACCCAATTCAACCACGTTGTTTCAGCCCAGACCGGCGCCGGGTTCGATGAATTCACCGCGGCGCTTGGCGCATTTGCGGCGAAGTGCTTTGGATCAGCGGATTCGCCGATGATTACCCGGCAGCGACATCGTGAGGTTCTGACGTCATGCGCGGGTTCATTGGGTCGCGCCTTGGCAGAAGGGACTCTCGGCCGCGAAGACATCATCGCGGAGGAACTGCGGCTGGCGGCTCGGGCGTTGGGGCGCCTCACCGGTCGGGTCGATGTCGAGGATGTACTCGACATCGTTTTTCGCGATTTTTGTATTGGTAAATGAAATGTTTCACGTGAAACATTGCGCCGGATCGAGTTTTTTGACCCGGTCACGGGGGTCGGGTAAGAGCCTCCCATTCAGGGATTTTCGATGGACGCGCGCTACGATGTGATTGTGATCGGCGGCGGCCACGCCGGCTGCGAAGCCGCGGCCGCGGCCGCCCGTATGGGCGCGAATACCGCCCTGGTCACGCATCGGTTCGACACGATCGGCGCCATGTCGTGCAATCCGGCGATCGGCGGTCTCGGCAAGGGGCATCTGGTTCGCGAGATCGACGCCCTCGATGGGTTGATGGGTCGAATCGCCGACCTCGGCGGCATTCAGTTCCGAGTGCTCAATCGCCGCAAGGGTCCTGCGGTCCGCGGGCCGCGGGCGCAGGCGGACCGGAAACTGTATGCGCTCGCCATGCAGCGTGCGTTGCGAGAATTCTCCAACCTCACGGTAATTATCGGGGAGGCCGATGATCTCTTGATCGCGGAAGGTCGGGTGACGGGTGTCAAACTTGTCGACGGTCGATCCTATGGGGCAGGCGGCGTTGTGCTGACCACAGGGACGTTTCTGCGCGGCCTCATCCATATTGGCGAGCACCGGACGCCCGCCGGCCGGGTCGGAGAAGCGCCGGCGCTGGGGCTGTCGGCAACCCTGGAGCGCGTTGGCTTTAGCCTTGGGCGCCTCAAGACCGGCACGCCGCCCCGCCTCGACGGTCGAACGATCGATTGGTCACGGCTTGAGATGCAGCCGGGCGACGAACCGCCGGAGCCTTTCTCTGTACTGACCGCGCGGATCGAAAATCCCCAGATTCAATGTGCAATCACCCGTACCACAGAGGCCACCCATTCCATTATCAGGGCCAATGTGCATCGCTCCCCAATGTATTCGGGGCAAATCCAAAGCCGTGGCCCGCGCTATTGCCCTTCCGTCGAAGACAAGATCGTCCGGTTCGGCGAACGTGACGGCCACCAGATCTTTCTGGAGCCTGAGGGGCTCGACGATCCCACCGTGTATCCAAACGGTATCTCGACTTCGTTGCCGGAGGAAGTCCAGCGCGCCTTCGTGGCGACGATTCCGGGATTAGAGCGCGCCACCATTATGCGGCCCGGCTACGCGATCGAGTACGATCACGTCGATCCGCGCGAGCTCCATCCAACCTTGGAAACTAAGCGATTGACCGGCCTTTATCTCGCAGGCCAAATTAACGGCACCACCGGGTATGAGGAAGCGGCGGGGCAGGGCTTGATGGCCGGCCTCAATGCGGCTGCCCGGGCAGGGGGCGCTGAACCAATCGTGTTCGACCGGTCTGAGGCTTATCTCGGTGTCATGATCGACGATCTCGTCAGCCGCGGCGTGACTGAGCCCTATCGTATGTTCACTTCGCGAGCGGAATTCCGCCTGACCCTGCGCGCCGACAACGCCGATCAACGGCTGACGGAGACCGGCATTAAGATCGGTTCTGTCGAGACAAGGCGCCGCGATCTTCACCGGGAAAAGATGGCCGCCTTGACGGCGGCGCGCGAACACGCTCGTTCGGTCTCGGTGACGCCGTCGGAGGCCTATCATTTCGGCTTCTCGCTCAACCGCGACGGTCAGCGGCGGACTGCTTTCGACCTGCTGGCGTATCCGGAGACCGGAATTGCCGATGTCGCGCGGATTTGGCCGGAGTTTCGCGAACTTCCGGCGGCGATCGCCATCCAGCTTGAAACCGACGCCAAATACGCCGTGTATCTTCAGCGTCAGGCGGCCGACGTGGCGGCGTTCCGACGCGACGAAAACTTCGGGATTCCGGACAACATCGATTACGCCACCGTGCCGGGACTTTCCAATGAGGCGCGTCAAAAACTTGCTGCCGCCCGGCCGCGCACCATTGGTCATGCCGGCCGGCTTGACGGACTTACCCCGGCGGCCCTGACGCTGGTGGCGGCCTTTGTGCGACGTGGGCAGTTCGCCCGCAGCAAATCGGCGCGTTGAAGACCCGCGTCGATTCCGGCCTGTGGATCCGAGGTCAGTCTCCTCATGGTCAAGCCGCGCGAAGGGACCCGAGAAGAGACGTCTCCGGACCTCGAAGATCGGGCTCGGACATTGGAGACGTACGATGTTTCACGTGAAACAGCGGAGCGGCTCGACCGGTTCGTGAGTTTGTTGCTGACTTGGCAGCGCCATACCAATCTGATCGGGCCGTCCACCATTCCGGTGCTGTGGACTCGGCATGTTGCCGATTCCCTGCAGTTGCTGGATTTGGTGGCCCCGAACGCGCAGAAATCGACGGCGTCGGTCTGGGTGGACTTCGGCACAGGTGGCGGCTTTCCGGGTCTCGTCATCGCCTGCGTGTTTGCCGAACGACCTGGCGCATGCGTACATCTCATCGAAAGCAACACCAAGAAAGCCACGTTCCTCCGTGAAGCTGTGAGTGAAACCGGCGCGCCCGCGATCGTCCATGCGGGACGCATCGAGGAGATCGGGCCGGCGCTTGCCGCCGCGGCAGACGTGGTCACGGCGCGCGCAGTGGCGCCCCTTAACGATTTGTTAGCCTTGGTGGCGCCGTTTATAAAAAAGGGTGCACAAGCGTTACTCCTGAAGGGCCAAGATGTAGACGCTGAATTGACCGAAGCTACTAAATATTGGAATATTGTGGCCGACGTTGTACAGAGTAAAACGAGTCCGGCCGGGCGAATCCTGGTCGTTCGCGGACTTGTCAGGCACCAGATGCGGTGAATGCCGCATTTCGGCTATAGACGGAGGCGGTTATGTCCGATCCCAGTACAACCTTGGCTCCAAGCGACGAGCCGGTTCAGCGCGAAGTATCACCCCAAGTCCCGCACGGGCCGCGCATCCTGGCAATCGCCAACCAAAAAGGGGGCGTCGGCAAGACCACCACGGCGATCAATCTCGGCACCGCCCTCGCGGCCGTCGGCGAAAATGTCCTGATCGTCGACCTTGACCCACAGGGCAACGCCTCCACGGGCCTCGGGATTGATCGCGCGAGCCGCCGTTTCTCGACCTCCGACGTGCTGGTGGGCGGCACTGCTTTACGCGCGGCGGTGCTGCCGACCGCGGTACCGCACCTGTACATCGCGCCGTCCACCCTCGATCTGTCGGGGTTTGAGCTTGAGGTCGGCCATGCGCGCGACCGCGCATTCCGGCTGCGCAATGCGCTCGCCGGATTAGCGGCTCCGCGCCCTGATGAGACAAGCTTCAACTACGTGCTGGTCGATTGCCCGCCGTCACTCAACCTGTTGACGGTGAATGCCATGGCGGCGGCGAACGCCATTCTGGTGCCGCTGCAATGCGAATTCTTCGCCCTGGAAGGGTTGTCGCAGCTTCTCAAGACAGTCGAGCAGGTCAAGCAGACGCTTAATCCCGGGCTCTCGATTCACGGCATCGTGCTGACCATGTTCGATGCGCGCAACAATCTATCCGGTCAAGTGGTGGCCGACGTGCGCGAATTCATGGGCAAGAAGGTCTACGACACCATAATCCCTCGCAACGTCCGGGTGTCGGAAGCGCCGTCCTACGGCAAGCCGGTCCTTGTCTACGATCTTAAATGCGTCGGCAGCGAAGCCTATCTGCGTCTTGCCACCGAGGTCATTCAGCGCGAACGCGAACTGACCGCTCAAGCGACGTCGTGATCAAGCGCCGTCGAAATCGGTTGGACCGATCGATGTGTTCCGCAGTCGCAATTCCGAATACGATGAGGTGAAAGCCGTGAACGATTTTTCGGGAGAAGCCGGGATGGCGGAGGAACCCCGTTCGCGACTGGGTCGCGGCCTTGCGTCGCTCATCGGCGACATGGGCGCTGAAAGCGGCGCCACGGTCGAGCGAACGCGCAGCCAGCGCCGGGTGCCCATCGAATTCCTGCGACCCAATCCGCGTAACCCGCGGCGTGATTTTCCGGCCGTGCAACTCGACGAGCTCGCGGCCTCCATCAAGGAGCGTGGCATCATCCAGCCGATCGCCGTGCGCTCGGTGCGTGCCGCCACCGAGACTTATGAGATTATTGCGGGCGAACGGCGTTGGCAGGCTGCGCAGCGCGCCGGCCTGCACGACGTGCCGGTGGTGGTGCTCGACGTCAGCGACGCGGAAGCGCTCGAACTCGCCATCATCGAGAACGTGCAGCGTGAAGACCTCAATCCGATCGAAGAAGCGGCGGGCTATCAGGCGCTCATCGATGAATTCAAGTATCACCAGGAAGATGTCGCCAAAACCGTCGGCAAGAGCCGCAGTCATATCGCCAATATGCTCCGTCTGCTCAAATTGCCCGAAACCGTGAAGGCCGGCATCCGCTCGGGACAGTTCTCGGCCGGCCATGCGCGTGCATTGATCGGTTACGCCGAACCGGAGCGTCTGGCGCAGGAAATCATCGAGCGCGGGCTTAACGTCCGCCAAGTGGAAGCGATGGTGCGTGCCCACGTCAAAGGAGGCACGCGCTCCACGCCCCAAAAGGCCGCTGACACTGTCGCTTTGGAGAAACAGGTCTCCGATGCGCTGGGCCTCGCGGTCTCGGTCGATCACCGCGGCAAGGGCGGTACCATCCACATCAAGTACCGCAGCCTCGAGCAACTCCGCGATGTGATGCGGCGCCTTGAGCAGGCGCCATAGGCGCACGAGTAAGGAGGCGCCGGCCCCGCACCTCCAAAAAAATCCATAGAGCGTCGAACCCAATGATCATTCGCCCGCTCGTGGCCAACGATCGCCCCGGTTGGGAGCCGTTATGGCAGGGCTATCTTCAATTCTATAAGGCCAGCATCGCCCCCGAGGTGACCGATCTGACCTTTGCGCGTCTCACCGGCGGCACCGAACCTATGGGCGGCTTCGTGGCGGTTGATGATTCCGGCAAGATCGCCGGTATCGTCCACTGGATCACCCATCGTTCCTGCTGGACCGCCGGCGATTATTGCTATCTGCAGGATCTGTTTGTCGCTTCGGACCGTCGTGCCACCGGCATCGGCCGCGACCTGATCGAAATCGGTCTACGACAATGCGCGGTCGCTCGGTTGCTCACGGGTATATTGGCTCACGCACGAGACCAATACCGCAGCGATGATGTTGTACGACCGCATCGCCGATCGCCCGGGCTTCGTGCAATATCGCAAGATCTTCTAACCTCGCGGGCTTACCTGTTGAGCTCCCGCGACATTGTCTGCGTGGCGGAATAGAGTTGGCACCGTCAACGCTCAAACCGAAGGATGGGCCATCATGAAACACGTTCTTTCGTTGCTGTCGCTTTATCTGGTAGGCGCCTTCATCGTGCCGGCATCCGCGCAATCTCCGAGCGCAACACCAAGCGTCAAGTTTCTCAATCCGCCGACAATGCCGAAGCCACCCGGCTACACCCAAGTGGTAGAGGCCTCCACTCCGGGCCGCATCGTCTATATCGCCGGTCAGCTTGGCTATGACGCGGCAGGAAAGCAAGGCGGGGACTTCCGCACCCAGGCGACGCTGGTGTTCGAAAATCTCAAAGCGGCGGTCGAGAGCGTAGGTGGTCACATGGAAGACATCGTCAAGCTCAACACCTACCTCACCGACATTCGCGTCCAGCTACCGATCGTGCGCGATATCCGGGACAAGTACGTCAACACCGCCGCGCCTCCTGCCAGCACGACGCTGGAGATACAAAAACTTGCTCGCGAAGGCGCGCTCATTGAGGTCGAAGCGGTCGCTATCCTGCCGCCGCGATAGCAACCGAACGCTCGGGTTAACCCACACTCCGGCAACGCTCGGGACCTTTGGCAAGGACGCGCGATAAGACGATCCGACAATTTCCGCCTTTCGTTTGCTGATACTTTGGTCTAATGTGGCGCCAGGGAAGAAGCGAACATGAGGTGGTTTCGGCAAAACATCCGGTGGGGTGCGCGGCTGGCGCTTTTCACGCTGGCGGTGCACTTGGCGCTGTCGTTTGGCCACGTGCATGCGGATGCGCTGCCATATCAGTCCGCGGCCGCCAGCGCCGCCACGATGGACAGTCATTCCGACGTTGCGCCTTCGCCCGACCGTCCTACGCATCCCTATAATAACTCCACCGCCCATGATTTCTGCGCTTTGTGCGCCAGCATCGGGCTGCTCGGTTCGCTCGTCCTGCCGGACGCATTGCCCCGGCTGACGCTGCGGGATTTTGACCGCGTGCGATTCGGCCACGTATCGTCGAGCGCCGCGGCGAGCCTTTTCCGGCCATTCTCTAGAGCCCGCGCTCCTCCCTTCGCCTAGCGCCATCCTGTCGGGCCCACGCCCGTCTTCGGGCTGCCCGAACCGCAGCCGCGTTCCCTGGAGCGCGGCGGCAATGACGCTTCCGTTCGGCACAAGGTGAAGAACAATGACTAGGAAATATTTCTGGTTCGGCGTGTCGGTCATCGCGGCGCTTGGCACTGCCGCCTACTGGTACACGACGCGGGAGCACGGCCAGGCCGCGAGCCCGACCGCCGCCGCCGCCATCCCGGTGATCGCGACGGACGCGCAGATTGAACGCGTGTCCGACTATCTGGTCGGTCTGGGGTCGGTCCAGGCTTTCAACCGGGTCACGGTTCACGTCCGCGTCGACGGCGAACTTCAGGCGATCGATTTCACGGAAGGGCAGAACGTCCGCGAGGGTGATGTCCTCGCAAAGATCGATCCGCGCCTGTTCCAGGCAACACTCGATCAGGCCAAGGCAAAAAGAGCCCAGGACCAAGCCCAGCTGATTTCCGCGCAAAAGGATCTCGTTTCGCGCAAAGACCTTGATCGACAAGAATTTCCAGACTCAGCAGGTGGTCGACCAGACCCAGGCCAAGGTCGATCAGTTGATCGCCGCGATCGATGCCGACCAGGCCGCGATCGAGAACGCCGAGACCCAGCTCGGCTACACGACGATCGCCGCACCCCTTAGCGGCCGTCTCGGTATACGCTTGGTCGACCGCGGCAATATCGTGCATGCGACCGACCCCGGCGGCCTCGTCGTCATTACCCAGGTCCAGCCGATCGCCCTCATATTCTCGCTGCCGCAGGACTATTTGCAGGACATCACTGCAGCCATGAGGAAAGCGCCGCTCAAGGTCCTGGCCTACAGCCGCGACAACGTCACCAAGCTCGGCGAGGGCACACTGCTGCTGATCGATAATCAAATCGATGCCTCGACTGGCACGTTGCGTCTCAAGGCCTCGTTTCCAAATCAAGACGATGCGCTGTGGCCGGGTCAGTTCGTCAATGCACGCCTCGAACTCGCCGTCCGGCATAACGCGGTCGCGGTTCCGGCCCAGGTCGTCCAGCGCGGTCCGAATGCCCTGTATGTCTATGTGGTCAAGCCGGACCTGAGCGTCGAGCGGCGCACCGTCAAGGTCGGCCCGGTGCGCGACGGTACGGCCGTGATCGAGGCCGGTCTTTCATCCGGCGATCGCGTGGTCGTTGATGGCCAGTTCAAGCTCCGCCCCGGCGCCAAGGTCGCCGTGACCATGATGCCTGCCGGCGATCGAAAGGCAGCCGCGGACAAGACCGCCGAACGGTTGCAATAGGGGCGCGCGATGAACATCTCAGAACCGTTTATCCGTCGCCCGATCGCCACCTACCTGCTGATGTCTGCAATCATCCTGCTGGGAGCAATTGCTTATCCGTTCCTGCCGGTTGCCGCGTTGCCGAGGTCGACTTTCCCACCATCCAGGTTACCGCAACATTCCTCGGCGCGAGCCCTGAAACCATGGCGTCGGGCGTGGCGACGCCGCTCGAGCGGCAATTCGCCCAGATCCCCGGCGTGACCCAGATGACCTCGTCGAGCGGGTTGGGACTTGCCACGATCGTGATCCAATTCGATCTCAATCGAAACATCGAGGCGGCCGCGCAGGACGTCCAGACCGCGATCAACGCGGCCGGCGGCGTGCTGCCGAAAAATCTCCCGACCCCACCGACGTTCCGCAAGGTCAACCCGGCCGATGCGCCGATCATGAACCTGTTCGTGCAGTCCGACGCCTACCCGCTCACGGTGGTGGACGACTACACCGATAACGTATTGGCCCAGCAGCTATCCCAGATCCCCGGCATAGCGCTCGGTCAATATCACGGGCGAGCAGAAGCCGTCGGTGCGCGTGCAGGTCGATCCGGCCAAGATCGCCTCGCTCGGGCTGCCCTCGAAGATGTCCGCGCCATGCTGAGCACCGCTACCGTCAACTCGCCCAAGGGTATTTTCGACGGCGCCGCGCAGGGTTTCACGATCTATGACAACGACCAGCTCTTGCGCGCGGAGCCCTATAACGACCTCCTGCTCGCCTATCGCAATGGCTCACCCGATCAAGGTCCGCGACATCGGGGCGGCGGTGGACGCGGCGGAAAATACCAAGATCGCGGCCTGGCATTACGGCCGGCAAGGCGTGCTGCTGGTCATCTTCAAGCAGCCCGGCGCCAACGTCATCGAGACGGTGGACCGGGTGCGCAAGCGATGCTGCCGCGCCTGCAGGCGGCGCTGCCGCCCGGCATCGACGTCGATATCCTGATCGATCGCACCGGGCCGATCCGAGCCTCGGTGCGAGGACGTGAAGTTCACCCTCATGCATCACCATCGTCCTGGTGGTGGCGGTGATCTTCCTGTTCCTGCGCGATTTCTGGGCGACCCTGATCCCGAGCGTCACGGTGCCGATGTCGCTCATCGGCACGTTCGCGCTGATGTACTGTGCTCGGCTACAGCCTCGACAATCTGTCGCTGATGGGCTTGACCATCGCGGTCGGCTTCGTGGTCGACGACGCCATCGTCATGCTGGAGAACATCTAGCGCCACATCGAGGACGGGCATGGACCGATTCAGGCGGCGCTGAAGGGTGCCGAGCGAGATCGGGTTCACCATCGTGTCGATCAGCATTTCGCTGATCGCGGTGTTCATTCCGCTGCTGTTCATGGCGGGCATCGTTGGGCGGCTGTTGCGCGAATTCGCCGTGATGGTCACGCATCGCGATCGCGGTATCGGCCTTCGTGTCGCTGACGCTGACGCCGATGATGTGCTCGCGCTATCTCACCGACCAGAAGCATGTCCGGCACGGCTGGCTCTACACGATAGTCCGAAGCATTCTTCGACTGGCTGCTGGCGGCCTATGAACGCGGCGCTGAAATGGATGCTGCGACATCAGCCGGTGACTGATGGTGATCCTGCTCGTCACGATGGTCGCGACGGTCTATTTCTACATCACCATGCCGAAGGGCTTTTTCCCCCAGGCGGACACCGGTTACGTCCAGGGCATCTCGGAGGCCGGCAGGACGTCTCGTTTTCCGCCATGCTGGATCGCCAGCAAGCGCTTGCCGACGTCGTCGCCAGGGACCCGGACGTCGCCGATGTTGCGTTCTGCGTCGGCGGTCACCGGTGGGTCCCAATCGATCAACAACGGCCGCTTCTGGATCAACCTCAAGCCGCGCAGCGAGCGCGCCGCGACCGCCGACGAGATCATCAACCGGCTGCGGCCGCAGCTCGCCAAAGTACCTGGGGTGACGCTATTCTGCAGGCCGCCCAGGACGTCAGCATCGGCGGCCGGCCCGCGCGTTCGCAGTTCCAATACACGTTGCAGGACGCCAATCTGGACGAGCTCGGCACTTGGGCGCCGCTGATGCTCGACAAATTGCGCACGCTGCCCGAGTTGCGCGACGTCGCCACCGATCAGCAGATCCAACGCCACAACCGCGGTGCTGACCATCGATCGCGACACCGCCGGCCGCTTCGGCATCCAGCCGCAGCTCATCGACGACACGCTCTACGACGCTTTCGGCCAGCGCCAGGTGACGCAATATTTTACCCAACTCAACCAGTATCACGTGGTGATGGAAATCGATCCGAAGTTCCAGGAAGACCCGTCGGCGCTCGAGCATATCTTCGTCAATTCACCCGCCACGGGCCAGCAGATCCCGCTGTCGCTTCTGGTCGAGGTCGACACCAGCAAGACCGGGTACCTAACCATAAGCCACCAAGGTCAGTTTCCAGCCGCGACGATTTCGTTCAATCTCGCTACCGGTGCAGCATTGAGCGAGGCTTTCGAGGCGATCGAGCGTGCCGAAGTCGAGCTCAATATGCCGGCCGGCATCCAGGCAACCTTCCAAGGCACCGCCCAAGCCTTCCAGGATTCGCTGTCCACGCTGCCGCTGTTGATCCTGGCGGCGATCGTGGCGGTCTACATCGTTCTCGGGATGCTGTATGAAAGCTACATTCACCCGATCACGATCCTGTCGACGCTGCCGTCGGCGGGTCTAGGAGCGCTGCTCATACTCAAGGCGGGCGGTTTCGAGTTGAGCATCATCGCCATCATCGGCATCATCCTGCTGATCGGGATCGTGAAGAAGAATGCCATCATGATGATCGATTTCGCCCTGGCGGCGGAGCGCGAGCAGGGCTTGAGCCCGGCCGATTCGATCTATCAGGCATGCGTATTGCGCTTCCGCCCCATCATGATGACCACCATGGCGGCGCTGCTCGGAGGACTGCCGCTTATGCTCGGCACCGGCACCGGATCGGAAATCCGGCGACCGCTGGGCTTCGCCATCGTGGGCGGGTTGATCGTGAGCCAGTATCTCACGCTCTACACGACGCCGGTCGTCTATCTTTATCTTGATCGGCTCAACACTTGGCTGAGCGGAGTCCGGGTGAAACAGCCATCGCGCGCTCAGGCACTGCTGACGAAGGGAGCCTGAGACCGCTGAGCGACATCCCTGACCTGGCAACACCTTTCTGGCTGGGCTGGACTTGCCGGATGCGCAGGACCGGCGGCGCTTGATCGTTCCGTGATTGCGCCGGTCGGCTTCATTCCTTGCGTTTCGCCGAGACCGCGATCGACAGCAACGCCCGCTGCACAATCGGGTAGGTCAGCCTGGAATATTTTCGTGCATCGAGGGCGGTGTCGCCGAGCTGGACGATCAGCCGCTCAAGCCGCTTGGCGTTCCACGCCACGAGTGCGGCCTGGGCGGCGGCGCGGCGGCTGAAATGGATCGGCGGAATTGCGCCCTCGACCGCGCCGGAAATCGACGTGCCGGATTCGACCGTAAGCCGGAGCCGGTGCAGTGCGGCAGCCTGGCGCGAAGCTGCAAACGCGATGGCACTCGTGGTGACGCCGCTCAACCGCGCCTTGGCGAAATTGCTCTCGAGCTCGGTCGGCAGCCCGGCGAACGCCGCATCGACGACGCCGTCGAGCGCCGGCGTTGTGGCGTCCGACACAACCGCGATCACGTCCTCGACCTCGATTCTCGGCTTGCCATGGGCATAAAGTGCGAGCTTGCGAATCTCCGAACGCGATGCGCCGCGATCACCACCGATGAGAGACGCCAGCATGGCGCGGGCATCCGCCGCAATGGACGTGCCGGCACCGCGCATCTCGTCGTCGATCAGCCGGTCCAGATCGCGCCCGGAATCCGCATAGCACGGCAGTGCCGCGGCGTTCGGAGCGCGCTCGCACAGGCTGCGCAGCGGCGCGCCGCGTTTCAAGTCCCCGGCCTCGATCACGATCCGACAGTCGGCTCCAAGCGGTGCCGCCAGCACGCGCTCGACGGCCGCGGTGAAATTGCGGCTGCCCGCCCTCACCCACACGGCCCGCCGGCCGCCGAACAGCGGCACTGTGTGAGCCTCCTCCGCAAGTCGCTCGGGCTCGTCGGCGAGCAGGTCCCCTTCGATACGGGCGAGTGCGAACGGATCGCGCGGGTCCTCGACGGACGATCGTATCAGCGCGTCGGCACGCTCGTGCACCAGTCCGGCATCGGGCCCGAACACGAGGGCGACCGGCTTGGCAGGGTCCGGCCGCACCACGAAGCGGTCGACGTCCGCGTTCTTGATTGCCACCATGGCGGTGCCGGCTATTCGGCGTTCAGGTTCCGGCGACGAAATAGGATGCGAGCCGCGCCTTGATGTTGTCGGCAATCAGCTTGGCGGCGCGATTCTCAGAATTGCGAAGTCCGCGCGCCCGCGCAAAGCGCTGCTCCTGGCCAGGAATATCATAGGACACACGGGCAAAGCTTTCGCTGTTCAGAACCGGTTTGCCGGTTTTCAAGTCCACGAGATCGTAGCTGACGTTTATGCCGTAATCCTCCACGTCAGGCCGGCCGCTGTTGGTGTCGACGATGACCGCAAGCCGGGTCGTTCCCATGCGTATGACGAGGCGGTGAGTGGGCGGTGTGGGACTGGCGCCGCCGGTCAGATTGAAGAGCAATTGATTGCGCAGCTCGACTGCGACTTGCGACTCCGGCGTGCCGTTGCGAGCCGCGATCTGGGAAACATCAACGCTGGAAAGCGCAGCAGCTATTCCTGGGCTACTGGTGAACGAGTGTTCGCCATACAACGGCTGGAAGCAGCCAGCCACCAGGGCGCCGGCGGCGGTGACGCAGGCAAGGCGTATCGCCAATCGGCGCGCCGCGGCCAGTTCAAGCCACCACATTGACGATCCTCTGCGGAATGATGATCACCTTTTTCGGCGCCTTGCCGTCCAGCGCCCGCTTGATGGCATCGAGAGCGAGAACGGCAGCCTCAATATCCGCGTTCGCAGCGTCCCGCGCAACGGTCACGTCGGCCCGCTTCTTGCCGTTGACCTGGATCGGCAGCGTGACGGTTTCCTCGATCAGCAGCGCCGCCTCGACGGACGGCCAGCTCTCGGTCGCCAGCAACGTGTCGTGGCCGAGCGCCGCCCAGCACTCCTCGGCGAGATGCGGCATCATCGGATGAAACAACTGCACCATGATGTCCGCCGCTTCACGGATCGCGAAGGCGAGGTCCGGCGCAATGTCGGTTCGCGCTTGACCGAGCACCGCCTGCAAGGCGTTGGCGAATTCGTAGATGTGGGCGACGCAGCGATTGAAGCGCAGCTTTTCGACATCCTCCGATACCTTTGCGAGCGCTCCGTGGGCAGCCTTGCGTACCACGATGGCGGCGTCCGAAAAGCTGACCGGCCGAGTTGCCGGCGCGGTGCGGGCGAATTCCGCCGCCTCATTGACGAGCCGCCACAGCCTCTGCACAAAACGCCACGCACCCTGCACCCCCTCTTCGGTCCAGATGACGTCACGTTCGGGCGGCGAATCCGACAGCACGAACCAGCGTGCCGTATCAGCCCCAAAACTGCCGATGATGTCATCGGGGTCTACAGTGTTGCGCTTGGATTTCGACATTTTTTCGATCGGGCCGATCTCGATTGGCTCGCCGGATGAGATCAGGGTGGCGCGCCGGACGTCGCCGGATGCCTCGATATTTACCTCGGCCGGTGTTGCCCACGTACCGCCTTGGGTGCGGTAAGTCTCGTGCACCACCATGCCCTGGGTGAACAGGCCGGCAAACGGCTCATCAACGCCGGCATGACCTGTGGCCTTCATGGCTCGGGTAAAGAAGCGACTGTATAACAGGTGCAGAATGGCGTGCTCGATGCCGCCGATATACTGGTCGACGGGCAGCCATTCATCGACGGCTGCGCGATCTGTCGGGGCGGTCGATATCCACGGATTGGTGAAGCGGGCAAAATACCACGACGAATCCACGAACGTGTCCATGGTGTCGGTTTCACGCCGCGCCTCGCCGCCGCACACCGGGCAGGCGACGTATTTCCAGGTCGGATGCCGGTCGAGCGGATTACCCGGACGGTCGAAATCAACATCTTCGGGCAATTCCACCGGCAAGTCGGATGCCGGCACCGGCACCACGCCGCAGGCCTCGCAGTGGATAATCGGTATCGGGCATCCCCAATAACGTTGGCGGGATATGCCCCAGTCGCGCAGTCGGAAATTGACTTGGCGTTCCGCCATCGGCCGGTTCCCCCAACTCTCTCGCTCAAGGCGGCGCGCGACCTCCTCCTTGGCCTGCGGGACCGTCATGCCGTTGAGGAAGCGGGAATTGATCATCCTCCCGTCGCCGTCGTAGGCCGTATCGGTGATGACGAAGGTGTCGGGGTCTTGACCCTCCGGACACACCACCGGAGTATTGCCGAGGCCGTATTTGTTGGCGAAATCGAGGTCGCGCTGGTCGTGGGCCGGGGTGCCGTAAATGGCGCCGGTGCCGTATTCCATGAGAACGAAATTCGCCACATAGACGGGCACCCGCCAGGTCGGGTCGAACGGGTGTATCGCCCTGATCCCGGTGTCGAAACCGAGCTTTTCGGCCTTCTCGATCAATTCCTGCGCCGTTCCGGTGTGCTTGCACGCGGCAATAAAGGCGGCAAGCTCCGGATTTCTGGCGGCGGCCGCCGCGGCCAGCGGATGGTCCGGCGACAGCGCCATGAATTTTACGCCGAAGACCGTATCATGGCGCGTGGTGAAAATTTCGAGCTCGGTTTCACCATTCGGGGCGGTCGAGGGGTCGAGCGCAAATCGAATATGCAGGCCCTCGGAGCGTCCGATCCAGTTGCGCTGCATCAGGCGCACCTTTTCGGGCCAGCGGTCGAGATGATCGATGGCGGACAGCAAATCTTCGGAGAATTTGGTGATCTTGAAGAACCACTGGGTCAACTCGCGCTGCTCCACCGGCGCGCCGGAGCGCCAGCCCCGTCCGTCGATGACCTGCTCATTGGCGAGCACGGTCTGGTCCACCGGGTCCCAATTGACCTTGGATTGCTTGCGCTCGACGAGACCGGCCGCCAGAAAATCCAAGAACATCTTCTGCTGATGCTTGTAATAGGCGGGATCACAGGTCGCGATCTCGCGGCTCCAGTCCAGCGAAAGGCCCATGGATTGGAGCTGTCCTTTCATGGCGGCGATGTTGTCGTAGGTCCAGGTGCGGGGATGCACCTTGTTGGCCATGGCCGCATTTTCGGCCGGCATGCCAAAGGCATCCCAGCCCATGGGATGCAGCACGTTGAACCCACGGGCGCGCTTGTAGCGCGCGACCACATCGCCCATGGCGTAGTTGCGCACATGGCCCATATGGATGCGGCCGGATGGGTAGGGGAACATCTCCAGCACGTAATATTTTGGCCGCGGATCATCGTTGCGCGTCGCGAACACGCCGCGCTCGCCCCAGACGCGCTGCCAGCGGGATTCCGCTGCGCGGGCGTTATATCGCTCGATGCTCATGTGCCGCGTATGATATGACCGCCGAAAAACCACCGGACTAGGACATGATTGCGGCGGCGAGGTCAACAAGGCGCGGTATTTCCGGGCCTTCGGCAGTCCGCATGGCCAACGTATTGAAATTTCAGCGATAGCGATCCGCTTCAGCTTGCCTTCGCAAACGACGCGGGAGCCCATGCGGTGACCGTATTGCGGCCGCGTCTCTTGGCTTGATAGAGCGCTTCATCGGCGGCTTCGACAAGGGCCTGTTCGCTTCCGGCTTGCTCTGGTGTCAGGGTAGCGATCCCGACGCTTACGCTGACGATGCCAAGAGGCGCCGCCTCGTGGCGGATTTGCAGGCTCGCGATCGCCTGCCGAGCCCGCTCGCCAATCTCGAAGGCTTCGGCGGCGTCGACGCCTAACACCAGCATCACGAATTCCTCGCCGCCGTAGCGCGCGGCGAAATCGCCCCGGCGCAGTGCCGTTTCGAGCGCTTTGCCGATCATGCGCAGGCAATTATCGCCTTCGATATGGCCCTGAGTGTCGTTGAACAGCTTGAAATGGTCGACATCCATCATCAGCAGACTGATCGGATCCCGCGGACCGGCCGCAAGCCAGGTCGATGCCAGACGGGTGTCGAGGCTACGACAATTCGGCAAGCCTGACAGGCTGTCGAACAATGCCAGTTCCTCAAGATGCCGGTTCGCGGCGCGCAAGTCGCGCTCCCGCTCGGCAAGCTTGCTCGCCATATCGTTGAGCGCGGCGGCGAGCGGAGCGAACTCTTTGGTCCACTTATCCCGCGTGGGGCGCATCTCCAACTCGCCACGTCCGATTCTCGCGGCGGTGCGGGCCAGCGATCGGATCGGCTCGATGATAAAGCGCTCGCCGACGAACCAAGCCAGCAGCAGCGCCAGCATCCCGAACAAGGCCAACTGGAAATACGTGACCGAGAGATCCCGGTCGATGCGGCCCAGCGCCTCGCCTTCGTCGATGCCGACGACAATTCTCGTGTCAGTGCCGGGCAACTCGCTGAAGGCGTAGATTCGCCGAACGCCGTCGAGTCCGGCAGCCTGTATGGTTCCCTGCTTTTTCGAATTCGCAGCCTGGACCAGTGGGAGATCGGGCATTCTCGACTGTTCGAAGTTGCCGCGGCCCGGAAGCTTGGCCAGTACGGTTCCGCGACTGTTAAGCAAGAAGGCGGTCGCGCCCTTGCGTTCATCGATCAGCCGGGCGAAACGCTCGACCCATTGCAGGTCCACCGGAGCCACGATGATGGCGTCCACGCTCCCGTGCTTCCCCAAGGCCGGATAGGCCGCAATAATAGCTGGCTGATCGTTGGTGCGTTCGACCAAGTAGTCGCTGAGCACGAAATCCCGAGTCCCGCGGGCCTTGCGCACATAGTCCCGGTCGGACACGTCGAGGCCCACCGCGGAGCCCCGAGTCGAACAGGTGATGCGATCATCGGGACCTACGACGGAGAACGTTCGAATCCACGGCACGTCGGTGGTAAAACCGACGAGGAATGCGGAGCAGTCCTGATCCCGCTCCTCAAGCGCGACGAAAGCGCGCGCCATTACCTGTAGCAAAGCCCTTGTCGAAGTTATAATTTCTGACTGTGCCGCGGTTCCGCGTTGGGCGAGGTCGGCGACCTCATCGAACGCGCGCGCAATCCGCTCGGTGCGCGTGTTTTCCAGTGTCCGCACTCGCTCGGCCATCAGCGGCACGACCAGCAGCAGCGCCAGGATCATGATACGCGCGCGTATGCTGACCCTTGGTTTCGCCAAGCTTTTGGTTTGTGAAGCCCTGATGTTATTCGTCAACATGGCAATCCCACCCCGTGATGGCGTTATAGCGAGCAAGCATGAAAGCCGGCCGCGGCGGATCGATAAAATTTGATCTATTTGAGCATCACTTTCAGCATCGCGAGCCGACGTGACGTCATCAACTCCCAACCCCGCTACCTCACTCGGAGCCGTGCGCCACGAGATTGCCGTCGCATGTCGGGAATCCGGTCGTGCGGCCGATGATGTCACTCTGGTGGCGGTGTCCAAGATGTTCGGGATCGACGCTATCGAGCCGGTGATCGTGGCTGGTCAGCGTGTCTTCGGCGAGAACCGGGTCCAGGAGGCGCAAGCCAAATGGCCGCCCCTGTGCGAGCACCATCCCGATATAGAATTGCACTTGATCGGTCCGCTGCAATCCAACAAGGCCAGGGAGGCAGTGCTCCTCTTCGATGCCATCCACGCGCTGGACCGTCCGAGCCTGTGCGCCGCGCTCGCCAAGGAAATCCAAAGGCAGGGACGCGCGCCCCTGCTGTTTGTCGAGATCAACACGGGTGCCGAGTCGCAAAAGGCCGGGGTCCTCCCGGAACAAGCCGACCTCTTCATCGCCGCCTGCCGTACGACCTATGGGCTCGATATCGCCGGCCTCATGTGCATCCCGCCGGTGGACGATCCGCCGGCGCCTCACTTCGCCCTGACGGCCAAGATCGCGGCGCGGAATGGCTTGAAATTGCTGTCCATGGGCATGAGCGCCGATTTTAGCATTGCGATCCGATTCGGAGCGACCCACGTGCGGGTCGGCAGCGCTATTTTTGGCAGCCGTGCCTAAAAACTCAGCGCGGCTGTAGAAAAATCTCATTAAATCAATTAATTATAGAGGTCGTCGGCCGCGACACGGTGCGCCGCTTTAACAGTGGATATGGATTCTTGTTTTTGGTCCCAGGCACCGCAATAATTGCCGCAGCGCCGCCGCCGACATGGCGATACAGCCGGCAGTGGGCGCCAGTCGTGGCCGGGCTACATGAATGAACACTGCGCTACCACGGCCGGCAATGCGGGGCCGCGTGTTGTGGTCAATCTCAATGATCATATCGTAGAGAAGTCGTCCCGGCGTAATCGATCGCCGGCCTCTCCGGGCTTGAGGTCGACGGGCCGATTATAGCGGCGGTCCGTGGGATCTTCGCACCACGCGTGCGCCGGCCCGATCGGGCGAGTCGGAAGCCGGGTGGCGGGCGGCGGTAGCCGATCCGACCGCCACCACAGCCGAACCGGGTGGAAGCGGCCTGCCGGCGTCGCCCCATCGCCTTCCCGTTTGTTAACCTTGATGCCAGTCCGGCCGAGCGCGACCGGGATCCGCTGCGGGCCAACCGCCAGCCACCCCCGGCGGCGGTCGCTCGGTCGGGTGCGGACGTCAATCCTGGCAACGGTTAAGCGACGCATGTATTGTTGATAGGCTGAATTTCATCGTGCCGCCAAGGCGGGAGCCTACCTGGGATGCTTGCGCTTTTCGCTCCGATGGCTGTACTTGCCGCAATTAGGCCGCATGACCCCCGAGGCTCCTTATGGCGACGGCGCGCAGAATCCTGATTGTCGACGACGACACCGAATTGCGCGACGCCCTGGTCGAGCAACTGTCGCTGCACGAGGAGTTTGAGGCGATCGCGGTCGACACCGGTTCTAAGGGCGTGCAGACCGCCAAAGGCGGCCAAATCGATCTGGTCATCATGGATGTCGGACTTCCCGATATCGACGGCCGGGAGGCCGTACGCATTCTGCGCAAAAATGCATTCAAGGCCCCGATCATCATGCTGACGGGCCATGATACGGATTCCGACACCATCCTCGGGCTCGAATCCGGGGCCAATGATTACGTGGCGAAGCCGTTCCGGTTTGCCGTGTTGCTGGCGCAAATCCGTGCGCAGTTACGCCAGCACGAGGCGAGCGAGGACGCTGTCTTCACGATCGGACCGTATTCGTTCCAGCCGAGCTCCAAGCTCTTGGTGGGTGCAAAGGGCAACAAAGTGCGGCTGACCGAGAAGGAAACCGCGATCCTGCGTTTCCTTTTCAGGGCTGGCCAACGCTCCATCTCGCGCGAGGTTCTGCTGCAGGAGGTGTGGGGTTACAATTCCGGTGTGACGACCCATACCCTGGAGACGCATATCTACCGGCTGCGCCAGAAGATCGAAAAGGACGCCGCGGTGCCGGAAATCTTGGTGACCGAGGCCGGTGGCTATAAGCTGGTTCCATGATTCGCCAAGCGCGAAACCCATGACCATCGAAGACGACATCGCCTTTTTGGAGCGGGTTCCGACCTTTGCGCAACTCGGATTTTCGGCGCTGCAGATCGTCGCCATCGGCTCCGAGACCAAGCATCTTGAAGACGGTGAAGTGCTGTTCCGCGCCGGCGAAACCGCGGATGGCGGCTACGTCATCCAGCAGGGCTCCTTGAAGCTGACGCGGCACGACGCCAAAAGGTCTGATCCGAGTATCACGCTCGGACCGGGCGTCCTGGTTGGCGAACTCGCGCTCTTGACCGAGACGGTTCGGCCCGCAACCGCGATTGCGGCCGAGGCGACCACCGTGATCCGGATTTCGCGCAGCCTCTTCCGGAAGGTGTTGGAAGGCTTCCCCGAGGCCGCCCGCCTGATGCGTGACCGTCTGGCCGAACGTGCGAACGAGGCGGCCGAAGAAATCACCGCCGTGCGCAGCACTCTCGATCAGCCAAGTCGCCGACGGTAGGTCCTGTCCTGCCGGAACATCGCCGTGGTCCTGGGGCGGCGGGTGCCGCCCTCCGTTTCGCCTCAGAACGCGATCGTCGCCGTAACCGGGACGTGGTCGGAGGGCCTCGACCAGCCGCGGACCTGCTTGGCGATCGTCATGCCGGAAACTCGGTCCGCGATCGCTGGGCTCACCCAGATATGATCGAGTCGCCGGCCGCGGTCGGCCGCCTCCCAGTCTTGGGCGCGGTAGCTCCACCACGTATAGAGCTTGGCGGGTTCAGGCACCAGATCGCGCATAATGTCGTGCCAGTCGCCGGCTCGCTGCACAGCGAGCAGCTTCTCGCATTCGACGGGCGTGTGCGAAACCACCCTCAGCAATTGCTTGTGGCTCCAGACGTCATGCTCGAGCGGGGCGACATTGAGGTCGCCGACCAGAATGGCGTGCGCCTTGGCTGCGGCTCGCAAGTCCGGGGCGCCGTGCATCTCGTCTAGAAAAGCGAGCTTGTGCGCGAATTTCTCATTGATCGTTGGATCGGGTTCGTCCCCGCCCGCCGGGACATAAAAATTATGGAGAGCGGCGGGTTCGGCGAACCCGGCCCGCTCCCCGAAGTTCACAGCGATGTGGCGGGAATCGCTCTTGCCGCAATAACTGCGCGCATCGATCAATTCGAAAGGCAGCCGGGACAGGATGGCAACCCCGTGATAGCCCTTCTGGCCGTTGAGTGCCGCGTGGATATAGCCGAGCTTGGCAAAGCGCTTGAGCGGAAACTTGTCGTCGGGGCACTTGGTTTCCTGAAGGCAGATCACATCCGGCTGCGTGGCTCTCAGAAATCCCGTCACCAGATTGATGCGCAGTCGAACCGAATTGATGTTCCAGGTTGTGACGACGAAGCGCATGCCAAACGAACGAACGTCATCGACGGCGATTATTGCAGTATGCGTTCATAACTGATCTTGAACAGGTTTGGATCGGGTTTGTGCACGGTGTCGACATTATAGATGGCCACTGTGGTGTCGTAGCCCTGCGGGTCCGTCACGGTCCATTGGCGTAGCGTCATGTCCTTGGCGCCGAACATCAGCACAAGCCGGTTGGTGCCGATCAAGAGCTGTCGTTCCTCGATGGTGACCGTAACGTAGGAGGGGTCCTGCGAAACGGCGACCAGGTTGGTGTCGCGCACCAGGTCGATCTGATCCGCGAGCAGATACCGCAGCGGCGTCTGGGATAGCGGGTAGAGATCCTGGGTGGCGAGCCTGCGGTCGCGCACCACCACCGACGAGCCGTCCGCGATAACATCAATTGGACTCGGCGGCTCGTATTCAAACCGCACTTTGCCCGGCTTCTGGATGTAGAACTTGCCGACCGTTCGGCCGCCGTCAGGTCCGATCTGAACGAAATCGCCGCTCAGCACCTGCATGTTCGAAAGATAATTGCTTACCCGATCCACCAGGGCGCGTTGGGACCCGTCATATACATAGGATTCACCGGTGGGGCGCGCCGGCGTAGGCCGTCCGTAGGCGTCGGTCTGGATGGACAGAGGCGGACGTACGGTTGGAGCCGGCTTTTTCGGAGCCGGCTGCGGCAGGGGCACGCCTTCGGCGGCTGCGACTTGGGGTGTGCCCGACAGGATGCCCATCGCGGCGGAAGCGGCGCCGAATAGAACTGCGCCGACCAATGCGGCCAGACCGGCCCGACCCATGTGTAACCTCCGCGTCCCTGTTAAGACCGCCCAATCAAGCCACGTTCCGATGGCGTTTTCACGACTCGATTTGGCCGCGCCGGCTTATTCAATAGCTTTCGTCTTCTTCGCCGCCAACCAGGATTTCGCGCTTGCCGGCATGATTCGGCTGGCCGACGATGCCTTCCTGTTCCATGCGCTCGATGAGGGACGCAGCGCGATTATAGCCGATCTGCAGCCGGCGCTGGATATAGCTGGTGGACGCTTTGCGGTCGCGGGTTACGACTTGCACAGCCTGCTGGTAGAGATCGCCGCCCTCGGCGGCACCCATGCCGGTCGCATCGAACACCGCGCCGTCCTCGCCGACGATAGTGTCCTCCGCCGTGACGGCTTCGAGATATTGCGGCTGGCCCTGGGACTTGAGATGGCGGACGATCTTCTCGACCTCGTCATCGGACACAAACGGGCCGTGAACGCGGCTGATGCGACCGCCACCCGCCATATACAGCATGTCGCCCTGGCCGAGCAACTGCTCGGCGCCCTGCTCGCCCAGGATCGTGCGGCTGTCGATCTTGGAGGTAACCTGAAACGAAATGCGGGTGGGAAAATTGGCCTTGATGGTGCCCGTGATGACGTCGACGGAGGGCCGTTGGGTTGCGAGGACCACATGAATCCCGGCCGCCCGCGCCATCTGGGCCAGGCGCTGGATCGCTCCCTCGATGTCCTTGCCGGCTACCATCATCAGGTCCGCCATCTCGTCCACGATCACCACCAGGTAAGGAAGCGGGTCCTGATCAAACTCCTCCTTCTCGTATATTGCGTCGCCGCTTTCCTGATCGTAGCCCGTGTGGACCGTGCGTGACAGCACTTCGCCGCGGCCACGCGCTTCAGCAAGCCGTGCATTGTAGCCGTCGATGTTGCGCACCCCGAGCTTCGCCATCTTCTTGTAGCGGTCCTCCATCTCGCGCACCGCCCACTTCAGCGCCACCACAGCCTTCTTCGGGTCGGTGACGACCGGCGTCAGGAGGTGCGGGATGCCGTCATAGACCGAGAGTTCGAGCATCTTGGGGTCCACCATGATGACCCGGCACTGTTCCGGCCGCAGCCGATAGAGCAAGCTCAGGATCATGGTGTTGATGGCGACCGATTTGCCCGAGCCGGTGGTGCCGGCGATGAGCAGATGCGGCATGCGGGCGAGATCGACGATCACCGGCTCGCCCCCGATGGTCTTGCCGAGGCAGAGCGCGAGCTTGGCACCTGACCCGGCATACTCCTCAGCCGCCAGGAGTTCGCGCAGGTAGACTTTTTCGCGCGTCTGATTGGGGAGCTCGATGCCGATGACGTTGCGGCCCGACACCACGGCGACGCGTGCCGAAAGCGCGCACATGGAGCGTGCAATGTCGTCGGATAGTCCGATCACCCGCGACGACTTGATGCCTGGCGCCGGCTCAAGCTCGTAGAGCGTGACCACTGGCCCCGGCCGCGCATTGATGATTTCACCACGCACGCCAAAATCGGACAATACGTGCTCAAGCGCAGCAGCATTTTCCCGGATCGCCTCCATGCTGGGCGCCGCGCGATCGGACGCCTTCGGTGCCGCCAGGAGATTGAGCGAGGGCAACTCGTATCCATCGGCCGCTTTGCGCGGCTGTCGCGTGGCCGCTCGGGCAGTCTTTCGCGGCACCTGCACCTTGAGCGGCGCTTCATCTCCCTCTTCGTCGTCGTCGGGAACGTGGACCGGCTCGAATGGATCATCGGCGGCGCCGGCCTCCGTCGCGACCCGCGGCTCGTTGCGCGCGAAGCGCCGCGATGTAGGGCTGCGAAGCAGCCCGCCCCTTTGTGTCCGGCGCTGCCCAGCAGGCGTCCGGCGAGCCGAACCACCCGCGACTTGATGCTGAGAAAACCGTGAACCAGCCAGCCGAGCGAGACTGAACCGTAGTCTCTGCCGTTCTGCTTGTCCTCGCCTGGATCATTCCCCTCCTCTTCGACGGCACCGTCTGCAACATCGCGGCGATGAAAACCGACGCCAGACGCGATAAGGATCGCCGCGAACCCGAGGATGCCGAATATCAATTCCGTGACGGTGTGCCCGATGCCGTAGAGAGGGCCGCCCGCGACGCTGGCGATGACGCGCAACAGCGCATCCCCAATGACGCCGCCGATGCCGGTCGGCAACGGCCAGTGGGCCGTACGCGGCAGGCACGACGCAAAGCCTGCGGCGAACAGCGGGCTTGCGAGCCACGCCACCAACCTCCAGCGCAGGCGGTCGAGTACCCGGTGGGTCGTGAGCCGCCACCCCCACGACGCGAACGGCAGGATGATCGCGACCGTTGCGAGCCCAAATAACTGCATCGCGAGATCGGCCGTGATCGCGCCGGGCGCGCCGAGTAGATTGCGCACCGGAGCGCTGGTGGCGTGGCTGAAGCTTGGGTCGCTGACCGACCACGTGGCGAGCGCCGCCGCCGCCACACCGGTGACGACGATCAACCCCAGCCCGCAGAGCTCGCGCAGCCGGCGCGCAATCGCTTCGCGAAAATCGTCCGACAAGAACGATCCGCCGTAGTAGTTCCGTTCGGCCGATGACATGGCCACTTCGGTCGCTCCGTTTAACGCGTGATCCAAAAAGTTGCCGACTTCTTGGATCAGATCATACGCAAACATAAAGACTGATTAGCGCGCCGCCCAATTCAACTCAGAACGATTGCGCGCTAGCCCAGCACGGCGACGATGCGATGCAGCGCCTCCGCCGTGGTTTCGTTGTCATGCACCATCGCCACGCGGATATAGTCCGCGCCGGGATTGCTGCCGTCAGGCTGCTCGCGCGCCGCATAGCGGCCGGGCAGCACCCGCACGCCGCCCTCGCGCCACAGGCGCGCCGCCGCCTCCTCGCTGCCGCCCGCCGCCGCGACGTCAAGCCACAGGAAGAAGCCGCCCGGCGGCCGACGATAACCGTATCGGTCTCCGATTATTTGGTCGGCAAGATCGAATTTCTGCCGGTACAGGTCGCGATTGCGCTCCACGTGGGCCTCATCCTGGTAGGCCGCGACCGCAACTTCCTGAGCCGGGATCGGCACCTGAGGCGCCGCGACGCTGCGTAACTCGAGGAACTTCGCCATGAAGCGGCGGTCGCCCATGACGAAGCCGATGCGCAGGCCCGGGAGATTGGAGCGCTTGGACAGTGACTGGAACAGCACGACGTTCTCGAACTGGTCGCTGGCCGCCTCCAGAATGCCGGGTGGCGGGGAGTGGCTGTAAATTTCCGAATAGCACTCGTCGCAGAACAGCATGAATCCGTAGCGCCGGGCCATCGCCGTGACCCGCTGCAAATAGGTCATGTCGGCGACCGCGCCCTGCGGATTCGACGGTGTGCCAAGGAACATCGCGACGGTGCGTGCCAGGAGGGCGGCATCGAGTGCGTCTAGATCCGGCAGAAAGCCGGTCTGGCGAGTCGCCGGCATGTAGACAACGTCGCAATCGGCCGCGACGGCGCCGGCCGAATAGGCTGCGTAGAACGGATTGGGAATGAGGATCGCGGGACGGCCGGCACAATTCGTGACATGGCGCTTGGCCGCAAAGGCGCCGAGAAACAGACCCTCGCGCGAGCCGTTGAGCACCAGGACCTCGCGGTCGGGGTCGGGAACGCGGGCGAGCTTGTAGCGGCGCGCCGCCCACTCAGCGGCCGCGCGGCGGAATTGCGGTAGGCCTTCGTTGCGCGGATAACGTCCGAAATCCGCGATATGGGCGGCGATCACCGGGCCAACGAAATCCGGTACCCCGTGCTTGGGCTCGCCAACTCCGAGATCGATCGGGGGCCTGCCGGGCTTGGTATCGCCGATCAACTCGGTCAGGCGCGCGAATGGGGAACGCGCGTCTGCGACCCGACCGGTCGAGAGTGAAACCCCGCGCTCGGCGCTGTTCATCGACATTCGTACACCCGGCCGGAACGTTTCCGCCGCCTCCACGGACCTTAGCGGCGGTCAGGTTAAGGCGCGATTAACCATCGCGGTCAACCCGGAACCCGGGCAAAATAATCGCGACATAAGGCTTGCGCGAGAACGAAAGAGGCCCTGGCTCTCGCCAGGGCCTCTCCATGACGGCGGGGCAATGCCGGGTATTTGCCTCGACCGTATCTCGGTCGGTTCAGCGGCGTCGTCCGTTCGCGAGGGCGCGCGCGCGGGCGTCGACGCCGAGCTTCAACCGCAGATCACTGCACGACTTCGCCGTGAAGCGTGATGTCCAGACCTTCAGTTTCGACTTCCTTTGACACCCGCAAACCGATCGTCCAGTCGACCAGCTTGAGGATGATCAGCGAGACGATGATGTCGTATGCGAGCACGAGAGCCACGCCTTCGATCTGGTTGACAACCTGCCCGGCATTTCCCTCGATCAGTCCGGCGGTCTGGCCGATCTTCTCGACGGCAAATACGCCAGTCAGGATCGCCCCGACGGCGCCGCCGACGGCGTGAACCCCGAACGCATCGAGGGCGTCGTCATAGCTGAACATGTGTTTCAGCCCGGTCACGCCCCAGTAGCACACGATGCCGGCCGCCACCCCTATGGCGATCGACCCGCTGGGGCCGACGAAGCCTGACGCCGGCGTGATGGCCACCAAGCCCGCCACCGCGCCGGTGCAGAGCCCGACCACCGTCGGCTTGCCCCGCATCGCCCACTCCACGAACGTCCAGGTCAATCCAGCCACCGCGGTCGCAATCTGCGTCACTGTCATGGCCATGCCGGCCTGCGCGCCCGACGTTACGGCGGAGCCGGCATTGAAACCGAACCAGCCGACCCACAGCAACGAGGCGCCGATGAAGGTCAGCACCATGTTGTGGGGCGGTGCGGAGTCCTGGCGCTTGCCGAGACAGATGGCGCATATCAGGCCGGCGGTGCCGGAGTTGACGTGCACGACAGTGCCACCGGCGAAGTCGAGCACCTTGAACCAGGCCTTGTCATTGCCGTTGGACAGAAGGCCGTCCGGGCCCCATACCCAATGGGCAACCGGGGCATATTCAAAGATCGCCCATAAGCCGATGAACCACAGCATCGCGGAAAATTTCATGCGCTCCGCAAAGGCGCCCGCGATCAGTGCTGGCGTGATGATCGCGAACGTCATCTGGAAGCACATGTAGACGCTTTCGGGAATCGTCGGCGCCAGCGAATTGGCGGTGCCGGTGCCACTCTTGCCGTCGCTCACCATTCCCTGCAGGAAGACCCGCGAAAGCCCGCCGATGTAGGCATTGCCCTCCGTGAACGCGAGACTGTAGGTGAGACACGCAAACAGGACAGTGATGAGACACGTGATGGCGAAGCTTGTCATCACGGTGTCGCCGACATTCTTCTTGCGCACCATGCCGCCGTAAAACAGCCCAAGGCCCGGAATAGTCATCATCAGCACGAGCGCCACCGACGTCATCATCCAGGCGGTGTCGCCGGAGTTGAATGTGCAGTTCTCGAGGGTTTTGGCATCGCAGGCAGGCGGAGGAGCCTCTGCCGGCGCGGCTGCCGGAGTTTCGGCGGGCGCTGCGGCCGGCGCTTGGGCATAGGAGGGTCCGAGCGTCGGCGCGCTCAGGAATACGCCGAGCAGCATCGCCAAAAAGATAGCGACGAGCCCCGCGCGGTAGGAAATTCTCCGTGTCATGGTATTCATACTCCTGTTCGGAAGCGATAAGGCCCGACGCTCACAGCGCCGCAGCGTCGGTCTCGCCGGTGCGGATGCGCACCGCCTGCTCAAGGCCGAAAACGAAGATTTTGCCGTCGCCGATCTGACCGGTCTTGGCGGCCGCCGTGATGGCATCGATGACCTTGTCGGCCTGGGTGGCCGCGACCGCGACCTCGACTTTCAGCTTCGGCAGGAAACTCACGGCATATTCGGTGCCGCGATAAATTTCAGTATGACCCTTTTGACGCCCGTAGCCCTTGACCTCGGTGACGGTCATCCCGTGCACCCCGATCGCAGTCAGCGCATCCCGGACCTCGTCGAGTTTGAATGGCTTGATGATAGCCATGACGATTTTCATGGGATCCTTCCCCGCTAAGGCCCGTTCTGACAACCCAGATCGGGCTCCCTCCACACAGCGACATCTGCAAACACATTTCCGTGGGTGCGATCGCCGCAGGACAGGGAATCAAGCCTCGTGCCAGTTTTGACGGCGCGACTTAATTATTGGCTGTGCAGGCAATTTCCCGTTGCGCGGCCGGAATAATCCGGCACCGCAGGAGATGCTAGGCACGAGGCGCTGGCGCGGGTGGCGATAATTATTTTTATATGCGGGATGAATTCATCATCTGATTAAATTCTAACCAGCCCCAATAGCATTCCAAGCCGCGAACTTTTTGGTGCAGGTCAAGTTTCGATTCGCCATACAGGCCGGCCTGGTCGCGATCAGGGCCTATCTCGCGCCGGATGTTCGTCCACGGCCGGCGAAGAGCCGAAAGTCCTGCGGCTAGGGCTAGAGGGCGTCGCTGTCGGTTTCACCGGTGCGGATACGCAGGGCTTGATCAAGAGGGGTCACAAAGATCTTGCCATCGCCGATCTGGCCGGTGCGGGCTGCCGTCGTGATCGCGCCGACCGCGCGCTCCACGAGATCGCTCGGCACCGCGATTTCGATACGGACCTTGGGAAGAAAGTTCACGGTATACTCCGCCCCCCGGTAGATCTCCGTGTGTCCCTTCTGGCGCCCATAACCCTTGACCTCCGTTACCGTCATGCCGCTGATACGCAGTTCGCTAACGGCCTCGCGAACGTCGTTGAGCTTGAACGGCTTGATGATGGCAATGATGAGCTTCATGACCGGCAATCCCTCCTTCGCCGGTTGTGCAGTGCCGTCCGCGGTGGACAGTCGATCCCGATAGGCATCCGGCAACGCCCGCGGTCTTATCCGAGAATTGTATATCGACGCCTCAATTTCGAGCAATCAAATCAAAAAATTGGCCTGTCGTCGGTGCTGGAACGCTTTTTGCGACAGAAATGGAGCTGAGGGTCTCAACTGGGTCGTTGGCGGCTGTGCGGTGGCCTATTTATTAATCCGCATATCGCCTATAATTTGTGCGCAGCTCCTCAAAGCTCGCGTCGTTCTCGAATCAGGCCCTCCTGGGCCACTGAAGCTACCAGCAGGCCCTGCCGGGTAAAGATCAGCCCGCGAGCGAAGCCACGGGCTGCAAACGCGTTCGGACTGTCCTGGGCGTAAAGCAGCCAATCATCGGCCCGGAATGGCCGGTGGAACCACAAAGCGTGATCGAGGCTCGCCGCCATGATGGTCTTCTCGAATACGGTGCGGCCATGGGGGACCAGGGCCGCATCGAGCAGCGTCAGGTCCGACGCATAGGCGAGTACGCACTGGTGGATTGCAGCCGCATCCGGCAATGGCCCGGTTGCGCGAATCCAGACATTGAACCGCCCGTCGGAGAATTTCTTTCCGAGATATCGTTCGAATTCGACCGGCCGCAGCTCGATCGGACGGTCGCGCTCGTAATAGCGGCGCACCGGGTCAGGCATCGTCGGAAGCACGCGCGCCCTGATTTCGGCCTCGCTCGGCAACTCCTCCGGCCCAGGAACGTCGGGCATTTCGGCCTGATGGTCGAGCCCAGGTTCGCCGAGTTGGAACGATACCGACATGGAAAAAATCGCATGACCATGCTGGATCGCCACCACCCGACGGGTGGTGAAACTGCGGCCGTCGCGAATGCGGTCGACCTCGTAGACGATGGGAACCTTGGGGTCACCGGCCAGCAAGAAATAGGCGTGGAGCGAATGGGGCGGCCGCTCGGCAATGTCCTCGACGGTGCGGCAGGCAGCGACCAGCGCCTGACCGATCACCTGGCCGCCGAAAACGCGCTGCCATCCCACCTGGGGCGAGCGGCCGCGAAACAGGTTCACTTCGATCCGCTCGAGATCGAGAATGGCGAGCAGATCCTGGACGGCAGTCGTCATGGCACGTTCTACATCGGAGACTTCGGATGCACATGATTGCAACGCGCGCTTCGCAGTCACGCCCGCGGAGCGCATTGAAGTCAATAGATCGTCAGCAATTCATGATGACTTGGACGGTGCCCGGATTTGTTGATTTTTGCGCAACCTACTGGAAGACTATCAACCTTGGGGTCGCGCCGTGCGGTGGCTGCGCGTAGGCCGTCGGTTGATAAGCTCCGCCCGAGCCGCATTTCGTACCGAAAGGCTGAAGCAATGGCAGCGCCTGCTAACAAGCATGCGGACGTCGTGATCGCGGGCGGCGGCTTTGCCGGCCTCGCGCTGGCGATCGCGCTGCGCCAGGCGCTCGGCTCGCGTTTTGCCGTCACATTGGCCGATCCGGATCTGGTCCAATCCGGGCCCGACGTACGCGCCTCCGCGGTGGCGGCCGCGCCGCGCCGCATGTTCGAGGCGCTGGGCGTGTGGGAGGCGGTCGCCGACGACGCGCAACCGATCCTCGATATGGTTGTCACCGACAGCCGGGTCGATGACGCAGTGCGTCCGGTGTTCTTGACCTTCGGGGGCGAGATCGAGCCCGGCGAGCCGTTCGCCCACATGATTGAGAACGGCCGTCTGATCGCGGCGCTGGCCAGCAAGGCCGTGGCGGCCGGGGTCGAGCTTGTGACCGCACCGGTGACGGATTTCACCCCTGGGCCGCGAAACGTGACGATGATGCTGGGCGATGGTGGTGCGATCGCCGCCAAGCTTCTGGTCGCGGCCGACGGCGCTCGCTCGCGGCTGCGCGAACGGGCCGGCATCCCAACCCATGGCTGGTCCTACGGCCAATCCGCCATCGTCACGACAGTGACCCACGAACGTGACCATCACGGCCGCGCCGAGGAACACTTCCTGGCCGCCGGCCCGTTCGCAATCCTGCCGCTGCGGCGCAACCGCTCGTCGATCGTGTGGACCGAACGGACTGAAGACGCTGACCGCATCGTCGCATTGCCGGACGAGGATTTTCATTCCGAGCTGGAGCAGCGGTTCGGTCTTCGGCTCGGCGAGATCGTGACGGCCGGTCCGCGCCGCGCCTATCCGCTTGGCCTGTGGGTGGCGCGAAGCTTCATCGCGGAGCGCCTCGCCCTGGTCGGCGATGCCGCCCATGTGATCCACCCGATCGCCGGGCAAGGTCTCAACATGGGCCTGCGGGACGTGGCGGCGCTCGCCGAGGCGGTTGTCGATGGAGCCCGCCTCGGTCTTGATCCCGGCGACGCCACTGTGCTGGAGCGGTATCAGCGCTGGCGCCGCTTCGACACCATGACCATGAGCGTCTCGACCGACGGTCTCAACCGCCTGTTCTCCAATCGGTCGGATGCGCTGCGGCTCGCCCGCGACATCGGCCTCGGCATCGTCGACCGGTTGCCGGGCCTCAAGCGCATGTTCATCCGCGAGGCTGCCGGCCTCGTCGGGGAGGTGCCCAAGCTTATGCGCGGTGAAGCGCTGTAGCGGCCTGAACTTTACGACTACGTCAGCGGCATCGCGGAGACGTGATCGCGGAACGCCGGTCTCGCCGCGATCGCGGCATACCAGCGCTCGAAATTTGGGAATGCCGGGCGCTCGGCGACGAGTTCGCGGTAGCGGTAGGACATGATGGCGATCGGAATATCCCCCGTGGAGAACGTATCGCCGGCCGCGTAGGGCGTTTTGGCGAATTGGTCGTCGAGCATCTTGACCGCCGCCGTGGACTTGACCTTGCCGTCGGCAATCGCCTTGAGGTCGCGTTGTTCCGGCGGCGTCCGAATCATGCCCCAGAACACCGGTGTAATCGCCGGGCTAAACACCGAAAGCTGCCAGTCCATCCATTTGCTCGCGAGCGCGCGGGTGCGTGGATCATTCGGCATGAGCGAGCCAGTACCGTATTTGGAGGCCAGATAGCGGATGATCGTGTTGGACTCCCACAACAGGAATCCGTCCTCCTCCTCAAGGGTCGGCACCAGACCGTTGGGGTTCATTGCGAGATAGGAAGGCTCGCGGTTCTTGCCGAAATTGCCGCCGATATCGATGCGCTCGCATGGGATATTCAGCTCGCCGATCGCGAACATCGCCTTCTGTACGTTGGACGACGTCTTCCTTCCCCAGATTTTGAGCATGATGTTGTTCCCCTGAGCCGTTATGCCGCGATGTGGTGATGGGACGTGACAGCTTAGTCGAGTGGGCGGGCTTCTTCCTGCAGCAGGATCGGAATGCCGTCGCGGATCGGATAGGCGAGCTTGGCGGAACGCGAAATCAATTCTTGCTTGGCGGAGTCGTATTCGAGCGGACCCCGGGTCTTCGGACACACAAGGATCTCGAGAAGCTTCGGGTCGACGGCGTTAGCCGGACGGTCAGGCGTCATGGAGCTCATGGGAGTCGTCAGGGTCCAGTTGGGTTCGGGCGAACCCTTATCCAAGCTTCGCCGTCACGGATCAAGCGGTCCCGGGTCGAAGGTGGTGTCAAAGGCATCGAAGGGGGCAAGCCCGTCCAACCGCCGACGAGACACGCGCGGCCGTTACGACTCGGAAACAGCGAAGCTGCGCGCCGCTATTGCAGCGGTGGATCGCCTTCGGTCTGGCTCTTGGCGAGCGCGATCTCGGTGGCGGCAACCAGGATTTCCGCCCTGGTCTTGAGGTCGGGCGCCTCCAACATCGCCTGCTTTTCGGCCGGATCGTAAGGCGACATCATCGCCAGCGCATTCACCAGCGCCTCATTGGGGGCAGTCTCGATGCCCTGCCAGTCGGCCTTGAGATCGTTGGCCTTGAGGAACGCGGTCAGCGCGTCGAGCACGGCCTTGCGATCCACCAGTTCCTCACCTTTGCGGGCGACGAAATCGTCGCTGAACGCGATGAAATCGACCCGGCATTGCCGATAGACGGTGGCGACCTTGAGTTCTTCGACGAGGCGGAAGCGGGCGACGCCGGTGAGCTGCAACAGGTAGCGGGCATCACCGGTCTCGGCGAATTGGGTGATGCGGCCGACGCATCCGACCTTGTAGAGGCTCGGCCCGTCGGCGGTGCCGGGGTGGGTGGGGTCTGGCTGAATCATGCCGATCAGGCGATGCCCGTCGCGCAACGTGTCGTCCACCAATTCAAGATAGCGCGGCTCGAATATGTTGAGCGGCATCTGCCCGCGAGGCAGCAAGAGTGCCCCAGGGAGCGGAAACACCGCTATGATCTCCGGCAAATCGGCCGGGCCGCGATAGATCGCGTTCATCGGCATTGCCGCACTCCATATGGGCTATCAAACCGTGCGCCCCTGGCGGCTACGGCGGACCATATCACCTCGTCGGCTGTCACGCGAACAGGATCGACGACAGGCGGCGGCGCCCGGCCACCGTGTTTTCGTCGGTCGGGCCCCAAGCCTCGAAAAACTGAACCAGCTGCTTGCGCGCGCCGTCGTCGTTCCATTTGCGGTCGCGACGCACGATCTCGATCAGATGATCGAGCGCCTCCTGGCGGCGGTTGCTGGCGTTCAGCGCAATTGCGAGATCGAACCGGGCCTGATGATCGAGCGGGTTCGCGGCAACTTTCTGCTCCAACTCCTCGACGGGTCCGAGCGTTGCGGCTTGCTCCGCCACTTCGAGGGCGGCGCGGGCGGCCACGACCGGGGCCTCGTTGCGCTTTGCTTCCGGCACTTGCGCTAGCGTCTGCTTCGCCTTCTCGATATCTCCGGTCTCCACTTGGGACCGCGCTAATCCGGCCAAGGCGGGGATATTGGCCGGGTCGCTCGCCACGATCTCGGAATAGAGTTCCGCGGCGCCGACCGCGTCCCCGGCCACCAGAGCGGCATCCGCCGCCTTGAGCAATTCCTTGTCCTCGCCGCCAAGCTCCTGTTTGGTCAGGCGTTCCAGGAACGCCATGACCTGGCTTTCCGGTACCGCGCCGAGAAAGCCGTCCGCCGGCTGGCCGTTGACGAACGCGATGACGGCCGGAATCGATTGAATGCCCATCTGGCCCGGAATGGCCGGGTGTTCGTCGATGTTCATCTTCACGAGCTTGGCTTTGCCCTTGGCCGCCCGTACGGCCTTTTCAAGTACGGGCGTCAGTTGCTTGCATGGGCCGCACCACGGCGCCCAGAAGTCGACCAGCACCGGTTGGCGCCGCAACTCCTCGATCACATCCTTCATGAATGTCTGCGTGGTAGTGTCCTTGACGACACCGTCAACTGGCGCAGCCGCAACCCCGACGTCCATCAAAGTCGACCTCTTTTTTGTCCCTATAGGCACATGCCATTCGGCCGCACCTCTAGCTTCCGCTTAAATGGTGAGCATCGATCCGATTGCAATCGCAGCTTTATAACGGTGGCGCAACGGTTGTTCCCGACCCGGCTTCGACACGCGGCTCGTGGCCGCTGGCCCCGAGAAACTTAACCAATCCGGCCCGTGAGATCGAGGTCGTCATGGTGTTGACCAGGGGATGATAGTTCAGCACGTCATAGATTAGCATGGCGGCATCCAGGACCACCGTGACCTTGCCGGCGGCGTCATTCATGATCGCGAAGGGAGTTACCGAGCCCGGTTCGACGCCGAGCAGTTCCCGCATGGCTTCCGCCGAGCCGAATGAAAACCGCCCGGACGCACCCAGTAGCCGGTGCAGGCTCTTCAATTCGATCGCGGTGTCTTCAAGCGCCACCACCAAATAGAACGCGCCGCGCTTGTCCCGGAGAAAAAGGTTTTTCGTGTGCCCGCCGGGAATCTGGCCCCGTAGCGTGCGCGATTGCTCGACCGTGAACAGGGGCGGATGCGACACCGTCGTGTGCGCGATTTGAAGGCGATCGAGGGCGGCGAACAGGTCGGCGGGGGTAGCGGGCATGGCGGTTGCGCAAAATTCGGTTCAAAGCGGGACGTCCAGGCTAGCCTTAACGGTAGTGTGCTTTCAATTGCGCGACCGCCGCCCGACACGGTTGCAATCCGCGGCCCCATTTGGCATAGGAGAGGCTTGTCGGCAGAGGCCAACTGCCGGCCAGGATGCGGGTGTAGCTCAGGGGTAGAGCACAACCTTGCCAAGGTTGGGGTCGAGGGTTCGAATCCCTTCGCCCGCTCCAGTTTGCGCAGGCGGCCCCACTTGTGCGTGTTTGACAGCGTGGATGTGTTGCCGATGTCGCGTAATACAATTGGTCGTCTGAACAGAATTTTGGCAAGATCGCCGCGCTCCATCAGGGGCGGACAGCACGTCGCGCGCCTGTTCGTGCCTGGCTATGACGGTGGTATCTCGATCAACGTCGAGGTCAGGCATAGCCGCAACAGCGATGCGCGTCGGCGGCTCGCCCGTATGTTTGAATCTCGCCGCCTAGTCTCGTAGGGGCGAAGTTTGATCGCCCGGATCGGGCTCAATATCCCGCTGCCGCGGCGCCGCGCGCTCGCATGTCGGCTGCGCCGGTACGCAGCTCCGGTGTGACCGCTATCGAATGCGCCGACCCGAATAGCGGGCCAATCCGTACCACGTGACCCATCGCGGTAAGCGCACGGACTTTGTCGGTCGGAAACCCACGTTCGACCAACACCTCATAGGGCAGCCATTGATCATGCAGCCGGGGCGCCGCCACCGCATTGCCGATGGTCATGTGGCCGTCGATTGTATTAAGGATCACCTGAAGGACGGTGGTGATGATGCGGCTGCCGCCGGGTGCGCCGGTCACCAATACAGGCTTGGTGTCCTTGAACACGATGGTCGGGGTCATGGAGGATAGCGGTCGCCGGCCCGGCCCGGGCGCGTTGGCGGCGCCGCCAACGAGGCCGAAGGCATTCGGGGCGCCGGGTTTGGCTGCAAAATCATCAAGTTCGTTGTTCAGCATAATGCCGGTGCCGTCGGCGACGAGACCAAGGCCGAAGTTGAAATTGAGCGAGTAGGTATTGGCGACCACATTGCCGCCTTCGTCGACCACTGAAAAATGGGTGGTGTTGCCGCCCGAAGGCAGCGCCATTTCGGGCCGCGCCGCGGGCACCGGGCGGGCCTGCCGCAGGTCGATCCGAGCCCGAAGCTCCGCCGCATGGCTCTTCGAGATCAGGCGATCAATCGGGGCATCGACGCTGTCGGGATCGCCGAGAAATTCGGCACGGTCGGCATAGGCGAGCTTCATCGCCTCGATCTCGAGATGGAGCGCAGCGGGCGCGCCGCTGCCCACGATGGCAGACGGATATCCTTCCAGGATGTTGAGCATCTCGATCAGATTGACGCCGCCGGATGAGGGCGGCGGCATCGATACGATTTCGTAGCCGCGATAGGTCCCGTAGATCGGGTTTCGGATCACTGGCATGTAGTTACCAAGATCGCCGCGGGTCATCAGACCGCCGGCTTCGCGGACCGATCCGACGATCTTGTCGGCGATCGGGCCGATGTAGAACGCACGTGGCCCTTCGCGACCGATCGTCTCAAGTACATCAGCGAGTTCGGGCTGCAAGAGCTTTTCGCCCGGTGCCGGCCCGCTGCCGTCGGGTTTGAGAAAAATCCGCGCCGTGCTGGGCCACCGCACCAGCCGCGGCTGGGCCAGGTGCAAGGAATTGAAGAGGTCGTCCTTGACGGTGACACCGTCGCGGGCGAGCCGCACTGCGGGCGCCATCAGTTCCGCGAGCGTGAATTTGCCCGAGCCGAAGCGATCGAGCGCGACGCTCAGGCCGGCCACGGTACCGGGCACACCGACACCGAGTCCGGTGTCGCGCGACTTCGCCGGATCGGCCTGCTGATCGGGGCCGAGGAAAATCTCGGGAGCGGTGGCCGCGGGCGCGGTCTCCCGGTAGTCGATCGCAATATTTTCATTGTGCTCGGCAAGATGCACCAGCATGAAGCCGCCACCGCCGATATTACCAGCCTTGGGTAGGGTCACGGCCAGTGCGAAGCCGATGGCAACCGCTGCGTCGACGGCGTTACCGCCGCGCTCGAGGATGTCGAGGCCAATCCGGGTCGCCTGTTGTTCCTGGGTCGCCACCATGCCGTGGCGACCCGTCGCGACCTGCGCGCTCGCGACGCCGGAACTCGGTTCTACAAAACGTTGTTCTTGCGCGGGTGCGACCTCTGGCCAAATCAGTGCCAGGATGGCGAGAAGTGCGATCAATCTGCTCGGGATTTTCTGCAACACTTGTTTCCTTACGAGTTTCTCGGCTGTTGGAGAGCGCGGGCGGCGAATGGTCGCTCGCCACAGCAACGGTTCGCATGATTACGGATTTTTGGCGGGCGTGCTATCCGCGATTTTGAGCATGATAGGTCGAATTGGGCCGCATGTCCGTCGCCGAGGCGACCCGGTTCGACATGTTGAAGAATCCCGTTACCGCGGCGATGTCCCAGATGTCCCGGTCGGAAAAGCCGGCGTCCCGCAGGGCCTGCCGGTCGGCATCCTCGATTGCCCACGGTTCGGCAGTCAGCTTTACGGCGAAATCCAGCATCGCCTTTTGCCGGCGATCGAGTCGGGCGGCGCGGAAATTCATCACCATAAGCTCGCCGAGTACCGGATCGCCGGAAAGGCCGCGCACAGCGGCGCCATGAGCGGTAAGACAGTAATAGCAGCGGTTTTGTGATGACACCGCGACCGCGATCATCTCGCGTTCGAGCTTGCTCAACCCGGATGGCGCCAACATGAGGTCGTTGTACATAGCGGCGAACGCTTCGAGCTTTGGCATATCGAACGCATAGGCCTTCAGCACGTTCGGCACGAAGCCAAGCTTCTCCATGCATTTGTCGAAATAGGCTTGCATCGCGGGCGTGAGCTTGGCGGCGGCAAGTTTCAACGCCGTGAAGATGGTATCGTCGCCCTCGTCCGCCTTGGGGGCGGGTTTTCGCCCATCGGGGATTGTTTTTGCGGGCTTGTGCGCCATTGCGCGGTCTCCTGTTGCACAGCACCGCCAAGCTAACAGCTTCACCCGCCGCCGCGAAGCCGACGCATTGCGTCGCGCAAGCTCTTTCGCTGAAGCGATTTCCGGAGCAATCTGCCGCGCAAATTAGGGAGCCCGCCCAAATGAATCTCAACCCGCCGGACCAAGCCCTGCGGGCGTCTCAACCGACGCCGGCCGCGACCGTGCCCGCGGACGGCGCCGGAGATGAAGCCGTCGCGCGCCGGTTGTTGGCGGATGCTGATGTCGTGTTGCGAAGCCGCGCCGCCGACGCGCCTCCCGATTTCGCGACGCAGCTGTTCGCCCTCGCCGCACCGGAGGATCTTGTAGACTACGAGCCTGCGGAACTTGCCGAGATCGCGGCCGGCACTTGGCGGTTTCTGGGCGAGCGGCGCCCGCGAACGCCCAAGATACGGATCGAGGCTCCGTCGCCCGGCATCGGTCACCGGCTGAAAAGCATCTCCGTTGTCGAGATCGTCAATGACGACATGCCGTTCCTGGTCGATTCGGTCATGGCGGAGCTCGACGCGCAGGGACTTGAAGCGCTCCTGGTGGCGCATCCGCGCTTCACCGTCGAACGCGACTCCGCCGGCAAGCTCGTCACGCTGGCGGCGGCCGCGGGCGCGACCGCTAACCGCGAAAGCGTCATCCAGGTTCACGTCGATCGGATCGACGACCGGGACGTACAGAACGCCATCGTCAAGGCTCTTGCGGATGTACTCGCGGAGGTTCGCCTGGCTGTGGAGGACTGGCGTGCCATGCTGGCGCGGGTCCCTGCAAAAATCGCTGATCTCAGGGACGCTCCGCCCACCCTTCCGGTCGATGAGATTGCCGAGGGGATCCAGTTTCTCGAATGGCTGATGGACGATAATTTCACGTTTCTGGGCGTCCGCGGCTTCACGTTCGACCAGGTCGTGTCCGTGCTCGCGCCGATCGCCAACTCGGCGCTGGGCGTTCTGCGTGGACGCGCCGGCAATCTCATGGCGCCCGAGGGCGGCCGGATCGAATTGCCGCCGCGCGTGGTCGCTGCGCTCAATGATCACCGGCTGCTGACCATAACCAAGACCAGCATCCGCTCCTGTGTTCATCGGCGCGGCGCGATGGATAACGTCGTGGTCAAACATTACGATCGCGACGGCGGGCTCGCCGGCATTCTTCAGATCGTCGGCCTGTTTACTTCGACCGCCTATGTGCGCTCAACCCGCTCCATCCCGTATTTGCGCCGCAAGGTGGCGGGCGTCGTCTCGCGCGCCGGCTTCGACCCCCATAGCCATTCCGGCAGGGCGCTCGCGAACGTGCTGGAGACCTACCCGCGCGACGAACTGTTTCAGATCGACCCGGAACTCCTGTTCCGCTTCGCCCTGACGGTTCTCGATCTCAACCAGCGCCCGCGCGTGCGGGTGCTCCCGCGGCGCGACGCTTTCGAGCGCTTCGTCTCGGTGCTGGTCTACGCGCCGCGGGATCGTTACGACAGCGCGGTACGCGCCGCCATCGGCAGGCTGCTGGCCGCAGCGTTCGCCGGAGAGGTGGCGTCGTTCGTGCCGTTCTTTCCTGAAGGCCCGGTGGTGCGGGTGCATTTCATCATCGCACGCAAAGGGAGCGACGCCGAACTCGCAAATCCGCAGCGCGGCGCGCTCGAGTCTGCCGTGGCGCGGCTGGTGAAGACCTGGCCGGACCGTCTCTTCGAGGCGCTCGCCGGCGCTTACGATCCCCTCAAGGCCCGTACGTTGTTCGCCACCTACGGGGATGCATTTTCGGCGGCTTATCGGGAAGCCTTCACGCAAGAGGCTGCCGTCAAGGATATAGCGGTGGTCGAGGCGCTGTCGCCGGATTCCCCCTTCGGGGTGGATTTCCAGACCGCTGACACGGACGGTAGCGCCGCGAGCCTCAAGGTGTGGAGTCTTGGCCGCCCGCTGCCGTTGTCGGAGCGGGTTCCGGTGCTTGAGCACATGGGCTTCACGGTGGTCGACGAAAGCACCTACCACGTGGCGACGAGCGACGGCCGCCGGCCCCACCTGTGGCTGCACGATATGCAGCTCGATCTCGTCGGTGGTGGTGGTGCGGTCGACGTCATGGCAGCCAAGCTGCGCCTCGATGACTGCTTCACGGCCGTGATGCGTGGGGATGCCGAGAGCGACGGCTACAACGCCCTGGTGCTGACCGCCGAGCTCACTTGGCGCGAAGTCGCCCTGATGCGGACGTTTTCGCGCTATCTGCGCCAGCTCGGCCTGCCGTACTCCCAGGATTACATGTGGGCGACCCAGGTCAAGCACGCGCGGATCGCGGGGCGCATCCTGGCGCTGTTTGCGGAGCGGTTCGACCCGCACCTGGCGGTGCCGCCGCAGCAACGCGACGAGGGCGAGCGCGCCATTGCGGCCGATATCGAGGCGCTGCTCGCCAAAGTCGACAGCCTCGACGAGGATCGTATCATCCGCCACTTCGTCAATCTCGTGCAGGCGGCGACCCGCACCAATTTCTATCAGGATGATTTCGGCCGGCCGAAGCCCGTCATCGCGTTCAAGATCGACAGCCGCAAGGTTACCGCCATGCCGCTGCCGCGTCCGCGGTTCGAGATTTTCCTGTGCTCGCCGCGGCTCGAAGCCCTGCATCTGCGGTTCGGTCCGGTGGCACGCGGCGGTATCCGGTGGTCGGACCGGCCGCAGGATTTCCGCACCGAGGTGCTCGGGCTCGTCAAGGCACAGCAGGTCAAAAATGCCGTGATCGTCCCGGTCGGGGCGAAGGGCGGATTCGTGCCGAAGCGCCTCCCGCTGGGCAATCGAGATGCGATCCAGTCCGAAGGTGTCGCGACCTACAGGATTTTCATGTCGACCCTGCTCGATCTCACCGACAATCTCGACCTCAAGGGCGTGGTGCCCCCCAACAGTGTGATACGCCACGACGGCGACGACCCTTATCTTGTGGTGGCGGCCGACAAAGGCACTGCGACCTTCTCGGACCTAGCGAACGAGATCGCCCAGCAGCACGGCTTCTGGCTCGACGACGCGTTCGCCTCAGGCGGGTCGGCCGGCTACGACCACAAAAAGATGGGCATCACGGCGCGCGGCGCGTGGGAGTCCGTCAAGCGCCATTTCCGGGAAACCGACGTCGATATCTCGAAAACGCCGTTTTCGGTGGTGGGCGTCGGCGACATGTCGGGCGATGTGTTCGGCAACGGCATGCTGCGTGAGCGCACCATCCGGTTGATTGCGGCATTCGACCATCGCGACATTTTCATCGATCCCGATCCTGACCAGGAACGTAGCTTCGAGGAGCGCCGGCGCCTGTTCAAGCTGCCGCGATCGAGTTGGCAAGACTTCGATCGCAGCGTCATCTCGCAGGGCGGGGGCGTGTTCCCGCGCAGCTTGAAGGAGATTGATCTGTCGCCGCAAGCGCGTGCCGCGCTCGGGTTTGCGGCCGCGAAGGCAACGCCCCAGGAGATCATGAACGCAATCCTCAAGGCGCCGGCCGATCTCCTGTGGTTCGGCGGCATCGGCACCTATGTGCGGGCCTCGACGGAAACCGACGCGGCGGCCGGTGATCGTGCCAACGATGCAATACGTGCCGCCGGCGCGGAGTTGCGCTGCAAGGTGGTGGGCGAAGGTGCGAATCTCGGCGTCACCCAGCGCGGCCGCATCGAGGCGGCCCTCGCCGGCATCCGCCTCAACACCGACGCGATCGACAATTCCGCCGGCGTCAACACCTCCGACGTCGAGGTCAACCTCAAGATCGCGCTCAGCCTGCCGATGCGCGATGGCCGACTGCAGCGGGTAGACCGCGATGCGCTGCTTGCGGAGATGACCGATGAGGTCGCCGCCCTGGTGTTGCGCAACAACTACCAGCAGACTTTGGCGCTGTCGGTTGCCCAGCGCCGCGGCCTCGAGGACCTCGGCTTCCAGCAACGGCTGATGCAGACCCTGGAAAAGCGCCAACTGCTCGACCGCGCGGTCGAGTTCCTGCCCAACGATATGGAGATCGTGGAGCGGCGCCGGCGCGCCCAGCCGCTGACGCGGCCGGAACTTGCGGTCCTGCTCGCCTACGCCAAGCTTGCCCTGCATGAAGATCTTGTGACCTCAAAGGTCCCGGATGATCCCTATCTCGCCCGCGAGCTCGGCCGGTACTTCCCGCAATCGATTTCCCAGCGGTTCCCGGATGCGCTGGAGCACCATCGCCTGCGTCGTGACATCATCTCGACCCAGCTTGCCAACTCCATGATCAACCGCGGGGGCCCGTCCTTGGTGGTGCGCATTTCCGATCAGACCGGTGCTTCGGTCGATCGCATTGCCGCCGCCTTTGCGGCGGTGCGCGACAGCTTTGGGCTCACGGCACTCAACACCGCGATCGAGGAGCTCGACAACAAGATCGCGGGTGCCGTTCAACTCGGCCTGTTCGCGGCGGTCCATAGCCTGCTGCTCGACCGCATGGTGTGGTTCCTGCGCAATGTCGATCTCGGCCAGGGGCTTGCCGGAATCGTCGAGCACTACCGGTCCGGGATCGCGACCGTATCGGCGGGGCTCGATGCGTTTCTGCCGCCGGAGGCTCAGCGCGGTCGGGCGGCCGAGACCAATCGGATGGTCTCCGAGGGCGTGCCGGAGCCGCTCGCCCGGGTCATCGCCGCATTGCCGTCGCTCAGGTCGGTTGCCGATACGGTGTTGATCGCGGATCGCACCGGCCGGCCGGCGGAGCAGACTGCCGCGATTTATTTCGCGGCGGTGGACTATTTCCAGCTTGATCGCGTCGCGGCCTCCGCCGGCGACATCAAGCTGATCGATTATTTCGACCGGCTCGCCTTTGATCGCGCTCTCGACTCGATCGGCGATGCGATGCGCCGGCTGGTCGCCGAGATGGCGCAAGCGGGCGGCAACGGCGCCGAGGCGGTCACCGCGTGGGTCGAGCGCAAGGGAGGGGCCGTCGAGCGCGTGCGCCAAGCGGTGCACGAAATCGCTGCCTCCGGCCTCACGCTCTCCAAGCTCACGGTGGCGGCCAGCATGTTAGGCGACCTTGCACGGAATTGAGTTGCGGGTTGGAAGTCGGCTGCAACCGCGCCGCGCACCGACGTCCGCAAACCCAACGCCCACTCGCTGCCGAACCCGGTTTCGAAATGCGATTACGCCTCAACTCGCCTTTGCGCGCTTCCAAAAAACGCTTTTCGCGGGCTTAGTCAGGTGGAGTTCCCTTGATTACCCACCATTGTCAGGTCGTGAAGGCTGCCCATTGTCCGCCAGGGATCGAAAACGTGCATCGCTGCACTGCTGGATTTGCCGAAATCGCCGGGTCACAAAGGCTGGCAAAATTCTGCACGCGCGGCTAACCTGACGCCTGCCCTGAACCGAGCCGCCCGGGCCACCAAGGAGGAAATGATGGACGCCGTAACCAAAACAAAGATTGAGGTGGTGCCGCTCACCAAGCACATCGGCGCCGAAATCCGCGGCATCGATCTGCGCGATCATCTTGATGCCGAAACGATTGGTGCTATCCACCAGGCTTGGCTTGACCATCTCGTTCTGGTGTTTCGCGGCCAGAGCTTTTCCCAGGAGGACCTGATCCGGGCGACCGCATTTTTCGGCGAACACGCCCCGATGTCGCGGCCTGCAAGTACTTACCCCAAGGGATATGCGAACTTACTTCCGAATATCATGTTGATCTCCAACATCCGCGAGAACGGCGAGCCGATCGGCGCGCTGCCCGACGGCGAGATGCATTTCCACCACGACATGATTCACAACGAGATGCCGCACAACGGTACGCTGTTGTATTCGGTCGAGGTTCCGAACCAAGGCGGCGACACGCTGTTTGCCAGCGGTTATGCAGCCTATGAGACGCTCGATCCCGCCGTCCGGAACCGGTTGGAGGGCCGCAAGGCGCTCAATCATTACAATTACGGGACCACGATCCGGGGCGATACCAGCAACGCGGTCGCGGCCTTCCACGAGGCCGTCCATCCGGTGTTCCGCACCCATGACGAGACCCGTCGCAAAGCCGTCTATGTCGATCGCCTGATGAGCATGCATGTCATCGACATGCCGAAGCCGGAAGGCGATGAACTCCTCAATGCGGTGTTCGATCATTCCGAGAAGCCGGAATTCGTCTATACGCATAAATGGCGCGTTGGCGATCTCATCGCGTGGGACAATCGTTGCTCGACCCACGCCCGCACCGATTTCCCGTCGAATCAGCGCCGGCTGATGTTGCGCACCACCGTAAAGGGAACGGTGCGGCCCTATTGAGCGCGCTCGCAGGCCGGAACGGCGTGTTCAGCCGTTCCGCACCCCAACGATCCCGGGCGAAAACGAATTCGCCCGACGGACTGCGCCTACGATGACGACTTCGAATTACGACTACATCATCATCGGAGCGGGGTCGGCCGGTTGCGTGCTTGTCAATCGGCTCACCGAAGACGCCGGCGCGCGGGTGCTGGTCTTGGAGGCGGGGGGGCGCGACTGGCACCCCTACATCCATATTCCAATCGGCCTGGGTAAGCTGCACGAGCGACGGATGTTCGACTGGGGGTTCGAGACCGAACCCGAGCCCAGTCTCAATGGCCGGACCATCGAGGCGAGCCGCGGCAAAGTCCTGGGCGGCTCGTCCTCCGTCAACGTGATGGCCTATACGCGCGGAAATCCGGGCGACTTCGACCGCTGGGCCCAGATGGGCGCGACCGGTTGGTCCTATGCGGATGTGCTGCCCTATTTCAAACGCTGCGAGACCTTCGCTGGCGGAGAAAACACGTGGCGCGGCGGTACCGGTCCGCTCGGCACCGAATTCGCCAAGACAACGGATCCGCTCTATCCGGCCTGGATCGAGGCCGCGAAGGCGGCCGGCGTCGTGCATACGGCGGATTACAATGCCGCCTCCCAGGAGGGATTCGGGCGCAGCCAGTACACCATCCGCGACGGCCGCCGCTCCTCCGCCGCCACCGCTTTTCTCAAGCCCGCCATGAAGCGCCTTAATCTCACGGTCGAGACCGGCGCACTGGTCACACGAGTGATCTTGCGGGGTACCACCGCTGCCGGGGTCGAATATCTCCGTGACGGCCGGCCGTGCCAAGCCACCGCGACGCGCGAGGTGATCGTGTCGGGGGGCGCCTTCTCGACGCCGCAGATCCTGATGCTGTCCGGCATCGGTCCGGCCGCCCATTTGCGCGAGGTCGGCGTCGCTCCGGTTGTCGACTTGCCGGTCGGCGGCAATCTGCAGGATCATCTCGCGGTGTTCCTCTCCTTCGCGCGCCGCGAGCCGGGGCCGTTTCACCACCAGTTGCGGTTTGACCGCATGGCCGTCAGCATGGTGCGGGCTTTCCTATTCGGGACCGGGCCCGGTACCGTGGTGCCGGGCGGCCTGCATGCTTTCATCAAGACACGGCCAGAGCTTGCGGTGCCGGACATCGAGTTCATGTTCCGCGGCGCCGCCGCCGACGCGCGCCTGTGGTTTCCGGGCGTTGCGTCAGCGGCGCCGGACGCTTTCGCGATCCGGCCTACCCTGCTGCACCCGGACAGCCGGGGCGAAATCCTGCTGCGCTCCGCCGATCCGCGCGACCCGATGCGCATTCACTACAATTTCTTCTCGGCCCCCAACGACCTGCCGAATCTGCGCGAAGGATTTAAGCTTGCCCGGGAGATTGCGTATCAAAAATCGCTGGAACAGTTTCGCGGCGCCGAGACAGCGCCGGGACCCGCGATCAAGGGCGACGCCGATATTGAGGCCTATATCAGGCGGACCGCCATTACGGCCCACCATCCGGCCGCAACCTGCCCGATGGGGCTTGGGCCCGACGCGGTGCTCGACGCTCAGATGCGTGTGCGCGGCGTCGAACATCTGCGCGTGGTCGACGCATCGGCGATGCCGGACCTCGTCTCCGCACACCTCAACGCCGCAGTGCTGATGATGGCTGAAAAGGCCGCCGACATGATCGCCGGCAAGCCCGCGTTGCCGGCAGCCGTTTAGCGCCGTTCGATTTGTCGGATTGCTGTACCCCGGCCCAGCCTAATGTCGGAAATGCCGGGTGCCGGTGAGCACCATGGCGACGCCGTGATCATCCGCCGCCTTTATGACCTTGTCGTCGTTCACCGACCCGCCAGGTTGGATCACGGCGGTAGCACCAGCCTCGATCGCGACCAGAAGACCATCGGGAAATGGAAAGAACGCGTCGGACGCCACCACCGAGCCCTTCGTGAGCGGCGTCGCGTGACCGGCCGCTTTGGCTGCGTCCTCAGCCTTGAGCACTGCTATGCGGGCTGCGTCGACCCGGCTCATCTGGCCGGCCCCGATGCCGACCGTGGCGCGGTCCCGGGCATACACGATGGTGTTCGACTTGACGTGCTTGGCGACCCGAAACGCAAATCGTAGGTCCTCCAATTCGGCTGCTGTCGGTGCCCGTTTGGTGACGGTCGTAAGCTGCATCGCGTCGACGACCGCATTGTCGCGCGATTGCACAAGGAGCCCGCCCGCAACCGACTTGACGGTCAGGCCGGCGGCACGTGGGTCGGGCAGCGCATCCGCCAGCAGCAGGCGCAAGTTTTTCTTGGCGGCGACGATCGCGATCGCCTCCTTGCTTGCGGAAGGCGCGATGATGACCTCGGTAAAGATCTCCGTGATGGCGCGGGCGGCATCGGCGTCGAGCGGCCGGTTCACCGCCACAATGCCGCCGAACGCCGACACCGGATCGCAGGCCAGCGCCCTGCGATAAGCCTCAAGGAGGTTTGTGCCCTCCGCGACGCCGCACGGGTTGGCGTGCTTGATGATGGCGCAGGCAGCGGTGCGGGCGGGATCGAACTCCGCGACGCATTCGTAGGCGGCGTCGGTGTCATTGATGTTGTTGTAGGAAAGCTGCTTGCCCTGGACCTGATGGGCGCTGGCGACCCCGGCGCGGACGTCCGGCGTGAGGTAGAAGGCTGCGGTCTGATGCGGGTTCTCGCCGTACCGCAGCGCTTCGATGAGGCGACCCCCGAAGGCGCGGAAATCGGGCGCCACGTCACTAAGCGCGCCGGCAAACCAGTTCGAGATCGCGGCGTCGTAGGCGGCGGTCCGCGCGTAGGCCTTGGCGGCGAGCCGCTGGCGTAGCGCGAGCGTGGTCAATCCATTGTGCTCGGAGAGCTCGGCGATGATCGCGGCATAATCGCCCGGCTCGACGACGACGGCGACATCGGCATGGTTCTTGGCAGCGGCGCGGATCATGGCGGGGCCGCCGATGTCGATGTTCTCGATGCAGTCGTCGAAGGTGGCGCCCTTCGCGGCCGTTGCCTCAAACGGATAGAGGTTGACGACCAGGAGATCGATCGCCGCAATGCCGTGCTCCTGCATGGCGCGGATATGCTCGGCATTGTGCCGGATCGCCAGCAAACCGCCATGGACTTTGGGGTGCAGGGTTTTGACCCGGCCGTCCATCATTTCGGGAAAACCGGTCAGCTCGGCGACGTCGCGGACCTTGAGCCCCGCCTCGCTAAGCGCCTTTGCGGTGCCGCCGGTGGAGACGAGTTCGATGCCGAATTGCGCCAGCAGGCGAGCGAATTCGATCAGCCCGGTCTTGTCGGACACCGACAGCAAAGCGCGGGACATGCGACGCGGATGTTTGGCCGTGACGTCGTTATCACCAGTCATGGTCACCAGTCATGGGGTTCATGCTGCCGGCACCGGATAACAATTGCGCGTCCGCGGTTAGCAGAACTTTGCGTGGCCTACCAGTGCGACGTTGGGGGGCAGTTTACAACGGAAGCTCGGGTTCTGGCCCCGCCGCGCCGGCCGCGCCGCCGGAGTGAACTGCGGTACATGGCTGAAGGTCCAGTGCACCCGATGGACTTCGCGGGCGCGGCCGTAGATGACGATTTGCATGGTGCGGCGCGGGCCGTCCTGGCCGGCCAAGTAGACGCTTTCCTCCACCACCACCTCGTCCTCGTGGGCATTGAGGTTCCAGACATCCTTGTTCGGCAGCAGCAGTACGGCGCCATGCCCGTCGGTCAGCCGGTTGGCGCGAATTGCGGGATGCAGGTGGAAGCGTACCGCGAAGTAATCCTCGGCGTCCTCCGGCAGCGCGTTCCCGGTGGCGGGCAGAAAAACATCCTCGCCATCAAGCTTGTGGCCGTCGGCCGACAGCGACACGAACCGCTCATGGATGATGCCGAAGCGTTCCGCGTAGCCGTCATGGGCGGCCCGCAGCACCGTCGTATTATCCTCGTTGTATCGCGCGAAACGGTAACGTCGTAGGGGCCATCGACGATCGGTATGCCGAATAGGCGCTTGAACGTGATCGAATTCGACGAAACCGGCACGACGAGGTGTCGTTGAAGGTAACGGTCGAGTGCGCCGCGGTGGCGCGCGCCACCTGTCGCCAGTTGTCGCGGCCCGAAGCCGGCATTCCGCAATTGACGATGACGCGTTGCTGCTTGTGTGAGAACTCGAACGACAGGCACCCCGCATGGGCGTCGGCGCTTACTTCCGGCGGCGGCGGGCTGCCGGTATCCATCAGCAGGGTGCTGGTGCCGGCGTCAAGGCGCTGATAGCCGGAATAGGGCGCGTTGGCGACCGGCGCGCCGCGCGCATCGTCATAGGCCAGCACCGTGGCCAGCAGGTCGGGCGGCGTTGGACCCATGCCGTTGAAGAGCGCGAAGGTGCCGTCGCCATGGCGGAAGAAACGCAGCATCGGCATCATCCGGTCAATGGCGTTGATGAGCGCCGGCGGCGGCGCCACGTTGCGCGCCGAATAGGCTTGGCTCAGCGGCAGCAGGTCGAGCAGGATCTCGACGATGACGCCCGGGTTGCGGCTGATGTGACCGCCGTCCGGGAGGATTTGGCGTTCCAATTCGTTGACGAGGCGGCGCGTCGACGTACGCAGATGACGGATTTGCTTCGCCATGCACAGCGACGCATAGGCGAGGGCGATGCGCGCTTGCAGCCGCGGCGCGCCGTCCCGGGTATCGTTGACGGTGCTGCGCAAATATCGGACCTGGCGGGTCAGGTTGCGCAGGAACCGGCGGTAGAACCGCATATCAGCGTCGTCGAGAATAAGCGTGGCCTGGCACAGCCAGGACATGATGCGCCGGGCCACCACCTCGGGTTGCCAGGCGATTGGCTGCCAGGTGCCTTGCAGCGTGATCCACTCATCGACCAGCGCGCGCGCATTGGCACGGGTTATGGTCGAATCGGCAGCACGCAGATGGCGCAGCCAACCGAAGCCGAACAGGACCTCTGCCCATTCGTCGTTGGGTGGAACCATTTCGAACGGCGAACGGCCGTCGCACACCACGATCTTTCCCGCAAATGCGAAGCGGCCACCGTAAATCTCGCTTGCGCGGGTAGGGTCGGCGGTGCGCAACTCCTGGGGTGCAATGACGAGGCGCTCGCCGGCCGGCGGCCAATAAATCAGACTCGTCAAGGGGTGAACGATTGCTCGTCCCTTGAGGATGTTCAGTTTGCGTCGAAGCGCCAGCCAAGACAGCCGGGAGCGGTCCGCGATGACAGCGCGGGACATTAAGGCTGGCTCCTCCTCACAGGCATCCTGGCCTGTATACCATTTGATAACATAACGAAGGGTAAGCGCGGGGCAATCCAGGGGAAACGCTGGAGAAATCGAATTCATAGGAGGTGCCGAACCGACCGTCAGCCTAAAGGACGTCGTGATTTGGTTTATAACTTTGCCTGAAAAGTCAGCAACTTTTCGGGATCATGGCTAAAGCCGCTCGAGGCGGGCGGCGAAAAATCCGTCGAGGCCGGCCATGCGGAGGTCGGGGTCCGGCCACTGAGACGGTAAGCGTCCGTAGTTCGCCGAGCGGCGTTACAAATCCTTCGAGGCCCGCGAATTCCGTCACCGCGATCGGACTGCGTCGGACACTCTGGTCACGGCCGAGGGCCGCGCGAATGATGTCTTCGCCCTCCTCCGGTTCCAGCGAACAGGTGCAGAAAACGACGGTGCCGCCCGGTTTGACGAGCGCGATTGCGCGGTCGAGCAGGCGCTGTTGCAACGCCGCCAAGGCCTCGATGTCGCCGGCTGTCCGGCGCCAAGGAATATCCGGATGTCGCCTGATCGTGCCTGTCGAGGTGCACGGCGCGTCGACCAGGACGGCGTCGAACGGACCGGCCTGCCATTCCTCGGCCGCCGCCACCACGGTCTCAGCCTCGCAGATGCAATCTGGCGAGATTGTCGCGCAGCCGGGCCATGCGGGGTTCGGACCGGTCGACGGCTGTGACGATGGCGCCGGCGTTGGCCAGTTGTGCGGTCTTGCCGCCCGGCGCGGCGCAAAGATCGGCGACTGTCCGGCCGCGAAGGTCGCCGAACAACCGCGCGGGCAGCGCTGCGGCGGCGTCTTGGACCCACCATTCCCCGTCACCATAGCCGAGCAACGCCGGGATCGGTCCGTGCGCCGCGACCCGCACCGAGCCGGTCGGCAATATTCGTCCATGAAGCCGTTCCGCCCACTGGTCGGGATCGGATTTCACCGTAAGATCAAGTGCCGGTTCGAAGCTGTTGGCGGCCGCGATGGCTTGGGCGACGTCCTCGCCGTAGGTCTCAACCCACCGCGTCCACAGCCATTCGGGGATATCGAGACCGACCGGATCGACCTTGGCCAGTTCGTCGGTCCCGGCGCGGGCAATTCGGCGCAACACGGCGTTGACCAGCCCCGCATAACGGGCATTGCGGCGATCGCCCTGCACCAGGCGAACCGAAAGGTCGACCGCCGCGTGATGGGGGATGTCGAGAAACAGCAACTGGGCGGCGCCGGTAAGAAGCGCGCCCTCGATCTTTGGCGCATTCTGAGGCAGGCCGCGATCGAGCATGCCGCCAATCAGGCGGCGCAACGTTCCGAGCCGACGCAGCGTCGTCGCCACGATGCGTCGCGCGAGGGCGCGGTCGCGCTCGGACAGTTCTTTCAAGCCCGCATAGGCGTTCTTGCCATCGAGTTGCTCGTCGAGCGGCCGATTGCGGCGCAGCACAGCTTCCAGAAGGTCGGCAGCAGCGCGCCGGGACGCAAAGCCGGGAGGATGCCGGAACGCGGCATCTTGGGGGTCAGTCATGTTTTTCTTACGTGTCGTCCGCCGGGCCCGCCGCAGGCATTCCCGACGCAACTGCCTAGCCCCCGGTTGTCCAGATAACAGGAAAATGAGTTCATGCAACGGACTGCGTCAACGTATCCGGAGCCTAGCTGCCAACGCATCCCGCACGTTGACAGCGCCGTGACGATGGGCATGTTGTGCAGCGATGACTGGAAATATTTCGTCTGCTTCCAGCGCTGCCCCGCCGGACAGCCCGGACACCCAGGGCAAGCTCCCGCCCGTCGTCTCGCCGCCGGCTGATCCGCTGTCGCCGGCCGCCCAACGGGCGCTCGCCGAGGCGGAAGCCCGTCGCGCCGAAATCGATCGCAAGGTGGCGGAACAGCCCAAAGAACTTCATGGCCGCCGCGGCCCCGACCCTGTCCGCTATGGCGATTGGGAGGTCAAAGGCATTGCCTGTGACTTTTGATTCTCATCAGATAGAAGTATTTTATAGCTCAACCCTCGATACGTCCCTTGCCCACGTTGGCACCAGGGCGTATTATAGGAATATGGTCCGATTCGGCAGAATAAGTTCCTTGAGACTTGGCTGCTGCGGGTTCGCCACGCTGTCATTCTCGCTCGGCCTGCTTGTTGGGGCAGCGCTCGGCCTCATTGTGCAAGCCAAGGCGCAACACAAGTCGCCTCCGGCGTCCGACAATACGGATAAGGAGAATGAGGCCGGCCCCAAGCCCGCGCCCCGAGCCGGCGCGGTTCGGGGTCTCGACACCGCCTCGCTTCCGACGGACGTGCTGCGGGTGATCGATGGCGATACTTTCGAGGCTCGCGTGCATGTCTGGCCCGGGCTCGATATCACCACCAAGGTCCGCTTGCGCGGCATCGATGCGGCGGAACTTCGCGCTCGCTGTCCGGCCGAGCGCGCCAAGGCGGAGGCCGCACGAGATGCGCTCAGCGTCATGCTCGCCGAGGGCCCGGTCGGTGTATTTGGTGTCGGCCTCGACAAATATGGCGGACGCGTCGTTGCTGACGCGCGCACGCGCTCGATCGCCAATGTGTCGGCGGAGCTGCTCGGACGCGGATTGGCGCGCAGCTACTCGGGCGGCCGCCGCGAGGGCTGGTGCGATGGCAAACTCTGACCGCACCGCAACAATAAGCCGACATGCAAACGGGCGCCTGCGGGCGGCCGTTTGTTGGCGAAAGTCGATGCGCAGGTTAGCGCGTTACCACCACCGTGGTGAAATAGCCGGCACGACCGAACAGGTCGGTGATGTCCTGATTGTACATCCGGATGCAGCCGTGGGACACGAAGCCACCGATCGAGCCGGGCGAGTTGGTGCCGTGAATGGCGTATTCGCCGCCGTGGAGCGTCATCGCCGCCACCCCCATGGGATTCTGCGGCGATCCGCCCGCAATAACAGCCGGCATCCCGGGCTTCTCGTGCTTCATCATGTCCGGCGGCGACCACGCCGGGTAACGGTATTTTCCGTCGATGTAGGACGTGCCCTCCCACTGCATGCCGGCGCGTCCGACGCCGACCGGATAGCGCAATGCATGACCGTCGCCCAGATAGTAATAGAGCCGACGCTCACCGGTACGAATCACAATGGTGCCGGCCGCATAGCCGGTAGCCGACACGAGTCTCGCGGCGCCGCGGCCGGCGTCGTGGTGATCGACGGATATGCGAACAAAGCCACGGCAAGCGCACAGGCGAGCCGTAAATCAGATCGTCCAAGCATGATGTTCCCCGTCCTCAAGCCCCGGTCGCGTCGCCGCAACCTGATCGCCACGACACAATATCAGGTCGTAACGCGCCATTTCTAGACACTAAGCGGTCACGGTTATGTCTAAGTAAAAATGTGTTGCGCGCCGACCACACTTGCCGACCGGAAGTGACCCCAGCAGGGGACAATTTGATGTCGGAACCGTCTCGAAGGGCGTCTTTCCGCTGTCCCCTATGCGGCGCCTTTGCGGTTCTGCCGGTTGTGGACAAGGTCGTCGACGACGGCCGGCTCGGCAAGCGTCGAGGTGTCGCCGAGATTGCCGAACTCGCCCTCGGCGATCTTGCGCAGGATGCGGCGCATGATCTTGCCGGAGCGCGTCTTCGGCAGGCTCGGGGCGAACTGGATCAGGTCGGGCGAGGCGATCGGGCCGATCTCCTTGCGCACCCAGCCGACCAGCTCCTGGCGCAGCTCCTCGGTCGGCTGCTCGCCGGCCATCAGCGTCACATAGGCATAGATGCCCTGGCCCTTGATGTCGTGCGGGTAGCCGACCACGGCGGCCTCCGACACTTTCGGATGGGCGACGAGCGCGGATTCGACTTCGGCGGTGCCGAGCCGGTGGCCCGCGACGTTGATCACGTCGTCGACCCGGCCGGTGATCCAGTAGTAGCCGTCGGCGTCGCGCCGGCAGCCGTCGCCGGTGAAATATTTTCCCGGATAGGTGGAGAAGTAGGTCTGCACGAAGCGCTCGTGGTCGCCGTAGACGGTGCGCATCTGCCCCGGCCAGGAATCGGCGATGCACAGATTGCCGCTCGCCGCGCCGTGCAGCACCTTGCCCTCCGCATCGACGATCTCCGGCTGCACGCCGAAGAACGGCAGCGTCGCCGAGCCGGGCTTGAGCCGGATCGCGCCGGGCAGCGGCGTGATCAGGATGCCGCCGGTCTCGGTCTGCCACCAGGTATCGACGATCGGGCAGCGCCGCTCGCCGACCACGCGGTGATACCACTCCCAGGCTTCCGGATTGATCGGCTCGCCGACGATGCCGAGCAGCCGCAGCGCTTGCCGCGAGGTCTTCTTCACCGGTGCGTCGCCGCTCTGCATCAGGGCGCGGATCGCCGTCGGCGCGGTGTAGAAGGTGTTGACCTTGTGCTTGTCGATGACTTCCCAGAACCGCGAATTGGTCGGGTAGTTCGGCACGCCCTCGAACATCAGCGGTGGTGGCGCCGTTCGCGAGCGGCCCATAGACGATGTAGCTGTGCCCGGTCACCCAGCCGACGTCGGCGGTGCACCAGTAGATGTCGCCGTCATGATAATCGAACACGTATTGGTGCGTGATCGAGGCGAACACGAGATAGCCGCCGGTGGTGTGCAGCACGCCCTTGGGCTTGCCGGTCGAGCCCGACGTGTAGAGGATGAACAGCGGATCCTCGGCGTTCATCGGCTCGCAGGGACATTCGGCCGGCACCGTCTTGGCGATCTCGTCGTAATAGACGTCGCGGCCCGGCTTCATGGTGACGGCTGCCGCCGGTGCGGCGCACCACGATGATCGTGGCGACGCCGCCGGCGCGCTCGGCGGCCGCGTCCGCGTTGGCTTTGAGCGGCACCTTGCGGCCGCCGCGCACGCCCTCGTCGGCGGTGACGACGATGGTGGACTGCGCGTCCTCGATGCGGCCGGCGAGCGAGTCCGGCGAAAATCCGCCGAACACCACCGAATGGATGGCGCCGATACGCGTGCAGGCCAGCATCGCGTAGGCGGCCTCTGGAATCATCGGCAGGTAGATGGTGATGCGGTCGCCTTTCTTGGCGCCGCGCGCCTTCAGGACATTGGCGAAACGGCTCACCTCGGCATGAAGTTGCCGATAGGTGATCTTCTTGTCGTCGTTCGGATCAGTCGCCCTCCCAGATGATGGCGACCTGGTCGCCGCGCTTGGCGAGATGCCGGTCGATGCAGTTGTGCGCGACGTTGGTGATGCCGTCCTCGAACCATTTGATCGAGATGTGATGCGAATCGAAGGAGGTGTTCTTGACCTTCGTGAACGGCTTGAACCAGTCGATGCGCCTGGCCTCTTCGCCCCAGAAGGTTGTGGGGTCCTTGAGCGAGCGTTCGTACATGGCGGCATATTTGGCGGCGTCGATGAAGGCGCGATTCTTCCACTCGGCCGGGACGTCATAGATCTGCTCGCTCATGCTGCCGCTCCTGTACGCTTCGCGACTTGACGCGCCGCTTTTCGAACGTTTCCTCGGACGCCATTATGCGACGCCCGTTCCGACCCCTACAAGGCATCGATTGTCACACTTTGGTCGAGGCCGATTGATCAGGATCAACCGTCCTTTCGCCGCAGCGGTTACGATGTGGCGACGCGGGGCGCGAGTGACAATGCCCGAGTATGTCGGTGCCGCGCTAGTCCAGCGGCTCCAACTTGAGGATGCTGGCGTGGTGGTTGTTGCCAGCCCAGAACGTCACCGGGGTGGTGGCGTTGTCGACGAAGATGCGGCGGACATTGGTCTGGCGCGGCAGCAGGTATTCGATCGATGCGCCGGTCTGCGGATCGAACCGCAGTACCCGGTCGCTCGACATCGATCCGCTCCACAGCACGCCGTTGCGATCGAGATAGACATCATACGGATAGGTGTGGGGCGTCGGCACGTCCCATTCCTTGAAACTTTCCCGTGCAATGTCGAACATCCCGAGCTTGTTGCCGGCAAATTCCGCAAACCACAGCCGGCCGTTGTCGTCCAGCATGGTGCGGCGTGGCCGCGAATGCGGCGTCGGGGTCGGATAGATAGTGGCGCGAAACGTTTCGGCCTCGACGCGTCCGATGTTCTCGTCGCCGAAATCCATGAAATAGAGATCGTTGTTCCGGTCGGCCGTCATCCCGTAGGGCGAATGCTGTCGGTTGCCGCCGATCGGCATGTCCTTGAACGGGTCGACGCGCTCATAGGCGCCGGTCGCGAGGTCGAGCCGCAGGATCGAATGGGAATTGACGTCGTTGGTCCACACCTTGCCGTCGACGTCCGAGAAGCGCGGCATCACCATCGATTGCTGGGCGGTGTCGCTGTCGAGGTCCGGCGGCAGCGGAAACATCCGGAACGTCTCGGTGCGCGGATCGAAGCGCGCGAGCCCGCCCTGAAACATCAGGGCGAGCCACCAGTTGCCATCATGGTCCGGTTCGAGGGCGAGTGCTCCGGTCGGAAAACTCGGCTTCGCCACCGGATAGGCGAACTCCGCGTGGGTGCCGGTGCGTGGATCAAGCCGCCCGATAAAGGGCTCGACAAAATTCGAGTACCAGATGAATCCGTCGGCATCGATGCGAACGTCGTGGGGCGCGATAGTCCGGCGCGGCAAATCGTACTCGGTGACGATCACATGGGTCGCGCGACCGGTCGGGCGCGGCAAAGTCTTGAGTTCGTAATTCCAGCGATCTTGCTGGCTCAAGTTGACCGAGGCGAGATATTCAGCCACCCGGCGGGCGCGATCATCCGGCACCTCACGATCGACTACCCGCGGCTGCACCCGTTGCTGCGTTGAGTTGTTGGCGTAGTTCGCCATGCGTTTGAGCACGGCGACGAATTGGTCCGCCGTGAACTTCGAGTGCACCACCCGTTCGAGCGTGTGGCAACTCATGCATTCGATCAGCGGGCGCTTCTGCTCGACCGTGCCCGGCATGCTGATGAGCCACTCGGTCGACGTCAGTTGCCCGGAAATGTCGGCGATCTTGCGCAGCGCAAGGTCTGCGGTCGCGGCCTCCTCGGAGTGGACGTCTGCCGAGGTGGGCTTGTCCACCACATACCCGGTCGCCCGAATGCGCAATGCATAGTGTCCCGGCGCAAGGCGTTCTGCCGGAAATCCATATCGGCCGGTCTCATCGGACACGACCGTGACGCTGATGGGCGAATCGTCGCGCTGGGCGCTGACCAGCACGCCTTCCATCGCGCCTTCTTCGGCGGAGGTGATCCGGCCGGTCAGCGCCAGATTGTGGGCTTTGATGCTTGGCGGTTCGGCGAAACCGGGCTTCGCCAAAGCTGCAAGAGCAAACGTGGCGCCGATCAGAATATCGCGCAGCGCATCGCGGATACGCATAGCACGCGCGGCTTCAACGCGGGCTCACCGCTTGACCATCAGGCAATCGACTTCGATCGATGCCGCACCTTCGGCCGCGTTGGGCTGACGCCGCAACGTCCGCTCCAGCTTGAGGCCGTCCTTGCTGCAGGTGATTTCGACGTCCTTGGGATCGATGTCCTTGCTGAAGCCGGAGAATTTGAAATGACCCTGGTCGTCGGTTCGGGTCACCAAGCTGGCGTTGCGGTTCTTGATCTCGGCGCTCACCTTGGCGTCGGGAACGCCGCCGCCACGGTCAAGGTCCTTGGCGAAACCGAAAAACGATACGCCGGCATTGGATTGATCTTCGTCGTCGTCGTCGAGCGAAGCGCCGCCCGCCCATGCGAGGCCTGCCACCGCCAGCGGAAGCACCACCACCAGTCCCAGGAGCAACGATGCGCGTGTTGAATTGTTCATGTTTTCCGCCCATTTATCCGCCGACACCGGATGGCCAGCGCGGCTGCCATCATCAGCAGCTTACCGCATGAAGTAGCCTCTGAGAAGGAACACCTGCAAGATTATCATAACGGTCGGAACCAACCAAACGAGGCCCACAGCAGCTTTGGCAGGTTCCGCCATGAACGTGGCTATATCGCGTCAAGGCGTCACGCCACCCATCCGGCAGATGACTTTCCATTCCGCAGGGGTGACCGGCTGCACCGACAGGCGTGACTGCTTGATCAGTGCCATCTCCTTGAGCTTGGGCTCGGCCTTGATATCGACGAGCGACACCGGCGTCGCAAACGGCGTCAGGGCCCTGACGTCGACCGCCACCCACGGATCGCCCGGCGCCGCGGTTGGATCCGGATAGCTTTCGCGGATCACTTCGGCAATGCCGACCACCGCCTTGCCCTCATTGGAGTGGTAGAAAAAGGCGTGGTCGCCCGCTTTCATCTTCATCAGATTCTGCTTGGCCGTGTGGTTTCGTACGCCCGTCCAGGCCTCACCTTTGGCGCCCTTCTTCACCTGATTGTCCCACGACCACGCGTTCGGCTCCGATTTGATCAGCCAGTAATTCATCGTCGTCATCCTTCCGCCCGCAGCGGGCGCGTCAACAATGCTTCAATCGCCGCGTCAATGCCGAGGGCGCCGTCGAGCACGGCCGCGGTCGCTGCGGCGATCGGCATCTCGATCGCCCGGTCGCGCGCCATGTCGACCAGCACGGACGCCGTGAACGCCCCTTCGGCAAGCCTGCCGGAATGCCGCGTCTCCTCGGGAGTTTGCCCCTGTCCGAGTGCCAATCCGAGCGAAAAATTGCGCGACTGCGGGCTTGCGCAGGTCAGGATGAGATCGCCGAGGCCCGACAGGCCGGTGAGGGTTTCAGGCTGCGCCCCGTAAGCCCGGCCGAAGCGCATCAATTCGGCAAATCCGCGCGTGGTTAGGGCCGCTGCCGCACTCGCCCCGAGGCCGCGGCCGGTCACGATGCCGGACGCGATGGCGAGCACGTTCTTGGCGGCGCCTCCGATCTCGACGCCGCGCACGTCGACCGAGTGATAGGGCCGGAACGTCGCGGAGCCGAGTGAGCGGGCAAGCATGCGGGCGATCTCTTCGTCCGCCGCCGCCAGGGTGACGGCGGTCGGCAGGCCGCGCGCGACGTCGCCGGCGAAGCTCGGACCGGACAGGATCGCCGGCACCGCATCCGGCAGGCATTCCGCGATGATCTCGGTCATGAAGCGCCGCGTGGTGCGCTCGATTCCCTTGGCGCACGTCACCACCGGGGTGCCGGGCGGGACTCCGACAAGCCGCGTCGCCGCGCCACGCAGGGCCTGCGCCGGCACCACGATCAGGATGGCGTCGCCGTCTGGTTGGCCTTCCGACAGCGCCGCCACGGCGACGCGTTCGTCGATGCGCACGCCGGGCAAGCGCGGGCTCTCGCGGCGCGCCGCGATGGTGGCGGCCACGGCGGGATCGAGCGCCCACAACGTCACGACACGACCGGCGCGGGCGATGACATTGGCAAGCGCACTGCCCCAGGCGCCCGCCCCTATCACAGCAATGCGCTCCGCGATCATGCCGACGCGGATGGCGCCGATACCGGATCGGTCGGCACCGGACCGGAGGCTATCCGACCGGAGGCCTCGGCGGTGTCGGCCGGCATGACGAGCGGGGCCTTCTCGGTAGTGGCCTTGACGACCTGATCGAGCGGCCAGCGCGCCAGCGGGGCGGCGTCGAGGGTATCGCACAAGCCGCGAGCGAGCCGCTCGGCGCCGGCCCACGCGATCATCGCGGCATTATCGGTGCAAAGCGCCGGCGGCGGAACGACGAGGGCGACCTGGTCCTGCAAGGCCACATCCAGCAGCGCGTCGCGGATCGCCTGGTTGGCCGCGACCCCGCCGGCCGCGACCAGCGCGGTCGGGGTTCCGAAGCGCTGTCGGAAAATCCGCAAGCCTTGGCGCAACCGGTCGACCACCATCTCGACCACAGCGAATTGGAACGACGCGCACAGGTCGGCCACATCCTGGTCCGAGAGCGGCGCGACCTTCTCGGCTTCGAGCCGCACCGCGGTCTTAAGTCCCGACAGGGAGAAATCTGCGTCGGGCCGGCCCAGCATCGGACGCGGCAACGCAAACCGCCCGCGATCGCCGCGCGCCGCCTCCTGCTCGACCCGCGGCCCGCCCGGATAGTTAAGGCCGAGCAGCTTCGCGGTCTTGTCGAAGGCCTCCCCAATGGCGTCGTCGCGGGTGGTGCCGAGCCGGACATAATCGCCGACACCGCGCACCGCGACCACTTGGGTATGGCCCCCAGAGGCGAGAAACAGGCAATAGGGAAACGGTACCCCGTCGGTGAGGCGCGCCGTCAGGGCATGGGCTTCGAGGTGGTTCACCGCCATAAGCGGCTTCTCGTGCACCATGGCGATCGCCTTGGCGGTGGTGAGGCCGACGATGACGCCGCCGATGAGCCCGGGGCCGGCGGCCGCCGCAATCCCGTCCAGGGACGCGAAGCTTGTGCCGGAATCCGCCATGGCACTTGCGATGATGAGATCGAGCACCTCGACATGGGCGCGCGCCGCGATCTCCGGGACCACCCCGCCGAACGCGGCGTGCTCGGCGACTTGCGACAGCACAACATTGGAGCGGATCACGGCGCGTCCGTCATCGAGACGTTCCACCACCGCGGCCGCCGTTTCGTCGCAGGTCGTTTCGATACCAAGCACAAGCATGTTGGCCCCGCCTTGGGCGCAGCGGTTTGCATTTTTGCAAGCGGTGCTTAAAGACCGTAACACCAAGCCCGGCCTGCACCGGGTAGCATTGCGGGGTCCCATGGCGCAATCCCACGCACCGTTCCTGCGCATCGGCTCGCGCGGCAGCCCGCTGGCGCTATGGCAGGCGCGGGAGGTGCGCGCGCGGCTCGCCGTCGTTCATGGGGTTGCCGAGGACGCGATCGCGATCGAAACCATCCGCACCACCGGCGACGCGATCCAGGACCGGCCGTTGTCGGAGGTGGGCGGAAAGGGTCTGTTCACCAAGGAGATCGAGCAGGCCCTCGAGGACGGCGCAATCGATCTCGCGGTGCATTCCAGCAAGGATATGCCAACCGTGCTGCCGGCCGGCCTCATGCTCGCGGCATGCCTGCCGCGCGAGGATGTGCGCGACGCGTTCATAAGCCGCAAGGCCGCGACGCTTGCCGGCCTGCAGCACGGCGCCGTCGTCGGCACCGCATCGCTGCGCCGCCAAGCCATGGTGAAACGCCTGCGGCCGGATATCGCGGTGGTGACCTTTCGAGGCAATGTGGAGACGCGGCTCAAGAAACTCGACGACGGCATCGTCGACGCCACCCTGCTGGCTTTCGCCGGCCTCAAGCGGCTCGGGCGCTCGGACGCCGCGACGGTGGTACTTGAGATCGATGAATTCCTGCCCGCGGTCGGCCAAGGCGCGATCGGGATCGAGGCGCACCAGGATGACACCCGCACGCGCGGCCTGCTGGCGGCGATCAATCATCCCGACACGCTCACGGCGCTCGGCGCCGAGCGCGCCTTCCTGGCCGTGCTCGACGGCTCGTGCCGCACGCCGATTGCCGGCCATGCCACCATCACGGCCGGCGCGGTCACGTTTCGCGGCCTGATCCTGCGTCCCGACGGCAGCGAGGCACTCGAAACCGCCCGTGCGGGCGCAGCCGCCGATGCGGTGCGGCTTGGTGCCGACGCCGGCCATGAATTGAAGAGCCGGGCGCCGCCTGGTTTCTTCGCCGCCGGATGATGCGTCTCCTCGTCACCAGGCCGGAACCCGAGAGCGAGCGCACCGCCGCCCTGCTGCGAGCGCGGGGGCACGACGTTCTGTCGGTTCCGTTGTTGCGCATCGAGGCGATCGCCGATGCCGAATTCGGTACCGGACCGTTTGCGGCGGTACTGTTCACCAGCGCCAATGCGGTCCGGGCGATCGTCGGCCACCGCCGGTTCGGTGAACTTGGTGGTCTGCCGGCCTACGTCGTCGGAGCCCGTACAAGGGCTGCTGCGACTGCCGCCGGGTTCGCGCCGGTACGCTCGGCGGACGGCGATGTCGGCGATCTGGTCCGGCTAGTGGCGGCGAACCCGCCCGGCGTTGGCCCGCCGCTGCTTTACCTTGCCGGCGGGGCGCGTGCCGGCGACCTCGCTGGCGCCCTGCAAACCCACCACCTGAGCGTCGAGACTGCCGTCGTCTACCGGGCCGCCATGGTACCGAATTTGCCGCCGGATGTTGTTGCGGCTTTGGCGGCGGGCCGGATCGATGCCGTCCTGCACTATTCGACCCGTGCCGCGACGGCCTACCTCGCTGCCGCGGCGGCCGCCGGCGTTACGGATTTATCAATTAAAACTGGGCACTTGTGTTTATCGGCCCGGGTCGCGGCACCGCTGGTAGCAGCCGGCGCCACGGCGATCGCGGTGGCCGGCGAACCGACTGAACATGCTCTCCTAGAGTGCATCGGGATCGCGCAAGATGACAGTTACATTGCTGCCACACCGGGTCCGCAGTATTCCGGTTCCCGTGAGCGGGATGGAGATTCGTGATGGCAAGCGCGGAAGACAACGTACCAGCTGACGGCGGTCGGCCGGACCCGTCCCCCCGGCGGGAACCGCGGACTATCGACGTCGAAGCGGTCGAAGTGCCGATTGCAGGCGCGGCGTCGCACCGGCAGCACCCCGACGCGTCCGAAACGACAAGCGATGCCGCCAATGCAGCGAAGTCACGCGTCGCTTCGCCCTGGCGTTCACGCTTGGCTGCCGTTGGCCTCTTCGCGGTTGCAACCGCCGGGGCGGCAGCACTTGGATTTTATTTTGCGCCCGGCGGCGACAGCGGTGTCGACGAGTTACGGACCCGTGTTGCAAGTCTCGAAGCACAGCGCCGAGACGATGCGGCTCGTCCGGCGGCGGCCAACACCGAGCGCGCCAAACTGGATGACCTCACAGCGCGGCTCGTGACGCTTGAAGCGGTCGCCGCGACACCTGCGGCCGCGCCCCCCGTCGCACCGGACAACCGGCTCCCGACTATCGAAGCCGCCCTGAAGTCCCTGGCAGGCCGGCTCGACGAAATCGATCGGCAAATCCGCGATAATGCGACCGCCGCCCGACTTGTCGGCGAGCGCGCCGATACGGTCGCCGCCGAGCTCGGCGAGCTCAAAAAGACCGACGAAACCTCGCAGCCCGCTGAGCGTGCCGCGCTCGACAGTCTTACGGCCCGCGTCATGGCGCTGGAAGGTCTGGAAGCGACGCTAAAATCCGCAGGGCAGCGCGCCGATAGTTCCGCGGCTGCCTCGGCCGCAGCCGCGACGATGGCGGCCGAAAAACCGCTCCGCGCCGCCATCACGGCGGCCGCGTTGCGCAACGCGGTCGAGCACGACTATCCCTTCACCATCGAACTTGCCGCCGCCCGCCCTCTCGACCTTGATGCCAAGGCGCTGGCGGCCTTGGAGCCCTTTGCGGCGACAGGCGTTCCGAACGCCAACGCGCTGTTCCGCGAGTTGTCAGGGCTGATGCCCGAGCTTGCGCGGCTGTCGGCTTCGACCAGCCGCGACGGCAACTATCTGGAACGCCTGCGGGCCGGCGCGGATCGGCTGGTGCGCATCCGGCCGGTCGGCGACGTGGCCGGCGACGATCCCGCCACCGTGATCGGCCGCATCGAATTCAAGATGACCCGCCAGGACGTGGCCGGCGTGGTGGCCGATCTCGACAAGCTGCCCGTTCCGGCGCAAGCGCTGGTGCAGTCGTGGCGCAAAAAGGCGCTTGAGCGCGCTGCCGCGATCGATGCAGCGCGGCATCTCGCCAGCGCGGCCTTTGTCCAACTCGGTGAGGCGCCGGACCTCGCGCCGCAATGATTCGCGTCGCCGTCTTTTTGGCCGTCACGGCGGCATTCGCCTTCGTGGCGGCATGGCTCGCCGACCGGCCCGGTGAGGTTGCCATCACCTGGCTCGGCTACCACGCGGATACCTCGGTCGCGGTGCTGATCGGGGCGGTCGCGGCGTTCACGTGCGCTGCGATCCTGCTGTGGTCGATCGCGCTCACGGCGGTGCGGGCACCGCGTCGCGTAGCGAGGGTGCTCGCGCACCGCCGCGCCGCCAAGGGTCAGCATGCGATCATGCGCGGTCTCGTGGCGATCGGTGCCGGCGACATGGGGGCGGCGCGCCGGTTCGCGGCCGAGGCCTCGCGCCTCGTATCCGGCGAACCCTTGCTCCTGCTGCTGCAGGCTCAGACCGCGCAATTGTCCGGCGAGCGCGCTGGTGCCGAAAAGGCCTTTCGCACCATGGTGGCGCGCCACGACACCAAGTTGCTCGGCCTCCATGGCCTGTTCATCGAAGCGCGGCGCCGTAACGATAGCGCGGCCGCCCGCGGCTTCGCGGAGGAAGCCGCCAAGACGTCGCCGTCGCTCGCCTGGGCCGGCCAGGCTGCGCTGGAATTCCGCTGCGTAGATGGCGATTGGCCCGGTGCGCTCGATGCGCTGGAGCGCAACCGCAAAGGCGGACTCGTCGACCGGGATACGTTCCGACGACTGCGCGCCGTGCTGCTCACGGCGCGCGCCCTGTCGGTCAAGGATAGCGACCCCGCCGCGGCGCGAGAACTGGTGCTCGAAGCTCTCAAACTTGCTCCCGGCCTGGTGCCGGCCGCCGCTCTCGCGGGTCGCCTGCTGGCGGAGGCGGGCGAACGTCGCAAGGCCGGCCGCGTGCTCGAAACCGCGTGGCGCGAGAGCCCTCATCCGGACATTGCAGCGGCGTTCGCCGACATCGTCCCCGGCATTTCGGCACGCGACCGGCTCAGTCGCATGCGGGCGTTGCGGCGTCTCGCGGAGGGCCATCCGGAAAGCGCCTTGTCGGTCGCGCAGGCCGCCATCGCGGCGCACGAATTCGCCGAGGCGCGCGCTGCCCTGGCGCCGCTCCTTGCCGCTCCGACCCGGCGGGTCGCGACCTTGATGGCGCAGATCGAGGAAGCCGAGCGCGGCGATATCGGCCGCGCCCGGGAATGGATGAGCCGGGCCGTCAATGCCGGACATGACCCGGTCTGGACAGCGGACGGGGTCATCGCGGAAACGTGGTTGCCGCTATCGCCGGTCACCGGCCGGCTCGATGCCTTTCAGTGGCGGGTCCCGGTCGCCGATCTGACCCCGCGCGGCCCGCTTATCGACGAACCCCGGCCGCTCCCGATGCCGCAGCCGCTGCCGGCTGCGGTTGTGATCGAGGCCAAGCCCGAAATCAGGACGGAAACCCAACCTGAAACACCCGAAGTGAAGCTCGCATCCGCGTCCGATCGCTCACCGACCCTCGAGCCGATCGCGGCCGAACTGAAGGTAGTCCGAGCGCCCGACCAAGAACCCGCACCGGAGACCGCAATGGTCCCGGTTCCCGATGACCCCGGCCCGGAGCCCGAACCTCCCGCTGAGCCGGTGCCGCGGCCGAGCCTCGATACGGCCGGGATCCTGCGCTCCTGGTTCTCGCGCGGCGCCACCAAGTAGCGGTTTGCCCGAACGAACTCTTTTAGAAAACCCCAATAGAATCAATCAGACAAGTGGCATCCGCTTGTCCTCACGGCGGCAGGAACGCCGCGAACTGCTCGTCCACGGTGCGCTTGAGGTATTTCCAGTAGAGTGCGTAAACGGGGTCCCGGGGAGAGATCTGGCCGTACTGTAGGTCCTTGAGGGTCCTGGTCGGCACCATGACGACGGGCGCCGACACCGGCATCAGTTGCGACCCGCGCCCCACCTGCAACGTGGTGAGGATGCCATACATCTCGCCCGAAATGGTCGGGCGGGACACGAGGATCATGCGGTACTGCCCACTGCTGTTGGTGATCAGGTAGATGTGGCCGGACTGGTTGGGTACCGAGACCGTGCCCACCTGCGTGAAGGCCACGTCGATGCGCTGGGATTCGCTAAACACGAGGCTGGAGCGCTGGTCGTCCCACAGGATCTGGATCCGATAGGCGTAGATGGCGTTGCGGTCGCCGAACGAGGGGCGCAATGTCAGATAATCGCCCTCGATCCCGGACACCGAGGGCCGCGAATAATACCCGAGCTCGCCCGGCGCGAGCCTGACCGGCTCAAGACCGGGCGCTGCCCGCGGCGAAGCGCGCAGGCTGACGCCGAGTGTCTGCTCCAGACGAATCGTGGTGGCCAGCGTAAACGGACGGCGGCCGGACAACGCTTTTTCCAAGGTGGAAATGCTGATCTTCGCCTGCGCCGCGAGCCCTTTGCGGGACATCCGATGACGCGCCAGCTCTTCGCGAATCCGCTCGGCAATGTGGCCGGGTCTGCTCGTCGGATAAATTGTTGTCGGTCACGGTCTTGCTTTGCCTTCCCCACGCGCGACCCGCACATTCCCTCACATATCCGCACATCCGATGACAAGGCAAGGCGGCCCGCGCGGCATAATTGCCGAACTAGGTCGAAACTGACGCTCACGCTCCGATGTCGCGGCGCCTCATAAATCAGGCGGCGTCGGGTGAATGGGTTGCGGAGGAGGGAAAGTCTTGGACATCTCGCTTAGGGGTCAAAGAATTGACGAGCGCGCGACCGTCGGTGCGCGTTGCCACGCCGGATCGTTCACGACCGGCGTCGTCGGCACTCTGGCGCTGGCAATCGCCACAATGCTCACGGCACTCGCCGGCGCTAGCGCCGGCGGCGTCACGACCGGTCTGCCGGTGGTCGCGTCGGTCGGCGACGCCAAGATCGGTTCGCTGCTGTTGCGTGACGGTGAGCGGCTTGTCGAGGCCCCGCGGCTTGCCACCGACATCGACGTCACGGTCTCCGGTCCGACCGCGCGCGCCCGCATCACGCAGTTGTTCAATAACCCGACCTCCAACTGGGTCGAGGCGATCTACGTCAATCCGCTGCCGGATGGTGGCGCGGTCGACACGCTCAAGATGGTGATCGGCGACCGCATTGTGGTCGGCGAGATCAAGGAGCGTGTCGAAGCCAAGGCAATCTACGAAGAGGCCAAGCGCTCGGGCCGCAAAGCCACGCTGATCGAGCAGGAGCGCCCGAACATCTTCACCAATTCGGTCGCCAATATCGGACCGGGCGAAACCGTGCTGGTCCAGATCGAGTACCAGGAACCGGTGCACCGCTCGGGCAATGTGTCGTCGCTGCGGGTCCCGCTGGTCGTCGCACCGCGTTACAATCCGCCGCCGGTTGTCCAGACGGTTGACTTGGGGGGCGGCGGCTGGGGTGACACAACCGATCCGGTGCCGGACCGCGACCGCATTGCGGCGCCGGTGCTCGATCCTGCCATCGAGCCACCGACCAATCCGGTCGCCATCACGGTGCACCTTAGCGCCGGCTTTCCACTCGGCGAGGTGAAGAGCCAGCACCATGCCGTCAAGATCGACGCGCCGGCGGACGACAGTCGCGTTGTCACGCTCGATGCCCACGTAGTACCGGCCGACCGTGACTTCGAACTGACCTGGTTGCCCGCCGCCGCAACGGCGCCGGCGGTCGGGCTGTTCCGCGAACATGTGGGCGATGCCGACTACGTGCTTGCCCTGGTGACGCCGCCGCTCCTGGCGGATGACCGAAAGCAACGGCCGGCCCGGGAAGTCGTGTTCGTGATCGACAACTCCGGCTCCATGGGCGGCACCTCGATCGCCCAGGCGAAGGCGAGCCTGCTGTTCGCGCTCGACCGTCTGAATGCCAACGACCGCTTCAACGTCATCCGGTTCGATCACACCATGGACGCGCTGTTTGCCGACACCATGGCGGCGAACGCAGAGTCCATCGGCCGTGCCAAAGGCTTCGTATCCGCCCTGCAGGCGCAAGGCGGCACCGAGATGGTTCCGCCCATGAAAGCGGCGTTGTCCGATCAGCGCGGCGCCGACTCGCAGTATCTGCGCCAGGTCGTGTTTCTGACTGACGGCGAGATCGGCAACGAGCAGGAGCTGTTCGACACCATCGCGGCCATGCGCGGGCGTTCGCGCGTCTTCATGGTGGGAATCGGCTCCGCGCCGAACAGCTTCCTGATGACGCGCGCCGCCGAGATCGGTCGCGGCACCTACACCCACATCGGCTCGGTCGATCAGGTGCAGGAGCGCATGCGCGAACTGATCGAGAAGCTCGAAAGCCCGGTGGTGACCGGCCTCGTCGCGAGCTATTCGGGCGGCGCGATGGACGCAACGCCGGCGGTGTTGCCTGATCTCTATCGCGGCGAGCCGGTGGTGATCGCCGCCAAACTGGCGCCGTCCGGCGCGCGCGACGCGACGCTCGAGATCGGCGGCATGATCGGGTCGCAGCCGTGGAGCGTCAGCCTGCCGGTGGCCAAAGCGCGCCGAAGGCGTCGGCCTCTCCAAGGTGTGGGCGCGGCGCAAGATCACCGATGCCGAGATGGCGAAGCGCCTGCGCCAATTGTCCGGCGAGGACGCCGACAAGCGCATCCTGTCTCTCGCGCTCGACCATCATCTGGTGAGCCGCCTCACCAGCCTGGTCGCGGTGGACGAGACACCGAGTCGGCCCGCGGGTGCGCAGCTAGCTCGCGCCGAACTGCCGCTCAACCTGCCGGCCGGCTGGGAGTTCGACAAGGTGTTCGGCGGCGAGCGCAGGTCGCATGATCGTGCCGCGCCCAAGCCCGACGAGCGCCGCGCCGGCGGCAATGGCGCTCCGATCCCTCCGGTCACCGTGCCGGCAGCCTACGCGACCGCAAACCTCAATGCGAACGGCGTCGTGCTGCCGAAAACCGCGACCGACGCCGAACTCAAGTTCATGGCCGGGCTGTTGATGCTCGTGCTCTCAATTCTCCTCGTGATCTGCCGGATCCCCCGCCACCACACGGCACACTGAGGAGAACAATGACGGCGGTCCCCCCAACAGCCACGCCGTCATTTCACGGGCGGCCGTCGCGAGTGTACGTCGCGGCGGCCGCCTCATTTGCTTTAGCCGGGCTGTGGCTCATCGGCGATGCGCTCTACATCCATGCCAAAGCCGTGGTGGCGCAGGTGCTGCTGGAGCGCGCTTTCGCAGCCGAGATCGCGTCCGGCACGCGTGGTGAAGCCGTGGTCGTGGGCCGATACTTGGCCGGTCGCCCGCATCGAGGTTCCGCGGCTCCGGCGCCAGGCGATCGTGCTGGCCGGCGGCAGCGGGCAGGCGCTGGCGTTCGGTCCGGGCCATATGGAACGTACGCCCGAGGCCGGCGAGCCCGGCACTGCCGTTTACGCCGCCCATCGCGACACCCATTTCGCATTCCTGCGCGACATCGCGGCTGGCGACGAGATCGTGGTCCGCCGACGCGATGGCGCCGCCATGCGGTTTCGCGTCACCGGCACCGAGGTTGTGCGATGGGACGGATCCGGGATCGATTCGGCCGCTCCGGGCCGGCATCTCGCGCTAGCGACCTGCTGGCCGTTCAATTCGGCCCTGTCCGGCCCCCTGCGTTTCGTCGTGCACGCCGACTTTGCCGGCTGATCCGGGTGCGGCGGCGCGCTTGCGCGTTCGGCCATTCGCCCTATAGTCCGCGCCGATTTCATGGGGCTTTCCGCGGCGCTGGATCCGTCGTTACGGTCGCGCAATCAAGGCGAGCGCCCCCCTACTGGCGAGGAGGTTCGTTTTGGCCAAGGGTGACGTCAAGAAGGTTGTGCTGGCCTATTCGGGCGGGCTCGATACGTCGATCATCCTGAAGTGGTTGCAGATCACCTATGGCTGCGAGGTTGTCACATTCACGGCCGATCTCGGCCAGGGCGAGGAGCTCGCGCCTGCGCGCGACAAGGCGCTGCTCCTCGGAATAAAGCCGGAGAACATTTTCGTTGAAGACCTGCGCGAGGAATTCGTCGGCGACTACGTGTTTCCGATGTTTCGCGCCAACGCGCTCTACGAAGGTCAATATCTGCTCGGCACCTCGATCGCGCGACCGCTGATCGCCAAGAAGCAGATCGAAATCGCCGAGAAGGTCGGCGCCGACGCGGTCGCCCACGGCGCCACCGGCAAGGGCAACGACCAGGTCCGCTTCGAGCTCGCCTATTACGCCTTGAAGCCCGACGTGAAGGTGATCGCACCGTGGCGCGAATGGGACCTCACTTCACGCACACGCCTGATCGAATTCGCCGAGCAGCACCAGATTCCGATCGCCAAGGACAAGCGCGGCGACGCACCGTTCTCGGTGGATGCCAATCTGCTCCATGCTTCTTCCGAGGGGAAGGTGCTGGAGGATCCGGCCCAGGAAGTGCCGGACTACGTCTATTCTCGGACCGTCGATCCGGAACAGGCGCCCGATAAGCCGACGTACATCGCCGTCGCTTTCGAGCGCGGCGATGCCGTCGCGGTCGATAGCGCCAAGCTGTCGCCGGCGACGTTGCTCGGCCGCCTGAACGAGCTCGGCCGTGCCAACGGGATCGGCCGGCTCGACCTTGTCGAGAACCGGTTCGTCGGCATGAAGTCCCGCGGCATGTACGAGACGCCGGGAGGCACCATCCTGTATGCGGCGCATCGCGGCATCGAATTGATCACGCTCGATCGTGGCGCCATGCACCTCAAGGACGAGCTGATGCCGAAATATGCCGAGCTTGTCTATAACGGCTTCTGGTTCGCTCCGGAGCGCGACATGCTCCAGGCCGCGATCGACCGCAGTCAGGAGTTCGTGACCGGCGAGGTGCGGCTCAAGCTTTACAAGGGCAGCGTCATCGTGGTCGGCCGCGAGAGCCCGTATTCGCTCTATGACCAGGACCTCGTGACCTTCGAGGAGGGCGCGGTCGCCTACGATCACCGCGACGCCGCCGGCTTCATCCGCCTCAACGCGCTGCGGCTGCGCACGCTCGGGCAGCGCAGGAAAAAGCTGAAGCTGTAGCGGAAAAGACGAAGGGCGGGTTCGCGCAACCCGCCCTTCGTTCAGAAGTTGAAAACCTGCCCGGTCAGTTCTGACCCATCAGCAACGGCGTGATGCGCTGCACCGCGACGCGGCGGTTGGCGCGCTCCGGCCCGTCGGTCGGAACCTTCAGGAATTGCTTGCCGTAGCCCTGGGTCGTCAGGTTTTCGGGCGGGATGTTGAACTGGCTGCTCAACACCAGCGCGACGGATTCGGCGCGGCGATCGGACAGCGACAAATTATCGACATCGTTGCCGACCGCGTCGGTAAAGCCCTCGATCATAAAGACCTCGCGCGGATTGTGTTGAAGCGCGCGGCTGACGCCTTGCGCCACGAAGGCGAGACGATCGAACTGGTCCGGGGTGATTTCCCATGACCCGGATTCGAAATTCACCGTGTCGATGTCGATCCGCGGCATGCGCAGGCGTAATGGCTCGCTGTAGCGGATCTCGTCAAGACCGTAGCGGCGTTCGATACGGTCGACCGGCGGCGCCATCAGGGTCAGGTAGACATCCTCCGCGTTCGCGCGGTCAAGCTCGCGGATGTAGAGCTCGCGCGGGATGTGCACGGCGGGCGGCGGCAGATCGACGAAATAGCCGGCGAAACCGGGACCCCGCGGCTCGAAGCTGTTGTCGATGATGATCACCTCGCGGCCCTCCGCGTCGCGACGCACGCGGCGGAGCAGCCGCCCATCCGGGCCAACCTCGGTGACGATGCGCGAGCCGTCCGGGCGCAACGCAATCGTCAGGGTGTCGTTACCGCGATGTTCCACATTGACCTGCGCGTTGAAGCCGAAGCGACCGGCTTCGTTGTGGCGGATGATATCGTGGCCGCCCTCGCGAATGATGGTGCGGTCGGCTTCCTGGATGACAGTACGATTGCCCTCGTGCGTCTCATGACGCTCGGTGCGCAACTGGTCGAGGTGGCGCGGGCCGCCCTGGGGGTTGACGGGCGCGGCGGCGACCGCCGGAGCCACGCCGGCCGGTCGCGGCGGCTGCACCTGGGCGGCCGGAGCCTGCGCGGGGCCGGGAGCCGTCACTACCGCCGGTGCACCCGGCGGGTGCGTGGTCCCGGGGGCGCCCGGCCGCGGCGGCAGTTGATTTGCCGGGGTCTGGGCGGTCGCCGGGCCTGGATGGGCCGGCGGCGTGGCGGCGGCAGGACCTGGATGAGTTGGTGGCGCAGCGGCAGCGGGGCCCGGATGGGCCGGCGGCGTTGCGGCGGCGGGACCCGGATGTGCGGGAGGTGTGGCGGCAGCAGGGCCTGGATGAACCGGAGCCGCGGCCGGTGGATGCTGTCCCGGAGGCGTGGCGGGGGCGCCCGGCGGGCGCTGACCCGGCGGACGTTCTGGCTTTTTCTCGCCGGGCGGTTGGTTAGGCTCGGCTTGGGCCAAGCGAAGGTAAGGCTGAAGCCCGGGCTCGAGAGCTTGCGCGGGCGACAGTTGCGGTGCCGCCACGACGGCCAGCACGGCAGCGGAAAATACCATGGAACAGCGTGTCATTCGGTTTCTCGCCCCAAACGCTCGATTGCGTCGTTAGATGATTTGATACAGTTGATTTGCCACACTCGTACTGCGAATTTGCCAAGTCAGCGTGGCACTGCGACGATAACAAGGCGACAAATCTGCGGCCGAACCGCGCACGCCGTCCTTGTTGCGATGCACAAGCCGACCTCATCTCGGACGAGCGGGGGTGCTCGCACGCTGGACGACTAGCGACGAGGCGACGGAACCCTACAGCGTGCCCTCGACGCAGTCCTCGTAGCGAGGCGGCCGCGAGATGAAGCCGCCCGACACCAGGCTCTCGGCAAGTCGCGTAAATCCTGGCCGAGATACTTGAGGGGTCTGAGCCCAGATCCCGGCCTCGCGGCAACGCTGCAATGAACCGAGCAACAGATCGAATTCAATATCGGGGTAGAACGGCGCCGCGACCTCCGCGAGTTCGGCTGCATCATGAGCGGCGAGCCAGTCCTGCGTGCGCTGCGTTGCGCGCACCATGCCGGCGAAATCGGCGCGGCGGCGCGCGATGCGGTCGCGCGTCGCGATGAAGGTCGTATAAACGGTCGGCCCGCGCGTGCTCGCCGCGTAGAGAACGTCGCCGATCCGCCCCCGCGCCGCCATTGAGACGAACGGCTCGAACAGTTGCGCCACGTCGATCTGCCGGCTGCGCAGCGCCTCCAAATTATCTCGCATGGTGCGGGCGGCGGCGCGGCGGAGCCGTGACGGATCGACGCTGAGCAGGCGCAGATCGTGCTGCAAGCACATCCACGGCGTCGGCACCTCCGAAACAGCTGCGAAGCGCAACGAAGGCAAATCCGAAAGCTGGAAATACGGCCGCTCGATACCCACAAGATAGAACGGATCGCGGCCGACAACTTCGCCGAAACAAACGAGCGTAGAATCCGGATTTTGTTCGCGGGCCTTCATCACCCGCATCGGGCCGCCCCAGGTTACGTCAACGGACCCGTCCAGCAGCCCGGCTACGCCATCACCTGGAATCGCGGAATCGACAAGTTCGATCTCGACGCCTTCGTCGGCATAGAAACCAAGCGCCAGGGTGGCGTAGAACGGCGCGTAGAAAGCGGCGCGGAAATTCTCCGCGAGCCTGAGCGGAACGACGCTCACGCGCGCCGTTCGACCATCAGCTTCTTGATCTCGGCGATGGCCAGGGACGGGTTGAGGCTCTTGGGGCAGGCTTTGGCGCAGTTCATGATGGTGTGGCAGCGGTAGAGGCGGAACGGATCCTCGAGATTGTCGAGCCGCTCGCCGGTTGCCTCGTCGCGGGAATCGTTGATCCAACGATAGGCCTGCAGCAGCGCCGCCGGGCCGAGAAAGCGGTCGCTGTTCCACCAATAGCTCGGGCATGAAGTCGAGCAGCAAGCACACATGATGCACTCATAGAGCCCGTCGAGCTTCACCCGGTCATCGTGGCTCTGCTTCCATTCCTTCTCGGGCGTTACCGATTGGGTCTGCAGCCACGGCTTGATGGAAGCCTGCTGGGCATAGAACTCGGTCAGATCGGGGACCAGATCCTTGACCACCGGCATGTGCGGCAACGGATAAATCTTCACCTCGCCCTTGATGTCCTTCATGTCCTTGGTGCAGGCGAGCGTGTTGGTGCCGTCGATGTTCATCGCACAGGAGCCGCACACCCCTTCGCGGCAGGAGCGGCGGAAGGTCAGCGTCGGATCGATCTTGTTCTTGATCCAGATCAGCCCGTCGAGAACCATCGGGCCGCAATCGCCCAGATCGACGTGGTAGGTGTCGAGGCGCGGATTGTCGCCGTCGTCCGGATTCCAGCGATAGATGCGGTATTCCCGCAGCGCCCCGACGCGTCGGCGGTGCCGGCCACGCTTTGCCGGCGGTGACCTTGGAGTTTTTCGGCAGCGTGAATTCGACCATCTTGTCGATCCCGATTTCCGCTTCGTTAAACTCGCGTTCAGTACACCCGCGCCTTCGGCTCGATGTACTGTATTTCGTTTGTCATCGTGTAGGTGTGCACCGGCCGATAGTCGATCGTCACCTTGCGGGTCGGTGAAATCGAGCCAGAGTAGCGTGTGCTTCATCCAGTTCTTGTCGTCGCGGTCGGGATAGTCTTCCCGTGCATGGGCGCCGCGGCTCTCGGTGCGATTGGCGGCGGAATCCATGGTGACGACCGCCTGGGCGATCAGATTGTCGAATTCCAGAGTCTCGACAAGATCGGAATTCCAGATCAGCGAGCGGTCGAACACCTTGGCGTCGCCGGCGCCGACCATCACGTCGTGGATGAGCTTCGAGCCTTCCTCCAGCACCTCGCCGGTACGGAAAACCGCGCAGTTGCTCTGCATGACCTTCTGCATGTGCAAACGCAATTCGGCGGTCGAAGTCGAGCCGTCGGCGTGACGGAACCTGTCGAGGCGCGCGATAGCGGCAAATCGGCCGAATCCTTCGGGAGTTCGGCGTGCTTCTCGTTTGCGTCGATCAATTCGGCGCAGCGCAGCGCGGCGGCGCGCCCGAACACCACGAGGTCGATCAGCGAATTCGAGCCGAGCCGGTTGGCGCCATGGACCGACACGCAGCCCGCCTCGCCGAGCGCCATAAGGCCGGGCACGATGGTGTCCGGATTGCCGTCCTTCTTGGTAAGGACCTCGCCGTGATAGTTGGTGGCGATGCCGCCCATGTTGTAATGCACGGTCGGCAGCACCGGGATTGGTTCGCGGGTCACATCGACGCCAGCAAAGATGCGGGCGCTTTCGGAGATGCCCGGCAGGCGCTCGTGCAGCACCTTGGGATCGAGATGGTCAAGGTGCAGGAAGATGTGGTCCTTGTTCTTGCCGACGCCGCGTCCTTCGCGGATTTCGATCGTCATCGGACGCGAGACACCACGTCGCGCGAAGCGAGGTCCTTGGCGGAAGGCGCATAGCGCTCCATGAAGCGCTCGCCTTCCGAATTGGTGAGATAGCCGCCTTCGCCGCGCGCGCCTTCGGTGATCAGGCAGCCGGCGCCGTAAATGCCGGTCGGATGGAATTGCACGAATTCCATGTCCTGGAGCGGCAGGCCGGCGCGCAGCACCATGGCGTTGCCGTCGCCGGTGCAGGTATGGGCGGAGGTGCAGGAGAAATAGGCGCGGCCGTATCCGCCGGTGGCAAGGATCGTCATGTGGGCGCGGAAGCGATGGATGGTGCCGTCGTCGAGCTTGAGCGCGACCACGCCGCGGCAGCGGCCCTCGTCCATGATGAGATCGATGACGAAATATTCGATGAAGAACTCGGCCGCATGCTTGAGCGACGCGCCGTAGAGCGTATGCAGTATGGCATGGCCGGTGCGATCGGCGGCCGCGCAGGTGCGCTGGGCGGTGCCTTTGCCGTAATGGGTCGTCATGCCGCCGAACGGGCGCTGATAAATCTTGCCCTCCTCGGTGCGCGAGAACGGCACGCCCCAATGTTCGAGCTCATAGACGGCGGCCGGGGCATTGCGGCACATATATTCGATCGAATCCTGGTCGCCGAGCCAATCCGATCCTTTCACGGTGTCGTACATGTGCCAGCGCCAGTCGTCCTCGCCCATATTGCCGAGTGAGGCCGAAATGCCGCCCTGCGCCGCGACGGTATGGGAACGGGTGGGAAATACCTTGCTGATGCAGGCGGTGCGCAGCCCCGCCTCGCTGCAACCGACGACCGCGCGAAGGCCGGAGCCGCCGGCTCCGATCACGAGGACGTCGTAGGTATGATCCTCGATCGGATAGGCCCGCCCGTTGATCGCGGCGGCGCCGTTTCCTGACCCGTTCGTGGACATCGGCTCAAACTCCAAACGACAGCTTGAGGATCGCGTAAACGGACGAGAATCCCACCGCGATGGTGAAGAAGGCATTGAGGATCAACAGCGCGTATTTGGCGCCCTCGTCATGGACGTAATCCTCGATGATCACCTGCATGCCGATCATCATATGGTAAAACGTTGAGATGATGAAAAGCAGCATGATGATCGCCACCAGGGTCGAACCCAGGATTTGGGCGACCGCCGCCTGGTTATGTCCGATCAGCGACACCACGATCAGCACCGCCGCGATGGTCAGCGGGATGTTGGCGATCGCGGTCAGCCGCTGGCGAATGAAATGCTCGGTTCCGGATTTCGCCGAACCGTAGCCGAGCACGCGGCCAAGCGGCGTGCGCATGGATGACGGGCGCAGGGTCATGGCGAAACGCTGCTCACCGCAGCCCTCCCATCAGATAGCCGCCCACGATCCACAGAATGATCGTCAGCACGATGGATCCGATCAGGTTGGCGCGCGCGAGCCATTCCCGCTCCGCCGGCCCGAACCCGTGCCCGGTATCCCAGATCAGGTGCCGCACGCCGCCGAGCATGTGATGGATCAGCGCCCAGGTGTAGCCGAACAGCACAACCCGCCCGATCACGCTCGACGCCACCGACTGGAACACCGCGTAGGCATTGGGGCCGGACGCGGCGGCGATCAGCCACCACGCCAACAGCAAGGTTCCGACATAGAGCGCCGCACCCGTGATCCGATGCACGATCGACATCATCATGGTCAGCATCGGCCGGTAAATCTGGAGGTGCGGTGATAGCGGCCGCGCGGCGGGGCCTTTGGCTTCAGCCATATTTTGTCAATCCGAATTCGCGATCGCTTTCTTCAAGCAGATGCGATGGGCAAGCGCAATGGCGACGTTGGTATGGCTGCCGCGGCCGTCGAGATAATGCGAGAAATTCTAGGCACTTAGCGCGGCCATATATAAAACATATGCGCCGCGACGGCGCGCGCGTCAGCGCGGCATCAGGGCCCAGTAGTCGAGGTCGAGAATCACAGCCGGATCGTAGTCTTGGCCGGCCTTGTCGGGGAAGTCGGCGCAGGGCCGATTCTTGGTGGCAACGAGCCGAAGCCGTAGCGCGCCGGCGTCGTCGCGGCCCGGCAGCGCGAGCCGCTCGATCACTTCGGACCATGCGAACACGGTGTCGCCGGCGAACAACGGCGCCACGTGCCGGCCGCCATTGATACCGGTGATGTGGAAGGCGTTGGCAAGCCCGTTGAAACTCAGCGCACGGGCTAGCGAGATCACGTGGCCGCCATAGACCAGCCGGCGGCCGAACCGTCCTTGCCCCTCCGTGAACTGGTTGAAGTGGACCCGGGCCGTGTTCTGATAGAGCCGCGTGGCGATCTGGTGCTCTGCCTCCTCCACCGTCATGCCGTCGACGTGGTCGATGCGTTCGCCTGGCGCGTAGTCGCCAAACCTCTGGGTGCTGCCGGCAAGCGCTATGTCGTAGACGCCGAGCCGCAACGGCGGGCAGGCTTTGCCGATGTCGGCCGCCGCGACCGTCTTGGGAAGCGCGGGTACCAGTTCGCCGGGCGGCGCGGCCGCTTCGTCGCGCTTGCGCACCATCACCCAGCGCACGTAGGACAGTACCGCGACGCCGGACTGATCGAAGCCGGTCGAGCGCACGTAGACCACGCCGGTCTTGCGGCTGGAGTTTTCCTTGAGGCCGATGACCTCGGAGGCGGCCGACAGCGTATCGCCGGGAAATACCGGCTTGAGAAACCGGCAGTCCGCATAGCCGAGATTGGCAACCGCGTTGAGGGAGACGTCCGGCACGGTCTTGCCGAACACAATATGGAAGACCAGCAGATCGTCGACCGGCGCCCCCGGATAGCCGATCGCGCGCGCAAACGGATCAGACGATTGGACGGCGAAGCGGGGGCCGTAGAGCGCCGTGTAGAGCGAAACGTCGCCCGCCGTGACGGTGCGGGGCGTCGCGTGGGTGATAACCTGGCCGAGACGAAAATCTTCGAAGAAATTGCCGGGATTGTTTTTTGCCATGACGACATCTCACTATGACGGCTCGCGACGAATATTCTGGTGCGACTTTCCCGGCGCCGCGAAGCTAGCATGCCCTGGCTGAAATTGGCTTCGACTTTCCTCCAATCGAACGCAGGGCACGCCATCGCCCGATAGAGCCCGCGTGTTCACGAGCGCGTGAGTTGCGGTACGCCGCGAAACCCCTGGCGTCCCGCCGCGTAGCTTGATGCGACGACGATAACGAATGGTCGTCTCCGACCCACCGCCGGGTCCATCGGCCCGGCATATCTCAATACGCATGTCTCAATCTTCGGGAGCTTCAATCATGTCTCAGCGTCACAGCCTCATTGTTGCCGTCGCGGTTGCCACCGCCGGCCTGATGTCGAGCGCCGCATTCATTCCGGCCACCGCGGTCGAGAAGACCGTGAATGTCGGCGGAGCCGCGATGTATCCGTCCAAGAACATCATCCAGAACGCGGTCAATTCGAAGGATCACACCACGCTGGTCGCGGCCGTGAAGGCGGCCGGACTTGTTGACACACTGGAAGGCACTGGTCCGTTCACGGTGTTCGCCCCCACCAACATGGCGTTCGGCAAGCTGCCGGCCGGCACCGTCGAAAGCCTCGTGAAGCCTGAGAACAAGGCGACGCTGACCAAGATCCTCACCTATCATGTGGTCCCCGGTCGGCTCACCGCCGCATCCTTGATGAAATCCGTCAAGGCAGGCGGCGGAATGGCGCACCTCAAGACCGTCGAGGGCGAGGACCTCACGGTCGAGCAGTCCGGCCCCGGCCGGCTTGCCGTCACCGACGCCAAGGGCGACGTATCGACCATCACGATTGCCGACGTGCTGCAGTCGAATGGCGTCATCCACGTGATCGACACCGTGCTCCTGCCAATGTAAGCCGCCTCCCCCTTGGCAGGACGGCGCCGGCCGGGCTCTACCCCGGCCGGCGTTTTTTCAAGGCGATGCGTCCTTATGGCGGGATAATCTCGCGTTGCCATGACGTGGCGTGGGCGCTATTTGCCACAATGGCCGGCCAGTCCGGGAAGAGGATTGCCATGACCCAAACCGCCGCCGTAGCCCATGCAACTGACACTCAAACCGCGTTGCCGGCCGCAACGCCGAAGATTCATCCGCTGTGGGTGCGTGTTACACATTGGATCAATGTCGTGGCTATGTTTGTCATGATCACCTCGGGCTGGCGCATCTACGATGCTTCGCCGCTGTTCCGATTCACGTTTCCGCCGGCCATCACCATCGGGGATGGTCTGGACGGTTTGTCCGGTGCACTCCTTTGGCACTTCGCCGCCATGTGGCTCTTCGTCGTCAATGGCATTGTCTACGTGGCGCTCGGCATCCTCACCGGACGGTTCCGCCGCAAGTTCCTGCCGATTCGCCCGGCGGACGTCCTGCACGATGTGCGCGCGGCGCTCACTGGCCACCTGTCTCACGACGACCTGTCGGTCTACAACGCAGTTCAGCGGCTGCTCTATGTGGGCGTAATCCTCGCCGGCGTCGTCATCGTGCTGTCGGGCATCTCGATGTGGAAGCCGGTGCAGGTCCAGGAACTGACGGCTGCATTCGGCGGCTATGACGCGGCGCGGTTCGTTCACTTCTTCGCAATGGCGGCGATCGTCGGCTTCCTGCTGGTGCATATTTCGCTCGCCATCATCGTGCCAAAAAGCCTGCGCGCCATGATCGTCGGCCGTTGATCAAGCCGGAGGACGCAATGCCAAAGATCCGCAAGGCCATTCCGGGCGTCGATGCGAAGCTTTTGATCCGGGATGCCGCCAGGCTGTTGCCTGATCCGTCGCGCCGGCTGTTTCTGCGCGGTGCTACGAGCCTCGGCGCCATCACGTTGCTGACCGGCTGCGATGTCGTCGATCAGGACACGGCTGGCAAAGCGCTGATGGCGGTATCGCGCTTCAACGACCGGGTCCAGGAATTGATTTTCAACCCGAACAAGCTTGCGCCAACCTATCCGGAAAGTGCGATCACGCGGCCATTCCCGTTCAACGCCTATTACGACGAAGACGATGCGCCCGAAGTCGATGGCGAGACCTACAAGCTCGAAATCGGCGGTCTGGTCGAGAACAAGAAATCGTGGACCCTTGAAGAGCTCTACGCGCTTCCCCAGGAGAAGCAGATTACGCGGCACATCTGCATCGAAGGCTGGAGCGCCATCGGGTCGTGGACCGGTACCCCGTTGCGCGAATTCCTCAAGCGCATCGGCGCCGATCTCACTGCAAAATATGTCTGGTTCCAATGCGCGGAGGGATATTCGAACACCATCGACATGCCGACCGCGCTTCATCCCCAGACCCAGATGACGTTCAAATTCGACAACGAAATCCTGCCGCGCAAATACGGATTTCCCGATGAAGATCCGTATTCCTACAAAGCTTGGCTTCAAGAATCCCAAATACGTGATCGGCATGTGGGTCACCAACCAGGATCTCGGCGGCTATTGGGAAAGCCGCGGCTACAACTGGTTCAGTGGCAGCTGAAGTTCGGTCTCGCGGCCGCGCGCCAAGGCCGGTTGCCATTGGTCGTTCGATAAGCCCGCGGCCGCCAAGCTTGCCAAGTGTGTCGTCGCCGACTAGCAATCCGCGCCACGCGACACACACGAGGCTCCCCAATGCCCACCCATAAGCTGCTGCTTCTTCCCGGCGACGGCATCGGCCCCGAGGTCATGGCCGAAGTCAAAAAGCTCATCGCCTGGATGAATGCGCGCGGGCTCGGCCCGTTCGAGACCGAGGAGGGCCTGGTCGGGGGCGCCTGTTATGACGCCCATCAGGTCGCCATTACGGACGCCACCATGGCGCTGGCGAAATCCGCGGACGCGGTGATCTTCGGCGCGGTCGGCGGACCGAAATGGGATGCGGTGCTGTACGAGGCTCGACCCGAGGCCGGGTTGCTGCGGCTGCGCAACGACCTCGGCCTGTTCGCCAATTTGCGGCCGGCAATCTGCTATCCGGCGCTCGCCGAATCTTCGAGCCTCAAGCGCGAGGTGGTCGATGGCCTCGACATTGTCATCGTTCGCGAATTGACCGGCGGCGTCTATTTCGGCGAGCCCAAGACCATCACGGACCTCGGCAACGGCCAGAAGCGCGCGGTCGACACCCAGGTGTACGACACCTATGAGATCGAGCGCATCGCCCGGGTCGGCTTCGAGCTCGCGCGCAAGCGGCGCAATAAGCTGACCTCGATGGAAAAGCGCAACGTCATGAAGACCGGCGTATTGTGGCACGAGGTCGTCAACCAGGTGCACGCTCGTGAATTCAAGGACGTGCAGCTGGAGCATCAACTCGCCGATGCCGGCGCCATGCAGCTGGTGCGCTGGCCGAAACAGTTCGACGTCATCGTGACCGACAATCTGTTCGGCGACGTGCTATCCGACGTTGCCGCGATGCTCACCGGCTCGCTCGGCATGCTGCCATCCGCGTCGCTGGGCGAGGCCGACGCCAAGACCAGGAAGCGCAGGGCGCTGTATGAGCCGGTCCATGGCTCCGCGCCCGATATCGCCGGCAAGGGCCTTGCCAACCCGATTGCCATGCTGGCGTCGTTCGGGATGGCGCTACGGTATTCCTTCGCCATGGGTAAGGAGGCGGACCTGATCGACGAAGCCATCGCGGCGACGCTCGCCCGCGGGCTGCGCACCAGCGATATCAAGTCGGAGGGAACCACGGTGGTCGGCACCGCCCAGATGGGCGAAGCCGTGATCTGCGAAATGGAGCGGCTGGCGGCCTAGGCGCGCAGCGAAAAGCGATAGATTTTTCCGGACGAAACCACCCGAGCGCGAAGCGAAGCAGGCCTCCCGCTTACCGACAGAAGCCCGCGAGATCGAAGCAGGTCGGGAACACCGAGCGGCCGAAAGTGACGTTGTAATCGTTCGAAAAGCTATAGCCCCCGTGGGTGGGACCGTCCGCGAACGGCGGAAAGGCATAATCCTGGTAATGCTCGGCGCGACCCTTGGTTTCGGTCCCGGGATCGAGAAACGAGCGCTTCTGCACCGTCACCCGGGCCGGCGGCCGCGCCGCCACTGCCACCTGGGTTGGTTTGGCGGCCGGCTTCTTTTTCGCCGTCACGGTCGGGCTTGCCGGCGGCGTCTGGGCCCCGGCCGACGCGACCGCAAATACCAAGCTGGTTGCCGCCATGGCGGCAATGAAAACAGCCGTAGGCCTGTGCGCTGACATGGAACCCTCGATAACCGCTAAAGATGCAACGAGCTCCCATTATAGCGCGCTCGCCCGCCTTGCGATAGCGCATTCGGGGCGACAATTTAGTGGTGCGGCGGTTTCCGCGAGGAGCAAGAGTACATTCGTACCGCGTGCGGCGGCGGCCGTCGGGCGCCGGCGTTGTATTGACCTGGATTCCCGACTAGAAGCGGGCCTCGACAGGATTGCGGTGCATCAGGCGGAACACGTTGGAGAATCGAGATGGGTTACAAGGTCGCCGTGGTCGGCGCCACCGGCAATGTAGGCCGCGAAATGCTGGGAATCCTTGCCGAGCGGGCGTTTCCCGCCGACGAGGTGGTTGCGCTCGCGTCGCGCAAAAGCATGGGCGTTGAAGTTTCGTACGGCGACAGAACCCTCAAGGTCAAAACCCTGGACCATTACGACTTCTCGGACGTCGATATCTGCCTGATGTCGGCGGGCTCCGCGGTATCCAAGGAATGGTCGCCCCGCATCGCCGCGAAGGGCGCGGTGGTGATCGACAATTCGTCGTGCTGGCGCATGGACCCCGACGTGCCATTGATCGTTCCCGAGGTGAACGCCGATGCGGTGGTGGGATTCCGCAAGAAGGGCATCATCGCCAATCCGAACTGCTCGACCGCCCAGTTGGTGGTCGTCCTGAAGCCGCTCCATGACCACGCCAAGATCACGCGCGTGGTTGTCGCCACCTACCAGTCGGTATCCGGCGCCGGCAAGGACGCCATGGATGAGCTGTTCAGCCAGACCAAGGCGGTGTTCACGGTCGGCGAGATCGAGAACAAGACGTTTCCCAAGCGCATCGCGTTCAACCTGATCCCCCAGATCGACGCGTTCATGGAGGATGGCTTCACCAAGGAAGAATGGAAGATGGTGGCGGAGACCAAGAAGATCCTCGATCCGAAGATCAAGGTGGTCGCCACCTGCGTGCGGGTGCCGGTGTTTGTCGGCCATTCCGAGGCGGTCAATATCGAGTTCGAGCGTCCGATCTCGGCCGATGAAGCGCGGAGCATTTTGCGCAAGGCGCCGGGCTGCCTCGTCATCGACAAACATGAACCCGGCGGCTACGTGACCCCGTATGAATGCGTCGGCGAGGACGCGACCTATGTCAGCCGCGTGCGTGAGGACCCGACTGTCGACAGCGGACTCGTGCTGTGGTGCGTGTCCGACAATCTGCGCAAGGGCGCGGCGCTCAATGCGATCCAGATCGCCGAGTGCCTGATCAACCGCAAGCTGATCAGCGCCAAGCAGAAAGCGGCGTGACGGCGATAGGCCGGCACTCGAAAGCAATCGTTTCGGGGTCATGCATTACGCCCAGATCGCCACCGGCAATCCGAAATCGTCGCGTAGCGGCGGATTGGGAAAGGGCTCGGCGATACCCGTGTGAACGCGCCGCGCAATAGCGAGGCAGGCGAGCGCGTCGAGGACGTCGTCCTCGGCGGCGCCGTCGGGAGGGGCTCGCTCCATAGCGGTTGCAGGAAAACCATCGGCGGCCAGCAGGGCCCGACGGAGCGCAAGACCGGGACCGTAAGGCCACCCCTTCACTTTCTTGGGTTCGGCGAGCGGGCGGTCTCCATTGAGCCGCCAGAACGCCACTTCAGGATGCACTTCGTGGACCCGCGCCGCGAGGCCGGGCGCGGAGCGCAGACATAGGTCGATCTCGCGGATTTTCGGCGCGATCATGAAGAGTTGCTTCGACACCTTTTTCGGCGGATCGGACGTTGCCGCGGCGATCCGGCAGGCGTCGGCATAATTCTCGGCGTAAACGGCATCGCGCGACGGCACGGCGAAAACCGAGGACTGCCGCTCCCCCAGCAGCGGTCGCACCGCCCGTTCCGGGCCCCGCCCGCGCGGGCCGATGCGCCCGGGCAACCCGATCGGCATATCGACCGCGATCACGGCGGGCTGTTCCGGCTGGGTCGTAATATCGCCGAATCGCCGGATGACGCGCATCCGAAGGTCGTCGCCGTCGGGACGGGCGAATGCCACGATCCATCCGGCTTTGCATCCGTCCGCCCCGGCGAGCCAGGTCATGAGCTTCCCGTATGTCGGCTGGTGGAAACTGGTGCGTGGCTTGCTTCTGTGCCCATGATCCGGGACGAGCCTCGACGGGTGCCCGTTTCGAGCCAGATACCCGATACCAGGGAGTGCCTGCCATGACGATTCGTCCGCGCCGCAGCGTGCTGTACATGCCGGGCGCCAATGCGCGTGCCTTGGAAAAGGCCAAGACACTGCCGTGCGACGCCGTCATTTTCGATCTCGAGGACGCGGTCGCGCCGGACGCCAAGGTTGCGGCACGCCAGCAGGTCGTGGCGGCCATAGCGGCCGGCGGCTACGGCGCCCGCGAAGTGATCGTGCGCATCAACGGGCTTGATACGCCGTGGTGGCTCGACGATCTGGCCGCTGCCGCCAAGGCGCATCCGGACGGCATCCTGGTGCCCAAGGTGTCGAAGCCAAGCCATCTCCTCGACGTCGCCATGCGGCTCGTCGATATCGCGGCGGACCATAAGATCCGGTTGTGGGCCATGATCGAGACGCTGCTCGGCATCATCAACGTCGCCGAAATCGCCGCGACCGCGGACGACGCCGAAACCCGCCTCGCGGGTTTCGTGATGGGGACCAACGATCTCGCCAAGGAATTCTCGCGCCAGGCTGCTGCCCGGCCGCGCCCCGATGCTGTCATGGCTCGCCCAGGGCGTGCTGGCGGCCCACGCGTTCGGCATCGACATTCTGGACGGCGTTCATAACGACATTGCCGACGAGGAAGGCTTTCGCCACGAATGCGCCCAGGGGCGCGACATGGGGTTCGACGGCAAGACCCTGATCCACCCGAACCAGATCGCGCCTTGTAATGCGGCGTTTTCGCCGAGCGAGGCCGAAATTGCCCAGGCGCGCAAGATCATCGCGGCGTTCGAACTGCCGGAAAACCGCGACAAGGGCGTGGTCCAGATGGACGGCCGCATGGTCGAGCGGATGCACGCCGACATCGCCCAGCGCACGGTCGCGATTGCGGACGCCATCGCGCGTGCTCAGGCGGCGTGATTCCAACGCACCCGGATCATTTCTTCGCCGGAGCGTAGAAGGTGCCTTCGACCTCCAGAATATCATCCTGGTTGAGGCGATGCACCTCCACGATGGTGCGGGGCGGATAAGGTCCCTTGCCCCACAACTCCTCCTGCACCTTGTTGGCGATCGGACGGAACCGGTACATGTCGGTGGTGTAGACGACGATGCGGACGCAATCGCGCAGCGTCGCGCCTTCCGATTCCGCGATCAGCTTCATGTTGAGAAAGGCTTGGCGAATCCGCGCTTCGTCGCCCTGCACCAGGGTATCGGTCTTGGGGTCGATGCCCCGCATGCCGGCGACATAGATGAAGTCGCCGGCGCGCGCCGCGAGGTCCCACGGGCCGGTCGGCTTTATGGCGCCCGGCGGCGATAGCGTCTTGACGCCGTTCGGCGATACCTGTTGCGATGGCTGTTGCGGCACTTGGGCGATGGCCGTCCCCTCCATCATCAGGCCAGCCGCGGCGATAAGGCCGGCAGCGGAAAGAACGAGCGACTTCATGCCCACGGCCGCGCCGCTTTCGCCTTCTCCTCGTAGCTCGCGATCCTGTCCTTCTTGACGAGCGTTAAGCCGATGTCGTCGAGCCCGTTGAGCATGCAGTGCTTGAGATGCTGATCGACCTCGAACGTGATCATGCCGCCGTCGGGACCGCGGATTTCCTGCTTTTCAAGATCGATGGTGAGCCGCGCATTGGCGCCGCGCTCGGCATCGTCGAACAGCTTCTCCAAGTCCTCCGGGCTGACCTTGATGGGCAGCACGCCGTTCTTGAAGCAGTTGTTGTAGAAAATATCGCCGAACGATGTGGAGATCACGCAGGTGATGCCGAAATCCAGGAGCGCCCATGGCGCGTGCTCGCGCGAGGAACCGCAGCCGAAATTGTCGCCGGCGACGAGAATCTTGGCGTTGCGGTAGGCCGGCTTGTTGAGCACGAAATCCGGATTCTCGCTGCCGTCATCGCGATAGCGCTTCTCCGAGAACAGACCCTTGCCGAGGCCGGTGCGCTTGATGGTCTTGAGGTACTGCTTGGGAATGATCGCGTCGGTATCGACGTTGATCGTCTTCAGCGGCGCCGCAACGCCCTCCACAACCGTGAATTTCTCCATCGCAAGATCTCCGAACGCTGATTTCGGCTGTGGTGATGGACGCTTGGCCGGGTTGCGTCAAGCGGCCGTGACGGGGTGGCGCGGAGCCCAGGTCGGGTGCGCGACGGCGTCAGAACCCTTCCAGCACGATCTTACCGCGCGACTTTCCGCTCTCCAGGAGGATGTGCGCCCGCTTGAGGTTTTCGGCGTTGATCACGCCAAAATGCTCCGCCATCGTGGTGCGGATTTTTCCCGCATCGACGAGACCGGCGACTTTGTCGAGCAGCGCGTGCTGCTCGGTCATATCGGCCGTCTCCATCAGCGAGCGCGTGAACATTGATTCCCAATGAACCGACACGCTCTTGCGCATCAACGGCGACAGCTCGAGCGGCTCGCCGTTGATCAACGCCAACCGGCCCTGCGGAGCAATCAGCTCGACAATGTCCTTGAGGTGGTCGGGCGTGTGGGTGGTGGAGAACACGAAGCCCGGCGCGCCAATGCCCAGTGCCGCCACCCCGGCGGCAACAGAGTTGCGGTGATCGATGACATGATGGGCACCAAGCTCCTTGACCCAGGCCATCGTCTCGGGGCGCGAGGCAGTGGCCATCACGGTCAGGTCGGTCAAGGCCCGCACCAGTTGGATCGCGATCGAGCCGACGCCGCCGGCGCCGCCGATGATGAGTACCGCGTGCGCCGCTCCCGGCACCGGCCTTCGAATGTCGATGCGGTCGAACAGCGCCTCCCAGGCGGTAATCGAGGTGAGCGGCAGCGCCGCAGCCTGCGCAAAGCCGAGCGAACGCGGCTTGTGGCCGACGATGCGTTCATCGACCAGGTGGAACTGCGCGTCGGTGCCCGGCCGCGCAATGCTGCCGGCGTAGAACACCTCATCGCCTGTCTTGAACAATGAGACCTGCGGCCCCGCCTCGACCACAACCCCGGCCGCATCCCAGCCGAGCACCTTTGCGGCGCCCGCCGGGGCCGGCGCGCTCGCCCGCACCTTGCAGTCGACCGGATTGACCGAGACGGCCCGCACCTCGACCAGGAGGTCGCGTCCCGCGGCCGATGGGCGGGGCAAATCAATATCGACGAGGCTCTCCGGCGCCGTGATCGGTCCCGGTGCGAAATATCCAACAGCACGCATGACGTCATCCTCTTATGCCGACTACGCCAAGCTGGGGTGCTCCTGAGATTTGGGCAAGAGAGCATCGCTTTTGCGGATATATCGATGCCGCGCGGCAGGCCGAGCACCGCGACGTCCGCTCAGTCCGCCTCGCGCTCGAGCGCCTCCATGTCGTCGTCCGACAGTCCGAAATGGTGGCCGATCTCGTGCACCAGCACATGGGCCACGATGGCGCCGAGCGATTCGTCATGCTCGCCCCAATAGTCGAGTATCGGACGGCGATAGAGCCAGATCATGTTGGGCATCTGTGTCGGCGCGCTTTCCGAGCGGAACGGCAAGCCGATCCCCTGGAACAATCCCAGCAGGTCGAGCGGATCTTCGATCTCCATTTCGTCGAGCACGTCATCGCTGGCGAAATCCTCGACCTGGATCACGAGGTCCTCGCACAGCGCCCGGAACTTGTCGGGCAGGCCGCGAAAAACCTCCCGCCCCAGCAACTCCAGGTCCGCCAGCGAGGGCGCCTTGACGGATCGCCAGGCGAGCGGGTCGGTGATGGGTGTGTCGGTCATGGACGGGCGCTCGCGTTGATGCTTCGGGCCGCGCCCGCATTCATAATGCGCGGTTGACGGTCGCGCCATGATGGTGAACCCTAGCGCAATCCGGGAGGCGTCATGGGTAAATGGCTTATGATTTTCGTCCTCGGGCTGCCCCTTGTGGTCGCCTCGCACGGAGCCTTGGCGCAGGCGCAAGATGACGCGGCGCGTGCTCGCCCGCACCGCCGCCCGCCGCTGCGGATCGAGGTTACGCCGCCGTCGCAGCTCTACCGGCAGTGCGACGATGCGTATGTGATTGAGCACCGTGCCAGCGGCGACACCATCGTGCCACAGACGCGTTGCCGGTGGGCGGTGCGGAGATAAGAGCCATAGCAATAAGCTCTGCAGGTGCGATCGGCTAGAGCGGAGCTCGATTGGGTGGAATCAGACGTAGGGTGGGCAAAGCGAAGCGTGCCCACGCGACTGGGCGTCACAGCGTGAACGTGGGCACGGCGCGAAGAGCGCCTTTGCCCACCCTACCGAACACGCTCTAATGCCATTCCCGAATATCGACGAAGTGTCCCGCGATGGCCGCTGCCGCCGCCATGGCGGGCGACACCAGGTGAGTGCGCCCTTTGTAGCCTTGGCGGCCCTCGAAATTGCGATTTGATGTCGAGGCACAGCGCTCCCCGGGCTTGAGCTTGTCGGGGTTCATGGCGAGGCACATCGAGCACCCCGGCTCGCGCCATTCGAAGCCCGCCTTGACGAATATCTTGTCGAGGCCTTCAGCCTCCGCCTGCTCTTTCACGATTCCGGAGCCCGGCACGATCATGGCGTTGACGCGGCCGTTGACGGTCTTGCCGTCGATGACCTTCGCGGCCGCACGCAGGTCCTCGATACGCCCGTTGGTGCAGGAGCCGATGAACACCCGGTCGACCGCGATGTCGGTGATCTTCTCGCCGCCCTTGAGGCCCATATAGGCGAGGGATGCTTCGGCGGCGATGCGCTTGTGCGCGTCGGCAATCTCGTCCGCCACCGGTACGCGGCCGGTGACCGAGATGACCTGCTCGGGACTCGTACCCCAGGTGACGAGCGGCGGCAGCTTCGCGGCATCGAGCCTGATCTCGCGATCGAAATGGGCGCCGTCATCGGACCGCAGCGTCTCCCAGTAGCGGCGCGCGTCGTCCCAGGACTTGCCCTTCGGGGCCTTCGGGCGATCCCTCAGGAACTCATAGACCTTCTGGTCAGGCGCAATAAAGCCGGCCTTGGCGCCGCCTTCGACCGACATGTTGCACACCGTCATGCGGCCTTCCATGGTGAGCGCCGCAATCGCGTCGCCCGCATATTCGAGCGCGTAGCCGGTGCCGCCCGCGGTGCCGATCTCGCCGATGATGGCAAGGATGATGTCCTTGGCGGTGACGCCGTCGGGCAGCTTGCCGTCGACCATGGCGCGCATGTTCTTCGACTTCTTCTGGTAGAGCGTCTGCGTGGCGAGCACGTGTTCGACCTCGGAGGTCCCGATCCCGTAGGCGAGTGCCCCGAAGGCGCCATGGGTCGCGGTGTGGCTGTCGCCGCACACGAGCGTGGTGCCGGGCAACGTGAAGCCCTGCTCCGGGCCGATGATGTGGACGATGCCCTGCCGCTTGTCGAACTCGTCGAAATACTCAAGCCCGAACAGCTTGGCGTTCTCCGCCAGGTAGGCGATCTGGGCGGCGCTTTCCGGGTCCGGATTGGGCTTGCTGCGATCCGTCGTTGGAACGTTGTGATCGACCACCAGCAAGGTTTTCTCCGGGGCATGCACCTTGCGGCCGGTGAGACGAAGCCCCTCGAAAGCCTGCGGGCTCGTCACCTCGTGGACCAGATGCCGATCGACGTAAAGGAGGCAGGTGCCGTCGGGTTGCTCATCGACCAAATGGTCTTCCCAGATCTTGTCGTAGAGGGTCCGTGCGGCCATGAAGAAGCATCCTGTGACATCGAAACTTGCGCGACGTTATGTAAACCCTCGCGCATCGGGGAGAAAGGGTGTGCGGCGTCAAGCGCGGCCCGTCAAGGTGGCAAGCTTGCTTGGCAAGTTTCACTTGGCAAGTTTCACTTGGCAATTTCACTTGGCAAGGGATTTGCCCTTCAGGCGGAACGGCGATGATCGACGATCCGGTGGGCCATCGCGAGCTGCTCAACGCTCCGCCTAAGGGATAATGCCCCGCCATGCCATCCAGACTTGATGCCGTGATCGCCGCATCGCTGGCGGCGACCGCCGCGATGGCGTTCGAAGACCGCAATCGATCGGAAATCAGTTCGCCGCAGGGGTCGCAGATCGCTTTTGCCGAGACGGTTCCGGTCGAGACGGATCCGAGCGCTTGTGCGGCCGCGATCGCGGACTATCGGAACGAAGGCACGCGACGGACGATATTTATGGCGTTCGGCATCGCGACGCCGGACGCGCCATCGGTGGTCGCCTTGGCGTCCTGCGGAGACAAATAGGCGCGTCGCCCGTCCCGAGGGACGTTATTCAGCGGCGGCTTCGGTCGTCGGTTCCGCGACGCGTTCCTGGCGCTCGCCGATGCGGGCCGATTTGCCGCGCAGTGCGCGCAGATAATAGAGCTTTGCCCGACGGACCTTGCCGCGCCGCACCACGCGGATCGAGTCGATCATCGGAGAAAAGAGCGGAAACACGCGCTCCACTCCCTCACCGTAGGAGATCTTGCGCACCGTGAAGTTTTGATGGAGGCCGCCGCCGGAGCGTCCGATGCAGACGCCTTCATAGGCCTGCACGCGCGTACGCTCGCCTTCGACCACTTTCACGTTGACCAGCACGGTGTCGCCGGGACCGAAATCCGGGATTTCCTTACCGGCGGAAAGCTTCGCCATCTGCTCTTTTTCGAGCTGTTGGATCACGTTCATGGGATTTCTCCGTCGGCAGCGCCTGTCGGCGCGCCGCTCTTCGGCGCCGCCTATACGACAAAGTCACGGCTTTGTCACCCTGTCGGCGGCGGTTTCTTGCCCCGATTCTTGCCCCGATCCTTACCGGCCTGGTATGCCTCCCATAAGTCCGGGCGGCGCTCCCGGGTCATCTGTTCCGCCTCGGCGCGCCGCCACGCATCGACTTTGCCATGGTCGCCGGAGATCAAGACTTCCGGGATGGAACGGCCTTCCCATACCTGCGGCCGGGTGAACTGCGGGTATTCGAGCAGGCTGGATGAGAAGGTCTCGTCCGCGCCCGATGCCTCCTTGCCCATCACGCCGGGAATGAGCCGCACGCAGGCGTCGATCAGCGCCATGGCAGCAATTTCGCCGCCCGACAGGACATAGTCGCCAATCGACACCTCGATCAGGCTCCGTCCCGCGATCACCCGCTCGTCGACCCCCTCGAAGCGGCCGCAAACCGCCACGATCCCCGGTCCGGCCGCGAGGTCGCGTACCCGCGCCTGGGTCAGCGGCTCGCCGCGGGGCGACATCAGCAGGCGCGGGCGACCATCGGCCGCAACCGCATCGATTGCCCGCGCGAGGACATCGGGTTTCATCACCATGCCGGGGCCTCCGCCGGCCGGCGTATCGTCGACCATGCGATGGCGGTCGGGGGCGAAGTCGCGGATATCGACTGGCTCCAGGGACCACAGGCCCTTGGCACTTGCCTTGCCGGCAAGGCTCGCGCCCAACGGACCTGGAAACATCTCCGGAAAAATGGTGAGTACCGTGGCGCGCCACATCGGCTAGGCGCCGTCGGGGCGCGGCTTGCCAGCGCGCGGCGCACGAGGTTCAGTCGAAGACGCTGGTTCCAGTAGTCCCTCCGGCATCTTGACGACGATGCGCCCGGCCGCGACTGCGACTTCCGGAACCGTCTCAGTGGTAAACGGCACCAACAGGGTGTCCCGGGCGGCCGCCGGTGCGATCTCCAGGAGGTCGCCGGCACCGAAATTGTGAATTGCAATGACGGTGCCGAGCGCGGTGCCGGCGGGATCCTCGGCTGCGAGCCCGATCATGTCGACATGATAGAATTCATCGTCCCCGGCGGCAGGCAACCGGTCGCGCGGCACGTAAAGATCGACGTTGCGCAGGCGCTCGGCGGCGGTGCGGTCGGTGATGCCCTTGAACCGCGCCACGAAGAAATCCTTGGCACGCCTCAACGTCTCGATTTCGAGCGAACGGCCCCCCGCCACGGTTTCGAGCGCGCCGTAACGGCCGATCGCCTCCGGGTCGGCCGTGAAGGGCCACAGCCGAACCTCGCCGCGGGTACCGTGCGCCGCGCCGATCCGGGCGACGCAGATACGGTTCTTTGCCGGCGTGCCCGGCGGATCGAGGGTCGCGGGCGGAGCAGGAATGGCGTCGCCTTTCTTCGCCATGTTGCGCGTTTCAGAGCGCGGCGCCGGCCCGCTCAGGTCGCGGCGGCGGCCTTGGCGGCAGCCGCCTTGGCGGCGGCGGCGGCAGTGGCGGCCTTGGCGGCGGCTTCGGCCTGAACCTTGCGCTCCTTGCGCGGGATCGCGCGCTCCGGATTGTTGCGTGCCGTGCGCTTTCTGACGCCGGCGGCATCGAGGAAACGCAAAATGCGGTCGGACGGGGTTGCGCCCTTCTCGAGCCAGCTCTTCGCCTTCTCGATGTCGAATTTGAGCCGGTCGGCATTGTCCTTCGGCAGCAGCGGATTGAAATATCCGAGCCGCTCGATGAAGCGTCCGTCGCGCGGATAGCGGCTGTCCGCCACCACGATGTGATACACCGGCCTCTTCTTGGTGCCGGCGCGGGCCATACGGATTTTCAGCGACATTTTTCGTCCTTTCTCGGTGATCGGTCTTAAGTGATCGGTTCTCAGTGATTGGCTTGTGGCGAAAGAGGCCAGGTCGCCCGGATCATTTCTTCTTTCCGAGGCCTGGAAAACCGCCAAGTCCCGGCAGTTTCGGGCCGCCGAGCCCGGGCAATCCGCTTGGTCTTCCCGGAAAATTCGGCATCCCGGGAAAATTGGCCGGCATCCCCGGCATGGTGTTCGGCAGCTTCGGCATGCCGGGCGGTCCGACTGATGGCCCCCCTGGCGCGCCTCCCGGCATCCGTTCGGCGAGCTTGGCGAGATCCTCGGGGCTTGGCATGCCGGCACCCATTCCAGCCCCCATTCCAGCCCCGATGCCGCCACCCATACCGAGGGCGTTGGCAAGGCCAGCGAGCGGGCCGCGCTTGGCGCCGCCCATGGCCTTCATCATGTCGGACATGCCGCGGTGCATCTTCAGCAGTTTGTTGATCTCCTCGACCTTGGAGCCGGAGCCAGCGGCGATGCGCTTCTTGCGGCTTGCCTTGAGCACATCCGGGTGGCGGCGTTCCTTGGGCGTCATCGATTGGATAATGGCGACCTGGCGTTTGAGGACGCCGTCGTCGAGATTGGCGACCGCAATCTGGTTCTTCATCTTGGCGATGCCGGGAAGCATGCCCATCAGGCCGCCAAGGCCACCCATCCGTTGCATCTGTTCGAGCTGTTCGCGCAGGTCGTTGAGATCGAACGCGCCCTTGCGCATGCGCTCCGCGGTGCGCATCGCCTTTTCGGCGTCGATGGTGGCGGCGGCCTTCTCGACCAGCGACACGATATCGCCCATGCCGAGAATGCGATCGGCAATGCGCGCGGGATGGAAGTCCTCCAGCGCATCGAGCTTTTCGCCGGTGCCCATAAGTTTGATCGGCTTGCCGGTGACGGCCCGCATCGAGAGTGCGGCGCCCCCGCGTCCGTCGCCGTCGACCCGCGTGAGCACGATGCCGGTGAGGCCGACCCGCTGGTCGAACGCACGGGCGAGGTTGACGGCGTCCTGCCCGGTCAGGCTATCGGCGACCAGCAGCACCTCGTGAGGATTGACGGCCGCTTTCACCTCGGCCGCCTCGTTCATCATGGCGTCGTCGAGGGTGGTGCGGCCCGCGGTATCGAGCAGCACTACGTCGTAGCCGCCGAGCCGGCCGGCCTCCATGGCGCGTCGCGCGATCTGCACCGGCGTTTGTCCGGCCAACATCGGAAGCGTAGCGACGCCGACCTGTTGTCCCAGCACCGCAAGCTGCTCCATCGCGGCCGGCCGGCGGGTGTCGAGCGATGCCATCAGGGTCTTGCGCCGCATCTGCTCGTTGAGGCGGCGGGCGATCTTCGCCGTCGTGGTGGTCTTGCCGGAGCCCTGCAGGCCTACCATCATGATCGGCACCGGCGCGGGCGCATTGAGATCGATCGGGTCGGCAGATACACCCAGGGTCTCGACGAGTTGGTCGTGAACGATCTTCACCACCATCTGGCCGGGCGTCACCGACTTCACCACCTCGATCCCGACCGCGCGCTCGCGCAGCTTGTCGATGAAATTGCCCACCACGTCGAGGGCGACATCCGCTTCGAGTAGCGCACGCCGCACCTCACGGGATGCCGCATCGACGTCGGCCGCCGTCAGCGCGCCGCGCCGCGTCAACCGGTCGAGAATGCCGGACAGCTTGTCGGACAGACCTTCGAACATTCGTCTTTCCCGATCTCAGGACCTTCGCCGCCGCCCGCAAGCCCCGGGGGCGGGAACAGGATCATCAAACACAAAACCCGCCCGAGGGCGCACAGCGCTGTCGGGCGTTGACCTCCGGTCTCAAGGGACCGGGCGGCTCATCGATTTAAGCTCTTGTCGAGAGCGCGGCAGACTTATGGCGGCGGTCGTGCAAAGTCAACCACACGCTGGATTTCAATCGGATTTTGGGGGCTTTCGGGGCTGCGGCGAACGCAGCTATTCTAAATGGCTGCCATACTCGCCGAGCCAGCTTTCCTTAACCTCGGCGTCGATCCGTTCCAGAATCGAGACGACCCGACCGATGCGGCCAGGCGGAACTTCGTGGGGTGCCTTGAGGTGGCGTTCATGGGCAAACAGGTGGCAGGCTTGGACGAGTTCGTCATGGGTGATGCCGGTCGCGATGATCTCGGCGACGGTGACGTCGTCGATCGGGTGTATCGCTGCCAGAACCTGATCTTGGTCCAATTCGGACATTACCTGCTCCTTGGGCCCAGCGGGCAACCCGCAACGGGGCAACCACAATTGCTATCTTCCGGGCGCTTGCGCGACCGAGATTATAAGTCGAACTATCGAAGAGGATCAGCTTCGCGCGGTCAAGTCCAGCGAGGCTACTTCAGCGGCACGTAGATCTCGATCACGAGATCGTCCTCGGGGGTCGTCACCGGGTCTTTCATGTACTGTTCGACGAACAGGTCCATGGCGTCGAGCTGCTTTTCGTCGAGATAGTTTGTGATGGCGTCATAGGTCGTGTCCATTGCGTCATAGGAACCGCGATGGACAAACTTCAGCGCTTTGCCGGCCGGCGATTTGCCGATCTTGACCTCGCTGCCGGGCGCCAGGTTCGGGGCTTGCGCCACCGGCACCGCCGCCTGAAATTGAAAGCCGGTATCGTCGGTTGCCGTATAGATCGTCATAGGCGCGCCGGCGGCTTTGATGCCCTGTTTGTCCATCACGGCGTAAACTGTCTTGAAAGCGGTCACGATGGTTTCGAACGCAGTGTCCCAAAGTCCGGAACTGGCCAGATAGATGATCGGCTTGTCGACCATCACTACCGGCTCGCCGAACGGATCATTGGGGGCGGCGGTCGCCGGCGGCGTCTGTGCCGCGGCAAGTCCCATACCCGCAGGTCCCATACCCGCCAGTCCCAAAGCCATGGCGGCGGCCACAGGCAGCCATAAAATCCGCGAAACGTTCATCGGAGTCTCCCCGGCGGCGCCGTATCCCGGCAGCGCCCTGGTGTGGACGTGGATCTGCCCATATGAACTCGCCCAGATATGCCCAGCTACCAATGTTAATACATGATGGGGCGAGTCGCTGGTCATTAATTTCGTGCAACCTTATAAGCAGCCCCATATCGGCAAGATCGAGGCATGAGCGCGCTAGCCAATCATTCGTTCGTGAAAATGAATGGTCTCGGAAACGAGATCGTGGTGGTCGACATGCGCGCGCAGCCGCAAGCGATTACCGCCGCCGATGCGCGCGCGGCTCATCGGGTCGAACCCTACGACCAACTGATGGCGGTTTATCCGCCACGCACGCCCGGAACCGATGCACTGGTGCGTATTTTCAACAATGACGGCTCCGAGGCGGGCGCCTGCGGCAACGGGATGCGGTGCGTCGCCGACATCCTGTTCAAGGACGGCCACAAAACCGCGCTGACGCTGGAGACCAACGCAGGCGTGCTGGCCTGCCGGCAGGGCGCGGCGGTGTTGACGTCGACCGTCGATATGGGGCCGCCGCGGCTCAAATGGGATGAAATTCCCCTGGCGGAGGCGTTTTACAATACCCGGGCGATCGAACTGCAGATCGGGCCGATCGACAACCCGATCCTGCATTCACCCTCTGTCGCCAACATGGGAAACCCACATGCGGTGTTCTGGGTTGACGACGTGAATGCCTACGATCTGGGCAAAATCGGTCCGTTGCTTGAGAACCATCCGATTTTTCCGGATCGCGCCAATATCTCCCTTGCCAAAGTTGTCTCGCGGGAGCGGCTGGTCGTGCGCACCTGGGAGCGTGGCGTCGGCCTGACCCGGGCCTGCGGCTCTGCCGCCTGCGCAGCCGTGGTATGCGGTTTCCGCACCCGGCGCACCGGCCGTACCGTCACGGTGACGCTGCCGGGCGGCGATCTTTCGATCGAATGGCGCGAGGGAGACGACCACGTGCTGATGACCGGACCGGTCGAATACGAGCACGAGGGACGGTTCGATGCGGCCTCGTTCGAGCCGGCCGCCGCGGCGGCTCGGCCGCGATCGGGCGCGCCATGAGCGTCGATGTCGTCACCTTCGGCTGCCGGCTCAATACCTACAAATCCGAGGTGATCAGGCGCCATGCCGCGGCGGCCGGCCTCGCCGATGTGGTGGTGATCAACACCTGCGCGGTGACCGGGGAGGCCGAGCGGCAAGCCCGCCAGGCGATCCGCCGGCTCAAACGCGAACGGCCGGAGACGCGCATCGTCGTCACCGGTTGCGCGGCCCAGACCAACCCGGCGCGCTTTGCCGCCATGACTGAAGTCGATCGCGTCATTGGCAATGACGCCAAGATGCAAGGCGACGCCTGGATTGCGGCCCGGGAGGCGTTTGTCTCGGCGCTCGTTTCAGCGCGAGATTTCGGCATCGACGCGAACGAGAAGATCGCCGTCAACGACATCATGTCGATCAAAGAGACCGCCGCGCACCTGGTCGAGGGTTTCGACGGCCGCGCCCGCGCCTACGTGCAGGTGCAGAACGGCTGCGATCATCGCTGCACATTCTGCATCATTCCGTATGGCCGCGGCAACTCGCGCTCGGTGCCGATGGGCGAGGTGGTGACGCAAGTGCGCCACCTCAGCCACAATGGCTATCGCGAGGTGGTGCTGACGGGCGTCGACCTCACGAGCTACGGCGCCGACCTGCCCGGAGTGCCCAAGCTCGGCACGCTGGTCCGCCAGATCCTCAAGCATGTGCCCGCGCTTGCGCGCCTGCGGCTGTCCTCGCTCGATTGCATCGAGATCGACGACGATCTCGTCGAGGCTTTCTCGGACGAACCGAGATTGATGCCGCATCTGCACTTATCGCTGCAATCCGGCGACGATCTCATCTTGAAGCGCATGAAGCGGCGTCACGGCCGCGCCGACGCCATCGCGCTGTGCGATCGGCTGCGCCGGCTGCGGCCCGGCATGGCGTTTGGCGCCGACATCATCGCGGGTTTTCCGACCGAGACCGACGATATGTTCCAGCGTTCCGTGGACCTCGTCGAGGAGTGCGGGCTTACGCATCTGCATGTGTTTCCCTACTCGCCGCGGCCCGGAACACCGGCCTCCCGCATGCCTCAGGTCGCCCGCGACGTGGTCAAGGACCGCGCCAGGCGCCTGCGCCGTCATGGCGAAGCTGCGGCGCGACGTCACCTCGATGACGCGGTCGGGCGCTTGCGGTCCGTTCTCACCGAAACCGGGAACGCCGGGCGCTGCGAGGATTTCACGTCGGTGCGCTTCGATAGCCCGGTCCCGTCCGGTGAAATTGTCGAAGCGGCAATGATCGGCCATGATGGGCTCCGACTGATCGGAGCGACACAAGGGGGCAGCGCGCCATGACAGCCGCCGGCGAAATCCAACTCATCACGTCGGTCGAGCAGCTTGAAGGGCTCTACGGCGAGCCGTTTGGCCCGTCGTTGGTCAAGGAAATCGACCACGTCAATGCTCATTACCGCGCGTTCATCGAGGCGGCACCGTTCTGCATGCTGGCGACCAGCGGTCCGGGCGGTCTCGATTGCACGCCGCGCGGCGATCCGCCCGGCTTTGTGAAGGTACAGGACGAAAAGACGCTGCTGGTCCCGGATCGCCCCGGCAACAACCGCCTCGACAGCCTGCGCAACCTCATCGTCGATCCGCGCATCTCCCTCCTGTTCCTGATTCCAGGTTGCGGCGAGACTATCCGGGTTAACGGCCGTGCAGTGATCTCGGTCGAACCTTCCCTGCGGGAGAGCCTCGCCGTCGCCGGGAAGACGCCGCGGAGCGTCATCGTGGTGACGGTCGAGCGGGTCTATTTCCAGTGCACAAAGGCGATCGTGCGCTCCAGGCTATGGGATCCGGCCACCCGGATCGACCGCAAGAGCCTGCCAACCGCCGGGGCAATTCTCGCCTGCATCAGCAAGGGCGAGATTGGCGGCGAGGCGCATGACCGTGCGGCGCCGGAGCGCATCAAGGCGACGATCTACTGAGCTTGCTCGTCCACGCCGACCCATCCGCAGGCCGTGAGCCGATCTCGCATATGGGCCGGCACCGGGGCTGCGACGCGCACCGGCGGCTTGTTCCTGGAGATCGGCACCACGATTTCGCGGGCATGAAGGTGCTGGATCGGGCCGCCGACACGCGGGGCGGTGCCGTATATGGCGTCGCCGACGATCGGCCACCCCATGGCGGCGCAGTGCACCCGAAGCTGATGGGTCCGGCCGGTCACCGGTGTCAGCGCGAGCCAGGTGAGGCGTTCTGCGGACGATGATCGCCCCAGCACCCTCCAGTTCGTTACCGACGGCAATCCCTTGGGGTCGGGCTTCATCCACCACCCGCGAGTCTCGTCAAGCCGGCCCAGCGCAAGGTCGATGGTGCCCTCGTGTGCTTCCGGGCCGCGCTCGACGACCGCCCAATAGGTTTTGTCGATCTTGCCGTGCTTGAACAGAAGCCCCAGATGAGCAAGCGCCTTGCGATGTCGTCCGAGCACCAGGCAACCGGAGGTGTCCTTGTCCAGTCTGTGAGCCAGAGACGGCGCGCGCGGCAGTCCGAATCGCAGCGCGTCGAAATAATCCTCCAGGCTCGCGCCGCCCTTGGGACCGCGATGCACCGGCAGTCCTGCCGGCTTGTCGATGATGAGCATCAGGCCATCGCGGTGGAGCACGCGGGCCGGCAGATCGTCCGGAGCGATCTCCTGGGGCGGCATCGCTTCAAGCGACATCTCTTTGTGTGCCATGTCTTTCAGTAGCATGGCGAAACAGCTATCACGGCGGCCGAGATGAATGACAGCACAACCGAGGCTTCCGCCGGCAGCCGCCAAAGCTGGTGGCAGCGGCTGCGCGGGGGTTTGAGCCGATCTTCGGCATCGATCGCCACCGCCATCTCGGACCTGGTCTCCAAACGCAAGCTCGATGCCGGCGTTATTGCCGAGCTTGAAGAGGTGCTGATCCGCGCCGACCTCGGCGTCGATGCGGCCGCGCGCATCGCGGCCGCGGTCGGCGAAGGCCGCTACGACAAGACCGTCAGCCCCGACGAGGTGAAGGCGATCCTGGCAGCCGAGATCGAGAAAATTCTTACTCCGGTTGCCGTGCCGCTCACCATCGATCCGGCGCAGCGGCCATTCGTTATTCTCGTCGCCGGCGTCAACGGTTCGGGCAAGACCACGACGATCGGCAAGCTCGCGGCGCGGTTCACCCGCGAAGGTCGTCGCGTCATGCTGGCCGCGGGCGACACGTTTCGCGCAGCCGCCATCGAGCAGTTGAGGATCTGGGGCGAGCGCACCAACAGCCCCGTCGTTTCCGGCGCCGCGGGCGCCGACGCGGCGGGACTTGCCTATGAGGCGGTGGTGGCGGCGCGCGCGCAATCCCGTGACGTGCTCATCATCGATACGGCGGGCCGGCTGCAGAACAAGGCCGGACTGATGGACGAACTGCACAAGATCGTCCGGGTCGTGAAAAAGCTCGATCCGGCGGCGCCCCATGCGGTGCTGCTCGTGCTCGACGCCACGGTCGGACAAAATGCGCTGTCGCAGGTCGCGGAATTCTCCAAGACGGCCGGCGTGACCGGCCTCGTGATGACCAAGCTCGACGGCACCGCGCGCGGTGGTATACTGGCGGCAATCGCGGAGAAATACCGGCTGCCGGTCCATTTCATCGGAATAGGCGAGGGCATCGACGATCTTGCGCCGTTCGCCGCGAAGGATTACGCCCATGCGTTGGCCGGCCTCGACAGCTGAGGGCCGCCCACATTTTGGGACGTCGCTGCGACATGATGCACAGTCGCGGTGACAAACCCGAATTCCCAGTTTAAATCCCTGCTATGACGGAAAAGCCCAAGCTCAATCCGCTCCTTAAGCTCGCCCTCGACATCGGGCCGCTGGTGCTGTTCTTCGCGGTGAATGCGCGGCTTGGCATCTTCTCCGCCACCGCCGTGTTCATGGCCGCCGTGGTGGCGGCACTCGTCGTCACCTACGTGATGACCCGCCACTGGCCGATCATGCCGGTGGTGACGGCGCTGATCGTGCTGGTGTTCGGCGGGCTCACGCTCGTTCTGCACGACGACACGTTCATCAAGCTCAAGCCCACAATCATCTATGCGCTGTTCGGCGCCGTGCTGGCGGGCGGCTACGTGTTCGACAAGCCGTTTCTCGCGATTTTGTTCGAACTCGATGTTCCACATCACCGAGGAGGGTTGGCGCAAGCTGACGGTGCGCTGGGCGGTGTTCTTCTTCGCGCTTGCGGTGCTCAACGAGGTGGTCTGGCGGACCCAATCGACCGACTTCTGGGTCAATTTCAAGCTGTTCGGCTTCGTCCCGCTCACCTTCGCATTCGCGGCGCTGCAATACCCGCTGCTGATGCGCTATGCGGTCGAACCGGCGCCAGCCGAGAAGTGATTCGACCGCGGCAAAGACGACGCCGCTTCAGGATCCGGCGAGGGCCTTCTCGATTTCCGGTTTGACCACCCGATCCAGATTTTCCGGTGTGATCGGTCCCACCAGTTTGTAGGCGATCTTGCCGTCGCGGCCGACGATGAAGGTTTCCGGCACGCCATATACACCCCATTCGATCGCGGCGCGTCCGTTGGCGTCAGTGCCCGAAGCGGCGAACGGATTGCCGTAGCGGCCAAGAAAGCGGAGCGCATTGTCGGTCTGATCTTTGTAATTGATGCCAACGATGCGGACGCGGGCTTGTCTGCCGCAAGTCGCACCAGCAGCGGTGCCTCATCGCGACAGGGCACGCACCACGATGCCCACACATTGAGAACCGTCACGACATCTGGAAGTCGGCCGTCGCTATTCCCGGAACGGGAGTGCCGTTGCGCTCCAGTCCCGCCACGCCGGCAGGTCGGTTGCGGGCGCCGGACGGCCGATCAGCGCCGACGGAATCCGGGACGAATCGCCGGCGCCAAGGCGGACGAGGAACAGTGCCGCGAGCCCGAGGAACAACACCAGCGGCAGCAGCACCAGGACGCGGCGGTTGCTCCTCCCGGTCTCGCGGGGCGGCGTCTGCGGCGCAGCTTGCGAGGATGGATGGGCTTGTTGCGGCGACGTCACGGTCATGCCGGCTCCTTGATGTGGGACGGCCGCGGCTCGACGGACCGGCGGGTGATGCCACGCCTTTCGAGTTCGGCAAGCCTGCGCTTTTGCGCCGCGTAGTCGACGATCACCCAAGCCACGAGCATCGCAACGACGGCGGTCGCTATCGCATAGGCGATGATGATGAAGCCGGCGTGAGGTCCGAGGTCCATGGGTTGCTCTATGTCCCGATCATGTTCGGATCATGCGCTTGCCCGCTCGGCCTGGGTCAGCAGGAGGGTGCGAACCCGGCGGCGCAAAATTTCGTTGCGCATCGCTGCCAGATGCAGCGTGAGGAACAACAGCGTGAACGCAATCGTCATAACGAACAACGGCGTCAGCATGCTGGCATCGATGGTCGAGCCACCCATCCGGAACACCGAGGCCGGCTGATGCAGCGTGTTCCACCAGTCCACCGAAAACTTGATGATCGGCAGGTTGATGGCGCCGACCAACGTGAGCACCGCCGCCGCGCGGCCGGCTCGGGTGGGATCATCGACGGTGCGCCACAATGCCATCAGGGCGAGATACATCAGGAACAGCACCAGCGTGGAGGTGAGGCGCGCGTCCCATACCCAGTAGGTGCCCCACATCGGCCGGCCCCACAGCGAGCCGGTGACGAGCGCCAGGAACGTGAAGGCGGCGCCCAGCGGCGCGGCACATTTGGCCGCCACGTCGGCGAGCGGATGCCGCCACACCAGGGTGCCGAGGGCCGCCACGCTCATGACGCCCCACACGAACATGCACAGCCACGCATTGGGCACGTGAATGAGCAGGATCTTCACGGTGGCGCCCTGCTGATAGTCGTCCGGCACGTACCAGGCGCCGCGCAACCCGATCGCGAACGCCACCACGGTCGCGGCGACGAGCCACGGCAGCACGCGCTCGACGAGCGCAACAAATCGGGTCGGGTTGGCCAGATCGATCAACGCCATGTCGGCACCTTAAAACATCCCCGCCTTGAAAATGGGACTCTGAAGCCTGCGCCTTGAAGCCGTTCTAGTCCGCCGCCCCGGCCCACGCAATGCGGCGTCCGGGCTCAGCCGTCGCGGCCGTCTCACTCCATGCCATGGCGCAAGGTCGCGGCTGCCGCGAATGGACCGATTACGGCGCTCATCAGGGTCAGCGCGCACAATATGGTGAACGGGGTCTCGAACGGCATCGGCCCGGCTACCGCCGCATTGGTGGCCGCCACCCCGAAGATAAGCACCGGGATGGTGAGCGGCAGCACCAGGACCGGCAACAGCAGGCCGCCGCGGCGCAGCGCGGTGGCGAGCGCCGCCCCAATCACCCCGATAAACGTCAGGGCCGGGGTGCCGACCAGAAGGGTCAGGGCGGTTGAGGCCAGGGCCGCGGGTTCGAGGTTGAGAAACAGGCCGAGGATCGGGGACGCGATCACCAGCGGCAGGCCGGTCGTCATCCAATGGGCGAGCGCTTTGGTGGCGATCACCAATTCGAGCGGCGGCCGGGACATCAGGATCAGGTCGAGCGAGCCGTCCTCGTAGTCGGTGGCGAACAAGCGGTCGAGCGCCAGCAGGGAGGACAGCAGCGCCCCGAGCCACAGGATTGCCGGTCCGATGCGGCGCAGCATGGCAAGGTCCGGACCGACGGCGAACGGCACCATGATCACCACGGCAAGGAAAAAAAGCACGCCCATCATGGCGCCGCCGCCGATCCGGATGGCGATGCGAGCGTCGCGGACGAACAGGGCGGAAAGCGCCGTCATCAGAAGGCGTCCATCATGCCGGTTGAGTTTGCCACTCTGCCGTCGCGGTCGGCCGGCGCCGGCGTCCCAAGGGGCGTGTCGAGGGGCGTACCAAGCCGCAACTCGCCGGCGCTCTCCAGGCCCAATGGCCCATGGGTGGCGGCCAGCACGATGCCGCCGCCCGATAAGTGGCTGTGCATTACCTCGCGCAGACGATTCTGGGAGGCGGTGTCGAGCGCGGTAGTGGGCTCGTCCAGCAGCCAGATCGGCCGCGGCGCCGCCAGCACCCGGGCCAGCGATAGCCGGCGCCTCTGCCCGGCAGACAAGTAGCCGGCCGGCAGGTCGGCAAGGTCGGCGAGCCCGATCGAGTCGAGGCTCCGCAAGGCGAACCCGGCAAGGTCCGGCCCCGCCTTGCCATTGAGGAAGCGCCCCCAGAACATCAGGTTTTCCGTCACCGTCAGAGCGGGTTTGATCGGGTCGAGATGGCCGACATAATGGGCCTGCTCGCCGACGCTGAGTTCCGGGTCCCCGCCGTCGAGCGCAATGGTGCCATCCACCGGACGAATGAGCCCGGCGATCATGCGCAAGAGCGAGCTCTTGCCAGCGCCGTTGGGCCCCGTCAGCACCAGGGCCTTCCCGGCCGCGACCGAGAAATTAATCCTAGCAAATACCCGTCGGCCACCCCGAATGCAGCTCAGATCGAGGCCTGAGAGGTTCATTGCCGCGGCTCCATCCGGCCCGCCGCAAGCCCGCGACGCTTCCATGAGGAAGCGCCTGCTTTTTTTGCAGTCGAGACTTGTTCAAAACTATTGTGCATATGGCAGAACCGGCAAATTGTCCTTATAAACTGACATTTAGACGCAATACGGGACGAACTTGCGCGTTTTCGCGCGCTACGGGCGATCCGTTAACCCGTCTGACCCGCGCCGGCAGCACCGGCCCTCTCGCCAGCCGGAATGGAACCTCACATGACCTCGCTCGACAGTTTCAAATGCGCCCGCACCCTCAAGGTCGGCACCAAGACGTATGTTTATTACAGTCTTCCCGCTGCCGAGAAAAACGGCCTCAAGGGTATTTCGCGACTGCCGTTCTCGCTGAAGGTCTTGCTCGAGAACCTGTTGCGCAACGAGGACGGCCGCACGGTGACCAAGGAAGACATCCAGGCCTGCGCGCTATGGCTCAAGACCAAGACATCGGACCGCGAAATCGCCTTCCGCCCGGCGCGTGTGTTGATGCAGGATTTCACCGGCGTTCCGGCGGTGGTCGATCTCGCCGCGATGCGCGACGCGATGAAGCATCTCGGCGGCGACGCAAAACAAATCAATCCGCTGGTGCCGGTCGACCTCGTCATCGATCATTCGGTCGCGATCACGTTCTTCGGAGATAACTCGGCGTTCAAGAAGAACGTCGAGGAGGAGTACAGGCAGAACGAAGAGCGTTATCGCTTTCTGAAGTGGGCGCAAGGTTCGTTCGAAAGCTTCCGCGTGGTGCCCCCCGGCACCGGCATCTGCCATCAGGTCAATCTTGAATATCTGTCGCAGACCGTTTTCACCGCCAAGGACACCGTCAAGGTCGAGGGTAAGCCGGTCACCGGCGAGGTCGCATATCCGGACACGCTCGTCGGTACCGACAGTCACACCACCATGGTGAACGGCCTCTCGGTGCTTGGATGGGGCGTCGGCGGCATCGAGGCGGAGGCCGCGATGCTCGGCCAGCCCTACTCGATGGTGCTGCCCGAGGTGATCGGCGTCAAGCTGGGGGGGAAGCTCAAGGAAGGCGTCACCGCAACCGACCTCGTGCTGACGGTCACGCAGATGCTGCGCAAGCGCGGCGTAGTCGGCAAGTTCGTTGAGTTCTTCGGTCCCGGCGTTGCGGCTCTCACGATCGCCGACCGCGCTACGCTGGGTAACATGGCGCCGGAATACGGCGCCACCTGTGGGTTCTTCCCGATCGACGACGACACGCTCGATTATCTGCGTAGTACCGCGCGACCGGAGGCGCGGGTCGCCCTGGTCGCGGCTTACGGCAAGGCGCAGGGCATGTATCGCACCAAGAGCACGCCGGATCCGGTGTTCACCGACGTGCTGAAGTTGGAACTCGGCTCGGTCGAGCCGTCGCTTGCCGGTCCGAAGCGCCCGCAGGATCGCGTCGCCCTCAAGGACGTCAAGGCTGGGTTCGCGATCGCCATGGACAAGGAGTTCGGCAAGGCCGCGGAGGCCGGCAAGCGGGTGCCGGTCGAAGGCCGCAAGCACGATCTCGGCCACGGCGACGTGGTGATCGCGGCGATCACCTCGTGCACCAACACGTCGAATCCCACCGTCATGGTGGGCGCCGGGCTGCTCGCCCGCAAGGCCGTCGCCAAGGGCCTCACGTCGAAGCCGTGGGTAAAGACATCGCTCGCGCCGGGCTCCCAGGTGGTCGGCGAATATCTCTCCAAGTCCGGCCTGCAGAAGGATCTCGATAAGCTCGGATTCAATCTTGACGGCTATGGCTGCACCACGTGCATCGGTAATTCCGGACCGCTGCCGCCGGAGATTTCCAAGACCATCAACGACAATGACCTCGTCGCCGCCGCGGTCCTGTCCGGCAATCGCAACTTCGAGGGCCGCGTCAATCAGGACGTGCGGGCCAATTATCTGGCGTCGCCGCCGCTGGTTGTCGCCTACGCGATCGCCGGCACCATGAACTTCGATTTCGCCAGGACTCCGCTCGGCACCGACAAGGCCGGCAAGAAGGTGTTCCTCAAGGACATCTGGCCGACCAGCCGCGAAATCGCCGCGGTGATCAAGAAGTCGATCACCAAGCAGATATTCGCCCGCAAATACGCCAACGTGTTCAAGGGCGACGCCACCTGGAGCAAGGTCGCCGTCAAAGGCGGCCTCACCTATGCGTGGGATCGCAAGTCCACCTATGTGCAGAACCCGCCCTATTTCACCCACATGAGCCGCGCGCCCGGGACCATCAACGACATCGTGGATGCCCGTATCCTCGGGCTGTTCCTGGATTCCATCACTACCGATCACATTTCGCCGGCGGGATCGATCAAGGCGGCGTCGCCCGCCGGCAAGTACCTGATCGAGCACAAGGTCAAGCCGGCCGACTTCAACCAGTACGGCACAAGGCGCGGCAATCACGAAGTGATGATGCGCGGCACTTTTGCCAACATCCGGATCAAGAACCAGATGGTGCCGGGGGTCGAAGGCGGCGTCACCATCCATTATCCGTCCCGCGACCAACTGCCGATCTACGATGCCGCGATGCGCTACAAGAGCCAGCATGTTCCGCTGGTGGTGTTCGCCGGCAAGGAATACGGCACCGGGTCGTCGCGCGACTGGGCCGCCAAGGGTACGGTGCTGCTCGGCATCCGCGCCGTGGTTTGTCAGTCGTTCGAGCGCATCCACCGCTCCAACCTGATCGGCATGGGGGTCATTCCGCTGGTGTTCGAAGAAGGCACGTCTTGGCAGACGCTGGGTCTTACAGGAAGCGAGCAAGTGACGATCCGCGGTCTCCACGCCGACCTTAAGCCACGTCAGCGCATGATCGCCGAAATTGTCGGTGCCGACGGCACGCTCAAGCGGGTGCCGCTGGTGTGCCGGATCGACACGCTTGACGAGCTTGAGTACTTCAAGAACGGCGGCATCCTGCAATACGTGCTGCGCCACCTCGCGGCTTAACATCCAATGTCGCGATTAACTTTCACAGCCGCCGGGCAATCACTTGGCGGTTTTCGTTTCTCGCGGCTTCACACCGCACTGCACAAATTTCGGATCGTCGTGATCAAGTGTTAGTCTCACCTGGAAGTGAGTGGCGGGTGAACGCGCCGCGCCGTATTGAGGGTGTGGGGTTGGCGTTGTGGAGGCAATCGGCATGACAAGGGCGCGGGCGCTTATCGGCTCTATCGGCGCGTCACTGATAGTCGCCACCGCTGTACCCGCAAAGACCGAGACCCGCGGCGTGATCGAACTGTTCACCAGCCAGGGCTGCTCGTCCTGTCCGGCTGCCGACAAGCTGCTTGGCGAACTGCGTAATGATCCCTCGCTGGTAACGCTCACCCTGTCGATTGATTATTGGGATTACCTCGGCTGGAAGGACACTCTTGCCATTCCGGGCCATACTGCGAGGCAGAAAGCCTATTCGCAGATTCGCGGCGACCGCGAGGTCTATACCCCCCAGGTTGTCGTCGACGGCGTGAGCCAGGCGCTCGGCAGCGATCGCGCCGAGATTGAAAAGGTGGTGACGCAAAGCCGCCGCAAGATCGCGGCCTTGTCAGTAGCGATCCAGGTCGTAATCGCCGATGAACGCGTCACCGTCACGTTGCCGAACGGCGGCGACGACGCCGACAGCGGGTGACGTGTGGCTGTGCCCGATCAGCCGATCGGTGCCGGTCGGTATCGGTCGCGGCGAAAACCACGGCCACACCGTCACGTACACCAATGTGGTGCGGCGTTGGGTCAAGCTCGGCACATGGTCCGGCAAGAGCGAAACCTTGACGGTGCCGGTCGACGCGATCAAGTCCGCCGGCGTCGACGCGATCGCCGTGCTCCTGCAAGCCGGCAGCGCCGAACATCCGGGCGCGATGCTGGGCGCGACGCTCGCGACATTGCACTGATCGGCTGGCATCGTTTTATCGCGCTGCATCGGGCTCATAGAGCGGGAGAGCCGCGATCGCTCACCACATCGAGGCAGGTGTATTCCCCTAGGCATTGCGCTTGGTCGCGTCGTTGCCATCCGCCCACCTGCATCCACAATAACGAAACGGGCCGGAAAAACCGGCCCGCCGAAAATTCCTTTGTCGAGGTTACCTGGGTCCGGCCCAAAGAAGCCCGGGGGGCTGGGGGGCTGAGGAACCGAACTCGCGTTGAGCCGGACCCTGAGGCAAAGTGTTTCTCCCAAATCACCGCGACACCGTCGCGGCTGAAATTGGGCCGTATTATGAATCTCCTAACGAAAGCGTGATTGCACCAGCGCGTTCGGGGCGACGAAGTGCTGCGGTTGAACGGGTTGGAATCGCAGCCGGAATCGCTTGCCGCGGAAGTGCTTTCGGGATGATCATGACGGCACAGTGAAAAGGAGGCGCCCCATGACATTGGGTCAAGGCGAAACTGAACCCAGTCAGTCCCTGGGCGGCGAGCGCCCAAGTAACGCACAGCCCGCCGGCGCCGCCGCCCGCGTGACATTCGACAGGTGGGAGCTTGACCGGATCTTCCGGCTTTATGGGCGCAAGGTCGCCGAAGGCGAGTGGCGAGACTACGCCATCGACTTCCTCAAGGACCGGGCCGTGTTTTCGGTATTCCGCCGCGCCAGCGAAGTCCCGATCTACCGCATCGAGAAGGACCCACGGCTGGCACGGCGCCAGGGCATCTACAGTGTGATCTCCGCTACCGGGCTGATCGTGCGGCGTGGCCAGGAGCTCGACCGGGTCTTGCGCGCCATCGATCGGTCGCTGGCCCTGGTGGCGGATTGAACAATCGTATAGCGGAATGCTGTCCGCTCCCGGACCGAGCGAGCGCTGCATCAGGACGGTATCGAGCCAGCGGCCGAACTTGAAGCCGACGGCCTCGAAGGTTCCGACCCTCCGGAAGCCGGCTGCACGATGCAGGCCGATCGACGCGATCTGGCTTGAATCCCCGATCACCGCGATCAACTGACGAAAGCCCAGCCCGGTCGCGTCCGCGATCAGCCGCTCGATGAGGGCGGCCCCAATGCCGCGGCCCCAAAAGTCCGGAGCGATATAGATCGAATCCTCAAGCGTATGGCGATAGGCGACGCGGCTCCGGTACAGCCCCGCATACGCATAGCCGCGCACCACGCCGTCGATTTCAGCCACCAGATAGGGAAAGCCGCCGTCCACGAGGGCGCGAAGCCGGCTGGCCATCTCGGCCTCGTCGGGCACGTTCACTTCGAACGTCGCGGTGCCGTGCTGTACCGCATGGCCATAGATCGCCGTGATGGCGGGAATGTCGGCGGCCACCGCCGGCCGGATGACCGGTTGAATTGCTAGCTTGGACATAGTTTCGCGATAACCCGGATGATGGGTCCAGCCAAGCATCAAGCACGCAAAAAAGCGCCCCGGCGTTGGCCGGGGCGCGTGATCGCGAGAGCAGGTTTCTGTATCAGCGGCGGTCGCCGAACAGCCGCAGCATGAACAGGAACATATTGATGAAGTCGAGATAGAGCGTGAGCGCCCCCATCACGACCTTGCGGCCCGCCACTGTGCCGTCGTCCATCGCGCTATATAGGTCCTTGACCTTCTGGGTGTCCCAGGCGGTCAGCCCGGCGAAGATCAGGACGCCGATGACCGACATGGCCCAATCAAGTCCGCTCGACTTGAGGAACATGTTGACCACCATCGCGATGATGAGCCCGAACAGGCCCATGACCAGGAACGAGCCCATGGCATCGAGGCTGCGTTTCGTGCTGTAGCCGTAAAGGCTGAGCGCGCCGAACGAGGCCGCCGAGATGAAGAACACCCGCGTGATCGACGTCTCCGTATAGCGCATGAAGATCGTCGCGAGCGATATCCCCAGCACGCCGGCGTAGAGGAAAAACACCGCGCGCGCCGTTGAAGCCTCCATGTGCCCGATCCTGAAGCTCAGGAAGAACACCAGGCCGAGCGGAGCCAGCATGATCACCCACATCAGCAGGCCACCGCCGAACACAGCCTGCATGAAGGCCGGGTTGCTGACGGCGTATTGGAAAGTAAACCAAGCGACGACGCCGGTGAGAGCGACGCCGCCCGCCATGTAGTTGTACACGCGGATCATGTGGGCCCGCAGGCCCGCATCGTAGGCGACCGCGCGATCGGTCCCTACGCCGCGAAGCGTGGCATAGTTCCGGTCGAAATCCGACATTGAAGGGATCCTTTCGTACGCCCGAGATGGCCTGCGGGCGCCAGGGGCGTAGCGGCAGTTGCCGCGATCGCCGGATGAGGTAAATCTAATGCTTGTCTGGCCCGTCGGGAAGATGGGTTACGCCGAATTAAGTTAGCATCGGGTAGCGTCCTTTGGCCGCCTTCCGGGCTGCGGGAAGCGCCCGAAGTCGGGCGCTCGCCCGGATCAGTCCTTGCGTTCTCCCAGGAACTGCAGCAGCACGGCGAACAGGTTGACGAAATCGAGGTAGAGCGACAGCGCCCCCATGATGGCGGACCGCTCGACAGCCTCGCCATCCATGGCGCTGTAGATGTACTCGTTCTTGAGGCGCTGGGCGTCCCAGGCGGTCAATCCGGCGAACACCATCACGCCCACCACCGAGACAATCCACTGCAGCGCCGAGCTTGCCAGGAACATGTTGACGACGCCGGCGACGACGATGCCAAACAGCCCCATCATGAGGAATGAGCCGATCCCGGTAAGGTCGCGGTGGGTCGTGTAGCCCCACAGCGACAGCGCCCCAAACGATGCCGCCGTAATCAAGAACACCCGCACCACCGACGTCTGGGTGTAAACGAGGAAGATGGAGCCGAGCGACAGGCCGATCAGCGCCGCATAAATCCAGAACAAAAGCTGGGCGGTCGCAGGGCGCAGGCGATCGATGGCGAAGTTGAGCCCGAATACCAAGCCCAGCGGCGCCAGGATGATGGCCCATTTCAGCGGGCTGACGAACAACGCATAGCCGAGCGGTGTGAGATAGAGATTGTTGGCAAGCCGCGCCGGCAGCTCGGTGCCGCCGCGCGCGATCTTGGCGGCCGCCGCCGCATCTCCGGTGACCGAGACCAGGTAGATGCCGAAGGCCGCGACCCCGGTGACTGCGAGGCCTAGCGCCATGTAATTGTAGATGCGAAGCATGTAGGCGCGCAGGCCGGCATCGATGGCGGCGACTTCCGCGCTGGTCACCGTGCCGCCGGACGGCAGGACTGCCATATCGCGCTTGAACTCCACCATGCTCGGATTCCTGAGAGCCGGCGGCGCAAATGCGAGGTGGTCCGGAGAGCGTCTCTGTCGTCCCTCGGCTTCCGCCTTTGGCCGCAGTCCGACAATGGTCGAGCTTTAAGACATCACAAAGGAGCCAGCCGGCGTCACCTTACCGCACCGCCGCGAAAACCGCCGCGGCTGATTGTCGCAAAATAAATTTCCCATAGATTTTTATAAAGTGCGCAGCACCGCCGCGGGTTTGCGGCTCAGCGCCGGCCACGTTCCGATCAGTCCGAACACCATGGTGATCAAAACGGCGACAACGCTGGCCGCGATCGCCGGCCCGGCGTGCCAGCGAAACGGCAGCGTCATCAGATCGGTGACGATGCGCCAGCCGGCGATCGAACCGGCCGCGACGCCGAACACCGTGGTGGCGGATCCGAGCAGCAGGTATTCGAGCGCATAGGCGCTGATGAGTTGGCGCCGCGTCGCGCCCAGCGTCTTCAGGATGACGGCATCGTAGACCCGGTGACGGTGCCCGGCCGCCAGCGCACCGCCCAACACCAGCACGGCGGCGATGAGCGTCAGGCCACTCGCGGCGCGCACCGCCAGCACGAGATTCATCACGACGTCGGCGACCGCATCGAGCGCGTCCTTGACCCGGACCGCCGTGACGGCGGGGAACGCATCGGTCGCCGCCTTCAGCAGCGCGGTCTCCTCCGCGACGGTGCCGCCGCCCGGAAAAGTCACGGTCGCTATCTCGGTCGCCGGCGCGCCGGCGAAGGCGCCCGGCGAAAACACCAGCACGAAATTGATGCCGAGCGAATTCCAGTCGACGGTACGCAGATTGGCAATGCGGGCGGTGAAATTGCGGCCGAGCACGTTGACGGTGATGTCGTCGCCGATCTTCAATCCGAGACCGTCGGCGATCTGCTTCTCGAACGAGACCACCGGCGGTCCGGAATAATCCGGCCCCCACCAATCGCCGGCCGCGATACGCGATCCGGCCGGGACCGACGACGTGTAGGTGATGCCCCGGTCGCTCTGGAGAACCCAGGCAGCTTCCGGCTTCGGCTTGAGATCTTCGGCCGCGACGCCTCGGGCGCTGACGATGCGCCCGCGCAGCATCGGTACCTGTTCGAGCTTGGCGCGCGGCGCATGCTCGCGCACGAAGCTGTCGAAATGGGCGACGTCTTCCGACGGGATGTCGAGGAAATAGAACGATGGTGCCTTTTCCGGAAGCGCCGCCATGAACTGCTGGCGCAAATTGGCGTCGATCTCGAGCACGGTCACCAGCAGCACGAGACCAAGGCCGAGCGACAGCACGACGGTCGGTGTCAAGGCGCCGGGCCGGTAGATGTTGGCAATGGCGAGGCGCACGACGGTGGAGCGCGGCCGCGGCACGCGGCTCGCAATCATCATGATCAGGCTCGCGATCAGGCGCAGCAGGCCGAACACCACGATGGCGGCGATAATGAAGATCACCGCGATCTTGCGATCGAACGCCGCCGCGATCGCCAGCGCTGCGAGCGCCATCGCGGCCAGCGTGACCGCCACGATGTAGCGGCGGCGCGGCAGGCGCCGCTGCGGCGCCACCTCGTCGCGAAACAGCGCCGACACCGGCACGTCATGGGCGCGGCCGAGCGGCCACAGCGCAAACACCGCGGTAGTCAAGAGCCCGTAGGCGAGGGCAAGCGCAAGCTCGCCCGGATACAGCGCCGGCGCCAGCGGCAGCGGAATGATGGCGCCGAACAGCGCCGCAACCGCGAACGGCAACGCGGCACCGATCACCAGGCCGATGGCAATGCCGACCGAGGCCAGCACCACGACCTCGATGAAATAGATGGCGACGACCCGGGTGCCGGTTGCCCCAACGGATTTCAAGGTGGCGATGACGTCGCGCTTGCGGTCGAGATAATGCTTGGCCGAATTGGCGACCCCGATGCCGCCGATCGAGCAGTGCCGTGAGACCGACCAAGCGACAAATATTGCGAGAAACGTTCGACGTTGCGTTCCAGCTGCGGGGCCGCGTTGGTGCGGCTGCGAATCTCCCAGCCGGCGTCCGGCAATTGCGCCTTGGCGGCCTCGATCACCGCCTGCGCGGTGGCCTCCTCGGATGAGCCGGCCGGCAGCCGCAGGCGATAATGCCATCGCACCAAACTGCCCGGCAGCAACAAGCCGGTGGCCCGCAACGCGTCCTCGCTGATCAGGAAGCGCGGACCAAAGCCGATGCCGCCGGCAAGCTTGTCGGGCTCGCTCGTGAGCGCGGCGCGCAATTCGAACGTCGCCTCCCCGACGGTCACGCGCGCGCCCGGCTTGAGATCGAGCCGCGTCAGCAGCGCCGGATCGACCACCGCTCCGAACACGCCATCCCGACGCGCCAGCAAGCGGTGACGTCGCCGGTGGGTTCGGTGACGAGGGTGCCGAACAGCGGATAGGCGCCGTCGACCGCCTTGAGCTCCACGAATGCGCGTCGCCCATCTGCGGTGCGCGCCATTGCCCGCATGGTGGCGGCGAGCGACAGTTCGCCGTGGGAGGTGAGGAAGGCCAGCTCGGTCGGAGTTGCCTCACGCTGGATCAGAGAGAACGCCACGTCGCCGCCGAGAATCACCCGGCCCTCGCGTCCAATTCCGTCGGCGAGGCTGTGCGCAAGCGAGCCGACCGCCGCAATCGCCGCGACACCGAGCGCGATGCAGGCGATGAAAATGTAAAAGCCCCGAAAGCCGCCGCGCAGATCGCGCAACGCAAGACGCAGCGTCAGGCCGAGGCCGGCCGTTGCCGGTGGCGGGCGGGTGGATCGGGAAAGCCGCCGGCGCATTCATGAGGTTGCGACCTGTTCTTCCACATGCCCGGAGCGCAGCCGGATCACCCGGTCGCAGCGCTTGGCGAGCGAGGTGTCGTGGGTCACCAGCACCAGCGTCATGTCCTGGGCTTCGAAGCGGGCGAACATCAGGTCGATGATGTCGCGGCCGGTGGTCTCGTCGAGATTGCCGGTCGGCTCGTCGGCAACCAGGATCGCGGGCTCGGCGCGAGCGCGCGGGCAAGGGCGACGCGCTGCTGCTCGCCGCCGGAGAGTTGCGCCGGATAATGGCCGGCCGTTCGCCGAGGCCCGACCCCGGCAAGCTCTCCGGCGGCACGCTCGAACGCATCGCGGGCGCCGGCAAGCTCGAGCGGCACCGCGACGTTCTCCAGCGCCGTCATGGTCGGAATGAGATGGAAACGACTGGAACACGATGCCGATATGGCGGCCGCGAAAGCGGGCAAGTGCATCCTCATCGAGTTGGCCGATATCCTGGCCGGCCACCGTCACGGTGCCCTGGTCGGGGCGTTCGAGGCCGGCCATCACCATCAGGAGCGTCGATTTGCCGGAACCCGACGGCCCGATGAAGTCCAACCGCCTCACCGCGGCCTATATTCAGCGCGATGTCCTTGAGGATATGAACCCGCGCCGCGCCTTGGCCGAGCGACAGGTTGACGCCCGTGAGCGAAATTGCCGGTATAAGGGGGCGCATTGTCGCCGAGGTGTCGTCCATGTGGTTGGCTTTTCCGCGCCTTTTTCCGCGTCTGGCCCATCATCGATCGGGCTCGCCGTCGCGCTCATATGGGAAATCGTCCGCCCGAATGAAGATAGGCGCCAGGGCCGGCGCTGTCACAATTCTTTGCGCCGCGCTGGTTGGCGCCAACCCGGCTGCGATGAGGCCTGGGTCCGCCGCCGAGCGCCCCATCAAGATCGTCGCGCTCGGGGATTCGCTGACCGCCGGGTACGGTCTCCCGGGGAACGAAGCCTTCCCGGTCAAATTGCAGCGCGCGCTCGCCGGCAAAGGCATCGACGTGCAGATCGTCAATGCGGGCGTGTCGGGTGACACCACGTCGGGCGGCCTTGCGCGGCTTGACTGGTCGGTTCCGGATGGGACCGACGCCGTCATGCTGGAACTCGGCGCCAATGACGCCTTGCGCGGCATCGATCCCCAGGTTCCCCGCAAGGCCCTTGAGGCCATCCTGAGCCGCCTCAAGGAACGAAAAATTCCGGTGCTGTTGTGCGGCATGTTGGCGCCCCCCAACATGGGCGCCGAGTACGGCCAAGCCTTCGACGCGATCTATCCGGACCTTGCCGCCCGGTATGGGGCGATTCTCTACCCGTTCTTCCTTGCCGGGGTCGTGTCGGACCCCAAGCTCAACCAACGCGACGGACTGCACCCCACCGCGGCCGGAGTCGATATCATCGTCGACAAGATCCTGCCCCAGGTCGAGGAATTGGTGGCGCGCGTTAAGGCAACCGAGAAGTCCTGACTGCGACCTCATTGCATTGCGGGCCCGAATTCCTCACATTGGTGGAGATGTCGTCGCGTAGATTTCCGCCATGCCCCGCCTCTTCACCGCCGTCGAAATTCCCTCCGAGATCGGACAGTCGCTGTCGCTGCTGCGCGGCGGCCTCCCGGGCGCCCGCTGGGTCGCCCCGGAAAACTATCATTTGACGCTGCGCTTCATCGGCGACATCGACGATGGGCTCGCCCGCGAGATCGCCTACATGCTGGGCCAGGTCAAACGTCCGCCCTTCGACCTGTGCATCAACGGCCTCGATTCGTTCGGCGGCAATAAGCCGCGCGCCGTCGTGGCGGCGGTGCCGGCGGTCCCTGAGCTTTTCGATCTCCAGGCCGACCATGAGCGGCTGATGCAGCGGGTCGGGCTCGATCCGGAGCGCAAGTACAAACCTCACGTCACGCTCGCCCGGCTGCGCGCCACATCGAGCCGGCAGGTGGCGGATTATTTGTCGACGCGCCAGCCGTTCCGCTCGACCCCGTTTCCGGTGTCGCGGTTCGTGCTGTACTCCTCGCGCGCCTCGGTCGGCGGCGGACCTTATATCGTGGAGGCAGAATATCCGCTCGCCGCGTGATGGGGCTTAAGCGTGGCTTAGGCCTGTTTCTCGCGCGGCCGTGTCGACGGCCGGAACCGTTCGCGGAGCGACTGGAACAGCACGTAAAGCGGCGGGATGACGAAAATCCCCAGGAACGACGCGAAGATCATGCCGGCGAACACCGGCGTGCCGACACCGCGACGTGCCAGTTGCGAGGCGCCGGTCGCGAGCACCAGCGGAAGCAATCCGAGGATGAAGGCGAGCGACGTCATCATGACGGGCCGGAACCGCAGCCGCGCGCCTTCCGCGGCCGCGTCAAGCAAGGGCACCCCCTTCTCGCGCTGATCCTTGGCGAACTCGACGATCAGGATGCCGTTCTTGGCGGCGAGCCCGATCAACACCACCATGCCGATCTGGGCATAGAGATCGAGCGACAACCGCGCAATCACGATGCCGATGAACGACCCGAGCACGCCGACCGATACCGACAGCAGCACCGGCACCGGTATGGTCCAGCTCTCGTAGAGCGCGACCAGGAACAGGTACGCAAACAGCACCGCGAAGCCGAGGATGATCCCGGTCTTTCCCTCGGCGCGCTTTTCCTGGAACGCAGTGTCGGTCCAGGCACCGGTGTAGCCCTGCGGTAGCGTGGCCGCCGCCACGGTTTCCATGGCGTTGAGGGCCTGCCCGGAAGAAACGCCCGGCGCCGGCCCACCCTGCACCGTCACGGCGCGCAGATTATTGAAACGGATCAGCGCTGGCGGCCCGACCACGACACGAACTTCGACAAGACTGCGCAACTGGATCATCTGGCCGGTATTGCTGCGAACATTGATCCGGTAGATGTCGTCGACACCGGACCGGTCGTCCGCCTCGGCCTGCACCTGGACCTGCCAAGTGCGGCCAAACAGGTTGATGTCGTTGACGTAGAAGCCGCCGAGCGAGGTCTGCAACGCCTGGAAGATGGAGCTCAGCTCGACGCCGAGCACTTCGGCCTTGTCGCGATCAATGTCGAGATAGATCGATGGATTGGAAGCCGAGAAGGTCGAGTATACGCGGGACAATCGGGGATCCTGGTTCGCCGCGACCGTGAGCCCGCGCACCGCCTGGGCGAGCGCACTCGGTGGGCTGCCGGTCGGATCCTGAACCACATAGGTAAATCCGCCCCCGGTTCCGAGACCGATGATGGGTGGCGGCGAAATGGGGACCACGCTGCCGCCCTGGATCTGGCGGAACTTGGGGCCGAGGCGGGCGATGAGCGCGGCCACACTCTGTGAGCGGTCCTTGCGCTCCTCGAACGGTTTGAGCGTGACCACCATGAAGCCGGCGTTCGGCTGCGAGTAGCTGTCGATGAAGTTCAACCCGATGACCGCGGTGACGTCCTCGACGGCTTCTTCCTGCTTCAGGATTGCCTCGGCCTGCTTGATGACGTCGGCGGTTCGGGCGACCGACGCGCCGCCCGGCAACTGGACGATCACGAACAACCCGCCCTGATCGTCCTCAGGCAGAAAGCCGGTCGGCGTGATGCTCGACAGCCCCGCGGTGCCGAGCGCCGCCACCACGACCGCGACAAGGCCGATGATCGATATGCGTACGATACGCAGCACCGCAGACCCGTAGGCATCGCGGACATGGTCGATCGACCGCATCACGACCCCGATCACGCCGCGTCGCGGCCCGTGATGCGGCTGCAGGAACACGCCGCACAGCGCCGGCGACAGCGTCAGGGCGTTGATCGCCGACAGGAACATCGCCACCGCGACCGTGACGGCGAACTGGCGGAACAGTTCGCCCGAAATGCCGGGAATGAATGCCACCGGCACGAACACCGAGAGCAGCACCAGCGTGATGGCGATGATCGGCGCGGTGATTTCCTGCATCGCCCTCTTGGTGGCGTCGGCCGGGGACAGTTCCGGGTGCTCTTCCATCACGCGTTCGACGTTCTCGACCACCACGATGGCGTCGTCGACCACGATACCGATGGCGAGCACGATAGCGAGCAGCGACACCGAATTCGCCGAATAGCCGATCGCGTTGAGCACCACGAAGGTGCCGATCAGGCTAACCGGCACCGCGACCGTCGGAATCAGGGTCGCCCGGATGCTGCCGAGGAACAGAAATACCACCAGCACCACGAGGACGAACGCCTCGATCAGGGTTTTCTGCACTTCCGAAATGGTGGCTTTGACGAACGCGGTCGGGTCGTAGGTGACTTTCCAGGCCATGTCCTCCGGAAAGCGCTTTTCAAGCTCCGCGACCCGCGCGCGAACCGCGTCGAGCGTGGTGATCGCATTGGCCCCGGGCGATTGGTACATCGCGATCGCGGTTGCGGGGCCGCCGTTGAAATTGGTTTCGCGGTCGAGGTTGGCTGCGCCGAGCTCGAGCCGTGCCACGTCGCCGAGGCGCAGCAGCGAGCCATCCGGATTGGCGCGAATGATGATTTGCTCGAATTCCGCGGTCGACGCCAGGCGGCCCTTGGTCTGGATGTTGAGCTGCAACTGCTGGTCCGAGGAAATCGGCCGCGCGCCGATGCGCCCCACGGCGGCCTGCACGTTCTGGCCCTGGATCGCGTTGATGATGTCGCCGGTGGTGAGATTGAGACCGGTCAGCCGGTCGGTCCGGATCCAGGCCCGCATCGAATAGTCCTGCGGACCCCACAGGGTGGCGTCGCCGACACCAGGCGTGCTTTTGATCGGATCGAGCAGGTTGATGGTGACGTAGTTCGACAAGTACAGCGGATCGTGGGTTTGCTTGGGCGAATAGACCGCGAGCAGCCCGAGGATCGCGGCGGACTTTTTCTTCACCGTGATGCCCTGCCGGGTGACGTCCTGGGGCAGCTTGGACAGCGCGATCTGCACGCGGTTATTGACGTTGACGGTATTGATATCCGGATTGGTGCCGAGCTCGAACGTCACCATGAGGGTGTAGCTGCCGTCGTCGCCGCTCACGCTCTTCATGTAGATCATCTTGTCGACCCCCACGACCTGCGCTTCGATCGGCTGGGCGACGGTGGCATCCACCACGGCGCCACTTGCGCCCGGATAGGAGGTGGTGACGGAGACCTGGGGCGGAACGATATCGGGATATTGCGCGATCGGAATGACGAATAGCGACAGCAGGCCCGCGATCGTGGTGACGATCGATATGACGATGGCGAGCCGCGGGCGGTCGACGAAAATTGCCGAGAGCATCGACCTAGCCTTTCGGAAGGAGCGGCGGGAGCGGGTTTGCCCGCACCGGCAAGCCGGGCCGGACGCCCTGCAGTCCTTCAACGATGACTTGCTCGCCTTCCTTCAATCCTTGTTCGATAATGGAATCCGGACCGCTTTCGCCGCCAATTTTGACGCGCCTGACAGCGGCCTTGCCGTCCTCGACGACGAACACGTAGATCCCGGCCTGGTCGGCGATCAGGGCCGCCTGCGGCACAACGATTTTTTCCTCGGGCTTGCCGCTTTCGAGAATAACCCGCACCAGCTGACCATCGATCAACATGCTGTTGGGGTTCGCGATGGTGGCGCGTCCCAGCACGGTGTCGGTCGCGCGATCCACCTTCACGTCGAAAAAGTTGATCTCGCCGGTCTTGTCGTAGAGCGATCCGTCGGAGAATCGAATCTGCACCTTGATGTTCTTGATGTCGGCGGCCTGAATACCGGTCTTCTGGGCCTGCAGGATGTCGCGTTGGCTCACCGGGAAGGTGATGTACATCGGGTCCTGGCTGACCAGGACGGTGAGCGACCCGCTGTTGGGGCCGACGACGTTGCCCCTCGTAATGTTGGTGCGGCCGATGCGCCCCGTGATCGGCGCGGTGATGTCGGTGTAGCCGAGATTTATATTGGCGGTGTCGAGAGCCGCTTGATCGCTGAGTATGCCTCCCTGGGCTTGCTGATCCGCGGCCAGCGCCTGGTCGCGCGCCACGACAGTGCCCGACTGACTGGCGACCAGCTGCTCGGCGCGCTGCAACTGAATTGCGGAAAGCACTTTTGCCGCCTTGCTGCGTTCCAGTGCGCCCTGGGCCTGCTCGACCGCGGCCTGGAACAGGCCGTGCTCGATGCGATAGAGCGGTGCGCCCTCTTTGACAACGTCACCCTCGCGGAACAGCACGGCCTCAAGAAAGCCGGTTACCCGGGCGACGATCTGGACGCTATTGATGGCTTCGACGCGGCCGACCAGTTCCGAGGACTTGGTGATCGGCTTCCGTTCGACCGCGACGACGCCGACCGGGACTGCGGCCGGTGCGCCTTGCTGGGCCCGCGCAGGCGCCAGCATGGCGCAGACCGCGACGATGACGACGAAAGCGCCTCGCATGCACCAGCCTCCCCGATCCGATTGCCCCGGGGCGCCGCACTGCGACCCGGCCGCTCCGGCCAAACAATCCGATTTTCCAAGGTAGAATGTTAGCGCGACGAACCGAACCTCAATAGCATCCTAGCGGATCATTAGCGCCAAGTGAATTCGGGACGCGGTGCCGGCCTCAAGCCCGCTTGAGCAGGCGCGATTGGGCGTCGAGCACCGCGGTCGCAAGCCCGGTACTGTCGGCGATCATTTCGCGCATGATGGATAACGGCGTGGGGTAAGGGGCTTCGACTTCGCCGATCACCGAGTTCGAAATCTTGGCGCAATTCGGCATCGAATTTGCGCGCCAGTTGCTGCATGCGCTGGTTTTCCAGGAGGCAGGTGATGTGGAGTTGCTTGACGCCTCGGTTGCGCGCCGCCAGCAGCACCCGTTCGAGCAATTCAGTGCCGACGCCATGGCTTTGCCAGGGTTTTTCGATGCTGAAAGCGGCTTCGGCCTGGCGGGCGCCATGGTCGAACGGCCGCAGCTCCGCGGCGCCCCGCACGAACCCGTCAGCCACGAACCCGTAGATGACGTTCAACGGCTCGAAAGCGGCCTGCGCGTGGGTGCGGAGGAACTCGTCGGCGACGGCGCCGCCGAACCGGTTACGCCGGCTGGCGGGATCGAGCCGCAGCAGATGATCCGCATAGCCCCCGGCATCGGCGCCCCATAGTTTGCGGACGGTGCCGTCAATGGTCACATAGTGCATTTGTCGAACCTCTGAACGTTGTTGCCGCTGGATTTCCCCGGCCGGTCCCTCCACCGCTCCAAACGCTACGCCGGTTCAGAATCGGATATATTGCATTGCAGCAAAACATGGCCCAATCAAGAATCCGAAGCGTGTATGTTAATGTTGCATTGCAGCAAAGCATATGGGTGAGCTATTGGGCAGTCGCCGGGGCCACTTAAAAATATAGATGAAACAATACACTACACGAGGTCTTACAGAATTTTCGGGCAGCGCCCGGAATTGCAACGGCGGACCCGGCTGCGTCCCGCGCATGGATGGAGCATTGGGCTACCGGCATGGATTTGGCATGAAGGTGCGGCTCCGGCCGCGCCGCCGTCAAACTGCGCGGCAAAAACCTGTTGCCGCGCTACCCGCGTCCTTATAACCGGCGGTTCGGGCCCAGCCCTGATCCCGCCTAGCCACAGTGAACATGGCCGATTCCACCTCCGCCCGATATGCGGCGCTCGTCGCCGCCGGCGAGATCGAGCGCGATCCCGCCCAGGAGGCGGTTGTCAGGCGCCTGGCGCGCCTCAACGAGCGGCTTGTCATGCACCGACTGGCGCGCAAATCGTCGTCGCTCGGCTGGTTGTTCGGCAAGCGCGAGACCGCCGAGCCCAGCCTCAAGGGGCTTTACATCTGGGGCGACGTCGGGCGCGGCAAGACCATGCTGATGGACCTGTTTTTCGTCACCTGCCCGGCGCAGCGCAAGCGGCGGGCGCATTTTCATGCCTTCATGTTCGACGTCCATGAGCGCCTCAACCACTACCGCGCCAAGCTCAAATACGGCGAAATCCCTGCCGGCGATCCGATCCACCTCGCCGCCGCCGATCTCGCCGAGGAAGCCTGGGTTCTGTGCTTCGACGAATTTCACGTGACCGACATCGCCGACGCCATGATTCTCGGTCGTCTGTTCACCAGCCTGTTCGAGCGCGGCGTGGTGGTGGTGGCGACCTCGAATGTCGAGCCCTCCGATCTCTATCGGGACGGCCTCAATCGGGCGCTGTTCTTGCCGTTCATCGATCTGCTCGAGCACCGCATAGATGTAGTGCGGCTCGAGGCGCGTGCCGATTTCCGTCTCGAAAAACTGATCGGCGTGAATGTGTGGCACGTGCCGGCCGATGCCGCCGCCACCAAGGCTCTCGATATCGCATGGCGGCGTCTCACCGGCGGCCAGGAAGGCCGCCCGGTCGAGTTGACCGTGAAGGGCCACGTGGTGCGGGTGCCGCACGCTGCCATGGGGGCGGCGCGCTTCAGCTTTCATGACCTGTGCGAACAGCCGCTCGGTGCGATCGATTATCTGCGCATCGCCCACGAGTTTCACACGCTGGTGGTCGATCGCATCCCGGTCATGACTTATGCGAACCGCAACGAGGCCAAGCGGTTCATCGCCTTGATCGACACGCTCTACGACGCCGGCGTCAAGCTCCTTGCCTCGGCGGCGGCCGAGCCGGCCGCGCTCTATCAGGCAACCGACGGTTTCGAGGCGAGCGAATTCAAGCGCACCGCGTCGCGCCTCATCGAGATGGGCTCGACCGCGTATCTCGCAAAGCCGCGCGGCCGCAGCTCCGTCACCGGCTCGGCCGAAGGCATCGTGGAGACCTGAATGTCGTTCTCGGGCATCGTCTTTGGTCGACTTGAACGGCAGGTCCGAACAGGTTAACACCCGACCAAGGCCGGCCTTCCGGCGGCAGTTCGAGGATTTCCCCATGGCGCGCAACAAGATTGCATTGGTCGGCGCGGGCCAGATCGGTGGCACGCTTGCTCACCTTATCGGGCTCAAAGAACTTGGCGATGTGGTGCTGTTCGACATCGCGGAAGGCATCCCCCAGGGCAAGGCTCTCGACATCGCGCAATCGACTCCCGTCGAAGGCAACGATACTCGCTTCCTGGGCGCAAATTCCTACGAGGCCATGAATGGCGCCGACGTTTGCATCATCACGGCCGGGGTGCCGCGCAAACCCGGCATGAGCCGCGACGACCTGCTCGGCATCAACCTCAAGGTCATGGAGCAGGTCGGCGCCGGCATCCGGAAATATGCCTCGAATGCCTTCATCATCTGCATCACCAATCCGCTCGACGCCATGGTGTGGGCGTTGCAGAAATCCTGCGGCCTGCCCAAGCACATGGTGGTCGGCATGGCCGGCGTGCTCGATTCGTCGCGTTTCCGCTATTTCCTCGCCGAGGAATTCAACGTCTCGGTCGAAGACGTGACGGCCTTTGTGCTGGGCGGTCATGGCGACACCATGGTGCCGTTGGTGCGCTATTCCGCGGTCGCCGGCATCCCGCTGCCCGATCTCGTCCGCATGGGCTGGACCACCCAGGCGCGCATAGACGAAATCGTCGACCGCACCCGCAACGGTGGCGCCGAAATCGTCAACCTGCTCAAAACCGGCTCGGCGTTTTACGCTCCGGCATCCTCGGCGATCGCCATGGCGGAAAGCTATCTGCGCGACAAGAAGCGGGTCGTGCCCGGCGCCGCCTATCTCAACGGCGAATATGGCGTCAAAGACCTGTACGTGGGGGTGCCGGTGGTGATCGGCGCCAAGGGGGTTGAACGCATCGTCGAGATCGAGCTCAACGGTGCCGAGCGGACGATGTTCGACAAGTCGGTCGATTCGGTCCGGGGCCTGGTGGATGCCTGCATCAAGATCGTCCCTGCGCTGGGCTGACGATACCGGCGCCGTCGCGCCGGCGACGTGAAGGTCTGCAACAACAGCTCCGGGCGGGTGCCATGAATATTCACGAATACCAGGCCAAAGCGGTTTTGCAGGAATTCGGCGTGCCGGTGCCGCGCGGCATCCCGGCGTTTTCGGTCGAGGAGGCCGAGAAGGCCGCCCATCAGCTCGGCGGCCCCATATGGGTGGTCAAGGCCCAGATCCACGCGGGCGGCCGCGGCAAGGCCGGCGGCGTCAAGGTGGTCAAGTCCATCGAGGACGTCGCCCGCGAGGCGGCCCGCATCCTCGGCTCCACCCTCGTCACCCACCAGACCGGTCCCAAGGGCAAGGTCGTCAACCGTCTCTACATCGAGGACGGCTCGGCGATCGAAAAGGAATTCTATCTGTCCGCCCTGGTTGACCGCGCCACCGCACGGGTCGCGTTCGTGGTATCCACCGAAGGCGGCATGGACATCGAGCAGGTCGCCCACAGCACGCCGGAAAAGATCCTCTCGTTCTCGATTGATCCGGCGACCGGGATCATGCCGCATCACGGCCGCCAGGCGGCGCAAGCGCTCAAGCTCACCGGAGATCTCGCCAAGCAGACCGGAAGCCTCGTTGCCAAGCTTTACGCCGCGTTCGTGGCCAAGGACATGAGCCTGCTTGAGATCAATCCGCTGGTGGTCGACCGGGCGGGCCAGCTCGTCTGCCTCGACGCCAAGATCGGCTTCGACGACAACGCGCTCTATCGTCACGCCGACATCATGGCGCTGCGCGACATCACCGAAGAGGACGAGAAGGAGATCGAGGCGTCGAAATACGACCTCAACTACGTGGCCCTCGACGGCACCATCGGCTGCATGGTCAACGGCGCCGGACTTGCGATGGCGACCATGGACATCATCAAGCTGTACGGCGAATCGCCCGCCAATTTCCTCGATGTCGGCGGCAGCGCCACCAAGGATCGGGTTGCGGCGGCGTTCAAGATCATCACCTCGGACCACCACGTGAAGGGCATCCTGGTCAACATCTTCGGCGGCATCATGAAGTGCGACGTCATCGCCGACGGCGTGGTGGCGGCCGTCAAGGAAGTGGGCCTTAGGGTGCCGCTGGTGGTGCGGCTCGAAGGCACCAATGTGGAGCTCGGCAAGGAAATCATCGCGACGTCCAACCTCAACGTGACGTCGGCCGACGATCTCGACGACGCCGCCCAGAAGATCGTCAAGGCAGTGAAGGGAACGGCGTGATGGCTGTGCTCATCGACAAGAAGACCAAGGTCATCTGCCAGGGCTTCACCGGCAAGAACGGCACTTTCCATTCCGAGGCTGCGATCGCCTACGGCACCCAGATGGTCGGCGGCACCTCGCCGGGCAAAGGTGGCGCGACCCATCTCGGCCTTCCGGTGTTCGACACCGTCGCCGAAGCGCGCGAACAGACCGGTTGCGACGCAAGCGTCATCTACGTGCCGCCGGCCGGCGCCGCCGACGCCATCGCGGAATCGATCCAGGCCGAAATCCCGCTGATCGTCTGCATCACCGAAGGCATCCCGGTGCTCGACATGGTGAAGGTGAAACGGGCGCTCTCGGGCTCGAAATCCATACTGATCGGGCCGAACTGTCCGGGCGTGATGACGGCGGGCCAATGCAAAATCGGCATCATGCCGGGCAACATCTTCAAGCCCGGGTCGGTCGGCATCGTGTCGCGCTCCGGTACGCTGACCTACGAGGCGGTGTTCCAGACCACCCGGGAAGGCCTCGGCCAGACCACCGCGGTCGGCATCGGCGGCGATCCGGTCAAGGGCACCGACTTCATCGCGGTGCTGGAAATGTTTCTCGCCGACAAAGCCACCACATCGATCGTGATGATCGGCGAGATCGGCGGCTCATCGGAGGAGGACGCGTCGCAATTCCTCAAGGACGAGGCCAAACGCGGCCGCAAGAAGCCCATGGTGGGTTTCATCGCCGGCCGTACCGCCCCGCCCGGCCGCCGCATGGGCCATGCCGGCGCCATCATCTCGGGCGGCAAGGGCGACGCCGGATCAAAGGTCGAGGCCATGGAATTGGCCGGCATCAAGGTGTCGCCGTCACCCGCGCGCCTCGGCACGACGCTGGTCGAAGCTCTCAAGGGCTGAGCCCGCGATCGTCACCGGAACATCGCAAGGCCGCGGCGCGATCCCAGCGGGATTGGGATTCGATGTAATGAAATTGAATTCATTCAATGGAAATATTATCGGATATAGCCGAATTGTGAGACCGCAACCGATGCTTAGATAGTGTAAGCAAGAGTCACCCGGGCGGAGATGGCACGATTCGTGCGCTCCGACCGTCTCCACGGGGGCCAAGTCCCCTCCAATGCGGCTCAGGCGGCGGCCGATCCTACGGCCCCGGTTGCGGCGGGAATTGCGGCTCAGGATACCCATCCATGTCACGTCAAGACGCGAATGCGGCTTTCGCCCTTACTTCATTTCTCTACGGCGGCAACGCCGACTATATCGACGAGCTCTACGCGCGCTACGAGGCCGAGCCCCAATCGGTCGATGCCCAGTGGCAGGCATTCTTTGCGAGCCTCAAGGACACCGAATGGGACGTCGTCCAGAATGCCCGCGGCGCCTCCTGGCAGCGCTCCGACTGGCCGCCGGTGCCGCACGGCGACCTCGTCAACGCGCTCGACGGGGATTGGGCCGAGGCCGAGAAAAGTCTCGGCGACAAGGTACGGGCCAAGGCGCAGGCGAAGGGCGTCGAAGTCTCCCCTGGCGATGTTCAGCAGGCGACCCGCGACTCGGTGCGCGCCCTGATGCTGATTCGCGCCTACCGCATGCGGGGCCACCTCCACGCCAATCTCGATCCGCTCGGTCTCGAACCGGCCCGGGATCCGGAAGAGCTCGATCCGCGCAGTTATGGATTCGGCGATGCGGACCTCGACCGGCCGGTCTTCCTCGATCATGTGCTTGGGTTGGAATTCGGCACCGTGCGCCAGATCGTCGCTATCCTCCAGCGCACCTATTGCCAGACGCTCGGCGTCGAATTCATGCACATCTCCGATCCGCAGCAAAAGAGTTGGATCCAGGAGCGCATCGAGGGGCCCGACAAGGAGATCACGTTCACCCGCGAAGGCAAGCGCGCGATCCTCAACAAGCTCATCGAGGCGGAGGGGTTCGAGAAATTCTCCGACGTCAAGTTCACCGGCACCAAGCGGTTCGGGCTCGACGGCGGCGAATCGATGATCCCGGCGCTGGAGCAGATCATCAAGCGCGGCGGCGCGCTCGGCGTGAAGGACATTGCATTGGGTATGGCCCATCGCGGCCGCCTCAACGTGCTCGCCCACGTGCTGGCGAAGCCCCATCGCGCGATTTTCCATGAGTTCAAGGGCGGCTCGTCGTCCCCCGACGACACCGACGGCTCCGGCGACGTCAAATATCACCTCGGCGCTTCCTCGGACCGCGAGTTCGATAACAACCGGGTGCATCTGTCGCTGACCGCGAACCCGTCGCATCTCGAAATCGTCAATCCGGTGGTGCTCGGCAAGACGCGCGCCAAGCAGGATCAGCTCGGTGCGACGCCGGAGGATCGCACTTGCGCGATGCCGCTGCTGATCTCGGGCGACGCGGCCTTTGCCGGCCAGGGCGTCATCGCGGAATGCTTCGGTCTGTCGGGCCTTCGCGGCCACCGCACCGGCGGGTCGGTTCATTTCATCGTCAACAACCAGATCGGCTTCACGACCTATCCGCGCTACAGCCGCTCGTCGCCCTATCCCTCGGACGTCGCCAAGATGATCGAGGCGCCGATCTTCCACGCCAATGGCGATGACCCCGAAGCGGTGGTGTTCGCCGCCAAGATCGCCACCGAATTCCGGCAAAAATTCCAGAAGCCGGTGGTCATCGACATGTTCTGCTACCGGCGGCACGGGCACAACGAGGGCGATGAGCCCATGTTCACCCAGCCGCTGATGTACAAGGCGATCCAGACACATCCGACGACGCTGGAGATCTACGCCAAGAAACTGGTTGCCGAGGGCGTCGTCACCGACGGCGAAGTGGAGAAGATGAAGAGCGACTGGCGCGCGCGGCTCGACGCCGAGTTGGAGGCAAGCCAGAGCTACCGCGCCAACAAGGCCGACTGGCTGGACGGCCGCTGGGCCGGCTACAAGGTTGCGGACACGTCCGACGATCCGCGGCGCGGCAATACCGGCGTCGACGTCGCGGTGCTCAAGGACATCGGTGCCAAGATCACGGTGGCGCCGCAGAACTTCCATGTCCACCGCACCATCGTGCGGTTTCTCGACGCTCGCCGCAAAGCGATCGAGTCCGGCCACGGGATCGACTGGGCGACCGCCGAATCGCTCGCGTTCTGCACGCTGCTGCTCGACGGCCACCGGGTCCGGCTATCCGGCCAAGATTCGGAGCGCGGCACCTTCTCGCAGCGCCATTCGGTGCTGGTCGACCAGGAAAACGAGAACCGCTACACGCCGTTCAATCACATCGCCGCCAAGCAGGGGCGCTACGAGGTCATCAATTCGATGCTCTCGGAGGAGGCGGTGCTCGGCTTCGAATACGGCTATTCGCTCGCCGAGCCGACCGCGCTCACGCTGTGGGAGGCGCAGTTCGGCGACTTCGCCAACGGTGCCCAAGTCATCTTCGACCAGTTCATTTCCTCGGGCGAGCGCAAGTGGCTGCGCATGTCCGGGCTCGTCTGCCTGCTGCCGCACGGATATGAGGGCCAGGGGCCGGAGCATTCCTCGGCGCGTCTGGAGCGGTTCCTGCAGATGTGCGCCGAGGACAACATGCAGGTGGCCAACTGCACCACGCCGGCGAATTATTTCCACATTCTGCGCCGCCAGCTCAAGCGCGAGATCCGCAAGCCGCTGATCCTGATGACGCCGAAGAGTCTGCTCCGCCATAAGCGGGCGGTGTCGCGGCTGGACGAGATGGGCCATGGCAGCACGTTCCATCGCCTGCTGTGGGACGATGCGCAGCTCGGCAAGGACGAGAAGATCAAGCTGCGGCCCGACGACGAGATCCGCCGGGTCGTGCTGTGCTCCGGCAAGGTCTATTTCGATCTCTACGAGGAGCGGGAGAAGCGCGGCGCCGACGACATCTACTTGCTGCGCATCGAACAGCTCTATCCATTCCCCATGAAGGCGCTGATGCAGGAGCTCGGCCGCTTCAAAAAGGCCGAGATCGTGTGGTGTCAGGAGGAGCCGCGCAACATGGGCGGTTGGCACTTCGTCGAGCCCTACATCGAATGGGTGCTCGGTCAGGTGGGCGGCGAGTGTTTGCGTCCGCGCTACGCCGGCCGGCCGGCCTCCGCCGCGACCGCGAGCGGGCTTGCCTCCAAGCACCAGTCCCAGCTCAAGGCGCTGCTCGAAGAGGCGCTCCACTGAAGTATGATCTCGATGCGATCGAATCACTTTTCCGGCGTCATGGCCGGCACGAGCCCAATTGGCGCTAAGTTAGGCTGTTCCGAGAAGCATCTTCTCCCTCTCCCCTTGTGGGGAGGGGAGCAGAGAGCGGCATCGCCGAACGTTTGACTTAGCAGCCGGCCATGAGCTGAAAAATAAATCGCCCCAAACTTTCGGCCCGTGAATTTTTGTGTGGTGCGAATCGTCCTCTGCACCGACCCCGATGCTCTGATCAGGATTATGCCTCATGACCGAAATTAGGGTTCCGACACTTGGCGAATCGGTAACCGAAGCCACGATCGGGAAGTGGTTCAAGAAGGCCGGGGATGCGGTCGCGGTCGACGAACCGCTGGTCGAGCTTGAAACCGACAAGGTGACCATCGAGGTGCCGGCGCCGGCTGCCGGCGTGCTGTCCGAGATCGCCGCAAAGGATGGCGAGACCGTCGCGGTCGGCGCGCTGCTGGGCCAGATCAATCCGGGCGCCGGGGCCGCGGCCAAGACCGCCGAACCCAAGACCGCCGAACCCGCCAAGGCCCCCCCAGCCCCGCCGCCCAAACCGGCCGCGCCGCCCGCTTTGCCGCCGAAGGTTGCATCCGCCGACGCTCCGCTCGCTCCGTCAGTGCGACGGCTGGCCGCCGAATCCGGCATTTCGCCCTCAACGGTCGTCGGTACCGGCAAGGATGGCCGCGTCGCCAAGGGCGATATGCTGGCCGCGATCGAACGTGCGGCCGCGTCGCCAATTCGCTGGTGCCGCAGCCCGCCGCCGCCGTGCAGGTGCGCGCGCCATCGCCGGCCGACGATGCGGCGCGCGAGGAGCGCGTGCGCATGACGCGGCTGCGCCAGACCATCGCGCGGCGCCTCAAGGACGCCCAGAACACCGCCGCCATGCTGACGACCTTCAACGAGGTCGACATGACGGCCGTGATGGCGTTGCGTGCGCAATACCGGGAACTGTTCGAGAAGAAGCACGGCGTGAAGCTCGGCTTCATGGGGTTCTTCGTGCGCGCCTGCGTGCAGGCATTCAAGGAAGTTCCCGCCGTCAACGCCGAGATCGACGGCAGCGACATCATTTACAAGAACTATTACCACGTCGGCATCGCGGTCGGCACCGAGAAAGGCCTGGTGGTGCCGGTGGTGCGCGACTGCGATCATAAATCGCTCGCCGAGATCGAGAAGGAGATCGCGGGCTACGGCCGCCGCGCCCGCGACGGCCAGCTCAAGATCGAGGAGATGCAGGGCGGCACCTTCACCATCACAAACGGCGGCATCTACGGCTCGCTGATGTCGACCCCGATCCTCAACGCGCCGCAGTCCGGCATTCTCGGCATGCACAAGATCCAGGAGCGGCCCATGGTGGTGGCCGGCAAGATCGAGGCGCGGCCGATGATGTATCTCGCGTTGTCCTACGATCACCGCATCGTCGACGGCCGCGAAGCCGTCACCTTCCTGGTGCGGGTCAAGGAATGCCTCGAAGATCCGTCGCGACTGGTGCTGGATTTGTGATGGACACTGTTGATGCCGACGGTCGCCGTCATCAACGGGATCAAGATACAGTTCTCGATCATCCGCCGGCGCATTTTCATGTTGAGTGCGGCGACTATCGCGCCGCGGTTGCGATCGACAGCTTGAGGATCATGAATGGTTACATACCCGTTCCGCAGTATCGGAGGGTGGCCGCATGGGCCGAGTTCACGAAAAAGACAACTGCTCGACGCGTGGATCAAATGCCAGTCCGATCTGCACCCCGGCAAAATCGTGTGAAGAAACCGCCGCGCATCATAACGGCGCAGCCGATCATTCACGGTGTTCTCAAAATCGTCTGGACCGACGGGTACGAGGGCGTGGTGGATCTGCGTCCCACGATCGCGCGTGGCAAAATCTTCACGTACCTGCAAGATGCAAAGAATTTTGCAAAGGTTCGCGTGGGTGAGTACGGCCACGCGATCGAATGGACAAACGAGAGGGGCGAAGAAATCGACTTCGGAGCCGACACGCTTCGGGCCAAAGCCGAAAATCAGGCTCGACTGAATGAAGTCGCATCAATACTTCAATACTGAAACTGGCTGAGCCGCTTTGATTTCGAGTTGAGACGGACCCAACCTCCGAGGCCTTCATGCCCTCCTACGATCTCGTCGTCATCGGCACTGGCCCCGGCGGCTATATCTGTGCCATCCGGGCGGCACAGCTCGGCATGAAGGTCGCGGTGGTCGAGAAGGAAAAGACCTTCGGCGGCACCTGCCTCAATATCGGATGCATTCCGTCGAAGGCGATGCTGCATGCGTCCGAGCTGTTCGACGAGGCCGGGCATGCTTTCGCCAAGATGGGCATCAAGGTCGGCACGCCGGCGCTCGATCTTGCCGCCATGCTCAAGTTCAAGGACGAGGGCGTCGACGGCAACGTCAAGGGCGTGGCGTTCCTGTTCAAGAAGAACAAGATCGAACCGCATTTCGGCGTCGGCCGCATCGTGGCGCCCGGCAAGGTCGAGGTGAAGGCGGCCGACGGCAAGACCAGTGTCATCGACACCAAGGCGATCGTGATCGCGACCGGCTCCGATGTCGCCCGGCTCAAGGGGATCACGATCGACGAGAAGCGGATCGTGTCCTCGACCGGCGCGCTGGTGCTTAACAAGGTGCCGCCGCGGCTTCTCGTGGTCGGCGCCGGCGTGATCGGGCTCGAGCTCGGTTCGGTGTGGCGGCGGCTCGGCTCTCAGGTCACCGTGGTCGAGTTCCTCGACCGCATCGTGCCGGGCATCGACAACGAGATTGCCCGGAGTTTCCAGCGCATCCTGGAAAAGCAGGGCATCGTTTTCAAGCTCGCCTCGAAGGTGACGGCGATCGACCAGAGCGGTCCGGTGCTGCGCGCGAGCGTCGAGCCGGCCGCCGGCGGCGCCGCGCAGCAGATCGAGGCCGACGCGGTGCTGATTGCGATCGGCCGGGTCCCGTACACCGAGGGCCTCGGGCTCGACGTCATCGGGGTCAAGCTCGACAATCGCGGCCGCATCCCAACCGATGCGCATTACGCCACGTCGGTTCCGGGCATCTACGCCATCGGCGACGTGATCGCCGGGCCGATGCTCGCCCACAAGGCGGAGGATGAAGGCGTCGCGGTCGCCGAGATCATCGCCGGCAAGGCCGGGCACGTGAATTACGACGTCATCCCCAACGTCATCTACACGTTCCCGGAAGTGGCGTCGGTCGGCAAGACCGAGGAGGAACTCACGGCGGCCGGCGTCGCGTACAATGTCGGCAAGTTTCCGTTCACCGCCAACGGCCGTGCCAAGGCCAATCAGCAGACCGACGGCTTCGTCAAGATTTTGGCGGACGCCAAGACCGACCGCGTGCTCGGCGTCCACATGATCTGCACCGATGCCGGCAACATGATCGCCGAGGCCGCCATCGCGATGGAGTTCGGCGCGGCCGCGGAGGACATCGCCCGCACCTGCCACGCCCATCCGACCTTGCCGGAAGCCGTCAAGGAGGCCGCGCTCGCGGTCGACAAGCGCGCACTCAGCATGTAGCGCCTCAGCCGAGGTGCACCAGGTGCGGGGCGAACAGCCCGAGCCCCATGAAGGCGATGCCCAGCAACGCGACGCCGCCGGCGAGCCAGGCCAGGATCACCATCCCGGTGATCACGGCCGCCGAGCACAGCACGATGCCGATCTGGAAGCCCGCCGACGCGAGCTCGTAATTGTGATAGCGGGCGAGCGTCGTCTCGTGTTGGTGCTCATACCCCTCGGCGATCTCGCGCAACTCCTTGCGGCCATCCTTTTCCTTGGGATCGGACTCGTAGCGCGCCACCGTGTCATTCCACCTGCCGATCTGCTTCGACATCGCGTCCTTGACTTCGGGGATGCTTGCCAGCGGCAGTTGCACGACGGCGTTCTCGGACGCGGTGCGGATGGCGGTTTGCCGAATGGTCTTCGCCTGGAAGAAGTTCCAGGTATCGGATGCCTTGATGTTGAGGCTGATCGCCTCGGTCTGGGCGCTCTTGCCCAGCGTTTCGGACAGCGCGAGCAGCAGCGCCAGGATCGCGATGACGAGCGCGATCTTTTTATTCGATCCCCCGGCATGCTCCATGTGTTCGGTGTGTTCCATCATTTCATGCGATTCGGACATGATTCCCCCGGTCGTTGGTGCGTGTCGACGACCATGGGCAAAGGCCAAGCGAGGCGCAAGAGGGCGGCGGCGCGCAGCGACTCATCTCAACGGTTCCGACCAACGATCTATCCGCTGTCTTCGCCGGGCTTGGCCGCGCGATCCAGTAACCCCTGGCTCATGCATAATTCGTGAGGCTGCGGGTTACTGGATTCCCGCTGGAATGACAGGCCATGTTGTGGCCGTTGGCATTATAACAACGGTTCCGACCAACGACTTCTATCCGCCGTCTTCGCCCGGCTTGACCGGGCGATCCAGTAACCCCCGGTTTTCGCGTGATTTGCGAGGCTGCGGGTTACTGGATTCCCGCTTTCGCGGGAATGACAGGCCATTGTTGTCGCCGTAGGTATTATAACAACGGTTCCGACCAACGACTTCTATCCGCTGTCTTCGCCCGGCTTGACCGGGCGATCCAGTAACCCCGGCTTGTGCATAATTCGTGAGGCTGTGGGTAACTGGATTCCCGCTTTCGCGGGAATGACGGGCCATGTCGTGGCTGTTGGTATTATGCCAACGGTTCTAACCAACGATTTATCCGCTGTCTTCGCCCGGCTTGACCGGGCGATCCAGTAACCCCTAGCTAACGCATGATTTGCCCGGCTGCGGGTTACTGGATTCCCGCTTTTTTTCGCGGGAATGACAGCCTCTTGTGCCCGTTGCCGTCAGGCGTCAGACCCGCGCGGATGGGTGGCGCGGTAGACTTCCATCAGCCGGTCGGTATCGACCGCGGTATAGATTTGTGTCGTCGACAGCGAGGCGTGCCCGAGCAACTCCTGGATGGCGCGCAGGTCGCCGCCGCGTGCCAGCAGGTGCGTCGCGAAGGAATGCCGCAGTGCGTGGGGCGTCGCGGTCTCCGGCAGATTGAGCGCGCCGCGCAGCCGCTCCATGGTGAGCTGGATGATGCGCGGCGACAACGGGCCGCCCTTCGCGCCGACGAAAGCGATCCCGTCCGGGTCGAGATCGTAGGGGCAAAGCGCGATGTAGTCGTCGACCAGTTGCAGCACCGCGGCAAGCACCGGCACCATGCGGGTCTTGTTGCCCTTGCCGGTGACGATGATCACGTCGCCGCTTCCGGGCGCCGGGATATCCTTGACCTTGAGCCCGAGCGCTTCGGAAATGCGCAGGCCCGAGCCATAGAGCAGCGCCAGCACGGCGGCGTCGCGCGCCAGCACCCAGGGCTCGCGTTCCTCTCCGGCGCGCAGGCCGGCATCGGTGAGGCGTTTGGCGGGCGCGACCGCGATCGGCTTGGGCAGGGTCTTCTCGATCTTGGGCGCGTGGATCGCCGCAAGCGCCGCGACCTTGCCGAGACCCTGGCGTTCGAGGAAGCGTGCAAACGAGCGCGCGCCGGCAAGCCCGCGCATCAGCGATCGCCCGCCGATGCCATGGGCGCGGCGGTGCGCCATGAAGGCACGCACGTCCTGGGGCTTGAGGTCGCGCAGATTGGCGAGCGTCACGCGATGGCCGAAATGCTCCGCCAGGAAGCCGAGAAACTGCTCGACGTCGCGACCGTAGGCCTCAACCGTCTTGGGCGACATCCGCCGTTCGGCGCCGAGATGCGAGAGCCACTGGACGATCTCGCTCGCCACCTCCGGCGCCGTAAACGGCGATTCCTCGGCTTTTCGTTTGCTCACAATCGCCACGGAAATCCTATCGGTGTTGAAGCGCCAGCGTGCAATCAGCCGTAGGGTGGGCAAAGCGAAGCGTGCCCACGTGGCTCGGCCGTGCCGCGTGGGCACGGCGCGAAGATGCGCCTTTGCCACCCTACAGGCTGGCGCTCGCCGGATTATCGCCGCCGTTCGTGTGATCTTCCTTAACCCCTCACGGCGCCCTCAACATCACCGCGCATCTCCGAGCCCCGATCGCGGCAAACCAAGTTCGCCCGGCAATAACGGCCGGCCCTGTGTCTTGACACCTTGCGCATTATCGCTGCCCTGTCGGCTTCCCAAATCACACCGGCCCCGGTCTCGGCCCACTCATGGCAAAGCGCATCGTCGACGTGCTGATTCCGGTCGCGCTCGATCATGCGTATTCGTATCGGGTGCCGGCGGAGCTTGCGCTGGCGCCCGGCGATCTCGTCCGGGTGGCGCTCGGCACCCGCGAGTGCACCGGGGTGGTGTGGGCCGACAATGAAACCCCCAATCCCCGCCTCGACAACCGGCTCAAGGATGTGGCCGCGAGGCTCGACATCAAGCCGCTGCGGCCGGAGTTGCGCAAGTTCGTCGACTGGGTATCGGGATACACCCTAAGCCCGCGCGGCATGGTGCTGCGCATGGCGCTGCGGATGGGCGAACATCTCGGCCCCGAACGGCTGCGGACCGGCGTGCGTCTCGTCGGCCCGCCGCCGCAGCGCATGACTGCGACGCGCGCCCGGGTGCTACGCCTCATCGCCGACGGCCTCGCCCGTGGCAAAAGCGAGACCGCCCAGGAAGCCGGGGTGTCGGTCGGCGTAATCGACGGCCTGATCGACGAGGGCACCCTGGAGGTGCTGGAGCTGCCGGTGGCGCCGCTGGTCGGCCGCCCCGATCCAACCTATGGCCCGCCGGATTTCACCGCCCCGCAGGCGGACGCCGGCGCGGCGTTGCGCGCCGCAGTGGCCGATGGCGCGTTTTCCGTGACGCTGCTCGACGGCGTCACCGGCTCGGGCAAGACCGAGGTTTATTTCGAGGCGATCGCCGAGGCGCTGGGGCGCGGCCGCCAGAGCCTGATCCTGATGCCGGAAATCGCGCTGACCGGCCAGTTTCTCGACCGCTTCGCGGCGCGGTTCGGGGTACGGCCGGCCGAGTGGCATTCGGAGCTGAGTCCGCGACGGCGCGCCCGCACCTGGCACGCGGTGGCGGCAGGCGATGTCCCGGTCGTGGTCGGGGCGCGCTCGGCGCTGTTCCTGCCTTACGCGAGCCTCGGCCTCATCATCGTCGATGAGGAGCACGACGCCGCCTACAAGCAGGAGGATGGCGTGCATTACCACGCCCGCGACATGGCGGTGGTGCGGGCCCACCTCGCCGGCTTCCCGATCGTGCTGGCGTCGGCGACGCCGTCGGTCGAGACCGAGGTCAATGCGCGGCGCGGGCGGTATCGCCGGCTGCCGCTGCCGGAGCGATTCGGCGGCGCCCATCTGCCCGCCATCGAGGCGATCGACCTCACCCGCGAAGGCCCGCCGCGCGGCCGCTTTGTGGCGCCGCGCCTCGCCGAAGCCGTGAAGATCGCGCTGGAGCGCAAGGAGCAGGCGCTGCTGTTCCTCAATCGCCGCGGCTACGCCCCGCTCACCTTGTGCCGCGCCTGCGGCTTCCGGTTCTCGTGTCCGAGCTGCGATGCGTGGCTCGTCGATCACCGCTTCCGCCGCCAGCTTGTCTGCCATCATTGCGGCTTCGCGCAGCCGCGCCCGCCGGTGTGCCCGAAATGCCAGGCCGCCGACAGCTTCGTCGCCTGCGGTCCCGGCGTCGAACGCCTTGCCGAGGAAGCGGCCGCGCTGTTTCCGGGCGCCCGCATGCTGGTGCTCTCAAGCGACCTCGTCGCCACCGCGGAGCGCATGCGCGAAGAGCTCAAGGAGGTCGCGGAAGGCCATGTGGACGTGGTGATCGGCACCCAGCTCGTCGCCAAGGGCCACCATTTTCCCAAGCTCAACCTGGTCGGCATCGTCGATGCCGATCTCGGCCTCGCCAACGGCGACCCGCGTGCCGCCGAACGCACATTCCAACTCCTGCATCAGGTGTCCGGCCGCGCCGGCCGCGAAACCGGCCGCGGCTACGGTTTCCTGCAGACCCATCAGCCGAACCATCCGGTCATGCGGGCGCTGATCGCCGGCGATCGCGAGGCCTTCTATGCAACCGAAATCGAGGCGCGTGAGCGCGCGCTTTATCCCCCGTTCGGCCGGCTCGCGAGCCTCGTGATCTCGGGCCCGGACCGCCCCTCAACCGAGGGCTTCGCGCGCCGCCTCGCCGGCGCCGCGCCGGCCCAAGAGGCGGTGCGAGTACTGGGCCCCGCCGAAGCCCCGATCGCCGTGGTGCGCGGCCGCCACCGCTTCCGCCTGCTGGTGAAAGCGGCGCGGGCATTCGATCTCCCGGCCTATTTGCGCGGGTGGCTCCGCCACGCCCCGAAGGCTGCTACCGGGGTGAAGCTCGATGTCGATGTCGATCCGATGAGCTTTTTGTGAGGGGGTATGTAATGGCGACGACGGAAGCTCGATCTTGGGCTGGAGAACTGGTTGACTTTTAACACAACCTCGTTATCTTTACAACGAGCGTTGCGGGATGGGCGACTGCTAGTGCGGTCGCCCATGCGCCCCTTAGGTGATGAAAAGAGACATCTTCTGGTTACCCCGGAGATAAGTGCTCTTTTGGATGGCAACTTGGCCAGGGGTTTGTTTCCTGACGTGTCCGCCGAGGCTCTGATTGGCAAATTTGTTGCTGGATATCTTGTCACGGTAAGCAGACAGATCACAAAAAAGAATCCGGACGTTGAGCAAATTGTAGGAGCCGATGAAGTATGGGCGCTATGTGCAAGAAATCCGCCCCCAGGTTGGCGCATTCTTGGACGCTGGCATAAACAGAATGTATTTATTGCGCTACGCTCGTGGTCCAAGACGAAGCTTTTTGCAAACTATCCAAAAGCAACCAACGAGGTGATCGCCGATTGGCAGCAGCTTCTGGGCGCAGAACCGGTACATAGAGGACAGGTTGTTGGCGATTATTTGGGTGGAGTGTTTCGTGATGTCGATCAAGACCCGTAAATCAAATCCCAAATTCATCCGAGCATATGATCGTGCGATGCTGCGATCTGCCTTCGTGAGTTTATTTTGGGCGATCATTACAGAACGGCGCAAGAAAGGGACGTACACGCTTGTTCAGCTAGCAAAGCAGCTTGGTACCAATAAAGCGGAAGTCTCGCGCTGGTTTAGGGGCGAACCGAATTGGACAGTTGGGACGATCGCGAATATCGCCAATGCGCTCAACGTAGAACTTCATATACAGGCTGTAGATCGTGCTTCTGGCGAAATTTTCACTCCTGCCGGAGTTCAGGTTTCCAAAGCGTACCAACCTCCTCAAAAAGTGACATCTGCAGACGTCCACTAAGGGCATCGTTAGGCTCACTCGCATGCCCAAAGGGCCGCCACTGGAGAGCGTCAGCGTCTCATTGGTCGTCTGAGCATGGCATTGATCCCTCGCCCGATGTCGCCGCCCCCACAGTAAAATCCAGTATAAAGCCACATCGGCGCAGCCGACCAGAGCGCGGCTAACACTCGCACGACAAGCGTGGGCATTGCGAACCGCCCATCCTCGCCCCGCGATCCATCTCGCCACCGCGGCCATTATTTCGCCGCGCTGATCCGCGATACGACCGCCATGTCACTCCATCACGGCATACCGCCCAGCTAGCTCCTCTTCTTCCTCGGCGACCGGCGACGCGCGCGAACCTATGCGCGCGCCGGATCGAAGCGACCGCACCGCGCGGCCGCGCATCGCCGAAGAGGGAGACGGACGTGACATCCCATGAACATCGCCGGTTTGCGCCGGCCAAGATGACGCCTGCGCAGTCGGAGGCGTATCGCAGGCTGGTGCGCAAATGGCGCGACGCTTGGCGGGCCGAGATGGCGGCTCGCCAAGGCGAGACGGACGGCGGCCGGACATCCCGGCTGGTGCAGGACGAAAGCCCCAAGCGGGCCAACGCGCCACCGGCGGCGAAGTCGGAACGCCAGAAGCCGGAACGCCAGAAGCCGGAGCGCCATCAGGCGGCGAAGTTTGCCGCCGCCATCGCCCGCGATGCGTTCGGGCGGTTCTACTGGAACGGCAAGCAGGCGCGGCAACTCGCGGAGGCGGCGAACCACAACGGCGCCGCCAAGCATGCTGGCTCGGGCAAGCGCCGGTCGTGACGGCGCCGCGGCGTTCTTCCGCCGCGTCGTAGGGCGGGTTCGCTTTAACCCACCGGCTTCTTCACCGTTGGCTGGAACGGCGGATTAAAGCAAATCCGCCCTACGACGACTGATAGGCTTCACGGAATCGATCTACTGGTGACCTCAACGTTCGTCGAATCAGGCCGCGATATCGAGGTTCTGGCCGACGCCCGCCGGGAGGCTCGCACTTTGCACCGAGCCTGCGACCAACTGGGCGACTTCTTTTTGTTGGTTGGCGGTGTCCTTCAGGAGTTGCATCCCAATATCCAGCTGTAATTGCCCGCTCTGCATGCCGACGAAGGCCGAGGCGATCGATGCTGGATCCATGGCGCTACCCTTTTACGCTGTGACGTGCACTTGGGTGTCGAATTGACGCTGTCGACAACCTTCAGGAGCACGGCCCTCAATCACGCCGATTGATGCCTTGCGAATAACCATTATGCGCGCCAATCGTAAACACTTGATAAGCTGTATCGAAATGACCCGGATGGCGGGCTCTACGGCCGCGGCTCCGCCCGGCCGTGTCCGAGATGTCGGCTACCCCTTCACATAACGGCGAGGAAGCCGCCCGCGCCGATCATTCCATTTACAGTATAGGAATAGTCCTATATAATTGATCGAGGCGATGTGAAGGAAGGAGAAAATCGATGCGCACCGGTAAGCCAATCAGCATCACCCTCGGGCCGCAGCAGGCCAACGTGGATCGGAGATTGCAATCCGGCCAATACGGTAGCGCGAGCGAAGTCTTGCGTGATGCGCTGCGGGCGCTCGATCACCAGGATGCCGTGCTCGATGAAGCGCTGCGGGAAAAGGTCAAGGCCTCGATGGCCGATCGCCGGCCCAGCGGGCCGGCCAGCGACGTGTTCAAGCGCTTGCGCGCGCACCACGGCCGACGGGGGAAAGCCGCCAAGCGTGGCGCTTAGAGCACGTTCCGGTGCGATCGAATCGCCTCTCTCCGTTGTCATGCCTGCGCTTGTTGCGGGGCATGACCCCGATGAGGCACGAACCGTCAGAAGTCACAACACTAGTTGAACTTCGTGCCTGCTTGCCGGCCTCGACGGATGCGCCGCGGGCGAATTTATGCAACAATCGCCCGTCCAATTGCCGTTCAAGTGCACAAACCGGAGGGAACCAATGTCGTTGAGGACCATCAATCGAAATCTGACCGCGGGAATCGCAACCGGCGTCCTGCTGATTGCGGCTCAGTCCGTTTGGGCCGCCGACACCGGTTCCGTGCAAGGCGTCGTGAGCGACGCATCCGGGAAGCCGGTCGCCGGTGCCTTCGTGAAACTGAAAAACGACCAGAAGCGATTGACCTTCATGGTCATTAGCAAGGAGCAGGGCCGCTTCGAGGCGAAAGACTTGCCGCCGGGCAAGTACCGGGTCCAGGGCGTCGCCGGCGACAATCAGAGCGAGTGGTTTTCCAACGTGACCGTCGCGGCCGGCGGCGAGGACGCCAAGGTCGGCCTGTTGCTCACCGGCAAGCGCGGCCCGTCGCTCGCGCCGTCGTGGCCGCAACGCCTCCCGGAAGCCGAAGTCGACAAGGCCCCATTGGACGAGACCGGCCTGCCGGAAGGCGCCGGACGCCAGCTTGTCGCCGAGCGCTGCATCTCGTGCCACGACCTGCAGCGGGTCGTCGTCAAGCGCTCCGACCAGGACGACTGGGATCACACCGTCGCCCGCATGCGCACCCGCATGACGGTAGCGCAGATTCCCGATCTGACGCCGGCGGAAACCACGTCGGTGGTGAATTATCTGTCGGAGAAATTCCCGCTGGTGCAGCCCTATGACGCCAACAGCCGCCTGCCGAGAGCCGTGTTGTCCGGCAAAGCCGTGAACTATCGCGCGGTGCAGTATGAGCTCGTTAACAACCATGCGGAGCCGCACGACGTCGCGGTGGATCCCAAGGGCAATCCATGGGTCGCAGAGCGCGCCGGCAAACTGGGTCGCCTCGACGCCAAGACCCTTGAGTTTGTCGAGATCGACACGCCGCCCGGTCCGGCCGCCCCCGACCGCCAAAGCCTTGGCAATCCGCAAATCAATTCCCAGGGTGTGTTGTGGGTGCCGGATGGTCCCAACGCCCGCTGGCTGAGCTACGACACCAACGCCGCCAAGTTCGTCTCGTATGCGTTCCCGAAGGGGCATGGCAATGCCGGCGGCAACAGCATGGCGGTTCATCCCGACGGCACCATCTGGGCGACCGGCGGCAACAAGGAAGTGCGCCGGCTCAATCCCGAGACCGGGGAGTTCAAGTATTATCCGGCGCCGTCGGCGAAGACCAAAGTACCCGGCGCCTACGGCCTGACCGTTGCGGGCGACGGATCGGTGTGGTGGGCCGAGGACGAGACCGACATGATGGCGCGGGTCGATCCCGCAACCGGCACGGTCGAGGAGTACAAGATCCCGTACGAAGGCCACGCCTATCCGCGCCGCATGGGTGCCGACGCGAACGGCGACCTGTGGGTCGGCCTGTGGAAGGCCGGCAAGCTCATGAAGATCGATCACAAGACCCGAAAGATGACCATCTACTCGCCGCCCACCAGCGTAAACGGCTCTTATTCGGTGGTCGTGGACAAGAAGAACAACTACGTGTGGATGAGCGGCCAACAGGCCGACATGATCCTGCGGTTCGATCCCAAGACCGAAGAGTGGGTTGAATTCCCGCTCCCGGAGGCGGAGACCGATGCACGTCGCATCGATATCGACCCCACCAACCCGAATCGCATCTACTTTGCCGGCAATATTCCGGGCCGCATGGGCTTTGTGGAGGTGTTGCCGCAATAAGGCAGCAAACTGAACAAGCTGCGGGCCTCGTCCGCTCGGACTTTGGCCCGCGGCTTTGTTGCTGGATGGTCATGCGGCGCCGTTCATAGCGGGGCCGCTTCCAAGCCGCTTCCAAGCCGCTTCCGTCCCGCTTCCGTCCCGCTTTCCAAGCCGCTTCCCAAGCCGCTTCCCAAGCCGCTTCCCTCTTGGCCCCGGCATTGCTACATGCGGGCCATGACCACCGTCCCGATCGAAAACATTCGCAATTTCTCCATCGTCGCCCATATCGACCATGGCAAGTCGACGCTTGCGGACCGGCTGATTCAGATCACCGGCGGCCTTTCCGAGCGCGAAATGGTCGGCCGGGAGCAGGTGCTCGATTCCATGGACATCGAGCGCGAGCGCGGCATCACCATCAAGGCCCAGACGGTGCGGCTCAACTACCGCGCTCATGACGGCAAGGACTACATTCTCAACCTCATCGACACGCCCGGCCATGTGGACTTCGCCTACGAGGTCAACCGCAGCTTGGCGGCCTGCGAGGGCTCGTTGCTGGTGGTGGACGCGAAGTCAGGGCGTCGAGGCGCAGACCCTGGCGAACGTCTATCAGGCGCTCGACAACAATCACGAGGTGGTGCCGGTCCTCAACAAGGTCGACCTGCCGGCCGCCGAGCCCGACAAGGTGAAACAGCAGATCGAGGACGTGATCGGGCTCGACGCTTCCGACGCGATCCTGATTTCGGCCAAGACCGGCCTCAACATCGAGGCCGTGCTGGAGGCGATCGTCACCCGGCTGCCGCCGCCCAAGGGTGACCGCGACGCTACCCTGAAGGCGCTGCTGGTCGACAGCTGGTACGACCTTTATCTCGGCGTTGTGGTGCTGGTGCGCATCGTCGACGGCACTCTCAAAAAGGGCCAGCGCATCCGCATGATGCGCACCCATGTGAACTACGAGGTCGACCGCGTCGGCGTATTCACGCCGAAATTGCTGGAGGCCGAGGAACTCGGCCCCGGCGAGATCGGCTTTCTCACCGCCAACATCAAAGAGGTGGCGGACACCCGCGTGGGCGACACCATCACGGACGACCGCAAGCCGGCCGCGGCGGCGCTGCCGGGCTTCCGCCCGGCCATCCCGGTGGTGTTCTGCGGGCTGTTCCCGGTCGACGCCGCGCAGTTCGAGGATCTGCGCGCCGCCATGGGCAAGCTGCGCCTCAACGATGCGAGCTTCTCGTTCGAGATGGAGACCAGCGCGGCGCTGGGCTTCGGATTCCGCTGCGGCTTTCTGGGGCTGTTGCACCTGGAGATCATCCAGGAGCGGCTGGAGCGCGAGTTCAATCTCGACCTCATCGCGACCGCGCCGTCGGTCATCTACAAGATGATCCTGACCGACGGGAAGGAAATCGAAATCCACAACCCGGTCGACATGCCGGATGTGATGAAGATCCGGGAAATCCACGAGCCCTGGATCCGCGCCACCATCCTGACGCCGGACGAATATCTCGGCAGCGTGCTCAAGCTGTGCCAGGACCGCCGCGGCGTTCAGGTGGAACTCACCTATGTGGGCAATCGCGCCATGGTGAAATACGACCTGCCGCTCAACGAGGTGGTGTTCGACTTCTACGATCGGCTCAAATCGGTGTCGAAGGGATACGCGTCGTTCGACTACCAACTCACCGACTACAAGGTCGCCGATCTGGTGAAGATGCAGATCCTGGTCAACGCCGAGCCGGTCGACGCGCTTGCCATGCTGGTCCACCGCGCCCGCGCCGAGCACCGCGGCCGCGCCATGGTGGAAAAGCTGAAGGAATTGATACCGCCGCACATGTTCCAGATTCCGATCCAGGCGGCGATCGGCGGCAAGATCATCGCTCGCGAAACCGTACGCGCCTTCCGCAAGGACGTCACCGCCAAATGCTACGGCGGCGACATTACCCGCAAGCGCAAGCTTCTGGACAAGCAGAAGGAAGGCAAGAAGCGCATGCGCCAGTTCGGCAAGGTCGACATCCCCCAGGAGGCGTTCATCGCGGCCCTGAAGGTGGATACGTAAGGCCTTATTTCGCCGCGTGGGTTTGGTGCAGCAATCCCGCTGACTTCATCTCGTCGTGGAGCGCAATCGGATCCCAGTCGTATCCGTTTGGCCATGTCAGGGCGCCGTCCTCTATGAAAACACGAGCAATCCGGAGCGGGCCTCGCCGCGGGCGCGGTGATTCCCGCATGTCGCTCCGCTCATGCGGGCTACAGGTTATGCTGTTGTGTAACGCACGTGTCTGCAAGCGCCGCCGGCCCCGTAGGCCGCGCAGCCCCTACTCCGCGGCTTCCCGGGTCGTGCCGACGATCCGCACCGGGCCATCCTGGCTCGCCATGGCCCGCCCCGAAAAGCGCGCATAAAGCGCCGGCAGCACGAACAGCGTCAGCAAGGTCGAGCTGAGCAGGCCACCAATCACCACGGTCGCCAGCGGCTTCTGGACTTCGGCACCGGTACCGGTCGCAATCGCCATTGGCACGAACCCGAGCGATGCCACCAGCGCGGTCATCAGTACCGGTCGCAGGCGGGTGAGCGCGCCGCGGAAGATCGCCTCGTCGCGCGGCATGCCCTCGTCGATGAGTTGCCGGATGAAGGTCAGCATCACCAGGCCGTTGAGGACGGCGACGCCCGACAACGCGATGAACCCGACCGCCGATGAAATCGAGAACGTCATATCGCGCATCCATAGTGCGACGACGCCACCCGTCAGCGCCAACGGGACGGCGCTAAAAACCAGAAGCGCGTCTCGCGGCGATCCCAAGGAACTCAGCAGGAGCAGAAAGATCAACGCGAAACAGATCGGCACCACGACGAAAAGCCTCTGCCGCGCCGCGACGAAATTCTCGAATTGCCCGCCCCAGACAAGCCAATAGCCCGGCGGCAGCTTGACCCGCTCCGCGATCCTGGCCTGCGCTTCGCCAACGAGGGAACCCATGTCGCGTCCGCGCACGTTCGCGGTCACCACGACACGTCTCTTGCCATTGTCGCGGCTCACCTGGTTGGGACCCTCGGAAACGTTGAAGGTTGCGAGTTGGCGCAAGGGGATCGATGCCGCGTTGGCGCCGGCTGTCGTTTCGGGTAATGCAACCGGCAGGTTCTTGAGCTTCTCGATATCGTTGCGTTCGGCGTCCGACAGGCGGACCACGATCTGAAAGCGACGGTCGCCCTCGAAGACGAGGCCCGCCGGCCGCCCCCCAATGGCGATACCGATCACGTCCTGGACGGTCGAGAGATTGAGCCCGCGGCGCGCGATCTCCACCTTGTCGATCGCAATTTCCAGAACCGGCATGCCGGTCACGTCTTCCACCTTGACCTCCGCGGCACCACGAATGCCGCCAAGAATGGCGGCAATCTGGTTCGCGGCGCGGCGCATCGGCTCAAACTCATCCCCGAACACCTTGATCGCCAAATCCTCCTTCACCCCGGCAATGAGCTCGTTGAAGCGCATCTGGATCGGCTGCGAGAAATCGAATTTGTTTCCCGGCAATCGGGACGCCTTTTCCGATATTTCCCGGATCAGATCGTCCTTGGCCATATTCGGATCCGGCCACTCCTCACGCGGCTTCAAGATGATGTAAGTGTCGGTAGCGCTCGGTGGCATCGGATCGGCGGCCAAGTCGGGCGTGCCGCTGCGCGAGAATACGAATGCGACCTGCGGGAACTTGCTGATCAGATTTTCATTGGCGAACTGCATCGCTTGCGACTGCGATAACGAGGCGCTTGGAATTCGCTTCACCTCCATGACGATGTTCTTCTCGTCCAGGATGGGTACAAATTCTTGGCCCAGCCGCGTGAACAGGAATGCCGCCACGGCGATCAGCACGACCGCGCCGCCAATGATCGGCATCGGATTTCGAATGGTTCTTGCCAGCAAAGGCTCATAGAACGACTTGAGGCTTCGTACGAAGCGATTCTCGCGTTCATGGACGTTGCCGCCGATTGCGATCGCAAGCATCGCCGGCACGAAGGTCAGCGACAGGACAAAGGCGGTGACGAGGGCGATGATGACCGTCAATGCCATCGGCAGAAACGTCTTGCCCTCAACCCCGCTGAATCCGAGAAGCGGAACGTAGACCAGCACGATGACAGCTTGTCCGTAAACCGTCGGCTGGATTACTTCCCGTGAGGCGGCCGCCACGGTCTGCAGGCGTTCGTCGGCTGAGAGCGCGCGGCCGAGCATCCGTCGGCGCTCCGCCAAATGCCGCAGGCTGTTCTCCGCAATGATGATGGCTCCATCGACGATCAGTCCGAAATCGAGCGCACCGAGGCTCATGAGGTTCGCGCTGATCTTGCCCTCGAGCATGCCCATTGACGTGATCAGCATCGTGATCGGAATGACCACCGCGGTGATCAGCGCGGCCCGGAAATTGTTCAGCATCAAAAACAGCACGAGGACGACAAGCAAAGCGCCGATAGCGAGATTGGATGCCACGGTACGCACGGTCGCATCGACAAGCTCGGTGCGATTGAGAACCGCCCGCGCTCGAATATTCGGCGGTAGGGTCCGGTTGATTTCCTTGATCTTGGCATCGGCGGCTGCCGCAACGGTGCGGCTGTTGCCGCCGACCAGCATGAGCGCCGTGCCCAGCACGACCTCGCGTCCATTCACGCTGGCGCTGCCGGTCCGGAGTTCTCGTCCCACCGTGACCCGCGCGACGTCCTTTATCCGTACCGGCACGCTGCCTCGGTTTGCGACCACGATGTCGCTGATTTCAGCAAGGTGTTCGACCCGGCCGCTGGCCCGTACCACGTAGCCCTCGCCGTTGCGCTCGATATAGTTCGCGCCAAGGCTGCTATTGTTCGCTTCGATCGCGTTGACGATCTGGGCAAAGGAAAGCCCGTACCCGATCAGGCGTGCCGGGTCCGGCTCGACCCGGTATTGCTTGACGTAGCCCCCGATCGCGTCCGCTCCGGCGATACCGGAAACGGTCTTCATTTGCGGCCGAATGATCCAGTCCTGCACGGTCCGAAGATAGACGATGCGTTGCACGTCATCGGAAAGGCGGTCTCCTTCCGGAGTGAGATAGGAGCCGTCGCTCTGCCATCCGGGCTCCCCGTCGTGCGTCGTCGCGCCCGGATCCGGCGCAACGTACTCGACCGACCACCAATAGACCTCCCCGAGCCCGGTCGAGATCGGTCCCATAGACACATCGACATTTGGCGGAAGGTTCGGTTTTGCCGCACTCAGGCGTTCGGCAACCTGCTGGCGCGCAAAATAGATGTCGGTCTTGTCACTGAAAACCGCGGTGGCCTGGGCGAAGCCGTTGCGTGAAAAGGACCAGGTGTTTTCAAGACCGGGAGTACCGGCGAGCGCCACCTCGATCGGAAACGTAACCTGCTTCTCGATTTCCAATGGCGACAGCGCCGGCGCAAAGGCGTTGATCTGCACCTGAACGTTCGTGATGTCCGGAACCGCGTCGATCGGCAGCTTGGTGAGAGACCACGCGCCGGCAATAACGGCCGCAAGCGTGCAAAGCAGCACGAGCCAGCGGCTCCGGACCGAAAAGGCGAGGATGCGCTCGATCATCGCCTTTCAATCCTCAGCCAGCGCTTTCAGGAGCTCCGCCTTGAGCAAAAATGTGTTGCTCATCGCGATGGTATCGCCGGCGCGAAGTCCGGAAATCACTTCCACAACGCGATCATCGCTGTTGCCGAGAATTACCGGGCGTTTCTCAAAGCCGTTGGACGTCCGGACGAACGCGACTGCGCCCGCTCCCATGGTTTGAATTGCATTGGTCGGGACCACGATCGGGGCAACTTGCTCCTCAAACGCAATCGCGGCGGTGACAAAGGAACCCGGCCGCCAGACACCACTGCTGTTGGTGAGTTCCGCCACGACCCGCGCAAAACGCGTCTCTTTGTCCAGCATCGGGCTGATGAATATGATCTTTCCGTCGGCGACGTCCGCGATGTCGCGGCTTGTGATCGAGACAATCTGCCCTTCCTTAATTCGAGACAGGTCCGCCGGACTGACCGCGAGCTCGATCCAGACGACATCGAGGTCGGCAACTACGAACAACTCCGTCTCCAAGCTGTCGCGTCCGACCGCCATGCCGAGTTCGACCTTGCGCTCGACGACACGCCCGGCAATCGGCGAGCGCACTTCCTGGCGGCGCAGGAACGCTTCAGGCTCATTGGGCAGAGCGGCAATTTCCGCTTCGGAAAGGCCGAGTGCGATCAGCTTCTGGCGCGCAATGTCTATTTTCATCCTCGCCTGCGCGGCGGCGCTTCGAGATCTCAACAACAGCTGTTCGCTGGTGACACGTTTATCCCACAGGACCTGGTCCCGCTCATACAGATCCTTTGCCAGATCGCTGGTGAGCCGGGCCGCAAGGAATTCGCTCTTTGCCTCGGCAACCTCACGGCTTTCCAAAATCGCCAGGACTTCGTTTTCGGCCACGGCGTCGCCGACTTTTTTTCGCAACTCCGCCAGAGTGCCCGACAGCTTGACGGCCACGTGGGCGATGCGGTCCGCATTTGGAACGATTGTGCCAGGCACGATGATGCGATGGGCGACGGCGCCGCTTTGCGCCACCGCGAGTTCAATGCCCGCGGCTTTGACCTCGTCTTCCGTCAGCTTGACCAGGCCCTGGTCATCCGCCGTCTCGGCACCCGACTTGCGATCGCTGGCGGCGGACGCCCGCGTTTCAGGCGTTGCGCCGGCCCTCTCGGAGAACGGAACGGCGGCACGAATCCATTGCGACAGCCCCGGAGCGAAAATTGCTACCGCCATGCCGCCCACGACGGCGACGATCAAAAGAGACAAACGAACCATCATGGCGCGTATTCTTCATGACGCGTTCCCCCGAGTGGTGAACGCCGAAACTAGAGGTATCGCGAGATTGCCTTGAACTCGTTCACGACGACGCGGGTCGGCTTGCCCCGCCCGTTGGCCGCGATATCGAGACAGTGATCGACGTGGTCATGAATCAACTGCCGTTTTGCCTCGCCGACGGCCTTCTCGACGGCATGCAACTGCTGAGCAAGCTCAAGACAATTACGACCTTCATCGAACATCGCGATCACGCGCCGAATGTGTCCCTCCGCGCGCTTCAATCGCTTGACGATGTCGGGATGACTCTGGTGAACGTGCGATTCCGCCATGTGCGCTCCTATCCACCTGGAGGGGATACACCATGGGCGGCGTCGGTGCAATCGGCAGGCGTTGAAAATAGCCCGCGTGGCAATGATTTCGTATCCTATCCCCCAGGATAGTATAAATTGAGTTGTAGTCGGGATTGCGGGACTACCGGTTCACGATCTCGTCGCACGCCTAACATCAAAAAGTTTTATTGTGATGTTAATGCCCACGGTTGCCACTACGTATGCCGGATTCTAATGACGATAACCTCGCCGTCATCGATGCGGTAGAAAACGTCCGGCCACGAGGCGACGCGATCGAGCAGATCTTTCGCTGACGAGTTCATCAACAAAACATATCACGATCGATATTTCCTGTCACACGATGTCAACGACAAGAGCCTCGGGCCCATTGCGGATATCCACGCCTTCCCTCAAACTCACCGCAAACGCCCGCCCGGAGGACGCTATCATGCGGCCAGTCGTGTTGCTGTTGTTTGCATCAACCGCCGCCGCCATCGCGGCGCCGGCGATGGCAGCGGAGGGAGCCGTGTGCGTCGAGAATGCCACAATCGGAGACCTGCGCGAGGCGTTCGCCGGCGGCCGTACCACCGCGGCCGATCTGGTGCGCGCCTATGCGGCGAGGATCGAAGCTTACGACCGCGCCGGACCGCGGCTCAACGCAGTGCGTGAGATGAACCCGGATGCACTCGCGATCGCGCAGACGCTCGACGCCCGCACGTCCGGCAACAGGCGGCCGCTGGAAGGCATTCCGATCCTGGTCAAGGACAACATCGCAACCGGCGACGCCCAGCACACCACTGCCGGCTCTCTCGCACTTGCGAACGCTTACGCCAATCGCGACGCGACGGTCGTGAAGCTGCTGCGCGAGGCCGGCGCCGTGATTATCGGCAAAGCGAACCTCACCGAGTTCGCCAACATCCTGGCGATCGACATGCCGTCCGGCTATTCCTCGGTGGGCGGCCAAGTGAAGAACCCCTATGCGCTGGAGGTCACCGCCACCGGCATCCCGATTGTTCCGCCGGGCGGATCGAGCTCCGGCTCGGCGGTCGCGGTCGCGGCGGGACTCGCGGCCGCCGCGATCGGCACCGAGACGTCGGGCTCGCTGCTGTCGCCCGCCAACCAGAACGGCGTCGTCACCGTGAAGCCCACGGTCGGATTGATCAGCCGCGCCGGCATCGTTCCGATCGCCCACAGCCAGGACACCGCGGGGCCCCTCACCCGCACGGTGCGCGACGCCGCGATCCTGCTGAACGTGCTGGCGGCGGCCGATCCGCAGGACGAGGCGACGCGCGATCTGCGGCGCCCCGCCGACTATACGAGCGTGCTCGACCGTGACGGATTGCGCGGCGCCCGCATCGGCATCCCGAGCGATCCGACCGATCCGGCAAACGACGTCTATTACGGCCCGCTGCGGCCCGGCCCCGCCGCCGTGATGGCCGCCGCGATCGCGACCCTGGAGGCAGGCGGCGCCACCATCGTGCGCGCCAATCTGCCGACTATTGCGTGGATCGGCGGCCCCGGCACCGAGGCCGCGATCCTCAACCTCAATCCGGAAAGCCCGACGCGCTATCAGGCGGTGCGGCGCCCCCTCATCTATCTCTACGAGCTCAAGCACGACCTCAACGCCTATCTGCGCGACTGGGCCAAGGGCACCAACATGCGCACGATGGCGGACATCATCGCTTTCAACGCGGCCCATGCGGACCGCACGTTGCGTTTCGGCCAGGATATCTTCCTCGCCTCCGAGGCGACAGAGGGCGGCCTCGAAGCGATCGAATACATTGCGGCACGCAGCATGGATATCCGGGCGACGCGCACGCTCGGGATCGACGCCTACATGGATCGCTATCGGCTCGACGCGATTCTGTTTCCCAGCACCGGCGGTGCCGGGGTCGCCGCCAAGGCGGGCTATCCGAGCGTTCTGGTGCCGGCCGGGATGACCTCCGGCGTCGGCGGGATCGAAACGCCGGAATATCCGTTAGGCGCGACCTTCACGGGCCGCGCCTGGAGCGAGCCGGTGCTGCTGCGGCTTGCCTACGCGTTCGAACAGGCCACCAAGGCGCGCCGCATGCCGCCGAGGGTGCCTGCCCTCGGTCCGGGCTGCGGACCGTAGCGGCGCGATGCAATTGAACTTCGCCACCGTCGACGTCTTCACGGACCGGCAGTTCGGCGGCAACCCGCTTGCCGTGGTGCCGGATGCCCGCGGGCTCTCATCGGCGCAGATGCAGGCGATCGCGGCGGAATTCAATCTGTCGGAGACGACCTTCGTGCTGCCGCCGCAGGGCGATAACACCGCGCACGTGCGCATCTTCACTCCCCGGGCGGAGCTGCCGTTTGCCGGCCATCCGAACGTCGGAACCGCGTTCGTGCTCGCCCAAGGCGCCGCGAGCGCCGCCCGGCCTGCTCAAAACGATGCGATGATTTTCGAGGAGAAGGCCGGCCTGGTCCGGATATCGCTTCTCAAGGTTGGAGCACGCGTCACCGGCGCGCGCCTTGCCGCGCCGCAATCCTTCGCGATCGGCGACGTCCTTGCGCCCGAGATCGTGGCGGCGGCGTGCGCAATCGCGGTCGACGACATCGAGACGCGCGGCCATCAGCCTTGCGTTGCTTCATGCGGCACGCCGTTCGTCTTTGCCGAGTTGAGAAGCCGCGCCGCGCTGGCGGCCGCACGGCCGCGCACCGAGATATTCGCCGCGCACGTGCCGATGAACATGGCGACCGGCATCCATCTCTATCTCCAGGCGAGCGGCGCCGACATCGAGTCGCGCATGTTTGCTCCCCTCTATGGCGTGCCGGAAGACCCCGCAACCGGCTCCGCCAATGTGGCGTTGATCGGGCTGCTGGCAAAGTTGCGGCCCGAGCCGGAGCTGACGTTGAGCAGGGCAATCTCGCAAGGCGTCGACATGGGGCGGCCGAGCCTCATGGAGGCGATGGCTGAGAAGCGCGGTGGCCACGTCACGGCCACCTTCTTAGGCGGCGCTTGCGTGCCGGTCATGAGCGGCACCATCGCACTCGAATGACAAACCCGCAGATTGGGCGAGGCGACCGGCGACGCGTCGGGCAATCCATATCCTCCGAAACCTGTTCTTGCTCCGCCCTGCGGCGGGCCGCATTTGCCGGCGTTCCCTGTTCTGCGTCGCCAGCCGGTCGGGGAGACTCGGTCGCGACGGCGCCCGGAAGGCACGAACGGCGTGAGGAAATCGTTTCCACCGACAGCCTTTGCTCCGAATCAATTTTCCGCCGATCCAATCATGCGCAGCAGAGATTCTCTTATTTGGTTCGCGCGCATTGACTCCACACAACCGCTACCGCCATTCCGTCCAAACAACCTCCTCACCACGAGCGCCGGATTTTGCCGGCGGCAGGATCGCGATGTCCAAAATCTACATCATCGAAGTTCACGAGAGCGGAGCAGGTCTGTTGATCCAGGAACCTTCCGGATTCCGTTTCTATTCGGCGGACCCAACGTTCACCAGCCTGGACGGATGCCTGTTCCGCAGTCCGGGCGAGGCCGAGAAGGTGGCAACTCGGATCGGTGGCGCAGGACCCCGGACTGGGCATCCCGGCGCGACCGAGCGACCGGCCGCACCGGCACCTGCTCAGTCCAACCCGCATTCGCGGCATTGAGGAGACGGCAATGTCGAGCACCGAAACGGCGTCCCTGAACGACACCGCGTCGTCGGCGGCCCCCGCCATCAGCGAAGATTGGCTGTCGGTTGTGATCGGCCTTGTGGTGTTCGTGCTGGCGCTCGCCGGTCTCGCCGGCACTGATCTGCTTGGCTGGGTGGTTTCCACGTCGGTCTGGACCGACCCCGGGGTGGCGCTGGCGCCGGTCGCGAAGGCTTTTGCAGGGCTCGGCGGCGCCGGCGCTTTCGTGGTCACCTACCTGGCGCTACTCGCGGTGCTGTCGGTGGGCGCTGCGGCGCTGCGGGCCGACGTCCTCCGCTTCGCGGCGGCATTCACCGCCGTGTTCTGGATCGCCTACGGGAGCTGGATCATCGGCAACAATGCCTACCTGGCGGCCGTGGCGCCGGCGGATCAGCAAAAATTCGGCATAGCGTGGTCGCTCAAGCTCACCAATGAGGGCGGCTTCATCGTGGCGCTCGTCTCCGGGCTGATCATCGCCAATTTTTTTCCGCGCTTTGCCGAATGGCTGAAGGAAGCGATCCGTCCGGAGCTTTACGTCAAGGTCGCAGTCGTGATCCTGGGCGGTTTCATTGCCGTCAACGCGGCGAGCCGCCTCAATCTCGCGACCTCGCTGGTGCTGCGCGGCACCGCCGCGATCGTCGAGGCCTATCTGATCTATTGGGCGGTGGTGTATTTCGTCGCCCGCAAGTGGTTCGGCTTCAACCGAGAATGGGCGGTACCGCTGGCATCCGGCATCTCGATCTGCGGCGTCGCCGCCGCGATCGCGACTGGCGGCGCCATCCGGGCCCGGCCGGCGGTGCCGATCCTGGTGTCTTCGCTGGTCGTCATCTTCGCGGTGGTCGAGGTGCTGATCCTGCCGTTCCTGGCGCAGACCTTCCTGTGGCAGGAGCCACTGGTCGCCGGCGCCTGGATCGGGCTTGCGGTCAAGACGGATGGCGCCGCCGTGGCGGGCGGCGGCATCACCGAGGCGCTCATTCTCGCCAAGGCCGCCTCCGAGGGCATCCACTATCAGCCGGGCTGGATTCTCGGCACCACCGCGACCGTGAAGGTGTTCATCGACATCTTCATCGGCGTGTGGGCGTTCATTCTCGGCTACATCTGGACCAACCACATCAATCCCACCAAGGATGGCGACCGCGCGCGCGTCGGCGAGATCTGGCAGCGCTTTCCCAAATTTGTCCTGGGTTTCATCCTGACCTTCGCGGTCGGCCTCACCATCGCGCTCACGGCCCCTTCGGATATTCTGGCCCGGCTGCCTGCCGCCAATGCCGAAGCCAACACGTTTCGGGTCATCTTCTTCATCCTGACCTTCTTCTCGATCGGCGTGCTGTCGAATTTCCGCAAGCTGTGGCAGGACGGCTTCGGAAAGCTCGCAGCGGTCTATGTGCTCAGCCTGTTCGGCTTCGTGATCTGGGTCGGGCTCGCGATCTCGTGGCTTCTGTTCGCGGGCGTCAAGCCGCCGCTGGCGGGCTGACGTTTGGAGCATGTTCCGATGAACGGCACGCGGTCTGTAGGGTCGGCAAAGGCGCTCGTCGCGCCGTGCCCGCGCTTTGAAATCGAGCAGCGTGGGCACGTTTCGCTTTGCCAACCCTACGACTGATCCCTCTCAATCGAGATCCGCTCTAGAAAACCACAGGAGAGAGATTCATGTCGCAACCGGATATCCGCGAGGAACTCGCCAAGGCCCCAGTCGAACCGCTGCTGCCTATCGAGAAGAAGCTGATCGGCTGGAGCCTCGGCATCGGCATCGTGCTGCTGATTTTCCTGACCGTGCTAGGGCGTTTCGTGCCCGTGTCGTTCTGATCGTCGGGGGCTCATGCGGGCTACGTTGCCAATCGTAGCGACGCCTTGAATCTCAATCATCAGCCCATGAGGCAGCTTCCGATTGGGAACCTGATCCCACAATACCGGATTGCCCCAGCCCGGCCAGCGGTTCCGGCTTGAAAAATGGCCAAAGCGAATGCTGCACCGCGCAAAAGCCTCTCCCACGCGGCGCCCCGATGCGCTACAAAGCGAATCAATGGAAATGCGCCCGCGCCGCCATGCCTTGTGCCTGCTCTTATTCGCCGTGGCGACCGCCGCGGCGGCGCAGGACAAGGGCACGCTGGAGCCGCAAGCGCTTGCGCCGCTCGCCCACCCGGACGATCCGAAAACCCCTGCCAAGCAACTGTTCGGCCGGATGCGGGAGCCGAGTGCCGAGACACCGCACGTGGTCGGGTTCTATGCGGCCGGCTGCCTTGCGGGCGGTACGGCGCTGCCTGTCAATGGCCCGGCGTGGCAGGTGATGCGGCTGTCGCGCAACCGCAACTGGGGCCATCCCGCGCTGATCGGATTCCTTGAGCACCTCGCCACCAAAGTGCATAAGGCCGGCACCTGGAACGGCCTGCTGGTCGGCGACATGTCACAGCCGCGCGGCGGGCCGATGATCAGCGGTCACGCCAGCCACCAGGTCGGGCTCGATGCGGACATCTGGCTCACCCCGATGCCGGACCGTGAATTGACCCGCGTCGAGCGCGAGGAAATATCGGCCACCAACGTGGTGGCGGCGGACCGCCGCGACGTCGATCCATCGCTGTGGACGCCCGGCCACGCGGCCGTCATCAAGGCGGCCGCGCATGACCCGCAGGTCGAGCGGATCTTCGTCAATCCGGCGATCAAGAAGGCGTTGTGTCGCGACACCGGCGTCGATCGCGTCTGGATGACCAAGGTGCGGCCCTATTGGGGGCACGACTACCATTTCCATGTTCGCCTGCATTGTCCGGCGGGCGATGTGGAATGCAAGCCGCAGGCTCCGCCGCCGCCCGGTGACGGCTGCAGTGGCAAGGACCTCGACTGGTGGTTCACGGACGCGGTGCTGCACCCCAAGCCGACGAACGAACCGGCGCGCCCGCCGGTCACCATGGCGGCCCTGCCGCCGGCCTGCCGCGCCGTGCTGGCTGCGCCCTGATTAGGCAGAACGCAGAGCGGCGCACTGAGAGTAGTGCGCCGTTAAATTAAGGCGCCGCGAGGCCGGTCTCGACCAGTATCGGCTTCCACCGTGCGGTCTCGGAAATGATGAAATCGTGGAATTCGGCGAGGTTGAACGCCTCCGACACCAGCCCGTCCTCGCGCAGCCGTCTTTGGATGTCGGGCTTCTGCATCATCTTGACGATTTCGCGATTGACCTTTTCGGCGATGTCGCGCGGCAATCCGGCCGGGGCAGCCAGCGCGAACCAATTGGTGCTGGCGAGTTCCGGATAACCGAGTTCGGTGAATGTCGGCACCTCCGGATAATCGGGCAGACGGTTCTTGAAGGTGTGTGCCAGCGGCCGCACCGCATTGCCGCGGACAAGGCCCGAGGCCGACGACATGGTCTGAGCCGAAAAATTGACGTGGCCGCCGACAAGGTCCGTCAGGCCCTGGGCGGCGCCCTTGTAGGGCACGTGCTCCACCTTGATGCCGACTTTGCGACCGAAATATTCGGCGATCAGGTGGCCGTTGCTGCCGACCCCGGAGGACGAATAGGTCAGCGGCTTGGTGGTCGCCTTGCCGAGCGCGATAAATTCGCCAAGCGTCTTCACATTGCCTTTGGCGTTGACCAGGAACGCGACCGGCGAGCCGGCCAGGTAGGCCACATTGGTAAGATCGTTGAGCGGGTCGTAGCCGATCTTCGGATTGGTGATCGGCGCGAATGTCAGCAGCGACAGCGTGGTGACGACGAAGTTGTAGCCGTCCGGCTCCGCATGGGCGACGTATTGCACTCCGATCGCCCCGGCGGCGCCGGCCCGCGTCTCGACAAAGAACTGCTGGCCGAACGCCATCGTGAGGTGATCCGCCGCAAGGCGCGCGAGGATATCGGCGGCACCGCCCGGCGCGAACGTGTTGACGATGCGCACCGGCCGGCTCGGCCATTCCTGCGCGGCAGCCGTCGCGGCAGTGGCGAGAACCGCCGCTGCCGCTACCGTCGCGGCGATGGTGCGGAATGCCTTCACCCGTCCTTCCGTGATTGCGTCATGACGGCTCACTCCCACGGCATCAGCGAGGCGTGGATCACGTCCTTCACGCCCTCGTTGCCGACCGAGCGGATGGCGAGGTCCACATCCTTCAGGCCGAATTTGTGGGTCGTGATCAGCTCCAGCGGAAATCGCTTGGAGGCAAGCTGCGCCAGGGCGAGCTCGCATGCTTTGTAGCTGTGGCCGCGCGCGCTCTTGATGGTGATGAACTTCACCGTCACCCGGCCGATCGGGAAGTTCGGGAATTCCGCCATCTCGCCCTGGACCACGATCGTCCCGGCCTTGCGCTTGAGCGCCTCGACGCCGAGCAGGATCGGAACCGTGCCGGCGCCGGCGGTGCAGTCGAGCGCCACGTCGACGCCCTTGCCGCCGGTGATCGCCTTGACGCGGGCAAGCGGGTCCTCCTTCTGGACGTCGATCACGTAATCGGCGCCGAGCTTCTTGGCGACCTCCAGGCGGGCGCCGTCCTTCGACGTGCCGGTGACGATGATGAGCGAGGCGCCGGCCTGCTTGCAGATTACCGTCTGGGACAGGCCTTGCTGGCCTGGACCCTGGATCAGCACTGTCGAATTGTAGCCGACGCCGCCATCGAACAGCGACCATTCGACGCCGTTCGCCATCGGGGTCACCAGACCGGCCAGTTCCGGCGTGACGCCCTTCGGCACGTGGTGTAGCACCGCGTTCCACGGCAGGTAGACGTATTGGGCAAAGCCGCCCCACAGGTGGGGGGCTTTCTCGGCCGATGTATAGCCGTAGCGAATGGCGTCGGGATTGTAGCGCCAGTCGGTATTTTCGCAGTGGCGGTACTGGCCGAGATGACACCACTCGCATTTGCCGCACGAGACGTAGTGCTCGACGAACACCAGGTCGCCTTCCTTGAAGCCCTTGCGCTGGGTGAATTCGCGGCCGGCCTTGGCGATGTAGCCGATGTTCTCGTGGCCCATGATCACGGCGGCGGCGGACGGCGGATGCTTGTAGAGCTTGACGTCGGTGCCGCAGATGCCGGCGACCTCCATCTTCATCAGGGCGCCGTCTTCCGGTACGTCCGGCATCGGGTATTCGCGGATTTCGGTTTTGCTCGGGCCGGTCCTGACGGCCGCAAGGACTTTTTCAACCACAACGCCTCCCAAAATTGATCATATCGGTGGGACGGCACTCTAGCCGACCGGACGCGAATTGTCGCGGACGGCTGCGCCGGCTCGACACCGCGAAATCGGATATGGTGAGCCGTGATGGCCGCCGCGACCGCACAGCTTCGCTCTTTCAAAAAGAGCCGCGAACACCGCGAAGCGCTTGCCCGCGTGCGCGACTGGACGCGCGAGCGCTTCGGGCTGCCGGAAGATGCCGTGATCCTGGTCGTCGAGGTCGCGTGCGGGCTCCCGGGCTGTCCGCCGCTCGAAACCGTGGTGGCATTTTGGACCGGGGACGCGACGCGGCACCACTTCAAGGTGTTCAAGCCGGTGCGCGAGGTCGCGATCGAGGACCTGCCGCCGGTGTGGCTGAAGGATTCGCTCGCGGTGCCGGAAGGGTTCGGTTGTGACTGCTGCTGAGTGTGAAGAGGCCGGCGGCCTCAACCGATCAGGGCCGCCGTTGACAGACCGGCGGACGAAGATCATCAATCACAAAAAAAGCGCCTCAACCCCCGGAGGAAACACAATGAATATTCAGCGGAGCAACAAGAAGCCCCAGGTCGCCATCATGAACGCGGTCCACGACCTGCCGGTGCTGGTCGCCCGCGACGAGGGGTTCTTCAAGGACGAAGGCCTCGATATCGAGTTCGTGACCACGCCCGGAATGGCCCAAGTGACGACGTCGCACGTCGTCAAGTTCGACTCGGTTTTCGATCGCCCGCTCGAACTCGGTCTACAATGACGGCGGTATTGACCAGTTCCGCATGTGCGAATGGGGGATCATGAAACGCGCCGTGGAGGCCAGCACCGAAGGGCTGCGCGGCCGGAAGATCGTGGCGCTCGGGGCCTCGATGTCTAAGTTCGCGCTCGTGGTGGCGGGCAATTCCGACATTTACGAGCCCGAAATGCTGAAGGACAAGGCGATCGCGGTGACGCCGAACAACGGCTCCCACTTCACCACGCTGAAGATGATGGAAGGCTTCGTGGAGCCGAAGCACGTCAAGACCACCCATGCGGGGTCGATGCTGCGACAACTCGAAGCGGTGCGCCAGGGCAAGGTGGCGGCGGCAAGCCTGATGGAGCCGTGGATCAGCGTCGCCCAAAAGCAGGGCTTGCGCATCCTTATCGAGTCGCACTCGACCCGCAGCGAGGCGGCCGGCGATGATCTCGACGGCCCGACGCTCGCGGCGATGTTCCGGGCGCAGGCGAGGGCCGTCAAGCTGCTCGAAAAGGACCCCAAGCCCTACGTCCACTATCTGATCGCGGAAACCGGCGGTCTGCTGGAGCCGCACGAGTTGCAGACCTGGCGCCTGTTGCACGCGCCGCCGCAGCCCTACACCCGCGAACGCTTCGACGACACCTACAACTGGACCGTCAATTGGAACATGGTAGTGCCGGGAGCCACCTATGAGAACACGGTGGACAATCGCGCCTGGACATAGCGCGATCGGCCGACGACGGGGAGTCCGGCATGACCGAGCGTACCGGAGCGAGCGCGGGTAGCCTGACCGGCATCTGGCACGGCACCTATAGTTATCCGCGCAATCAAGGGCCGGTGTCGTTCGTCGCGACCTTGATCGAGCACGGGAGTTCGGTCAGCGGCACGACCCACGAGCCGTGCTGTTTCGGCGGCAATCTCGGCGAGGTTTTGTACGCAGCGCTGTTCGGCAGCCGTCGCGGCAGCGCGGTCAGTTTCGTGAAGACCTATGACGGCGCGAACCCGTTCTACCGCGCCGTCGCCTACGAGGGCGCGCTCAGCAGCGACGGGACCGAGATCGAAGGCCGCTGGATCATCCGGGGCGAGTGGTCCGGCAAGTTCCTGATGATCCGCTCGATCGGCAAGCAAGCGGCGGTCAGCCGCAAGGTGGCGCTGCGGGCGTGATTGGCGCCGGACCGCGGGCGCGCCACGTCACCTACAGCGCTGCCGCACTCGCGGTTTCCAGGAACTCGATAATCCGACCCGGAACATTCGCCTCGGTCTGGTCCGCGACCGGCACATCCCAATAGTCCGCCCGCGGCAGGCATTCTTCGAGATAGCGCGCCGCCGACGTCGCGTGGGCGGCGTCGTGGCCCGGAACCACCAGCGCCGGAATGTCCAGGCGGAGCAAGTCCTCGGGCTCGGCGCCCGGCGCGGTGTCGCGATCGAACAGCGCGCGCATCATGCCGATGACGATGAGCTTGTATCGATCCACGTCGAGCTTGGCGTAGTCCGCCCCGAACGTCGCGTCATGACGGAGCACCGAGGCCCACGGCCCGCCGCGCGGGTCGGCGCCGAACGGCTTGCCGTCCCGTGCGACCAGCGCGACCACTTCTCCCAGGCCGTGCTGCTGCACGAACCCGAGGTGCTCGGCAAAACGCTGATGGCTGCTGATCCGATATTTGGCGCCGCCCACTGGCCAGAACAGGATCATGCTCGCGGTCGCCTGCGGGTAGGCGACGCCGAACGCCATCACCGGGCAGCACCCCATGCAGCCGCCCATGATGTGCGCGCGTGGAATATTCAGATGGTCCAGCAATCCCTTGCCCTGCGCCACGTAATGGCTCCAGGTCACGCGCTCGACCCGCCCGCCCGACTGGCCGCATTCGCGGCGGTCGAACACGATGCAGGTGAATTTCTTCGGCAGGTGATCGAGCAGCTTGATCTTGGCGTAGACGCCCTGGGTCCGCCACGTCTCGATGACGGCGTTGAATCCGCCTGGCGCGTACATCAGCAATGGTGGGCCGGTGCCGATCACCTCGTAGCGCGTCGCGATGCTGTCGATGACCGCGCTCGCCATGCTAGCCTTTGATCTGCCGGCCGGCGCGCACGTCACCGATCAGTGCCGTGAATGCGTCGAGGCTGATCTTCGCGACATTCGCGTAAGTCTCGGTCTTGGACGTGAGCCACTTCTCGCCGTAGCCGATCGCCGTGTGGGCGAGCCGCACCCGGCCGTCGAGCCACGGCCCGCCGCCAAACCCGCCGATCACCGGGATCTTAACCGCGTCCACCACCGCGGCGCCCGCCACCGGACCCGAATTGGTGAAGTCGAGCAGCGCCGCGCCGGCGGCTTCGAGAAGCTTCGCTTCCGCTATGAGCCGCGCCGTCATCTCCGGCGGCACCTGCGCACCAGGCGCGGATTGCGCGCCATACGGGATGCCGTATTGCAGCGCGGTCTGCGGCGTGATGCCGAACTGCGCGAACACCGGAATGCCGGCGCGCACCAGCGCGCGGACCGCATCCGGAAAGTCGGCGGCACCGTCGAGCTTGATGATGTCGGCGCCCGCCTCCTTGACGAGGCGGATCGCCGCCCGCACCGCGCTATCGGTGCCCTCCTGGAGCGGGCCGAACGGGAAGTCGCAACTCACCAGCGCCCGCGTTACGCCGCGCCGGACCGCTTTGCACACCACCAGCATCTCGTCCATGGTGACTTCGAGCGGATTGCTGTGGCCCCACAAATTGACGCCGACCGAGTCGCCGACCGACACGATGTCGACGCCGGCGCGGTCCGCGATCCGGGCGATCTGAAAATCCCACGCGACCACGCCGACGATCTTGCGGCCGTCGCGCTTCATCTGCTGGAGCGCCGGGAGGGTGACTTTGGAATCCGTCATGATGCGATTGATTCTATGTGCCTGATGCCGTGCTGGCTCGCGCCGCAGCGCTTCCCTGATTGCAGGGAAAATAACAGGGAGTTCTCCGCGGCCTCACGCCAGCCCGAACAGCGCCTTGGCGTTGCCGGCAAAGATCATCCGGCGCTGCTCCTCCGTAAGGCCCGGCGGGATCGCCATCACGGGATCGTCGAAATCCCAGTGCGGATAATCGCTCGCGAACATGATGCGGTCGAACCCGATCCAGCGCATCGCGTCGACCACGTGATTCGGGTCCTCCGCCTCTTCCATCGGCTGGGTCGAGACGTAGAAATGCTCGCGGATATATTCCGACGGTGCCCGCGTCAGATGCGGAACCTCGTCGCGCATGCGCTTCCAGTTGCGGTCGAGCCGCCAGCCCAGCGCCGGCAGCCAGCCGAAGCCGCATTCGATCAGCACGATCTTGAGATCGCGATAGCGCTCGAACAGCCCTTCCATGATCATGCTGGTGACCACCGCTTGGGCCGAGGTCGCGTGCTCGGTCACCTCCTCGATGTAGAACGACGGCCAGCCGCCGTTGGTCATCGCCCAGCCGCTGTAGCCGAACGCATGGATGCCGACCGGCAGCCCGGCTTCCATCGCCGCCTCGTAGATCGGCCAATACCGCTTGCGGCCGAGCGCTTCCGCGGTGCGGCTCAGCATCAGCACCTGGGCGAAGTTGCGGTCGCCGGCACGGCGGCGGATCTCGATGCGCGAGGCTTCCGGGTCCTCGTACGGCACGATGACCGACGCCCGCAGGCGCTTGTCGGGCCGGGTCCAGCGCTCGAGCTGGGCTTCGTTGTTGGCGAACGCGAGCGCGGCGGAAAAATCCGCGTTCTGGTCGCCCTGGCCCGACGGCGACAGCGGATTGAGCACCCCGTAATCGATCCCGTAATGATCGAGATGCTGCTCCTGCATGAAGCCGAGATCGCTGCCCGGCCCGCCCCCGCCCGGCGGCCACGCGTCGCGCCGCGACGCAATCGGCGTCATCTTGGGAAACGGATAGCCGTTGACGTAACCATGCCGCTGCCGCCGCCCATAGGTCTGCAGATAATCCCACCACCGGTTGCTCAGATGCGGTCGCAGGTCCGCGAGCGAATTCTTCGGATGGATATCGCAATCCACGATCTGCAGGCGCGCCTTCGCCGCGGCCTTCGGGGCGCGGACGGGCTGCCGAACTTCGATGTTCATGCGGGCGCTCTCCTCAAGGATCAGTATAGCGGAAAATGGCGATTCCGGAAGGATTTCGTAGGGGTACGAAGTCCCGCTTCGTGCCCGCTTCACAACATGTCGGACGGCATCGGCGGCGCTGGTTTCGCGCGACCGAGGGCGACAAGCAGTGTGGGAAACGGGGAACCTCCCCTTTCCCGCAACCGCAATTCTGACGTATGTTCTCCTTATGTCCAGGAGATTCTGATGACGACGAAGAAGCCGCCTTCCCAACGCGACGCGACTGAGGCGATGAAGGGACTACAGCGCATTAGCGCCCCGCCTGCAACTTTAGAGGGAACCCAGCCCAGTTTGATCGGAAAGGGCGGGGATGCGACTTCGGGTGATCGCCTTTTGGTTTATGGCACTGATCGGGGCATTCGGATCGATGTGAGATACCAGGGTGAAACGCTCTGGATGACGCAGAAGCAAATGGCGGACCTGTTCGGACGCGATATCTCTGTGATTTCTCGGCACATCGCGGGCGTGTTAGAGGACCAGGAACTTCCCGAAGAGGGCAATTTGCAAAAAATGCAAATTGGTCCCAACAAGCCTGTGACGCTCTACAGCTTGGATATGGTGATATCTGTTGGATACAGGGTGAGCTCCAAGCAAGCCACCCAATTCCGAATTTGGGCTACGGAACGGCTAAAAGAGATCGTTCTGAAAGGGTGGTCAATAGACGCTGATCGCCTGAAAAATCCTTCTGAACACGATCGCATAAGCGAGCTTCGAGACACAATTCGGGACATTCGCGCCTCTGAGGCGAATGTCTATCGTGAGGTCAGGGGTATCTGCGCGATGTGCCAGGACTACGATCCAAAGTCGGAGGCCTGGCGCAATTTCTATGCGGGAATGCAAAACAAACTTCTCTGGGCTGTTTGCCAAATGACCGGACCAGAGATTGTGCTGCAAAGAGCAAATGCAGATCACCCAAATATGGGGCTTCGCTCATGGGCCAATGACAATATACGCAAGAGCGATATCTCAATCGCAAATAATTACTTGGTTGAGCATGAAATAAAAGACAAGAATAGATTTACGACTATGCTTCTGGACTACTATGAGGATCAATTAGATCAGGGGCGCTTGGTGGCGATGGGTGAAGCAGAGCGAAAGATGGATGAGTTTATCAAATTCAACGATCGACCTCTTCTGAAGCACATTGGTGTCGTGAAACGAAGCGTCGCTGATGCGCACGCCGAGGCCCAATACCAAATCTTCGATCAGAAGCGCCGCGCAATCCGGCAACACCAGCCAGATTGATCTTCGTTGTTGCTGGCGCTCAGTTCCGACGCTTTTTCGTGCGCCCTTTTTTGCAAATCGTGACTGGCCCTATCGGACCAACGGGGGCCAATGATGCTCGGTTCGGGAAGCCAGCAATGAACGAACTACACCGCATCACAGCCGATCCGGACCAATGCGGCGGGCGGCCATGCCTGCGCGGCTTGCGCATCCGGGTCAAAGACGTGCTCGACCTTCTGGCGGCCGGCGCAAGCTGGGAGGAAATACTTAAGGATTATCCGCTGCTGGAAGCCGAGGACATCACTGCGGCGCTCGAATACGCGGCCAAGCAGAGCGACGACCCGGTGTTGCGCACGGCCTGATGCGGTTCCTCGACGATGCGTCGGCGAAATACGCTTCGCTAACTAATCCGCCCTGCGGCCTCACAACCAGTGAAGGCCTTTCGCCATGAATCCAGCTAGGCCGAGCGCGACCACGATAATTGCCCCAAAAAGGAGCCGGAAATCCGTTCGGGCCTCGCCTCTCAGCGCTCGCAGATCGCCTTTGATATCGGCGATGTCGGATCGGACATGTTCAACGGTGGCTTCCAGCTCAGCTACACGCGGTTCCATGCCGTCAATGTGCCCTCGTGGGAACGCCATGAGCTTCCTATTTCGATGTGCGCCCCTTTGGCTGGGGGCGCACAACCTCAATGTCAACAGCGCGGATTTGCCGGCCTCGTTTCGCCTGCTTAGCCGCCTCATATGGCTCTTGCGGATTGTCCAAGGCAAAAAGCATTTCTGCCTGTCCCTCAATCGCCTTCCGACGCTTCTTAGGAACAGGTAACGGTGCGAGTAATCGGGTGATTTCCGGCGGATCAAGCGTCCCAGGAAGTTCGATTGGATGGCGGGTGAATATCTCATCCACTGTTACAATCTGCAATCTTGCCACTCGCCGCGAGGGTGACCCTACCTCACCTTCCGACAAAACTTCCTTTTCCATCGCAGACGTTGGCCCGTCCAAACAAACGAGAATGCCAATCTCCGCCTGTTCTCGCTTCACAACAGATTTCAATTTATGGACGGCGTCTACGCCAACATGCTGACCGCCCTTCACCGACACCACAGCCCGTTTCGGCTGTTCTATCCCTACACGATGATATCGAATGATTTCGTCGATTCCGCCATCAGCGCCGGGCTTATCCTTTGGTAATCCTCCAAGCATGAATACGGCCCATTTCTGAAACTCAAGCCAGTCGCGCGCGGCTAGCGCTCTCGCATCATCTGAATCCTTTGGGCGCCCGAAGAGCTGGTATCGTTCTTTGATGGGCGCCTTGAAAGCCTTAGAAGGCGCCCCTCGATCACATGAATTGCCAAATAAGTTACATCAATTCCAATCCACTGCCGCTTCAGATTTTCCGCCGCTTCAATTGCTGTTCCACATCCGCAGAATGGATCAAGGACAATGTCACCCTCGTTAGAGGACGCGCTGATGATGCGCTCCAATAACGCCAGCGGCTTCTGTGTAGAATAGCCAAGCCGCTCTTGAGCTTGCGAATTTACAGGAGGAATATCCGTCCAAATAGATGTGACCGGAGTACCGGACATTTCATCCAGAAATCGCTTGTAACGGGGCATTCCAGACTTTGAATAGACAAGCCGTCCGCTGTCGTGATGCGCTTGCATCTTGTCTTTGGTCCAACGCCAAACTCGCGTGAGGCCGTTCCATTCATATGTGAGATTTGGCCTATCCCGATTTGGGTTCAAGCAATTATCGAGCATGTATTGGCGCCCCGTTTCCTCATCGATATTGCCATAATGACTGGCAATGTACGATTGTCGATGCGGGACGTATTGTGGGTTCCAGGTCGTTTGCACACCTTTTCCATATGACAGCAATACATCATGCGTGGACGGGAACCTTGTGAATGCGTGCCCCTTCGGGGTCGTGCGTTGCCATATGACTTCATTACGAAAATTGACAACGCCGAAAATCGTATCGAGCAATATTTTTAAGTAATGACTGGCAGTCGGATCACAGTGCAAGTAAATTGAACCTGACGGCCTGAGAACACGTTGCATTTCAATCAGGCGTACCGCCATCATCGCGAGGTAGGCGATCATATTGTCGCCCGGAAAAACTCTTTGAAACGAATCTAACAACGCTCCTGCTTCTAAGTGCCGCTCCGCAGTCTGATTCAGCGCGCGCTGCGCATCGGGTCCCCACGTCCACATGTCCTTAAAAGCATGGGATTGGGCCTGAGACGGACCGCCGCGTCTGGTCCCATGCGGAATCCGAGGCAAAGCGGCCATCGATTCCGAGGCAAAGCGGCCACCGATTCCGATCGAAGGCAGCCACACAATCCGAACGAAGGGGGCCACCCTGTTGATAGGGTGAGGCGGGGAGCGTTGTCGGCAGTCTGAGCGGGGCAAGGTCCTCTTTTGCGATTCACGCAAAGGGAGGTCCGATGCCCGCCGAAAGATTGTCGATGCGGAAAGTTCGAGAAGTTCTGCGCCTGAAGTATGCCTGCGGGGCGAGCGATCGGGTGATCTCCCGATCGGTCGGGATCGGCCGCACGGCGATCGGGGAATACATTCGCCGCGCCGCGGTGATCGGCATCACCTGGCCGATACCTGAGGAGTTCGACGACACGGCGCTGGAGCGCAAACTGTTTGCGCCGGCCGGCTACAATCCGCCGCGATCGAAGCCGCTTCCGGATTGGGGCCATGTCCATGCCGAGCTGCGCCGCCGCGGCGTAACGCTGGCGCTGCTGTGGGAGGAATATCGCGGCCATCATCCCGACGGCTATGGCTACAGCCGGTTCTGCGACCTCTACGTCGAATGGCGCCACGGGATCACGGCGACCATGCGACAGACCCATGCGGCCGGCGAAAAGCTGTTCGTGGACTTCGCCGGCGATACCATGCCGGTGTTCGACGGGCTCACCGGGGAAGTGCGCGCCGCCAAGATCTTCGTCGCCGTCATGGGAGCGTCGAATTACACATTCGCCCAAGCCCGGTTCAGCGAGGCGCTGCCCGACTGGATCGGCGCCCATGTGGATGCGCTCACCTTCCTGGGCGGGGTGCCGAAGGCGCTCGTCTGCGACAATCTGAAGGCCGGGGTCACGGCGGCGAGCCGCTACGAGCCGGGCGTCAACCGGACCTACCAGGATCTTGCCGCCCATTACGGCACCACCATCATGCCGGCACGGCCACGCAAGCCGCGCGATAAGGCCAAGGTCGAGGCGGCGGTTCTTATCGTCCAGCGATGGATTTTGGCGCGGTTGCGCAACCGGCGGTTCTTCTCGCTCGCCGAGTTGAACGTCGCGATCCGCATCCTGGTCGACGAACTCAATGCCCGTCTGATGCGCAAGCTCGGCGCCAGCCGCCGCGAGTTCTTTGACACCATCGATCGTGCTGCCCTGATGCCGCTGCCGGCCGAGCCCTATCAGTACGCCGAATGGCGTCGCGCCCGCGTGGCGCCGGATTACCATGTCGAAGTTCAGGGGCACTTCTACTCCGTGCCGTCCCGCATGATCCGCCAGGTCGTCGAGGTGCGAGCCACCGAGGCTACCATCGAAGTGTTCCATCGCGGCACCCGTATCGCCAGCCACGCGCGCTCGGGCGTGAAGCGCCGCCACACCACGATCCCAGAGCACATGCCGAGCGCGCATCGCCGATACGCCTTCTGGACGCCGGCGCGTCTGCTGGCCGCCGCCGAGAAGGTCGGCCCATCCACGGTCGCGCTGTGCGAAGCGATCATGCGGGCAAAGCCCCATCCCGAGCAGGGCTTCCGATCCTGTCTCGGCATCCTGCGGATGGAGAAGACCTATGGGGCGCAGCGTCTCGAAGCCGCATGCCGCCGCGGCATTACGATTGGCGCAGCCAGCTATCGGTCAATTGCCTCGATCCTCAAGACCGGCCTCGACAAGGCCTTCCTTCCCGACACCACCCCCAATTCCGATCCCATCCAGCACGGCAACATCCGTGGCCGGGGCTACTACCACTGACCAGAAAGAAGGAGACCTTATGCTCAGCAACCACACCCACGAACGTCTCACCGCTCTCGGGCTCGCCGGCATGGCCAAGGCCTTCGACGATCAGCAACGCCAACCCGACGTTACCTCGCTCACCTTCGAGCAGCGGCTCGGCCTGATGATCGATCGCGAAGCAACCGAGCGGGAGAACAAAAGGCTCATCGTGCGCCTGAAGTTCGCCTCGCTGCGGCAGACCGCAATCGCTGAAGACATTGATCTGCGCGCTCCGCGCGGCATCGATCGCGCCTTCCTTGCCAAGCTCGTCGATGGTGAATGGATCGGCCGCAAACAAAATTTGCTCATCACCGGGCCGACCGGTGTCGGCAAAAGCTGGATCGCCTGCGCGCTCGGCCATAAGGCATGCCGCGATAATCGTTCCGTCCTCTACCATCGGCTGCCAAGGCTGTTCGAAGCTCTGGCGCTCGCCCGCGGCGACGGACGCTATGCACGGCTCCTCAAGACGCTATCGAGGGTCGATTTGCTCATCGTCGATGATTGGGGCCTCGCCCCGCTTACCGGCGAGCAGCGGCGCGATCTCCTCGAAGTCGTCGATGATCGCCACCAGCGCGGATCCACCATCATCACCAGCCAGGTGCCGATCGAAAATTGGCACGAGGTCATCGCAGACCCCACCATCGCCGACGCCGTCCTCGACCGGCTGGTCCACAACGCTCACCGCCTCGCACTCAAAGGAGACAGCATGCGAAAGATCACTGCGCAGCGCGCCAATCTTGACGTAACCAAGAAAACCTGACCCAACTCCTCATGCCGGCAACGACACCCCGGCCGCCTTCGTCGGAACAGGTGGCCGCCTTCGATCGGACCGCATGGTCGCGTTCAATCGGAATCCATGGCCGCAATCCCCGGAATCCGCAGTCCCATAAATGACGCCGTAAATTGCTTGGGAATTGAATGGTGGATCGAGATAGATCAAATCGACGGAACTCGGCGGCCATGTCCCGCAGCACGTGCAGATTGTCACCGAAATAGAGCTTGTTCACACCAACACAACCGGCGGAACAATGCCGGCCTCCATACACGCCGGACGGGGACGTTAACAGATTAGTAACTTCTGGCGATGTCCGGCTGTCGGCGTGGTTAACGTCTCACGCCCTCAGTGGCTGAAAGGAGCAAGCCCCCCAAGGTGCTACGCTCGCTCTAACGGCAATGATGCTCGGTCCAGGAAGCCATGAAATGAGCAAATTACACCGCATCACAGCCGATCCGGACCAATGCGGCGGGCGGTGTTGCGCACGGCCTGATGCGGTTCCTCGACCCCTCCGATCGTCATGGCCGGACTTGTTCCGGCCATCCACGTCTTGCGGCGCCACGGGCAGGAAGACGTGGATGCCCGCGAAGCGCGGGCATGACGAGTTAGTCGTCAATGCAGCCGATTGAAGAACGCAGCATGAAGACGTCTCGCGGGCCGTCCTACTATCGCCTTACCGGTGCGCGGCGCGCCTTGATGCGATCGAGGATGGCGTCAGCTGGAATGCCCTTCGACGGATCGACCAAATATTCCTGATGGCCGGCCACCACGTCTTCGCGCAGCAATCGTTCGATCGCGGCATCTCGTTCCAGGATTTTGCCTTCGACATCTTCCGCCATGCCCATCACTCCGTCTTGATATTCCCCTGCCGGACGATCTGCGCCCACTTCTCCATCTCGCCGCGCATCCATGCGTCGAGTTCCGCCGGCGTGTTGCCCCAGGCGTCGATGCCGAGGCTGGCGGTGCGGTCAGCGAATTCGCGCGAACCCACCACGGCGCGGATGTCGGCCGAGAGGCGCGCCAGCACCGGCGCCGGAACGCCGGCGGGCGCGACGGCGGCATTGAAGGCGACGACGTTGAAGCCCGGGAAGGCGGACGCGATGGTGGGTTTGCGCGCGAAGCCCGGCAGCGGATCGAGGCCGGCGCCGGCGATCAGCTTGAGGTCGCCGCTCTCCACATAGCGCCGCGCCGAATGCCAGACATCGAACATCAGCGGCACCCGGCCGGCGATGACGTCGGTGAGCGCCGGGGCGCTGCCGTTGTAGTTGATGTGGGTCATCGCGATGCCGGCGCGCTGCTGCAGCATCTCGCCTGCGAGGTGGCCGACGCCGCGCGGGCCGGGCGAGGTGTAGTTGAGCGGCTCTGCTGCGGCTTTAGCGACCGCGACCAGCTCCGTGATGGTGTCGGCCGGAAACATTTTCGTGGCGACGAGCGCGACCGGCTCGGTCGCCACCATGCTGATCGGCGCGAAATCCTTCGCGGTGTCGTAGGGCAGCTTGATGTTCAGCGCCGGGTTGATCAGGAAAGAGTTGGTGGCGAACATGAACGTGTTGCCGTCGGGCGGCGCCTTGGTGAGCGCCGCGGTCGCCACGATGGTGCCGGCGCCGGGCCGGTTCTCCACCACCACGGCGCGGCCGCCCCAGCGCGCCGACAGCAGATCGGCGAGGATGCGGGCCACCACGTCGCTCGGGCCGCCGGGCGCGAACGGCACGTAGATGCGCACCGGTCCGGCGTCCTGCGCCGCCGCCGGCCGTGGGAGTGAGAGGGGCGCGAGCGCGAGCGTCACGGCCAGCGTGAACGCGAGCGAAAGCAATCGTCGGTTCGGCATTCCGGGTTCCCCGTCAGGACGCGGAAAACGAACCTACCACGCCGTCGCGAAATGATGGACATTCCCCGCGGCCGGCGGCCTGCCGGCAAGTCCTGCCTTCATGACGGAGATTCAAACATGCCCGACAGCCTCGCCACCACCCGTGAGGAGGTTGCCATCGCCAATCGCATCCTCGCCCATGAGGGCCTGCTCGATGCCTTCGGGCATGTCAGCATGCGCCACCCCGGCGACCCGAACCGTTTCCTGATCTCGCGCCATCGCGCGCCGGAGCTGGTGCAGCCGGCCGATATCGTCGAGCTGAACCTCGAAGGCGAGCCGGCGGTGCCGACCACGTTCCGGCTCTACGGCGAGCGCATCATCCATGCGTCGATCTACGCGGCGCGCCCGGACGTGATGGCGATCTGCCATCACCATGCGCCGTCGGTGCTGCCCTACGCGATCGCCCGCGCCGAGTTCGTGCCGGTCTATCATCTCGGCGCCACCATGGGGCCGAAGGTGCCGTATTGGGATAGCAAGGATGAGTTCGGCGACACCGCGCTGGTGGTGGTGACGCCGCAGGAGGGCGCCTCGCTCGCCCGGGCGCTCGGGCCCTACTGGATGATCCTGATGGGCCGCCACGGCGCCACCGTGGTCGGCACGTCGCTGCGCGAGATGGTGTTCCGCACCGTCTATTCGGCGCGCAACGCCGAATTGCAGACCCAGGCCCGGCTGCTCGGCACCGTCAATCGCCTGAGCCCCGCCGAAGCCGAGAAGGCCGCCGCCTACAATCTGCGTCCCGCCCCGATGGAGCGGGCCTGGGACTACTGGGCGATGCGGCTCGCCAAGGCAGAAGGACGTGCGGGGGCGGCGAAGCCGGCGGTGGGCGGCGGGGCGTTGGCGGCGCACAGCGGCGCGGTGAAGGCGAAGTTGCCCGCGAAGGGGCAGGCCAAGACGCCCGCAAAGAAGTCGGCTAAGGCGGGCAAGAAGGTAATCAAGACGGCGGTGGCCTCGCGAGGCGGGAAGCCGAAACGAGGATCGTGATACAATGCGCGAGGAATAAGTAGCCGTGGAGGTGACGATGTCGGGCGTGAGAGTCGTGTCGAAAGACGAGGGCGAAGCGTTCCACATCGGGCCCATTCGCGTCCGGATTCTGGAGGACGGATCGAGGACGGACAATCGGCTCGGCGCTGTGGAGATCACCGTGCTGCCGCATACCGATCAGACGCCTCACCATCTGCACCGAATGCACGACGAGACCTTCCTCGTCATCAGAGGCCGGCTCCGCTTCACGACCGGTGAAAGCCACCGTGACGTCGACGCCGGCGGTTATGTTGTCGTCCCGGTGGGCGCCCGTCACACCTTCTCCAATCCGTTTGAAGAGACGGCGGTGTTCTTCAACTCCTTCACCCCCGGATATTACGTCGATTACCTGAGAGAACTCTCCCGGCTCAAAGAGCTGACCCCACAAAATATTCTGAAGGTGATGGCGGCCTATGCCACTTTGCCGGCCTAGTGTTGCCGCCGAAGGTGACGTCATGACTGACGCGACCAGCACTGATCTAACCATAACCGACGCGACGATCGCCCGCGTCGTCGACTACGCGACGGGCCTCGATTTCGCGAGCCTGCCGGCCGATGTCGTGCACGAGTGCAAGCGGCGCCTCGTCGATACGTTCGGCTGCGCGGTGGCGGGCTTCAACGATCCGCCGAGCCGGATCGCGCGCGCTGTCGCGCATGACGGCGAATGCACCGGCGGCGCGTCCATTCTCGGCACCGGCCGGCGCGCGCTTGCGGAGCTCGCGTGCTTTGCCAACGGGGTCGCGGCGCGCTGCATGGACGGCAATGATTGCTACCCGGGCGGCGGCGGGCATCCGAGCGGCGTCATAGCGCCGGTGCTGGCGGCCAGCCAGATCGCGGGCGCCGACGGCCGTGCCATGATCGCCGCGATCGTCATCGGCTACGACGTGCATTATCGGCTGTGGCAGGCCTGCGGGGCAATCCGCAAGGGCTTCGATCATCCGCTCTATACGGCGGTGGCGGCGGCCGCCGGCGTCGCCAAGGTGTTGGGCCTCGACGCCGCCGCCTTCGCCAACGCGATCGCGCTTGCCGTGACGCCGAACCTGCCGCTCGCGGTGACGCGGCGCGGCGCGCTCTCCATGTGGAAGGGATGCGCGGAGGCGCAGGCGGGCAAGAACGGCCTGTTCGCCGCGCAACTTGCCCAACATGGGATGAGCGGACCGGCGCTCGCCATCGAAGGCGCGATGGGGTTGCGCGAACTGTTCGGCCCGTTCGAACTGGCACCGTTTCCCCATAAGGGCGGCGGCTTCGCGATCCTGCGTGCCGACATGAAGTATTACGTCACCGAATATCACTCCCAGGGCCCGATCATCGCGGCGCTTAGGCTGCGTCAAGAGATCGACGTCGACGCCATCACGGCGATCCTGATCCACACCTACGAATTCGCTTACCGGGAGATCGGGTCCGGCCGCGAGAAATGGCGGCCGCTCACCCGCGAGACGGCGGACCACAGCATGCCCTATATCGTGGCTGCCGCCCTCCATGACGGCGCCTTCAGCGACGCCATGTTCGCGCCGGAGCGCTTCACCGACCCGAGGGTGCTGGCGCTCGCCGACAAGATCGTGATCCGCGAAGCCGACGACATCAACCGAGATTTCCCCGCCAAGCTGCGCTGCCGCGTCGACATCACGACGCGCGACGGCGTCACCCGCAGCGCCGGCGTCGACTACCCGCGCGGCCACCATCTCGACCCGATGACGGATCGGGAAGTCGAGACGAAGTTTCGCGATCTTGCGTCGCGCAAGCTCGCGGCCGACAAGGTGGAAGCGGCGCTTGCGGCGATGTGGGAGTTCGACAAGGCGGCAAGTGCGGAGGGGCTTTTCGACACGGTGAATATCGAGGCGGGGCGGGGGTAGGGATGCACGTATTTCGTGGGGTGGGCAAAGCCAACGGGTCCGGCCTTTGGCCGGCCCGATGACAGGCTCCGCGTGCCCACGTTGCTCGGCCTACCTGCGTGGGCACGCTTCGCTTTGCCCACCCTACACTTCACTGAACTCTAGTCCGTCGCGAGGTCCGAATTTTCGTGACATCAACTCGAATGTTGGCTCGGGCTCGATATAGTGAATAAGCCAGCTTGATTTGACTCAATGAGAACGCCGCTTCTCAAATATTCGGATATTTTGGCGAGTACTCATTATCGTCCATCGAGCACACGACAGTGCCGACGCACCCTTGCCATAGTTTGACTTTGTCCCCGACCATTACCTTACTGCCATCGGGATATTTCATAACGAACTCACCGCCCCCGCGCGTCCTCGATGATCATCGCGGCGCCCTTCTCGGCGATCATCATGGTCGGGGCGTTGGTGTTGCCCGACGTGATGGTCGGCATCACCGAGGCGTCGACCACCCGCAGACCATCCAAGCCGAAGACGCGCAGGCGCTCGTCGACCACGGCGAGCCGATCGCTCGGTAGCCCCATTTTTGCGGTGCCGACCGGATGAAAGATGGTGGTGCCGACGTCGCCGGCGGCTTTCACGAGGCTCGCCTCGTCGTCGCCGATCGCGGTGCCGGGCAGGTATTCCTGCGGCTGGAAGCGTTGCAGCGCCAGCTGCGCCGCGATGCGCCGCACCACGCGCAGCGATTGCGCGGCGACGTGGCGGTCGTCGTCGGTCGCGAGATAATTGGGCTTGATGGCGGGCGCGGCGGCCGGATCGGCGGAGCGCAGCCGTAGATGGCCGCGGCTGGTCGGCTGGACGTTGCACACGCTCGCGGTGAACGCCGGGAACGTGTGCAGCGGCTCGCCGAAGCGGTCGAGCGAGAGCGGCTGGACGTGGAACTGGAGGTTGGCGCGCTCGCGGGTTGGATCGGACCGGGTGAACAGGCCGAGCTGCGACGGCGCCATGGTGAGCGGTCCGCGGCGCAGCAGCGCATATTGCGCGATCATGCCGATGCGGCCGGCCGCCGAATGATAGGTGGCGTTGAGGGTCTTGGCGCCGGTCACCTTGTAGATTGCCCGCAGTTGGAGGTGATCGTGCAGGTTCTCGCCGACGCCGGCGCGGTCGAGCACCACCGGGATGCCGTGCTGGCGCAGGTGCGCCTCGGGTCCGACGCCGGACAACAGCAGGAGATGCGGCGACCCGATGCTGCCGGCGGCGAGGATGATTTCGCGGCCGCGCGCGCGGCGCGCGACACTCTCCTGACCTTCCTTGCCGCCCTGACGCCAGCGCACCGCCACGGCGCGGCGGCCATCAAACTCGACGCGTTCCGCGAGGCACTCTGTTTCGACGCGCAGGTTCGGCCGCGTCAGCACCGGCTTGAGGAAGCCGCTTGCCGCCGACCAGCGCCGCCCGCGCTTCTGGTTGACGTGAAAAAGGCAGGAACCCTCGTTGTCGCCGCAGTTGAAATCCGCGATTGGCTTGATGCCGGCCTGCGCGGCGGCGTCGCGGAACGCTTCCAGCAGCGGCCAACTCACCCGCGGCGGCTCGACCCGCCATTCGCCGCCGACCGCGTGGTTCGCGCTCGCGCCGAGAAAATGATCCTCGTGGCGCTTGAACCAGACAAGCGCGTCGTCCCAGCCCCAGCCCGTGAGGCCGAGCTGGCGCCAATGGTCGTAATCGGCGGCCTGGCCGCGCATGTAGATCATGGCGTTGATGGACGACGAGCCGCCAATCACCTTGCCGCGCGGATAGTTGAGGCTGCGGCCGTTGAGGCCTTCCTCGGGCTCGGTCTTGAACATCCAGTCCGAGCGCGGATTGCCGATCGCGAACAAGTAGCCGACCGGGATGTGATACCAGATCCAGTTGTCCCGCCCGCCCGCCTCCAGCAGCAGCACGCGGCGGCGCGGATCGGCCGAGAGCCGGTTCGCCAGCACGCAGCCGGCGGAGCCGGCGCCCACGATGATGGTGTCGTAATCGCCGTCGATGGTTTCGATGTCGGTCATGGGATGCGGGGGGAGCGAGCGGTTGTGGTGCTGTGATGTCGTTGTCCTAGGCGGGACGTTACACCTACACGGAATGCCCCCGGTTCGTCATGCCCGTGCGCGTCGCTCGCCGTTTCACGGCGCCCCGGAACGACGGCGAGAGCGTAGGGCGGGTTCCCTTCAACCCGCCAACGCAACCCACGATTTGCCTGGAACGGCGGGCTAAAGGGAACCCGCCCTACGCTGACTAGAACGCGACCTTGTCGCCGCCCTTGAGGGAGAGGATTTCGCGCGCTTCGTTCGGCGTCGCGATTTCGCGGCCGAGGCCTTCGATGATCTGGCGCACCTGCTTGACCTGCTGGGCGTTGCTCTCGGCGAGCTTGCCGGGGCCGATCCACAGCGAGTCCTCCAGCCCGACCCGCACGTTGCCGCCCATGGCGGCGGACATGGCGGCGATCGGCATCTGGTTGCGGCCGGCGCCGAGCACCGACCACTTATAGTTCTCGCGCCCGAGCAGGCGGTCGGCGGTGCGGCGCATGTGCATCACGTCTTCCTCATGGGTGCCGATGCCGCCCAGGATGCCGAACACCGATTGCACGAACAGCGGTGGCTTGACGAGGCCGCGCTCGAGGAAGTGCGCCAGGTTGTAGAGGTGGCCGATGTCGTAGCATTCGAATTCGAACCGCGTGTCGTTGTCCTGGCAGGTCTTGAGGACGAATTCGATGTCCTTGAAAGTGTTGCGGAAGATCAGATCGCGCGTCGATTCGAGATAGGGCTGCTCCCAGTCGAACTTGAAATTCTTGTAGCGGGCCAGCATCGGAAACAGCGCGAAGTTCATCGAACCCATGTTGAGGCTCGCGACTTCCGGCTTGAACACCGCGGCGGGCTGCACCCGCTCGGCGACCGTCATGGTCGGCGCGCCGCCCGAGGTCAGGTTGATCACCGCATTGCAGCGCTGCTTGATGATCGGCAGGAACGGCGCGAACGCCTCCGGCCGCTGATCGGGCCTGCCGGTCTGCGGGTCGCGGGCATGGAGATGCACGATGGCGGCGCCGGCCTCCGCCGCCCCGATCGCCGCCTCGGCGATCTGCTGCGGCGTGATCGGCAGGTAGGGCGACATGGTCGGGGTGTGGATCGCGCCGGTGACGGCGCAGGTGATGATGACCTTGTTGGACGCCGCCATGGTTTTTTCCCTTGGGTTGCGAGAACCGGGGCCATCGACCGCCCGGTGCGGCCCCGGCGGCGCGCGCTTGCGGAATTTATTTTGCCGCTAACCGCTTTGAACTGCGCAGGAAAATGCTCCAAGCCCGGGGTCCGGTCAAACAATTTGAAAAAACTTTGAACCGACCCGCAGGCTCCCGCAACAAATGGACATGAAGGCCACGACGGCCTCCCGAAACGGACCCGAAATTAAGGAGCTCCCTATATCCGGTCGATGCTGCGCCCCCCATCCACCCTGCATCGATCTGATAGACCCGCCCGGGCATCCCCTGCCCGGGCGGGCACATTTTTTTGTGCCCGAATTTTTGGCGGTTGAGTAGCCCGGCCTGATCGCGCAATGTGGCGCCGATTTTTCCGCCGCGCCGTCGCGCAGATGCGGAAAGACCGGGAGGCCGGTGCGGTGGCGAAAAAGGGTTTGCGGTCGCGCTTGGCGCAGTATGGCGACGAGGAATTCGCGCTGTTCCTGCGCCGCGGCTTTCTCAAGGGCGCGGGCTTCACCGACGAGGCGCTGGACCGCCCGATCGTCGGCATCCTGTCGACGGCGTCGGACTTCAATCCCTGCCATGCGACCGCCGGCCGGCTCGCCGAGGCGGCGGCGCGCGGGGTGCGGCTTGCGGGCGCGCTCCCGTTCGTGTTTCCGACCGTGTCGCTGCACGAGGCGTTCTCGTACCCGACCTCCATGTTGCTGCGCAATCTCATGGCGATGGACGTCGAGGAGATGGTGCGGGCGCTGCCGCTCGACTCCGTGGTGTTGATCGGCGGCTGCGACAAGACCATTCCGGCCGAGCTGATGGGCGCCATCAGCGCCGACATGCCGGCGATCGTACTGCCGGTCGGCTCCATGCTGGCGGGCCGCCACGAAGGCGTCCGGCTCGGCGCCTGCACGGATTGCCGGCGGTTGTGGGCGGCGTTTCGCGCCGGCAAGCTCACCGCCGCCGATCTCGATCGCGCCCACGATCAGCTGATGCCGACGGCGGGTACCTGCATGGTGATGGGAACCGCATCCACCATGGCGTGCCTCGCCGGGACCCTCGGGTTCACGCTCCCGGGCGCCGTCACCGCGCCGGCGGTCTCGTCCGACCGTATCCGCATCGCCGAGGCGACCGGAAAACGCGCCGCCGAAATGGCGGTCGCGGGCGGCCCGACGCCGCGCCAGATCATCAGCCGCGCCGGCCTGCGCAACGCCTCGGTGGTGCTCCAGGCGATCAGCGGGTCCACCAATGCGATCGTGCATCTCGCCGCCATCGCGGGCCGCGCGGGGCTCGCCTACGATCTCGCCGAGCTTGACGCGGTCGGGCGGGAGACGCCGGTGCTGCTCAACCTCAAGCCCGCGGGAAATTTCTTCATGGAGGATTTCCATTCCGGCGGCGGCCTGCCGGCGCTGTGGCGGCGGCTGAAGAATCACCTCGACCTCTCGGTCCGCACGGTCAACGGCGAGACCCTCGGCGACATCGTGGCGCGGTGGCCGGCCTGGGTGGACGACGAAGTGATACGGCCGCTCGACCGTCCGATCTTTCCGAGCGAAGCGATCGCGATCCTGTCGGGAAATCTCGCGCCCAACGGCGCCGCCATCAAGCTCGCGGCCGCGACACCGAGTTTGTGCGTCCATGAGGGGCCGGCGCTGGTGTTCGATTCGCTGCAGGACCTCGCCGACCGCATCGACGATCCCGACCTCCCGGTGACGCCGGACCACGTCATGGTGCTGCGCAATGCCGGGCCGATCGGCGCGCCGGGCATGCCGGAAGCCGGCGCACTGCCGATCCCGAAAAAGCTCGGCGCCAAGGGCGTCACCGACATGGTGCGGATTTCCGACGCCCGCATGAGCGGCACCGCGTTCGGCACCGTGGTGCTGCACGTGGCGCCGGAAGCGTCGGCGGGCGGCCCGCTGGCGCTGGTGCGCGACGGCGACATCATCGCGCTCGATTCCAAGAAACGCACCATCGATCTTAAGGTCGATGCCGCCGCGCTCGCAGCGCGCCGCGCCACTTGGCAGCCGCCGCAGAAGCCGGCGCGCGGCTACGCGCGGCTCTACGTCGAGCGGGTGACCCAGGCGGACAAGGGTTGCGATTTCGACTTCCTGAGCGGGATGCCGTGAGCCACGCGGCTCCTCTGCGGCCGATGCCGCTCGATCTCTCCCTCAATCTCGCGACCGTGCGCCGGCAGTGGAACCTCCCGCAGGCGGTGGAGGCGGCGGAGCGTTTCGGCTTCGCGGGTGTCGCCCCGTGGCGCGAGATGGTGCAGGAGACCGGCGTCGCGGAGTGTGCCCACATCTTTCACGGCCACGGCATGCGCGTCACCGGGTATTGCCGCGGCGGACTGTTCGGGGCGGGCGGGCCTGAGAAATTCCAGGGCGCCGTCGACGACACCAGGCGCATGATCGACGAGGCGGCCGCGATCGGCGCGGAGTGCATCGTGGTGATCGGCGGCGGCTTGCCACCCGGTTCGCGCGACTTGCCCGGCGCGCGCAGGATGTTCGTCGATGGACTGGCGGCGGTGCTGCCCCATGCACGCGCCTGCCGCATCCCGCTCGCGCTCGAACCGATGCATCCGATGTACGCGGCCGATCGCGGCTGCATCACCACCCTGAAGGAGATGCTCGACATCGCCGATGCGCTCGGCAATGACGGGCTGGGCATCGCGATCGACACCTATCATGTGTGGTGGGATCCGGAGCTCGTGCCGCAGATCGCCCGCGCCGGCGGCCGCATCATTGCGCACCACATCTGCGACTGGCTGGTGCCGACCAGGCACCTCCTCAACGACCGCGGCATGATGGGCGACGGCGTCATCGATTTCCCGGCGATCCGCGGCATGGTCGAGGCCGCCGGCTATCTCGGCATCCAGGAGGTCGAGATATTCTCCGACGATTGGTGGAGCCGGCCGGGCGACGAGGTGCTGTCGACCATCGTCGAGCGGTTCAAGGCGGTGTGCTAGGCCAGCGCCAATACAGTTGTGATAAACGGTAGGGTGGGTAAAGCGAAGCGTGCCCACATTGTAGGCCGAGCCGCGTGGGCACGCTTCGCTTTGCCCATCCTACGAATGTTGTGGCTCCGCAGCGGAACAAGCTTCACACCGCAGCGGCCGGGACCAGGACCGGCTCCTCGTGCTTCTCGACGACCGAGCGTTCCGGATCGAGCCAGAACCCCCACACCGCGGAGCCGAGGAGGAGCAGGACCGCGGCGACGAAAAACTGCGCATTCCAATTGCCGGCTTGGGCGAGATAACCGAACACGATCGGCGACAGCGCACCGCCGAAATTGCCGGCCATGTTCATCATCCCGGACACGGTCCCGGAATATTTGCCGGCGGTGTCCATCGGTACCGACCAGGACGGACCGATTGTGCATTCGAGGAAGAACGCCGCGCCGGTCAGGCAGTACACGGCCGCATGGGCATCCTCCACCAGCGCGGCCATCACCAGGAACGCCGCGCAACTCAACATGCCGGTGATCGCGACCGAGCGCCGCGCGAACCGCGTGCTTCCGGTCTTGTGGAGCAGCCAGTCCGTTGCCAACCCGCCGACGATGTTGCCGACGACCATGGCGGAAAGCGGCAGCGCTGCCAGCAGGCGGGCATCCTCGGGGCTGAGGTGCCGGCCGCTGATCAGATAGGACGGCAGCCAGGCCAGGAATATGTAGAGACAATACACGTAGGTGAAATAGGCGCACATGATCGCCCACATGTTCGGCGACAGCAGCAGCGTGCTCCAAGGCACTTTCGCGCGGTTCGTTGCAAGTTCGGCCGGGTTGGGCCGGCCGGTTTCATCGACGCCGCGAATATGGTCGAGTTCCGCGGCATTCACGATGGGGTGCTGTTCGGGCAGGTCGCGGTACATCAGATACCACGCGACCGACCAGACGATGCCGATGGCGCCGCAAATGTAGAACGCCCACCGCCAGCCGAGCGCGATGATGATCAGCCCGATGAAGGGCGGCGCGATGGCGGCACCAAGCCGGCTCGCGCTGTGGGTGAACCCTTGGCAAAATCCGCGTTCGCGCCGCGGATACCACAGCTGCATGGCGCGGGTTGCGCCCGGAAACGCTCCCGCTTCACCAATTCCGAGAAGAAACAGAAGGACCGCGAAGGATAGCCAGCCGCTCGCCAGCCCCACCGCCGCCGTCATGAGAGACCAATAGGCGACGAGGCCGGCGAGCACGGCTCGCGGCCCAAAGCGCTCGCTCAGCCAGCCACCGGGAACCTGGAACAGCGCATAGGCCCAGAGGAAGGAGCTGAAAATCCAACCCATGGTCTTCGGGTCGAAGCCGAATTCGGCGCGGATTTCCGGCGCCGTGTTCGCAATGGTGACCCGGTCGAGATAGGTGATGAGGTACATGAGGCAGATCAGCCCCAGCATGTACCACCGGCCATAGCTGCGACGGGCCTGCGGCGCTTGCGGCATGGATGCTTCCTCTCCTAAACGCTGTGACTATGAGTTATTCTTTTTATCGGTGCGAACGAGCTGCCCCGCTGGGCGCCATTTATGCGAGGTGGCGCGGACGCTGCAAGCGAAACTCCAAGCCGCGATCCGGGTCATGTGCGAGTGCGGTGCGACAGGACGCGTGATCTCACCGGCCCGCCGCGATGCTTCGTTCGAGCACGCGCGCGACGTGCACCGCCTCGCGGCCGGTACCGTCCTTGATCTGGTGACGGCAGGAGGTGCCGTCGGCCACGATGATGGCATCGCCGGGAGCCTTTCGCACTGCCGGCAGCAGCGACAATTCGGCCATGGCGAGTGAAACATCGATGGTTTCGGCGTGGTAGCCGAAGCTGCCGGCCATGCCACAGCAACTCGAACTCGATCGCCTCGACCTTGAGGTTCGGCACGAGCTTCAGCGCTGCCTCCACCGCCCCCATGGCGCCGAACGACTTCTGGTGACAATGGCCGTGCAGCAGAGCGGCGCTGCCAAGCGGGGCCAGCGGCAAGTCAAGCCGGCCGGCATCGTGCTCGCGCACCAGGAACTCCTCGAACAGGACCGCGTGGTCCGCGACGCGCGTGGCGCGCGCGTCCTTCATCATGGCCGGGATTTCATCGCGGAACGAAAACAGGCAGCTCGGTTCCAGCCCGATAATAGGTACGCCGCGCGCCGCGAACGGTTCGAGCGCCGCGACGGTCCGTTCGGCCTCGCGGCGCGCTTCGTCGACCCGCCCGACCGCGAGGAAGGTGCGACCGCAACACAGCGGGCGCGACGAGCCGTCGGACGGTGTCGCGAGCTGCACCCGGTAACCGCCGGCGCGCAGGACGCTCACGGCCGCGTTGAGATTTTCCGGTTCGAAATAGCGGTTGAACGTGTCGGCGAGAAGAACGACCTCCCGCTTGTCTCCCGCGGTGCCGCTTGCCGTCGGCGAGGGCGCGTCATCCCTGAACCAATCGCGCCGCCAGCGCGGCAGGCTGCGCCGCGCCGCGAAGCCCGCGACGCGCTCGGACAGCGCCGCCGCGCCCGGCAGCGCGTCGCGCAGGTTGAACAGCCACGCGAGCCGCGCCGCGACCGGCGCATAGCGCGGCAGAAACCCGACCAGCCGGCTGTGCAGCGAGAGCCCATGCGTCGCCGCCCGCGCCGCCTGCACCTCGATCTTCATGCGCGCCATGTCGACGCCGGTCGGACATTCGCGCCGGCACGCCTTGCAGGAGACGCAAAGCTTCATGGTCTCCGCCATCGCGTCGGACGTGAAGGCATCGGGGCCAAGCTGGCCCGTTACCGCGAGCCGCAGCGCATTGGCGCGGCCGCGCGTGACGTCCTTCTCGTCGCGGGTCACCCGGTAGGACGGGCACATCACGCCGCCCGCGAGCGCCCGGCAGGCGCCGTTGTTGTTGCACATCTCGACCGCGCCCTGGAATCCCTGGCCTGCGCCCGGATAGTCCGACCAGTCGAGCGCCGCCGTCATCGGCTCGCCGTGATAGCCGGGGCCGTAGCGGAAGTTGGCACGGTCGTCGAATTTCGGCGCGCGGACGATTTTTCCCGGATTGAACAAATGGCCCGGATCGAAGCGGTCCTTCACCTCCTCGAAGGCGTGGACCAGGCGCTTGCCGAACATCGGTTCGTGAAATTCCGAGCGCACCAGCCCGTCGCCGTGCTCGCCCGAATGGGAGCCCTTGTATTCGCGCACGAACCCAAACGCCTCCTCGGCGATCGCCCGCATCGCTTGCTTGTCTTTCTCGAGGCGCAAGTTGAGGACCGGCCGCACGTGCAGGCAGCCGACCGACGCATGGGCGTACCAGGTGCCGCGGGTGCCGTTCCGTTCGAAAACCTGGGTGAGGCGATCGGTGTATTCGGCGAGGTGCTCCAGCGGCACCGCGCAGTCCTCCACGAAGGAGATCGGCTTTCCCTCCTCCTTCATGGACATCATGATGTTGAGGCCAGCGGTGCGGACGTCCGTGATGGCGGCCTGCAGCTTCGGATCGAGGACCTCGACCACGCCGCCATGCTTGGCGCCCGTCTTGTCCCAACCGTACCCGAGATCGCCCATCAGGGCTTCGAGCTGGCGCAGGCGGCGAAGATTCTCCTCCCACTCCTCTTCGGCGAATTCGACCAGCAGCACCGCGTCGGGCGCGCCGCGCACAAAGGCGTCGACGGTCGGGCGGAACATGTCGATGGCGCGGGCAAGCTCGATCATGGTGCGATCGACCAGCTCGACCGCGATCGGCTTGAGCTTGACGATGTGCTGGGCCGCATCCATGGCGTCATGAAAGCGGCCGAAATGGCACGCCCCGACGGCGCGTCGGCCGAGCAGCGGCCACAGCTTGAGTTCGATGCGGGTCGAAAACCCGAGCGTGCCTTCCGAGCCGACCAGGATGTGAGCGAGATTGTGCGTCGGCGCATTGGGGGCGAGCGCATCGAGATTATAGCCGCCGACACGCCGCTGCACCTTGGGAAAACGCGCCGCGATCTCGTCGGATTCGCGCAGCCCAATGCCGAGCAGATCCTCGGCGAGCGGCCGCAGCGGCGAGCCGGCCGCCAAATCCCGCAGCCCGGCGCCGACCGGTCCGAAATGCGCCGCCGTGCCGTCCGCCAATACGGCGTCGACGGAGAGGACGTTGTCGCGGGTCACGCCGTAGCGCAGCGAACGTGCCCCGCAGGAGTTGTTCCCCGTCATGCCGCCGATGGTGGCGCGCGAGGCCGTGGAAATGTCGACCGGGAACCAGACGCCATGGGGTTTGAGCTGGCGATTGAGATCATCGAGCACGATGCCGGGCTCGACCACGCAACGTCGGCCTGCGACATCAAGGTCGAGGACGCGGTTAAGGTATTTCGAGCAGTCGATCACGAGGGAATGGTTGACGGTCTGGCCGCTCTGCGACGTTCCGCCGCCCCGCGGCAGCACCGTGACGCCTTCCTGGCGCGCGAGCGCAATGGCGCTCTGCGCCTCCGCGACCGTGCGCGGTGCCACCACACCCACTGGCATCATCTGGTAATGCGAAGCATCGGTCGCGTAACGGCCCCGGGTGAAGCGGTCGAACCAGACATCCCCGGTGATCTCGGCCTTGAGCCTGCGTTCGATTCCGGGCGCGAGCGTTAACGCCATTTTACCGCCACGACTTGAATCCCAGTCCTTGGATTATCGCCCGCCACGCCCCACCTTGAACGGACTTGACTGACTGTCGCATTCGTCCTTCATGGCGGCAAGCCGCGCCGCCCTTACCACACCGAGAGTGGGCGTGGGGCGATTGCGCTGAGGTATTTATCCGAAGGCTCCCGAAACAGGTCGAATAAACGCCATGTCTAAGAATTCATCACGCCATGCCGGCCGCCATTTCCTGCAGATTCCGGGGCCGACGCCCGTGCCGGATCGGATCCTGCGTGCCATGGACACGCCGATCATCGACCATCGCGGTCCTGAATTCGCCAAGCTCGCCAAGCGGGCGCTGGAAGGCATCAAGACGATTTTCAAGACCACCAACCCGGTCATCATCTATACGGCGACCGGAACCGGCGCCTGGGAAGCCGCGCTGGTCAATACATTGTCTGCGGGCGACCGCGTCCTGATGGTGGAGACCGGCCAGTTCGCCACGCTGTGGAAGAACATGGCGACCAAGCTCGGCCTCAAGCCCGAATTCATTCCGACCGACTGGCGCACCGGTGCCGATCCGGCCGTGATCGAGGCCAAGCTGCGCGAAGACAAAGCCCACGAGATCAAGGCGGTGTGCGTGCTGCATAACGAGACCGCTACGGGCGCGCTGTCCCCGATCGCGGAAATCCGCCAAGCGATCAATCGTGCCGGCCACCCGGCGCTGTTTCTGGTCGACACCATCTCGTCGCTGGCCTCAACCGATTACCGTCATGACGAATGGGGCGTCGACGTCACCATCGGGGGCGCTCAGAAAGGCCTGATGCTGCCGCCCGGCATGTCGTTCAACGCGCTGAGCGACAAAGCGATCGCGGTATCGAAGAATTCAAAGCTGCCGAAGTCGTTCTGGTCGTGGGAAGACATGCTGAACATGAACAAGATCGGCTTCTTCCCCTACACCCCTGCGACCAACATGCTGCATGGTCTCGTGGTGGCAATCGACATGCTCCACGAGGAAGGGCTCGACAATGTGTTCGCCCGCCATGACCGCTTCGCGGAAGCGACGCGCCGCGCGGTGCGTACCTGGGGCCTGGAAATCCTTTGCCGCGACGCGAAATATTATTCGCCGACCGTGACGGCGGTGATGCTGCCGGAAGGCCACGACGCCGACAAGCTGCGTAACCTTGCGCTCGATACCTTCGACATTTCCTACGGCATGAGCTTCGGCAAGCTCGCCGGAAAGTATTTCCGCATCGGGCATCTCGGAGACACCAACGACCTCACCATCCTGGGGGCGCTGGCCGGCACCGAAATGGCGCTCACGCTCGCCGGCGTTCCGATCAAGAAGGGCGGCGTGCAGGCCGCGATGGACTACATCGTCACGGCGCATGCGAGCCCGCAGCGCGCCGCGGCGGAGTGAGCCTCGCGGCAGGTGCCGAGCGTGGGACTTACACTCTATGGCGCGCCGCAGTCGACCTGCAGCCAGCGGGTCCGCTTTGTGCTCAACGCGAAAGGCCTGCCGTTCGAGGAAAAGAAGCTCGATCTGCTGGCCGGCGACCAGCTCAAGCCGGACTACCTGCGTCTTAATCCCAACGGCGTCGTACCCACGCTTGTCCACGGTGACGAGGTCGTGATCGATTCCTCCGTCATCATCGAATATCTCGATGAAATCGTGCCGGAGCCCGAGCACTTCACGCCTGAGCCGCCTGGCGAGCGTGCCCGCATGCGGGCTTTGATGCGCTTCATCGACGAGGTGCCGGCGGCGGCGGTGCGGGTGCCGACCTACAATCTTGCCTTCCTGCCGCGCTTCGCCCGGATGACCGAGGAGGAGTTCATCGCGTTCGCGGAGTCGAAGCCGCTGCGCAAGGCGTTCATGCTGGCCATGGGACGCAAGGGTTTTCCGCAAAGCGAGATGGACGCGTCGATCGACCGCATGCGGCGGACCTATCAGCGCATGGAGGATTCCATCACGGCGAGCGGCGGGCCGTTCCTCCAGGGGCAGCGCCCGACGCTTGCCGACATCACCCTGATGCCGGCGATCGTGCGAATGGACGATTTGAGTCTTGCGTCCACATGGGCCGATCGTCCAGCGATTGGCCGCTGGTACGAGGCAATTCGCGCCGAACCGGCGTTCAAGCCGACCTATTATCCGGGTTCGCTGTTGGTCGAGATTTTCCCCCATCTGCGGGAAAAGGCAAAAATCCATTAACTCACGGGGGCGTGCCGCCCATCATCTTTTCGTGGACACGCTCGTCACGGCGCGCTCGTTCGTCGTCTCCGGGCTTGTTCGGCGACCTCGATTGGGAGAGCACGGTGCCTCGATAATCGAGGTCGCCGGGACAAACCCGGCCACGACCACGGAGTCGATACCTTGACTCGATCCCCGCCTCGACTTCGGACCGCCGCGCGGCGGTGGAGAACCATGACGGATTTCGGTCAGACTGATGTCAATTTGGGCGGAACTGGTATAATCCATGCATGTCTTTGCCTTTTTGCTGGAGGCATTCATGCGATTTTTCCTAGGCTCTCATGCGGTGACGTCAGCCTCAAAACTGCTGCTGGCCGCCGCGGTGGCGGTATTTTCCGGCGTCGCCAGCCGCGCCCAGTCGCCCTCGCTCGAACAGCTGCTGTCGGGCGTCGTCCACATCAAGACGTTCATCACGCCCGACGGCCGCACCACGGAAAATCTCGGGCGTGAGCGCGAAGGCACCGGCATCGTCATCGACAGCAACGGGCTGGTGTTGACCATCGGGTATCTGATGGTGGAGGCGGTGTCGGCGGAGATCCTCACCAATGACGGCCACACCATGGCGGCAAACGTGGTGGGCTACGACAACGAGACCGGCTTCGGACTGCTCCAGGCGATCACGCCCCTCAAGGTGCGGGCGCTGGAGATGGGCAAGTCATCTGCGGTCAAGCCGGGCGATCCCATGGTGGTCGCGAGCTTCGGCGGAGCCAACGCCGCGCAGCCGGTCCATGTGGTCGCCAAGCGCGAATTCGCCGGCAACTGGGAATACATGCTCGACGAGGCCCTCTTCACCGCGCCGCCGCATCCGGCCTGGAGCGGTGCGGCGCTGATCAACCATGACGGCAAGCTGGTGGGTGTCGGATCGCTCATCGTCGCCGACACCACCGGGGACGGCGATGGCGTTCGCGGCAACATGTTCGTGCCGATCGACCGGCTGCCGCCGATCCTCGGCGACCTGATCGCCGACGGGCACCCGGCCGCGGCGCATCCGTGGCTTGGGCTGACGACCGACAATGTCGGCGGCCACTTGGTGGTGAGCCGGGTCACCCCGGGCGCCCCGGCCGACCAGGCCGGTGTGCGGCGCGGCGACATCATTGTCGGCGTCAACGGCGAGGAGCCGAAGAACCTGCCCGACTTCTATCGCAAGATCTGGGCGCAGGGCGTTGCGGGCACCGACGTTCCGTTGGACGTGCTGCACAACCACGAGCGGCATCACGTCGACGTCCATTCGATCAACCGGCTGGACCATCTCAAGCTGAAGAGCTCGTTCTAGAGCATACTGAGATACACGCGGTGTGTAGGGTGGGCAAAGGCGCACTTTGCGTCGTGCCCACGCGCTAACGCCGAGCAGCGTGGGCACGCTTCGCTTTGCTCACCCTACGATGATCGTTTCGGGCCGCCGGGCTCGAACCCTAATACCGGTGGCTGATCGGCAGTTCCTCGGCCGGGAATAGCGTGATGACGCGGCAGCCCTTGTCGGTGACCACGACCTCTTCCTCGATACGGGCGGCCGAGTAGCCGTCGGTGGCCGGGCAATAGGTTTCGAGCGCGAACACCATGCCCTCCTTGATCTCGGTCGGATGCGTCATGGAGATGACGCGGCTGATGATCGGGCGCTCGTGCAAGCGCGAGGCCGAGGCCGTGGCCGAACTGCAGCCCGAACGCGCTCATCTCGTCCGGGAAGCCGAACTCCTCGGCCTTCGGCCATACGCCGCACACCCGGTCGGTCGAGACGCCCGGCTTGATCAGCGCGATCGCGGCATCGAGCCATTCGCGCGCCTTCTTGTAGGCGTCGTGCTGCACCGGCGTCGCGCGGCCGACATTGAAAGTGCGGTAGTAGCAGGTGCGATAGCCCATGAAGGCTTGCAGGATATCGAAGAACGCCTGGTCGCCCGGGCGCAGCATGCGGTCGGTGAAATTATGCGGGTGCGGGTTGCAGCGCTCGCCCGAAATGGCGTTGATCGCCTCGACGTCGTCGGAGCCATGCTGATAGAGGAACTGGTTGACGTTGGCGACGATGTCGTTCTCGCGCACGCCCGGCTTGAACTGCTCGTAGATGAGGTGATAGGCGCCGTCCACCATGGCGGCGGCGCGGTTGAGCAGCGCGATCTCGTCGGCGGACTTGATCTCGCGCGCTTCCAGCATGATCTGCTGGCCGTCCTGCACGTTGAGTCCGGCCTTCTGCAGCTCGAACATCATCGGCGGCTCGATGATGTCGACGCCGATCGGCATGTCGCCGACGCCGGCTTCGCGGATCAGGGAGGCGATCTCCTCGGCATGGCGCTTCATCAACCCGAACGCCGGATTGACGGTGCCGCGCAGGCCGATCAGCCCGGCCTTGCAGTTCTCGGGCGCGAGCCAGGGCGTGTAGAGCTTGTGATGGACGGCGGCGGAGCCGAAGTCCCACAGGATCGGTTCGCCGGTGCGGGTGAGCAGCGCCCAGCGCGAGAGCTTGTCGCGTTCCCATTCGCCGATCTTGGTCGAGGTGATGTAGCGGATGTTGTTGACGTCGAACACGAGCAGCGCGCCGAGTTCGGATTTCTCCAGCGCCTGCTTGACGCGGGATAGCCGATAGCGGTGCAGCCGCCGGTAATCGACCCGTTCCTCGAAGTCGACCCCCATGATGCCGAGCGCCGGCAGGGCCCGGCCCCAGTTGAACCGCGGATTGATGTCTTCGGCGCGGATTTCGCGCATCTTCTGGTCCATGGTCATCTCCTGCGATGAATGTCGTGCCTGCGCTCGTCGCCGGCATCCACGTCCATGCTGCATTGAAGGCGTGGACGGCCGGGACAAGCCCGGCCACGACTAGTCAAAACGAGTCACAACCGATCGTCGCTCGCATTATAGCGCGCGGCACCGCCCCTGTGGCGGCCGTCGAGCCTCAGTCCTCCAGCCCGGTCGGCACAATCTTATCTTCGCTCTTGAGCTTCATACCGGCGGCGAGCGCCATGGTCTCCATCAGAGCGGCGAAATCCTTGGAGAGGTAGTCGTCCGGATCAGACTTCAACGTCGCGGCGCCGAAATGGGCCTGGAGCATCTCGCGGGTCGCCGCTGTCACCGGCATCGGCACGTCCATTTCGCGGGCAAGCTCGAGGCCGAGGTCGAGGTCCTTGCGCAACAGTTCGGGCGTGAACGTGGTTGCCCAATCGAGATTGACTAGCGCCGCCGACTTGTAGGCCGTGAACATCGAGCCCATGACGCCGTTGTTGAGGAAGGCGAGGAACGCGTGACGCGGTACTCCCAGCTTGTTGGTCAGGAGCGTGATCTCGATCAGATTCTCGATCACGACGCCGAGCATCACATTGTGGGCAATCTTGCAGATGCGAGCGAGTTCGCCGTCTCCAACGTACGATACGCCGCGCGGCGCGAAGGCCTTCACCATCGGCTCGGCGATGCGAAACGCAGCTTCCGGACCCGACGCCACCGCGGACAGCTTGCCGGCATTGATGACCTTGGCGTTGCCGCTCACCGGGCAGCACAGGAAGCTCGCGCCGCGCTCGGTGAGCCGCTTGCGGATCGCGGCGGATTCGTCGACCGCGATGGTCGAGCAGTCGACGAACACCGGCGGCACCTTGTTGGCGGAGCACACGCCGTTCGGGCCGAAATAGACTTCCTCCAGGTCTTTGCCGGTCGACACGATCGCGAACAGCACATCGACACCGGCGAGATCGCTCGGCTTGTCGACGATCCGGCCGCCGGATTTGGCGAGCGGCTCCGCCTTGGCGCGGGTGCGGTTCCAGATCGAAACGTCGTAGCCGGCTTTCAGCAGCCGTTCGGCCATGGGAAAGCCCATGCGTCCCATCCCGATCCAGCCGATTTTCCGCGCCGTGTCCGGCATCGCGTTGCTCCTTCAAAACCATCGTCGATGCAGACGCATCCAGATCGGCGCGCCGCACCGCGAACTCAGGCCGGTTGCGGTATCACGGCCTCCCGGGGCCGGCAACCGTGGGCGGCGGCAGCCTGCCCAATGCTTCCCGCAGCGTTGGATCATACTCCGCTTACACACTCCCTCAGATGGCCGGGACAAGCCCAGGGACAAGCCCGGCGACGAAAACTCCATCCGCTTTGACCCGTGCCGCCGGATGGATTGCGCCAGCGCGGGGGCGTAAGAAGGGCGGCCGGTTCCCCGCGGGAGAATGGAATGCCGAACAGTCCGTTGAGCAAGAGCGCGTCCGAAAGCGTGTGCTGGAACTTCAAGCTGCTGGCCCATCATGAGCTGGCGGGCTTTGGCGGCATGGGCGAGGGTATGGCGATCCAGATGGCGAAGGACGGTCGCCGCATCATCTGGCTTGCCCATGAGAGCGCGCCGAAGAATTTCACCGCGGTGGACGTGTCCGACCCGCGCACCCCGAAGCTCGTGGTGCAGACCGATCTGCCGGAAAGCTTCATGCGGTCGAACTCGCTGGAACTGACCGGCAACATCATGGCGGTCGCCTACCAGACCCAGAAAGCCGGCCAGAAGCCTGCCGGCTTCGAGCTGTTCGACATCGCGGTGCCGGAAAAGCCGAAGTCGATCGCCTTCGTCGACGCGTCGGGGCCGACATCGCGCGGCGTCCATCAATTGTGGTTCTGCGACGGCGAGTACGTCCACCTCGCCGGCGGTGCGCCCGACTTCAAGCCGACCCATCCGCAGGACGATCAATTCTACCGCATCTTCGACGTGCGCAATCCCTCGAAGCCCGCCGAGGTCGGCCGCTGGTGGCTGCCCGGCACCCGCGACGGTGACAGCGCGCCGCCGCCGGTGCGCCACAAGGCGCCCCTCCTCGACCGCGGATTCCGCGCCCACAATACCAATGTGTATCCGCAGCGGCCCGACCGCTGCTACCTCGGCTACATCGATGCCGGCATGTTCGTGATGGATATTTCCGACAAGGCGCACCCCAAGCCGATCTGCCAGTGGGACAATTCGCCGCCCTACACGGGTTTCACCCACACCGTGGTGCCGATGTTCTCCCGCAACCTGCTGATCGTCACCGACGAATCCACCACCGACAACGCCGCCGACTGGCCGAAGCTCGTGTGGATCCTCGACGCCCGCGACGAGCAGCACCCAGTGCCGATCTCGACCTGCCCGATGCCGCCGGTTGACGCCTACAAGAGCCGCGGCGGCCGCTTCGGCGCCCACAACATCCACGAGAACACCCCGTCACCTTACGCATGGCACTCGGAGGACGTCGTCATCGGCACGTTCTTCAATGGCGGGCTGCGGGCCTACGATATCGTCAATCCGTACCAGCCCAAGGAGATCGCCGCTTTCGTGCCGCCAGGGCCCGCGATGTCGCCAGCGGGCTCGATCCAGCTCAACGACTGTTTCGTCGACGAGCGCAAGATCGTCTACACGGTCGATCGCTTCAGCGGCGGCCTTTATATTCTCGAAATGGATTTTTGAGCGCGGCCGCGCTGATCCGCCCCGGACCATCATGCTCGAACTCTTTCCCTCTCCGACCGCTGGCCCGTTCGGGCGGAAGCTCAAGCGCGCGCGCGGGCGGGCGCATTCCGGTCACAGTGGTGACGGGCTTCCTGGGCGCCGGAAAGACCACGCTGGTGCGCTACTTTCTGAGCCTTCCAGAGGGAGCCGGCACGGCGGTGATCGTCAACGAATTCGGCGAGACCGGTATCGACGACGCTCTGCTGCGCGCCTCGAGCGACAATATCGCGCTGCTCGGCAACGGCTGCCTGTGCTGCACCATGCGCTCCGACCTCCAAGTGACGCTGCATCGCCTGGTCGCCGACCGCGAGCGCGGCGTCGTCCCGCATTTCGGCCGCATCGTGATCGAGACCAGTGGGCTTGCCGATCCGTCCCCGATCCTCACCACCTTTGCGACCGACCGCGCGCTGGGCGGCGAATTCCACGTCGAGGCCGTCGTCGCGGTGATCGCGGCGCAGACCGGCGCCGCGACGATCGAGAGCTTTGCCGAAGCACGCCGGCAGGTCATCCTGGCCGACCGCATCGTGATCTCGAAGGCCGACATCGCCGACGAGGACGCGCCGGCCGCGTTGGCGCTGACATTGCGCGCGCTGAACCCGCGCGCCGATATCGTCGATGCGGTCTCCGGAAAGCTCGACCCGCAATGGATACTCGCCGAGCGGGCGGCATCCGACTCCGGATTTTTTGCCGAAGCCGCACAGCACACCGATGACATCGGAAGCTTCACCCTCGTCGAGGCCGCGCCGATCGCCTGGCACGCGTTCGCCCGCACGATGGAAACCCTGATCGCGCTGCGCGGTGCCGACCTGCTGCGGGTCAAGGGTATCCTCAATGTGGCCGGCTGCGCCGGACCCGTCGTGGTGCAGTTCGTCCAGCATCTCGCCCACCCGCCGGTCGAGCTCGACTGCTGGCCTGACGACGATCGCACGAGCCGCGTCGTGTTCATCGCCCGGAACGCCAGCGAAGCGCAGGTGAGGGATCTGTTCGCGGCGGTGCGGGCAGTCGCGGAGCAGCGGCCTGAACTCGGAACCCATGAAGGATTCGCAATCCTCATAGAGAACGACGATGGACGTCGCCTGAAGGCTTGAGGGTTTTTGTTGCTCGTTATGGCATCAACGTTGCAAGCTTAGCGTTCCACGGCATGGATGACGCATGGCAGACGAACCAACTTCATCGACGCGCAAACTCGACGAGATATTGCGCGCTAGTTTCTTTGCGCGGCCGGAAGATTTGGTTCCGACCCTGACGCCTGCGGAGATCGAGCGCCTCCGCCGGTTCGGTTCGGTGCACCGTTTTCCGGACGGCGAAAAGCTATTCGAGACCGGCAAGCCCAGTCCCGGGATGGTCATCATTCTTTCGGGTCATATCGCCATCGAAAAGCACGACGGGCTGGGCCAGGTCACGCCGGTGGTCGAGCAGGGGCCCGGTCAATTTTTGGCCGAGATGGCGGAACTCTCCGGGATTGCCGCGCTCGTCGACGGCACCGCGGTCGGCGACGTCGAAGCTCTGGTGATTCCGCCAAGCGGATTGCGGGCAATGCTGGTCGCGGAGGCCGGCCTCGGCCAGCAGATCATGCGGACGCTGATCATGCGTCGTCTCTATCTGATCAAGGACCAGGCAGGCGGCGTCGTGTTGATCGGCTCGGCATCGTCGGGAGACACCATTCGACTGCAAAGCTTTTTTGCGCGCATTTCCTTTCCGTGTCTGGTGCTGGACCCCGCCTCCGACCAGCTTGCCGCAAACGTGTTCGCGCGCTATTCCCCGCAACCGGAGGATTTGCCGCTTGCGGTTTGCCCCGACGGAAACATCCTGCGCAATCCGAGCGAGCCCGACCTGGCGCGCGCGCTGGGTCTGGTTGGCGGCCCGCAAGTTCGGCCGATTTACGACGTAGCGGTGGTCGGCGCAGGCCCTGCAGGCCTCGCAACGGCAGTTTACGCGACCTCGGAGGGGCTGTCGGTGGTCGTGTTGGATGCGCGCGGCTTTGGCGGCCAAGCCGGCGCCAGTGCCCGCATCGAGAACTATCTGGGCTTTCCGGCCGAGAGTCTCGGGCCGCGAACTCGCCGGCCGCGCCTTTGCACAGGCCCTGAAATTCGGTGCCAACATGATGATCCCGGTGGAGGCCAAAGCGCTCGACTGCAGCCAGACCGACGGCGCGTTCGGCCTCGTTCTCAAAGACGGCGAGCGGGTGCGGGCAAGATCGGTTGTGATCGCCAGCGGCGCCCGGTACCGTCGGCCGGTGATCGAGAATCTGGGGGCCTTGGAGGGTCACGGCGTCTGGTATTGGGCTTCGCCGATCGAGGCTCGGGTGTGCAAAGGGCAGGAGGCGATCGTCGTCGGCGGCGGCAACTCGGCTGGCCAAGCCGCGGTTTTTCTTGCCGGCCATGCCACCAGGGTGCGCATGATGATTCGCGGCGGAGAACTCGCCGACAGCATGTCTCGTTATCTCATTGACCAGATCGCCGCTGCCCCGAACATCGAACTGATGACCCATACCGAGATCATCGCCCTCGCGGGCGTGCCGCGCGCCGGGCTTGAGCAGGTGCGCTGGCGCGATCGCCGTTCGGGCACCGAGACGATTGGTGAAGTTCGCAACGTGTTCCTGTTCACGGGCGCCGAACCGGCGACGCAATGGCTCACCGGATGCGGCGTGAAGCTCGACAGCGGCGGCTTCGTGGTCACCGGCGTGCAACGCTCCCGCGGCCAACCGGTGGCACCACTCGAATCCACCGTTGCGGGCGCATTCGCCGTGGGAGACGTGCGGTCGGGATCGGTCAAGCGGGTCGGTGCCGCAATAGGCGAAGGCGCTCAAGTGGTTCCCTTGCTACATGCCTTCCTGGTGCGCAGCAAACGACCCCGCCGCGCCAAGACGAGCCGCACCAAACGGACCGCGGAAGGATGACCGCACGGCGATGGACCACCATGAATGAATCGGGGATGGCGACGAGACCGCGCAGGCGCCGCGATCGGATTGCCACACAACCGCGGGATTACTATTACTTTTGCGTGGCTGCGGAGACCGATCCATGGATCTCATGAGTGTGGAATACACTGGGGACGAGATCACCAATGTGGTGTTTCAGGGCAAACTCGACTCCGTGGGTGCGGCGTCCGTGCGCCAGCGTTTCGATGCCGCCGTCGGTGCCAAGCAGGCTGTTATTGTCGACCTTTCCGATGTCGACTTCGTCGCCTCGCTTGCAATCCGGTTCCTGGTGGCCGGCGCCAAGGCGGTCAAGAACAACAGCGGCAAGCTCGTCATCCTGTCGCCGCAGGAATACGTCCACGACGTTCTCAAGACCGCCGGGATCGATCTGCTGATACCGATCCTGTTCGATCGCACCGCAGCGATTGCGGCGGTCCGTCCCGATAAGACGGGCATACAGCCCGGATGAGCGCAGCGATATGCGGGGCCGCTCTTGAGAGCGGCACGCCCGGTATGCCGGCGTCGCCCATTCCGGCGTACTTGCTCGCTAAGCGAATACGCTCGCCGGCGCGAGCGGCGGCGAGATTTCATGGTAGGATTTGCACGTACCCATTCGACAGAAATGCCATGATGTCCGGAAATGTGTCCAAGCGGCTCGCCGCCATCTTGATTATGCTCCTGGTGTTCGTGCCTGCGTTCGTTTTTGCGTTCGCGGTCCGGGCGGCCGAAACCGGTCCTAAGGTCGCGGTTGTGGCCTTCGGGTTGTTCGGCGACCAGAGCGTGTTCGAGAGCGAGGCGACTGGTGCGGCCCGGATCGTCGCCGATCGCTTTGGCGGCAGCCCGATCATCGTGCGCGCCAACACCAAAAGCCAGAGCGATGCGACCGTGGAGGCGCTCGAAAGCGCGCTGGGTGCGGCTGCCAAGGGGTTGGATGCCGAGAACGACGTCCTGGCGGTGATCCTGACGTCACATGGCTCGCGGGCCGGACTTGTCGTCAAGTCGGCCGGCGGGCACGAGGACCTGCTGTGGCCGCAGACCCTCGCCGCGATGCTCGACCATGCCGGCGTGCGCCACCGTGTTGTGATTATTTCGGCGTGCTATTCGGGCGTTTTCATCCCAATGCTGGCGAATGCCGACACGCTGGTGATCACCGCGGCGGACGCCGACCATCCGTCGTTCGGCTGCGAGGATGGAGTCGAATGGACCTATTTCGGCGACGCCTTTTTCAATGTCGCGATGCGCCGCACCACCAACCTGAAGGATGCCTTCGTGCTGGCGCGCAGCCTCGTGCGTGAGCGCGAACTGTTCAACGGCTTCGTCCCCTCCAACCCCCAGATGGCCGGTGGTGGGAACATCGATGAACGCGTGCGGGGAAGCCTCGAACCCGCCGAGGCGACGGTCCGGCCGGCCGGCGTGCTGCGACCCTGGCCGGTCCAGGACGAAGGACAGCATTGAGCTGCGCCCCCTGCGAAGGCTCACGTATCGTCGCGGTTTACGGGATACCGTGAGGTAAGGCATCAACGTAGCCCGCATGAGCGAAGCGACGTGCGGGGAAGACGTTGAGATCGGCACACCCCCGGATGTCGCTTCGCTCATCCGGGCTACGTCAACACGCCGCGACGACAATTGCGTTTGATTGAACCGGTGCGCGGGCGGGAACCACTAATGAGGAGGATGATCAGCAGCCCATATCAAACCCGATAGAGGAGAAGCCCCGTGTCCGGCAAAATGGCCATGCGCGTTTTGGCGCCAGCTTTGTCCGCTGTTGTCTTGCTGGGCGGTATCAGCATCGTCAGCTACGCATCGATAGCAGCAGTCGCGGTCGGTATCCAAGCAAAGATACCGCGCGCGACGATCGTCGAAAAGGTCGGTCAGGGCCAGGTTCCGTGCAACTGGATGATCAAACCGACCTTGATCGACGTTCGTGATCATCGGGGACAAAAAGAGACCTGGTATCGCCCGCAAGGCTTCTGCGCCGCCTGACAGAAGCGGTATCTTCAGAAGCACCATCGCGGCGGGTCGCCTGCTGACGGAATGCGGCACGCGGCTTGAGGACCGGTCTGTCATATCAGACGCCGAGAATAGCTTTCACTTCGGGCCAGCTTTGCGAGCCGTTGGTCTTGAGTTCGTGGGTCAGTTCCGGCGGGCAATAATCCAGGAAGCATGGCTTGAACGTCGGCCGCGTTGTGATGCGCCCGAACCATGCCGTCAATCGCGGAAGCGATCCCTCCCACATCCCCGACATGCCGAGCATGGCAAGACGGTTCACGTAGGGAGCCAAAGAAATATCCGCGAGGGAGAAGGTGTCGCCGGCCAGCCACGCGTGCTGCCGCAGCGCATGCTCCATCTTCTGCAAGTAGTCACTATACATACGGAACTTTGCCGCCACTCCCGGGGCGGCAAGTCCGACGCTGACGATGGCGCGTTTACTCGCCACCCAATCCGGATCGCCCGCGACGCGGGTTTCCGCCCCGGTCGCCGGACCGGCCATGTACTCTTCGTACTTGTCTTGGGGCATGCGCTTGATGATGTGGCGGTGACACGATGCGTACGTGATGTACTTGCATGCCGGATGGATGTGTTCGTCGACGGCTTTGGTCCACAACCTCATCCGGGAACGATCGCGCGCGGATCGCGGCTTGAGTGGCCGCTCCGGAAACGCATCGTCCAGATATTCGCAAATTACCGTCGATTTCGACCAATACCTCGCCGTCGTGAACCAGTGTCGGCACGACCGCATTGGGATTGAGCTTGAGGTAGTCGGGGTTGAAATGCTCCCCCTTCAGGATGTCGAGATAGTGCCCGCTCCAATCCAATTCTTTTTCCATGAGCACGAAGCGGACCTTCGCGGCACAGACAGACGAACCGTGGTGATAGAGTTCGAGCATGACGCAGCACCTTGGTGACATTCAGCCGTGTGGGCTTCGATGAAATCGCGCGGACGTCCGGTTCAGGCGGCCTGCAGCGCGCGTTGTACGTCCGGCCAGCTCTGGGTTCCGAAGGTCTTGAGATCCGACGTCAGGTCCGCCGGGCACCACGTCAGGAACGAAGGGGCAAACGTGGACCTCGCCTTTACCCGGTCGAACCAATCCGCGACGCGCGGCCTGCGCCGCGTCCACATGCCCAACATGCCGAGCATGTCCAATCGATTGAGGTATGGGGCCATGCCGACGTCGGCCAGCGAGAATGTGTTTCCCGCCAGCCATTCGCTACCCTGCAGCGTTTCCTCCATCTGCTGCAGATAGCGATCGTAAAGAACGAAGGGCCGCGCGATGTCCGGGGCTTCGAAACCCTGCATCACGATCTGCTTTTTTCGATCATGCCAGCGCGGCGTGACTGATCGCGGCGGCGTGCTTTCCAGGAATTGCTTGACGCCATCGGGGCCAAGACGGTGCACGATATGTCGATGACAGCAGGCAAACGTTATCTCCGCGCACGCCGGGTGCACGTCTTCATCGACGGCTTTAGTCCACTGCCGCATTCTGGCGCGGTCCGCCGCGCCGGCCGGCTTCAAAGCCGGGTCGGGATGAATCTCATCCAGGTATTCGCAAATAACCGTGGACTCGGCGATCACCACCCCGTCGTGCACGAGGGTGGGGACGACCGCTTTGGGGTTTAGTTTGACGTAATCGGGGCGGAACTGTTGCCCCGTCAAAATGTCCACGTAATGGCCGGTCCATTCCAGGCCCTTCTCCGCCAGGACGAGGCGGACCTTTGCGGCACAGACCGACGATCCATGGTGGTACAGTTCCATCATCGGACTCACTCCCGATCGCGGCCGGCGATCTCGGCCTGCCAGGGCGCCACCTTGCGCTCGACGAAGCCGATGAAGCTGTTGAGGCCGATCGCCATCACCATCAGGACGACGATCGGGACGAACATGGTGGCGGTGTCGAAATTATTGGCCGAGTTGATGATGATGGCGCCGAGTTCGGAGATTGTGGTGAAGAATTCCGCGATCACCATGGCGACCACGGCGCGGCCGACCGCAAGGCGGATGCCCGCCATGATGTAGGGCAGCGTCGCCGGCAGGATGATCCGGAACAGGATGACGGAATTGGGTGCCACGAACGACTTGCCGACCTCGATCAGGCTTCTCGGCACCGCGGTGACGCCGAGCCAGGTGTTGATGCAGATCGGGAACACCGACATCAGGAACACCACCGCCGCCTTGACGGCGAAGCCGAGGCCGAGCCACAGCACCAGCAGCGGCACCAGCGCGACAAGCGGCATCGCGTAGCCGGCCGTGACATAGATGCCGAGCGCCGCTTCGGCGACCCGATAGCGGCCGATGATGAGCCCGAGCGGTACCCCGAACACGATCGCAAGCGCATAGCCGACCACGAATGGCCGCAGGCTTTCGAACATCGCGGCGCCGAGCTTGCCGGACACCGCAAGGTCCCAGCCCGCCACCGCAATCGCGCTCGGATAAGACCCGAACACCGGGTTGATGTCGCGGCCGAACCATTCCCATACCGCCAGCAGGATGCCGACCGACAAAACCGTGATGAGCCATCGCGGCACGCTGCGCAGAGTGCCGCCTGCCTGATCCGACACTGCGCCTTCCGCCCCGGTTTCGCTGTCAATGATCTGCGCCATCAAGACTTCCAATCAATGCAGGGTCGGCACTGCGGCCGGCGCCTGCGCGTGCAGGGCCTTCCACACATGATAGCGCGAATCGGCGAATTCCTTGGTGCCGCGCACGACGCCGAGATCGCCGCGTGGACGCGGCAGCGGCACATCCATGATTTCCTGGATACGTCCCTCGCGCATGATCACGATGCGGTCGGCGATCAGCACCGCCTCGTCGAGATCGTGGGTGACGAACATGATGGTCTTGCCGGTGCGGGTATGGATCTGCAGCAGTTCGTCCTGCATGGTCTCGCGGGTCTGGGCGTCGAGCGCGCCGAACGGCTCGTCCATCAGCAGGACTTTCGGGTCGATCGCGAGTGCACGGGCGATGCCGACGCGCTGCTGCATCCCGCCGGACAATTGATGCGGGCGGCGGTCCTTCGACTTGCCGAGGCCGACGAGGTCGAGATAGCGGCTCGCGGTGTCGCGCAGCTCGGAGCCGCGCACGCCTTTCATTTCGAGCCCGAACATCACGTTCTGCATGGCGGTGAGCCACGGCAGCAGCTCGGCATGCTGGAACACCATGCCGCGGTCGTAACCGCAGCCCTTGACCTCGCGCCCATCCACCATGACACGGCCGACGCTCGCCTGCTCGAGGCCCATGGCGATGCGCAACGCCGTGGTCTTGCCGCAGCCGGACGGGCCGATCAGCGACACGATCTCGCCGTCCCGCACGGTGAAGCTCACGCGCGACAGCGCCTGCACGGTCTGCACGTCGTTGCCGACCCGCATCGTGAAGCGCTTGGAAACATCGACCAGACTGACCTCGCCCACGCTCACTTGCCTTTCGTCATGCAACCTTTTGTCTCTCCCCCTTGTGGGGAGGGGAGAAGTATGCCGCACCGTCACGGCTTAAGCTTAGCGCGTACAGGGACAAGCCCGGCCATGACCTCGGCGTGCTGGGCGTCCTGCGGAATCCGCTGCGAAATTGTAATCGTGCATTTGCATCCGAGCTTGCAAATCAATTCGCCAGCAGCGCCAGCGCTTGCTCGCGGGCGCGCTTGTCGACCATCTTTTCGAGATCGCCGGGGCGCGCCATGTTGCCGGAACTGATGAGTTGCTTCTGCATGAAGTCGAGCTTCTCCATCGGGATCGGCAGGTCGGTCCCGATCACCTTGGTGCGCGCCGCCTCGTCGAACACGAAGGCGGGACGCGGATCATCCGGCTTGGAGCCGGTGATCTCGTGGGTGAGCCTGATGGTCTCGTCCCGGTGGGTCATGGCATAGCGCAGCCCCTCGATTTCGGCGGCGATGAACTTGACGGCGTCGTCGCGGCGCTCTGTGAGGGTTTTGCCCGTCATGGCGATGCAGATGCGCGTGAAGTTCGGCATCACGTCGATGGCCGGCATGAGGTCGCGGATTTCCTTGCCGGCAAGCGGCACGAACTCGTTGGTGATGATGGCGGCGTCGACCACGCCGGCAATCAGCGCCTTGTAGCGGTCGGTATCCGACCCCATGGCGGCGAGCCGGATGTCGGCGATCGGGATGCCGGCCTTCTCGAATGCCGCCCTCGCGAAGATTTCCGGGAACGTGCCGGGCGTCGACACCGCGACCGACTTGCCCTTGAGGTCGGCCATCGCGGCGATGTTTGCCCGCACATAGACGCCATGCGGGGCGGCGAGCCAGTTGCAGCCGACGATGCGCACGTCGACGCCCCGGGTCGCGGCCACCATGGCGCCGCCGGCACCGCCCTCGTAGCTGTCGAGTTCGCCGGCCAGCATGGCCTTGAGGGCGATGGCGTCGTTCTTGAGCTGGACGAAGTCGAGCCGGAGGCCGAGCTTGCCGGCGAAATCGCGCTTGCTCGCCATGAACAGGATGCCGGCGTCGCTCTTCGCCTCGATGATGCCGTGACGCCACGGCTTTGCGGTTTGGGCCGCCGCGCCGGCCACAGGGCAAGCGAAGAGGACCGCCGAAACCGCGAGGATCGCGGCAATGTGGGCCGTGAAAGCGCCCAGCGGGCGCGTCAGGGCGTGCGGATGTGTAAGGGAGCGTCTCATCCTGGCACCTTTGTGGTCAGGCCTCTTTCGGGCCGCTGCCGTGCCGCGCATTAAACGACCCCCAGCATTTCGGCACCAGCAAAGATTTGATGCCACAACCGGTTTCCATTCAGGCGACGCTGGACTATTGTCTTCGCCGGTTCCGTCCGCGACGCAAGCGACGTTCCCGACGTTAACGCCGCCGGACGACCATCTAGGCAAGGGAACCCACTTCATGGCCCAAAAATTCACCCTCAATGTCAACGGCAAGGACCATGCGGTCGAAGCCGATCCGGATATGCCGCTGCTGTATGCCTTGCGTGACGACATTGGCTTGAACAACCCGCATTTCGGTTGCGGGCTCGCGCAATGCGGCGCCTGCACGGTGCACCTCGACGGCCAGCCGATCCGCTCTTGCATCACGCCGGTCTCATCGGTGGAGACGGGCAAGATCGTGACGCTCGCGGGCCTCGGCACCCCCGAGAAGCCGCACCCGCTCCAGACCGCATATGTGGAAGAGCAGGTGCCGCAGTGCGGCTACTGCGTCAACGGCTGGATCATGACGGCCGCCGCGTTCCTGCGCGACAAGAAGAAGCCGACCGACGCCGAGATCAAGACGGCGCTCGAAGGCTTGAAATGCCGTTGCGGGACCCACATGGGCATCATGCGCGCCGTCAAGCGCGCTGCCGAAATGATGGGTTGAGGGAGGCCGCCATGACAAAATTTGAAAAACCCGCCGCGTTCTCCCGCCGCGCCATGCTCAAGACGGGCGGCGCGCTCGTGGTGTCGATCGGCATGCCGATCAGCCTCGACACCGTGCTGGCGATCAGCGAGGCGAATGCTCAAACCGCTACAACTACCAAGCCGGCGCTTACCCCGGACCAGCTCTCCTCCTATATCGCGGTAAATGCCGACGGCACCGTCGCGGCGTATTTCGGCAAGATGGACATGGGCCACGGCCTGCATGTCGCTATCGGCCAGATCGTGGCCGAGGAACTCGATGTGCCGTTCCGAGCCGTGCGGGTCTTCATGGGCGACACCGCAACCAGCGTAAACCAGGGTGGTGCCTCGGGCTCCACCGGCATTCAACTGGGCGGCAAGCAGATGCGCGTCGCGGCCGCGGAAGCGCGCCGCGTGCTGGTTGAGATGGCGGCGCAAAAGCTCTCGGTGCCGGTGGACCAACTCACCGTCGTCGACGGCGTCGTCCAGTCGAAGACCGACGCCGCCAAGAAGACTTCGTACGCCGAACTGATCGGGGCCCGCTATTTCAACGTCCAGCTCGACTGGAACAAACAGCTCGGCAACGCGCTCTACGCGCCTGGCAAGGCGCAGCCGAAGAAGCCCAGCGAGTACAAGATCGTCGGTAAGCCGATCAAGCGCGAGGATGTCGCTCCGAAGGTGTTCGCCAAGGAGGACTTCTGCACCGACGTCAAGGTGCCCGGAATGGTGCACGGCCGCATGCTGCGGCCACCAGTCGCCGGCAGCGTGCCGGTGAAGGTCGATGAGGCCTCCATCCGGGGCATCCCGGGCGCCCAGGTGGTGTGGCAGAACGGCTTCCTGGGCGTGGTGGCGGACCGCGAGTGGGACGCCATCCAGGCGATGCAGAAGCTCAAGGTGGAATGGTCGCAGGTTGCGCCACCGTTTCCGCCGCAGGCCTCGCTCTACGACGTCGTCCGCAAATCCAAGGTGCGCAAGCGCGTGGTCGAAAAGAACGTCGGCAATGTGGATGACGCCTTCAAATCCGCCGCCAAGGTGATCGAGGCCGAGTACGAGTGGCCCTACCAATCCCATGCCGCCATGGGGCCGGCCTGTTCGCTGGTCGAGATCAAGGACGGCATGGTGACCTGCTACACCGGCAGCCAGAAATCGCACTTCGTGCAGGCCGGCATCGCAGCGACACTCGAGGTCCCGCTCGACAAGGTCCACGTGAAGTGGATGGCCGGGCCTGGCAGCTACGGCCGCAACGATGCCGACGACGTCGCCATGGATGCGGCCGTGCTGGCGAAGGCGGTGGGCAAGCCCGTGCGCGTGCAATACATGCGCGACCAGGGCACCGGTTGGGATCCCAAGGGCCCGGCCTCGATCCATCGCGCCCGCATGGCGTTCGACGCCGCCGGCAACATCACGGCCTATGATTTCGTCAGCAAGGGGTTCTCCCGGGTCGATGTCGATACCAATGGCGGCACACCACCGGACACGCTGGCGGGCCAGACCCGCGGCGTCGCGCTCGCCTCCGGCGATGGCTTCGGGGTGCCGGCGGAAGCCTACGAGTTCGCCAATAAGCGGCTCGCCTGGGAGACCATCCCGCCGCTGCTCGATCGCGCTTCGCCGCTGCGCTCGTCGCATCTGCGCGATCCGGTCGGGCCGCAGATTCACTTCGCGAGCGAATCCTTCATGGACGAAGTGGCGGCGGCGCTCGCGCTCGATCCGATCGAGTTCCGGCTCCGCCACATCAAGGAGCCGCGCGACATCGCTATCATCAAGGCTGCGGCCGAGAAATACGGCTGGGAACCGCGGCCGTCGCCGCAGCGCCAGACCGGCATCAAGGTGTCGGGCCGCGGCATCGCGTATTCGCAGCGCAACGGCACCCGGGTGGCGGTGATCGCGGAGGTCGACATCGATCGCTCCACCGGAAAGATCTACGCCCGCCGGTTCGTGGTCGCCCACGACTCCGGTCTGATCATCAACCCGGACGGACTTTCCCACGCGATCGAGGGCAACATCGTTCAGGGCATCAGCCGCACCCTGTGGGAAGAGGTCAAGTTCAACGACAAGACCGTGACCACGATCGACTGGATCACCTATCCGATCCTCGACATCACCGAGACGCCGGAAAAGATCGAGACCGTGCTCGTCAACTATCCGGACATCGCGCCGTCGGGCGCCGGCGAGCCGTCGATCCGGCCGGTGGCGGCCGCGATCGCCAACGCGATCTTCGACGCCACCGGAGTGCGGATGCGCCGGGTGCCGTTCTCGCCGGACCGCGTCAAGCAGGCGATGTCCTGACTTTGTGCCGACCAGCGCGCAGGCGCGGGTCAGGCCAACACGATCGAGGGCCGGTCCCAGTGGGCCGGCCTTTTCCGTCGGAGGGCGTCGACCTGTTACCGCGCACCCGCGGCACAGGCTTAGACCGATCGGCGATGTCCGCCGACCTGTTAAGCCCGACCGAGCAGGTTTTTTATGCTATGGCTGCGCCTTCCCGGACCAACCGTTGAGGGAGGTTTGAACATGACCGTGCAGACAACTCGCGACGTCGACTCAACGAGTCAAAACTCCAATCTATCGCGCCGTAAATTTTTCGTTGCGGCTTCAGTCGCTGCCGCGGGCGGCGTTGCGCTTGCCCAAGGCCCGGCGCGCGCCGCCATCGTTCGCACGGATGTTTCGAGCCTTCCGCCCTACGGCAATGGCACGGTTCCTCCGGGCATACGGTCCCGCACCGTTGCGAACGTCAACGGCCTGACGGTTCACATGCTGGAGGCCGGCTACGAGGTCCCCGGCCGGCCCGCCGTGCTGTTGCTACACGGCTTCCCGGAACTCGCCTACAGCTGGCGCAAGGTGATGCTGCCGCTGGCGGCGGCCGGCTATCACGTTATCGCCCCGGACCAGCGCGGTTACGGGCGTACCACCGGCTGGGACGACTCCTATAACGACGATCCCGATCAATTCCGCACGCTCAACATGGTGCGGGACGCCATCGGGCTGGTCTATGCGCTCGGCTACCGATCGATGGCCGCCATCGTCGGGCACGATGCCGGCTCACCGGTCGCATCGTGGTCGGCGCTCATCCGGCCCGACATTTTCCAGTCGATGGTGCTGATGAGTTCGCCCTTCGCGGGCCCACCACCGCTGCCGTTCAACACCGCCAACGGCGCGGCGCCACCGCGGCCGCCCGTCACCGATGAGGAAATCGACGCCCAGCTCGCAAAGCTCGACCGTCCGCGGAAGTATTACCAGCAGTATCAGCGCACGCGCGGCGCCAACGACGACATGCTCCATGCCCCGCAGGGGCTCCACGCCTTCTTCCGCGCCTACTACCACTATAAGAGCGCGGACTGGAAAGGTAACAAGCCGTTCCGGCTCAAGGCGCGGACCGCGGAGGAACTGGCGAAAATTCCGACCTATTATGTTATGGACCTGAACAAGGGGATGGCCGAGACGGTCGCGGCCGAGATGCCGTCCGCCGCTGAGATCGCGGCGTGCAAATGGCTGACCGAGGACGAGGTCGAGGTTTATGCCACCGAGTATGGCAGGACCGGGTTCAACGGCGCCCTCCAGGGTTATCGGGTGCGGCGCGGCTCCGACCCCAAGAGTATCGCCGAGCTTCACACCTTCGCGGGCCGCACCGTCGATGTGCCATCGGCGTTCATCGCGGGCAACAGCGACTGGGGCGTCTACCAGACTCCGGGCGCGGTGGAGAGCATGCGGGAGCGTGCCTGCACCCATATGGTGGGCTTTCACCTGCTAGACGGGGCCGGACACTGGGTGCAGCAGGAACAGCCTGAGCAAGTGAGCAAGTTGCTCATCGGGTTTTTGCAGGATCGGGCTCAGCCTGCCGCGAAGCCCTGATCCCATCGGGCGGCGATCGTAAAGGGCAAGGTGTTTCAAACTGACCACCGAAACGCTCTTACGACGATCCGGGGAACGATGGTTTTGTCCGCCGTTGCTGGCAGTCGGAAACCAGCGCTTTATTGAATGCGCCCGACGTTTGGGAAGGAGCGATGGATCCGTGCGGATCAGCGCACCAGATACTCGATGGCAGTCAGCGCTGCGGCTATGGTTCCTGCGCCGCCGATCCGCGTCGAAATTTGCGCAAAGGGCATCAGCGCCAGGCGACCGCCTGCACTGAGGATTGCAATGTCGCCGGTGCCGCCCATCGCGGCCCGCGTGACCGCAATAATCGCGCCGTCCACCGGATGAAGGCCGATCCACCGCGAGGCGAAGAAACCGGCGGCCGCCATCGAACCGACCGCGGCGAGGATCGTAGCGAGGTTCGCTGGCGCGAAGCCTGCGACGAGCGTCGTCCACGGCGTGAGAAAAAGCCCGACGGCAAACAGCAACGGATAAGTAAGCACCGACGTGAAGAAGCCGTACAGGGTTTGGATGCCAGCCCGCAGCCGAGGGGAGAGCACGTTCGTGAGATTCAGACCAACCGCGAGGACCAGAACGGCCAGTGGGGCCGGCAGGTCGAACGCGCGCAGGGCAAATGCGCCGGCGAGGTAAAGTGCGGCAATGATGATCGCGGCCGCGGAGATCATTCGAACCGTGACGACGGATTTTTCGGGCTCGACCGGTACGGCAGCGACCGCGTCCGTACCGTCCGTCGGCCTCGTTTGGCCGGACGCGCCGGCGAACTGCTTTTCACTGAAATCCAACAGGCCTGCACAAACCATCGCTGCCAGATTTCCCAATATGACGGCCGGAAGCATCGCGGCGAGGATGTCACCCTGCGGCGTGCCCAAGAGACTCGCGTAACCGACCGAGAGCGGTATGGCTCCGGCACTCACGCCGCCGCCCATGATCGGCACAACGACCAGGAAAAGGGCGTGGAAGGACCCCAGGTCCAACGCGGTTCCGACGAGGGTGCCGGCAACGACCGCAGCGACACTGCCGCAGAAAAGTGGCGCAAGCATCCTGGCGGAGCCCGTGATGAGCATGCGCCGATCAATGCTTACAATGCTGCCGACGATGAGGACGGCGATGAACAGACCGACAACATCCATTGACTGGAACAGCTCCCGCGTCCGCTCGATGGTGCTCGGATGAATCCAGTTCACATACACGAGAAAGGAAGGGACGAAGACGGTGAGGATCGCGTCGAGACCGATATTCCTAACAGCCGGGACTCGCCGACCGAGCTCGACAAACGTAGATGCCCCGACCGCGATCGTGATAAGCGTCATTGCAATCCCGTCGAACTTCCGGACGCCATCACCGGCGGCGAATGCGATCAGGAGCGCCGCGAGGAATCCGTACGCTGGCAGAGGAAGGGCACCGACTTTGATGCCCATGAAGCCTGACCAGCGGTCGATTTTGGGCATGATCTTGTCCGAAAAATCTGCAATTTTTCAGGATTATACCTCGGCCGCATGATCTGGTTCGCTAAATCACCAGCCTCCGGCGCGCTGGGCGAATCACGCAATAGCCCCGAACAAAGACAAACCGCGACGACGGTGAAGGGGATATCTGCGAGGGTGGACGATCCCGGCGGAGAGAAGTCCCTTCTTGCGCATCCCAATTCGGTCCATTGATGTATCCTGTGAAGCTTGGCGTCCGCACTGTAGCCTTGAGACAGCTGGGCCAGAACCGGCCAACTGTCTGTAAACCCTGGGGTCTGTGACGTTGCACGGCGGAAAAGCAGGTCATGCAGTTTCGTCATCTGCGCTACTTTGTGAAAATCGTCGAGGCCGGCAGCTTTTCCCGCGCCGCGGCGATCATCCACGTCGCGCAGCCGGCGTTGAGCCAGCAGATCGCGGAACTCGAGGAGAAGCTCGGCGTCATCCTGCTCCAACGCAGCGCGCGCGGAGTGCGCCCGACGGCGGCCGGCGAAGTGCTTTACCGCGAGGCGTCCGTCATCCTGCGGCAGATGGAGCAACTCCCGGGCATCGTGCGATCCAGCGGCGGGGAGGCGGAGGGCGCCGTAAGCCTCGGCATGTCCTCGACACTTGCGGCCTCGCTGGCGGGCTCTTTTATCGAGGTTTGCAAGACGGCTCTGCCGAAGGTGACCTTGCAATTCGCCGTCGCCGACAGCGAGGCGCTCAAGTTGCGGATCGAGACGCATACGCTCGACATCGCCGTGATCTTCGAGGATGAGCTTGTCGCGAGCTTTACCCGCAAGCCGCTGTTTCGACAGCGGCTCTACCTGATCCGCCGCGAGGAACATGCAAAAAGGGCTGCTTCGGTGACCCTTTCTCAGCTCGCCGAACTGCCGCTCATCCTGCCAAGTCCTCCAAACGTTACACGCAACATGCTCGATCGCGCTTTTGCGGCCGCGGGCATCAAGCCCAACGTCGTGGCGGAGGCAGACGTCTTGTCCAGCATACTGTCGGCGGTGCGCACGGGAATCGGCGATGCGATCATCCCAAAAGGGGATTTGGCCGACGTTGCCGGCGACGACCTCGCCCGGCCTTTGCTTGTGGAGCCGCCCCTCTTTCTGACGGCGTCCATCATCTCATCGAGCGACTTTCCGCTGACGCAAGCCGGCGAAGCGGTGCGCGACGTGCTCGCGCAGTTTGCCGATGATCGTCTTCGCAGGGTGCCGGCGCCCGGCATCGAATGGATCGGCGGAAAGACAGCTATATCGTCCGCCGATACCCGCATATCGAAGTAATATTTGTTATTGACGGTCGGTTTGTCGATTGTCCTGCCACGTTCAGCGGGGCAAAACCAATGCGGTTGCCCCTCAGCAAAGAAGGGGCACTCACATGCCAAAGCTTATTTACCGTGTCGTCTCCGCTTGCGGCGCTCTGGGCTATGGGTATCCGAAGGAATCCCTGGATGAGGCGCTGAAGGGACGCGTCGACGCCATTGTGTCCGATGCCGGCTCGATGGATGCCGGCCCGTATTACCTCGGCACCGGGACAGAATATTTCGAACGCGAGGCGGTGAAGGCCGACTATCGACACATGGTGGAAGCCGGCAAGAAGCTCGGCTGCCCGGTCATCCTCGGGAGTAGCGGCATGGCCGGCGGGAACCGCAACCTCGATTGGATGCAAGCTGTCGCCAAGGAAATCTTCGCCGAACTCGACGTGAAAAATGCCGAAGTCGCGGTAATCGGCGCCGAGCTCGATCCGGAAGTCGTCATCAAGGAGTTCCGCAACGGCGCGCTGCGTCCAACCGGCGTCGGACCCGAATTGACCGAGGAAGCGCTTCGCGAAAGCACAATCGTCGGCCAGATGGGCATCCACCCGCTCATCACGGCGCTGGAAAGCGGCGCGCAGTACATCCTTGCCGGTCGCGCGTGCGACATCGCGCTATTCGCGTCCGACATGATTCGCCGCGGTATCGATGCCGGCCTCGCCTATCACGTCGGTCATGTACTGGAATGCGGCGCTCTTGCCTGCGATCCGGGCTCGCCGTCCGACTGCCTGGTCGCCGAAATCTATGACGACGGCACGGCGCTGTTCGTTGCGCCCAATCCGACGCGCCGCTGTACTGCCTATTCCATCGCCGCCCATTCGCTCTACGAGGAAAGCCATCCGCAGCTCCAGTTCTATCCGGAAGGCATTCTGGCGATGGAGAAGACGCAATTCTTCGCCAAGGACGCCCGCGTTGCCGGCATTCGCAACAGCCGTTTCGTGCGCTCCGACAAACCCTGGCCGTGGAGCATCAAGCTCGAAGGGGCTCGCCGTCTCGGTGGGCGCAAGGTCTCGTTGATCTATATCGATCCGGCAGACCTTCCCAAAATACCGGCCGACGTCCTGGTCTACGGCCGCAACGGCGTGCAGGCGACACCCGTCGATGCCTCGCAGCGCGAACTGGGCATCATCATCGAGACCGCGGCCAAGACCCAGGAGTCCGCCGTCCTGCTGGCGAGCCTCCTCACCCACTACCTCATCCACTACGGCTATCCGGGCCGCAAGGCGACCGCCGGCAATATCGCCTATCCGCTCTCGCCGAACCTGGTGAGCTTCAAGCGGGACGACGGGCTCTACGGCGCCATCGTACCGAGCGGCACGCGCGATCCGGTGTTCTTCGAGAACTACGCCGCGATCAAGGCGGCGGTGATCAATCTGGTCGAGGACGAGTTCCCCGATGCGTTGGCCAATGCCAGCTACACGATCACCGATGCGGATGCGTCTCATCCGGCGATCCTGCTACGCACCGTGGATCGCGATCCGAAGCGTCTCGCCACTCTCCACTCCCAGGAAATCGAGCGCATCACCAAACTTGCCAAGCCAAAGCCCGCGTCGCGCATGAATCTCGATGCGCCGGACGCCTATGCCTGGTCACTCTATCATCTCCTCCAGAACGAGGACGTGATCAAGAACGTGATGTTCCCCATCGCCTATTTCCGGGCGAACGGTGACATATGGGTGGCAAAGGGAACCGCCCGGCCACGCTATTACGATATCGGCGAGACGGGATATACCGGCAACCTGGACGACCGGACGCTGTCGCTCATCGCCGATGTGCCGCCCTCCGGCAGACCGATCGGCACGCACCGCCTCCTGGACATGGCGGTCGTGATTCGTAGCAAGGATGCCGGCATCAATCGCCTGACCTTCGACATCATCTTCAACTCCGGCGAAAACTACGAAGCCGCGCTACATTCCAACGTCTTTAGCCGCGACAGCATCGCGAAAATCCTCAATTTGCCGCCGGAGCACCTCGTCGGAACGTTCTTCGTCGATACCTGTAACGCCATCAAGATCTCGATCGATCGGCCCAACATCTCGGCATCCGTGGACGAGCGGGATGTCTTCGGGGCGCAGCAGCAGGCCAACATCGAGCGCCTGAGCATCCCGACATACGCGGTGGCGCTCGCCAAGGCGTCGGCCTTCTGAACACACAAACTCACGGCCGCTCGCTGCCCACCAGGCAGCGGCGGTCCAGCAAACCGAACCGGACCATCTGCCTCGCCTCCTGCATCCCTCTTCCTGCAACTCGATCGGAGCCGTCATGACCAAGACCGTGATTCAGCACGTCCTCTCGCGCCTGCACGATATCGGCGTCACCGATGTCTTCGGGGTTCCGGGAGACTACTCGTTCGCCATCAACGACGCGATCTGCAATGATCCCAGCGTCCGCTGGGTCGGCTGCTGCAACGAGCTGAACGCTGCTTATGCGGCCGACGGCTATGCCCGCATCAAGGGTGCCGGTGCCCTGTGCACGACCTATGGCGTAGGCGAACTGAGTGCGATCAACGGCGTTGCCGGCGCCTATGCGGAGCATCTTCCGGTGTTCCACCTCGTCGGCACCCCCAACATTTCGACCCAAGCGGGGCGTGCGCTGATGCACCACACGCTCGGTAATGGGGAATATGATCTGTTCCGGCGCATGTCCGAACCCGTGGTCTGCGGCCACGCGGTGATGACGCCGCAGAACGTCGCCTACGAGACCGAGCGCCTGATCGCCGAAGCGCTCTATCACCGCCGCCCGGTCTACATGGCCTTCCCGGCCGATCTCGCCAACCAGCTCGTGCTCGGCGACGCGGCGCCAATTCCTGCCCCGCGCAGCAATCCGGCTTCGCTCGCCGCCGTGGTGGATGCCATCGTGGCAGCCCTCGACAAGGCCAACACGGCCTGCATTCTCCCCGGCATTCTGGTTGCGCGCGCCGGCCTGCGGCCCGCCCTGCAGGCGGTGATCGATGCGTCCGGCCTGCCCTTCTCCACCATGTTCATGGGCAAGTCGGTGCTCGACGAACGGCAGCCGGGCTATATCGGCATGTATGACGGCGCGTTGATGAACGAAGAGGTGCGCGACTTCGTCGAAAGCGCCGATCGGGTCTTGATGGTCGGCGCCCCGATGACGGATTTCAACAGTGGCGCATTCACCGCACGCCTCGACCCCGCGAGGACGATCGTCATCGGGCATCACCATACGCAGGTCGACGGCAAGACCCATGCGGGGGTCGAGATGAGCGATCTGCTTACCGAACTCGCGCGTCGGCTGACGAAACGCAACTGGAAGAAGATCAAGGTGACGTCGCTCGGTCCGTTGGTCGGCAGCAGCAAAGATCCGATTAGCGCGGCCGCGCTCTATCCACGATGGGCGAACTTCCTTAAGCCCAACGACATTCTGGTCGCGGAGACTGGCACCGCCTCCATGGGGCTCGGCTTCGCGCTGATGCCCGCCGGCGCAACATTCCACAATCAGACGCTTTGGGGGTCGATCGGCTGGGCGACGCCCGCAGCCTTTGGGGCAGCGGTCGCGGCGCGAGACCGGCGCGTTGTGCTGGTGACGGGTGATGGCGCCCACCAGCTCACCGTTCAGGAGATCAGCCAGTTCGGACGCCTGAACCTGCGTCCCATCGTCTTCGTGCTCAACAACGATGGCTATCTGATCGAGCGCCTGCTCTGCAAGGAGCCCACCATCGCCTACAATGATATTGCGCCCTGGCGTTATGCAGAGCTGCCGCGTGCTTTCGGCTGCGATGATTGGATGACGGCGCGGGTGACGACGTGCGGCGAGTTCGACCAGGCTCTGGACAACGCCGGGAAATCAAATACCGGCGCCTACATCGAAGTTGTTACCGATGCGTATGCGGCTTCCCCGCTAGCCATGAAGCTGCACGACGCCGTGAAGACGCTCTACAAGTCATAGGGAACAAAATGTCGACGCGGGGGGGGGTCGCAGCGGCTCCGCCTTCGCCGCGGCGGTGATACGTCGCGCCGAAGACACCTGTTCACATTCAGCTGGAGGCGCTGCCATGAGGCAATGCGCGCAACAAAAGGAAGGAACGGAGCAGCGCATGCTTACGTTTCGGCAAGTCCGCGAGCAGGACGCCCCGCCAGAGACCGCAGCAATATATTCCGACATCAAGACCGTCTCCGGCCTGCCGCAGGTCAATCTTATTTGGCGCCATTTCGCCGCTTTTCCCGGCATCCTGCGCTGGGCTTGGGACACCGTTTCGCCTGTTGTTGCGTCCACCGCGATGGATACGGCAAGGCAGCGAATTGTTAGCTCAATCACGCTGCCGACGATCGCGCCGATGGGGGTAGATGGCTTGCGCTCCGCTCGCCTCTCGGACCAGGCACGGGCGAGCATCAGCGCGGTGATCGACTTTTATATGCGCGGCAATCTGATAAACATCGTCGCACTGACTGCCTTGCGGATGCGGCTTGAGTATCCGGATCGTCCGGCAGCGCATCTCACGGCCAGCACGCACCCCGCGCCGGCGCCGATACAGCTCGATCCACTGCCACGTATCGATGCGCTCGACGCCAGTCTTGCCGCGCAAATACGGGCCCTATCCATTCGTCACGAGGGTTTGGGCGACGGTGTGATTCCCAGTTTGTACCTGTCGTTGTCCCATTGGCCCGGCCTGATCGAGGCTCTTCCGACCTGGTTGTCCTCCCTGTACGAGCCCGTGGCGATGCAGGCAGCCCGGGTTGGCACCTCGAAACTCGCTGATGCCGAGGCGGAAGCCATGCTTCCTGAACTGATCCCGCCGCCTGAGGGAATTTCCGCTGTCCAACCCGAGCTGGAACGCTTCACCCGGCTTCTTATACCGGGCGCCATTCCGGTGTGTGTCGCGTTACGGCGCCTGTTTCCAAAGGCGTGACAGCGGATCGCCAAATCGCCGAGATACCGTCCGCGGCCGAGATCGCGGCGTGCAAATGGCTGACCGAGGACGAGGTCGAGGTTTAATGCCACCGAGTACGGTAGGATCGGCTTCAACGGCGCCCTCCAGGGTTATCGGGTGCGGCGCGGCTCCGATCCCAAGAGTATGGCCGAGCCCGGAGCGGCGAAGCCGTGACCGACTTCGTAACGTCTGCGAATCCAATGTGCGCTCGGAACGTAGAGCCGTTTCACGCGCCGGGCAGGTCGTGTATTCTTCTCGTGAGCGAATGATCCGAAGCGATCAAGCAGGCTGTCCAGCAATGCAGGGAGGATGATCATGACGTATGCAAGCTCGGCCGGGGTGTTCGCACTGGCCGCCGCGCTGATGGTGACGGTCGGCAGTGCGCAGGCCGCCGATGGCTTGAAATACCCCAACTGGAAAGGCCAGTGGGACGCGATCAACCCGAGACTGGGCGGCCAGGGCGTGAAGTTCGATCCGAACAAGGCGTTCGGGCCGGCACAGCAGGCGCCGCTCACGCCGGAGTACCAAAAGGTCCACCAGGAAAGCATGGCCGACCAGGCCCTAGGCGGCCAGGGCAATTTCATCGACCATGCCAAGTGCTACCCGGGCGGGATGCCAAGCATGATGTCGGCGCCGGCGCAGGAATACATCGTGACGCCGGAAACCACTTATATTTCGGTCAACACCGACCTTCGCCGCATTTTCACCGACGGCCGCCCGTGGCCTACGGACCTCGACCCGACCTATCAGGGCTATTCGATCGGCAAATGGATCGACGAGGATGGCGATGGTGTCTACGACGTTCTCGAAGTCGAGACGCGCGGCCCATTCAAGGGGCCTCGTGCCTACGACGCGACCGGGCTGCCCCTGCACTTCGACAATCAGTCGGTCTTCAAGGAGCGGATCCATCTCGACAAGAATGATCCGAACCTGCTGCACGAGGAAATCACCGTATTCGACCACGCCCTGACCCGGCCTTGGAGTGTCGACAAGACCTATCGGCGCGACAAGAATCCGTATCCGAACTGGAGCCGGCTCTCCTGCCCCGAGGGCACCAACTATGTCGTCATCGGGGACGACGTCTATTTCATGAGCGGTGACGGATTCTTGATGCCAACGAAGAAGGATCAAGCGCCGCCGGACTTGAGATATTTCAAGCAAACGCGGAAGTGATCGCCCGGTTGGCCAAGAGCGCGCCGGCGAGGTCGCAACTCTGAGTGGGGAACGCCGGGACGTCCTTTCGATGCGTAACCGAAAGCGGAACTCGAGCGCGCGATCCGCTTCACGAGATGAGTCTGTAGCCTGGATTAGCGCGGAGCGCGTAATCCGGGGGCCGGTTCTCGATTGAAACTGCGGCCCCCGGATTACACCGCCATAACACGCGAAGACGGGCGTAAAGGGCATTGAACGCGGTGTTGACCGCAATGTTGGTCCCTTTTGTCATCAGGGCTTTCGGCTTCGGCGTGTAACCAAGCGAACGCCAGCCATCGTCACTTCACCGCGCCGCGTCACCTCGGCCGCTGTTAAGGCAGTAGCTCGCGCGCGGACCTTGGTCCGCGAGTGCGATGGATCAAGGGCCGACCAGCATCCGGAGTGCGATTGCGATGATGACGATCGCGATTGCGAGTGTACCGGTCGCCGCCGCATGTCGCCAAAGTCGCAATTGCCGGGCAAGCGGCAGCGACGGCGCCGCCCAGTCCGGGGCGTGAGTTCCCCACACGGAAAGGAAGCCTCCGCGGCCCTCGACCATGCCGAGATCGCGAAGCGGAACGTGGGCGCGCGCCACGACGGCGGCGGCGATCTTTGCCACCATCGGGGTTTCGAGAGGCGTTCCGAGCGCCCGATCTTCGAACAAAAAAATCCGGTCTCCCTGCTTTCGGCTCAACACATAAGCGCGCTGCATGATCGCCATGCCGAGAGATTGATAGGAACTCAAGCCGGGTTTCGACCGCATCAATGTCACTGTAGGGGATTGTCAGATGCTGCGCGACGGGTCGATGAATAAGCGATCGCCCGGCTGGCAGGTCGAGCACCAGTCGATCGGACAGCAATTCAACGCGCAGCCCCCATTTGCCCCTGAGGTCGCGCAGAACATAGCCAATGAGACCGGCAATGAAGCACGATATTCCGGCGAAAAACGCGGCGACCCACCATGACGATTGGAAGATCAGCAATATGGCAAATCCCATCATGATCGCCGAGACGCAGCCGAGGACGAGTGTACCGCAGAGCGAGAAATAGCGCGCCCACGTCGGCGTGCGAAAAATCTTCGGATCGGTGTCGTTCGGAGCATTGGACGCACCTGGGGCGGACGGGATTGTCAAGAAAAGCTCCGCAGCCGTGATAGATTCGTGCGCGGCCGGGCGGCGCCTCCGCGTGATCGCAGAAATCCAGCGCGGGCGCCACTGCGGCCGATGCCGCACAACGTCAACGCAGCCAATCATACGGCCCATTCAAGCTTATCGGCAGTCCGAGTCCCCGTCCCGCGATCTCGGCTTCACAAGATGAAACTCACCGATCCCATGCTGCCCAGTTCGTGCGCGTCGAGGATGGCGCGGCGCTCGGCGATCTTGAGCAAGCCGCCGACGCGGCGCAGCTTGTGGCGGTAGCAGCCGACGAATTCACGGACCGGCTCGCCGCGGCGGTAGCGATAGACGACGAAATTCGCCTCGATTGCGATCATGTCGCCGTCGGTGCCGGCGATGCGCACGTTGGTGATGAGGCGCCTCGTGCGCGACGGCGGAAATTCGGCGTGGCAGTTCGGGTCCTTGAGCCGGATCACGCGTTCGCGCAGCCGCACGATGTCGTCCGCGATGGTGAACAGGGTGAAGCGGTGATCCGCATCGGGCTTGTCGTTCGGCGGGACGTAATAGGTGGCATTCGCGGTCATCAGGGCGAGCCAATCGTCGAGCTTCCAGTTGTCGAGCAGATCGGCCTCGCGAAACAGGAAATCCTCGACCTCGGCCCGGGACACCGTCGCGGCCTCGTCCAACGCCTTGTTCACGCCCGCGTCTCCATCAACATGTACCAGCGCCGCCAGAACACCCGCAGATGCTCCTCGTCGGTGTTGGTCTGCTCATCGTTCTTGCCCATGCCGCGCGACAGATCGTTCCACGGCACTTCGCGCCAACTCGCGTACCCCTGCTGGGCGTTCTCCAGCGCCGCAACGTCGTCGGGCGTCGCGAAGCCGCCGGGGCCGTAGAAGGTCAGGAACGCATGGAGGCGGCGCGCCCGCTGCGCCTCGGTCTCCTCCACCGGGCCGAGCGCCCAGGCGGTGACGTGCATGAGGTCGGGCGCTACAGGAGTGAAATTGCGCACCGTCACCGACGAGCCGTCATTGATGACGAGGTTTGGAAAAATCGCGAGATTGCGGTTGGTATCAGCGATGCGGGCAGCGCGAGCCTCGCCGACGCGCGCGACAAGTTCGGCCTTGATCGCATCGATGTCGGCCTTGGCGTCCTCGCCATAGACCGAAATCCACCGCGCGATCGGCCGACCGCGGTAATTCGGATTGTCGGTGGTGAGATGACCGTTGCCGAGGTCCCGGCCGAGTCCCTTGGTGGGGAGCAGCAGGTTCGAGCCCTTGGGCGGCGTCATGTTGACGCCCGAATTGCGCATGTAGTTGAGCCAGGTGGCGTGGGTGGCGACCAGGTGATAGTCGTCGACGCTGTTCTCGACCAGGAGCTTCCAGTTCGCCTTGATGTCGTATTCCTGCACGCCGGAAATGATTTCCATGCGGCCGGATGGCGATTGGTCGACCACGAGATCGATGTAGGGCTTGGCGCCGGCCAGATAGGTTTCGAGGTCGACCGCGTCGCGGTCGAAATTCGCGAAATGGAAATCCTTGTAGGATTCGAACCGCGGCACCGCGGCGAGCCCCATAACGGATTTGTCGAAGCTGCGCGGGTAGGACTCCTCGCCCGGCACATTGCGCAGCGACCCGTCGGTGTTGTAGGTCCAGCCGTGATACATGCAGTAGAAATTGCGGGCGTTGCCCTCGCGCTCGCGGCACACGATCGAGCCGCGGTGGCGGCATGAATTGATGAGACAGCGCACCTCACCATTGCGGTCGCGGCAGAAAATCACTGGCCGGCCCGCGATCGACCGGGTCTTGAAATCTCCCGGATTTCGAATCTCGGAGGCATGCCCCACATAGATCCAGCAGCGATCGAATACGGAGCGTTGCTCGCGCTCGAAAATCTCACGCGACACGAAGACTTCGCGATTGACCGAGAAGGATAGATTCTCCCGGCTTTCGCGCACCAGCGGCCGGCCGTTGCTTCCGGAATCGATATATTGATCGTTCATCGCAGGCACCTCTCGGCGGACCGCCTTATATACCAGCTTGCGGCCCGTCCGGGAGAAGCGCCGCAATGGGCGCCGGCAATAAAAAAGCGCGGCCCGACCGGGGCCACGCTTTTAGCACGCTGCTCGTATGTTCAGCGGTCGTTCGGCGGATCGCGCGCCAGATCCTCGCGCACGTTGGCATCCGGGTCGGTGCCGCGGACGTAGCCGTTGGGAAGCGGCGACAGCCGAGGTCCGACCGTCGGGTACGCAGGGCCTGCGGCTCCGTAGGCACCCTCAAAGCTCGGCGCGGCATGCCGATGGTGGCGGTGTGTTTCGGCCTGGGCCGGAAGTGCCATGATCGCTGTCGTCAACGCGGCAGCGACCGCCGGCAAGATGAGTGATCGCATGAAAGTCTCCTGTGAAGAACCCAGCGACCAGCACGTAATGGTGTCAGGTAACGCTCACAAGACGGAAAGACTGTCGTGAGATGTTTGCAGCAAATTACAGCGCAAGCTCGAATAAACGAGAGCAAGATCGGCTGTTATAATGCATTTATATTTTGGATATGGAGTTTTTATTCTGAAACCGGGACCTGATGCTGGAGCGTGATTTCACGGCTCCCGCGTGCCGACGCCTGGATGGCGAGCGCGACCTCGAGCGTCGCTTTGCCCCAACGACCGTCATGAACCGGCCTCCGGCCTGTGACGATTGCCGCCGCGAGATCGTCCAGCACGTTGATGCGTCCGGACCAGGCCGGACCGTGGGGGATCGCGATCTCGCGCCGGCCGATCTTATCATAGACGAGTACGCCGTCGGCGGAGCCGCGCATCTCGCCGCGCGCGCACGTCGCGATGGTGAGGCCGAAATGGGGCTGGTGCGGCGGCTCAGCGCCGGCGGCCGCCCCGTACGCGAAGGTGGTGGTGCGAAGCACGGCTTCGTCTTGCCGGCGCGCCGCCAGCGCGCGCCGCGCCGCGCCATGCGCCGGCTGTTTCGGGGCGCCGCGCTCGGAAATCCAATCGTGCCATTCGTCGCTGTCGAAGAAATCATAGCCGCCATAGACAAGCGAAGCAGCGGCGCCGTCCTGGAACGCCAGGAACGCGATCGCGTGCCCTTCGGTCGGCCGCGCCGGATCGAGCCGGCCGGTCTCGGCGCGCACGCTTTTGACGAGACCGCCACCCAACAGCCGCACGGTGTCGATCTGGTGCGGCACCTGGTTGAACAGGATGCCGCCGCCCTGCGCGGTGTCGAGTTCCTCTGGCCGGCGGGGCCGGTAGAGGAAATTGGTGTAGTTCCACGACGCGATCATGCCGAGGCGGCCAAGCTCGCCCGACGCGATCAAGGCGCGCATCGCCCAAATCGCGGGATCGAAAGCGTGGGTGTGGCCGACGACGAGGTGAACACCGGCCCGCTCCGCCGCCGCAATGATGGCGTCGCAGTCCGCAAGTGTAAGCGCCATCGGCTTTTCCAGGATGATGTGCTTGCCTGCAGCGGCGGCGAGGCCCGCGTGAGCGGCATGAAACTGGTGCGGCGTCGCGATGTAGACCGCGTCGACCGCAGGGTCCTGGCAAAGCGCCGCAACATCGTCATAAGTGCGGGCGTCAAAATCGCGCCTAAACGCCTCGCGCGGCGCTGCTTGAGGATCGGCGGCGGCGACGAGCCGGAAGCCGCGGTGGTGCGCGGCCCCCCGTACCATCACGGCACCCGCCATGCCCAATCCCACAACGCCGAGACCGATGGGGTTCGCCGCCACCATCAATGGGGCCCGGCGTTGGCCGTGGCGGCCCTGATGGCGGCCCACACCCGCGCCGGCGTCGCCGGCATGTCGATATGCTCGATGCCGTATACCGACAGCGCGTCGACGACGGCGTTCATGATGACGGCGAGCGACGGCGTGATGCCGGCCTCGCCGCCACCCTTGACGCGCAGCGGGTTGCCCTTGGTCGGGTCCTCGGCAAGCCCGACCATGAAGCTCGGCACCATGTCGGCGCGCGGCATGGCGTAATCCATGAAGCTCGCGGTCAGGACCTGACCGGAGCCGGGTTCGTGGGTGAGGCATTCCGACAGCGCCTGGCCGGCGCCCTGCACGATGCCGCCGTGGACCTGGCCGTGCAGGATCAGCGGATTGATCGGCTGCCCGCAATCGTCGACCGACGTATAGCGCTTTATCGCGACAAGGCCGGTCTGCGGATCGATCTCGACCTCGCAGATCGCCGAGCCGGTCGGATAGGCCGGGATTCTTCCGACAAATGTGGCTTCGGTCGTGAGCGGCGCACGCAATTCCGGCGGCAGCCCCGGCTCGGTCGAGGTCGCGCGCGCGATGTCGTAGATGTCGAGGCGCCGGTTGGAGCGCGGCGATTCGAAAAACCCGTCCCGGAAATTCACGTCGGTTTCGGGGCAGTCCGCGAGGGCGGCGAACACCTTGCGGGCCTGCGCGACGATCCGGTCCGACGCCTCGACGAGCAGCGTGCCGGCAAGCCGCATCGAGCGGTCCGAATGGGTGCCGCCGCCGGCTGGCACGATGGCAGTGTCGCCGGTCACGAGCTTCACCTCCTCGGGGGTGATGCAGAACCGATCGGCCAGCACCTGCGCGAACGTGGTCTCGTGGCCCTGCCCGCTCGACTGGGTGCCGGCGATCGCCTCGATGGCACGGCCGGGATGCACCGTCACCCGGACATATTCGTTGGGCTGCCCGACCGGGGACTCCACATAATTCGCGATCCCGATGCCGGCGAGCCTGCCGTGTTTCTTCGCCTCGCGGCGCCTGGCTGCAAAGCCGTCCCAGTCGGCGAGCTTGACGACACTATTCATGTTGGCGCGGAAATCCCCGCTGTCGTATTTGAGTCCGGTCGCCGATTCGTATGGCAGCTTGGCGTGGCGGACGAGATTGCGCCGGCGCAGCGTGACGCGATCGATGCCGAGCCGGCGCGCTGCGATATCGAGCAATCGCTCCATCACAAACGTCGCCTCCGGGCGACCCGCGCCGCGGAACGGCGCGGTCGGTACCGTGTTGGTGAGCACGCCGCGGATCGTCACGGTCGCGACCGGCACGTCATACACTGTCGGAGTCACCCGATAGCCGTTCGACAGCGGCACGTAGGTCACCGGATGGGCGCCTATGTTGCCCGTCATGGTGACCGCGAGGGCGAGGATCTTTCCATCCGCCGCGAGCGCCAGCCGACCTTCGGACACGATATCGCGGCCCTGGTAGTCGGTGAGGAACGCCTGGGTGCGGTCGCCGGTCCACTTCACCGGCCGACCGACCTGGCGCGCCGCCCACGTCACCATGACCTGCTCCGGATAGATATTGCTGAGGAGCCCGAAGGCGCCGCCCACGTCGTACGTCATCGCGTGCACGCGCTCGGGCGGTACGCCGAGGCAGGCCGCGATGGTGTTCTTGATCCGCACCGCGCCCTGGCTGCCGGTCAGGATGCTGTAGACGCCTTGCGCCTGATCGTAGCTGCCGACGGCGGCGCGCGGCTCCATGTGGGAAGACGCAATGCGCTGATTGCGGAAGGTACGCTCGACCACCAGATGCGCGCCCGCGAAGGCCGCCTGCGTTGCCGCTTGATCGCCGAACTCGGTCTCCAGCGCGAGGTTGCCGACGACCTCGTCATGCAGCAACGGGGCCCCGGGGGCGAGCGCCGCGACGGCGTCGGTGACGGCGGGCAGTTCCTCGTAATCGACGACGACGTGTTCGCTGCCGTCCTGTGCGGCGGCCCGGGTGTCGGCCACCACCATGGCGACCGGCTCGCCGACAAAGCGCACGCGGTCGACCGCGAGCGGCAGATGCGGCTTATCGAACGGCGTCCGGCGTCCCGGCCCGGTAAACGCCTTGAGCTTGACGTCGTGGGTGCCGGCCGGATTGGCATAATGATTGACCCCGCGACCGCCGGTCGCCGCATAGTCGGCCGCCGTGAACACCGCGATCACGCCGGCAAGCTTCGCGGCGGCGCCGGTGTCGATGGACTTAACGCGCGCATGGGCGTGGGGCGAGCGGACGAATACCGCATGGGCTTGCCCGTCGAGGGAAAAATCGTCGGTGTAGCGCCCGCGCCCCGCCACGAGCCGACGGTCCTCGAAGCGCGGCAGCGCCCGGCCGATGTACGGTTCGCGCCGTCCTTTCGTCAGCATGCCTTCCGTCCAATACGCATCCCGCAGCCAACAATCGACGTGCTGGCATCGGATGCTTTTCGCCGCCGTTATAGCGATTTCCGCCGGGGTTGAACTGCATTTTTGGCCGCGGCACATCGCTGTTCGCAAGGGTTGACTTTTCAACTCTCGCTCATGCTGTTACGCACTCGCGCGAAAACGTCCCATGACGGAAATCCAGGCATGAATGACGCGAGCGGTCCTTACGTTACGAAGCCCTTGCTCCGGATCGAGGACGAAGCGTTGTTGCGCGGCCGCGGCCGCTTCATGGCCGATGCGCCGCTGCCCCGCGAAGTCCATGGTGTGTTTGTGCGCTCGCCGCACGCCCACGCAAGAATTCGCGGCTTCGATGTTGCCGCCGCGCAGGGCGCCGACGGCGTGCTGGCGGTGCTGACCTCAGCCGACATGAAAGCCGCCGGTGTCGGCACGATCCATGCCCATTTCCCGATGGTGGGCCGTGGCGGCGGCAAACTGATCGATCCGGTCCGGCCGGCGCTCGCGGACGATCGCGCGATGCACGTTGGGCAGCCGGTGGCCCTCGTGGTCGCCACTACGGCGGCCCTCGCCCAGGATGCGGCCGAGTTGGTGAGTATCGACTACGAGGCGCTTCCCGCCGTCATCGATGGACGGGCGGCAGTCGCGGCGGGAGCGCCGCAGCTGTGGCCGCAGGCGCCCGGGAACCTATCGCTCGACTGGCAGATACCGGCTTCGGCCGATGGCGCCAACGAAGCGGAGGTTGCCCGCATCATCGCGGCGGCCCCGCTGGTGGCGCGCGTATCGCATCTCAACCAGCGCATTGCGGCGGCTACCATGGAGCCGCGTGGCGCAACCGCCGATTACGACGCGGCATCGGGCCGCTACACCATGCGGGTATGCTCCCAGAGCGCGATCGTGATGCGCAACGCCCTTGCGGGTGCCATGGGAATTCCGCCCGATAAGGTGCGGGTGCTGACCGAGGACGTCGGCGGCGGCTTCGGCATGAAGTCGCCGGTCTATCCGGAATATCCGGTGCTGCTGGTCGCCGCGAAGACGCTTCAACGCCCCGTGCATTGGATGGGAACTCGCGCGGAGTCCTTCCTCAGCGATAACCAGGCCCGCGACATGTTCGCCGATGGCGAACTCGCGCTCGACGCCCAGGGCAAATTTCTGGCGCTGCGACTGTCATGCGTGGTCAATCTCGGCGCTTATGTGGGCTTCGTCGGCATCCATCTCGCGACCAACAATTTCGCCCGCTGCCTGCCCGCCATGTACCGCATCCCGGTGCTCGACGTGCGGGTGTGCTGCGCCTTCACCAACACGGTGCCGACCGCGCCCTATCGCGGCGCCGGCCGCCCGGAGGCGAACTATCTGCTGGAACGGCTGGTCGACGAGGCGGCGCGCATCTCCGGCATCGCGCCGGACAAGCTGCGCCGGCGCAATCTCATTCCGCCCTCCGCGATCCCCTATGGGACGCCGGTCGGCACCACCTATGACAGCGGGGATTTTCCCGCGGTGGTCGACAAGGCGTTTGCCCTTTCGGCCTACGCGGACTTTCCCAAGCGCCGTCGCGAGGCGGCACGGCGTGGCCGGCTGCGGGGCATCGGCATTTGCTGCTTCCTCGAGCATGCGGGCGGGGTGCCGACCGAGGGCGCCGGGCTCGCGTTTCCGGGCAACGGCATGGTGGAGGTCCAACTCGGCTCGCAGTCGACCGGGCAGGCCCACGCTTCGGTATTTCCGCGCGTCGTCGCCCAGCAACTCGGCATTCCGGCGGATCGCGTGGTGCTGCGGCAGGGCGACAGCGGGCTCGGCGTCGCCAGCGGGTCGTCGGTTGCGTCGCGCACCACCATAACGGCCGGCACCGCCATCGTGCGCGCCGCCGAGGCCGTGATCAGCAAAGGACGTAAGCTCGCCTCCGACGCGCTCGAAGCGGCTGAAGCCGATATTATCTACGACCGCGGCCTCTTCGCGGTGGCCGGCACCGACCGGCGCATCGCCCTCCTTGAACTCGCGGTGCAAGCCAAGGAGCGCAAACGTCAGGGCGCCATCGCGGAGGACCTCGACACCAGGCTCACGGCGGACACCCCGCAAACCTTTCCCAACGGCTGCCACGTCGCCGAGGTGGAGATCGATCCCCATACCGGCGCGGTGGTGCTCGCCAGTTATGTGGCGGTCGACGACTGCGGCAACGTCCTCGACCACATGGTGGTCGAAGGCCAGGTCCACGGCGCCATCGCGCAGGGGCTAGGCCAAGTCCTGATGGAGCATCTCGTCTATGACGGCGACGGCCAACTCGTCACCGGTTCATTCATGGATTACGCGATGCCGCGCGCGACCGACGTTCCGCCCCTCACGGCGGCCGAACAAAGTGTCGCGGCCACCACCAACCCGCTCGGCGTCAAGGGCGTCGGCGAAGCCGGCACCACCGGCGCGCTCGCCGCCATCATGAATGCAATCGCCAACGCCGTTCCGGCCGCCGCCCACCTCGACATGCCGGCAACGTCGGAAAAGATCTGGGCGGCATGCCGGGGCGGAAAGGAGGTCGCATGACCATTCCGTTCGCGAGGCAAAAAGCTCGTCTTTTGGGCAATCCGAAGGTGAAGGAGGAGTACGACGCGCTTGCTCCGGAGTTCGAGATTTCCGCGGAACTGGTCAAAGCGCGGCTGCGCGCCGGGCTGTCTCAGGCCGAACTGGCTGCCCGTATGGGCACTAGCCAATCTACCGTCGCGCGGCTGGAAAGCGGGCAGACGCTGCCGACGACTAAAACGCTTTTGCGCTTTGCCAAGGCGACCGGCAGTCGATTCCACGTGCGTCTGTCGGCGGCCTGATAACAACCAATGTTGTCGGAGCCGCGAAAACTCGCCACTATCGGGCGGTCGACCGATCAGGCCTATGTCCAGTCGTATGTCCAATTCTGTATCCAAGTCCGCAAGCCCGGCCCCCCAACTGCGACCCGTCGCGGCAGCCGAAGAGGCGGCGCGGCCGGCGATACGCATCCGCAACCTCGTCAAGTCGTTCGGTGACCTGATCGCGGTCGACGACGTTTCCCTCGATATCGGTCAGGGCGAGTTCTTCATGATCGTCGGGCCGTCCGGTTGCGGCAAGACGACGCTGCTGCGCATCCTGGCGGGCCTTGAGGACGCGACGTCCGGCACTATCGATGTGGATGTGCCGGCCGGCGCCGGGCGGCCCGAGAATTCGATGGTGTTCCAGGGGGATTCGATCCTGCCCTGGATGACGGTCTATCAGAACGCGGCCTACGGTCTGCGCATGCGCAACGTCCCGGCCGCCGCCATCAAGGAGGTGGTGTCGCACTATCTCGACCGCACCGGCCTGACGCGGTTTGCCGCCTACTATCCGCACCAGCTGTCCGGCGGCATGCGCCAGCGCGTCGCGATCGCGCGCGCGTTCGCCAACGATCCGCAAATCCTCCTGATGGACGAACCGTTCTCCGCGCTCGACGCCCAGAACAAGCTGCTGCTGCAGGAAGAACTGTTGCGCATCTGGGAGGAGCACAAGAAGACCGTGGTGTTCATCACCCATAGCGTCGATGAGGCAGTGCTGCTCGGCGACCGCGTCATGGTGATGACGGCCCAGCCCGGGCGGGTGAAGCTGTTCGTCGATATCCCGCTGGCGCGGCCGCGCGACATCATGGAGTTGCAAGGCGCGCCCGAATACGGCGACCTCGTCCATCGCATCTGGGCCAACCTGCGCGACGAGGTTACGCGGGCTCGCGCCATCGCCGAAGGATTGGAAGGACCAGCATGACGATCGAACGAGCCGCGGCCGGCACGGCGCCGCGCCGCGCTCCCGCCAAAGGTCCGGCACTCTCGCTGCGCGACCGCGACCGCATCCTGAGCATCGCGTCGCCGCTCGGACTTCTCCTCGTGTGGGAGCTGGCGGCGCGGTTCGGCTTCATCGATACGCGCTTTTTTCCGGCGCCGTCCAGCATACTGGTGCTGCTGGTCCAGATGCTTCAATCCGGCGAGCTCATCACTCATACGATGGCGAGCCTGCGGCGGCTGTTCTGGGGCACGCTGATCGGCGGGGTGCCGGCCCTGGTGCTCGGCGTCGTAATGGGGCTGCATCGCGCGACGCGGGCGATCTTCGATCCGCTGATCGCCGCCACCTATCCGATCCCGAAAAGCTCGATCCTGCCGCTCGCTCTCCTGATCTTCGGTCTCGGGGAGCCGTCGAAAATCTTCATGGTGGCGGTCGGGGTGTTTTTCCCGGTCGCCATCAATGCCACTACCGGGGTGCTGGAGATCAACAAGATCTATCTCGACGTCGGGCGCAATTACAAGGCCAGCCGCTGGAACACGTTCTGGACCATCGCGGTGCCTGGCGCGCTCCCGATGATCATGACGGGATTCAAGCTCGGCATCGGCATCGGGCTGATCCTGATCGCGGTCGCCGAAATGATCGGCGCCAAGAGTGGGCTCGGCTATTTGATCTGGAGCGCATGGGAAACTTTTGCGGTCGAGCAGATGTATGTGGGTCTGTTCATGATCGCGCTGATCGGCTTTGTCTTGACGGTGGCGCTCAACGAATTGGAACGCTTCATCATCCCGTGGAAGGTGAATTGAGGCATGGAGACGAACGCATGCCCGTGATGGCGCAGACGATCGAAGAGGCACTGGCGCCGATCGGCGACGGGATCATGCTGGCGGTGCCCCGCGAGGTCGCGGGCGTGCCGATGGAGGCGACCCGCGCGCTGATCCGCCGCGGCGTGCGCGGCCTGCACCTCGTCGCGCTGCCGACCTCGAGCCTGCAGGCCGATCTCCTGATCGGGGCAGGCTGCGTCGCGGTCCTGGAAACCTCCGCCGTGAGCCTTGGCGAGTTCGGGGCGGCGCCGCGGTTCACCGCGGCGATCATGGGCGCCTCTATTCGCATGATGGACGCCACCTGCCCTGCCCTGCATGCGGCATTCCAGGCCGCCGAGAAAGGCGTGCCGTTCATGCCGCTGCGGGGCATCATCGGGTCGGACGTGCTTGCGCACCGACCGGACTGGCGGGTGATCGACAATCCGTTCGCCAGCGACGATCCGATCGTGGCGTTGCCGGCGATTCATCCGGACGTCGCGCTGCTGCACGCCCCGATGGCGGACCGTGCCGGCAACGTCTGGATCGGCCGCCAGCGCGAACTCGCCACCATGGCGCACGCCTCCGCCAAGACGGTCGTCACGGTGGAGAAGATCGTCGACGGCAATCTGCTCGACGATCCGCTGCTCGCCGCCGGAACGCTGCCGGGCTTCTACGTGGACGCGATCGCGGTCGCCACGAATGGCTGCTGGCCGCTCGGCCTGCCGGATCATTATGTCGCCGACCTCGCTCATATCGGCGACTACGCCAAACTTGCCGCGACGCCCGAGGGGTTTGCGCGCTACCTCGAACAATACGTCCACGCGCGCCGAGCGGCCTGACGTAGATGTCGGAAATGCAGGGCGAGACCGCCGGCGCGGCGCAGACCGAAACCCCATTCCGCGACGAGGAACTGCTTGCCGACGTGATCACGCGAGTGATCGGTACCGTGCGCCACATCGCGGTCGGCAATGCGTCGCCGATTCCGGCAACCGCCGCGCTGCTGGCCCGCGCCCGCGGCGGCGGCATGCCGTATGTGTCGCTGCTGCAGAGCCGCAAGTACAATTTTTTCACCGATGGCGGGCGCGAGCTGTTCGATTGCGCCGGCCAGGGCCGTATCGACGTGTTCTTTCTTTCCGGCGGCGAGATCGACGGCGAGGGCAACATCAATCTCGTCAGCATCGGGGACTACGACAAGCCGCGCGTGCGTTTTCCGGGCTCGTTTGGGTCGGCGCATCTCTACTATGTGGTGCCCAAGGTGGTGCTGTTCCGCACCGAGCATTCGCGCCGCACCCTGGTGCCGCGGGTCGGCTTCATCAGCGCGCCCGGTGGGAGCGCTCCCAACGTCTACCGTCCCGGCGGACCCGTTGCACTGGTCACCAATCGCTGCCTGTTCAGCTTCGATCGCGACCGGCGGCGGTTTCGGCTGGAAAGTGTCCATCCGGGCCACACCGTTGCCGAGGTCGCCGACCATACCGGCTTCGATTACGACCGCCCGGAGGTGGCCCCAACCACGCCCGCTCCGAGCGGCGAGACTCTTCGCATGATTCGCGAGGTGGTGGCGCCGCAGCTCGCGGAGGCCTATCCGCAGTTCGCCGCGACGGTATTCAGCGTGACGGCGAATTAGCTCATGCGCGGGTGGTCACTTTAACGTGAACGGCGCTCGGCCGCGCCGGTTCGCGAGAAACCATTTTAGAGTCGCTCCAAATACGTTAAGGTCCCCACGAGTTCCCGGCGCATATGGCGCTTATTTCACTGTCCACATACCACATAGGAGGTCTGCTTATGGCTCGTCTCACGGTGAACGGAAAAAGTTACGACGTGGATGTCGGCCCCGACACGCCCCTGTTGTGGGCGATCCGGGAGAACATCGGTCTGACCGGCACCAAATACGGGTGCGGCATTGCCCAATGCGGCGCCTGCACGGTCCACATCGACGGTGTCCCGACCCGGTCCTGCTCGTTCCCGGCAAGTGCTGCGGAAGGCAAGCAGATCACGACCATCGAAGGCCTCGCCCAAAACGGCGGCCTCACTAAAGTTCAGCAGGCCTGGATCAACAACGACGTGCCGCAATGCGGTTACTGCCAGAGCGGCATGATCATGGCCGTGACGGCGCTCCTCAAGGACAAGCCGAAGCCGACCGACGCCGACATCAATGCGGCGATCACTAACATATGCCGGTGCGGCACCTATCAGCAGGTGCGCACCGCCATCCACGAAGCCGCGAACGCATAACGGGAGGCGATCATGAATTACATGCCAAATCTGAATCGCCGCGCCTTCCTGGTCGGGTCGGGCGTTGCCGGTCTTTCACTCGGATTCCACCTTCCCTTCGGCGATGAAGCGGCCGCGCAGGCCGTCGGTCCGGAGGTGAATGCCTGGGTCGTCGTCAAGCCGGACGAGAGCGTCGTCATCCGGGTGGCGCGATCCGAAATGGGTCAGGGCACCCTCACGGGCCTGTGCCAGCTCGTCGCCGAAGAGCTCGAATGCGACTGGGCGAAGGTTTCCTACGAATTCCCGACGCCGGGCGAGAGCCTGGCGCGCAAGCGCGTGTGGGGTGAGTACCTCACGGCCGGCAGTCGCGGCATCCGCACCTCCCACGAACTCGTCCGCAAGGGTGGCGCCGCGGCGCGCATCATGCTGGTCGAGGCCGCGGCAGCCGGGTGGAAAGTACCAGCGTCCGAGTGCACGGTCGCCAACGGCGTCATCACGCACACGGCGTCCGGGCGCAAGACGACCTTCGGCAAGGTCGCCGATGCGGCGTCCAAGATCGAACCGCCGGCCGACATCAAGCTCAAGGACCCGAAGGACTGGAAGATCGCCGGCAAGGGCCTCAAGCGGCTCGACACTGTCGGCAAGGTCCAGGGCCAGACCATCTACGGCATCGACGTCAAGTTGCCCGGCATGGTGAACGCCGCCCTCAAGGCTGCTCCGGTGTTCGGCGCCAAAGTGAAAAGCTTCGACGCCACCAAAGTGGCGTCCATGAAGGGCGTGAAAAAAGTCCTCCAGGTCGACGAGAATGCCGTGGCCGTGGTCGCCGACACATGGTGGAACGCCAAGACGGCGCTCGAGGCATTGCCGGTCACCTGGGACTCGAGTTCGAACGATCATGTCTCCAGCGCTACGATCGCGGACTTCCTCAAGGCCGGGCTCGACGCCGAGGAAGCGATTGTCGGCAACAAGGGCGGCGACGTCCAAGCGGGGCTTGCGTCCGCGGCCAAGAAGGTCGAGGCCGTCTACAGCTATCCCTACCAGCATCACGTCACCATGGAGCCGCAGAACGCCACCGCGGTCTACACGGCGGACAGTTGCAAGGTGTGGTGCTCGGTGCAGAACGGCGAGCAGGCGCTGGCCGCAACCGCGGAGGCCTGCGGCCTGCCGGTCGGCAAGTGCGATGTCTACAAGACCTTCCTGGGCGGCGGGTTCGGCCGCCGCTCAACCTCGGTGGATTATGTCCGCCAAGCCGTCCTCATTGCCAAGGAGATGCCCGGCACGCCGGTGAAGCTCCTTTGGACGCGCGAAGAGGACATGACACACGGCTGGTACCACCCGATCACGCAATGCAAGATGACGGCCGGCTTCGACGATAAGAAGAGCCTGACGTCGCTGCATCTGCGCATTTCGGGCCAGTCGATCCTCGCCACCGTGATGCCGGCTCGCCTCGAAAACGGCATGGATCCGGCGACCTTCGCGGGCTTCTACAAGGGCGGCGCGGAAGCAGCATTCGGCTACGACATCCCAAACCTGCTGATCGACCATGCCATGCGCAACCCCCACGTGCCGCCGGGCTTCTGGCGGGGCGTGAACATCAACCACAACGCCATCTACATCGAAAGCTTCATGGACGAACTCGCTAAGGAAACGGGCGTCGATCCGTTGGAGTTCCGCCGCAAGCTGATGGCGAAATACCCCAAGCACCTCGGGGTCCTCAATGCCGTCGCGGAAAAAGCCGGCTGGGGCACGCCGGCCCCGAAGGGCGTCTATCGCGGCCTTGCCCAGCACATGGGCTTCGGCAGCTACGTGGCGGCCTGCGCGGAGGTCTCCGTCGACGGCAACAAGGTGAAGGTGCACCGCATCGTGGGGGCGACCGATCCGGGCTATGCGGTCAATCCGGCGCAGATCGAGCGGCAGATCGCCGGCTCGTTCGTCTACGGGTTGACGGCGCTGTTCAATGGCGAATGCACCGTCAAGGACGGTGCCATCGAGCAGACCAACTTCGACACCTACGACATGATGCGCATCGACCAGATGCCGAAGGTAGAAGCGATCGTGATGCCGACCGGTGGCGCCGTGTGGGGCGGCGTCGGCGAGCCGACCATCTGCGTGGCGGCGCCGGCTGTACTCAACGCCATCACGGCGGCGACCGGCAAGCGCTACCGCACCTTCCCGCTGAAGAACCATGGCTTGACCATTGTCTAGGCGCAGTGGCGGCGGTCTCCCAGTGTCACGCGGAGACCGCCGCCGTCTTGTCCGATTGTCTGGAATGAAGGCTTGCCATCCTGTCGTTACGATCCCGTTGGCGGGCCTGCTCGTCGGCCTATTGACTGTCATAACGGTGGCAGCCGAGGCGCCGCCCGGCGCCGCATCATGCTCAGGATGCCATCCGGCGACGTCCAAAGTTGATACGTTGGTGCCGCGCCTCGCCGGCCAGGACCCCGCCGCGACGGTGTCGGCCATGCAGGCCTTCCGCAGCGGTCAGCGGCCCGCGACCGTGATGGATCGCATCGCCAAGGGTTTCTCCAACGACGAGATCAATGCCATCGCGGCTTGGTATGGGTCGCAGCCATGACCGCAAACCCGCGCCGCCGTCCAAGCCGTCGCCAGTTCATCGCAGCTGCTTCGGCCGCAGCAGGCGCGATGGCGCTGCCTCGGCGGACGCGTGCTCAAGGCGCACAGCCCCGTGTCGTTGTGGTCGGCGGCGGATTCGGCGGCGCCACGGCGGCGCGCTTCATCAAGCGGGCCGATCCGGGGATCGCCGTCACTTTGGTCGAACCCAATCCGATCTTCGCGTCGTGTCCGTTCAGCAACGAGGTCATCGCCGGGCTGCGCGATATGAAGTCCCAGTTCTTCGGCTACAACAAGATTGCGACGGACGGAGTAGCGATCGCGCATCAGACCGCGACCGGAGTCGACGCCGGCGCCCGCGCCGTCGCGCTCGGCAACGGCACCAGCCTCCGCTACGACCGGCTGGTACTCTCGCCCGGCGTCGATCTGCGTTTCGACGCCCTGCCGGGTTATGACGAAGCTGCCGCCCAGATCATGCCGCACGCCTGGAAGGCCGGCGCCCAGACCGAGTTGCTGCGCCGCCAGCTCCAATCCATGGAGGATGGCGGCACGGTCGTAATGGCGCTGCCGGCGCTGCCGTATCGCTGTCCGCCGGCGCCCTACGAGCGGGCAAGCCTGATCGCCTATTATCTCAAGACCACCAAGCCGCGCTCCAAGATCATCGTGCTCGACGCCAAGGACACGTTCTCCAAACAGCGCCTGTTCGAGAACGCCTGGAAGGAGCTCTATCCCAATCTCGAATGGATATCGTTGTCGTCCGGCGGCAATCCGACCGCCGTCGATGTGAAGGCGAAGACCATCACGTCGGATTTCGACACCTACAAGGCCGATGTCGCCAACGTGATCCCGCCCCAGAAGGCCGGACGCATTGCCGAGCTTGCCGGCGCCGCCGATCGCACCGGCTGGTGCCCGGTCGATCCGGTGACGTTCGAATCGCTTCTCGTTCCCGGCATTCATGTGGTCGGCGACGCCGCGATCGCCGGCGCAGTGCCGAAATCGGCGTTCGCCGCCAATGCGGCGGCCAAGATCTGCGCCGTCGCGGTGGCGAAGCTGGTGCGCGGCGAACCTCCGCCGGCGCCGAAGTTCGTCAACACCTGCTACAGTGTGGTGGCGCCCGATTACGGCTTCTCGATCGCTGGGGTCTATCATCCGGTCAACGGCCAATGGCTGGAGGTCGAAGGCGCCGGCGGCATCAGTCCGATCAACGCGTCCGTCGCGTTCCGCAGTCAGGAAGCGAAATTCGCCTATGGCTGGTTCAACACTATCACGGCCGAGATTTTTGGTTGAGCGCGCCCTCGTTGGCGCTGCCGGCATCGCGGCTGCGATACTAGCTGGTGCCGCGGCCTGCAAGGCTGAAGCGGCGCAGCGCCCCTACACGGTGGTCGGCGACGCCATTCCGGCGTCGCTCACCGGAAAGCCGGGTGACGCGGTGCGCGGAAAGGCCATCGTGGTGAGCCGGCAGACCGGATTATGCCTGTTGTGCCATTCGGCGCCGTTGCCGGAGGAGAAGTTCCAGGGCACCATCGGGCCGGACCTCAAAGGCACGGGATCGCGCTACACCGAAGGGCAATTGCGATTGCGCATCGTCAATTCGAGCATACTTGATCCTGGAACCATTATGCCGTCGTACCTACGGCTCGATGGACTGGACCACGTGGCGCCGGCCTTCCGCGGCAAGACAGTTCTGACGGCCGACCAGATAGAGGATGTCGTGGCGTTCCTCACCACCTTGCGCGACGATACGAGGCATCCATGATGGACACCAAGACGAACATCACGCCGGTTTCTTCTACTTCACGGCAGACACGGCGCGCCGTGCTGATCGGCGCGGGGGCGGTCGGTGCCGCGCCGTTCCTGCAAGTGCGCCCGGCGGCCGCCACGCCCGACACCATGAAGGCCGCGATCCATAAGGTGATCGGCGAATCGCCCGTCAGCAAGGGCAGGGTCGCGCTCGATATTCCGCCGCTGGTGGAGAACGGCAACACCATCGCGATGACGGTCGCCGTGGACAGCCCGATGACCGCCAAGGACTACGTCAAGGCGATCCATGTCTTCAACGAGAAGAACCCGCAGCCCGACGTTATTTCGGTGTATCTCGGCCCGCACGCCGGGAAGGCTGCCTTCGCGACCCGCATCCGGCTAGCGGATTCCCAGACCGTCACCGCCATCGCGGAAATGAGCGATGGCTCGCTGTGGTCGGACTCCGTCGAGGTGATCGTCACTATCGCGGCCTGCCTGGAGTACAACTAGCCATGGCCCGCACCCTCATCAACGTTCCGCCAAAGGCCAAGCGCGGCCAGGTCATCGAGATCAAGACGCTGATCTCCCACATCATGGAAACCGGCTACCGACGCAACGAAACCGGCGTTGCGATTCCGCGCGACATCATCAATCAGTTCGTCTGCACCTATAACGACGAGGAGATATTCCGCGCCAACCTGTTCCCGGCGATCGCCGCCAACCCCTTCATTACCTTCTTCACGGTAGCGACCGAGAGCGGCACACTGGAATTCAAGTGGACCGACGACAAGGGCAATGTCGACACCGGCACCGCCAAGATCACGGTCGAATGAGCGCCTGATGCGCGGCGCGACGCTTTTCTCCCTCCCTTCTCATCAAAAAAGGGGGAAGGGAGAAAATTGGATGCCCGCGAACCGTGGAGCGGATTCGACCCAACTCCAGGCACTCCATGGGTCACGGCCGGGCTTGTCCCGGCCGCCCCGATCAGGAGGGCACTGCGCTCTCCTGTCGTCGTCGCCGGGACAAGCCCGGCGACGACGACCCGCAGCCGTCGCGATCTGCGGCGGCATTGCTATCGCGACGCTGCTTGTCGCGTTGACGCGCATTCCATCTCTTGCGGCCGGAATCGCGCCGGCCGATCGCCGCTCGGCTTATGCGGATATGAGCCGCGAGACCCGGGCCATACAGGACGACGACACCACCAATCCGGGGATGCTCTCGGTGCTCGACGGCGAGGCGTTGTGGAACGGCAAGGCCGGCGCTGCCAACCGCTCCTGCGCCGATTGCCACGGCGACGCGACGCAAACCATGAAGGGCGTCGCGGCGCGGTACCCGGCATTCGATGCCGCGAGCGCCAAGCCGGTAGATCTCGAAGATCGTATCAATCTCGAACGCGCGAGGCACCAGCAGGCAAAGCCGCTTCCCTTCGAATCGAGCGAATTGCTTGCGCTCTCGGCCTATGTGGCACGGCAATCGCGCGGCGAGCCGATCGCACCGCCGAATGACGACCGCCTCGCGCCTTTCATCGCCGCCGGACGCGCGTTTTTTTACAAGCGCCAGGGCCAGCTCAACCTATCCTGCGCGCTGTGCCATGATGACAATTGGGGCAAGCGGCTCGCCGGCAACATCGTGCCCCAGGGGCATCCGACCGGCTATCCGGTCTACCGCCTCGAATGGCAAAGCCTCGGCTCGCTGCAGCGCCGCCTGCGCAATTGCATCTCCGGCATGCGCGCGGACGTTCCCGGCTATGACGCGCCGGACTATGTCGATCTGGAGCTTTTCCTGATGCAACGCGCCGCCGGCATGACGATGGAGTCGCCGGCGGTTCGGCCGTAGTGGCTCGACAGCAGCGGAATCAGCCGTAGATACCATGGGGCGATGGGCGTGCATCCGGTAGGTTTGGGTTTCCGGACTCGAACCATCGGAGACATCAGATGCAAGCATCCAATGTAAGCACGCCCATCGCGAACAATATTGGCACGATTTTCGTTACGATTGAACTGAGCCAAAAGAGCTGGTTGGTGACAATGCACAGTCCGGAGCGGGATCGGATGTCGCGCCATAAGGTGGAGGGCGGCGATCATGCTGGCCTGCTGGCACTGATTGATCGGATTCGCGAGCGGTCTGCGCGGGCGCTGGGAGCGGTGCCGGCTGTGGTGAGTTGCTACGAGGCGGGCTACGACGGATTTTGGCTGCATCGGCTTTTGATGGCGGCGGGGATTACGAACCATGTGTTCGATCCTGCAAGCATTGCGGTGGATCAGCGCGCCCGGCGGGCGAAGACCGACCGGATTGACGGCGAACAGATGCTGCGAACCCTGATGGCGCATTGCCGCGGTGAGCCGCGGGTGGTGCGGATCGTGCGGGTGCCGGGTGCCGAGCAGGAGGACGTGCGCCGCGACACCCGCGAACGTGATCGGCTGATCAAGGAACAGACCGCTCACACCAATCGGATCAAGGCGCTGCTGCGGCTGTTGGGCATGGCGGTCGGGAACCCGCGCCGTCGCGACTGGTTGAAGTGGCTCGCGGCCCAGCGGGATTGGCAAGGCCAGGCGGTGCCGCCGCGGATCATGGCCGAGCTCGCGCGCGAGCACGCGCGGCTGATGCTGGTACGCTGCCAGATCGAGGCGCTGACGCGGGCGCCGGCTGAGACGGAGCCGACACCTGCGGCGGCGCAGATGGCACGGCGCAGCGACCTCTTGCTCCGGCTCAAAGGCCTTGGCCCTGTGTTCGCGGCGACGCTGACCAACGAGGTTCTCTACAAGGACTTCCGCAATCGGCGTGAGGTCGCCGGCTATTGCGGGCTGGCGCCCAGTCCGTGGCAGAGCGGAGGGACCGATCGTGAGCAGGGGATCAGCAAGGCGGGCAATCCGCGTGCCCGCAGCACGTCGATCGAACTGGCCTGGCTGTGGCTGCGACATCAGCCGGACAGCACGCTCACCCAATGGTTCCGGCAGCGCACGGTCAATGCCAGCAAACAAATCAGGCGCATCGCCATTGTCGCCCTGGCGCGCAAGCTGATCGTGGCGCTGTGGCGCTACCTCACAACGGGCCTTGTGCCCGAACATGCGGTGCTCAAGACCGCAAAGGCATAAACGCTTCAACAAACGCGTCAGCGTCGCGGCGATTGCCGCGGTCAGCGCGGGATGGATGGTGACCGTGCCACCCTTGGGCCAACAGACAGGCCGTTTCGTAGATGGGTCCCATCCTCGTGGCTTCCTCGCCGCATGCATGCGGAATGTGGGTACGGACCACAGCGGTCCGACCGGATATGAGGTGATGCAGTGAGCTGCATAAATCACCGGAAGCCAGTCCCAGTGCGTGTCGACCGCGGCGGCACGCTGCGCTACGCATGGCTCCGCGCGCCGCCGCTACGCCGGAGGCCAAAAAATAACACCCAAGCCCCGCTCGGGATGCTTGACCAGAGGCCCCATATGAGGGTGGGCAAAGCGAAGCGTGCCTACGTTGTTTGAGGTTACCTCGTGGGCACGGCGCGAAGAGCGCCTTTGCCCACCGTACCGACCGCGTGTATCTCATCGGAATACGCTCACTGACATTGATGTTCGCGTCACCCGCGGAACACCGTGAGGTCGAGCTTTCCCTGATAGATCGTCTTCGCTCGCGCCAGCGCCGGTGCGATGCGGGCTTCCGGCCAGCCGCCGTGGCGGGCATTGAGGACGAACTTGTCTTCGATGTCCTGGTGGGTCAGCGGCTCGTGGGCGCCGCCCCGCATATAGGGCTGGCGTTCTTCGACGACGCTGCCGTCGCGCATCACGGCGCGGATGTGGCCGGTGAAATTGTTGGGATAGGGATTGTCCGGATCGATGACGTAGCGAACCTTGGCGGCGACCGCGAGCACGGCGGGGTCCTTGACGGCTTGATCGGTGAAATCGCCGAGCCCGACATTCCCGCGCACGAAGCCAACCGCGACGCAGTAGGGCGTCGAGAACTTGCCGCCGTAGCCGTTGCCGGGATGCTGCTTGTCGGCGAGCGGCTCCCACAGGCGATGCACGGTACCTTCACCGACCTCGCAGACGAGCTCGGCGATGTCGTCCGCCTGCACGCCGCGCACCGCCAATCTGCGGGCGCAATCGATGTAGGGGTGCGTCATGGTCCCGCACGGGTAGGGCTTGAATGCAAGCGTCTCGGTCACCCATCGGGCGCCGAAATCGCCGATCAGGGCTTGGTAGTCGCCCGTGGTGGTGTGGGCGAAGCCGTGGAATAAGCCATGAGTGCCTTCGAACACTGTGCGTGGACCAACGAAGCCGTGCTTCGCCATCAGGGCGGCGCGCAAGCCAGACTGCGCGGCCCAGCCGGCATGCATGCGTTTGGTCCACGCGCCTTCCGCGAGATATTCGATGATGCCGGACGCCATGCTACCAGCGATCCCGAGCGCGTTCACGATGCCGCTGCGATCGAGCCCGAGCGCAACCGCGACGCCGGCGGCCGCCGCCATGGCGCCAAATACCGCGGTCGGGTGGAATCCCGCCTTGTGCACGAGCTTGGGGGTGACAAGCCCGAGCCGGCACAGGGTTTCCACCCCCACCGCGATTCCGGCGAGCGCCGCCGCGCCGTCCGGACGGTGGCGCTCGCAGGCGGCAAGGACCGCCGGCACGATGACGGCGCCGGCGTGGACCGGGCCGCCCTCGAAAGTATCGTCGAAATCTTCGCCATGCGCGGCGGTGCCGTTGACGAGGGCTGCGCCTGCAGAGCCTAGCGTGCGGGCGTGGCCGATCGCGGTACAGGGGCCATCATCGTCGCAGGCGGCGAGCGTCGCCTCGACGTAATCGAGTCGGCGCGCGGTGAGGCACAGCCCGGCCACGTCGACCGAAAGATCTTCGCACTTCACCCGCATCGCGGCTGGAAGGTGTTCGATCGCTACGATGCGGTCGGCGAGTTGCTCGGCGATCGCAACGGCTGGGAGCTGGGCGTTCATGGGAATGTTACCGGTTACGCAATTGCACGGCGCCGAAGCCCGGAATGCGGTTGATGAGGACGACGACCGCGAAGGTCACGATCAGCATGATGATGCCCAGCACCGCGATGGCGCCGAGATCGCCGCTCTCGTTGAGGTCGTAGATCAGGACGGAAATTACCTTGGTGTCGGCCGTGAACAGGATGATTGCCGCCGACAGCTCGCGAATGACGCCGATGAAGATGAAACACCAGGTTGCGATCACGCTGGTGCGCAGGAGCGGCGCGGTGATGCGCCACAGCGTGCCAAACCGTGTCGCGCCGAGAATGCGGCTCGCCTCCTCGAGGTCCGGATTGACGACACGAATCGCCGACTGAAGCTGCTGATAGGCGGACGGCAGCGCGATGGTGAGGAACGCGATCAGCAGGATCCACAGCGTCCCGTAGAGCACGAAGGGCGGGCGCGTATAGGCGAGGAACAGTCCGACGCCGAGCACGACGCCTGGCACCGCGACCGGCGCGGTGGCGAGAAAGCCGAGCGCCTTGTGCCACACGATCGCCTGGCGCGTCGTTATGTAGGCAATCACCAGCGCCATTACGGTGCCGATGGTGGCGGCTCCGGTCCCGAGGACCAGGGTGTTTCTGAACGCGAGGCCGGTCGAAGACAGCTCGAAGAACACGAAATTGATATTGCGCGCGGTGAAATTGTCGAACCCGATGAACTCGGACGGCACCCGCGAGAACGCGGCATTGAGGAGCGCCCCGTAGGGCAGGAATACCGGATTGAGCAGCACCACGAAGGTGGCGGCGAGCGCGACCCATTTCCATCCGCGAAGCCGGACCCGTCGCGGATCGCCCTGCCGTCCGCCGACCACCGCGTAACCGCGGCGCCCGAGCAGCATCGCTTGCGCCCGCAGCAGCAGGATCGTCAGCACCAGAAGCGGCAGCGACGCGGCGGCGGCAAGCTCCAGCTTGGGCGGATACTGGAACAGGCTCCAGATCTTGGTCGTCATGGTGTGGAAGCCGGCCGGCAACGCGAGGATGGCCGGTGAGCCGAACAGCGTCATGGCTTGGAGAAATGCGATGAGGGCGCCCGCCAGCACCGCCGGCATCGCGAGCGGTATCGTGACCCTGCGCGCGGTGGTCCAGGCGCCACCGCCAAGGATCGAGGACGCGTCCTCGAGGTCACCCGGAATGCGATCGATCGCATTAGCGACCAGTACGAACACGTAGGGGAATGTGTAGCAAGAGATGACGAAGATCAGGCCCGGGAGGCTGTAGATGTTGAACAGATACTCATCCGGCTCGGCGCCGGTCGCGGCGCGGTAGATCTTGTTGAGGAGGCCGCTGTTGGGCGCCGCCAGCAGTTCCCAGGCGACCGCACCGAGGAACGGCGGCGTGACGAAGGATGCCGTCACCAAGGCGCGCACTGTCCGGCGCAGCGGCATGTCGGTGCGGGCGACGAGCCAGCCCACCGGGGCGGCGACGACACAACAGATCACCGCGGAACTCGTCGCCAGGATGACGGTCGTGAGCAGCGGGTCGAGGAACGTCGGATCGGTGACGAGCTGTGCGAAATTGTCGAGCGTGAACCCGCCGGCGCGGTCGCGGAAGGCGTAATAGACGAGCCACGACAGCGGCAGCACGATCAGCAGGCCGAGCGCCGCCGCAAAACCCAGCAGGATCGGCCACGACAGGTCGAAGCGGAAGCTCGAACGAACCGGGGTCGCAGGAACCGCGAGGGTCAAATTCACACCCGGAAGATTTTGATGTAGCGCGCCCGGATATCTTCGCCGGTTTTCTCGACCGCGGCTGCGTCCTCCTTCATCACCTTGATGTCGCCGAGCGGCCGGCGCCCCGGCTTGTCCTTCACTTGCGCATGGAGGGACCGCATGCAGCCTTTGTTGACAACCAACTCCTGGCATTCGGGGCTGAAACAGAAGCTCTGGAACAGCCGCGCCGCATTGGGATTGGGTGCTGCCTTGAACACGCCGTTCGGCGAAACGATCAACGGCGTCCCCTCGCTCGGATACACGGCCTCGACGGCGCCACCCGATTCTTTGACCTGGAACAGGACATATTCGTTGCCGTCCGCCATCAGGGACCGTTCGCCCAGCGCAAGCTTCTTGGGCGGATCGGAGGCCGACTGCACCTGCATGACACGTTGCTTCGCGAGCTTCTCGAAATATTCCCAGCCGATGTCGCGCACCATCTCGAAGGTGGCCGTCATGATGGTGCCGCTATAGGCGGGATGTCCCTTGACGATCTTGCCGGCCCATTTCGGTTCAAGCAAATCGGCGAAGCTTTTCGGCGCATCCGCCGCCTTGACCAGATTGGTGTTGTAGCCGATCACGCTGAGGCTCGCGCGGAAGCCTGCGAACACGCCGTCCGGGTCCTGTTGATCGGCAGGATAGTGTTTCGCCACGTCCTCGGGCACGAAGGGCGCCAGCAGGCCGTCGCGCTTCCAGACAATGAAATGCGCCGCGTCGGAGGAATTGACCACATCGACGGCGTGGATGTTGCTTGCATATTCCTGGCCGACGCGCTGGAAGATACGCTCGGCGCCAGTGCGCTCCACCCGCACCGAGATGCCCGGATACTTCGCCTCGAATGCCCGCGCGATCGGCTCCGATACCGGCAGATCGATCGAGGTGTAGTAGACGACTTTGCCTTCCTTCCGGGCGGCTTCGATCAGAGCGGGCGCGACAGCGACCGGCTCCGGCGCCGCGGCCAGCACCGACGAGGAGAGTATACCGACGGCGGCAGCGCCCGACGCCTTGAGGATCGTGCGTCTTGAGATTTTCCGGTCTCGCATCGCGTTTCTTTCCCTGGTCATTGTGGCGTGCGGCGATCTACTTCCGGCAGGTCAGCGTTCCAGCACCCGGCACCGCTCGGCCGGCAGGCGCAACCACACCTTGCTGCCCTGCACGATATTATCCTCGGGCGTGGTGACGACGCGGATCTGCGTGCCGTCGCCGATCTCCACCATGTAGTCGCGGCTGTTGCCGAGGAAGACGTTACGGGCGACCACGGCCGGCAGGACATTGTGCGGCGCACCGTCGGGCGCAGCCGTGTCGATGCGGATTTCGTGCTGGCGGATCGATATTGCGGCGTCGCGGCCGGCCGCGAGCGCGGCGCCGGTGCACGACACCGGGACGCCCGCTACCGTGATGTGGCCGGCATCGAGCGCCTTGCCCTTGACGATGTTGCTCGACCCGATGAAGCGCGCCACGAACTCGGAGCGCGGCCGCGCATAGATGTCCTCCGGCGGTCCGAGCTGTTCGATACTGCCGGCATTCATAACGGCGATCAGATCGGCGGTCGTCATCGCCTCGGACTGGTCATGGGTGACATAAACCGTGGTGTAGCGGTACTGGTCGTGCAGCCGGCGAATCTCGAAGCGCATCTCCTCGCGCAGGTTGGCGTCGAGATTGGACAGCGGCTCGTCGAGCAGCAGCGTTTCGGGCTCGACCACGAGGGCTCGGGCGAGCGCGACGCGCTGCTGCTGGCCACCCGACAATTCGCCCGGATAACGCGTCGCGAGATCGGTTAGCTTGGCGGTCGTGAGGATCGAATCGACCCGTTTGGCGACGACGTCGCGCGAGAGCTTGCGCAGCTTGAGCCCGTAGGCGACGTTCTCGGCGACTGTCATGTGCGGCCACAGCGCGTAGCTCTGGAAGATCATCGACATTTTGCGGGCTTCGGGCGGCAGCGTGCGGGCCGGCGAAGACACCACCCGCTCGCCCACCATGATCTCGCCATCGGACGGCTCCACGAAACCCGCGATGAGCCGCAGCGTCGTCGTCTTGCCGCAGCCCGAGGGACCGAGCAGGCACACCAAAAGCCCATGTTCGATGCGCAGCGACACGTTATCGACTACCGCCAGGGCGCCGTACCGCTTGGTCAGGTTTAGCAGTTCGACCGACGCCACCCTGTTCTCCTGTCACCGTCCGTCAGACTATGGGAACGTGTCAGGTGCCGGTGAAAACCGGCTTGCGCTTTTCCATGAAGGCACGACGGCCTTCGATATAGTCCTTGCTCTCGAAGCATTGCTTGACCATCGCGGCGCATTTGACGAGGTCGCGCTTGGACTCGTCCTTGACGACTTCCCCGATGGTGAACTTGGTGGTCGCGATGGTAAGCGGGGCGTTTTCCGCGATGGTGTCGGCGTATTTCTTCACGTAGCCTTCGAGCAGCTCCGCTGGCACCACGCGGTTGACGAGCCCCATCGCCCGCGCCTCCTCGGCGTCGAACTGGCGCGCCGTGTAGAAGATTTCCTTGGCGAAGGACAGGCCGACCACGTCCACGAGCTTCTTCAGCCCGTGATACGGATAGCCGAGACCGAGCTTGGCGGCCGGAACCGCGAAGCGCGAATCGTCCGAGCAGATGCGCAGGTCGCAGCACAGCGCGAGGCCGAGCCCGCCACCGATGCAATAGCCGCGGATCATCGCGACGGTCGGCTTGGGATAGTCATAGATCGCAGCGTTGGCGCGCTCGACCGTCTGGTTGTAGCGCACGATCGCCTCCTCGTTGGAGCGCTCGTTCTCGAATTTCGAGATGTCGGCTCCCGACACGAAGGCCTTGTCGCCGGCGCCGGTCAGCACCACGACAACGGACGTCGTTGTCCTTGCCGAAATCGGTGAGGATGCCGGCGGTCGATTCCCACATTTCGAGCGACACCGCGTTGCGCCGCTCCGGATTGTTGAAGATCACGTAACCGACATGCCCGTCCGTGCGCGACAGCATCTTGTCCGTTTGGGCCAGTGTGTTCATGGGTTCGTCCTTGGGTCTCGGGTAAGACTATCGCGCTCGCTCAGATGGCGTCGGCTTGGCGCAGCGCCGTGATCTGCTTTCGTGCTGAATCCGAATTCCTTGAGCACCGTCGTCGGTGTGTTGCCCGAGGCCGGGCGGTGGCGCCACCAATTTGCTCGGGGTGCGGGACAGCGAGACCGGCTGGCCGACAAAGGTGAGCTTCTTCTTGTCCTTGGTGCTTCACCGGTCTGCGCGATGCCGACATGCTCGACCTGCGGGTCGGCGAACATCTGGTCGATGGCGTAGATCGGGCCGCATGGCACGCCGGCCTTGTTGAAGCGCTCGACCCAGTCGGCGCTGGTGCGTTGTGACAGTGTAGCGCGCCGATCGCCTCGTTGAGGGCATCGCGGTTCTTCGACCGGTTCGGCCGCGTCTGGCGTATTCGGGGCGCGCGACCAGATCCGGGCGCATCGAGCGCGTTGCAGAAGCGCTCCCAGATCTTCTGGCCCGCAGTGGCGATGTTGATGTGGCCGTCGGCGGTCTTGAACACGCCGGTCGGGATGCTGGTGGGGTGATCGTTGCCGGCCTGCTTCGCCACCTCGCCCTTGACGAGCCAGCGCGCCGCCTGGAAGTCGAGCATGAAGATCTGGGCCTGGAGCAGCGAGGTTGTCGATTCCACTGACCTTCGTCGGATTTTTCCCGCTCGAGCAACGCGACCAGAATTCCCATGGCACAGAACAGTCCGGCGGAGAGGTCGGCGATCGGGATGCCGACGCGCACCGGTCCGTGGCCCGGCTCGCCGGTGATCGACATCAGGCCACCCATGCCCTGGGCGATCTGGTCGACGCCGGGCCGCTCCGCATAGGGCCCGGTCCTGGCCGAAGCCCGAAATGCTGGCATAGACGAGGCGCGGGTTGATCTTGCGCAGTATCTCGTAATCGATGCCGAGACGCGTCTTCACGTCGGGGCGGAAATTCTCCACCACTACGTCGGCCTTCTTCGCCATCTTCATGAAGGCGGCGACACCCTCCGGCGACTTCAGGTTGAGCGTGATGCTGCGCTTGTTGCGGTGCAGGTTCATGAAATCGGGGCCGTCGCGCGGGCCGCCCAGGGGCTCTCCGGTTTCGAGGTTCGCCGGCGTCTCGATCTTGATGACATTGGCGCCCCAGTCGGCGAGCTGGCGCACGCAGGTAGGACCGGAGCGCACCCGGGACAGGTCCAGTACGGTGAAACGCGAAAGGGCTTTCGAAGCCCGCGGAAACGGCATTAGGTACTCTCCCGAGCGTATTCTTGACCCGTCGCAATGCGCGGGCGCCGACATTCTCCGATATCGCCTGGCTTGTCTACGCCCTGGCGCAGCGCGGCTCTGCTTCCATCGCGGATCACGATGCGCCGGCGCGCCAACCCGACGACCAGCAGGCCGATTATGCCGGCAGGCGACCGATGAGCTCGATTGCGCGCCGATACTTCTCGATGCGTTCGAAGTCGCGCGGCGCCGGCGTCGCAATGCGGCTGAGATCGCTGTTGTCCGCGAGGTCGGCGAGCTTGACGACCCGGCCGATCGGATCGGCTGCGGCCCGCCGTACGAATGCCTCGTAATCCTCGCCGTCGCGCTTGGTAACGGAGTCGAGCGCCGTGATGATCCGCTCGGAAAAGCCTTCGCGGCGCAGGCGGTCGAAATCCCACCCGGGACAATCCTCGCAGACGTCGTGCAGTACGGCGACGATGCGTTCTTCGGTCGAGGACACCCGCAACATCATCCGCAACGGATGCAGCACATAGGGCGCGCCGGCCTTGTCCACCTGACCGGCGTGGGCTTCAGCCGCGATGGCGATCGCGCGTTCGAGGATACTCATGTTGGGTCCTTTTGGCGGTCGGCCTCTGCCAATTTATACCGAGTCTTCGCCGCGGGTATCGCTCATCGATAAGCTTTTGATAATAATTCGATTTCTTAAGATTTTATTTGCCGTAGCCCAGCCGCGGAGCCGGTTTCCGCCGGCTCGTGTTCGAACCGCTCCTGTTTGTTAAGCGACCAACTGTACGATTCCCGGATGCAAGGGTGTGCGGATTCATCTCGCAGCACCGACCGCGATCCGACCGATGGAGGGGACATGATCCTGCAGTCTCTGGCCGGACTACCGGCATTCCTGGCGTATTTTTGCACGGCGTTCGTGATCACGGTCGGCTATCTGTTCGTCTACACTTGGATCACGCCCCATGATGAGTTCGAGTTGATCCGCAAGAACGTGCCGGGTGCCGCGATAGCGCTCGGGCTGAGCCTGCTCGGCTTCGCGCTCCCGGTGGCAAGTGTGATCGCGCATACCGAAACTCTGATCGATTGCGTGATCTGGAGCATCATCGCGCTGATCGTCCAGATCATCGTGTATTTCGTGGTGCGGATCCCGATTCCCAACTTGCCGCAGCGCATCGCGGCGGGGGACATCGCTCCCGCCATATGGTTGGGACTCGCTTCGCTTGCCGCCGGCGCTCTCAACGCCGCGTCGATTTCCTATTAAGCGGGCGGTGCTGATGAAGCGCTCCACCCAAGTGACTTTGGTAGTGATGGGCGCCGTCGGGGTCGGCGGTGCCGCCTATGCGATGCAGCGTAATAATTGCGCTCCGCCGCAGCCAAGCGCGGTGGCGAGCGACGCCCAGCAGAGCTGCAGATCGTCGTCGCCGAATTCCAGCCGCAGTTCAGGGTGGCACTTCTTCTCCGGCTCCGGCTCGTCCGGTTCCGGCGGCGCCATCTCCACCACCACGACATCATCATCGACCGGAGCGTCCGATCGCGGCGGTTTCGGTGCGATCGGACGGGCTTTCGCATCATTCGGCCGTGGCGGGTGATCGATGCAGCGCATTACGGTCGAAGAGCGCCCGGACTGGCGCCAGCGCGCCGACGACGCGGGTTTTGTATTTCACACCCTGAACGGCGAAACGTATTGGGACGAATCCGCTTATTACGCCTTCAGCCTGAGGGAGATCGAGGACGACCTCGAGGGCCCGACCGCGACGCTCGACAGCATGTGCCGCGAACTCGTCGCCCGTGCGGTTGCGGATGAACGAATCCTCAAAAGGCTCGCCGTTCCGGAACGGTTCTGGAACTTCGTCGCGGCAAGCTGGAAGCGCGGCGACGGCAGCCTCTATGGGCGCTTCGATCTGCGCTACGACGGAAATGGTCCCGCGAAGCTTCTGGAATACAATGCCGACACGCCCACGTCGGTGTTCGAAACCGCTGTGTTCCAGTGGGGCTGGCTCAGCGACGCCATTGCGCGGAACATCATTCCGCGCCGCGCCGACCAGTTCAATTCGCTGCATGACCGGCTGATCGCGGGCTGGCAGGCACTCGCACCCGGCCGCAAGATTCATTTCGCCGGCATGCTCGACAATCCGGAGGATGCCGCGACGCTCGCCTATTTGGCGGATACCGCGATCCAGGCCGGAGCCACCGTCGCGCTGGTCGCCATGGACGCCATCGGCCGCAATCCCAAGGGCATCTTTGTCGATGCCGCAAATACGCCGATCGAAATCGCGTTCAAGCTCTATCCGTGGGAGTGGATGTTCCGCGAGACATTCGGCGCGTCCCTGCCGGGCGCCTCGACGCGGTGGATCGAGCCGCCATGGAAGGCGATTCTGTCAAACAAGGGCATCCTGCCGCTGCTGTGGGAGATGTTTCCGCGCCACCCGAACCTGCTGCCGGCCTTTTTCGCCGACGATCCAAAGCGTGCGGAACTGGGCGACTCCTATGTGAGCAAGCCGCTCTATTCGCGCGAAGGTGCCAATGTGGAAATCGTCGTTGGCGGCAGCGTGGTCGACACCGATGACGGACCGTACGGCGCCGAGCCGAAAATCTTCCAGGGCGTCGCCCCGTTGCCGGTGTTCAATGGCAATCACGCGGTGCTCGGCTCGTGGTTCGCGGCGGGCGCGCCGGCGGGCCTCTCGGTACGCGAAGGTAGCGGGCCGATCACCACCAACACGTCGCGATTCTTGCCGCACGCGATCGTGGAATGAAGGACCTGCGCGTTAAAAGACGTGGATGACCGGGACAAGCCCGGTCAAGACGACGCAATTTGGATCGTGGAGATCGTGCCCGGGGCTGTATTCCGCAGGCACCTCACACGTGCGCCGCGACGCCGTTCTGCTTGTCGCGGCGGCGCTGCACCGAGGAGGGAATCCGCATCGCTTCGCGGTACTTCGCGACGGTGCGGCGGGCAATGTCGATGCCCGCCTTTCGGAGTTGCTCCACGATGGTGTCGTCCGACAGGATTTCGTCGGACTTCTCAGCGTCGATCAATTGCCTGATGCGGTGACGCACGGCTTCGGCCGAATGGGCCTCACCGCCATCCGCCGACGCGATTGCCGACGTGAAGAAGAACTTCATCTCGAAAGTGCCGCGGCTGGTCGCCATGTATTTGTTGGCGGTCACGCGCGAAACCGTCAACTCATGCATCTCGATGGCGTCCGCGATGGTCTTGAGATTGAGCGGCCGCAGGTGCTGCACCCCGTAGGCGAAGAAAGCGTCCTGCTGGCGGACGATCTCGCTCGCCACCTTGAGAATCGTCTTGGCGCGCTGATCGAGCGCGCGCACCAGCCAGGTGGCGGTCTGAAGGCATTCGGCCAGATAGGACTTGTCGGTGTCCTTCTTGGCGGTCTTCGATACCTTCGAATAATAGGACTGGTTGACCAGTACTTTCGGCAACGTGTCGTGATTGAGCTCGACCAGCCACGCGCCGTCGGCGCCCTGGCGAACGAACACATCGGGCACGATCGGTTGCACCAGGGTCGAGCTGAACGCCAGCCCGGGCTTGGGGTTGAGGCGCCTGATCTCGCCGATCATATCCAAGAGGTCCTCCTCGTCGACGCCGCAAATCCGGCGCAGGCTGGGGAGGTCGCGCTTGGCAAGCAACTCCAGATTGGCAAGCAGCGCCCCGATCGCAGGATCGAGGCGGTTTTGCTCGCGCAACTGGATGGCCAGGCATTCGGTGAGGTTGCGGGCGCATACGCCGGGCGGATCGAAGGTCTGCAGGCGGGCCAATACCAACTCAACGCTCGCGAGCGGGGCCCCGAGCTTCTCGGCGACCTCGGCAAGATCGCCCGTGAGGTAGCCCGCCTCGTCAACGAGATCGGCCAGATACTGGGCAATCAGCCGCTCCACCGGGTCCGTGAAGGTCAGCGACACCTGTTCGGCAAGGTGGCTGGCGAGCGTGGCTTCGGCCGACACGAAAGCTTCGAGATTGTATTCGCCGTCGCTGCGGCCGCCCGGGCCGACCGAGGCCCACTCCGAATAGGCGGCAGGTTGGGCGTCCGCGGCACGCGCCGGCGCTGAGGCGCCGTCATCGGGAAACACGTTGTTGAGATCGGTGTCGAGCCGCTCCTCCATGGACTCGCGGCTCGGCTCCAGCCGGTCCTCCATCCAGTCGGCACTGCGCGCATCGTCGTCAGCGGATGGCGGCGCCTCGATGGAAGGCTGAACTTCGCCCTGGACCGGTTCCTCCTCGGCGGGCCGTTCCAGCAGCGGGTTGCGCTCCAGTTCGCCGTCCACGTAACTCGCCAGATCCAGATGAGAGAGTTGCAGCAGCTTGATCGCCTGCATCAACTGAGGCGTCATCACAAGCGCTTGGCTCTGGCGGATGAGAAGTTTTTGGGTAAGGGCCATTGTTATTGTTGCACGGGTTGGTCCGGTTCTTGCCTATCCGGATTTCAGCCGTGTGTATACCGGGACTATAGGCGCGGGCTAAAAAAGATATCTCTTGACCTGAAATCATTGCCCTACATGCGGAATTCCTCGCCCAGGTAGAGGCGGCGGACGTCCGGATTGTTGACGATCTCGTCGGCCTCCCCCTCCATCAGGACCTCACCCGAATAGATGATGTAGGCGCGATCCGTGAGGCCCAGCGTCTCGCGGACATTGTGGTCGGTGATCAGCACACCGATGCCACGCTGGGTGAGGTGGCGGACCAGCGCTTGGATGTCTCCGACTGCGATCGGGTCGATGCCGGCAAACGGCTCGTCCAGCAGCATATAGTTTGGCCTGGTTGCCAGCGCGCGGGCGATCTCGACACGCCGACGCTCGCCGCCCGACAGCGCAATGGTCGGGGTTTTGCGCAGGCGCGTGATGTTGAACTCCTCCAGCAGGCTGTCGAGATCGGCCTCGCGCCGCCGTCTGCTCGGCTCGATGACTTCGAGCACGGCGCGAATATTCTCCTCCACATTGAGTCCGCGGAAGATCGAGGCCTCTTGCGGCAGGTACCCGATGCCGAGCCGGGCCCGCTGATACATGGGCAGGCTGGTAACATCGTAGCCGTCGAGATGAATGCGGCCGCGGTCGGCCTTGATGAGACCGGTGATCATATAGAACACGGTAGTCTTGCCGGCACCGTTAGGTCCGAGCAGTCCTACCGCTTCGCCACGCCGCACATAGAGGCTCACTCCGCGCACCACCTTGCGGCTGCCGAAGCTTTTTTCGACGCCGTGGACCGCGAGATAGTCGCGCGGCTGCTGACGCGCCTCGCCGGCGTCGCGTCCGCGTACCGCCTTGACGGGGGCGCTGCGCTTCGGTGCGGCGGCGCCATTGGTTTTGACCCGCACCGGTGCCTGCCGGGCGTACGCCGGCGCCTTGCGCTCACGAAAACCCAGGCGTTTGAAAAGACCGATCAGATCGACCACTAGGGCCTCAAGATCATGCTGCCACGGCTACGCGTGGGTGATAGGCCCTCGCTTTGCGGCGTTCAACCGCACGCCGGGCGGGTGCCATCAATATAGGCCGGACGGCTGGGCCGCGCGTTGCCGCGGAGTGTCGCGGCTTTGAACCGCGCCCGTAGCGGCCTCCGGTTTTTCCGGCTTCATGGCGCCGGGCTGGATCAGGGCTTGCACGCGGCACGGCCCCGGCCCTTTGCCGCACTCGACCCGCGATACGCCGGATGTCATGTCCACTGTGAGCCGATCGCCCTTCACGACGTTCGGGCCCTGCGAAATGACGACATTGCCCAGCAGCGTCACCGTATTGGCCCGCATGTCGAATATGCCGTTCTCGCCGGTCGCGGTCTGATCCTTTTGCACCACGATGACGCCGCCCTTGGCCTCGACGCGCTTGATCTGCTGGTTCTGGTTGGGTTGCGCCCCGGCGGCGGCGGGCGGAGGCGGTTTGGCGGGTTTTGCCGCCTGATCGTCCTCGTAGAACACCACCAACACTTTGCTGCGCATCGTGGTGTCACCCTGAACGAGATGCACGTCGCCGGAGAACGTCGCCATCTTGTCCTTGTCGCGCACCTCGAGGGTTGCGGAATTGATCTTGATGGGCTTGTCCCGGTTCTGGGAAAAGCCCTGCAGAGCGTTGGGGGGGCCGTTGGGCTGCTGCTGCGGCTGGGCACGAAGCGAAGCGGCGCCTGAAAGCACCACGGCGAACGCGATCGCAAAGATTAATCCCGCCGGTCCGCGCTGCATCGTCATCGCGGCGGCGCTCCACGCGATGCGATTCCGGCAGGCACGGAACCGGTGGGGGCACTAGGTGCGGGTCCGGTGGGTTCAGGATTAAGCGTCAACTCGATGCCGCCGCCGAAGCGAAGCAGGTCGCCATTCTCAAGAACCTCAAGCCGGTTCGCGTTCAGGAACCCATTGGTGAGCTTCACGTCCACGGGGCTTTCGGAGACGATATGACCCGTACCCACATTGACGGTCGCTTCCGACAAATGGCTCTCATACCCGGAACTCGAAAGCAGTACGATATGGTCCTTGAGCTTGAGGACCTCGCTCTTGGTGTCGTAGATCCCATTGATTGCGTTGAGGTCCACGCGCTGGCCATCCTGCATCGCCATATGTGCGGTGATGTCCTTGAGCTCCAGAATCTCGGGCTTGGTGATGTCTTGGGCGGCGGCTCGGGCGGTGAGCTCATAGGGCCGCGCATCGTTGGTGAAGCCGTTGAGGCGGGGCAATTCCATGACGATCTTGGTTCCCGACAGCGACACCTTGCCGGGATCAATCGGAAACGCGGCGATCAGGCGGAACGGGTTGAAGAACGCTGCGACGACAATCACAACCGCAACCACCCCGATGAAGGCCGGGATCGCGATGCGCAGGAAGCGCACAAAACGGCTATGCCGCGCCGCGGCACGAAACACGCGGTCGCCATCGGGTCGGCCGATCTGACGCGATGCGCGTACGGCCGGCTGTGTAATCGTCGACGTAAAGCTCAGACAGCCACCCCTGCAAATCGCCCAGCGCGGATTCGCTGCAGCGCCCCATCATAGCACGCCATCACCTGCCTTCGGCACAATCTGACCTCGAAAATGCGTTCGATCGGCAAAAAACCGTCGGCACATCCGGTCCAGTGCGATGGACACCGGTCGCACAGCGCTCCCCCAGGGCAGCCTCGCTTGCGAATATGGCTGGGGCGGGGCGGTCAGCTATGAGAGAAGCGGTCAGCTATGAGAGAAGATGTCCTCCGCGGCCCAGCCGGCGATGTCGAGGCGTACCCGGTCAGGCAGGAAGCGGAAGCACGCCGCGGCAAGTTCCTCCCGCCTCTCGCGGGCCAACAGGATATCGAGCTTCTGCTTCAGGGCATGAAGGTGAAGCACATCGGAAGCCGCATAAGCCACTTGGGCCTCAGTGAGTTCCTCGGCGCCCCAATCGGTCAATTGCTGTTGCTTGGAAACTTCGATTCCCAACAGGTCGCGGGTAAGATCCTTGAGGCCGTGCTTGTCGGTATAGGTCCGCACCAGCCGGGACGCGATCTTGGTGCAATAGACCGGGCGCGGCATGATCCCGAAGGTGGTGTACAGAATGCCCAGGTCAAACCGCGCAAAATGAAATATTTTCAATATGTTGGAGTCGGAAAGCAGGGTCTGCAGATTGGCCGGCTTAGGAGCGTTGCGCGGAATCTGAACGACGTCGGCATTGCCGTCGCCGGGCGACAATTGGACGACGCAGAGGCGATCCCGGCGGTTGTCGAGCCCCATTGTCTCGGTATCGATCGCGACAGAACCTCGGTAGCGCGACAGGTCGGGCAGGTCGCCGCGATGCAAGCGGATGGCCATCGTTTCGTCTCCGGGCGTTCATTTCCCATACGCGATAAGGAGCGCTCTTCACAGGCACCTGCACCCGCGGTCTTGTTTAGTCGCAAGCGATTGAAAACGAGAGGCTTTCGTTTCCAGTTTTGGGTGGTCCCAAGCCCGGCCGGCCTCATCTGCGTGCTTTTTAGTCGGGGCCACGATTGTTGTCCGAAGCCATTTGTGCCAGAAGCCAAAGCAGAATAGGAGATAAATCATGATTCGATGGCTTATCGTCCTCATTTTTGCGGTCGCGTGTTGCCCCAATCTGGCGGCGGCCTCGCCCAGGTCTTCCGACGTGCCGTTCTGGAAGCGGCTGCTTGCCGTTATCACGCCGAGCCAAGCTCCCGCGCCCAGGGTAGGACACTACGCTCGGCGGCACGGCCACGATCATGCGCTGACCGCCGCCAAGGCCAGGCGCGCCGTTGTCGCCGCGACCCCGGACCCGCCCGCGGCCGCCGAGGATCAGGCTCCGGCCGCCGCCGCGGCCGAAGGTGCAACTGCCTCTTTGCCGACAGCCACGCCGCGGCGCGTCCACAAACATGCACCGCCTACCGTCACCGTGCAGGCGGCGCCTGTCCCGACACCGCCCGATGCATCTGCGCCCGCCAACGAAAACGCGCTGCTGGTCACGGGCGGGATTGCGCTCGTCTTGGTGCCCCAGAATGCGCCGCCAGGCGACGAACCTGCGCAGCCGGCGGCCGAAGCTGCGCCTGTCTCACCGCCCCCGGCCCAGCCGCGTGCGGTCCACAAACAGGCGCGGACTGCGGCCGTCGCCGCGCCCATTGCGGTACCGCTGGACACACCTTCGGATGTGCCGCCAGCCGAACAACCCGACAACCCAACGCCTCCTGTCGAGCCGCAGGTCCGCGCGCCGCGCAGCCGCGACTCCGCATGCAACGGCGGCCATCGCATCCGGTCGGCCTATTACTGGGAGGGCCATCACACTGCCAGCGGCCAGCCCTTTAATCCCCATGGACTGACCGCGGCTCATCGTACGTTGCCGTTCGGCACCCGTCTGACGGTGACCAACCCGCGGACCGGACAAACGGTCACCGTCATCATCAACGACCGCGGCCCGTTCGTTCAGGGCGTCAGCCTCGATCTCAGCCTCGGCGCCGCGCAGGCCATCGGTATGCACGGCACCGGGACGGTGTGCATTTTGTAAGCCCGGGAGTGCTTTTTTCCCGAACGTCATCGGAAGTCTTCTTCGGAGGGGTGTTGGTGCCCAGAAGAGGACTCGAACCTCCACGGCTTTCACCACTGGTACCTGAAACCAGCGCGTCTACCAATTCCGCCATCTGGGCTGCCGCCGCACACATAAGGGGGGCGGATTGTGGTTGTCAACGTGATCGCTGAAGGTGGCCCGCAGCGGCGCGGCCGGATGCGGTGCTTGCCGCGTCGACGTCGGGCGGCGCTGCCCGAACGTCCGCCTTTCTACCCACTGTACAGGCGCTGCTCGATCCGGTATTCCGCGAGCCGCACGCCGCTTTGCGGTGGGTGCCCTTTTGGTGCCTGCGACCACGAGGCGGGTGCCAAGATAACGTAATCAAAGCGCAATCACTGAAGGCGCGATCATGACGGCGCAATCCAATGCGGACACCCTGATCACGATTTTCGGCGGCTCGGGATTTCTCGGCCGCCATGTGGTGCGGGCGCTGGGGAAGCAGGAATACCGCATCCGCGTCGCGGTGCGCCGCCCGGATCTCGCTGGCCATCTGCAGCCGCTCGGCCGCGTCGGCCAGATCAACGCGGTGCAGGCCAACGTGCGCCATCGGCCGTCCGTCGCGGCGGCGGTGCGCGGCAGCGACGTGGTCATCAATCTTGTCGGTATTCTGTTCGAGGCCGGCCGCCAGCGTTTCGAGACGGTGCAGGCTTTGGGGGCCGAGACCGTTGCGCTCGCGGCCGCCGCTCACAATGCCCGCATGATCCATGTCTCCGCGATCGGGGCGGATCCGGATTCCACCGCCGCCTATGCGCGGTCGAAGGCGGAGGGCGAGCAGTTGGTGCGGGCCGCCATCCCGGAGGCGACGATCTTCCGCCCCTCGATCATTTTCGGGCCCAATGACGATTTCTTCAACCGCTTTGCTTCGCTGGCGCGGATGTCGCCGGCGCTGCCGCTGATCGGTGGCGGACACACCCTGTTCCAGCCGGTGTTCGCGGGTGATGTCGCCGATGCCGTTGCCAAGGCGGTTGCAGGTGAGGCGAAGCCGGGCGAAATCTACGAGCTCGGCGGACCGATCGTATTCACCTTCAAGGCGCTGATGGAATACGTCCTCGCCACCATCGAGCGCCGTCGCCTGCTGGTGCCGCTGCCGTTCGGGCTTGCCAAGCTCCAGGCGGCGTTCCTGGAATTGCTGCCGAAGCCGCTTCTCACCTGTGACCAGGTCGAGCTGTTGCGATACGACAATGTGGTATCCGAGGCGGCGCGCCGCGAAGGCCATACCCTCGAAGGGCTCGGCGTCGTGCCGCGGTCCGCGGAGGCGATCGTGCCGTCCTATCTGTGGCGTTTCCGCAAGGCTGGCCAGTTCCGGGGCCGGGTGGCATAGCACCGACGCATCTATCCACGGAATTGAAGCAGTAACGGCGCGCGCCTCAGCCCACGATCGCCAGCCCGATCAAGCCGAGCGTACCGACCATCACTCGCCACCAGGCGAACAGGTCGAAGCCGTGTCCCGACACGTAATCGAGCAGCCGCTTCACCACGATCCATCCGGCGACGAACGACATCACGAAGCCGACCGCAACGATCAGCAGATTGCTGCCCGACATGTGTCCGGCGTTCTTGTAGAAATCATACGCAAACGCCCCCACCATCGTCGGCATGGCGAGGTAGAATGAGAATTCGGCCGCCGAGCGGCGGTCGGCGCCGAACAGCATGGCCGCCACAATGGTGGCGCCGGACCGCGACACGCCCGGAACCATGGCGAGGCACTGGCAGAAGCCGATCCCCAGATACATTGGCAGCGAAAAGCCGGTGGCGTCGTGAAAGCGCGGCTTGAGATCGAGGCTGTCCACATAGAGCAGCACCGCGCCGCCGGCGATCAGGCTGAAGCAGACGATCCACGGATTGAACAGAACGCTCTTGATGAAGTCGTGGGCCAGCGCACCGATGACGGCGGCCGGCAGGAACGCGATCAGGACGCCGAGCACGAAGCGGCGCGCATTGGGATCGGAGAACAATCCGATCGCGATCGACAACAGCTTCGCGAAATAGATCGACAACAGCGCCAGGATGGCGCCGAGTTGAATGAGGACCGCAAAGGTATTGCCGAATTCCTCGTCGCCGAACCCAAAAAAATGCTGCAGCAGCAACAGGTGTCCGGTCGACGACACCGGGATGTATTCGGTGAGGCCTTCCACGATTCCGAGGAAGGCGGCCTTGATAATGTCGAAGACCATGAATGGATGCTCCGTGGCGAACGGCCCAAGGAAACGGGTGTGCGGCAGCCAAGGGGATCGAGACGAACTCGCAACACGCCGTGGTTTTGGCCCAAGGCGAGCGGCCGGGCAAGGGAATGCCGATCGCCGCCGTCAAGCGGCATCGTCGCGGCGTGGACTCCTGCCGTCGCCGTGCCTAAGCTTAGGTTCCGGCTCATATTCCGGGTTCGGTTGCGCCCCCGAAACCTGTTATGCCCGGATTTGAACGCATTAAAGATTTCTATACCGTTAGGTTCCGATGTTATTCGTTCCTCGCCCTGTCGGCCCCACCAACATTGGGATTAGATGCTCACACTGTTTCATCATACGTTCTGCCCGCACTCCCGCTTCGTCCGTATCGCGGCCGGGGAGTACGGGCTTAATCCGACGCTCATCGAAGAGCGCCCGTGGGAACGGCGGGACGAATTCCTGGCGCTCAACCCGGCCGGCAACACGCCGGTCTGGCTGGAGGAGGGCCGACCGCCGGTGCCAGGCGCCGGGATCATCGCGGAATATCTCGACGAGACGCGGGGCGATGCGCTCAATAGTCACAGGCTGCTGCCGGCCGACATAAGCGGCCGGGTCGAGGTCCGGCGCCTGCTTGCATGGTTCAACGACAAGTTCTTTGTGGAGGTGAGCGGCCCGCTGGTCGCCGAACGCGTCCTCAAGCGCCACATGACCGCGGCTCAGGGGGGCGGACCGCCGGAGCCGGACGCCATCCGTGCGGCGCTTGCCAATATCCGCTATCATCTCGCTTATATCAGCTGGCTGGTGCGCACTCGAAATTGGCTCGCCGGAGAGCGTATGAGCTACGCTGATCTCGCGGCGGCGGCGCATTTGTCGGCGATTGATTATCTGGGCGACGTACCGTGGAACCACGACGAAGCAGCCAAGAACTGGTACGCGAGGGTGAAATCGCGCCCGTCGTTCCGGCCGCTGCTGATCGAATCCTATCCGGGCATCCAACCATCCAGGACCTACGCCGATCTGGACTTCTGACCGCGCCAGCCGACATCAAAGCGGCACTCGTTGAGGCCGCGGCCGGTTTCGGCTTCGACGCCGTTGCAGTGACGCGTCCCGAGCTTGCGGCGCGGGTCCGCGAAGGTCTCGGGGAATTCCTCGCTGCCGGCCATCATGGTGACATGGACTGGCTGGCGGCGCGGCCGGAGCGCCGCGGCGACCCGCAAACCCTGTGGCCGGAGGCGCGCGCGGTCGTCATGCTGGGGGTCAATTACGGCCCGGACCGCGACCCTACCGCGATCCTCAAGCAGCGCGACCGCGGCGCGATCTCGGTCTATGCGCAGGGCGACGATTATCACGATGTGATCAAGAAGCGTCTGAGGGGCCTCGCGCGTTGGCTTGTGGCGCAGGCGGGCGGCGACGTAAAGGTATTCGTCGATACCGCTGCCGTGATGGAGAAGCCGCTGGCCGCTGCCGCCGGCATCGGCTGGCAGGGCAAGCACACCAACCTGGTGTCGCGCCGGTTCGGCTCCTGGCTGTTCCTCGGCGCGCTCTTCACCACCCTGGAATTGCCGGTGGACTATCCGGAAGACGACAACTGCGGCAGTTGCGCCGCCTGTCTCGACGTCTGCCCAACCGCGGCGTTCCCCGCTCCATACCGGCTCGACGCACGGCGCTGCATTTCGTACCTCACCATCGAGCACGAAGGACCGATACCGCGCGAACTGCGACCCCTGATGGGTAATCGCATCTATGGCTGCGACGATTGCCTCGCCGTGTGCCCGTGGAACAAGTTCGCCCAGGAAGGCCACGAGGCTAAGCTCGCCGGCCGTGCCGTGCTTGCTGCGCCGGCGCTTGGAGAGCTCGCGCAACTCGACGATGCGGGCTTCCGTAAACTGTTCGCCCGCACCGCCGTCAAACGGACCGGCCGCGACCGCTTCGTGCGCAACGTGCTCATCGCCATCGGCAACAGCCGCGATCCTGCGTTGGCGGTTGCCGCCGAGCGGCTCCTCGACGACCCCGCCGCGGTGGTGCGCGGCGCCGCCGTATGGGCCGCCGCGCGGCTCGTTTCGCCACAGGTGTTCGCCGACCTGGCGGCGCGATACCGGACCGCCGAAACGGACCCATCCGTACGCGAGGAATGGTCCGCGGCCGTTGCGGACGCCTGCGCGTGAGCACGCTCGTCTGTCTCGGCTTCGGCTATTCGGCGCAGCATTATGTCGCCCGCTACGGCAGACGGTTCGATCGCATCGTCGGCACCACCCGCGGCGAAGCTAATGCGGCGGCGCTCGCAGCGCGGCGGTTCGGCGGCATCACGGTCGAGATGGTGGTGTTTGACGGCGCGTCAGTGTCACCGGCGCTCCGCAACGCCGTCGCGGAGGCGACGGCGCTCCTCGTCTCCATCTCGCCCGACGACGGCGCCGACCCCACGCTGGCGCGGCTGGGCGACGTCATCATGGCGGCGCCCCAGCTTGCCGGCATCGTGTATCTCTCCACCATCGCGGTGTACGGCAATCATGACGGCCAATGGATCGACGAAGCGACGCCGCTCACGCCGGCTCTGACGCGCGCCGGCGATCGCATCGAGGCCGAGCGCGCCTGGCAGGCGCTCGGGGCCGAGCGCAAAACTCCAGTCGCGGTGATCCGCATCGCCGGAATTTATGGGCCCGGCCAGAATGCGCTGGAGACCGTGAAAGCCGGCCGCGCCCGACGAATCGTAAAGCCCGGGCAGGTGTTCAACCGGATCCATGTGGACGACCTCGCCCAAATCATAGAGAACGCCTTCGACCACGGCGCCGACGGGATCTTCAACGCGGCGGACGACGAGCCCACCGCGCCGGGCGATCCCATCGTGTTCGCCGCAAGCCTGCTTGGCGTCGCCCCGCCGCTCGAAATCGCTTTCGAGGAGGCGAAGAAGACGATGACGGCCTTCGCGGTGAGCTTCTACGGCGAAAGCAAGCGGGTGCGAAACGATCGCATCAAATCGGTGCTTGGCGTGAAGCTGCGCTACCCGACCTATCGGGAGGGCCTGCGTGCGCTCGCCGCGAAATCAGGGCCGGATTAAGTAACGCTGACGTGTGCAGGGATCGAGGCCGACCGGCGATTTCGCAGACAACTCCGTCGCGAGCGAAGTGTTTAGAATTCCGCCACAGCGCCGAGCAGCCGTTCAACGTCTTCCGGTCGTGATAGGCGGTGATCGCCGTCCTTGACCAGTGACAACACCACGTCGTCCTGGGCAAGGCGCGACACGAGTTCCACGGCGTGCCGCCATGGCACGTCGGGATCCTCGACGCCTTGTAATATGCGTACCGGGCAGCCGATTTCGATCAGGCCGCCGAGCAAGAGATGACGGCGGCCGTCCGCGATGAGACCCGCCGTGATCTCGTAAGGTTCCTCGGAATATTGCGACGGGCGCATCCACACGCCCGTGGTTTCGATCTCGCGCTTTACGCTTGCGGGAAACCGCTTCCACATCAGTTCTTCCGTGAAATCCACGGCCGGTGCGATCAGGACAAGCCCCGCAAGTGATGCCGAACCGGCGGGTTCCGGGCGCCGCCTGATTTCGCGTGCCAGCAGCAGGGCGAGCCACCCGCCCATCGAAGAGCCGACCAGCACCTGCGGCCCGTCGCAGCAGGCGTCGAACACCGCGATGCTTTCCTCGAGCCAGCGGCTGATGGTGCCGTCGACGAATTTGCCCCCCAATTCGCCGTGCCCGGAGTAATCGAATCGCGCGCAGGCGCGGCTGTGCGCGCCGGCCCATTGATCGAGCGCGATCGCCTTGGTGCCGCCCATGTCGGACTTGAATCCACCGAGCCACATCAGGCCGGGCGCGGCGCCGTTGCGTCGCCGGACCGCGATTTTCCGCGCCGTGCCCGCTTGTCCGACATCCAAAAACAGGGATTCCATGGTCATGGTCGGACCGGGGACTTCGCCCGGCAATCTATCTCGCTGTGCAGAATCCCAAAATCCTGTTGCACTGCGTCCGCCATGATAACTAACTGAATCGTCCGTGAATATGTTTGTGCGTTGCCGTGGGGCCGGCCACGGTCTATATCTTTGCGCCTAGGGTGGGAATGGCGATACGGCAATGTCCTGGCGAACCGCCGCCGAGGGCTTGCCACCGAAGACCGATACAAACATGCCGTCCGAGTGGGGCAGGCGATAAAGGTCCGGAGCTGGGAGTGGCGATAGTATTTTTTGCGGAGCGGCCGACGAACGAGTCTCCGGCTGCGAAAATCCTTGATATTGCGATTGCGCCGGCCGTGCCTGCCGTTGCGCCGTCGCGTGCGATGACAATTCTGATCGCGGTGCCGACCATCGAAGCCGGCGCAGCCGACGAGGGTGCGATCGAGCTCGTCCGCATGCTGTCGGACGCCGGGCACCGCGCCATCGTTGTGTCGCGCGGCGGCCGGCTCGAGCCGGAACTCGCTGCCTGCGGGGCCGAGTTGGTGCGGCTCGACGCCGCGAGCCGTAACCCGCTGGTCATGGCGCGCAATGCCATGGTGATGAAGCGCCTCATCGCGCAGCGCCGCTGTGCCGTCGTGCATGCGCTTGCCCGCGCGCCGGCGTGGAGCGCGCTCGCCGCCGCCCGCGCGAGCGGGGTGCCATTCGTGACCAGCTGGTACAACGGATTTCGCGAACAGAATGTCTTCAAGCGCTTCTATAACAGCGTCATGGCGCGCGCCGACCGGGTGATCGCCACCAGCGACCAGATCGCCGATGCCATCGCCGAGCGCCACCCCGATGTCGCGGCCCGGGTCGTCGTGATCCCGATCCATATCGATGCTGCCCAATTCGATCCGGCGCGGGTGACACCGCAGCGGATCGAGGCGGTGCGTGCCGCCTGGGGCGTCGCCGCCGAGACCCGCGTCATCATGGTGGTGGGACGCATTCTCCGCCGCAAGGGCCATCACGTCATCGTTCGCGCGGCGCGACGCCTCAAGGACATGGGCTTGCGCGATTTTGCCTTTGCGTTCGTTGGCGAGGACCATGGCCGATCGAGCTACAGCGGCGAATTATGGGACATGGTTCTGGCAACCGCGACCTCCGACGTGATCCGGATCGTCGGGCCGCCCGAGGATGCCCCGGCCGCCTATGGCGCCTCGACCGCGGTCGTGTCCGCGGCGATCCAACTGGAGGGCCTCCCCCGCAGCCTGCTCGAAGCCATGACGATGGCGCGGCCGGTGGTCGCCTCCGATCTCGCGACCGGCCCCGAGACCGTGCTGGCGCCGCCCGCCGTCGCCGAGGATCGCATGACCGGCCTTCGGTTTCCGAGCGGGGACGACAGCGCGCTTGCGGCCGCCCTGATCAGGGTGTTGTCGGCGCCGGAGACATCGCGGCAGGCGATCGGACGGCGCGCCCGCGAGCACGTCATGACGCAGTACGCGAGTACTGCCGCCATGACGCAGATGTTTGCGGTCTATATGGAGATCGCCCGCCCTGGAGGTTGAGGCAGGCCGCGCCGCGCGAACCATCCTGCGGACCGGCCGCGACCGTAACTTGGCTCAAATTTCTCGCAATACCGTTGACTTGTTAACCTTTTGTACCGATCTTCATGTCCCTCCGAGTAGCAAATCCGCTCACGGCGTGGTGGTCCTCCACCTGCCGAGCGGCACATGCGAAAGGCCGTTGCAACAGCTGAAGGAGAAGACAGCCATTCGTCGCCCGATGAGAGCCGCGCCGCCCGTTACCAAAGACGGTCCGCGCATCAACGATGATATCCGCGAACGCGAGGTTCATCTGATCGATAAGGACGGTGCCAATCGCGGCACAGTTTCGATTACTGAGGCATTGGCGCTTGCCCAGGAGGCTGGCCTCGACTTGGTCGAGATCGCCCCGAACGCCGTACCGCCGGTCTGCAAGCTACTTGATTACGGCAAGTATAAATTTCAGGAGCAGAAGAAGCAGGCCGAAGCGCGCAAGAAGCAGAAAGTCGTCGAGATCAAGGAAGTCAAGTTCCGCCCGATGATCGACGACCATGATTACGATGTGAAAATGCGCTCGATGCATCGCTTCTTCGAGGAAGGCGACAAGGTCAAGGTAACGCTGCGGTTCCGCGGCCGCGAAATGGCGCACCAGGAACTCGGTATCCGGTTGCTTGACCGGCTCAAAGGCGACACCGAAAAAATCGCGAAGGTCGAGATGGATGCCCGCTTCGAGGGGCGCCAGATGATCATGGTGCTGGCGCCGAAATAACCCTCCGCAAGCCGCATTTGCGGCCGCTGGCGCCTGCGACCGGCACGGGCTCCCGTTTCCGACGAAACCCGTTGCAAGCATTATTGCCAGTTTGCCGTCGGCTTTTTCGCCGGCGGTTGCCAATTCCCGGGCTCTCTGCCATAACCCCCGCCTTCCGTTGCCCGGCTAAAGGGCTGCCGTGGCGGCGGAGAAGTGCTCAATCAGCACGCTCATGCGAGCAACCGCTCACTCGAGCATCACCGGTGGACCCCGGCCGCAACGCCGTGTCCACGCCGGAAAAAGGAGAGCCAAATGCCCAAGCTTAAGACCAAGTCGGGCGCCAAAAAGCGCTTCAAAATCACCGGGACCGGAAAGGTGCTTTACGCCCAATCGGGCAAGCGCCACGGCATGATCAAGCGGAGCACCAAGCAGATCCGTGACCATCGCGGTAACGCGGTGCTGTTCAAGACCGATGGCGACCGGATCAAGAAATACTGGTTGCCGAACGGCTGAGCGCCGCTGATCGCAGGCCGCGCACGGCGCGGCCTAACTGACATGCCCGCCGCAAGATCTGAAGGAGATCCGTCATGGCCCGCGTCAAACGGGGCGTCACCGGACACGCCAAGCACAAGAAAGTCCTCAAAGCCGCCAAGGGCTATTACGGCCGGCGCAAGAACACCATTCGTATCGCCAAGCAAGCGGTTGAAAAGGCGAACCAATACGCCTTCCGCGATCGCAAGCGCCGCAAACGCACGTTTCGGGCGCTGTGGATCCAGCGCCTCAATGCGGCGGTGCGTCAGTTCGGGCTGACCTACAGCAAGTTTATCGACGGCCTGGGCAAAGCTGGGGTCACGGTCGACCGCAAGGTGCTCTCCGACCTCGCCATCCACGAACCGGCGACTTTCGAAGCAATCGTCGACAAGGCAAAGACCGCGTTGGCGGCCTGACCTTTCCGACTTCCGCGCTTGCCGAGGCGCTGGCAGGGCATCGGCCCCGCCCCGCCGGGCTCGACGTTTTCCCCGACGGATGGCCACAACCGCGGCATCGCGCGAGGATGACATGACGGATATTGCAGCCCTCGAAACCGAGCTCATACACACCGTCGACGCCGCCGGCGATGAGGCGGCGATCGAGGCCGCGCGCGTCGCCGCGCTCGGCAAGAAAGGCTCGATCTCGGCGTTGCTCGCCACGCTCGGCAAGATGTCGCCCGAGGAGCGCAAGGCGCAAGGGCCGCTGATCAACGGCCTCAAGGACCGGGTCACGCAAGCGATTGCGGCGCGCCGCGAGGTGCTCAAGCGTGCCGCGCTCGAGCGGCGCCTCAACACCGAGGCAATCGACGTCACCTTGCCGACCCCGGACAATCCGGCGGATATCGGCCGGGTCCATCCGATCAGCCAGGTGGTCGATGAACTCACCGCGATTTTCGCCGACATGGGTTTTGCGATTGCCGAAGGTCCGGACATCGAGACTGACGACTACAACTTCACCAAGCTCAATTTCCCCGACGGCCATCCGGCGCGGGAGATGCACGACACCTTCTTTTTCAATCCGAAACCGGACGGTTCGCGGCTGCTGCTGCGGACCCACACGTCTCCGGTCCAGGTGCGCACCATGCTGGCGCAGAAGCCGCCGATCCGGGTGATCTGCCCGGGCCGCACCTATCGATGCGACAGCGACCAGACCCATACGCCGATGTTCCACCAGGTCGAGGGACTCGTCGTCGACAAGGGCTCCCATCTCGGCCACCTGAAATGGATACTGGCCGAGTTCTGCAAGGCGTTCTTCGAGGTCGACCACGTTAAGATGCGGTTCCGGCCGTCGTTCTTCCCGTTCACCGAGCCGTCGCTCGAGGTCGACATCCAGTGCCGCCGCGACAAAGGCGAAATCCGGTTCGGCGAGGGTGACGACTGGCTGGAGATTCTCGGCTGCGGCATGGTGCATCCCAATGTGCTGCGCAACTGCGGAATCGATCCCGACCAATACCAGGGCTTTGCGTGGGGCATGGGGATCGACCGCATCGCCATGCTCAAATACGGCATGCACGACCTGCGCGCCTTCTTCGAGGCCGACGTGCGCTGGCTCACGCATTACGGCTTCCGCCCCCTCGACTTCCCGACGCTTGCGGGAGGGCTGAGCCCATGAAATTCACCTTGTCCTGGCTCAAGGACCACATCGACACCGATGAGCCGCTCGATGCCATCGTCGACAAGCTGACCATGATCGGCCTCGAGGTTGAGAACGTCGAGAACAAGGCGAAGGCGCTCGCGCCCTTTACGATCGCGCGGGTGATCTCGGCCGGGCAGCATCCCAACGCCGACCGGCTGCGCGTGTGCATGGTGGACACCGGAACGGGCGATCCGGTGCAGGTCGTTTGCGGCGCCCCGAACGCGCGCGCCGGTATGACGGGCGTCTTCTCGCCGCCCGGCACCTTCATCCCGGGCAAGAACATCACGCTGGGCGTCGGCACTATCCGGGGCGTCGAGAGCCGCGGCATGTTGGTGTCGGCATTCGAGATGCAATTGTCGGACGATCACGAAGGCATCATCGAGCTGCCGGCCGACGCTCCGATTGGCGTGCCGTACACTCAGTGGGCGCATCTCGATGATCCGGTCATCGAGATCAACCTCACGCCGAACCGGCCGGACTGCACCGGCATCCACGGCATCGCTCGCGATCTTGCCGCTGCCGACATGGGCAAGTTCAAGGACGCTTCCGTCATGCCCGTGCCGGGCGTATTCCCGTGCCCAGTTGGCGTGACACTCGATTTCGGCGCGACGCCATCGCTGTGTCCCGGATTTGCGCTCCGCCTGGTGCGCGGCGTCAAGAACAGGCCGAGCCCCGAATGGCTGCAACGGCGGCTCGGCGCGATCGGGCTGCGTCCCATCAACGCGCTGGTCGACATCACCAACTACATCACGTTCGATCGCGGCCGGCCGCTGCACGTCTTCGACGCCGCCAAGGTCAAGGGCAATCTCGTGGTGCGGCGCGCCCGGCCGGGCGAGACGCTGCTCGCGCTCGACGCCAAGACATATACGCTCGACGACAGCATGTGCGTCATCGCCGACGACAATGGGGTCGAGTCGCTCGCCGGTATCATGGGGGGCGAGGCGAGCGGCTGCTCGGCCGCGACCACCGATGTGCTGATCGAGTCGGCTCTGTGGGACCCGATCAACATCGCTCAGACCGGCCGCAAGCTGAACGTCAATTCGGACGCGCGCTACCGCTTCGAGCGCGGGGTCGATCCCGCTTTCATGGGGCCGGGCCTTGAACTGGCAACCCGCATGGTGCTCGACCTGTGCGGCGGCACGCCGTCGGAGATCACCACGACGGGCGATCTGGAGATCGTCGACCGCATCATCGAATTCCCCGTGGACGAGGTCGCTCGCCTCGCTGGTGTCAGCGTGCCGTTCACGGAACTCAAGCTCGTTCTCACCCGCCTGGGGTTTCACACGGCGGGCACCGGCGTGGTCATCAAGGTGGCGATACCAAGTTGGCGGCCCGACGTGCACGGCAAGGCCGATATCGTCGAGGAGATCGTGCGCATCATCGGGGTCGATCGGGTGCCGATGACTCCGTTCGAGCGCCGCGACATCGGGCGCCGTCCGGTCCTCACCGCGCTTCAGAACCGCACCCGCAAGGCAAAGCGTGCGCTGGGCGCGCGCGGCCTCGTCGAAGCCGTCACCTGGTCGTTCGTGTCGAAGCCGCAGGCGGAGCTGTTCGGCGGCGGCAAGCCCGAACTGGCACTCGCCAATCCGATCGCGGCGGATCTCTCCGACATGCGGCCGAGCCTGGTGCCCGGCCTGATCGCGGCCGCCCAGAAGAATGCCGATCGCGGCTATCCCGATATCGCTTTGTTCGAAGTCGGGCAGATTTTTCGCGGCGACCGGCCGCAGGATCAGGTCACCGCGGCAACCGGCGTGCGGCGCGCGCTCGCCAAGGCCACCGGCTTGGGCCGCCACTGGGCGACCGGCAGCAAGGGTGTTGATGCTTGCGACGTCAAGGCCGATGCGCTTGCGGTGCTGGCCGCCGCCGGCGCCCCGACCCAGGCCCTGCAGGTCGTTCCGGGCGGACCGTCATGGCTGCATCCTGGGCGGAGCGGCACCATCCAGATCGGCCCACAGAACGTGCTCGGACATTTCGGCGAGCTGCATCCGCTGACCCTGGAGGCGCTCGGCGCCGAGGGACCGCTGGCGGCATTCGAATTGGAGCTCGACCGGATTCCAGAACCGAAGGCGAAGCCCACCAAAGCCAAGCCGCCGCTGGAACTGTCACCGTTTCAGCCGGTGCAACGCGATTTCGCGTTCATCGTCGATCGCGCCGTGAAGGCGGCCGACATCGTCCGCGCCGCCCAAGGGGTCGATCGCAAATTAGTGACCGGCATCACGGTGTTCGACGTCTATGAGGGGCCGGGCATCGATCCGGGAAAAAAGTCGATCGCCATCGCGGTGACACTGCAGCCGCGCGACAAGACCATGACGGACCAGGAGATCGACGGGGTCGCCGCCAAGATCGTTGCCGAGGTTGGCAAGCGCACCGGCGGAGCGTTGCGGGGGTAGAGGGCGCCGCTCACCGCCGCCGTCTGGGCTCCGGAGCGGAGCGCTTCGACTCCTGCGGTTCGGCAACGAAGCCGAGCTTCTTCAATGCCTGGTCCGCGGCCCGCTCGCCCGACGCCCAAGCGCCACCGACGGTTCCCCACTGGGTCTCGTGAGTCGCTTCACCGGCGAAAAAGATGCGATCTTGCAGCGGCTCCGCGAGTATATTGCGGGCGCCCTGGCCGCCCGGCGATGCCGCCGAAAAGGCGCCGAGCGTCCAGGGATCGTTGTTCCATTGGGTAGCGTAGCTGCGTTTGACGGCCTTCCTGATCTCGGCACCGTAGAGGCCCGCGAGCCAGTCGAGCGCGAACCCGATCATGGCTTTATCGCCCGAAGCCGCGAGATCGCGCCCGAATTTGCCGGCGACGTCCACCATGCAGAGCGTCGTGCCGGACAGGTTGCCCAGAATGGCGGCAGTGCGGCTAGAATCGGCCTTCTCGAACACCACTTCGTCGTTCTGCAGTGCCAGCGGGTTGCCGGGAAGTTCCAGCGCAACGTGGTCGTAGCTGCCGAGTTGAAGTTTGCCGATCGCGTCGACTTGGCGGCGGGGCAGCTCCGGAGCGAACTTGAGCTTGTCGCTCATGAGCACGGCGGTGGAGACCGTCACGATGACGGCCCGGGCCGACAAGCGCCCCCTTGCGGTGTCGATCTCGACGCCGCCGCGGCCGAACCACTCGATGCGCGACACCGGGTTCGACAACTGCGTCGGCAGGCCCTGTCCGAGCTTGACGATGAGCGCGCCCAGTCCCTGCCGGCAAAACGTATCGGCATCGCGTTCGACCGCATGGGCAAAGTCCGCGGCCGACACGTCGCCAAGGTCCTTGGCGCAAGCGAACGGGCCGAGCACGAATTCAACGGTGCGCTGCCAGTCGGCCAAATCCTTCGGCAGCGTCTGGGCGGCGGAGACGTCGAGCTTGCCGCGGCCGGCCTCGGCGATGGCGCGGCTCGCCCGCACGATCGTGGTGAGATAGTCTTCCATTTCGCTTTCGCGTGCATAGCGCCGTCCCAGCCGCACCCGCTGCCCGGGCGGCGCGGGATAAATGTCGAAGCCGGATTTGGTGGCGAGCGGTGTGACCGGATTGAGATCCGGCAGATGAATCGCGTGGGCGCCGACGTCGAAGGGAACCCCGAAGATGGCGGTATTGGTGAGGCAGCGGCCGCCGAGCCGCTCCGAAGCTTCGATCAGGGCGACGCGCGCCCTGGTACCGGTAAGCCGCCGCGCCGCCGCGATGCCGGCGGCGCCCGCCCCGATGATGGCGATATCGACGTCGCCGGAATATTGCGCGCTTTGGGCCGGCGCGGCGGCCACCGCCGCCGAGGCAGCGGACGCGGCTATAAACCTGCGGCGGGTGAGGATGGTCATGGTCAATCGATTGCTAAGATGTCCGCAGCATGCCCCAACGGTCGACGGTTCGCAATTCGCCGCATTGCGCCCGGGCAAGCAGCATGAACCAAAACGCAATGACTGTTGTGACAAACTCGACAGATCACAAGACGCGCGGCGGCGACCGTGCGCACCGCCGCCGGAAACGTCATGAACTGGCTTCAAAACCGCATCGGCCAGATGCTGGCCCGGTATCTGGACCGGCCGGCCACGGGTTACGAACCGTTTACGCCGAGCGAGCCCGGCGCGCTGGCCCGCACGCTCAAGCGCGGTGACGTTCTCCTGGTCGAAGGCAACAACCACATTGCCGGCGTCATCAAATACTTAACTCAGTCGACTTGGTCGCATGCGGCGCTTTATGTCGGCCCGGTCATGGACAAGATCGCTGACGGCGAGCCGCATGTGCTGATCGAAGCCAATATCGGAGAAGGCGTGGTGTCGGCGCCGCTGTCCAAATATTTCAAGTTCCATACTCGGGTGTGCCGGCCGGTCGGCCTCACGGCGGAGGACCAGGACAAGGTCTGCCGCTACGCGATCGATCGCATCGGTCTCGACTATGATCTCAAGAACATTTTCGATCTGCTGCGCTATTTCACGCCGCTGCCGGTGCCGCAGCGCTGGCGGCGTCGCATGATGGCGCTCGGCTCCGGCGACCCGACCCGCATCATTTGCTCGGCGTTGATCGCCCAGGCGTTCGAATCCGTCCGCTACCCGATCCTGCCGCGTGTGACCCAGATGACGAGCCGCACGGCGCGGCGCGACATCCTGGAAATCCGCCATTCCTCGCTGTACGCGCCGCGCGATTTCGATATCTCACCTTATTTCGAGGTGGTGAAGCCGACCATCCTGTTCGGGTTCGATTACAAGCGCATGCATTGGGCCGATCTGCCCTTGCCGCCGGCAGACGGCGACGAGTTGGTACGGGCCGGTTCGCTCGCCGGCGCCAAGAGTCGGGTCCGTGATCGCGGACGCAAACGCATGCGCAAAGGCCGCAACGATGCCGCGAAGCGCATTTCGACAAGCCGGCGGCCGGAACGCGTTCGCGCCCAGGCGCCGCCCGACGGAGCGACCAATCCGGCGCCGTAGCGCGGCACCTGCCCAGGGCGGCGCGAACCGATCCTTGACACTATCCCGACCGCGCCAGTAAATGGCGCCAACTTGCATGATCTCCGCCGCAAATTGCGCCCGGCGGGCCGGCAGGGGCCGTAGCTCAGATGGGAGAGCGCCGCAATCGCACTGCGGAGGTCAGGGGTTCAAATCCCCTCGGCTCCACCACAGCTCGATGACTTCGTCATCTTGAAGCCTCTTGAGCCGTGCTTTGCGGCGGCGCAGTTGCGAACGAGGTAGGGTTGCGGGCGGGCTCTCCCAGCGTCACATCGGAGGCAATGTTGCCCACATCAGCCGAGCGAGGCGGCCGCAACCCGCCCAGTGGCGCGACCAATCTCTTGGTGCTGCCAGGCGACGGCATCGGGCCGGAAATCGTCGCCGCCACCATCGACGTGCTGCGCGCGGCCGATCGGTTATTTGGGCTCAATCTTGTCTGCCAATCGGCCCAGATCGGGTTTGCGTCACTCAAGGCCGTCGGGACCACCATTACGGACGCCGTGGTCGGGCACGCGAAGCGTGCGGACGGCATCATTTTGGGGCCGGTGTCGCACAATGAATATCCGCCGGTTGCCGCCGGCGGCCTCAATCCTTCCGGCGAATTGCGTCGGCGGCTCGATCTGTTTGCCAATGTCCGGCCGGCGCGCTCTCGCAGCGGGCTCCCGCCGCCATGCGGGCGCCCCATCGACCTCGTGATCGTGCGCGAGAACACCGAGGGCTTTTACGCAGACCGCTCCATGCATGCGGGACCGGGCGAATTCATGCCGACGCCTGACACGGCGCTGTCAATTCGCAAGATCACGCGGGAGGGCTCCGAGCGCATCGTCGAGGCGGCGTTTTCGCTCGCCGCGCGCCGGCGCTGCAAGGTAACGGTGGTGCACAAGGCCAACGTGTTACGGCTGTCGGACGGTTTTTTTCTCGAATGCGCACGTCGTGTAGCGGCGCGTCACCCGGAGGTCGCCTGCGAGGAGCGGCTCGTCGACGCGATGGCCGCGCTGCTGATCCGCGATCCGGGACAATTCGACGTGGTCGTCACTACCAATATGTTCGGGGACATCCTGTCTGACGAGGCCGCCGAGATCGCCGGCAGTCTCGGCATCGCGGCATCGCTCAATGCCGGACACCGGTTCGCGGTCGCCCAAGCGCAGCACGGCTCGGCGCCCGACCTCGCGGGACGCGGTATCGCCAATCCGGCGTCGCTCATCGAATCCGCCGCGATGCTGCTGGCATGGCTCGAAGAGCGCGGCCGCGGCAAGAGTTTTGCCGAGGCCGCCGAACGCATCGTCGCTGCCATCGACGCCACAATCGCGGCTCCGGCCAACCGTACCCGCGACCTTGGCGGCCGGCTGGGAACGAAGGCCTTCACCGCAAAGGTGATCAAGGCACTGATGGACTGAAGGCTCCGGCCGGCGGTGAGATTTGAGGTTTGTGGCCCGCGGACCGACGGATGGGTCTTCTAGGTGAACTGCACGATCGGCACTTGGGTTCATTTCAAGTTCAAAAATTTCGGCGGGCGGTTTCACATCCGGTTCTCTATAAATCTCGGCATGAACTTCGCCCGCGGATTGGACATGCCAGGATCAGCCGAGCTCTTTTTGATTTCCACAGCGCCTTGCTGCATCGCTGACACACAATTGAAATCATTGCACTATGGCTCGTTCCGAGGCTTTTTCGGAGTCGGCAACGCCGGTGCAGCGCAGGCGGGCGGAAGGATCCGGAAATCTTGAGTCCCTCCGAGCGGTTTTCGATCCTGCGCGAGCCAGCGGTCCTATTGCTGTGGGTGTCCCGGGTCGCCAGCATGATTGCGTTTCAGATGCTGGGCGTTGCGCTCGGCTGGCAGATGTACGCACTCACTTCGAAGCCGTTCGATCTCGGCCTGATCAGCCTGTTCCAGTTCGTGCCGGCCGCCATGCTGGCCGTGGTCGCCGGCCAAGTGGCGGACCGTTATGACCGCTCGCTGGTGCTGCGTCTCGCCCAGATGGTCGAGGCGATCTCTGCCCTGATGATGGTTATCGCGACTGTGACCGGCGTCGTCGCCAAGGAGTGGATTTTCGCCGCTGCCTTTATCCTCGGCTGCGCGCGCCCCTTTGAAGGCACAGCGTTCCAGACCGTCCTGCCCGTCATCGTCGCGCCGAAGCATCTCCCCCGTGCGATCGCGGCGCTCGCCTCTGCGCAGCAGACCGCCACCATCGGCGGCCCGGCGCTCGGCGGCCTCCTGTACCTCATCGGGCCGACCTTCGTATACGCGGTGTGCTGCACCCTTTTCGTGATCGGCAGCCTGTGCATGGTGTTCATCGATACGACGCGCGCGCTGTCGCGGAGAGAGCCGCTTACGATGAGCACGCTGTTCGCGGGCTTCGGCTATATCAGGCGCAATCCGATCATCTTCGGCGCCATCTCGCTCGACTTGTTCGCGGTGCTGCTCGGCGGCGCGATGGCGCTGTTGCCGGCCTTCGCGCGCGACGTCTACGGCACCGGACCGTGGGGCATGGGGCTGCTGCGTGCCGCGCCCGCGATCGGGGCGCTCGCGATCTCGGTTGTGTTAGCGCGCGCCCCTCTGCGCGGCGGCGTCGGACGCATCATGTTCACCTGTGTTGGAGTCTACGGCGCCATGACGATCATCTTCGCCTTGTCGACTTCGTTTTATTTATCGATGGCGGTGCTGGCGATCCTCGGCGTCGCCGATATGGTTAGTGTGGTCATCCGCCAGACTTTGATCCAATTGGAGACGCCCGACGATATGCGCGGGAGGGTCAGCGCGGTCAATTCGCTGTTCACCGGCACCGCAAATCAGCTCGGCGATTTCCGCGCCGGCGCCATGGCGTCGGTGTTCGGAACCGCGTCCGCGGTGCTCATCGGCGGTATCAGCACCTTGGTGGTGCTGCTGATTGGCCTGCGCGCGTTTCCGTCGCTGCTGCGTGTCGACCGGCTATACAAGGACTGAACGCGAGGCTGCCGCCAGCCGGCATCCCTCATGCCGTCAATGCGCGGCCGGCCCGCTCCGGCTCGCACCAACGATCAAGGAATGCGGCCAGCCATGTGCGGATCGCAAGGTCGTACACCGGACGATCAACGAAATGTTCGCTGCGCGACTTGGCGCCCGGCTGCGCCATACGATCATGCCCCTGAGTGGTCCAGCGGCACATCATGGCGTGGGTGACTTCGGCGTGAAATTGAATGCCGTATGCAGACGATCCGTAGCGGAACGCCTGCACCTTGAAGATATCCCCCTCGGCAAGCAACTCGGCGCCGCGCGGTAGTTCAAAGCCTTCCCGGTGCCACTGATAGACCGCTGGCGGCCAAGTTTCGACCGTGGCCCGCCCGGCCGGCGTCACCCGGATCGGATAATAGCCGACCTCGACCTTGCCGTCGGGGTGAAGCCCGACCGGGGCGCCGAGGTGCCGCGCCAACATCTGGGCGCCGAGGCAGATGCCGAGAAACGGTCTGTTCTCCGCAAGCGGCACCTTGATCCATTCGATTTCGTCGCGGATGTACGGGTCCGGATCGTTGACGCTCATCGGGCCGCCGAGGATCACGGCGCCTGCATGCACGGCAAGCGTGTCGGGCAGAGTATCGCCGAGTCGCGGCCGCCGGACGTCCAGCGGAATGCCCAGGGCATGCAAATGCAGGCCGATGCGACCAACGGTCGACTGCTCCTGATGCAACACGATCAGAACGGGCCGGGTCATGCGTTTTTCGCGGTGTCCGATGTAACCAGCGGCAAACTTCAAACTGTCATAAAGCGCCGCCAAGCAAATTCTGCGCCGCACCTAGGAAGACTTCGAACACCGGGCTTGATTCATCTGCGATTGCGCGATCGCCCGGAGAAAGAAGCCGCGCGGCAAAATGTACGGCAATATCGTCACCATTTTGTTGGCAAGGCCCGGCACCACCACCCTGCGCCCGCGCATTAGTGCGGCGTAACCGGTGGCCGCAATCTGCTCGGCCGACCACGTCAGCAACTTCGACCCGGGGATGCTCTTGATCCCGGCGCGCTGCTGGAATTCGGTCGGCACCGGCCCGGGGCACAGCACCGTGACGCGGATGCCGCGCCCGGAAAGTTCTTGATGCAGCGCCTCGCTAAAGGACAGCACGAACGCCTTCGACGCGTAATAGACCGCCATACCGGGTCCGGGCAGAAAGCCCGCCACCGAGCCGACATTGAGAATGCCGCCGCGATGGCGGCTCAGGCTGTCCACGAAGCCGAGCGAGAGATCGGCGAGAGCCCGCACGTTGAGGTCGATCATGCCAAGTTGCTCGGCACGATCGAGCTTGGCGGCCTCGCCGAGCAGGCCAAAACCCGCATTGTTGACCACGTATTGCGGCTCGAGCCCCTGGGCGGCGAGCTCCAACGCAATCCGGGTGGCCGCATCGCGGTCGGTCAGGTCGACCGGCAGCACCAGGGGCCGCGCACCCCCTGACGACGCGATGTGGTCGGCAAGCTCGGTGAGCTTTTCCTTGCGCCGCGCAACCAAAACCAACTGATGACCGTTTTGCGCGAACACCTGCGCGAGCGCGGCGCCGATGCCGACCGAGGCCCCCGTGATAAGTGCTACCGGACGCAGGCCTGGCGAGGCCTCGCTCATGGCTCCTCCTTGGCCGGCCGCTTGCCGGTAACACGCTGGCGTAACGCGATGCGGTCGCTCGACGAAATCGCGAGCAAATCGGCCACCCGCCACATGACATTATCCTCGAATTCACTGACGGCACCGTCGACGAACGCCATCTCCCACAGCATTTCGACCACCCGTAGGCGGCCCTGTTCGTCGAGGGTGCGCATGAGAAGACTGGTGAAATGATAGAAATCAACGGCTTCGCGGTCCGCAGCCACCGCAGCTTCGATAAGTTCATCTGTCAACTGGTCAGTCAAGGAGAACTGCGCCATGAGCAGGTCCCGCAGTTTCCTACGTGCCTCATCCGACAGTTCGCCGTCTAGCGTTGCCACATGCACCAGGAGCGCAGCCGCCGCAACCCGGTAATCGTCGCCATCGAAATGGCTGGACGGTTTGTCGCCGCCATGCAGTTCGGCGAACAATCGTTTGATTTCTTCGAGCATGACCGTCCGATGCAATGAAGCCCCGGCCGAAACTATAGGGAATCCGCACGCCCCGCGAGCCTCTTGGGCGTGCGCTTCGGTCGCGTGCCTCGCGGCCCTTGATGCGGGGATCGCCCCGTCCGCAGCGGTGACAAATGAGGCATTCGAGCGAACAGAACGCTAACGCACAGCCTTGCGAGCCCGAACACTTTCTTCGAGCAGCGCAAGGTTATTCTGAATGTACGGGTTGCCGGGGTCTTTCTCCCGCGCCCGATTGAGAATCTCTCGAGCGCGGTCGAACTGGCCTCGTAGCATAAAGGAATAGCCTTGATTATTCAGAACCTCGGGGGTCGGACCGGCAATCCTGATGACTTGCTCATAGGCGCGGTCGGCGAGTTCGAACCGGCGCAACCGGTCGTAGGCGGCCGCAAGGCCGAGCCAAGCTTCGGCATCTTTCGGGCCGGATTCGACGGCGTGGCGGAAATACCGTTCCGCGAGACCGTAATTGCCCTCGCGGAAGTTCTCTTTGCCGAGGCTGAGATCGTCATTGGGATCGCTCGGCGTGAAATTGGTAACCTTGGTCGCCTCCGAACTCGTCGTCGGGGCTACCGAGCCCGTGCTCTCGGTACCCTGCCCGGGCCGGAACGGATTCGGCAGATTGAAGAAATCGCTGTTGTAGGTGGAGTTCGTTTCGCAGGCTGTCAGCCAAACGAGACATCCCGCCAAAACAAAGCCTGCACGCGCCACGCTCACACTCATGCTTTGCCTCGGAGCGAACCAGTCTCCCGCGCGCAGCATGCCCGCCGCGCCCGCTTGGCAGCGGCCATCCGGGTTCCGACCTTAGGCCACGATGGTTAAGGAACTCTCGTCCCTGTCCCCGGCGAGGCCGTCCGGCGTTACGGGCCTTCTTCCGGCAAGCTCACGCGGCGACCTAATAAACGCCAAGCTTGACGCGCACGAACACCGGCAACAGGATCACCACGAACAGGACCGGGAACACGCACACCATCAGGGGAAAGGACAATTTCGCCGGCAGCGCATAGGCCTTTTCCTCGGCGTTCGACAGCCGCTTGTGGCGCATATCCTCGCTGTAAACGCGTAGCGCGTCGGTGATGCTGGACCCGAGTTCGGCCGATTGTTGGATCAGGGTCGCGAAGGATTTCACCTCCTCGAGCCCGAGCCGCGCGGCGAAATGCTCAAGGGCTTCGGTGAGCGAACGGCCCGCGCGAATTTCCAGATTGGTCATGTGAATATTGGTGCTCAACGCTGGGTAGGACGGGCCGAGCTCGTGCCCGACCCGTTCCAGCGCGGCCTCCATGGAAAGCCCTGCATCGGCGCAAACCACCAGGAGGTCCATGAAATCCGGAAAGCCGATGCGATACTCCTCGCGCCGGCGCTTGATGATGCGGTCAAGCGCAACGCTCGGCAGCAGATAGCCGAGCAGGCCGCCGACGCCCACTGTCGGCCAAAATATCGAGTTCATGGACTCCGGCAGCAGCGGTATGGACAAGGCGAACAAGAAGGCGACCCCGATTGCCAGGACCGTGCGAACGACGAAAAAGAGCCCGACCGCGCGCGGATCGAAGATGCCGGCCTCGACCAGGCGGCGACGCAGCACTTTCATGCTGGATTCATCAAGCGAAGAATAGTGTTTGGTCGCTTGATCGATCAGCCGCTGCACCGCCTTCATGCCGGTATCGCGCAGCGATGCTTTGCTGCGGTCGCCGGGGTCGAAGGCTTGGCGGCCGATCACGGTGGCGCGCTTGCGCACCGCCCCGCGCAGGCGCAATGCCGCCATCACGCCGAACACCAGGGTCGCTGTGGCAATGAAGATGACCACCCCCAGCACCACACCGGTATTTTCGTCGAGGAAATCGATCAGCGTGTCCACGACTCAAATCCTGAAATTGACCATTTTGTACATGACAAGATTGCCCACCAGCATCCAACAGATTGCCCCGCCGAGCACCAGCTTGGTCAGGTCGAAATGCCAGACGCTGCCGTAGAAGTCCGGCGAGACCAGGTGGATCGCGAAGAACACCGCGATCGGCAGCGACGATAGCAACAGGGCCGAGAATCGCCCCTCCGCCGCCAGCGCCTTCACTTTGCGCCGCATCTTGAACCGCTGGCGGATCACCCCCGACAGGTTCTGCAGGATTTCGCCGAGATTGCCGCCGGTCGTGCCCTGGATCGCGACCGCGGTGACGAACAGCGGCAGATCGTCCTGGCCGACCCGGAAATACAGGTTGCGCATCGCGGTTTCGAGGTCGGCCCCGTAGGTGACCTCGTCGGCCACGATGCCGAACTCAGTGCCGATCGGGTCCGGCATTTCCCGCGACACCATGCTGACAGCGATCGGGACCGGGTGGCCGGCGCGCAGGCTGCGTACGATGATGTCGATGGCATCGGGAAATTGCATGCCGAACCGCTTGCGCCGCCGGCCGCGCATCATTCGAAGGCCGACGTACGGCGCGACTAGGCCGGTGAACAGCAGCCATCCGACGGCCTCGGTGAGGCTGCCGCGCAGGATCGCGGCGCCGGCGAACACCGCGACCGACGCCACCGCGATGATGATCGCGAGGCGCGGCAAACCGATGGTGAGACCCGACTGCAATATCAACCGGTTAAGGGATGCAATCGGCAGCCGGAAATCGCCCTGCTGATTAAGACCACGTTCCTTGCGCAGCTGCACCAGGATGTCGACCCGGTCCGGCGTGTCGGTGAGGAGCGACAGGCGGCGATTGATGCGCGAGCGGTAGGAGGTCGCCTTGAACAGCAGTAGATAGCCGGCCTCGGCGAACAAAATCGCCGAGACGGCGGCAAACGCGTAAATTACATAGGTCTGGTCGATTTCGAACGGCATGTCGTTACAGCGGATGTCCGGGGTCGAAATAGCTGCCGGGGATTTTGATGCCCTTGGCGACAAGGTCGCCGAGGAAGCGTGGCCTGATGCCGGTCGCCGCGAAATGGCCCTGCACGGTGCCGTCCTCCAGCGTGCCGGTGCGGACGTATTTGTAGATCTCCTGCATCTGGAGAACCTCGCCTTCCATCCCGGTAATCTCCGCAATGCTGGTGACCTTGCGCTTGCCGTCCGACATGCGCTGCAGCTGGACGATGATCCGGATCGCGGCCGCGATCTGCCCGCGAATGCTCGCGATCGTCATCGGCAGGCCGGCCATTCCGATCATCTGTTCGAGGCGAGAGATTGCCTCGCGCGGATTGTTGGCGTGAATGGTCGCCATCGATCCCTCGTGGCCGGTGTTCATGGCCTGCAGCATGTCGAAGGCCTCCTCGCCGCGGCACTCGCCGAGGATGATGCGCTCGGGTCGCATGCGCAGTGCGTTCTTGATGAGGTCGCGCTGCTTGATTTCGCCCTTGCCCTCGATGTTGGGCGGGCGGGTTTCCATCCGCGCCACGTGGGGCTGTTGAAGCTGGAGTTCGGCGGCATCCTCGATGGTGATGAGGCGTTCCTTGTCCGATATGAAGGCCGACAATGCGTTGAGCATCGTGGTCTTGCCGGAGCCGGTGCCGCCCGAGATCACCGTGGTGACGCGCGCCTTGACGGCCGCCGCCAGCAGTTCGCCCATTTGCGGGCGCAGCGCGTCCACCTCGACCAAGCGATTGAGATGAAGCGGCTTCTTGGAGAATTTGCGGATCGAGACCAGCGGGCCGTCGACCGCGACCGGCCGCACCGCGACGTTGAAGCGCGAGCCGTCGAGCAGGCGCGCATCGCACAGCGGATGCATTTCGTCGACCCGACGTCCCACCGCGGCGACGATCTTGTTGACGATGCGGAGCAGATGCGTCTCGTCCTTGAATCGGATCGTGCTGCGCTCCAGCAGGCCGTGGCGCTCCACATAGATGCATTCGTGACCGTTGATCAGGATGTCGTTGATTGACGGGTCCTTCAACAACGGCTCGAGCGGGCCGAGCCCGACCATCTCGTCGAGGATCTCGCTGACGAACTCGGACAGCTCCTGGGCGTTAAGCGCGAGGCGCTCGGTCATGATGTACTGGGAGACGAGCTGCAGCACGTGCCGGCGCATCTCATCCTCCGGCAGCTTTTCGAGCGCCGAAAGATTGATTTCCTCGATCAGGCGTCGATGCAGGCGCACCTTCGCGTCGAGCAGCTTGTCGGTCAGGAGCGGATTGGGGTTGACAGCCGCAGGCACGGCTGGGGGCGCGTTGTTGGCGGCAGCTGCCGCCGCCAGCAGCGTTGGCGCGCCAGATACTGCCTCGGGCTTTGACTGAGGTTGCGAATCCGCGCTCGTTCCTGCCTTGGATTCCGGATTAGGACCCGACTTGGCCGTCGGCTCGGTCGCGGCGGCTGATTTCGGCGCGGCGTCGAGGTCCGCAGGACGCGGCGCCGCCGCGGCGGCGCGATAGAAGCTGAAGCGGCCGGCCATGCGGTCACCCGCCACGTGCTGCGGCGCACCGCTCGGATCGACGCATGCACGCCGAACCGTCGACATCCAATTGGTCGCGTTGACTCAGTGCGCCGATCCGGCACGGAGTCCTGCCGCCTATCGGGCCCATGACGGAGCTCCCGGCATTTTCACTTTGCGCTGCGCCGCTGCCCGCAATTCGGCATCGCCGTCCGCCGCCCTGGGTCCCGGCATTAAGAGTTTTTTGAGTTCCTGAGTGATCTTGTTGCCAGGCTGGACTTCGTCGAGGGGCACGCCGCGATCGATTGCCTCGCGCACCAGGCGGTAGCTGTTCGGCACCGTCGCGGCGAGATCGGCGCCGAATGCCGCTTCGACGTCGCTGCGGCGCAAGCCCGCGCCGAACATGCGTTGCTCGAACCGGTTGACGATAATCTGCGGGCGAGGCCCATCCTCGAGACGCTCCTTGACGGCGGCGACAAGTTGTTTGGCGTGCTTGAGTCCCGGCACCGTCATCTCGCACACGACAAAAAGCCGATTTGAGCCGAGCAGCACGCTGTCGGTCCACGGAAACCAGGTCCGCGGCATGTCGATCACGACATATTTGAAATGCGACGAGACGAGATCGAGCAGGCGCGTGACCATTTCAGGGTCGAAGGTGCGCATCTCGGCCGGCCGGTTCGGTGCTGCGACCACGGCGAGCCCCGAGGCGTGATAGGACAGCATGATCTCCAGGAGCTGGCGGTCGAGCCGTTCCGGGCGTGGCTCGATCTCCTTGAGGTCGAGCCGAGGCTCGAGATCGAGATAATGCGCACAGGCACCGTGCTGGAAGTCGAGGTCGACCAGGCAGGTGGCGGGGCGCGCCTTCTGGTCGCCGCTGCCGAGCAGCAGCAGGGCGGTTTGGATGGCGAGCGTGGTGACGCCGGCGCCGCCGATCGCCGGAATGTAGGTATAGATTTCCGCCTCGACCTGGTCGACGCCCTTGGGGGCCTGCACCACCCGCGCACAGGTGCGCACCAACTCGGTCGGCTGTACCGGCTTGATCAGGAAATCGGCCACCCGCATCTGCATCAGACGGCGCGCCATGTCGCGATCAAATGACGGCGTCACCACGACGAGGGGCGGCCAACCGGCGAGACGCGTGGCCAGTCGTTCCAGCGCCGCCATCTCCTTTTCGTCGCTCGCGTCGAGCTCGGCCACCACCACGGTGACGCCGTCACGGCCGAGCTCTTCACCGCGCGCCAACACGGTTCCGGTGACAACGTCGAGATCGATCTTTCCGCCAATCGCGAAGGTGTCACGCACCGCGCGCTCGAACTCCGGGTCGGCGGTCAGCACCTCCACCCGTGTCTTGTTTGGTGCCGCTTTGTTTGCGTGTTTGGGCATTCCTCGACACCTGGTGTAAATCTGGGTTGTGAATGGCGCGGCGGTCTCACGCGCCGCGGCCACATCCGGGTTTATTTTGCTTGGGCGCCGCTGTCGGCGGAGGGTGTCCCGGCACCCGTGCCTTGCTGAGTTTGCTGTTGCTGCTGATTGGCCGTCGTGCCGTTGCCATGCGGCGAGTAGACTTTGCCGGTTTTGTAACGCGCGATCGCGGCAGCGACCACCGCCCCGTTCGCCGGCGCGCGGCGATTGGCGCTGCCGGGTGGCCAGGGATCGATTGTCTGCACCGCTATATTGTTCGCGACCGCATTGTCGGCGCCAAACAGCACGGTTTCGCGGCGATCGTAATAGATGTCGGAGCAGCCCGCGAGGATCGCGCCGAAACCGATAACCGCTGCGACTGTGCGGGCGGCGGATTGATCAGTTGAGCGACGCATGGTTCTCCCCCTTCGGCAGATCGAGCATGTGTCCGATTTGCCCGGTTCCGTATCTCGCTTCGCCGCGGCGGTTCTCGCGCCGCGCCACTTCCGCCTTGCCGAACAGGAAGAAATCGATGTCGTTGGCCGGCAACGTGCTGTCGAGCGGCGTGCGGATGGGATCGCCAGGACGCGCCGGTTGCACGATGCGGGGCGTCACGATGATGATGAGATCGCTCTCGTTTTTCTGGTAGGATTTACTGGAGAACAGCGTGCCGAGCACCGGCACGTCGCCGATCCAGGGCAGTTGCTGCTGTCCGGTGTTGGAGTTGTTCTGCAGCAGGCCTGCCAGCACGAAGCTCTGGCCGTCGCGCAACTCGATGGTGCTGCTGGCGCGGCGCACCGTAAGGGCCGGCACCGTGATGCCGTTGCCCACCGCGACGCTGTTGCTGGGATCGAGCTGGCTGACCTCGGGCTCGATCTTGAGATTGATCAATCCCCTGCTGAGCACGGTCGGGGTAAATGCAAGGCCCACGCCGTAGCGCTTGTATTCGACCGAGATCTGTCCGAAGGCGCCCGGCACCGGGATCGGGTACTCGCCGCCGGCCAAAAAGTTTGCGGTGTCGCCGGAGAGTGCGACGAGGTTCGGCTCAGCGAGGCTGCGGGCAAGACCCTTGGTCTCCAGCGCATTGACGAGGACGTCGGCCTGGACGCCGGTGCCGAGGAGCTTGCCGACCAGGAAGCCAAACGGCGAGGCTCCGGAGAGCAAGCCCGCCGAGATGATCGGCGAGACTGTGAGCGACTGGCACGACACATTGAGCCCACCGCCGCATGATCCGCCCGGTTGGCCGCCGACAATGCCGTTGGTGATCGGGAGCTGGCTCGCCGGCACGTTGTTGCCGACGTTACCGATGACGTTCTTGCCGAACGCGTTCCACTGCACGCCGAGTTCGCGGCCGGCGGCGCGGTCCGCCTCGACGAAGCGCACCTCCAGCATCACCTGCTGCGGCTGGGCGACCTGGATGGAATTGATGATGTCGGGGCCGAACTGCCGTGCGGTCGACAGGATCGCGTCGAGAGCGATGCCGTCCGGAGCCATGCCGGACAAGAGCACGCGGCCGTTGGCGGTCGAGACCCTGATCTTGGCCTGCGGAAACCGTGCCGCGATCTCCTCGGCGAGCTTCGAGGTGTCATAGGAAACTTCGATGTCGAACACGCCGACCAGCTTTTTCGCGTCGCCGTAAAGCGACACCCGGGTGGTGCCGATCTTCTTGCCCAAGATCGACAGTGCCCGGTCGGTCAACGGGTTGACGTCGGCGATCTCCGGATCGCCTACCAGGACGTCCACGAAGCCTGAGTCGGTGCGTACGTCCTCGGATTTTCCGACCGCGACCGCGACCGAGGCGGTGCGCTTGGGCGCTGCGACCTGGAGCACCCGTTGCGCGTTGGCGATGCCGGCGCCACCCGGAATGATCGAGGCTGTGATCGAGACCGCAAGCGCCATCAAGCCGGCGGCTGCAAACGGGCGGAACAATGAGACCGTCCACGAGCCCGTTTGCTCGTGCCGGGCTGGAGCCGCGGCCGCGGCCGCGCGCCGCCGGACGTATGACGCGCTGTTACCGTGCATGACGCTATTCATTGTTATCTCCCCAACCCCTTGCAGTCCCATCACTCGTTCGGACGCCGAGCTCCCGCTTCGGCGATCACATGTCCATCGCTGCCCGTGCGGGGCACGCTGTAGAGCGTCTTGTTGGCCGCGCGCATCACCGTCACGGTGGCGAAGCGGCCCGTGTCCTGCTCGTCGGTCTTCGAATTGAAGAGATCGACGAGCGTGATCGGGTGAGAATTGACCGGCTCGGAATCACCGGCTCTGCGTAGCGCAAGCGTGAGCGAACCGATCTGGCCGGCAAGCGACAACTTCTGCGCACCGGCGATGTCGACTTCCAGCGTAACGGCCTTGGCAAGCGAAGGCTTGTCGGCGCGCTCATCGGCAAGCTGGTCGACTGCGAGCACCTTGGCGTTCTTGAGAACGACGTCGTTCACCGCGGTACCCTTGTCGACCTGGCGGCTGAGAATGACGTCGACCCGATCGCCCGGCAGGATAAAGCCGGCGACGCCATCGACGTCGTTGACCCGGATGGTGGATGCCTTCTTGCCGTCGGCGATCAGCGCCGACAACGTGGCACGTTGGCCACTGCCGGTGATCTTGGTGGCGAGGACCGGCTCGTTGGTTTCGATTGCGGTCAGCACGATGTGCTTGCCGCCGGAAAGCAATTGCTGGAGCGACGTAAAGGCGCCGGTCGGTACGACCTCGCTCGCCCACGGCAGTTCGCGTAGCGCGGCCGCAGTGATTTCGTTGCCGAAGCGAAGCGGACGCGCCGCCACCACGAGAGTGCGGGTTGCGGCCGGCGCCGCCTTCTGGGCTTCGAGGCTTTTCATCCGCGCGTCGGCCTGGCGGTTGATCCAGGATTGCGCGACGAACACCGCCAGTAGCCCGAACACCGCGGCCACCGCGACCATGATTATTGTACTTGAACGCACCGCCGCACCGCCTCCGCAACACGATCACCCAGCAGGATCGCTGGCTGAATAGTGGGGGCGATTAAGTATTGAATGTGTGAACCGAATTTTTGATCTGGCTCTATGCTAAAATTTCGCTGAATCGATAATATTTACAACCTATTGTTTTGCGGTTTTGACGGAATGATAACCTTGAGAACTGTTCACCGTCGCGGCGAACGAACGAAACGTCACGACAATTGGATGCGTTATGCTTTATGTTTGATTTCCCGCCCCGGATGACAACGATCTCATGACCGACCGCATCATCACTGACCGCAAAGCCGACGCCGCCGTTAACGCGGCCGTTACCCATTGGGCACCGCGCTTCATTGCCAACGGCGTTGCGCTGTCGGATTTCGAAGATGTCACCGGCTCGCTCGCCTCATGGGCTGACTGGTGCAAGGCGTGGTCGGCGCGGGCGGCCGTTCATGAGGCGCTCGGCCGCGACGCGCTCGCGGCCGGCAAGCATCTCAGCGCCGGCGAGCATCTCCAACGCGCCGGCGTCTATTATCATTTCGCCAAGTTCCTGTTCGTGCACGACGTGGAGCAGATGCTGGCCGCTCATACGAAGGCGATCGCGTGCCGCGGACTCGCGTTGCCGCATCTGGTGCCCGCCGGCGAGCGGGTCGTGATCCCATTCGAAGGCACGACGCTCTATGGCATCCTGCGCAAACCTTCCGGCGTAGCGCGGCCGCCCGTGATGGTGATGGTGTGCGGGTTGGATTCCTGCAAGGAGGAGACCGACGCCTACGAGCAGCCTTATCTCGACCGCGGCATCGCCACGCTGGTGTTCGACGGTCCCGGGCAAGGCGAGGCGGAATACGACCTGCCGATCCGCGGCAACTACGAAACGGCTGTGACAGCCGTGGTTGATTATGTGGAAACGCGCCGCGATCTCGATGTGTCGCGCGTCGGCCTATGGGGCGTCAGCCTCGGCGGCTATTATGCACCGCGCGCCGCTGCGTTCGAAAAGCGGGTGAAGGCTTGCATCGCGCTGTCTGGGCCATTCGATTTCCTCGAGGCCTGGGACCGCCTGCCGGGTCTAACCCGGGAAGCCTTCCGGGTGCGCAGCCATTGCGTCACCGCGGAAGACGCGCAGCACAACGCCGCGACCCTCACCCTCGAAGGAATTGCCGGCCGCATCACCTGCCCGCTCTATATCGTTGCCGGCAAACAGGACCGCGTGGTGCCGTGGCAGCACGCTAAGCGCCTTGCCGATGAGGTCGAGGGACCGGTGGAGTTCGTGATGATCGAGGATGGCGGCCACGTCGCCAACAACCGCGGCTATCGCTGGCGCCCGCAATCCGCCGACTGGATGGCGGAGAAACTGTCATAGATCACGCCGACGGGCGCGTCATGCGATCGTCGGCGCCGATACGGCGTGGTCCAGGTGGCTCTGGCTGGACTTTGTCGATGCCTTCCGCCAAGGTTTGTGAAGCTCTTCAGGGATGCAAAACATGGCATATACGGTTGCGATCATTGCACCGGGGGAAATGGGATCGGCGGTCGGAGCGCGGCTTGCCGAGCGCGGCGTGCGGGTCACGACCTCGCTCGCCGGCCGCTCCGGGGCGAGCGCGGCGCGCGCCGAGCGCGCCCGCATGGTGTCGGTTGCCGATGACGACGCCCTGGTGGGCGAGGCGGATTTCGTGTTGTCGATCGTGCCCCCCGGCGACGCGGTCGACCTTGCCCATCGCCTGCGACCCGTGCTTGCGCGCGCATCCAAAAAGCCGATCTATGTCGACTGCAATGCAATCGCCCCCGCGACCGCCGTCGCGATCGGCACCGTGCTGGCGGACACCGGCTGCCGCTACGTGGACGGCGGCATCATTGGGCCGCCGCCGCCTCCGAATGCGACCCAGACCCGCATTTATGTGTCGGGCGAGGCGGCGCCCGAGGTGGCGCGTCTCAATGATTTCGGCGTCGCGTTCCGGCCGCTCGATGGTCTGATCGGGGCCGCGTCGGCCTTGAAGATGTCTTACGCCGGAATTACCAAGGGCCTGACAGCTGTCGGCGCCGCGATGACCCTCGGCGCGTCGCGGACCGGCTGCGCTCAGGCGCTCCACGAAGAACTTTCGCAAAGCCAACCCCACCTGCTCGCCTGGCTGAGCCGGCAGGTGCCGCGCATGTATCCCAAGGCCTATCGCTGGGTTGCCGAGATGGAAGAGATCGGTCATTTCCTCGGCGACGGCTCTCCGGGCGGCGACATGTACGAGGCGATCGCGCGGCTCTACGAAGACTTTGCCGTGGCGGCAAAAAAACCGGACGCGCCCGAGGGCCTGATCGTGCCGCTGGAACGTTTCTATGGCGCGACCGACGACAGCCAGGCCCGCAAGCGCGCCTGAGGAACGCCGGTGGGAATGGCGTTGCCGGCGCGCTATAGTGTGCTCGCGTCGCATTCGGCCACAATGGCCGGGCTTTTCAAGCGCGGCCGAACCGGGGGAAACATGATACGCCGTCTTGCGTCAATGCTTGCTGTTGCCGCTGCTCTGTTTGTTGCACCGGCGGGTGCCGCCGACCTCAAGGTGATTTCCGCCGGCGCGGTGCGCGGACTGATCGCCCAGATCATCGACGACTATTCGCGCCAGACCGGCCAGAAATTCGACTTCACCATCGGCACAACCGGCCAGCTCCGCAACATTATTGCGTCGGGCCAGCCGGCCGACCTCATCATCGTATCGACCACCTTGATGGAAGAGTTGGAGAAGACCGGCAAGCTCACGCCCAACAGCCGCGCCGATCTCGGGCGCGTCGGAATCGGCGTTACCATCCGGGACAATGCGGCCGCGCTCGACATCGCGACGCCTGACGCCTTGAAGAAGGCTCTGATCGAGGCCCGCTCGGTCGCCTACACAAATCCGGCGGAGGGTGGCACCTCGGGAATTTATTTCGCAGGCCTGACCGACCGCCTCGGCATCGGCGACGCCATCCGGAAGAAGGCGATGTTGACCCGCGGCGGCCGCGAAGCCGCGATCGAGGTGGCGGAAGGCCGCGCCGACATGGCTATCGTATTTGTCAGCGAGGCCGCTGCCGTAAAGGGCGTGAAGCTCGCGGGCGCGCTGCCGGAATCGTTGCAGGACTATTCGGCGTATGCTGCGGCGATTCCGGCCAGCAGCACGGATGCCGCCGCGGCGCGCGCCTTCATCGCGGCGCTCGCGTCGCCGGCGATGGCGCAGCGCTGGCGGGCAAACGGATTCGAACCGCCGAAGTAAATTCTCGATAAAGGCGGCATTCCATAACCGTCACAACGGAGGACTCCATGTGTTCGCAAAGTAAAATGTTTGTCGTATCGGTGGCAGTGTTGGCGGCTCTGGCAAGCGCGCCCGTGCGATCCCAGGAAGCGCGGCCCCCGGAACCCGGAAAATTTCGCGCGCCGCCAAATCAGGTGATCGCCATTCGGGCGGGGCGGATGTTCGACGCGCGCTTGGGCGCGATGGTTACAAATCAAGTGGTGCTAATCCGGGGCGACAAGATCGCCGACGTCGGCGGCGCGGTGGAAATTCCTGCCGGCGCCACAGTGATCGACCTTGGTTCGGCGACCGTGATGCCTGGCATGATCGACACCCACGTGCACGTGGTCACTGGCGGCATTACGCCGGCGCAGCGGGCGTTCATTGCGTACGCCAATGCCCAGACCGATCTGGAGGCCGGCTTCACGACCGTGCTGGACATGGATTCGCGCGGCGGCTTCAACACTGTCGATCTGCGTGACGCCATCAACGCCGGCCTGCTGCAGGGGCCGCGCATGCAGGTCGTCGGCCAATCCATCAACCAGCGCGCCACCAACTATTACCCGGACTCCCAGTCCGTCCGGTTCTACGAAGGCTTCACGGAGAACAAGAACACCAACTCGCCATGGCTGGCACGCGCCGCGGTACGTGAGAACAAGCTGCATGGCGTCGATTACATCAAGATTTATACAACTCAAGATTTCGCCGGCACGGTTCACATGTGGAAGCCGGATGCGACGCTGGTCAACAGTCCCTCCCTGACCTACGAGGAAGTCCAGGCCATCGTCGACGAAGTTCCACCGGCTTGGCCTGAAGGTGGCGTGCCATGCCTATGGCGGCGAAGGGATGGACAGCTGCATCAACGCCGGCGTCGACGCTCCCAACCACCTGCTGGAGCTCGCCGAGCCGGGCATCAAAGTCCTGCTGGCGAAGAAGCTGCCCTATGTGCCGACCGTCGATGACCTCCTCGCCCTCGAGGCCCCCGATTTGCGGGACACCGGCGGCCGTAATTCGCGCTTGCGCCTCCTCGAAACGGCGTTCCGGCGCGCGCTTGCGGCGGGCGTTCCGATCGTGTTCGGCAGCGGCGCCACATCCGCCGCGATCCCCCATGGCAAGCAAGGCAACCAGTTCGCGATCTTCGTGAAATGGGGCATGACCCCGACCCAGGCGCTGCAAACCGCCTATCTGCCGGCCGCCGAGATGCTGAATTACCATTGGGAAAACGAGATCGGCAGCATCGAAAAAGGCAAGTTCGCCGACATCATCGCGGTCGCCGGCGATCCGGTTGCCAACATCACCGAGATGGAGCGCGTGAAGTTCGTCATGAAGGGCGGCATGGTGGTGCGAAGCGACCTTGGCTCCGGAACCGGTTCGCGCGCCCCTTAGCCACGCGTGGAGATTGCTATTTCGTCGGCGGCGCGCCTCAGGGCGCGTTGCGCCTGCGTCGGGCCAACTGAGCGACGACGTAAAAGCCAATCCACCCCAGCAGCACTGGCGTCACCGAGAATTTCACGATCTTCAGCGCCAGTGCTTCGTGGTCCCGCGGCAGCCGATCGCAGGCGACGTCCTTGTAGGCGCATAAGAGGTTGACCCCGACAGCGCCGACCTGCGCACAATCGGGGATCGATCGCGCATCCGCCTGCATGCGCAGGCAGAGGCGTGTTTCGTGCCGGGTCTTGATCGCCTGCTCGCGGCTGAAAAACGCGATCGATCCGACCAGCCAGATCGCCGCAATCGCGATCGCAACCCACTGCGGACGCGTGATGTCGTTCAGCATGAAATCAACGACGCGCGAGCGCTCCCCGCGCGTGGTTCCAGCTCAATCATTATGTTCGCCCCCGAAAGTGCGGAGTCTATACGCGATCGAACCGCCGTGAAAGTAGCCGGCGCAACCACGCGGTCCGGTCGCACGCGACCTACCGGCGATAATAAACGCTCTCGGCTGCATGCCGTGGAAGTCAGGCCAGGGCGGTTCGAGCCCGCTGCCGGCGGTTCCGTTCGATGTGCTTCAACGCCGCAGCACAAAGGCATCCGGGTCGCGCCGCTCTTCCCATCCGACCCGTTCAAGTTCCGGCCGGTCGCTTTCCGCCGTCGGATAGCCGACGCAGAAATAGCCGATAAAGCGCCAGGACTCCGGCACATCGAGGATCCCGTTCATGTTGGCGGGATCGAGGATCGATACCCAGCCCATGCCGATGCCTTCGGCGCGCGCCGTGAGCCACATCATGGAAACCGCCGTCACGGCGGAATATTCCGCCATCTCCGGCATGGTCCGGCGCCCGAGGCCATGTCCGACCGTGGTGGCGCGGTCGGCGAATACGGCGAATTGGCACGGTGCTTCTTCAAGGCCCGCCAATTTCAGCGCCGCGTATTTGGCGGCGCGTTCACCCGAATAGGATTTGAGCGCATCGGCATTGCTGACCTTGAACTCCGACCGCACAGTGTCTCGGCGGGCCGGATCGTCGACCACGACGAACCGCCACGGCTGGCTGAGGCCGACCGAAGGTGCGAGGCACGCGACGTCGATCAGGCGTTCGAGCGTGCCGGGCGGCAGCGGGTCGGTGCGAAACTGGCGGACGTCGCGGCGCCATGCGAACAGGTCACGCAGGCGCAGCCGGAAGGTTTCGTCGAAAGGCGGCTTCATGACGGGGTGATTCACGGCAGCACCTTGGGGAGCGTCGCGGCGGCTAACAGAATGACGATCTCGTTGACTTGTTCCACTGCACCCAACACATCGCCGGTCTGGCCGTCGATCTGGCGCAGGCAAAGCCACGCCATCACGCCGCTGGACGCCGCGACAACAACCAGAGCGACGATGCCGGTCACTGGGCCGAGGATGAACCAGAGCGCCGCCGCGCCCAGCACAGCCGCCGCAGCGGCAGCTTGCAGTGGCGGCCGGCCGGCATCGGTTGAAAGGCCATCGGGGCGGGCAGCCGGGATCAGCCGCATGAACGGCGGCAATGCGGCGCGCGCCGCCACGTGCGCCGCGACGAGTGAAACCGCGACGGCGGCCGGCCGCGCGATGGCGGCAAGCGCACTCCAGCGCAGCAGCAGCGACAGCCCCAGCGCGCAGGCCCCGTAGGTGCCGAGCCGGCTGTCACGCATGATGGCGAGCTTGCTGGCGCGGTCCTGGCCGCCGCCGAACCCGTCGGCCGCGTCGGCAAGTCCATCCTCGTGGAGGCAACCGGTGGCCGCGACCGTGGCGGCGAGCGCAAGCGCGGCAGCCGGCGCGGGCGACAGCCCGATTGAATACGCGGTCCAGTAGACGATAGCGCCGATGCCGCCGACGACGGCGCCGGCGAGCGGAAAGGCCCAACTCGCGCGCGCAATGTCGCCGCTCCCGATCGGCGCCGCATGGAAAAGCGGCACGCGGGTGCAGAACAGAATGCCGATCTTGAGATCGGTGACGAGGCTTTGCGGCGTCATCTGCGCTCCCCGACGGGCCGGCCTAGGCTCGGTCCGTTCGAATTTGCTAGACAGGCGCGAGCGCGGTCGTTTTCTGCACTAGCGACCGACCTGCCGCGCAAGGACATCCTGCCATGACGAGTTTTGCATCCTTTGCCGACTTGCGCGCGGCGTGTTCCGATCTCCCGGCCGCCGACGAGACTGCTGCCGTCGCCGCCGCAAACCGCGACGCCCGCCTCACCAAGCCGCCCCGGAGCCTCGGGCGGCTGGAAGAACTGGTGTTGTGGCTCGCCCGCTGGCAGGGGCGCAATCCGCCGCGGCTCGATCGCATCGACGTGCTGGTGTTTGCCGGCAATCACGGCGTGGTGGCGCAGGGCGTGTCGGCGTTTCCGGCTGCCGTCACGGTTCAAATGGTGGCGAATTTCGCCGCCGGCGGCGCCGCCGTCAATCAGCTCAGCCGGACCGCCGGGGCGAGCCTGCGCGTCATTCCGCTGGCGCTCGACCAGCCGACCGCGGACTTCACCGCGGCGCCTGCGATGGACGAGGCCGCATTCCTGGCCGCCGTCGCAATCGGCTACCATGCCGTCGCGGCCGGGACCGACCTGGTTTGCCTCGGCGAAATGGGCATCGGCAACACCACGGCGGCGGCCGCCATCGCGGCGGCACTGTTCGGCGGCGGTGGTGTGCGCTGGGCCGGTCGCGGCACCGGGATCGACGATGGCGGTCTCGCGCGCAAACGTGCCGCGATCGACACAGCGCTCGCTCGTCACGCCGGCGTGTTGGACGATCCGCTGCGGGTCGCGGCAGCGCTCGGCGGCCGCGAGCTTGCGGCGCTGCTCGGCGCTGCGCTCGCGGCGCGCCGCCAGCGCATTCCGATGCTGATCGACGGATTCGTCTGCACCGCCGCGCTCGCGCCGCTCGCGAAGCTCAAGGCCGACGGGCTCGCTCACGGTGTCGCCGGCCACGTATCGGCCGAAGCCGGACACCGGGCACTACTCGACGAGCTCGGCCTCAAGCCGCTGATTGATCTCGACATGCGGCTCGGCGAGGCGTCGGGTGCTGCGGTCGCGGCGCTGATCCTGCGGGCCGCGCTCGCCTGCCACACCGGCATGGCGACTTTCGCGGAGGCGGGCGTGTCGGACAAGCTGTAGTCAATCATCGCAGCCGCCAGTCGCGATGGCATGAAAGAACGTGCCAGTGACATGGCCGCGCCGGCCGCCGGCGTTGCCGAGCGAACGCCCCTGCGCGTCGGCGAGTTCCGCGAAGCTTGCGTCATGCCCGGGCGCGATCAGCGTCGCGTAATGGAATTCGTGGCCACGGATGGTGGTGCCGGCCGAGCCCAGCGGACCGTCGTCGGAGAGCCGCGCACTGCGATAGCCGAGATGGAGCTTGCGCTGCGCGAAACTCGTGGCGTGGCCGAGCAGCCCGGTCATCTGATGGTGGGTGCCGGCCGCATCTTCGAGCCCCTGGCCCAGCACCATGTAGCCGCCGCACTCGCCGTGGACCGGGCGGGTTTCGGCGAACTGCCGCAATCCGTCGCGAAACCTGTGCGCGCCGGCGAGCGCGTCGGCATGCAGCTCCGGATAGCCGCCGGGCAACCAACAGGCATCGCAATCCGGGGAGGTGGTTCGTCCGCGAGCGGCGAGAATGGCACAACCTCGGCGCCGGCGCGGCGCCACCCTGCCAGCAGGTGCGGATACACGAAGGTGAAGGCGGCGTCGACGGCGAGCGCGATGCGTTGGCCCGGCGGCGGTAGTGCCACCATTGGCTCGGATGGCGCGACCGTCACCGGCACGGCCGCCGCCATGATGGCGTTGAGATCGAGATGGCGTTCCGCCGTCGCGGCGAGACGGTCGAGGCGGACGACGAGGTCGTCGTGCTCTGTCGCTTGCACGAGGCCGAGGTGACGCTCCGGCACGGCGAGCATAGCGTCACGCGGCACCGCACCGAACACTGGCATGCCGAGCGCCGCAATGGCGTCCGCGACCAGAACACGGTGGCGCTCGCTGCCGATCCGGTTGAGAACCACGCCTGCAATGTGTACGGCCTTGTCATGGGCGGCGAGGCCGCGCACCACCGCGGCCGCGGTCTGCGACTGCCCGGCGACGTCGAGCACCAGCAGCACCGGCAGGCGGAAGCGCGCCGCGAGATCGGCCGTGGTGCCGCCGCGGCCAGCGGGTCCCGGCACGCCATCGAACAGGCCCATGACGCCCTCGATGACGAGGACATCCGCGCTGCCGGCGGCTTCGCCCGCCAGCGCGTCGAGCAGCCCCGGCGGCATCGCCCAGCTATCCAGATTGATGCTCGCGGCGCCGGTCGCGGCGGCATGGAAACCCGCATCGATGTAATCGGGACCGGCCTTGGCGGCGCGCACCGCAATGCCGCGCCGTTTGAGGGCGGCGAGCAGACCGAGCGTCACCGTGGTCTTGCCCGACCCGGATCGGGGCGCCGCCACCACGAGGCCGCGGGCCGTCACCGTGGACCTCGTAGCTGCGGCCGCGGCGTTCCATCGTGACGGAACCGTGCCGGCGCACTATAGGCAACGTCATGAGCTTCGATGATGACCCGGCACGTCGCCCACACGATCGACCGTTGCGGCGAGGCTGGACCACCGGCGCTTGCGCGGCGGCGGCTGCGAAGGCCGCCTATACGGCGCTGTTGACAGGCGAATTTCCCGATCCGGTCGAGATCACGCTGCCGCGCGGCGAGCGCCCGTCCTTTGCACTGGCCGTCACGCGGCGTGATCAAGGCCTCGGCAGCCGCCGGCATCGTCAAGGACGCCGGCGACGATCCGGACGTGACCCACGGCGCCGTGGTGCGCGCCACCGTGCGGGCCGGTGCGCCGGGCGCAGGCGTTACGTTCCGGGCCGGCGCGGGCGTCGGCACGGTAACACGCCCGGGCCTGCCGATTCAGCCCGGCGAGCCCGCCATCAATCCGGTGCCGCGGCGCATGATCGCCGCCGCCATCGCCGAGGTCGCGGCAACGCACTTCGGCAGCGGCGACGTCGAGGTCGAGATCGGAATCGATGACGGCGAACGGCTGGCCGAGCGGACGCTCAACGGGCGGCTTGGTATCGTGGGTGGCCTGTCGATCCTCGGCACCACCGGCATCGTGGTGCCGTATTCGTGCTCGGCCTGGATCCATTCGATCCATCGCGGCATCGACGTCGCGCGCGCGGCCGGTGTCGCCCATATCGCCGGCGCCACTGGCTCGAATTCGGAAGCCGCCGTGCAGAGACTTCATGGCTTGCCCGACGTTGCCCTGATCGACATGGGCGACTTCGTCGGCGGCATGCTCAAATATTTGCGCCGCCATCCGGTGCCGTCCGTAACCATCGCGGGCGGCGTCGCCAAACTCGCGAAGCTTGCCCAGGGCTTGCTCGACTTGCATTCGCGGCGCGGCGCGGTCGATCTTGCTGCACTGGCCGTCCTCGCGAAGTCGGCCGGCGGCTCGGACGCGCTCGCCGAGCGCATCGTCCGATCCAACACCGCGGCGGAAGCCTTCGGGCATGCGGCGGCGGGAGGCGTCGCGCTCGGCGATCACGTGGCGCGCGCCGCCAGGGAGACGGCGCAGCGCGTCGTCGAAGGGAGCGGCATTGCGGTCGAGATCGTGCTGTTCGACCGCGACGCGCATCTCGTTGGGCGAGCGCCGTTCGGGCCGCATCATGACGACACTCCGCCGCGAAACCTGCGGTGATAGCCGGGATCGTAGAGCGCGCTATCGCGGAAATCCTTCGCCGCCAACGCACGGCCGACCAACACCAGCGCGGTGCGCTCGATGGGGCTTTCCGCCGCGCGCGCCGCAATGTCGCCGAGCGTGCCGCGCAGCATCCGCTCGTCCGGCCAACTCGCCCGCACCACGATGGCGGCCGGACAATCGGCGCCGTAGAACGGGCGTCAGCTCCGCAACGATTTTTTCCAGCGACGTCGATGGCCAGATGGATCGCGAGCGTCGCGCCGGTCGCGGCAAACCCCGCAAGCTTTTCTCCCGCCGGCATCGCGGAGGCGCGTCCCGGCATGCGGGTGAGCACGACGCTCTGCGCCAGTTCGGGCACCGTCAATTCGCAATCGCAGTGCGGCGGCGGCGGCCGCGAAGGCCGGCACGCCGGGGGTGAGCGTGAACGCGATGCCGTGTCGTTCGAGCCGGCGCAACTGCTCGGCGAGCGCGCTGTAGATCGAAAGATCGCCGGAATGCAGCCGCGCCACGTCATGGCCGGCCTTGTGCGCCGGCACGAACTCAGCCTCGATCTCGTCGAGCGTCAACGGCGCGGTGTCGACGATGCGGGCGCCGTCCGGGCAGTACCCAGAAGCTCGCGCGGCACAATCGAGCCGGCATAAAGGCACACCGGGCACCGGGCGATGAGATAGCGGCCGCGCACCGTGATGAGATCGGCCGCGCCCGGCCCGGCGCCGATGAAATGCACCGTCATGACACCTCTCCGCTATCGGCCAAGGCGCAGGTCGCCGGCCCAACCGCAATGCGCGGCGCGAGCAGGCGCGCATTCGGGCCGCCGGCCGCAAGCGCGGCGGCTTCGGCCACGGATGGCACTCCGGCCACCGCGGCGACGCGGGTGGAATTTGTTGTCGTGCGGACGCCTGCGGCTTCGAGGTCGTGCTGTGCAACCACCACAAGGGGCACACCGACGGCGATGGCCGCCGCCGCGATGCCGGGTTCGTTGCGCTTGCGCTCCGCTGTGGCGACAAGCGCAAGCGCCGTGGCGGGAAGGCCGGCACCGGCGAGCGCCGCCGCAATCGCCGCCGCGACGTCGGCGGCCTGTGCGCCCTTGCGGCAACCGACGCCCGCCACGATCATGGCTTCACCCATACCAATTGCGTCACCGGCAACGCCGGCCGCCAGCCAAGCCGTCTGCTCTCACCGCTGCCGATGGGCTCCGCACGCGCAATGGCGAGCCGGATCAACTCGCCGCCGACCGCAGCATGGCGGGCGATCAGGAGCGCCTCGGTGTCGATCGTCACGCCATTCACCACGAGGCGCCCGCCGGACCGCAGCGCGGCGGTTGCCCGGTCGAGCATGCCGGGCGCGCCGGCGCCACCACCAATGAAGATGGCGTCGGGCCGCGCGAGAGCGCCCAGCGCTGCCGGGGCTTCGCCCTCGATGATTTCCAGGGCAGGCACGCCGAACGCCGCGGCATTGAGGTGGATGCGGGCGGCGCGGTCGGGGCGCACCTCGATGGCGATGGCCCGCATGGTGGGATCGGCCAGCATCCATTCGATCGCGATCGAACCTGCACCGGCACCGATGTCCCACAACCGCTCGCCACGCCGCGGCGCGAGCGACGACAGCGTCACGGCCCGGACCTCGCGTTTGGTGATCTGCCCGTCGTGCTCGAACAAGGTCGTCCGGCAGGCCCGCGGTCCGGGCGATTACGCGCGCGCCAACTCCGGCCACCACTTCGATCGCGACGACGTTGAGGTCGTGGACGGCATCGAGATCGAAGCGCGCGGCCGTGGTGGTGCGGATGCGCTCGCGCGCACCGCCAAGCGCCTCAAGCACGATGAAGCGCGAATCGCCGAAGCCTGTTTCGGCCAGGAGCCGCGCCAGCGCCGCCGGGGTCTCGCCGTCGGGGGTCAGCGCCAGCACCCGCGTGCCGGGCTGCAAATGCGGGCGCACAAGATCGAGCGGGCGCCCATGAAGCGAGACCGTCGAGGTCTCGGGGAGCGCCCAGCCGAGGCGCGCAGCGGCGAGGCTGAACGCGGACGGCGCCGGCACCACGACGGTCTCTTGCGGCTTGACGCGGCGCGCCAGCAGCGCGCCGACGCCATGGACGAACGGATCGCCCGACGCGAGCACGCAGATTTGACGGCCGCGCAAGGCCACGACCTCGTCGACGGCGCGATCGAACGGCGATGGCCACGGCCGCGCAGCGCCGCGGATCAGGACGCCCGCAAGGGCTAGATGTCGTTGCCCGCCGAAAACGATCTCGGCACCGCTGACGAGACCGCGCGCCACCGGGCCCAGGCTGTCAACGCCATCCTCGCCGATGCCGACGATGGACAGCCAGCGTCGCGATGCGGCAGGGTGCGGCATGACCGGCTCAGCGAGCGACATTACGCGCATCCTTATTCTCGGCGGCACCACGGAGGCGCGCGGCTGGCGCGGCGCGCCTGGCCGGGCGCACCGGTGTCGCCGTGACGTTGTCGCTCGCCGGCCGCACCACCGCACCCGTGCCGCAACCGGTGCCGGTGCGCGTCGGTGGTTTCGGTGGCTCCGAAGGGCTCGCGGCGTATCTTGCGGCCGAACATATCGATGTGCTGGTCGATGCGACCCATCCGTACGCGTCCGTCATCTCGGCGAATGCGGAGCGCGCCGCTGGTCTCGACCGAAATGCCGCTGCTCGCATTGCGGCGTGCCGCTTGGGCGGCGCTGGCAGGCGACAGCTGGACCGAAGTGGCCGACGCGGCCGCCGCCGTAGCGGCGCTCGGGGCCGCGCCGCGCCGCGTGTTCGTCGCGCTCGGTCGCCAGGAAATCGCGCCTTTCGTGGACGCACCGCAGCATCATTATCTCATCCGCAGCGTCGAGCCGGTCGAGCCGCCGCTCGCAGTGCCGCATGCCGCCTACATCACGGCGCGCGGGCCGTTCCGCGAAGTCGGACGAACGTGAGCTTCTCATACAGCGTCGTATCGACGTGATCGTAGCGAAGAACAGCGGTGGCACCGCGACCTACGGCAAGATCGCGGCGGCACGCGCCCTCGGCATCGCGGTGATCATGCTGCGCCGGCCGATCCTGCCGGTGGTGCCAGCGGTCGAGACCGTGGAGGATGCGGTGGCTTGGCTCGATCATGCGCTCACCCCGGCGGCATGCTCGCGGCGTATAGACGAGCGGCGCGCGGCCGTCGCGTGCCACCGCGCGGGTTTCGGCCGAGCCAATGATGATGAGCGTCGCCATGTCGGCGGTGGCGAGCCGGGCGGCACCGAGTGTTGTCACCTCGACACGCTCATCGTCGCGCCCGATCGCGCGCCCAAGCACCACCGGCGTCGCGCCTGGCAGATGCGGCCCAGACGATCGAAGGCGGCGCCGAGCTGCCACGGCCGCGCCCGCGATACCGGATTGTAGAGCGCGATGACGAAGCCGGCGCCGGCAGCGGCATCGAGCCGGCGTTCGATCAACTCCCACGGCTTGAGATTGTCCGACAGCGACAGTGCGCAGAAATCATGGCCAAGCGGCGCGCCGACCCGCGCCGCGACCGCCAGCATGGCGGTGATGCCGGGAACGACCACGAGTTCGAGTGCGCGCCAGGCCGCCGGCCCGGCCTCGATCTCGGCACACACCGCCGCCGCCATAGCGAACACGCCGGGATCGCCGCCGGACACCATGGCGACATCGGCGCCGTCCGCCGCATGGCGCAGCGCGGCGGCGGCGCGTGCGCTCTCCTCACGATTATCGGACGCGATGGCGCGCTTGGCCGGGGCGCGTCGGGACGCGATCCAGATAGGGGCCATAGCCGTAGAGCGTGGCGGCGTGGGCAAGCGCGGCATCGGCCTCCGGGGTCAGCCAGCGCGGCGTCACCGGGGCCGAGACCGATCACCGCGAGGCGCCCGCTCATGTGCCGGCTCTCCCAGCCCGGGCACCAGCACCATCGCGAAATAGGGCGCGTCGTCGTTCGGCTTGTCGACGAGCCGCATCACCACGCGCGTCCGCCATGGTGCCGCGCTCGACATACATGGCGTGGTCGAGCCGCCCGGCACGATCAAGCGCGCGCCGCACCTTCGGCAGGTTGCGGCCGACTTTCATCACCACGGCGGCGTCGGCATCGGCGAGGCGGCGGGCAAGCTCGGCTTCCGCCAGCGTGCCGGGCAGCACCATGAACACATCGTCGCCCTGGCGATCGGCGCACCGGCCGCCGACCAGCAGCCCGACATGCCGGTGACGCCCGCGATCACCTCGGTCGGATAATGCGCTGCGAGACGCACATGCAGATGCATGTAGGAGCCGTAGAACAGCGGGTCGCCCTCGCAGATCACCGCGACCGAGCGCTGCGCGTCGAGATGGGCCGCGACCGCGATCGCGCAGTGCGTCGATAGAAAGCACGCGATTTTGCCGCAATAGGCCGGAGCGTGTTTCGGCAATTCGGTCGTCACCGGATAGAGCAGCGGCAATTCGGTGACGTCGGTTTGAGATGGCCGCCGCGATGGTGCGGGCGTGGCTCGCATTTCCGGCCTTGGCAAAATGCGCCACCACGTCGGCCTCGCCCAGCGCCCGGACGGCCTTGATGCGTCATCAACTCGGGATCGCCCGGGCCGACGCCGACGCCGATCATGCGGGCGGCCGCGCTCACAGGCCGGCCCTCGCCAGCGCGTTGACGGCGGCGGCCGTCATGGCGCTGCCGCCCATGCGGCCGCGCACGATCACGAATGGGATGCGGTTCGGATCGGCCGCGAGCGCCTCCTTGGATTCGGCCGCGCCCACGAAGCCGACCGGGATGCCGATGATCGCGGCGGGACGCGGCGCGCCGGCGTCGAGCAGTTCGAGCAGGCGGAACAGCGCCGTCGGCGCGTTGCCGATGGCGACCACGGCGCCGCGCGAGCTTGTCGCCCCACAAATCCAGTGCTGCGGCCGAGCGGGTGGTGCTGAGGGTTCCGCGAGCGCCGGCACGCGCGGATCGCGCAGCGCGCAGATGACTTCGTTGTCCGCCGGCAGCCGCGCCCGGGTGATGCCATGCGCCGACCATTTCGGCGTCGCACAGGATCGGCGCGCCGCCGGTCAGAGCCGCGCGCGCGGCCGCAACGACGTCGTGACCGAACACGATATGCTGCGCCGCCTCGACAAGGCCGCAGGCATGGATCATGCGGACGGCGACCTCGGCCTCCGGGTCGGAGAAGCGCGCCGAGATCGGCCTCCTGCCGGATGATCGCGAAGGAGCGCCGGTAGATCGAATCGCCGTCGCGCAGATAGGCCTCAGCCATGGACGGCCTCGTGGGTTCGTTCCGCCAAAACCGCGCCGTCGCGATGCGCGATCTCGGCGGCGAGGTCGGCCGGATTGATGAAGCGGTGCGGCACCGCGTGGGCGGTTCCGTTGTGAACGATGCCACAGCCGTGCTCGGTGCCGACCACTGTGAGGGCAGCTGGCGCCGGATGAGCGCAGCCCTTAGGACATCCGGAAATGTGCACCGGGGTGCCGTCACGGGCGCGCGCGAGTTGCGGGGCCACTGCCGCTGCAAGTGCCCGGGCGGCAATCAGGCCTAATGTGCAAGCGGGCGTTCCCGGGCAGGCCACGATGCGCCGGCGTGGGTCGGCCGGATCAACGATGAAGCCGAGCCGTTCGGCGGCTGCCGACAGGGCGGTTGCGCCGGCATCGGCGGCGCCAGTCAGCAGCAGGACCCGACCCGGCGCCGGCCGAACGCCGTGTGCGCCGAGCGCGACCGCTTGGTCGGCGAGGTCCGCTAAAGCGTCGGCGCTGGTGTGCCCGAAGGCGAGCCCGACGCCGAGCGCAAACGTGCCTTCACCGACGCGGTGGCGACCAATCGCCTCGGCGGGTATCCGTCGCGACGCGGCGGGCGCCGCCTCGAATACCCCCCGCGCTACCGCTCCGAAGAACGCGCCAGCGCCCTCGTGGTGGATGATGTCGGCGGCACGCGCGCCCGATCCCCGCGCCGCAATCGCACGTAAAAGGTCGAGAACCACGTCCACGGCGTCGCGCGGCGCGACCGACCCGAGTATCGTCGCTGTCGCCGCGTCGCCGCCGACCGCGACGCAAAGCTTGGGCCGTTGTGCTATCTCGAAGGCGCGCAACCGGATGTCGGCGGAGAGCGCGTCGAGATGCAGCCTCTCTCCTCCATCGATCACGACCGAGACTTTCGGGGCAATCGCGAGCCGGGCAGCCGCGATGGCGCGGCGCAACTCCGTCGCTAAGGCGGCGGCATCGAACAAAGCGTCGGGATCGTCGAGCGCGCCGGTGATGACTGGCACGCCGCCGTCGGCCGCAATGGCCAAGGCCGCCACCTCAGCGGCAAACAGCGGCGCCGTATCCGGCGTCAGCCCGCGCACCTGAATGCTGCCTCGCGCCGTGACCTCGACGGTGCCGTTGCCGTGGCGCCGCGCCGCCGCGCACAACGCGGCGAAACGATCGAGCCCGATCGGCGCAGTCGGCAGCAACCGCACCAGCAGCCCATCCCCGGTCGGCATCGGGCTCGATAGGCCCGGGCAGGCACCGCGACGGTGAGGGTGGCTCATGACTGCGCCTCCACCATGAATGCGGGCAGGTCGATGTCGTTGCGGCGTGGGTGCCACCAGCCGTTGCGCCGTGCAGCGTCGAGGCGCTCTGCGATGGAATGCGCGGCAGCGGGATTTTCGCGCAGCAGAAAGCTCCGCACGGTCAGGTCGCCGAGATAAGCGTCATGGACGAGGTCGATCAGCGTGCTCGCGACCGCACCGGTGGTTTGCGCGAACGCGATCAGCCGATCGACCGTCTCGGCCAGTTCGGCGGCGCCGCGCGGGCCGTGGCGCATTTGTCCGGCGATGAAGCGCGGATTGATGGCGCGGCCGCGCACGATGCGGGCGAGCGCGGCGTCGAGCGCGCGGGCGCGGGGGCGCTGCGGGTCGGTGACGTCGAGCATGATGAGGTCGGGGGTGCGGCCGAGCATCGCTGCCGCCACCGCGAAGCCTCCGACGAAGGCTGCATCCTCGGCGCCTTCGAGGAGATCGCGCCCGGGGTCATCGCCAGGATGCAACAAGAGATCGGCGGCCGCGACCCGCTGCGCGAAACCGTCAGGTGCGAGCGTCGCATCGCCGTCAGCGCCGCCATAAGTATGGGACGCCGCCGCCAGATACGCGGCCCCGATGACGGCGCGGTGGGGCTCGCGGCCCAACATGCCCTCGATGCCGGCGCCGTAGCTGCCGGGCGCGGTGCCGAAGATGCGGGCGAGCGCCGCAGGATCGCCGGCGGCTGAGCGATGTGCAGCAATCAGCGGGTTTTCGTCCTCGGTTTCCGCGCGCGCCGCGACCGCTCGCACGGCCGCGTCGATGAGCGCGATCTGGGCCGGGAACAGGTCGCGGAACAACCCCGAGATGCGCCAGGTCACATCGACCCGCGCCCGCCCGATCGCGGCCGGCGGCAGCACTTCGATGCCGGTGACGCGGCCGGTGGCATGGTCCCAGGTTGGCCGGCACCCCATCAGGGCGAGGCCCTGGGCGATCTCCTCGCCTCCGGTGCGGAGAGTCGCGCTGCCCCACAGGTCGATGACGAGCGCGCGCGGCATCTCGCCGTGCGCCTGCAAGTGGCCGCGGATCACTTCGTCGGCGGCAAGCCGCCCGAGGTCCACGGCGGTCGAGGTCGGCAGCATGCGCGGATCGGCGGTGAACAGGTTGCGCCCGGTCGGCAGCACATCGCGCCGCCCGCGCGAAGGCGCGCCGGCCGGGCCGGGCGCGACCCGCCTGCCGTCGAGCGCCGCGATGAGCGCGTCGCGCTCGGCCGCAGCGCTCGTGCGCCACGACGGATCGGCGTCGCCCGCCGCATCAGCGCGACCGTAGACGTGGAGGCCGTCCTTGACGGCCAGATCCTTGAGATCGCACAGCCACGCATCGATGCGGCGCAGCGCCTCGTCCGGCGCGGCTTCGGCGCCTACTCCAGCCTCGCGCGCAAGTCCGCCGCGCCGGGCGGTTTCAACGATGAGGCCGGCAAGGCGGTCGCGGCGCCGGCGATCAAGCCCGTCGGCCTGGGCGTATTCGTCGACCAGACGTTCGAGCGCGAGCGCGTCGCCGGACAGGCCGCCCGCCACCAGGGGCGGCGGCAAATGACCGATCGTCACCGCCGCGATGCGGCGCTTGGCCTGAGCCGCCTCGCCCGGGTTGCTGACGATGAAAGGATAGAACACCGGCAGCGCACCGACGACCGCCTCCGGAAAGCAGGCCGCCGTCAACGCCACCGCCTTGCCAGGCAGCCACTCCAGCGTGCCGTGGGCGCCCATGTGGACGAGCGCGTCGGCCTTCGCCACATGGCGCAGCCACAGCCCGAATGCCAGCAGAGCGTGGCGCGGCGGCAGCGCCGGATCATGATAGTCGGCGCGCCGCGCGCCCGGCCGGCCGCGATCCGGCGGCAGCGCCACGATGATGTTACGGCACGCGATGGCGCGAAACCGGAAGGCGCCGTCGCGCACATCCGTGTCGCCGGCTGCATCGCCCCACGCTTCGTCAATTCGCGTCGCAACGCCGGCGGGAAGATCGGCAAGGAGGCGCGCGTAAGTATCGAGCGGCAACGACGCGGCTTCGCACCCCTCGCCCAGCCGATCCAGCATGGCGCGCGAAGTCGACGGCGCATCGGCGACATCGTATCCGGCAGCCGCGAGATCGCCGAGCAACGCCACCGCGCTCGCCGGCACGTCGAGGCCGACCGCATAGCCGGTGCGGCCCGGAGCGCCCGGGTAATCCGGCATCAGCACTGCGACGCGACGCTGCACCCGTGGGGTCGCCTGCAGCCGCGCCAGCGCGGCGACGCGGTCCGCGACGGCGGCAATGCGGTCGGGCTCGGGACGGTTCACGAGCGCCGTGAAGGCGAGGCCGTCATGAGGCGGCAGCGGGTCCTTGAACGCGATCGCACCGGCGAGCACGCGGCCGTCGAGTTCGGGCAACACTACGTGCATGGCGAGATCGGCGGCGCCGAGGCCGCGCGCGCCGTCGCGCCATGCGTCGCGCCGGGTCGTGGCAATCATGGCCTGGAGCACTGGCACATCCGGGCCGTCGAGCGGCGTCGGCTCGCCCGGATTGCCGCCCGCCGCGAAGGCCGTGGTGGTCACGATGACGGCGGGACGCAAACGCGCGAGCGCGGCGCGGACGAACGCGGCGGCAGCGACCTCCTTGAGGCTGGTGATCACCAGTGGCGCCGGCGCCAGCCCGCGCGCCGCCAGGGCCTCGCACAAAGGGTCGATCGCGGCAGTATCGGCCGCGAGCAGGAGGGCCCGGTAGAACAAGATCGGCACCACCGGGCGGTCAGGCGCGAGGCTTGCGGCGAGCCGATCGATGTCGACAGCACCTTCGCCCGGTAGATAGCCGGCAAGGCGCGGCAATGGCCGCGGCTCCGCAGCATCGAGGCGTGCTCCGGCGTGGCCGGCGAGCCGGCGCAGCAGCGCGCGCAGGTTTTCACGACCACCCTCGCGGAAAAATTCCAGCAGCGCCGCAAGCTCGGCGGGCAGCAAGGTTGAGGCCTCGGCGAGCCGCGGGTCGTCGCGATCCTCGCCGGGCAACACCGCAAGCTTGATCCGGTTGCGCCGCGCGGTCGCCGCAAGCTGCTCGACGCCGTAGCGCCACCAGTCGAGGCCGCCGATGAGGCGTACCAGGATCACCTTGGCATGGGTACCGACCCGCTCGATCCACAGATCGACCGACATCGGATGTCGCAGATCACGCAGATGGGCGAACCGCACCGACGGCAGCGCGTCGCGCTCGGCCGCCCAGGCGGCCGCGAGCCCGGCGAGATCGCTGTCGGCGAACGACAGTACCGCGATATCGCCGGGCGGCTGATGCAGGTCGATCGGCTCGACGATCTCGTCAAGCGATGTGCCGGTGGTGGCGAGGAGATGCATCGATCACCCGAGCAGGGCGCGCGCGACGCCGTCGCGGTCGATCCCCTTGAGACCGATCACGACAAGCTGTCCGCGGCGCGGAACGGACGCGGCCCAGGGCCGATCATAATGATGGGTGACCCGTGGTCCGACGGCCTGGACGAGGAGCCGCATCGGCTTGCCGGCGACCGCCACGAATCCCTTCATGCGGAACACGTTGTGGCGGTCCGCGACGGCAGCAACCCGCTCGGCGAGCGCGGCGGGATCGGCGATTTCGACGAGCGGCACCACGAAGCTCTCGAAGTCGTCATGATCGTGCCCGACTTCATCGTCGTGGCGGGTGCGCCGATTCTCGATGTCGTCCTCGGTGCCGACGCCGAGGCCGAGCAGCGCCATGGGATCGACCTTGCCGCCAGCGACGGTCACGATTTTCACGGCACGCGGTAGCGCGGCGGTAACTACCGCCATCGCCTTGTCGAGACTTGCGCCATCGATCAGGTCGCGTTTGTTGAGCACCACGAGATCCGCGCAGGCGATCTGATCCTCGAACACTTCCTCGACCGGGTCGTCGTGATCTAGCGACGGGTCGGCGGCGCGCTGACGCGCCAGCGCCGCCATGTCGGCCGCTACACGTCCATTTGCGAGCGCGGCGCCATCCACCACCGCGACCACGCCATCGACCGTGACCCGGCTGCGGATCGCCGGCCAGTGGAACGCCTGCACCAGCGGCTTGGGCAGCGCGAGGCCGGAGGTTTCGATCACGATGTGTTCAACCGCCGGCACCCGCGATCAGGATCACGTCGAGCGCCGGCACGAATTCGTCTGCCACCGTGCAGCACAGGCAGCCATTGGCGAGTTCCACGATGTTCTCCTCCGGGCAGGCGGCGTCGCCGCAGCCCTTGAGGATTTCACCGTCGATGCCGATGTCGCCGAATTCGTTGACGATGACGGCGAGCCGCCGGCCCTGCGCATTGGCGAGCACGTGACGGATCATCGTCGTCTTGCCGGCGCCGAGAAAGCCAGTGACGATGGTGCAGGGCACGCGGGCAAGTGATGCGGTCATTCGGTGTCTCCGGCAAACTCGAATGGCGGCGTGCGGGCCACAAGGCCGCGCTTCAAGGCCTCGGGCCGCCCGCGCCACGGCATCAGCCCGTCGGGCGAGCGGGCGAACAGCTTGGCGCCGTCGATCAGGGCGCGACCGCCAGCCTCGGGGTCAAGACCGCCGAACACGTACGTCCAGGCGCCGTCGCGCCGCACCGCCGCGCTCAGCCCGCGATTGCAGTTCGCAAGGCAGCGCACGCGGCGCACCGTGATGCCGGTGCCGTCAGCGGCGCGCGACGTCGCTTCCGCCAGCACCGCCCCCGGCACCGGCACGAGATCAAGCGGACGGCCGCCGCGACAGGTGATGCAGACGTAGATCGTGATCGCGGAATCGGCGTCGGCCGCGGTTGCCGCGTCATGCGCGACTGTTCGGGGAAGTGTCGTCAGAGTCACCCGTACGCTCCTGAGGGCGCAAGCCCTCGATCCGGGTGCCTGGGCTGCTTGCGAACCAATCGACAGGTCCGCAATCACAGCATATCCACTGCCGCCGAGGCACCCCGCCCGGCGAACGTCGCGAATCGACGGTAGGTCTCCTGGCTCGCGGGTCAGTGCCCGTCACCGCCTTCCCGGGATCGTCCCAGTGGCTTGTGTATGGGCTCGCCGCTTACAGTTGCGGGGGCAGCTGCGGCATTGGACCCCAGCTCGGGTTCCGCACCGCATTCCCTGTTGCCCTCTTGCGAGAGACCGTCGATCACCTCCACTTAACGGTCGCGGGCCGCCGTTTGTCAATGTAATCATGGAAACCGATTGGGAGCCGATGTGGAGCGTGTGGCGCAAGGTCCTGTGACGAATGTCCGGCCGGAAAACGATGTGCGGCTCACGCTGGTGCTCGGCGGCGCACGGTCGGGCAAGAGCCGTTATGCCGAAGGCCTGATCACGGCGCTGCCGCCGCCCTGGCCCTACGTGGCGACCGCGCAGGCCTGCGATGCCGAGATGGCGGAGCGCATCGGCGCGCATCGGCGCCGGCGCGCCGCCGGGTGGCAAAACGTCGAGGCGCCGCACGATCTTCCGACGGCGCTCGATGCGCATCGCGGCCGGCGCCGGTGCTGATGGACTGCATGACGCTGTGGCTGAGCAACCTGCATGCTCGGCGGGCGCCGATATGCGACGCCGAAGTTGGCCGCCTGCGAAGCGGCGCTGGATCGGCGTGCCGGCCCGGTGGTGCTGGTCTCGAACGAGGTCGGGCTCCGGCATCGTGCCGGACAATGCGCTGGCGCGGCGGTTTCGCGATCAGCCAGGGCCGTCTCAACCAGCGGCTCGCGGCACGCGCCGATCGGGTGGTGCTCGTGGTCGCCGGGCTCCCGCTCACTGTGAAAGAACCGAAATGACCAAGACTGAAATTACCAAGACCGTAGAAGACGCCGAAGCTGAACGCCACCGCGCCAAGATGGCCAAGCGCAAGGCGGTGCAGGACGCCGAGGTGGCGGGAAAAAGACGATCGAGAAGGGGCTGCTGATCGTCCATACCGGCGCCGGCAAAGGCAAATCGACTGCGGCATTCGGGCTGGTGCTGCGCATGCTCGGCCGCGGCCAGCGGGTCGGCGTGGTGCAGTTCATCAAGGGCGCCTGGTCGACCGGCGAGCGCGATGCGTCTCGCGGCGTTCGGTCGCCCAGGTGTCGTGGCACAGCATGGGCGAGGGCTTCACCTGGGAGACCCAGGACCGCGCGCGCGACGTCGCGGCGGCGGAACGCGCCTGGGTGAAGTCGCTGGAGCTGATCGCCGACCCGGGTTTCGGTCTGGTCATCCTGGACGAACTCAACATCGCGCTGCGCTACGAATATCTGCCGACTCGCCACCGTGGTCGCCGCGCTCACGGCGCGCCGGCCGGGCCTGCATGTCGTGGTCACCGGCCGCAATGCCAAGCCGGAGCTGATCGCGGCTGCCGATCTGGTGACCGAGATGTCGCTGGTCAAGCATCATTTCGCTGCCGGCGTGAAGGCGCAGCCCGGCATCGAGTTCTGACGAGATCGAGCTCCGATATGGTGGCGCGCACGCTGATGTTTCAGGGAACCGGCTCGGACGTCGGCAAGTCGCTGATGGTCGCCGGCCTGGCGCGCGCGTACGCCGATCGCGGCCTCACGGTGCGGCCGTTCAAGCCGCAGAACATGTCGAACAATGCGGCGGTGACGGCGGATGGCGGCGAAATCGGCCGCGCCCAAGCTTTGCAGGCGCGTGCCGCCGGGTCGCCGCCGATCGTCCACATGAACCCAGTCCTGCTCAAGCCGCAGAGCGAAGTCGGGGCGCAGATCGTGGTGCAGGGCCGCGTCCACGGCACCGCCAAGGCCGCCGCCTACCAGGTCATGAAGGCCGACCTGATGCCGTACGCGCTCGACAGCTTTGCTCGCCTCAAGGCAGAGGCCGACCTCGTGCTCGTGGAAGGGGCAGGCAGCGCGTCGGAAGTGAACCTGCGCCATCACGACATCGCCAACATGGGTTTCGCGCGCGCCGCCGGCGTGCCGGTACTCCTCGTCGGCGACATCGACCGCGGCGGCGTAATCGCAAGCCTGGTCGGTACCAAGGTGGTGATCGACCCGGACGATGCCGCCATGATCAAGGGCTTCCTGGTCAACAAATTCCGCGGTGATCCAACATTGTTCGCGGCCGGTATCGCCAAGATTGCCGAGGCGACCGGCTGGGAGCCGCTCGGACTGATCCCGTTCTTCCCGGACGCCCGGCTGCTGCCCGCCGAGGACGCGCTTGCGCTCGACCAGGTGTCCGCGGCGAAGCCCCACGGGCGCATCAGGATCGCGGTGCCGGTGCTGCCGTACATCGCCAATTTCGACGATCTCGATCCGCTCGAGGCCGAGCCCGCGGTCGATCTGGTGCGGGTGCGACCGGGCGCGGAACTGCCGGACGACGCCGACCTCATCATCCTGCCGGGATCAAAGGCGACGATTGCGGACCTGGTAGCGCTGCGCGCCGCCGGCTTCCACATCGACATCGCGGCCCATCTGCGGCGCGGCCGCCCGGTCGTCGGTTTGTGCGGCGGGTATCAGATGCTAGGGCGCATCATCAACGATCCGGCCGGCCTCGAAGGTCCGCCCGGCGCCGCCGAAGGGCTCGGCTTTCTCAACGTGGAGACGACGCTCTCGGACCACAAGCAACTCGAACCGGTGCGCGGCGAAGCCGGCGGCGCACCGTTCGCCGGCTATGAGATGCACGTGGGCGTGACCACGGGCCCGGACTGCGCGCGACCGTTTGCACGCCTCGCCGACGGGGCGCCGGACGGCGCCATTTCGCCGGACGGCCTGGTGGTTGGCACTTACATCCACGGACTGTTCGGCGACGATCGCCAGCGCTCCGCGTGGCTGGCGCGGCTGGGCGCTGGCGCGGCGGCCATTGCGTACGACGCGCAGATCGAGACCACACTTGATCGTCTGGCTGCTCATATCGCGGCCCATGTGAACCTTGATCGGCTGCTCAGCCTTGCGCAATGACGAGCAGCGCGAGGGTCGCGAGCGCGAACAGCGCGATCAGGATGGCGTCGGCGCGCCGATAGAGCGCGAGCGCCGCCCGGATGTCGGCCGCGGTCGCGTCGCGGCGCCCGTCGCCCATCAGAGCATCATCAACCACCACGCCAGCATAGACCCGCGGCCCCGCCAGCGCGAGTCCCAGCGCGCCCGCCATCGCGGCCTCGGGATAACCGGCATTGGGCGAGCGATGCCGCGCCGCGTCGCGGACGAGGGCGCGCCACGCTGGCGCGGCGCGGCCCGATATCGCGGCCGCCGCGACCACCAGCAGGGCGGCAAGTCGCGACGCCGGCAAGTTGACGAGATCATCGAGGCGCGCCGCCGCCCAGCCGAACGCCGCATGGCGCGGCGTGTGATGCCCGATCATGCTGTCGGCGGTATTGATCGCCTTGTAGGCGGCGCCGCCCGCAAGCCCCGCAACGGCAAGCCAGAGCGCAGGAGCGACGACGCCGTCGGAGAAATTCTCCGCGAGGCTTTCGATCGCGGCGCGCGCCACGCCGGCTTCGTCGAGCGCGGCGGGATCGCGGCCGACAATGCGCGATACCGCTTCGCGGCCCGCCGCGAGACCGCCCTCCTCCAGCGCCGTCGCGACCGCGGCCACGTGGTCATGCAGGCTGCGCTGAGCGATCAGCGTACTGGCGAGTATCGCCGCAGGCACGATGCCAAACGGCAGACGCAGCAGGCTCCATTCGAGTCCATACGCGATTGCCGCCGGGACCGCGACCACGATGGCGAGCGCGATGATTCCAGCCGCCCGCCGGCTGGCAAAGGGCGCGCCGTCGTGGTTCAAGCTTTGGTCGAGCATCGCGATCAGCCGCCCGATCCATATCACCGGATGGCCGATTGCGCTCACCAGCCGGTCCGGATAACCCACCATGGCTTCGATCAACAGGGCCAAAACCGTGAACGCGACCGGCGCGATCCCCCACATGAAAGCGTCGCTCCTGCATGGCGGCGATCTTGGTGCCGCGCGGCTCATGTTTCCGGGCGCGCCCGAGCCGTTCGTCGATTTGTCGACCGGCATCAATCCCCATTCCTATCCGTTGCCGCAACTGGCCGGCGATATCTTTGCCCGGCTGCCGGAGCCCGCGGCGGTCGATCGGCTGGCCGCCGCCGCTGCCGCCGCGTACGGAGCGCCGTCGCGCCATCACGTGGTGCCGGCGGCCGGCACGCAAATCCTGCTGCCGCTGGTGGCAGCGCTCGTGTCGCCCGGCCGCGCCGCCCTACTGGCCCCGACCTACGGGGAATTCGCCCGTGCAGCCGCGCTCGCCGGACACCACGTTAGCGAGGTTGGAGATATCGATGCGCTCGGCGACACCGATCTCGCCGTGGTGGTCAACCCGAACAATCCGGATGGGCGGGTGATGGAGAAGGCTGCTTTGCTCCGCGTCGCCGATGCGCTTGGACACCGCGACGGCCTTCTCGTAGTCGACGAAGCCTTCATGGATGCCGGGTCCGACGTCAGCAGCCTCGCCGGCGAGGTCGGACGCCGCAACATCGTGGTGTTGCGCTCGTTCGGCAAGTTCTACGGCTTGGCGGGCCTGCGGCTCGGTTTCGCGCTTGCGGCGCCGGAGCTTGCGGCGCGGTTAGCCGCAACGCTCGGGCCATGGGCGGTGTCCGGGCCTGCCATCGCGGTAGGCAAATTGGCGCTCGCCGATGGTGCGTGGGCGAGCGCCACGCGGGCGCGCCTTGCCGGCGACATGCGGCGGCTCGACGCAATGCTTGCCGGTGCGCGGCTCAACCTTGTCGGCGGCACGGTACTGTTTCGGCTGGCGCGCACGCCGGCCGCCAGGGAATTGTTCGGGCATCTCGGCCGCGCCGGCATCCTGGTGCGCCGCTTCGATGAACATCCCGCGTGGCTTAGGTTCGGACTTCCCGGGACTGAGCCCGCGTGGGAGCGCTTGCATGCGGCTCTCTCGGCGTGGTGTAGGGCGGGTTCGCTTTAACCCGGCTCGAAATGGCGGGTCAAAGCGAACACGCCCTATCCGACACTGAGAGTAGGTGTCGAGCGCCCGCCGCGCCTATTTCGATGGTCGCAGGAATTCCGGCGACGGCGGCAGGCCCCACAGGTCGCGCGGCGGGGTCGGAATCCCACACCTTCGGCTTCTGCGGGCGGTCGCGGTGCCAAGGGCGCGGCTCGAAATAACCGAGTTCCTCGTCGGCCATGCGGTCGAGCTCGCAGAATAGTTCGACAATGTGATCGTCGGGATTGCGATGATAGACCGCGATGTTGTGTCCCGGGCCGTGGCGTACCGGCCCCCAAACGATCGGGATGCGCTGGCGCGACAGCAGGTCGCATGAGGCGTGGAGCTGATGCGCGTCGCGCATTTCGAACGCGATGTGCTGCACGGTGGTGCGGTCGGCGCGCAGGAAATTGACGGTGTGGTGATCGACGCCGCACCGCATGAAGACGAAGAAATCGCCGATCCAGTCGGACACCCGAAACCCCAGCGTGCGGGCGTAGAAATCCGCGATCGCCTGCGGATCGGGATGATAGAACGCCACGTGGCCGAGCTTGTTCGCCGCGGCGCCGGCCGAGGCCATCGGCTTGACGTCGAGGAAGCTCCATTCCGAAAACAGCTCGATGAGCGTTCCCTTGGGGTCCGCGAAAGTGACGAGCCGGGACACGCCCGGCAGCGCGTCGCGGCACGGCTCGCTCTTCAACCCCAGGCCGGCGAGGCGCCGCGTCAACTCGCCGGCGTCGAGATCGCGCGCAACCTCGAAGGCAAGCCGGGTGCAGGCCTGCCGGGAGCCTTTTTCGAGCACGATGGCAAGCTGACCCAGCGGAGAGGCGAGAAATGCGCGGTCGCCTTCACGGCCCGCCAGCACGAGACCTACGGTGTCATGATAATAATCGATCTGCCGCTCGATGTCGGGTGTCTCGAACGTGGCGTGGCCGATCCGTTTGGCGTTGATCATTGGGGACACCGTGCTGCGGTTGCTGCGGGCGCTGTTCTTCTACGTTTTTGGCGCGGTGGCGTCCATCCGGCGACACGACTTTGGCGGCGAGGTTCCGTCTGGCCGCGTTGGGCGCCCCGGGGTAAACTCGACTCGATAACCAATTCGATGGGAGGAAGCCATGCGTTCAATCGTTTTTGCCAGCGCCTGCGTCGCGCTTGCGGCGGGAATGCCGGCCGGTCCGGCGGCGGCGGACGAGATCAGCCTGATTAGCATCGGCGCCGCGAAGGGTTCGCTCGACAAGATCGTCGAGGATTTCACCAAGGAAACCGGCCACAAGGTGAAATACACGGCCGGCTCGCCGCTGATGGTGCCGGAGAAACTCAAGGCGGAAGTCTTCGACGTGGTGGTGCAGTCGGTTCCGGCCATGGACGACTACGAGAAGGCCGGCGGCATCAAGGCCGGGACGCGCGTGCGGGTCGTGCGCGGCGGCATCGGCGTCGCTATCCGGGAGGGCGCGCCCGCGCCGGACCTTTCGTCCGCTGACGCCTTCAAGAAGGCCTTGCTGTCCGCGAAGGCGGTTGCGATCGGCGATCCGGCAACGCCGAACGGCAGTGGCATCCTGATTGCGCGCATCCTCGCCGACAGCGGCGTCGCCGATGCCATTAAGGCCAAAACCAAGGTAGTCGGACTCGACCCCGGCCAGGAGCAGATCGCCAAGGGCGAGTTCGAGCTCGGCATGTTCAACATCAGCGAGATCCGGGCTACAGGCTGCGGCGATGCCGCGGCTTGGTCTGCGCTTTTTGCGCTCAGGCACTCCGTCACATCGAACCCGCCCGCCGGTGGCGCGCGCCGTTGATCGGCGCGACGTCCTCGCACGCCACATCCTTGGCGTCGCCGAGCGCGTGGCGCAGCACCGCCGCGATGCTGGCGCGGCGGCGGTCGAGTTCGCGCAGCGCGGCGGCGCGGCGCATTTCCGCCAGCATGATCATGCGGTCGATGCGCTCAACGTCATCGATGCGCGCCGCGAGCGTCTGGGCCGCGATCGCTTCCATGGAGATGCCGGCCTCGGCCAGCAGCGTGTCGACGCGATCGACGGCGCCGCTCTCCCGCGCCGCCCATTGCGCGGCAAGATTGGACGCCGCCGAGAAATCGAGCAGCGGCATCAGCACGCGGGCGAGCCCCTCATGCGCCGCCACCGTCATCAGGCTCGCCTTGAGACGGCGCAGCCGCAACGCCTCCCAGGCGAGATCGACGACATCGTGCACCCAGATTTCCTCAATCACGTCGACGGGCTTCACGGCGCCGGCGACGCGCCAGCAATTCCTCGTAAGCCGCGCCGTCCTCGCCCGCGAACAGCGGCGGCGCACCGAACAGCGCGGCGCGCGCAAGCGGCGCGGAGGGAGTGGCGAGGGTGGCGCGGCGCGCGGCTTTGGACGGGGCAATCGCGTTGGAGGTGGTGGTGGCGGATTTTGTTGCGGTCATGAGGGCTCGTTCGATCAGGTTGGAGGATGGGACGATGAGGCGTCATCAAACGGATAGGATAGGAAATATCCTATAGAATGTCAAGGATATTATTCCTATTGCGGGAACGCGTCGTCGTACACCACAGCAATTGTCGTTCTGGGGCGCCGTGAGACGGCGAGCCCGCAACCCACAACCCCGATTCTCTCCGCATAATTTCCGAGCGTGGTTATTGTTATGGATCCGGGCCCGCGCGAAAACGCGCGTCCCGGAATGACCACGCCGGGTTGAACTCGGTCGCCAATGTGCAGCCGGAATCTCCGAACCGGACACTCGTGCGACAAGCGCCGGCGTGACGAGTCAATGAGATCGCGGGTTGGTGTTGCCCGGCGGCGCAACCCGCTATTCCCGATGCGGCGGCGCATTACGCCGCGCTGATCCGCCCTACGGGCTCATCGCAAAATCCAGGCTAGCTGGTTTTGGTCGCGTAGGACGTATCGATTGCCTGGGTGCCGGTGGTGGGATCGGTCAAAACCGTCTTGACCTGCGCGACACCGGTACCCGTCAGCGTGAAGCTGGAATCGCCGATCCGGAAAGAATTCTTCGTTGTGATGAAAACCCTCTGATATTGCTGGCCGCTCTGACTGGTGAACGTCACGTTGGCCCGATAGCCCTTGACGTTCGTGATCCTGAGCGAGAACGGCTGATGGGAGCTGTCCTTGCCGGTCCAGGTCCCCTGGTATTGCGTCGGATCAACGTTGGCGAACTTCGACCCGACCGGAATAAGGTTCTGATAGGTCGATGCGTAGCTCGTCGATAGAATGCTGTAAATGTCGGACAAAACAATCCTCCAGTGGCCCAGACGGGACGATCCAGCCATCTGTGACGCACGCGCATAAACAAATGTTTAACGATACTCTGACGCGCCGCGCGCCGGCCTCGATGGATTCCGCGGGCGGAGGCCTCATCCGTTGGGCGGATTTGAAATCAGTGCGGTCAAGGCGAGGACCTGTTCCCAATTAATACCTTTCAGCACGGTGCCCAACACGGCGACAATCCCGTCACAGGATTCTCCGTTGGCCAATGCCGTCGAACATGCCAACTCGTAAATATAGATCGCGTCCATGTCCGCTACCGTCTGATTGGACACGCCGTCCGCCGCGACCGCCAGAGTCGCGGTTCTGAATAGCGCCAAATCGTATTCGGACTCTGCCAGGTTCGCTTCAACCGTTGCGATTTGCTGGTCTATTTGGGAAACGGATTCCGCGGGGCATTGCTCAAGCTCGTCCGTGGCGCAACCCATGGCCTCGCCTAGTTCCGCATACAAGGTTTGTAACTGGGCTTGCTCGGCCGCTATCGTCGCGGCGATGGCGGTCTCTCCGGCCTGAATTTGAGCCATGACATTCGTCAATTGGCCTGTCAGCGCGGCAAGCGCGGCGTTTGCGACGGCAGCGGCTTGGAACGCGTTGGCACCATTGGTCGACGAGCCGCCGACCGGCGTGCCGGCGTACGCGAGCGCTTTCAGGCTGGTCGATCCGGCGCCTGTCACGGATGAATTGACCGACCCGATCGTCGCAGCGCCGTTGCCGCCGCGGTGCCAGGCTATCCCGGTGGTACCGGGCGCGATCGTGGTGACGGCGGAGACGAAGCGGGATGTCGCCATGCCGCCGCTGTTGCGGTCGCGGTTCTTGTTGCCGCCAAAGTCGCCACCGTGGTGCTGGGCGAGCGAACTCTGGACGTTGAGCGAGGTGCTGCGGTAACTGACGATGCTGGCCGGGGTGCCGTGGCCTCGACGATCGCCGCCGCCGTCCGCAAGATCACGGTGCGAGGTCGACCGATTGACGGTTTTGTCCGTCGTCTTGAAGTCCGCGGTTTTGACCTGGATGGCCGGAGCCGAAACGTGCACGGCCGGAACCGAGACATGCACCGCGGAAACCGGAATGTGGATGGTCGGGACAGCGACGTTGACGATGCTCGCAAAAGCGGACTGCGACAGGAGCAACGACAGGCTGCCCGCCATCAAGCCGGCTGTGGCGCGATCGAAAGTCCGTGACATGACTTGTCCCTTCAACGGGGAGCAATTGCTCCTCATTTAGTCGTGCGCGACACATTGGAGGTTCATGTCCTGCTGTATGGTAGTCCATCATGCCCGCGCTTGTCGGGGGCATCCACGTCTTCTCTGGGCGATCGCGAGAGAGGCGTGGATGGCCGGGACGAGCCCGGCCATGACTTCACGGTAATGACTCGGAGAGGCGGTTCAACATCATCGCAATCCGCGCCAATCACCGGTGGGCTGGCACCTAGTCCGCTGTTATTGAGCGACTGTGGGAATATCGACCATCAGGCTGGAACCGTTACGCGTCCCGCTGGTGGATCGGGATCAGCCTCGACCAAGCCCGCAACGAGGCCGCGAATAATCCCATCAGCGCGGCCTCGTCACGGTGCGCCGTGCGGGTTCTGCCTCGCAGGAAGACGAGCAGATCGCCCATCATACCTGGACATTGTGCCGCTGAGCCTGAAAATCGCCGCCGGTCGTCGCACCGATAGAAAGTGTAGCCCGCATGAGTGTAGCGATATGCGGGGCTGATCTTGGGATCGGCAGACCCCGGATATCGCTTCGCTCATCCGGGCTACTTGCTCGCTTCGTTTCTCATTGGCCAAGCTGCCCTTCGATATCCCGGCGACCATGAAACACGTGCAAAATCTCCGCGTCCTCCTCCTCGACGGCATAAACAGTTACGTATTCGCCGACCGCAAAGCTGCGCAAGCCGGCGCGTAAATCATCGCGAGCGCGGCCCATGCGAGGATACTGAGAGAGCAGATAGAAAGCGCTCCGTGATGGCGTCGATGATGCCATCGGCCGCAGCGACACTGCCGCATTCGTTGACGATATAATTCCAGATGTTGCCGAGTTCGGCCCGCGCCTGCGGTGCCAGGCGATACACCATATCACCCTGCGCGATGATGCTCGCCGGCAAGCTGCGCCCGGCCGCGCCGTTTTACGTCATCGGCCAGTGCCCGCATGGATTCCTGAGTGATCTCGATGCCTTCGCCGCGATCAATCGAGGCTTTCGCGATATCGACGGCGGCAAGAATTTCCGTGCGGCGGCGCTCTCGCTCGACCCAAAGCGTCATTGCGCTTGCACGGCATCTTCAGCGCGCTCAAACCGGCCACTTGCAACGGCTTGCCGGACAAAATCATGTTGCTCGGGCGTGAGGTCTATCTGCATAAGTCAAACGTAGCAGGCCCGGCCTGACAATCAAGGGTACCAATGATTTCGATGCGTGGATAAAATCCGCGACAGGCAGCGGCAAGTGGCCGTACGAAGGCCGCCCCTCACGGCGCCGCCAAATTCATCGCCTTCACCACCGGCACCCACTTCTCGACTTCGCTCTTCATGAACCGTGTCACCTCTTCGGGCGTCATCGGCCTCGTCTGCACGGTCTCCTGCGCCAGGTGCTCGCGCACTTTGGGGACGTCCATGGCGCGGTTCACTTCGCGGTTGAGGCGGTCGACGATGTCGTTCGGCAGGCTGGCGGGGCCGGAGAGCGCGTACCAGGTGGTGACGACGAGCTCCGGGTAGCCGAGTTCGGCGAGCGTCGGCACGTCGGGGAGTTCCGGCACGCGTTGCGCCGAAGACACCGCGAGCGGGCGCAGCGCGCCGGTGCGGATGTGGGGCAGCGTGGTCGCGAGCGTCATGCTGCCGACCTCAACATGGCCGGCGACGAGATCGAGGATCGCAGCGCCGCCGCCGCGGTAGACGACGTGCACCAGCTTGAGCTTTTCCTTGGCGGCCACGTATTCGGCAACCATGTTGCCGACCGAGCCGATGCTGGGCGAGACGTATTCGACGCCGCCGGGCCGGCTGCGCATCAGGCCGATGAGGTCCCGGAACGATTTCGCCGGCGAGGAGCGAATGCACCACGAACACGGTGGGCGGGCCGCCCAGATACGCGATGTGGGTGAAGTCACGCACCGGGTCGAAGTTCGCATTCTTCGGATTCATCGCCGGCGCCAGCACATGCGGACGGCAGGCCGGACGCCATCAGGGTGTAGCCGTCGGGTTCGCTGTGCGCCACCGCCTCATCGCCCACGAGGCCGCCGCCGCCGGTGCGGTTCTCGACAAAGAATTGCTGGCCGAACGTCTGGCTCAACTGCTCGGCGAATACCCGCGCCAGCAGGTCGTTGGCGCCACCCGCCGCATATGCGACGATGATCTTCACCGGCTTGGCCGGCCACTCCGCGGCGGCGGCCGTGGTGGTCGTCATCGTGGTGAATAGGGCGGCCCCAACCGCGATGGCGGCCATGGCGGCCCCTGATGCCAACGCGCAACACCCGTGACCCGTCCACGTCGTCATGGCCGGACTCGTTCCGGCCATCCACGTCTTTGATCGTGGAGGGCCTTTTAGACGTGGATGCCCGCGACCAGCGCGGGCATGGCGAGCAAGTGATATCGCGGCTCCCAAAAGGCGTTTCACTATTTCTTCTCCGCATCCCTGCTCCGCGCGGCATAATCGATCCTCCCGGCCCGGACCGCAATCTGGTAGAAACTGGCCCAGGGGACCGGAGCCGGAATGGACGCACGCAGCAATTTCAAGCCCGGGATCGTCTATGACGATCTGCGCGAATGGCTGGCGCTCGCGGACGAGCTCGGCGAGGTGCGCACCGTGCGCGGGGCGAGCTGGCAGGAGGACATCGGGCTCGCCGCCGAGGCGGTGCTGCGCGCCGAGAACGGCCCCTGCGTGGTGTTCGAGGATATTCCGGGCTGCCCCAAGGGGTTCCGGCTGCTGATGAACGTGTTCGCCGGGACGCGGCGCAACATGACGTTCGGGTTTCCGGACGGGCTCACCAAGTGGGAGTTGAGCGAGGCCTATCGCGACGCCTACCTCAAGGAGCCACGCCTCGTCCCCCACCAGATGGTCGAGCACCGGCCCGGTGTTCGAGAACATCATGATGGGCGATGACGTCGACGTGCTCAAGTTTCCCTCGCCGGTGTGGCACGCGCTCGACGGCGGCCGCTATATCGGCACCGGCACCTACAGCATCACCCGCGACCCGGAGGAGAACTGGCTCAATGCCGGCGCCTACCGGGCGCAGGTGTTCGACAAGACTTCGGTCGGCGTCCTGATGGCGACCGGCCACCACGGCTATCTGCACCGCGAGAAATACTGGGCGCGCGGCGAGGCGCTGCCGCTCGTCATGGTGCTGGGCGGCGATCCGCTCGCGTTCTTCTACGGCGGCACCGAGGCGCCCTACGGGGTGTTCGAGATCGACATCGTCGGCGGGTTGCGCGGCCGGCCGGTCAAGATGGTCAAGGGCAAGGTCACCGGGCTGCCGTTTCCGGCCAATGCCGAGGTGGTGCTCGAAGGCTACGTGACGCGGGAGCGCCGCGAGACCGAAGGGCCGTTCGGCGAATGGACCGGCCATTATGCCGGCGGCGCGGCGCCCCGCCCGGTGCTCGACATCAAGGCGATCTACCACCGCAACGATCCGATCCTGCTCGGCGTGCCGCCGATGGGGGCGGGGCCCGACGAGATGGCGCGCTATCGCGCGGTGCTGCGCTCCGCCATGGTCAAGCAGAACATGACCAGCGCCGGCGTTCCGGAGGTGCAGCAGGTGTGGTGCCACGAGGTCGGCGGCTCGCGCTTGCTGCACGGCGTCTCGATCAAGCAGAAATATCCCGGCCACGCCGTGCAAGCCGGCCAGATCGCCGCCGAATGCGGCGCTGCCGCCTATGCGTCGAAATACATCATCGTGGTCGACGACGACGTCGACGTCACCGACCTCGATAATCTGATGTGGGCGATGCTGACCCGGACCGATCCGAAAGAGTCGATCCAGTTCATCGAGGGCTCGTGGGATTCGCCCGCCGACCCGCGGCTGTCGCCGGAGAAGCGCGCCGCCGGCGACATGACCCATTCGGTCGCTATCATCAATGCCTGCAAGCCCTATCACTGGCGCGAAAAGTTTCCGCCCAGCAACGCGCCTAGTGCCGAAGTCGTCCGCCGCGCGCGGGAGAAATTCGGCTGGCTCCTCGATGGCGGCAAGGAGTGACGGCGGAACGGACGTCTGACATCGGCTAAGATCGGTTGGATCCCATGAGCTACGACTTCATCATCATCGGGGCGGGTTCGGCGGGCTGCACGCTGGCGGGCCGGCTAAGCGAGAACAAGGACACCCGCGTGCTGCTGCTCGAAGCGGGCGGCTGGGACCGCGATCCATGGATCCATATCCCGCTCGGCTGGCCGCGGCTGCTGCTCAACCGGATGCATGACTGGATGTATTTCGCCGAGCCCGAGACCACCATGGACGGGCGCGGCCTCGAATGCGCACGCGGCAAGGTGATCGGCGGCTCGTCCTCCATCAACGCCATGGCGTATGTGCGCGGCCATCGCGGCGACTACGACCGCTGGGCGGCGTCCGGGCTTGCCGCGTGGTCCTATGCCCACGTGCTGCCCTATTTCCGGCGGCAGGAATCCTGGAAGGGCGGGGCGAGCTATTATCGCGGCGGTGACGGCCCGCTTTCGACCCAGATGACGCGGTTCTCCGATCCGCTGGTGGACGCGTTCGCGGCGGCGGGGCGCGAAGCCGGACATCCGGCGACGCCCGACTACAACGGCGCCCAGCAGGAAGGCTTCGGGGTCTGGCAGATGACGGTGCGCGACGGGCGGCGCTGCAGCGCGGCGGTCGCCTATCTGCGGCCGGCGCTGGCGCGGCCCAATCTTCGCGTCGTGGTGAACGTGCTGACGACGCGGGTGATCATCGAGAACAACCGCGCCGTCGGCGTCGAGTATCTCCGCCACGGCAGGACCCGGGTGGCGCGGGCCGCGCGCGAGGTGATCCTGTGCGGCGGCGTCATCAACTCCCCCCAGGTGCTGATGCTGTCCGGCATCGGCGACCCGGAGGAACTGCGCGCCCACGGCATCACGGTGCAGGTGCCGCTACGCGGCGTCGGCAAGAATTTGCAGGATCACATCTCGGCGGCCGTCGCCTACACCCGCAAGGAACCGGGCGTGTTCCACCGGGGTATGCGGATCGACCGCATCATGCCGTCGCTCGCGAAGGCCTACCTGCGCGGCGAGGGCATCGCGACCGACCTTCCGGCCGGCCATGGGGCGTTCCTCAAGAGCCGCCCGGATGCGGCGCTGCCGGATGTGCAGCTCATCTTCAACGCCGCCCCGATGACGGCGTCTCCCTATTTGCGGCCGTTCCGACGTCCCTATGCGGACGGCTATGCGTGCCGGGCCGCGGTGCTGCGGCCGGAAAGCCGCGGCAGCGTGGAACTCGTATCGGCCGATCCGGCGCAGGCGCCGCGCATCCGGCAGAATTTCCTCGCCACCGACAATGACTGGAACACGCTGCGCGCCGGCCTGCGCATCGCCCGCGACGTCTGCCGGCAATCCGCCATGGCGCCGTTCATGGACAAGGAAATCGCGCCGGCCGGAACCAGCGACGCCGACCTCGACGCCCATATCCGGGCGAGCGGCATCACGGTCCATCATCCGCTCGGCACCTGCAAGATGGGGCTCGCCTCCGACCGCATGGCGGTGGTCGACGGCGAGCTGCGGGTGTTCGGCGTCGACGGCCTGCGCGTCGTCGACGGCGCGGTCATGCCCGACCTCGTCGGCGCCAACATCAACGCGCCGATCATCATGATCGCCGAGAAGGCCGCCGACTACATCCGCGGCCGCCCGCCGCTGGAGCCGGCCCGGCTCGTCGCATCCTCCGTGATGACGCGCAACTGACGAGGCCGGCCGTGGACGACAGGACAAGCGCACTGCACTGGCCCGACGTGATCTACGCGCATTTCCGCCGCGTCGGCATCCGCCAAGTCGGCTACGTGCCGGATGCCGGCCACATCCGGCTGATCGAGCTGTGCGTGCGCGACCCCAACATCCACGACGTGGTGCTGACCACCGAGGAGGAGGGCGTCGGCCTCATCGCCGGCGCCGCGCTCGGCGGCCAGCGCGCCGCGCTGTTGATGCAGAGCAGCGGCGTCGGCAATTGCATCAACATGTTCTCGCTGGCGCAGACCTGCGGCTTTCCGTGCCTGGTGCTCGTCACCATGCGGGGCGAGTTCGCCGAGTTCAATCCGTGGCAGGTGCCGATGGGCTCGATCACCGAACCGAGCCTGAAGCTCGCCGGTTTTTTGACCTATCGGGTCGAGGCGGCGGAAGACGTCGACGACATCGTCGGCGCCGGCTGCGACATGGCGTTCTCGGGCGATCAGCAGGTCGCGATCCTGCTGTCGCAACGGCTGATCGGCCGCAAGGTGTGGGGCAAGTGATGCTGGACCGGCGCGAATTCGTAAAGGCCCTGCTGGCGGACCGCGGTGACCTCTTGGTCGTCTCCGGTCTCGGCACGGCCACCTACGATGTCGCGGCCTGCGGCGAGCATCCGCTCAACTTCTATCTGTGGGGCGCGATGGGCGCCGCCGCCATGATCGGCCTCGGCCTCGCGCTGGCCCAGCCGTCGCGGCGGGTGCTGGTGCTCACCGGCGACGGCGAAGCCCTGATGGGGCTCGGCAGCCTCGCCACCATCGGGGTCAAGCAGCCGGGAAATCTCGCTGTCGTCGTGCTCGACAACCAGCATTACGGCGAGACGGGCATGCAGCCGAGCCACACCCAGGCCGGCATCGACCTCGTCGCGGTCGCCAATGCGTGCCGATTCCCGATGCGCTGCACGTTTCCGCCATGCGCGACGCCGGCCGCGTCCGCGATCTCGCCCACACCGGCCGCGGCCCGATACTGGTGCAGGCCTTGATCGCCAGCGCCGACGTCCCCCGCGTGCTGCCGACCCGCGACGGCCACGCGATCAAGCTGCGTTTCATGCAGGCGCTGGGAACGGCCGCGGCGTAGGCGCCACGCGCCTCAATACGAGCGCGGCAGGCCGAGGACGTGCTCGGCCAGGAAGCTGAGGATGAGATTGGTCGAGATCGGGGCGACCTGGTAGAGCCGGGTTTCGCGAAACTTGCGCTCGACGTCGTATTCCTCGGCGAAACCGAAGCCGCCGTGGGTCTGCACGCAGGCCTCGGCGGCGGCCCAGGAGGCGTCGGCGGCGAGGAGTTTCGCCATATTGGCTTCGGCGCCGCAATTCTTGCCGGCCTCGAACAGCGCGGCGGCGTGATGCACCATCAGCTCGGCGCCGCGCATCTGCGCATAGGCCCGCGCAAGCGGAAACTGGATGCCCTGGTTCTTTCCGATCGGCCGATCGAACACCACCCGGTCCTTGGCGTAGTCGGTCGCCTTCTCGATGAACCATTTGGCGTCGCCAATGCATTCCGCCGCGATCAGAATGCGCTCCGCATTCATGCCGGACAGGATGTAGCGGAAGCCCTTGCCTTCCTCGCCGACGAGGTTCTCCGCCGGAATGCGGACATTGTCGAAGAACACTTCGGTGGCGGAATGATTCATCATGGTGCGGATCGGCCGAATCGTAAGGTTGGCGGACCCGGCGGTGGACTTGGCGGCGCGCATGTCGAGGATGAAAACCGACATGCCGTCGGTGCGCTTGCCGGCCTGTTCCTTCGGCGTGGTGCGGGCGAGCAGCAGCATGAGATCGGAATATTCCGACCGCGAGGTCCAGATCTTCTGGCCGTTGACCACGTAGTGATCGCCGTCGCGGCGCGCGAAGGTCTTGATCGAGGATGTGTCGGTGCCACTCGACGGCTCGGTGACGCCAAACGCCTGCAGCCGCAGTTCGCCCGACGCGATGCCCGGCAGGTATTTGCGCTTCTGTTCCGCGCTGCCATGGCGCAGCAGCGCGCCCATGATGTACATCTGGGCGTGACAGGCGGCGCCGTTGCACCCGGCGCGCTGGATTTCCTCCACGATCGCGGCGGCGGCCGACAGCGGCAGGCCGGCCCCGCCGTATTCCTCGGGGATCAGCGCCGACAAGTAGCCGGCAGCGGTGACGGCCCTGACGAACTCCGCCGGATAGGCGGCGTCGCGGTCGAGCTTGCGCCAGTATTCGCCCGGGAACTGGGCGCACAGCTTGCGCACGCCGTCGCGAATCTCCTGGTGCGGATCGCCGTCCTCGGGGTCGAAATCGACCGCCATCACGCGACCTGCTGAGCCAGCACATGATGGGCGATCTGGGCGCGGGTCCCGATCCAGACGTCGGAATCCCGTGCCGCCGCCTCGACGATCTTCTCGTAATAATAGGCGCCACGCGGATGCCCGAAGATGTGGGCGTGACAGGTGACGTCGATCATGGAGACCTCGCGTTTCTCCTTGGCGATGGCGACGTTCTCGTTGAACGAGTCGAGCATGGTGCGCGGCGCGTTGCCGTACTTCATGAACTGCATGTCGTTGACATCGGTGCCGAGCGGAATGGCGACGATCTTCCGGTTGCCGAAAGTCTGCACATAGGGAAGGTCCTCGTCGAAAACGTCGCCATACCAGCGATAGCCGGCCTCGATGAGGAAGCCCGGGGTTTCGGCGCGCGAGGTGCCGCGCGGGCTCAGCCAGCCTTCGATCTTCCGGCCCGACGCCTTCTCCAGCAGTGCCGTGCACCGCGCGATATTCTTGCGCTCGTCCTCCTGGGACAGCAGCGCCGGGACCACGTCCATCGCATAGGAGTGCGACAGCACCTCGTGCCCCGCGTCGGCCACCGCCTTAACGGTCTCGGGCGAGCGTTCCGCGATCACCGCATTGACCATGACGCTCGCGATCGCGCGGTGCTGCGCAAACCCCTCCAAGAGGCGATGAATGCCGCGCCTGACGCCGTACGCCGCCCACGAGATCGCCATGGTGTCGAGCACGTCCGCCGGCAGCGGATTTCCCATCGGGCTGATGCCCGGCGCCTTGCCGTCCGACCACGCCTCCAGGCAGACGTTGAACACGACGGCAATGCGTTTGCCGGTGGGCCACACCCAGTTGACGTGTTGCGCCATGGCGCGTCGCGCTCCCTGTCCGTTGAGCACTCGTTGGTCATGGCCGGGCTTGTCCCGGCCATCTCGATCGGGAGAGCACCGTGCCCTCCTTATCGGGGTCGCCGGGACGAGCCCGGCGACGACAGTCCGATGCAATTCAAATCCACTCCTATTAACAGGTGCCGGCAGGGTGGGCAAAGCCGACGGGATCATGATAGGACAGCGCCGGTTTCATCGGGTCGATCGTCATGGACAACGCCAAACCTGCCGCCGCGCCGCCGTGGTACGAGATCGTGCAGCGGACCTTGAAGCGCAATGACGTCAGGCTCGTCCCTTATGTGCCCGACAAGGTGTTCACGCCACTCATCAAGAACCTCCATGCCGACCCGGACTTCCTGACGTTTCCGACCGCGCGCGAGGAGGAAGCCCTCGGCATCGTGTCGGGCGCCTGGATGGGCGGCCGTCGCGGCGCCGTGCTGATGCAGACGAGCGGCTTCGGCACCATCCCGAACGCGCTGGCATCGCTTGTGGTGCCGTATCAGGTGCCCGCCATCCTGTTCGTGTCGGAGCGCGGCACGCTTGGCGAATTCAATCTCGGCCAGGCGCTGGTGTGCCGTACGATGCGCCCCGTGCTCGAATCGCTCGCCGTCGAGACCCACACCATCACCCGCTATGACGAACTCGAATTCATCCTCGATCGCTCGATCAAGCAGGCAGTGGCGACCCAGGCCGCCGTCACGTTCATCCTATCGCCGCTACTCACCGGCGGCAAAGTGTTCGAGAGTTGACCCCATGCCCGCGCTTGGTACCCGCACCGCTCCCGCGACCTACCACAACGCCAAAGTGGTCAACCGCTTCGACCTCACCAAGCGCCTCGTCGCCAAGCTCAAGCACGAGGAGGCCGTGATCGGCGGCATCGGCAACACCAATTTCGACCTGTGGTCGGCCGGCCACCGGCCGCAGAACTTCTACATGCTGGGCAGCATGGGGCTCGCGATCCCGATCGCGTTCGGGGTCGCGCTGGGGCAGCCGAAGCGGCACGTGATCGCGCTCGAAGGCGACGGCTCGCTCCTGATGCAGCTCGGCTGCCTCGCCACCATCGCGGCGCAGAAGCCCGCGAACCTCACCATGGTGATCATGGACAACGGGCTCTACCAGATCACCGGCGGCCAGCGCACGCCGGCCGCCGGCACCGCCGACTACGTGGCGCTCGCGCGCGCGGCCGGTCTCGCCAAATCCTCATGGGCGGCGGACGAAGAGGATTTCGACGCGCTGATCGACGCGGCCCTCGCCGAGGGCGGCCCGAGCTTCATCGCGGCCCGCATCGACGACAAGCCTGGCGTCGGTACCACCGACCGTGACCCGGTCCAGATCCGCGAGCGTTTCATGCTGGGGCTCGGGGTAAGGAAAAAGGTATAAAATGGTTCATCATGCCCGCGCTTGTCGCGGGCATCCACGTCTTTGCGGCTTCAGGGCGCGCGAGGAAGACGTGGATGACCGGGACAAGCCCGGTCATGACGATGTTGATGGGCCTAAGCCGCCGCGGACGCCAACGTTTCCCGCGGGCGCCACCCGCGCCGGCGTCCGCCAACATCACGCTGCGACCATCACGTATTCGAAATCGCCCGGCTTGTTGTCGATCCCGACCTTGGGCGGGGCGATCCAGTTGGCGAACGTGCCGGGCTCGCTCACCGGCTTCATCAGTTCAGTGATGAAATCGCCGTCCGCCTTGGACGGCAGCCATTGATCCTTGCGGCCCGCCCAGGCGGCGTCATCGAGCAGTTCGCCTTCAGGCGTCACATTCACGTTGCGGAACTCGCCGATGTGGCGATGGAACGCGACGTGGGGCAGTCGAAGCCGGAACTCCACGCCGGTCTTCTCGATGATCTTGTTCCAGCGCTCGACGCTTTTGGCGCAATCGGCCGAATAGTCGTCGCGCAACCGCATGTTGAGGGCGGTGAGTGCCGGCTCGTCGACGAGGCGGATCGCGCCGTCGATGAATTTGAGCACCGGATAGGTCGATTTCTCCAGCCGGTGATCGTCATCGATGCGGGTCTCGTGGAAGCGGCCCTTGAGGCTCGCGTTGAACGCATTCGCCGCGTTGGTGGAAACCTCGGAGCCGAACAGGTCGAGGGACAGCGTATAGTGCAGGTTGAGCTTCTTCTGAAGCGTCGGCAGATCGATGACGCCGAGCGCCCGCACCTTGGCGATCTCCAAGGGGTCGTCGATGCCGGCGGCCCGCATCACGTCGCAGGTGCGCTGGATGACGCGGCCGACGCCGGTCTCGCCCACGAACATATGGTGAGCTTCCTCGGTCAGCATGAAACGGCAGGTGCGCGACAGCGGATCGAAGCCCGACTGGGCGAGGCTTTCGAGCTGCATCTTGCCGTCGCGGTCCGTGAAGGTGGTGAACATGAAGAACGACAGCCAGTCCGGCGTCTGCTCGTTGAACGCGCCGAGCATGCGCGGGGAATCGATGCTGCCGGAGCGGCGGCGCAGCAGTTCCTCGGCCTCCTCGCGGCCGTCGCGGCCGAAATATTTGTGCAGAATGTAGACCATCGCCCACAAATGGCGGCCTTCCTCCACGTTCACTTGAAACAGGTTGCGCATGTCGTAGAGCGAGGGCGCGGTCCTGCCGAGATAGCGCTGCTGCTCGACCGAGGCCGGCTCGGTGTCGCCCTGGATCACCACCAGGCGGCGCAGCATCGCCCGATATTCGCCGGGCACGTCCTGCCAGGTGGGCTCGCCGAGGTGGCGGCCGAACGAAATCTTGCGGTCTTCCTCCTGGGACGCCAGCAGGATGCCCCAGCGATATTCAGGCATCCTGACGTAGTCGAACTTCGCCCAGCCCTTGGGATCGACCGACACCGCGGTGCGCAGATACACCAGCGCATCCTGGAAGCCTTCCGGCCCCATGTCCTTCCACCAATCGAGATAGCCGGGATGCCAGCTTTCGAGCGCGCGCAGGATGCGGCGGTCTTCGGTCAGGCCGACATTGTTGGGAATCTTGGTCGAATAATCGACATTGCCGAGGTCCATGGGCTGCTCCCGTTCTTGTTATCGCGCGTTCTTATTGTTGCGCGTATTCACGCTCGCTTGGTGTCGAATTCCGGCTTGCGGCCGGTGCCGTAGCGGCGCAACGCGCCGGCCTCGCCGGTGGCGTTGGGCCGCTGGAATATCCAGTTCTGCCACGCGGTGAGGCGGGCGAAGATCTTGGTCTCCATGGTCTCCGGTCCGCCGAACCGCAGATTGGCCTCGAGCCCGGTCAGGCTGTCGGGCGAGAAGCTTGCGCGCTCCTCCAGGAAAACGCGAATCTCGTCGTCCCAGTCGATATCGTCGAGCGCAAACGTGACAAGGCCGAGCGCTTCGGCCGCCTGCGCATCGAGTGCCTCGCCCTTCGCGGCCGCGACCTGCGCCTGGGCATCGAGGTCGCCGAGGAAGCGAGTTTGCAGCCGGCTCTGCCCGTTCGACATGGCCAGCGCATCGCCGAGATTGACGTCGCCCAGCGTGATGGCGGCGGGCGGACGGTTGTCGCCGTCGCGATTGCCGATCAGCATGTAGGAGCGGTCGGCCGCCAATACGATCTCGGCGAGGGTTCCGACAAAGCAGGAACCCGGCTCGACCAGCGCGACGAGCGAGCGCGACGTGAGGTCGATGCGCTTGAGCACCCGTTTCCATTTGAGGCGAATCTCGCGCGCCAGCCAATGGCCGGCGTTGCGGTCGAGGAAGGCATCGTAGGCGAGCACCGCAGCCGGATCGCCTTCGGACTTGAACAGGATTGCGGCGACGTCGAACTCGTTGAGGCGGATGTCGAGGATGGCGTCGTCGAGTTCGCGCGCAAGGCGGAGCGGCCAGAATGCCGCGCCGCGCGCCGTCATGGCGTCCGTCGTCGCCGGCGGCGCGGAGTTCGGGGCCGCGCAGCACGATGGTGGCAAGCCGCGCCGCGCGATCGAACGTGACCGACACGGAGTCGTAATCGTGGCAGTCGCCGGTGATGATGCGCTCAATCGGCATCAAGGCGATGCCTTGAGCCGTTTCGCCGGCACGCTCCGCATCCGCGTACGCCAGCGACTGGTCGGCTACCGCGGCCTCGAGCCGCGTCGCCGGCACCACCTGGTCGACGAGGCGCCAATCGACGGCGCGCCGGCCCTTCACGCCTTCCTCGGTGGTGCAGAAGTAATCGGCACGATCGCGACGCACTTTGCGCTTGTCGATGACGCGGGTCAGCCCGCCGGTGCCGGGCAGAACGGCGAGAAGCGGCACTTCGGGCAGCGACACCGAAGAGGAGCCGTCGTCCACCAGGATGATGTGGTCGGCCGCGAGCGCGAGCTCGTAGCCGCCGCCGGCGGCAGTGCCGTTGATGACGCAGATGGTGCGCAGGCCCGATGCCGCGCTCGCATCCTCGATGGCGTTGCGGGTCTCGTTGGTGAACTTGCAGAAGTTAACCTTGTGGACGTGGCTCGCGCCTGCCAGCATGCGGATGTTGGCGCCGGCGCAAAAGACGCGCGGCTTGCCGGAGCGCAGTTGCACCACCCGCACGGCGGGATGCTCGAACCGGATGCGCTCGAACGCGTCGGCAAGCTCGATATCGACGCCTAGATCGTAGGAATTGAGCTTGAGTTCGTAGCCTTCGAACAGGCCGCCCTTTTCGTCGACGTCCATCACCAGGGTCGCGACGGCGCCATCGACGGCGAGCTTCCAATGGCGATAGCGCGACGGTTCGGTCGCGAAATCGATTCGCGCCATTCCGTTTGCGAGCCTTTGCCCGGCTTCCGCCATCGGTTCCTCCGGCAACGCGCCTAATCCTGCGGGAACGCAGGCCGGCGACCCTCTCACTTTATCTGCAACCGCCCGATGAAATCGACAATAGCCGCCATGGTGGCGTCGGGAGCCTCGCGATGGGGAATGTGCCGCGCGCCCGGCAGGATCACGGCTTCCACCGGGCAATAGCACTCCTCCTTGGCCACCTCGATCTGCCGCAGCGTGCCGTATTGATCGTCCTCGCCCTGGACGATCAGGACCGGCACCCGGATATAGGCGAGTTCCTGGGTGATTTCCCATGTGCGGAACGCGGGATCGAGCCACGGGCCGCTCCAACTATGGAATGCGTTATCGGGATCCTGGTGCCATTTGGCGAGCTTCGCGCGCAGATCGGTGGTGTCATAGGCGGCACGCATACGGGCGATCTCGGCAACGCCGAATTCCTCGGTGAAGAAATGCGGCGCCAGCAGCACAAGGCCGCGGACCCGATGGTCCTCGACGCTGCCGGCGTAGACCGCGGCGATCGAGGCACCGTCGCTGTGGCCAAGCAGGACGCCGCGCCGCAACCCGATGGCGTCGAGCACGTGCGGCAGCACCTGCGCCTCCTCGTGCATGAACGTCACGCGGCGCGGCAGCGCGGACGGGCTTGAACGGCCGTAGCCGGCGCGGGAATAGGCGAACACCCCAAGCCCGGTCGCGTCCGCGAGGCGCGCCGGGAAATCGCCCCACAACCCGACCGAGCCGAGCCCTTCGTGGAGCAGAACGATTGTCGCGGATTGATCCGGCCGCGGACCGATCATCTTGTATTCGAGCCGGCTCGCGCCGATCTCGACGAAGCCCTCATCCGACAGAGTCATGATTTCAGCTTCTACCAAAACATTTTCCGCCGCGGTCGCCATAATGAGAGCGAGTAGCCCGGATGAGCCCGGCGACATCCGGGTGTGCCGATCTCAAGATCAGCCCCGCATGTCGCTACGCTCATGAGGGCTACATCGATCGCGTGACCGTATCAGGCAGTCCACTCTTATTAGCCAGTCTAATTTCCGCAGTGTCCGCCTGCGCGGGCGATGACATCGGCCGAAATGGGGCCGAAATCGAACCTTGGAAAACAGAACCAAAACGAGCCCAGCGCAAATCACCCCGGCGCCTCGGCGCGCAACTTGAAGCGCTGGATCTTGCCGGTGGCGGTTTTCGGCAGGTCGCTTCGGAACTCGATCCAGCGGGGATATTTGTAAGATGCGAGTTGCTGCCGGCAATGCTCCTGCAGCGCGCGGGCAGTCTCGTCGCTCGCGGTGCCGGCCGGTTTGAGCACCACGAAGGCCTTCGGCTTGATCAGGCGGTCCTCATCCGGCCACCCGACCACCGCGGCTTCGAGCACGTCCGGATGGGTGAGCAGCGCGCCCTCGACCTCGAATGGCGCCACATAGATGCCGCCGACCTTGAGCATGTCATCGCGGCGGCCGCAGTAGACGTAATAGCCGTCGGGGTCCTCGATGTACTTGTCGCCGGAGCGCGTCCATTCGCCGAGGAACGTGCTCCGCGATTGGTCGCGATTATTCCAATACATCACCGCGCTGGTCGGTCCGCGCACCTGCAACTCCCCCATGGTGCCGCGCTCGACCATCTCGCCATCGTCGTTCATGAGCTTGATGTCGTAGCCCGGCACCGGCTTGCCGGTGGTGCCGTACCGCACCGCGCCGGTACGATTCGAGAGAAAAATGTGAAGCATTTCGGTCGAACCGAGCCCGTCCAAGATGTCGACGCCGTAGCGCATGTTCCAGCGCCGGCCGACATCGACCGGGAGCGCCTCGCCGGCAGACACGCACGTGCGGAGCGTCACCTCGGCGCGGGCGGGCGCGGCCGGGGAGGCGAGAAACGCGGCGTAGAAGGTCGGCACGCCGAAGAAGACCGTGACGCGATGTTTGCGCAGCAGGTCGGCGACGGCTTCCGGCGTCGGCCGGCCCGGCATCAGCACAGTCGTGGCGCCGGCCGCCATCGGGAACGTCATGGCGTTGCCGAGCCCATAGGCGAAAAACAGTTTTGCCACCGAATAGACGACATTGTTCTCGGTAAGGCCGAGAACCGGGCCGCCATAGAGGTCGGCGGTGAGCCGCAGGCTGGCTTGGACATGCACGGCCCCTTTGGGCCTTCCGGTCGATCCCGAGGTGTAAAGCCAGAAGCCGATGTCGTCGCAGGTGGTCGGCGCGGTATAGTCGGGGCCGGCGGCGGCCTGCAGCAGGTCTTCGAAGCGCGGACGGCCGCGGCCGTCGCCGCCCGACACGATCACGTGCTTGAGGTCGGAGTTGGAGCCGCCGTGGTTCGCGAACCGTGGGTAGAGCTCCTCGGAGACGACGAGGAGCTTCGCGCGGCTGTCGGCGAGCATGAAACCATAGTCGTGCTCGTTGAGCAGCGTGTTGACCGGGACCGCGACGACGCCCGCCTTGATGGCGCCCAGAAACGCCGTCGGCCAATCGATGCTGTCGGTGAGGCAGATCAGGATGCGGTCCTCGCGCGCGATGCCGAACTTGCGCAGCACGTTGCCGAACCGCGCGACGCGATCGGCAAGCTGCCCGTAGGTCCAGCTACCGCGTGGATCGATGTAGGCCACCTTGTCGCGCCGCCCGGCGGCGAGGTTGCGGCGCAATATATCGTCGGCAAAATTGTAATCGCGCGGAATGTCTGCGGCCGCTCCCACGGCGGCGACGGCCGGCGGGAAAAGCCCCTCGGAAGGCGCGCTCATGTTCCTCACCACAGTTATATTTTTGCCAGTTTATTTTTTACTGGGCCTTTTGCCCGGACAGCATATGCCACTTACTGTGATGGCTGAACAGGAGGAGCCCAACCATGACGCCCCCGTTCATGTTCGACCGCGTCGCCGAGACGATGCCGCGCGGCGATCTCGCGGCCCTGCAATTGCGCAGGCTCAAGACGTCGCTGGCGCGCGCCTATGAGCGCGTTCCGCATTTCCGGCGCAAATTCGACGAGGCCGGCGTTACGCCGGAGTGCCTGCGCACGCTCGCCGACATCGTGCGGTTTCCGTTCACGCTCAAGAGCGACCTGCGCGACAATTATCCGTTCGGGATGTTCGCGGTGCCGCGCGAGCAGATCCTGCGCGTTCATGCATCGTCCGGCACCACCGGCAAGCCGACCGTAGTCGGCTACACCCGGGCCGATCTCGATCTCTGGGCCGACCTGATGGCGCGTTCGCTCGCCAGCGTCGGTGCCCGGCCCGGCGACATCGTTCACAATGCCTATGGCTATGGCCTCTTTACCGGCGGCCTCGGCGCCCATTACGGCGCCGAGCGGCTGGGCTGCACCGTAGTACCGATGTCGGGCGGCGGCACCGAGCGGCAGGTCATGCTGATGCGGGATTTCGGCGCCAACGTATTGTGCGCGACTCCGTCCTACGCGCTCAACATCGCCGAAGTGGCGGACGGAATGGGGATCGATATCGCGAAGCTTCCGCTGCGCTGCGGCGCCTTTGGTGCCGAGCCGTGGAGCGAGCCGATGCGGCGCGATCTCGAACAGCGCCTCGGCATCAAGGCCGTGGATATGTACGGCCTTTCGGAAATCCTCGGCCCCGGCGTTGCCTGCGAGTGCGATGGGGAGCAGCACGGGCTGCACGGCTGGGAGGATCATTTCCTGTTCGAGGTCATCGATCCCGAGACCTTCATGCCGCTGCCGATGGGCGAGGCCGGCGAGCTTGTCATCACCACGCTCACCAAGGAAGCGCTACCGATGGTGCGCTACCGCACCCGCGACATCACGCGGCTGTCGGACGCGCCGTGCGCCTGCGGACGCACCCATGTTCGCATCATGCGCGTCACCGGCCGCGACGACGACATGCTTATCATCCGCGGCGTCAACCTCTATCCGTCGCAGGTCGAAGCAGTGCTGGTGGGCTTTCCGGGGCTCGCGCCGCACTACCAGATCGTGCTCACCCGCGACGGGACGCTCGACGTCATGACGATCGAGGTCGAGCGCATGCCCGACACGCCGGGCGACGAGGCGGCCTGCGCCAGCAAGGCGGCGGCCGTGCAGTACCACCTCAAATCGCTGGTCGGCGTGACGTGCACCGTCGCCGTCAAGGCGCCCGGCGAAGTGCCGCGCTCGCAAGGCAAGGCGGTGCGGGTCAAGGACCAGCGCCGGACGGGGATTTAGAGAGGATTCGGTTCGGCGTACCGGCGGATCGTGGCGTGGGCTTGTCCCGACCAATCTCGATGGGGAAGGTGCTGTGCCCTCCTGATCGAGGTTCCCGGAACAAGCCTCGCAACGACGATTTCGAAATCCCACCTACACAAACGCCTGTAGCCCGGTCTGGGCGCGGCCTAGGATCAGCGCGTGAATATCGTGGGTGCCTTCGTAGGTGTTCACGGTCTCCAGGTTCGCCAGGTGGCGCATCACGTGATACTCGACCTGGATGCCGTTGCCGCCGTGCATGTCGCGTGCGAGCCGCGCGATGTCGAGCGCCTTGCCGCAATTGTTGCGCTTGACGAGCGACACCATCTCGGGCGTCACGGTGCCGGCGTCGAACAGGCGGCCGACTTGCAGCGCTGCCTGCATCCCCAGCGCAATCTCGGTCTGCATGTCGGCGAGCTTCTTCTGCACCAGTTGGGTGGCCGCCAGCGGCCGCCCGAATTGCTTGCGGTCGAGCGTGTATTGCCGCGCCCGGTGCCAGCAATCCTCCGCCGCCCCCATGACGCCGAGCGCGATGCCGAAGCGCGCCCGGGTGAGGCAGCCGAACGGGCCCTTAAGGCCGGACACATTGGGCAGCAGGCTTGATTCCGGCACCACGACGCCGTCCATCACGACCTCGCCGGTGGTGGAAGCGCGCAGCGACAGTTTCCCGCCGATCTTCGGCGCGGTCAGCCCCTTCATGCCCTTTTCCAGCACGAAGCCGCGGATTTCATTGTCATGGGCGGCAGACTTCGCCCAGATCACGAACACGTCGGCGAGCGGCGCATTGGAGATCCAGGTCTTGTTGCCGGTGAGCCGATAGCCGTCGGAAACCTTGTCGGCGCGTGTCTTCATGCCGGCCGGATCGGAGCCGGCATCCGGCTCGGTCAGGCCGAAGCAGCCGATCCATTCGCCGGTCGCGAGCCGGGGCAGAAATTTCTTGCGCTGGGTTTCGTCGCCATAGGCGTAGATCGGATACATCACCAACGAGGACTGGACGCTCATCATGGAGCGGAAGCCGGAATCGACCCGCTCGATCTCGCGCGCCACCAGCCCGTAGGAGACATAACCGGCCTCCGCGCCGCCATAAGCCTCCGGAACGGTGACGCCGAGAAGCCCCAGCCCGCCCATCTCGCTGAAGATGGCGCGATCGGTCTTTTCCTCCATGTAGGCTTCGACGACGCGGGGCGCGAGCTTGTCCTGCGCATAGCCGCGCGCGGTGTCGCGGATCAGCCGCTCGTCCTCGGTGAGTTGATCGTCGAAGCGCAGCGGATCGTCCCAGCGAAACGACGCCCGTTCCTTGGACGCGCCTTTCGCGACCTTCTGCCCGGCGGTGGTCATCCGATGCTCCTGTGGTCTATGTGTCCGGTCCTATATGCGGCTTCAGGCGACATCAGGGCAAGGTCGCCGGATGGCGCCAAGGTGCGATCGTCCGTGTCGATCGCAAGCGGTGAGGCTGCGATCCGCGCGACCCGGGTCGGGCCCTCACCCGGCCCATTGACGGCGCCAACCCCACGCCACAGGATGACGACGGTCGGCGATCAAAAGGATGCGGCCGTGGGGAAACCGCTCAACGCGGCATGGCGCGCGGCGCCGAGTCCGACGGCGTCGCTTCCGACAACGTCGCGCGCGGCGCTGGTGGCGCGCATCATGTCGCTCGGACTGGCGGCCCTGCTGGTCGCCGCGCTCCGGGCGGATGCGCAGGATTATCCGACCCGTGCCGTGACCTATGTGGTTCCGTTTCCGCCCGGCGGCGCCACCGACCTGCTGTCGCGGATCGTCGCGCAGAACCTGGAAAAGCGCTTGGGCAAGCCCTTCGTGGTTGAAAACCGGCCGGGTGGCGGGACCGTGATCGCCACCGGCGCGGCCGCCAAGGGGGCGCCGGACGGCTACACGCTGCTGTCCGCATCGGTGACGTCGCTTGCGGTCAATCCGACGCTGTTCAAGAGCCTGCCCTACGACCCGGTCAGGGATTTCGCTCCGATCGCCCTTATCGCCGGCACGCCTTTCGCGCTCATCGTCAATCCGTCCTTGCCGGTCCATTCGGTCGCCGACCTGATCAGGCTTGCGAAGGAAAAGCCGGGCCAACTTTCCTACGGCTCCGCCGGGGTCGGCACGCCGCACCATCTCTATATGGAGATGATCAAGAGCATGACCGGCATCGAGATGCAGCACGTGCCCTATCGCGGCAGCCTCGCCGCGCTCACCGATATCGTGGCCGGCCACATACCGCTGATGATCTGCGACCTCGCTCCGGCGATGGAAATGATCGCGAGCGGCAAGGTGCGCCCGCTCGGCATCTCGACCGCAATGCGGCTGCCCGAACTGCCCGACGTTCCGCCGATCGGCGATACCATTGCGGGGTTCGACGCCTCCGGCTGGCAGATGGTGGTGGCGCCCGCCGCAACGCCCACCGCAGTGATCGAGCGACTGCACGGCACCATCAAGGCCATCATGGATCAGCCCGAGATCAGGACCGAATTGGTCCGGCTCGGCATGACGCCGTACCGCACGCCATCGATCACGGACCTGCGGGCCATGGTGACATCGGAGGGCGCGCGCTGGGCGAAGATCGTGCGGCAGGCCGGCGTCGCCGGGTCGCAATGAGCGGGCGCCGTCGAAGCCTCGCCATATTGCCGCTCGCGGTTTTGATCGTACTCGCCGCGGCGGCCGGCGCGCCGGCCGCGGCACAGGATTATCCGGCCCGCAACGTCAGCTTCATCGTCCCCTACCAGGCGGGCGGCGCCACCGACCTGATGGCCCGCCTTGTCGGTCAGCGTTTGGAGCAGCGGCTCGGCAAGGCCTACGTGGTGGAGAACCGGCCCGGCGCCGGCACCGTGCTGGCGGCGAGTTACGTGGCTCGCCAGCCGGCCGACGGTTACACCATTATGCTCGGCACCAGCACCACGATGGCGATCAACGTCACGCTTTACAAAAGCCTGCCGTACGATCCGGCCCGGGACCTGGTGCCGGTCGCGACGCTTGCCGGGGTTCCGTTCATCCTCGTCGTCAATCCGGCGCTGCCGGTGCATTCCGTTGCCGGTCTCGTTGCTTATGCGAAGGCCAGTCCCGACACTCTGACCTACGCGTCGAACGGCCACGGCGGCGCCGCCCACCTGTTCGCCGAACTTCTCAAGAGCGTGACCGGGATCACCGCGACCCATGTGCCCTACAAGGGTGTCGCGCCGGCTCTCAACGACGTCGTCGCGGGCCACGTCGCGATGACATTCGGCGACTTCGGAACCACCCTGCCGCTGGTGCGGGCCGGCAAATTGCGCGCACTCGGCGTATCGAGCGCGCAGCGCGTGGCGGCGGCGCCCGACATCCTGCCGCTCGCCGAGGCCGGCGTGCCGGGCTTCGACGCGACCTCGTGGCAGATGGTGGTCGCGCCGGCGGGCCTGCCCGACGCCGTGCTGAAGCGGCTCAATGCGGAACTGCGCGCCATCGTGGCCGAGCCGCAAATGGCGGACGAACTTGCCGCCAAAGGCATGGTGCCTCTGATCACGCCGTCGCCCGCGGAACTCAAGGCGTATGTCAAATCCGAGATTGTGCGCTGGGCCGAGGTCGTCCGAAAAGCCGGTGTCGCCGGCAGCGAGTGAAGGGCGATCGTGTTGCCGTTATCCTGCTGATGCTTGATCTCCACCGGTGTCATCGCCCGCCTGTAGGCGGGCAATCCGGTAACAACCGGACTTTGATCTGAGCACAGCGTTTACCTCTCGCGCAGGGGCTACTGGATGCTCCGTTTTCGCGGAGCATGACACCGCGGAATTTGATCGAACCCTTGGAGCTTTTACACTAGGTTGCGCACAAACTCGTTCCGGCGCCGCAGACCCGGAGAGAAGATACGCAGGGAGGAGTTGCATGCCCGCGTCGTGGCACGGAGCGTTCGTCGCCGCATCGGCGTCGTTCATCGTCGCGACCGCGGCGACGGCGCAGGATTATCCCAACCGGGCCGTTACCATCGTGTCGCCCTATGTGGCCGGCGGAATGAGCAGCCTGCTCGGACGCTTCGTCGGGCTGCGGCTGGAGCCGCGGCTCGGTAAGCCGGTCATCATTGAAAATCGCCCGGGCGGCGGCACCATCACGGGTGTCTTCTCGGTCTCCCATGCGGCACCCGACGGCTACACCCTGCTGATCGCCGCCAATGCCTCGATGGCCACCAATGTAACGCTCTACAAGAGCCTGCCCTACGACCCGGTGACGGATTTCATTCCGCTGGCGCTGGTGGCGCGCGTTCCCGAGGCTCTGGTGGTCTATTCGGGTTTGCCGGCGCATTCCCTGGACGATCTCGTCCGGCTTGCCAGAGCGACGCCGGGCGGGCTTACCTTCGGGTCCGCCGGGATGGGCAGCGGGCAACACATCAGCGGCGAAATCCTCAAACGCAAGCTCGGCATCGCGATGACGCATATTCCGTATCGCGGCATCGCGCCGGCGCTCAACGACGCGGCCGGCGGCCACATCACGCTGATGTTTACCGACATCCCGATCTCGTTGCCGCTGATCAATGCCGGCAAGCTGCGGCCGATCGGCGTCACCACGGCGGCGCGCGTCGAAGCCCTCCCGGGCGTGCCGCCGCTCGCCGAAATCGGAATGCCCGGCTTCGACGAGGCCGCCTGGTTCATGTTCTTCGCGCCGGCGAAAACACCGCGCGACATCGTCGACAAGCTCAGCACGGCGATGCGCGCCGCGATCCGCGATCCGTCCCTGCGCGAGGAGTTCACCCGCCTCGGCCTGATGCCGGCGGATGAACTCGGCGTCGATGAGCTGCAGAATTTTTTGCGCGACGAAATCCGTCGCGCCGCCGAAATCGTGCGCGAGATCGGCCTTGCCGGCGTGGAGCAGACGCGGGAATGATGCGAGACGGAGCGATGTCCAGGGCGGGCCGCTGGAGGCTCCTGCTCGCCTTCGCGCTTCTCGGCAGCCTTGCCGCGACGGCGGCACCGTCGCGGGCCGAGACTACGCCGCAGACCTGGCCGCAGCGGATCGTCAAGTTCATCGTGCCGTTCGGTCCTGGCAGCGCCACCGATATCGATGCGCGACTGTTCGCGGACCGGCTTTCGGCGCGCTGGGGCAAATCGGTCGTGATCGACAATCGCCCGGGCGGCGACGGGCTCGTCGCGATCGGCGCCTTTATTGGCGCTAACGACGATCACACCCTGCTGTTCGCCTCCGCCGGCACCTTCACGGTCCATCCCTATGAGCATGACAAGTTGCCCTATGATTCGCGGCGTGACCTGTTGGCGATCGTGAGCGTTTCCTCGGTGGTGCTGGCGGTCTCGGTGACGGATAGCCTCAGAGCCGGTTCGCTTGCGGAACTTACGGCGCTCGCGCGCGAGCGCCCCGGTGCGCTCAATGCGGCGGCCGCCCAGGGCCTGAGCGATTTCCTGCTGTCAGGATTTCTCATCGCCACCGGCACCGAAATGGCGCGTATTCCGTATCGCGACATCCTCCAGGCGCCCAACGATCTCGCCGAAGGACGCATCCAGGTGCTGATGACGTCGCTCGCCGTCGCGCTGCCGTTGTCGCAGACGGGCCGTATCCGCATCCTGGCGATCAACAGCCGCAGCCGCGCGGCGGCGGCCCCGCAGGTGCCGACCGCAGCCGAAGCCGGTTACCCGGCCATGACGCTGGAGGGATTGACCGGATTGTTCGGGCCGCGCGGCATGCCGGACGATTTGCGCGAGCGCGTCGCCGCCGATGTCATCGCGGCGGCGGCCGATCCGGTGATCCCGGAGCGGCTCGCATCGATCGGCCAGATCATGGACCTGCGCGGACCCGCCGCCTTCGCGACCGGGATCGACGAGCAGCGCGCCATTCTGGCATCGATCGCGAAATCGCTCGGCCGCAAGCCGGCGCCGTAAGCGCCTTGGCGCCACGATCCAACGACAGGCTGCTAGCCAGAGCGGCACCGAGAGCGGTAATATGCGGCCGTGATGCCGTCGACGACGGGCTTTATTCTGCATCGTCACGCGATGACAAAAAGGGGAGAGAACCATGAGAACCACGTTGCAATTATCGATGCTTTCAGCCGCGGCGCTGATTGCGCTTGGCGCCGGCGCGCAGGCCCAGCCGGCTCCGCCAACGGCGGCCAACGCCACCTTCTTCGTCACCAGCGTCGGCTCCGGCAAGGGCGGCGATCTCGGCGGCCTCGCGGGCGCGGACGCCCATTGCCAGGCGTTGGCGCAGGCGGTCGGCGCCGGCGGCAAGACCTGGCACGCCTATCTGAGCACCAACGCGGCGGCGCCAGGCGGGGCGGTCAATGCCCGCGACCGTATCGGCAAGGGTCCTTGGATCAATTCGAAGGGCGAACAGATCGCCAAGGACGTCGAGGATCTGCACAGCGCCGGCAACAATCTGACCCAGCAGACCGCGCTGACCGAAAAAGGCGCAATGATTTCGGGCGTCGGCATGACGCCAAACTGGCACGACGCCTTGACGGGCTCGCAGACCGACGGCCGCGCGTGGCCGGCGAACCTCAACCTCACCTGCAACAACTGGAGCAGCGGCACGTTCGGCGCCGCCATGCTGGGCCACATCGACCGCAACCCCAAGACCACCGAGTTCTCGCAGTCTTGGAATGCGACTCACATGTCCCGCAGTTGCAGCCAGCCCGACCTGATCGCCACCGGCGGCAACGGCCTGTTCTACTGCTTCGCCGTGCAATAAGCGGCCGCGGCAAAACTAACGACGAGGTGGGCGCGCTGCATCGCGGATCGGCGATGCGCCGCGCCCATTTTGTTTTTTGCGGTTTGTCAACGAGCACCCCGCGCAAGACATTGCGCCTCACAGGACCGACCAGGATGGAACTCTCCGTTATGGCGGCGACTAACCACGACAGCGACACCCCAACGAGGATTTTGCGCATGCAACGCGCGACAATCCCCAAGATCATGATTTCGCTGGCCGCCATATTGGTGTTCGCGTCAGCCGTCGTCCCGTCATGCGCTCAGGACCGCCCGGATCGTCTTCTCTATTTCACCCACTCGGCCGGTTACCGCCACGAGGTCATCCCGGCGTCCCGGGAGATATTGAAGCAGCTTGGCGAGACGCCGCCGCAATTTGAAGTCACAGCGACCGAGGACGTGGCGGTATTCACCACGGAGAACCTGCGGCGCTACGGTGCCGTGATGTTCTTCACCACCGGCGAACTGCCCATGAGCGAGGCCCAGCGGGCCGCGCTGATCGACTTCGTGCGAACCGGCGGCGGCTTCCTTGGCGTCCACTCGGCGACCGACACGTTCTACACATGGCCCGTGTACGGCAAGCTCATCGGCGGCTACTTCGACCAGCACCCGTGGCATCAGTCCGTGCGGATCGCAGTCGCCGACCGGACCGATCCGCTGGTCGGCTTTCTCGGACCGTCGATCGAACTCAATGACGAGATCTACCAGATCCGCGACTTCGACGAACGCAGCTCCCACGTGCTGTTGCGGCTCGATCCGGAATCGGTCGATCTCACCCGCGCCGACGTCCACCACCACCCCTATGGTTGGCCGCTTGCCTGGACGCGCGCCTATGGCACGGGCCGGGTGTTCTACACGGCGCTCGGCCACGAAGAGGCGGTTTGGCGCGATCCCGGATTCGACCGGATGCTGCGCAATGCTGTGCTGTGGACGATGGGTCGGTCCCAACGATAAGCACAACGCCCTCTCGCGCTGCCGCGAGCGATGATGATAGAAATGCGGCCGGGGATCGGACGCACGAGGACATCATGGCTCGTCTCTATGGTCGCATCAGCGCAGGCGCTTCGGCGCGCGTGTTCGCGGTTCTGATGCTCGCCCCCGCCGCTGCCCCGGCCGTCCATGCGGCCGGTTTCCCGGAACGCGACATCACCTTCATCATTCCCAACCAGGTCGGTGGCGGCTTCGACGCTTACGTGCGCGCCATCGCGCCCGCGATGGAGAAATACCTACCCAATAAGGTCAACGTGGTGCCGCTCAACGTGCCGGCAGGCGGCGGCGCCAAGGGGGTGAGCCAGCTTTATCGCGCCAGGCCGGACGGCTACACCCTCGGCATCATGAATATTCCGGGCCTGTTCATCCTCCAGGAGCGCGGCGGCGGCTACGACCTCAACAAATTCACCTGGCTCGCCGGGCTTGGCCGCGACCCCTATGGGCTGGCGGTCCCATGGACTTCGCCGCTTAAAACCGTCGCCGATCTGCAGGCGCTGTCCAAAACCCGGCCGGTCAAGTTCACCACCACGGGGCCCGACGGCACCGCCTACGGGGTGACGATGATCGCGACCGATATGCTCGGCATCAAGCTGCAGCTCATCACCGGCTACAAGGGCTCGTCCGAATATGTGGCGGCGGCGGTGCGCGGTGACGGCGATGCCGTCATCACCAATCTGCCGATCCTGGCGCGCTTCGAGGCGAGCCAATCCTTGCGCATCATCGCCACTTTCACGACGGAGCGGATACGGCCGGACATTCCGGACGCGACCGCGCTCGGCCAGCCTCAGCTTAGCGAGTTGCTGGTGGAGCGCATGGTCGCGGCGCCGCCGAACCTGCCGCCCGACATCAAGAAGATCCTGGTCGAAGCCCTGGACAAGGCGGTCAACGATCCGGCGGTGGCGGTGATGTCGGAGAAGACCGGCATGGGCTTGTCGCTGCAATCGCCCGACGAGGTAACGGCGGACATTCACAGCCAGGCGAATTTCTTTACCAAATGGCGCAAATACCTGGTGCCGAACTGAAGGCGTACCGAGCTGAGGCCGGCGGATCCCTCGAACCGCCGATAACAAAGCGGTTGAGCCATGTTGGATGCGTGGGTTGGGGGGGTCGAGGGCCTGCTGCAGGTTCGGGAACTGATGTTCCTCAGCCTGGGCATGGGGATCGGCCTCATTTTCGGCGCGCTGCCGGGGCTCGGCGGCGCGACCGCTCTGGCGCTGCTGATGCCGCTCACCTATGGGCTGGAGCCGTTCACGGCGGTCGCGCTCGCGGGCGGCGTCATGGGGGCGGTGCCGATGGGGGGCTCGCTCACCGCGATCCTGCTCAACTCGCCGGGCTCGGCGCCCAACGCCGCCACCTGCCTCGACGGCTACCCGCTCGCCCAACAAGGCCGCGCCGGCTACGCCATCGGGGCCGCCGCGACCGCGAACTCGCTCGGCGGGCTGATCGGAACCATGTCGGTGCTGGCGGTGCTGCCGATTGCCAAGCAACTGGTGCTGCTGTTCGGGCCGCCGGAATTTTTTCTCCTCGCGATACTCGCCCTCGTCACAGTCGCGGCGAGCCTTTCGGGCAAGATGCTGCGCGGGCTGCTTACCGGCGGCATCGGGTTGATGATCGCGACGATCGGGTATGACAGCGTCACCGGAACGACGCGCTTTGCCATGGGCGTCGAATATCTTTGGGACGGCGTGCATCTCGTGCCGGCGCTGATCGGGCTGTTCGCGGTCGCCGAGATGATCAATCTCTCGGTCACCGGCGGCAGCGTGTCCAAGGATGTCCGCGCCGTGAAGATCACCAGCATGATGAGCGGCGTCACCGCCACCTTTCGCAATTGGCCGACGGTGCTGCGGGGCTCGATCATCGGCACCGTGGTGGGCGCCATTCCGGGCGAAGGCGGCACCGTGGCGGCGTTCCTGTCCTACAGCATGACGGTGCAGGCCTCCCACGAACCCGAAACCTTCGGCAAGGGCAACATCCAGGGCGTCATTGCGCCCGAGGCCGCCATCAACGCCAAGGACGGGAGCGCCCTCATTCCGACGATCGCGTTCGGCATTCCGTCCGGCGCCGAGATGGCGGTGTTTCTCGGCATCCTGGTGCTGCACGGCATGCAGCCCGGGCCGCTGATGCTGGCGCAGAACCAGAACGAGATCTACGGCCTGGTGTGGGCTCTCACCGGCTCGTGCATTCTGGCCTCGTTCATCGGGGTGCTGCTGGCGCGCCCGCTCGGGCTCATCACCCTTGTCGATTCGCGTATCTTCGTTCCCATCATTATCGCCGTCGCCATGGTAGGCTCCTACGCGGTGGATCGAAGCATCGAGAACCCGATCCTGACGCTGGCATTCGGCATCCTCGGCTATGTGATGATCCGTTACGACTACCCGCGCCTGACGATCGTGATCGCCCTGGTGCTCGGCGGCACCGCGGAGCGCAATTTCCACCAGGCCATGATCATGGGCGACGGCAGCTGGTCGATTTTCACGACCCGATGGGTGTGCCTTGTCCTCATTGCGGCGATCGTGCTGTTCCTCGCCCTGCCGACCGTGCGGACGCGCCTGTTTCCGCCGCGCAAGACCGACGCCGCGGCCGACGCCGGAAAGGCATGACGATGCGTGTGTTCGGGACCCCGGCCATAGACTATTTCCCGCCCATTGCGGCCGTGGCGGTAGCCGCGGTCTACCTCGCGGCCGCCTATGGCTATTCGCCCGAAGCACGTGCGGCGCCGCTTCTGATCGGCTGGACCGTTGTGGCGCTCGCCGCGCTCGACATTGCGTCGCGCACCCAGACGCCGTTGGGGAAGACGCTGATGCGGTGGCTCAATCCGGGTGCCAGCCGCGCTCACGGCGGCGCCGCCCCCGCCTCCTATCCGGCGACACGCCAGATCATGGCGATGGTCTGGATCGCGGGCTTCGTCGCGGCCTTCGCGCTGATCGGCGCGCTTTATGCCATCCCGCTCTATGTCTTTGCCGCGACAAGGTGGCGCGGCAAACGGCCGATCATCGTCTGCCTCATCAGCGCGGCGTGCACGCTCGCCGGTATTTGGCTGCTGTTCAGTCGCTTGCTGCGGCTGGAGCTTTATCCGGGATTACTGTTTGGCGGAATGTGACGCGTTCGCTGAGCTATTCCGTCGGCCGGTTCTGATTGCGAATGATGTCGTCGTTTGCGCTTGTGCGTTGCCGTTGTTGCGTCGACAATGGCGTTAACACTGTGATCACAGCCGCCCGGGAGGATCATCATGCACGACAACACCAGCGACCATTGGCATGAGCCGGAGGGGATGAAGAGCGCCGGTTACGGCGCCTGGAAACGGCCCAACACCCCTTACGACGATTACATGGAAGCGCAGGGCATCCCAGTCTATCGCGGCATCGGGGTGCGGCGCGTGCAGGACATGGCGCTCAAGCGCTGGAACCGGATGGGCGGCAACGGCACGTTCATCCAGCTCTACGGCACCGAGGGAAAATGGGGCTGCTACGTGATCGAGGTGCCGGGCGCCGGCGCGCTCAATCCGGAACGCCACATGTACGAGGAGATCATGGTGGTGGTGGAAGGCCGCGGCACCACGGAGGTGTGGACCGACGACCAGAAGAAGCCGCACACCTTCGAGTGGGGACGTGGCTCGATGTTCTCGATCCCGCTCAACTGCTGGCACCGCATTATCAACGCGGCCTCGAGCCCGGCCCTGATCCTGGTCGCTTCCACGGCGCCCAACGTGATGAACATCTTTCGCGACACCGACTGGATCTTCAATTGCCCCGCCGCCTTCCCGTCGCGGTTCGACGGCAGCCAGGATTTCTTCAAACCCAAGGACGACATCGTGCCGGACCGGCTGCGCGGGCTGGCGTCACGGCGTACCAACCTCATTCCGGATATCTTCAACGCCGAACTCTATCTCGATAACCGCCGCTCACCCGGCTACCGGCGGGTCGAGCCCGATCTCGCCGGCAACGTGTTCTACGGCTTCGTCGGCGAGCACGTGACCGGGCGCTACTCCAAGGCCCATGCCCACGCCTCGGCGGCGGTGCTCGTCTGCATCAAGGGCAAGGGCTACACCTACACGTGGCCGCGCTCGATCGGCATGACGCCTTGGAAGGACGGCAGGGAGAAGGAAGTTTACCGGCAGGACTATGAGCCGGTCGGCATTGTTACCGCCGCGCCCTACGGAGGGGACTGGTTCCACGCTCATTTCGGCATCAGCCGCGAGCCGTTACGGTTGATCGGCTGGTACGGCCCCAACAATCACCGCAAGGACAAGGCTGGTGTGCCAGGCGAGAAGGACACCGACGAGGGCGCCATCGACGTGACCGAGGGCGGCACCGCCATCCCGTATTGGTTGGAAGACCCGTTCCTGCGCCGGGAATACGAAGAAACCCTGCGCCGCGAAGGCGTCGTCTCGCAGATGGAGGAAGCGCTCTATCACGCCCCCGCCAAGGCGTGAGCCGGGCGCGCCGCCTCCTCGGATCGTACAGTGTGACGTCCACTTTCGGGGGCCGTAATGATTCCGCGCTGGCCGTGTCTGACGGCCAGCGGGCACAGTTAGGACTTGCATCCGCGTAGGCTTCCGCGCTAGTTCGCGCTAATCGCGAATTGAGAGGCAAGACGTGGATTCGTTCCTCGGCTGGATCGAAAATGGCTCGCTTAGCGAACTGATTCGCGGCTCGGAATCGATATTCGCGTTTCCAACCATTATCACGCTGCACACCATCGGCATGGGATTCCTGGCGGGGGGCAGCGCCGCGATCGATCTCCGCATTATCGGCTTTGCCCCCGGGATGCCGCTGCGGCCGCTGGCGCGATTTTTCCCGCTGCTGTGGCTGGCACTTGTGGTGAATGTGATTACCGGAATTCTGCTGGTGATCGCCTATCCGACCAAGGCGCTCACCAATCCTCTGTTCTACATCAAGCTGTGCCTCGTCGCGCTGGCGCTCTGGCTGGTGCAGCGGATCGGCGCGACCGTGCTGCGCAGGCCGGACATCGACCAGAAGCCGGTGGCCGCGAGGGGGAAACTGCTGGCGCTCGCCTCGCTCACCACCTGGGTTGCGCTCATCACCGCCGGGCGTCTCCTCGCCTATACCAACAGATGGGAATTGCTCGGCATCACGGCCATTCACTGAGGACATGAGACGGAACGACTGATTTTTCCTTGCGGGTAGTCGCACTTTACAAAGTCCTTTCCGCGTGCGGCGGAGAGAACCGGAAAACGACCTGATTTCTTCGCATCGAATCAATAAGGAAAGCGCGTAGGCACCATGGAAATTGCTCCCTGGGAAGTCTGGGTCCGCAGCACCGACCTGCATCTGTTCGTCATCCGTCACGAATGGGTATGGCCGTTGTGCGAAACGCTGCACTATCTCGGGCTGTCGCTACTGCTCGGCACCGTGGGCCTGTTCGACCTGCGTGTGCTCGGCATGGCCAAAGGGATCGCGCCGCGCGCGATCCATCGACTGATTCCATGGGGGGTCGCGGGCTACGCGGTGAACGTCCTCACCGGCATCGTGTTCTTCTTCGGCCATCCGGACCAGTACTTCTACAACGACGCGTTCCGCTTCAAGGCGCTGTTCATGATGGTGGCCGGCCTCAATATCCTGTTGTTCTACAGCACCAGATTGTCCGACGACATGAAGTCGGTATCGCCCGGCGGGCGGGCGGGGCTGATCATCAAGCTCGTCGCCGGAACGTCGCTCTCCATGTGGCTCGCCGTGCTGGTGTGCGGCCGCCTGCTCACCTTCTATCGTCCGCCGTTCTTCCACTAGCGTACGAGGGCTAAAGGTTCGATCCAATTCCGAACTGTCATGCTCGCGAAAGCGGGCATCCAGTAGCCCCTGCGCCATCGGTGAGACTTATGCCGTGCGCACATCACAGTCCGGTGGTTACTGGATCGCCCGCCTGCGCGGACGATGACGCCGGCAGAAGTCAAACGGTAGGAGCCGAAGATCAAGTTTGGTTTGTTTGCGGCCTCACGCCTTTTCGATCAACGCGCGGGCGCGCTGCACCACCGGTTCGTCCACCATGCGGCCCTTGAACTCGAATGCGCCATGGCCGGCTGCGTTTGCCTTGTCGAACGCCGCGACCAGCGCGCGGGCGTGATCGAGCTCGGCCGGCGACACCGAAAAGGCGCGATTGAGGATCGGCACCACATCCGGATGAACGCAGCTCGCGCCGTCGAAGCCGAACGTCCGCGCCTCGCGGGCGGACTTTTCGATACCGTCGAGGTCGTTGTAGTCCGCAACGGTGCGCAACAGGCCGAGCGAACGCACGCCGGCCGCCTTGGCGGCGAGGTGTACCAACAGCTTGGGAATGCGCAACACCTCGGGGGTCGGCTCGGCGCCGAGCGCGGTCGCGAGGTCCTCGCTGCCGGTTATGAGCGCGTACACCCGCGGGCTCGAAAGCGCGATGGCCCGGGCGTTGAGCACGGCGCCGGGGTCCTCGATCATCGGCACGAACACCATCTGGTCGCGGCCGACGAGGCGTTCGATGCCGTGGACATAATCCGCCAGCACCGTGATCGTGTGCGGGTCCTTGGCTTTTGGCACCAGCAATCCGAATGCGCCGGCGCGGCAAGCCGCTTCGGCATCGAGCCGAATGCGCCCCGGTTCCGCATTGATGCGCACGAACACCGTGGCGCCGCTGCGCGCCACCATGGCGACGGCCTCGCCGAGCCTGGCGCGCGCCGCATCCTTGCGGGCGGGCGCCACTGCGTCCTCAAGATCGAGAATAATGGCGTCGGCGGCACGCTCGTGCGCCCTGGCGAGAAACCGTTCGGAACTGACCGGGACATAGAGCAGCGATCGGATCGGCACGGGCGACTCCTGTTGTGGCCATCGGGGGGAACGCGAGGGTGGCGCCAAATCGATTGGGGCGCAACCGTGTTGACGTTTCGCCCCGGAGGGGCAAAGTCGCGGGCAATCGCTTTGCACCGACCCACGGAGACCTGCCTTGAATGACGCAGCCTCGATCGACGCTTGGCTCGGCCGCACCCACCGGGACGAGGACGAAATCACCCTCGGTGCCGTCGAGCGCCTCGCCGCAACGCTCGATCAGGACCCGGCCGCGTTCCGGCGCGGCAGCGAGATGCCGGAAAGCTGGTACGCCATCCTGTTCGGGCCGATCGCGCCGGAAAGCAACATTGGGCCGGACGGTCACCCCAAAACCGGCGACTTCATGCCGCCTCTGGAGGGCACGCGGCGGATGTTCGCCGGACGGCGGACCACGTTCCACCAGCCGCTCCGGATCGGCGACCGCGTGGCGCGCGTTTCCACCGTCACGCGCGCGGAAGCCAAGTCCGGCCGCACCGGCGCGTTCACGCTGGTGACCATCAGGCATGAGATCAGCGGCCCATCCGGTCTTGCACTCACCGAGGAGCAGGACGTCGTTTACCGGGCCGCGATCGAGGCCGGCACGACGGCCAAGCAGACGGAGGCCGCGCCGGTCGCCGACAAGCCCGAATGGTCGAAGCCGATACTGCTCGATACCGTTCTGTTGTTCCGCTATTCGGCGCTGACCTTCAACGCCCATCGCATCCATTATGACCTGCCCTATACCCGCGAGGTCGAGGGCTATCCGGCACTGGTGATGAATGGCGGTCTCACCGCGCTGCTTCTGGTGGAGACCGCACGGCCGCATCTGCGGCGCCCGATCGCCGCCTACGCGGCCCGCGCCATCAGCCCGCTGTTCGTCGGCACCACCGTCACGTTCAACGGCCGCATCGCGGGCGACACCGCGTCCCTGTGGGCGACCGCGCCCGATGGCGGGCTCGCCTATCGGGTCGACGTCACGCTCGGCGAGCCCAACTCATGACCGGCGGCCCGCTTGCCGGCATCAGGGTGGTCGATCTCACCACCGTCGTGGTCGGCCCCACCGCGACGCTCTATCTCGCCGACTACGGCGCCGACGTCATCAAGGTGGAGGCGCCGGGCGGCGACCTGTTGCGCACCCTCGGCGGTCAGTCGAAGAGCGGCGAACTCAGCGGCAAGTTCATGCACTTCAACCGTAACAAGCGCTCACTGGCGCTCGACCTCAAGCAGGCGGCGGGGCGGGCGGCGCTCGACCGGCTGCTGGCGACCGCCGACGTCTTCATCGCCAATGTGCGGCCGGCCGCGCTGGAACGGCTCGGGCTCGGCGCCGAGGCGCTGCGGGCGCGGCATCCGCGGCTCATCGTGTGCAACCTGATGGGCTTCGGCCGCGCCGGACCCTATCGCGACCGGCCGGCCTACGACACCATCATCCAGGGCATGTCGGGGGTCGCCGAGTGCAATCGCCGCTCCATGGGCGAGCCGCGCTACGTCCCCATGGTGTTCGCCGACCACGTGGTCGGCCTCATCGCCACCCAATGCATAACCGCGGCGCTGTTCCGGCGCGAGCGCAGCGGCGCCGGCGAGGCGATCGAGGTGCCGATGTTCGAAAACCTCGCCGCCTTCGTTCTAGCCGAACACATGGGCGACCTCACATTCGTGCCGCCGCGCGGGCCGAGCGGCGACGCCCGCGTGCTCGATCCCATGGGCAAGCCGGTCGCCACCAAGGACGGCTATATCTGCGTCTCCGCCAACACCGATACGCAGGCCTTTGCGCTGTTCGATGCCATCGGCCGACCGGAGCTCAAAACCGATCCGCGATTCTCCTCGGTCAAGGCGAGGCTTGCGAACATCCGCGCCTATTTCGACGTGCGGGCCGAAAGCTTCCGCACCCGCACCACCGCCGAATGGATCGATATCCTGGCGAAGGCCGACGTGCCGGCCGGCCCCATGCACACGCTCGAAAGCCTCATCACGGATGCTCACCTTGCCGACGTGGGCTTCTTCCGCGAAGTCGACCATCCGGTCGAGGATAGGATCGTGGACATGAAGTTCCCCAACCGGTTCTCCGCCGGCGGCCGCGACGATTACCTCCCGCCCTCGCTCATCGGTGGCGACAGCGTGGCGATATTGCGCGAGATCGGCTATGGCGGCGCCGAGATCGACGGCATGATACGGTCCGGCGTGACGATCGACGGCCGCGATGCCGCAAGCCCCCCTTTGACGTCGAAATCGGGGTGATTTTTCGCAGCGCGGCGGTACATGGTGCCGCGCCGCGCGTGCCCACCCCAATATGGGTTTCACTCCGCTAAGCCCATCCTTCTTTTCGTGCTATAGTGGCGGCGCCTATCACGCAGGGAAAGCTTTATGCGCGACGCTACGATCCGCCTCGGCACGGCCCTTGCGGCCATATCCTGGTTCATGGCCGCCCCGGCCGCGGCCCAGACCCCGCCGGACTGGTTGCTGTGCATCAACGAAGGCAAGGTCTATCCGTCCGATATCGCCATCGATGGCTGCACTGCCGTGATCCGGTCGAGCGACAAGTCCCCGCAGGAACTCGCCGTCGCATTCACCAATCGCGGCCTTGCCTACCGGGCCTCCGGCAACATCGATCGCGCGATGGCGGACTATGATGCCGCCATCGCGCTCAACCCCGACTATCTGCCCGCCTACAACAACCGTGGCGCCACGTGGCGCGACAAAGGCGACTTCGACCGCGCCATCGCGGACTACAACGACGCGATCCGGATCGATCCCCGCAACGCCATTGCGCTGACCAACCGCGGCGCCGCGTGGCGCGATAAGGGCGACCTCGACCGCGCCATCGCGGATTACGACGACGCCATCAAGCTCGACCCCAAATATTCAACCGCGTTCACCAACCGCGGCAATGCCTGGCGCGAGAAAGGCGACCTTGACCGTGCCGCCGCCGACTACGGCGCCGCGATCGAGATCGATCCGATGAACGCGGTGGCGTTCAACAATCGCGGCGCCGCCTATCTGATCAAGGGCGATGTCGAGCACGCGCTCGTCTACTACTCGGAGGCGATCAGGATCGATCCGAAATATGCGCTCGCCTACAACAACCGCGGTCTTGCCTGGCGCGATAAGGGCGATTTCGACCGCGCGATCGCCGACTACAGCGAGGCGATCAGGCTCAATCCGCGCTCCGGTTCGGCAATCGTCAACCGCGGAAATGCCTGGCGCGACAAGGGCGACCTCGAACACGCCGAAGCGGACTACAGCGCCGCCATCAAGCTCAATCCTCGCAGCGCGTTCGCCCTCAACGGCCGCGGCCTTGTGCATCTGCGGCGCGGCGACCTCGACGGTTCCATCGCGGATTACGACGCGGCCCTGCAACTCGACCCGCGGCTCGCCGATTCGCTCTATGGCCGCGGTCTCGCAAAGCAACGCAAAGGCGATCGCGCCGGCGGCGACGCCGACCTCGCCGCCGCCAAGGGCATCCGCCCCGACGTCGCGGACGAATTCACGAAATAACGCTGCGGTCACTCCGCCGCGATGTCGTACGGTGCGGGCGCGCTCGCAACCGGGCCGGCGACGCGGTTGCGACCCGCCGCCTTTGCCTGAGAGAGCGCGTCATCGGCAACCTTTATCAGGGCGTCGATACCGGACATGCTCAGCGTCGCACCCGCGAGCCCTATGCTGACGCTCAATGCCGCCTCGACGCCGTCGACCGGCACCGCACGCTTCGCAACGCCCTGACGTAGCCGTTCGGCTAAGGTGCCGGCCTGGGCGGAATCCGTCTCGGGCAGCAGCGCCACGAATTCGTCACCGCCAATCCGCGCCACGATGTCGGCGCTGCGCCGCTCCGCCCTGCACGTCTCGGCCACCTGCTGGATCGTCCGGTCGCCGATCTGGTGGCCGAACCGGTCATTGATCGACTTGAAATAATCGATGTCGATCATCAGCAGCGACAACGGCCGCTGGTAGCGCTGGAAGCGCTGCCATTCCGCGTCCGCGCGGGCAAAGAAGTGTCGGCGGTTGAACAAACCGGTCAATTCGTCGGTCATGGCGAGGCGCGAGGGTTCGGAGGAAGGGCGCGCAAGATCGGTAACGTAGGTGTAGCTCAGCATCCGGCTGCCGTCCGGAAGCATGGTGCAGTGGAAACGAATTACCTCGCCGCTAGCAAGCGGCAGATCGATCGGCGCCGGATTACCGGATCTCCACATGGGCGACGCGCTCCGCCACATAGGCGTCGAGACGATCCGGCGGGACCTGATAGGCCCGCGTGTCGCGACCGTGATACATCAGCGCCACGAAGGCGGGCTTGCTGTCCGCCTTGGCGTCGGGGAGGCGCCACATCCGGCGGAAGGCGCGATTGATGAACTGCGCACGCAGTTCGCGATCGAGCACCACGATGCCGCAACGAACCTCGTCGAGTGCGGCGCGCAGCATCGGATTTTCAGTGCCGGCAATCTGGGTGTCGGCGCTCAGCTCCGGACCGCGCATCATGTGCCATAACATCGGCATCATGCGGCGCTCCGGCTCGCGGCCGACTGCCCGGACGCCGGCGCGCGATGAAACGAAACGCCGATGCGGCCTGCGGATTTCCAAACGAGGTCGCAAGGCCGGCTCGCGCTTTCGCCTTTGATCAGGAGATCGAAGGAGAGCGGAATGCCAACGGGGCTCGCAACCTGGAGACAAGCACCCTCATCGGTGAGATCGCGCACCGCGCAATCGATCACCGACCGGTTGTTGACCAGTATCTTGGCGCCTCGCAGGATGCGATTGCGGCTCATCGCTCGACGTTCGTTCACAGGCATCGGCTACCCGATATTCGGGAAATTCCACGTACAACGCCCGAGTTAAGCCGCGGGTCATTGAATCGATCCCGCGCCTCTCGGGCATCGGCACAAATTTATGACTGTGTGATCAATGCGGCCTTAACGCGGATCAATCGATTTTAATCGAATGCGATTGATTGCGAGCGACGCGTCGCGCCCGGGCATGCGTGCGGCCTATTCCGCCGGCGCGACGACGGGCGCTTCCGGCAACGTTCTGCGACCGCGCTCACGCCGCGACGAAATCCCCCACAGCCGGCGATGCAGCCGGTCGAGCAGCAGATAGATCACCGGCGTGGTGTAGAGCGTCAGCACTTGCGACACCACGAGCCCGCCGATGATGGTCATGCCGAGCGGTCGGCGTAATTCGGCGCCCGGACCGCTCGCGATGACGAGAGGGATTGCGCCAAACAAAGCCGTCATGGTGGTCATCATGATCGGGCGGAATCGGGTCAGGCACGCCTCATGGATCGCCTGTGTGGGCGACCGGCCATCGCGCCGCTCGATCTCGAGCGCGAAATCGACCAGCATGATGCCGTTCTTCTTCACGATGCCGATCAGCAAAATGATCCCGATGAACGCGATGATGGTCAGCTCCGCACCGAACATCCACAACGCGACCAGCGCGCCGAGGCCCGCCGACGGCAGGGTCGATATTATGGTGAGCGGGTGGGCGAGGCTCTCGTAGAGCACCCCGAGCACGATATAGACCGCGACCAGGGCGGCGAGGATCAGCGCCGGCTGGGCGACGGCGCTCTGTCGGAACACCCGCACATCGCCGGCGAACTCGGTGCGCAAAGTATCGGGCAGATGCAGCGCCGCGACGGCGCGCAGCACGTCATCCGACGCGGTCTCGATCGGTGTGTCTGCCGTGAGATTGTACGTGATGGTCACGGCCGGATACTGGCCCTGGTGGTTGACCACGAGAGGAGAGCTCGATTTCACCACCCGCGCCACTGCCGAGAGCGGGACCTGGAGCCCGCCCCCCGCGGCGACGAAAACCTGATCGAGATCGGACGGATCGCGCTGGAGCTGCGGATCGATCTCCAGGATGACGCGATACTGGTTGCGCTGGGTGAAGATTGTGGAGATCTGGCGCTGCGAGAACGAATTGTTGAGCGCGTTGTCGATATCCTGAATCTGGACGCCGAGGCGCGACGCCGCGACGCGATCGATCACCACATTGGCCTGCAGGCCGCCCTGCTCACGATCGGTGGAGACATCGATGATACCGGGAATCCGGCTGATGCGTTCCTGCACCCGCGGCAGCCAGGTGGCGAGTTCCTCGACGTTGGGATCGATTAGGGTGAACTGGTATTGCGAGCGGCTCGAGCGGCCGCCGAGGCCTTGCAACTGCTGCGCCGGCACCATGAATACGCGCACGCCGGCAATGACCCCGAGCCGCGCCCGCAGGCGATCCACGACGCGCTCGGTGGTGACGCCACCGCGCTCGGCAGGAGACTTGAGGGAGATGAACAGGCGGCCGTTGTTGACCGATCCGCCGGCGCCGCCGACCGAGGAGCCGACGCCTTCGACCGCGGGATCGGCGAGCACGATCTCGGTCGCGCGCTGCTGCAGCTCGAACATCGACTGGTAGGAAATGTCGGTCGACGCCGTCACGGTACCGGAGATGAATCCGCTATCGTCGCGCGGCAGCAGGCCCTTCGGGGTGCGGTAGTAGAGATCGACCGTGAGCGCCACGGTGGCGACCAGCACCAGGAGCGTGATGACCTGATGGTCGAGGACCACTGCGAGGCTGCGGCCATAGGCCCGAACCACCCACGACAGCACGCCCTCGACGACGCGATCGAACCGGGTCGCAACGGCGCTCGGCGTCACCCGCAGATAATGGGCGCAGATCATCGGCGTCACCGACAGCGATACCAGCGTGGAGATCGCGATGGCGAACACCAGCGTCACCGAGAACTCGCGGAACAGACGGCCGACAAGCCCCCCCATGAACAACAGCGGAATGAACGCCGCGACCAGCGAGACGCTGATCGAGATCACCGTAAAGCCGATCTGGCGCGCTCCTTGGATCGCGGCCTGCAGTGGCGAATATCCCTTCTCCAGGTTGCGGAACGCGTTTTCGATCATCACGATGGCGTCGTCGACCACGAAGCCGACCGATACCGCAAGCGCCATCAGCGATAGATTGTCGATCGAATAGCCGGCGAGCCACATCGCCGCACAGGTGCCGGCGAGCGACAACGGCACCGTAATGCCGGCCGCGACCGTCGGCGTCGCACGGCGCAGGAACAGGAACACCACCAGCATCACCATCAGGATGGTGGCGCCGAGCGTAAGCTGCATGTCGTAGACGCTGGCGCGGATCGACAGGGTGCGATCCGACAGGACCGAAAACTTGACGTCCGCCGGAATCCAGCGCTTGAGCTCGGGGAGAAGCGCCAGGACGCGATCGGCGGTGTCGATGACGTTGGCGTCGGCCTGCTTGGTGATAACCAGCAGCACGGCCGGCTGGCGGTTGAACCAGGCGGCCGAGCGGCTGTTGCGCGTGCTCTGGTCGACGGTGGCGATCGAGCCGAGTTGGGTTACCGCGCCGTTTGCGGATTTGACCACGATGGTCCGGTACTCGCGCGGATCGCGCATCTGGGCATTGGTGCCGATGCTGTGCGCGACACCGTCGCCGTCGAACACGCCGAGCGGACCCGCTGCGTTGGCGTTGACGATCGCGGTGCGCACGTCCTCGAGGTTGATCCCCATGGTGGCGATGGCGACCGGATTGACGCGCACCCGGATCGCCGGCTGCTCGGCGCCGTTGACGCTGACTTCGGCGACGCCATCGACCTGGGACAGCCGTTGCGCGATCACGGTATCGGCGACGTCGTAGATCGCACTCGGCGGCGTGGTGGCGGAGGTCAGGGCCAGGATTAGGATCGGCTGGGCGGACGGATTGACCTTGCGGAAATTCGGCAGGCTGGGGAGGTCGCCGGGCAGATCGCTGAGCGCCGCATTGAGGGCGCCCTGGATATCGCGCGCCGCGCTGTCGATCTTGCGGCCGATGTCGAACTGTACGGTGATCGCCGTGGAGCCGAGCGAGCTTGTCGAGGTGAGCTCGGTGACGCCTGGGATTTCGCCGAGCCGGCGTTCGAGCGGCGCCGCCACGGTCGCCGCCATGGTGGCCGGATCGGCGCCGGGCCGGCTCGCCGACACCCGGATGGTGGGGAATTCCACATTAGGCAGCGCCGCGACCGGCAGGAAATTGTAGGCAACCACGCCGATCAGAAACAGTCCGATCGACAACAAGGCCGTCGCGATCGGCCGTCGGATGAAGGGCAACGAAAAATTCATCGTTTTGCTGCGCAGCGCGGCGCGCTGGCCCCAGGGCATCGGCGACCCACACCAGGACGGCACTACCGGCGCAACCCGGACCTGACCATTGCCGCCCCGTCGGACCGAACGTGACTTGCCCCCGCGGCGGACCATAATGGAGCGCGCGCAGTTTCGCCAGTCTGAAAGGAAAGTCCGCCGGCGGTGGTGTCTCAGTTTGAATCTCGGGATTGGAAAGCGACCTCTGGTGATTGGTCACATCGACAATGCGGCGCGCAGAAAGTGTTCCATCTCACTTCCGCGCGACGTTGGCTCAAAACTATTCTGAAGAACTTGGGAAGGAGATTTGCAGCATGGCGAAACTCGTCTACGGATTGAACCAGTCCCTGGATGGCTACGTCGACCACAGGGAATTTGGCCCGCCTCGGCCCGCGGTCTTCCGTCACTTCATCCAGCAGGTGCGCGGCCTGACCGGGATGGTATACGGTCGCCGAATGTACGAGGTAATGCGTTATTGGGACGAAGACCTTCCTGATTGGGACGCGGAGGAACGCGACTACGCGGCGGTGTGGCGAAGCCAGCCGAAGTGGGTCGTGTCGCGTTCGCTCAAGTCAGTTGGCCCGAACGCCACGCTCGTCGCGGATGACCTCGAGGCGGTGATAAGTAGGCTGAAGGCTGAACTGGCTGGCGAGATTGAAGTTGGCGGACCAGACTTGGCGCGAAGCCTGACCGAGGCCGGTCTTATCGATGAGTATCGACTCTACCTCCATCCCGTCGTGCTCGGTCGCGGCAAGCCATTCTTCGGCGGCCCCCGGCCGCCGCTCCGCCTTGTGGCCAGCGATCTAATCGCCGAGGACGTGATTAGGTTGACGTACGTTCCTGCTTAATCGCGCGACTCGCCCGACGGACTGCGTCGACGCGTCAGGTCCACTTTGGGTCGTGGGCGGAAATCCAAACTGAGACACTACCCCGCCGGCGGCCTGCTTGACAGGCGCGGCCGACGGGAGCCCAATGGGCGTCGCCCACTGCGGACCGCGCAGCACGGCCGTCATGTTTGATCGGCCTGCACGGTCAGCTCTCCGGGCCAACCGGGCCGCGACAGAACCCGGCTAAACTTGCAACACGGGGAAATGCCATGCGGTCATTCGCTCCTTATGGGGTTCTGGGATTCTTCGCCGTCGCCGCCACCTGTGCTGATGCCGCAACCATAACCGGTACCGTGATGGGTCCTGACGGCGCGCCGTTCCGCGGCGCTTTCGTGCAGGCCCGCCATGCCGGCTTGAAGATGACGGTGAGCGTGCTCACCGACAACCAAGGTCGCTACCTTGCCGAGAACCTGCCGGAGGGCGATTATCGTGTGCAGGTGCGGGCCGTCGGCTTCAAGACCGATGCGAAGACCGGAGTGAAGCTCGGCGCCGATCAGAATGCTTCGTTCGACTTCGCGCTGGCGACGACACCGGTCAAATGGACCGACATTTCGATCTACCAGGGACTGGCGCTGCTGCCTGACGCGCGCGGCAAGAAGACCCTGTTCGACAATTGCCTGAGCTGCCACGGCTTCCAATCCAGGATGGCGGCCACCGTCCGGGACGAGGATGGCTGGCGCGACCGCGTCACCTTCATGCGGGAGGCGATGCGCTCCTCGCTCGCGGACCGTCAGGGATTTTCCGACCAGCAGGCCGAAGACGTCATCTCTTATCTGACCACCATGTTCGGCGAGAATTCGCCGCTGCCCAAGTCGCCGACTGACGTCCCGGGCTACAAGGACACCTTGATCCAGTTCCCCGACGAGGCGCTCAAGATCGTCTACGTGGATTTCGAGATGCCCGGCCCCAACCGGTTCCCGTGGACCGCCAACCCCGACCAGGACGGCTATTTCTGGATTCCGGAATACGGCCAGGCCAACAAGATCGCGCGGCTCAAGCCGTCGACCGGCGAGATCAAGGAGTTTCCCGCCCCGAACCTCGGCCCGGCGCTCATCCATTCCGCCGTGCCGGCACCGGACGGCTCGGTATGGATCACCGAAGCCGGATCGAAGAAACTCGGGCACTGGGACCCGGCGACCCAGAAGATCACCGAATACCAGGATGATTGGCGCAAGCACACCATCCGCATCCATCCGGACGGCTCGATCTGGTCGACCGGCGGCCTGACCCGGTTCGACCCCAAGACCGGGATCTACACCCACATCAAAGAAGTGCCGTCCGCCTATGGCATCGCGCTCGACCAGAAGGGCACCGTCTGGTTCACCGAGATGTCCCGAACCGGTTCGATCGGCAAGGTCGATCCCGTCACCCTCAGGGTGACGAAGTACATCCCGCCGACGCGCGAGCGGCCGCGGCGCATCCAGGTCGATACCGACGGCATGGTGTGGTTCGCCGAATATGAGGACAGCAAGATCGGCCGCTTCGATCCCGAGAAGGAAACCTTCAAGGAATTCCCGCTGCCGCATAGCCACACCGCGCCCTACGCGCTCGGCATCGCGCCCGACCATAAGCTCTGGTATTCGGGCGAGCATCGCGACGTCATCGGCCGGCTCGATCCGGAAACCGGCAAGGTGGTGGAGTTCCCGATGCCGTATGCGGACAACGGCATGCGCGACTTCTTCCTCGATAAGGACGGTCACATCTGGTACGGCTCGCCGCCCAACAACCGGGTCGGCTATTTCTACATCTCGACGCGTCAGCGCAACGCGGACGCGCGCTGACGGGGGTGCGGCCGGCGAACGACAACACCAATCACAACGAAAAACAGGGGAGAGCAATGAAACGCAGTTATCTGGGTCGTGCCGCGCTCATCGCGCTGGTGACGGTTGCGGCCGTGCAGGGCAAGTGGTTCATGACCGATGCGGCAGCGCAGAGCGGCCGGAGCCTGCCGACATTCGAGCTGGACAAAGGGTGGCCGAAGGTGCCGCCGCAATGGAAGGTCGGCGATGCGTCGAGCATGGCGGTCGATGCCCAGGGCAATATCTGGCTCCTGCACCGTCCGCGTACCCTCAAGGGTGACGACCTCAAGAAGGCTGCGCCGCCCGTCATGGAGTTCGACGTCAACGGCAATTTCATCAAGGCGTGGGGTGGTGACGGCGCCGGTTACGAATGGCCGCAGCGCGAGCACGGCATCTACATCGACTACAAGGGCTTCGTCTGGCTGGGCGGCAACAACTGCCCGGGCAACGGGCTCGCGAATCTCAAGCCGGTGGCCGACGACCAGCTTCTGAAGTTCACCCAGGACGGCAAGTTCGTCATGCAGATCGGCCACAGCAACCAGAGCAAGGGCAACGCCGACACCCAGAACGTGCACCGCGCCGCGGACGTCCAGGTCTATCAGCCGACCAACGAACTGTTCGTGGCCGACGGATACGGCAACCATCGCGTGATCGTGTTCGACGCCGACACCGGCGCATTCAAACGGATGTGGGGCGCGTTCGGCAACAAGCCGGAAGATGACGACCATTGCGACATCCTGCGCAAGACCAACTTCGATCCGCCGGGTGCGCCGCAGCTAAGTATCGTGCACTCGCTACGGGTCGCCCATGACGGCTTGATCTATGTGGCGGACCGTGAGAACCGCCGGGTCCAGCTGTTCAGCAACGACGGCAAGTTCATCAAGCAGCTGATCAAGGGCGATACGTTGTTCGCACGGTCGGTGGCGTTCTCGCCTGACCCGGACCAGCAATTCCTCTATGTCGGCGATGGCGAATCGATCGCGATCGTCGATCGCAAGTCGCTGGAGCTCGTCGGATCTATCAAGGTCCCCGGCATGGTCGGCGGCGGCCACCTGATTAACACCGACGCCAAGGGCAACATCTACATTGCGGCCACCGGCATGGGCATGCAGAAGTTGACCTTCACCGGCATGTCGACGCCGGCAACGCGGTAACGCGATTGCGGGTGGCCGGACCGACCGCGGGTTCGTCACGATTGCGCTCCGGGGGCGCCCTGCGGGGCGACATCCGGAGCGTCTTTTATCCGAGGAGAAGATCATGCAGTTTTTCCGAGGCTCGATCGGGGCAATCGCCGTGACCGTGGCGCTGGCCGCCATGATCGGGGGTGCGGCCGCCTTCGACGAATCCAAATACCCGGATTGGTCGGGGCAGTGGGTGCGGCCGCGCGGGCTCGCGACCCAGTGGGACCAGACCAAGCCGGCGGGTCTCGCCCAACAGGCGCCGCTGACACCCGAGTATCAGGCACGGCTCGAAGCCAGCATCGCCGACCAGGCGACCGGCGGCCAGGGCCTCGACACAAGGTACAAGTGCCTCACCAACGGTATGCCGCGGGTGATGGCGGCGATTTTTCCGCTCGAGTTCGTCATCCTGCCGAATCTCACCTATGTGAATTTCGAGGCCTTCATGCCGCGCCGCATCTATACGGACGGCCGTACGTTTCCCACCGACGAAGAGCCGAGCTTCATGGGATATTCGATCGGCAAGTGGCTCGATACCGACGGCGACGGCCGCTTCGACACCCTCGAAGTCGAAACCCGCAACTTCAAGGGTCCGCGCACCGTGGAGTTCAGCGGCATTGCGCTCCATGACGATAACGAGACGGTGGTCAAGGAACGGATTTATCTCGACAGGGCCAGCCCCGAGACCATGCACAACGAGATTACCATCATCGACCACGCCTTCACCAAGCCGTGGACCGTGGACAAGCATTACAGCCGCATCCACAAGGTGATGTGGTACGAGGACAACTGCAACGAGAACAACAACCACGTCATCATCGGCAAAGAGAACTATTACATGAGCGGCGACGGCTACCTGATGCCGGTACGCAAGGGCCAGCGACCGCCCGACCTGCGCTATTTCACGCAGACCAAGAAATAGGAGCAAACGCGATCTCGATGCGCGGTTACGCAAGCGCTCTGCTGGTTGCGTTGTTGATGTCGCCGGGAGGGGCGTGGGTGGCGCCTTGGATGGCGTCGGCGGAGCCCGGCGCCAAGCCGTCGGGCCGAGCCGCCTCCGACTACGAGCGCAAGCTCGAGGAATACAAGCAGGCCCGGCAAAGGTTCGACGATCAGGCCGAAGCCTATTGGAACGCGGTCGCCCAGATGCGGCGCACGCGCAATGCCAAGCGCCGCAGCAACCAGGACATCCTGATCGACGACTACGTGCTGACCCAGCCGCCGGTCTATGCGGGCCCGCCGCGGCCGGTCGACCCGTCGGCGCCTTCAGCGGAGCCGCCGACGGAGCCGACGGCGAAAAAATACATTCCGGTCATCGCCGACTTCCTCAAATCGGCCCAGGAACACTTCAACTTCGCGCCGCAGCGGCCTCAGAGCGAGATCGAGTTCAAGCGCGCCTATGCCGCCGTGGCGGCCGCTGCCGGGCTCACCCGGGATCAGATCGTCCGGATTTACGGCTTCGAGACGGGCGGCAACGGCACCTACGAAACCCAGGCCGGCTTGGAATACAGCCTCCACGCCCACGCCATTTCGCCGGCGCTCGGGTACAACCAGCTCCTGAACACCAATTCGGTCGAGCTTTTGGCGGAGCGCGGCGATGATTTCGTCAAGACCCTCAAGGCCAAGGCGGCGCGATTGAGCGGCGGCGCCAAGGCGGCGCTTGACGCCAAGATCGAGGTGCTGCGGCGCATGATCGAGTTCTGCCGGACCGTGCCGGACGACTGGAACGAGCACGACGCGCTGGCAAACACGCAGCGCGGCCTTGGTGTTCATGCGTTGGTGCTTGATATCGACGTCGGTCCGCTGCTGCAGACCCAAAAGCTCGTTGATTCCGTGATGTTCGCGCGACGCAAGGGATTCCACGGCGTGTTGACGGCGGCCGAACTCGAAATGATGAACCTGACCGGTGACGGCAATGGGTTCGACATGGTCATGATGCCGGCGGCGATGCGGAGCCAGGTGCCGACGTCGAATTTTTTCCTGCGCGCGAGCTATGCACGCAATCCGGTCGCGATTCGCAACAACGTCGTCGCCAAACTGTTCGCGGCGACCAACGCCACCATGGACAAGGAAATCACGCTGCAAGGCGCGAAAGATCTCGCCGCCGCGGTGACGCCGCCCTGATACTCCCGGTGTTCTCAAACCGCCGGCCGCAGACCGGTGGCAATGTAAAATGCGCATATACGTTTCATCGCCCGGGCATTCCTGATATCCTAAGGCAGAAATCGAATCTCGAAATCTCGGAGCGTGATCGATGAAAAAACTCGTTTTGGAATCCACGGCACCGTTCCAGGGTCTGCCGGAACTGGTGGCTTATGACGAAGGCCTGTTCGCCAAGGAGGGGCTCACGGTCGAATGGGCCGACCGCGGCGAGAAAGGCGGCGAGCGCAAGACCGCAGTCGACATCACGAGCCCGAAGGCCATCGACCCCTTCACGAGCCACGGCAGCCTCCTCGAAACCGGCAGGGCCGACATGTACAACGCCTGCGAATGGGGGAATTACTGCCGGGTTCAGGAAACCAACACCGGCAGCCGGCAGGTCGGGCGGCGCGCCATCGTGAGCTACGCCGCCATGGTGGTGGCGCCTGACTCACCCGTCTATACGCCACAGCAACTCGCCAACCGCACCATCGGGGTGCCGTTCTACTTCGGCACCCACTACATCGCGCTGCATATGCTGGAAGGCTTCCTGCCGCGCGACCAGATCAGGCTGTGCAGCGCGCCGAACGGTTCGCGCTTCCAACTCGCTTCGCTTCTCAAGGGCGAGGTCGATGCGGTCACGCTGACCGAACCGCACATCACGCTTGCCGAGAAGAAAGGCTGCCGCACCATCTGCTCGGCGTTCTTCCACGGCACCGAGGTGGCGTCCGACCGGGTCGATCCCGAGACCTACGCGGCGTTCAACCGCGCGGTGCGCGAGGCGGTGCGCCGGATCAACGCCAACAAGCGCGCCTATATGCATTATTTCATCGATTACCATAAGGCGGCGGACCCCGAGGTCGGAACCCTCACGGTCGACGACCTCCGCGAGGGCCGCCTCGTGGTGTGCGATCCCGCCCCGATCCCGGCCGATGAAATGCAGCGCACCTTCGACTGGCTCAAGAGCTGGGGCATGCTGGAACAGACCGCCTCGCCCCAGCAGCTCATCAACGCGGACGTCCAGACCTTCGCGCATGTGGCGGCGGAATAAACTTGCTGCGTTCGTTCTGAGTCTCGCAGCCGGTCTCACGGCTGTGCTGTGCGCGCAGGAGCTGCGTGCACAAGACTTGCGCGTACACGGCTGGCCGGCGAAGCCGGTCAAGATCGTGGCGCCGTTCGCGCCGGGCGGTACGTCGGACGAACTCGCCCGCATCCTCGCCGACCACTTCGCGCTCGCCTATCAGCAGACCTTCTACATCGAGGATCGTCCCGGCGCCGGCGGCATGATCGGCTCGGCCGCAGTCGCCACGGCCGAGCCCGACGGCTATACACTCATCGTCTCCGGCATCGCGTCGCACGTCATAGCGCCAGCCTTCAATCCCAATCCGCCCTATGACGGAATGCGCGACTTCACCCACATCGCGTATTTGGGCGGGCCGCCGGTCGGCCTCCTGATCCACCCGTCGCTCGGCCTGAACGCGTATGGGGACTTCCTCGCTTTCGCCAAGGCGAGCCCGGGCGTGCTCGATTACACATCGTCCGGCGCCGGCACCCACGGCTTCCTGTTCGGTGACGCGCTGGCCCGCAAGGAACACATCAGGCTGAACCATATCCCCTACAAGGGCGGCGGCCCCGCCATGATGGACCTCGTGGCCGGCCACGTGCGCATCGCAACGCTGACGTTTTCGTCCGCCGCCGAGCAGATACGCGCCGGCTCCGTGCGGGCGCTCGCGGTGTCGTCCGACCAGCGGCTCGCCAATTTTCCCGACATCCCGACATTCCGCGACCTCGGTTATGACGACATGGTGTCGACTACCTGGTTCGCGTTGTCCGGACCGGCGCACATGCCGCCCGACATCGTGGCCTCGCTCAACCGCGAAACCACGAAAGTGCTGCAGCAGCCCGACGTGCGCCAGCGGCTCACGCGCGATGAAATCGAGCTCAAGGCAATGACGCCCGATGAGGTGACCCGCTTCATCGCCGGTGAAATCGCCCGATGGTCCCCGGCCGCGAAAGCCGCCGCCGCCAAGGGCGACGCGCCGTAGCACGGCGCGCCCGTCGGCTTACGATTACTTCGGTGCCGGCTGCAGCGCGCTGCCGATGAGGCAGAGATATTCCCACGCGATCGTCGCGGCGGCGAGCGCGGTGATCTCGGCAACATCGTAGGCCGGGGCGACCTCGACCACGTCCAGCCCGATGAACCGCAGCCCCTTGAGGCGGCGTAGGATCGCCTGGGCCTGCCAGCTTGCAAGGCCGCCGATCTCGGGAGTGCCTGTCCCCGGAGCGAAAGCCGGATCGAGCGCATCGATATCGAAGCTGAGATAAGTACGGGCATCGCCCACGACTTGCCGGATGCGCGCCGCGACCGCCGCAGGGCCGATTTCGTGGACCTCCTGCGCGGTGACGATGGTGACGCCGCGCGCGAGCGTCCAGTCGTACACCTCACGCGGCAGCGGCGAACGGATGCCGACCTGGATCATGCGGTGCGGGTCGACGACGCCTTCTTCGATGGCGCGGTAGAACACCGAGCCATGCGCCAGGGGCTGGCCGAAATTATCCGGCCAAGTGTCCACATGGGCGTCAAAATGCACCAGGGCCGGCCGTTTGTGTCCTCGTGTCGAAAGCGCGCGCAGCAGCGGCAAGGTGATGCTGTGATCGCCGCCCAGCGCGATCAGATGATCGAACGGGCGCGCCTGTTCCTCGATCGCCGCCAGGCTGGCGGCGAGATCGCCAAGCACGGTCGAAAAATCCCCGATGTCGGCGAGCGGCAGCGTCGCCGGGTCGACCCAATGCTCCGGATGAGCGCCATCCACCAGCATCCGGCTGGCGGCCCGGATGGCGGCGGGGCCGAACCGGGCACCGCTGCGATTGGTGGTGCCGATATCGTGAGGGATTCCGGCGACACATAGCGGCGAGCCAAGGTCGTCCGAGATGGTGCCGAGAAAGCCCGGCGGCACCGCGTAGGTCGGCGGTCCGGTCACGCCTGGCCCCCGGCCGGCAGCACAAATCGGAACACCGCGGCCGCGATCGCGCAGGTCCACTCGCGGTTGGCCGCGCCTTCGGCGAATGCCGTGATCGACAAGCTGTCGACGATGAGGTCGCTCAGGGCGTACACCCGCTTGCGCTCGTCCCAGGCGGCGTCGAGATTGAATTCGACCCCGAGCGTCGAGGCCAGCATGGTGGCGGCGAGGTCCTCGACATAATCGCCCATCTCGGCGTCGGTCATGCCGAAAGCGTGATGCTCCGAGATGTAGCCGTAATGGCCAGGATCCTTGGGCCGGGCGAGCCCGATGCCGGCCGCGATCCGGCGGCCCGCCTCGTTGGTTTCGGAGCGCGCCATGACGCAGAACGTGATCTCGCCGGGGCTCAGCGTGGCGACCCCCAACGGGCGCGCGATCAGCTCGCAGCGCGGCGGCAGGATCGAGGACACCGAGACGAGGTTCTGCTGCTCGATGTCGGCATCGCGCAGCGCATATTCGAACGCGGTGAGCTGATGGCGATGAACGCCAACGCCGCGGGTCAGGAACACGCATTTGGGAAATGGAAACATCGTTCTCCGCCTACCCTCGTTCGACCGCCGTTGTCGCAACTCTATACGCGGCATAATCCGGACGCCAATCTCCTGACGCCGCTTCTCCTAACGCCGCTTCATGACAACCCGTAGGGATGGGGTTCACGGATCGCACAAGGCCAGCGGCGGTGCGGCATCCGGTCGCTTGGCGAAACAAAACGTCATCGCCACCTTTTGGAGAGAAGTCGTTGCCGCGCGCGCACTTCCCCTCCCCCCAGCCGTGCGCGTGCGCGTGGCTTCGTATCGGGCTCCGGCCGCGTTAGTGGCCGGAGCCCCCTTTTTGCGCCGCTGAGGCGCCGCTGTCCCCCGCACCGCAAAATGCTATGGTTTCGGCCAACGGATCGTCCGATCCACGGTCGAAATATCGGACCGCCGAAAATCCCGCGAGGAAGCGTCAATGCAGCAAGGAGCGAGTACGGAAAGCCGCAAATCCAAGGCCTACCTTCACGGCGGCAGCATCATCCGGGAGATCGAGGCGAGCCAGGTCGAGTTCGTCGTTTCTGTTCCCGACATCACCACCAGCGAGGGCCTGCTGCGGCCGCTGTCGCAGAGCCCGTCACCGCGCCTCATCCGCATCTGCAAGGAGGACGAGGGCGTCGGCGTCTGCGCCGGCTTGGCCTATACAGACAAGCGCGCGTTGCTGTTGATCCAGCAGACCGGGCTCCTCGATTCCATCAATGCGGTGCGCGGCGTCGCGGTGGAGTATGGGCTGCCGATCTGCATGATGGTCGGCCTGTTGGAGAAGGAGCCCGGCGTGCCGCCCAGGCAGTCCAAGCGCTACGGCGTGCGCATCGTCGAACCGATCCTCGATGCCATGGGCATCGCGTATCACGAGATCGAAGAGGAAGCCGACGTGGCGAAGATCAGGCCCGCGATCGATGCCGCCTATGCGCAGAGCCGTCCGGTGGTGCTGCTGATCGGACGGAGACCGTCATGATGAAACGCGACGATTGCCTCAAGGCGCTGGCGCGCCACGTGGCCGATGTCGACATCGTGCTGCCGGTCTATTCCACCGCGTTCGACTGGATCGATATCAGGCCGCATCCGCTCAACTATCTCTCCCACGGCGCCATGGGACTTGCCTCCTCCCACGCGCTCGGGCTCGCGCTCGGCCGCCCGGACCGGCGCATCATCGTGCTTGACGGTGACGGCAGCCTTCTTATGAATCTCGGCAGCTTGGTGTCGATCGGCGCCGCGGCACCGCCCAACCTGTTCCACTTCGTGTGCGAGAACGGCACCTATGAGGCGAATGGCGGCCATCCGATCCCGGGGCGTGGCCGCATCGATTTCGCCGGCTTCGCGCGGTCGGCGGGCTACCGCAGCGTCCACCAGTTCGCCGACCTCAAGATATTCGAGCAGCAGATCGGCGCGCTGCTGGCAGAGCTGGGGCCGGTGTTTGCCGATCTCAAGATCGAGTCGAGCGGGCCGCAGGAGCGCGACTACACGCGCCTGCATGGGCCCCATGTGCGCAAGGCGTTCAAGGACGCGTTGGCGGCCGGTTGAACCGGCCACAAAGCGTTGAAGGATAGATTTGTCGGCCGGAAACCGGCCAACCGGGAGGACTGCATGCGGCGACTTCGCCCCGCCGGTCTCGCGGCCGTTATCGCGCTCCTGGCGCCGGCCATCGCGGCGGAGCCCGCGGCGACGCAGCCGGCGAACTATCCGACCCGCACCATCACGTTCATCGTCGGCTTCGCGCCCGGCGGCGGCATCGACACGTTTGCCCGCGTGGTGGCGCAGGAACTCAACGAGCAGGCCGGCTTCGCGGTGGTGATCGAGAACCGGGCCGGCGCGGCCTCCAACATCGCCGCCAAGGCGGTCGCGGCGGCGGCGCCCGACGGCTATACGCTGCTGTTCACCGGCAACAGCTATGCCATCAACCAGACGTTCTACCGCAATCCCGGCTACGCCACCGAAGATTTGCGGCCGGTGGCGTTCGTGGCGATCGACAGCATGGCGCTCGCTGTCAACGCCGCCAATCCGGCCCGCAGCCTGCCGGAATTCCTCGAGACCGGCAAAACCGTGCCGTTCAATTTCGGCTACGGCGGTTCGTCGGCGCGCATCGGCGCCGAATATGTCTTCACCGTGCTGACGAAGGGAAAGGCCGTCGGCGTACCGTTCCAGAGCGGGGCGCCGGCGCTCAATGCGCTGCTCGGCCGGCATGTGGACATCATCGCGGCCCCGGTCGCGGAAGTGCATGCGCAGATTGAGCAGGGCGCCGTGCGGGCGCTCGCCGTTTCCGGCCCGCGGCGCGCCGCCTCGCTGCCCGGCACGCCGACGCTTGACGAACTTGGGCTGCCCGGCCTCGGCATCAATGGCTGGATCGGAATTTTGGCGCCGTCCAAGACGCCGCCGGACATCCTCGCCAAGTTGAACGCGGCCGTGAACCGCATCGTCGCCCGCCCCAATGTCGACGCCCGTCTGCGCGCGCTTGGATACGAGCCCTATGTCGGTGCCTTCGCCGATGCGGGTGGATTTCTCAAGCGCCAGATCGACACCTGGGCCCAATTGATCCGCGCCACCGGCATATCGGCGGATTAGGCGGGTCTGTGGCCGCCGCCCGTCTCAGCCCGTGACATCGGCGGAGCCTTGTGAAAAAATACCCAATAATTGGTCATGTGCGTAGCTGGGACGAATCGGAGGATCAGATGGCGGAACCCGCAGTTCCGAAAAAACCGCCGGGCGCACAGGGATTGAACTGGCGTCCGGTCGTGGACGACTATCGGCTGAAGACCGATCGCGCCGGTGCTCCCGAGCCCGGGGCTGCCGACGATGGAACAGCCGCCCCGCGACGCGCGGTAGACGAACATGAGGACGTTGCGACCTCACCGGTCAACCTGCGTAAGCTTCAGGAGCAGCTCGATCGCAACCGTCTTGATGAAATCGCCGCCTTGGTGCTGTCTCTCACCTACGGAGAAATGATCGAGTTGGCCGATGCGATTTGGAAGGCGCAACCCGAAGGGTCGGGCATCACCCAGGAAAATCTATCGGCGCTGTTGCATCGGTGGTCGAAGTCCCGACCTGCAAACACTCCAGACCGCGCATAGCGCTGCAAGCGCGAGGGCGAACAGCAACGGTGCCTCCGCATCTGGCGACGATTTTCCGAGCGGCCTAATTGGCCGGCGGCCAATTCGTCGGCGGATGCGGGACGTGCATGGTCATCAGGACGATCGGCGCGCCACCGGTCGGGATGACCTGGTGCGGCGTGTTGGCCGGAACAATGAGCATGTCGCCCTTGACGACCGCCTGGGAGTTGCCGTCCGCGATTGATGAGCCGCCAAGATTGTTCGCATTGTTGCGCTTCTCATCGACGAGCTTGCCACCCGTGACGATGTTGCCGGTGCCTTCGAGCACCACCATCAGCTCCGCATCCTTTTCATGGACGGCCGCCGGCGAAATGCCGGGACGGTACTCGAGCTGGGCCCGATAGGGTGCGAGCGACAGGATCGGCTCGGCCACGAGCGGAGCCTCACCCTTGCGGTCGGCCTTTGCCTTGTCGATCAGGCCCATGATCTCCTTGTTGTTCATGAAGGTCTTGGCGGGCGGGGCGGCCTGCTGGGCGAAAGCGCTCGAAGCCGTAGCGGCTGCGAGAAACGTCAACGCTAGATATTGCGGGCGCATGGGGCATCCTCCTGTTATCGGCCGTTTGCCATTGCCTACCGGTAGACAGCCGCGAGGACCGTTGCAAGCAGGCTCATCTTCCAGAATCGGTTCGAAATCTGCAAAACTGGTAATCTTCTTTTCTGAGTAGGACGACACATCGCGGCCGCCGCAGTCGGCTGGCCGCCGGGCACCAAGGCGATCATGACGAACCAGCAGTTGGATACGAGGCCCGACAGCGCCGGGTCGATACGTGATCATTGGAAACTTTATCTGGTCGAGGGAATCATCCTGGTCCTGCTGGGGGTGCTCGCAGTGTTCATGCCACCATGGTTCGGTGTCACGCTCTTTGGGTGGCTGTTTCTGGTCGGCGGGTTTGCCGGATTGGTCACCACGTTCGTGATGCGGGGCGCGCCGGGATTCTGGTGGTCGTTGCTGTCCGCCGCTTTCACCATGGCGGTCGGCGGAATGCTGTTCGCCCAGCCGGAACTCGGGATAGTGACGCTGTTTCTTGTGCTCATGGCCTTCCTGATCGTGGAAGGCATCGTGACGATCATGTTTGCGTTGGAGCATTGGCGCGAGCTATCGGGGCGATGGGGCTGGATGCTCGCGAGTGGAATCGTCGATCTATCATTGGCCGCCGTCATCCTCATCGGGTTGCCGGCAACATCCGCCTGGGCCATGGGCGTCATCGTCTGCGTCAATCTGGTATTCGGCGGCGCCGCGATGATCGGCATGGCACTGACCGCGCGACCGCGGATCGGCGGAGCGAACGCCTAGAGCCGGGTATTGATTGGGTGGAATCGGCCGTAGGGCGGGCAAGGCCAACGGGTCCGGCCGTCGGCCGGCCCGATGACAGGCTCCGCGTGCCCACGCGGCTCGGCAGTAAGGCGTGGGCACGCTTCGCTTTGCCCATCTGATTTCACTCAATCAAAGTGTGCGCTACAGCAGCTTGAGCCGTGCCACCTGGGCGCATTCGTCGAACACCTTGAAATAGCGCTGCACCGCGTCGCCACCGACCTCCAACGGATGCGCCTCGCCCGGACGCCGATCGGCCAGCATCCTGATCTTCGACGCCGCGTTGTCGAATTCCGATTGGTTCGTCATCAGGACGGTGGCGCCGGCGGCAGCGGCGGCAGCGGCGAATTTGCGCGCGGAATTGATGTAGGTGTCGAAGTGCTGCACATCGTTCACGAAATTGAACTCGGTGCCGCCGGAAAAAGCGACCGTCAGCGGCGTGCCGTGGTCTTTCACCTGGAAGATCATGGAGACCGTCCCGGGGGTATGGCCGGGCATCAGCACCAGCGTCACCGACCTGTCGCCAAGCACGATCTTCTGGCCGTCCATGGCGACGATGTCGCGCTTGGGCTTGCCGTTTGGAAACAGATTGACGGATTTCTCGACCATCTCCCAATCGCCTTCACCCATGACAATGCGGGAACCGAAACGGTCCTGCATCAGCTTGGCGCCGCCGACCTCGCCGGGATGGCCGTGGGAAATGATGACATATTTCACGGTGGCGGGATCAAGGCCGAGCTTTTTCAGCCCGCCGACGATCACCTCCTCGGATTCATACGCAAAGGTCGTGTCGATCAGGATGATTCCGTTGCTGGTGGTCAGCGCCCAGGACGAGCGATCCTTGGTGCCGACGAAATACACGTCGTCGAAGACCTTTGCCGGCTCGGTGTACCAGCTTCTCCGATTGGCCGGCGGCGGCCCCGGCGTCCGGTCCGGTGCCGGGGCGGTCCGCGGAGCGATGCAAAGTGCGGCCAGCAACCCGGGGAAATCGAAGCCGGCCGCCTTCTTGGCGGCCGCAAGGTGCGCATCGATCGTCGTCGCGGCAGGCTGCGCGTCGGCCGACGCGCAGCCGATGGCGGCCATGACGGCAAGCGCGAAGGTGCCGTGACGTTTCATCGCAACCTCCCGATATAAATGCCGGCCGCGGCCGGTCTGGTTATTGAAACGAACTTCAAGCGAACGCCGAAAGCTACACCACTTGCCGGACAAGTGGAAAGACGCGGGGAACGGTGGAGAGGAGGGCTCTTTTGTCCACGATCCAGCTCGAGACGAGACAACGCGAGCAACACATTGACACGATAGGAATAGTCCTATAACATTGGTTCGCCGCCGCTGGATATCAACGGAGGCGTTGAGGGCTTTGGAATTCGATCAGCCGTTTCGGCGGAACAAACCCACCAGCGAGGCTCAGGATTGGGAGGGCCAATTTGCCGAAACGAACTCCGGATGAAAAACGTAATGAATTCAATGACCGGCTGCGGATCATCGAAGCCAGGTCGGCACCTCCTTTGGATCATTCGATCAACGCAAACCACCGCGCCCATGATTTTGGCGAAACAAACCCACCGCGACGGCCTTCGAAATCGGGCGATGATCTTTGCAATGCTGCAAAGCAATGTCACCGCCGAGGCTCAAATCTGGTTGTGCAGGAGCGGGTCCATCACGGCCCATAAAGGACGGATCAGTCCGCCGGCCGCGGCATTGTGATGACGTCTTGCGGCGCGGCCCAAAAATCGCGAATAATCACGCCGGATCGTAAGCCATTCCGGGAATCCGGCGAATGCGTTTCCCGCTTCGGCAACACAGGGAGGACATCATGACACGGCGCGCGTATTGTTCTGTTTGATGATCGCCTGATGGCCGCGACGATCCGCTAAAGCAGATCCCATCCGAACCTCCGGCGGCCTCGTCTCCGGAGTCGTCGCGCGCGGCGGCGGCGTACAGGCCTATAAGGGGATTCCTTTCGCGAAGCCGCCGGTCGGCGACTTGCGATGGCGCGCGCCGCAGCCGGCGACACCATGGAGCGGAACGCTCGTTGCGGACAAATACCGCTACGTGTGCGTGCAGCGCGCGCCGCTCGGCGGCAATTCGATCTTTACGCGAATATTTTTTCACCCCCATCGAGCCGCAAAGCGAGGACTGCCTCTATCTCAACTTATGGACTGCCGCGGCGCCCGGCGAAAAGCGGCCGGTGATGGTGTGGATTCACGGCGGCGGATTCGTCGGCGGGTCGGCGGCAGGCGGAAATCTATGACGGCGCCGCATCTCGCCAAAAAGGGCGTCGTGCTGGTCTCATTCAACTACCGGGTCTGGAAATTCGGTTTCCTTGCGCTGCCGGAACTCTACGAAGGAATCCGAGCATCACGCGTCCGGCAACTACGGGCTGCTCGATCAGATCGCGGCGCTTGCAATGGGTGAAGGAGAACATCGCGGCGTTCGGCGGCGATCCCGACAATGTCACGATCTTCGGCCAGTCCGCAGGGGCCGCAGCCACGAATTTTCTCATGGCGACGCCGCTGGCGAAAGGACTGTTCCATCGGGTGATCGGCGAAAGCGGCGGCGCGTTTGCACCGCCCGTTGGGCGATCGTTGGCGCTGCGCAGCCTCTTCATCTCGTATCAGCTGGACCTTCGCGATGCGGAAGCTGAAGGATCGAGGCTCATGGCAGCTCTCAACGCAAAGAGCCTTGCCGAACTGCGGCAGAAAACACCCGAGCAAATTCTCGCGATCCCGTCCGCCTACCGCTTCGAGTTGTCGATCCCGATCAAGGACGGTTACGTGCTGCCGGCGACGACGGACGAGATATTTGCAAACCGTAAGTACATCGACGTGCCCTCTCTTATTGGCTCGAACTCCGACGAAGGTTCGAACTTCCCGACCATGAAGACGCTCGCGGCGTTCCGCGAGGATGCGCACAAGACCTTCGGGCCGCTCGCGGATGAGTTCCTGAAAGCCTACTGAGCAAACGATGACGACCAAGCCGCCCGCGCGAGCGCGGCGGCTGTTGCGCGACATGCGCCTCTATTGGCCGAGCATGCAGTGGGCAGAGGCGCAGGCCCGCACGGGACAGTCGAAGGTCTTTTATTACTACTTCGCGCTATCATCCGCCGGCGCCGGCGAACGAGGTCTATCGTCGAAAACCTCGGCAAGAACCTCGGCGCCTACCACGGCGCGGAACTCGCTTACGTGTTCGGCAATTATCATTCCGCGCAAATGGACCTGGACCGACGCGGACCGCGAACTCGCGCGCAAGGTCTCGCAGTATTGGATAAATTTCGCCAAAACCGGCGATCCGAACGGACCGGGACTGCCGCAGTGGCCCGCATTCGATCCGAACTACGAACTCGGTCCTCTACATAGATAAGACAATCACGACAGGTCCTGTTCCCAACCAGAAGAACTATGACTTGTGGAACTCCTTCGCCGCGAAATGGAAAGCACAGAAGTGAAAGAACCGTTGCCTGAAACGCGATGGAGTTCGAATTGGAGCGCGCCGATACATCGAGGCCCGGACCGCCAAAGCGGAATCCGGTCACGTTGAATTATTTTTCTAAGTCATGGCCGGGTTCGTCCCGGCCTTCCATGCCTCCCTTGCTGAACGGCTGCAAGAAAGGCGTGGATGCCCGTGACAAGCGCGGGCATGACGACGGAAAGGTGATTTCGATCACATCGGAACATGCTCTAACTCTGACGAGAACAAACCCACCGCGACGGCCTTCGAGGTCTGGCGATGACCTTTGCAAAACAAAGCCACCGCAGGACCGGCCGTATCGTGACGTGCGTGGGTTGGTGTAACATGCCGACAACGCGGCCGATCAAGGTCGCACCACACGAGGGGGAAAAGCCATGCAGATTTCACGACGCGATGTTCTCGGCGCCGGGGCCGCCGCCGCTGCGGTCGCTCTGACGCCGAAAGTCACGTTGGGCGGCTGGGAGCCGACCGAGCGCTATCCGGATCCGGCGGTCAAAATTCTCGATCCGAGTTTTGCGAAATATCGCGTCTTCAATGCCAGTGTCGAACGACTGTTCACCGGCGCGCGGTGGAGCGAGGGGCCGGTTTGGTTCGGCGACGCCCGTTGCGTGTTGTGGAGCGACATTCCCAACAACCGCATCCTGCGATGGGACGAGGAGAGCGGCCGCACCAGCGTATTCCGCAAGCCGTCGAACTACGCCAACGGCAATACCCGCGACCGCCAGGGCCGCCTCGTGACTTGCGAACATGACGCGCGGCGCGTGACGCGCACCGAATATGATGGCACCATCACGGTGCTGATGGACAAGTTCGATGGCAAGCCGCTCAATTCGCCCAACGATGTCGTGGTCAAATCCGACGGCTCGATCTGGTTTTCCGATCCGCCCTTCGGCGTTCTGGGAAATTACGAGGGTCACGTAGCCCAGCCTGAATTGCCCACCAACGTGTATCGTCTCGATCCGCAGAGCGGACGCGCCACCGTGGCGGTCGGCGACATCCGGCCCAACGGGCTGTGCTTCTCGCCGGACGAGAAGAAGATGTACATCGTCGATGCCAGCAATAGTCCAGCGCCTGATCCGGGTCTACGACGTGGTCGGCGACGGCACCCGGCTCGCCAAGCCAAAGGCGTTCGTCACCTGCGAGCCAGCCGAGACGCCGGACGGCTTCCGCTGCGATATCGACGGCAATTTGTGGTGCGGTTGGGGGACCGGCGAGGGGATCGACGGCGTCTTGGTGTTCAACCCGGAAGGCAAACGGATCGGCTCGGTCTCGCTTCCCGAGCGCAGCGCCAACCTCTGCTTCGGCGGCGTCAAGCGCAACCGCCTGTTCATGTCGGCCAGCCACTCGCTCTATTCGCTCTACGTCGGCGTGCAAGGTGCGATCGGCGGCTGAGCGCCGCGCACGTCATCGTGCGGTGAGGCGCGACCGCCTAGATGCGGCGGAGCGGGATCGCCAGCGCGAGGAAGAACCCCGCCGTGGTAAAGGCCGCGACCGACAGGAACGCGGCCCTGAAGGCTTCCGCGATGGTGGCCTGGACGGCGGTCTGCGGAACCTCGGGAACGGTCGCCGCGATGTGGCCGCCGTGCTCCGCCAGGCTGGCGAACACGCGCGCGGCTTCGGGGTTCTTCACTGACAACACGGAAAACAGCACCGCCGAGACCACGGCGGTACCGAACGCCGCGCCGATCGAACGGGAGAACTGGACGGAGGCGGCGGCCTCGCCAAGCCGCATCGGCCCCGACGCGGTCTGCACCGTCACCTGCACGACGCCCATCACGGTTCCCATGCACAGGCCGTTCCACAGCAGGAGCCAGCCAAGCGCGGTGGTGCTGAGCACCTGCGCCCACACCGCCAGCACCACCAGATTGGCCGTCACCAAGGCAAGGCCGACCACCGGAAATACCGTCGTCAGGCCGGTCTTGCTCACGAGCCGGCCGGTCAACAGCGAGCCGGTCCCGATCCCGATCGTGAGCGGCACCAGCAACAGGCCGGTCTGGGCCGGTGAGTTGCCACGCACCACTTCCAGATAGATCGGCAGGAACGTAATGAGCGATACCAGGGCGGCGCCGTGACAGGCCGCGAGCGCATCGCTGCGCCAGATCGTCGGCCGGCGCAGCAGCGAAAGCGGGATCAGCGGCGACGCCGCACGGTTCTCCTGGCGGACCAGCAGTCCGAGCGAGACGATGCCGGTCGCGAGCAAGCCGCCCGCGATCGGCAGGATGGCGATTTCGACCTGCTGAATCTGTTCCAGCGCAAGCAGCGTTGCGGTGACGAAAACCGCGAAGAACAGCAGGCCGGCCGGATCGGCCCGCCAGTTCGATTGCGCCGGCGCGCGGTGCTCCAGGTTGCGGGTGAGCAGGACGGCAAGAAGCCCGATCGGCACATTGATGAGGAACACCGACTTCCAGCCGAAATGCTGGGTGAGATAGCCGCCCGCCACCGGGCCGAACGTATTGGCGGATACCGCGACCGCGGCGAGGTAGCCCTGGTACCGTGCCCGCTCGCGCGGCGGAATGGCTTCACCGACCAGCGCCTGGGACAACGTCATCAGGCCGCCGCCGCCGAGGCCTTGCAGCACGCGGGCGAGCGCCAGCAGTTCGATCGTGGGCGAAGCCGCGCATAACAGCGACGCCCCGATGAATACGCCGAGCGCAACAAACATCAGGCGGCGGCGGCCGAAGGCGTCGCCGAGCTTGCCGTAGATCGGCGCCGCGATGGTGGATGCGACCAGGTAGGACACCACGATCCACGACGCCCGCTCCACATTGCCGGTCGCGGCGGCGATCGCCGGCAGCGCGGTCGCCACTATGGTCTGATCCACCACGGCGAGGAACATCGGCAGCATGATCGACGGGAAGATGGCGAAAAAGGTCGACAGCGTCGGCCGTGTCGGAGTCGGCGACGGCGTTGGCTGCGAGGCCTGCGACCCTTGCGGGGCAGCGGGTTGGCCTTGGTCGCCGCTCATTGGCGGCACTTGTTGCGACGGGATCTGTCGGGCGCGGCGGACACGTCAATGCGCCATCAGCACGGGCAAGGTCGCGTTCGCCAGGATATGACGGGTCGTGCCGCCGAACATCATCTGGCGCAATCGGCTTTGCGTGTAGGCGCCCTTCACCAGGAGATCGCAGCCGAGCGATTTGGCGTGGTCCAACAAGGTCTCGCCGGTGGTGCGCTGGCCCGGCGCGATCGTAACGGCGGTAGCAGGAACGCCGTTCATGCGCAGATGCAACGCGACATCGTCCCCGGATGGTCCCGGCGTCGTGCCGCCTTCGACGGTCAACACCGTCACTTGTTCCGCCCCGCGCAGCAACGGCATGGCGAAGGCCGTGGTACGGGCCTGCTCGGTGCTGCCGTTCCACGCCACCAGCACGTTGCGGCCGATTGCCTGCGGGAGCGACGGCGGCGCGATCAGAACCGGGTGGCCACTTTCGAACAGCGCGGTTTCGAGCGGCGCCATGCGGGGATTTTGCGGCGTCCGGCCGGGTCGGCCAAGCACGATCAGGTCGAACACCCGGCCATAGCTGCCGATGAAAGCATCGGCTTCGGTGGCGGGCCGCAGCCAGCCGTAGGAATAGGTGACGGGCTGTGCCGCCGCGACCGGCCGCGGCGAGGCGCAGGGCACGTCATTGGCCGCCATGAAGGCTTCGAACAGGTTGCGCGCGTAGCGCTCGATCTCGGCTGCACCGTCTTGGGAATGCGGCATGGTCAGGCTGCTCAGCGGATCGACCGCCACGAATTCGCCGCCCGCCGGATAAACCGCGAAGCCTTCCATGTAGCTGTCGAAACGGCGCGCGATCAGCCGTGCGGTTTCGAGCACCGACGGCATGGAGTCGTGATCTTCGGCCGGAATCAGAATCGTCTTCATGGCGGGGACATCCGGGCACGGTCGCGAGTTTCAGCAAGACCCGCGAACGCTATAGCACCTTCCGGCGAAGTGCCAGGATGCGGCGTCCGGCGCTCACTCAACGTGAATATTGGCGGCGCGGATAAGTTCCCCGGTGCGGGTGAATTCCTCCCGCATGAAGGCCGTCAATTGTTCCGGCGAGCTGCCGACCACGTCAAAGCCGAGATCGACCAGCCGGTCATGGATCACCTTGTCGTTCACGGCCGCGACGGCGGCGGCGTTGAGTTTGGCGGCGATTTCGGGCGGCGTTTTACCCGGCAGCAGCAATGCGCACCAGGTCGCGAAGTGGAAGCCCGGCACGCCGGCTTCCGCGACCGTCGGCACAGCGGGAAGCTGCGGCAGACGTTTCGCCGGCGCCGCCGCCAGCACCCGCAGGCGGCCATCCGGGATGACCCCCGAGACGGTGGAGAGCGCCGTGAACATCAGCGACACGTGCCCGGCAATGAGGTCGTTGATCGCCGGCGTCGGACCCCGGTAGGGTACATGGGTCATCTGCACGCCGGTGGCGCGCTCGAACATCTCCATGGCGATATGTTGCGGGCTGCCGTAGCCGCCGGAGCCATAATCGATCATGCGGGGCTTCTGTAGCGCCAGCTCAATGAGGTCGGCGACGGTTTTGGGTGCGAACGACGGGCTCGCCACCAGGACCCACTGGATGCCGACCAGATGCGTAACCGGGACGAAGTCCTTGAACACGTCGTAGCCGGCGTCGGTTCGCATGTTCGGCAGCATGGTGATGACACTGTCATTGACGGCGAGCACGGTGTAGCCGTCCGGCGTTGCCCGCGCGCCTGCTCGGGTACCGATCAGACCCGCGGCGCCAGGCTCGTTTTCGACCACAAAGCGCTGGCCGAGGATTTCGCCCATCTTTTCGGCGACGATCCGCGCTGCCACGTCGACCGCGCTGCCGGAGGCGAGCGGCAATACCATCTTGATCGGCCGATCCGGCCACGTCTCGGCCCGCGCCGACGGCGCCAGCGCGAGCGACACGACGGCAAGCCCCGACGCAACGACGAAACTCCACAGCGCTGTCCGCATGGCGGCCTCCCTGTCGGTGTCCGGTTGTCGCAGCCGCGAAGACGCGAACGCAACGCTGCGGTCGCCCCAATCGGTGACGGACTATTTCTTCGGGATGTTGAAGTAGCGCAGATCGGGCGGCGCCTGGTTCTTTTTGGCAGGCATCAGGTTGCCGTCGGCGCTGAGGAAGTAGTTCTCCTTGCCGATGTGGACATGAGAGTTGTCTTCCGCGCAGATATATTCGCCGACGACCGGGTATTTGCTCTGGTCGCGATAATAGTTCTTCAGCACCGTCCATGGTCGGGTCAGGGCATGGTCCATCACGGTGATGCGATCGTGCATGATGTTTGGATCGGCCGGATCGAGATAGAGCTTCTCTTTCACCACCGTCTCATTGTCGGCGTGCAGCGGCAGGCCGCTCGCGTCATAGGCGCGCGGGCCCTTCATGTAGCGCGTCTCGACTTCGAGAGCGTCGTAGCGGCCATCGCCGTTTTCATCGACCCAGCGGCCGACGGAGTAGCCCGTGAAGGTCGGCTCGACGGCCTCCGGCCAGGCGCGGCCGTCGGTGAAGATGCGCCGATGCGAATCGTGGATGTGATCGATCAGGATGTAGGTGATGTCCGGCCGCACGATGATGTCCATCGGCTCATAGGCGTTCATCATCGCCGGCATGCCGGGCGGCAGGCAGTTATAGCCCGGCCAGTTGCCCTCGCCGCCGAGCGCAAGGTCCTTGAGGTTCGCCTCGAAATTGGCCTGGTACTCAGCCGTCAACGGCGCCTCTTGGCCGCGCCCGCGCGGCTTGCTCGGGTCGAACGCCGGCTGGCCCGGCACCACCACGCGGAGCCAGATCCCCTCGATGGCGGGATATTTCGAGTCGTCGAACGCCTGCGCGCCGCCGCAAACCGCGGCGAGCGCCGACGCGACAACGGCTGCGGAAGCCGAATTCCTGTAACCCATCCTTATCCTCCCGACCTGTCGCCGCACCGTTCGGCTCGCGCGATCAACGCGGACGAGCGCTTCAGTTCACAGCACGATCTTCTCGCTCTCCACGACACGCCCGACCGCGGGACGCTTGAGCATCCGATCCTTGAATGCGGTGTAGTTCGCAAGCTCCGCCATCGGCAGTTCGCGCCGCAGGCCCCAAGAATAGAACACGAGGCCGTAGGGATCGAGCACCGAATAGCGGTCGGACAACCATTCGCGCCCCGCCAGCATGCCGTCGATCTGCTTGAGATAATTGTGGAAGGTCTTGCGGCCGGTTTCCTGGATGGTCGGAAAGGCGGCGCTGTCCGCCGCGTAACGCTCGGGCCGGCCGAGATGGGCGTGGGCCGGATGGACGCTCGCGGCGAAGAAGCCGATCCGGGAGAGCGCCTTCGCCTCCGCGACCGGATCGGTCGGCCACAGCCCAAAGCGCTTGCCGAGATAAGGCAGGATCGCGGTGTTCTCGGCGAGCGCCGTGCCGTCATCGAGCCCGAGCACCGGCACGCGACCCTGCGGATTGATCTTGAGATACGCATCGGTGCGCTGCTCGCCATTGGCAAGGTCGACCGGCCGCGGCGTGTAGGGCTCGCCGCTCTCCTCGAGCACGATATGGGCCGCCATCGAACAGGCGCCGGGCGTATAAAACAATGTTAACATCAAGCCTCCCTGACGGGCGTAGGGATAGCAGTGGGGCCGCCCTTGTCGGAGGGCATTATAGCGCGGCCAGCGGCGGAGCGAAGCACCTTGCGGCGAACCTTTGCGGGACGTTGCCGACCGCTGCGGCGCCGGCACGCAGGCATTACTTCCTTCCTCGCTGCCTTCCTCATTTCGCCTTTTCGATCCTGGTGACGATGAACTCACCGTTCACCTGATCGGGATCGAACTTCACCCGGTCTCCGGCCTTGACGGCGCGCAGCATCGCCGGGTCCTGAGCGCGAAACACCATGGTCATGCCCTCATCCATGCCGAGCTTCTTGATCGGCCCGTGCTTGATCGTGACCTTGCCGCCGGATTGGTCGACCTTCGTGACCTGGCCGTCAATCAAGGCCGATTGCGCGGCCGCGGCCTGCATGGCCGCGGCAAATCCGAGCGCGAAAATAAAAATCCGGAACTTTCTCATGGGACGTCCTCCTGTTCAGTGAGACGATCGGGGTGCGTTGCGCGTGCCGGGCTTGACCACCTGGAATTCCATGGCCGGCGCGCGGTTCGAGGCTTTTTCCACAGCGGGAATTTCCGCTTGGCGCGGCGCCGCGCCGGCGTCGCCGGCATATTCATACGCGACGGTGCCTTCGGGATGCCGATAGGGCCCAGGGTCCCGGTAATCGCCAGCCGCGAGGCCATCACGCACCTTCACCACCGAGAACATGCCACCCATCTCCAACGGGCCAAACTGACCGAAGCCCGTCATCATTGGCAGCGTGTTGTCCGGCATCGGCATCTGCATCGCGCCCATTTCGGCCATGCCGGCCGAGCCCATGGGCATGAAGTCCGGAACGAGCTTCTTGGCCCGCGCCAGGTTGCGCTTCGGCACGCCGATGAAGGTGTTGAGGCCGTGCCCCATGGCGTTCATCGTGTGGTGTGCCTTGTGGCAATGGATCGACCAGTCGCCGGGTTCGCTGGCGTCGAATTCGAAGGCCCGCACCGCGCCTACCGGCACGTCGGTGGTGACCTCCGGCCGCCGCGCGCTCTCAGGCACCCATCCGCCGTCGGTGCACGTCACCGTGAAGACGTCGCCGTGTTTGTGGATCGGGTGATTGGTCATGGACAGATTGCCGATCCGCACCCGAACCCGGTCGCCGCGCCGCACCACCAGCGGATCAATGCCGGGAAACGCGCGGGTGTTCCAGGTCCACAGGTTGAACTCCGTCATGGTGGTGACCCTCGGCACGTAGCTGCCGGGATCGATGTCGTAGCTCGCGATGATGAAGACAAAGTCGCGGTCGACCGGCGCGAAGCCGGGATCGCGCGGATGAACGATGAACGATCCCATCATCCCCATCGCCATTTGCACCATCTCGTCGGCATGGGGGTGGTACATGAAGGTGCCGCTCGACTTGAGAATGAACTCGTAGACAAAGGTTTTGCCGGGCGCGATGTGCGGCTGGGTGAGGCCGCCGACGCCGTCCATGCCGTTGGGCACCACGATGCCGTGCCAATGCACCGTGGTGTGCTCCGGTAATCGATTGGTGACGAAGATGCGGACCTTGTCGCCCTCCACGCATTCAATGGTCGGCCCCGGCGACTGGCCGTTGTAGCCCCATAGATGCGCCATCATGCCGGGCGCGATCTCGCGTAGGACCGGCTCGGCAACGAGATGGAATTCCTTCCAGTCGCCGTTCTGGCGCCATGGCAGGGTCCAGCCATTGAGCGTCACCACCGGTTGGTAATGCGGCCCGCTCGATGGAACGAGCGGCGCCTGCATGGCGGCCGAGGTAGTGGTCGCGGCCTCCGGGATGCCGGCGGCCGCAGCGCGGCCGCTCGCTGCTCCGGCGAACGTCGCAGCGGATGCCTCCACGAATCTGCGTCGCGAAATCTTCATCGTCATGTCCTCGTTCAATCGCGGCCGACGGCTTCCGCCGTCGCCGCCATGGATGGATTCAAGGTTGCACCGCCCGATCCGCCCCCGATGATGGCGGCGCGCAGGTCGGCGTCAGCGAGCCAGAAGTCCTCGTCGGCCCGGATCGCGGCCTGGTTCGCGGCGATACGCTGGCGGGTCTCCGCCAGCAGGGCGAATACGTCGATCTGCATCGCGTTATAACGCAGCAGCGTCTCGTCCGAGACGATCTTGCGCAGCGGCAGCACCTCGCGCCGGTAATGCCGCGCAATGTCGTAGGCGGCGCGATAGGTCTGGTAGGCGTCGCGGGCCTCCGAGCGCACGTTGACCGCCACCGCCGCGAGACGATTGACGGCCTGCATATAGGTCTCCTCGGCTTGCCGCATCCGCACCGCTCCGAAATCGAACAGCGGTACCTGCAGCTCGGCCCCGGGACCATTCTCATTGAAACGACCGGTGCCCGGTTCCCGCACGGTCTTCGCGACGCCTGACACCTCCAGAAGATCGAGGTAACGCGTCGCGCTCGTAAGCCCGTAGGACTTCGCAAGCGCTTCGACCTCGATGCGGCCGATTTGCAGATCGACACGCCGGCGCACCGCCTCGATCTCAACCCCCGATGCCACACGCGGCGCCGCCGGTAGCGGCGGCAGCGCGTCCGGCAACCGGAAATCGAGGTCCCGGCCCCACAGCCCGATCCGCCGGATCAGCCGTTCGCGTTCGCTCGTCGCCCGGCGGCGGGCGCCCGCAAGCTCGGCGGTCAGCTCGGCGTAGAAGATCTGGTTGCGCGCCTGGTCGAGCTTGTTGAGCGCGCCGCTCTCGCCGAGGCGCTGCGACAATTGCGCGCCGCTCGCCGCGGTCGATTGCGCCTCGCCAAGAAACTTCGTCAGCGCGCCGGCCGCCGCCGCCCGATAATAAGCGCGACGTGCTTCGGTGGCGACGCGCAGCGTATCGAGCGCGGCGTGAAACTGGGCCTGGCGAAAGCGGTCGGCCGCGATCTCGGCACGCGCGGGCAGGGTCGCGAGCGCAAGCACATTCGCAGCAATCTGGCGTTCCAACTCAAGGCCGCCGCCGCCCGCAATGCGGAACACCGAAATCGTGGGATCGGGTGGCAGCGAAGCCGCCACCATGACGGCTTCCGATATGCCAAGCGCATTGTAGGAGGCCTGGAGGTCGCGATTGTTGAGGAGCGCAAGTGCTACAGCTGAGTCCGCGGTGAGCGGCCGCCTGAGCAGGCGCTGCGTGGCGGCGCGCGCGGCATCGGCGTCATCCTGAGTGCGCAGGGCGGTCACCGGCTTGTCCAGCGCGGCGCCGGCAATATCCTCCACGGCGCTCATGCCGCCGTCGGGTGAGAATCCGGCGCAACTGGCGAGGACGCAGGCGAGGCCGATCGCGGCGGCGCGCGCCGCCATGGTCGCGACCATGGGCAGTATCGAGGTATCGGCCTCGCTCGCGAAAGGTTGCGGTGGCCGTTTGATGAAGGATCGCATGGTTTCCCTCACGGCTTTGGCGCGATGCGATCGTTCTGATCGCGCCATGGCAGCGGATCGACGGGACGCTGGCTGTCGTAGGACCCCAGCACCGGCCGATACGCGGCACGCGCCGCCGGGGCGCGCGGATCGGATGGATCGGGCGCGGAGAAGCGTTGCGGGGCTTGCGAACAGGCCGCCAACAGAACGGCAAGCACGGCCGCCGCCGCGGCGCCGGGCGCGACGGACGGAGCTCGCCACCGCCCAAACGCGGCGACGCGCCGGCAAAGATGCGCGAACATGAAATCCTCCATGGCTGACGAAGGCGCGGGCAATGCCTCGCGCCGGCCAAAACGCGGCCGTCAGGCGATGGGAGGTCTGTTGATGCGGTCCGGTCCGCGGCTGTGCAACGATTCGGTCAGCGCCGGAAACGCGATCGACGTCACATTCGACGGACCGAACGCAATGCGCGCTTCGCCGGAGAGCCCGACCATGGGAAACAATCCGCAGCAGTCCACCGGGCTCCCATTGGGGTCGCCGGCATGGTCGTGCATGGCGGCATGGTCGTGCGACGAACCGTCCGGATGGTGGTGGACGTCACCGGTGTCTTGAACATGCATCGCGCCGGCATGATGGCGGGCGCTGACGTAACTATCGCTCAGGCAGAACGGCACCGCCGGGTCGTCGGCAAACGCGAAGGCCAGCGACGGAGCCAGCACGCAGAATGCATAGAGGGCGGCAAGCGCGACGGCCGCCTTGATGCGGAGGATTCTGGTCGGCAGGAACAACATCGCGGCTGCGGACACTATCCTTGCGAGGCACCTACGGCGAAGACCGATCGGCAGGGTGCGCGATCGCTCGCCATTCCGGCAAAGATAAAGGATCGGAGGCGGTTTGCAATCGCGGCGCGAACGCTGTTTTGAAACGTTGCCGCGCCGCAAACTGTAGAGCCGGTCCCTATCCGGTGGTATCTTGTTGCGCAGGCACGTGCGCGAATAGAACGCAGAAGCCAAAGGACGCACGAGCCAAAGGGAGGTCGAATGCGCCGGCGCGAATTGGTGGCTCTCTACTGCGGCGCGCTAATTGGTGGCGTCCTGCTGGGCGGCGCGGCCTTCCCGGCCTCGGCCATCGGCGCGGAGACCTATCCGAGCCGGCCCATCACCATCATCGTGCCGTTCGGCGCCGGCAGCGGCACAGACATCGTCACGCGCATGATCGCGCAGCCGCTCGGGATCGCGCTCAATCAGAACATCGTGGTCGACAATCGACAAGGTGCCAATGGCGGCATCGCGGCTACCTATGTGGCGAAGGCGCCGCCCGACGGTTACACGCTGCTGATGAGCACAAACAGTCCGCATTCGTCCAATCCGTTCCTCCTCAAAAGCATCGCGTATGACCCGGTCAAGGATTTCGCCCCGATCACGCGGGTCGGTAGCTTCACGCTGATGTTTGTCGTCAATCCGGCCCTGCCGGTTAAGACAATTCCGGAGCTCATCGCCTACGCGAAGGCCAATCCGGGCAAGCTGACCTACGGTAGCGGCAACACCTCGGGCATCCTGGCGGGCGAGACGCTCAAGCACTGGGCCGGCCTCGACATCCTCCAGGTCCCCTACAAGAGCGTGCCGCCGGCGCTCAACGACGTCATCGCCGGACGGGTGTGGATGACCTTCTCCGACCTCACGCCCGGGTTGCCGCAGGTCAATGCCGGAAGCCTGCGGGCGATCGCGATCACGCGGCTGCGGCGCAGTGTATTGGTGCCCGATCTGCCGACCTTCAACGAAGCCGGGATCACGGATTTCGAGGTCAAGTCCTGGGCCGGGCTGTTTGCGCCCGCCGGCACCCCGGCCGACATCGTCAACCGGCTCAATGCCGAGACCCGTAAGATCATCGAGACCCCGCAGATCAAAGCGCAGATTGCCCAGATCGGTTTCGAGGCGTTCGCCAGCACGCCGCAGGAACTCGGCGAATTCGTCAAGGTCCAACTCGCCAAGACCGCCCGCATGGTCAAGGACGCAGGCATCGAGCCCGAGTGACGGCGCGTCTGCGGTGTAGCGCAATCAACGATGTGTGTCCGCGGACTCCGATGACCTATCCACTGTCTTCGCCCGGCTTGACCGTCGGCTTGACCTTCGGCTTGACTTGGCGATCCAGTAACCCCCGCGCGTGCGATGGAACTCCAGGCTGCGGGTTACTGGATTCCTCGCCTTCGCGGCGAATCACAGATCACCTTTTGTGGCCGTTGGTATAGGCCTACATCGCGAGGCTCTTGCGCACCGGCTGCGGCCATCCGGAAATATCGGTGCCGTGGATCGCGAACAGCGCAAGCGCAAGCCGGTCCATGCCGAACGCGACGCAGGCCGTGTGGGCGAGGTCGCCGTTTTCGGCGCGCAGATCCCAGGCGATGCCGAAGTGATCGCGATGGTAGTTGAAGCTCATGCAGGCGGTCGGGCGTTCCGGCGAACGCAGCGGGATCAGCAGTTCGAATTTCAGCATCTGCTCGACCTGGCTCGCCGCGATGATCCGCGCGGCGCGGCCGAAGAATGGATCGCTTGCCGGAGCAATGCGGTACGGCAACGCGAGACCGTCGGCGAGTTCCTTGGCGAGATCGATCCAGCGAGCGCGGAACGCAACCGCGTCGGCGGGCGAGCCCATGTAGACGTATTCGCGCATCCGAAACGACTGGAGCCGATCGACTTCGAAACTGGTTTCGCGCCGGAAACAGTACGACGCGACGTCGAACCTGAGGCCCTTGGCCGGCACCGCGCCGCGCGCGGCCGCCATCGGATAAAGCGGATAGCAGGCGGCCGGCGTGAGAACCAAGTCCGTGGCCTTGAGGGCATCCGCCCATTCCTCGCCGGCATTGTAGCGCCCGACCGCGGCGTGGATTTCGGGTTCATCGCCATGAAGGCCGCATACGCAACCGAGGAGGTGCGGAAAGCTGTGCAGGTAGCCGGACTTTTCCACCTGGCGACAATTCATCACGGGGGGAAACCGCAGCACTTCGGTTGAGGGCTCGCGGTGCCGGGTGATCAGGCCCGCCAGCGCCTCGATGACGTCCTCGAACGGAGCGGTGCTGGCGAAAACGCCATCGCTCGCGGTCGGCTGCAATACGGAACGGCCCAGGGGGGCAAGTGGATCGAGCAGATCGGGCTCACCACCGCTTCCGCTGCTGCGGTTCAACACCGCCGACAAGCCGCTTTCCGATTTCATCACCACGATGCTCTCCCTAATCCCTCAACCGGGCTGGAACTTCCACCAACATCGCCGCATTGGCCGCACTTGCCAGAATGCGATCATTGTTGATCATGATAGGTGCCGACAGGATATCGCGCAGATGACGGGTGACGCTGAACTCGCCGTCATTGCGATAGCCGGCGAGGCCACAGGCCTGGAGCGCGCTCATGACCGTCGCGCCGGCGTGCTCGGAGGCGCTCACTTTGAGCAGGTTCAGCGCCGCCTGGAAGTCGAGCCTTTCGAGTTCATCCGCGTTGGCGGCAATCGACTCGAAGCGATTGAGCTCCGACGCGACCAAGCCGCGCAGGGTCCGCAGAGACGCGGTGGCGCGGGTCAGATGGGCGGCGCCCGGCGGGAATTGTCCGCCGGCCCGGCGCGCTGCGGTGCGCAGGAAGCGGCGCGCGCGCTCGACCGCACCGGCCGCGATGCCCGACCACACGCCGCTCCACGTCAGATGGGCGATCGGCATCATCGATTGCGGGAGAATCTTTTGGTAGGACACCGGCAGAACCTGATCGGCATCGCCCGCGGCGGCGAGCCGGAAGCCGGCGCTGCAGGTGCCGCGCATGCCGAGCGCGTCCCACGCGACGGTCCGTTCCAGCCGATAGTCGTCCTTGAGAAGCGCTACCAACACCTGATCCGATGCGGCCGCATCCGGAGACCGGCGGGCCGTGGTGAGAACGGCGTCCGCCTCGGCCCCGTAGGACATCACGGTGGCATTCTTGGCGAGCGTGATCCGCGCGCCATCGCGTTCGACCGCGCAGGCGCTTGCGCGCAGGTCGCCGCCACCGATGCCGTCGGTGGTCGAGGACGCCAGCAGCAATTGCTCGGCGCAAAGCCGGCGCAGCAGCCGCTCGTGCCATGCGCTGCCACGGCCGTGGCGCACCAGGATCGCCACCATGATCTGATGCATCGCGAAGATCATGGCGGTCGACGCGCAGGCGCGGCCGAGCCCATAGCATATGTCCACCACATCGGAGACGCGGGCGCCCTCGCCGCCGAGGTCGGACGGGACCAGGATGCTCATCAGCCGCTCGGCGCGCAGCGCCGCCAGCGCTTCGGCCGGAAAGCGGGCATGACGATCGACGTCATCGGCTGCGGCGGCCGCCGCGGCCGCTGCGACTTCGGCGCGGCGTGTCAAATCGCCGATGATCGGCGATAGCGGCGGGGGCGAAATGTGAGCCGTCATGGTTCGAACCACTCGATTGGCATTGCGCGGTCGCCGAAAATCTCAAATCCCAGATAGGGGATCGTGGCCCCCACGTCCCTGCCGACAGGTTGGGGCATTGCTCGTAAACAACAAGTAAGAATGCGTAGATTTCATTTGCGATGATGAACGCCGCGGCCCGTCGTGCCTAAAGTTTCGTAACTGGAATTAATCAAAATCAAATTCGAATTTTATTTGGCCGGTGCCCGGCGCTCAGCGTGATGGCAATCAAATCGTTTCTTTCATCGCTTCAAAATTAACCTAATGCGCATAGACGCGTTGTGACTTTTGAATTTTCTCGCTAACCAAATCGCTCGGGCAGCGAACCGCCCGGCTCGGTATCTGGAACGCCCGGCCGCAATCCGAAGCGTTCAACGCAACCACGCCTTGGCGAACTCAAGATAGGGCTCGTGCGATGTTGGCAAGCGCCATATTGGATGTTTCCGCGGACACATCGGAAGGCAAGATCGCCACGGTGGTTCACAGATTGTTGTTGGACCACTCGATCGATCGGACGTTCTACGTCGAGGACGACCTGCGCGAGGTCGGCTTGACGTCGCTTGACATGGCGAGCCTCGTGCTGGCGGTCGAGGCCGAATTCGATCTCATGATTCCAGAGCGCGACATCACGCCGGCGAATTTCCGTTCGGTGTCGACAATTACCGACCTCGTCACCGCGCTCATGCGGGCAAGGCCGCAGGCGGCCTGCGCGTGAGGCGAGAGGTCCGTCCGACGGCGGACCGTGCTATGTCTGACGCGAAAACGTCGACAAGCACGGGATGCCGCGGATGGAGTTGTCCTACACTCAGAACCTCGAGGACTATCATCTCTCGCTCGCGTTCGCGGGGCAGAAGTCCGGAACCTACATCGACGTCGGCGGCGGCCACCCGATCGCGGACAACGTTTCGTTCTGGTTTTATGAGCGCGGTTGGCACGGCCTCGTGGTCGAGCCGCAGGGCGATCTCGCGGGCCTGTATCCTCGATTGCGGCCGCGCGACGTCACGATACGCAGCCTGATCGGGCGCGAAGTTCGGCGAGATCGATTTTCACGTCGTCGAGCGGTTGCACGGATTTTCCACCACCGTCGAGCACATCGCCCGCAACGCGAAGCAATTCGGCGTCGATTACCGCACAATCCGCATGCCGGTGGTGACGCTAGCGCAGCTCTGCAAGCAGCACGGGATCGGCGAGATCGACTTCCTCAAGATCGATGTGGAAGGTGGGGAAGCCGACGTGCTGCACGGCGGCGACTGGAAGCGCTATCGGCCCAAGGTCATCCTCATCGAGGCCGTGATGCCGGGTTCAAACGAGCCGGCCTGGAGCGAATGGGAGCCGTTCCTGCTCGCGCAAAGCTACCGCTTCGCGCTGTTCGATACGCTCAATCGCTTCTACGTGGCGCAGGAGCATCCTGAGATTTTTGCGCGGCTGCCATCCGAACGGGCGCCGTGGGACAAGGTCCGGCACATGTACGAGATCGGCCGCGCACCCGAGAACGCCAATCATCCCGACCATGAGCTCGCGCTCGAACTGGCCCGCGGGTTCTGGGCGAGCCTGCCCTATCTCGACCGCGACCTCATCGCGGCGATCCTCGCCCGCGCCCGCAGCGGATCGCCGCGCCGCAAGGTTCAGGATTTTTCCGCCGCCATCGACACCGAGGCGTTCCGCGCCGCGCTCGGCCGCATCGCCTGCGGCTATGACGGCGGCCAGATCGTCGAGGAATGATGCGGCGGCATGCTGTCGTCGCGTAGGGCGGGTTCCCTTTAACCCGCCGCTCCGAGCAAGATGGCGCGTCAAGATGGCGGGTTAAAGGGAACCCGCGCTGCGAAAAATGCCCCGTTCGCGACGGGCCACGTTGTATACTGCAACGGCGCTCGGCCTCAGAAACTCCGGAGGGAATCGCGATGGGACACACACGCGCATTGAAGACGGCGGTATGGGGAACGGCTCTTGGCATTTTGGGGGCGTCGGCGATCACGACCACGCTCCTGGCGCAGGCGGTTGTGGGACCGGGAATTCCGTGGCGCGGCGCCGGCGCGCCGGCGTGCTTTGGGTCCGACGGCGGCAGCATTCAATGCGCGCCGGCGCCCGTCATGGTCGCGGTGCGGGCCGGGCAATTGTTCGACAGCCGCTCAGGCCAGCTACTGGCAAAGCAGGTCGTGCTCGTGCAAGGCGAACGCATCGTTGATGTCGGACCCGAAGGCCAGATCAAGATTTCCGCCGGCACCCCGGTCATCGATCTCAGCCAGGCCACGGTTCTGCCGGGCCTGATCGATGCCCACACCCATATGTTCAATCCTCCCAAGCCCGGCATGTCGCGGGAGACGTCGACGCTCATCGCGATCCAGAACCTGCAGGCAAATCTGCGGGCGGGAATCACCACGGCGCGCGACATGAGCTCGCATGGCAACGGATACGGCGACGTCGACATTCGCAACGCCATCAACGAGGGCCGCATCGACGGACCCCGCTATCAGGTGTCAGGCCGCGGCATCGTGTGGGGCGCGGCCCCGCCGACCGGCGCCGTGAACCCGTTGGCGAGTTCCGTCGTCCGCTCGGTCGAAGAGGCGCGCGCCGCGGTGCAGGAGCACATCGGGCACGGCGTCGATTGGATCAAGCTGTTCCCCACCGGGGCCTATTCGTTCGCCCCGACCGGCGAGGCCAAATATGTGCTCACCTATCCGATGCCGGTGCTGCAGGCGCTGATCGACGAAACCCACCGCCTCGGGCACAAGGCCGGCTGCCACGTCTATGGTGGCGAGGGGCAAAAGAACGCGGTCATCGCCGGATGCGACACCATCGAGCACGCCTTCGGCCTCGATCAAGAGCAGGCCGACATGATGGTGGCAAAGGGGCTCGCCTACGACCCGACCCTGGTGCGCTACACCGAGCCTTATATGGACGACAACGACAACCGGAACACCGGCGGCAAGTACCGCATGATCCCGATCTTCGAGAAGGCCGTCACCATGGCGGGCACCACCAAGGGACTCAAGATCATGGTGGGCAGCGGCGTCGATGGCTCGACCTTCCCGCATGGGACGCAGGCGCTCGAATTCGAGGCGCTGGTCAAGCAGGCCGGCATGGCCTCCGCACGGGCGATCCAATCCGGCACCATGGTCAACGCCGAGGTGCTGGGCTGGCAGGATCGGGTCGGGTCGATCGAGAAAGGCAAATTCGCCGATCTCGTTGCCGTGTCGGGCGACCCGGTGAAAGACATCACCGAGTTGCAACGGGTCAAGTTCGTCATGAAGGGCGGAAAGATCATCCGCAATAACCTGACGGCCTACGCGGCGTCCTCCCAGTAGCGGCGAGGCGGCAAAGGGCGATCCGCAGGCGATCGGCAGGCGAGCGGCGGGCGCTCGGCGACAGGAATAATGATGAGTCAGAACACCAACGTCGCCGCTCATATCGCCTACGACGATCTGCGCGAATGGCTCGCCGAGGCCGATCGGCTCGGCGAGGTGCGCCACGTGCGTGGCGCCTCCTGGCAGGAGGATATCGGGCTCGCCGCCGAGGCTGTCCTGCGTGCCGAAAACGGGCCGTGCGTGGTGTTCGACGAGGTCCCGGGCTGTCCCAAGGGGTTTCGCCTGCTGCTCAACATGTTCGCCGGCCGTCGCCGCAACATGACGCTCGGCTTTCCGGATCACCTCAACAAATGGGAGCTCAGCGACGCCTATCGGGAAGCCTATCTGCGCGACATGAAGATCGTCCCGCACGAGATCGTCGAGACCGGACCCGTATTGGAAAACGTCCTGACCGGCGATGACATCGACGTGACCAAGTTTCCCTCGCCGGTGTGGCACGAGAAAGATGGCGGCCGCTACGTCGGCACCGGCACCTATTCGATCACGTTCGATCCCGAGGACAAGTGGTACAATGCCGGCGCCTACCGGGCCCAGGTGCATGACCGCAACACCGTCGGCTGCGTGATGGCGAAGGGCCATCACGGCACCCAGCATCGCGAAAAATACTGGAAGCGCGGCGAAGCCCTGCCGGTCGTCATGGTGCTGGGCGGCGATCCGCTCGCGTTCTTCTACGGCGGCATCGAGGCGCCTTACGGCGTGTTCGAGATCGACATCATCGGCGGCATGCGCGGCCGGCCGGTGAAGATGGTGCGCGGCCAATTCACCGGCCTGCCGTTTCCGGCCAACGCGGAAGTCGTGCTCGAAGGGTTCGTGCCCCCCGACAAGGTACGAGCCGAAGGTCCGTTCGGCGAGTGGACCGGGCATTATGCCGGCGGCGTGCGCCAGATCCCGGTCCTCGAGATCAAGGCGATCTATCACCGCAACGATCCGATCATCCTCGGCGTCCCGCCTATGGGTGGGGGCCCCGACGAGATGGCGCGTTACCGCGCCGTGATGCGCTCGGCCACCATCAAGCAGAACATGACCAATGCGGGCGTGCCGGAGGTGCAGCAAGTGTGGTGCCACGAGGTCGGCGGCGCCCGCATGCTTCACGGCATTTCGATCAAGCAGAAATATCCCGGCCACGCCGTCCAGGCGGCGCGCGTCGGCGCCCAGTGCGGAGCCTCGGCCTACGCGTCGAAATACGTCATCGTGGTCGACGAGGATGTCGACGTCACCGACCTCAATCATCTGCTGTGGGCGATGCTGACCCGAACCGATCCAAAGGAATCGATCCAGTTTATCGCCGGCTCATGGAATTCCAACGCCGATCCGGCCCTGCCGCCGGAGCGCAAAGCCTCCGGCGACCAGACCCATTCGGTAGCGCTGATCAATGCCTGCAAGCCCTATCACTGGCGCGACAAGTTCCCGCCCAGCAACGCCCCGAGCCCCGAGGTGACCCGCAAGGCCCGCGAGAAGTTCGGGTGGTTGCTGGAGGGCGCGACGGCGCCGTAGGGGCGTAAGGATGTGTCCCGCGATATTCCGGCCTGGTCGTGGCCGGGCTTGTCCCGGCCACCTCGATTATTGAGGCACTTCGCCCTCCTAATCGAGGTCGCCGGGACAAGCCCGGTTACGATGAGTGAGCCGCCACAGTTTTGCCCCTCCTACGTCGCGCTCATCCACGCCCTTTGAACGTGCAACATGTTTTAGACGCGGATGCCCACGACACCTGCGGGAAGACGAGTCAGTGCTACCGCGGTCCTCGCCTCACTCCTCCGGGACCAACTCGATCCGCCGGTCGGGCACGAGCCACATCGCGGCAATCACCACATACAGCACGATCGATATCCACGGCCTGACGAACGCGAGGGGAATGGCCGCAACATAGATCGCGAGCGATACCTTGCCCTTGAGATCGCGGCCCACCGCCTTCGCGAGTTTCGAATCGCTGCCGTTGCAGGCGATGATCGCCTGCTGCAGCAGTACATAGCCGACCGCCGCCATCGCCAGCACGACACCGTAGGCCGCGGTCGGCAGCGCCACAAATCCGGCTTCGTCGATCCAACGGATGACGAACGGCACCAGCGACATCCAGAACAGCAGGAACAGGTTGGCCCACAGCACGCGGCCGTCGATGCGCGCGGTCGCGTGCAGCATGTGGTGGTGATTGTTCCAGAAGATGCCGACATTGATGTAGCTCAGCACGTAGGCGAGGAATACCGGCACGCTCTCCCACAGCGCTTCGAAGCTGGCGCCGTGCGGCACCTTCAGCTCCAGCACCATGATGGTGATAATGATGGCCATCACGCCATCGGTAAAAGCCTCGAGCCGCCCCTTGCCCATGATTGATTGACTACCCCCGGCCGGATATTGCTTGATCAGCTCGATACGCTATCGATGCCAACGTCACGGAGTCGGGCCACAGCGCGATAGCGATCCGCAAGGCCTCGTTGCCGGCGCCCAAGAAACGGGGCGAGACGCCGCCGCCGGCCGTTCAACTCTGGATCAATTGCTATCGCTCCGGAAATTGGAGCGGGCGGCGGGAATCGAACCCGCGACATACAGCTTGGGAAGCTGTCGTTCTACCACTGAACTACGCCCGCAAACTCAATGGCTTACACAGGCTTTTCCGCGCGATTTCGTTGCCGTTTATTGCCAAGGCTTCGGTGACCAAGCCGCACGATCGGTGAGCGGATTCGACGGCCCAACCTAAAGTCGGATTACGGCTCCGGCAAGAGCCGAGGGAGAGAGCATCACAATGCTGCTCCCGCGCTTACGAGGTCGAAGGCTGGAATTATTCGCAGGACAGGTTTTCTGGTCCCAAGTGAGGGTGGGCTGCAAGTTTCCGCAGGCTCGTTTGCTGCGTCGCGACGAGCGCCACCATTTTCCGAGCTTACCTTCTTCACGAATATTGGCAGTGCATAACGCCACGCATTCATCGCAGATAAACACGTTCGCTCCAGCGATTAGCTTTCGTACTTCTTGCTGGCTCTTACCACAGAAATGAACAGCGCGGCGCGTTAGATATGCGGCAATCTCCAGAGCATTCCGCAGTATGTCGCGTTTCATCGCCACCTCCCGACAGAGGGCGATTTCGGCGAGTGTGGTCGAGGGGAGCGGCGAAATGCGCTGCGCTTATCGCGCCCTACGATGTGGCTGCTTCGCGTCAATCGCGTCGGCCCGATATCAAGAAGGCCGCCTCACCCCGGTAACCCGATCCGCACCCGCCGGGTAAGTCAGCCGCCTTGGACCAAGAACCGCCATCGTCCTCTTCCGAATGCGATCGTGGCGTTCGGGCTGTGGCTATCAGGTCACGCCTTTGGAAAAAAATCGTCGACTTGTTGCCCTGCATGGCTGGGGTGGTAATGTGTACTCGGGGGCTGGGAGGTGCGGTGATGAAAGCAGCTCTGTTTGCAGCCGTTGCATTCGGCCTGTTGGCTGCAGCCCCGGCGGTCGCGGCTGACATCGGCGCGACGCCGCCGGTCTATCCGGCGTATCAGGCGGCGCCGATTATCGTTTACGGGTGGAGGGGCTTCTATCTCGGCATCGCGGGCGGCGCCGGTTGGGGAAGCGCGACACAAACCGATGTCAGTCCGTTCACCAGCGGGTCGTATAACGTGTCCGGCGGCTTGGTTGGCGGGACGGTTGGTTACAATGCGCAGTTTGATTCCTGGGTGTTCGGCCTCGAAGGCGACGGGTCCGGCGCCTGGATCAAGGGATCAACCCCCGGAACCGACCCGGTAAGCGGACCTTGCGGCGGCGCAACGCCACAATGTCGGTCGAACCTTGAAGCACTCGGCACGATTCGCGGGCGCGTCGGCTTTGCATTCGAAAGGTTCCTGCCTTACGTGACCGGCGGTGTCGCGATCGGCACGCTCCACGGCAGCGAGGGTGACGTCGTGGCAAATTCGGCGGCGGGCTCGGGGACCGCCACGGTGGCGGGCTGGACGGTCGGTTTCGGCGTCGAGACAAAGTTCACGCAGAACTGGACGGGCAAAATCGAGTATCTGCATGTCGATCTCGGCAATTACGCGATCTTCAACAACTCTTTCCCGGGCTTCCCGCCGCTGCCCGAGCACGTCAAATTTACGAGCGAGATCGTCCGCGCCGGCTTGAACTATCGCTTCTGATGCATGACCCGAAAAGTCTCGCAGCTCCGGGTCAATCGCGCCGGACCGGCGCGCCGGCGGAGTGATAGGCCTATACAACAGGCCTATCATACGGTACACTTTATATGGACATGCCGCATGGGCGGTGCAGCTGGCGTGAGGCCATTCGGCGAAACAAACCCACTGCGTCGTTCCTGGGCGGCCCACTCGGCTTCGGCGTGGCGCGCGCTTCGGTGAAACCCAAGAGATGCAAACCAAGAGATGCAAACCAAGAGATGCAAACCAAGACAGGAGAATTCGCTGATCTTCCTTATTCCGTTGCATTTGTTCGCTGTTCACGCGCGATGAATTCGCTGTTCCAATTCGTCGGGAATTTGTTTGTAGCGCGTAGAAATCACTACGCAATTAGCGACGAGGCCCGCCGAAGAGGCCGACATTTTGCGGAATTCGCTGTTATTTTCGGTGTTGGCAGGGAATTCCGCGATCGGACCAACGCACCTCGGCGGCGGCCAATGCCGGGGACACCGGCTCAGCCGCGAAAATGCTTGGACAGCTTGAGGCTTTGGGCCTGGTAGTTCGATCCGATGCCCTGGCCGTAGAGCGTATCGGGCCGCGCCACCATGCGCTCATAGACCAGGCGGCCGACGATCTGGCCGTGCTCGAGAATGAACGGCACCTCGCGCGAGCGCACTTCGAGGACCGCCCGGGCGCCGCGGCCGCCCGCTCCCGCATAGCCGAAGCCGGGGTCGAAGAAGCCCGCATAGTGAACGCGGAACTCGCCCATCAGCGGATCGAACGGCACCATTTCGGCGGCGTAATCGGGCGGCACCTGGACGGCCTCCTTGGAGGCCAGGATGTAGAACTCGTCGGGATCGAGGATCAGGCTTTGGTCGCGCCGGGCGCGGATCGGCTCCCAGAACTCGCCCGCGTCGTAGCTCGCGCGGCGATCCACGTCGATCAGGCCGGTGTGGCGCTTGGCGCGATAGCCGATGAACTTGTCGGCGCCGAAGCCGCCGAGATCGACGCCGACCGGCACGCCGTCGGATAGGTCCGGCGCCTCGGTGTCGACCAGGCGCTCCTGCGCATGGAGCGCCGCGAGGGCGGCGCCCGCGAGTATCGCATGGCCGTGGCGAAATCTGATCTGGGACAGGCGCGACCCTTCGCGCACCAGCACCGGAAAGGTCCGCGGGCTGATCTCGGCGTAAAGCGGCCCGTGATAGCCGGGCTTGATGCGGTCGAAGCCGCGCGTCTCGTCGGCGATCACGCGGGTGAACACGTCGAGCCGTCCGGTCGAGCTTTTGGGATTGGCGGCGGCCGCGATGTCGGACGAGAGGGCTAGGCTTTCCATCAGCGGCACGATGTAGACGCAGCCGGTTTCCAGCACGGCGCCATCGCCGAGCGGAATCTCGTGCAGCTTCAATTCGTCGATGCGCTGAGCCACCGTCGAATCCGGGCCCGGCAGGAAGCTTGCCCGCACCCGGTAGGCAATCTCGCCGAGGCGCAGGTCGATGCTGGCGGGCTGGATCTGGTCCTCGTCGAGCGCCGCCGCCGGGATGATCGCGCCCGCCTTGACCAGGGCCAGGATCATGCGGTCGGGCAAGATGCCCTTGTCGTCGGGGCGCAAGCTCAGCGGCACGTTGACGTCCTGGTTCGCAGACCGGTTCGCGCTGCTGGAGCGCGCGAGATCCGGGACCCGCGTTTCCGCAGAGCTACGCTCCATGCGGGTTGTCCCGCTCTACCCGAAGGCCGGCTTGACGGAAAGCCTTGCGCCGCTTATGAGCGTGGTTATCCCGTGGTCATTTGAGCCGGCCGGCTTGCAGCCACGTTAAATAAATAGCTAAAAGGCCGGGGACGCGTGTGCCCGGCCCTTGGGAGGTTTCCCACGGCCGGGTTTTTTGTTGACCCGAGGAGGTCGAAAATGTCCGCGTCCCGCGATCTGCATCCCGAAACGCGCCTCGTCCATGCCGGTACTCTGCGCTCGCAGTTCGGCGAAACTTCCGAGGCGCTGTTTCTCACCCAGGGCTTCGTCTACGACAGCGCCGAGCAGTGCGAGGCCCGGTTCATCGGCACCGAGCCCGGCTATCTGTATTCGCAATTCTCCAATCCGACCGTGAACATGTTCGAGATGCGGATGGCGTCTTTCGAGGGGGCCGAGTCGGCGCGCGCCACCGCGACCGGCATGGCGGCCGTGCACAACGCGGTCATCGGCCAGGTCAAGGCGGGGGATCACGTGGTCGCCGCCAAGGCGCTGTTCGGATCCTGCCGCTGGGTGGTGGAGGACTTCCTGCCACGCTTCGGCGTCGCCTCGACCCTCGTCAACGGGCTCGATCTCGACGCGTGGCGGCGCGCAGTGCGGCCGAATACCAAGGTGTTCTTCCTGGAGAGCCCGACCAATCCGACCCTCGACGTGCTCGACATCGGCGCCATCGCGGAGATCGCCCATGACGCCGGCGCGCGGCTTGTGGTCGACAACGTGTTCGCCACGCCGATCTTCCAGTCGCCGCTCGCGCTCGGCGCCGATTGCGTCGTCTACTCGGCCACCAAGCATATCGACGGCCAGGGCCGATGCCTGGGCGGCATCATCCTGGCATCGGAGAAGTTCATCCATGACCATATCCACAATCTATTGCGCCAGACCGGTCCGGCGATGTCGCCGTTCAACGCCTGGGTGCTGCTCAAGGGGCTGGAGACGCTGCCGCTGCGCGTCGCCCGGCAGACCGCCAACGCCGCCGCCATCGCGGACCTGCTCGCGGCGCATCCGAAGATCACGCGCCTCGTTTATCCGGGCCGGCCGGACCATCCGCAGGCTGCGACGGTCAAGAAACAGATGCGTGGCGGCTCGACCCTGGTCGCGTTCGAAGTGGCCGACGGCAAGGCCGGCGCGTTCCGATTTCTCAACGCGCTAAAACTCCTGCGCATCACCAACAATCTGGGTGATTCCAAAAGCCTCGTCACCCATCCGGCAACCACGACCCACCAGCGCCTGACCCCGGCGGCGCGCGCCGAACTCGGCATCAGCGACGGGGTGGTGCGGTTCTCCGCCGGGCTCGAACATCCCGACGATATCGCGGCAGACCTGACGGCGGCGCTGGAGAAGGTGTGACGATCGCGACCGCGCGCGGTTCAGCGCGTGGTGGCGCGGGCGGCCGCCACCGGGCGCGTCGCGGCGTCCGCCATGGCGGCGCCGAGCAACTTGGCGATGCAGGCATAGCCCCAGTCGTTCATGTGGAGCTGATCCGGCGACAGGAAGGCCTCGAACGGCACGGCGTCTTTGTCGCGCCACTCGTGCATGACGGCGAAACGCGGGAACAGGTCGACGCCGCGCTTGGTGGCTTCGCCCGCGATCAGGCTTACCATCTCGTCGGCATCCGACTTTGCGATCACCTTCGGGGCGAACTGAGGATCGATCAGGACGACGTCGGCGCCCAGGACTTTCATCCGGGCGAGGCCGTCCTGCAGCAGATGATCGACCGGGCCGAGCGGATTGTCGCGCAACACCGCGTTGGTACCGACCTGCCAAAGCACCACGTCCGGCTTGTCGGCAACCGCCGCCTGATCGAAGCGCGCCAACATGTCGGCGGCTTCTTCGCCGTTGACGCCGCGGTTGGTGACCGTAATGGCAATACCCGGAAAGCGAGCCCGCAACTCGGCCTCGAGCCGACTGGGATAGGAGGCGGCGGGCCCACTGGCACCGGCCCCGGCGGTGGAGGACGAGCCGAGCGCCATAATGGTCACGGGTTGTCCGGCAGCGACGCGCCGTGCCATCCGGATAAGCGGCCTCGCCAGTCGCGCCAGTGCCGGTTTCTCGTGACAGACATAGGCCTGCCCGTCGGCATAGGCCGATGGCGGTAGAAACAGGGCCAGCGCAACGAGCGCCAAGGGGCTCGCGAGGCGACGGGAAGCACACATAGATTAACGATTGGCTTTTTTCGCGGGCATTGTCAATTTCGCGCCCGCGACGATGGTCTTGGCAAGAAGCCGCCCCAGGCAGTCATGCACCCGCTCGGCAACATCGGTCTTCCGGGTCGCACCATAGAGATCGAAAACGCCGTTTTCGTTCCAGCGTTTCATGATGGAGAACCGGTCGAACAGAACGGCCTCTCGTTGCAGCGCAACAATACGCATGGCGTCGGCGTAGGCCCCAACCGCCAGCATGGCCTCGGTGCGGGGGCTGTACTGCATGTTCATGAACACGACGTCGGCCATGACGGCCTGAATCGTGTCGACGCCATCGTCCAGCGCAACGCGAAACTCGTCCGGATCAATCCCGCGAATGGCATCGGCGGTGCCGGTCTGCCAAACGACAAGATCGGGCTTGGACTCCGCGAGGATGCGGCCAAGCCTGGTTTCCATGTCCGATGCGGTTTCCCGGGCCTTGGCGTAGGTCGAGACCTTGACGGCGACCCCGGGCAACAGCTCGCCGAGCGCCACTTCCAGCCGGGTAGGATACGCAATGCTGGTCCCGGCCGAGCCATTGAGTTCGGAGGAGGCGCTGCCCAGAACCGTAATGTCGAACTTCTTTTTGGCGATCGCCTGGGCCACATGGGGCAGCGCAAAATCCGGCCCAACCGCACCAGCGGCGGCGATGCAGGCGTCCTCGTCCTTGGCCAACGCAGCGCCGGCAGACAGGGCGCAGATGATCGCAATGGCTAACGCTTTCATGCCCCGCCTCCCGCGAGGGTAGCGCCTGGCGGCCCAGGTCGCGATCCGGAGCTTCGCCCTTCTATCCTCTTGTACCATGAAATCATGGCCGCTGTCGCAACCATTAGGATAATGCCTAACAGACTTGTGGCGATCTGCATGGCGATGCCCTCATTGATCTCAACCAGGGCAAAATGGGCCGCGAAGGACAGGAACACCCCGAGGCAGAATATCTCAAGGGAATGCTGGCCGCACAGGATGGCGGGACGCAGCCAGATCGAACGCAGTCCGCGCCAATTCGAGGGCACCAGCCGGACCGTCACCACCGCGAGGGCGACGAAATGGGCGAACCGCAGGACGTCGAGATTGGTCTTATCGATGGGGTACATCCATTCCTCCAGGAAACGGGGCACCATGCCGTCCAATCCCGGAACGTACCAGGTCAACGCGATCGCGAACGCAAAGACGAGATAGATGAGGGCGAGCCCGAGCGTGATGGGCGACATGATTACGAACTCGAGCTGCTTCGCCCCGCCCAGCGCGCACCAGGCGCCGAATACGAACAGGAGCTGCCAGGCAAACGGATTGAACACCCACTCGCCGTTCGGATAGGCGGGCAGGTTCCAACCGAAATACCATGTCAGCATGTAGAGCAGGACCGACGAGCCGAGCGCCACCGCGGGACTGCGCAGCAATAGCCACAACATCGGGGGAAAGCCCGCCAGAAGAACGATATAGAGCGGCAATACGTCCATGTTGGCCGGCTTGAATTTCAACAGCAGCGCCTGCACAAGCGTGATGTCAGGCTGCCGGAGAAAATCGAAGATGCCCATTTCCTCGCCGTAAAGCGGATTCTCGAAGCTGCGCGACACATAGGCGATCTCCGCCATATAGATGGCGAACAGGAAAATATGGGCAACGTAGATCTGCCAGGCCCGCTTGAGGACGCGGGCGCCGGCGACGATAGTGCCGTGCTCACGCATCGCCCGGCCATACACGTAAGCTGCCGTATATCCGGAGATGAAAACGAAAATTTCCGTGGCATCGGAAAACCCATAATTGCGGATCGTGATCCAGCTCACGATATTCGAAGGGATGTGATCGAGGAAAATGAGCCACAGCGCGATGCCGCGGAACAAATCCAGCCGCAGGTCGCGCTCGCCGGGTTTCGGCACCGGCATCCGGCTTCCTTCGGCGGACCCGAATAAGCGGCCCAGTCGACGACCGAAACCGAACGGCTCCCAGCGCCTCACGGTTGAACCCGGCGCCAAAAGACCGCGAGCGGCCGCAGGCTTGTCGGGCGATGCGGCGATGGTATTAGTCGGATTGGTCATCGCGATTGCGTCGGCCATTTGGAACTTGTTCACGAGGGTCAACGCATGCAGAGTTATTCCGACGATTTGAAGACGAGTACGCCATGTACCAGACCGTAACCCGCAATATCGAAGTCACGGTATCGCCGCGCTTTCTGCCTGAACGCTCCTCGAGCGAAAAGAACTATTTCTTCTGGGCCTATACGGTCGAGATCAGCAACCGCGGCAAGACCACGGTCCAGCTCAAGACCCGCCATTGGCGCATCACCGACGGGTTTGGGCGACTGCAGGAAGTGCGGGGAGCCGGTGTGGTCGGCGAGGAGCCGGTGCTCGAGCCCGGCAAGACATTCGAATATACCAGCGGCGTACCGTTGCCGACGCCGTCGGGCTTCATGGTCGGAACCTACGGCATGGTAACGGCAGACGGCGAGCAATTCGACATCGACATCCCGGCCTTTTCGCTCGACGGACCGGACGCCAAACGCACATTGAATTAGCGCCCGCAAAGCTCACCCGTCCTGCGCGGCCTCCACCTCGGCGGGCGCAAATACGTACCGGGTGTTGCAGAATTCGCAGGTGACCGAGATCACGCCATCCTTGACCATGTGATCGCGGTCGTCAGCGGAAAAGCTCTTGAGCATGTTGGTGACGGCGTCGCGCGAGCAAGAGCATTTGGCCTCGACGTCGGAGGCCTTGAACACGCGCACGCCGTGCTCGTGGAACAGGCGGTAGAGCAGCCGTTCGCTCGACAGGTCCGGATCAATGAGCTCGATGTCTTTGACAGTGCCGATCAATGACCGGCCTTCGACCCAGGCATCGTCCTCGGGAATCTCAACGGGTGTCATGCCTTCGGGCGCGTCGCCGGGATCAAGATCGGGACCACGCATCCGCTCGGCCGTCTTCGGCAGGAACTGCAGCAGCATGCCGCCGGCACGCCAGCGATGGCGAGGGCCGCCGGCGGACGCGCTGAGCTCCTCGGCGACCGCGAGCCGCACCCGGGTCGGGATCTGCTCCGAACGCAGGAAGTATTCATGGGCGGCATCTTCGAGGCCGCCGCCCGAGAGCGCCACCAGCCCCTGATAACGATTCATGTCCTGGCCCTGATCGATGGTCATGGCGAGGTGGCCACGGCCCATCAATTCGCCGGCAGATTTCGGCGACGCGTCCCCGACCGCCGCCGCGTCGAATTGCGCGCAGGCCCGTATCCGGCCCGGGCTTCGATAATCGACCACCAGCATGCGCACCGGGCCGTCGGTCTTGGTCTGGAGGATGAACCGGCCCTCGAATTTAAGCGAGGCGCCGAGCAGCACCGTGAGCACGATCGCCTCGCCGAGCAGCTTGGAGACCGGCACCGGGTAATCGTGCCGGCTGAGGATGTCGTCGAGCGCCGGGCCGAGCCGCACCACCCGGCCGCGCAGGTCGAGGGGGGCTACTTCGAACGGCAGGATGGTGTCGTCGGTAGCATTGGGGGCCGGCGCACGCGAGGTGACCTCGATACCCGTCATTGCGAATCCGTATCCAGGCACCACGCCAAAATGCCCTTCTGGGCATGCAGGCGGTTTTCCGCTTCGTCGAATACCACCGATTGCGGCCCGTCGATCACGTCGTCGGTGACCTCCTCGCCGCGATGGGCCGGCAAGCAATGCATGAATAGCGCATCGGCCTTCGCCTTCGCCATCAACCTGGTATTGACCTGGTAGGGCTTGAGCAGGTTGTGGCGCCGTGCGCCGTTGCGGTCGCCCATCGATACCCAGGTATCAGTGACGACACAGTCGGCCTCCTTGACGGCGCGTTCGGGGTCGTGACCGACCCGGATGTCGGCGCCGGAGGATTTGATCCAATCGCTCAGCGGCTTCTTCGGCGCAAGCTCGGGCGGCGTCGCCACCGCAAGCTCGAATTCGAACTGCCGGGCCGCCTGCATCCACGACGCCAGCACGTTGTTGGCGTCGCCCGTCCATGCCACCTTGCGGCCACGGATCGAGCCACGATGCTCCTCGAAGGTCATGACGTCCGCCATGACTTGGCATGGATGGGACAGCCGCGTCAGTCCGTTGATCACCGGAACGGTGGCATAGGCGGCAAGCTCCAGCAGCATTCCGTGATCGAGCGTGCGGATCATAATAGCGTCCACGTAGCGCGACAGCACACGTGCGGTATCGGCAATGGTTTCGCCGCGGCCGAGCTGCATTTCCTGGCCGGTCAGTACCACGGTGTCGCCGCCGAGCTGGCGCATGGCGACATCGAAGGAGACCCGGGTGCGGGTCGACGGCTTGTCGAAGATCATCGCCAGCATCTTGCCGGCGATCGCACTGTCGACGCGGCGTCGCGGGCGCTTTTTCATGGCGCGGCTGTCCGAGATGATGGCGCGCAGCGCGTCCGGTGCGATATCGATCAAATCGAGGAAATGACGAGGTGGAGCGCTCACGGCCGCACCTCGGCGGCCGCCTTTTTTTCGCGTTGCGCCTGTTCGATACGTCCGGCCGCGCGATCGATCCGTTCGATCGCCTCGGCAATTTCGGGCTCGTCGATGATCAATGGCGGCAGCATGCGAACCACATTGTCGCCCGCCGCGGCGGCAAGCAGCTTTTCGGCCCGCAACGCCTCTACGAGTTCGCCGTTGGGACAGACCGCGACGAGGCCAAGCAGCAGCCCCTCGCCGCGCACGTCGGCGATGACGCCGGCGTGGCGATCCCGCATCTCGGCGAGGCGTTGGCGAAACAGGATTGCGCTTCGTTGCACCTTGTCGAGGAAACCCGGCGCGAGGATGACATCCAGCACCGCGTTGCCGACCGCCATCGCCAACGGATTGGCCCCGAAGGTCGAGCCGTGAGTTCCAGCCGTCATGCCCTTGCCGGCTTCCGCGGTGGTCAGGCAAGCGCCGAGCGGAAAGCCGCCGCCGATCGCCTTCGCGATGCCCATCACGTCGGGTGCCACGCCGCAGCGCTGATAAGCGAAAAAGCTTCCGGTGCGGCCGACACCGGTTTGCACTTCGTCAAAGGCGAGCAGCAAGTCGTGCTGGTCGCACAGTTCGCGCAGGCTACGCAGAAACGGCGTCGGCACCACCCTCACGCCGCCCTCGCCCTGGATCGGCTCGATCAGGATCGCGGCGGTTTCCGGTCCGATCGCCGCTTTGACGGCATCGAGATCGCCGAACGGCACATGGTCGAAGCCCTCGACCACCGGTCCGAAGCCTTCAAGATATTTCTTCTGGCCGCCGGCCGCGAGCGTCGCCAGCGTCCGGCCATGGAAGGCGCCCTCGAACGTAATGATGCGATGCCGCTCCGGGCGGCCGGATGCGTATTGATACTTGCGCACCACCTTGATGACACACTCCATCGCCTCAGCGCCGGAATTGCAGAAGAACACGAGATCCGCAAAGGTCTCGGCGCACAGGCGCTCGGCAAGCCGCTCGGCCTGCGGAATACGGAACAGGTTCGACACGTGCCAGACCTTGCGGGCCTGCTCGGTCAGCGCCTCGATGAGGTAGGGGTGCGCATGGCCCAGTGCATTAACGGCGACGCCGCCTGTAAAATCGAGATAGCGATCGCCATTGGTGGCGTAGAGCCACACGCCCTCACCCCGCTCGAAGGCAAGATCGACGCGCGCATAGGTCGGCAATAGGTGCGAGGTCACGATGCGGCTCGTTCGTCAGTTCGTCGGTCTTTTCGACGGGTTGGGCGGAAAATGAAATGTGCCGCCTCTCCGGGCGGCACAAAATACATTGTATTGCGGACGTAACGCCTGTCAACACGAGGTGGACAGGGGTCCGCAGGGCCGCTTTGATCGTGTCCCTTGGCCGTTCGAGACTCGCAGGCGCCGAATTTGCGTTGATGACCGCGCACTGATGCCGGGCGAGGCCCGGTGCGCAGATACTGGCAAGCCATTTTAAGGCTGCCTTCATCGATCTGTTGTGGATGACTTAACTGCCGGCCCCGTCAACAGTGGAACAAGTGGACGAGACCACGGTGGGACTCTTGCGCGCGAGTCACGCCATATAGTAGCGTCGGGCTGCGTTGATACGACATCTCGTGGCGACGGAAAGTTTTCTAAGTCTTACGGAGCGAAGCGTTCCCGACGGCCGTTTTACCACTGGCCGGTGGGCGTGGAAGGATTTTGCCAAGGCGCTGCTCCGCCGTCGATCCGAGTCAAAGGATGGTGGCCATGAACTGGACTGACGATCGCGTAGAACTCCTGAAGAAGCTGTGGAGCGACGGATTATCGGCGAGCCAGATCGCAGGGGAGCTCGGCGGCATTTCCCGGAACTCGGTGATCGGTAAGGTGCATCGGCTCGGTCTGTCCGGGCGGGCCAAGAGTTCGTCGGCCTCGGTGCCGCGGCAGCGCAAGCCCCGCACCCACGGGCACATGATGCGAATTTCGCGGCCGGGCATCCGCGGAAACAACGCACTCGCTCCCGTGCATGCCTACGATACGGAGATCGAGGCAGAGCCGGAGTTGATCGAGAATATCATTCCGATCGGACAGCGCTGCTCGATCCTCGACCTCACGGAAAGCAAGTGCCATTGGCCGATCGGCGATCCGAGTTCGCCGGACTTCTTTTTCTGCGGCGGCAAGACCATGGATGGGTTGCCTTACTGCGGCTATCACTCCCGCGTCGCCTACCAGCCGGCATCCGATCGCCGCCGCGACCGGCGCGTCGTGCGGGGATGAGGTAACGCCGTATTCGATCGCGCGACGCGTCGCCGGAGTTCGAATAGCGCCGCCACGTCGCGTCGGCGTGAAGATCACGGGCTCTTGACGAAGCGGTCGTTGAGGGCGTAGCCGGCGCCGCGAACGGTGCGGATCGGGTCGGGGGCACGGCCGCGGTTGAGCGCCTTGCGCAGACGGCCGACGTGCACGTCGACGGTGCGCTCGTCGATATAGACGTCGCGACCCCAGACACGGTCGAGCAGCTGCTCGCGCGAGTAGACGCGGCCGGGATTCTCCATCAGGAATTCCAGCAGGCGGAATTCAGTCGGCCCCAGCGGGACATCGCGGCCGGCACGGGCCACCCGCTTCTTCTCGCGGTCCAGTTCGATGTCGCCGGCCGCCAGCACGCCGGCAACGCGCTCCGGCTTGGTCCGTCGCAGCAGGGCGCGGATGCGCGCCAGCAGTTCCGGCACCGAGAACGGCTTGACGATGTAATCGTCGGCCCCGGTTGCAAGACCGCGCACGCGTTCGGTCTCTTCGCCGCGTGCCGTGAGCATGATGATGGGCAAGGCCTGGGTTTCCGGGCGGGAGCGCAGGCGGCGGATCAGCTCGATACCCGACAAGCCCGGAAGCATCCAGTCGATCACCGCGAGGTCAGGCGTGCTCTCCCTGAGCTTGAGATCGGCGTCGTCCCCCCGGATCGCGGACTCGACGGCATAGCCCTCCGCTTCAAGATTGTAACGGAGGGACAGCATCAGGGGCTCTTCGTCCTCGATAATCAGGATTCGGGCCGTCATCATGTCCTTTCGAGCGGCTCAAGCCGCATCGGCTCAGTTCCGGTATGGAACGTTGGTGGTGCTGGTGTTGTCGCCCTTCGGACGCTCGTCGGGGAGCGCGCGGCCCTCGACCATGTAGTAGATGGTCTCGGCAATGTTGGTGGCATGATCGCCCATGCGTTCAATGTTCTTGGCAACGAACAGCAAATGGATGCACACGCTGATGTTGCGCGGATCTTCCATCATGTAGGTGAGAAGCTCGCGGAATAGCGAGTTGTTGACGGCGTCGACCTCCTCGTCGCCCCGCCACACCTGCAGCGCCTTGGCGACATCGCGCCTTGCAAAAGCGTCGAGCACATCCTTGATCTGCGTAAGAACGAGCTCGGTCATATGCTCCACGCCGCGCATCACCTTCTGCAGGTTCAGGTCGCTGTCGAGCACTTCGACCCGTTTGGCGATGTTCTTGGCGAGGTCACCGATGCGCTCAAGGTCGTTGGAGACGCGAAGCGCGCCAACGACGTCACGCAGGTCTACCGCCATGGGCTGGCGCCGCGCGATGGTGAGGATGGCTTTTTCCTCGATCTCGCGCTGCAAATTGTCGATCTTGATGTCGGTGGCGATGACGCTCTGCGAGAGCGCTGCGTCGCGCCGGTTCAGCGCATCCACGGCGTCGCCAACGAGCCGCTCCGCAAGACCACCCATTTCGGTGATCATCCGCGCCAACTCCTGAAGGTCGGCATCGAACGCCTTGATCGTATGCTCCGTCATGATGGCCATTTGTTCTTGCGCTCCTTCCTTGTCGACTCCGATCCACCGACAAAATGGTCGGACCGTTCGCGGGTCAGCCGAAGCGGCCCGTGATGTAGTCCTGGGTGCGCCGGTCGGCGGGCGTCGTGAACATCTTGCTCGTGTTGTCGAATTCGACCAGCTCACCGAGATACATGAAGGCGGTGTAGTCCGATACACGGGCGGCTTGCTGCATGTTGTGGGTGACGATGGCAATGGTGTAATCGTCCTTGAGCTCGTCGATCAGTTCTTCGATCTTGGCGGTCGATATCGGATCCAGCGCCGAGCACGGCTCGTCGAGCAGGATGACCTCCGGTTTCACCGCGATGGTGCGGGCAATGCACAGTCGCTGTTGTTGGCCGCCGGACAGGCTCAGGCCGTTAGCTTGCAGCTTGTCCTTGACCTCATCCCAGATCGCCGCCTTTCGCAGCGCCAAGTGTACCCGCTCTTCGATCTCGGCGCGCGGCAGGTTCTCGAACAGGCGCACGCCGAACGCGATATTCTCGTAAATCGACATCGGAAACGGCGTCGGCTTCTGGAAAACCATCCCGATGCGCGCGCGCAGGAGATTGAGATCCTGGCCATGGTTGAGGATGTTCCGGCCATCCAGCAGCACCTCCCCTTCCGCCCGCTGATTGGGATAGAGGTCGTAAATCCGGTTGAGAATGCGGAGCAGCGTTGATTTTCCGCAGCCGGACGGCCCGATGAAGGCCGTGACCCGGTGATCGTAAAGGGCAACGTTGATCGCCTTAAGCGCCTTGTTGTCCCCGTAGTAGAAATTAAGGTCCCGGACCAGGACCTTTTCAGTCAGCTTTCCGGACGGTTCTTGACCCGACCGGTCCATAACGGTCGGGACTGGAGGCTGCGCTGTGTTACCGATACCGGCCATTGAATTCATGACGATTTCCTCGACGCCGTGAGCGCGCGTGCCGTGATACTTAGCGCCAGCACCGCGAAGGTTATAATCAGCGCGCCGATCCAGGCGAGCTTCTGCCAGTCCGCGTAAGGGCTCAGGGCGAACTGGAATATGACGACCGGAAGGCTGGAGATCGGCCCATTCAGATTGGCGCTGAAAAACTGGTTGTTCAGCGCTGTGAACAGCAGCGGAGCGGTTTCGCCGCTGATGCGGGCGATCGCCAACAGCACGCCGGTCACAATACCGGCCTGGGCCGCGCGATAGCAGACATAGCGGATCACGTGGGCGCGGGGCAGGCCAAGCGCACTCGCGGCCTCGCGCAGCTCCTTCGGCACCAGGGACAGCATGTCCTCCGTGGTGCGCACCACCACCGGGATCACGATGACGGCGAGCGCCACCGAACCGGCCCATCCGGAGAAGTGTCCCATCGGGGCAACCACGATTTCGTAAACGAAAAGACCGATCACAATCGAAGGTGCGCTGAGCAAGATGTCGTTGATGAAGCGCACCACCATGCTGAGTTTGGCGTATTTGCCGTATTCCGCCATGTAAGTACCGGCCAGAATGCCGATCGGGGTACCGATTGCGACGGCAAGCGCCGTCAACATCAAGCTGCCGACGATCGGATTGAGCAAGCCGCCGTCGGCTCCGGGCGGCGGGGTCATTTCGGTGAACACTGCAAGCGAGAGGCCGCTCAGCCCCTGATAGATGAGCGTACCGAGGATGAGCACCAGCCAGCCCAGCCCGATCACGGTGGCACCGATCGACAAGCCGAGAACGACGTGACTGCGGAAGCGGCGGCGAGCATAAAGGTCCATCGTGATTACCCCACGCGCCGTTCGATTCGCATCAGCATCAACCGCGCGGCAGCAAGCACGATGAATGTGATGGCGAACAGGATCAGGCCGAGAGCGATGAGCGCTGAGGTATAGAGATCGCCCACCGCTTCGGTGAATTCATTGGCGATGGTCGCCGAGATCGTCGTGCCAGGAGCCAGGATCGATGCCGAGACCTTATGGGCATTGCCGATGACGAACGTCACCGCCATGGTTTCGCCCAGCGCGCGACCAAGCCCCAGCATGACGCCGCCAATGACGCCGACGCGCGTATAAGGAAGCACCACGTGGCGCACGACCTCCCACGTCGTGCAGCCGACCCCATAAGCGGCTTCCTTCAACACCGGTGGCACCGCTTCGAATACGTCGCGCGAGATCGACGTGATGAACGGCAAAACCATGATGGCAAGGATGAGACCGGCGGTGAGCATGCCGATGCCATAAGGAGGTCCCTCAAACACGCTCGACAACACCGGAATATTGCCGAACAGGTCGATCAGGAACGGCTGGACGGTACGCTGCAGGAACGGGGCGAACACGAACAGCCCCCAGATGCCGTAAATGATGCTCGGAATTCCGGCGAGCAGCTCGATCGCGATGCCGATCGGCCGGCGCATCCACATCGGGCATAGTTCGGTTAGAAAGATCGCGATCAATAGTCCGAGCGGAACCGCGATCAGCATGGCGATGAAAGAGGTGACCAGCGTGCCGTAAATGGGTGCAAAAGCACCAAACTTCTCGGTGACGGGATTCCAGCGTTCTTCAATCAGAAAATCGAATCCGAACGCCTGCAGCGCCGGCAGCGAACCCTGGACCAGCGCGATAATCACGCCGCTCAAAATCGCCAGCACCAGAACCGCGGCGGCGCGGGTGAGGTGGCGGAACGTAACATCGCTCAATCGCAATCGGCCAAGAATCTTGGAGCGCGGCGCCGCGACCGAAGTCTCGACGCTGCCTGACAACGCTAGGTCGACCACCTCTTTCCTCCCGGGCTCGTGCATTTCCGGCTCTCGTCGTCAGTTTGGCCAACCATGAGGAGAGCCACTCAAACTTGCGTTGCTAGAACTTGCCTCGCCACAGCTTGCCTTGCCACTTGCGCACAAGGTCCACGGCCGGTTTCAGCCAGACGAATGTACGACGCCGCAGGAGGGCGCCATGGACGCCTTCCCACGGCAAATGCAACGCCTTCAGTGGGAAACCCCAAACAGCGGCTTGCCGGCCGCGTCTTTGATTTCCTTGGCCCAGGTGTCCTCGATTGTGGTCACGACGGCTGCAGGCATCGGCACGAAGTCCAGGTCCTCCGCCATCTTGCCGCCCTTGCTATAGGCCCAGGCGAAGAACTTGAGCGCCTCGCCGGCAGCCACGGGATCCTGAGGCTGTTTGTGAATGAGGATGAAGGTTGCGGCGGTCATGGGCCACGATCCCGCGCCGGGCTGATTGCTCAGAATGACGCCATAGCCAGGCACCGAATTCCAGTCCGCATTAGCAGCCGCCGCCTGGAACGCCTCGGAAGTCGGTTCGACCGCCTTGCCGTCCTGGTTGATCATCTTGGTGAAGCTCAGCTTGTTCTGCTTGGCGTAGGCGTACTCGACATAGCCGATCGAGCCCCTGGTCTGCGCCACGTTGTTGGTGACGCCTTCATTGCCCTTGGCGCCGATGCCGACCGGCCATTCGACCGCGGTGGCCGAGCCGACCTTCGACTTCCAGTCGGGGCTCACCTTCACGAGATAATCGGTGAAGTTGAACGTGGTGCCCGAGCCGTCCGACCGGTGCACGACCGCGATCGCCTGATGCGGCAGCGTCACGCCCGGATTGAGCGCCTTGAGTTCCTGCATCGTCCCAAAACTTGATCTGGCCGAGAAAAATCTTGGCCAGGGCGGGTCCATCGATGACGAGCGCGCCGGGCGCAACGCCATCGAGATTGACGACCGGAACGATGCCGCCCATGACCATCGGGAACTGGACGAGGCTGTTCTTGTCGAGGTCGGCGCCCGAGAGCGGGGCGTCGGTAGCGCCGAATACGACCGTCTTCTGCTGAATCTGCTTGATGCCGCCGCCGGAGCCGATCGATTGATAGTTCATTCCGACGCCGGTCTCCTTCCGATAGGCGTCCGCCCACTTGGCGTAGATCGGATACGGGAAGGTCGCGCCGGCGCCGGAAATGTCGAGCGCCGATGCCGTCAATGTCCAGGCGGCGGTTAGCGCGCCGATGGCCGCTATGGATTGTGAAAGGGTGCGAGCGATGGTCACGTGGTTGCTCCATCAATTGGGCCGATACCGAAACGGTGCCGGCATCCTGGTCCGGCGCCATCCGCGGACGGCTTTGCGGTTTCGAGTGCGCAGTCCGTTGCGGGCGCCGCATGCCGAAATGCGGCGTAGCGATCCTGCGTCGCGGTTAGCATGTGTCGGTTGCTCAAGCCTGCCCTAACGTCCAATCCGCCTGTGGGCCGGAACCAAGCGAGGAAACCCTAAGCCGTCGAGGTCATCCTTCTATGTCATTACAATGACAGTAAAATGACGAACCAACTAACTGATTTATTTAGCATTATCTGTTAATTTCAGCACTGGCAGCAACGGTAGCCGGACGGTGAAATTTGCCCCTGCGCCGGGCGTGCTTTCAATCAACAGGCGGCCGCGATGGCGGTTGAGAATGTGCTTGACCAGCGCCAAGCCAAGGCCGGTACCGCCTTGGGCACGGCTTTCGCCAATATCGACCCGGTAAAAACGTTCCGTGAGGCGCGGCAGGTGCTCGGGCGCGATGCCGGGGCCGTAATCACGCACCGAAACGATGGCATCGTGGGCCGCGCCCGCCGAAGGTTCGCGCGTCAGCGTGATGTCGACGCGCTTGCCGGGCGCGCCGTATTTCAGGGCATTCTCGATCAGGTTCTCGAACACCCGAATGATTTCGTCGCGATCTCCCGGCACCATCAGCGGGCTTGGCTGCTTGGCGATCACAACCTCGACCTCACGCTCGTGAGCGAGCGGCGACAATCCGTCGGCGACCTGGCGGACGATCATGACGAGATCAACCGGATTGTCGGGATGGATATGGGCCTTCTGCTCGATTCGGGACAGCGACAACAGGTCGTCGATCAGGCGCGCCATCCGGGTTGCCTGCTGCTTCATGATGGCGAGAAAACGGTCGCGCGACGGCGCATCGTTGCGCGCCGGCCCTTGCAGGGTCTCGATGAAGGCAGACAGCGAGGCGAGCGGCGTACGCAGCTCGTGACTGGCATTGGCGACGAAGTCGGCCCGCATTTCCTCGACGCGGCGCAGCGGCGTAAGATCACGCAGCGTCAGAAGCACGAGTCTGCGGTCGTCTTTGGCGACCTCGCCGGGCAACATCAGCGGTGCGATCGTGGCTTCCCACCACCGGTCGGTGGGCACACGCTGGAAGAATTCGGTGCGACGCACTTCGCGGCTCGTCGCGACCGCCCGGATCGCTTCGAGCACGTCCGGCACCCGTAGCGCAAAGGAGATCGGCTCGCCGCGCAGAATGCCCGGCGTGATTTGCTGCACGCTGCCGTTGAAGGCGACCACCAGGCTTTCGGGAGTGAGCGCGATCGCCGGGTCCGGCAGACCGGAAATCACCGCCTCGACCAACCGGTCCGCGATCGCCGGCATGGCTTTCCGGCCGAAAAGCGTCGCATCATCGGCTCCGGGCACTGCGGCTTCCCGCACCAGGGCGGCAAGCGCTATGGCGACAAATCCGATCACCGCCGGTATCACGGCGAGGCCGGCGAATTGCACCAGCCCGGCAAAAACGACCGCGGCGATCAACAGCGCCGGGCGCGCCTGGGCGAGCCGGCTCAGCAGGCCGCCCGGCATATAGGCGTCACGTCGGTGTTCCTGAACCGCCATCGGATTACGCCCTGGTTCCCGCCCGTTCTAACGCGGCAGGGAGGCAATGGCCACATCAGGGCGCCCTATACGATATGCGATGACGGCGATGACAATTCTATGACGAAAAGGCTCATCTATGACGAAGGCGCCGATGCCCCATCCGAACCGCCTTCATTGCGGTTCCGCGCTCGGCGGGCGGCACGCGCGCTCAACCACACCTCCCGGGTGCCCAGGATCACAAGCGAAATCGCAAACGGCACGAGATAATAGAGCAGGCGGAACAGCAGCAGCCCCGCCACCAGATCCTCCGTGTCAAACTGCCATAGTGCCACCAGCATGGCGGCATCGAATACCCCGAGGCCACCCGGCGAATGGCTCGCAAAGCCAAGCAGCGTCGAGGCGACGAAGATCACGGCCAAGGTAATGAAGCCGATATAGGGCTCGTCCGGCAACAGCATGTACATGGCGCCGGCGCAGCAGCCGAGATCGATGATGCCAACCACGATCTGCAATAATGTCAACGGTCCGTTCGGTAGCGTGACCACCCAATCATGGCGGCCGACCACGCGCGGCGTTCTCCACACCCACGCCACGTAGGTGGCGAGCACGCCGAGAATCACAAATGAAAAAAGCCGGTTGGCCAACGGCGGCAGCTGGTCGATCGCGGATGCCGCCTGGGGCATGATGGCGATCCCCAGTCCCAGCACGGTGGCATTGCCGAGCCAGAACGTCAGTCCAGCGACGAAGCACACCTTGGCAACGTCGATGACGGACAGGCCGTAGCCCGAATAGATGCGGTAACGCACGGCCGCGCCGGTGAATGCGCTGGCGCCGAGGTTGTGGCCGATCGCATAGCTGGTGAAGCCCGCGAGCGCCGCGACGCGGTAGGGCAGTTCGGTGTGGCCAATGGTTCGCAGCGCGAACAAATCATAAAACGTCAGGGTGAAATAGCCGGCCGCGACGAACATCGCGGCTTTGGCGACGTCGTGCTTCTCGACAGCCTCAATGGCGTCCACCACGGCATCGAAGTCGATCCCGCGCAGCATATTGTAAAGCACCACCGCCGCCACGGTGATGATGACAATGCTGAGGACGATGCCTACCCGTCCCCAGCCAATCTTTTCGTCAAAGTATTTGGCGAATGACTGAAGGCCACGATACATACGTGCTCCGGACATCTCATACATGGAATAAGGTGTAGCGCGGGCTCCTGCCGGCACGAAAGGACATTCGCCTGGACGGACATTTGGTCGCGTGGGCGTCGGCGCTTCCGGGGCGAAGCCCGCTATTACAGGCTTGAAGCTTGCGCGCCAAGGCCGGGCAAGACTAGACAATAAGCGTGCCACTTTGACGCCGCGCAAATCGCAGAGGTGAATTCCAGTCCAGGTTGAGTTAAGGAAGCAGCATCAAGCACCGCGGCAGGTAGACCCAGCAAACGCCGCGGGGAAGGGTTTCATCCAAGGAGTTCGCGTTTCGTCATGACGATTGCGATTATCGGCGGCGGGATCACCGGCCTCTCGCTCGCCATTGGCCTGCACGCCCGCGGAATTGCGGCACGGGTTTTCGAGCGCGCTCCCGAGATCCGGGAGCTCGGCGTCGGCATCACGCTCCTGCCCCACGCGATGCGGGAATTTGCGGCGCTGGGCCTCCGGGACGCCCTGATGCAGGCTGGCCTGGTGACCCGCGAGAGCTGCTTCTTCAATCGATTCGGGCAGCTCATCTACCGGGAGGACCGTGGCCAATACGCGGGCTATGAATATCCGGAGGTCAGCATCCATCGCGGTCGCCTGCACATGATCCTTTATCGTGCCGCGATCGAGCGTCTCGGTGCCGACGCCGTCCGCACCAATCACGAATGCGTCCGGGTGGATCAGGATGATGCGGGCGCGACCGCCTATTTCCGCGAATTGAGCACGGGCCGTTCGCTCGAGCCGGTTCGCGCCGACGCGGTCATCGCCTGTGACGGGATCAATTCCTTGGTGCGCAAGCAGTTCTATCCCGACGACGCGGTGGCTTTCGCGGGCATCAATACCTGGCGCGGCATCACTCGCCGCAAACACTTCCTGACCGGACGGAGCTACACGCGCACCGGATCGATCCTGACCGGCAAGATCGTGATCTATCCGATCATCGACAATGTCGACGGTGAGGGCAATCAGCTCATCAACTGGATGGCGGAAATCAAACAGGACACGTTCGTGAAGAACGACTGGAACCAGCCCGGCAAGCTCGACGACTTCATTGCGATCTACCGGGATTGGCACTTCGACTGGCTCGACGTCGCAGACATAATTCGCACCGCCGATCAGATCCTCGAATACCCCATGGTGGACAAGGACCCGGTGGACCGCTGGACGTTCGGCCGGGTGACGCTTGCCGGCGACGCGGCCCATCCGATGTATCCGCGCGGCTCGAACGGCGCCGCTCAGGGCGCGATCGATGCCCGCACGCTTGCGACCTGCCTCTCGACCCACACGGACCCGCGCGAGGCGCTCAAGGACTATGAGGCAAGACGCCTGCCGGTCGCCTCCAAGGTGGTGCGGACCAACCGCGAGCACCCGCCGGATTTCATCAACATCAAGGTCGAGGAGCTGGTCGGGGATCGGCCGTTCGAGAACCTCGACCGATATATCACCCAGGATGAGCTGCGGGCGTTGTCCGAGAATTACAAGCGGGTCGCGGGCTTCTCGCTCGCCGACGTCGCCGCTGCCCCGACCTGAAGCCGTCACCGCGCCTACCCGATCGCTTCCAAGACCGCGCGTCCGAGACGACTGCCCTAAGCCGGTTCGATCTGCTAGAATCACCATCACCCAGACCCGCCGCCGCAAGGGTCGGCTGGATTGCACGGGAGGATGTGATGACGGATTTTTCGATGGTACGACGCGACGTGATCAAGGCTGCCGGTGCGGGCCTCGCCACCAGCCTGCTGGCGGGCGCGACCGCGCAGGCCCAGACACCCGCCGCCGCCCAGGCCGGCGCGGAGTTCTGGACCGCCGAGTACACGGCCAAGAAAGGCGACGTGTCGCTCGCCATGTATCGCAAACGGATCGGAGCGCCGGTGGCCGGCGAGCCTGCGAAGCCGGTGCTGTTCCTGGTGCACGGCTCCTCCAATGGCGCCCAGTCGAGCTACGACCTTAAGGTGCCGGGCAAGGGCGAATACTCGATGATGAACGTGTTCGCACGGCTCGGTTATGACGTGTGGACCATGGATCACGAGGGCTATGGCAAATCGTCCCGCACGTCGGGCAATTCCGATATCGCGAGCGGCGTCGAGGACCTGAAGGCCGCTGTCCCGATCGTCGCCAAGGAAACCGGACACGGCAAGTTCCACTTCTACGGCACCTCGTCGGGCGGCATCCGGGCGGCAGCGTATGCGCAGGCCCAGCCGGAGCGGATCGAACGGCTCGTGCTTTCTGCCTTCACGTACAAGGGCGAGAATGCCCCGACCTTGCAGCAGCGCGCGAAGCAGCTTGAGTACTACAAGACCCACAACACCCGCCTGCGCGATAGGGCCATGATCGAATCGATCTTCACCCGCGACGGGCTGTCATCGAGCTACGACCCGGCGGTCGCCAAGGCCCTTGCCGACTTCGAGCTGCAATTTGGCGACCAGGTGCCGACCGGCACCTATCTCGACATGACCTCGAAGCTGCCGCTGGTGGACCCTACCAAGGTGATGAGCCCGGTGCTGATGATGCGCGGCGACCATGACGGCATCTCGACCAACGAGGACCTGCTCGATTTCTACCGCCAGCTCCCAAACGGCGACCGCCAGTTCGTGATCCTGCCGAATATCGCCCACAGCATCGGCAGCGCCAACAACCGGCATATGGCGTGGCACGTCATGCAGGCGTTCCTCAGCATGCCGCCGCAGGTTGCGTCGTAAGTCGCGACGAACGCCGCGTTCGGCAAACCGATAAGCCCCGATGCCACAAACGGCAGCGGGGCTTTTTCTATTCCCGCCAAGCTTCCGATCACCCTATGCCGGCAGAGCTTCCATCTCCTCGCCAACCGCGATCGGGTTGGCCATCGTCTCACGCAGCTTGTCGACGTCGAGTTCGCCCTCCCAGCGGCTGATGACCACGGTGGCAACGCCGTTGCCGACGAGGTTGGTCAGTGCGCGGCATTCGCTCATGAACTTGTCGATACCGAGCAGCAGCGCCAATGACTGGATCGGAATGTCCGGCACAATGGCGAGCGTCGCGGCGAGCGTCACGAAGCCGGCGCCCGTCACCCCCGACGCGCCCTTGGAGGTGATCATGGCGATGACCAGGATGCCGAGTTCCTGGCTGATCGTCAGTGGGGTGTTGGTGGCCTGGGCGAGGAACAGTGTCGCCAGCGTCATGTAGATGTTGGTGCCGTCGAGGTTGAAGCTGTAGCCGGTCGGGATGACGAGGCCGACAACGGATTTGGACGCGCCGAGACGCTCCATCTTCTGGATCATGTGCGGCAGCACGGTCTCTGATGAACTGGTGCCGAGCACGATCAGCAGTTCATCCTTGATGTAGCCGATGAAGCGCAGGATCGAGAATCCGGCGAAATACGCGATAGTGCCCAGCACCAGCAGCACGAACAGCAGGCTGGTCGCGTAGAACGTCGCGATCAGCGCCGCCAGATTGGCGAGTGAGCCGATGCCGTATTGGCCAATGGTGAACGCCATCGCGCCGAAGGCGCCGATCGGCGCCACCCGCACGATGATGCGAATGATGCCGAAGAACATCTTCGCCGCCACGTCGATGGCGCTCGTGATCTTTTGGCCGAGTTGGCCCATCTGCGAAATGGCGAATCCGGACAGGATGGAGATCAGCAGGATTTGCAGGAGATCGCCGCGGGCAAGCGCGCCGAAATACGAGTCCGGGATGATCCCCAGGAGGTGGGCGACGAGGCTGTCGTCCTTGGCGCGCGTCACATAGCTTGCCACCGCTTTCGGATCGAGCGTCGCGGGATCGATGTTAAATCCACTGCCGGGACGAAGGAGTTCGCCCATCAGGAGGCCGATGGCCAGAGCGAAGGTCGAGACAACTTCGAAATAAAGCAAAGTCTTCAAGCCGATGCGCCCGACCCGCTTGAGATCGCCCATGGACGCGATGCCGTGCACCACAGTGCAAAAAATGACCGGCGCGATCATCATCCGGATGAGCGCAATGAAGGCATCGCCAAGCGGCTTCATTTCGATGGCGATTTTGGGGAAATAGTGCCCGAGCGCGATACCGACCGCGATGGCGATCAGCACCTGAATATAGAGGATCGTGTACCAGGGATGACGGGTGGCGGGAGCCGGGGTTCGAATGAGAGTTGTAGCGTCCATGGCGATCCTTCCTGTACCTACGGCGTCGGTCGGGATCTGACGACGCTCTTATCTGCAATCATTCTATCGCACGCCGGCTGGCGCTTCTATTCTTCTAATTACGCAACGGCGTAGTCGGGTGGGCGGGCCGCGAAAAAAGACGCGCAGCTCACGACTCGTTTCCCTAGTCTGCGGTCGTACCGCTCGCCTTGATCGGGACCGCCCATTTCTCGATCTCGCTCTTGACGAAAGTTTCGAGATATTCCGGCGTGGCGCGGTCGTCGGACACGATCTGGGCGCCGAGGCCTTGCAGGCGGTCCTTCACGGGCGCGCTGTGCATAGCTTGCAGGATCGCGCCGTGCAGCTTGCCGACGATAGGGGCCGGCGTACCTTTGGGCAGGAAGATTGCGTTCCACGTATAGGCATCGAGATTCGGCACGCCTTGTTCGAGCGCGGTCGGGACATCGGGGAGCGCCAGCGAGCGCGTCTTGTTCAGCAGGGCGATCGCTTTCACGGTGTTGCCGTCGATCTGCGCCTTGGCGGACGTGACGATCTCGCAGAGATAGTCGATGCGGCCGGCCTGGAGGTCGCCCATGGCGGGACCGGTGCCGCGATACGGCACGTGGGTGATATGGGTTCCCATCACGCCATCGAGCACGACGCAGGCCAGATGGACGGCCGAGCCGGTCCCGGCCGACCCATAGCTCATCTTGTCCTGGTTCTTCTTCGCGTAGGCGATGAACTCGGCGAGGTTGTTGACCGGCAGGTCCTTGCGCACGATCAACACGATCGGAATTTCGGCAATCAGCGCCACCGGCGTGAAGTCGAACGCCGCGTTGTAGAGCGGCCGCTTGTAGAGGGTCTGGTTCTGCGCATGGGTGCCGACGGTACCTAACCCGATGGTGTAGCCGTCGGGCGCCGCCTGCGCGACGCGAAGCGCTCCCGTCATGCCGCCGGCCCCGCCGACGTTCTCGATGACGACCTGCGGCCCCAAAACTTCGCCCATGCGCTGCCCGACAAGGCGGCCCAGAATGTCGGTCGGACCGCCGGCCGCGAACGGAACGATCACGGTGATCGGCCGGTTCGGATAGGGCTGCGCCGCGGCCGCCGCGAGGCCCACAACGACGAACGTTGCCGCTGCGGCTAACATCCTCAGCATGAATTCCTCCCTGTCTTGTCGTCACCATTCGCCCCGCCGAAAGGCGGGTCAAGACGTGGCTTTGCCGCAGCGGAGGCAGGAAATCCCCTCGTCTCCACGCGCCTAAATTTCCCTGCTCACGGCAGCATCATAAAGCTAATAGTCTGATTCCATTGGTAGTCTTGGGTTCGTTCTGCCAAAATCATCTTGTGACCCGCAATCCCGAGGCGCCGTTTCAATCCGCTGGCGCTCGCCCGCAAGGATAACCTGACGAACAGTATATAGGACTATTCCTAGTCGTGTAAATCCAAATAGGGGCCGCAGGTGCGTCCGTCTTGCCGCGCCGGATTCCCCGGCGTATGCAGCGCACATCAACCGGAGTGGACCAGATGACCGACACCAAGGTCGCCATCGCGGGGCTTGGGACTATCGGGCGCGCGGTCGCGAGGCGGCTGGCCGATGGGATACCGGGGCTCGTGCTCGCGTGTGCGGCGGCGCGCGACCGTGCCAAGGCGCAGGCGTGGCTCGACGCCGCGAAAATCGCCTGTCCGCTGGTCGAGATCGAGGAATTTCCCCGCCATGCCGATCTCGCGGTCGAATGCGCCCCGGCCGCCATCCTGGAGCAGATTTGCGTTCCGATGCTGACGGCGGGAAAGCGCGTCATGGTGCTCAGCGCCGGAGCACTGCTGCCGCGGCCACACCTGATGGAACTCGCCCGGCAGCATGGCGGCCAGATCATCGTGCCGACCGGCGCACTGCTCGGCCTCGATGCCGTCACGGCCGCGGCGGAGGGCGCGATCAATTCGGTGCGGATGGTCACCCGCAAGCCGCCGCGCGGCCTGCATGGTGCACCTTACCTCGTGCGCAACGGCATCTCGGTCGAAGGGCTCAATACCGCAAAGCTGGTGTTTTCCGGCACCGCGCGGGAAGCCGCGGCGGGCTTTCCGGAAAACGTCAATGTTGCGGCCGCGCTCTCACTTGCCGGCATTGGTCCCGACCTGACAACCATCGAAATCTGGGCCGATCCGGCAGTCACGCGCAACTGCCACTCCATCGAGGTCGATGCGGATTCGGCGCGGTTCTCGCTCGCCATCGAAAATATCCCGTCGGAAAATCCCAAAACCGGCCGCATCACGGCGCTCTCCGCGATTGCGGCACTGCGCAAGCTCAAGGCGCCGCTGCGGGTCGGGACGTGACGCACGCTGGTCATTCCGGGACGCGCAGCTGCGCGCGGACCCGGAATCCATAACCACGTTCGAGAATTATGCTGAGAAAATCGGGGTTGCGGGTTACGGGCTCGCCGTTTCACGGCGCCCCCGGAGCGATCGATGCCGTGCCGCACGTGGGGGCGATAGCAAGAAGTCACGCCGCGATGCGGAAGCTGTCGGCGCTTGCGAGCTTCCAGGCGTCACGGAAGCGCGGATCGTCAGTGCCGTCGAGGAGTTCGCCAGGCTTCAAGGTCGGGTAAAGCTGGTCGTAGGTCGCCACATCGCGCGCCGATACCCGCCGTGAGAAATGTCCCGGCTTGAAATCGTTGGGATGGTCGAGGCCGGAGGCGGCGACGAGCTCCTTGAGGGCGTGCAACGTCGCGTCGTGAAAATTCCTCACCCGCATCCATTTGTCATTGACCACAAGGGCGCGCTGCCGGGTCGGGTCCTGGGTGGTGACGCCGACCGGGCATTGATCGGTATGGCAGCTTTGCGACTGGATGCAGCCGATCGCGAACATGAAGCCGCGCGCCGCGTTGCACCAGTCGGCGCCCAGCGCCATGGCGCGGGCGATATCGAAGGCGGAGATGATCTTGCCGCTGGCGCCGATCCGGATGCGGTCGCGGGCATTGATGCCGATCAGGGCGTTATGGACGAAATTGAGCCCCTCGCGCATCGGCATGCCGAGGTGGTCGATGAATTCGAGCGGCGCCGCCCCGGTGCCGCCTTCCTTGCCGTCGACCACGATGAAGTCGGGATAAATCCCGGTCTTGAGCATCGCCTTGCAGACCGCGAGGAATTCCCACGGATGCCCGATGCACAGCTTGAATCCGGCCGGCTTGCCGCCCGACAGCCGGCGCATCTCGCCGATGAATTGCATCATTTCGATCGGCGTCGAGAACACCGAATGGCCCGACGGCGAAATGCAATCACAGCCCATCGGCACGCCGCGAGTGCGCGAAATCTCCTCCGACACCTTCGCAGCCGGCAGCACACCGCCATGGCCGGGCTTGGCGCCCTGGCTGATCTTCAGCTCCACCATCTTGATCTGCTCCCGCACGGCGGTGTCGCCGAAGCGCTGCGGCGAGAAGGTGCCGTCCGGATTGCGGGCACCGAAATAACCCGAGCCGATCTCCCAGATGATGTCGCCGCCATTCTCCGCGTGATAGGGGCTAAAGCCGCCCTCGCCGGTGTCGTGGGCGAAACCACCGGCTTTGGCACCCTTGTTGAGGGCGCGGATCGCGTTCGGGCTAAGCGCGCCGAAGCTCATGGCGGAGATATTGAAAACCGAGGCGTTGTAGGGCTTCTCGCAATCCGGCCCGCCGATGGTGATGCGGAACGGCTCTTCCACCAGCGGACGCGGCTGCATGGAGTGACGTAGCCACTCGAACCCTTCCGCGTAGACGTCGTACTGGGTCCCAAACGGGCGTTTGTCGAGCGCCATCTTGGCGCGCTGGTAGACCACCGCCCGCTTGTCGCGGCTGAACGGGGCGCCGTCCTTCTCGCCTTCGAAGAAATACTGCCGCATCTCCGGGCGCATCTCTTCGAGGAGAAAGCGCAGATGGGCGGAGATCGGATAGTTGCGCAACACCGCATGGCGAGTCTGGATCAGGTCATGGGTGCCGAGGATCGAAAGCCATGCAAACAAGGCGAGCGGAACGGCGGCGATATTGAACGTGGCTGGATCGACGATGACGGTGACGAGCAGCGCGGCCGTGAACAGGAGGCTCAACGTGTAGATGATGAAGCGGACCGAGAACGCCAGCCGGATCATTTTCATGACGCTTCCCCTTTATCGCCCCAGACGCAGGGTTCCCACCGCCACCGGCCATTCAGCCCGATGTAATCGGGTGGTTAAAGCAGATTTATGAGAACAACGAAAACTGGCCGCCCTGTGGGGCGACACAACCTCAGTGCGCTGCAATGCCCGATAATCCAGCCCCAGACTTCGTGCTCAGTCCTTGGCGCGCTCCACGTAGGAACGGTCCTCGGTCGAAACCACGATACGGGTCCCCGGCGAAATATGCGGCGGCACGTTGGTCCGCATGCCGTTCGACAGCATGGCAGGCTTGTAGGAGGAGGATGCGGTCTGGCCCTTGGTGGTCGGCTCGGTTTCGACGACTTCGAGAGTCACCCGCTGGGGCAGTTCGATCGCGACCGCGACGTCCTCGTGGACACTGAGGTGCACCTTCATTTCCGGCTGCAAAAATCCGCCCTGGTCGCCGATGATGTCTTCCTGAACGGAAATCTGGTCGTAGTTTTCCATATTCATGAAATGGTATCCATCGCCGTCATGGTAGAGGAACTGGTATTCGCGGTCCTCCACCAGGGCGCGCTCGACCGAGTTGGTGGTTTTATAGCGCTGCGAGGACTTCACGCCGTCGCTGAGGCGACGCATATCGAGTTGGGTGACCGGCACGCCCTTGCCGGGATGGATGTTTTCTGCGGTCAGAATGACGTAGAGCCTGCCGTCGAGGTCGACGATGTTGCCCTTACGGAGCGAGCTGGCAATGACTTTCACGGATGGTATCCTTCGATCGGTAGCTGGCCGGACGGCCAACAAGCAACTGGCGTCCGCGGCCGGATTCGTGGCCCGCAACATACTGATCTTGGGCTCTCGCGCCAGCATTTTCGGCGCCGGCGGGCGCCTTCAGGCGAAGCGGGAACCGGTTCGCGCGCAGAAAACACGTCGGACGTAAAGGCGAGTGCGCCTTGAGGTTACTTCAAAGCTGAACTCCTCCGAAGGCTAGCGATGCCGCAACCCTCGCCTTGGTGGATGCCGGACATTCACGCCGACCGGCAACCGTTCCTGCGGGCGCGCTGGCGGATCCTTGCGGCTTTGCGCTGCCACCTGGAGGAGCACGACTTCATCGAGGTCGAAACCGCGATCCTGCAGCATTCGCCCGGCAACGAGACTCATCTCCACGCCTTCGCGACCGAACTGGTCGCGCCGGACTTGGCGCAATCGCGATTTTACCTGCGCACCTCGCCGGAATTCGCCTGCAAGAAGCTGCTGGCGGCGGGCGAGCGGCGGATTTTCGAATTCGCCCGCGTGTTCCGCAACCGCGAGCGCGGCGCCTTGCACCACCCGGAATTCACCATGCTGGAATGGTATCGGGCGGCGGAGCCCTATACGGCCCTGATGGATGATTGCGTAGCGTTTATGGGATTGGCCGCGGCGGCGGCCGGGGCGAAAAGCTTTTCGTTTCGCGGCCGCAGCGCCGATCCGCTGGCGCCGCCGGAGCGGATCACGGTCGCGGCGGCGTTCGCCCGCCATGCCGGGATCGACCTTCTGGCGACGCTCGGCGAGGGCGCGCCCGATCGCGACGGCTTCGGCGCGCAGGCGCGCGCGGCCGGGATAAGGTTCGGGCCCGATGACAGTTGGAGCGATATTTTCAGCCGCGTGCTGGTGGAGCGTATCGAGCCGCAGCTCGGCAATGGCCGCGCCACCCTCCTGACCGAATACCCCGCCGTCGAGGCCGCGCTGGCGCGGCCCGCGTCCGCCGATCCGCGGGTCGCCGAGCGCTTCGAACTGTTCATCTGCGGCGTGGAACTCGCCAATGGGTTCGGCGAGTTGACCGACCCGGTCGAGCAACGCGCCCGCCTGGAGGCCGAAATGGCGACCAAGGAGCGGCTGTACGGCGAGCGCTATCCGATCGACGAGGAGTTCCTCGCGGCACTCGCCCGCATGCCCGCGGCGTCCGGATGCGCGCTCGGCTTCGACCGCCTGGCGATGCTGGCGAGCGGGGCGACGCGGATCGACCAAGTGATCCTGACGCCGCTCCCGGAAACCTAGACGACGCCGGCGCTCGCGCGTGAGCCATCGCTCAGGGCTTGCGCAAGCTTAGGAGATACGCCGCCACTTGCTTGATTTGAAAGTCCAGCAACATGGGGTTGGGCATGCCGTCAGGGTTGCTGATGCTCCGATGCGTCGAGGTCAGAAAAGCCTGCACGGGAATCCGTCGTGGTATTGCCGCGCTGCGCGATCGATTCAAACGAAGGCGCCGGCGGCCGCAAGATGGGCGCGAATGGCTGATCGCTCGCCGCAACATGACAGTTCGAGCAAATGATGACCGCGAGCTTATGGCCTTCCTGGGCGTCATCGGTCGGGGCAGCTTGCTGGGGCGAAGCGGTCCAGGCCGCGCCGGCGGCAATCGCAAACGCACCAAGCCCCGCCACGAGGCGAATTTTCATCGAAAACGCTCCCATTATGCTACGTATCCATCGTCAGGCCCGCACCGAACTTCAGCGCGCATTTTGCAGCTTGCGCGGATACGTTCATTGAGCTTGGTCAAATCATCCCTAACCAGCCTGGATCACCCGGACAGGCACACCGGAAGAACCAATGACGACGTCAACGACTTTGCGGAGCATCGCGCAATTGCGCGAAGCCGGACTGGTGGCGGCCGGCCGGGCCGACGGCCAAGTCTGCGACGCGGACGGGCTCGAACGGGTCGCGACGCGCTACGCGGTTGCCGTCACGCCGGCCATGGCGGCCCTGATCGATCCCGCCGATCCGGACGACCCGATTGCGCGCCAGTTCGTGCCGGATGCGGCGGAGCTTGCAGTGCGGCCGGAAGAGCGCGCCGATCCCATCGGCGACGATGCGTTCAGCCCGGTCGAGGGCATCGTGCATCGCTACCCGGACCGGGTGCTGCTCAAGCTCGTGCACACCTGCCCGATCTATTGCCGGTTCTGCTTTCGCCGCGAGATGGTGGGCCCGGGCGGCCGCCCGGGCCTGACCCGACAGGCCCGCGCCGCGGCCTATGCGTATATCCGGGCGAATCCGGGAATCTGGGAGGTCATCCTCACCGGCGGCGACCCGCTGGTGCTGCCACCGTCGGGGCTGCGCGCCACGATGCGGTCGCTCGCCGCGATCGATCACGTCAAGATCATCCGTATCCATACCCGCGTGCCCGCGGTGGCGCCGGAACGTATCACCGCGGACCTGGTTGCCGCGCTCCGCGCGCCCGGCAAGACGACCTACATGGCGCTCCATGCCAATCATCCCCGTGAACTGACGGCGGCGACGCGAGCCGCCTGCGCCCGCATTATCGATGCCGGCATTCCGATGCTGAGCCAGTCGGTGCTGCTCAGGGGTGTCAACGACGACATCGAAACCCTGGCGGCGCTGATGCGAGCTTTCGTGGAATGCCGGATCAAGCCGTATTACCTGCATCATGCCGATCTGGCGCCGGGCACCAGCCATTTGCGCACCTCGGTCGCGACCGGCCAGGACCTGATGCGCAAGCTCCGCAGCCGCGTGTCGGGCCTGTGCCAGCCCGCCTATATGCTCGACATCCCGGGCGGCGCCGGCAAGGTGCCGGTCGGCCCCGGCTATGTCTCGCTCGCCGCCGACGGCCGCCATGACGTGCGGGCCGATGACGGGCGAACCCACGCCTATCCGCCGCACGATTGAGCGCCGGGCGATCGCCTCTTGAGTTGTCACATCGGTGACGCGTTCGCCATCGATATAGATGCAGCGCTCGTCGCGGAGGCTCGCGATATGATCCGCTCCCGTCCGTACCGGATTGACCTCCCATCCATTTCGATGATGCGGTCGGGGGGAAGCCATACGGACCAACACGCATAATTTGCGGGCCGCCGTCCTTGTGGCACGCCGACGCTGTCAACAGATTGATGGTGCCGGCGTCTGGAGTCGTCTAATCCTTGGGGGCAACGCTGCTAGGTTCCCGAAGGGCATGGTTAAGAAACGCTTCTGAATTGACGTGTTAACTGAGGTGGGTCCGGGACGGAATGCCGCCCGGCAAACCCGGAAAACGACCCTAAAAAAGCCGTCCTGGGAATGCGTTATCACCTGCGGTGGCTGTTATGCGGTGCTGAAACGGATTACCTTCCTTCATGGACACGATCCTGATTAAGATTCTGGCGGCGTTTCTCACGCTGAGCCAGGTCACGACGCGCCCCGATGCCATCAAGACCCAGTTCGACCCGGTCCGCGACCAGGCCGAGGTCACCCAGATTCTGCGCGACGGCTGCGGCCATATGCGCAAGGCATTCGACGTCGAGTTGCTCGATCTCGACGACCTGATCAAGACCGCGATGGACGACCCCGATGCGATTTCGTCGGAGATCAAGTCGCTTCACGGACTGAAATTCGAGAGCCTCATCGCGGTCTACCGGGAGTTCTGCAAGAACGAAGACGTCAAGGACAGTCCGGTCGATATCGGGGAGGTGATCCGCTTCTTCGATGGCGCGGTCGCCGACCTGCCGGACGAGGCCCGGCTCAAGGGAGCCCGCAACGCCGTCGCCGGGGGCGTGCTCGACGCCAAGGGCGAGCGATTCTCCGACCTCACCGAGAGTAATCGGCGCCTGTGGGTGCCGCTGAAGGATATCCCGCGCCACGTGCAAGAGGCCTTCATCGCGGCCGAGGACAAGCGTTTCTACGAGCACAAGGGCATCGACGAACGCGGCCTCATTCGCGCCATGGTGGCCAATCTGGCGCGACCCGGGCGGCCCCAGGGCGGCTCGACCATCACCCAGCAGGTAGTGAAAAACCTGCTGGTCGGCGATGACGTCACCTATGAGCGCAAGATGCGCGAGATCATCGTCGCGACCCGCCTCGAGCGCGCCCTCACCAAGCCGGACATCCTCGAACTTTATCTCAATTCGATCTATCTCGGCCGCGGCGCCTGGGGCATCGAGCTCGCCGCGCGAAACTATTTCGGCAAACCGGCGGCCTCCCTCACGCTTGCGGAGGGCGCCATGCTGGCCGGACTTCCCAAGGGACCGACCTATTACAGTCCGGACCGCCATCCCGATCGCGCCCAGGAGCGCCTCGCCTATGTGGTGAGCCGGATGCAGGAGGACGGGGACGCGAGCGTCAGTTCGCTCGATGCCGCCAAGATTTTGCTGCCCCACATGGTGACCTATGAGCACCCCCCGCAGCGCGATAGCGGCTATTACTTCCTCGACCACGTGACCCGGGAAGCCCGGACGATTGCGGGCGTCGGCCCCCTCACCACGGCATCCACCACGGTGCGCACTACCATCCGGCCGGAACTCCAGCGCGCCGCCGAGGTCGCCCTGCAGGACGGGCTCGCCCAATACGAGATGCGCAACGGCCGGGTCGAGTGGCACGGACCGGAAGCAAATCTCGCCGATGCGGTGCGCCGCATCGAGGACGCGGCGGCCGTCAGGCCGCCGGCTCCCGATCTCAAGCCGGCGATCAATTCACCCGCTCTTCCGTCAGGGACGGGGGCTAGCCCGAGCGGAGCTCCCGGCACCAAGTCCGCCAAGGGCTCGCGTGGCAATGGCGGGCCAGGTTCGCCGAACCAGGGCACCCGATTTGCCACGGCGGCGACCGGCGGAGAAGTCTCCTCGCTCGCGCCGGGTCCGGGCGCGCGGTCGAAGGTCGACCTCAAGCCGGCGTGGCAACAGGCCCTCGAAGCCGCCCATCCGCCGCTCTATGACGTGCACTGGTCAAGCGCCATCGTGTTGGGCGGCGACCGCAATGGCGGTGGAACCCGGGTCGGCCTTGCCGACGGGCGCGTGCTGCCGCTGGCGTCCGCCGGGATCGCCGGGCGGCGCGGCCTCAATACCTACGACGTCGTGTTCGTGAAGGTCAGCGAAGGCAAGGGCAAGCAGGCCCGGGCAGAATTGCGGGTGCGCCCGACCGTGCAAGGCGCCGCCGTGATCCTCGATAACAAGTCGGGCGGCATACTCGCCATGGCGGGCGGCTTCTCCTATCCGGTAAGCCAGATCAACCGCGTCACCCAGACGGTGCGCCAGCCCGGCTCCTCCCTCAAGCCGTTCACCTACCTGGCGGCGCTGCGCAACGGTTTGCAGCCCAACACGCTGGTACGCGACCAATCCCTCACTCTGCCGCCAATCGGCAACCCGGTGAATGCGCGGGAGAAGGACTACTGGAGCCCGAAGAACGCCGACGGCGGCGGCGGCGGCATCACCACGCTGCGGCGCGGGCTCGAAAATTCCAAGAATCTCGTCACCGCGCATTTGCTCGACGGCGGCATCGACAGCGACCCGAGCCGCAGCCTCGCCCGCGTCTGCGAACTCACCATCGACGCGCAAATCTATCGCGAATGTGTCGCCTACTATCCCTTCGTGCTCGGCGCCCAGCCGGCCCGGCTCATCGACATGGCGGCGTTCTACGCGGCGGTCGCCACCGAGGGCCATCGCCCAACCCCCTACAGCATCGAATCGGTCATGCAAGCCGGCCGCACCGTCTACGCCCATAAGCCGGAGCTGAAATGGCTCGCCTCGGGCGACCGGCCCGCGTTCTTCCAGCTGCGTACCATGCTGCAGGGCGTGGTGGCGCGCGGCACCGCGCGGGCGATCGGGCAAATGTCGCCCTATGTGGGGGGCAAGACCGGCACCAGCGACGACGAGAACGACGCCTGGTTTGTCGGCTTCACCAACGACGTCACGGTCGGCATCTGGGTCGGCTACGACAATGCGGACGGCAAGCGGCGCACGCTTGGCGACGGCCAGACCGGCGGACATGTGGCGGTTCCGATCTTCGAGCCGATCATCGAGGCGACCTGGGCGAACTACGCCCCCAAGACACCGCTCGGTCCACCTTCGCCTGAAGCCAAGAAGGAGCTTGTCGCGGTCCAGATCGATCTCAACAGCGGCAATCGGCTGTCGGATCGCAGCACCCGCGGTTTCACCGAATACTTCCGCCTGCGCGGTGGGCAAATGGACGATACCCAGTATGCCCTGGTGCCGCAGGACGATGTGGCCTCCGAACGCGACCTAGGCGACGGCGAGACATTTATGCGCGATTCGGGTGGCGGCGATTACAGCCGCGGCTATTATGGCAATAACGGCTCGGGGAACTACTACCAGGAACGCCCGAGCGGCGGCTTTTTCCAGGGTGGCATTTTTGGCGGCATGTTTGGGCAGCCGCAGCCGAGGGTCGTGCAGCGGCCGGTTTATCCGCCCAATTCAGCCGCCTCCGGCGGAGGGTATGGCGACGTGCGCCCGCGCAGCGCCGAGGACAGGCGTTGGGTGCCGCCGCGCCGGATCGATCCAGACGTGCCTTGGCGAGAGCGCCAACGCGACTACTGAGGCCGGAGCAGGAATTTCAACGGGGATCGAATATAAGATGGACATTCACTGCCGCGCCGCCGCCCACTTGTCGGGCCTCTTGGCGGCACTGCTGACGATCATGACGGCACCGATTCTGGCGCCGCCCGCCGCCGCCGAGGAATTCAAGCTCACCGATGTCCCGTCGCTGCCATCGCTTTCCGCAGGGGCACCGGCTCCGCGTACGATCGTATTCACCGATCACCGCAACGACGAACTTGTCGATCCCGCTACCGGGCTCATCCGTTTTGCCGACTGGGAGCACTCGCGGCCGCAGCAGAAGCAACTGCTCAGCCTTTATCCATCGTTCGAGGAACCAATGATCTCCGAGGGCGCGGCAAAGTCGCGCAAGCGGCGGCTTCATATGTACGTGGCGGAGGCGCGCTTCGCGCTCGACAAGCCGGCCGCGTCGATCGATCTGGCAAAAATGATCGCCCTGCCGGTGATCGAGCAGATCGATCCATCGATCAAGCACCGGCTGATCACGGCCGCCGACGCCATCCCGAACAAGGACCCTAGGTCCCCGAACCGCAACCCCCGCCGCCTATGGTGCGAGGGCGCCGGCGTGATCTGCATCCAGTCGAAATATCAGCTCGAAGGCCGCCTGCCGATCGGCATCATGCTGGTCAACAAGATCCGCGAGAGCCACAAGAGAATCGCCGAGTTCATGGACTTTCAGAGCGAGCTGCGTCTGGTACCGCAGGGCGAAATCGACCAGGCGGTGCTTGCCAAGGCAACCGGCATCGACACTCCGGTCGCCGGCGTCATCGAGCAGAATATTTTCAACGTCAACCAGGTCATGCAGTTCGGCAAGTTCCTCGCCGTGCTGCAGCCCGATCCGGCCGATCCGAAGAAGTCGATCGCCTCCGCGTTCATTGCGCTCGCGGTCGACAGCGAGCTGTTCGAGAAGAAGAAGGAATTCGAGAACGTGCCGGTGCTGCGCAATCTCGTGCCCGCCCAAGTGCTCGCCGGCAACAGCTCCTTCAACACCGGAAATTCAATCAGCGCGGGCCTGCCGAAATATTCGCGCAACCGCATCAAGGCGGTCGCCACCCTGCTCGACAAGTAACGCGCGCGTCCCCGCACCCCCTGAGGGCCTCCGCGGATTGTGCGGTCCATGCGTGCTTGATAGAACGCCGCATGGATGACTTTTCCAACCTGAAATCGATCGATTGCGATGTGCACCCGGCCGTGCCCGACATGGCGGCGCTGCGGCCGCATCTCGACGAGTTCTGGCGCGATTCGGTGGAAGATCGCGGCATCAACTCTCTTGATACCATCAGCTACCCGCCCGATGCGCCGCTGTCGGCGCGGCCGGATTTCCGCGACGCGTCACGGCGAGCCGCCACCACCGTCGCGGCGCTCAAGGCCCAGGTGTTCGACGGTTGGGGTACCGGCCTCGCGATCTGCAATTGCCTTTATGGCGTTCAGCTCGTCCTCAACGAGGACATGGCGCGCGCGTTCGCGCGCGCGGTGAACGACTGGATCGTCGCCGAGTGGCTCGACCGCGATCCACGGCTGCGCGCGTCGATCGTGGTGCCGCTGCAGAACGTCGAATACGCGGTGGACGAAATCGAGCGCTGCGCCAGGGACCCGCGCTTCGTCCAGAATCCTGGTCCTTGCCATGGGCGAGACCCCGCTCGGCCGCCGTCATTTCTGGCCGATCTATGCGGCCGCCGAGCGCCACGGCCTGCCGCTCGGCATTCACGCCGGGAGCGCCTATCGCCACCCGGTGACCTCGCTTGGCTGGCCAACCTACTATGTGGAGGACTATGCGAGCCAGTCGCAGGGTTTTCAGTCCCAGGTCACCAGCCTGATCTGCGAGGGCGTCTTCACCAAGCACCCCGGCCTGAAGGTCGTGCTGCTGGAATCCGGGGTCACCTGGGTGCCGGCGTTTCTGTGGCGTCTATCGAAGTTCTGGCGCGGCTTGCGCAGCGAAGTCCCGTGGGTCGACCGCTCGCCGCTCGAAATCTTCCGCGACCGCTTCCGCCTCACCATCCAGCCGTTCGACGCACCAGACTCCCCCGACATCGTCCGCCGCACCATCGAGCATTTGGGCTCGGACGATCTCCTGCTGTTCGCCTCCGACTACCCGCATTGGCAGTTCGACGGCGATGATGCGATGCCCGGCGGCATTCCGGCCGACCTTGCCCGCAAGATCATGGTGGATAATCCGCGCGCGACCTATTTCGCCGGGCGCGGCGCGACCGCGTGAGGCGTGCCGCAGCACCGACCCGATAGCAGCGGCGCCGCATCTACTGGGCTTGATACCTGACGCAGACCGCGACCAGCGGACTGTCGGCGGCGCTCGGCGCTATTCCGCACGAGGCGGCATTCTCGCCAATGAATGACGCGGGCTTTCGGCTGACGCCGCAATAGGCATTCACCAGCACCTCGTCGATCTCGCAGGTGGCCTGGCAGGATTGCAAAGCGCAGTTCACCCGGACGATGCGGGTCTGTGACGCGGGTCCGGTCGGCCCGGCCGGTCCCGGAGGTCCGGTCGGCCCCTGCGGGCCAGCCGGGCCTTGCGGGCCGGCTGCACCCATCGGTCCGGGCGACCCCGGCGGGCCGGGATCGCCTTTCGGTCCCTGCGAGCTTTGACCGCAACTCATGACCAAAAGCGAAACGACAATAACCGCAATCAGCCGTGCGGAATGCATCGCCATGAAATTCCTTTTATGGGCGCAATGGCCTTGGGACGGGCGCAAAAGTTAACAGCCATTCCGAGCCGTTACAATCATGCCGCGTCGACGCCCCTACATCGGAGGCGCCTGCACACAGGAAGGCGTCGCGGTTCATGTCCGGCCTTGCTTTCCGCCGGCGGACGGCGCCATGCGCCGACGATCGCCACGACGTTGCGTGACGGCGATGCGATCCAAATATTCGAGCGCCTGGATGGTCAGGTTGCGCCCGATGCCGCTCGCCTTGTTGAAATCGGCCGCCGTGAAGGTGCCGTCCGGGCTTTGAGCGACAACACCTTCCGCCATCCGGACAAGTTCATCGAGCGCGGCCGGCAGATAGAACCTATTCGACGCGACCCGGTGGACGAAGCCCAACTCTTCGGCGCGACGGAACAGCGCTTCCAGCCGGTCGAGCGGGATGCCGGTGATATCGACAAGCTCGCGCGGGCGGGGCGGCCGCATCCCACCGGTGGCGAGCGCCGCCTCGACCCGCTTCCAGAGCGCGAGATCGGCCGCCGTCGGCTGTATGTCGTGACCGGCGAGATGAATGATGGTGCCACGCCGGGCCACGACCCCAGCATCACGCAGTGCCGTTACGGCGCGGCGTAGGAGTGCCTTTGCGATGGGCGGGCGAATCACGGCGGCGAGCTCATCGTGGTTGGGGCCGAGCCGGTTCGGCTCGCGAACGTGATAGAGCCTGAGCGCCTCGACGATCGGTTCGCGCAGCGCGTTCCAGTGATCGGCTCGTATTACCAACCGCCGGTCAGCGTCCTCGCAGACTTCAGCCGCGTCGGTCGCCAGCAGCGCCTGCACTTCCGGCTCAGTCAAATTCCACGCCGTTGCAAATCCGTCGAGGTCGAAGCCGCGATCGGCGGCGGCGAGCACGCGGGCGAACGCCGCCGCGGCGTCAGGCGCATCAAGGGTATCGAGGCGGGCGAGCCGCAATGCCCGGTTGGCGCGGACAGGCGGCAGCGGATCGAGCACCACGCCGCCCCCAAAGGTGCGTTGCGCCGACTGGTCGCGCAGGATGAATTTCTGTCCGGCCCAGGCTGCGATCGGGCGATCGAGATGGAGCGCCGCGAATGCCGGCGCGCCGGGCGCCGCCGTCTTGCCGGACAGCAGGGCGATGCGGCAGGTGAGGTCTTCGGCGCCGATGTGCAGGTGCGCGGGCGTCCAATGGCGTAGCGACCGCTCACGCTCGAACAGCCGCAGCGACACGTCGAGCCGCTGCGTCGCCACGTTGGGGCCGGCCACGATCCAGTCGCCGCGCCGCACTTCATTGAGCGACACGCCGGCAAGATGCACCGCGCAGCGGTCGCCGGCGCACACCTGATCGACCGCGCGGTCGTGGATGCGCAGGCCGCGCAGCCGCGCCGCGTGGCCGCTAGGCGCAATCGTCACGGCGTCACCGGTCGCCGCCGTGCCGGCGTGGACCGAGCCCGTGACGACGACGCCGACGCCGTGGAGGATAAAGGCGCGGTCGATCGCCATGCGGAACCGACCCGCGGCCGGCGCGGCCACGTGCCGTGCCGCCGCGGCGCCGATATGCGCCCACAGCGTCTCGATGCCTTCGCCGGTCCGGATCGAGGTGCGGACGACGGCATCGATGCGCGCGTCGCCGATCAGTTTGCGGACTTCGGCCTCGACCTCCGCGCAGCGCCCGGCTGCGACCCTGTCGATCTTGGTGATGGCGACGCTCGCATTGGGAACGCCGAGGAGATTGAGGATGTCCACGTGCTCGACAGTCTGCGGCATCACGCCATCGTCCGCCGCAACCACCACCAGGGCGTGGTCCACGTTGCCGACGCCGGCCAGCATGTTCTTGATGAAGCGCTGATGGCCCGGCACGTCGACAAAGCCGATGAGGCGGCCGTCCGGTAGCGGCACATAGGCGAAGCCGAGGTCGATGGTGAGGCCGCGCGCTTTCTCCTCGGGCAACCGGTCGGTGTCGACGCCGGTGAGGGCCCGCACCAGCGAGGTCTTGCCGTGATCCACATGCCCGGCAGTCGCGATGATCATGACGTCCGCGAGCCTCGTCCTTGCGTTGAAGCCTTGCGAAGCTATGATGCGCGCCATGGCGCAGGATGTGGCTGTCCCACAGATCGATACCGCCGGCAAGCGCGCCGAGCCCCACGCATTCGTGGCCGTGGTCAAGCAGGATTGCCCGACCTGTGTGCTGGCGATGCCGGTCTTGCGCGAGATCGAAGCGCACGGTTGCAAGCTCGAGATCCACGTGCAGGACGACCTGAGCTTTGCGGCCGGCTTTCGCGAGGTGCACGACGATACCGCGCTCGCGACCTCTTATCGCTACGACATCGACACGGTGCCGACGCTGATCCGTCTCACCGACGGGCGCGAGGACATTCGGGCGGTAGGCTGGAGGCGTGGGGAGTGGCAGGCAATCACCGGGATCGCGGCGCTCGGCGCGGGCTTGCCGGACTACCGGCCGGGCTGCGGGTCCCACACCATGGATCCCGGCATGCCGGCGCGGCTCAAGGTGAAGTACGGCAACACCGGGCTGGCCTCGCGCCGCATCGCGCTGCCGCCGCTCGCCGACCCGGTCGAGGCCTGTTACGAGCGCGGCTGGAGCGATGGCATGCCGGTGGTGCCGCCGACCGAAGAGCGCGTGCTCGAAATGCTTGACGGTACGTCCCGCTCGCCCGGCGATGTGATCGGCATGATGCCGCCGAATTTCGCGGCCTGCACGGTCGAGAAAGTCGCCATCAACGCCGTCATGGCGGGCTGCCGGCCCGAATACATGCCGGTTGTGCTCACCGCCATCGAGACTGCCCTGATGCCGGGTTTCGGCCTCCATGGCGTGCTCGCGACCACCAATGCCTGCACTCCGGTCGTGATGGTCAACGGCCCGATCGCGCGCGCCATCGGGATGAACTCGAAGGGCAACGTGTTCGGCCAGGGCAATCGCGCCAATGCGGCGATCGGACGGACGCTCCAACTCGTGGTGCGCAATGTCGGCGGCGGAAGGCCGGGCGAGATCGACCGCTCGGTGTTCGGTAGCCCCGCGAAGTATTCCTTCTGCTTTGCAGAAGACGAGGACGACCCGCATTGGGAATCCTATGCGGTCTCGCTCGGGTTTTCGCCCAAGGCGTCGACCGTCACAGTGTTCCCGGGCGACGGCATCACCCAGACCATCGACCATATTTCGCGACAGCCGGAGGATCTGTGCCGCGCCTATGCGGGCTGCCTGAAAGCGATCTACAACACCGGCCATGTGATCGGGGTGCAGGCGTTCCTGGCGATCGCCCAGGAGCACGCCAGCGTGTTCTACGCGGCCGGCTGGTCGAAGGCGCGGGTCAAGCAGGAGCTCGACGGGCTGTTGATGATTCCGGTGCGCGAACTGGTGGCAGGACGCAGCGGCCTTTCCGGGCTCACGGCGGAGGAGAAGGCTGATCCGGACAACTTGATTCCCAAATTCAAGAACGGCACCTTCAACATCATCCGCGCCGGTGGCAGCGCCGGCAAATATTCCGCCATCATCTCGTCGATCGGCGGCAGGGGCAGCATCGAACCGGTAACCAGGGAGATCACATAACGATGCCGGACCACATCCTCCTCGACCCCACGGCCGAGACGCAGGCGGCAATCATCCCGCGGCTCGCACGGCCGCCGTCGATCGCGGGCAAAACCATCGGGTTGCTCGACATCGCCAAGATGCGGGGCGACGAATTCCTCGACCGTCTTGAAGAACTGCTTGCGGCGCGCGGCCACGCGGTGAAGCGCTATCGCAAGAAGCACTTCACCCATCTGGCCCCGATCGAGCTGAAGCAGCGGATCCGCTCGGAATGCGACCTCGTCGTCGAAGGGCTGGCTGACTGAGGCTCCTGCACGTCGTGCTGTATGCATGACATCAAGGGCCTCGAACAGCTCGGCATCGTGGCGGTCGGGGTGGCGACGACAGAGTTCAAGGTGGCGGCGGCAGCGCAGAGCCAGGCGCTAGGCTATGACCCGGCGGTGGTGTTCGTGCAGCATCCGATCCAGGACCGCACCCCGGAGGAAATCCGCGCGCTCGCCGACGCTGCGCTGGAGGGCATTCTGGCGCAGCTAAGGGCATAGGTGGTTCTTCTCCTTCTCTGCCCCAAGGACAGGGAGGCCAAGGCGGCGCGGACGCACCGTCACAGGAATCCAACATGTACAAAGACCTGATCTACGCGGTCGACGAGAAGATCGCCACCATCACACTCAACCGGCCCGACCGCATGAACGCCATCACGCCGGCCATGCAGGCGGATTTGCATCGGGCCTTCGACGCGGCCGATGCGGACCGCGGCGTCCGGGTCATCATTCTTACCGGCGCCGGCAAGGCGTTCTGCTCGGGCTACGACCAGAGCCCCGACGCCGGCGCCGTCAAGGACGGCGTCAGGCGCATCGATCCCACCGGCAAGAGCCACGCCGAATACCTGGAGGCGTGGCAGCGCCATGATGGGCAGATGGCGGCCCATTGGGGACATATGTGGCGGCTCGGCAAGCCGATCATCGCGGCGGTCAACGGATGGGCGATGGGCGGCGGCTTCTGGTATCAGCTCGCCGCCGACATCACCATCGCGTCCGACCAGGCGGTGTTCGCCCAGCCTGAGGTGCGCCACATCTCCAACACCACGTTCATGTTCGCGGCGCTGTGCGGCTGGAAGGCGGCAAACCGCTGGGGTCTTACGGGTGACCACTTCGACGCCAACGAGGCGCTGCGCATCGGCATGGTCAACGAGGTCGTGCCCCACGACAAGCTGATGGAAACCGCCCGCGCGTTGGCCAAGCGCATCGCGCTGGTGCCGGAACCTTCGGTGCGGCTCAACAAGGCCATCACCATGCTGGGCATCCAGGCGGCAGGGCTCCATTCCGGCCTGCTCCTGGAGGGCGCGCTCGGAGCGCTCGCCCATTCGTCCCATAATGAGGTTCGGGAGAAGCTGTTCGACATCCAGCGCGAGGGCGGCACCAAGGCCTACCTCGACGCGCGTGACGGGCCGTTCCAGCCCGAACCCATGGGCCCGAAGTCGAAGCGCAAGAAGCCGGCCGGACCGTAGCGCGGCGCCGGGCACGAACTCGTTGGAGCTGATGCACTTACACGAGCGTCAATAGGGCCGAGATCTTACCCAAAGTGGCCCTCCGCCGGCAGCCTTCCGAGTTTGTCGATGCCGGGCGGTTTGCACCTCGGGTAGATTTGGATGGCCACAACTCGGCCCTGTTGGAAGGACCCGGACATGACTTGCCGCCTCGATCAGTGCAGTTCCAATTCCACAGTACCGCTTCGCAGCCGGCGAGGCGTCATCGCCGTACTGGCTTCCGCCGCTGTGCTGCCTGCGGGCCATTTGGTTGCCGCCACTGACGCGTCAGCCGACGATGAACGTTTCATGCGCATTGCGCTGGATGAAGCCCGGCTAGGCGATGCTCCGTTTGGCGCGGCGATCGTGCGCGACGGCCAGCTTCTTGCGCGCGGACGCAATCTTGGAAGGACCAATGGCGACCCTACCGCCCATGGGGAGATGATGGCGATTCGCCGCTGCCTCATTGACCATGGGAGGGCGGCCCTTCGGGGTAGCACCCTCTACACTTCCGGCGAGCCTTGCCCGATGTGCATGGGAGCAATTCTATGGTGCGGCGTCGGTCGGCTGGTTTTTGCCGCGTCCGTGCAGCAGCTCGCCACGACGCGCGATCAGATAATGATCTCAAGCGCCGAGATCGCGGCGAAGGCTCCATTTGTCCCCATCACGATCACGGGCGGTGTCTTGGCGGACGAGGCAATGGAGCTGTTTCGCAGATAAAGCGAGGGCAAAGCCGACACCAGATACAAATGCGCTCAAACGCCCACAGCAACGCCGATAAATCATCTATGCATAGGCGGTGCACCCGGATCACGCCCGCCGCATCGCCAGCACGCGATCGACCATCTCGCCGGCCTGGCCGAGATAATTCGCCGGGTCGCACAATCTCTCCAGCGCCGCGCGATCGAGATACTTGGCGACCTCGTTGTTTTCGGCCAGCAGGTCGACCAGCGGGCGGCCGGTGGCGATCACCTGGCGGCAAATGTCGTAGACGAGGTCGTGCGCGTACTGCCGGCCCAAATGCGGCCCGAGCCCCATCATGACGGCTTCGGAAACGATCAGGCCGCGGGTGATATCGAGATTGGCCCGCATCTTCTTCTCGTCGACCTGAAGGCCGGACACCATGAAGCGGGTCTGTGCCAGGCACCCGGCCGCCAGGCTGAAGATTTCCGGCACTGCGATCCACTCGATCTCCCATGGGCCGGTTGAGCGCTCATGATCCTCCACCATGGCGTCCAGCAGCGCGGCCACATGCTGGCGCACCAGCGAATTGGTCGCCGTGATATAGACGGAGGAGATCGGGTTGCGCTTCTGCGGCATCGTGCTCGACGAGCCCCGCCCTTCATGGAACGGCTCGTATACCTCCTCGACTTCGGTCTGCATCATCAGCTTCACGTCGAAGGCGATCTTGCCGCAGATGCCGGTGACGAGGCCGAGGAAGCAGCCCACCTCGGCGATGCGGTCGCGCACCGTGTGCCAGGCGATTTCCGGTTGGCCCAGCCCGAGTTCCCGCATCAGGCCGGCCTGAACCTCGAGGCCACGATTGCCGAGCGAAGACAAGGTGCCGGCGGCACCGCCGAATTCGCCGACCAGCACCCGCGGCCGCAGTTCGGCGAGGCGGTGGCGGTGGCGGTCGAACGCCGCCAGATAGGTCGCGACCTTGTAGCCGAACGTGATCGGCACCGCCTGCTGGAGATTGCTACGGCCCGCCATCGGGGTGTCGCGATAGCGCTTCGCCAACCCAGCAAGCGCGTCCGCAATCGCCACGATGTCGGCCTCGACGAGATCGAGCGCCTCGCGGATTTGCAGGATCGTGGCGGTATCGGTGATGTCCTGGGTGGTGGCGCCCCAATGGCACCATTCGCCAAGGCCGTCCCGGCACGCCGCGACCAGTTGCTGCACCGCCGGCAACACCGGGTATCCGATGCGTTCGGTCTGGCTCTTGAGCTTTGCGAAATCGAACCCGCTCGCCGAACAGTGCCGGCAGATTTCATCGCACGCGTCCTGCGGGATGATGCCGAGCCGCGCCTGGACGCGGGCCAGCGCCGCCTCGATGTCGAGATATTTCTGGACGCGGCCTTCGTCAGCGAAAATGCGACGCATCGGCTCGGTGGAAAAGATATCGCGGAAGATGCCTGCACTCACTCCGACGGCGCTCATCTTTCGGCCTTTCGCGGCTGGGATCGATCGGACGCCATCGGTATCGAAAGCACGCACGCCGGTCCACGTGCCGCGCCGGACCGGCGCCGGGACGGCTCGCGCGAATGCCCTCTAACAGATTAGAATTGCTACATTATGCAGATTAGAACGATTTCATTTCATAGTGCTTGCGGGGCCGCGAAGTGGCGTGGCAAGGATACGGTGTTGTCCGGATTGGCCACGCCCCTGATCGAGGGCATGAATCAAGATGGCCAATCTTATTGAGGAGCGCCGCCGTGATCGTGTGTTCGTGCAACGTCATATCGGATCATCAGGTCCGATCCGTCACGTCCGAGCGTTGCGTGCGGGCGACCAGCGAGGTCTATCGTTGTCTCGGTTGCAGCGCCGAATGCGGACGGTGTGCGCGAACGATCCGGCGCATCATGGACGAGGCGGCCGCCGGGGCAGCCGATCGGACGTCCAGTTGTGGCGGCTAACAAGTGATCGCTGGCGCGATCCCGAAATCGCATCAAGTCTGAAACTACAGAAAATTCAAAGTGTTGCGCCATCACGCGGCGCGATCTCTGGTTTAACCATGACGCTGCGCGTTTTTCCTAGATTAGAATTGCTATAATCTAGTCATCCTATAAGCTGGCAATCGAATTTCCCCCTGCCGAACGGCAGACAGCACTGGAACGTGACCATGCGCGGCGATGCAATCGTAATCGAATATCTCAACAAGGCGTTGCGGCACGAACTGACGGCGGTCAATCAGTATTGGCTGCATTATCGCCTGCTGGAAAACTGGGGCTACCAGACGCTGGCGAAGATCTGGCGCAAGGAATCCATCGAGGAGATGGAGCACGCCGACAAGCTCATCCACCGCATTATCTTCCTCGACGGGTTTCCGAACATGCAGGTGCTCGACCCGCTCCACATCGGCCAGACCGTCAAGGAGGTTCTGGATTGCGACCTCGCGGCCGAGATATCGGCGCGCGCGCTCTACCAGGAAGCGGCCACCCATTGCCACAGCGTCAAGGATTATGTGACCCGGGACCTGTTCGAGAAGCTGATGAGCGACGAGGAAAAGCATATCGACTTCCTCGAAACTCAGCTCGAACTCGTCAAGCGCCTCGGGCTCGAGCTGTACGCGCAGTATCACATCGGCAAAACCGAAGAGAGCTGATGGGTCGCGACAGGGCGAATTTCTGAAGTTTTTCAATCGCAAACGCAAAGCCGCCAGCGTCCCGGGCGGCTATTGCCGATTTGTAACGTCGCAAAGCGCCCCACTTGGGATATTAATTCCCTCGCCGGATCGGCCGGACACGGTTGAGAATGGCGATGGGGATCGTTTCACCGTCGAGACAGAAAGCCAAAGCCGGTTGCCGGTGCGTCCGGCAGGCGGATACGCTACTACGGTGCGATGGGAAGTGCGGGCCCGGCACACGAAGGCTCAGCAGTGTGCGCGTTGGGCAGCGGGGGCGGCGTTCGAGAGTCCGCGTAATGGACCACAGGCAAGTGCCGGTTTTACGTGGCGCATCGCGTCGCCGCATCATAGCGCTTGGCCGCGCCGGCCGGGTCTTGGGGACGCTTTGTCTCGTGCAGACGCTGTCGGGCTGCTTTCTCGATACCGAGAAGCCGGAACTCAAGCTCGACGTGCCGGAGCGCTATCGGTTGGCGCGCGGAGCCACGCAAACGGCACCGCCGGAGCTCGATTGGTGGCGCGGATTCCGCTCCGCAGAGCTTACCGCTCTGATCGAGGAGGCCCAGACCTCCAATTTCGATATTGCGGTGGCGGTCGCCAACATTCTGCAGGCCAACTCGGCGGTGCGTACCGCCCAGGCCGCGCTGTTGCCTACCATCAACCTGGGCGGCAGCCTTTCCCGCTCGCGGCCTTCCAACGGCAACGTGCCCCAGATCGCTGCCGGCACCGCGGCGGACCGCACCACGTTTTCGAACCAAATTGCCAATACGAGCTACATGCTCGACTTCTGGGGCCAGAACCGCGCCAATCTGCTGCAGGCCGATGAAAACTCGGTGGCGACCCGCTACCAGAAGGAGGTGGTCGCGCTCACCACGGTCACCGCCGTCGCCAACGCGTATCTCCAGGTATTGGCGTCGCAGGATCGGATTCGCATCGCGCACGACAACATCGCGGCCGCGAGCCGCATTCTCGGCCTGATCCGCGAGCGTGCCGATGTCGGCACCGCCTCGAGCCTTGAAATAACCCAGCAGGAAGCGCTACTCGCCACTCTGCGCGCCTCGGTACCGCCGCTCGATATCACGCTGCAGCAGAACGTGATCGCGCTCGCGTTGCTGCTCGGCCGCGCGCCCGAGCATTTTTCCGTCAAGGGCGGCTCCATGAACGCGATCGCGATCCCAAAGGTCACGCCCGGGCTGCCGTCTGAATTGCTCAACCAGCGGCCCGATATCCGGTCCGCCGAAGCCAGCCTCAAGTCCTTCAACTACAACGTCGAGGCCGCCCGCGCGGCGTTCTTTCCGAGCATCACCCTCACCAACTCGGTCGGCTTCCAGAGCCTTGCGCTCATTGCGCTTTACGGAACGCCCGCCTTCTTCTATAGCGCGGCTGCCAGCGTCAGCCAGCCGTTGTTCGACGGCGGCACCCGGCTCGGCGCGCTGGAACTCGCCCAGGGCGAACAATTGTCGGCGTTGCAGACCTACCGCAAGAGCGTCATCAGCGCGTTTTCGGATGTCGAAAACGCCTTGGTATCGCTGCAGCAGCAGACCACCCGGGAGCGCCTGCAGGCCGACGCGGTCAAGAGTTCGCGCGAAGCCTTCAACATCTCGGAAACCAGGCTGCGCGAAGGCACCCTCGATCTCGTGACGTTGCTAAACACCCAACAGACATTGTTCGCCGCGCAGGATACATTCGCCCAGGTGCGCTTGGCCAAGCTCCAGGGCATTGTGAGCCTGTTCCAGGCCTTGGGTGGGGGGTGGCCGCCGCAAATCAAGGGAGACAAGCCCACTTGAAAACCGACCTGATCGACAAATCATTTGTGCGGCTTCCGGCCGATCGCCAGCCCGCGCAGCCCGATGTCAAGCCGCCGCGACAGTGGCTGCGTCGGATGTTCGGCTTCCTGGTCATTCTCCTGATCCTCGGCGCCGTCGCTTACGCCTACGCGCCCAATATCTCGCTCAGGTCCTGCCGCAATCCATGGTCCAATACCTGCCGCAGTCGGCGCAGCCGCAAACCGGCGTTGCAGGCGGCCGCGGCGGCCGCGGCGGCCCGCGCGGCGACGGACCGGTGCCGGTCCTGGTCGCGACTGCAAAGAAAGCCGACGTGCCGGTCTACTTCGACGGCGTCGGTTCGAGCCGCGCGCTCAACACCGTGACGGTGCGGGCGCAGGTCGACGGTAAGCTGATGAGCATGAACTTCAAGGAGGGCCAGGACGTCGCGCAGGACTTCGTGCTCGCCGACATCGACCCGACCATCTACCAGGCCCAGTTCGATCAGGCGATCGCCAAGAAGGCGATGGACGAGGCCCAGCTCGGCAATGCACGCCTCGACCTCGACCGCTATGCCCGTCTCGCGCAGTCGAATTCCGCGACCCGCCAGCAGTACGACACCCAGAAGGCGCTGGTCGCCCAGCTCGAAGCGCAGGTGCAATCGGACCAGGGCGCGATCGAAAACGCCAAGGCGATCCTGTCCTACACCAAGATCATCGCGCCGCTTTCGGGGCGCACCGGCATCCGTCAGATCGATGCCGGCAATATCGTGCACGCCGCCGATACCACCGGCATCGTTGTCATCACCCAGGTGCAGCCGATCGCGATCATCTTCACCTTGCCGCAGCAGCAACTCGCCCAGGTCAACAAGGCCTTTGGCAAGGGGCCGCTCACCGTCCAGGCGTTGGGCGACGACAATCGCACCGTGGTCGACCGCGGTACCCTGGAGGTGATCGACAACCAGGTCGACCAGACCACCGGCACCGTGAAGCTCAAGGCCGAGTTCCCCAATACCAACCTGCAGCTCTGGCCCGGGCAGTTCGTCAACGTGAAGCTCCTGGTCGATACGATGCGGCAGGTGATTGTGGCGCCGAGCGCCGCCGTCCAGCGCGGACCTAATGGAACCTTCGTCTACGTCGCCGGCAATGACGATGCCGCTGCGGTACGGCCCGTCACGGTGGCGCAGCAGGACGACACCCGGGCAGTGATCGCCGCCGGCGTCGCCGATGGCGAGCGGCTGATAACCACGGGCTTCGCGCAGCTCACCGATGGGGCCCGCATCAGCATCGGGACCCAGGAGAACCTGGAGCGGCCGGCCGGCAGCGAACGCCGCCGCGGCCCGCCGCGCGGCACCCCGACCGCGCGAGCGGGCGAAACGCCCGTCGCGGGCGTCGCGGTCGCGGCGCCGGCCGTGACGCCACCTGCTATGCCCGGCGCGGCACCGCCAACCGGCACGGTGGCACAACCCGCCGAACGCGCACGCGAAGGCCGAGGACGCCGTTCCCGCGAAGGCGGATAGGCGGCTGCGGTGAGCGTATCGTCACCCTTCATTTATCGGCCGATCGCGACCTCGCTCCTCGGCGTCGCCGTGATGCTGGGCGGCATTTTGGGCTACGTGCTGCTGCCGGTGGCGTCGCTGCCGCAGGTCGACTTTCCCACCATCCAGGTGACGACGCAGCTTCCGGGTGCCAATCCCGAGACCATCGCGTCATTGGTCACCGCCCCGCTTGAGCGCCAGTTCGGCCAGATCCCGGCATTGTCGACCATGACGTCGTCGAGCTCCTACGGGATCAGCCAGATCACCTTGCAGTTCGATCTTAATCGCGACATCGACGCCGCCGCCCAGGACGTGCAGTCCGCCATCAACGCCGCCGGCTCGACGCTGCCGCGCAACCTGCCGTATCCGCCGGTCTACTCCAAGGTGAATCCGGCCGATGTGCCGGTGCTGACCTTGGCGCTCACCTCGCCCACCATTTCGCTGCGCCAGATGAGCGATCTCGCCGACACCCTGATCGCCCAGCGGCTGAGCGAAGTGACCGGCGTCGGCCACGTCTCGGTGCAGGGCGGACTCAAGCCGGCCATTCGCATCCAGGCCGATCTCGGCGCGGCTCGCCTCCTACGGCATCGCGCTCGAAGACCTGCGCACCGCGATCGTGGCCGCCAATGTGGCCGGCCCCAAGGGGTCGCTCGACGGCGCCCAGCAGTCCTACACCATCGCGTCGAACGATCAGGTCACCGGGGTCGATACCTATCGATCGCTGATCGTCGCCTATCGCAGCGGCTCGCCCGTCATGCTGAGCGACGTCGCCAATGTCATCGACGGGTTGGAGAACAACAAGGTCGGCGGCTGGTATCAGGGCATGCCGGCCGTCATCATCGACATCCAACGCCAGCCCGGCGCCAATGTCATCGATACCGTCCGGCGTATCGGCCAGGAGTTGCCGCGTCTGCAACGTGCCATGCCGCGCGGCATCGCGCTCGCGGTGGTGCAGGATCGCACCGGCACCATCCGGGCCTCGGTGCATGACGTCCAGTTCACTCTGGTGCTCAGCGTCTTCCTGGTCGTCATGGTGGTGTTCGTGTTCCTGCGCACCGTCCGGGCCACCATCATCGCCGGGGTGGCGTTGCCGCTGTCGCTGATCGCCACGTTCGGGGTGATGTGGTTCTGCGGCTTCAGCCTCGACAATCTATCCCTGATGGCGCTGACGATCGGTACCGGCTTCGTGATCGACGACGCCATCGTGATGATCGAGAACATCGTCCGCCACATGGAAGAGGGCGAGGAGCCGTTCGAGGCGGCGCTGCGCGGCGCCAAGGAGATCGGGTTCACCGTCATCTCGCTCACGGTGTCGCTGATCGCGGTGTTCATCCCGCTGCTGTTCATGACCGGCATCGTCGGTCGCATGTTCCGCGAATTCGCCCTGACCTTGACCATCGCGGTCATCACCTCGGCGGCGGTGTCGCTGACACTCACCCCGATGATGTGCAGCCGCCTGCTGCGGCAAGAGGCGCGGACCGGTGGTCACGGCGGCGGATGGGGCAGCGCCGTGACGCGGCGGCTCAACGCCGCCGTGGAGCACGCCGTCGAGGCCTATCATGCGAGCCTCGAATGGGTGCTCCGGCACGAGCGCGCGACGCTTGTCGTCACGCTCCTCACCCTCATCGCCACCATCTGGCTTTACGTCGTTGTGCCCAAGGGCTTCCTGCCGATCCAAGACACCGGCCTGATCACCGCCGTGACCGAGGCCGGCCCGGAGGTATCATTCACCGAGATGCAGCGCCTGCAGCAGATCCTGGTCGATGCCATCCGCACCGATCCGGACGTGACCGGCGTCGTGTCGGTGGTCGGTGTCACCCCGATGAATCCGACTCCCAACGCGGGCCGTATCGCCATCACGCTCAAGCCGCGCGATCTGCGGGCAAGCTTCGTTACCGACGTCGTCGAACGGCTCAAGCGCCTGGTCGGGTCGGTGCCGGGCATGTTCGTTTATTTCCAGCCGGTGCAGGACATCCAGATCGGCACCCGCTCGTCCCGCGCGCTGTTCCAGTACACGCTCGCTGGAACCGATGCTGCCGAGGTGGGGTCGTGGGCCAACATGCTGGTCGCCCGCCTGCGCGCCGATCCGCTGCTGCGCGACGTCGCTTCCGAAGTCCAGGACGGCGGATTGCGGGTCGACATCAATGTCGATCGCGAAAAGGCCGGCCGCCTCGGCATCTCGATGCAGGCGATCAGCGACACCCTCAACGACGCCTTCGGCCAGCGCCAGATTTCCACCATCTTCGGCCAGGCCAACCAGTATCGCGTGATCCTGGAGGCGATGCCGGACTACCAGCGCGACCCCAGCACGCTCTCGAAGCTCTATCTGCCGGCCGGCACCAACACGGCGCAGCCTACCTTGTCGAGTTCGACCTCGAACCTCGTGCTGCTCCCGACCACGTCGACCAACCTGGTCCCGCTGAGCGCGGTCGCTACCGTGGTGCGCACCACGGCGCCGCTCGCCATCATGCACCAGGAGCAGTTTCCGGCGGCGACCATCAGCTTTAATCTGGCGCCCGGCGCCTCGCTCGGCGATGCCATCGCGGCGATTTCCGAGGCGGAAAACGACATCGACATGGCGCAATCCGTGATTGGCACCTATGCGGGCGACGCCGCCGAGTTTTCCTCGTCCCTGGCCGGCGAGCCGTGGCTCATCCTCGCCGCCGTGGTGACGATCTATATCGTGCTCGGCATGCTGTACGAGAGCTTCGTGCATCCGTTGACGATTTTGTCGACGCTGCCGTCCGCCGGCGTCGGCGCGCTGCTGGCGCTGATGATGTTCGGCCAGGACCTCTCAATCATCGCGCTGATCGGCATCGTGCTGCTGATGGGAATCGTCAAAAAGAACGCCATCATGATGATCGACTTCGCGCTCGATGCCGAGCGCGCCGGCGGCCTCACGCCGCGCGAGGCGATCGTGCAGGCGAGCCTGTTGCGGTTCCGCCCCATCATGATGACGACGCTGGCGGCCCTGTTCGGCGCGCTGCCGCTTGCGATCGAAAGCGGCACCGGCTCGGAGTTGCGCTTTCCACTTGGCATCACCATCATCGGCGGGCTGCTGCTGAGCCAGCTTCTCACCCTCTACACCACGCCGGTCATCTATCTGCTGCTCGATCGGGTGCACACCCGATTCGCCGGGCCGTCGTTGCACCCCGAGCGGGACTCCGTGCCGGTTGGGGCGGCCGAATAGGCCGCACCTTGCATGCTCTCCGGCGGCTTGCGACACTTGGGCAGGTGCACGAGCACCCAAATGAAAACGGCCGAGGGAACTGCCAATGGGAGTCTTCGCGTTGCGTTGCGCCGCAGCGTTGTTTTTTGCACTGACCCTGATCGCCGGGCCGGGCGCCGGAGCGCGGGCGCAGACCGATCCGGCCACCGCATATCCAAGCAAGACCATCAAGATCGTGGTCGGCTTCGCGGCGGGAGGCGGCAACGACATCATTGCACGGATTGTGGGCCAGAAGTTGCAGGATGAACTCAGCCAGACCGTGATCATCGAGAACAAGGTTGGGGCCGGCGGCAGCCTGGCGGCGCTGGCCGTGATGGCCGCACCGCCCGACGGCTACACCCTGCTGATCGGCGCAAGCGGCGCCATGAGCGTCATTCCGGCAATTTCGGTGAAGCCCCCATACGATACCCTCAAGGACTTTGCGCCGATCTCCAATCTGGCGTCGTTCCCGCTGATCCTGTCGACCTATCCGGCCCATCCCGCCAAGAACCTGCAGGAACTGGTGGCGTGGATGAAGGCCAATCCGGACAAGTCCAATTACGCCACCTCCTCGTTTGCGTTCACGCTGGCGACCGAATTGTTCAAGCTGCGCAGCGGCGCTCCCGCCACCGCCATCCCGTACAAGAGCAGCAATGAGTTGATCGTCAGCGTCATCGCGCGGCAATCACTGTTCACCATCGCTGACCCGCCGCCGACCACCCCACAGGTGAAGGGCGGCCAGGTGCGCGCGCTCGCGGTGACGTCCGACACCCGGCTCGAAGACCTCCCCGACGTGCCGACCATGGCGGAGGCCGGCATCCCCGGCGTCAATGTCGGGCTGTGGAGCGGCGTGTTCGTCCCGGCCGCAACGCCGCCCGGCATCGTCAGGAAGCTCGAAGCTGCGCTGCGCAAGATCATGCAGATGGCCGACGTGAAAGAGAAGTTTCGGGCGATGGCGACCCCGACAGTCGGCAGCAGCTCTCAGGACTTCATCCGCACCATCGATAGGGAAACCAAGACGTGGGGCGAGGTGGGCCGCGCCGCCAACGTCAGGATCGAGTGACAGTAACCCTCAAGGTCCGCGCCCCCTCAACGTCGTCATGGCCGGACTTGTTCCGGCCATACACGTCTTTGAACGTGCGCGGCCTTCAGACGTGGATGCCCGCGACAAGCGCGGGCACGAGGTATCAGTGAGCGCGCGCCCTAATTTTACTTCCCCTCGATGGCGGCAAACGGGCCTTCGCCGTAGACGGCCCTCCCACCGACCAACGTCAGAACCGCATGCAGTTCGCCGACTTTCTCGCTCGGCACCGTCATGTAATCGTCCGACAGCACCGCGAAATCGGCATATTTGCCCGGCTCCAGCGATCCGCGCTTGGTTTCGTCGAACGTGAACCACGCGGCATTGAGCGAGTACATGCGCAGCGCCTCCTCACGGGTCGGAAGCTGTTCCGGACCGCGCATCGGCGTACCGTCGATCACTTTGCCGTCGAGCAGCCAGCGTAGCGACACGAACGGATTGTACGGTGCGACCTGATCGGAATTGGTGCCCCCCGCCACATGCAATCCCATGGCGAGCGCGGTCTTGATCGGCGGGGCGCGCCGCGATGCTTCCGGCCCCAGTACCTTGAGGACGATCTGTCCCGAATAGAGCAGGCGGTCCTGCACCGCCCAGCCCATGTTGAGCGCCTTCATGCGCGCGAGAGTCTCGTCGGACGCGTTCTCGATGTGGGCGATCTGCCAGCGCAGGGCGGCGATCGGGATGTCCCGGTTCACCGTCTCGAAACAGTCGAGGATCTTTGCTGCGGCCCGATCGCTGGCGGCGTGTTGGTGCACGTTCATGCCGCTCTCGGCGGCCCATTTCGCCACCGCGCAGAACTCCTCCCAGTCCTTATCGGTCGGGTTGTATGGCAGCCCGACTGTCGAGCCGTCGTAGATGCCGAGGGTGAGCGATTCGCCTACTCCGCGGAAGCGCAGCATGTCGTCGCCGAAGCCCATCGGGGTCGACCAGGTGAGGGACTTGTAGTCGTCGACCTTGTTCCGACCGTTGAAAGAAAAATGAAAGTTGACGCGCAGCGGCAACTCGCTCCTCTGCCACAAGAGTTGCACGACACGGTAGTCTTCAGTCCGCATGCCGCCGCCGGGAAAATCGTTGATGGCAGTCATGCCGAGGCGGTTGAGCTCGCGGAAATATTTGCGGGTACCGGCCACCATTTCGTCGAAGCTCGGCCCGGGAATCTTCGCTGTGAAGAAATTGAAAGTGCGGTTGACGCCGGTGAACACGCCGGTGAGGTTGCCGCCGGCGTCCTTCTCGGCCTTGCCACCGGGGATGTCGGTGTCCGGCCCTAGCTTCATCAACTTCATGCCCGCGGGGGTAATCCAGGCGGTGTTGTAGAGGCGCTGGACATAGACGGGCCGGTCCGGCGCCGCGGCGACGAGTTCCGCGACGGTCGGGCCGCGCTTTTCCGGAAACTGCAATTCGGTCCAGCCGCCGCCGATCTTGATCCAGGTGCCGGGCGGCTGTTTTGCCGCCGCCTCGCGGATGAGATCGAGGCCCTTGGCGAGGCTCGGCACTCCGATCCAGCTCAGCTCGACCGAATAGGTGAGGGCTGCCCGCAACGCATGGATATGCGAATCCATCAGCCCCGGAACCACGGCGCGGCCGCCGAGATCGATGGTCTTGGTGCGGGCGTTGGCACGCTTGCCGATGTCGTCATTGGAGCCGACCGCCAGGATCTTGCCGTCGCGGATCGCGAGCGCTTGCGCGATCGATGACGCGCCGTCGAGCGTGATGACTTTGCCGTTGACCAGCACGATATCGGCGGCGGGCGTTTGAGCGTCCGCCGGCGCAGTCACGAGCGCGGCGGCAAGCGCGGTGAACCAGACGAGCTGTTTCGTCATCGATCAATTCCTCCCCGACCGTCTTTGGTGCCATCATAACATGGCGCCACGGGGAATCCTGCGGTGTCATGCTCCGCGAAAGCGGAGCATCCGGTAAGGCCCGCGCGAGAGGTGAGCACCGTGCACGCATCAAAGCCCGGTGGTTATTGGATCGCCCGCCCGCGCGGGCGATGACATCCGTTAAAGTCAAGCTTCGGGGTCATACGCCCAGCGCCGCAACCAGCAGATCGAGGGCCGCCGCCGTGAAAGCTTGCATGTTCGCGGTCCGGTCCGTGCTGCCGGTCTCGATCGTGATGGCGCGCTCGGTCGCGCCGACGACCGCGATGCAACTGTGCCCAGCCGCGTCGCCGTAACGGTTGCCGGTCGGACCGGTGGCGCCGGTCTCAGAGAGCGCCCAGGTCGCGCCAAAGCGTTCGCGCGCCGTGCGGGCGAGCAGCAAGGCGTAGGCCTCGGTCGAAGCGCGCAGCCCGATCATCCCGTTATCCTGGATGTTCAACAGCGCCCGCCGCGCCCCCTGGGTGTAGACCACGGCGCCGCCGAGGAAATAGGCCGACGCGCCGGGTACGGCAAGCAGCGCCGCCGAAACCAAGCCGCCGGTTGAGCTTTCCGCGACCGCGATGGTCTCGCGGCGTTCCCTGAGGCGCAGCGCTGCGCGCTCAGCGCGCGCCAACAAATCGGCGGACAATTCCGGCATGTGCCGATGCCTCCGTTAGGGTTTGCCATCGGGTTGCGTCAGGGTTTGTCCTGCCGCGCGCCGCGGTCTAATACTTCCGCCCCGCCGCCGCCCCGCCCCATGAACTCCAAAGTGGACGCCCATGAACAATGCCGACCTGATCGTCGCGACCCTGAAAGCGGCCGGGATCGACCGCGGCTTCGGCATTCCGAGCGGCAATGTGTTGCCCCTGATGGAAGCGATGCGCAAGGGCGGCGTCGAATTCGTGCTCACCGCCCATGAGGGCTCGGCGGGCTTTGCGGCCGACGTGTGCGGGCGCATCACCGGCGCGCCGGGACTGTGCATCGCGACGCTCGGACCGGGCGCCACCAATCTGGCGACCGGCGTCGGCTGCGCCTGGCTCGACCGCTCGCCGCTCATCGCCATCACGTGCAACCTCAACACCGACCAGCTCGGCCGCCGTGTCCAGATGTGGATCGACCATCATGCGCTGTTCGCCCCGATCACCAAGGGCACGTTCCGGCTGGAGCCGGGGCGGATCGCCGAGACTGTGAATGCTGCGATCCGGCTTGCCCTCGAGGAGCCGCGCGGCCCGGTGCACCTTGATCTCCCGGAGGACGTCGCGCTGGCGCCGGCGCGGGAAAACCGGGCGCCGCGGGTTGCCCCAGACAAGATCGAGGCGCCCGCGGACGCTGCCATCGCGCGCACCGGCGAATTGATCGCCAAAGCCACGCGGCCAATCGCTGTGCTCGGCTCCTCGGCGATGCGGATCGCCGATCCGGCGCGGCTGCGCGACGTCATCGAGCGCCATGCCCTGCCGTTTGCCACAACCACCATGGCGAAGGGCATGATCGATGAGGATCATCCGCTTTCGATCGGCTGCATCGAGCGGGCCTGCCGGCAGGTGCAGCGACGCTTGCTGCGCTCCGCCGATCTCATCGTCGGCATCGGCTACGATACCGTGGAGGTCGAATACGAAGCCTGGATCGGCGACGTGCCGCTCCTCCATATCGACATCGAGCCGGTCGATATCGCGCGGGGCGTCAAGCTCGTCCACCAGGTGATCGGCGATCTCGATGCCGCGCTCGTCGGCCTTGCCGCCCGGCCGGCGGCCGCCAACGCGTGGACGCAAGCGGAGCTCGCCGAACACCGCCGCGTGTTTGCGGCGGCGCTGCGGCCGGCATCGATGCAGTTCACCGCCCATGCGGCGATCGATGCGGTGCGCCGCGCGCTGCCGCGCGACGGCATCCTGTCGTTCGACGTGGGCGCTCACACCCACCAGATCGCCAGCCAATGGACCGCCCACGTCCCGAAATCATTCCAGATCACCAATGGCTGGTCGTCGATGGGCTTCGGCCTGCCGGGCGCAATCGCAGCCAAGCTTGCGCGGCCCGATCTGCCGGTGGTGTGCCTGATCGGCGACGGCTGCTTCCAGATGACCTGTGGCGAGGTCGCGGTCGCCAAGCGCATGGGCCTTGCGCTGCCGGTCGTGGTGCTCGATGACCGCTGGCTCGCACTCATCAAGATCAAGCAGATCCGCCGCCAGTTCCCGCTTTACGGCACCGAGCTCCAGCGCGAGGAGTATCGCGAACCGCCGGCGCACTATTTCGGCGTTCCCGCCATGGGGGTACGTAGCGCCGACGCGCTCCGCGCTGCCGTGACAAAGGCGCTCGCCGCAGACGGCCCCACCGTAATCGAGGCCGTGGTCGATTCCGATCACTATGTGGACACGGTCTACGATTGAGCGGCGGCGCCTCGTCATTCCGCCCGAATCCCGACGGCGGCTGCGAGCGCGCTCCATTTGTCGATGTCGCGGCGGATGCGCTCGTGCAATTCCTCGGGGGTGCTCGGATCGACCTGCATGGCCTGCGCGGCAAGCCCGTCCTGGACCTCCGGCGCCATCAGGGCGGCATGGAGTTCGCGGTTGAGCCGGCCGATGATGGCGGGCGGGGTTGCGGCCGGCATCATCGCGGCCATCCACAGGGTGGCCTCGTAGCCGGTCAATCCGGCCTCCGACAAAGTAGGTACGTCGGGGAGCGACGGCGACCGCTTCAGGCTCGTCACCGCGAGCGCACGCAATTTGCCTTCGCGCACGAATGGCAGGCTCGCGCCGGCTGCACCGAACTGCACCTCGATGCGGCCTTCGTTCAGGTCTACGGCCGCCTGGGCGGCGCTGCGATACGGCACGTGGCTCAGTTCGACTCCGGCCATGCGGCAGAACAGTTCGCCGGCGAGATACGCGAGACTGGTGAGCCCGACCGAGGAAAAATTCAGCGCGCCCGGCTTTGCCTTTGCAAGCGCGATCAGCGCGGCGACGTCGCGCACCGGCAGGCCGGCATAGACGACAAGCGCGTAGGGCGTGTCGACCAGCATCGACACCGGCGCGAAATCCTTGAGTGGATCGTAGTTGACCTTGGCCTTGAGGGCGGTGGCGATGACGTGGGTGGTCGAGGTCGCAAGGCCGATCGTGTAGCCGTCCGGCGCCGCGCGGGCGACCGCCTCGGAGCCCAGATTGCCGCTCGCGCCGGCGCGGTTCTCGATCACGACCGGCTGGCCGAGCCGCTCGGACAACTTTTGCGACACGATGCGCGCGACCAGGTCAGTGGTGGCTCCCGGCGGAAACGGCACAATGAATCGCACCGGTCGTTCCGGCCACCGGGTCTCCGGCGCCTGCGCCTGCGCCTGCGCGGCCGGTACGGCGGCGAATGCCATCCATAGCGCCGCCAGTAGGCGTTTCATCGCGATCTCCCGAGCTCTTGTTGCGGCTTTGGTAATGACCGAAGCGGCGGAGTATCGGCCATTATGCGCCGTCGCGTCGAGTCCGCCTCTTTCTCCGCCGGGCGCGATGGCGTAGCCTTTGGCTAATGCTTGCACAAGCCGCCATCAAACGAGCGGCGCGACGATCGCGACAGGGAGGAACCATGATGGGACGACGCAGCCGTTTGACCCGCAACACCATGCTGGCGGGCAGCATGATGATGGCGCTGCCGGCGATCGCCGCCGACGTCACGCCGGATCGGCTGATCAATGCCGACAAGGAGCCACAGAACTGGCTGATGAACCACCGTACCTATGACGGCCAGCGGTTTTCGCCACTCGCACGCATCACGCGGGACAATGTCAAGAATCTCAGGCTCGCGTTTGCGGTCCCGCTCGGCGGCGGCAGCCCCAACGAATTCAACGAGGCGACCGCGCTTGCGGAGGACGGTTTCCTCTACATCACGGATTCCTGGGGCGTGCTCTACAAGATCGATGCCACCTCGGGCACAGTCGGGCGCATCGTCTGGCGTATGGACCCCAAGCAGGAGCAGCAGCGTCAGAACCGTGGCGCCGCCCTGTGGGGCAATCTGGTGATTACGTCCGCCAATAGCCCCGGACGGGTCATCGCCACCAACAAGGACACCGGCAAGATCGTGTGGGAGACGTCGTTCCCCGACATCGCGAGCGTGGTCATCACCGGCGCGCCTCTCCCGATCAAGGACAAGATCATTGTCGGCGCGGCTAACAGCGGCGCTGGCATCCGCGACTGGATCGCGGCGCTCGACGCCGCCACCGGCAAACGCGCCTGGCTGAAATACACGGTGCCGGCGCCGGGCGAGCCCGGCAGCGAAACCTGGAAGGACAAGAACAACGCCTGGCAAACCGGTGGCGCCGCCGTCTGGGTCACCGGCACCTATGACGCGGAGTCCAACCAGACCATATGGGGTACCGGCAACCCGGTCCCGATGTTCGATCCGACTTACCGGCCGGGCGACAATCTCTATACCAACAGCGCCACCTCGTGGGACCCCGACACCGGCAAGATGAACTGGTACTTCCAGTATACGCCGGGCGACCAGTGGGACTTCGACGAGGTCGGAACCCACATCCTGATCGACGCCGAGGTCGCAGGCCAGCCGCGCAAGCTCATCACCCATTCGGCCCGCAACGGCTTCGTCTATACGATGGATCGCAACAACGGCCAGATCATCGGCGCGAAGCCCTATCTCGACAACATCAACTGGACGAAGGGCATCGACCAGAAGACCGGCAAGCCGCTCGACTACGATCCCGGCAAGGACCTCCAGACCTATTCCGGCATCGCCAATCACGCCGCGAATGAGCCGGTCACGAAGGTCTGCCCGTCGATCCTCGGCGGCAACAATTTCTGGCCGTCGAGCTACAGCCCAAAGACAAGGCTGCTTTACGTGCCTGCTTTGACGGGCTGCCAGGATGTAAAGATCGACACCGAGATGCACTCCAAGGCCAAGGGGTGGAACGGCGGCACGTTCGGAACCACAGAGCGCATGGAAAGCAATCTCGTCGCCATCGACCCGGTCAGCGGCGACATCAAGAAGAGCGTGCATCTGCCCTATCCCAACAACAGCGGCACGCTCGCGACCGGGGGCGGCCTGATCTTCCTCGGCCTTGCCGATGGCACCGTCGCGGCCTTCGACGACACCACGCTTGCGGAGCTGTGGAAGACCAATGTCGGGTCAGGGTTCTCGGCGCCGCCGATGACCTTCGAGGTCAACGGCCGTCAATTTGTGGCGATCGCGTCCGGCCTCTACTCGACCGGCAAGACCCAGATCGCCAACACACCGGAACTGAAGGAGCAGCGCAACGCGACGGTGCTTTACGTGTTCGGGCTATAGCGACGCAACAAGCGCAGCCTGTCGGCAAAAATGCGCAGTGTGATCATGGGGAGGAACGAACATGCTGTACCGCGGCCCGATCGGGGCGATCATGCTGGCAGCGTTGCTCGGTGCGAGTATGGGCGGCGCGAGGGCATTCGATGAGACGAAATATCCCGATTGGGGGGGCCAATGGAGCCGGGTCTTCGTTCCCGGACTCAAAGGCAATCCGTCGTGGGACCCGAACAAATCCGAAGGCCGCGCCCAGGAGCCGCCGCTGACGGCGGAATACCGGGCGGTTTTCGAGGCGAGCCTCGCCGATCAGGTCGCGGGCGGCCCCGGCCTCGATCGCGATTTTGTCTGCGTCTCTCCCGGCATGCCGCGCATGATGAATGTGTATGCGCCGATGGAAATCATCATCAAGGCCGACGCCACCCACATGCTGATGGGGTTCCTCAACGACATCCGCCGCGTCTACACCGACGGTCGCGACTGGCCCGACGAGATCGAGCCGACGCTCGCGGGCTATTCGATCGGTAAATGGATCGACCAGGATGGCGATGGCCGTTACGACGTCCTCGAAATCGAAACCCGCGGATTCCGTGGCACCCGCATCCTCGACAGCACCGGCCTGCCGCTGCACCGGGACAATCAAACCGTCGTCAAGGAGCGCATCTACGGAGACGGCACCGATCCGAACGTGATCCATAACCAGATCACGGTCATCGACCACGCCTTTACACAACCATGGACGGTGACCAAGGGCTATCGCCGCGCCGCCGGAGACCACCTCCAATGGCGCGAGTCCGGCTGTACCGAGGAAAACCGACACGTGCATATCGGTGATGACAGCTACATGCTGAGCGGCGAGGGCCTGCTGATGCCGGCCAAGAAGGGGCAGGCGCCACCGGACCTGCGATACTTCAAGCCACCGCGATGAGGCGCGGCGTCCCACTCAATTTGCCTTGATACCAGCGGCCTCCACTACCTTCGACCATTTGGCGATCTCCAGGCGCACGAACGCCGCGAACTCCGCGGGCGTGTCGCCGACCAGGATCGCGCCCTGGTTCTGGAGCTTCTCCTGTACGTCGGGAGAATTCAACGCCGCGACGGTGACGTCGTGCAATCTCGCAATGACGGCTGGCGGCGTTTTTGCCGGCGCGAACATGCCGTACCAATTGTCGGCCTCAACCTGCGGATAGCCGACCTCCGCAAGCGTCGGCACATTGGGCAGCGTCGGCACCCGCGCGCCGCTTGCGACCGCGAGCGCCCTGAGCCGGCCCGCTTCGATCTGCGGCAGCAGCGCCGGAACGTCGGCCATCATGAGTTGAACCTGATGCCCGATGACGTCGTTCACGGCCGGCGCGGCGCCGCGATAGGGCACGTGCACGATATCGATGCCGGCGCGGACGCGGAACATCTGCGCGCCGAGGTGCGGCATGCTTTCCGGGCCGGTCGAGGCGTAGTTGATGGTTCCGGGATGCGCCTTGGCGAGCGCGACGAGATCAGCGACGTTCTTCACCGGAAGATCGGTCGATGCCACAAGAATTTCCGGGACCTTGGCGACGAGGGTGATCAGCGCGAGGTCGCGGAGGGGATCGTAGGGCATCTTCTCCAGCAGCACGACGCTGAGCGCGAGCGCACCGGCGCTGGCGATCCCGACCGAATACCCGTCCGGCTCCGATTTTGCGATGTTGTCGGCACCGACAACGCCGCCGGCGCCGGCGCGGTTGTCGATGATGACAAGTTGCCCGAACAGCTCCTGCATCTTCTGGCCGACCACGCGGCCGATGATGTCGTTCGGTCCGCCCGGCGGGAAGGGCACCACGAGGCGAATCGGCTTTACGGGATAATCCTGCGCTCCGGCTGCAAGCGGCAGGGCGCAGAGGGCGATGATACCCAATGCCAATCTGCGATGAGCCCGCATAATGCCCTCTTATTTGCCGATGATGTTGCCACCGCGGTCGCTGGCAGCATTCCGATTGTGGTTACACCGTCGCGCCGCGGCGGCGCACGAAATCGATCACCAGCCGGACCGCGCGTCGCGAGTGCACCGCGTCGGGCTCGCGCGTTACGAATGCATGCGGCATACCGTCGAAAGTCTCCAAGCCGGCGCGACCGCCGGCGGCGCGCCAGGCGCCGACGAACTTCTCCGCCATGTCGGGCGTTACGTTGTCGTCGTTGGTGCCCTGCAGCACCAGCAGCGGCGGCAAGGCGATCTTTTCGCCGCGTTCCGCGCCCCGTTCCAGAATCAATTGCGGGTTACCCTCGACCATGGCGGCTTCGTCGCCGAAGAAGTCGGCGTGGCTCTTGACCAGGCGGTCGATGCCGCGGGCCTGCGCCATGCGGTAGCGGGCGAGCGGATCGGCGATCGGCCAGCACGCGACCGCGAAGGCGAGCGCGGCGTCGACGGGTCCGGTCGACGCGATGGCGGCGTAGCGTGCATCGCGCGGCCGCAAGGCGTTGAGCAGCATCTGATGCCCCCCGCTGGAGGACGCAACCGCACCAACCCAGTCGGCACGGCTATCGAGCGGCGCCGCATTGACCTTGAGCCAGCGGATTCCGTAATTGATGTCGGCGACTGACGCCGGATACGGCCATGGGGGCGCGAGGCGGAAATCGAGCGCCAGCACCACGGCGCCTGCGGCCGCCATCGCGCGATCGAGAATTTCGTTGTTGAGGCGGTCTCCGCTGGTCCAAGCGCCGCCATGCACGCCGACCACGGCCGGAAATGGGCCCGCACCGCGAGGCCGATAGAGCCGCGCCGACAGCGCGGCGTCCGCCGAACGGAGGTATTCCACATCCTCGGAAACGACATCGTAGGTGGGGGCAACGGTTTCCACGTTCATGCGTAATGTTCCTGCTCGGAGGCCCCGCAAAGTCTACCATCCCGTTGCAAATGAAGCTAATTACTGGGCTGCCACGCGATCACCTGTATAACGGTCGGATTTTGCTGCGCCGCCGTTCCGCCGGGCTTGACCCGCGGACCGGTCCCGGCCATTCACGTCCCTCGCAACGCGCCGCACCTTTATGGATGCACGGAAAACGATGTCCCATCCCGAACGCTTTTTGATGGCAGGCGTCATGGGCTGGCCGGTCATGCATTCGCGTTCTCCGCAGATCCACAACTACTGGCTCGCCCAATACGAGCTCGTCGGCAGCTACGTACCGCTCGCCATCAGGGCGGAAGGCCTGCGCCCGGCACTGCGCGCGCTGGCGCCGCTCGGCTTTTTGGGATGCAACCTCACCATCCCGCATAAGGAAGCGGCGTTCGAGATCGTCGACCGCGTCGATCCGCTGGCGCGGCGCATCGGCGCCATCAATTGCGTGGTGGTCGCCCCCGACGGCAGCCTCGACGGCTTCAATCATGATGGCTTCGGCTATATCCAGAGCATCCTCGAAGCCGATCCGGATTGGCGGGCCGACACCGGGCCGATCGTGGTGATCGGGGCGGGCGGCGGTGCCCGCGCCGTCCTGGCGAGCCTTGCCGACAACGGCGCACGCGACATCCGCCTCATCAACCGCACGCCGCAGCGCGCGCATGCGTTGGCGCGCGAGTTCGGCGGGCCGATCCAGGCGCTTGCCTGGGAGGATCGCCACGCCGCGCTCGCTGGTGCCGCCATGCTGGTCAACACCACCAGCCAGGGCATGGCGGGGGAGCCCGCGCTCGACATCGCGCTCGACAAGTTGCCGGCGGCGGCGCTGGTTTCCGATATCATCTATATTCCGCGCGAGACGCCGCTTCTCGCGGCCGCGCGGCGGCGCGGCAATCGCACCGTCAACGGTCTCGGCATGCTGCTCAACCAGGCGAGGCCGGCGTTCCACGCCTGGTTCGGCGTGATGCCGGAGGTTACGCCCGAACTGCGGGCCATGATCGACGCGACCATCTGATCGAGGACCAGGACCCCATGTCGGATCTGCCGCTGTTTTCACTCGATGGGCGCGTCGCCCTCGTCACCGGCGCGACGCGCGGCCTCGGTTTCGCCATGGCGGAAGGCCTTGCCGAGGCCGGCGCCACGGTGGTGCTCAACGGCCGTCACGTCGATACGCTGGAGGCGGCGGCGAACAAGTTGCGCGAACGCGGCCTCAAGGCCGAAACCGCGGTATTCGACGTGACCGAGCAGAAGATCTCCCACGCGGTGGTGGAAGCGATCGTCAGGCAACTGGGCCGGATCGACATCGTGATCGCCAACGCCGGCCTCATCCACCGCGCCGCGCTCGCCGAATGGAAACACGCGGATTGGGACCGCATGCTCGCCACCAACGTGACATCGTGTTTTTTTCTCGCCCAGAGCGCCGCGGTGGCGATGCGCCTGCAGGGCCACGGCCGCATCATCTTCACGACCTCGATCACGTCGATGCGCGGCCGCGCCTCGGTCCACGGCTATGTAGCGGCGAAGAGCGCGCTTGCGGGCGTCGCGCGCTCGCTCGCCGCCGAGCTTGGCGAGTTCGGCATCACGTGCAATTCCATCGCACCCGGCTATTTCGAAACCGAACTGACCGTGCCGCTGCTCGAGGACGAGGCGTTTGTCTCCTTCGTCAACAGCCGGGTGGCGTTGCGGCGCTGGGGCCAGCCTCGCGAGCTCGCCGGGCTCGCGGTATTCCTCGCCTCCGAGGCCGGGTCCTATGTGACCGGCCAGCAGATCGCGGTCGACGGCGGGCTGACGACGACACTTTAGCCGTCCTCGTCAAGCCCGCGAGCGAGTCACCGCGGGAAGTTCGCGCAACGCCTGCGTTATTGCGGCTCCATTCCGGTTGCCTTCCAGCGCTCCGCCGAGCCTTTGCCGGCGATCATCTTGGCGAGCGCCATTGCGGGCTCTCCCGCCGCGCTCTTGGCCGACACCGCGACATCGTAGTTGGTGTATTGTTGCAGCGGCGCCGGAACCGGGCCGGCATATTTCACGAACGGCCGGATCTCGCTGAAGCGACATCCGGGGTCTGCCTGCCGCAAGATCAACCCCGCATATCGCTACGCTTATGCGGGCTGCATCGATGGCTTGCGATGAGACGAGCGCGCGCCCGGCGATAAACTGTCGAGTGCATCACATTGAGCGGACCAAGCAGCGTTATCAGCGCGAAGAAGCGCGACGCCAACCGCGCCAACGCGCGCCGCAGCACCGGCCCGAGGACGCCGGCCGGCAAGGCGCGGGCCGCCGGCAATGCGCGCCGCCACGGGCTGAATGTTTCGATCATGACCGACCCCGAGCAGGCGGGCGTGGTCGAAGCGCTGGCGCGGAAAATCCTCGGTGACGGCGGCGGAACATGCAACGGATCGGTGATGCTGCCGCTGGCGCGCCGGATTGCCGCGGCGGAGATTGATCTCCTCCGCGTGCGCCGCGCGCGCCATGACCTGGTGGCGCGGGCGCTCGCCGATCCGGCGTATCGCTCGCCGGCAAATCTCGGCGCGCGCATCGCGATGCTGGGCGCGGCCGGCGAACTGCTGCGCTATGGCCTCGCGCTCCCGCGCGAGGTTGGGGACGCGGTGGTTTCACGCCCGCACGGGCCGCTCAAATTGGTGTTGATCCTGGCCGACCTCGCCGGCGAGCTTGCCGCTATGGACCGCTACGAACGCCGCGCCCGCTCGCACCGCAAGTTCGCGATCCGCGAGTTCGATCGGGCGCGCGGGCGCGGCGTGGCGCCGCACGGCGATGTCTCGGCGTCAGGCCTCTTCTGCAAAGACGTAACCACCAACTCTTCATGCCGACCCTCTCATCAATCACCAAGTCATGCCGGCGCTTGTCGCGGGCATCCACGTCTTACAGATTGTGCGCGTTCAAAGACATGGATGACCGGGACGAAAGGGCGCTTACGCCGGTCTTCAACGGACTATTGCCCGGTCATGACGACGTGGAGAGGCGGCGCGCCTTGCAAACTAGCCCTGCCGGCGTTGGCGACACCCAGGTCCCGCTTTCAACAACCGCGGCGTCGTAAAAGGAAATCCGGCTCTGCCCTTCCCGATGATCTGGGGCGTGCCGCGAAACCCCGTCCGCGCCGCGCCGCCGAGCGCCGACATGGCGCTGCCGGATTGGCGGAACGAAGCCACCGGAAAAGACCCCAAGCGCTATTCCGAAGTGGTGCGGCGCTCCGCCGTGCACGCCGGCATGACGCTGGTCGAGGCCACGCGGCACCTCCCGCTCCACCTCGCCGCCGCCGTGGTGCGTGATCTGCTGGGGCTGCCGCCAACCGGGCCGCCGACCGATGGGGCCGGGCGCGAGATCACGGCAGCTGACACTGGATGACGTCACTCCCGCAGCGAACGCGCCACCGCGTCGGCGAACGATTGGGTCTTGCCGGTGCCGCCGAGGTCGGGGGTGCGGGTCGCGGCGTCCAGCATGGCGGCGTCGGCGGCGGCCTCGATGCTGGCGGCGGCGTGGGTGAACTCGCGAAGCTGGTGGCGCTCGCCGAGCCAGCGCAGCAACATGGCGGCGGACAGGATCAGTCCGGCCGGATTGGCGACGCCGCGCCCGGCGATATCGGGCGCTGAGCCGTGGCCCGCATTGGCGGCGGCGTGGCCGTCCCCCATGTTGAGCGACTGGGCGAGGCCGAGGCTGCCAGCGAGCGCCAGCGCCTCGTTGGACAGGATGTCGCCGAACATGTTGGTGGTGAGAATGACGTCGTGGTCCTCGGGCCTTGTGTAGAGGTCGGCCGCCATGGCGTCGACGTCCATCTCGCGCCAGGTCACGTTCGGGTGGAGTTGCGCTTCCGCGGCGACCTCGCCGAAGAAAACGCCATCCGTCATCCGCAGCACGTGACGCTTGCCGACCACGGTGATGCGGCCGCGGCGATGCTGCGCCACTGCGAACGCCACCTTGGCGATGCGGCGCGACGCGTGCACGCTGATCTTGCGGAACGACAGCGCGAATTCGGCGGTCGGCATGAACTCGCCCGGACCCTCGTACAGCGAGCGGTCGGCGTAGAAGCCCTCAGTGTTCTCGCGCACGATCATGCAGTCGAGACCCGGGATCGCGCGCGGCAGCGGCGGGCGCGAGCGCGCCGGGCGCAGGTTGGCGTAGAGATCGAACAGCTTGCGCAACGTCCCCGGCACGTTGATGCCGCCGTCGTGCGCCGGCGGATAGTCCGATACACCGCACGGCCCGAGGATGATCCCGTCGGCGGCGCGCGTGGCTTCGATGGTGTCCGGCGGCAACGTGGTGCCGGTCTTGCGATGGGCCGCCATGCCGACGTCGCGCTGGTCGAATTCAAGAGCGAGGCCGAAATGCCGGTCCGCTGCAGCCAGCACAGTCATTGTCGCCGCGGTGATTTCCGGGCCGATGTCGTCCCCGGGCAGGACTGCGATCTTCATGGCGCGTTCCGCAAGGTTCAATTCATGGCGCTCATCATCTCAATTTTTCAGGCTTGTTTGTGTCCGAGCCAACCGATCGCGCCGCGGGCGGCCGCGACGCCGGTCGCGAACGCGGCCTGGAGCAGATATCCGCCGGTGGGCGCTTCCCAATCCAGCATTTCGCCGGCGACGAAAACACCCGGACGGGCGCGCAGCATGAAATGGTCGTCGATGGCGGCGAACGTGACGCCGCCCGCGGTCGAGATCGCGCGCGCGATCGGCGCGGTTGCAGAGAGGCGCACCGGCGCCGCCTTGACGAGGCGCGCCAGTTCGACGCCCGGCAAGCCGGAAAGCGCGATTCCGGCGCGGGCGGTAGCTTCGCGCAACAAGTCGATCGCGGCGGGCGAAAGTTTCGCGTGCTTGCGCAGGATGCTCGACAGCGTTTCTTTTTTGCGACCCGCCGCGAGCCGGGCCATGAGTGCCGGTTCGGTGAGATCGGGGCGCAGGTCGATGGCGATCATCGCCTCGCCGCGCGCCGCGATGGCGTCGCGCAACGCGCCGGAGAGTGCGTAGATGGCGCCGCCTTCGAGACCTTCGCGGGTGACGACCGCCTCGCCGCGCACGGTTTGGCCGCCGAACGTCACCGCGATGCGCTTGAGCGGCGCGCCTTGGCGGCGCTCGCCGAAGCGCTCCGACCATTCCGCCCGGAATCCGCAATTCGCGGGCCGCAGCGGCGACACCGCCACACCGGCACTTTCGAGCACGCCGGTCCACAAGCCATCGGAGCCAAGGCGCGGCCAGTTGGCGCCGCCGAGCGCCAGCACGGTCGCGTCGGGCCGGTCCGTCACGGTGGTGCCGTCCGGCCGGGCGAATACGAGGGCGCCGTCGTGATCCCAGCCAGCAAAGCGGTGGCGCGGCGAGAATATCACGCCGTGGTCTTGAAGCCGGCGCAGCCACGCCCGCAACAACGGCGAGGCCTTCATGGACTTGGGAAACACCCGGCCGCTGGAGCCGACGAAGGTAGGCTCGCCCAGCGCTTCGCACCATTGGCGCAGCCGGTCGGGCGGAAACGCCGCGATCGCGGCGGCAAGGCGCGGCTCGCCTGGGGCGTAGCGTGCAAGCAACCGGTCGAGCGGTTCGCTGTGGGTGAGATTGAGCCCGCCGCGGCCGGCCAGCAGGAACTTGCGCGCCACCGACGCCATGCGGTCGTACACCGTCACCGTCATTCCGGCGCCGGCGAGTTCCTCGGCCGCCATCAGGCCGGCCGGCCCGCCGCCGACGATCGCGACCTGACGCGCGTTCATGAACCGGGGGCATCCCCTGCTTCGCGTTCCGCCGCCGCGACGACGCCGCGCCGGCGCGCATCGAAACGCGCCATCACGCCGCGTGGTTCGATCGCGAGGCCGCCACCCTGGTGTAGATCAAAGCCCATAAAAGCACGCATAACGCCCATCGCACTCGCGCGATATGATGAAATCAGCCGCCGGCTGCCGGTATGTTGGCCAGCGACGCAAAGCCGGAGCGAGGACGGCCCCCGCGAGCGGCCGGCCGTAACATCCGCGCTGACGTGCCATGAATTTTTGACCACGCGCGCCCGCGCATTACGATGCTAAGATCAATCATCTCATCGTCACCCCATCACAGGAGCAACAGAATGGCGCAAGCGAGCAAGGATGTCGTCAAGGTCGATAAATACAACGGCATCACCACGGTGTGGATGAACCGTCCGGACAAGCGAAACGCCATGAATCCGGCCTTGCACGAGGCGATGGACCGCACGCTCTCCGAACTGGAGACCGATCCGGACACCAAGGTGGTGGTGCTCCGCGGCGCCGGCGGCAATTTTTCGGCCGGCCAGGACCTCAAGGAATTTTTCCGCGACAACGAGGACAAGCCGGCCGCCTTCAAGCGCGCCGCCGAGAACGCCAACCGCTGGCGCTGGGAGCGGCTGTACGGCTACGACAAGCCGACCATCGCGCTGATCGAGGGCTATTGCGTCGGGGGCGCCTTCATGCAGCTCCTGGCCACCGACTTCGCGGTGTGCGCCGAGGATGCGACGTTCTCGCTGTCTGAGGTGAACTGGGGCATCCTGCCGGGCGCGCTCGTCAGCAAGGTCGTGGCCGATGCCGTGCTGCCGCGCCACGCGCTCTACCTGTGCTGTCTCGGCGAGCCGTTCGACGGCAAGGAAGCGGTGCGGGTCGGCATCTGCAATATCGCGGTGCCGCACGACAAGCTCGAAGCGGAGGTCAACAACCTCGCCGAGAGGCTGATGGCGAAAAGCCCCGCGGTGCTGCGCGCCACCAAGCAGGCGGTCCGGCACGTGCGCACCATGGATTTCGGGCAGGCCTACGACTACCTCAAGGAGAAGGGCCAGGCCATCAAGGTCAAGGATCCGGAGCAGTCCTACAAGACCGGCCTGTCACAGTTCATCGATCAGAAGAGCTACAAGCCGGTCTATGCGCCGTTCAAGCTCGGCACCATGCTGACCGACCAGCGCAAATGACGGGTGCGCTGTCCGGCATCAAGGTCATCGAGCTGACCACCATGATCACCGGCCCGCTCGCCGGCATGATGCTGGCCGATCTCGGCGCCGACGTCATCAAGATCGAAAATCCCGACGGCGGCGACACCTTCCGCAGCTTCCGCGGCGGGCTCTACAGCCCGCACTTCTGCGGCTATAACCGCAACAAGCGCAGCCTCACCCTCGACCTGCGCTCCGACCTCGGCCGGCGCGCGTTCGAGAAACTCGTCGCGCGCAGCGACGTGCTCCTGATCAACTTCAGGCCGGGGGTGCTGGAGCGGCTCGGCTATCCGGACGATCGCCTGCTCGCCATCAACCCGAAACTCATCCGTTGCCACATCAGCGGCTTCGGGGCGGACGGTCCTTACGCGGACCGGCCCGCCTATGATGCGGTCTCCCAGGCGCTCAGCGGGATGTCGAGCCTGTTCCTTGCGCCCGACGATCCGCGCATCGCCGGCCCCACCATCGGGGACAATGTCACCGGCCAATATGCCTGCTACGGCATCATGGCGGCGCTGTTCGAACGCGAGCGCACCGGCAAGGCCCGTCGCGTCGACGTCAACATGCTGGAATCGACCATCGCGTTCATGCCGGACCCGTTCGGCTACTACACGCAGATAAATCTCGTCTCCGATCCCTATCTGCGCCCGCACACCTCGCAGTCTTATGGATTTCGCTGCGCCGACGGCAAGCTCATCACCATCCATCTGTCGTCCCAGACCAAGTTCTGGGAGGAATTCGTCGCGACCATCGGGCGCCCCGACATGCTTGACCATCCCGACATCAAGACCCGCATTCAGCGCATCGACAATTACGACGTCGTGCACCGCATGGCGGCGGAGGAGTTCATCAAGCATCCGCAGTCCTTTTGGCTCGAAGCGTTTGCCAAGGTCGATGTGCCGTTCGCCCCGGTCTACGACATCACTGAAGTGTTCGAAGACCCCCAGGTCCGCCATCTCGATACGTTCGTCGATCTCGAACATCCCGAGATGGGCAAGGTGACGGCGATCCGGCGGCCGGTGCGCTTCGATCACGGCCGTGCCGACCAGCCCGCCGTCGCGCCGCCGACACTCGGCGAGCATACGGAAGAAGATTCTGCGCGAGCTCGGCCTCGGCGAGGACGCCGAGAAGAAAGCGTCGTGAAATCGCTAATTCAGATGATCGGAAAAGGCCGCGGGAGATAGAGCGAACATGCGAAAACAGAAACCGCTGCGCTCCGAGATGGGATGGAGCAATCGCGACACCATCACGGTACGCGGCTTCGATCTCGTCAAGGACCTGCTCGGAAAGGTCGATCTCGGCGGCATGGCGTGGCTCGAAATCACCGGGCGGCTGCCGACCCCCAAGGAGGCGGAAGTCTTCAACGCGCTCCTGATCACGCTGGTCGAGCACGGCATGACGCCGCAGGCGATCTCGACGCGGCTCATCAGCGTGTGCTCGCCGGAGGCGATGCAGGCCGCGGTCGCGGCCGGCCTGCTCGGCGTCGGCAGCGTGTTCGCGGGCGGCTCCGAGCAGATCGCCCGGGTGCTGCAGATCGCGCTCGACGGCAAGGACACCGGCGCCAACCTCGGCGCGATTGCGAACGCCATCGTGGAGGATCACGTCGCTCGCAAGGTGCCGATTCCCGGGATCGGCCATCCGATCCACAAGCCGATCGATCCCCGCACCCCGGTGCTGTTCGCGATCGCGGAGAAGAACGGCTATCGCGGGCGCTATATCGGGCTTCTGGAGGCGATCGCGGCGGCAGCGGAAAAGCAACTCAACCGCAGCCTGCCGATCAACGCCACGGGCGCCATCGGGGCGATACTGTCCGAGCTCGGATTTCCGTGGCGCATCTGCCGTGGCGTCGCCATCATCGGCCGCGCCATCGGACTGGTCGGGCACGTCGCCGAGGAGATGCGCAACCCGCTGGGACTCGAAATCTGGGAGCGCATCGACCACGAGGTCATGATCAACGCCACGTCCGGAAGCAGCGAGACCTGATAAGGCGAAGTCGCAGCGAAGTGGATTCCGGTCACGTTGAATTATTTTCTAAGTCGTGGCCGGGCTCGTCCCGGCCATCCACCTCTGCCTTGCGCAATGGCTGCAAGAGAGACGCGGATGCCCGCGACAAACGCGGGCATGACGACGGGAAGGTAATCGATCAGATCGGACGTGCTCTAATGCCGCCACGGCAAATCGGCCGCGTGTTCGACGAACACCCAGCAGCCGACGCCGAGGTCGTCGGGAAACGGTGCGATCGCGTAACCGTCGCGTTGCTCGAAGGCGACGCCGCCCGCCCGCAGGCAGGCGGCGGTCGTTGCAAGCGAAGTCACCGCGAGCCCATAGGCCGACATGAACGGGAGATCGGGAATACTCAGTCGCGGAAACAGCCGCGCCAGCAATTCCGCCGTCACGAGTTGTACGCGGCCGCGATCGAGATGAAACGCCGGCCCGAACCGATCGGAGCGCGGCTCGCGGCCGAGGAAGCGTTGGAACCGGCCGGCGGCTTCTGCCACATCCGCCTGCGCGATCACGATGTCGATCAGGCCGCGCGCGCCGTTGGGCTGCGCCAGCCAGCGTGGTTGCCACACCGTCTGCTCGGTGCGGTGGGTCAGGGCCTGGATGCGGCCCTCGGGCATTTCGCCGGACGCAAGCCGCGCGATGGTGAACGCCGCGATGTCCTCGCCCGACGCGGTTCCGACCGGGCGCTGCATGGCGACCAGCGGCTGCGTGCCAAACCCCGCCCGGGCGAGGCGGGCATGGGTTGCGCCGGCATCGGCGACCGCGAAGGCCGCGAGCCGCACCCCGCGATAGCGCGCCATCAGGGCGTCGAACTCGCGGCCCAGTGGGGTATCCGCGGTCTTGAACAAAATTTCCAGATAGCCGCGGTCGAGCATGACGGTGACGTTGCCGGTGCCGGTTGGCCGCGGCGTACCGCCGGCCGGATCGGGATTGACCTGGATTGAAACCGGGGTCGGCGCAAATCCGACCCGCGTCAGCGCGCGGGTCGCGGCCTCCGGGTCGACGACAAAGTGGGCGATGTGATCGAAGAAGATTTCATCGCCCAGCGGCAGGCGGCGATCGACCTCTGGGGTGTCGGGTTCGCCACTCATTCAAGGCTCCGCAGTTGGGGCGCGCTCGTGCGCCATCCGCTCCGCCGCCTCGCGCTTGAGCGCGCCACGGTCGATCTTGTTGGTGGTCGACAACGGCAGCCGGTCGACGAACCACACGAAGCGCGGGTGCTGGTAGGCGGGAGCGTTGGCGAGTGCGAAGCGCTTGATGTCCTCGGCGTCCGGCGTCGTGCCGGGCTTCGCGATGATGAACGCGACCGGCTTCTGGCCCTTGATGTCGTCGTCGATCGGCACCACGCAGGCCTGCGCCACGGCAGGATGACGCTCCAGCATGCGCTCGACGTCGCCCGGATAGATGTTCTCGCCGCCCGACACGAACATATCGTCGGTGCGGCCGAGGAAATAATAGAACCCGTCAGCGTCGCGACGGAACACGTCGCCGGTGCGGTAGAAACCGTCCGCCGTGATCGGCGACGGCAGGTCGGGACGGTTGTGATAGCCGAGCATGACGGCCGGGCACTTCATCTCGAGCGCGCCCTGGTCTGCGACGTGGCCGGCATCGTCGATGAGCCGCACCTGCACCTTCGGATGCGGGTAGCCGACCGACGTTTCCGGCTGCGGCAGGCCGCGCGGATGCGGCCCGAATACCACCGGCCCGGCTTCGGTGGTACCGTACGCATTGGTCACCTTGGCGTCCGGCAGGGCGCGGTGGATCGCTTCCATAAGGGCCTGGCTCACCGGAGCCGAGCCCATGCGCACAAATTCGACGCTGGAAAGATCGGCCCGCGCCATGGCGTCGCGCTCGCGCAGCATCATGGCGATCATGGGCGGCACGGCGGTGAGCCATGTGCAGCGATGCCGCCCGATCGCCTCGATATAGGCGGGGGCAGAGAATTGCGGCTGCAGTACGATGGTGGCGTGGGCCGCGCAGGCGAGCTTGCTGATCGCGAGCGCGTTCATGTGATAGAGCGGCGCCGCGACGAGGAAGCGGTGGCGGGCAATGTCTTGGCCCTCGAGCCGCGTCTCCACCACCCAGATGTGGCTCTGATGCGACAGCACCACGCCCTTGGGCTGGCCGGTCGAGCCCGAGGTGTAGAGGAACATGGCGGGCTCGTCGGGCCTGGCGACCACCGCGTCGAACGGGCCGGGATCGAGGAAGGCGGCAAAACCTCGCCGCGCCGTCGGCCCCGAAGCACACCGCGGGCAGGTCGGGCGGACACGCCGCCCGCCGCGGCTCATCGCAGAACACCATGCGCGCACCGGCGTCGCGCAGGATGAATTCGATGGTCGCGCGCGGAAACTTGAAATTCACCGGCACCGCGACAAAGCCTGCGCGCATGACGCCGTAATAGGCGGCGATGAATTCGGCTGCGGTTGGCCGACAGGATCGCGATACGGTCGCCGCGCGTCAATCCGCGCGCGGTCAATGCCCGCGCCACGCGCTTTGGCCTGGGCATCGAGTTCCGCATAAGTGACGGGCCGCTCGGCGTCGGCGAGATCGACGATCGCCACCTTGCCCTGGTCGCGGTCGCGGCGGATGAGATCGCCGAGATTGGTGAAGGAGACCATCAGCGCCCCGTCGGCCAAACCGCATCAGGCCTTCGGCGGAGCGGTAAAGTAGGTGCCGCGGCCGCTCGCCAGCAACTTGCCCTGAGCGTCATAGAGGTGAGCCTCCGCGGTGGAGAACTGGCTCCCCATCCGCACCACCTTGCCGCGCACCGTCAGGTCGCCCGGCATGGCGGCGCTGTGATAGTCGACCCGCAGATCGATGGTCGGCACCCCGCGGCCGAGCTTCTTCACCATCGCCCAGTCGGCGCCGAGATCGATGAGTGCGGCGAGCACGCCGCCATGGGTGTAGCGACGCTCCGGCCCGACCACCCATTCCTCGCGCCACATGGCCGTGATCTCGATGCCGTCGTCGTGGAGCGCCACCACCTTCAGGCCCAGCCATTTGTGATAAGGCGCGCGCGTCACCAGTTCCTGCGCGCGCTCCAGCGTGATCTCTTCGCTCATGAGTATGATCGCTTCCCTAACGTCCGCCGCTGCCAATCACGACACCACAATGACCTTGCCGATGACCTCGCGATCCTGAATGAGGCGCAGACCCTCGGCGGCTTGATCGAGCGGCAGTACCTTGTCGATCACGGGCTTCATTTTTCCGGAGGCGATCAACTCCATCAGGCCCTTGAGGTCGTCGTCGTAGAAGCTGTTGGAACCGATGATCTTGAGCTCGAAGGTCCAGACATAGCGCAGATCCTCCTTCGGATCGTGGCCCGCGGTGGCGCCGCACACCAGAAGCTTGCCGCCGCGCTTAAGGCAGCGCAACGACGGCTGCCAGGTATCGCCGCCGGTGAAGTTGATCACCACGTCGACGCCGCCCTCATGGCTGCGGCGCTGCGGCTTGCCGTAGCGCTCGACCGCCCATTTGGAGAAGTCGATCTCCTGGTAGTTGATCACTTCGTCGGCGCCGAGTTCCTTGAGCCGGCGCATCTTCTCGGCGCTGCTGGCGCAGGCGATCACTTCGGCGCCGAGGTGTTTCGCCAGGATGACGCAGCCGGTGCCGACGCCGCCACTGGCGCCCAGCACGATGACGCGGTCGCCCTTGCGGATGGTGTCGTGGGTAATCAGCATGCGGTGCGCGGTACCATAGGCAACCGGCAGCGATGCGGCTTCTTCGAACGTGACATGGGGCGGGATGACAACGAGTTGGTCGGCGCCGACGAGGCAGTATTCCGCCATGCCGCCGTCGAGCATTTCGCCCATCAGTCCCTTCTTCTTGTTGAGCGGGTTGACGAGCACGCGGTCACCCGGCTTCCAGCCCGTCACGCCGTTTCCGACCTCGGTGATTTCGCCCGCCATGTCGAGTCCGATCACCACCGGCAGCGGCACCTTGATGCCCGGCATGCCGCGCACCGTGAAGACGTCGTGATAATTGAACGACGACGCCCGCACCCGGATGACCACGTGGCCCTCGGTCGCCCGGGGCACCGGATAGTCGGTAACGACCTCCAGGTCGGAAAGTCCGCCATGCCGGCGCAACACCAGCGCTTTCATCGTGGTTCCGCTCACGCCCGTTCTCCTTGTTGGCTCGGGTGTTCATAATGATTGCGGGGCACACATTCCACCGCTAATTGAAGGTGGGATGCGGGCCGCCGGCGAGCGGCGCCCGCTTCCCGGCTTCCTCCCGGCCTGGAGACCTTCGATGCAGGAAAATTTCCGTCAGTTTCTCGATCGTCTGCGGCAGACCGGCGAGCTTGTCGACCTGCATCAGCCGGTGGATATCCGGCACATTTCGACCCTCGTAGACCAAGCCTCGACGGCGCTGTTTTTTCATAACGTGGTCGGCTACGACATGCCGGTGGTATCCGGCATCATCCGCTCGCGCGAGCGCGCCGCCATGGCGCTCGGCTGCGACACCTACGCGGAAATCGAATACAAGCTAAAGGCGGCGATCGACCACCCGATCGCGCCGAAGCAGGTCAAGACCTCGCCGACCCGGGAAGTCACGCTGGTTGGCGACGACGTCGACCTCTACAAGCTGCCGATCCCGATGTCGTCGATCTATGACGGCGGCCCGATGATCACGGCAGGCGTAGTGATCGCCCGCGATCCGGAGCTTGGCTTCAACAGCGGCGTCTACCGCTTCATCGTCAAGGAGAAGAGCCTCACCGGCATCGACATCGTGACGCCCAACAACATGCGCCTGTTCGCCCAGCGCGCGTTCGAGCGCAAGGAGGCGCTGCCGATCTCGATCAGTATCGGTACCCATCCGATCGAGATCACTGGCTCCGGCTACCGGGCCCCGCTCGGCGTCGATGAGATGGCGATCGCGGGCGGCCTGCGCGGCGTGCCGGTGGAACTCGCGCCCTGCAAGACCATCGACATGCCCTACATCGCCGACGCCGAGATCGTGCTGGAGGCCGAAATCCTGCCGACCGGCTGGACCTGGCCGGAAGGGCGGTTCGGCGAATTCACCCGCCTGATGGGCGGCCTGCATTGGAATCCGCTGGTGCGCATCAAGGCGATCTCGATGCGCAAGGACGCGATCTATTACAACCTGCACATGCCGTGGGAAAACACTTGGCTCGCGGCGCCGATCCGCTACACGGCGATCCGGCAGGCGCTGCGGACCGCCGGCGTGCAGGTCAAGGACATCAATGTCACGCTCGGCGGCTGCGCGTTCTGGCACGCGGTCATCTCGATCAAGAAGCAGCCGGGCGAGGCGAAGAACGCACTCCTGGCGGCGCTCTCCGTGATGGACCTCAAGCATGTGGTGGTGGTCGACGATGATATCGACGTGTTCGATCCGACCGAGGTCGAGTGGGCGATCGCGACCCGCGTCCAGGGCGACAAGGACGTCATGATCATCACCAATGCGCGGGCAAAGCCGCTCGACCCGAGCCTGCCGCAAGGCTCCGGCGTGGTGCCGACCGGCGCCAAGGTCGGCATCGATGCCACCATTCCGGAAGGAATCCCGAAGGAGCACTACGAGCGGATCACCTATGCGTACGCGGCGAGCGCGAAGATCGACGACTACGTCAAGGGCAAGACGGACCACGCGGGCGAGGCCGGCGACGAGCGCACCGTCGCGGCGCTGGCGGAAAAGATCTTCGCCGCGATCGACAAGGAACCGCTCTACTATACCGACATCGCCGAACGTTTCGGGAGCTACAACTTCCGCACCATCGCGCAGGCGATCGGGCATCTGCACGCGACCGAACGGCTGTGGCAAGACCCGCGCGGCCGCATGTGCGTGCGCGGCTCCAAGTTTGCCGCCAAGCCGCCGAACAAGCCGTGACCTCCCACGCGAAGCCGACTGGCTGGGTTGGCCGGTCGATTCGCCGGGTCGAGGATCCGGCGCTGGTCACCGGGCAAGGCTGCTTCACCGGCGATCTTGCGGCGGCGAAGTGGGTGCGGTTCGTCCGCAGTCCGGTGGCATCGGGCCGGATCGTCCGCATTACGGCGCCGGACGGCGTGATGCTGGTGACGGCCGCCGACGTCGCGAAGCTGCGCCCGATCGCCCCGATGCTGCACAAGTTCAACTATATTCCGATCGCGCAGCCGATCCTCGCCAGCGAGATCGTGCGCTTCACCGGCGAGCCGGTGGCGGCCGTAATGGCGGACAGCCGCGAGGCCGCGGAGGATGCGTCCGACCTCGTCAACGTCGAGATCGAGGAGACCGTGCCGCTGGTCGATGCCAAGGCGGCGCTCGCGGCGGGCGCTCCTGCGGTCCACGCGATGGCCCCCGGCAATGTCATTGTCGAAGGCAATGTCAGGACCGTGCAATTCGACGCTGTTTCGACGGCCGCGCCACGGCGCGTCAAGGTCGAAGTCCGCTCGCGCCGGCAGAACGCTTCACCGATGGAGCCGCGCGCCGCCCATGCGGCTTACGACCGGGCGAGCGGGCGCGTCACGCTGACCTGCTCGACCCAGATGCCCCACCTGATCCGCACCGCGGTCGCGGATTCGCTCGGCATGCCGGAATCCGACCTGCGCGTCATCGCGCCCGATGTCGGCGGCGGGTTCGGGCAGAAGATGGCGCTGGGGCCGGAGTTCGTGCTCGTCACCTGGCTCGCCCGCAAACTGCGCACCTCGGTCGCCTGGGCGGAGGATCGGCGCGAAAATCTCATCGCGTGCTTCCACTCCCGCGATCAGCACATCACCCTCGAAGGCGCGTTCGACGCCGACGCGCGGCTCCTTGCGCTCGACGCCGAGGTCGTCGCCAATATCGGGGCTTATTCCTGCTATCCGATCACCTGCGCGGTCGAGCCGCTGATGGCGATGGCGGAAATGCCTGGCCCCTACGACGTGCGTGAATACGCCTGTCGCGCTCGCGGCGTTGCCACCAATACCTGCCCGATGGCGCCCTATCGTGGCGTGTCGCGGCCGGTAATCACCTTCACGTTGGAACGCCTGATGGACAAGGCGGCAGCGGCGTTCGGCATCGATCCGATCGACATCCGCCGCCGCAACCTGATCCGGACATTCCCCTACAAGTCCGCAACCGGTCTCGTGTTCGACGAGGCGAGCTATGTGGAAACCCTGGAGATCGCCGCAACGGCCGCCGACCTGCCGGCATTCCGGGCGCGCCAGGCGACGGCGCGCGTTGCCGGCCGCTATCTCGGGCTCGGCATTTCGACCTTCTCGGAGCGCACCGGCTATGGCACCCCGGCGTTCGCGGCGCGCGGCATGGAGGTGACACCGGGTTGGGAAACTGTCGACCTCGCCATGGATCCGTCGGGCTTCGTCGAGGCCCGCATCGGCGCATCACCGCACGGACAGGGCCTGCGCACGACGCTGTCCCAGCTCGTCGCCGACGAACTCGGCATTGCGCCCGAGCGTGTCACCGTCGTGCATGGCGACACCGACCGCACGCCTTACGGGTTCGGCACCTTCGCGAGCCGTTCGCTGGTGATTTCCGGCGGCGCCACCCTGATGGCGGCACGCAAGGTCGGTGCCAAGCTGCGCGTGATGGCGGGACATCTGCTGGAAGCCGCGGCCCACGACATTGTGCTGGAGGATGGCGTCGCGCGGGTCGCCGGCACCGACCGCGAAATCACGCTGGCGGAGCTGGCGCGCGCAGCCTACCACCAGCACCATCGCTTTGCCGGAGACCTGACGCCGGGCCTGCGTGAATCCGCCACCTACGATCCGGCCGGCACGTTCTCCAACGCCTGCCATATCGCCATCGTGGAGGTCGATATCGAGACCGGAAAGGTCGTTGTCGAAAAGCTCCTGGTCGCCGAGGACGCCGGACGCCTCATCAATCCGATGATCGCGGAGGGTCAAATTCGCGGCGGTGTCGCCCAGGGCATTGCCAACGCGCTGCTGGAGGAGATGATCTATGACGAGACCGGCAACGTCCTGACGGCAACTTTCGCCGACTATCTGCTGCCGACCGCGCATGAAACGCCGCCGATCGACATCCATCACCTCGAAACCTTGACCGAGGCCTCGTTGACCAAGGCCAAGGGTCTCGGCGAAGGTGGCTCGATCGGGGCGCCGGCCGCCGTCGTCAACGCCATCAACGACGCACTGGCGCCGTTTAAGGTGTCGATCGACGAAATCCCCGCCACGCCGCAGCGCATCCGTGCCGCGCTGCGGCGTGCCGGCGTTCAGCGGGCGTGACCGCGATGGGCTTCGTCGGGCAATCGGTGCCGCGTCTTGAGGACCGTCCGCTGGTGATGGGCCGTGGCGCCTATGCGGCGGACATTTCGTTCCCGTTCCAGCTTCACATGCGCCTGGTGCGCTCGCCGGTCGCCCATGGCCGCATCGTGGCGATCGACGCAAGCGCGGCGCGCGCAGTCGCGGGTGTCGCCGCGGTGTGGACCTCGGCCGATGTCGCCGACATTCCGCCGATCGATTTCCGCCTGTCGCGGATCGAAGGGCTGACGGCCTATCGGCAGCACATTCTGGCACGCGAGCGCGCGCGCTACGTCGGCGAGCCGGTGGCGGCGGTGTTCGCCGCCGACGCCTATGTGGCCGAGGACGCGGCCGATCTGGTCGCTGTCGAGATCGAGGAATTGCCGGCGCTACTCGATGCCCACGCGCCGCCCGGCGAGTTCGAGCCCGGCCGCTCCACCGAGGCGGCGATCGTCGAGAAAGGATATGGCGACCTCGATGCGGCGTTTCGCGACGCCCACGCAGTGGTGGAGCTCGTGCTCGATATCGGCCGGCATTCCGGCGTGCCGATGGAAACCCGTGGCGCCATCGCACGCTATGATGCCTCGCGCGATATCCTCGAGCTTCACGGCGCCGCGAAAGTGCCCCACTGGAACCGCGACAACATCGCCCGCATGCTCGGTCGCGCGCCGTCCTCGGTGCACCTTTACGAGGGTCATGTCGGCGGTGGTTTCGGCATTCGCGGCGAATTGTATCCCGAGGACGTGCTCGCGTGCGCGGCGGCGCTGCGCCTTGGCGTGCCGGTCAAATGGATCGAGGACCGCCGGGAGCATCTGATTGCCGCCAACCATTCGCGCCAGCAGCGCCATGCGATACGCGCCGCCGTCGATCGCGACGGGCGCATCCTGGCGCTCGACGACGAATTCCTGCACGACCAGGGCGGCTATGTGCGCACCCATGCGGCGACCGTGCCGGACCTCGCGGCCGTCATGCTGCCGGGGCCCTATCGGGTGCCGGCCTATCGGGCGGTCGGTCGCATCCGCCTCACCAACAAGACGCCCGGCGGCACCTACCGGGCGCCCGGCCGCTATGAGAGCACGTTCGCGCGCGAGCGCATGATGGATGCCATCGCGGCCCGTCTCGGCCTCGACCCGATCGAACTGCGCCGCCGCAACCTGATCGACAGGTCCGAGTTCCCCTATGCGCGGCCGTTCTCGACGCTGGGCACCGATGTGGTGATGGATTCCGGCGACTACGCGCGCCTTCTCGACAAGGCGCTTGCCGGCATCGGCTGGACCAAGCTGCAAGCCGATCTGCGGCGGCGCCGGGCCGCGGGCGAAGCGGTCGGTGTCGGGCTTGCCATGTTCGTGGAGAAGAGCGGGCTCGGTCCGTACGAGGGCGTACGCGTCACCGTTGACCACGCCGGCGCCGTCGAGGTCGTAACCGGCGCCGCCTCGGTCGGGCAGGGTGTCGAGACCGTAGTGGCGCAAATCTGCGCGGATGCGCTGGGCGTCGATTACCGCGGCGTGCGCGTCACCCATGGGCAGACCGACCGGATCGCGTTCGGGCTCGGCGCCTTCGCGTCGCGGGTCACCGTGATGGCCGGCGAGGCAACCCGCATCGCGGCTTCGCAGGTGCGCGCCAAAGCGATCGATGTTGCGGCCGGAATGTTGCAGCGGCGTGCCGAAGAACTCGACATCGTGGACAGCCGCGTGGTGACGCGCGGCCGCGGCGGCGGTCCCTCGATCTCGCTCGCCGAGGTCGCCCGCGCGTTGGCGCCGGCATCGCCATTGCGCGGCGTGCGCGAGCCGGGCCTCGGGGCGGACGGGTGGTTCTACTCCGACCACATGAACTATCCCTACGGCGTCCACATCGCGGTGGTGCGGGTCGACCGCGACACCGGCGGCATTGCGGTGGAGCGCTATCTCGTCGCCTACGACATCGGCCGGGCGGTCAATCCGCGGCTGGTCGAAGGCCAGATCGCCGGCGGGTTTGCGCAAGGCCTGGGCGGCGCCCTGATGGAGGAATTCTGTTACGACGAGCGCGGCGAACCGCTCGCCGTGACTTTCGCGGACTATCTGATGCCGACCGCGCGCGAGGTCCCGGCGCTCGACGTGATCATCACCGAGGACGCGCCGAGCCCGCTCAATCCGCTCGGTCTCAAGGGCGCCGGCGAAGCCGGTGTCAACGCCGCCGGCGCGGCCATCGCAAGCGCCATCGACGACGCCATCGGAATGCCGGGCGGCGTGACACGGCTTCCGGTGACGCCGCAGCGACTGCGCGCACTCCTGAAGGGCACTTGAGTTCGTACCCGGAATAGCGATCACATGGACAGCAGCGCGCGTTGCGCCGCCGTGTCTGCCGCGAACTCGGCCATCGGGCCCTGCCACTGAACCTGTCCTTTTTCCAGCACGTAGGCGCGGTCGGAAACCAGTTCGGCGAAGTGAATGTTCTGCTCCGACAGCAACACGGACAGTCCTTCCTTCTTCATCTCCATGATGGTGTCCGCCATCTCGTCGACGATGACCGGAGCGACGCCTTCCGACGGCTCGTCGAGCAGGACCAGCAACGGATTTCCCATCAGGGTGCGGGCGACTGTGAGCATCTGCTGCTCGCCGCCGCTCATGTGGGCGCCGCGCCGGTTCGCCATGCCGGCAAGATTTGGAAACAGGCGATAGAGCTTGAGGACGTCCCACTCCGCCGCGGCCCGTCCGTCCGGAAAGCGGCGTGACCGCTGACGGCCGACATCGAGGTTTTCCGCGACCGTGAGGTCCGCGAAGATGCGGCGATCCTCCGGCACGAAGCCCACACCCAAACGGGCGATCTCGTAGGGGCGCAAGCGCGAAATGTCGCGCCCGCAGAAACGTACCGTTCCGTTGCGCCGTGCCATCAGGCCCATCACGGCTTTCATGGTGGTGGACTTGCCGGCGCCGTTACGGCCCATCAGGGCGACGACCTCGCCGTGCCCGACGTTGAGCGCGAGATCGAACAGGATGCGCGCCGCGCCGTACCAGGCGTTGAGGCCCTCCACTTCGAGCATGGGCTCTTGAGGCGCCGCGCGCGACGGAGTGTCGGTCATGGATGCGCCCCGCGGGACGTAGTCTTGCCGGTGCCGAGATAGACGTCCTGCACCCGTTTGTTGCGACGGATCAATTCGGCATCGCCGTCGGCGATCACGGCGCCGCGGGCGAGCACGATGATGCGATCCGCAAAGCCAAACACCACATCCATGGAATGTTCGGTGAAGAGCACCGAAATGCCTTGCTCGGTGACCAGGCGCTTGACCAGCGCGATCATGTCGAGCCGCTCGCGCGGTGCCATCCCGGCGGTCGGCTCATCCATCAGCAGCAGTCGCGGAACGTTGGCGAGTGCGATCGCTAGCTCGACCCGCTTGACGTCGCCATAGGCGAGTTCGCGGCACCCGCGTCCGGCCGCGTCTGCCATGCCGACCTGCGTGAGCAGGTCGAGGGCGCGATCGCGATGGACGGCGGCGAGAGGCGCGGCAAACCGATAGAGCCGCCGGTGATGGCTCGCGAGTGCCATCTGGACGTTCTCGACGACCGTCATGGAGCCGAACGTCGCCGCAACCTGAAACGTGCGGCCGACGCCGAACCGCCAGATGCGACGCGGCCGCATGCCGGCGATGCTGCGGCCCTCGAGCAGGATGTCGCCGTCGTCCGGCCGGAGCTGGCCGTTGATCATGTTGAAGCAGGTCGATTTTCCGGCGCCGTTCGGCCCGATCAGCGCCAGGAACTCGCCGCGTCCAATCTCGAAGCTGACGCCGTCGACGGCGCGCACGCCGCCGAAGGATTTGTAGAGCGCGCGGACCGCAAGCACGCTCATAGGATCTTCCGCCGTGCAGTTAGTCGCTTGGCGAAGAACCCGACGACGCCGCCCGGAAACACCAGCACCAGGACGAGGATAATGACGCCGAGAAGCGCGTGCCAATACTGGGTCTGGCGCATGACCGTATCCTGCAGCACGGCGTAGATGCCGACGCCGACGACCGGACCGCTCAGGGACTCGAGGCCACCGAGCAACACCATGACGATGCCGTCGATCGAGCGGCCGACGTCGATGGTCTCCGGCGAAATGGAGCCCTTGGCAAAGGCGTAGAGGCCGCCCGCCACGCCGGCGGCGGCACCCGCGATCGCGAATGCGATCCATTGCACGCGCTTCACATCGATGCCGATCGCCTCCGCGCGCAGCGGCGAATCGCGGCCCGCCCGCATGGCATAGCCGAACGGCGAGAACAAAATGGTTCGCAGCCCCACCACAACCAACGCGGCGAGCGCCACGCACAACAGGTAATATAGCCACGGCGCGTCGAACGGTGCCGTCGGCCAGATGCCCAGCACTCCGTTGGAGCCACCGGTCAGGTCCTGCCACTGGAACACGATCGACCACACGATCTGGGCGAATGCGAGCGTTAGCATGGCGAGATAGATGCCCGACAGGCGCACCGCGAACCAGCCGAACAGCAGCGCACCGAGTCCGGCCACCACCGGTGCGGCGCCGAGGGCTGAGAACATCGGAACGTCGTAGAACTTCACCATCAGGGCCGCTGCGTAGGTACCGAGGCCGAAATAGGCGGCGTGCCCGAATGAATGCATGCCACCCGGCCCCATGATGAAATGGAGGCTGACGGCAAAAATGACCGCGATCAGCACGTCGGTGCCGAGCACCAGACTGTAGGGGGAGAATTTTTGCGCGATCGCGAGCGCCACGAGGCCGATCAGCAGGACCAGTGCGGCGGCCTTGAGGAATCCCGATGCCGGCCGGATCGGCGCTTCGGCGGCGGTAGCGGCACGTGGTGCAATCGGAATGCCGCCGAGCAGCCCGTGGGGGCGCACGATCAACACCACCGCCATGACGACGAATTCGGAGACCAAGGTCAGCTTGGAAAAGTTCACGTCGAGGCCGCCGAGGTGAACGACGCCGAGGCCGATGCACAGCGCCTTGATCTCGGCGATGAGGACGGCGGCCAAATAGGCGCCCGGGATCGATCCCATGCCGCCGACCACCACCACCACGAAGGCATCGCCGATCACGTTGAGGTCAAGCGCGAGACTGGCCGGCTCGCGGGCAAGCTGCAGCGCGCCGCCGAGGCCGGACAGGAACGAGCCCGCGATGAACACCGCCGTGAACAGCAGCGCTTGGTTGACGCCAAGCGCGCCCACCATCTCGCGATCCTGGGTGGCGGCGCGCACCAGCCGTCCGAACCGCGTGCGCGCCAGCACGAAATGGACGACCACGAGCACCGCCGGCCCCATGGCGATCAGGAACAGGTCGTAGCTCGGAAACCGCCGGCCGAGGATCTCGACGGCGCCGCGCAGGCCCGGGGCGCGAGGCCCCAGCAGGTCCTCCGGGCCCCACAGGTACAGCGTCGCATCGTTGATGATCAGCACCAGCGCGAAGGTGGCGAGCAACTGGAATAACTCGGGCACATGATAAATCCGCCGCAGCAGCACGACCTCGATGACCGCGCCGATCGCCGCGACCGCGAGCGCAGCCGCCACGATGCCGCCCCAGAACCCCCAGCCGCCGCCGACCGCGGTCGCGATCGAGTAGGCGAGATAAATGCCCACCATGTAGAGCGAGCCGTGGGCCATGTTGATGATGCGGCTGACGCCGAAGATCAGCGACAGGCCGGCGCCGACAAAAAACAGTCCCGACGCCGCGGCCAATCCGTTGAGCGCCTGGATCGCAACGGCGTCGAACGTCATCGCCGGATCATTTCGCTACCGGTGGAACAGGGGCATCGCTTCGCACCCTGCACGGGAGGCAGGGCAATTGCGCGTCGAGCAGCCCGACTTCACTCCGCCGGGCGCAGCTTCTTGACTTCATCGTCGGACGGCAGCACGGCGGCGCCGTCGACGTATTTGATGTCGACCATGATGGGCTTGCCATCCTTCAGGGCGAGTTTGCCCACATAGGCGCCCATGGTGGCCTGGTGGTCGCTGGCGCGGTAGACGAACGGTCCGAACGGGCTATCAACTTTCAGGCCCTTGAACGCATCCACCACCTTTTCGGTGTCGGTCGCGCCCGCCTTGGCGATACCGGCCGCCATCGACTTCGCGGTGACGTAGCCGACCACCGAGCCGAGCCGCGGATAGTCGTTGAACTTCTTCTGATAGGCGGCGAGGAACGCTTTGTGCTCCGGGGTTTCGATCGCGTACCAGGGATAGCCCGTCACCAGCCAGCCGACCGGGGTTTCGTCCTTGAGCGGATCGATATATTCGGGCTCGCCCGACAGCAGGCTCGCGACAAACCGATTCTTGAAGATGTCCCGGGTGTTGCCCTCGCGCACGAACTTGGCGAGGTCCGGCCCGAACAGCACGTTGAAGATCGCGTCGGGCTTCGCCTCGTCGATCGCCTGGGCGATGGCGCCAGCATCGACCTTGCCGAGTGGTGGCGCCTGCTCGGTGACGAATTCGACATCGGGCTGCGCCTTCTTGAGCATCGTCTTGAAGTTCGCCACCGCGGACTGGCCGTATTCGAAGTTCGGATACACCAGCGCCCAGCGCTTCTTCTTTGCCGCCACGATGTCCGGCATCAGCATGGCAACCTGCATGTAGGTCGAGGAGCGCAACCGGAAGGTATATTTGTTGCCGTCCTGCCAGGTGACTTTGTCGGTCAGCGGCTCGGCAGCAAGGAAGAAGACGTGCTTCTTGCCGGCGAACTCGGTCACCGCAAGCCCGACATTGGAGAGGAAGGTTCCAGCAATGAGATTGGTGCCTTCGCGGGTCACGAGTTCCTCGGCAATCCGTACGGCGTCGCCGGGATTGCCGCCGTCGTCGCGGATCACGAACTCAAACTTCTTGCCGAGCACCCCGCCGGCGGCATTAATCTCCTCGATCGCGAGTTCGATGCCCTTCTTGTAGGGCTCAAGGAAGGCTGGAGCAGCCTTGTAGCTATTGAGTTCGCCGACTTTGACGGTCTGCGCCGACGCCGAGGCGACGAACGCGGCCGCCACGATGGAGGCAATCGGGATAAGGGCTTTCAAGGTTTTCATGAGTTGGCTCCGCAGACGGAAATCGCCGGAACGACCGGAGATGTTTCGTCCGGCGCTGTTTTCCAGCCGAAATCTTCAGCCCAAAGTGTCCGTTCGCCCCATAACCTTGTCAAGCGCGCAGCCCGGATAACCTCGCGGCTTTTGCGCCCACTCCACCGTACGACAGCCGGGCTTATCGGGTTGGTGGCGTCAGCGCGTCACTTGCGATCCCGCGCGCGATCCATGAGGGATTTCTCCTGGCCGCCATCGATCTCGACTTGGGTGCCGTTGACCATGTGCATCAGTGGCGACGCCAACATCACCACCAGGGAGGCGACTTCGTCGACCTCAGCGATGCGGCCCATCGGGATCGACGCAGGCGCGAGCTTGTTGGCCTCGTCGTAGCTCAGGTTCATGTCGCGCGACATCGCCTTGACGAGGCCGTCCCATCGCTCGGTGCGAACCGGGCCCGGGTTGACGGCGCAGAAGCTGACGCCGTGGCGGCCATATTGGCCGGCAAGCGACATGGTGAGGTTCTGGCCGGCGGCGTTGGCGGCGCCCGGCGCGATCTCCCAATAGGATGGCTTGACGCCGTCATTGCCGATCAGGTTCACCACCCGCCCGCCGCCCTGCTTGACCATGACGGGCAGCACGTGGCGCAGGCAGCGCACATAGCCCATAAACTTCAATTGCAGCGACTGCGCCCAATCGTCCTCGGTGAGGTGCTCCAGCACACCGCCCGGAGACGATCCGGCATTGTTGATCATGATGTCGACGCGGCCGAGGGCTTGATGGCCCTTGGCGATGAAGTTTTTCGCGTCCGCGTCCTTGGTGAGGTCGGCCGCAATGCCGACGATCTTGCGTCCGGTCTCCTTGGCGATCTCGGCTGCCGCGGCTTCGATCGCGTCCTTGCGCCGCGAACAGACGGCGACATCGACGCCCTCTCGCGCCAACAGGCGCGTGATCGCTTTGCCGATGCCCTCGCTGCCGCCGGTGACGAGCGCGGTCTTGTTCTTGAGTTGAAGATCCATGGCGGCCTCCTTGCCGTCGAAAATTTCGGTGTGTCCGTTGCGCGGCACGCTATTGCAGCGCCAACCGCTCCGCAAGGCGCGTGGCCGGCGCTGTGATCACAGCGCGCCGTCACGCCCCCATGATGGCGCGCGCCGCATCGCCCACCGCCTCGACATTCTCGCCGCAGTCGAGGAACGCCACGATCCGGCACGGGCAGCCTTCCAGCCCCTCATAGCGCCACGGGAAAGCGCCGATGAGGGCGCGCCGGTTGAGCATCAGCTCGATGTCGCCGCCTAGGTTCTCGGCATGCAAAAGGCCTTCCTGAAACGCCCAGTTGTGGAACGGGAAGACGTCGGACACGACTTTGCGCCCGGATTTCTTGTGGATGTATTCGAAGGTGCCGAAAAATTCGCCCGGCGTCTTGCCGTGAAGCTTGGTGAACTGCGCCGCAAGATCGGGCCGCATGGTGCGGATCGAGGTGTTCATGGCGTGGTCGCAGGAGCCGGTGTCCATTGCCCACCACTTGATCTTCTTTTTCAGCATCCACTGGAGGGTGTCGAGGTTGGGTCCCGGGTGGTAGCAAAAGTATTTCACGAGGTCCTGCTGCGGCCGCCCCTCGTAATGGCGATGCCATCCGGTGTGCAGGACCAGGATGTCGCCCTCGCGAATATCGGCGCCGGCGCGCTCGATGATGTCCGGCGTGATCACCGACCAGTCGCTCACCCATTTGGAGATGTCCACAACGACGCCGCGATTGACCAGGTAGTCGAGCGGCAGCGACGCCATATCGCCCTTGCGGTTGTCGGTCGCATGCATGGCGCCGTCGAAATGGGTTCCGACATGAAGCGCCGTGTCGATACGCTGCGCCACGATCATCTGGGTCTGCAGGTTCTGTGCGTAATACATCTTGTTGCCCGCGTAGCCGACCCAGCCGGGCGTATGGACGTTCATCACGTGGGTCATGTCGATGATTTTCATGCTCTTCCTCGTCGGCACGCGGCGGTGCCGCCGGTTCTAGGCGCGCCGGCTGGAAAAGGGAATGCTTTGTCGGTGCAAGGGTGCCGGGCAAACTTGCAAAGTTCTTTGTTACGACCCGCTGGAATTCGTGCGTCTCCCAGCCTATGATTGACACTATGAATATCGCCCTTCCGCCGGAACAAGAAGAATGGCTCAAAGCGCGTGTCGCCGAAGGCCAATTCACCTCACCAGAGGCGGCCGTCCGGCGGATGATCGCCGATCATATGGCGCTTGAAGTCGACGATCTTGCATGGGCGCTGCCGTACGTGGAAGAAGCCCGTGAGGCAGCATCACGCGGCGAAATCGTTTTAGTTGACGATGCGATCGCGGATATGCATGCGCATCTTGCAACCCTGAAGGGTTAATGGCGCGCATTGTCGTTACCGAGCACGCCAAGCGGGATGTACGCGAAATCATTTCCGGTCTGAGCCGGCGCGCCGGACACAAAGTAGCTGTTCGCTACGTCGCCGAATTCGAGACCGCGTACGGAAATCTGGCCCGGTTCCCCGACACTGGACCATTGCGCCCGGCTCTTGGTCCAATTGCCCGGATAAAGCTCGTGTATCCGTACGTCATCGTCTACGACCGCGCCCCGGAGGTCGTCATCGTGTTGCGAGTACTACATGGTCGCCGCGATATTGCGGCCGAGTTCATGCGACACCGCCAACCTTAGGCAAAATGGCAACTCAAAAAGCGTCGCCCGCGCCTTTGCTGACGCGGGGCACTTTTGGGCACGCTTGTCTGAAACCTATTCCCCCTTGCCGCCGATCTGCTTGAGCTTGGCGAAAACAGCCTGGACGTCGAGCTCTGCGCCTTCCTTCTTTTCAGCCGTGGGCTCGGGCTCGGCAGCGGGGCGAATCGTGGTGATTTCGGCGGGCAACAGCGTTGAGCCGGTGTCGGGCTCGGTGGGCTTTTCCTTAGCGGCGCGATGGACCTCGAAATCAAGGTCGATTTGCGAGCACAGGCCAAGCGTCACCGGATCCATCGGGGCGAGATTGGGGGCGTTCCAGTGGGTGCGCTCGCGGATTGCATCGATGGTTGATTTGGTGGTGCCGACGAGCCGCATGATTTGGCTGTCCTTGAGTTCCGGATGGTTGCGAACCAGCCACAGGATCGCGTTTGGGCGGTCCTGGCGACGCGACACCGGGGTGTATCGCGGCCCCTTCTTGCGCTTGGGCTCGGGCAGATGGACCTTCGACTCGGCGAGCTTGAGCCGGACGCTCGGATCGGCCTCGGCCTTGGAGATTTCCTCCCGAGTCAGCTGCCCGGTCACGATCGGATCGCGCCCGATAATGCTCTGGGCGCCTTCGTCATCGGCGATGGCTTTGACCTCAAGGGGATGCAACTTGCAGAAGTCGGCAATCTGGTCGAACGTCAGCGCCGTATTCTCGACCAACCATACGGCAGTCGCTTTCGGCATCAGGGGCTGAGTCGCCATGTAAATTCTCCTTGTGCTCCGCCCGCCCGGTGGGGCGAAGCCTGTTTCCATCGAAGCTGACGGGGTTAGTGCCAATATAGGCGTGCCTATCCGACTTGCGCAACCCACGATGCAGAACATATTGTTGAATATGGACAATCTCCGGAGCCTGGTGCCGCAGGCGGCGATCATTCCGGTGGGCATACGCCACCACCTAGGGTTCGTTACCGCAATGAAACTTTTGCGTTTCGGCTCCCCACATGCTTGACAGAGGTACGGGCGAAAAACCAAATCTGTTTGGCGCCCGAGTCCCAGTCGCCCGTTAGGATCGAACCCCTTGAACGAGAACGAACTCACGCCTTCGCCCTCGCCGGCAAAGCCGCCCCTGAGGGTGTTGTTGTGCTCGCCGCGGGGCTTCTGCGCCGGGGTGGTGCGGGCGATCGACACGGTGGAACGAGCGCTCGCCATGTACGGCAAGCCGGTCTATGTCCGCCACGAGATCGTCCACAACCGCTATGTGGTCGAGAGCCTGCGGCAAAAGGGCGCCGTTTTCGTCGAGGAACTCGACGAAATCCCGGACGCCAACGTCCCGGTCATCTTTTCCGCCCATGGGGTGCCGAAGTCGATTCCGGTCGATGCCGGCCGCCGCAATCTTCTGGCGATCGACGCGACCTGCCCGCTGGTCACCAAGGTCCATCGCGAGGCCGAGATCCATTTCCGCCGCGGCCGGGAGATCGTGCTGATCGGTCACGCCGGACATCCGGAAGTGACCGGCACCATGGGCCAGCTTCCGGCCGGCGCGGTGCGTCTCGTGCAGACCGCCGAGGAGGCTGCGACTTTCGAGCCCAACGACCCCGGCAAGCTCGCTTATGTGACCCAGACGACGCTGTCGGTGGACGATACCGCCGAAATCGTCGCCGTGCTTCAGAAGCGATTTCCTCATATCGCCGGCCCGCACAAGGAAGACATCTGCTACGCCACCACCAACCGCCAGGAGGCGGTCAAGCGGGTCGCCCCGGTGGTCGACGCCATGATCGTGGTCGGCTCGCCCAATTCGTCGAACTCGCAGCGGCTCAAGGAGGTAGCGCTTCGCAATGGCTGCCCCCACGCCGAACTGCTGCAGCGCGCCGCCGACATCAACTGGGACAAGTTCGGTTCGATCGGTCGGCTCGGCCTCACGGCCGGCGCCTCGGCACCCGAAGTGCTAATCGAGGAGATCATCGACGCGTTCGCGGCCCGCTACGCCGTCAGCGTTGAAACCGTGTCAGCGGTAGAGGAATCGGGCATCTTTTTCCCGCTGCCGCGTCAGGTGCGCAGCGGCGAGGCGGCCGAGTAGCCCGACCCGCATGGCTGTATATACCGACGTCCCCGACGAGGAACTCCAACAGTTCCTCGCCGGCTACGAAATCGGCAGCCTGCTCTCCTACAAGGGGATTGCCGAAGGGGTCGAGAATTCGAATTTCCTGCTGCACACCAGCGGCGGTTTTTTCATTCTCACACTCTACGAGAAACGCGTCGCCGCCGACGACCTGCCGTTCTTCCTCAACCTGATCGAGCATCTGGCGGCGCGTGGGCTTACCTGTCCGCAGCCGGTGCGCAACCGCGCCGGCGAAGCGCTCGGGCAGCTTGCGAAACGACCTGCCGCCATCGTGACGTTTCTGGACGGCACGTGGATCAGGCGGCCGCGTGCAGCCCATTGCGGGGCGGTCGGCGCCGCACTCGCCGAGCTCCATCTTGCCGGCGCCGATTTTGCGATGAAGCGCCGGAACGGGCTTTCGGTCGAGGGTTGGCGGGCGCTTTGCGACGCGGCGGGCGCACGCGCCGACACCGTGCAGAAGGGACTCGGCGAGGCGATCGCGAACGAGCTTGCGCATCTGGAGCAAGACTGGCCGCGCGACCTGCCGCAGGGCGTCATCCATGCCGACCTATTCCCCGACAACGTATTTTTCATCGGCGACCGCCTGTCCGGTCTGATCGACTTCTATTTCGCCTGCACCGACGCCTTCGCCTATGACGTGGCGATCTGCCTCAACGCTTGGTGCTTCGAGCCCGACCACTCCTATAACATCAGCAAGGGGCGCGCGTTGCTCAACGGCTACATGCGGGTGCGTGCGCTCGCTTCGGCGGAGATCGCCGCGCTGCCGCTGCTGTGCCGCGGCGCGGCGCTGCGGTTCCTGTTGACGCGGCTCATCGACTGGTTGGAGGTGCCCGCGGGCGCGCTGGTCAAGCCCAAAGACCCGCTCGAATATTATCGCAAACTTCAATTCCACCAGGCGAACAGTAGCGCGCGAGATTACGGCATTGACTGACCGGACTGAATCCCCGGCGGCCCGCGTCGTCATTCACACTGACGGCGGCGCTAAAGGCAATCCGGGACCCGGCGGATGGGGCGCAATCCTGCAATGGGGGGATCACCGGCGCGAGATCAAAGGTGCCGAAGCGCACACCACCAACAACCGGATGGAATTGATGGCGGCCATCATGGCGCTTGAGTCTCTTAAGAGGCCCTGCGAGGCCGATCTTCACACCGACAGCCAATACGTCCAGAAGGGCATCACCGAGTGGATATTCGGATGGAAGCGCAACGGCTGGAGAACCGCCGACAAGAAGCCGGTCAAAAACGCCGACCTATGGCAGCGTCTTGATGCCGCGGTCGCCCGCCACACGGTACGCTGGCATTGGGTGCGCGGCCATGCCGGCCACGCGCTCAATGAGCGCGCCGACGAGTTGGCGGGTGAAGCCATCGCCGAACTGCGCGCCGCAATGACCACCGGCAAGCCACCGCAATGAGAAAGCCCTTGCCGTTGAGGGCAGGGGCTTCGCTTGAGATTGGCCTCGTCCGAAAAGTCTGCGGCTGTTCGGAACGCCCGCCTCAGAGTTGCTTGAGCAGAGCCTCGGCGCTCGAAGTTTCGGCTTTGCCGGGAGCCTCTTCGACATTGAGCTTCTTCACGACGCCGTCTTCGACCAGCATGGAGTAGCGCTTGGAGCGCAGGCCGAGGCCGCCGGCGGAGCCGTCCATGGTGAGGTCGAGTGCCTTCGCGAATTCGCCGTTGCCGTCCGCCAGGAACTCGATCTTGCCTTCGGCGCCCGACGCCTTTTTCCATTCCGACATGACGAAGACGTCGTTGACGGCGGTCACCGCGATGCTGTCCACGCCCTTGGCTTTAATGGCGTCGCCATTCTGCAGGAAGCCCGGCAGATGATTTTTGTGGCACGTCGGCGTAAACGCGCCGGGCACTGCAAACAGCACCACCTTCTTGCCCTTGAACACCTCGCCGGTGGTCTTCCAGCCCGGGCCCTCGGCCGTCATCACGCGAAACTTTCCTTCCGGAATATGGTCGCCCACCTTGATGGTCATGGTCTGGTCCTCGTGTCAGTCAGGGGTGGAGAAGGGCGCCGTCCGCGGACGCGGGCGGGCCCGGAACCTGCGGCCGTCAACGGCCGATCGGCAGCGGCGCCAAATTATAGCATTTCCCGGCAAAGTGAATTGCGTCTCGCCGCGAAAAATGCACGGAACATCGTCGGCGGGATCATCGGGCCTGATCGGGAACGGCCGTCACCTCGATCGCGTTTTCACCCGAGACCAGGGTAAAGCGCAGACGCGCCCCGGCCGCGTCGGCGCCGGGCGGCAGGCCGTCGAGTTCGAACGCGAACCGGCGCAGGCCGTCGGCCCCGCCGGCGACCGGCGCGGGCAGCGGCAGCGCCCAATCCTCGGTCGGGCCTTCGACGAAGAGGTCAAGCGCCGCCGTGACCGGCGCCTCAACCTCGACGATAACGCGCGGACGGGGATCGCCAGGCTCACGGTGCACCGTGCGGATCGCAAGCGGAGCGGTTTCACCGAGACGCGCCGACTTCGGCACCTGGGCTTCCGCCGCCGCGAGCGCGGCGTCGTTCGCAGAAGGTCCCCGCGCGAGGTCGAGCCGCGCCGAGCCCTTGGCCGGAATGCACAGTTTTTCGCAGATCGCGTAGTCGATCCCGAGGCGCAGCGACACCGGCCGCTTCGGGTCCTGCGCGACGACGCGCAGCGGCAGGATGACGTTGCCCTTATATCCGATCGACGCGCCGCCATCGTCGGTAAATCGATGCGGCGCCGGCCACGTGATGGCGATCGACTTCACGTTTTCGGATTTGGAAAAGTCGAGCACCGGTGGCACGCCGCTGTCACCGGGGTACCGCCAATACGTTTTCCATCCGGCCGCAAGCCGGATCTCGACGCCGGCCCTGAGCGCTTCACCGTTCGGGTTCCCGCCACTTCCGGCGACGAGCCGCATCGCCGCGCGTGCGTCGCCGTCCCACGATGACGCATCCGCAGCTGTAGCCGCGCGAACCGACGCAATCGCAAGCAGCGCGCATAATGCTGCAGAAATAAAAAGCCGCAATGTCGATGCAATCATGACTGATCGTTTAGTGAACGCGGCCGCCGATGACCATTGAAATCCTCGTGACCTGCTGGTGATGCCGCATTGCCGTCGGGGCGAGAAGAGGTTACCTTTTTCGATATGAAAGATGCAAAGACGAATCCGAAGAAGGCCCCGGGCGAGGAACCCGATGTCCGCCGGCGCCCGCGCCGCGAACCGAAGATCGGCCCTTTAGGCGGCACGCGCAAGGGCACGCCGAAGCGCGGCTATCTCGATGGGCAGATGCTGATTGCGATGCCGAGCATGCGCGACGAGCGTTTTGCCCGCAGCTTGATCTATATCTGCGCGCACTCCTCGGAGGGCGCGATGGGAATCGTGGTCAATCAGCCGGCATCGAACATCAAATTTCCCGATCTCCTGGTGCAACTCGACGTGATTTCCGACGCTGATCGCATTCAGTTGCCACCGAGCGCGGGCGCCGTTCAGGTCCTCAAAGGCGGGCCGGTCGAGCCGGGACGGGGCTTCGTGCTGCATTCGGCCGATTTCTTCATCGAGAACTCGACCCTGCCGATCGACGAAGGCATCTGCCTCACCGCGACGCTCGACGTCCTCAAGGCTATCGCGCATGGCGACGGTCCGGGCAATGCCTTGCTGGCGCTCGGCTATGCGGGCTGGGCGCCTGGCCAGCTTGAAACCGAAATACAGGACAATGGCTGGCTGCATTGCAGCGCCGACCCGGACCTCATTTTCGGCCCCGATGTCGGCAACAAATACGACCGCGCGCTCAAGAAGCTCGGCATCCCGATCGGCATGCTGTCGAGCCAAGCCGGGCACGCCTGATCCCGCGCCGCCATTGTGGGTGCGCGGGCTGGTCATCGCTACCGCGCCGTCTCGAGGCGGTCGCTCATCAGCATTTCGTGGGCCTGATCGGCGGTCATCGGCTGGCCGAACGCGAAGCCTTGCGCGAATTCGCAGCCGAGATGATAAAGTTCCACGGCATCGGAATCGTGCTCGGCCCCTTCGGCGACGACGTCCATCCCGAGATCATGGGCAAGTCCTATGATCGAGCGCAGGATCACCGGCCGCGAGCCTTTCGCGTTGGTACGCACGAAAGACTGATCGATCTTGATGGTGTCGAATGGGAAGCGCTGGAGGTAGACCAGCGAGGAATGGCCGGTGCCGAAGTCGTCGAGCGCAAGTCCGGCGCCAAGGTCGCGCAGCTTGTTGAGGATTTGCGCCGCCTGCTCGGGATTTTCCATCACCACGGATTCGGTGAGCTCGAGCTTGAGGGTGCCGCGCATCAGCCCCGAGCGCGCCAGCACCGCACGCAGGTCGTCGACCAAGTCGTTCTTGAGCAATTGACGCGACGACATGTTGACGCTCGCAAACAGCGGCACACGGGTGCGTACGGCACGCTGCCAGATACCGAGCTGACGGGCGGTGCGCTCCATCGCGAACAGGCCAAGATCGGTGATGAGGCCGATCTCCTCCGCGATCGAGATGAATTCCGAGGGCGACAGGCGGCCCATCTTCGGGTGGTCCCAGCGCGCCAGCGCCTCGAAGCCGGCGACGGACCGGTCCTCTAGGCGCACGATCGGCTGGTACAACAGCGTGATCTCTTCGCGATCGAGGGCGCGGCGCAATTCGGATTCGAGCGTCAGCCGGTCGGTCTTGCGCGCCCGCATGGCCGGCTTGAATACCTCGAAACGGTCGCCGCGCGAGCGCTTCGCCACGTACATGGCGAGCTCGGCGTCCTTGATCAGTTCCTCGGCGCGGTTTGACGGGGCTTCCGGCAACGCTATTCCGATCGACAGCGTGAGGAAGATTTCGCGCTCATTGAACGAGATCGGCGCCCGGATCGCCTTGCAGGTGGTCTCCGCGAACGCGATGATGCGGTTGGTGTCGCGCTCCGACATCAGGATCAGGCCGAACTGATCGCCGGAGAGCCGCGCCAGCGTGTCCTGCGCTTTGAGCAGGCGGCCGAGCCGGCGCGCCAGGGTGAGCAGGATCGAATCCCCGACCGCCATGCCGACCGAGTCGTTGACCTGCTTGAACCGGTCGATGTCCATCACCATGACGGTGGGCCGGATTTCTGGATTGGCCTTGCCCATCGCCAGTACCGCCTCGAGCCGGTCGATGAAAAGCTGGCGGTTCGGCAGGCCGGTAAGATTGTCGTGGACCGCATCATGGAGCAGGCGCTCTTCCGCAACCCTGGCTTCGGTCACATCCGTCAGGGTACCGACGAGGCGCACCACCTCGCCGTCCGAGCCCACCACCGGGCGCGCCTTCATGGTGAACCACAGCGAGTGACCGTCGGGCGTGCGCAGGCGGAAGTCCTGCACCAGTCGCCCGCGGCGTTGCTCGATCACGCTATCGAGCGCCGCGCGGAAGCGGTCGCGATCGAGCGGGTGGAGAACGTCGACCCATTGGGCCGCAGGACCATCCAATGAGCCGCGCTTGAGGCCCAGCATGGTCTCAGTCTCAGGACTGGTGAAAACCTTGTCGGCCGACACGTCCCAGTCCCAGATCAGGTCTCCCGCCCCGGTGAGGGCGAGCGCCCGGCGCTCGACGTCCGAGACGATGCCGTGGGTAATGCCACCCGCGAAAGCATGCTGCATGACGGTAAAACCGATCAGCATGACGATGAGCACGAGGCCGCCCAGCAGGGCCGGCGCCACGATGTCGTTCGTCACCCAGCCGGCGACCGCCATGCCGGCAGCGATCACCCACGCCACCAGCAAGAACCAGGTCGGGATCAGCAGGACCGCGCGGTCGAAACCCTTGGAGGCGAGATAAATGACGAGGCCGAAGCCGACGATGGCGACGAACAGCAGCGACAGGCGTGCGATGCCGGAGGCGATCGACGGATCGACCAGCGCGACCGCCACGAGCGCGCCGAGGAACGCGAGCCACGCAATCGCGATATGGGCGTAGCGCACGTGCCAACGATTGAGGTTGAGATAAGCGAACAGGAAAACGAGAAGCGTCGCCGCCAGGATCGCTTCGCCCGACGCGCGCCATACCCGCTCGGCGCCGGCCGACATGTCGAACACCTTGCCCCAGAAACCGAAGTCGACCCCGATATAGACCAGCACGGCCCAGCCGAGGGCCGCCGCGGCCGGGAACATGAAGCTGCCCTTGACGACGAACAGGATGGTGAGGAACAGCGCCAACAGGCCCGCGATGCCGATCACGATGCCATGATAGAGCGTGAAGCTGTTGACCTTGTCCTTGTAGGCGTCGGGCTCCCACAGGTAGATCTGCGGCAGCTTGTTGGTGCGCAGTTCGGCTATGTAGGTGATCACCGTGCCGGGATCGAGCGTGATGCGGAAGATGTCGGCGGTTGCGCTGTCCTGGCGATCCGGGCGATCGCCGGAGCTCGGCGTGATGTTGACGATGCGGGACTGGCCGAGGTCGGGCCACAGGATTTTGGAGCCGACCATCTGATAGTGCGGCACCACGATGAGACGGTCGATCTGCTCGTCGCTCGAATTGGCTAGCGCAATCACGGCCCAATTGGTGTCCGCCTCGCGCGCCCGCACCTCGATCCGGCGCACGATGCCGTCGCTGCCCGGCGCTGTCGAGATCTGAATGCGGTCGCTGTCGGAGGTCAGCCGCTCGACCGCGTCGGTGAGATCGATCGCCGCAATGTCCACGCGCACGTTCACCGCCTCAACGGCGCGAACCGGAGACGCCACGAATGACGCGATCCAGACGGCCGCCCCCAAGGCGACGTGCACAACCCACAAGCGGCGACCCTCGGTAATTCGTGCCCCCATCGCTGCGCCGTGTGCCGGACCCGCCGAAGTGGCCGGCTGGCCCTCATAGCGAAACAAATTTGCGACATTTCCGCGACGCCTGGCGCGCCTGGCCGGGCTCCTGGGGCACCGCCCCGGTCCGCAGTGCCCTGAGTACCGAACCAAGCGAATAAACGCAAGGATTTCACGTCGTTAGAGACGGAAGCTTGGCCGCGACCGCCGGGTTCGACGTCCGCCCCTACATAACCAGCACGATCTTTCCAATATGGGCGCTCGATTCCATCCGCGCATGCGCCGCGGCGGCCTCGGCAAACGCGAAGGCTTGGTCCATCACGGGCCGCACCTTGCCGGCCGAAATGAGGGGCCAGACATTGTGTTCGACCGCCCGGGCGATCGCGGCCTTGTCGGGCACCGCGCGGGAACGCAGCGTCGAGCCGGTGTGATGCAGGCGCTTGAGGAGGATGCGGCGGAAATCCACGGTGGCGCGCGGCGAGCCCTGGAACCCGATCTGCACGATGCGGCCCTCGACGGCCGCCGCCTCGTAATTGCGCTCGATATAGTCGCCGCCCACCATGTCGAGGATCAGGTTGGCGCCGGCGCCGCCGGTCGCGGCCTTGGTGGCGGCGACGAAGTCCTCGCTCTTATAGTTGACGGCGACGTCGGCGCCGAGCTGCCGGCAGGCTTCGCATTTCTCCGCGGTCCCGGCGGTGGTAATGACGCGGGCGCCGAACGCCTTGGCGAGCTGGATTGCGGTCGTCCCGATCCCCGAGCTGCCACCATGGACCAGGAAGGTCTCGCCGGCCTTGAGGCCGCCGCGCTCGAACACATTGTGCCACACCGTAAAGAACGTTTCCGGAACCGCGGCGGCGTCGGTCGACGTGAGGCCGGCCGGGATCGGCAGCGCGTGGGTTTCGTGGGCGACGCAATATTGTGCGTAGCCGCCGCCGCTCACGAGTGCCGCGATTTCGTCACCCACTTTCCAGCGGGTCACCCCGTTCCCGCACGCCGCAATGGAGCCGGCGATTTCGAGACCCGGTATGTCGGTGACCCCCGGCGGTGGCGGATAAAGACCGCGGCGCTGCATCACGTCGGGCCGGTTGACGCCCGCGGCCGCGACTTTGACAAGGATTTCCCCGTTGCCCGGCTGCGGCATCGGCCGCTCCATGGGCACCAGCATCTCCGGGCCGCCCGGCGACTTGATCCCGATTGCGGTCATGGTTGAGGGGATCGAGGTCATGGCATCCTTCATCAAGGTGGAAGCGCGCGGCGTGACTGTTTAGTCGCCCTCGCCGGCAGTGACAACCGGGGCACCGGCCGCACCGCTCGAAGTCGTGTGACAAGATTCCGCGCCGCCGCTATGTTTGGGAACGAATGGAGCGAGACGTGGCGTTAGGCGAAGACGACGACCGACCGAAGAAGAAGATTGCTCATGAGATCGGGCAGGACCTCTATTTGCTGTCGGTCGAGGAGCTTCAGGATCGCATTGCGGTGCTGCGGGAGGAGATCGTTCGGCTCGAAGCGGCGGTGGCCAAGAACCGCGCGTCGCGGTCGAGCGCCGACCAATTCTTCAAGAAATAGCCAAACGCCAAGCGTTTCCGTCTTGGATTTCGGCCGCGGCATTAAAGTACCGCACCATACCGTTAAATCTTTCAAAAAGAATGCGCGCGTTTACGACCCGTTAAGCTTTCTCGTTCATTACAATGCTTGTCCATTCTGTGGACATCGAGTGGCTCCTGTCCACTCTGTTTGACGCCTCCCTGTTATCACTTGAGCCGCCGGCAACGGCGGCTCTTTTTTGCCCATAGTCGCGTAAGGCTGCGCGGCCTAAACGAATTGGAGCTTCGTCCGATCCATTAAAAGCGATTACACCCTTATTGTACCAAAACGGTCCACATCTTGGATCGCATGATCGCATTGGAAACTATCTCTTAAAGATTTGGTGAGCGCGACTGGACAGGAAAGCCGTCCGGAGGCATGCTTTGCGTCTTGTGAGGCGTAAAACATGTCCGATAGGTCGGTTGATGAGTTGCGGCCGGTTTCGTTCGGCGCAAAACTTGCGGCGTCCCAGAATTTCTCCCAGCTATTCCGTGACGGAATGAAGCTGGTCGAGGAGACGGCGGCTTACCTCGACGGCCCCGGCCGCCAGGAATCCAAGCGGCTCGATCGTTCGGCGTCGCTTAGCTACGCTACCGAAAGCATGCGGCTAACCACCCGCCTGATGCAGTTGGCGTCCTGGCTGTTACTGCACCGCGCCGTCAACGAGGGCGAGATGTCGCTTGCGCAGGCCAACAAGGAACGCATGAAGGTCAAGCTCGCCGCCGAGGAACGTCCCGAAGACGCCGGCATGCGCTTGCCCGAGCGGCTGTGCGAACTGATCGCGCGGTCGAAGAAGCTGCAGGATCAGGTGCGGCGTCTCGATACCACCATCCATGCGCCGGCGCCGTCCGTGCCGACCGGCGTCAATCCGCTGGAAAATCAGCTCGGTATGCTGCGCGCCGCGTTCGAACGCCGGCAAGGATAAGCCGTTGTTGTGACGGGCGGCGCGTTCAGACATGCCTCGCGACGACCGCGCCGATGGTTTGGTCGCCGCGGGGTCCTGCTGACCAAAGCTTCGCGGCGGCGACGGAATGGCTATTTCTTAAGGCCGAGCCCCGAAAATCTCTTCTGGAAGCGCGATAGTCTGCCGCCGCGGTCGAGCAATTGCTGCGCTCCGCCGGTCCACGCCGGATGCGACTTCGGATCGATGTCGAGATGCATCGTGTCGCCGGGTTTGCCCCAGGTCGAACGGGTGGAGAACTCGGTGCCGTCGGTCATGATGATCTTGATGGTGTGGTAGGCGGGATGAATCTCAGGTTTCATGGCTCACGCTTTCGGCCCCTTGGTGGGCGCCTGCTGGCACCGGATGCCGAAAAGTTTCGGACTTTTCTGAATCCTGCGCAAAATCAACGAACCCGGAGCACCATCCGTTTCAACCCGAATGGCATCGCTCCGGTATGTAAAGGTTGCGGCTCTATACCTCAGCACTCCTGACCACACAAGGCGCGACCGGACACGTCCCGCCCATCCAGGCTCCCGGGGATGGACGATCCGATCCGGCCGCCCCGGCGCGGCGATTGACACAGTTGTCATGGCGGTTCCGGCACGGCATTGTCCGGCCCGGCACCGGCCGGTCAGGCCCAATGAGAGCCGATCGAGAGCAGAGTTCATGAGCGTTGCATCCAAAACAGACGTGCGGCCGGCCGTATCCGAGATTGCCGCAACGGCAAAGCCGGTAGCGCAGCGCAACGTTAGGCCGTTGCTGGGCCTGATACCGTTCGTGGCGCGCTATAAGGGGCGCGCCGTGGCGGCGCTCGTTGCCCTCGTGGTGGCGGCGATCGCCACGCTGGCGGTGCCGATCGCGGTCAGGCGCATGATCGACTACGGCTTCGACCCGGACCGCGCCGATCTGATCGACAAATATTTCGGCGTCATGATCCTGGTGGTTGCCGTCCTCGCGGGCGCCAGCGCCATGCGCTACTACCTCGTCACCAGCATCGGCGAGCGCGTCGTTGCCGATCTGCGCGATGCGGTGTTCGAGCACATCACCGTCTTGTCGGCTGCGTTCTTCGACACGGCGAAGACCGGCGAGTTGTTGTCGCGCCTCACCGCCGACACCACCCAGGTCAAGGCTGCGGTCGGCGCGTCGGTATCGATCGCGCTGCGCAACCTCGTGCTGTTTTTCGGTTCCGCCGCCATGATGGTGGTAACGAGCTCGCGCCTCTCCGCATTCGTGCTGGGCGCCATCCCGGTCATTGTGCTGCCGCTGGTCGGGTTTGGCCGCGCCGTACGCAAACGCTCGCGTAACGCGCAGGACACCCTTGCGGATGCCTCCGCCTACGCGGCCGAACTGATCGGCGCGGTGCGCACCCTCCAGGCTTTCACCAACGAGAAGCTGGCGAGCCGTAATTTTTCCGAGGCGGTCGAGCGGGCTTACGGGGCGGCGATCTATTCGGCCCGGGCGCGCGCCTTGTTGACCGCCATCATCATCTTTCTTGCGGCATCGAGCGTCGTGGTGGTTCTCTGGGTCGGTGCCCAGGACGTGCTCGCCGGTCGCACCACCGCCGGAACGCTGAGCCAGTTCGTTCTGTTCGCCGTATTTGCGGCCAGCGGATTAGGCCAGCTCAGCGAAGTGTGGGGGGAATTGTCTCAGGCAGCAGGCTCCGCCGAACGGCTGTCGGAACTGTTGCATGTCCAGCCCGAAATCAAGGCGCCGGCGCATCCGGTGCCGCTGCCGACCCCGCCGCGCGGCGAGATCAAGTTCGATGCCGTGCGTTTCGCCTACCCGACCCGGCCGGACGCGGATGTGCTTGACGGCGTGACGTTCGCGGTGCGCGCCGGCGAGAAGGTTGCGATCGTGGGCCCGTCCGGCGCGGGCAAGAGCACGATCTTCCATTTGTTGCTGCGCTTCTATGACCCGAAATCCGGCAGCGTCGCCTTCGACGGCGTGCGGATCGCCGATGTCGACCCGGGCGAGTTGCGATCCCGTATCGCGCTGGTGCCCCAGGACACCGCGATCTTCGCCGCGACCATCGCGGACAACATCCGGTTCGGGCGACCTGATGCGACCGCCGCGGAGATCGCACGCGCCGCCGAGCTCGCGGCGGCGGCCGAATTCATCACCCGCTTGCCGCACGGTTATGAAACCCTCGCCGGCGAGCGCGGCGTCACGCTGTCCGGCGGCCAGCGCCAGCGCATCGCCATCGCCCGCGCGATCCTGCGCGATGCGCCCCTCCTGCTGCTCGACGAGGCAACCTCCTCGCTCGATGCAGAAAGCGAAACCCTGGTGCAGACCGCGCTTGGGCGGCTGATGCAGGAGCGTACCACCCTGGTGATCGCTCACCGCCTCGCCACGGTCCTGTCCTGCGACCGCATCCTGGTGATGGACCAGGGCCGCATCGTCGAGGAAGGTACCCACGAGACTTCTCGCCGCCCAGGGCGGCCTCTACGCGCGACTGGCAAAGCTTCAATTCCAGGGTACGTGAAAGCGCGCCAAATTACCGCGATGCCGGCGGCCGATAGACAATATCGATCATGCCTTCAATGTCCCGCGGGGTCTTGGGCGTCTGGAGAAATTTGAACGCCAGCGCATCCGCGAGTGTGCGGTCGATCCCGCGAATCTCGCCGATCTGCAAAGCCGACTTCGGGAAGAAGTCCTCTACGGCCTTCTTGGCGATCGGGAACGACACGTTGGCGCTGTCGGCAAAATATTGGATGGCGCGCGGATTCTCGTAGGCCCAGTCTACCGCGCGCGCGTAAACGCGCATGAAGCGGACGATGGCGTCGCGCTTCGTCTTGAGGGTGTCGGCGTGCACCAGATTGGCCCGGATGGTCTGGTCTTTCAGTTCCGTGGCATCGCGCGCCTGCGCCACGATTCGGATCCTGCCGTCCGCGAGATCCTGCAGACCGAATGGCGGCGATCCCCATCCAATATCGATCTGACCAGTCATCACCTGCGTATGGGTGGACGGGTACCCGCCGGTCGCGATCGGCTTGGCCTTTGAGCGTGCCTCCTTGAGCAGCGCCAGCAGAACGAGGTTGGAGGACGAGCCGGGCGAGGAGAATGCGATCGACTTGCCGTCGGCGTCCGAAAGATTCCGGATCGGGCTGTCCGACTTCACATACCAATAGAGTTCGTTCGCACCAGTCATTTGCGCGGAAACGACGCGGATCGGCGCTCCCTTGGTATAAGCCCCCACCAGGCCGAGCATTCCATTCGACAGGCCGATGTCGACGCTCCCCGAGATGACCGTGGCCAGTGTTTGCGCGCCGCCCTCGGTGTAGAAGGGCTCGACCTGCAGGCCGACCTCTTTGAAGAACCCTTCGCGAAGCGCGAAATCCACGAACGAACTATCCCAGAATCCCTGCTGCGAGATCGAGACTTTCAACGATTCCGCCTGGACGGCGCAACTCATCGAGGCGATCAGCGCGCCGAATACGATCCCGATTGGCCTGAACATCGTTCTTCTCCCTCGGACCATCATAACTCCAATCGCGGAGAATTGGTCTGGTCACAGCCGGATCACGGCCGCCAGCTCATCCGGTAGATCGGCGCACCGGAGCGCGGATTGACCTCCTCGCCGCTGATCGCAAAGTCCTGCTTTTCATAAAAGCGCACCGCGCGGAGATTGTCCCGGTTGACGTGCAGGTCGAGACCGGTCGGCGCGATGCGCTTGGCGGCGCCTACAAGTTCGTAAGCAGCCGCCGAGCCCCAGGCTTCGGGGGCAACCACGAGCTGGTCGAGATAGCCGGTAAGCGGGTCGACGGTAACGAAACCGACCAGGGCGGCCGTTTCGCCGGCCCTCTCCGCCATCATGATGGTGCAGGTCGGCACCAGCTCGTCGCGCCAACGCGCCCGCCACCAGGGCAGCCGCGCCGCGAAATCGATGTCCGGATAGGCGGCCTGCCATGTCCGCCGCCACAGCTCTATCGCGGCATCCTCGTCGGCGGCGCCGTAGAGACGCAATCCGAATGGCAGCGGCTTCACCGCTCCGTCAGCTTCAATTCGAGCCGGCGGTTGCGGCGGAAAGCCTCCTCGGTGCGGTCGGGATCGAGCGGCTGGAATTCGCCGAAGCCGGCGGCGACGAGCCGTTGCGGCGACACGCCTTTGGATATCAGATATTGCACCACCGAGATGGCGCGGCCGGCCGACAGCGCCCAGTTGCTGGGGAATTGCGAGCTCGCAATCGGCCGTATGTCGGTGTGCCCGTCGACACGCAGCACCCATGGGATTTCGGCGGGAATCTGCCGGTCGAGATCGAGGAGTGCGCTCGCGAGCTTATCGAGTTCGGCCTTGCCCTCCGCGCTCAACACGGCCTGGCCCGAATCGAAGAACACCTCGGATTGGAACACGAAGCGGTCCCCCACCACCCTGACGTCCGGGCGATTGCCAAGGATATCCCGCAGGCGGCCGAAGAAGTCCGACCGGTAGCGCGAGAGTTCCTGGACCCGCTGGGCCAGCGCCACATTGAGCTTCTGGCCGAGATCGGCGATGCGGGTCTGCGAATCCCGGTCCTTCTTCTCGGTCGCGTCGAGCGCCTGTTCGAGCGCGCCCAGCTGGGCGCGCAGCGCGGCGATCTGCTGGTTGAGCAATTCGACCTGAGCGAGCGCCCGCGCGCTGATGGTCTTCTGGCTGTCGAGCGCCCCCGTGAGCGCGCCGAGCCGGCTCTGCGCCTCCGCGATGGCGCTTTGCGTCGGTGTCCCGCCGCCACTGTCGATGCTCGCCTTGAGGCGGTCGCGCTCGCTTTCGGCGCCCGACAGGCCCGCGCGCAGCCGCGAGATCTCATCTTCCATGTCGACCTTGCCGGTCTTCTCAAGCGACAGCAGATCGTTGAGCTGGGCGATCTGGGCATTGAGGCGGACGAGCGCGGTGTCCTTGCCGGCGACCTCCTGTGACAGGAAGAACTGCACCACGACGAACACGGTGAGGAGGAAGATGATGCCGAGCACGAGCGTCGACAGCGCGTCGACGAATCCGGGCCAGTAATCGACGGTGCGCTCGCGGCGAGAGCGGCCTGCCATGACGTCTAATCCCTGTGTGCGGGGGCGTGCGCCAGTATTTCGAGGAGCCGCCTGATTTCGCGATGCTGCACCGCCTGGGCGTCGACCCATTCGCGGATCAACTGCTGCTCGCTGCGCATGTGATGAACGAGGCCCTGAATCGCCTCGGCGAGATTTGCCATCGCGCCGGTCGCCCCCTTGTTGGGCCCGCCCTCCGTCATGGTATCGCGCAGCCGCTCGATCGCGGCCTGGATGTCCGCCGCCACCGTCGACGGCGCCGCGAGTGCCGGGGCATGGGCCTCGGCGCCGAGATCGCGCACCGTGGTGGCGAGCCAATCTTCGAGATCGGTATAGAATCGATTCTGCGCCTGGCTCATCTGCAGGTCGAGAAAGCCGAGCACCAGCGAACCGGAAAGCCCGAATAACGAGGACGAGAACGAAATCCCCATGCCCCCGAGCGGGGCCGCGAGGCCCTCCTTGAGGCTGTCGAACATCGCGCCGGCATCGCCGCCGACCTTGAGCCCCTCGATCACCTTGCCGACCGAGCCGACCGTTTCGATGAGGCCCCAGAACGTGCCAAGCAGGCCGAGAAACACCAGGAGCCCCGTCATATAGCGGGACATGTCACGGGCCTCGTCGAGCCGGGTCCCGATCGAGTCGAGCAGACCCTGCATGGTCTGAGACGAGATCGCCATGCGGCCAACCCGGTCGCCAAGGATCGCCGCCATCGGGGCGAGCAGCACCGGCGGCCGCTCGACGGCGAGCCCCGGGTCGGCGAGGCGGAAACTGTTGACCCAGGCGATCTCCGGGAACAGGCGAAGGACCTGCCGGAAGGCGAGCACGATGCCGATCAGCAGGACAGCGATGATCAGGCCGTTCAAAAACGGATTGGCGTTGAACGCCGCCAGGATCTGGCGGTTGAGGATGACGACCAGCAGCACCCCGAGCACGAGGAACACCAGCATCCGCACCAGGAAAATCCTGGGTGACGATACTTTGAAGGGATCGATATCGCGTCCTGGCCGCAGCATGGAGGTCCCGCTGAAAGCAAACGTCTCGACGCACAATATGGCACAGGTGGGACGAAATATAATACGGCGGACGTGATGCACGATGCCGAAAAGCTCAGGCTTTTCGGAAAAGATCACAAAATCAACGCACCCGGGAGCACTGCACGCTTCAACTTAAAATGATGGCAGTGTGGCGATCAAGTCCCGGCGCATCACAGGAGGCTAAGTCCTGGCCTCCTTCAGCGCCTGAAGCAGGTCTTTGTGCAGGTACTCGTTACCGGCGATGATCTGCTTCTTGGCGAACATGCCATCCTCGCCGCCGAGGTCGGTGGCGAACCCGCCCGCTTCCCGCACCATCAGGATGCCGGCGGCCATGTCCCATGGCGCGAGGTCCCGCTCCCAGAAGGCATCGAAGCGTCCGGCCGCCACCCAGGCAAGGTCGAGTGCCGCCGCCCCGAACCGGCGCAGGCCCGCGACCCGTTCCTGAACGACCGCGATCTCGCCGCGGAACAGCGCCAGATCGCCGCGTCCCATGTGGGGCAGGCCGCACGCCACCACGGCTTCCGACATCCGCCGCCGCGCCGCCACCCGCAGGCGCTGGTCGTTGAGGAAGGCGCCCTTGCCGCGCTCGGCGGTGAACAATTCCTCGTTGGCGGGATTGTAGATCACGCCGGCCACGATGACGCCTTCGCGCTCCAGCCCGATCGAGATCGCGAATTGCGGAATGCCGTGGAGGAAGTTGGTGGTGCCGTCGAGCGGGTCGACGATCCAGCAATGTGACTTGTCCTCGCCGGCCGTTCGACCCCCTTCCTCACCGAGAAAGCCGTAGCCGGGCCGTGCCTTGGTGAGCTCAGCCTGGAGGATTTCCTCGGTGCGGCGGTCGGCTGCGGTGACAAAATTGGCCGGCCCCTTCAACGAGACCTGCAGATGTTCGACTTCCCCGAAGTCGCGCTTGAGGCTGCGGCCGGCCTTGCGGGCGGCCGCCGTCATCACGTTGAGAAGGGCGGAGCGAAGCATGGATCACGCTGTTGGCGCCGATCACGAAAAGTCGCGGACTTTTCGCGCAAGATCATGCGCAAGACTAAAGAAATCCGGGCGCCGTCCAATTCAGCTGAAACGAAGGCGTCCGTCGTCGCCGCACGCCGGCGAGAGAGCGCGTGGTGTGCATGCCGCAGGCTTCCGCGTCAAGGTGCCGGGATGCGAGGTGTTGCAACGCCTGGGCGCCGCGCCGTCACGATCGCGGCGTTATGCTGGCGACCCAGGGCCGCGCCGCCCGTTCGGCCGCTGCGCGCACGTCCGGCGGCTGTTGCGACGTGTATTGATCGAGATAAGTATCGCCGTCACCGCCGGCCTTGGCGATGAGATGCCATTTGATTGCTTCCGCCGGGTTTGCCGGTGTGCCGCCGCGGCCCATCGTCAGGATGCGGGCGAGGCGGTTCTGGGCGATCGGACTGCCGCGCAAAGCCGCCTTGCGGAACAGGGCCACGGCGCGGGCCTCGTCCTTGGTGACGCCGGTGCCGTTGAACAACGCGATGGCGTATTCGACCTCCGCGTCGGCATTTTCCGCGAGCGCCGCCGCGCCCAGCAGTCGCGCGGCTTCGGCCGGGTCCTTCTCGACGCCCTTGCCGTCCTTGTAGAGGGTCGCGAGGGCATATTCGGCTTCCGCGTTGCCGGCCTCGGCGGCAATCCGGAACAACTCCGCGGCGCGGCCGAAATCCTGCGGAAACTGGACGCCTTCGAGATAGAGCAGCCCGAGATCGTAGGCCGCGGCCGGGTGGCCGAGCTTCGCCGCCGAGGCAAACAGGCGCGCCGCGTCGGCGCGATCATGCAGGCCGGCGCGGCCGCCAATGTTGAAGATCGCGAGCGCGAACATGGCATCGCGGTCTCCGCGCTCCGCCGCAAGCCGGTACCACTCCGCCGCCTTGGTATCGTCCAGCGAAACGCCGAGGCCGTTGGCGTAGAGTTCGCCCAGCAACGTCATGGCGCGTGCGTCGCCCTTTTCATTGACGCGCTTCGTCGCCTCCCAAAACGCGGTGAGGAAATAGCCGCGCTGAAATGCCCCGTAGGCGACGTCCGGCTCCTGGAGGTTCCGGGCCACCGGATTGACGGCGGCCGTCACCGCCGCGGGCTTCGCCGGCTTCGCGGCCGGCTGTGGTCGGTGCTGGGGCGGCGGGGTGGCCGGCTTGGTGGTGGGGGGGACTATATCGGCGGGCGCCTGAGCGCGGAGCGGCGCGCCCAACAACACGACCATGCAGCACGCGGCGACCGCGGCTGACAATCGTCGTGCCAGAGGGCCACGCGCGGTCATGCGGCCGGCTCCGTGACGGCGAGCCGCGCGGCCGCGTCGGCCGCCGCCACTTGGAATCCGCGAGGATCGTCGAACAGGGCAGCGCCGACGGCGATGAAATCCGCCCCGGCGGCCGCCAGCGGCTCGATCTCGTCAAGCTCGGCCGCGTAGGCGACGCAAGGAATCTCGAACACCTCGGACCACCAGGATACCCGCTCGATCACGGCCTCGAACGGGGCGCGATGCCCGGTATCGTCGGGGTCGCCGAACATGACGTAATCTGCGCCCGCTTCGGCGCACACCATGGCGTCGTGGCGGCTGTGAAGACCGCCGGCACCCCCGATATGGTTGGGCTTGAGACGCGGCAATGCCGCCAGGAGGGCGTCCGGGCCGGCGAGATGTGCCCCATCGGCGCCGGCGCGGGCGACGATCTCGGGGTGCAGGCCGACCAGAAGCGCCGCGCCCGCCCCCTGGACCACCGGCGCGATACCCTTGACGAGGTTGATCATGGTGCGCTCGTCGGTATCGGGAAGCCGCAGCAGCACGGCCGCGACATCGAGGCCGGGCAGGGTCTTGGCAAGGCTTCCGGCCAAGTCCACGTCAGCGGGCTTGCCCACCTCCGGGGTGAGGATGTAGAGGCGCGGAGCGCTTGCGGTGCGTCGTGGGGTCATCGGGGCGTGAATGATGCCTTATTCGGGCAAATTGGCGGCGCCGGACGGATTCCGGGAACCGAATACGTCGATATCCCTCGTGGTTCGAATAATACCGGAATGGTTAATATCCGGTGCCCGGCAACTCAAGCCAAAGCTCACACCAAGCCTATTACTCCAAGCCTTATGCCTCGTCAGCGGCCCCGATTGCTCTCGGGCTCAAGGTCGATCGCCAGTGCCTTCATGACGCGGTTGTGCATGATGTAGGTGCCGACCAGCACCGACAGTTCCACAATCTCTCGATCGTCGAAATGCTGCCGCACCTCGGCGAACACATCGTCCGGCACCGAAGTCGCGAGCGTCATGGCCTCCGCATACCCAAGGGCCGCGCGCTCGCGGGCGTCGAACAGGCCGCTCGCCCGCCAATCCTTCAACGCCTCGCATTCGGCGAGCGTCAGCCCCTCGGCGAGCGCCAGCCCCGGCACATGCTGGGCGATCACGTAATCGACCCCGTTGAGGTAGGCAACACGGATGATGACGATCTCGCGCAGCCGCCCGCTGAGTACGGTCTTCCAGCGCACCGCGCCGTTATGGTCGAACCAGGTTTGCGCCAGCGCGGGGCTGTGCAGCAGCAGCTTGTAGACGTTGAGCAGGCCGCCGCGGCGGCCGGCCTTGATGGGGCCGATCACCGCGGCAAGCTCGGGATGCTCGGCCTCTTCGATCAGCGGAATGCGCGCCATGAAATCACCGGGAAGATTGGAGTCGGATGTCTAGCAGCCCGGCCGGGTGGCGCAAGACCGTGGGTGTTCTTGCCGCGCAGATCGCGCCATGGATGGTCATTGCCGGGAGTTCTTCGATGTGAGAAATGTAAATTGAGGTCATGCTATGATTACCGTTCTGTTGAATCCCGAGATCGAACGCCGCCTGTCCGAGTTCGCCAAGCGCGCGGGACGGAGCGAGGGCGATGTTGCCCGCGAACTGATCGAGGGCAATATCGAGGACCTGGAAGACCGCTACTTGGCCGAGCACGCGATTGCCGAAGGTGGCCCTCGCCTCACCAGCGAACAGGTACGCAAAGAGCTTGGGCTGGACCATTGAATATAGCGCTTCTGCGCTGCGTCATCTTAAAAAGATCGATCGCAAGCAATCGGCCATCGCAGCACGATTTACGACTGATGCTATTTCGGTGCAGGCGGGCGGCACCGACGGGACCAATCCGTACAGCGCCGCCTCTTGTGCGCGTGCCGCCGCCACGCCGTCCCGATCTCGACCTCGGCTCCCCGCTTAATTCCGCTCCAGTCTGTCAGCGCGAGGCCGACTTGCTCTTCTTCGCGCTGCCCGGCAGCGTATGATCGAGCCAATCCATCATTACCTTTGCGATCGCGTCGCTGTTCTTCTCCAGCATCATCATATGGCCGTTGCCGTGAATGCCGACGTCGGGCAGGCGCACGTGGGTGCTCTTCACCCCGGCCTGTGCCAGATATCGCACCGTGCAGTGATCATAGGGCGCGTGATAGGACGCCTCCGAGGTCACCACCAGGATCGGAGTGTTCTGCAGGTTGACGAGCTTGCGCGCCGGTTCGGCCTGCGCCCAGCATCGCGCCATGTCGGGTTTCTCCGGTTTGTCCTCGCGCACGAAATTGATCGGCGAGGCTTCGGTCACCGGCGGATCGTAGGTGAGCGGCACGTCGACGAGGCCCCAGGGCTTGGTATGTGCCGCGTCGACGAACCAGTCCGGCGCGCCTTTGAAATCGAGGTCATGGGCCGGCGGGCCGTTGGGCTCGACCGCGACGATCGCCTTGACGAGGTTGGGGCGCTTATCGGCGATCGGCCATGCGAACGCGCCCGATTGCGAATGGATGAGCAGGACAGCCGGCCCGATGCGGTCGAGAAGGGCTACCGCGGCATCGCGGTTGAGCGATTGCTGCAGCGGAAACTCCGCCAGCGACGGGAACTGGCTCGCATAGAACTCCTCGAAGACCGCATCCCCTGGCTTGCCGTCGCCCGGCCACTGGGTATGCAAATGCGCCTGCGGCCACAGGTCGAATCGCTCCGGCGCGACGAAGCGCTGTTCGAGCCGCGTCAGGTTGGCGGGCGACACCGGTCCGTTCGCCTGCGCCCATTGCGCCGCCCGGCCGCGCGCCACCTGATCGACCACGTACACCGCATAGCCGCGGCGCAGGAAATACTGCGCCCAACCCTCGCGCCCGTCGGGCGTGCCGGTGAAGTTGGTGCCGGTCTGACTGCCGCCATGGATCATCACCACCGGATACGGATGGACGAGCCGCTGCGGAATTTGAAACTCCACGTACATGTGGCCGACCATCGGAGAACCTTCGAGCTTGTCGTCGATCCTGCCGCCGACGAAGAAATAGCCCTGCTTGGCGATGACGAGCGGGGCGTTCTCGGCGCGCGCACCGATGAACCACGACAGCGACGCCGCGGCGCCGATCAGCGCGGTGGCGGCGGTGCGCAACAAGGTGTTCAGCAAACCATCGGCTTGGCGTCCCATCATGGCTCTCCTCGTTTCCCGGGCGAATTCTTTTGTGGCGTCAGGCTGCAAGTCCGAAAACGCTTCATCCCAAGCGCAGCGAGGACGCCGGCCGGCTCCCTCGCGCGGGCCGATATTCCCTGACTGCAGGGAAAATAACAGCGGATTTTTCAAAGCGACGGCCTTTCGGCGACCACGCCCGGAAAATCAATCATAGGAATCATGCTAGTATTATAGTCCTATAATTGCAAGCCCCTGTTGGCGCCGCGCTCCTGATGGACGAGACGCTGCCGGCGGCAGTGCCACCACCAAACTGCGCGGCGGCCGGCGGCCGGTTCAAAAAATGGGATTTTTGCAAACCGCCGGAAATGTCCGTGGCCCGTATCTCTTGGCATTGTCACTGGTCGGGGCGCCCGCCGATGGCCGCAGCGCCTCGATAAACCCGACCCGTCCAGGGCGCGGCCGCGCTCAGATGTCGATGCTGCAGCGCACGAAGCCGCGCACCTTCCATGACCTCGTCATCGAAGTCGCGATTGTGCGGCCTGGTCCGATCCAGGGCGACATGGTTCATCCCTATTCATGTCAAAATGCATTCTCCCGGGCTAGCGCCCGGTCACCTCACTTTGCTAACATCCACCGGCCCTATTTCGGGGAACGCGAGGGGCCGCCGTGATGCTCCTCCGGTTTGCGAAAGCGGACTTGAAACGATGACCCATCGGCAACGAAAGTGGTGGTCTCTCCAGCGATGGTACGCGCCGCTTGCGCTGCCGTTCGTCTTCGTCGGCCTCGCCGGGGCGTTGTGGGCGCAGCCGAAGCCGCCCGAACTCGATCAATTCCAATCCAGGATCCATGAAGCCGTCCGCGCGCTCGGCGATCATCCGCGCATGAAGAGCGTTCCCCTCGAGCGCCGTCAGGAAATCGCGGAATTCGTAGCCGGGAACATGCTGTTCGTGCTGCTGCACGAATTGGCCCATACCGCCATATCGGAGCTGAACCTGCCGGTGCTCGGAAAAGAGGAGGATGCCGGAGACTCTTTCGCCGCTCTGACCCTTATCAACATAAAGTCTGAATTCTCGGGTCGCGTGCTCACCGAGGCCGCGAAGGGCTGGTTTTTGGCAGATCGCCGTGACGTCAAAGAAGGGGATCCCATCCCCTATTACGACGAGCACGGCCTCAATCAGCAGCGTGCTTATCAGATCGTGTGCTACATGGTCGGCGCCGACCCGGTTAAATTCAAGGATCTCGCGACCGAAACGAAACTGCCAAAGAATCGCCAGGAGAGTTGCGCCGAGGATTACCAGAAAGCGTCGAGCTCCTGGGCCGCGGTGCTCAAGCCCTATGAGCGTGCTCCCGGTCAGCCGGAAACCAAGATCGACGTGGCTTATGGTGATGCCAAGGGCAAACTTGAGGTCGTGGCCCAGATAGCACGCGCAATAAGGTTGTTGGAGCCGGTGGCGGCGCGATCAAGCGAACTCGTCGTATGGCCGGCACCGTTTTCCTTGGAAATGCAAAGCTGCGGCTTCATCAATGCCCGCTGGAACCGTCCCACCCGCAAACTCACACTTTGTTACGAGTTGGCGGAGGATTTCGCCGAGCTCTATCGCGATTACGGCAACGAGCGAAGCGAGGGCCGGCGCCGCAAGTCGAAGTGATCCCGAGCGAGCACCACCACGCCGTCTGAAATGGTTCATAAAAAAAGCCGCCGCGGTGACCCGCGGCGGCCTCACGTGCCGCAAGGCTTACTGGTTTGCGACTTTGGCTTTGTGATGGGTGTGGTGGCGAGTGCTGCGATAGAACCGCCCCTGGAGCTGGCGATCGTTTCCACCCAAATCGGTGGGCCGAATCTCTTGCTCAGTATGGGCCGGTGGGGTGGTCACCGTTTCGTGCCTCTTCACTTTTGCGAGCGCTGTACCCGCCATGCTGAAAGTCACCATCCCGATGGCGAGCACCGTTCCGGTGAGCAATGGTCTCAAAGTGCGCATAATCGTTCCTCCGGTTTGTATTTCAAACGTCCCCGATCTAGTACCATGGCAACCCTGCGGCAAGTAGTCCGCGAACATGAATTTGAAATTTATACAAAGCTAAATAGCGGTTCATCTCAGTATTAATGGACATTCATATCAGGACGGTGCGCTTGCATTTGAGTTGACTTCGTTTGCACTGGCGGGACGCCCTACACAAGATTTTATTGCTCATCAAGGCGTGCGGATTCGCTACTCATGATTATCTGGGACTCGTCTTCATGAGAGATTTCGAGGTGTTGCTTATGGAGATCGCCGGGATCCGAGGCAACGCCCCGACATCAGCAAGCCCGAGCTTTCGGGCACGACCGGCGCAGGATGCCGGCAATTCGAAACCACTAAAGGAGAAACTTTCATGAGTGGATTTAGGTTCGCGTTCGCTGGAGCACAGCTCGCCCTGGCAGTCATTCTGATCGCCAATGTCGCTGAGGCTGCGCCCCCGAAGAAATGTGACGACATAGGTCGCGAACAAGCTCAGCAAAATGCGGACTGCGTCAGCCCGACATTCCCTAGTCGGGAGCACGGCATTTGTTCAAAGGGCGCGTGCTTCCGCAGCGCTGTCCACAACCACCACAAGAGAATAAAAAAATGAGTTGATGCGTTGCTCGTCGACCGGTGGTGCGGATGCGGTGAAACCGCCCCGTGGGTCCAAATGGCTTGCGTCGATTTTGATGGGCTTCTTTAATCGATGACGTTGTCCCGATCTTTTATCCAATCGGAATTTCGGTCTCGCGGTCGATATCGCCCTCTTGGTTTGCTTTCTTGGGCGATGATGGCGGCGGCCCGCGGACTGCCGCCGTCCGCGACCCGCCGGCGCTTAAAAAGCGTAGCTTGTGGAAGGTCGAGCGGTCGGTAGCCCGGATGAGCGCAAGCGATATCCGGGGCGCGTCTCTCAGCGGGGGCTCGGTAATTCCCGCATGTCGCTGCGCTCATGCGGGCTACGGCGCTTCGCCTTGCCCTTTTCCGCCTGGAAGGCCGAGCTGATCGTAGAATCAATCCGAATTGGATCGATCTTTTTCCGGGGATTACGATTTCACAAGTGACGCGCACAATGGCGATGCGTTACTGGATCGCCGGGTCAGGGCGCGAGCGGCTGGGCTCAGACATCCCCAGCGAGTTCAACCGCGTCGGATCATCACGCCGTTGCCTTGTCTGCACCCCCGGAACGCGGCTGCACCGGTCGGGCGGCGCACTGGCGTCGCGGACCATATTACTCTAAATCGCTGTGCGAGCGCCTGCTGAGCCGGGGCGGCATAGTCCTCGCGACGGTGGGGGAAGATTTCGGGCAGGAGCTGGGTTCATGGCCGAATTGTTGTTGTATCTTGGTGGCGGATTTATTCTCGCGAGCCTGCTGGGGCTCGTTCTGATTTCCTTTGTGCACAACCGCGCGGTCCGCCTCACCCAACAACGGCTCGAAGCCGCCATTCCGGGGTCCATGGCGGAAGTCCAGGCCGATAAGGACCGGCTGCGCGCGGAATTCGCGATGTCGGCGCGCCAGCTGGAAATGAGCGCGGAGCAGCTGAAGTCCGAGGCCACAAAACAGCTTGGTGAAATTGCCCGCAAGGCCGAGACCGCCAACCAGCTCAAGGCTGAACTCACCGAAAAGACTGCCGTGGCCGATGAGATCGACGGAAGAGTGAAAGGCCTCAGCAAGAAGATCCGGGAGATCGAGCGCGAACACGTCGTCAAGGCGTCCATGGTCGACGCGACCGAACGCCAGATCGCCATCAAGGAGGCCGAGCTTACCAAGGCCGCAAGCGATATCATCGAGGCGCGGCTCCTGAATGACGCTCAACGCATCGAGATTCCGACGCTCAGAGATCCAGATCGATCAACACGTCGTCCAGATCGAAGAGTTGCAGCATGAGGCGCAGGACAGCGCCCGGCGCCTGTTCGACGAACGGGTTACGGTCTCCAACATCACCAAGGAATTTGAGGAGAGGCGCCAGGTATTCGATGTGCTGCGCATGCAGGTCGCCCAATTCGAACACGAGGTCGCGGTGCACACCAATGAACTCGAGAACCGTGCCCAGCGCATTGAGGACCTTGCACGTCGTATCAACGAGGACGAGCGGCTGCAGGTTCAACGCGAGGCCGAGATCGGCGCCTTGCAGCAGGAATTAGCCGCCAACAAGGGTGAACATGCCGCGGCCGGGCAACGCCTGAGTGAGGAGAAGGGCAACCTCGAGAATCTGCTCGGCACCACCACCACCACCGTCGCATCCTATTCCGGCCGCATCGACGAGCTTGAAAATTGGGTTGCCGAACGCGATCGTCTGCTCAATCAGCGCGACGCCGAGGCTCAGGCGCTGCATCAGGAAATGACCGGCGCGAGGGATCAGCACAATGTCGCGATGGAGCGTCTTCAGTCCGAAATAAGCTCGCTCGAACAGCTCTTGCAGGTCGCCAATGATACGCTGGAAGCCCGAGCGGCTCACATCGCCGATCTCGAAAAATGGATCGCCGAGCGGGATGAACTGGTGCGCCAGCGCGACACCGAGATCACCGCGCTGTTCCAGGAGATCGCGGCCATCAGGGAAGAGGCCAGGGTAGAGGCGGAAACGCTGCACGCCGAGAAGGCCCAACTCGATGGTCTTATTCAGACCGCCCGCGATGAGCACGGCAGCGCTCAGTCGGAATTGACTGAAATCAGGCATGAGGCGGAGGTCAGCCCCGCGGTTACCCATGATGAGAATGTCCAGTTGCGCGAACGGATCATGGACACCACCGCCCGGCTGGTGAGCTTGGCGCTTGCCACGGAGAAATCCGGATCGATTGACGCGATCCTGGCGAGCGCAGCATCCCTTAGCCCCGATGGCTTCGAACCCAGCGCGCAAGACGCCGGTGCGGCGCCGCCTGACGGCAGCCTCCTTCTCCGCATCCGCAAGCTAAAAGTATAAGCCGCTATACGGTGCGCAAAATGCCGGCCGGCGGCCGGGTTGCCGCAAAAGTCCCGCGCAGGCCCGGGGCTGGAGGACTTTTGCCCGCGCCATTGACGCCACCCTGCCACGTCCCTATGTTCCGCGCCGAAATCAAGCCGCCGAGGCGGCCCGCTTGCTGTAACCTGGATTGGTCCAATGAAAGTCCGTAACTCGTTGAAATCATTGCGGGGCCGTCACCGCGACAACCGCATCGTGCGGCGCAAGGGCCGGGTCTATATCATCAACAAGACCCAGCGCCGCTTCAAAGCCCGGCAAGGCTGACCGCGCGCGTTCGCGTGCGCGCTCACATTGCTTTGACCACAATGCTCTTGCGGGACGGAAAATGCAGGGTAATCTGACCTGCATGAGTCATCGCCTTGCCTGCATCGCCGTCTTCACCGTCACCTTCATGGGTTTGGCCTCGACGGCCTTCGTCTCGGCCGGGCGGGCGCAACCCGCGCCGGACCCGCACGCGGTCGATCCGCATGAAGGCCTCGTCATACCGCCGGACCAGTTGCCGAAGCTCCCGCGCGGCGAGCGCAACCACAACATCGAATTCCTGTTCGGCGCGCTCAAGGCGGCGCCCGACGACACCAGCGCGAAAGCAATCGAGGATCGCATCTGGTCGGTGTGGACGGGTGCCGGCAGCGAGACCACGAATCTCCTGATGACTCGCGCCAAGAAAGCAATCGACGAGGAAAACTACGATCTGGCGCTGCGCATGCTCGACGCCATCATTGAAATCAAGCCGGACTTCACGGAAGCCTGGAACCGCCGCGCTACCGTCTACTTCATGAAAAAGGACTACTCCAATTCGCTTGCCGATATCGGCAAGGTGCTGCAACGGGAACCGCGGCATTTCGGGGCACTGTCGGGCCTTGGTCTCATCATGCAGGACATCGGCGACGACAAGCGCGCGCTCGATGCCTATCGCAAGGCGCTCGACGTCTATCCGCGCCTCAAGGGCATCGGCGAAAAAGTCAAATCGCTGACGGAAAAAGTCGATGGGCGCGACATCTAGGGTCCGGTCCGTCCGCGACGCTTCGTCCGCATGCCCGGCCAAGTGCCGGGCATCGTCTTTTCTAAGCCGCACAACAGGCGCCATTCCCGCGAAACCATCGTGTCCCTTCGGCTCCGCATGATCACCTTCGTGGTCCTTGCCGTCGCGGTCATTTTCGGCGCCGGCGCAATCGTCACCGCCATCGTGGCGGGCCGCATCGAGACGGCTCATCCGCCCTCGGGCCGCTTCATCGCGGTCACGGGGGGCCGGCTTCATGTGCTGGAACTTGGCCCTACGGGAGGGATCGTGGAGGATCGCTGGCCGGTGGTCCTGGTGCATGGCGCCAGCAGCAATCTCGAGGATATGCGTCTTGCCCTTGGTGATCGGCTTGCCGCCAACCGCCGCGTCATTCTGGTGGATCGCCCCGGCCTCGGCTGGAGCGACCGGCCTGATGGCGCCGCCGACGCATCGCCGGTGCGGCAGGCGACGCTGATTGCCGAGGCGCTCGACCATATGGGGGTCGATCGTTTCGTGCTGGTTGCACACTCGCTCGGTGGCGCGATCGCGACCGCCTTTGCGCTGGCGTATCCGGAGCGGCTTGCCGGCCTCGTTCTCATCGCGCCGGTGACGCATCCATGGGTCGGCGGTCTTGCCTGGTACAATGCGGTGCTGTCGGCGCCGATTGCCGGGGCGTTCTTCGCCCGCACGCTTGCGCTGCCGCTTGGCGAATTGCTGCTCGAAGGCGGCGGCACAGCGGTGTTCGCGCCGCAGCGGATGCCGCCCGATTACATCGACCGCGCCGCCATCAGGCTATTGCTGCTGCCATCCCGGTTTGTCTCCAACGCGCAGGATGTGGCGGTGCTCAAAGCCTACGTTATCGGCCAGGCGCCCCACTACAAGGACATCGCAACACCGACCGTCGTGCTCACCGGCACGGCGGACGGCGTCGTGTCGCCGAGCATTCATGCACCCGCTTTCGCGGCAGCGGTGCCTCATGCAAGGCTCGTCCTGCTCGATGGCGTCGGTCACATGCCGCATTACGCGGCCACGGATGCGGTGGTGGAAGCGATCGATTCAGTGTCGATGCGGCCGCGGCCCGCATCGGCGGCGCCGCGCTGAAATTCAATCGGTCGCCGTGTCGGCGGCCACGAAGGCTATGCGCACCATGTTGGTGGCACCCGGGGTGCCGAGCGGAAGTCCGGCCACCACGATGATGCGCTGGCCGGGCCTCGCGAACCCCTCCTTGAAGGCAATGCGGCAGGCCCGGTCGACCAAGTCGTCCTGGTCATGGGCATCGTCGTCGATCACGCTGTGCACGCCCCACACCAGCGCGAGCCGGCGGCCCGACGCGATGTTCGGGGAGATCGACACGATCGGCGGCTGCGGCCGTTCGCGGGCAACCCGCAGCGCGGTTGCGCCGGATGCGGTCCAGCACACCACGGCGCTGAGGTCCAGGGTTTCGGCGATCTGGCGTGCCGCCGCCGCGATGGCATCGGCGCCGGTCGCCTCGGGATCGGCGCGCTGCGCATGGATGATGGTGCGGAAGTTCGAATCGCTTTCGACCTCGATGGCGATGCGATTCATAGTGGCCACCGCTTCGACCGGATATTTCCCGGCGGCCGATTCCGCCGACAGCATCACGGCATCGGCGCCTTCGTAGATCGCGGTCGCCACGTCGGACACTTCGGCCCTGGTGGGAACCGGGCTCGAAATCATCGATTCCAGCATCTGGGTCGCCACCACGACCGGCTTGCCGGCGCGCCGCGCCAACCGGGTCATCCGCTTCTGCAGCACCGGGACCTTCTCGACCGGCATTTCGACGCCAAGATCGCCGCGCGCCACCATCAGGGCGTCGGCCGCTTCGAGGATATCGTCAAGGCGCTCCAGCGCCTGGGGCTTTTCCATCTTGGCCATGATGGCGGCGCGTCCGCGGGCGATCTTCTTGGCCTCGGCGACGTCTTCGGGACGCTGCACGAAGGACAGCGCGATCCAGTCGACCGACGCATCGAGCGCAGCCTCGAGATCGGAATGGTCCTTGCCGGTCAGCGCGGAAAATCCCAGCACCGTGTCCGGCACGCTGACGCCCTTGCGGGCCGAGAGCCTGCCGCCAACCTCGACCCGGGTGACGACGCGCTGCGGCGACGTCTCGACCGTCACGAGCCTGATCTTGCCGTCATCGAGCAGCAGCGCGTGGCCGGGCTTGAGGCCGGACAGGATTTCCGGATGGGGCAGATAGACGCGTGTCACGTCGCCGGGCGCAGGATCGGAGTCCAGGACAAATTCGGCCCCGGCGACGAGTTGAACGGCGTCATCCTTGAACGCCCCAACCCGCAGCTTGGGGCCTTGCAGGTCGACCAGAATGCCGATCGGCCGGCCGAACTCCTGTTCGATGTCGCGGATCGTGCGCACGAGTTCGCGCATCCGATCATGCGTGGTGTGGCTCATGTTGATGCGGAACACGTCGGCGCCGGCGCGGAACAGGGCCGCGATGACGGCGCGATCGGATGACGCCGGGCCGAGTGTGGCGACGATCTTGGTGCGGCGCTGACGCCTCATCGCGGGGCGTTCCCGGGCAGCGGCGGCGCCGTGGGCCGCGTACTCGGGGCCGGGCCGGCCGGTTGGCCGGGCGCAATCGGCCGCTGCGCCGTCTCGCCGGTCTCGGTGAGCTGCACCGTCCAGGTCTGCTGTTCGCCGGTATCGACCTCGAAGAAGCCGGTGCGGTCGAATCCGCGGGCAAGGCAATCGCCGGTACCCCGGATGGTGAACTCCTTGTCGCGCGTGCACATGAAGGCGGGCCCCGACCATTCGCCGCCGCGATCATAGTCGATCGCGTAAATGTAGTAGAACCGCGCCGCCAGTGACCCTCGCAACAGCGTCTCGCAATTGCCGGTGGGCAGGTTCCACCAGCCCTCGGTGGCCCAGCCCTCAGGGTCCTTGTAGCCAAGCGCGATCCCGACGCGGCTTTTGGTGAGATTGCAGATGCGAAAGTCGGCCACGGCCGGCGCCGCCGCCAAAGCCGTCACCAAGCCCGTCACCAGAGCCGTCATGAGTGCCGCCGCTGCGGTGGTGCTGGCGTGAAGCGCCATTGCGTCGAGTTGTGCGCGATCGTGCCGAGCTGGGAAGCGGCCGCAGCAGACCGGTTCGCAATCGTGATGGTGTGCCTCATCGAAGCTTCGCGGTATCGGCGGTGTCAGGGCATGTCAATGAGTATGGCACGGAAATCATTGACATTGGTGTAGGTCGGACCGGGTTGCAGGAGATCGCCGAGGGCTTCGAAGAAGGCGGTGGAATTGTTTTCCGCAAGAAACGCGGCGGGATCGAGGCCGAGCGCGCGCGCACGCGCAAGCGTGGTGGCATCGATGAAGGCACCGGCCGGGTCATCGGGGCTGCCGGCGCCGCCATCGGTGCCGTCGGTGTCGCCCGCGACCGCCGCGATGCCGGGCGCGCCTTCGAGTGCCATAGCGAGTGCGAGGGCGTATTCCTGGTTGGGGCCGCCGCGGCCCTCCCCCACGAGCGTCACGGTCAGTTCCCCGCCTGACAGCATGACGGCGCGGCGTCCCTCCGCTTGCAATTCGCGGGCGAGGCGGGCGTGGGCCTGTGCCACGGCGCGCGCCTCGCCCTCGATCTGGTCGCCCAGGAAAACGCATTCATAGCCGGCGGCGCGAACCGCCGCCGCGGCGGCGCGAAACGAATTGGCCGGGCGGCCAACGAGGCGGAAGACGGTGCCTTCGAAGATCGGGTCGCCCGGCTTGGGAGATTCGTTCGCCGGATTTGACAGCGCTTCCCGAACCGGCACCGGGACGTCGAGCCCGAACCGGGCCACCACGGCGCGGGCATCGGCGAGCGTGGTCGGATCCGGCACGGTCGGTCCCGATCCGATCACCGCAGGATCGTCGCCGGGTACGTCGGAGATCGCCAGCGTCACGACCCGGGCCGGGTGGGCACACCGCGCCAGCCGTCCACCTTTGATGCGCGAGAGGTGCTTGCGCACCGCGTTGATCTCGCCGATCGCAGCGCCTGATTTGAGGAGCGCGCGGTTGACGGCCTGTTTTTCCGCGAGCGTCAGACCCGCCGCCGGCGCGATCCAGTTGGCCGAAGCTCCGCCCGACAGCAGAACCAAGACGAGGTCGTCGGCCCTGGCGTCTGCCGCAAGCGCGAGGGTTGCTTCCGCCGCTGCGAGGCTGTCGGCATCAGGCACCGGATGGCCGGCTTCCCGCAGTTTTACGATCCGGGTCGGGCGGCCATAGCCGCGGCGCGTCACCGCCAGTCCGGTAAGGCGTTGCGGCGACATTTTCGGCGTCGTCGAGATAATGCCCCTCGGCGGTCTCGGTCATGGAACCCGCCGCTTTTCCGGCCGCGAACAGGATCAGGCGGCCGGCGGGCGGCGGAGGTGGAAGATGCGGGACGAGACAATTCGCCGGATGAGCCGCCGCCACAGCCACGCGAAACAGCTCATTGAGGAAATCGCGCCCGGCGCTCAGCGAACGGTTCATTTATGGCGCTTGCATCCGGCAGGTTCCGCGGCCCGACATCGACCGGCCGGCAGCCCTCAGTATCCCGACGGATAGCGGAAGATGGCAAGGGGAATCGAGGCCGGGAAATCGAGGTCGGGAATTGCGGCGGGGAATCGCGGCGGTGACCGAGAGAGGATCGTCAGGGGGTCGACAGCGCCCCGATCGACCTTATGTTCACACCATTGGAGGACCGATCCTGATGAGCATCGAGGACAAGACCCGAACCGAACTCGAGGCCGCCGTGTTCCGGCGTCTGGTCGAGCACCTTCGCGAGCGCACCGACGTACAGAACATCGACCTGATGAACCTCGCCGGCTTCTGCCGCAACTGCCTGTCCAACTGGATGAAGGAGGCGGCCGACGCCAAGGGGCTTGAAATGACCAAGGATATGAGCCGCGAGGCAGTCTATGGCATGCCATATGACGAGTGGCGGGCGAAATTTCAGCGCGAAGCGAGCGCCGATCAGAAGGCCGCTTTCGACAAGGCCGCCCCAAAGCACTGACGCGGGTTCCCCCGAAGGACGTGGCGCCAAGCTGCTGTGGATGACGGGTATGGTTGGTCGCATCTGCCTTGCGTAACCGCGGCGGCTTGCGCAACGTCCTGCGCGCCGCAGTCCGCTGCGTTCATGCGAGGAGTGTTTGATGCCCGCCGCCACCGCCGCTTCAGCCGCTAAGGAAACCAAGGACAGTCCGTCCACGCGCTTCGCATCAGATCAGCTCAAGGCCATCATCGAGCGCATCGAGCGGCTTGAAGAAGAAAAGAAGGCGATCGCCGACGATATTCGCGACGTCTTTGCCGAAGCCAAGGGCAACGGCTTCGACGTCAAAGCGCTGCGCGCCGTGTTGCGCCTGCGCAAGCAGGACAAAGACGAGCGCGCCGAACAGGAAGCGATCCTGGAAACCTACCTGCACGCCCTCGGCATGATCTGATATCGGCGGCTCACGGACCTGACCGCCCGCGCAGGCGGGCTACGAAGCTTGCCAAAACGGACTGCGAGTGCGGAGCACCTGCGGGCTGTACCAACCCGCAATATTTCTGACTCGTCATGCCCGCGCTTGTCGCCGCATCCACGTCTGAAAGGCCGCGCCCATTCAAAGACGTGGATGACCGGGACAAGCCCGGTCTTGACGATGTTGGGTCACAGACGGTGCGGATTGGAATGCGCGAGGCCGGCGCGATCGTGCCGGATGCCTACATCAGCGCAGCGACGCGGTCCGGCGCTGGAACGAGGTGGTGGCGAGAAAGACCACGGCCTCGCCGCTGAAACGGTTGGCGGCAATCCCCGGGTAGGGTTCTTCGCTGAACGACATCATGATGGATGAGGTCGGCTTGTTCATTAGGGCCCGCAATTCCGCGAGATCGGGCTCGCCATAGAGCGTCGACGTCATCGAACTCGACAGGCTCGGGGCGAGGATCATGGCGCGCAGCCACGGATCGTCATAGCGCATGCCGGCATTCGCCACAGCGACGATCGGCTTGGCGCGCTGGATCGCCTCGGCACGCTGGACCGGATCGATGGCCGCGGAACGAACGACATTTTTCTTCGGGACCGTGGTGACGTTGGGGACAGGCGCAACGGCCACGGGCGCGATGCCGGCAAGCGGGTTGAGGCTCGCGACCGTATCGCCGCGCAGCGTCGCGGTCTTGGGCGGCGCGGCGGCTGCGATCGGCTCGGGCCGTATCGCCGGGCCTGCGTCGCGTTCGCCACGCTGCGGCTGGGATGCGTAGGCGAGCACCATGTCGAGCGGAACATGATCATTGTCCGCCGTGCGCACCGGCCATGATACGGTCCCGGCGGTGGTGTCCGGATCGGCGCTCGGCGATGGCACCGCGCTCTTGATCGGGGCCGGCGGCCGCGGCGGCTCGGAGGCGCCGGCGAAAGTCCAGTCGTCACGGCTGGGCGCGGCGAATGAGAGCGTGCCGGATGGCGGCGCGCCGGACGGCGCAATATTGCCGCCGGCGACCGGCGCCGGCGCAACGATGGCGGCCTCGATCGCCGCCGGTGCGCGCGACGGGCGCGCGGCCGGAACCGGAATGGTCGGCACCGCGGCGCGAACCGGTTCAGTCTTGGGCTCCAGGTTCTTGGCGTCCAGGTAGGGCTTGGATTCCAGAGAAGCGAGCGCGTAGGTGTTGCCACGGCGCGGCGCCGGAACCGCCGCGGGAGCCGGGGCGGCTTCGGGCTCCTCCTCCTCGTCCCTGCTGAACAAGGATGCGAGCAAGCCCTTCTTGTGGACGATCGAGGTATCGACACCGGCCGCATGAGCGGAATCAAGCGACGCCTGGTTCGGGACCGAGGAGCCGCGCTTCTCGATTTCGGCAAGCGCCTGCGCATAGCCCGCGAGCGGATGGCCGTCGGACGGGATGTGGACGGTACGGCCGTCCGGGAACACGTGGGCGAGCTGCTCGTGGGTCATGCGCGGCCAGTAGCGCACCGGCCCGACGTCGAGATGCACGAACGGCGATCCCGAGGTCGGGTAGTAGCCGACGCCGCCACGCTGCAGCCGCAACCCGATAATGCGCATTTGTTCCAGCGATGCTCCCGGGATGTAGAAATCCATCGCCTTGCCGAGCATGTGCTGGCTGAACTGCGCCACCCCGCTGCTGCGGTGGCGCAACATCGCGTTGGTCGACGGCGAACGATAGCCGCACACGACGTGGATCGGCTGGTCGCCCCCGATTTCGCGGGCGACCTCCCAGACCAGGTCATACAATTGCGGGGACATGTGGGTTGATTCTTCGCGACGCCAGTCGCGGACGAACCAGTCGAGCTTCTTCAGCGCTTCCTCGTCGTAACGACCGTCGCGCTTGTACGTGATGGTGATGTCTTCATCGGTGTGGATGTGATGCATCGTGATGGTTCGGGTATCGCCATTGGCGACCGCGGTCTGGAGACCTCGGCTGCCGAACGCCACGAGGATCGCGGTCAGCACGGCACACCGGCCGGCACGCGACAATCGAGCTGCGGTCAATAGCTGGCGCGCAAAGCTGACTTGCACTGGCGATCCCACGTCCCCAACGTGTTCTCGGTCCCAACGGTCAACGACGTTGACCGACCCCGCCGCGATTCACACGCGACGGCCGAGAACAGTTACAATTTTACTGGGATCGGTTAAGGCGAGATTACCAGCGCCACCCCGTCCCCCCAAGATCACAACCCCTACCGGCCGAGTATGGCAAAAAAAAGCCGGCCCGGGAAGCCTGGGCCGGCCAAAAAACAAGCCAGTGGAAACCTTTACCGGAACCGCGCGAATTGCCTAACCAAACCGAGCGGAATCGCGCCGTCAGCGGAAGAAAAGCCCAAAGAAAGATGTCGGGGCCCGTTGCGCCGGCATCTGGGCGGCCTGACGCCTGGGCGCGTTGCTGGCCTCGCGACGCTCCACCGGCGCGTCCGCCATGCGCCGATCTTCGCCTTTCAGGGCCGCCAGCAGGCGGCTGTCGCGGCCATAGATGTCCTCGCGAATCGCCAAGTGCCCGGCATCGTCCACAAAGGCGGTCTGATAGGTCAGGTGGACCGGGATCGGCGTATTGAGCTGGATGTCGCGTTCGCCGCTGCCGTACATCCGGCGGATCTTGTCGGCCGTATAGCCGTCCTTCGGATTGGCGATGTTGAGCAGCACTTCGGCATATTTGTCGGGGAATTGGACCCGCATACAGCCATGGCTGAAGGCGCGCTTGTCCTTCGCGAACAGATATTTGTCCGGCGTATCGTGCTGGTAGACCAGGAATTTGTTGGGGAAATTAAAGCGGATCCGGCCCAACGCATTGCCGTCGCCGGGCGGCTGGTAGATGTGCACCGACCCGTCGCGATTGCGCTCGAGCTTCAGGCCCATGCGGTCAAGCACGGTCGGATCATTCGCAAGCGCCGGCAGATATTCGTTATTGATGATCGAGGGCGGCACGTTCCAGGTCGGGTTGACGGTGATGTATTTCATCGTCTCGCTGAGCAGCGGCGTTGCCTTCTCGCCGGGCTGGCCGGTAACGATCCGGGTGGTCCACACCATGGCGCCGTGATCCATCACCTTCAGGGTGTAGTCCGGGATGTTCACGATCACGTGGGCTTTGCCGAGGTCGCGTGGCACCCAACGCCACCGCTCCATGTTGGCGATGATGATATCGGCATCGCGATCCCGCCGAGGACCGTTGAGCGCCTCGACGGTCGCGTTGTTGAGGCTGCCGGACTCGGGCAAGTCGCGCTGGCGTTGGAATTTCTTCACCGCCTCGGCGAGCGGCTTGTCGTAGATGATATTGTCCTCGGCGGTCACGCCCAGCCGTTCACGCAATACCGGAACGCGAGGGTCCTGCATCCCGACCTTCAATCCCTGGCCAGCCGCGATCCGGACCCCGCCGCTTTCGCCGGTGCGGCCACGCGACTCGGCGAGTTTCACCTTGAGGGCTTTGTAGCCGGCGTGCGGCGGATTGAAGCCATCGAGCACCTCGGCCACGTTTTTGGTGTCGGCGAGGCCACCCAGTACCGCGGCAGGCTCGGGTGCTACCAGATCGTAAACGATATCGGCGCTCACCCGCGAATAATGCACGCGGCCGATTTGGGCGTGTCGCGCATATGTCAGCACCGTCGCGGTGAACTTGAGCTCGGCTTCCGCCAAGGCACCGGGATCGGTGTTGGTGAAGCTCGGGATCGGATAATCGGCCGGATCGAGACCGTCCGCATCGACGCCGGCAAGAAACTTGGCGGCGTCCTTGGCGCGGGCGCTTTCAGCGCTATCGCTGGACCAGATCGGCGCGTAATTGCGTGCCGCATAGAAGGATTCGACGGCCGCTTTGTATTTGCGGTCAATCAGCCGGTCGGACTTGCCGCCAAACAGCTCGTGGATTTTGTCCGCGATCCCCTGGTCCACCGTCAACTCGACAACGGCCGGCGCCGCGGTGGCGGGCACGGCAGCCGTGGCCGGTGCAGCCTCCGGGGCCGCGGCAGGCGCCGCGGCGGTGGGCAACGCAGCCGGGGCCGCGGCAGGTGTGGCAGCGGCGGGCCTAGTTCCGGCGGGCGTCGCGGTGGCGGTCGGGATTGCGCCGGTCGGCGACTCGGCGGCGGCGGGCGGGCCGATATCGGCGGCGGTCGGCGGCGGGAGGTTGGCCGGCTCCGGCATCGGCACCTTGGCGGAAATCTCGGCGTCCTTGGGGGAAGCCGCATGGACCGGAAGGTTCGATCCGCCGACAACCAGTATAATGGCGGTCGTGGCAAGCCAGAGTTCGAGGCGAGATCTGCGCATTTCAAACGTCCTCATTCGCACAGGGTGCATTCAAACTCGGTCGCCGCAACACGCCCTGAGGGCATCGCCGGCTCAGACAAGCCGGCGAGTATGCCGGAATGTATCCATCCATGACGATGCCCGCACGGGTTTTCTTGCCGGATCGACAAATTTTGTTGCGAGTGTCACCGCAACGCAACTCACGGTCCGGCCTCTTCTTCTGCCATGGCAAGCCCGAGACCGTCCAGTTTGCGGTAAAGCGTGGATCGCCCAATCCGCAGCCGGCGTGCCGCCTGCGACATCTGCCCGCGATAATGCGCCAGCGCGAATCGGATAACCTCTGCTTCGATCTCCTCCAAGGGGCGCACGTCGCCACCGGCATCGAGCAGATTCAGCATGCTGTCGGTGTCCGCCACGGTAGCTGGTATCAGGGGATGGTCGGCGTGGCGATCGAGCAAGAGCGGTGCCTCCCCGATCGGTCCGGCGGTCCCAACGGCGCCGGGATCGGCTGCAGTCCACGCGGCCGGCGGCGGCGGCGCGGCGATCGTTGGTCCGGGCGCGGAGGGATCACCGATCGGGGCCGCGATCTGAGGAAACTCCGCGGCCGTGATTTCCTCTCCGTCCGCGAGCACCACGGCGCGAAAGATCGCGTTTTCCAACTGTCGGACATTTCCGGGCCAGCGGTGGGCTGTAAGCATCCGCAAGGTGTCGGCGGCAAGCGAACGGATCCGCTTGCCCTCCTCGGCAGCGAATTGGACCAGGAAATGGCGGGTGAGTTCCGGGATATCCTCGGCGCGCTCGCGCAACGGCGGCACGGCGATCGGAAACACGTGCAAGCGGTAGAACAGGTCCTCGCGAAAACGACCGGAGGTGACGTCGGTCATCAGGTTTCGGTTGGTAGCTGAAATGATCCGGGCATTGACCTTGATGGGTTTTTTGCCACCCACCGGTTCGACTTCGCCCTCCTGGATCGCGCGCAGCAGCTTGACCTGGGCCGGTGGCGGCAATTCGCCGACCTCGTCGAGAAACAGCGTGCCGCCCGAGGCCTCGAGGAATTTCCCGTCGTGGCGCTCCGCGGCACCCGTGAAGGCCCCTTTTTCATGGCCAAACAGGATCGATTCCACCAGGTTTTCCGGCATCGCGCCGCAATTCACCGCCACGAAAGGCTTGGCCTGCCGGTCGCCGGAACCGTGGATGGCCCGGGCGATCAGCTCCTTGCCGACCCCCGATTCGCCTTCGATCAGCACTGGAATCGCGGAATTGACGGTTTTTTCGGCGGCGTGCAGCACCGCCTGCATCCGGGGGCTGCGGGTGATGATGTCGCGAAACGTCAAGGTGCCGCTGCGGCTACGCTTGAGGCGGGCGATCTCGCCCGCGAGCGCGCGCGCCGCAAGGGCATTGCGCAGGGAAACGGTCAGGCGCTCGGCGCCCACCGGCTTGACCACGAAGTCGACCGCGCCGGCCCGCATCGCCGTGACCACGTTGTCGATGCCGCCATGGGCGGTCTGCACGATGACCGGGATCGCGAGCCCGGCCTCCCGCATCTTGCCAAGCACGCCGAGGCCATCGAGGTCCGGCATGACGAGGTCGAGCACGACGCAATCGATCGAGGTCGCATCGGCGGCAACCATCATGGCGACGGCCGCCTCGCCGCCGTCGACGGTCACGGGTTCGTATCCCGCCTTGGCGGCCATGTTTTCCAGAAGCCTGCGCTGCACGGGGTCGTCATCGACGATCAGGACACGCTCAGCCATGATGACTCCGAACTGACGAACTGGCACGCAATCGCAGGCGTGGTGATGCGGGTGACGTTACGGGTGGCCGCGAACGCTGCGGCGAGCCGAGGAGTTTGTCTCAATTCGAGCCACTGTGTCCGATCAGCCTTAATGGCCTATTAAAAGCGGGCGTTCGAAATAGCCTGCAATTTCAATGGCGTAAAAATGCTTGGACGCGATCCGGGTTGGCGCTCAGGGGCAAATTGGGCGCTCGGCCTCGTTACGGTGTCTCCGAGACCGGCTGCTCCTGGTGGTTCGCGGCCAAAAAGTCATGCAGCGTTGCCACCACCTGTGCACCCTCGCCGACCGCGGCGGCGACCCGCTTGACGGAGCCGGAGCGCACGTCCCCGATCGCGAAGACGCCGCGACGACTGGTTTCCAGTGGCCGGTGGCCGACGGCTATGTCGCCTCCGGTCAGCACGAATCCCTTGGCATCGAGCATGACGCCGGAACCGGACAGCCAATCCGCGTTGGGTTCGGCTCCGATGAAAAGGAACAGGTGGCGAATCGGCCGTCGGACCTCCGCCCCCGAAGCGGCTTGACGCCAGCGGACGACCTCGAGGGCACCATGGTGCCCTTCCAAGCCACTGACCTCCGCCTTCGTGACCACCTCGACGTTGGCGAGACGGGCGATGCGGTCGATCAGGTAACGCGACATGCTCGCCTCGAGGCCATCACCGCGCACCAGGAGCCAAACCTTGGCGGCCTTGCCGGCAAGATAAACCACCGCCTGGCCGGCCGAATTGCCGGCGCCCACCAGGGCGACCTCCTGGCCTTCGCACAGCTTGCCCTCCAGAGGCGATGCCCAATAATGCACGCTCGAACTCTCGAAAGCCTCCAAGTTCGCGACTTTCAGGCGGCGGTACCGCACTCCGCTCGCAATGACGATGGCACGGGCGGTGGCAGTTTCCTGATTGGACAGTTTCAGGACGAATCGCCCGTGGTCCTGATCACTCGCAGCCTCAAGGCCATTTACCGCACTGGGAATTGCGGTCTCGACCCCAAACTTGTGCGCCTGCGTGTAGGCGCGCGCCATCAGGGCCATGCCGCTGATCGCAGCCGGAAACCCGAGATAGTTCTCGATTCGTGATGAGGTACCGGCCTGGCCCCCAAATGCGCGGCCATCGAACGTCAGGACCGATAGCCCTTCCGAGGCCGCGTAGACCGCGGCGGCGAGCCCTGACGGCCCGGCACCGACAATCGCCACGTCATAGATTCGGGTCGGATCGATTGGCCCAACGAGCCCTAAGCAGCGGGCGAGTTCGTTTTCGCTGGGATTGCGCAAAAGCTGTCCGCTCGGACACATGACGATCGGCAATTCGCCCGGGTCGACATGGAAGCGCTTGATCAATTCCTTCGCAACCGCATCGGTATCGGGGTCCAGCCGTTGGTGCGGATGGCTGTTGCGCGTAAGAAAGCCTTCAAGCCGGAGCACGTCGCCGTTGCCGGCGCTTCCGACGATCACAGGCCCGCCCGTCCCCAACTCGATCATGCTGGCACGACGCAGCATAAGGGCATGCAGGATCCTGTCCCCGAGGTCCGTTTCGGCCACGAGGAGCGCCCGGAACTGGTCTGGCGGGATCAGAAGCGCTTCCACCGGCTCCTGTGCGCGGCCGTCCACCAAGGCCGGCCGGCCTACCAGGTTTGCCATTTCCGCCACGATCGCGCCGGGGCCCTGGGTCAGGAAGGTCTTGAGCGCGCCGGTGTCGAGGTGCCGGATCAGGTCGACTTTCCCGGCGAGAATGACGAAAACACCGAAACCGGCTTGGCCGACTTTGAATAACGTCTCGCCGGCCTCATAGGTGCGGACCGCGCCAAATCGACGGATCCGCTCGATCTCCGCCGGCTCCAAGTGAAGGAAGATTTGGGAGCGTTGCGTATCATTCGACATGGGTGCCGTTGACCTTTTTGCCGGATCATGGTCAGGACCGAAGTGTCGCGACCGTGCCTGCAAATGTGCCTCGGCGCCCCGGGTTGCAAGATAAAGCGGATCGTTGCCCGAGCCGCCGCGCCACAAACCGGCGCCGACACCCGCTGCGCCGCGTGGAAACGAATTTGCTGCAGCCAACGGTCGAGACGCCGTGATCCGCGGCCTCCGGGTGGATATTGCCGTTCTAAATTTCTTTTGAACGTGTCGCGGGATGAGCTTTGCGCGGACGCGCTCTGTCATTCCTTTGCCTCAACCTCTATCTAGTTTAAGCAGAGGTTAAATCTTCTTGAGAGCGCGTCTCCGGCATGCTGACCCGAACCGTACGTACCGCCGCCAAACGCAAGAAGCCGCCTTCCGCGAGGAAGTCGCCGTCATTTAAGCAGACGCCGAACAGGGCGCCCGCAAAGACCGGGGCGCTGCCTGAATGGGATTTGTCCGATCTCTATCCGGGCATCGATTCGCCGCAGATCAAGGACGATCTCGCGCGTGCGGACGCGCTGTGCCTGGCGTTCGAGGACCAATACAAGGGCAAGCTCGCGGCGCTCGCAGCCGGCCCGGACGGCGGCAAGTCGCTGGCGGCGGCCGTCAAGTCGCTCGAATTGATCGACGATCTAATCGGCCGCGTCGCGTCCTATGCGCAGCTTCTCTACAGCGGCAACACCGCCGATCCGGCACGGGCGAAATTCTTCGGCGACGTGCAGGAACGCATCACGACGTCATCGTCCCATCTGCTGTTCTTTTCGCTTGAGCTCAACAAGATCGACGACGCCGTGCTGGAGCGCGCCATGGCGGACCCGGCGCTCGGCCATTACCGGCCCTGGATCGAGGATGTCCGCAAGGAAAAGCCCTACCAGCTCGAGGATCGTGTCGAACAACTGTTCCACGAGAAATCCGTCACCGGACAGGCCGCCTGGAACCGGCTGTTCGACGACACCGTGGCGAGCCTGCGTTTCAAGGTCGGCGCCAAGACACTCGCCATCGAGCCGACCCTCAACCTGCTCCAGGACCGCAACGGCAAAACCCGCCAGGCGGCGGCCGAGGCGCTGGGGCGGACGTTCTCCCAGCACTTGCGCACGTTCACACTGATCACCAATACGCTCGCCAAGGACAAGGAGATTTCCGACCGCTGGCGCGGCTTTGCCGACATCGCCGACGCGCGACACCTCGCGAACAGGGTCGAGCCCGAGGTGGTGGAGGCACTGGTGCGCGCGGTGCGCGAGGCCTATCCGCGGCTGTCGCACCGCTATTACGCCCTCAAGGCGCGGTGGTTCGGCAAGAAGCGGCTCGTCTATTGGGATCGCAACGCGCCGCTGCCCGACGTGCCGACGCGCGCCATTCCGTGGCTGGAGGCGAAGGACACGGTGCTGTCGGCCTATGGGGCGTTCTCGCCCGAAATGGCGTCGATCGCGGCGCGCTTCTTTTCCGACCGCTGGATCGACGCGCCGGTGCGTCCCGGCAAGGCGCCGGGCGCGTTCGCGCATCCGACCGTGCCATCATCGCACCCGTTCATCCTGCTCAATTACCAGGGCAAGCCGCGCGACGTCATGACGCTCGCCCACGAACTCGGGCACGGCGTCCACCAGGTGCTGGCGGGGCCGAACGGCGCCCTGATGGCACCGACCCCGCTGACCCTTGCGGAGACCGCGAGCGTGTTCGGCGAAATGCTGACGTTCCGGCGCCTTCTCGACCGCACCACCGACGCCAAGGCCCGCAAGGCGATGCTGGCCGGCAAGGTCGAGGACATGATCAACACGGTGGTGCGCCAGATCGCGTTCTACACTTTCGAACGCGCGGTCCATGGCGAGCGCCGCGGTGGCGAACTGACGGCGGAGCGGCTTGGCGAAATCTGGCTCGACGTACAACGCGAGAGCCTCGGACCCGCGATCGAGATCAAGCCTGGTTACGAAACCTTCTGGACCTATATCGGTCACTTCATCCACGCGCCGTTCTACGTCTACGCCTACGCGTTCGGCGATTGCCTGGTGAACTCGCTCTACGCGGTTTACGAGAGAGCCCACGAGGGCTTCGCCGAGCGTTATCTCGCCATGCTGGCGGCGGGCGGCACCAAGCATCATTCCGAACTGCTGAAACCGTTCGGCCTCGACGCCCGCGATCCGGCGTTCTGGCAGGGCGGCCTCAGCGTCATCGAGCGGATGATCGCGGAGTTGGAAGGGCTGGAATAGGGGCCATGCTGGCAAGAGAGGCCGGATCGCAGCGCTTTGCTAAATTCGGCCTCGCTCAAGACCAACGTTCCCAAGGTATGTCTCTAGCCCACCTGTCTCACCGGAAGAGACGATCGCCCCGACATAGCCATCTGGACGCACGAGCACCCAATCACCGGATGCCAAAGTGTAGGCGTCGTGGAGGTGGTCGCCCTCATCAACAATATCGCCGCGCGGACCGAGTGTATGGATGCTTAGCCCCAGACGCGGCAGCATGACATCGCGCTCGACCCCATAGCCCAACAGCGTCCAGTGCGCACCCTTGAACAACTCGAACAGACGCGTCGACTGGCCGGCGGCACCACGGATCGGCGCATCGGGCGCGCGATCGCCCGCCAGAAGGCCGCGGACGCGTAAGGGCTTCTCCAACGCGAGCGAGGACTCGGGATAACCAAGGTCGAGCTGATGAACCTCGCGGCCGCGCCGCATCTCGCCCCGCTTCGCGGCCTCGAGCAATTTTGTGGCAAGGCCGAGCATGCCCGCCGCGATCGGCCGGCGTTCCTCCTCATAGCTGTCGAGCAATACATCGGGAGCGCCGGCGACAACCGCCGCCAATTTCCATCCGAGATTATAGGCGTCCTGGACGCCGGTATTGAGACCCTGGCCGCCCGTTGGCGGATGAATGTGCGCGGCATCGCCCGCCAGGAACACGCGGCCGCCCCGGTAGCGGTCGGCCAGCCGCGCGTTCATGTTGAACGCCGATGCCCAAAACACCGACTGGATAAGAATGTCATTCCGGCCGGTGCGTTCCGCCACCATTGTGGTGAGACCCTTGGCGGAGAGGTCGACGTCGCCTTCAAGTGGGATCGGTGCCTGCAGCTGGAACATCTCGGTTCCGGCGAGCGGGCATAGCGATATCTGTCTGTCCATCGAACCCTCGTTGAAGCGATGCCATGCATCGCGTCCCAGGCCTGTCACGATGACGTCGGCGACGACGGCGCGAACGCCGAGCGTCTTGCCTGGAAAGCCGATGTCGAGCGCGTGGCGGACGAAGCTGCGACCGCCATCGGCGCCGACGAGATAGCGCACGCGAATGACCTCTTCGCCGGCCTTTCCGACAAGACGAACCGTCACGCCATCCTCGTCCTGCTCCAATCCGACCAGTTCGTGTCCGAACTCCGGCCGGCGCCCGAGTTCGATGAGCCGCTCGCGCATCACGGCTTCGGTCAGGAACTGCGGCACCAGTAGCGGGATGTGATAGGGCTCGGCGGGGGTCGGGGCCTCGTGTTCCACAACATCGGACTCAGTGAAGCTGCCGTCGTCGTGATATTCCCGCTGCGGCGGATAGAGACCACCGACCGCGACGATCCGGTCGATGATGCCCAGGTCCTCGAAGATTTCTTGCGTTCGCGGCTGGATGCCTTTGCCACGCGAACCACGGAAAGGACCGTGCATCTTCTCGATCAGGCGGAAGGATATTCCCTGCCGTGCGAGGTCGATTGCGAGCGTGAGGCCGGCCGCGCCTGCGCCACAAATCAAAACGTCGGCCGTAAAATCTTCTGTCATCGGCGCCCTCAATATGTGTAATATGCACATAATAGGAGAGCGGCATGCCGTCAAGGAAAAGAGTGCAAAATACACATATGTCAGAGCAGATCAGGATCCTGCACGGGGCGCTGATCGACATCGTCAGCGTCATGAACCGCCCTCAGCGTGACGAGATGATGGTTCGGGAAGCCGGCATATCGCTTGATCGCGCCTTGTTTCCGCTGCTTGTCGGCATCGAGCGGCTCGGCCCGATCGGGGTCGTCGATCTCGCCGACCGGGTCGGGCGCGACTACACGACGGTCAGCCGGCAGGTCGCAAAGTTGGAGAGCCTCGGTCTCGTCGGGCGCCAGGCCGGTGCCGCCGATCGCCGCGTCCGGGAGGCCATTGTGACGCCGAAGGGCAAGGCCATGACCGATGCCGTGGATACGGCACGCGAACGGATAGGCCGCGCGATTTTCGCGACGTGGGATAAGCGCGATGTCGAGGAACTGATAAGGCTGATGCGTAAGTTCGCCGACGCCGTGAATGGCGACACTCCCGGCGATCCGGCAAGCGCCCAGCGTTTTGGCACAACCTGATCAGCAACGCCGGCCGTTATTTCCCGGACGACTTGAAGTAGCGCAAATCCGGCGGCTTCTGTCCCTTTTTGACCGGCATCAGGAAGCCGTCTCCGCTGATATAATAGCTGTCGTCACCAATGAAGACGTGATGGTTGTTCTCGGAGCAATCATTGAAATGCCAGACCAGGTGCGGATTGGATTCGCGACGGTATTTCTTGGTGATCGCCCACGGGCGCGTCAACGCGTTGTCGATCGTCGTGATCTCATCGTAGAGCGTGGTCTTGTCGGTCTTGTCGAGATAGATGCGCTCCTTGATTATGGTCTGGCCATCATCGTGCAGACGGATGCCGCTTGCCTCATAGGTGCGGGGGCCTTTGAACCCGCGTGTCTCGACCTCGAGCGTGGTGTAGCGGCCGTTCGCGTCCTCATCGACCCATTTCCCGATCGAAAGGCCGTTGAACGTGGGTTCCACGTCCTCAGGCCAGTCCCGGCCGTCGGTGAAGATGCGACGCGGCACGGTGTAGTCGGTCAAAATGTATGTGGTCGTCGGCATTATGATGATTTCCATCGGATAAACCACCGTCATGACCCGCGGCATGCCATGCGGGATGCATTGACCGGTGGTCTCGTCGCCCTGTCCGCCGGCGGCCTGATCCGCCAGATTGGCTTCATAACGGGCCTGATACTCCGGCGTCAGCGGGGGCTTTTGAGCGGGACCAAGGGGCTTGGTCGGGTCCCATTGAATGCCGCTGGTGCGCTTCCACTGGCCGGACCAGTCCGGAAATTTCGACAAGTCCTGAGCCGGAGCGCCGCCGCCCGAAGCCAGGCAAAACACGGCCGCGGCCGCGATGGAGCCGATCAAGCTTCGGTCGAGCATGCCATTCTCCTAAGAAGCGCCGGCAGAGCGAGGCGCACGCGGGCCAGCTTTGAGCCCGCGGGAGCAATAGCACATGGCGGGTTCCCGAAACCAGCACCGCACCGTCCCGCCGAGCGGCAGCGTGGCGCAGAGACGGTCCAACCTCGACGCCGCAACCCCCAACGCTGCAAACCCCAACGCCGCCTTGGCAGTGTTGTTTACCAATCGGGTGCTAAGCTGGCAGCCGTCATCGGGCCGCGAGCCGATCTGACAAATCGCCGCCCGCGCGGTAGCCGGTATTACCGACGCTCGGTCATGACACGCCGGCAACGGATCGATGTCCGCGCCGAACCAATAACGCTTTCATCAAGCGTACGCAGCAGATCAGGTGCTGAGGAGACAAAGCCATGAGAAAAACGATCCCGGACGGCATGTTCGCGACCCCGGACCAAATCAGGCTGTCGTCGCTTCGCAGTTGGGTGCTCGACAACCAGGTTACCGAGATCGCCATGAAGGAGCGGCAATTCTGGAATTTTGCCGGCCTCCAGCCGGCCGCCGAAAAGCCCTGGACCACCTTCATGGGGCGTCCGATCTTCGTTCTCGACATGCCGATCGACGCGCAAAAATGCCTCGGCATTTTCGACAAGCAGGGGCCGGGCGCGATCTGACATTCTAAGCGGACGCTCTCTCAAGGTTTCGCCATGACGGTCGGACCGTGATCGGTCGTGGCCAAGAAATCGTGCAGCGTCGCCACCACCTGGGCCCCCTCGCCCACTGCCGCGGCGACCCGCTTGACCGAACCGGCACGAACGTCCCCGATGGCGAAAACGCCCGGGCGGCTGGTTTCGAGCAGACGGCGACCGGCGCCGGCGTCGGTTCCGGTCAGCACGAATCCCTTGCGGTCTAGGGCGACGCCCGAGCCGGAGAGCCAATCCGCGTTCGGCTCCGCTCCGATGAAGAGGAACAGGTGGCGAATCGGCCGCCGCACCTCCGACGCGCCTTGCCGCCAGCGGATCGCTTCCAACATGCCGTCGTGGCCTTCGAGCCTCGTGACCTGCGCGTCCGATACGATCTCCACATTGGGGAGACCGGCAATGCGATCAATGAGGTAGCGCGACATGCTCTTTTCGAGGTCCGGCCCACGTATGATGAGCCAAACCTTGGCGGCCTTATTGGCCAGATAGACGACCGCTTGTCCGGCCGAATTGCCGCCTCCCACCAGGGCGACCTCCTGGCCGGCGCATAGTTTGGCTTCCAGAGGCGATGCCCAATAATGCACGCTTGCGCCCTCATAAACGTCGAGGTTCGCGACCTGGAGCCGCCGGTAGCGGACGCCGCTGGCGATGACGACCGAGCGGCAGCTCGCCCGTTCCTGATTGGACAGCGTCAGCACAAAATGGCTGTGGCAGGGATCGATTGGGACCTCAAGGCCGGTCACTTCGTCCGGGATAGCGGTCTCGACCCCGAACTTCTGTGCCTGGGCGTAGGCGCGCGCCATCAGGGCCATGCCGCTGATCGCGGTCGGAAAGCCCAGATAGTTTTCAATCCGGGAGGAGGCGCCGGCCTGGCCGCCGAATGAACGGCAGTCGAACACCAGCACCGAGAGCCCCTCGGATGCCGCATAGACCGCGGTGGCGAGACCACCCGGGCCTGCGCCGACAACGGCCACATCATAGACACGGTCGGGATCGATCGGCCCCACCAGCCCGATGCAGCGGGCGAGTTCATGCTCGCTCGGATTGCGCAGCAACTGGCCGCCCGGGCACAAGACGATCGGCAATTGACCGGGATCGACCGCGAAGCGTTCGATCAGCGCCCTGGCCGACGGATCGGTTTCGGGATGCAGCGTCTGACATGGATGACCATTGCGTGCCAGAAAGCCTTCGAGCCGCAGCACATCCCCGTCTTCGGTACCGCCGACGATCACCGGCCCGCCGGTTCCCATCTCGATTATGCCGACGCGGCGGAGCATCAGGGTGCGCATGATGCGGTCGCCGAGATCGGCCTCGGCGATGAGCAGTGCCCGGACGCGGTCCGGCGCGATGCTCAAGGCAACCACCGACTCCTGGGCGTAGGCGTCTACCAGGGCCGGCCGGCCGGCCAGTTGGGCCAGTTCGCCCATGATGCCGCCGGGACCGTAGATGCGGAATGTCTTGAGTTCGCCCGTCTCGAGATGCCGGACGAGTTCAACCTTGCCGGCGAGGATCACGTTGAGGCCGTGGCCGATCTCGCCGACCTTGAGCAACGCCTCGCCGGCTCCATACAACCGGACCTCGCCAAACCGCTGCACCCGATCGATTTCCTCGGCGCTGAGGATCGGAAACAACCGGTCGGGCGGCGTATCGTCTATCGTCATGGCGGTTGGTGACCTCGTGGATTCATGGCATCAGAATAGTCTTTTCGGGTCGCTGCCGGCCGGCGCATTCCAATGAAATTTAATGACGCTTCCGGAAGAGGACTACTGACCGTTGGGTTAGGGCAGTAATACAATCGTCGGACGCGAGCCGAGATGTCTGTTATACAGAACGTACAACGGAATGAGGCCCGACATGGATGACGCCGCCCGCAAAACCGAAAACGAGGGCGTGGTCCTCCAAATCCGCAAAATCGGAAATTCGCTTGGCTTGATACTGTCCAAAGAGCTTCTGGCACGCCTGAAGCTCAAGGAAGGCGACAAGCTGCATATCGTCGAGCAGACCGAACGCGGCTTGAAGCTCAGTCCGTACGATCCAAAGCATGCCAAAGCGATGGAGATCGCGCGTCGGTCGTTCCGGAACTACGTCGACACCTACAAAGCGCTCGCCGAGTGAATGAGCCGGAATGGCTCGACGTCGGTGTCCTCATCGATATTCACTCCGAACAGCTCGCATTGTTCGGGGGGCCGGATGGTGTCCGCGATCTGGGTCTTCTCGAATCCGCCCTGGGCAGGCCGATCAATAAATTCGCGTACGGAGAGATCGATCTCGCTTCGCTTGACGCCGCATATGGGTTCGGGATCGCCAAGAATCATCCGTTCGTTGATGGGAACAAGAGAGCGGCGTTTGCGTCGATCATCGTGTTTCTTGGCCTGAACGGCATCGATTTCGCGCCACGGGCCGAAGAAGCGACCGCGATGATCCTCTCGCTGGCAGCCGGCGAAGTCAGCGAGCAGGGCCTCGCCCGCTGGATCCGCGACAACTGGCCGAAGCCGTAGTCCTTCAATTCACCGCATTCGGCTATAGATCGTGGCCAGGGCGGGCGCGGTGCCGGCCGATGGGGCGCGCATCACGCGGTGGCGCCCGGGTGAGGTTCAACGTGCCCGACCGCGATACCGAAGCGAATCGCTTTTCCGCGCGCGCGGCGCGCTACGCCAAGGTCGGTGCCAATATGGGCGGCGTCGCCGCCCGGATCGCGGCGACACGGCTGTTCGGCATCGACCGCGATCGCGTGCGTGGCGCTGCCGACCTCGCGGGGGCGCTCGGCGGCCTCAAGGGTCCGATCATGAAGGTCGCCCAACTGATGGCGACCGTTCCGGACCTGCTGCCTGCCGAATACGCGGCCGAACTCACCAAGCTGCAAAGCGATGCACCGCCGATGGGCTGGGCGTTCGTGAAGCGGCGCATGATGGCCGAGCTTGGGCCCGAATGGCAGCAGCGGTTCGCGAGCTTCGAGCACAAGCCCGCCGCCGCGGCGTCACTTGGCCAGGTTCACCGGGCGCGTGCGCATGACGGAGCACTCCTGGCCTGCAAGTTGCAATATCCCGACATGCAGTCCGCGGTCGAAGCCGATCTGCGGCAGCTTGAATGGCTGTTCGCCATCCATCGCAGGATGGACCCGGCGATCGACACCACCGAGATCGCCGGGGAGGTGGGGGAGCGGATTCGCGAGGAACTCGATTACCAGCGCGAGGCGAAGCACGCCGCGCTCTACCGCGCCATGCTGGCGCAAACGCCCGAGGTGCGGGTACCGCAAGTTTGGCCGGAGCTCTCGACCCGTCGCCTCCTCACTCTCGAGTGGCTCGACGGCGACCGGCTCCTGGTCCACAAGGGCGACGACATCGCGGCGCGCAACCGCATCGCGGTCGCGATGTTCAAGGCTTGGTGGCACCCCTTCAGCCGCTTTGGCGTCATCCACGGTGATCCGCATCTCGGCAATTACACGGCCTTCATCGAGGACGGCGCCCCACAGGGCATCAATCTGCTCGACTACGGCTGCATCCGCATATTCCCATCCCGGTTCGTCGGCGGCGTGGTCGATCTCTATCACGGCCTGCTGAACGGCGACGACGCACTCGTGGTCCATGCCTACGAAACCTGGGGGTTCCGCCGCCTGTCCCGCGAACTGGTCGACACCCTCAATATCTGGGCCCGCTTCATCTACGGGCCGCTGCTCGACGACCGCGTGCGCACCATCGCGGACGGCGTCAAGCCTTCCGAATACGGGCGCCGCGAAGCGTTCCGGGTCCATCGTGCCCTCAAGGAAAAGGGACCGGTGCGGGTGCCTCGCGAATTCGTCTTCATGGACCGTGCCGCGATCGGGCTCGGCGGCGTGTTCCTGCATCTTGCGGCCAAGCTCAACTATTACCGGCTGTTCAACGAAGCGATCGAGAAGTTCTCGACCGAGCGCGTCGCCGCGCGCCAGCAAGCCGCGCTCGCGGCAGCCGGTCTTGAACCGCACGAGGCCTGAGCCGAATTTCCGCGGCCGTCGTCGGAGTCATTTTCCCGTTCCAGATTGCCCTTGTGGCCCAATTGCGCTAAGCCCCAGGCATTGTGGGGCGCGGCACAGCTGGAGATATTCATGGCCGATCACGGGGAAGTCGAATACGCGACCGCCGAAGGCAACGACCTTCCGGCGCACGAGGCGAATTACGAGGCCTTTGTGCATTTGGCGTATGTCGGGACCATCACGGTCATCAATATCCTGATCGGACTGACGATCGGCGGCGCCATCGGGCACTGGCTGTCCGCCGCGGTGGTCATCATCCTCGCCGTTATCGTGGGCGGCTACAATCTGTGGAGCGGAGGGCGCACCGCGAGCCTCGGCATGCTGGCGCTTGCGGCGCTGGCGCTGCTCTACAACGCCTATAGCTGATCCTCGTCGGCAAGCCCGGCACGCCAATCATTTCGCCAGCCATCTTCGCCACTCATCTTCGCCAGTCATGGGAGACGGCGTGAATGCGAATTACCGTCGCGCGGGAGAGTGATCCGGCCGAGCCGCGGGTTGCCGCTACTCCGGAAACCGTCAAGAAAATGAAGGTTTTGGGCGTCGACGTCGTGGTCGAGCCGGGCGCCGGCGTCAAATCAGGCGTGCTTGACCAGGACTATGTGACGGCCGGCGCCGTCGTCGCCGCTGACGCGATGAAGGATGCCGACATCGTCCTGAAGGTGCGCCGCCCGAGCGAGGCGGAACTCGCCGGCTACAAGCCGGGCGCGATCGTCATCGCCATCATGGACCCGTTCGGTAATGATGCCGCTCTTGCCGCCATGGCGAAAGCCGGCATCACGGCGTTTGCCATGGAGTTGATGCCGCGCATCACCCGGGCGCAGTCGATGGACGTCCTGTCATCGCAGGCCAATCTCGCCGGCTACCGCGCCGTCATCGATGCCGCCGCCGCGTACGGCCGTGCATTCCCCATGATGATGACGGCGGCCGGCACCATACCGGCCACCAAGGTGTTCGTGATGGGGGCGGGCGTCGCCGGCCTCCAGGCGATCGCGACCGCGCGCCGTCTCGGCGCCATCGTCACGGCGACCGACGTGCGGCCGGCCGCCAAGGAGCAGGTCGAGAGCCTGGGCGCGAAGTTTGTCGCCGTCGAGGACGAGGAATTCAAACAGGCCGAGACTTCAGGCGGCTACGCGAAGGAAATGTCGAAGGAATACCAGGCGAAGCAGGCCGCGCTCGTTGCCGAACACATCAAAAAGCAGGACGTCGTCATCACCACGGCACTCATCCCGGGCCGGCCCGCGCCCCGCCTGATCTCCCGCGACATGGTGGCGTCGATGCGGCCGGGCTCGGTGCTGGTCGATCTCGCGGTCGAGCGCGGCGGCAATGTGGAGGGCGTTGAACCCGGCCGCGTCGCTGACGTGAACGGCGTCAAGATCGTGGGTAACAGCAGCCCGGCAAGCCTCGCCGCTTCGGCATCGAGCCTCTACGCCAAGAATCTTTATGCGTTCCTGGAGACTCTATTCGACAAGAAGACCAAGGCGTTGGCGGTGAATTGGGACGACGACATCGTCAAGGCGACGCTGCTCACCCGCGACGACGCCGTGATCCATCCGAACTTCCGGCCGAAATCCGCCGCCTGAGGGAGATCCCGATGTACATGGCCCAGATCAGCGCCCAGGACGCCGCCGACCGCGCCCGCGACGCCGCCGATGTGGCGCGGCAGGCGGCTGAAGCCGCCCAGAGCTATGCCGACATGGCGGCCGCCGGCGCCCATGCTGTCACGGCCGGCGCGATCGATCCGTTCACATTCCGCCTCTCGATCTTCGTGCTCGCCGTGTTCGTCGGCTATTACGTGGTGTGGTCGGTGACGCCGGCCCTGCACACCCCGCTGATGTCGGTGACCAACGCGATCTCCTCGGTGATCGTGGTCGGCGCTTTGCTCGCTGTCGGGGTCGCGCTGATCGGCAATGACGGTGGGTCGATCGCGGCGCGGGCGTTCGGCTTCGTCGCGCTCGTTTTCGCTTCGGTGAACATCTTCGGCGGCTTCCTGGTCACGCAACGCATGCTGGCGATGTATCAGAAGAAAAAGAAGTGAAGCCGACCAATCGATAGTGTGGTGACAAACCGCGACGTGCCGCGGTCGAGATGGGGGTTCTGACGGGATGAACGCCGATTTGGCCGCGCTTCTCTATCTGGTCGCGGGCGTGCTCTTCATCATGGCTTTGCGTGGGTTGTCGAACCCGGAGTCGAGCCGCCGCGGCAATCTGTTCGGAATGGTCGGCATGGCCATCGCGATCCTGACGACACTTGCGTACCATCCGCCGGGCGGGGTCGGCGCCTGGGCGCTGGTGCTGGTCGGGCTTGCGGCGGGCGGCGGCACCGGCGCCGTGATCGCGCGCCGGGTGCCGATGACGTCGATGCCGGAGCTCGTTGCCGCGTTTCATTCGCTGGTCGGCATGGCGGCCGTCCTGGTGGCGGCCGGCGCGTTCTATGCCCCTGGCGCCTTCGACATCGGCACGCCCGGCGCCATCCACCAGCCGAGCCTCGTCGAAATGTCGATCGGTGTCGCGATCGGGGCGATCACCTTCACGGGGTCGATCATCGCGTTTCTCAAGTTGTCCGGCCGCATGAGCGGCGCGCCGATCCTGCTGCCGCTGCGCCACTACATCAATATCGCGATCGCACTGGCGCTGGTGTTCTTCATCTACGGCTTCGTGGTGTCCCAGAGCGCAATCGACTTCTGGCTGGTCGTGGTGCTGTCGCTCGCGCTCGGCGGGCTCATCATCGTGCCGATCGGCGGCGCCGACATGCCGGTCGTGATCTCGATGCTCAACTCCTATTCGGGCTGGGCGGCGGCCGGCATCGGTTTCACGTTGGGCAATTCCGCCTTGATCATCACCGGGGCGCTGGTCGGCTCCTCGGGCGCGATCCTGTCCTACATCATGTGCAAGGGCATGAACCGCAGCTTCATCTCGGTGATCCTCGGCGGCTTCGGCGGCGAGGTCGCGGGCCCCGCGGCGGGCGGCGAGGTCAAGCCGGTCAAGCTCGGCTCCGCCGAGGACGCGGCCTACATCATGAAGAATTCCTCCAAGGTCATCATCGTCCCCGGTTACGGCATGGCTGTCGCGCAAGCCCAGCACGCCCTGCGCGAGATGGCGGACCGGCTCAAGGCCGAGGGCGTCGAGGTCAAGTATGCAATCCATCCGGTCGCCGGCCGCATGCCGGGGCACATGAACGTGCTGCTCGCCGAAGCCAACGTGCCCTACGACGAAGTTTTCGAACTCGAGGACATCAATTCGGAATTCGCCCAGACGGATGTCGCCTATGTGATCGGCGCCAACGATGTCACCAATCCGGCCGCCGAGGACGACCCCAAATCGCCGATCTACGGCATGCCGGTGCTGCAGGTGTGGAAAGCCGGCACCGTGATGTTCAACAAGCGCTCGCTCGCGTCCGGCTATGCCGGCATCGACAACCCGCTGTTCTATCGCGACAACACCATGATGCTGCTCGGCGATGCCAAGAAGATGACCGAGGAGATCGCTAAGGCATTAGGCTGACGGTGTCCGTGGCCCGGAGAGCCCACCGGGAGAGCGCGATGCCGCTCGGCATTTTGTTTGAGCTTTGCGCCGGATCACGCGCCGTTGCGGCCGCCTGCGGCTTGATCGCGGCCGGCATGCTTGCCGCGCCGGCCGCGGCCCAAAACATCGCCTGCACGGCGCCGCAGCAGGGAATGCAGCAGGTCGAGTTGATGTTCGGCCGCAACATCGGCCGGCGGCTTGGCGTCAGCAACGCCACATGGTCGCGGTTTCTCGCCCGCGAGGTGACGCCGCAATTCCCGGAAGGCTTGAGCGTCATCGACGCTGCGGGACAATGGCAGGACCGAGAGCACGGCCGGGTGGTGCGCGAGCCGAGCAAGCTCGTCATGATCGTGACGGCCGACGACCTTGCCTCGCGCGACAAGATCGCCGCGATCGTCGCCGCCTATAAGGACCGGTTCCGTCAGCAGTCGGTCGGGGTGGTCACGCGCCCGGTCTGCGCCGCGTTTTAGCGCTGGACGCATCGGATGATCATTCTCAAATGGATGATCGTTCTCGCTGTCGCGGGCTACTCCGTCTTCGTCGCATGTCTTTATCTGGGCCAGCGGGCACTATTGTATCATCCGCAATCGATCCACCCGTCTCCAGCCGCCGCCGGGTTGCCGGAAGCCGAGGAATTCGTCGTCGATACCGTCGACGGCGAGCGCGTGATCGTCTGGTGCGTGCCGCCGCGAGGTGATCGGCCGGTGGTGATCTATTTTCACGGCAATGGAGAAATCGTGGCCTCGCGCGCGGCGCGGCACCGCGCATTGACGGCCCACGGCTTCGGCCTGGTAGCGCTATCCTACCGCGGCTATATGGGATCGTCCGGCAGCCCGACCGAGGAGGGACTGCTGCGCGATGCCGAAGCCGCCTACCGGTTCGCGACATCGCGATACCCCGCGAATCCGATCGTGCTGTGGGGGCATTCGCTCGGATCGGGCGTGGCAGTGGCGCTGGCCGCCCGGCACCGCGTCGCCAAGGTCATCTTGGAGTCGCCGTTTACGTCGACCGCCGATGTCGCGGCAGGCCAATTCCCCGTCGTGCCGGTCCGGCTGCTGATGCACGATCAGTTTCACTCGGACCAGCGTATCGACGCGGTAGGGGCTCCGCTGCTGATCATGCACGGCGCGCGCGACCGGACGGTCCCGATCGCTTTGGGCGAGCGGCTGTTCGAACTCGCCCACGAGCCCAAGCGCTTCGTGCACTTTCCCGACGGTGCGCATACCGATCTCGACCGGTATGGCGCCGGCGGCGAGGTTCAGCGATTTATTGAAGAGTGACGGCCGTCGTGGGGCGGCGGTTATGCGAGGGCAGCGATTATGCGTCAATTCGTGTCCGGGGCGGGGCCGGTCCTGCACATTTTGGGCAGCAGGTCCGGTACGTCGCATTTGCTGCACGCGCCGACCGCCATGCCGAGCGTCATGACGAGAAGTACGGCCAGGAAGTTGCGCATGCGATGGTCTCCGCCGCGGCTTTGATACCATTTGATACTATAGGAACAGGATCCGGAAACATTATAGCTGCGATCGTTGCGAAATCGTGTCCGATTTGCCCGCGCCGACCGCCCCCATCCATCGCTCAAAACGCCAAGCGCTTCACGGAGAAGCCTCCGCGCGTCCAGGTCATTCCGATATGAGGGCGTCCGCTCAGCGCGGCGGGCGAGGCGACGCGCCGGGGCCGCCACGGCCCGGGGCCGCCCCCGTACGCAGCAGCGGCTTCGGCTTGCCGGGCAGCAGACCCTCGCGCTGGGCGCGCTTGCGGGCGAGCTTGCGGGCGCGGCGGATGGCTTCCGCCTTTTCCCGCGCCCTCTTCTCGGAGGGCTTTTCGTAATGTCCGCGGAGCTTCATCTCGCGGAAGATGCCCTCGCGCTGCATCTTCTTCTTCAGCGCCTTGAGGGCTTGGTCGACATTGTTGTCCCGGACAAGAACCTGCACGCGTCTTCCTCTCGAATAGCCACAATAATCTGGGGCCGTGCCGGCCGCTTAGCGCGCGCCTGCCCGATTGGCGCAGCCCTGTAGCAGAGTTGGAGTTCGGAGTCCAACGATAGTATGGAGCGGCTATCCTCCGGCGCCATGCCCCCGCAGGGCGGTACCGATCTCCCCCAGGACCGCCGGGTCGTCGATGGTGGCCGGCATCGCCCAAGTCTCGCCGTCGGCGATTTTCTTCATCGTGCCACGCAGGATCTTGCCCGACCGTGTCTTCGGCAGCCGCGCCACCGTAATGGCAATCTTGAAAGCGGCGACGGGGCCGATTTTGTCGCGCACCAGGGCCACGATCTCCTTCTCGATTTCGGTGGGCGCTCGGTCGACGCCGGACTTGAGCACGATGAAGCCGCACGGCACCTCGCCCTTGATCTCGTCCTTGATCCCGATCACGGCGCATTCGGCGACGTCCGGGTGGGAGGCCAGCACCTCCTCCATGCCGCCGGTCGAGAGCCGGTGCCCGGCGACGTTGATGATGTCGTCGGTGCGGCCCATGACGTAAATGTAGCCGTCGTCGTCCTTGAAGCCCGCGTCGGCGGTCTTGTAGTAGCCCGGGAACTCGGCGAGATAGCTCTCGCGCATGCGGTCGTCATGTTGCCATAGGGTCGGCAGGCATGCCGGCGGCAATGGCAGCTTCACCACGATCGAGCCCATCCGGTTCGCCGCCACCTCATGGCAGGCCTCGTCGACGACGCGCACGTCGTAGCCGGGCATCGCGACGGTGGGCGAGCCGTGCTTGATCGGAAGCCGGCCAAGCCCGACCGGGTTGCCGGCGATGGCCCAGCCGGTCTCGGTCTGCCACCAGTGATCGATCACCGGCACGTGCAGCTTGTCCTCGGCCCATTTCAAGGTGTCGGGATCGGCGCGCTCTCCGGCCAGGAACAGGGTGCGGAATTTCGCCATGTCGTGGCGCGTGAGCAGCGTCGCGTTCGGGTCTTCCTTCTTGATCGCCCGGAACGCGGTCGGCGCCGTAAACAAGGCGACCGCGCCGTGCTCCGCCACCACCCGCCAGAACGCGCCGGCATCGGGCGTGCCGACGGGCTTGCCCTCATAGAGGATCGTGGTGCAGCCGTGGAGCAGCGGCGCGTACACGATGTAACTGTGGCCCACCACCCAGCCGATATCCGAGGCCGTCCACCACACCTCGCCCGGGTTCACGCCGTACAGGTATTGCATCGACCATTTCAGCGCGACCATGTGTCCGCCATTGTCGCGAACCACGCCCTTCGGTCGTCCGGTGGTGCCGGAGGTGTAGAGGATGTAGAGCGGATCGGTGGCGGCGACCGGCACGCAGTCGGCGGCGTTGCCAGCCGCCATGGCGGCGGCCCGGAGCGTCGCCCAATCGTGATCGCGGTCCGGCACGAGGTCGGCGTGCGCCTGCGGGCGCTGCAGGATCAGGCACGCTTCGGGCTTTGCGGTCGCGAGCGCGATCGCCTCGTCCAGCAGCGGCTTGTACTTGACGATGCGGCCCGGTTCGATGCCGCAGCTTGCCGACAGGATCACTCTCGGCTTGGCGTCGTCGAGGCGGGTCGCGAGTTCATTCGCCGCGAAGCCGCCGAACACCACGGAATGCACGGCCCCGATGCGGGCACAAGCCAGCATGCCGATCACGGCTTCCGGGATCATCGGCATATACAGGATGACGCGGTCGCCCTTGCCGACGCCGAAATCGCGCAGCATGGCGCCCAGCGTCTTCACTTCGCCGAGCAATTCCGCGTAGCTGATCGCGCGCCTTACGCCGGTGACGGGCGAATCATAGATGAGGGCGCTTTGCGCGCCGCGGCCGCGCGCCACATGGCGGTCGAGCGCATTGAAGCAGGTGTTGCATTGCGCACCCACGAACCATCGGCCATAGACACCGGCGGACGGTTCGAAAATCTTGGCGGACTTCTGATACCAGTCGATGTCTTCGGCAGCCTCGGTCCAGAATCCGGCCGGGTCACGCAGTGAGCGCTGATAGACCTCATGATAGCGGCTAGCGCCCGCTGTGCGGAGGTCTGGGACTGTGTTCACTTGAACCTCCCTCAGGAATTTCTTGTAGAGGCTGTTTGGTCCGCGCGGTTATTCCCGTCGCCGGAACGCAATCCTATCACGGTCCGCATGGCCCGCCCGTTCGCCTTTATCCCGGTCGCGGTCGCGCAGCGCTTTGATCTTGGTCATGCCTGCCATTGTCGTAAAGTCCGACCCATGACGACCTGGAAAGAGCGCGCCCGCGCACTCAAGCAGGACGTGATCGCGATTGCGCTCGCGCTGCGCGACCCGCGGGTGCCGTGGTACGCCAAGGCGGTCGGCGCTTGCGTCGTCGCCTATGCGCTGTCGCCGATCGACCTCATCCCGGATTTCATTCCCGTCCTTGGCTATCTCGACGACCTGGTGCTGGTGCCGATCGGAATGCTGTTCATGCTGCGCCTCATTTCGCCCGAAATCCTTGCCGAGCACCGTGCCGCCGCCGCCAAGCTCGCGGAGCGGCCGGTAAGCCGGGCGGGCGCCGCCGCCGTGATCGCGATCTGGATTGGCGGGCTGGCGCTCGCTGCCTGGTGGACGCGTCACATCTGGTCCGGGACCTGAACCGATCTCTCCCGGAACGATCATCCGCGCCAAGCGATATGGGCGAGCGCGCCACAAACCATCGCGTGATTCCGTGGGTCGGCTCCGTTATGCTGAGGAAAAGGGGGGAGGACCCGCACGCGATGACGAAATCAATCTACGACGTCGATCTCGATCGCAATCCGGCGAATTTCCAGCCCCTGACACCACTTTCGTTCTTGGAGCGGGCGGCGGCGGTATTTCCGGATCGCACCGCCATCGTGCACGGCGCGCGGACCTGGACCTATGCGCAATTCTACGCCCGCACGCGCCGTCTTGCCTCCGCGCTGGCACGGCGCGGCATCGGACGCGGCGACACCGTTTCGGTGATGCTCGCCAATACGCCGGCGATGCTCGACGCCCATTACGGTGTCGCCATGACGGGGGCTGTGCTCAACACGCTCAACACGCGGCTCGACGCCACGGTGCTCGCCTTCACGCTCGATCACGCCGAGACCAAGGTGCTGATCACCGACCGTGAATACGCCAAGACCATCAAGGAGGCCGTGGCGCTTGCGCAGGCGCGGCCGCTGATCATCGATTATGACGACCCGGAATATTCCAGCCCCGGCGAGCAGCTGGGCGCCATGGAGTACGAAGACTTTCTCGCTGGCGGCGACCCGGACTTCGCCTGGGAGATGCCCGCCGACGAATGGGACGCGATTGCGCTGAACTATACGTCTGGCACCACCGGCGATCCCAAGGGCGTCGTCTATCACCATCGCGGCGCCTATCTGCTGGGCGTCGCCAATGTCCTCACCTGCGCGATGGGCCGCCACCCGGTCTATCTGTGGACGCTGCCGATGTTCCACTGCAACGGCTGGTGCTTTCCGTGGACGATCTCGGTCGTGGCCGGCACCCATGTGTGCCTGCGCCAAGTTCGTGCCGCGCCGATCTTCGATGCCATTGATCGCCACAAGGTCACGCATCTGTGCGGAGCTCCGATCGTGATGTCGACGCTCCTCAACGCGCTCGACCACGAGAAGAAGCCGCTGCCTAACGTCATCGAATTCGTCACCGCGGCGGCGCCGCCGCCCGAATCCGTACTCGCCGCTATGAGGGCGGCCGGTTTCAACGTCACCCACGTTTACGGGCTCACAGAAGTCTATGGGCCGGCCAGCGTCAATGAATGGCACAGCGAATGGGACGCGCTACCGGCATCGGAGCAGGCCACCCGGAAGGCGCGCCAGGGCGTGCGCTACCCGGTGCTCGAAGGCCTCGAGGTGCTCGATCCGGAAACCATGCGGCCGGTGCCGCGCGACGGCGAGACCCTGGGCGAAGTCATGTTCCGCGGCAACGTGGTGATGCGCGGCTATCTCAAGAACCCGGCGGCGACGGAAAAATCATTTGCCGGCGGCTGGTTTCATTCGGGGGATCTCGGCGTCATGCATCCCGATGGCTACATCCAGCTCAAGGACCGCTCCAAGGACATCATCATTTCGGGGGGCGAGAACATCTCCTCCATCGAGGTGGAGGACGCGCTCTTCAAGCATCCGGCCGTGCAGGCCGCCGCCGTGGTGGCAAAGCCGGACGATAAGTGGGGCGAGACCCCGTGCGCCTTTGTGGAGTTGCGGCCCGGCGCGACCGCGACCGCGGAAGAGCTTGTCGCGTGGTGCCGCACTCACCTGGCCGGCTACAAATGCCCACGTCACATCGTGTTCGCGGAATTGCCGAAGACCTCGACCGGCAAGGTGCAGAAATTCAAGTTGCGGGAAATGGCGAAAGAAGCGTAGCGCGTCTTTGACAAGCCCTCCGGCGCGATAGGCTCGCGCCGGTCCCGGGCGCAACCGAACGGATCGCCTCATGACACCCAACGCATTGATGTCTCGCGCCGCAATCGTGACGCTTGCGCTGCTCGGCTTCGCGGCTGCGGTCGTCGCTCCGGCATCCGGACAGACGATCCTGTTCGAAGGCGCGCGGGTCATTCTGGGCGACGGCAGTCCGGCGATCGATAACGCTGCGATCCTGGTCGAACGCGGCACTATAAGCCGCGTCGGTCGCAAAGGCGACGTCACGGCGCCGGTGGGTGCGACCCGCGTTGATCTCGACGGCAAGACCGTGATGCCGGCGATCGTCAGCGCCCACGTACACCCGGGATTCCAGAAGGGCCTCACCTTTTCGGCGGAGAACTTCACCCGCGAAAACATCGTCGATGACCTCAACCGCGAACTCTATTTCGGCGTCTCCACCGTCATGTCGCAGGGCATCGAGAAGGGCGACATCATGTACGAGATCCGCGCCGACCAGGCCGCGGGCCGCGCCGGAGGCGCGCGCCTGCTGCTCGCCGGTCGCGGCATGGGGGCGCCCAACGCCGGCCCGGGCGCGCCCGCGTTCGCCAACATCGCGTATGAGATCACGACACCGGACCAGGCGAGAAGCGCCGCGCAGGAGCTTGCCGCCAAGCACGTCGACGCCATCAAGATCTGGGTGGATGATCGCGGCGGCCGCGCCCCGAGCCTGCCGATCGCGCTGTCGCGTGCCGTCATCGATGAAGGCCACCGGCTCGGCCTCAAGGTGACGGCGCACGTGTTCTATCACGCCGACGCCCTTGAACTCGCCGCCGCCGGCGTCAACAGCTTCGCCCATCTGGTGCGCGACAAGGAGATGAGCGACGACCTGATCGCGCTGATGCTCAAGAACCATGTCTACGCCATGCCCAACATCGGCGCGCCGGAGCGCGCGATCCATACGGCCGTGCCGGCGTGGTTCGAGGAGCCCTACCTCGCCGGGCTGCTGCGCGACACCGAGCCGGCCGCCGTCATCGAGCGGGTGCGCAATTCCTTCTCCGGCCGCGATCCGGCGACCGCGGACCGCAATCGCCGCAACTACGTCATCCTGCAGCACAGCCTCGCGAAGCTCAGCGCCGCCGGGGTGCCGATCATTCTCGGATGCGACACCGGGCTCGAAGATCATTTCTTCGGTTACGCCGAGCAGAAGGAACTCGAACTGATGGTGGAGGCCGGCATGACGCCGGCGCAGGTGATTGTCGCGGCGACGAGCCGACCGGCGGAGTTTCTCGGGTTGGCTGATCGCGGCAGGTCGTGCCGGGCAAGCGCGCCGACTTGCTGGTGCTCGACGCCAATCCGCTCGACAATATCCGCAACACCCGCCGTATCGCGGCGATGTATCTCGCCGGCGCGACGAGTGGATCGCGCCGCGCTCAAGGCCTCATTGACAAAGAGCGCCGCGAATTGAGAGGCAGCGCCCGCAAATGAAATGGCCGGGGCGAACCCCGCCGCCATTTGCATCCGCGTCGACAACCGGACGGAGCGACTAGATCCGATCCGGATACGGAATGATGAAATTGTCCCGGTTGGGCATTTTCACCTGCGGCAAGGTCTTCGCGTCCATCGCGTCGTTCTCGCCGATCAGCTTGTTGAGAGCGAGAATATAGGCCGTCAGCGCGTACACTTCGGTGTCACTCAAGGAACGCGGCGCGTTATACGGCATCGCGCGCCGGATATAGTCGAACACCGTCGTCGAGTAAGCATAGTAGTTGGCAATGGTCTTCGCGGTTTCGATGCCGTTGGTCAGCGGCTCGCCGCCGACCAGCGGACCGGCGCCGGGTCCGGCGCCGCCTTTGCCACCCTCGGCGTGGCAGGCGACGCACTTCTCGGCGTAGATCTTGGCGCCCTGGGCGGGCGTCCCGCTACCGGGCGGCAGGTTCGTGCCATCCGGCAGGACCGCGATATCCCATTGCTTGATCTCGGCTTCGGATATCGGCTTGCCGAGGCGCGGTGACTGGCTGCCCGGGCTTTGCGCGAACGCTGCGACGGCAAAGAACCCGAATCCCAGCGCGAGGGCGATCGCCGGCTTACGCATAGACATGCTTGATCTCCCCTTTGCCGTCGACGGCCCAACTGGTGAGGCTGTTGTAGTGCTGATTGGGAAACGCCAGCGGCGTGGCCACCGGCTTTTTCGTTTCGCCCCGCGCCGCCACGAATTCAGCCCGCAGTGGCTGCACGTTGCCGGCCTCGTCCCAGGCGCGGCTTTGCAGGACTGCCGGCTGGCCGTCCCAGCGCCACGGCATGGTGAAGCGCGTGAACGCCTTGTCGTGGATCGGACCTTGCAGGGCGGCTTCGCCCCAACTCTTGCCGCCGTCGGCCGAGACCGCGACTTTGGCGATGCGTCCGGCACCCGAATAGGCAACGCCGGAGATCGCGTAGTAGCCGGGATCCTTCAGGTTCATGCCGAACGATGGATGCGTGATGAAGCTCTTCACCTCCATGAGGAAGTGGAACCGCCACGTCTTCCCGCCCGGCAGGATCTGCGAATAGTTCTTGGTCTCGAAGAACGATATTGCGGGCTGATCCACCACCTTGATGCGGTGGAGATACTTGACGTTCATGTTGCCCTGATAGCCGGGCACCAGCAGGCGCATCGGATAGCCATTGCCGGGCATCAGGCGCTCGCCGTTCTGGTAGATCGCCACCATCGCGTCGTCGAACGCCTTTTTGACCGGAATGCTGCGATCAAGCTGTTGCGCGTCGGCGCCTTCGGCGACCAGCCACTTCGCGCTGGAATCGATGCCGGCCTCGTCGAGCAGTGTGGACAGTTTCACGCCGGTCCATTCCGAATTCGACACGAGACCCGTGGATCGCCTGGGCGGTCGCCTGCATCGGCTCGTTGGAAAACATCGGCGCGGAGTTGCCGGCGCATTCCACGAAGTGCATGCGCGAGACCAGCGGATAACGCGACAGCGATTCCATGCGTGAATTCCAGCGGCTGGCGCACCTTGCCGTGGATTACCAGCTTGTGCTTGGCCGGGTCGATGTCCGGTACGCCGGAATGCGCGATGGTGAAGTGCATGCTGTTCGGCGTGACGGTGCCGCCAGAAGATGGTGCGGGGTGCGGGCGTGCGAATTGCGGAACTCGCCCTTCGGGTTGCTCAGCGTACGCACGACGTCTTTTTCGAACGGCGACGGCGTTTGGACCGGCGGGATACCGATCCGAATTCGAGACTCCACGGTTCGTCTTTGAGCGGCTCGGCAGCGGCGCCGGTAACGGTTCCGGCTGCCCCCATCGCCCCCGCCATGGCGAAGCCCTGTCCGAGCAACGCGCGGCGGTTGATGAGGCCATTTCCTGCGACTGGTTCTAACGAGGGCGCGCGCCCTCGGCGGTTTGTACTGTTCATGATGTCCCTCTCCCATATGGAGTGGTGCTTCGCGCACCCTATTGACCGCGAACGATCGCCATATGCGCTCCGGGGCAGGCGTTGTCCAGGCGATCGGAGAGGGTTCGCGGATTCGGCCTCGCCCGTGGGCCGAACTTTCTGTGCATGATCGCTCGCGCGATCGCAGCACTCACTCGACCTTGAGCCCGAGCCTTTTCACCAGCGCGCCCCATTTGCGCACCTCGCGGTCGATATCCGCAGCGTATTGCTCTGGGGTCGATGTCAGTCGCATCGCCGCCGTCCGCCGCGATGCGCGATTTGACGTCGTCAGTGTCAACCAGCTTCGTGAGTTCGCGATTGAGCTGCGCCACGATCGCCTTCGGGGTGCCGGCGGGCGCCAGCAGGCCGTAACGCAGCACGGCTTCGAAACCCGGCAGGCCGGATTCCGCAATGGTCGCCACCTGCGGCAGCAGCGTCGAGCGCGTCAGGCTTGCGACCCCAAGCGCACGCAGGTTGCCGGCGTTGATGTTGGCGAGGATCGGCGCCAGGGTATTGAACGACACCGGCACGTGGCCGCCGATCGAATCATTGGCGAGCGGCCCGGTGCCTTTGTAGGGCACGATCGTCATGTCGACCTTCGCCATCTCCTTGAACAATTCCGCCGCCATGTAGCTGCCGGAACCCAGTACGGAGGTCCCAACGGCGAGCTTGCCGGGATCGCGTCGCGCCAGGGCGACAAGGTCCGCGACCGTCGCGACCGGCATCGAGGGATGCACCACGAGCCCGACCGGGATGGTGGCGATCAACCCGATCGGGGCGAAGTCGGTGCGCGAATCGTAGCCCACATTGGCGTAGAGGTTGGGATTGATTGCGATGGTGCCGGAGTGGCCGAGCAGCAGCGTATAGCCGTCGGGAGCGGCCCGCGCGACCGCACGGGTACCCAGAATGGCGCCGCCGCTCGCCCGGTTGTCGATGATGATCTGTTGACCGAGTGCGTGCGACAGCTTCTCGCCGACAATGCGGGCGACGGTGTCGACGCCACCGCCCGCCGGAAACGGAACGATGAGGGTGATGGCCCGAGTCGGATAGTCCTTTGCCGAGTTCCTTCCGGAGTCCTGAGCCGCGGCAGGCGTTGCGTCATGCAGGGTTGAACCGAGTAGCGCCACAATAATGCCTGGGATCACTCCGCGCATGCCGATCTCCTCAAGCGTTCACGCCATCAAAGCCTCACCCTCCGATCCCGGCAAGCCTAATCCACACGAAGCCCGAGCTTCTTGATCAGCGCCGACCATTTTGGTTCTTCCTTGGCGATGTCGGCGGCGTATTCCTGGGGCGTCGACGGCAACGGGTCGCCGCCGTCCGCCAGGATGCGGGCCTTCACTTCGGGTTCGTTGACGGCAGCGCGCAACTCGCGGTTGAGCCGTTCGACGATGTCGGCTGGCGTTCCGGCGGGGGCCATCAGGCCATAATGCAGCACGGCTTCGAAGCCGGGGAGCCCGGACTCCGCGATGGTCGGGATGTCGGGCATCAAGGACAGACGCGTCGGACCCGCGGTCGCGATCGCCCGCAGATTCCCAGCCTGGAGATTGCCCATGGCGGGCGCCAGCACGTTGAACGCAATCGGCACATGCCCACCCAGCAGATCGTTGGTGAGAGGGCCGGTGCCCTTGTAGGTCACGATGGTGAAGTCGATGCCGGCCGCGGCCTTGAACAGTTCAGCCGACAGATACGACCCGGTGCCGGGCGGCGGCGTACCGATATTGAGCTTGCTAGGCTCGCGTTTCGCCAGAGCGATAAAGTCGGAGACCGAACGCACCGGGAAGGTCGTGTTGGTCATCAGCACGATCGGCGTGGTGGCGATCAGTCCGATGGGGGTGAAATCCCGGCGGGGATCGTAGCCCGGGTTGGCGTAGAGCGTCGGATTGATCGCCGTGATGCCCGTATGCGACATCACGATAGTGTAGCCGTCCGCGGCCGCCTTAGCGGCAACCCGCATGCCGATCACGCCGGCGACGCCGCCACGGTTGTCGATGATCACCTGCTGGCCTAGGCCGGCCGCCAACTTCTCCGCCACGATCCGCGCCACCGCATCGACGCCGCCGCCAGCCGGGAACGGCACGATCATGCTGACGGCGTGTGACGGATAGACTTGCGCGGCAACATGGCCGCCCATTGCCGCCATCACGGCGGCCGCGAAGCTTGTCACCCCCAGGGCCGTACGCCGCATCGCTATCTCCTCGCCACTTCCCGACCGATCATAAAGCAAACCGCCGGCCTCGATGCAGAGGGCCGGCGGTTTCGAATATGGGTTCGCCGATCAAGATCGGCCGGTGCTGCCAGCGATCAATGTACGCTAGGGCTGGCATCCGTTCTCAAACGCTCGATCTGGTCCTTTACTTGCAACTTTCGACGCTTCAACTCCGCTAATGTGAAATCGTCTACGGAAGGATGTTGGAGGGCTTCGGAGATTTCATGCTCAAGCGTCTGGTGTCGTTGTTCGAGTTCGTAAAGCTGCGTCATTGTGGCCATGTATCCGGTCTCCTTGCATCGTTTGCAGCCTGACCTGGAAGGCAGCGTCAAAATTTTGACATGGGGCCCGGCGGGAGTCGATGCGGCTTCTATTGTGCATCGCAGCAATTTGGTGGTTTGATACCGCAAAACCGCTGATTATCCAGTAAATCTTGTTGTCGGATCGAAATGTCGCAGGGTCGCGGCGGACCGTCGGCGCGATCGGCCGGTGCAGCATCGTGGTCGCAATCGTGGTAGTTACTCGGGATTGCTTTCGGGGCGGCCGGGCGGACCGCCCAGGCTCGGCCGGGTTGGGATTTCGACGGCGGCGAAATGACCAAAGAAGAGGAAATGGAGCTGAAGGCACAGCTTGAACGGCTGCGCCAGGAGCATCGCGACCTCGACGTGGCGATCGAGGCGCTTCATCGGGTCCCGGGATTGGATATTCTGCAGGTTCAGCGGCTGAAGAAACGCAAGCTGGTGTTGCGCGACCGCATTGCATTCATCGAGGATCAACTCACCCCCGACATCATCGCGTGACGGGGGCGCGCGCTTTGGAGACGAGGGCCGGTTGCGAGCCCGCCGCTAAAATCGCTGCCCTAACGTCCAGGCTCGGCTTGCGACCGCGGGGGCCATTCCTATAATCCGCCGCTTCGTTTTGGGGCCGGCGACCTGCGCCGGCGAAAACCGCCGTTTTGGAGCATTTCTTGAAGCGTCCCGTGGCTGCAAAGCCCGTTGCCATCATCATGGGCAGCCAGTCCGACTGGACGACCATGAAACACGCCGCCGACACCCTCGCGGCGCTCGAGGTCGGCTACGAGGCGCGTATCGTCTCGGCGCATCGCACCCCGGACCGCCTCGTGGCCTTCGCCAAGGGTGCCAAAGCCAAGGGCTTTCAGGTCATCATCGCGGGCGCCGGCGGGGCCGCGCATCTGCCCGGCATGACGGCCGCCATGACGACGCTTCCAGTGTTCGGCGTTCCAGTCGAGTCAAAGGCACTCTCCGGCCTCGATTCCCTCTACTCCATCGTCCAGATGCCGCCCGGCGTTCCGGTCGGCACGCTCGCGATCGGCAAGGCGGGCGCCATCAACGCGGCGCTCATTGCGGCCGGGGTGCTGGCGCTGGCCGATGAGGCTCTTGCCGATCGGCTCGAAGCGTGGCGACGGCGCCAGACTGAAGCCGTCGCGGATTTTCCCTCCAACGAGGGTGGCGCGTGAGTTCTTCCGTTTCACGGTGTATCGGTCCCGATGCGACCATCGGTATTCTAGGCGGCGGTCAGCTCGGCCGCATGCTGGCGATGGCGGCGGCCCGGCTCGGCTTCAAATGCCACGTGATGTGCCCGGACCCCGGTTCGCCCGCGTTCGACGTGGTGCGCCGGGTCACGGAGGCCGATTACAGCGACAAATCCGCGCTCGATCGCTTCGCCGACGACGTCGACGTCATCACCTACGAGTTCGAGAACGTGCCGGCCGAAACGGCGGCGTTCCTGTCCGCCCGCAAGCCGGTGCTGCCCGATCCCAGCGTGCTTGCCATCACCCAGGACCGGCTTACGGAAAAAAACTTCGTCGCCGCGCTTGGCATTGCGACCGCTCCCTATCGGGGCGTGGCGGCGGAAGCCGAGCTTGCGGCAGCGCTCGACGCCGTCGGCCGTCCGGCCGTGCTCAAGGCCAGGCGGTTCGGCTATGACGGCAAGGGCCAGGCGACGCTCCATCCGGGGGATGATCCGGCCGCAGCGTGGCGCGCGGTTGGAGGCCAGCCCTCGATCGTCGAGGCGTTCGTCCGCTTCGAGCGCGAGATTTCCGTGGTGGCGGCGCGCGGCCAGGACGGCCGCATCGAATGTTTCGACGTCACCGAGAACCAGCACCGCGATCGCATCCTCAAGATCTCGCGGGTGCCGGCGGAGGTGACGCCGGCGGTCGCCGCGGAGGCGCGGCGGATCGCCGAACGGATTGCCGAGGCGTTCGGCTATGTCGGGGTTCTGGCGGTCGAAATGTTCGTCATCGCCGATGGCGCCGGCCATGCCGTGATGGTCAACGAGATCGCGCCGCGCGTGCACAACTCCGGACACTGGACACTCGACGGCTGCTCGGTCTCGCAATTCGAGCAGCATGTCCGGGCGGTGGCCGGCTGGCCGCTCGCGGTACCATTGCGCCACGGCCAGGCCGAGATGATCAACCTCATCGGGGACGAGATCGCCGACCATCGCAAATGGCTGGACGTGCCGGGCGCGTGCGTTCATCTTTACGGCAAGCAGGTGGTGCGGCCCGGCCGCAAGATGGGGCACGTCACGCGGGTGTTCCGGTAGCGCGAAGCGCTCCGGTGACCCCGTTGGCTCGCAATGCTCGTCACCAAGCGATATCCGTTTCGCACGAGAACTCTCCCGGAGCTGCCGTGAAGCTAAGCGCGATCATCATCACCCGGAACGAGGCGGCGAACATCGCCGACGTGCCTCGACGAGCGTTGCGTTCTGCGACGAACGCATCGTGGTCGACAGCGGCAGCGGCGACGCCACCGTCGCGATCGCGGCGGCCGCCGGCGCCAGGGTGGTGTCCCACGAGTGGGCGGGTTTCGGTGCCCAGAAGAATTTCGCCTTGGCGCAGGCGAAAGGCGAGTGGGTGCTGTCGATCGATGCCGACGAGCGGGTGCCGCCGGCGCTTGCGGCCGAGATCGTGGTCCGCCAGTCGCTGACCCGCATGCCGACGGATACGAAATCGCGCAGGCTGTCGACGCTTCCTCGGCCGGCCGATGCGCCATTCCGGCTGGTTCCCGGATTACGTGCTGCGCCTGTTCCGCCGCGACACGGCGCGCTTCACCGACGATCTCGTCCACGAGCGTGTCGTCTGCGCCGGCCGCGTCGCGCGGCTCGCCGGAGCGCTCGACCATCATCCGGTGCTGCGGCTGGAGGACGCCATCTACCGCCTCGACAGTTATTCTACCGCCGGCGCCGAGATGCTGGCGGCGTCGGGGCGGCGCGTGTCGTTCGCCAGCGGCATCACCCATGGCCTGTGGTCGTTCCTGCGGGCATACATATTGCGGCTCGGATTTCTCGACGGCCGCGAGGATTTTTTACTGGCGGTGGCCAATGCGGAAGGGACCTATTACCGCTACATGAAAGCTTGGCTCTGCAGGGCGCCGTCGTGAATGAGCTGATCTCGGTCATCGTCTCGACCTACAATCGGGAGGATGCGCTGGACGTGGCGTTACGCGCGCTGTCGCGCCAATCGGACCGCAATTTCGAGATCGTGGTGGCTGACGACGGCTCCGGCACCGGCAACCGCGCGGGTGGTGCGCGAATGGGCGGCGCAAAGCCGGTCCCGATCAAGCACGTGTGGCACGAGGATCGTGGCTTTCGCCTTGCCGAAATCCGCAACCGCGCCATCCGTGCGAGCATCGGCGCCTACATCATCTTCCTCGATGGCGACTGCATCGCGCGGCGCGATTTCGTGGCGGCCCATCGCCGCCTCGCCGCGCCCGGCTGGTTCGTCACCGGCACCCGCGTACTGCTTGTCGCGCGAGGCTGACCGACCGCGTGCTGCGCCACGGGCTGGAGCCGGAATTGTGGGGCCTTGCGGAGTTGGCGTTTTCCATCGCTCGCGGCGGGATCTCAATCGGTTCGCGCCGCTGCTCGCGTTGCGGCTCGGCACCATGCGCAAGTTCACGTCACGCCGCTGGCGCGGCGCCCGCGGCAGCAACATGGCGTTCTGGCGACGCGACCTCGAAAAGATCGACGGCTTCGATGCCGCCTTCAGCGGCTGGGGCCGCGAGGACTCCGACATCTTCATCCGCCTCATCCGCGCCGGCGTGCTCCGCAAGGACGGGCGCTTCGCCATGGGCGTCCTGCATCTGTGGCATCCGAAGCCGATCGCTCGCGCCTCGCCGACAACGAACGCCAACTCGACGAAGTGCTGCATTCGGACCGGATCACCGCGCGGCATGGTCTGTCCGCCGCGGGTGAGAAATTCGTTCCTGATGGAACGACCGGCGAGCGCCGATGATGACGACCATGAACGTCGCTGCTTTGCTCTGCGCACCGGTCGCGGCGTCGCGGCGGTTGCAATCAGCCCGATGAAACCGCTCGAACTGCCGGCGCGTCCGCGCATCCTGGTGGTGGCGCTGCGCCGGCTCGGCGACGTGCTGTTCACCACGCCCCTGATCGCCGCCATGCGCGGCGCCTGGCCCGACGCGACGATCGATGCTCTGGTGTTCGATGACACCGCCGGCATTCTGGCTGGCAATCCGGACCTCGACCGTGTCGTCGCCATGCCGGCACGCCGTAGCTTTGGTGATGGCGTCGCGTTGGCGCTGCGGCTCTTCAAGCGATACGACCTCGCCATCTCGACCCAAAGTGGCGATCGGCCGACCGCATTTGCGCTGATCGCGGGGCGGCGCAATATCGGGCCGGTTGATCCCGGCGGGCGTGGCGCGCTGCGCCGACTGGCGCTGACGCGCAGCCTCGCGCCGCAGCCGGGCCTGCATCGTCTTGAGGAAACCCTGCGCATCGCCGACGTCCTCGGGATCGGTCGGGTGGGGCGCCTCGTTTGTCCGCGCAGCGCCAATTCCCCGTATCCCCCCGAGAGGGCGGCGGAAGGCCTTGAGCCGACACCCTATGCGGTGGTCCATGCCGCGCCGATGTTTGTCTACAAGCGCTGGACCCGAGACGGCTGGCGGGCGCTGGCCGAAGAGTTGCGCAACCGCGGCTTGACAGTAATTGCGACCGGCGGTCCGGCCGCCGCCGAACGCAGCCTTCTCGACGACCTCTGGAGCGGTATGCCGGAAATCACGCGCGTCGACGGCCGCCTGTCATGGCCACAGCTTGCGTCGCTGCTCGCCGGCGCTCAGGTCTACGTTGGGCCGGACACCGCCGTCACGCATCTTGCGGCCGCCAGCGGCTGCCCGACGGTCGCGCTTTTCGGGCCGACCGATCCGCGGCTGTGGGGTCCGGTGCCGGCTACCGGCCTCGACCCGATGTGGGCCGCCGCCGGCACCATTCAGCACCGCGGCAATGTCTGGCTCGTTCAGAATCCGTTGCCTTGTTTGCCGTGCCAGGCCGAGGGCTGCGAACGCCACATCCTGAGTTTCAGCCGGTGTCTCGACGAACTTGCGCCTGCCCAGGTTCTGCGCGCCGTCGACGCGGCGATCGGTGCCCCGGGCTTCGTGCGGCCGTCCGCAACACGCGACGGACGACAAGGCGCATCGGCAGCCAAAGGTAGCGCGGCCGCCCAAAGGCCGTTATGACCCTGACTTGTCATGTTGTCGAATTTCACCCCGCGTATGGCGCTGATCCTGGCCCACGACCTCGTGGCGGCCGTGGCAGCAGTGCTGGCAGCGTTCTACATCCGCTTCGAGGCTGCCGGTCTCGCCGAGCGCTGGGACCTGCTGCTGCTGGTGATGCCGGGTTTCGTACTCTATGCGGCCGGCGTGTTCTCGATCTTCGGGCTTTACAAGAACAAGTGGCGCTTCACGTCGCTGCCCGACCTGATGAACATTCTGAAGGTCTCCACCGTGTTGGCGGCGACGCTGCTGGCTTTCGACTACGTGATGCTGGCGCCAAACGTTTACGGCACATTCTTCTTCGGCAAGATCACGATCGTGCTGTATTGGTTCCTGCAGATTTTGTTTCTTGCCGGATCGCGGATCGGGTACCGATATTTCCGTTATACCCGCACCTTGCAGCGCGCCCGCCGCGGCGACCTCGCGCAGACGCTGGTGCTCGGTCCGGCCGCCGATGCGGAGGTGTTGTTACGCGGCATCGAAAGCGGGGCGGTGAAGAAGATCAAGGCGGTCGGCATCCTGTCGCGGATCGCGTGCCGACCGGTTCCAGTCGATGCGCGGCGTCCCGGTAATGGGCGATTTCGACGACCTGGAGCGGATCGTCAAGGACTTCGCCGACCGCGGCACTGTCGTCACCCGGCTGGTGATGACACCGTCGGCGCTCGCGCCCGAGATGAGGCCGGAAGCCATCCTGACCCGGGCGCGCCGTATCGGCCTCTCGCCAAGCCGGATGCCGTCCCTCGACGAGGGCGGTGAGGCGCTGCGGCTTGCGCCCGTCCATGTGGAGGATCTGCTGCTGCGGCCGAGTGCAAGATCGACTATCGCCGGCTGGAGAGCTTTGTACGCGGCAAGGCCGCCGTCGTTACCGGCGGCGGCGGCTCGATCGGCGCCGAAATCTGCGACCGGCTCGCCACCTACGGCATCGACCGCCTGATGGTGATCGAGAATTCCGAGCCGGCACTTCATGCGGTGCTCGAAAGGCTGCAACCTCAAGAACGTCAATGCAAAAGTTGACGGGCGCATCGCCGATATTCGCGACCGCGACCGCATCACCCGTCTTATCACCGCCTTCAAGCCCGACATCGTGTTCCACGCTGCCGCGCTCAAGCATGTTCCGCTGCTCGAACGCGACTGGGACGAGGGCATCAAGACCAATGTGTTCGGGTCTATCAACGTGGCGGACGCCGCTGTGGCGAGTGGCGCTGCCGCCATGGTGATGATCTCGACCGACAAGGCGATCGAGCCAATTTCGATGCTCGGCGCCACCAAGCGGTTCGCCGAAATGTATTGCCAGGCGCTCGATGCCGAGTTCGCCTTGCGTGGGGAAGCGAGCCCCCCGCCGATGCGGCTCATCGCGGTGCGGTTCGGCAACGTGCTCGCATCCAACGGATCGGTAGTGCCGAAATTCAAGACTCAAATCGAGGCGGGCGGTCCCGTCACCGTCACCCATCCCGACATGGTGCGCTACTTCATGACCATCCGGGAGGCCTGCGATCTCGTGGTGACGGCGGCCTCCCACGCGCTGTCGCCGCAGAAGTCCGACGTCTCGGTCTACGTTCTCAATATGGGCCAGCCCGTCAAGATCGTCGACCTTGCCGAACGCATGATCCGGTTGTCGGGTCTCGAACCCGGCAAGGACGTCGAGATCGTCTTCACCGGTGTCAGGCCTGGCGAGCGCCTGAACGAAATCCTGTTCGCGCGCCGACGAGCCCTCGGCCGACATCGGCATCTCCGGTATCGTGGCGGCCCGCCCGGTCAGCCCGCCGCTCGATACACTGCGCGCCTGGCTCGCCGCCCTCGAACAAGGCCTCGGTCACGACGACCGCGAAGCCATCTATCGCGCGCTACGCGACGCTGTGCCGGGATTCCGGAAGGAAGCGGTGGTATCGCCCGTGCGCGACACGGAGACCGTGGATCCGGTTGAACCGCATCCGTAGCGCATCGCTGGCGATCGTCGAGTTTGCGCTCACCCGCAAAGCGCGGGAGTCAGGACCTGGCGCGCAGCTCGCGCGTCATGGCGGCAAGTGCTGCTTTGGTGTCAGGGTCAGGGCGCCATCCGGTCGCTATCAGCTTTGCCGGGTCGACGATCATTTCTCCATCCAACTGGTTCCAGATTTGGCTGCGGCCGACCGCGGCGAGGCCGGCTCCGACCAGTCGGGGCGGCACTGCAATCAATCCGGGCGACTTGCCCATGCCGGCGCGCAGCGCCGTGACGAGGTCGGCGAACGAGATCGGCTGCGGATCCGCAACCACGTAGGTTTTGCCGCGGCTCGCTTCGTTTTGCAGCACATGGGCGATCGCCGTGACAAGATTGTGTACACCCAGTACCGAACGCCGATTGCGGAGGGCGCCGAACGGCAACGGGATCGGAAGCGCCGCGAGCCGTATGAGCGCATGCAAGTTGCCCTTCACGCCCGGGCCATAGATCAGGACCGGCCGCAATACCGTGAACGGCGCCCCGGACCGTGACACGGCCAATTCGGCCGCGAGTTTGGAGCGCCCGTACGGGTCGTTGGGCCGCGGCTCATCGGCCTCGGTCAGTTTGTGGTCCGCCACTGCTCCACTCTGCGCCCTGATGGAGGACACAAAGACCAGCCGCGCGACGCCGGCGGCGCCGGCGGCATTCGCCAGCTCTGCGGTGGCTTGGTGATTGACGCGGTCATAACGTGCCTCGGCAATGCCCGCCCCGGCATGGGCGATGCCGGCAAGGTGGATCACGCCATCCATCCCGGCCACCAACGGTCGCCAATCGACGCCTTCGGAGAGGTCGCCATGCAACGCCACTTCGACCGCCGGGGCGAACTGCACCGACGTCCGGTGCGCTGCCGCCCGCACCTCATGGCCCGCCGCCGCGAAACCCGCCACCACGGCGCGCCCGACAAAGCCGGTCGCGCCGGTGACGAGAATCCGACTCACCGCCGGCCCCGCCACATCACCACAAGCAGTGCCGCCACGGCGGCGGCGCCGAGCCCGAGCGCAACAAGATCGAACCGGAACGAGCCGGCGCGTATCGAGGCGTCCGCGAGCGCCGCCAGCAAGACATTGACGATAAACACCAGGCGGACGACGGCGAGCACGGAAAAACCGCGCGCAATCGCAAGCTGATAGAAGTGCGTGCGATGGCCGTCGGTGAGCCGTTCGCCGCGGACGATGCGCCGAAACAACGTGATGGTGGCGTCGGCGACGTAGTAGAGGGGCAGCAGAAGTGCCGCCACCAAATGCCCGCTGCCGGCGAGTTGCAGCAATAGCCAGAACAGGATGAGGCCGACCGGCAGGCTGCCGACATCGCCAAGAAACAGCGTCGCAACCGGCCGATTGAACGGTGCGAAGCCCAGCATGGCCCCACATAGGGCGAGCGCCACCAGCCCGGCGTCGGGTGGTGCCGCGCCAATGAGCGAGAACGCGAAAATGCTCGCCGTGATCGGAACCGATTCTGCGACGGTCATCCAATCGATGCCGTCCATGAAGTTGACGAGATTGACAAACCATAGTCCGGCGAACACTTCGGCGACGCGCTCGACTGCGAGCGGCAGCGCCGGGACCGCGCGAAGCTCGGCGGGCAGCGTCGCCACCACCACGATGACCGCCGCCGCCTGCATGGCGAGCCGCGGCAGCGCGCCGATCGCGTAGATGTCGTCGATCCCGCCCACGATGGCGAGCAGGATGACAGCGCCGCCGAGCGGTAATGCGCTGGCGAGCAACGCTCTCTCGTCCGCCACGAAACTGCCTATGATGCCGAGCGTGACAATTGTCGCCAGGATGACGGCCGCTCCGCCGCCCTGCGGGGTCGGGGTCGTGTGCGAGGAGCGCGGATTAGGGCGGGCGAGCGCATGGCGTAGCAGCACGGGCCGCAACAACACGATCAGGGCGGCGCTGCAAAGCCCGGCAACCAGGATCAAGGTCAATTCCCGCAGCCCCATGGCGGACCGTCCGGTCTTATTGTGATTCGTCGAGGAGGCGCTGATAGAGCGCGACCGTCGCCTTGCCGACCAAGTCGGCCGAGAATTGTTCGTCCACCAATCGCCGCGCCGCAACTCCAAAACGGACCCGCTGCTGCGAGGAACGCACCAAACGCAGCAGGGCCGTCGCCAGCGCCTGCGGATTATCGATCGGTACCAGCAGGCCGGTCTTTTCGTGAATCACAATTTCGCGGCATCCGGGCACGTCGGTGGCGATCAGCGGCCGGCCGCAGGCGGCCGCCTCCAGCAGGCTCTTCGGCAGGCCCTCGTGCCGCGACGGCAGCACCGCGATGTGGGCACGTCGCCATACCGTAGCGATATCGGCGACTTGGCCGAGCCAAGTGACGCCCTCTTCGCGGCCCCATCCGGCGACTTCGGTTTGCGGGATACTGGCAGGGTTGCCGGGCTCGGGGCTGCCGGCAAGCAGCAGCTCGCATGGGACATTCGACCCACGCAGCATCCGGTACGCCGCCATCAGGGTCCGTACGCCCTTGTCGTCCAGCATGGGGCCGACAAATGCGACCGTCACCTCGCCGTCCGGCTCGGGGATCGGGCGCAGCCGGTCGGCGTCGATGCCGGAGCCGGCGATCAGCACGATTTGCTCCGGCTTGACGCCAAGGCTGACAAGCATGTCGCGATCGTCCGGATTCTGCACCAAGCCGGCGGCGTGGCGGCGATTGAGGCCATACCGCAGCAGCCCGCGCATTCGCCGCGGCAGCGACGGCGCCGTTCCGCCGCCGGCGATGAAGGTATTGCCGAGACCGGTGACGGCGTAGACCGCCGCGAAACGGCGCCCGAGCGAAGCCACGATACCGAGCATGATCGGCTGCATGGCGACATGGTGAACGATCGCCGGCTCGACGGTGCGATAGATCTTGCGCAGTGCCAGGATTGTACGCAGCGACCGCAACGGCGATAGTCCGCCGCGCACGAAACGCACCGGGTGGAGAATGAAGCCTTCCCTCTCGATATCCTTGCCGCCCTCGGCCACAGTGGTGGCGACGTGGACCTCGTAGCCGGCGGCGCGGGCCGCGCGCGCCATGGGCAGACGGTGGGACAGGAAATGCCGGTCTTCGGTCACCACATAGATGAGGCGCGGCGCCGGCCGCGCGCGGGCATCCAATCTCGACGGCCGCCTGACCTCTGGCATGTCGTTCTCGAACTCAACCCCCGCCGGCGCCGGACAATCGACCGTGCCAGCCCCGGGCGATGGTTAGCATCGATCGTGGCTGGTGCAACAGGCTTGACGTTGATGGCGGGAACGTCCTAGCCCTCTCGGCGGAGATGACGATGCGTAACCGTGTCGCGCGGGCGGAAGGATAAGGCCACATGGCGGTTCCGCCGATCCTGGTCACCGGCGCCGCCGGGTTCATCGGATTCCAAGTGGCACGGCGCCTTCTCGCGGACGGACGCACTGTCGTCGGCATCGACAATCTCAATGCCTATTACAATCCGGCGCTCAAACGCGCCCGGCTCGCCGAACTCGCGCGGTTCGACACGTTCCGTTTCGAGAAGCTCGATCTCGCCGACCGCGACGGCATGGCGGCGCTGTTCCGCGACGGCCGGTTCACCGCGGTGGTCAACCTTGCCGCCCAGGCCGGGGTGCGTCACTCGCTGTCGGCCCCGCACGACTACATGGATTCGAATTTCGTTGGCTTCCTCAATGTGCTGGAGGGCTGTCGCCATGCCGCGACGCGCCATCTTCTCTATGCGTCGTCGTCTTCGGTCTACGGCGCCAACACCAGGATGCCGTTCAGTGTGACGCAGAATGTCGACCACCCGCTGAGCCTTTATGGTGCATCGAAGAAGGCGAACGAGCTGATGGCACACGCCTACTCGCATCTGTTCGGCTTGCCGGCCACCGGCCTGCGCTTCTTCACGGTGTACGGACCGTGGGGCCGGCCCGACATGGCGATGTGGCTGTTCACTGCGGCGATTCTCAAGGGTCAGCCGATCAAACTGTTCAACGGCGGCGACATGCGGCGGGATTTCACTTATGTGGACGACGTCGTGACGGCCGTGGTCAAGCTCATCGACCATGTCCCGCAAGGCAACGCCGCGTGGTCGGGCGACGAACCCGATCCGGCGTCGAGCGTGGCGCCCTGGCGCGTCTACAATATCGGCAATCACACGCCGGTCGACCTGATGGAAGTCGTGCGATTGATCGAACAGGGGCTCGGCCGCACGGCAATCCGGGAGTTGATGCCGATGCAGCCGGGCGACGTATTGGAAACCTGCGCCGACGTCGCGGCGCTGCAGAGGGCGGTCGGGTTTTCACCGAGCACGCCGGTTGCCGACGGCATCGCGAACTTCATCGCCTGGTTCCGGGATTATCACGGGGTCTGATGGGTATCCGCCTGAGACCCCGAGGGACCACCAAAAAAGAATTGCCAAGAGGGACCGCGCCTCATGAACGAAAGACTGCTCAATCCGGTGTCGGATGCCGAGTTGGACCGCCGCTGGATCGCGGCGCGCAAGGCAATGGCGGAGCGCGGCGTCGAAGCCATCATCGTGCAGAGCAACAATGACTGGCTGGGCGGCTACGCCAAGTGGCTCACCGATCACCCGGCGACCAACGGCTATCCGAAGTCGGTTATTTTCCACGCCAATGACTGGATGACGGTCGTCGACATGGGCCCGCGCGGCGGCCGGCGCAAACTTGGCGGCAATGACGAGGTGCATCGCGGAGTGGGCGAAATCCTGACGACGCCGGCCTTCACATCGGTCGCCTATACGGACGAATACCAGGCGGAACTGGTGGCGTCGGAACTCAAGCGGCGCGGCTACAAGACCGTCGGCATCGCCGGCGGCGGGGCGTTGCCGCACAAATTCGTGAACCGCATCGAGAAGGACTTGTCGCCCGACACCGCCTTCCTCGACGTGACAGAGGCGATCGATTGGCTCAAAGCCATCAAGAGCCCGGAGGAGATCACCGCTATCCGCGCCGCGGCGCTGATGCAGGATCAAATCTTCGCCGCGCTTGCCGCAAAGGTGAAGCCCGGAATGCGCGACGCCGACATCACGGCGCTTGCTCAGTATGAAGGGCGCCTGCTCGGTAGCGAGCAGGGGCTCTTCCTCGGCACTTCGGCGCCGCTCGGCGTGCGCTCGGGCTTCGCCGATCGCTATCAGCAAGGCCGCGTCCTCGAAGCCGGCGACCATATCACCGTGTTGATCGAGAACAACGGCCCTGGCGGCTTCTATACCGAGCTTGCCCGCACCATGGTGTTCGGCAAGGCAACCCAGCAACTCGTTGACGGCTTTACCGCCATGAAGGCCGCCCAGGACCACACGCTATCGCTGATCCGGCCGGGCGCGTCCTGCCGCGACATCGCGGCGGCGCATGACGACTACATGCAGGCCCACGGGTTTCCGCCGGAATTACGCCTCTATTGCCACGGTCAGGGCTATGATCTTGTCGAGCGCCCGCTCGTGCGTGCCGACGAGACCATGACGCTTGCGGCCGGCATGAACCTCGCGGTTCATCCGGGCTATGAGACCGACGCTATTTTCGCTGTGATCTGCGACAATTACCTCGTCGAATCGAACGGACCGAGCGAATGCCTGCACAAGACCGAAAAAAAGATTTTCGAGCTTTGATAGCGCTGCCGAGGATTGGCGTCGGCGCGGAGTTGACATGAAGCCCGTTGTCCTTTCGCTCGGCGCGTTTCCTCAGGCGACCATGACGGCGCTCGCCGAGCGGTTCGAGCTTCATCATTTTATCGTCTATCCGTTGCCGGATGGAACGCTGAGCCCCGAACTCAAGCCGCGCATCCGCGGACTTGCCACCGAAGCCAATCGCGGTGCCACCCGCGCCCTCATCGCCTCGTTGCCGAACCTCGAAATCATCTCCTGCTTCGGCGGCGGCGTCGACGCCATCGATCTCGCGGCGGCACGCGAGCGCGGCGTTCCGGTCACCAACACGCCGGGCGTGATGGCGGACGAATGCGCGGATCTCGCCATCGGCATGATGCTCGCCTCCGCGCGCCAGATCGTGTTCGCCGACCGCTTCGTGCGGAGCGGCGAATGGCTCAAGGGGCCGATCCGACTTGGCCACAGCGTCGGCGGCAAGACCATCGGCGTCGTGGGCCTTGGTGGCATCGGGCGTGCCATCGCGGATCGTGCCCAGGCGTTCCGGATGAATGTGCTGTGGCATGGGCCGCGACCAAAGCCTGTGCCCTATGAATACGTGGCCGACCTCATCGAGATGGCCCAGCGCAGCGATTTCCTGATGGTGGCGTGCAAAGGCGGCGACGAAACGCGCGGCCTCGTTTCCGCGGCGGTGATCGACGCGCTTGGCCCCACAGGGACGCTGATCAACATCGCGCGCGGCAGCGTGGTCGACGAGCCCGCCTTGATCGCACGCCTGCGTGACGGCAGGCTCGGCTTCGCGGCGCTCGACGTATTCCAGAACTCGCCGCGCATCGCGCCCGAATTCCTCGAACTGCCGAACGTCCTCCTGCAGCCCCACCATGGCAGCGCGACGGTGGAGACGCGCACTGCGATCGGCCAGTTGATGATCGACAATCTCACGGCGCATTTCGCCGGCCGCAAGTTGCCGACTCAAGTAGCATGAGACGATGAGCGCCGACGCCCCACGCCAAGCTTTGAGCACCCGGGCGCAGATCGTTGTCGAATTGGTGAGCCACCATTATCGCCCCCCGGCCGGCCGCTCCGTGCTGGCGCTTGAGAACATCTCGCTCGAAGTGCGCGAGCGCGAGTTTTTGGCGTTGCTCGGTCCCAGCGGCTGCGGCAAATCGACTTTGCTCTACCTCATCGGTGGCTTCCTGCCGACCGAGACCGGGACCATCCAGGTGGACGGCAAGCCCGTGGCGGGACCCGGCCCGGATCGCGGCATCGTGTTCCAGAACTTTGCCCTGTTCCCGTGGAAGACGGTGCGCAAGAACGTGCTCTATGGCCTCGAACGCCAGGGGATGGCCGTCGCCGAACGCGCCAAGCGGGCCCAGGCCTTCATTGATCTGGTCGGGCTTACCGGCTTCGAGGATAGCTACCCGTCGCAGCTTTCCGGCGGCATGAAGCAGCGCGCCGCCATCGCCCGCACGCTCGCGTTCGACCCGCGCACGCTGTTGATGGACGAGCCGTTCGGCGCGCTCGATGCCCAAACCCGCAGCCTGATGCAGAGCGAATTGCTCGCCATTTGGGAGAAGACCCGCAAGACCGTGATCTTCGTCACCCATGACGTGCAGGAAGCGGTCTTCCTCGCCGAGCGCGTCGCCGTCATGACGGCGCGGCCGGGGCGCATCAAGACCATCGTCGACACGCGATTCGACCGCAACGACCCGGATCTTCATCGCACCAAGCCATTCGTCGACAAGGTCGACGAGGTCTGGAACCTGGTCCGCGACGAGGCCGTCAAGGCGATGGAGAAACGTCCGCCATGACCGGCGCGACCGCGGCAAGGACACTCATCCGCTACGTCCCGCTCGTGCTCCTCGCGATCGCCTGGGAGGCGGCGTCGCGGCTCAATCTGGTGTCGTCGCTGGTGCTGCCGTCACTGAGCGCTGTCGCACGGGCCTGGGTCGATCTGCTGGCGTCGGGCGATCTCGTCACCAACGGCTTGTCCTCGCTCTATCGCGCCGCCGCCGGCCTTGCGCTTGCGGTCGTGGCCGGCTCCGCACTTGGCATCTTCACGGCGACCTCGCGGATTGCGGGTGCGATGCTCGGACCCCTGGTCGAGGTGTTCTATCCGATGCCGAAAACCGCGCTGATCCCGGTGACGGTGCTGTGGCTCGGCTTCGGCGACGGCTCGAAGATACTGCTGATCTTTCTCGGCTGCATGCTGCCCGTTACCATCGGGGCCTACAACGGTGCGCGCGGCTGCGATCGCCATCTGGCGTGGTCCGCCCGCAGCATGGGGGTCGGCCGGCTGCGCATGATCTGGGACGTAGTCGTGCCAAGCGCGCTGCCGGAGCTTCTCAACGGCGTGCGGACCGCCCTCGCACTTTCGTTCATCCTGCTGGTGAGCTCCGAACTGATCGTGGCGCGCCAGGGGCTCGGCTATCTCATCGGCTATCTCGGAGCCGACGGCTACTATGACGGCATGTTCGCCGTCGTGCTCACGGTGGCTCTCGCGGGTTTCGCGGCGGACCGGGCGTATCAGGCGCTGGTTGCGCGGGTGCTGCGATGGCGGCAGTGAGCGGGCCGGCTGACAGGCTGACGAATGGCCCGATAGGCAACATTGGGTGGTTATTGCTGCGTCTCGCGCCGATCGCCGCGGTGCTCGCCGGCTGGGAGATGTTCGCCCGCAGCGGCGCCGTCACGCCGTTCATGCTGCCGACCCTGAGCGCCGTCTTGGAGCGCATTTACGACAACGCCTTGAGCGGCGACCTCTTCATCAACACGGGCGTGACGCTCTATCGCGCGCTGATCGGGTTCCTGATCGCGGCTGTCGCCGGCGTTGCGCTCGGCGCCGCCATGGCGCGCAACCGGGTGGCACGCTGGTTCTTCGATCCGATCATCTCGGTCGGCTTCCCGATGCCGAAGATCGCGTTCCTGCCGATCGTGATCCTGTGGCTCGGCCTCTACGACGTCTCGAAGATTTCCATGGTGGTGCTCGACGCCATCTTTCCGGTGGTGACGGCCACCATCGTGGGCATCGCGGGCGTTGAGAAGGAACTGCAGTGGTCGGCGCGCAACATGGGCGCCAACGACCGCGAGCTGATGTGGCAGATCCTGCTCCCCGCCGCGATGCCGCAGATCCTCACCGGCCTGCAGGTCGCGCTGCCGATCGCCTTGATCGTGGTCGTGGTCACCGAAATGGCGATGGGCGGCTACGGCCTGGGCGGTGCTATGATGCAGGCCTCGCGCTTTGCCGATTCCCGCGGCGTGTTCGCCGGCATCGTCGAGATCGCGGTCGTCGGCTACTGCCTCGTCGCCGTGATGGCGGCCCTGCGGCGGCACCTGCTCAAATGGCACCCGGAAACGCTGGAGGCGTCCGGGGTGTGATATCCGCCGGCAACGCCGCAGCACCAATTCGCACGGCGACGTACTAAAATTGCTGTGACAAAAGATCATAGTAAAGGCTGTCCTCGATCGCGTCCTGACCTGGCCCAAGGAGGCTCAGGAGGAAGCGGTTACCTCATTAGTGACGATCGAGGGAGAGTTCATGGGTTCGCATGAGCTTTCGCCCGATGACCAGGAGGTGCTTTCGCGCAGTGCCGAAGATGTCCGGCTCGGACGATTTGCGACTGAAGACCAAGTCAAGCCGACCTCCGATCTTTATGGGCGCTCATTATAAGATAGGGTCCTGGTGAAGACCCTCGAATTGGCGATTTCAAAAGCCGCGAATTTATCGGAAGCGGCGCAAGAGCAGCTTGGGCGCGAGTTGCTTGAGCGTATTGACGCGCTTGCGGAGCTGCGGGCCGCGATTGAAGTCGGTCTTCGGGAACTCGATGCTGGCCTCGGAGAGGAACTGGACATCGAGGGCCTGATCCGGGAAGCCCGCGACGAACATGCCCGGAAAGCTTAAGCGGGTCGTCTGGGCGCCGAAGGCCAAGCAGGATATTCAAGAGGGACGAGTAGGCGACCGTTTCACGCAGCCGCATGCGGCTTGCCAACGGCCGGCTTTCGCGGGAGAACTCCTTAAAGCATAATTTTGAATAATAATTCGCATTCCGGGAGGAACACATGGGTCTTGCACGCAAAGGATTGGCCGCGTCGGTCGCCGCAATGCTGTTGGGCGCGGGGCTGTCCGCCGTCGGGGCGGCGCGCGCCGCCGACCCGGTCAAGATCAGGCTGTCCTATGTGGTGCCGGTCTCGAACTGGGCCTCCATGCTGGTGGAGAAGAAGGACCTCGCCCATAACCGCGGCAAGACCTACCAGCTCGAGATCACGCGGTTTGCCGGGACGCCGCCGCAGATCACGGCGTTGGCGACCGGCGAACTCGACATCGCCAATCTCACCTACCCGACGCTCCCGATCGCGATCCAGAACGCCGGCATGGACGACCTGCGGATCATCGCGGACGAGTTCCAGGACGGCAATCCCGGCTACTACAGCAACGAGTTCATGGTGCTGGCCGACGGCCCCATCAAGAAGGTGGAGGACCTCAAGGGCAGGGCCATCGCCAGCAATTCCAACGGCAGCGCGGTCGACATCGCCATGCGGGCGATGCTGCGCAAGCATGGGCTCGAGGACAAGCGCGACTACGCCATCGTCGAAGCGCCGTTCCCGACCATGCGCGCCATGTTGGCCGAGAAGAAGGTCGATCTCGTGCCGGCCGTTGTGCCGTTCGCGCTCGACCCGGAGCTGCGCAAGATCGCCCGCCCGCTCTTCACCACCAAGGACGCTATCGGCGTCAGCCAGTTCTCCGTATGGGTGGCCCGCAAAGGCTTCATCGACAAGAACCGCGCCGCGCTGGTCGATTTCATGGAGGATTCGGTACGCATCGTGCGCTGGTACCTCGATCCCGCCAACCACAAGGAGGTGATGGACATCTGCGCCCGCATCACCCGGCAGCCGGCGGAACGTTTCTCGTGGGTCTTCACCGACAACGACAATTATCGCGATCCCAACATGATACCCGATCTTGCGGCGCTGCAAAGCAACGTCGATCTCACCCGCGACCTCGGCTTCGTCAAAGCAAGCTTCGACGTCAAGAAATTCGCCGATCTCAGCGTAGTCGAGGAGGCCGCCAAGCGGCTAAAGTGAGCGGCCGGCTGCCTCGGCCGGCACCTGCACCCGCGCACGGAGACGCATCATGAGCCTTACCGCAGCTAACTCGAACTCCAGGGTGCAGTACCGCGGCCTGCGCGGCTGGCTCGATCAGGTCGAAAAAATGGGTGAACTCGAGCGCGTCAACGGCGCCCATTGGGATACCGAGATGGGCGCCATCACCCACATGCTGACGGAAAAGAGCCGCGGCCAGGCGCCGGCGATCCTGTTCGACGAGGTGCCCGGCTATCCGAAGGGCTTTCGCACGCTCTATGGCCAACTCTCGTCGATCAAGCGCATCGCCCTCACCCTCGGGCTGCCGCTCGAACATGATCGCAAGGTCGATATCGTGCAGCGCTATCATGAGCGCATGCGCGACTTGAAGCCGCTGGCGCCGCGCACCGTCAAGGATGGGCCGATCCTCGAAAACGTGATCGAGGGGGACGCCGTCGACGTGCTCAAATTCCCGGTGCCGCGCCATCACGAACTCGACAAGGCACGTTTCATCGGCACCGCGGACTGCGTCATCACTCGGGATCCCGACGAGGGCTGGTTCAACCTCGGCGCTTATCGGTCCCAGGTCTATGACGGCAAGACGGTGGGATGCCAGATCACCGAGGGCAAGCACGGCCGCGTCCATCGCGACAAGTATTTCGAGCGCGGCGAGCCGATGAAGGTTGTGATCCTGTGCGGCCAGGACCCGCTGCTGTTCATGCTGTCGTCGAGCCCGCTGCCGGAGATCGGAGAGATGGATATCGCCGGAGGGTTGCGCGGCGAGCCGATCGACGTGGTGCGCGGGCCTTACACGGGTTTTCCGATTCCCGCCGACTGCGAGATCGCCATTGAAGGCGAGACGGTGCCGGGCCAGATGCGGCCGGAAGGGCCGTTCGGCGAATGGATGGGATATTATTCGGACGACACGGTGCCGCGGCCCTACGTCACCGTGAAGACCATCCTCCACCGCAACAATCCGATTCTCACCTGCGCGCCCCAGCACAAGCCGGTCGACGAAACCGGCCTTCTCAAAGGCATCGCGGGGGCGTCGCAGATCTGGCGCGCGCTCGATGCCAGCGGGATTCCTGACGTCCTCGGCGTGTGGAACCACGAGGCCGGCCCGGCGACCCGTTTCACCGCGATTCAGATCCGGCAGCGCTATCCCGGCCATGCCCGCAATGCCCTCCACATCGCGGCGAACTGCCAGGGTGGCGCCTATGCGGGCAAGTGGACCGTGGTGGTCGACGACGACGTCGACGCCGGCGATCTCGACCAGGTGCTGTGGGCGATGTGCACGCGGTTCGATCCGGCAACCGACATCGATCTCATTCAGAAGGCCTGGGCATCGAAGCGCGATCCGCTCTATCTGCCCGGTAACTTCAACAACCGCATCCTCGTCGACGCGTGCATTCCCTACGACAAGAAGCTCAACAAGACTTTCCCCATCGTCGTCGACGTCAGCGCCGACATGCGGTCGCGGTTGCGGGCTAAATTTCCGGCGCTGTTCCCACGCCACTGAGGCGAGTGATCGCTGCCATGGGCGAGAGCCGAACCAACCCACAGCCGTCGCGGCCGACTGAATCCGGACCGTGCCGCTTCCAGACTTGCGCTCTCACTGCAGCCCTGTTGACCACCATCATCGGGATCACGATCAACCCGGCGCACGCCGCGGGGGTCGAGGATTTCTATCGCGGCAGAACCGTCACGGTGGTGATCGGCTTTTCGGCCGGTGGCGGCTACGACCTCTATGCGCGGCTCCTCGCGCGCCACCTCGGCCGGCATATCCCGGGCGAGCCCAATGTGGTGCCGCAGAATTGGGAAGGCGCCGGCAGCCAACGCGCCACGCTCTTTCTCTACAATGCAGCTCCCAAGGACGGCACCGTGATCGGCACTTTCTCGCGCAGCATGGCGGTGACGCCGCTGCTTGATAACGCGCCGTTCGACGCCACAAGACTTTCCTGGCTCGGCAGCATGTCCCGCGACGTCAGCGTGTGCATGACATGGCATACCTCGCCGATCCGGACTTTCGACGACATGTTGACGAAGCCGTTCACCATGGGCGGTCTCGCCAAGGAAGCCGACCCCGATATTTTCGCCAATGTGTTGCGCAACGTGTTCGGCGCCAAGCTGAAGCTGGTCAGTGGTTACCCGGGCACCAATGACGCGACGCTCGCCATGGAGCGTGGCGAGGTGAATGGTGCGTGCGGCATTTCGTGGAGCACCGTGAAGGCCCGGCATATGGATTGGCTCAAGGCCGGCCAGGTCAACCTGCCGGTGCAGTTCGGATTGAATCGAGAGGCCGATATTCCGGACGTGCCCGCCGTGATCGATCTCGTCAAGGGCGACGAGCAGACCAGGATGCTGAGGCTCATCCTTGCCGGCCAGGCGATGGCGCGCCCCTACGCGGCGCCGCCCGGCATTCCGCAGGATCGTCGTGACGCGCTGGTCGCGGCCTTCGCCGCCACTCTGCGAGACCCGGCGTTGCTGGCCGACGCCCGGAAACTGCAGGTCGACATCGACCCCGTGACCGCAGCCGAGATCGAAATGTTGCTCGCCGAAGTGTACGCCACCCCGAAGGACATCATCGCCAAGGCCACGAAAGCGATCGCGAATTGAAATGATTGGCTCCCGTCTGCCGCGTCTGGAAGACCACGCGCTGCTTACCGGGCGGGGATGTTTTGTCGACGACGTCGCGGTCGCGGATGCGCTCGATGCCGCCTTTGTGCGCAGTCCCCATCCCCATGCGCTGATACGGGCCATTCGCACCGATGCGGCGCGGGCGCTCCCCGGTGTCTGCGCGGTGCTCACGCTCGACGATATCGCGCCCGTGATGGCGAAGCGCCGCATGGTGCGCACCTCGAATTCCGGCACGCCGCTCGATCGCTGCTGGGCCTTCGCACTCGCTGATGGCGAGGTGTCCTATGTGGGCGAGCCGGTGGCGCTGGTGCTCGCGAACAGCCGCTATGTGGCCGAGGACGCCGCCGCGCTGGTCGAGGTCGATTATGAGGTGCTGCCGGCTGCCGGCGATTGCCGCAAGGCCGCGCTTGCGGGCGCCCCGACGGTGCGCCGCGAAGTGGTCTCGAACGTCATATCGTCTTATCGGCTTGGCTACGGCGACACCGACACCGCGTTCCGCGCTGCCACTCACGTGTTTCACGAAACCTTTTGGCCCCATCGTGGCGGCGCGCATTCGATCGAAGGCCGTGGCATCGCTGTCGAGAACCGCCGCGCGGATGGCTCACTCATCGTGTTCGCCTCGACCCAGAAGGCGCACGACCTGTTCAATACGCTCGCCGCGCTCATCGGGCTCGACGAGAACCGCCTGCGCGTCGCCACCCCGGACGTCGGCGGCGGCTTCGGGCCGAAACTCTGCGTTTATGCGGAGGACGTGGCGGTCGTTGCAGCCGTCAAGCTGCTCGGGCGCTCGGTGAAATGGATCGAGGATCGCCGCGAACATTTCCTCGGCGCCGCCCAGGAGCGCGACCAGCATTGGTCGATGGAGATCGCGCTCGACGATGTGGGGCGAATTCTCGGTTTGCGCGGCCGGCTGCTGCACGATCTCGGCGCCTATGCGCTCCAGGACGTGAACCTGCCGTACAATTCCGCCTCGACGCTAACGGGTCCTTACGTCGTACCGGCGTTCGCCATGGAGGTCGCGGTTACGCTGACCAACAAGGTGCCGGTGTCCTCGGTGCGCGGCGCAGGTTATCCGCAGGCTTCCTTCGTGATGGAGCGCCTGATGGACATCGCGGCGCGCGAACTCGGCCTCGATCGCGCCGAGCTGCGCCGGCGCAACCTGATCACGGCCGCCAAGATGCCTTACACCAAGCCGCTCAAAACGAGGTCCGGCTCGGCCGTCGTGTACGACAGCGGGGATTATCCGGCCTGCCAGGCAGCCGTCATCGCGGCGTCGGGCTGGGATGGGTTTGCGGCGCGCCAGGACGCCGCCCGCCGGCAGGGCCGGCTGATTGGGCTCGGCCTCGCCCACGCCATGAAGGGTACCGGGCGCGGCCCGTTCGAGTCGGGGGTGGTGCGCATTTCGCCGACGGGGCGCATTTCGGTCTTTACCGGGGCCGCCGCCATGGGGCAGGGGCTCAAGACCGCGTTGGCCCAGATTTGCGCGAGCGAGCTCGGCGTCGCGCCCGACGACGTGCAGGTGATCTCCGGAGATACCGCGGTGGTGCCGGTCGGGCTCGGCGGGTTCGCAAGCCGCCAGCTGGTGACGGCCGGCTCTTCGGTGCTGCTGGCGTCGCGCGCGGTCGCCAGCAAGGCACGGAAACTCGCAAGCCATGTTCTGGAGGTCGCCGAAGCCGATCTGGAGCTTGCAGGCGGCCGCCTGCGGGTCGCCGGCGCGCCGCAGCTTGGCGTGCCGCTCGCCGAACTCGCCCGCATCCTGCAAGGCGCACCCGGCTACGCGTTCCCGCCCGGCATGGAGCCGGGGTTGCAGGAATCCTGCAACTTCCGCACCGATGCGCTCGCCTACGCGAATACGTGCCACGCCGCCGAGGTCGAGGTCGATGTCGAAACCGGCGGGGTGCGCATCGTCCGCTACGTGGCGCTTCAGGATTCGGGCACCTTGGTCAACCCCTTGATCGTCGACGGCCAAGTCCATGGCGGCATCGCCCATGGGATCGGCAATGCGTTGCTCGAATGGATGGGATACGACGAGGCCGGCCAGCCGGTGACGACCAGCTTCGCCGAATATCTGCTGCCGACCGCGCCGGAGTTTCCGATGTTCGAGACGCATTACAAGGAGACGCCGTCGCCGCTCAATCCGCTCGGCGCCAAGGGCGCCGGTGAGGTCGCCACCATCCCGGCAGCCGCCGCCGTCATCTCCGCCATCGAGGACGCGCTACGGCCTTATGGGGTGCGGATCACCCGGTGCCCGGTGACGCCGGCGTTGCTGCTGGGGCTGATCGAGGATGCAAAAGCGCGCCGCCCGCGGGCGGCTTGAAGTGGGCTTCTGCGTCCCGTCTGCGCGAACCGTCGCCGCTGCTACGCGCTCTTCATCCACGCCGCGATGACGTCGGAATGCTCGCGGAAATAATGCCGGAACCAAATCGTATAGAGTTCCGGCCGGCTCGCCATGTCGTCGGCGAGCGCCGCGAACGGCATCCATTTCCATTCCGACACTTCGGCCGGGTCCGGCGTGACCGGCCCCTCATAGGTGGCGCCGAACGCGTGGACAACCTCGTCCTCGATATAGCCGTTCGAAACCGCGGCCCGGTAATGGGCGGTGAACAGCGGCTTCATCGCGGTGTCGATGCCCATTTCTTCCGCGAGCCTTCGGTGCGCGGCCTTGTCGGCGGGCTCGCCGGGCCGCGGATGACTGCAGCAGGCATTGGTCCACAGACCGCCCGAGTGATATTTCGCCGGGTTGCGCCGGTGCACCAGCATGTCGCCGGCGCGATTGCGCACCAGCACGGAAATCGCGCGATGTTTCAGACCGCGCCGATGCACTTCGATCTTCGGCGCGACACCCTGCGGGATGTCGTCCGCGTCGACGAGGACGATCGGGTCGTAATCGTTCGATCCGGTGGAGAACTCGTTCAATATCGCGGTCCCAACACTGCCTGCCTGACTGCCATTTAAGCACGCAATCGCATCGATTGAACAGCCGGTGATAAGCCGATGGCGAGCCTTGCATTGCCGCTTCGCGCGCGCTTGGTTAACTTCGCCGGCAGCGGATGTCGTAAATGATATGGAGGTTTTGTGCGCGCGATGTGCCCGGTTCGGGAAATTTCCGCCGCCTTGATCGCGCTTGCCATTGTGGCAACGGCCGATGCGGCCGACACGCTTAAGCTCGCTGTCGGCGCGCCGGGCAACTGGGATACCTGCATCCCGGCCGTCGGGGAGCGCGCTGGTATCTTTCGCAAGCACGGGCTCGAACTTGAACTCCTTTATACCCAAGGCGGTGGCGAGACGATGCAGGCCGTGATTTCCGGCAGTGTCGATATCGGGATCGCGGCCGGCACCGGCGCCGTCATGGGCGCCTATGCCAAGGGTGCGCCGCTGCGCATCATCGCGGCTGGTGTGACCGGGGCGAGCGATCTTTACTGGTACGTCGCGGCCAACTCGCCAATTCGGAGCTTCCACGACATCGGCGGCAAGACCGTGGCGTATTCAACCAATGGCGCCTCCACCCACATCACGCTCCTTGCGCTGCTCAAACATTATGACGTGAAGGCGCGGCCGATCGCGGCGGGCTCGGGTGCGGTGACATTCACCCAGGCTATGTCGGGGCAAATCGATGTCGGCTGGGCGTCGCCGCCGATCGGTCTTGATGCCCTCGATGAGGAAAAAATCAGGCTGATCGCCCGCGGCAGCGACATGCCGGCCATGCGCGACCAGACCGTGCGGGTTCACATCGTCAATGCCAATGTGCTGGCGGCGCGGCCGGATGCGATCGATCGCTTCATGCAGGCCTATCGCGAAGCTTATGCGTTTCTTTACGGCGATCCGGCCGCGCCGGGATATTTCTCGGAGCTGTCCAAGGTCTCGGAAAAACGCGCGGTGCAAATTCGCGACACGTTCCTGCCGCGGGATGCCATGCAGCCCGATCGCGTGTCCGGAATCGATGCCACCATGGCGGCTGCAATCGCTTTCAAGGTGCTCGCGGCACCGCTGAGCCCGAGCCAGGTCGACGACCTGATCCGTATTCCACCGCCGCGCTGAGGGCGCGCACGTCGCCGGGGGTTCACATGACGGAACTGAAATCGAAATCGCTGGTCCAGGAACGGTTCGGCGCCTTCGCGTCGACTTATGCCACCAGCCGTTCCCATGCCAAGGGCGGCAGCCTGGCGCGGCTTGTCGAATTGCTGGCGCCGCAGCCATCCTGGACGGCGCTCGACATCGCGACCGGGGCCGGCCACGTGGCGCTGGCGCTGGCCCCGCGCGTCGCCCACGTGGTGGCGTCCGATCTCACGCCGCAAATGCTCGCCGTGGCGCGCGGCCTCGCGGCCGAACGCCACATCGCCAACCTGTCCTTTGCGGACGTGCGCGCCGAGGCGCTGCCGTTCGCGGACGGCAGCTTCGATGTCGTGACCTGCCGGATCGCGCCCCATCATTTCGACGACGTGCGCAAATTCGTGATCGAATCCGCCCGCGTGCTGCGGCCTGGCGGCCTGTTCGGCCTGGTTGAGAACATCTCCCCCGATCCCAGCATGATGGCGGGCGAGGCGGCGGCGCTTGCGGTCGCGGCGGACGAATACAACGCCTTCGAGAAGTGCCGCGACCCGAGCCATGTGCGCTGCCTCACGCTCGCCGAATGGCGCGCCCTGGTGACCGATGCGCGTCTCCGCGAGCGCCACGTCGAATTGCTCGACAAGCCCATGGTGCTCGGCCCCTGGGCCGATCAGCAGAACACCGGCGAATCCATCAAAGCCGACCTGAAATCGATGCTGCTTGACGGCTCCGCCGCCTTCCGCGCCTTCGTGCGCCCGCACGAAAACAACGGCGACGTCGATTTCATCCTTACCGAAGCCGTGATCATCGCGGAGAAGTGAAATTCAGCAAGAGCGTATTCCGATGAAATGTAAGCGGTCGGTAGGGCGGGTAAAGGCGCTCATTGTGGCGTGCCCACGCGTTGAAGCCGAGCCGCGTGGGCACGCTTCGCTTTGCCCACCCTACGATTGATTCCACTCAATCTCGATCCGCTCTATTCTAGAGATGCACTCTCGATGATGATCCGCAACAGGTCAGGATTGCCTCTCGACAGGACCTTGGCGACGGATTCGATGGAGGTAAACCAGACCTTCGGCTCACCCGGCGCGACGCGTCGCTCGCCGCGCACCACCGCCATAGTGCGGGCCTTCATATCCTCATAGCTCGCGATGCCCAGTTTCAGCGCAGTCACGGGATCAGTCCTCTTTCACACAGCATATATCACTCATTTCTGATCCGCCCCGACCGCATCGCGCAGCGCCGCGAATCCGTCACGGCGCAACAGCGCCGCAAGCTCGCGCTTGATGGCGCCGACCAAGCCGGGCCCGTGAAACACCAGCGCCGAATAGAGCTGCACCAGCGACGCGCCGGCACGGATCTTGGCGTAGGCATCGGCGCCGCTTGCGACGCCGCCGCATCCGATGATGGGGATTTGGCCTTTGGTGTGGCGATACATGGCGGCGAGGCATGCGGTGGAAGGTGTGAGCAGCGGGCGACCCGACAAGCCACCGGGCGCATCGCGATCGGGGCTCCTCAGCGTCGCGGGCCGTGCAATGGTGGTGTTGCCGACGATCAGGCCGTCGATCGGGGTGGCGAGCGCCACGTCGGCGATGTCGCGCAGCCCGTCGTCGTCGAGATCGGGGCCGACTTTCACCAGCAGCGGCGGCGACCGCCGCGATCCGGCGCCGCCGCGCCGCGCCTCGAGCACCCGGCCGATCAATTCCTCGATCTGGGCGCGCGCCTGAAGCGCCCGCAGGCCCGGTGTGTTCGGCGAGGAAATGTTGACCACCAGATAATCCGCGAGCCCAGCAAGTACGTCGATGCAGGCGATGTAGTCCGCGGCCCCGTCGACGGTGTCGCGGTTCTTGCCCACATTGGCGCCGACGATGCCGACACGGGCGCGGCGCCCCAGGTTCGTGGCGAACGGCGCGATGCCGCGGCTGTTGAAGCCGAACCGGTTGATCACCGCCTCGTCCTCGGCGAGCCGGTAGAGCCGCTTGCCGGAATTGCCGGGCTGCGGCCGCGGCGTCACGGTGCCGGCCTCGACAAAGCCGAACCCGAGCGCAAGCGCCGCGTCGCACACCTCCGCATGCTTGTCGAAGCCCGCCGCAAGGCCGACCGGATTGGGAAAGGCAAGATCCCACACGGTGGTGGCGAGCACCGGATCGTCGGCCGATTTCGGCAGCAGGCGAGCGAAGCCGAGCTTGAGCGCCCGTACCGTTACGGCGTGGGCGCGTTCCGGATCGAGGGCATTGAGCGCCGGCTGCGCCAGCCGGTAGAGCAAGTCCGCCATCTTCAGGATTTGCCCGGCCCCGGAGATATCACGGCCTCGACGGCGGCCGCGATCGCGAACAGCCGGCTGTCGGCGCCGTGCTCGCCGACCAGCATCAGGCCGACCGGCGCATCGCCGCCGCGATGGCATGGGATCGATATCGCGCAGCGATCGAGCACGTTCGCGATCGTGGTGTTGCGCAGCACCCGAATGTTGATGGTGTGGAAATTCTCCTCGCTTTCGAGCGATGCCAGCGGCGGAGCCACGATCGGCACCGCCGGCATGACGAGCGCGTCGAACTGGCCGGAGATCGGCGCGACGCGGCGGATGAGGTCGGCCCGCGCGCGGTTGAGTTCGATGTAGTGAGCCGCATCCTGATCCTTGCCCCGCATGATGCGGGTCAGCACCCGCGGATCGTAAAGCCCGCCCTTCTGCTCGATCAGCGTGTGGTGCCACGCATAGGCTTCCGAGGACGCCAGGCCGCCGCGCCGGTTGATGGTGGCGATGTCCTTGAGTTCGGTCAGCGGAATGTCGACGATCTTCACCCCGGCCTTGCTGAGCCCCGACAGCGCGCGCGCGTAAGTGCCGGCGACGGTGGAATCCATGTCGTCGAGCACCAGGGTCTGCGGTGCCCCGAGCCGCAGCCCGTCGAGCCGGAACGGCACGATGTCATCGGGCTCCTGTCCCGCCATGATGGCGTCGAGCGTCGCGCAGCACGCGACGGTCGCGGCGAGCGGCCCGACCGAATCGAGCGAGAACGACAGCGGCAGCACGCCCTCGGTCGGAATGCGCTTCGCGGTCGGCTTATATCCCACGATGCCGCACACCGCCGCCGGGATGCGGCACGAGCCGCCGGTGTCGGTTCCGAGCGCCCCGATCGCCATGCCGTCGCTTACCGAGACTGCAGCGCCCGACGACGAACCGCCCGGCATCCGGCCGGTCTTGCGGTCGTAGGGATTGCGCGGCGTGTCGTAATGCGGGTTGATGCCGAGCCCGGAAAACGCGAACTCCGTCATGTTGGTGCGGCCGATCGGGATGAGGCCGGCGGCGCGCAGGCGCGCGATCACGGGGGCGTCGCGCGCTGCGGGCGGCGCCTCGCGCAGCGCCACCGAGCCCGCGGTGGTCACGTCGCCCGCCATATCGAACAGGTCCTTGACCGATATCGGAATGCCGGCGAACCGCGACGCCGCCGCGCCGCGCCGGCGCATGGCGTCGACGTAGTCGGCGACGATCCGCGCCTCCTCCGCGTGGACCTTCAGGAAGACCCGCCGGCCTTCGCCGGCCGGGTCCTCGATACGTGCGAGGCACGCCTCGACGAGAGACCGGCTCGTCGTCCCGGCCGCCATGTCGCGGGCGGTTTGCGCAATCGTTCGCATGACGGATGTTCCCCAAGGTGTGCCGATACCGGTAACGGAATTGCGCCGCAATGTCAGTCGCGGCGTTGGGTAACCGACCGCTCCCTTCTCCCAACCGAACTCAGAGTTCGGCGCCCATCGTGCGCAAGTCGGGCAGGCGACTTGCGGCGGGCAGGCCAAATCCGCGGACCGGATTTCGCTGCTAACAGCGAAAGTAACAGCGTATTTGCAAAAAATCGGCCATTTTGAGCCACTTTTGGCGGTTTCCGGTGTTCATTTTATCAGCGCCTCCAGGGACTTCGAGGCAAATTCGCTGCTCGATCGCCGAACAAGGAATTGCAATCGCCGTGAACAGCGAATGCATTTTGCGGAACAGGGAATGAGCTGCGAATTTCCGTCCTGCTGAAATCAACGGGCGTTGGTTTTGGATGATCCACGTCGTCACGGTCCAATTTTTGGTGGCTGCCTGCTTATCTTCCCATGTCGATACCAATGAAGAATAATAGGACTATTCCTATAACCTGTCAAACGATTTCGCCGTGCTCCGACACCCGCAGCGCTGCCGTTTCGCGACGGCCATAGGCGCAAGGCACGGCGTCATGTGCGGCGCGCAAGGCCGACCTTGACTCAAAGGCGTGTTGTGCGGTCCATCCGCCGCCTGTAATGTCCAACTCCGCCTTCGCCCACGACCAACCGTCCCCGCAAGTGGAGTTCCCGTGCCTCGCCGAACTCTCAGCCTCACGTTACACAGCGCCGCCACGACGGCCCGGCGCGACGTCGGCATCGATGACGCGATCGTGGCCGGCTGGACCGGACGCGATCCGGCGGCGGTCGAAAAACACATCCGCGAGCTTGAAGCGCTGGGGGTCAAGCGCCCGGCCTCGACGCCGATCTTCTACCGGGTTGCGGCGGCACGGCTCACCACCGGCAGCGAAATCGAGGTGGTCGGCGCCGGCTCGGGTGGCGAGGTCGAGTTCGTGCTGGTGCAACACGACGGCCGCCTGTGGGTCGGAACCGGCTCCGATCACACCGATCGCGAGGTCGAGACCTACGGGGTCACGGTCTCGAAGCAGATGTGTGACAAGCCGCTGGCGCCGGTATTCTGGGCATTCGACGAGGTCGCGCCGCATTGGGACCGGCTCACGCTGCGCGCCCACGTAATCGAGAGCGGCGAGCGCAAGGTCTATCAGGACGGCCCCGTCACCGCGATGCTGGCGCCCCTCGACCTGATCGGCCGCTATCTCAACGGCGCCGGCCGCCTGCCCGAGAACAGCCTGATGTTCTGCGGCACGCTAGCGGCCCGCGGCGGCGTGCGGCCGACCACGCGGTTTGAGTTCGAAATAGAGGACCCCGTGCTCGGCCGGAAGATTGCGCACGGCTATTCGGTCAGGGTGCTGCCGCTGTTGGGGTGAGCGGCCGACATTACGAAGCTGGCGTCAGTTAAGACTGTACCGGTCCCTCGTGAAGGGTTCGGATTTCGAAGAGCCGCGAACATCGAATTAGACACCCCAAGGTCTTCAGCTAACCTTTGATTAAATTTATAAGCGTCCCACGCCCCGTCGCTACGCAATTCACCCGGAAGTCCAATGTTGGCAGCCTCTTCGGGCGATCCAACAAAGGAGGGGGCTGAAGGCGCTATGAGACGGCCAAGCTGCTCGTGAAGCACCTGCCGGCGCGGCGCGAGTTAATGGACGCATGGGCAAGCTTCGCCCGTCCCGATCCCTAGGCGCCTTTCACGAACCAAAGCTCACCTTGCGAGGGTTTATTCTCAATGCCGCAGCCATGCTGAAGTGCGAACGCCAGACAAGCGGCTCGCGCTGCGTCGTCTGGTTCTCCCGGCGGAAATAGATCGGCGAAAAGGTCATGATGAATAGCCGCAAATTGATCCGGCCCCATTTCGTCTAATCTCGTGCCCAATTCGTCCAAGGTCATAACGAACGTGTCCGCGCTCGGCCACTCTACGCTGGGATTACATCGTAGCTCGGTCCGATTATCCAGCAGAGACGGCCGCCGACGAATCGGGTACGTTGTCTGAATGGAGACTAAGTTCTTCGAAGCCTTGGTGAACGTTCTGTCCGACATTTGGTGGTTGGAGGACCTTCCGGAATGGATACCGTGCACCGACTGCGATCTTCTGCGCGACCTTCCTTCGATGGCAGAAAGGCACAAGTGGCTTCGCAAGGCAAAAGCTGAAATCACGCGCCGGCAAATTCAAGAGCAAGTCGATGAGATTGCGGAGGCGTGGGAGCACGAAGACGAGATAGCCATTCAAGTGCTAACAGCAGCCTTTCCAGAGGATTTGAAATTACGTAAGAAGCTCACGCCATCTCAGCGGCGGACGTGGATCGATAAGGCCACACTTGCGGCGTGCGGGCGGTCCGATGAAATCGCAGCCAAAGAGCCAACGATATACTTCATCTCCGCTGACGACGACCTAATCAAGATAGGCTACACCACCAATATCAACGCGCGCATGCGGTCGTTACGGACGGCTCATCCGAAAGAGCTTCGCATTCTCCTCGTTATTCCGGGATCGCGCGATGATGAACAAGAGTTGCATCGGCGCTTTGATGCCTTCCGGGTTGGTCGCGAATGGTTCAAGCACTGCGAACCAATTCGCGACTACATCGCATCTCAGCAAACAGCCGCCGTATGTCGCGACGCCACGACTGAGTGATCCATATTTTTGCGAGTTGCGAAAAAATCACAAGTAAAGCCGATAATCATTCCAAAGAGATGCCGAATTGGGCCCGCAAAAAATCTATTGTTTTCAGGTCACGAAGTTTACACACAATATTTTGGTTTGCGAACATGCCATCGAACCTTTTGGCTTCGGCAACCGGAACGGTTTTGATCCAATCGACACCAACGGCGTACTCCGCCCGAGTCACATCTTCGCCGGGCCGTAACATTCCCGGTTGAGTTAGCGGCTGTTCAAATAGCGGCCCGTTTTTGGTCTGAAATTCATGTGCGATCACCGCAGCCGCTGTAACAATTCCGTACCCTACGTACCCAGCACCCTTCTGATAGGAGACAATTCGATCCCCGGAATGTAATCGATTTAGCGGGCCAGAGTATTTTTCGCCTCCACCCGCTGCTATGAAACCGTAGCGTCGCATGTCCTCCCAAGAACGGTGCGGGCCTTCGCCAACGTTGACGTACCAGAGGCCGGACCAAGGACCCTTTGCCTTTGCAACCGATCGCTCGGCGACCTCGGATTGGTCGAGCAGCCAGTCCGTCGCCAGCAGGGTTTTGCCGTCGTCCTCGAACACCGTAAAGAATGCTGAATTGATGGCGAGATCGTACGTCTCCGACAAATAACGCACAATTCGCTGAGACGAGGTATCGAATTTGCTGGCGATGATCACCATGGAGTGGCTCTCGTTGAGCGTCTCGGGCAGCGCTATTTCGAAACGCTCGCGGAATGCCTGCTCAAGGTCCATTTTGAGATGTTTGACCGCAATCTCGTGGACCTCTCGCGTCTTGAGGGTCACAATCCAACTCGCATAGTCAAGGATTTGGGCGATAACCTCGCGTGGCGTGCGATCCCGCTTTAGTTCCAAGATTGCAAGATTGCCATCCTCATCAATGCCTAATAGGTCAACCCGGCCGCGGTCAGGGGCCACAACCTCGCGCCCAATAATCAGCAATTCGAGTCCCAAAAGCTCGGGACGTTCGGCGATCCAGTTTTGGATCATGTTCTCGTTCGCAAGCTTTCCCACGGCTACCTGCACAGGAGCACCATCGGATAGCTTATAAAGTCGCGTCATTCGAAATTCGCCCCGCTCGCCGCACCATAGCCAGTGCATCACTCGCGCATATTGCGGTCAATCTCCCCTTTGTGAAAGCCGCGACAGCGGGCTCACGCGACGGCCGATTTGCTGCATCAATGCAGTGCCGCCGCCGAACGTCCAATGATAGATCATGGTTTGTTCGGAATTGACTTGTCGGATGAGCGAGCAGGCTTCTCGCAATAGTCTCGCCCATTCCGATGGTGCAGGAAGTTTGTCCGGATCGCTCATTCGGCGAGCGGGAAGGACGCGCCCGAACACGCTGCAAAAGCCTTTGCCGCGGCCTTAAGCTGCGCGTCAGTAACACCAAACTCATGGGCGAATTCGACTTGCAGTTCCGGCTCAACATCACCAAAAAACGACCACACATGACCCGGCTTAATCTCAGCCAAGGCCGGATCGAGCAAGCAATCAGCAAGCGTCTGCGCGTCCAACTTTTCGCGGTATGGCGCATTCACGGTTGCGAGAACAAGCGCGGGAGATTTCATCTGCCATCACCTTACGCCCAGTGGATCGAGTCCATGGGGCACTCCGTCCGTGCAGCCTTGCGATACATTGCCAAGCGAAAGGTTATCGCCCCATCGCAGCTATCGGTTGCAAATCGGTTGACCGGAAAGTATCGGATGGCCGCATGTCCCGACAAGTCCCACTATGGCCTTAACTCAATGTAGGTAACGACGTGTGTAACGGGCCAGCAACGACAACGATCTCAGGTGTCCCATGCCGATGAACAAGCCGCATCTCGAATTCCATCCGGTCGACTTGAAGGAGGGCTGGCATACGCCCGCCGGCTATCCGTCCGGGATCAAGCAGAAGATCCTGGCAAGCGATCTCGACGAGACCCGCAAGATGGGGAGCCGCTCGCGGCTGTTGAAATTCGATCCGGGCGTCTACACCACGGCGCCGTTCGTTCACGACCATTGGGAGGAGGTCTACCTGATGTCGGGCGACCTCATCGTCGGCAATGACGCCAGCGGCAAGGGCGGCGAGCCGTTCCGGGCGCCGACCTATGCGTGCCGGCCGCCGGGCGCGGTCCATGGTCCGTTCAAGTCCGACACCGGATGCACGCTGTTCGAAATCCACTACTACGACGAAACCAAGAAGTGAAAATCGCCGCGCCAAGTTGGACGGCAGCTGGCGTTGTGGTTCCAACGCTTGATTCCCAATATTGTCATCGCCCGGCCTTGACCGGGCGATCCAGTAACCACGCAGTCTCGTGTGAGGCACTGCCTCCGCCCATCGATTGGCCGGTGGTTACTGGATGCCCGCTTTCGCGGGCATGACACTGATGAGGTATGAACCGTTAGTTTCGCAACACTAGGCCAAGCCTGACGGAAGCCGGAGCGCATCCGGACCGGCGTCGGCCGGGATCACATGAGGTGGTAACATGAATGACGCGACGAAGCCGGCGCTGCGGCCTTATCTTCCGGCGACGGCGGGCTTCGCCGCTGGCAAGGATTCGCCGCGCGAATTTTTGGAGCGCTGCATCGCGACGATCGAGGCGTGGGAGCCGCGGATCGGCGCCTTCGTCACCCTCAACCTCGCGGGCGCCCGCGCGGCGGCGGACGCCTCCACCACGCGCTGGCGCGCCGGCAAGCCGTTGTCGTCCGTCGACGGCATGCCGGTCGGCATCAAGGACATCATCGAGACCATAGATATGCCGACCCAGAACGGCTCGCCGCTGTTCGAGGGCTTCCGCAGCGAGCGCGACGCCGCCAGCGTGGCGGCGCTGCGCGAGGCCGGCGCCGTCATTGTCGGCAAGACGGTGACGACCGAGTTTGCCGCGACCGAGCCGCGCGGCACCCGCAACCCGTGGGACACCTCCCGCACGCCGGGCGGCTCCAGCAGCGGCTCCGCGGCTGCTACCGGGGTGGGCGCCATCACGGTCGGGCTCGGCACCCAGGTGATCGGCTCGATCCTGCGGCCGGCGGGCTACTGCGGCTGCTTCGGGTTCAAGCCCACGGTCGGCGCCATCAATCGCGGCGGCAGTTATGACGGGTTGTCCCAGAGCGCACACGGCACGATTGCCGCGAGCCTGCCGGACGCTTGGCAGGTCGCCTACGAGATCGCGCAGCGCGCCGGCGGCGATCCTGGTTTTCCGGGCCTCTACGGGCCGGCGTCGCAGCCCGCGCCGGCCAAGCCGAAGAAGCTCGCGATCCTGGAAACCGACGGCTGGTCGATTGCAACTCCGGGGGCCAAGCAGGCATTCGAGGCTGCGGTGACGAAGCTAGCCGCCGCCGGCATCGCGGTGGCGACGCGCCGTGACAGCGACAAGGTCGCCGCCGCCGAGACCGCGATCCATCACGCGCGCGAACTCTCCATGGAGATCAACGCCTGGGAATCGCGCTGGCCGATCAATACGTATCGTGCCCGCGACGCCGCCAAGCTCAGCAAATCCATGCTGGACCGCGGCGTTCAGGCCGAAGCCATGACGCTCGACGATTACCGGCGTAACCTCGCCGACCGCGCCAAGCGCCGCGCCGCCTATCACGCGCTTGCGGTCGAGTTCGACGCCTGCGTCACCCTGACGGCGAGCGGTGCCGCGCCGGTCGGCCTCGGCTCGACCGGCGACCCGGTGTTCGTGGTGCCGGGCTCGATGCTCGGTGTTCCGGCGCTGTCGCTCCCGGTCCTCACCGACGGCGGCCTGCCGCTCGGGCTTCAGCTCATGGGTTTCGCCGATCTCGACGCGCTGTTGTTCGCGACCGCCGGCGGCGTGCTCGCCGTGCTGACGTGACGCCGTCGTCGCGGCCATCGTCGCAATCTGCACATCAGAAGGACCATCCATGAAGCTCGCTATTCCGGACATGATCTCGAATTCGTATTTTCCGGCGGTGGCGGCGGCGGAGCTTCGATTCTTCAAGCGGGAAGGGCTCGACATCACGGTCGAGCTGATATTCCCGGTCGACAAGGCCTATGCGGCGCTGCGCGATGGCGCGGTCGATTTCGTCGGCGGGTCGGCGCACTCGGCGCTGGCGGCGTTTCCGCAGTGGCAAGGCGTGAAGCTGGTCTGCGCCCAAGCCCAGGGCATGTACTGGTTCCTGGTCATGCATAAGGACCTCGGCGTGGCGCGCGGCGACATCGGCGGAGTCAAGGGCCGCAGCATCGGGGCGGCGCCGTGGGTCGAGATGGGGCTGCGCCGGTTGCTGATCGAGGCCGGCATCGATCTCGAGCGCGACGGCGTCAAGATCGCGCCGGTGCCGGGGTCACTGGCGGCCGGCGTGAATTTTGGCGTCACTGCCGCCAGGGCGCTGGAGGAGCGCAAGATCGACGGCTTTTGGGCGAACGGCATGGGGACCGAGGTCGCGGTGGAGCGCGGCATCGGCACCGTGGTGCTCGATATTCGCCGCGGCGATGGTCCCAAACCCTGCTTCAACTACACCATGGCGTCGATCGCGACGACCGATCGGCTGATCGAACGCTCGCCCGAGACCGTCGCAGCGGCCGTGCGGGCCATCGTCAAGACCCAGGCGGCGCTCAAACGGGATGTCTCGCTCGCGACCGGCGTCGGGCGCAAGCTGTTCCCGCCCGCCGAGGCCGAGCTGATCGCCGAACTCATCCGCCGCGACCTGCCCTATTACGATGCGAAGATCACGCCGGAATTCGTCGCCGGCATGAATGGGTTCGCGCGCGACCTCGGCATTCTCAGGGGCGACGTGCCGTATGAGCAGGTGGTGGCGACCCAATTCGCGAACTTGTGGGGCAACTGATGGCATCCTCTGAGGCTCCAATGCTGCCGACCTGCCTGGTCGGTTCCTATCCGCAGCCCGAATGGCTGATCGACCGGGCGCGCCTGTCCAAGCAGGTGCCGCGGGTGCGGGCGCGGGACTTGTGGCTGGTGTCGCCCGACAAGCTCGAAGCCGCCCAGGACGACGCCACCATCCTCGCCATCCGCGACCAGGAGCGGGCCGGGATCGACATCGTCAGCGACGGCGAGCAGCGGCGCGAGAGCTATTCAAACCATTTCGCCACCGCGCTCGATGGTGTCGATGTCGACAATCCCGGCACCGCGATCAACCGCATGGGACGGCCGATCCAGGTGCCACGTGTCGCGGGGCCGATCCGGCGGCGGGCGCCGGTCGAGGTGCGCGACCTCAAGGTGCTGCGCGCCGCGACGGACCGCAAGATCAAGGCGACGGTGCCGGGTCCGTTCACCATGAGCCGCCAGGCGCAGGACGACCATTATGGCGACGAGGAAGCCATGGCGATGGATTTCGCCGCCGCCGTCAACGTAGAGATCAAGGACCTGTTCGCGGCGGGCGCCGACGTGGTCCAGGTCGACGAGCCGTGGATGCAGCAGTTTCCCGACCAGGCCCGCGCTTACGGGCTCAAGGCGCTCAACCGGGCGCTCGACGGAGTTGCCGGCACGGTCGCGGTGCATCTGTGCTTCGGCTACGCGGCGGTGGTCCACGACAAGCCGACCGGCTACTCGTTCCTCGCCGAACTCGAAAATTCGAAGGCCCAGCAGATTTCGATCGAGGCGGCCCAGCCTAAGCTCGACCTCGAGGTCTTGAGAAAGTTGCCTTCGAAGACCATTATTGTGGGCGTGATCGATCTTGCCGACATGACGATCGAAACCCCGCAGGTGGTGGCGGGCCGTATTCGGGCGGCGTTACCCTATGTGCCGCCGGAGCGGCTCGTGATCGCGCCGGACTGCGGCATGAAGTATCTGCCGCGCGCCGTTGCTTACGCGAAGATGGCCGCCATGGTAGAGGGTGCGCGGATCGTTCGTCATGAAGTCGGCGCCGGCTGAAAGTGGAGAACCCCATGCCTTATGTGACCGAGCAGAACCTGACCGACGTCGTCCTGGAACGCTGGAAGGCGATTCCGGACCCTCGCTTACGGCAGGTGATGCAGTCCTTCATCAAGCATCTGCACAGTTTCGTGCGCGATATCGAGCCGACCGAGGCTGAATGGGCGACCGCAATCGATTTCCTGACCCGCATCGGCAAGAAGTCCGACGAAAAGCGGCAGGAGGTCATTCTGTTTTCCGACGTGATGGGTGTCAGCATGCTGGTTGACGGCCTCAATCACCGTCTGGCGACCGGCGCGACGCCGACCACCGTCGAGGGTCCGTTCCACATCCCCAACGCGCCGGCTTTTGCTGACGGCGCCAACATGGCGGCGGAGTGCCCGGGCATTCCGTGCTTCATCACCGGCACCGTGAAGGGCCTCGACGGCAGGCCGGTTGCCAACGCCAGGCTTGACCTGTGGCAGACTGACGGCGAAGGCCTCTATGAGGCCCAGCGCGACGTCACCGAGCCGTGGATGCGCGGCTTGTTCCATTCCCGGCCCGACGGCTCCTACATCATCCGCACGGTGGCGCCGATCGGCTACTCGATTCCGATGGATGGCCCGGTCGGGGAACTCGTCAAGCGGACCGAAATCTCGGAAATGCGCCCTGCCCATATCCATTTCTGCATCGAGGCACCGGGCTATCACCGCGTCGTAACCCACCTGTTCCAGCGCGGCTGCCCCTATATCGAGACCGACGTGGTGTATGGGGTGAAGGCGCCGCTGATCGTGGATTTCATCGAAAACCCGCCCGGCATCGCACCGAACGGCGACAAGATCGCGACGAAATTCTACACCATCAAATACGACTTTGTGCTTCAGCCGCAGGCGAAGGCCGTGGCGGCGTGATTTCTTTCCCTTCCCGTCATCGGCCAGAAGATCGGGCGGGAAAGAATACTAATCCTGCCGCGACTGTCGCGGCAGAGAGTGACGCGATTGTCCGGAGCGTTCGGATCGCGGTGATTGCCGCGGCATTTGGATGGGCTTGCGCGGCGCCCGCACAGGCTCAATCACAGACGCACGCTTGGCCGACCAAGCCGTTGCGGGCCTTCATCCCGTTTGCGGCCGGCAGCGCCACTGATCTCGTCCCACGCGCGCTGTTCGAACCGCTTGCGACCGAACTCGGCCAGCCGATCGTGGTGGAGAATCGCGGCGGCGCGGCCGGCACCATCGCGGGCAGCGCCGTGGTGCGGGCGGATCCGGACGGCTACACGATCCTGGCAACCGGCTCCAATCTCGCGATCGCGCCCTGGATCGTACCGAACATGCCGTACGATACGGTCAGGGAACTGACCAGCGCTCTGATGATCGGCCAGAACGCCAACGTGCTGATCGTATCCCCCGCGAAGGGCTGGAAGACCGTGCGGGACCTGGTTGCGGCTGGCAAGGCGAAGCCCGGATCGATCAACTACTCTTCGGCCGGCGTCGGCACCGCGACGCACCTGAACGCCGAGAAGTTTCGCCTCAGTGCCGGATTCGAAGCGGTGCACATTCCCTACAAAGGCGGCGCCGAGGCGCTCGCCGACGTGCTGGGCGGCAGGGTCGATTTCTATTTCTGTCCGATCTCGACCGCGCTTCCGTTCATCAGCGAGGGTCGCGTAGTGGCGCTCGCCGTGAGCACGGCGACACGGGCCTCCGATCTGCCGGATGTGCCGACCACGCTCGAAGCCGGCTATGCGAATTCCGATCTCGCAATCTGGTACGGGGTGCTGATGCCGGCGCGGACGCCCCGTGACGTGGTCGAGGTATTCCACGCGGCCGGCATGAAGGTGCTCGCGACCCCTGCGATGCGAGCCGAGACTCAAACAACTCGCGGTCGACCCGATGCCGATGACGCCCGCCGAAATGAATGCGTTCGTGGCCGCCGACATCGCGGCCAACGGAAGGCTGATCAAGGCTGCCGGCATTCAGTGACGGAGCAAGGAGCGGACATCGAGCCCGCGCATATTGTGGCGGCGCCGATCGTGGGCGCCGCGATCGCCGCTACGTCCGGCATCACAGCGGATTGACGGAAGAATTTACCGCAGCGCGGTCAAAATCTGCTCGCAGATAAGGCCGAGCTCGATTTCGCGAATCTGGAATCGGATGCGTCTCACCCATTTCGGCAACTCGCTGTCGCGCCGCTCCGACAGGTCGAAGCTCGGGGGTTGCATGCAAGCCTCCACGAACGAAAACCCCTCGCGGTCGATGCGTGATCGCAGCGACGGCCCAAGCACCGGAATCTCAATCGACACCGCAAGCGTGCTGGCGTGGCGGAACGCGGAGCGCGGCAGGCCTTTGGCGACCAGCTGATTGCGAACCGGAAGCAGCGAGATGCCGGTGAACCGACGCCGCAGCATCGCGTAGGATCGTTCCGCCTTCGGGGCGGGATCGATCATGAACAGGATCAGCGGTTCGATTGAACGGCGGCGGGCTTCCTCGAGCAGGCCGATCTTATGGACGATGGCGAAAAAGTTTTCGAACTGGCGGTAACCGACATCGATGATTTTCGTGACTTCGTTGGCGGCGATCAAGCCATCGAAAAACTCCATCTCGCCGCGCATGTCGCTGATGTCGACGACAGTGGCGGTGTCGGTCACGAAATCGGTCAGTTGCGGGCCTTCGTCGGCGAGATCGAAGGCCGCGACCGGACGTCCGTCGGCCACGTAGCAATCGTGGAGAAGCCGCGCCATCAGGGTCTTGCCGACGCTGCGGCTCGGCGAGCAAACAATGTAGAGCGGCGCGGGCCCGCCGGCGCCAGGGCGAGCGGCAGCCAATTCGGCGTCGAGGTCCGTGGTCGTTGCGATGCTCATGGCCGGTCCCGCCCGGGCAGGAGCCGCGGACATCGGCACACTATCGCCTGCCGCGTCACGACGGCTCGGTGATTTTCGCGGCCTGGCGGGGCTTGGCGGCTGCGTCCTTCGCAACCGCATCCTTTGGCGCTGCGTCCTTTGGCGCTGCGTCCTTGGGCGCCGCATTCGCGATGACGAGGTCCTTTTGAGGCGAAGCCTGGCTGGCCGCGGCCTTGGCTGGCGCATCTTTGGAGAGTGCGGTGGCAGCGGTTGCCGCAGGTGCTACCGGGGGCTTGGGTGCCGGGGCCGCGGGTGTCGGGGTGGCGGGTGTCGGGGCCGTAGGTGTCGGGGCTTTAGGTGCCACTGCCGGGGCTGCCGCATCCTTCGCTACCGGCGTCGCGATGACGACTTCCTTTTGGGGCGAGCCTTGGCCGCCTGCGGTCTTGGCGGGCGCATCTTTCGACCCCGCAACCGGAGTGGCTCCAACGGGAGGCGGCGCAACTGGGGGTGCCGCAACGACGGGCGCAGCAACTGGAGCGGCGGCGGCCGGAGCGGCCGCCGCCGGAGCATCCTTCACACCAACAATGTCGGTCAGTCGGACACGGTCATATTCCGCCCAAACATTGTTGAGCCAATGGCGGACATAGCCCCTCAGCACGAATGAGTTCGACGCGGACTCACCATTTGCCTTTTTATTCGCAACGAAGCTGGCAAACGGCACCGATGCGACCTCGACCTGCTCGCACGCCATTTCGCTCAATTTCGGGACGATGATTTCGACCGCGTGGGGAATTTTCCGAAAATACGAATTGTAGGTCGCCTGGTCCCAATCGAAGAAGCTCGTATTGTTGATGAAATTCTTGACCAGGAAATACCGTGCATCGGTCAGGAAAGCCGACGTTTCGGCGATTTCGTCGAGGGAGGCGATCGACGGCCCGAGAATGTGGAACACCGCGAAGGTGATTTGATTCCACTTGGTCATGTCGAGGAACCCGATGTCGCGCAACGCGCGCAACGTCGGCGACATCAGTCCGGCGCGAACGTCGATCAGCGTGATCTGCGTACCGGATGATTCGATCGTATCGAAGATCTTCATCTGGTCCGGTACCGAAGTGACGTCGACCACGTCGGTTATGTCGGGATGGAATTGCTTGAGCGTTCCCTTCGGGCATTCGGTGTCGAAGGCGCGGGTGGGGATTTTGCGGTAGGCGAAGTAATCGAGCAGCGTGCGGGAAACCGTCGTTTTGCCAACCCCGCCCTTGTCGGCTCCGACCAACACCACCGCAGGTTTCGCCATTGCCCACTCCCCCCGATACAGCCACGCCATATACATCGACCACGTGACGGGACAAAAAAAAGGCGGGACGAAAGCAAAGATAAGGAATTTGTTGCGCGCAGCATCAACGCGCGCCGGCACCTCCGGCACGATCGATCGCCGCCAGGGGATTTGCAGCGGCGTCTCGGTGCCACGCAACGTGGTGGTCGGGTCGAACCAGCACGAGTTTTTTGGAATAAAGTCCGTCGGGGGCGACGCGCCGCACGATCTTCAGTGGCGGATTGCGCCGCTCGGCTGCCGCCGCGAAGGCTTGCGCGCCAGGGTCGGTGGCGTCGTCGTCATCGGCTCAACGGTGGCGTCGAAATCCAGCGGCGTAAAGCCGGGCCCGAATTCGTCGCAGGCGGCGCGCCCGTTCGCGATCACGAAATGCGGCGCGCGGCCCCCTGCCGGGCGGCCGGCACATAGACGTCCCTCGGCTCCATTCCGTTCCGCCGCGGCGATTCACAACTGGGGGAATGCGCACCGTCGCGCGGCCACGCTTTACCGAATCACGCCGTTGCGCGCCGGCGGGGTTGGGGCCCAGCGCGGTTTCGGATCAAGAAAATGGCCGCCTCCGGAACAATTCCAGAGACGGCCATGATGACGCGGATGAAGCGGCGCTGATGCCGGCCGAAATCACTGGGTCCCGGCCAACCTGACTTCCTGCCGGCCGCCATTGATACGCTTCAGCTCGTTTATGAAATTCTCCGGATACGTCAAAGTCGTGAACGGGGGCGTGCGCAAGCCCATATAGGCGGCGATATCCGCTACAAACGCGGTGCAGTTGTACACGCCATTCATCCACAGCGGCGAGGAAGCCTGCTTGTGCTGGATAAAGGCGAATACCTTCCTGGCGTCCGCGTCGGTCAGGTAGACTCGATAATTGGCCGTCAGATACTGCTCGTCGAGGTCACCATAGCTTTTGCCGGTCTCCGACGGCACCGGCATGATGTGCCCGAGGATATAGGGAATGACGCTATCGCTCGCCGGATGTAGCCCGGCGACCTCGATCGCCCCGACTTTACCGGAGCTGGTAAGGCGTCCGTACCACAGGAAGGCGTGACCGTAGCTCGCTGCCGTCCTGGCGCGGAAGTCGACGAAGTACCGGCCCGCAAAGTGGGGGACCGGCCTGGGAGCAACCGGCTCGACCGACGTAGTGTCCGCCGGCCTGGCGGCAACCGCAGCGGTGCGAGTGTTTTGCGCCTGCGCCGAAAACGGCAGACCGGCGAGAAAAGCAACTGCGCACAGCCCTACCGCCAAACGGACGGGGCGAGACGTGAGGGCGGACCCGCCACGCTGAGTTTTGGTCAGTTTCGGAGTATCCATCATCGATAGCTCCCAGTTTCCAGTCAGTCAAACAAACAACGCCCAAAGACACGTATACCGTCCACTGCCCCCTGAATCCTGCTCAAGAAGCATCGACGGACAACTGAGGTTGCGGTACGACCACCACGCGGAGTTGGCCGAAGCCGACTCCGTCGCGATAGTCGCCGATCAACCGCGGGTGACGATCGGGCCTTTGCCGATCGGAGCCTTGCCGATCGGAGCCTTACCGATCGGAGCCTTACCGACAACCGGAACCGGCGGCGGGGGCTGCCGGGTCGGCAGGTCGGCCGCAATAGCCGCACTCGCAAAGGCGAGCGTCGAAGTCGCTACGAGGATGATATGTTTCATGTGAAGAGCCCCTGCATAGGTGAACACAGTCTGGATCGGCGCGGTTACGCAACACCACCGTTTAATATAAAACCCGAGATGCCTGTCCCAAAACTAGTGTAAAAAAGACACACCAGAATTTTTTCGCAGCGCCCGCGGAAATCGGGCATTCGGCAAGCTCCGACCAATTTTAGAAAAATATTCGTTATCAAAGACTTAAGATGGAGCGGTAGCATTCGACCAATTGCCCCTGGGCGGTCGCCGCAAAGGGGCCGCAACAAAGTCGGCTGTGAATTATCGGGCCCGTCGCGTGCCGGGCCGAATGCCGGTCGGCCGGGACTCAGAAGGCCGCCGTAACCCGAGTTTGCCGATTGACCGCACTTCCGCTGCCGGGTTGAATCCGCGGGTCTCTTTCGCTTTACGGAGCCAGACATGACCTTCCGGATTGCCGTCGTCCAGCCCATTTCGCATCGGCCCGGCCACGACGAGAACAATATCCCGGAAGCCGTCCGGCATGTGGAGCGCTCCGCCGGCGAGGGCGCGCATTTCGTGTGCTTCCCGGAGACCTATCCGGGGCCGTGGCGGATGCCGGCGCATTTCGATCCGACCGCCGCGATGGCGCAAGCGGCGGCGCGACACAAAGTCCATGTGATCTTCGGCACCATCGAGCCGATCAGCGAGGCGGACGCGACCGCCTACAACCTGATCTGCATGGCGTATCCGGACGGCACCGTGGTGCGCTATCGCCGCACCCATCCCAACGGGCCGTGGATTTATACGGGCGGACCGGCGTGGGAATTCCAATATGTGGCCGGCAATGCGTTTTCGGTGTTCGACTCCGTGCACGGCAAGGTCGGGCTTGCCATGTGCAGCGAGGTTTACGTGCCGGAGGTCACGCGCGCGCTCGCGCTGCGCGGCGCCGAGATCATCTTCATGCCGGCCGGCACAGACAAGAACCGCCTGTGGGCGACGTGGCGCACGTTGATCTGGGCGCGCGCCATCGAAAACCTCGCCATCGTGGTGACGACCCAGAACCTGTTCAGTCACGATGAACGCGGCTTAGCCATGGTGGCGTCTCCGGAAGAGATCCTGTTCGAGTTCGACTGCGGTCGGCCGCACCCTGGTCGACGTCAGCCTGGACCGGGTGCGGTATCTGCGCGCAACCCGCGACGTGCCGGGCTCCGCGGCCACGTGCGGCGCCAAGCAAGGCGTGCTAGGACCGCAATGGCAGCGGCCGGAGCTCCTCGACATCATCTATCCCAAAATCTATCCCAAGCCCGCTTCGAAGATCGCCACCGAGATTGATCCGAAGCCGCGCCGCGCAGCCGAATGAAGGCATCGGAGGCCCATGAGCAATATCAATCCCAATCCGTTCACCACGAGGCCCGAGATCGACGGCACGTTCGGCGTCGTCACGTCGACCCATTGGATCGCGACCGCGGTGGGCATGTCGATGCTGGAGCGAGGCGGCAATGCGTTCGACGCCGCTTGCGCGACCGCCTTCACGCTCCAGGTTGTCGAGCCGCATCTCAACGGTCCCGGCGGCGACGTACCGGTGATCCTGTTCGACGTACGCAAGGGCAGCCCGGAAGTGATCTGCGGCCAGGGCCCGGCGCCGGCCGGCGCCAGCATCGCGCATTTCCGCAGCCTCGGCCTCGACATGATGCCGGGCACCGGCCTCCTCGCCGCCTGCGTGCCCGGAATGTTCGACACCTGGATGATGCTGTTGCGCGACCACGGCACCATGCGGCTTGCCGACGTTCTGGCGCCCGCGATCTTCTACGCCCGCGAAGGCCATCCGCTGGTCGAGCGCGCCAATGCCACCATCGCGATGGTCGAGAAGCTGTTCCGCGAGCACTGGCCGACGTCGGCCGCGGTCTATCTGCCGGGCGGCAAGGTGCCGGCGACCGGCACGCTGTTCACCAATCCGGCCATTGCCGACACCTATACGAGAGTGCTGCGCGAATCCGAGGGCGCCGGCGGCCGCGAGGCCGAGATCGAGCGCGCCCGCAAGGTGTGGTCGCAGGGCTTCGTCGCCGCGGCGATCGACCGCTTCTGCCGCACCCAGGAGATCATGGACACCAGCGGCCGGCGCCACCGCGGCGTGCTTACCGCCGACGACATGGCGCGCTGGCAAGCCACCGTCGAGCCGCCGCTCACCTACGACTATGGCCGCTACACGGTTTGCAAGCCGGGTCCGTGGTCGCAGGGGCCGGTGATGCTGCAGCAACTCGCGCTGCTCAAGGGCTTCGCGCTCGACGGCCTCGATGTCACCGGCGCCGAATTCATCCACACCGTGGTGGAGGCTTCCAAGCTCGCGTTCGCGGATCGTGAGAAGTTCTACGGCGATCCGGATTTCGTTCAAGTGCCGATGGAGACGCTGCTGTCCGACGCCTACAACGAGGAACGCCGCAAGCTCATCCATCACACCGCGTCGCTCGAGTTGCGGCCCGGCTCGGTCGAGGGCTTCGGCGCCGTCGTCAAGCTGCGCCGGGCCGAGGGCGCCCGCGACGCCGTCGGCGCCATGGGGGCGGGCGAGCCGACGGTCGGCCGGCTCGGCGAGGTGCGCGGCGACACCGTGCATTTCGACATCGTCGACCGCGCCGGAAACATGATTTCGGCGACGCCCTCCGGCGGCTGGCTGCAGTCTTCGCCGGTCATCCCGGAGCTCGGTTTCGGTCTCGGCACCCGCGGCCAGATGTTCTGGCTGGAGGACAACCACCCGGCTTCGCTCGCGCCCGGCAAACGGCCCCGCACCACGCTGTCGCCCACCATGGCGCTGCGCGACGGCGAGCCTTATCTCGCCTGGGGCTCGCCCGGTGGCGACCAGCAGGACCAGTGGACCACGCAGTTCTTCCTGCGCCACGTCCATGCCGGACAGAATCTCCAGGAAGCGATCGATGCGCCGGCATGGCATTCGGAGCATTTCCCGATCTCGTTCTGGCCGCGAACGGCGCGGCCCGGCGTGCTGGTGACGGAGAGCCGCGTGCCGGCGGTGTCGCGCGCCGAACTCGAAGAGCGCGGCCACGTGGTCGAGGTCGGCCCGGCTTGGTCCGAAGGCCGCCTCACCGCGGCGTCGCGCGACGGCCGCCGCCGCAAGGCTGCCGCCAATCCGCGCGGCATGCAGGGCTACGCGGCCGGACGGTGAGAAGGCGTAGCTTAGCTGGGTGCCGGTATGTAACCGACTGCGCATCCGAAGATACCTCGGAGCCGCTCATGAGCAGAATTTCCGCCGCCATCTTTGCGCTCGTCGCGATGCTCTGCGCGGACGTCGGCACTGTCGCCATGGCGGCCGATTACCCGACCCGCCCGATCAACCTGATTGTTGCGTTCACGCCCGGCGGCCCGAGCGATGTCCTGGCCCGCATCATCGGGCGGCAGCTCGAAAAAATCCTCGGCCAGACCATCGTCATCGATAATCGGCCGGGCGGCGCCGGCAATATCGCGGCCGAGACGGTGGCCCATGCGAGCCCCGACGGCTACACGCTGCTGATGGGCAACAACGGGCTGCTCGCCACCAACCAGAGCCTGTTTCGCAAACTCAACTTCGACGGCGAGCGGGATTTCGCGCCTATCAGCCTGATCGGCTCCCAACCCAACATTTTGGTGGTCAATCCCAAGCTCGGCATCAACTCCATGGCGGAACTGGTCGCCTACGCGAAAGCCAATCCGGGCAAGCTCAATTATGCCAATTCCGGCTTCGGCGCCGCCGCACATCTGTCGGCCGAGCTGTTCAAGTCGGAGGCCAAGGTCGACATCGTGTCGGTATCCTATAAGGGCGCGGCGCCCGCGCTGCAGGACCTGATCGCCGGCCACGTCCAGGTGATGTTCGCGACCTCGGCCTCGGTGGTCGCCTTCCTCAAGGCCGGTACCTTGCGGCCGCTCGCCGTCACGACCCTCAAGCGATTTTCGCTGATGCCCGACCTGCCGACCGTTGCGGAACTCGGCCTGCCGGGGTTCGACGCCACCACATGGCACGGGCTGGTCGCCCCCGCCGGCACCCCGAAGGATATCGTCGAGACGCTCAATCGCGCCATGGTGAAGGCGCTCGCCGAACCCGATACGCTGCGCCAGCTCCACGATCTCGGCGTCGAAGTCGGCTCCAGCACGCCCGCGGAATTCGCCGCCTACATCCACAACGAAATCCCCAAATGGGCCGCCGTGGTGAAGGCGTCCGGCGCGCAAGTGGAATAGCAGGTGGAGTAGGGGTCGCAACCGTTCCGGCTAGCGCCGGCTTTTCGATTCTCGATCGAAGCGTTCGTCCGCCTTGGACAGGAAAAGCCTCAGCATCGAGGACGCATTCAGCCTGTTGTAGGCGAGCGCGAGGTCGACCGTCGGGGCTTTGCCCCGTAATGGGCGGCTTACTACGGAGGGCGGCAACAGCCGGCGAGCGTAGTCCGGTAGCAAGCTTACGCCGCCGGTGGAGAGCACCAACGATATCGCCATCGGGAGCGTTTCCGCCTCGTGGCTGGTGGTGATCTCGACCGTGGACCGCCTAGTGTACTCGTCGATGACAAGCCTTAGCGCGGGGGCAACCGTTTTGGACATGCCGATAAAGGTCTCGCCGGCGATGTCTTGCGGGCGGACCGAATCGCGCGAGGCAAGGCGATGGTCGCGGGGCAGAAGTACGAAGAGCGGTTCTTTGCTCAAGAGCTTGAACTCCAGGCCGTGCGCGGCTCTGTCCGGCCGGAGAAACGCCACATCGATTTTTCCACGAAGCAGAGCTTGCGTGAGCTCCGGGGACGAAGCGCTGTGAATGACCAACTCCGTCCGGTGCAGCTCCTCACGCAGGATACCCAAGACTTTCGGCAGCCACTCGATTTCGTAACCGGTCAGGAAGCCTACAATAAACGAGGCTTTGGCAGGCAGGGCAGCCCGCCGCGTCGCTTCAGTCGCCGCCTCGACCTGGGCCAGGATCAAGCGCGCATGATCGAGAAAGACCCGGCCGGCCGCGGTCAGTTGCATGCCGCGGGGCCCCCGCGTGATCAACCGCACATCGAGTTGAGTTTCCAAGTCCCGGATCTGCCGGCTCAGCGAAGGCTGCGCGGTATGAAGTCGCTTTTCGGCCGCTTGGGTGAAGCTACCCTCTTCGGCGACCGCAACGAAATAGCGCAAATGCCGCAATTCCACGGCTGCGGTTCCCATGCCTAAAAAGTATGATCTATATCATATAAAGTCTTTCTCGCCACACCATGGCTCACCAAATAACCGTCACACGAATGAGATGCCCAGATGGGGAGACCTCGTAAGCATGCTTGCGAAGGACCGCGAGAGCGGGACGGCCTTTCCTGCGGTGCCGCACCAGATAGTTCTCAAGGAGTAATCCCATGACCCAAGTCGTCCTCATCACCGGCGCCCTGACCGGCATAGGCCGCGCCACCGCCCTGGCGTTCGCCAAGCAAGGCGCCCACATCGTTGTTTCCGGCCGGCGCGACGAACTGGGCCACGCCTTGGCCGCCGAACTGCGCAAGCTCGGCGCCGAGGCCGAATATGTGAGGGTCGACGTGCGCCACGATAACGAGGTGCGTAACCTGGTCGATCAAACGGTCGCGCGCTTCGGCCGCTTGGATGTCGCCGTCAACAATGCCGGCACCGAGGGCAAGTCAGGACCGGTGACGGAGCAATCGGCGGAAAGCTACGCCGCCACGTTCGATACCAACGTTCTCGGCACGCTTCTGAGCATGAAGCATGAATTGCGTGTCATGCAACCGCAGGGCAGCGGCAGCATCATCAACCTGTCGTCGACCATGGGCCACCGCGGTACGCCGAACGCATCCCTCTATACGGCCAGCAAGCATGCGGTCGAGGGGCTGACGAAGTCGGCGGCGCTCGAAGGCGCGGCGTTCGGGGTGCGGGTGAACGCCGTGGCGCCCGGTCCAGTCGATACCGAGATGCTGGGCCGCTTCACCGGGAGCGCCGACAGAAAGGCCGGGCTGGTCGCGGGCGTGCCGCTCAAGCGCGCCGGCAGGCCCGAGGAGATCGCCCAGGCGATCGTCTACCTCGCGTCCGACAATGCGTCATACGTCAGCGGCCATATCCTCGACGTCAACGGCGGAAAAACCGCCTCCTGATCATCGAGCGCCGCGACGACTTCTGCGGCATTATGGCGGCGCATCGCGCACAGAAGAAGGAACCCAAACCATGAGTGCCAAGGCAATGAAGCTTCCCGGAGCCGATCATCCGATCACGATCGAATCCAATCCGGCGCGCGTCGTCGTGTCCATCGGCGGCCGTATCATCGCCGACACCCGCGACGCATTGACGCTGCGAGAGGCATCATATCCGGCCGTGCAGTACATCCCCCGCAAGGATGTCGACATGTCGCTGCTGCAACGTACCAGCCACGCCACCTACTGCCCCTTCAAGGGTGACTGCGCCTATTACAGTATACCGCTCGGCGGCGAGCGGTCGGCGAATGCGGTGTGGACCTACGAGGCGCCGTTCGCCGCTGTGGTCGGCATCAAGGACCACCTTGCCTTTTATCCCGACCGTGTCGACGCCATCGAGGAACGACCGGCAGTCTGAAAACGGCGGAATCGAGACTCGTTGCGATGTCACCCGTAATGTCTCCGATGGTGTCGGCCATGGTGCCAATAGTGACCGTACCAGGCACCGTGCCAATAAGCGCCGCAGCGGCCCGCAAAACACCATTCCCACGGCAGATGCGGCGGTTGCTCGCCGTTCCTGAAAACACTCGGGAGACGTCCGCCTGCCGTATCGTCCCGTTCGACAGGCACCAGGTTGGATTCGCTATCGGGTGTGCGGGCGACGCGACGGGTCTGACGATCCGATCGCGTCTGGTCATCGGGGCGGGATGGTTGACTTGGGTTTGCGCCCAGGCCCGGAACCACGGGCGCCGGCGCCGGCGCCGGCGGTGGCTGTTGGGCGCTCGCAGCAGTGCAAAGGACAAGCAGCGTCGCCGCCGCGAGTGTGGATAACCTCAGCCTCGTTTGCATCATGTTCCCATCTCCTCACATTCGGAAGCCGGCCGCTGCATAGGGCCTCGCGCCGATGGCCGGGAAAGGTTCAGAACCCCGGCGCGTTCTCGATCTGGTCGAACCAGTCGAAGCCCATCTCCTTTACGATACGGTTCGAGATCACGATCAGCCGCGCTTCCGACGTGGAGTGATCGTTGAAGTGCTGGTGGATCGTGAAGGGCGGCACGTAGATGAAATCGCCGCGCTCCCATGCGAACTTCTTCGGCTCGGGCGCCCATTCCCATTCGAACGCCTCCAGGCAATCGAACTTCAAGTCCCAATGCAGATCGTAGCCCGAGCCCTCGACGCAGAACAGCACCTCCTCCCACATGTGGCGATGCTTGCCGGACCGCTCGCCGGGCTTGAGGAATTGCATATAGGCTTCGACGCAGCGCTCCCGCGTGTTCATCTTGTGATGGACGAGGTGCTTGATGAGCCCGTCCGCCGAGCGCTCGAACGGCATGTCCTGCGCGCTCACCACATTGGGTAGCGTCTCGTACATCGCCCGGAATTCCTGCGACGCGAGGATGTCCTCGGCGCGCAGGATCGCGGTCTTGCTGCCCACATGCGCGAAGTCGCGTTCGTCGAGAATCTGGCTCATGATCTCAAAATCCTTCTTGTCGCAAATCACCAAACCTTCGGCGCTTACAAATCCTTCGGCGGGCGGAAGTCCTCATGCCCCGGCGTCGCCTCGTTGGGCGGGTAGGACACGATCTTCTGGAACAGCAGGTGCATGAACAGGAACAGCGGCTTCGCCTTGAACACCAGCAGGATCGCCTCGTTATCGGGGTCGTCGTTGAAATGCTGGTGGACGCTCGCGCACTCGACGATCATGACGTCGCCGGCCTTCCACTCGATGCGGCGGCCGTCATGGATGTCGTGGCCGCGGCCCTTGAGCACGTAGAACACCGCGCTGTTGAGATGGCCGTGCTTCTGGCCGTAGGCGCCGGGCGCGTAGCATTCGATATGGGTCTCGATCGATTGCACCACATTGGCGGCCTGCGGGCTGACCACATGCTTGCCGTAGAGCGCCGGGCCGCCCTTCCACGGATGGTTGCGCGAGGAATACACCCGCGGCTGCTCCAGCAACGACTTGTAAACGTCGCTGTAGGTGCCGACGAGTTCGCGCACGAAGGTTCGCTTTTTCGACCAGCGCTCCCACTTGCCCTCCTTGTCCTCGACCGGCGGACGGTTGTGACCCTGCCCGGGAGATTGCTCATAAAGACCTGTCATCACCGCTCCTTTCGAACTCACCGATCAGATAAAGCCCAGCGACGCCCGCAGCGCCGGAAAATAATCGCCCAGCAGGGATTGCGGCCATGCGACCGCCAGCAGCCTGTCGAACAGCACCCAGCACAACAGCGTCGTCGCCGCCGCGAAGAATAGCGAGCTCACGGTAGCTTCGCCGAAGCCGAACCGCATATAAACAAAAACGAACACCGCGATCGCCGGAATGAAGCCGATCAGCGGCGACGAGCCCCATCAGGCCCGCGAGCCACACGAAGTAGGCGGTCGCCTGAAGGCGCATCGCCTTGCCGGACATCCCGTAATAGCGGTCCGCGACGGCGTCATGGCCGCCGACCGCAACGCCGCCGTCCACATTGCCGCGCACGATTTCCTCCTTGCCGAACAGCTCGTTGACAAGATTGAGCGAGGCGGCGATCAGCGCCATGTAGCACGCCGTCAGCGGCACGGGCTTGGCGGCGGCCGGCCAGCCGGCCGACATCACGATGGCGACCACGATGAATGCGATGATGGCGAGCGTGAAGGCCGCCGAGGCGGACAGGCGCAGCGGATGCGATCCGATCTGGCGCAGTTCGGCGAAAACGCTTTTGACGATCGCGGCCAGCGGCCGGAACAGCACCCAGGCGACCACGCACAGAATCCCGATCACTACCGGGCGCAGCAGCCAAGCGTAGCCGAGCAGCGACGTCGAGATGTAGAGGTAGCGCTCGAAGGTGCCGCCGATCACGATCCCGAGCACCATGGGCGGTCTTGGCCAGCCGAGCCGCTTCATGATCCAGCCGACCACGCCGAAGATCATCAGGGAGAACAGATCGCCCCAGTCGTGGGAACCTTCGTAGGCGGCGACGAAGACCAGCGACAGCACGATCGGCAGCAGGATTTCCGGCCGCACCGTGGAGATGCGGGCGAGCAGCGGGCTGCAGGCAAGGCAGATCAGCGCCCCGATGACGTGGGCGAGCGTCAGGCTCCACACGATCGTATAAGTGACGTCGAGCTGCTTGGTCAGCATCTCGGGCCCCGGCGTCAGCCCGTGCATTAGGAACGCGCCGAGCAGGATTGCCATCGAGGCGCCGGCCGGCACGCCGAACGCAATGGTCGGCACCAGATGGCCGCCCTCTTTCGCGTTGTTGGAACTTTCCGGCGCGATCACGCCGCGGACATCGCCGGTGCCGAAGGTCTCGGGGTTCTTCTCGGTACGCAACGCGTAACCGTAGGCGATCCAGTCGATCACCGCCGAACCGATGCCCGGGATGGCGCCGAGCCCGGTGCCGAGCACGCCGCAGCGCAGCACCAGCCACCAGTTGTCCACGACGTCGCGCACGCCTTGCCATTGGCTGGAGAGGTTGATGTCCGCGGCGTGATCGCCGGCGATCTTCTTGCGCGATACGGCGAGTTCGCAAAGCTCCGGCATGGCGAACAGGCCGAGCGTCGCCGGCACCAGGGGCACGCCGTCGTAAAGATAAAGCGTATCGAAGGTCCAGCGTAGCGTTCCGCTTTCCGAGCGCGATCCGATCATGGAAATCATCAGCCCGAGGGCGGCGGCGGTGAGCCCCTTGAGGGGCGCCCGGCCCGACAGCGTCGCCACCATGGAGAGGCCGAACAGCGTGAAGGCCAGCAATTCCGGCGAGCCGATCAACAGCAGCAACGGGCGCAGGATCGGAATGCTGAGCGCCAGCACGATGGCGCCGATCAGCCCGCCCGCGAGCGAGGAACGCAAACCCGGCCCCGAAGGCGCGGCCGGCCTCGCCCTTGCGCGCCATGGCATGGCCGTCGATCACGGTCGCGGCGGCGCCCACATGGCCCGGCACGCCGAACAGGACCGCGCTAATGAAGTCCGATGACGTGATGACCGCCGCCATGCCGAGCAGCAGCGCCATCGCGGTATGCTGATCCATGTTGTAGGTGAACGGGATCAGCATCGCCATGCCGACGATGCCGTTGAGGCCGGGCAGTACGCCGATTGCGAGCCCGATCAACACGCCGATGAACAGGACGAGGAGCCGCGACGGCTCCATCAGCAGAGTCAGGGCGTGCCAAGCCATCGATGCCATATCAACCGGCATGCAAGCGTTTCCTGCCCGTCCTGGCGTTCGACCGGCCCCTGCGGTCACGGCAATCCGGCGCCGGGCGCCCAATATCGCCGATCTTTCAGCACGCGGCGGTTCGCCGTCGCGATCTTATGCTTACATCGGAAAGGCCGCCCAGCGTCAAGTTAACCCGGTTTTCGGAGAGTCGGCTCGCGCGCGTGGTGGCGTGCGGGCACAAAGCTGGTAGTCTGCCGCCGTCCAACCATCATGCGGCGGCACGCGCGCAGTTAGAATTCGCGGCCGTGGAGGAAAAATGGCGTTTGGCAGTTCCTTGCGTGTCGCGGCGGCAGCGGTCGCCACGATTGTGTTTGCCGCATCGGCGCAGGCGCAGAATCCCGCGGATTTCTACAAGGGCCGCAATGTCGACCTCTATGTTGGCTACAGCGTCGGCGGCGGCTACGACCTCTATGCCCGCGTGCTCGCCCGGCATATCGGCCACCATATCCCGGGAAATCCCACCATCGTGGTGAAGAACATGGAGGGCGCCGGCAGCCTGCGGCTTGCGAATTGGCTGTACCGCGTCGCTCCCAAGGACGGCTCGGTATTCGCCATCATCGGCCGCGGCACGGGCTTCGATCCCCTGCTCGGCCAGCAGGCGGCGCAATTCGACGGCAACAAGTTCACCTGGATCGGCAGCGGCAATCACGAGGTCAGCGTCTGCGTGGCGTTCGAGGGTCGCGCCGGGGTGACGAAGTTCGACGACCTGCTGACCAAGGAGATGACAGTGGGTGGGACCGGCGCCAGCGCCGACACCGACCAGTTCCCCAGGGTGGTCAACGGCGTGCTCGGCACCAAGATGAAGATCGTCAGCGGCTATCCGGGCGGCAACGACATCGTGCTGGCCATGGAGCGGGGCGAACTCCAGGGGCGCTGCGGTTGGTCGTGGTCGAGCGTCAAGGCAACCCATGGCTCCTGGATCGCCGAGAAGAAGCTCAACATCCTGGTCCAACTCTCGCTGCAAAAGCATCCAGATCTGCCGGACGTGCCGCTCGTCGTCGACCTCGCCAAGTCCGACGAGCAGCGGCAGATCCTGACTTTGATCTTCGCCCGCCAGGTGATGGGCCGGCCCTTCCTCGCCCCGCCCGGCATCCCGGCGGATCGCGCCGAGGCGCTGCGCAAGGCCTTCATGGACACCATGACGGATCCGGCCTTCCTCGCCGACGCGGAAAAATCGCAGCTCGAGGTCAACCCGGTCGCCGGCGCCGAACTGCAGAAATTGGTAGCCGAAATCTACAAGACTCCTGAGGAGGTCGCCAAGAAGGCCGCGCAACTGCTGGCGGTGAAGTAATTCTTCTTCGGCATCATTCCGGTTTCGCCATGGCTTCCACCACCGGGCGTATATTCGCGCAGGCTTCGATCTCCCACAACTGCTCGCGCAACGCCGCCGCCCGTCCCGGGGGCAGCACCGGGCCGGCGAGCCCGTCGAACTTCGCCCAGAGCCCGGCGTCCTCTAGCGGGACCAGCCGCGAGCCGAGGGCTTCGTCGGCATCGCGGGTAAAGATGCCGCGCGGCGTCGTCACTTTCACCCGCGCCGGACGCAGCTGCGGATAAAGGCGGTCGACTTCGGGTGACGCCGTCACATGAAGCTTGCGGGCGATCTCAACGAAGGCTGGGTCGCGCCGCATGTCGTCGGCGAAAAAATCGAGTCGGATGGCGCGGAAGCGCAGCGCGAGCCCGATCAGGTAGGGGAAGCTCAGCTGCGCGCTCGCGAAATCGTCCCAGCCGGTATGGGCATGCTCTGCGGCGATCCGGTAGGTGTCGACATCGATGCGCGTCACCTCCTCGGGAGAAATCTTTTCGTCCGACACAAAGCCCCATCAGGGCCTCGATGGCGGGCTGGATGTGGCGGCAGCACGCATAGGGCTTGATGTAGCAGTCGGTGATGCCGAAACCGGCGGCCGGCGGCAGCGCGAGCGGCCGCGCCTTGTCGATCCGGCCGAACGCAAAAGCCTGCATGAAGCCGTCCCGGGATTCGATCACGCCGGGCGGTCCCTGCGCGCCCTGCTCGGCAAGGAGCGCGGCCTGCAGGCCTTCGCGGGAGGCGTGGCCGGCATGCAGCCGCTTGATGTCGCCGCCGCCGTTGACGAAGGCGAACAGGCCGGCCGCGCTACTTGCCGCAATGCCGAGCGCATCGGCGATTTGCTGCGCCGTCAGGCCGCGCAGCTTGGCGACTGCCGCGGCGGCACCGAACACCGCACAGGCGCCGGTCGGATGAAAGCCGCGCTGGCGCAGGTCGGGATGACACGCGCGTGCGATTGCAATCGTGGTCTCGTAGCCGGCGACGATAGCCTCGATCACCGCGTTGCCGCTCGCGCCCATCTGGTAGCCCGCCGCCAACACCGCCGGCACCACGGCGCAGCCGGGATGCACCGAGCCCTGGCGATAGCCATCGTCAAGCTCGATGCCGTGGGCGGCGGTGCCGCCGAGGAATGCCGCGTCCAGAAGGTCGGAGCGGCGCGCGCGGCCCGGCACCGGGATGTGCCCGGCGGGACGCACCGCCACCAGCATCGCCTCGGCACGGGTGGCGACGTCGCCCGCCGCGCCCGCGATCATCACCCCGACGGTGTCGAGGAGATGGCGCCGCGCATAATGGCGAACCTCAGCGTCGAGCGCGTCATGGCGCAGCGCGCCCACGAACCCAACCAGCGCCGGCGTGGCGCCCGCCGCCGGTTGCAAGGTGAGGACCGCTTCGACCTGCGACATGAGGGTTCTCCGAATGGTGCGAGCGTGACGCCGCAAGCGGATCGCGGTCAAGATCGTCCGGCAATCCGATTGTTCGTGGCCTCGCTCATCCCTGCATGCGCACGACCGCGTCAACCGCCACCACGCCCTTGCCCGCGGGCCGGACGATCAGGGGGTTGACCTCGGCTTCCGCCACGGCCGGATCGTCGGCCAGTTGCGACAGCGCGACGATCGCCTGCGCCAGAGCGGCGACATCGCCGGCCGGCTTGCCGCGATAGCCCGACAACAGCTTGAGTCCGCGCACCTCGGCAATCATCTTGTGGGCGGTGTCGAAATCGACCGGCGCCAGCCGCAGGCTGCGATCGCGATAGATTTCCGTGAAGATGCCGCCGGCCGCCACCATCACCAGCGGCCCGACATCCGGGTCGACCCGGTAACCGATCAGAACTTCGCCGATCCCGCCGATCATGGGCTGCACCACGACGCGTTGCATCGCCGGCAGCCGTGCCCGCATGGCCGCGATGGCGGCCGCAAGCGCCGGTGCATCCGCGATACCGAGCACTACGCCGCCGACATCGGACTTGTGGGTGATGTCCGATGACAGCACTTTCAGGACCATCGGATATCCAAACGGGAGCGCGGGTACTGCGCCGCCGTGGGCGTCGAGAGCCAGCAACGGTGCATGTGCGATGCCGAGCCGGTCGAGGAGACCATAGGCTTCCAGTTCGTCGAGCGTTCGCGGCGTCCCTGGCCCGACCTCTTGGGTGGGGGGCGAAGTATGGGGTGAACGTGATCGCGGCGGGCGCCGGGCCAGTGCCGCCGCAACGGCGTCGGCGCAGGCTTCGGGGGTGTAGAAATTCGCGACGCCGGCCTTGCCGAGCGCGGCGCGCGCCTGCGGGGCTTCCGGCACCAGGAATACGGCGATCGGCTTGGTGCTGCCGACACTATCGATGATCGGCTGCACCGTGAGTTCCGGGTAAAATCGCGCCGAGGAGCCGACCACCACCACGACGAGATCGAATTCCGGCGCCGCGGTCAGGATGTCGAGCGCAGTCTTCATTACGTCGTAGCGCGCGCCCGCCAGGGTGAGATCGATGAGCCGCGACCGCGACACCGCGATCTTGGCGGCATCGAACTTCGCGTAGGTAGCGTCGGTCGGTGCCGCCACATCGACCCCGCGGCTCGCCAGCGGATCGACCACCATGGCGGCGCCCCCCGCCGTGGTGGTGACGACCGCCACGCGGGGCGTACGCGTTTCGCGCCGCGCCGCCACGCGGACGAGGAGCGGCAAGCCCTCGATCAGCGCCGACAATGTTTCGACGCGGGCGATGCCGCAGTCCCGCAGGAAAGCGGTCGCGACATCGTCCTCGCCGGCAAGCGCGCCCGTATGGGTTGCGGCGAGCTCGCGCGCCTGTTCGGAGCGGCCTAGCTTGTAGGCGAGCACCGGCTTGCCGGCCGCCGCGGCCCGGATCGCGAAAGCGCGCAGCGTGTCGGCATGACGCAGCGTTTCGAGGAACAGCAGGAAACCGTCGATCTCCGGATCGTCGAGCATCGCGCCGCAGATTTCGCCGAGCGAGAGATCGACCTCATTGCCGACCGAAACCAGTCCGGCAAACCCAATGCCGCAGGCTTTGCCGCGCGACAAGAAGGTGCCGATCATGCCGCCGCTGTGGGAGGCAGCGAAAATCCGCCCGGCCGGAAGATCGGGCTCATCGAACGCCGCATTGGCGGTCAGGAGCGTACCGTTGCGCAGATTGACGATGCCAAGGCTCGACGGGCCGACGATCCGCATGCCGGTGGTGCGCACGATCTCGCGCAGCCGCGTCTCGCGCGCGAGCCCGGCCGGGCCGGCCTCGGCAAATCCGTCGGTCAGCACGGTCGCGACCGCGACACCGCTGCGCCCGCACGCCTCGATCGCCTCCATGACGCCATCGGCCGGCGTTACGATATAGGCGTGCTCCGGCGCTTCGGGCAGCGCGTCCAGCGAGGGCCAGGCGCGCTCGCCCAACACCTCGTCGCGCCGCGCGTTGACCGGATAGACGCGGCCCGCGAAGCCCGCCTGGCGCAGGAACTTCAGCGGCCGGCCGGCGGTCTTTGCGGCGTCGTTCGATTGCCCGATCAACGCGACCGAGCGCGGCGCCATCAGGGCGTCGCGCAGCCGTTTCTCGCTTACCCCCGAAACGGAAGTCGTCTCACTCGGCGGCATCGGCCCGTCGTCCACGCTGATCGAAGCGGCGATCGAAAATATCCTCGGCGATGCGGTTCTTGAGGATTTCCACCGAGCCGCCCGCGATCATCCAGCCGCGGCAGCGGCGCATGCAGTATTCGACCAGCGTGTCGCGGCTGTAGCCGAGCGCCCCCATCGCCTGCACGGCCTCGTGGGCGATCTCGAAGCCCGCCAGGTTGCAGGCCGCCTTGGCGAGCGACGTCTCGTAGGCGGACGGGAAGCCACGATCCGCGTTGGCCGCTGCCCGATAGAGCAGAAGCTGCGCGCCTTCGAGCTTGAGCGCCATATCGGCGAACTTCCATTGCAGGCCCTGGAATTCGCACAACGGCCGGCCGAACTGCACGCGGGTCGCCACGTGATCGCGTGCCTTGTTGAAGGCGTAGCGGCCGAACGCAAGGGCGCGGGCGGCATTGCCGATACGTTCCACATTGAAGCCGGCGATCTGCTTCTTGAAGCCGCCGGGGCCGAGCAGCACGTGATCGGCCGGAATCCGGCAGTTGTCGAAATGCAGTTCGCACCATTCCTCGCCGCTCATGAAGTTCGACGGCTGGCCGATGCGGAACCCCGGCGCGTCGCGCTCGACGATCACCGATCCGATGCCGCCAACTCCCGGCCCGAACCGCGCATAGATCAGGAACACGGCGGCGTCCGGGCTGAAGGTGGAAAATACCTTGGTGCCGTTGATGAAGCAGTGCGGGCCGTCCGGCCGTGCCGAGGTCGCGAGATCGGTTGCGGCGGAACCCGCGTCCGGCTCCGACATGCCGAGGCTCATCACGCCACGGCCCGCCAGCAGGTCGGGCAGGAATTTCGCCTTGAGGGCCGTGGAAGCGTATTCCGCAAAGGTGCGGATCGGGCCGAAGCTGCCGGACTGCACCACGTCGGCGCTGCGCGGGCACACCAGCGCCACCTGCTCGATCGCGATCACGGCATCCATCAGCGAGCCGCCCTGGCCGCCGTCGGCTTCGGAGAGCGTGATGCCCATGAGGCCCTGCCGGCTCATCGCCTGCGCCACGTCGAACGGAAAGCGCGGATTGTGGGCACGGTCGAGCGAGCCGGCTTCGAGCTGCGCCTGCGCGAACTTGCGCACCGCCTCGGCGAACAGCTTTTGTTCTTCGGTGAATTCGAAATTCATGGGGTCCTCGTCAGTCGACGCGAACTTACTTTACCTCGAGCGCGTCAGCACCTAAGGAATGACCCGACGCGGCATCGGCGGAACCGGGTAACGTCCCGTCACGGCATTCCAATACGCCCAGGACCGCTCGTCCAAGATGCCCGGCGGCGCGTGTTCAAGGGCCTCGCGGAAATCGCTGAGGTCTACGTAGCGCCTTACCACGGCGATGTCCTCGAGTGTTCCATAGGTCATGACGTAAGCCAGAAAGCGGACCGGTTGTGCCAGTGCCTGTTCAGGTGTCTCAAACCAAATCACGTTGGGCACGATGCTCAGGAGATCGGGAGCGTGAGGAAGCGGTTTCATTGTGACTCCGCCCTCTTCCTGACCGCAGCGACTATCGGGAGGTGATGAGGATCAACTTCCTGGATCGCGGCAATCAGGTCTCGGCGTATGTCCATCGGGAGATCGGCCAGTGTGGGGTCATCGTGATAGGCCAGGGCTTTCAGCGACAGCAATGGACTGAATTGAGCGCCATAGATTATTGTGGCGGAGGCAAGCATTTCTGCCAACGGAATGTTCGCCTTCTTCATTAATGTGTGAACGTCGACATAGTCCTTCAACTCCGCCCGCTGCGTTACCACCGCTACCTTGCAGCCCGCCAAGTCCATCAGGGACGCAACCTTGATCGCGGGCCCGATCGCCGTTTCTGCCTCTTCGACCTGCCCGAGGCCTGGGCCGCCAAAGAACGAGAGTTGGACAGGCCCCCCGCGCTCGATTGTCACGGACAGACTATTTGGAGCCGACATCCTGATTGTGGCTCCCTTCAGGTAGGGCACTTTCGGCAACAGAGCGTTCGGGGTGAATGCGCTGTTTGCGAAAAAATCAAAATCTACCGAAGGCCGGTGCCCAAGCCGCAGCGCGATAGCGGTGCCGCCATACAGCGTGAACTCCTTCGGAGTCGCGGAGAGCTCCGGCCATAATCGCCGCTGAGCCGGCGGCAGGATATCGAGGCGAGGCTCGAACATGCCCGATCGGTTTGTAGCTGCATCGCGTGAGTTCATGTGTACGATTATACTTGATTGGCCACGCATTGCTGCGATCAAAAGGGCCCCACCCGCGGGCCTCACTCAGCCCTAGCCCCGCTCCGCCGTACGATGTCCGACCACTTGGTTTCCTCGCGGTCGATATCCGCCGCGTACTGCTCGGGCGTGCTGGGGAGCGGTTCGGCGCCGTCCGTATCGATGCGGGCCTGCACGTCCGGATCGGCGAGCGCTGTCCGCAGCGCGCCGTTGAGCTTGTCGATGATCGGGCGCGGCGTGCCGGCCGGCGCCACGATGCCGTAATGCAGCACTGCCTCGAAGCCCGGGAGGGCCGCTTCCGCAACCGTCGGAACGTCGGGGAACGCCTTCGAGCGGGTCGGCCCGGTGACGGCGAGCGCGCGGACCTTGCCGTCGCGGACGAGCCCGATCGCCGGCGGCAGTGAGCTGAAATAGAGCGCCACATGGCCGCCGACGAGGTCGGTCAGGGCCGGTGCGCTGCCTTTGTAGGGGATATGGGTCATCTTGATTTCGGCCATCGCGGCGAGCAACTCGGTGCCGAGATGCATACCGCTGCCGCTGCCGGCGGAGGCGAAATTGATCGCGCCCGGTTCCCGCTTGGCGAGTGCGATGAAGTCCTTGAGCGTGGCGACCGGCACCTTGGTGTTGACGAGGACGACGAGCGGGCTCGTCGCAATGAGGCCGACCGGCGCGAAATCCTTGCGCGGGTCGTAGCCCACATTGGCATAGAGCGTCGTGTCGATCGCAAGGGTGCCGGTCCCGCCGAGGCCGAGTGTGTAGCCGTCGGGCGTAGCGCGGGCAACCTGGCGGGTCGCGATCGAGCCGCCGGCGCCGCCGCGATTCTCGATCACGATCTGCTGGCCGAGCGCCACCCCCATCCGGTCCGCCACCACGCGCGCCATGGCGTCGTTGCCGCCGCCGGGCGTGTAAGGAACGATGAGCGTGATCGGCCGGGCCGGATAGTCCCTGGTGGCGGGTTCCTGCGCCGCCGCCATGGCGGCAAAACCGGTCGCCAGCACGGCGAGCGCGAAGCACCGCCTCGGCGCGATGAGCCACCCAAAACCTGCCATGATGGGGGTCTCCTCCTGAAGGCGTAGTCGCGAACCTAGCAGCGCCGCGCCGGGGGTGCGATATCCCGCTGACGAAGACGCCATTTTTGTTCGCGAAATTCGGGGATAATTGAGAATAAGACGCTGACGCCATAAAATGGGGTCGTCGTACGGTTGAAGACAGGGGGCTTTCGATATTAGCGTCGATGATCATTCGATTCGACGCCACATGTTATCCTCGACTGTCGAGCCAACCATGACCCTGCAATTCAGCGAAGACGACCTACTGCATGAATTCGGTGCAAAAACGGTCGAAAAGGGTGAATTCCTGTGGCTTGACGATCGCGTGCGCCAAGTGGAGGTGTCGGCAGGCGGAGCGCATATCTCCGGCAGCGTTGCTGGTTCGCGGCCGCAGCCCTATAGCCAGACGATCATGTTGGCTTCGAACGGCCGATCGATAACTATCAAGGGCTATTGCAGCTGTCCGGTCGGTACCAATTGCAAACATGTCGCGGCGGTGCTTCTCCAGCACTTGGAACTTTTGGAAATGGACAATGCGTCTCCGGTGACCGCAACGGCTCCGAAGCAGTACGATACTTCCGGTGTCGCGCAGCAACGACGAAAGTGTCGGCGGTCCGCCCGATGGAGCCACGGGCCGCGCTCTCCCCGCAGGTTACGCATTGGCTCGATCGTCTGGCGTCCGCAACGGAGTCGGCCGGCCCGATCCGACCGCCCGATCAACCCGAACGATCGGCAGCTTCGCTACGTCCTCAATCACGAGAATTCAACCGGCGGATCAGCGCTGCCGCGTATCCGTCCGATGACTGTTCGGTTGCGCAAGGATGGCAGCATTGCGGATGAGAAGGAGTACGATCCCGAAAACGTGACACGGCCCAAAGAGCAGCGCGCGCGTTTTCTCACCGAAGCCGATTGTAACCATCTCAGCGATCTCCTGTGGGCGAAACGCACGCGTGGAAATTTCGGCCAATCGGATATTTCGCTCGGCCCCGACGCTGTAAGCCTTGCAATTCTTATGGCGCTCGCGCGTTCCGGCCGCCTGCGCTTCGGCGGCCCGTCAGGCCCCGTGATTTGCGAGGGTCCGGCCCGGCGCGCAGAGGCACGCTGGATAAAGACCGGGCGCAATGAGCAGCGACTGACATTCGTGGCGGCACCACCCGCCGCAGCACCAGTCGGCGACACGGAGAACTGCGGCCGGAGATATCCACCAGAGTCGCTTCGACCATGTGCTTTCGCTCGATCCCCCGCATTATGTCGACCTGACGGCCGGGCAAATCGGGCGTCCTCGAAACCAACCTCCCGCCGCACATCGCCTTGGAAGTCGCCGGTGCGCCGGCGATCGCAATGTCGCAACTGTCCATCGTGAAGGAAATGATGCGCCAGCGCGTGTGGAAAATGGCGGCGCCGGCCCAGCTACCCTTGGTACGAAACTTGCCGCTGCCGGACGCGCTAGACACCGTGGAGATAACGCCTGTTACGCCGGTCCCTCGTCTTGAACTGATGGTGGCTTCGGTTCGCCTGAAATCGAATTACTTCTGGCATCTGAGCGATGCAGGTGGTCGCAAAGCATTTCCTCTGCCGGTGGCTCGGCTGTCATTCGACTATTGCGGCGAAATCGTTCCTTCGACGTCTCCGATGCAAATGCTCGAGCGGGCCGATGGCGACCGAATGATCCTGACGCCGCGCGACATGCCGGCCGAACAGAAGGCCAGCAAACGCCTTGCCGGTTTGAGCCTCAAGCCACTCGACAAATTGCCGTTTGACGTCCCGCGCCAGCATGCCGGCGACTTCACAATCGCGTCGGGCGCCCGCAGTTGACCCGTACGGCGCCGTCAATACCGGCTTCGATGACCCTGCCCGGTTCATCGCCTTTTCGGCCGATAGCGTGCCGCTCCTCGTCAAGGAGGGCTGGCAGGTCGCCTTCTCCGACGACTACCCCTATCGCATCGCGGAGGGCGACACCCAGTGGTGGGCCGACCTCGGCGAGGGATCGGGCATCGACTGGTTCTCCTTCGAACTTGGCATCGAGTTCGAGGGCCATCGGATCAACTTGGTGCCCCACCTCACCGAGATGCTGGCCAAATTGCCGGCGAAGGTGATCGAGGATGCGGTCGCCGGCGGAGCGGACAACAAATTCGCGATGCTGTGCAACCAGCACAGGCTCTACCATATGTTGGCGGACGGTCGTCTGCTGCCATTGCCCGGCGCGCGCCTCGCGCCTTTGCTGAAGGCGCTCTCGGGTTGATCGGACCACGGGGCCAACGCGTAACCAACGACAGAGTTAAGCTGCATCGTGCCGAGGCAACCGCGCTTGCGGCGTTTGCGGGCGAAGCCGGGGCGGAACTGACATGGGCTGCGAGCGCCAAGCGGCTGGTCGAACTTGGCAACAGCCTGCGCCGTGGCCGCGGCCTCGTCGCGCTGGCACCGGCTGCATCGTTCCGCGGCAAGCTTCGCCCCTATCAGTCCGAGGGACTGGCATGGCTCGATTTCCTGCGCGACGCGGCGTTCGGCGGGGTGCTGGCCGACGATATGGGGCTGGGAAAGACCGTGCAGGCGCTTGCGTTCCTGGCGGGCGAGAAAGAGCACGGACGGCTGACCAAGCCCGCGCTCATCGTTTGTCCCACGAGCGTCCTTCCGAACTGGCTGAGCGAGGCGAAACAGTTCGCGCCCGGGCTTGCCGTATTGCCGCTTCGGGGGATCGATCGCCGGGAATCGTTTGCAGCTATCCCGAACAACGATCTCGTGATCACCACCTATCCGTTGCTGGCCCGTGACCACGAGGTACTGCTTGCGCATGAATTCCACGCTGCGATCCTCGACGAAGCGCAGGCGATCAAGAACCCGAAGGCCACTGTGTCGGGCATTGCCCATCGCATCAACGCGCGCCATCGCTTTGCCCTGACTGGCACGCCGATCGAGAACAATCTTGGCGAGGTGTGGTCGCTTTTTGAATTCCTGAACCCCGGTCTGCTCGGCGACGAAACGACGTTCCGCCGGACCTTGCGCATCCCAATCGAAAAGCACGGCGATGCCGGAGCCCAGGCGTTCTTGTCCCGGCGACTCAAGCCGTTCATGCTGCGCCGGACCAAGGAAGAAGTGGCCAAGGAATTGCCGCCCAAGACCGAAATCATCGAGCTTATCCGGCTCGAGGGTGCGCAGCGTGATCTCTACGAGACGGTGCGTTCCTTGATGCACGCCAAGGTGCGCGACGAAATCGCGCGCAAGGGCCTCGCCAAGAGCCACATCGTATTTCTCGACGCATTGCTGAAGTTGCGCCAGATATGCTGCGATCCACGCCTTTTGAAATTGCCGCAAGCGAGGCACGTGAAGAGGCTCAGCCAAGTTCGAGCGGCTGATGGAAATGATCCCCGAACTTGTCAGCGAGGGACGACGCATCCTGTTATTCTCGCAATTCACCAGCATGCTGGCACTGATCGAGGAGGGGATCGCGCCGCTCAAAATTCCTTACGTGATGCTGACAGGCGATACGGTCGACCGAACGACGCCGGTCCGCAAGTTCCAGACCGGTAAGGTGCCGCTGTTCCTCCTGAGCCTGAAGGCCGGCGGTACCGGCCTCAATCTCACGGCGGCCGATACGGTGATCCACTATGATCCCTGGTGGAACCCGGCGGTCGAAAACCAGGCAACTGACCGCGCCCACCGCATCGGCCAGGACAAGCCGGTGTTCGTCTACAAGCTCATCGTCCGAGGAAGGTATCGAAGGCGCGATCGAACTGTTGAAATCCCGCAAAGCCGCGCTTGCCGAGGCGCTGTTCGCCAACGCGGCAAAACGCCGCTCGACCTGACCGAGGCTGATATTTCCGCACTGTTCGCCCCGCTCGACCACAAGCCCAATCGACGCGCCGCGTAAGCTGCGAGCAAAAATGCGGCGGCCACGGAACAACAGGCTCAAGAGGTGAGCCGCCGCCGTGGTGGCAAAACCGGTCGCCACCGGGCCCGTCGCCATGGCGAGCGTGAAACGCCGCCTCGGCGCCACGAGCCAGTCACAACGCCCCGTGGCAGGCATCTGCTCTTGCTGGCTTTGCGGCGAACCTGGCGGCGCCATGCCGGAGGCGCGGCCCTTGTATTCTTTTCGTTGGCGCTTCCGGCCTGATACAAGGTGCCGCGTTTGAAGCCGGGAGTGCGTTGATGGGAGCGAAGCAGTTCGGGGCAAGGGTCGCGCGGATCGAGGATCCGGCCCTGCTGACCGGGGGCGCGCGCTACGTCGATGACATCCGCCTGCTGGGCGTCCTCCAAGCGTGTTTCGTTCGCAGCCCGCATCCCCATGCGCGTATCAACGGGATCGATGCGGCGGCGGCGCGGACCATGCCGGGGGTGCATGCGGTGCTGACCGCCGACGACATGCCTGGCCGGCTCGCGACCGATCCGATCCCGACCCCGGTGCCGAACCCAGCCATCACGGCGATGCGCACCCAACTCGCGCTGGCGCGGGACGAGGTCTGCTATGTCGGCGAGATCGTCGCGGTCGTGATCGCGGACAATCGATACGTTGCCGAAGACGCCGCCGCCGCGGTGTCCGTCACCTATGAGCCGCTCGCGGCGGTGAGCGATTGCCGCGATGCGGTCGCGCCCGGCGCGGCGCGGTCGCACCGTGATCTCACCACCAATGTGGCGGCCTATGTGCCGATGAGTTACGGCGACGCCGACCACGCCTTTGCGACGGCCGACCACGTGTTCGAGGAGGAGATTTTCCAGCACCGCGGCGGCGCCATGACGCTCGAGGGTCGCGCCGTACTGGCAAGCGACGACCCCGCGACCGGCCTCCTCACCGTGTGGTCGGCGACGCAGACGCCGCATATCTGCCGCAGCACGATTTCGGACCTGCTCTGCCGCGAGCTCGAATCCGTGCGGGTGATCGCGCCTTTCGTCGGCGGCGGGTTCGGCACCAAGGCGCCGTTCTACCCGAGGAAATCGTGATCCCGGTCGCAGCCATCAAGCTCGGCCGGCCGGTGAAATGGACCGAGGACCGGCGCGAGCACTTCCTCTCCGCCACCCAGGAGCGCGACCAGTTGTGGAAGGTCGCGATCGCGGTCGACCGCGAAGGTAAAATCCTCGGCCTGCGCGGCACATGATCCACGACAACGGCGCCTATCTGCCGTGGGGCATCATCGCGCCCTATATCGCGGCGACGACGTTCCCGGACCCTATGTGGTGCCGTCATTCCGGTTCGAGACCGGGTGGTGCTGACCAACCGGGTGCCGACCACGGTGGTGCGCGGCGCCGGCCGGCCGCAGGCGGTGTTCGCCATGGAGCGGCTGATGGATCGCGTCGCCCGCGAACTGAAAATCGACCGTGCCGAGTTGCGCCGGCGCAACATGATCCGGCCGGAGCAGATGCCCTACAACGTCGGGCTGGTGTTCCGCGACGGCAAGCCGCTCGTCTATGCGGGCGGCGATTTTCCAAAGAGCCAGACCCGCGCCATGGCGCTGTCCGATTACAACGGCTTCCGTACCCGCCAGGCGAACGCCCGGGCGGCCGGGCGCTATCTCGGCATCGGCATCGGCAACTACGTCGAAGGCACCGGGCTCGGGCCGTTCGAGGGCGTCACGGTGCGGATCATGCCGAGCGGCAAGGTCGCGGTCGCGACCGGCGCCACCACGCAGGGGCAGGGCACCCACACGACGCTCGCCCAGATCGTCGCCGACCGGCTCGGCTGCCGGATGGAGGACATCATCATGACGGTGGGAGACACCAACGCCATCAGCCAGGGCGTCGGCGCCTTCGCGAGCCGGCAGGCCATCAACGCCGGCAACTCGGCCATGATGGCGGGCGAGGACGTGAAACGGCAGGTCATCGCGCTTGCGGCCCGCGCGCTCGGCGTTGCCGAAAACGACATCGACGTCGAGGACAGCCGCGCCGTCGCCCGCGGCGGCAACAAGCCGGTCCTCACCTTCAGCGAGCTTGCCCGCCTCGCCCAGGGCATGCCGGGATTTTCGATGGCGGCGGGCCAGAGACCCGGCCTCGAGCACACCGCCTATTTCACCCCGTCGCAGGCGTCCTATTGCAACGGCACCCATGTGGTGGAGCTGGAAGTCGATCCGATGACCGGCGGCGTCACCATCGTCAAATACGTGGTCGGCCACGACAGCGGCGTCATCATCAATCCGATGATCGTCGACGGCCAGGTCCAGGGCGGGGTCGCCCACGGCATCGGCAATGCGTTGTTCGAATACATGAAATACGACGCCGGCGGCCAGCCGCTCACCACCTCGTTCGCGGATTACCTGCTGCCGGCCTCGACCGACGTGCCGGCCTGCGTCATCGAGCACGTCGAAACCCCGAACCCGCTCAATCCGCTCGGCGTCAAGGGCGCCGGCGAGGGCGGCACCATCCCAGCCCCTGCCGCCATCGTGGCGGCGATCGAGGACGCGCTGTCGCCGTTCGGGGTCCATTTCGCCGAAATGCCGCTGACGCCGGACCGTATCGTCGCGGTCCTGCAAGCGGCCGGCGCCTATGAGAAACTTCTGCACGCATGATGGGGCGCCGTACCGGTTCCCATGAGATCGAATTGAAGGAAGGAAGACCATGAGCGCAATCAAATCGGCTAGCGCCGGAGCGGTGGCAACCCTCACCATCGACCGTGCGGCGGAAGGCAATATGCTGACCGTCGAGATGGTCGGGGAGTTGTCGGCCGCCTTCCGTGCTGCCGGGCGCAGCGACGCCAAAGTGATCGTGCTGCGCGCGAACGGCCCGGACTTCTGCCGCGGCCGATCGCCCGGCGCGCCGGCGCCGACCGCGATGAAAATGCGCGCGGCCGTCTGCGACCCGATCCTCGATGTCTATGACGCCATTGCGGGCGTGCGGCAGCCGGTCGTCGCGGTGGTGCAGGGCAGGGCCCACGGCTTCGGCACCGCCGTGTCGGGCGCCTGCGATCTCACCATCGCGGCCGACAATGCCCGCTTTCGCCTGCCCGAGATGGAAAAAGACCTGCCGCCGACGCTCGCGATCTCGGCCCTGATGCCGCGGGTGCCGCGCAAGGCGCTCACCTACCTCGTTTATTCCATGGAGGAGATCGACGCCCACGCGGCGCTGCAACTCGGCATCGTCAGCACCGTCGCACCGCTCGGCGAACTCGACTACGCGCTTGACAAGCTCGTCGCCGCCATGACGGGGCGCTCGCCCGAGGCGCTTAACGCCGTTAAGGACTATTTTCGCGTTGCGCCCTATATGGAGCCGCGCGGTGCCGCCGACTACGGGGCCAACCTCCTGGCCGCGGTGCTGTCGTCGGCGGGAAAGTGAGCATGGCGTCCACGCTGACACGAAGCGGACAGAGGCTCGCCGTTCTGGCGGTTCTCGCTCGGATTCTATCGGCGGCCGGGCGTCGCCGAAGCCTGCATCGCGCTGCAGGACGGCTGCGGCGTCGACGTCAACATCCTGCTGTTTTTCCTGTGGCTCGCCACCGCGAAGCGACGCGTCGCGGACGCCGATGCACAGGCGGTATGCGCCAAGGCCGGCGCCTGGCGGGACGATGTGGTGGTGCCGCTGCGCACGCTGCGGCGCAGGCTCAAGGATGGCTCCGACCTCGGTGGAGCATGGCACCGCGAAGTGTTCCGCACCCGGATCAAGGCGATCGAGCTCGAGGCCGAGCGGCTGCAGCAGGAGGCACTGTTCGGGCTCGCGGCCGGCCTCGCCACCACAGCCGCGCCATCGGTCGAGGCCGCGGCTCGCGCCAACGTCGCGGCCTATGAGCAGCGCGATGGCGCGTGCCCTTCCGCCTGCCGCGGTGAGGGTGCTGCTCGCCGCCTTGCCGGCGACGGCCCCGGAAGGCGGCCCTGATGCACTCTCCCGCCGCCTCGCGGCTACGCCGACCTGCACGAGCATCTCGACTGCTTGACCGCGCCGGGCTGCTCTATCGCATCGATGCGCCGGTGAACAAGGACACCGAGATGCATCCGCTGGTGCGCTGGCAGTTCCGCGGCGGCATCGCCGAGAGGGACCGCAAGGCGTTCCTGTTCACCAACATCGTCGACTCGCGCGGCCGGCGCTACGACATCCCTGTGGCGGTCGGAGCATTCGCCGCCAACCCGACCATCTACCGCATCGGCATGAACGTCGCGAGGCATCGAGGACATCGGCCCGCGCTGGGAGCACGCTATTGCCAATCCGATCGCCGCCGCGCCTCGTCGAGACATGCGCCATGCCAGGACATCATCATCACCGGCCGCGATCTCGACGGTCGCCGGCAACGGCCTCGAAGCCTTGCCGATCCCGATCTCGACGCCTGGCTTCGATGCCGGCCCCTATCTCACCGCGACCTGCGTCATCACCCGCGATCCCGAAACCGGCATCGCCAACATCGGCACCTACCGCGGCCATCTTAAATCGCGCAACCCGGCTCGGCATGATGACGCTCGCCAATGCGCGCGCCGGCGGCTTCGAGCATTGGAAGAAATACCAGGCGCGGGGCGAGCGGATGCCGGTCGCGATCGTGGTCGGCTGCCCGCCGGTGGTCGCCTTCCAGGGGCCGCAGAAGCTGCACCACGGGATCGACGAAATGACGATTGCGGGCGGCCTCGCGGGCGCGCCCATCAACGTGGTCCGCGCCCGCACCGTCGATCTCATGGTGCCGGCGGAAGCCGAGGTCGTCATCGAGGGCTATGTCGATCCGGACTATCTGGAGCCCGAGGGGCCGTTCGGAGAATCCCACGGCTATGTGGCGCTGGAGGACTACAACCTCGTGATGGATGTCACCGCGATCACGCGGCGCCGCAACGCCATCCTCACGTCGATCATCAGCCAGGTCACGCCGAGCGAATCGAGCGTGGTCAAGCGCATGGCCTACGAGCCGATGTTCCTCGCCCATCTGCGCGACACGCTCGCCATCAAGGGGATCAAGCGGGTCGTCATGCACGAGCCGCTCACCAACCTGCGCAAGTTCGTGATCTTGCAATTCGCGGCCGGCAGCCCCCGTTCGGAGGTCTGGCGGGCGCTCAACGGGGCGTTGACGCTGCAGGCGATCGTCGGCAAGTTCGTCGTCGCGGTCGACGAGGACATCGATCCCGAAAATGCCGACGCGATCTTCTGGGCGATGTCCTATCGCTGCAATCCCATCAGGGACACCCATGTGGTGCCATTCCGCGATCCCGGCCACGGTCCGCGCACCAGCGAAGCCGAGCCCGATTCCGCGATGCTGATCGACGCCACCATGAAGCAGAAGATGCCGCCGCTCGCGCTTCCCAAGCGCGAATACATGGAGAACGCCAAGGCCCTGTGGGAGCGCCTCGGCCTGCCGGCGCTGCGTCCCGAAATGCCGTGGTTCGGCTATTCGCTCGGCGACTGGAACGAGACATGGGACCACAACGCCGACGAGGCCGCGCAATCGCGCTGGATGGACCGCAGCGAATCCTATCGGCAACGCCGCCGCCGCGGCATCGCGCCCAATACGCCAAGCCGCATCATCGAAGGAATGAAGGATGACGACTGAAACCCCGCGCCGGCTCATCGTCGGCATTTCCGGCGCGTCCGGCACCGTCTACGGCATCCGCATGCTGGAGCTCTTACGCGGCACCGACATCGAGACCCACTTGGTGATGAGCAAATCGGCCGAGTTGACCCTTGCCTACGAGACCGATTACAAGACCAAGGACATCCGCGCGCTTGCGACCGTCAACCATCCCAACACCGACATCGGGGCGACGATCTCGTCGGGCTCGTTCCGCACCATGGGCATGGTGGTGGCGCCGTGCTCGATCAAGAGCATGAGCGAGATCGCGACCGGGGTCACGAGCACGCTGCTGTCGCGCGCCGCCGATGTGGTGCTCAAGGAACGCCGGAGGCTGGTGCTCGCCGTGCGCGAGACGCCGCTCCACGGTGGCCATCTGCGTACCATGACGCAGCTTGCCGACATGGGCGCCATCATCGCGCCGATCATGCCGGCCTTCTACAACCGGCCGAAGACCGTCGACGACATCATCAATCACACCGTCGGCCGCCTGCTCGACCTGTTCGGCATCGACAATTCCGCCGTGAAGCGCTGGCAAGGCGGCCGTGACGTGGAGTTGTGACGGTACCATCGACCCTCGCACGGCGGGTTCCCTTTAACCGCCGCCTCGTCAACCGAGGCGGCAAATTACGCCACGCTCATCTTATTGAGTCAGTCGCTTCGTTCATCTGCGGCGGCAGGTCTCCCCACCAGTCAATAACGCCACTCATCGCCTCTTCGAGGGTTCGCAACATTTCCTCTATTGCGATTTCACGGTAGGTTCACGCCGTAGCGCAGTCTTTCCTTTCAGGCCCACGTCATCGAAATCAACCGTCAAACCGCTTGCCGCGCGCAAGAAAGTTCGTCAGCGATAGCAATCGCGTGAGGGTTTAGATGAATCTCTTGTATTGGAAGCGCGAGCATCAAATAGCAGGTGCCGTCACCCGATCTCGCCTGGGAACATCAAAAGTGCGCCTCATCACCTTCATCGTCGCCATAATTGCCGCAAGCGCCTCAGCCGGTGCCCAGGGCTGGAGGGAATATGAATTCCCGAACGAGGGCTTTACGGCCGCCTTTCCCGCCGAGCCCAAGGTCGAAACCACGTCTTACCAAGTCGCCGGCGGCCGCCTGGTCGAAGCGCACGTCTATTTCGTTGTGCAGGAGGGCGGAGAGTTGAAGGTCACCGTCGCCGATCTGTCTCATACCGAGATGTCAGAGGGCAACGTCATGGCCTATGCGGTACTGATGCTCGCGCGAGGGGGTGAGGTAAAATTCGACATTCCCCACAGCACGCGTCGGATCATTGGCCGGCAAGCCAGCATCGGCGGGGTGGACGGCAGCCAGACTTATGCTTCCGTTTTCTTTCACAATCGGCGGCTTTATCAGATCGAGGGTACGGCGCCTGCTGGCGGCTCGACCGCAGACGCCATTCGATTCCAGCAATCATTCGACTTCACCGATGGGTGGAGGCTGCCTGATGCCCTCAGCAATGAGCTTAGGGCGCGATAACAGGATTGCCCGCCGATATGGTAGCCTTCTCGACCATTGGGTCATCTTGAAGATGCGCGTAAGGGTGCGTTGGCGGCCCTTGCAACTCGGTGCCGGCGCATGCCCGGAATGGGGTCATAAACGGTCCCGCCGAGCACGTCGACGGCCGGCCGCATTCGCCGTCGGGGGGGACCCCAATAAACTGACCTCGGCCGGCATAGTTGATTGGCGCAAAAATCAAGATATTCGCAACAGCGATTTTGAGCCGAAAGTGAGGGGGTTTTGAGAGACGACTGCCCCCGGTTGGCTTGTGGCAAAATGTCCGACTATTTGCTCGGGTGAATGGTTTCGCCGCGCTCAAGCATGGCTAGGAATTTGGCGATATTCGATGCGCGGGATGTGGCAGTCTTCGCGTTGTGTATGCGATATAACACCGCGTAACGGTTGTGCGCATCCAACGCCAGGAAGAATGCCTTCGCGTTGCTGTTCCCGTCGAGGGCTCGTTGCAGGTCATTTGGAACAACGGCTCGGCTCTGGGACGGGTAGGCTGCATCCCATCGTCCGTCCTGCTTCGCGCGGTCAATCTCCGCGAGGCCAGATTTCTGCATCCGCCCCTCTGCGCAGAGTTCGCTGGCCCGAGCGCGATTTTTTCTGACCACTTGCTGGTTTTTGTTCTCGGCAAGAACCGGATCAGCCAATGTTTTTCGTCGAGCTTGCCGAGCTGTCCGTCTATCCAGCCATGACAAAGTGCGCAGTCAATCGCATCTTGTTTTGAAATTGTACAAACATCAGACGATTTTTTAGAGAATTTGAGCCACGCGCCTTTCGAAGACTTGGGTTGCATTGCAAGCCAAGTGTCAAACTGGCTCAGGATCGCGAATTCCAACACGGGCAATCTTGCCGACGAGTTGCTCGGAGAAATTGAACCTTCGATTGTAGGATGTTTCGTGGTTTCCATGCGCGCATCCTTCGATCCTCCTCATTATGCCAATTTCTTTCTATCGAGAAGCCCAACAACATGGCGCAGCCGTGCGAACTGTTTTCGTTGCGGATTTTTTGCCACGGAAGCCAAGTGCGAAAGGCGCGGTTGCTATTGTCTGGGTTCGCTTTGACCCGCCATTCCGAGCAAGAAGCTATGCGACGGTGCGATCGAGCAGTTCGATCGAGACCCCCTGCGGCCCGCGGATGAAGCAGACGCGCACGCCCGGCCGGACCGTCGTCGGCTCCATGGTGAACTCGGCGCCCTTGGCCTTGAGTTCCGCCGCGATGGCATCGACGCCGGTGACCGACAGTCCGAAATGATCGAGGCCCTGATAGGGCGTCTTCGGTGCCGGCCCGACATCGCTGCCGGCGGCGACCGGCGCAATGAAGATATCGGCGCCGCCGAGCTTGAGATCGATGCGGGGCTGGCCCTGCTGCATGGTGCGGATCACCTCGGCGCCGAACATGCGCTCGTAATATTGCGCGGTCGCCTCCGGGTCCGGGCTGCGCAGATGGATGTGGTCGTAGGTGAACTTGGCCATGGAACCTGTCTCCGTATCGGACTGCAAACTGTGTGGCGCGCGTCGCGTGCCGGTTGACCTTCAAGCGCGGCTCGGCTTCCCTCTCGCCGCCACGGCGGTGAGGCCCGCCGCGAAGGAACTTGCGCACCATGCCGACTGCGACCCAGCCACACCCCGACGACGGCATTGAGCCCGCATATGCCGCGCCCACTCGCGCATGCGATGCGCATTTTCACATATTCGGGCCGCCCGGCAAGTATCCCCACGTCAGCGCCGATCTGCGCTACGCGCCGCCGGTGGCGCCGCTCGACGAATATCTGAAGGTTGCCCGCCGCCTCGGTTTCGAGCGTTTCGTGTTGGTGCAGCCGAGCGCCTACGGCCTCGACAATTCCTGCATGCTCGACGCCATGGCGACGATCGCGCCGGCGCTGCGCCGCGGCATCGTGCATCTCGACGACGCGAACCCCAGAGATGACGAGCTCGCCCACTGGCACGACGTCGGGGTGCGCGGGGTGCGGATCAACATTTCGCCGATCCGCCGGCCGGAAACGGGGCTTGCGGACGCGCTGCGGCCGAAGATCGTGCACACTGCCGACATCTGCCGCGGCCTCGGATGGCACATCGATCTGCTGCTTCCCGGATGGCTGATCGCCGAGCTGCTGCCGACGCTGCACGCGCTGCCGGTGGAATTCTCCGTCGCCCATATGGGGTTGTTTCCGGCGCGGGATGGTCCGTCTCAGCAGGGCTTCCGGGATTTTCTGGCGCTCGTCGGCGATGGATCGCGGCGATGCTGGGTGAAACTCACGGGCATTTATCGCTTCTCGCAGGTTCCGGCGTTCGCGGACGTCAAGCCGTTCGCCCAGGCGCTGATCGATAGGGCGCCCGATCAGTTGATTTGGGGCAGCGATTTCCCGCATCTGTCGTTTCACGACAAGGTCGGCACCATCCAGCTTTACAACGCCCTGATGGAGTGGGCTCCCGACGCCACGGTTCGGCGCCGCATCCTCGCCGACAATCCGGCGCGGCTGTTTGGATTTACGTGACGCCGTCAGATCAGCCGGCCGGTCAGTTCGCGCAACTCCGGGAAGGTGTCGCCCAGCAGCGAGGGCGGCCACGGCACGTGCAGCAGCTTCTCGAACAGGAAGTAGAATCCGATCCACAGCGCGACCGTGATGATGAGCGCCGTCGTCCCCCGGGTCCGTCCGGATGTTGCCATGTAGAGGAACATATAGAGCCCCATGGTGGGCATCAGGCCGATCACCCACACGCTGGCGAGGAAGCCGACGAGCCATGCCAACTCGACCCCAAGCCGCCTGTAGACGGTGTTGGCGCTCAAATCCGCGCCGGCGTGTTCGGAAGACGCCCTGCCGGCGCGCGGCTCCCCGCGCCGTTTCGCCATCACTACCGCGATGCCGGCGCAGGCGATGATGACGAGACCGGCCGCGGCCGCGGTCTGCGGCATCAGCCGCGCCGAGAAACGCCAGCCGGTTGCGCTCCAGAACGCCGCCGCCAACCCGAGGGTGCTGATCACCCAGATGCCGGGGCCGATGATGTCGTCGATCGAACGGCCAGCGATCGCCATCGGGGCCGCGGGACCGGCGGACGCGGCGACAACGGCGGGCCGCCACTGCCGGTAGAGCGCAGCGGCGAGCGGCCACAGCAGCACCACGGCCGTCAGGGAGAGGATCGCGATCACGCCGGGACGCTCCAGCCATGAGAACTGGTAGCGGCCGACCGAGATGAAGAGATATTTCTCGATCAGCTTGCCGAGCACGAAGCCGAGGATCAGCGGCGCGCGCGACCACCCGTACCGCTTCATGGTCCAGCCCAGCACGCCGAACGCAACCAACAGGACGAGGTCGCCATAGCTCACCGAGCCCTGATAGGCGCCGACGAAGCACACCGCGAAAACGCACGGAATCAGGATGCCCGACCGCAGGGTCGCGACCCGGGCGAGCGGATTTGCGCACAGGAAGCAGATGCCGGCTCCCACCACGTTGGCGAGCGCGAGGCTCCACACCAGCGTGTAGGTGATGTCGAGCTGGGTATCGAGCAGCTTCGGTCCGGGCGTGACCCCGTGGGCGAGGAACGCCCCGAGCAGCAGCGCCATCGAGGGCGAGCCCGGCACCCCGAACGCGAGCGTCGGGATGAGCGCGCCGCCTTCGCGCGCGTTGTTGGCGGATTCCGCCGCGATCAGGCCGCGCACGTCGCCCTTGCCGAAGGTCTCCGAGGCGCCTTTGACGAGGCGCGCCGCCATCCCGTAGGCGATCCAGTCGATCACCGCCGCCCCCATGCCGGGCACCGAACCGAGCACGACGCCGAGCGATGCGGAGTTGAGCACCAGCTTCCAGTTCTGCAGCACGTCGCGCACGCCGCGCATCTGTTCGTGGAACAGCCCGCGCAGCTGCTGCACCGAGCCCGTGTTGGTGCGAGCGATCGCCATGTCGATCAGTTCCGGCACCGCAAACAGCCCGAGCGCAATACATTCGATCGGCACGCCGTCCATCAGGTAAGTGTCGAATACGCTGTCGAAGGTCCAGCGCAGCTGGCCCGACTGCGCCTCGTCACCGACCGCGGCGAGCAGCACGCCGAACACCGCGACGATCAAGCCCTTCAGGATGTTACCCTGGCTGACCGACGCGACCAGCGTCAGCCCGAGTATGCAGACGGCGAGCAGTTCGGGCGTGCCGACCGCCAGCATGAACGGGCGCAGGACCGGAATCGCGACCGCGAGCAGCACGGCCCCGAACAGCCCGCCCAAGATGGACGACGTGAAGGAGGCCCCGAATGCGCGCCCGGCCTCGCCGCGCTTGGCCATCGGATGGCCGTCGAGCACCGTCGCCGCCGACCCGATGGCGCCCGGAACGCCGAACAGAATGGCCGGAACCGTATCGGACGTCGCCGTCACCGCCCACATGCCGATCACGAAGGCCAGCGCCGTGTGGGCGTCCATCGCATGGGTAAAGGGGATCAGCAACGCGAGGCCGCCCAGCCCACCGATGCCGGGCAGGATGCCGATAACCAGCCCAAGCACGATGCCGAAGCAGATGATGGCAAAGCGCGCCGGATCGAACACGATGGTGAGGGCGTTGAGGGCGTTGTCGAGGAGCACGACGAGGTCCGTTGGCTGAGGCGGGATCGGTGGAGCGTTGGGGTCGAGACGTCAAGCCGCGCCCGCATCGGTCGATTCCGGTTCGCGCGGGCGACACGATATAGCGGCTGGCCCGCCATGCAACGAGAGAAATTCGCTGCCTCGCGGTAGCTCGCATGAGCGAAGCGACATGCGGGTATCACCGTGTCCGCAGGCCCGCACCGGATATCGCCACGCTCATCCGGGCTACCACTGCGCTCGATTGCCCGCCACGGGTGCAGCCTGTATACGGTGACCCCTTCTCAATCGTGAGGTTTCGCCATGCAGGAGCGCCCGCGCCCGCGCCCGGAGGACACCAGAGCCGGCGCACGCCTGGCGCGCCCGCCGGCGGATTTCCAGGAACACCTCGCGAATCTCGAAGCCGCCGGCCTCGTGGTGCGTATCGATCGCGAGGTCAACAAGGATACCGAACTGCATCCGCTGGTGCGCTGGCAGTTCCAGGGCGGCCTCGACGAGCATCACCGGCGCGCCTTCCTGTTCACCAACGTGGTGGGCGCCGACGGCCGCCGCTTCGATATGCCGGTCGCGGTCGGCGCGCTATCGGCTTCGGCGGAGATCTATGCGCTGGGCATGGGCCGCGCGGTTGAGGACATCGGCCGCGCCTGGACCGACGCCGTCGCGAATCCGGTGGCGCCGGTCACCGTGACGGCGCCGCCGTGCCAGGAGGTGGTGATCAAGGGTGCCGACCTCACCGGGCCCGGCAACGGCATGTCGCGCCTGCCGGTGCCGGTGTCGACGCCGGGCTTCGATGCCGCGCCCTATCTCACGGCTACCCTATGCGTAACCGTCGATCCGGACACCGGCGTGCGCAACATGGGGACCTACCGGGCCCAGCTTAAAGCCAATGACCGGCTCGGCGTGCGCATGGCCTCGCGCCAGGGGGGCGCTGGCGGCTATCTGCACTGGCAGAAATACCGCGCCCGCAAGCAACCGATGCCGTGCGCCATCGTGCTCGGCTGCGCCCCGGTGGTGGCGTTCACGGGCCCGCAGAAGCTTGCCATCGACCTCGACGAGATGGTGGTCGCGGGCGCGCTTGCGGGCTACCCGATCCGCACCGCGAAGTGCGTCACGGTCGATCTCGACGTGCCGGCCGACGCCGAGATCGTGGTCGAGGGCCTGATCGATCCCGAGTTGCTGGAGCCCGAAGGGCCGTTCGGCGAAAGCCACGGGTATGTGGCGCTCGAAGACTTCAACATGTCGATGCAGGTGACGGCGATCACCCACAAACGCGCGCCGGTGTTCGTGTCGATCATCAGCCAGGTGACGCCTTCCGAGTTGAGCGTCATCAAGCGCGTCGCCTACGAACCGATGTTCCTGTCGCACCTGCGCGACCGGCTCTCGATCAAGGGCATCCGCAGTGTGGTGCTGCACGAGCCGCTCTCCAACGTGCGGCCCGTGATCTTCCTGCAATTCGCGCCCGGCTCACCGAAAAGCGAGGTCTGGCGCGGCCTCAACGGTGCCTCGACGCTGCGGGCCGATTGCGGCAAGATCGTCATCGCGGTGAGCGAGGATGTCGATCCGCACAATACCGACGCGGTATTCTGGTCGCTCGCCTATCGGGCGCATCTGGGCGACGACCTGCACGTGGTGCCGCATCGCTCCGCCGGCCACGGCCCGAAGACCGGCCGGCGCAGCGACGACCAGACCCTCCTGATCGACGCCACCTTGAAGGGCCCAATGCCGCCGCTGGCGCTGCCGGCGCAGCAATACATGGAGAAGGCGCGCGCCATGTGGGACGAACTCGGCCTGCCGGCGCTCAAGCTGAAGGCGCCCTGGCACGGCTATTCGCTCGGCGAATGGGATGCCGCCTGGGACCGTTATGCCGAACGCGCCGTTCACGGCCGCTGGGCCGAAAGCGGCACCGAAACCTTCGCCCGCCGCCGCGGCGGCCTGACGCCGGAAACGCCGGTGCGGGAGGTCGAGGGAAAGGACCGCGCGAAGCCGTGACGGGCGGCGCAATGCTCTTGCCTTATTGTAGGAATAGGCCTATAATTTGATCCGAGGTAACCGGCGGACCTTCGTCCATTCGGCGACATTGTTTTGGCCAAACGGCGAAACAAACCCACCACAGGAAATTCGTGTTCCTTGGTAGCCTGGATGAGCGAAGCGACATCCAGGGAAAGCGCTGCGTGGCCGAAGGGCTGACCCGCAATATCGATGCGCTGCGGTTTTGGCGGAACGAACCCAACTTTGGAAAATGTAGAAAAATCAAGTGGATACATTGATGGAGAAGCGGCGACAGGTCTGGATTGCTGGCGATATCATCGGCTTTACGCTATAGACCGCGGATGAACCGGGAACGGATCATCCAAACGCTACGGGCGCATGAATTGCAGCTTCGTCGACGTGGGGTGTCGCGCTTGGCCTTGTTCGGTTCCGCTGCGCGCGCCGAGGCGCAACCCGCCGGCGACATCGACATCATGATCGAGCTTGAGCCTGAGGCGCCGATCGGACTGTTCGAGTACGTTGAGATTACCCAATATCTGGGGGACCTTTTTCCGAATCGCGTAGACGTGGCAAATCGGAGCAAGTTGAAACCGCAGATACGACGGCACGCCGAGCAAGACGCCATCTATGTCTTCTGACCGCGCCCGCCTCGCGCTGTACGATATTCGGGACAATATTGGATTGATCCGCGACTTTGTTTCGGGCCTTTCGTTTGAGGCATTTTGCGCCGATCGCCGAACGTTTTACGCGGTGACACGCGGCATTGAGATCATTTCCGAGGCAGCACGACGGCTTCCGGCTGAAATGCGGGAGCGCCACTCCGATCTGCTGGCGTGCAATTATGGGAGTCGGGAATATCTACCGACATGATTACGACAATGTCGCCGAGGAGTTCGTGTAGCGCACCGCCCGGCATAGCCTGCAGCCGTTGTTGGAGGCGGTCAAAAAGGAAATTGCCCGCACGCCTGACGTCGGTTGATTCCAGACAGAGCCGGCAGCGTTCGCAACCGGAACGGGCATCGCAGAAGCTCGTCTCCTAGGTCGGCAAGTTGCGGCCGGGGACCATTGGTATTATTGAAACGATCAAGGAAACCAAGGAGATAATCCATGAACACCAATACCCGGCGCATATTCGTCGCAGTGCACGCCATCGCCGCGGTGCTGGTGTCGGGCTTCTTGGTCGCCCAGCCGGCCGCCGCGCAGACGGTCGAGGCCTTCTACAAGAGCCACGAGCTCACCATCCTGATCGGGCATCCGCCGGGCGGGTCGTACGACCTCTATGCCCAGCTCGCCGCCGAGCACATCGGCAAATACATCCCGGGCAAGCCGACCGTGATCGTGCAGAGCATGCCGGGCGGCGCCGGCTCCAAGGCCGCGTCCTATCTCTACGCCAAGGGTCCGAAGGACGGCTCGATGATCTCGCTGTTTCCCGAGACCATCGCGTATGTGCAGCTCATGGATCCGGCGCAGGGCCGCTGGGACGTCACCAAGATGAACTACATCGGCTCGTTCGCGCCGGTGAACACGGCCTTCATGATCCACAAGGGCTCCAAGATCGCTGCCGCCGACGATCTCTATAAGGGCAAGACCAACGTGGGCTGCAGCGGCCGCACGTCCCAGAGCTTCCAGTATCCAGCGACGCTGAAAGTGATCGCCAAGATGCCGCTCAACATCATCTGCGGCTATGACGGCTCGTCCGCCTACACGCTCGCGCTGCTGCGCGGCGAGGTCGACATGGTGTCGAAGGCATGGAATTCCGCCCGCACCGAGGACAAGGACAACATCGACAACGGCACTTTCATCCCGCTCCTGCAGGCTGGCCTCACGCGCACGCCCGAGTTGCCCAACGTGCCGCTGATGCAGGAGATCGTGACCGATCCGGCCGCCAAGCAGGCGATCGAATTCGTGTCCGGCGGCGCCGCCATCGGCCGCGCCCTGCTGGCGCCGCAGAACGTTCCGGCCGACCGCATCGCGGCATTGCGCGCCGCCTTCGACAAGGTCGTTGTCGATCCGGATTTCCTTGCCGACGCGCAAAAGCGCGGCATCTACATCGAGCCGACGCCGGGCGTCGAAGCACAGAAGCACAGCGACGCCATCATCAAGACCCCCAAGAACATCATCGACATGGTGGCCAAGGCATTTGACGCGTCGTAATTGCCCACGAAGGATTGCGCATGGACGATATCACAGCGGGTGCCGCAAGCGCGGGGGCGGATGATGCTCCCGCCAAGGCGTCATTCGCCGAGAAGCGCTGGCAGTCCGACATCATCGTCGACCTCATCAAGCAGTTCGGCTTTCCCTACATCGCGCTCAATCCGGGCGCGAGCTTTCGCGGTCTGCACGACTCGCTGGTGAATTACGGCGGCAACACCCCGCCCATGCTGCTGTGCCAGCACGAAAAGATCGCGGTGCAGATCGCTCACGGCTACGCCAAGGCAACCGGCAAGCCGATGGTCGCAATCGTGCACGACGTGGTCGGACTGCTGCACGCCACCATGGGCATCTACTACGCCTATGTGGATCGCGCCCCGATCTTCGTCATCGGGGCGACCGGCCCGATGGACGAAAGCCGGCGGCGCCCGTTCATCGACTGGATCCATACCGCCAACGTTCAAGGCGAGCAGGTCCGCAACTACGTCAAATGGGACTATCAGCCCGGCAGCATCGAAGGGGTCCCGGATTCATTCGCGCGCGCCTACGGCGCCATGATGACCGAGCCGCAGGGCCCGATCTACATGTGCTACGACGCCTGGCTCCAGGAGCAGCCGCTGGAGAAGGAGATCGCGCTGCCGGACCGGGCCGATACGACCGTATCGGTTCCGATGGCGGCCGATCCGACGGCGCTCAGCAAGGTGGCGGACCGCGTACTGGCGGCGAAATTCCCGGTGGTGCTTGCCGAATATACCGGCCGCCATCCCGAGGGCTTCGATCATCTCGTGGCGCTCGCCGATACGATCGGCGCCGCCGTCTACGACGTCAACGCCCGGCTCAACTTTCCCAATCGCCACAAGCTCAACGTGAGCATGGACAAGAGCGTGTTCGGCGATGCCGATCTCATCCTGTCGCTCGATACCCGCGACTGGGAAAAGCCGACCCACACCATCGACCGCACCAAGCGCGAGGTGGTGCCGCTCTATCCGCCCTCCTGCAGCATGATCGAAATCGGTTTCGGCGACATTGGAATCAGCAAATGGTCGATGGACTACACCCGCATGCCCAACGCCAGCATGCGCGTCCTGGGCGACACGCTCACCGCCATTCCGGAACTGACCAAGCTGTGCCAGAAGCGGGTCGCGTGGAGCGCGGCGCTTTCCAACAAGATCGCCAAGCGTAAGGACGAAATCGCCACACGCCACGATGCGCTGTTCGCCAAATGGGCCGAGCAGTCGCGCGAGGACTGGGACGCCTCGCCGATCTCGCTGCCGCGTCTCGCCCATGAAGTCTGGGACGTCATCAAGAACGAGGACTGGGTGCTGACCGCCTGCACGCTGCAGGAGTGGGCGCTCAAGCTGTGGGACTTCGACAAGCCCTACCGCCATGCCGGCCGCGCGCTCGGCACCGGCACCCAGATCGGTGTGTCCTTGGGGGTGGCGCTCGCTCACCGCGGCACCGGCCGGCTCGTGGTCGATATCCAGCCCGACGGCGACCTCCTGTTCGACGCAGGCGCGCTGTGGACCGCGGCGAAGAACAACATCCCGTTCCTGATCGTGATGTACAACAACCGCGCCTATTACAACGACTGGGAACACCAAATCCGCGTTGCCAAGCATCGCGGCACCCCGGTCGAGCGCGCCCATATCGGCCAGGACATCGTTGGTCCTGCGCCCGATTTCGCCAAGCTGGCGCAATCCTGCGGCTGGTACGCGGAAGGCCCGATCCTGCGGCCGCAGGACATCGCCGGCGCTCTCACGCGCGCCATCGCCCAGGTGAAGGCCGGACAACCGGCCCTCATCGACACGGTGCTCCAGCCGCGGTGAACTCGCGTGCGCCCACCGGCCTCAACGCTTCGCGGTTTTGGGCTCCGATGCGGCGGCTTCGGGGTCCTCGATCACCATGCCGGACATCGGCTCGATCCAGGTGAGATGGCTGACGACCTTGGTGACACCCGGAATGTTCTCGGCCACCACCTTGAGGCCCTGGCCCTGGGCCTCCTCGGTGATCGTGCCCCACAGCTCGACGACGCCGTCCTTGACCACGACGTCGATCAGCGCGACCGGCGCCCAGGTCTGCTTCTCAAATTCGGCGAGAAGCTGCTGGCGGATCGCGGTGTCGAACTCGGCCGGCGGCGGCGCAGCGGCGCCGAGGGTCGCAAGCGCACGCAGCAGATTGGCCCGGCTCACGATGCCGACGACCTGCGTTCCCCGCATCACCGGCAGCCGCTTGATGCGCCGGCGCTCCAGGGTCTGCACGATCTGGTCGAGCGGGGTCAATTCATCAATGGTGATGGGATCGGGGGTCATCACCTCGCCGACCTTGCGGGCGTGCGCCTGGATGTATTCGTCCGCCATCCGCCGTGGACCCATCAGGAATTCGAGCCAGCGCGGCCGCTTGCGCTCGGTGCCGGTCTCGGCACGGCGCAGGAAGTCGCCTTCGGTGATCACGCCGACGAGGGCGCCGGACTTGTCGATCACCGGAAGCCCGCTGATGTGCTTGTCCAGCATGAGTTGGACCGCCTCCAGCACATTCGCGTCCGGCGCGATCGAAACCACGCGGGGGGACATGATATCGCCGGCTTTCATCGGGGGCTCCTGTTGGTCGTTGCGCGAAGGCTAGTCCGGCGCGTCCGGCAACCCGTTGACACGGATCAATTGCGCCTGGGTCGTCGTCGATCGCACACGCAAAACATACGGGATTTCGTCACGAAGGAACAGTTGATGACCGGCGCGCGCCTGCTTTCGCTACTTCTTCGTTACCCGTTCCTTCCACAGGTCCCAGGTCCGGACTTCGTCGTTCGACTGCTTGTCCTTGAAGGCGCCCTCCTCAGCCGAGATGTAGTTGATCGGGCCGCCAAGTCCGAGCGCGATCGCGAGTTCGCGGGCGTTGACCTCCGTGTAGATGGCGCGCAGCGTCGCTGCCCTCACGTCCTTGCCCACCACCACGTCGCCATGCCCGCGCATCAGCGCGACCGGCTTATCGCCGAGCGCCGCCGCCAGCGCCTTGCCGAGCTGGCTGTTGCGCACCAGGAGGTCGGTGACGCCGCCCACGTCCCGGATTTCCCAGACCGGAACCCCGGGCCACAGGAACGCCGCGGTGTGCATCACCGGGCGCAACGGCACCTGGGTGACGCTGAACGGAACGACGGTCGGCGAATGGGTATGAACCACGGCGTTCACATCCGGCCGTGCCTTGTAGATTTCGCCGTGGATAAAGCGCTCGATGAACAGGCCGCGCTCCTGGCGATCGATCGGGTTCGAAGTCGAGGTCGAACTCCATGATGTCGGCCGCCGTCACCCGCGCCGGCGCGATCGCACGCGACAGCAGATAGTGATTGGGGTTGCGCGGATGGCGGATGCTCACATGCCCGTAGGCGTCGACGACGCCCTGGTCGGCCAGGACGCGGCTTGCGGTGGCAAGGTCCTCGATGGCGGCGACGAGCGCCGGGTCGGGCGCTTGCGCGGCGGCCGGACGCGCCGCCGCAACAGCGAGGACAATTCCGGCGGCTGCTGCCGCAACGAAAACGCAACACCGACCCATTCTGCTTCCTCCCATCACGACAACACGTGCATCGTTGGCACGCATCCGTCCAGCATAGCAAGCGACGCCGCAAGGACCAGCCCGCCATGACGTTTCGCGGCATGCTGGCACCGCCGACGCCATGCGTATAGAACTCCCGGCTCCGGAATTCCGCCGTGGAGAGCATCGACCATCGTGAACCATAAGCCGACCCGAGAGCCGTGATGGCAAATTCCAACGCTGCCCGCGAGCGCGACGCGGACCGCCGGATCGCCGCGACGGTCGTCGAAGGCTTCATCGGCGCGGTCATGACGGCGGTCGGACTGCCGGCGCCTGACGCGGCGAAGGTCGCGCAGCTGATGACCGAGGCCGATCTCACCGGCGCCGACGCTCACGGCATCTTCCGCCTGCCGCAATACGTCCGGCGCATCCGCGCCGGCGGCTTCAACACCAAGCCGCACATCACGGTGACCAACAGGTCCGCCGCGACTGCGTTGGTGGACGGCGACAACGGCATGGGCCACCTCGTGGTCAGTTGCGCTGCCGAGACCGCGATCGAACTCGCCCGCGATGCCGGCGTCGCCTGGGTCGGGGTGCGGCGCTCGAACCATGCCGGCACCGCGGGGCTTTATGCCGCGATGCCGGTCGCGCACGGCATGATCGGCATCTATTCGGCGGTCGCGAACGCCAATCACATGGCGGTGTGGGGCGGCTCGGAACTGCTGCTCGGCACGAATCCGCTCGGCATTGCGGTGCCGTCCGGCGACGGGCCGATGGTGCTCGACATGGCGACCACCGTGGTATCGTACGGCACCGTGAAGAAATACGCGCTGGCGGGACGCGACATGCCGGAAGGCTGGCTGATCGACACCCAGACCGGCGGTCCGCTCACCGACCCGAAGCGCAGCGCAGCAGGCCTGCTGCTGCCGATCGGCGGCTACAAGGGCTCCGGCCTTGCCATCATGCTGGGACTTTTGGGCGGCGTCCTCAACGGCGCCGCGTTCGGGCGCGACGTCATCGACTTCAATTACAATGACGAAGGTGCAACCAACACCGGCCATTTCATGTTGGCGCTCGACATCGCGCGGTTCGTGCCGCTGAAGACGTTCATGGCCGAGACCGACCGTCATGCGCGCGACCTGCGGGCGTCGCGACGCCTGCCGGGCATCGAGGACATCCGCCTTCCCGGCGACCGCCGCCGCGAGTGCCGCATCGAACGGTTGCGAGATGGCGTGCCGCTGCCGGCGGCACTGCTTGCACAACTTGATAAACTCGCCGGCGAACTCGGCGTGAAGCCGCTGAGGAACGGCGCGACGTGATCGCATTTTGCGGGCCAACACATTCCCGCGAACACCAGGAGACCCGGGCGTGAGCGAGCTTGTCAGCATGCGAAACGACGGTGGCGTTGCCGTGATCACCGTCGATAATCCGCCGGTCAACGCCATCAGTTACGCAGTGCGGGCGGCCCTCGTCGATCGGGTGACGCAGGCGCGTCAGGACGCCGGCGTTTGTGGGATCGTGATCACCTGCGCGGGGCGCACCTTCCTGGCCGGGGCCGACATCACCGAATTCGGCAAGCCACCCGGCGAGCCCACCACCATCCAGGTGATCGAGACGATTGAAGCGAGTCCGAAGCCGGTTGTCGCGGCCCTGCACGGCACGCCGCTCGGCGCCGGACTTGAAATCGCGCTCGGCTGCCACTTCCGTGTCGCGGCTGCGGGCACGCGGCTCGGCCTTCCGGAAATCAAGCTCGGCGTCATCCCGGGTGCGGGGGGCACGCAGCGCCTGCCGCGGCTCGTCGGCATAAACAAGGCCATGGCGATGATCCTCACCGGCGAGCCGATCCCCGCCCAGGAGGCGCTCGACGCCGGCTTGATCGACGCGATCGCCGATGGCGACGTCGTGGCGGCCGCCATCGCGTTCGCACGGCGTGTCGTGGCCGACAAGCGCCCGTTGGTAATGACGCGAAACCGTGACGAAAGGCTCGCAGCCGTTCGCCGCGAAGACTTCGACGCCGCCGCGGCGAACTACATCAAGCGGGCCCGTGGCCAGAATGCCCCCGCTGCCGCCGTCGCGGCGTTGCGCAACGCCATCACGCTGCCGGTCGCTGAAGCGCTCGGGCGCGAGCGCGAAATGTTTATGGAGCTTGTGGCGGGCGAGCAGTCGAAGGCGCAGCGCCATATCTTCTTCGCCGAGCGCGAAGCCGCCAAGGTTCCGGATATCGCGGGTGCCAAGGCCCATGACATCAAGCGGGCGGCGGTGATCGGCGCCGGCACCATGGGGGGCGGCATCGCCATGTGCTTCGCCAACGCCGGCATCCCGGTGACCATGATCGAGGCCACGCCGGAGGCGCTGTCACGCGGCCTTGATGCGGTGGCAAAGAACTATCGCAGCATCGCGAAGCGTGGTGGGCTTGGCGCCGATGAGGCGGAGACGCGGATTGCCCGCGTGACCGGGAGCATCGAACTCGGCGCGGCGGCCGACTCCGACATCGTGGTCGAGGCGGTGTTCGAGGACATGGGCGTCAAGCAGCAGGTGCTCGGCGATCTCGACCGTATCCTCAAAAGCGGCGTCGTGATCGCATCCAACACCTCCTACCTTGATATCGACACCATGGCGCGCAGCACGGCGCGGCCGCAGGCCGTGGTCGGCATGCATTTCTTCAGCCCGGCGAACCTGATGCGTCTCGTCGAAGTCGTGCGCGGTGCCGCGACCGCGCCTGAGACCCTCGCCACCGCGATCGCGATCAGCCGCAGGCTTGGCAAGATTCCGGCGGTGGTCGGCGTATGCCATGGCTTCGTCGGCAACCGCATGCTGCGGCTGCGATTGGTCGAAGCGGAGCGCCTGCTGCTGGAAGGCGCGTTGCCGGAGGATGTCGATGCCGCCCTGACGGGGTTCGGATTTCCCATGGGGGCGTTCGCCATTGCGGACCTCGCAGGGCTCGACGTGAGCTGGCGCATGCGCAAGGCGCGTGGCCTCTCTGCTCCGATCGCGGATCAGTTGTGCGAACTCGGCCGCTACGGCCAGAAGACCGGGCGGGGCTTCTATCTCTACGACGCCGGATCGCGCACGCCCAAGCCCGACCCCGACGTGGTGCGGCTGATTGCCGGCACCGCCGCAAAACACGGAATCGCGCGCGGCGCCATCAACAAGGACGAACTGGTGGAACGCCTGCTATTCCCGGTGATCAACGAGGGCGCTCGCATCCTCGCCGAAGGCATCGCCCGGCGGCCCGGCGATATCGATGTGATCTGGGTCTATGGTTACGGCTTCCCGGCTTATCGCGGCGGCCCGATGCATTATGCCGACAGCGTGGGGCTTGGCTATATTCGCGACCGGCTCACGGCCTTCGCGCAAAAGACCGGCGACGACCATCACCGCCCGGCGCCGCTGCTGTTAAAGCTCGCCGACGCAGGACAGAGTTTCGCGTCGCTCGAAAAATAGCGGGATCGCGTTACGGTGTTTTGCGCGCCTTCATGTACCAGTCAAAAATCTGTTCGCCGTTCCAGTGCAGCACGCCCTCGAACTTGCTGGCGTAGTCGTAGATCGCTTCGAGATATTTGATCCGGTGCGGCTGGCCGCTGATGTAGGGGTGGATCGCCACCGCCATGAACTTGGCGCGGTGCTCGCCCTCGGCGTAGAGCCGGTCGAACGCATCGATGGTGCGCTTGAGCAGATAGTCGCTCTCGTGGTGCTGCACGATCATCATGGTGATGTCGTTGAGCTCGACCGTGTAGGGCAGCGTGACCAGCGGTCCCTTGGCGGTGCGGATGATGCCGGGTTCGTCGTCGTGGACCCAGTCGCCGATATACTTCACGCCGGCTTCGGCGAGCAGCTCGGGCGTCTCGTAGGTCTCGGTCAGTCCGGGGCCGAGCCAGCCGATCGGCCGCTTGCCGGTGAAGCGCTGGATGATGTCCATCGAGCGATGGATCATCTCCTTCTGGTTCTCGTGCTTGTGCATCGGCATTTGGTCATAGGCGTGACCCATGAATTCCCATCCCTCGTGCTTCGCCTCCTCGGCGACGCGGGTATAGTCCTCGCAGACGCGCGCATTGAGGGCGAGCGTCGGCCGGATGCCGTGCTTCTTGAACAGGTCGAAGAAGCGCCACACGCCGACCCGCATCCCGTATTCGTGCCAGCTCCACTGCGGCACGTCGGGCAAGAGCGGCACGCCGGTTGGTGCCGGCAGCACTTGGCGCGGCATCGGCCTGCCGATGTCCCATACTTCGAGGTTGACGATCGGCCATAGCACGAGCCGGGCGCGGCCCGGCAACCTAAGCGGCGGCCTGTCCACGATGGCCGAATAAGCCTCGCGTTCGCGCGGAATCATTGGGGCCGCTTTCGGCGGCGCTATTTGCCTCTTAAGTGGTATCGCCGTTTTTCGGGGTTTTGGTTTCGGCGTCCGCATGAGAACCTCTGACAAGGGCCGGCGCGATAGCGTTCGCGAGGGGCGCGGGGAAATTAGCGTGTTGGGCGAACGGTATCCACGGAATACGGTCGGCTTGATGGAGCAGCGGATTCACGGCCGCCGCCCGGCATCAAACGGTCTTGAGACCGTGATATCAGAGCGCCGGCGCGACGTTGCGCACGGTCGCTGTGGCCACCACACACAGAGACAATCCGCCTATTGACGGGCTTTGGGGCCGTCCCTAAGGTCCGCGCCCCAATGCGCCCGGTTTCTCCGGGGGCGCCGGTTTCGGACGAACTTCATGGCGCTTACCGACCTTGTGGTGCCGCAGGCGGTCGTTCCCGCGCTCCGGGTCAACAGCAAGAAGCAAGCGTTGCAGGAATTGGCCACCCGCGCCGCCGCCATGTCCGGACGCAGCGAGCGCGAAGTATTCGACGTGCTGATGCAGCGCGAGCGATTGGGCTCGACCGGGATCGGCAGCGGTATTGCCATCCCGCACGGCAAACTCGCCAAGCTCGACCGGCTGTTTGGCGTGTTCGCGCGGCTGGAGCGGCCGGTGGACTTCGAGGCGCTGGACGGCCAGCCCGTCGACCTGTTGTTCCTGCTGCTGGCACCGGAAGCTGCCGGGGCCGATCACCTCAAGGCCCTGGCGCGGGTCGCGCGGCTGTTGCGCGACCCTGAGGTCGCGCGCAAGCTTCGCGAGTCCCGTGACGCAGAAGCGCTTTATGCGGTGCTGACGACGTCGCCGGGCGACAAATAGGCGTTTGTATTTATTTCATACGATGTGAAGTGCCAGGGGCCCGCGCATGACCCCGAAAAGCCGCCGACTTTTCGGTGTAGATCACGGGCGGAGGCAACCCGCACAGTCCTGAAAACGCGAAGATCTTTCGGAAGAGCTATGCTCGTATCCGGAAGATCAGTGGACGCTTACGGTCTGCAGCTCGTTGCTCCAGGCGTTGGCAATCGCGGCTTCACGCGAATCCGTGACCATGATCGGCGTTCCATCCGCGGCCAGCAGCGCGAACAGCTGAAGTCCCGGCGCGATTTCGGGCGCTTGCGGAAACATTGCCGGCACGTCCTCGGACCGGATCGTCCTGATATAGGCGATCTGCCCGTCGCCCAGGTGAGCCAGTGCTTCCGCGGAGATGTTAGGCTGCACAACCATTTCTTTGTTCATGTTCCTCAACTCCTCGACAATGCCAACGTGGTCGAGTCCTGCGCGGTTCCCATTATTCATGATCACTGATTGCGATCGTCTTAACCACGCGCTCCGGTTCAGGGCGCGCGAGGTCAATAGACAGCAACCCGTTCTTCAAGTCGGCTCCCAGTACCTCCATCCCATCGGCCAGCACGAAGGTTCGCTGGAACTGACGGGCCGCGATGCCGCGGTGGAGATAGTGCCTGGTCTGCTCGTCGGTCTGCCGGCCGCGGATCACGAGCTGGCTTTCCTCGACAGTCACGTCGAGTTCGTCGCGGGTGAACCCCGCAACCGCCAGGGTGATTCGCAACCGTTCCGGCCGGCCATTGTCCCGCGGCACCCGCTCGATGTTGTAGGGCGGATATCCGTCGGCGGCCTTGGAGACTCGATCGAGCGCACGCTCGATTTCGTCGAAGCCGAGCAAAAACGGGCTCGAGAGCGAAGGGAACTCGCGGCATGATCTCAAAGTCCTACGATAGCGACTTTGTGGGGCCCTTACGGCACCCCGGCCCGCCGGAGATCCTTACATCGGACTTCCCCCGCCGGGCCTGCACCCAATATGGGCAACCGAGGTTAACCGTTCAAGAAGGCCTTCGGGCGATCAAATCCGCGTTCATACTGAGGCGGCGCGTGCCCGTCAGCCTTAGCGCACCAGGTGCTTGACTTCGCTCAGCAGGAAATTGCCCACCCGTTTGCCACGATTGCGCAGAATCCTGAGCGGTCCGGCGTCGACGAAGTAGGTCAGCAGAATGCTGTCGCGCGTCACGACACCGGTGTCGACCGGGTCGGCGGAATGCCAAGTGTCATCGCCGACCGCGAACGCGTAGCCGCTGTTCGGCGCGAACCTCATTTGGGTCGTCTTGGCGAGCGATCCATCTCGTAAACGTTCGTGGAAGATGGTGCCGAGATGCGCCGCGGACGCGTCGTGGGGCAGATAGAACTGGACTGTTATCGCCTTCCACCGAGTGTCGGTGTGCGGTGCGATCCGATAACCGGGAGCGTCTCGCGTAAGCGCCGGGATCGGATACATTCCGACGCTTGCGAACGTCGGCCCGAAACGCCCCTCCAGGCCAGGCGCGAGACGCCTGACAAATGCGGCCCGCACCTGCTCGGAGCACAACGCTCGTCCGATCACGCCCCAGACGCAGTGCTTTTCGCCGGTGAGATGGCGGATATGCTCCGGGAACAAATCGATCTTCAGCCGCGTCGGCGTGCCGTCTTCGCGAATATTTTCATTGTATCGACCGGACAGCGGGCGGTAGTCGGCCGCCGCCGGCATCGCGGCTATCAGTTCTGTATAGATGTCGTCCGGGAACACGCGGCCGAACTCAAGATGAAAAAACGGCCTTTCGACCGCCCGCCCGGCATCGATGTTGGCGACAATCGCTTCGACCAGAATGCTTACTTTCTGATGCTCCACTCGGCACCTGTCCGCCCGCCGACACGCTTCAATGCGTCAGGTCCATTCTGCGGATCACGACCGTCCTGTCGAGCCCAGGGCGCGCTCTTACCGGCGCCGTCGGGTGTGACGCTTCCGCGCCAGCTCATTAGGAATTGAATGCCTTGGAAGTTGGTGGAGCCAGGCGGAGTCGAACCGCCGACCTCTTGAATGCCATTCAAGCGCTCTCCCAACTGAGCTATGGCCCCATTTGCGCGGTGTCGGGAAGCCGCGCTGGTCGTTTCGGGCGGCAGCACCGGTTGTCGGCGTGCCGCTGATCTGCGCCCGTAAAATCACATATCGGAGCAGACCTCAAGTGTCCTGCTTTGCGCTGCGCCTCATCGCGCTAGCCGCGCGCAACGCTCAGGTCTCCTCCTCGGGCTCGATGTCGCCCCCAATGATCTCGGTGACGTCGGTGTCCTCCTCCTCGGTCTCCTCGATGAAGGCAGCATCGTCGAGGGCTTCGTCATCGATCTCGACTTCGTCCTCGCCCTCGGGCGCGTCGCCGGCGGCCTTCTTCTTTCCCTGCGCCTCGGCGTCGGCTTCCTCCAGCGAGACGAACTCGGCCTCCTGGGTCTCCGGCACGACGGCTTCGACTTCCCGCACCGGAGCCCGCGCGGCCTCCGGTCGTCCCCGCGTCGCCACCACCACGGGCTCAAAAACCGTGCCGCATTTCGGACAGGAAATGGGGGCGTGATTGAGGTCATAAAACTTCGCGCCACAATGGGCACACAGACGCTTCGTACCGAGCTCAGGCTTTGCCACGGCTTCGCAATCCTCGATGGTGGTTGAAAGCGGCTCTCCCCTTGGCGTTTCGCGGCGCCGCTGTCAATAGACCTTTGCAGCCGTCAAAGCCTTTGTGTCCGGATGTAACCGATCGCAGCCGCGGCGTGACCGTCGGTTTTCTCCGTGCTACCACCCGCGCTCGATCGAACCGCAAACGGATATCCAGGTGAATTCGTCCTCGCCCGCCTCACCCTTGACTGCCCGAAGCGGCGGCGCGCTCAAGGGCAGCGTCCGGGTCCCGGGGGATAAGTCGATTTCACACCGGGCCCTGATTCTCGGCGCGCTCGCGGTCGGCGGTACCCGGATTACCGGCCTGTTGGAAGGCGAGGACGTGCTCAACACCGCCCAGGCCATGCGGGCCCTTGGCGCCCGCGTCGAGCGGACTGGCGTGGGTACCTGGCGGGTCGACGGCGTCGGCGTCGCGGGCTTTGGCGAGCCATCGGCGGCTCTTGATTTCGGCAATTCCGGAACCGGCTGCCGCCTGGTGATGGGGGCCGTCGCCGGGTGTCCCATCACGGCGACCTTCGATGGCGACGCCTCGCTGCGCAAGCGGCCGATGCGGCGCATCCTCGATCCGGTCGCCATGATGGGCGCGCAGGTAATGGCCGCGGCGGAAGGCGGCCGGTTGCCGATTACGCTCGCCGGCGCTCGCGACCCTATACCGATCGTTTACCGTACCCCGGTGCCGTCGGCCCAGATCAAGTCGGCGGTGCTGTTGGCCGGGCTGGCCGCCCCCGGAACCACGACCGTCATCGAAACCGAGGCGAGCCGCGATCACACCGAATTGATGCTTTTGCATTTCGGCGCCGCGGTGGTGTCCGAGCCCGAAGGCGCCCATGGACGCAGGATCTCGCTGACCGGCCAGCCCGAGCTCGTTCCGGCGGCGGTGGCGGTCCCGGCCGATCCCTCATCTGCCGCCTTCCCGATGGTGGCAGCGTTGATCGTGCCCGGCTCCGATGTGTTCCTGCCCGACGTAATGACCAATCCGTTGCGCACCGGCCTGATCGCGACCCTGCGTGAAATGGGCGCCGCAATCGACCAGGAGGAACTGCGCCGCGGTGGCGGCGAGGCGATGGCGGGCTTCCGGGTGCGGTATTCCGCGCTGCGGGGCGTCGAGGTGCCGCCCGAGCGCGCGCCGGCCATGATCGACGAATATCCGATCCTCGCGGTCGCGGCCGCCTGCGCGGAAGGCACCACGGTGATGCGCGGATTGAAGGAACTGCGGGTGAAAGAATCCGACCGCCTTGCCGCGACCGCCGACATGTTGCGCGTCAACGGAATCGCGGCCGAGATTTCCGGCGACGACCTCGCGGTGCACGGCGCCGGCCGGCCGCGCGGCGGTGGTCTCGTCGCCACCCATATGGATCATCGCATCGCCATGGCGGCCCTGGTCCTCGGCCTTGCGGCCGACCAGCCCGTGACGGTCGACGACGCCGGCTTCATCGCCACGAGTTTCCCGGGCTTCGCCGACCTGATGCGAGGGCTCGGGGGCGACCTCGCATGATCATCGCGATCGACGGGCCGGCAGCCTCCGGCAAGGGCACGCTCGGCAAGCGGCTCGCGGCGCATTATGGCTTGCGGCACCTCGACACCGGTCTGCTGTACCGGGCCGTCGCCAAAGCGGTGCTCGACGATGGCTACAAACTCGACGATCCGGGGCACGCCGCCGCGGCGGCCAGCACGCTCGACCTGGCGCGCTTCGACGAGGCGGTGCTTAAGAGCCATGCTGCCGGCGAGGCCGCCTCGGTGGTATCGGCAATCCCGCAGGTGCGCGCCGCGCTGGTGCGGCTGCAGCAGGATTTTGCCGCGGTGCCGCCGGGCGCCGTCCTGGACGGCCGCGACATCGGGACGGTGATTTGTCCCGGCGCCGATGCCAAGATCTTCGTCACCGCCTCGCCGGAAGTGCGGGCGCGGCGCCGGGTGCTCGAAATGCGCCGCCGGGGCGAGACGGTCGATGAGGCCGAAATCCTCGCCGACATCCGCCGCCGCGACGAGCGCGACAGTGCGCGGGCGGTAGCGCCGCTCAAGCCGGCGCCCGATGCGCATCTCCTCGACACCTCGGATCTCGATATCGAAGCGGCGTTTCGGGCCGCCGTGACCATCGTGGAAGCATCGCGGCGCAGCGCAAGTCCGGCCGCGCTCCGCTGACAAATGTCCTCGCGTCCTCGCTAACCCAAAGTCCGGCCATGGATTCTTTTGCAACCCCCGACGGCGGCCTCATCCTGTTCCTCGGACTTTCGTTCGCGTCCTTCGCGACCGCCTTTATCGGCGTGTTCACCGGAACCGCGGGCGGGCTGATCCTGCTGGCCATCATGGCGGTCGTGATGCCGACCGCCGCCGTCATCCCGGTTCACACCGTGGTGCAGCTTGGCGCGGGCGTCACACGCACCATGATCATGTGGCGCTATGTGATGCGTTCGACCTTGCCGCCCTTCATTGTCGGCGCGGCGCTGGGTGCCATCGCGGGCGTCAAAGTCTTCGTTGCGCTGCCGATGTCTCTGTTGCTGGGCATTCTAGGGGGGTTCATCCTCGTGGTGACGTGGCTGCCGAAGCTCGGGAAAATCGGCGCTGAGCGCGGCCGGTTTGCCATGTTGGGATTCGTGGCGACATTCGCCGGCATTTTCGTCAGCGCGACCGGTACCATCGTGGCGCCCTTCGTGGCCAGTGCGGCGCCCGACCGCCGCAACCACGCGGCGACGCTCGGCGCCCTGATGATGTTCGTCCACATTGCCAAGATCGCGGCGTTCGGGTTCATCGGCTTCGCCATGCGCGACTACGTAGCCCTGGCGGCGGCGATGATCGTGGCCGGAGCGGCCGGCAATTGGCTGGGCGAGGAAGCGCTGAACCGCATCAGCGAGCAACGGTTCCGCCTGATGCTTCAACTTTTCCTGACGGTGCTGGGGTTGCAACTGTTGTGGAAAGCGGCGAGCAGCGCGGGCTGGTTTTGATGCGCTGCAACCGCCAGGGTGCCCTCAAGTCGGCGGCTGCACCGGTCCGGCAAAGCGTCGCTGCGGACTACAATTTCAGTCAATTTGAACGATCTTCCGGTGTCCGCATCCCTTGCGGGTTTTCGGAGCATCCGCTATATCCCCCGCAGTTCGGGTCGCCGCTATAGGTCGAAGCCGCCCGAGCGGGCCGAGGGCATGATCAACATCGCCTTTGTGTTTGGAGGAACGCCCGCTCGCACGCTTCGTCGCGACGCCCGACGGAAAGTCATCGTACCCATCGCTCGTTTCGCGCCGGCCTGTTGAAGTGATTCAGCAGTCGCTGGAGGTCTTGCGGGGCCTCCGGCATCGAGCGTTTGGTGCGCCCTTAAATCAAACCGCCGGCGTCTACCGCGCAGGAGAATTCATGGCTTTAGCTGCTGTTGCCGCGCCGTCGCGCGAAGATTTTGCCGCCCTGCTGGAGGATTCGTTCACTCACGGCAATCTGCAGGAAGGGGCGGTCATCAAGGGAACCGTGGTTGCCATCGAAAAGGACCTCGCTGTCATCGATGTCGGCTTGAAGACCGAAGGCCGCGTACCGCTGCGCGAGTTCAACGGCCCGGGGCGCACCAACGACATCAAGATCGGTGACACCGTCGAGGTCTATCTGGAGCGCGTCGAGAATGCACTCGGCGAAGCGGTGCTGTCGCGCGACAAGGCACGGCGCGAGGAGAGCTGGGGCAAGCTCGAAAAGGCGTTCCAGAACAACGAAAAGGTTCAGGGCGTCATCTTCAACCAGGTCAAGGGCGGCTTTACGGTCGATCTCGATGGCGCGGTGGCGTTTCTGCCGCGGTCCCAAGTCGATATCCGTCCGATCCGCGACGTAACCCCCCTGATGAACGTCAACCAGCCGTTCCAGATCCTGAAAATGGACCGCCGCCGCGGCAACATCGTGGTGTCGCGCCGCACCGTGCTGGAAGAGACCCGCGCCGAGCAGCGTCAGGAACTGGTCCAGAACCTGGAGGAGGGCCAAGTCATCGACGGCGTGGTCAAGAACATCACCGATTACGGTGCCTTCGTCGACCTCGGCGGCATCGACGGGCTGTTGCACGTCACCGATATCGCGTGGCGGCGCGTCAACCACCCCTCCGAAGTGCTCAACATCGGCCAGCAGGTGAAGGTCAAGATCGTCAAGATCAACCACGAAACGCACCGCATCTCGCTCGGCATGAAGCAGCTCCAGGCCGATCCGTGGCAGGGCATCGAAGCCAAGTTCCCGGTCGGGGCCCGCTTCACCGGCCGCGTTACCAACATCACCGATTACGGCGCGTTCGTCGAGCTTGAGCCGGGTATCGAGGGACTGATCCACGTCTCCGAGATGTCGTGGACCAAGAAGAACGTCCATCCGGGCAAGATCGTCTCCACCTCCCAGGAGGTCGAGGTCCAAGTGCTGGAGGTCGATCCGGTCAAGCGCCGCATTTCGCTTGGTCTCAAGCAGACCATGCGCAATCCCTGGGAAGTGTTTGTGGAGAAATATCCGCCCGGCAGTGTGGTCGAGGGCGAGGTCAAGAACAAGACTGAGTTCGGCCTGTTCCTCGGGCTCGACGTCGACGTCGACGGCATGGTCCATCTCTCCGATCTCGACTGGAAGCGTCCGGGCGAGCAGGTCATCGACGACTTCAAGAAGGGCGACATGGTTCGCGCCCAGGTGCTCGACGTCGATGTCGAGAAGGAGCGCATTTCGCTCGGCATCAAGCAGCTCGAAGGCGACCCGTTCGCAGAAGCCGGCGACATCAAGAAGGGCCAGGTGGTGACCTGCGAAATCACCGAGGTGAAGGAATCCGGCCTCGAAGTGAAGATTGTCGGCACCGACCTCACCTCCTTCATCAAGCGGTCGGAACTGGCGCGCGACCGTTCCGAGCAGCGTACCGAGCGCTTTGCGGTCGGCGAAAAGGTCGATGGCCGCGTTACCCAGTTCGATCGCCGCGCCCACAAAGTGACGATCTCCATCAAGGCGCTTGAAGTCGCCGAGGAGAAGGAGGCGATCGCCCAATACGGGTCGTCGGACTCCGGCGCAACGCTCGGCGACATTCTCGGTACCGCGCTCAAGCGCGCCACAGAGAAGAAGGACTAGCCCGCGCGTCGCATCTCGCAATTCGTCAACAACACCGGCCCCGGGGCGCGTCCCCCGGGGCCTTTTGGTTTTGTTTGCCACAATTGCGGCCGGTTCCGGGTCGCCATTGACCCCGACCGGCCGGGGTTGCACCCTGTGGCAAATCGATGTCTTGGAGATACACTATGTCGCTCGATACCGATCAAATCGTCGATCGCCGCCGGATGCGGCGCAAGCTCACCTTCTGGCGCGTCGTCGCCGTTCTGGTCGCGATCGTGGGCGTGGTGGCGGTGGCGGCCGTCATGCGCGGGTCGAGCACCGGCTCGCTCGCCCAACCGCTTACCCCGCAGATATCGCGGGTGACCATCCAGGGCATCATCCGCGGCGATGAGGAGCGCACTCGGGCGCTGGAGAATCTCGCGACTTCTCGCAACACCCGCGCCGTCATCGTGCACATCGACAGCCCCGGCGGGACCACCACCGGGTCTGAGGAGCTTCACGAGGCGCTGCGCCGCGTCGCCTTGCAGAAGCCGATGGTGGTCGTGGTGGACGGCATGGCGGCTTCCGGCGGCTACATGGCCGCCATGGCGGCGGATCACATCGTCACCCAGAGCACGTCGCTGGTCGGCTCGATCGGCGTGTTGTTCCAGTTTCCCAACGTGACCGAGCTGCTCAAGACCATCGGCGTCAAGGTCGAGGAAATAAAGTCCTCGCCGCTCAAGGCCGCCCCGAATGGTCTTGAACCGACTACCCCGGAGGCGCGCGCCGCCATCGACTCCCTGGTGGTCGATTCCTACGCATGGTTCAAGGCCATGGTGCAGGACCGCCGCAAGCTCGAAGGCGCGGACCTCGACCGTGTCACCGACGGCCGCGTCTTCACCGGGCGGCAGGCGATCGATCTCAAGCTTGCCGACGAGATCGGCCGCGAGCGCGAGGCGATCGACTGGCTGGCGAAATCCAGCAATGTCGATCCCAAGCTGCCGATTCGGGATTGGCGGCTGAAGCCGCGTTTCAGCGAATTTTCGTTCCTTCATCTTGGTGTCGCCAAGATGATGGATATGGCAGGTCTCGGGTCGCTGGTGCGGCAACTGGAAGCCTCCGGCACGCTGCAAACCGTCGAGGCGCTCAACCTTGACGGCCTGTTGGCGCTTTGGCACCCTTCGACAACGAATTGACTTGGGCGAATTGAGTTGGGGCTTGAGCTTCGGACGTAAAGCGAAAGCAGAAGCGGCATCACCAGATGATCAAATCAGAGCTCGTTCAGCGCATCTCGGGGCAGAATCCCCACCTTTACCAGCGCGACGTCGAAAACATCGTCAACGCAATCCTGGGTGAGATCGTGGCGGCGCTGTCCCGCGGTGACCGGGTGGAACTGCGCGGGTTTGGGGCGTTCTCGGTCAAGAACCGGCCCGCCCGTGCCGGCCGCAATCCGCGCACCGGCGCCCATGTGGCGGTCGACCAGAAATCGGTTCCGTTCTTCAAGACCGGCAAGGAAATGCGCGAGCGCCTCAATCGGCCGCCCGCGTAGGGCGCCCGACACCTGGTCATTCGAGCAGGTTGCGGCGAAACGCTGGCGTTGCGGTGTTGGCGCCACGCTGCAAGGGCCGCCGCAAACATGGGCTGCCGCAAGGGATCGAGCGCCGCACGGAAATGTTTCGCAGGCTCCTCCAAGCGATCGTTCTGGTGCCGCTTGTCGGCGCGCTGGTGGGCTGGGCGGTCGCTAACCGCCAATCGGTCGTCGTATCGTTTGATCCGTTCGATTCCGCCGATCCGGCTTATGCCATCACGGTTCCGCTCTACCTTTTGGGTTTTGCGATCCTCATCGCCGGCGTGGTGCTGGGCGGCGTCGCGACCTGGTTCAAGCAGAGGAAATGGCGCCGCGCCCGGGCGCGTCTTGCCGCCGAAATCGGCGTGGTCCGGGCTGAATTGGAACAATGGAGGCGGCACGGCAACCTGCGCGACAGCCGGGCCGTGGCGCCAACGGCGCGTACGGTCGCCAAACGGCCTCCGGCAGCGTAATGGCTCACGATCGCCGCAGATCAACCCGAACCATCGGCGTTATTATTTGTTTGCGTTGGGCCGGCCTTAGACCCATCTCAAGACAATCTTCGTGGCCCGATGTAGAAAGCCTCGAAAGGCTTCGGTTGAGCATGTCCGTCCTTATCAAGATTTGCGGCCTGCGGACCGCTGAAGCACTCGACGTCTCTCTCTATGCGGGCGCCGATATGGTGGGGTTCGTGTTCTTTCCGCCGTCGCCGCGACACCTGGATTTTACCGCCGCGCGGCTGTTGGGCGCACGCGTCAAGGGCCGGGCCATGAAGGTTGCGCTGTCGGTCGATGCCGATGACGAGTTGCTTACAGCGTCCATCGAGGCTTTGGCGCCCGACATCCTTCAACTCCACGGCAAGGAAAGCCCGAAGCGCGTGCTGGCCGTGAAGTCGCGGTTCCGGCTGCCGGTCATGAAGGCGATTGCGGTGGAGACCCGCGACGATCTCGCCTGCGTGACCGAATATGCCGAAGTGGCGGACCGGCTCATCTTCGACGCCCACCCGCCGCGCGACGCGACGCGGCCAGGTGGGCTCGGCAAGCCGTTCGAATGGCGGTTGTTGAAAAACCTCCATCCGCGCGTTCCGTTCATGCTCTCCGGCGGCCTCAACCCCGACAATGTAGCCGAGGCGATCACGATCACCCGTGCCGGCGGCGTTGACGTTTCGTCCGGCGTCGAGCGCGCGCCCGGCGACAAGGATCACGACCTCATCCGTGCTTTCATCCGTGCGGCGCGCGGTGCGGGGGACGGCAAAAGAGCGGCAACTCATCCGTGAAGCGCCATCCATGACCATTCAGCAGGCCAATTCCTTCCGCAACGGACCGGACGAGCGCGGTCATTTCGGCATTTACGGCGGTCGCTTCGTGGCCGAGACGCTGATGCCTTTGATCCTCGAACTGGAACACGCCTATGCGGTCGCCAAGGCTGATCCAAAGTTCCGCACCGAGATGGACGGCCATCTCGCAACCTATGTCGGCCGTCCATCGCCGCTCTATTTTGCCGAGCGGCTCACCCGGCATTGCGGTGGCGCCAAAATCTATTTCAAGCGCGAGGAGCTCAATCACACCGGCGCCCACAAGGTGAACAACGTGCTTGGCCAGATCATGCTGGCCCTGCGCATGGGCAAGACGCGCATCATCGCGGAAACCGGCGCCGGCATGCATGGCGTTGCCACCGCGACGCTATGCGCCAAGTTCGGTCTGCCCTGTATCGTCTACATGGGCGCGGTGGACGTCGAGCGGCAGAAACCGAACGTGCTGCGGATGAAGATTCTAGGCGCCGAGGTTCGCGCCGTGGAATCAGGTTCGCGGACGCTGAAAGACGCGATGAATGAAGCGTTGCGTGACTGGGTCACCAACGTGAAGGACACGTTCTACTGTATCGGCACGGTGGCGGGCCCGCACCCCTATCCGGCCATGGTGCGCGACTTCCAGTCGATCATCGGCCGCGAAACGCGTGAGCAAATGCAGGCCGCCGAAGGCCGCTTGCCGGATTCCCTGATCGCCTGCATCGGCGGCGGCTCCAATGCCATGGGGCTGTTCCATCCGTTCCTCGACGATCACGCCATCGAAATCTACGGCGTCGAAGCGGCCGGGCTCGGCATCAAGAGCGGCAAGCACGCAGCTTCCATCGCGGGCGGCAGGCCGGGCGTGCTCCACGGTAACCGCACCTATCTGCTGATGAACGACGACGGCCAGATCGAGGAAGCCCATTCGATCTCGGCCGGCCTCGATTATCCCGGCATCGGACCCGAGCACGCCTGGCTCCACGACATGGGGCGGATCAAATTCCTCTCGGCCACCGACGACGAAGCGGTTGCGGCGTTCCAGCTCTGCAGCAAGCTGGAAGGCATCATCCCGGCGCTGGAGCCGGCCCACGCCTTGGCAAGGGTGTTCGACATCGCGCCGACCAAGCCGGAGGACCACCTGATGGTGATCAACCTTTCCGGCCGGGGCGACAAGGACCTCGCCTCGGTCGAAGCTTATCTCGAAGGCAAAAGTCGATGACCACCCGCATCGACGCCAAATTCGGCGAGCTCGCCGCCGCCGGGCGCTGCGGGCTCGTCACCTTCCTGATGGCGGGCGATCCTGATCCCGCCACCTCGCTCGCCATCATCAGATCGTTGCCGAAGGCCGGCGCCGACCTGATCGAGATCGGCATGCCGTTCACCGACCCGATGGCGGATGGGCCTGCAATCCAGGCGGCAGGCCTGCGTGCACTGCGTGTCGGCCAGAACATGGTGAAAACGCTTGCCCTGGTGCGCGATTTTCGCGCCGCCGACGCCGCGACCCCGATCGTGCTGATGGGCTATTACAATCCGATCTATATTTATGGCGTTGAGCGCTTCCTCGCCGACGCCAAGGCGTCAGGCGTCGACGGCCTCATCGTGGTAGACCTGCCTCCCGAAGAGGACACCGAACTCTGCCTTCCCGCGCTGCGGGCCGGACTGAATTTCGTCCGCCTTGCGACGCCAACCACCGATGACAAGCGGCTGCCGGCCGTGCTCACAAATACGTCGGGCTTCGTTTATTACGTCTCGATCACCGGCATCACCGGCGCGGCGGCACCCGATGCCGGCCAGGTCCAGGCTGCGGTCGCGCGGATCAAGCGTCATACCAGCCTTCCGGTCGCGGTCGGCTTTGGGGTCAAGGACGCGGCAAGTGCCGCCGCGATGGCGCGCGGCGCCGAGGCCGTCGTGGTCGGCTCCGCGCTGGTCGAGAAGGTGCGCACTAGCCTCGATGCCGCCGGACGGGCTACGGCCGCGACGGTGCCGTCGGTGACCGCGCTGGTGGCGGAGCTTGCGGCGGGGGTTCGTAACGTGCGGCAGCAGGCGGCGGAGTAGCAGCGTGAACTGGATCTCCAACGTCGTTCGGCCGAAGATTCGCGGCCTCCTCAATCGGCGCGATGTGCCGGAAAACCTGTGGATCAAATGCCCGGACACCGGGCAACTCGTCTTCTACAAGGACGTCGAGGCGAACCAGTTCGTCATTCCGGTGTCGAACTATCACATGCGCATGGGCGCGGCGGCGCGGCTCAAATCGATGTTCGACGGCGAAACCTGGATCGACATCGGGGTTCGGGAAGTCGCGGTCGATCCGCTGAAATTTCGCGACGAGCGGCGTTATACCGACCGCCTGCGGGATGCCCGCGCCAAGACCGGAATGAACGATGCCATCAAGCTCGGCCTCGGTCGGCTCGACGGCCTCGCGGTCGTGATCGGGGTGCAGGATTTCGACTTCATGGGCGGCTCGCTCGGCATGGCGGCCGGCGAGGCGATCATCAAGGGACTCGAAACTGCCGCCGACAAACGCACGCCCTTCATCCTGTTCGCGGCCTCCGGCGGGGCTCGTATGCAGGAAGGCATCCTGTCGCTGATGCAGATGCCGCGCACCACCGTCGCGGTGCAGAAGCTGCGAGAGGTGCGCCAGCCCTACATCGTGGTGCTGACCAATCCGACCACCGGCGGCGTCACTGCCTCCTACGCCATGCTGGGCGACGTTCACATCGCCGAGCCGGGCGCGCTGATCGGCTTTGCCGGACCGCGCGTGATCGAGCAGACCATCCGGGAGAAGTTGCCGGAAGGCTTCCAGAAGTCGGAGTATCTGCGCGACCACGGCATGGTCGACATGGTGCTCCATCGCCACAAGCTGCGTGCGACGTTGTCCGCGTTGTGCCAGGTCCTGACGAAAACCCCGCCACGCAAAGCGCCCGCCAGTGACGAAAAGCCCGTACAGCCGGAGCCGGTCGCCGAGGCGGAGGCTGTCGAGACGCTGTGACGAACGCCGGCGCTCACCGCCGAAATCGCCGCTTCATCCTCCCGTCGACCCGAAGCCCCCGGAGCCGCGAGCGGTCCGGTCGAGTTCGGTTGTATCCACGATGGTGGCGCGAACGACGGGAGCGATGATCATCTGGGCGATCCGCAGGCCGCGCGTCACGGTAAACGGCTCCCGGCCGAGATTGATCAGGATCACCATGATCTCGCCGCGATAATCCGCGTCGATCGTGCCCGGCGTATTGAGGACGGTTATGCCGTGGCGCGCCGCGAGCCCCGACCGTGGCCGCACCTGGGCCTCGAAGCCGTCCGGCAGCCCAATCGCTATTCCGGTTGGAACCAGGGCGCGGTCGCCGGGTGCGAGGGTCACCGACGCGCTCGCGGCGACGGCGGCGATCAGGTCGAGGCCGGCCGCATGCGCGCTCTGGTAGGCCGGCAGCGGCAGGTCCGCGCCGTGGGGCAGGCGGAGGATGTGCAATTCCATCGGCGTGCTTTCGATCGGCGTTATGGCGTGGTCGGCGCCAGTGCCGCCGCGATGCGGGCGATTAGCATCTCGGCCACGTCTTCCTTTGTCTCGTCCGGCCAGGAACTCGACGCCCGCACGGGTGACGAGATGCACGCTGTTGCGATCGCCCCCCATGATGCCGGTCGCGGGCGAGACGTCGTTGGCGACGATCCAGTCGCAGCCCTTGCGGTCGAGCTTGGCGCGGGCATTCTCGATGACGTGCTCGGTTTCGGCCGCAAAGCCGATGACGAGGCGCGGCCGCGTGGTCTTGCGATGCGCCACCGTCGCCAAGATGTCGGGATTTTCGACCAGCGCGAGCTTGGGCGTCCCGCCCGTGCTCTTCTTGATCTTATGGGCGCCGGCCTCGGCGACGCGCCAGTCGGCGACCGCCGCTGCGAACACCGCGACATCGACCGGTAGCGCCTTCTCCACCGCGGCCAGCATTTCGCGGGCGCTCTCCACCTTGATGATCGTGACGTCCGGCGGATCGGGAAGTATCACCGGCCCGGCCACTAGCGTCACGTCGGCACCCGCCGCGGCTGCGGCCCGTGCAATGGCAAAGCCTTGTTTGCCCGACGAGCGATTGGCGATATAGCGCACCGGATCGATCGGCTCATGGGTTGGGCCCGCCGTGACGAGAACGCGCCGGCCCGCCAGCGCGCCGGGCCGCTTGGCGCCAAGTAAAACCTCCACGGCGGCCACGATCTCAAGCGGTTCCGCCATCCGGCCCGCGCCGGCTTCGCCCGTCTCCGCCATCTCCCCCGCATTGGGCCCGATGATTGCGATGCCGTCGACCGTGAGCTGAGCCAGATTGCGCCGCGTCGCCGCATGGCGCCACATGTGCGGGTTCATGGCCGGCGCGATCAGGATCGGCTTGTCGGTCGCGAGGAGCACCGTGGAGGCGAGATCGTCAGCGTGGCCGCCCGCCATCTTGGCCATGAGGTCGGCCGTTGCGGGCGCGACGATGACAAGGTCGGTATCGCGGGCAAGCCGGATATGACCGACGTCGAATTCGGTGCGTGCATCGAACAGGTCCGTGTAGACGCGCTCGCCCGCGATGGCGCCGGCCGACAGCGACGTGATGAACTCCTGCGCCGCGTTCGTCATCACGACCCGCACCACGGCGCCGCGTTCCTTCAAACGCCGGATCAGATCAAGCGATTTGTAAGCCGCGATCCCGCCGCCGATGACGAGGAGAATGCGGCGGCTGGTGGAGATGTTTTGGGTCAAGTTGGATCGCCATGCGGTTCACAAAACTGCGCGAAAGTCGATGTAAGGCCAGTATTTTATATTTGCTTTGAAACGGTCGTCTCTGACGGAATTGGCAAATTGATTCAATTTGGTGATCTTTTCCGCAGACGGGTTGTGATCGTCTTGAACAAGATACCAAATCCACACGGCGGGATCGTCAGTGGAATCCTTGCCAAACTTCACTTCAAACGTCCGCACGTCGGCGGGCCACCCATGGCGCCCGATCAAATCATGAATCTGGTTAACCTCCTCGACGCCAATGTTTCGCCCCTCCGCCAACGAGGATTCGAACGTTATGTTTCGTTCGCGCTTTTTGCTCATGATCACAATATCGGTAATTAAATCACGATTGACCAGCCCCTGCCTATCGTCACTTTAGGAAAACGATCCATGCCAGCAATGCAACGATGACCCACAGCGCGATGGTGCGCCAGCGTTGGCGCCGCCCGGTGGCTTGTGCGATGGCGGCGACGGTCTCAGGCGCCAACACTATACCCTGCCGAGTCGCCTGATCGATCTGCTCCGCAATCCGTGACGCGCGGGTCAGCAGCCCCGGCACGCCGGCGAGGAAATGTCCAATCTCGCCCGCGCCCTGGACGGCGCCTTCGAGGCGTCCGGCGGGGCCGAGGTTGCGTCCGATCCACTCGCGCACCACCGGCTCGGCGGTGGTCCACATGTCGAGCCGCGGATCGAGCGTGCGGGCGACGCCTTCGACCACCACCATGGTCTTTTGCAGCAGGATCAACTCCGGCCGCGTGCGCATGTCGAACAGGCCGGTGACCTCGAACAGCAGGGTCAGCAGCTTCGCCATGGAGATGTCCTCGGCGGTGCGGTTGTGGATCGGCTCGCCGATGGCGCGGATCGCCTGGGCGAAACTCTCGACCGAATGGTGTGACGGCACGTATCCGGCCTCGAAATGCACCTCGGCGGTGCGGTGATAATCGCGGGTGATGAAGCCGAGCAGAATTTCGGCGAGAAAGCGCCGCTCCTTCGGTCCCAGCCGTCCCATGATGCCGAAATCGACCGCGACCAGCCGCCCCTCGTCGTCGACGAACAGATTGCCCGGGTGCATGTCGGCGTGGAAGAAGCCGTCGCGCAACGCGTGGCGGAGGAAACTCTGGATCACGGCGCGGCCGAGCTTCGCAAGATCGAAGCCCTTAGCTACCAGCGTCGCGCGGTCGTTGAGCGGCGTACCGTCGATCCACGTGAGTGTGAGCACGTTGCGGGCGGTCAATTCCCACGCCACGGCCGGCACGCGGAAATCCGGATCGTCCTTGATATTCTCCGCCATCTCGGACAGTGCGGCCGCCTCGAGCCGCAGGTCCATCTCGATCGCCACCGAGCGCGCAAGCGTATCGGTCACCTCGATCAACCGGAGCCGCCGCGCCTCCGCCGAGAGTGATTCGGCAGTGCGAGCCGCGAAATCAAACGCCGCGAGGTCGGCCCTGAAGCGCGCCTCGACGCCGGGCCGCAGCACCTTGACGGCAACGTCGCGCCGCTCGTCCGGCGTTTCGATCGCGGCGCGGCGGACCTCGGCGCGATGGACTTGCGCGATCGAGGCGGCCGCGACCGCCGGCCCGAACGACACGAACAGATCGGTGAGCTTGCGATCGAACGCCGCCGCGACCGCCGCCTCGGCTTCAGCCTGCGGAAAAGGCGGCATCTTGTCCTGAAGGCTTTCGAGGTCGCGTGCGAATGTACGGCCGACCACGTCCGGCCGCGTTGCCAGGAACTGGCCAAGCTTTACGTAGGTCGGGCCGAGCGCCGTGAGCGCGCTCGACAGCCGGTTTTCGCCATCCGCGGCCGTCGGCCGCTCGATCAGCCGCGCGGTACGCAGCAACAGGCGCAGATGCGGCGGCAGCGGCGCCGGATCGACGAGTGCGAACACGCCCTCGCGAGCCAGCACGAAGCCGGCCCGGCCGAGGCGAAACAGATGGGAGGGCGCCGCAATCACGGATCGTGCCGGCTCACAACCGCCAGCCCGAATGCAGCGCCACCACGCCGCCGCTGAGCGCCCGATAACTGACGCGGCGGAATCCGGCGGCCGCGATCCTGTCGGCGAACGCCTGCGGTTTGGGAAACCGCCTGATCAATTCGACCAGATAGCGGTAGGCCTCGGCGTCACCCGCCACCGCGCGGCCGAGCGCCGGGATGACGTTGAAGGAATAGAAATCGTAAAGCGCGTCGAGGCCCGGCACGTCGACGGTCGAAAATTCGAGACAGAGAAAGCGGCTGCCGGGCCGCAGCATGCGATAGAACTCGCCGAGCGCGACGTCGATACGGGGGACATTGCGGATGCCGAACGCGATGGTGCAGGCGTCGAAGCCGCGGTCCGGGAACGGCAGGCTTTCGGCATTGCCGGCCGCAAACGTCACGATGCCATCGAGTCCGCGATCGGCGGCGCGTTCGTGCCCGACCGCCAGCATGTCCGGATTGATGTCGCATACCGTAACCTGGGTGCCGGCGCCGCCGGCTTGCGCGATCCGGAACGCCACGTCGCCGGTACCGCCGGCGACGTCGATGACGGCGAACGGCCGGTCGTCGCGCGGCGGATTCAGGGCCGTCACCATCACGTCCTTCCAGACGCGGTGCAAACCGCCCGACATCAGGTCGTTCATGAGATCGTAGCGGCGCGCGACCTTGTGGAAGACCTCGTCAACCATCGCCTGCTTGTCGTCGAGGTCGACGGTTCGGAAGCCGAAGTGGGTCTGCGCGCCTTCCGTCGCCGGCATTGTTATTCTCCGTTCGCCATGACCATAGCCCGCGGGACGGCGAGGCGCTATCAAATCCCCCGGCGAAGGTGAACAGGAAACCAAACGTGCCGGAGCTTCCCGAGGTCGAGACCGTCCGGCGCGGACTTGCGCCCGTGATGGAGGGCGCGCGCTTCGTCCGCGTCGAGGCGCGACGACCGGATCTGCGCCGGCCGCTGCCAAGAGATTTTGTCAAGCGCCTGGAAGGCCAGACCGTCACCGGAATGGGGCGCCGCGCCAAATACCTCACCGCCGACCTGTCGTCCGGGGACGTCCTGTTGATGCACCTTGGCATGTCGGGCTCGTTTCGGGTCGGCCATGACAACACGCCGGGCGAATTCCGCCACCCGCGGTCCGCGGCGCCGGCGCACGATCATGTGGTGTTTCACATGTCGTCGGGTGCGACCGTCACGTTCAACGATCCGCGCCGGTTCGGCCTGATGCTGATCGTTCCGCGCAGCGAACTCGCCGACCATCCGTTGATGCGTGAAGTCGGTCCGGAGCCGTTGGGCAACGCGTTCGACGCGAGCCTTCTCGCTGCCGCCTGCGCCGGCAAGAAGACGAGCCTGAAAGCGGCGCTTCTCGATCAGAAGGTCGTGGCCGGCCTCGGCAACATCTATGTGTGCGAGGCGCTGCACCGGGCGCTGCTCTCACCGAAACGCCGCGCCTCGACCATCGCGGGGCGCGGCGGCGCCCCCAATGCGCGTGCGGTCGCCCTCGTCGATGCCATCAAGGCAGTACTGACCGCTGCCATTAAGGCCGGCGGCTCCTCGCTGCGCGATCACCGCCGCACCGATGGTGAACTCGGCTATTTCCAGCACCACTTCCGGGTCTACGACCGCGAGGGCGAATCTTGTGTCACGCCGGGCTGCGGCGGCACAGTTCGCCGCATCGTGCAGAACGGCCGCTCCACGTTCTTCTGCCCGGTCTGTCAGAAGTGAAATTCACTGCCCCTTGGTCGCACCGCTGATACTCTTGTCGAGCCATTGCGCGATGACGGCGGCGATGTCCTTGTTGTTCTTCTCCAGCATCATGACGTGGCTGTTGCCGTGGATGCCGATGTCGGCGAGCCGGATATAGGTCGGTTTCACGCCGGCCTGCTGCAGATACTTCACCGTGCAGTGATCGTAAGGCGCGTGATAGGACGCCTCGGCGGTCACCACCAGGATCGGCATCTTTTGCAGATTGGGCAGTTGCCGCGCCGGCTCGCGCTGGGAATAGCAGCGCACGCGATCGGGTGCGTCGGACTTCTCCTGCACCGCGATCTCGAGATCGGAAGCGCCATGCACCGGCGGCGAATAGGTAAGCGGAACCGCCGTGAGGCCATAGTCCAGCACGAGCGGCTGTTGCTTGAACCACACCGGTGCGCCGACGAATTCCACGCCATAGAACGGCGGCCCGTTGGGCTCAACGGCAAGAATCGCCCTCACGAGGTCTGGGCGCGCGTCAGCCACCGGCCAGCCATAGGCGCCGGCCTGGCTGTGAACCAGCAGGATCGACGGGCCGATCTTATCCAGCAGCGCCACCAGGGCGTCCCGGTTGAGAACCTGCTGCTTGTTGAAGCTCGCGATCGCCGGCAGTTGTCCGGACGCGAGTTGCATCGTTGCCTCATCGTCCGGCTCGCCGGTGCCGGGCCATTGGGTGTGGAGGTGCGCCTGTGGCCATAGATTGAACTTCTCCTGGGAAACGAAGCGCGAGGCCGAATTGGAGCGTTCGGAGTTGCGGTCCGGCCCGTAGGCGGCGGCCAGGTAACCGGAACGCCCGCGCCCGACCTGGTCGACCACGTAGACCGCGTAGCCCTGGCGCACGAAATATTGTGCCCAGCCTTCACGGCCGTCCGGCGTGCCGGTGAAATTGGTGCCGGACATCGTGCCGCCATGTACCATGATGATGGGATAGGGCTTGGTCTGGCGCGCCGGGATGCGGACCTCGACATACATCTGCCCACTGATGTATTCGTGATCGTTGACGGTCGTCCCCTTGCCGTTGACGTAGAAGAAGCCCTCACGGGCAAGCGTCAGCGGATCTTCGGCGGCAGTGGCAGCGCCGCAAGCGAGCCCTGCGAAAACCGCAACGGCCGCGGCACCCGCAAGCTTCGACCACTGATCCGAACCTGACGTCCGCGCTTGATTGTCCTTCATGGTTTCCTCCGGCGGAGAGTTCCGTTACTGCCCCGCTCCATTATAACCAAAGTTGCTCGAAGCGCACCGTGCACAAAGGCGCGCGCGTAATCGGGTCCTGCGCCGCCATCGGGGTGTCGAAGCCCTGGCGCGATCAAATCTCCGCGCGAAGTCGTCTTCATCGCCGAGATGCCGATGACCACCACCGGCAGGGTGATCCGCCGCCTGCTGCGTCGGCAAGCGTGATCGAGGCACGATCGAGGCGTGATCGTGGGTTCCGGACCTTGCCACAATAAGGAGCAAATCCTAATTGACGCGTGACACAACACAGCCTTGAGACGCCGAGCGGCATGCCATAGTCTCCAGCAATCAGCGGCCAAGTCGGGGGACGGGCGGTCGTGTCGACACGGATTTTCATCAGCCACCGGCCGGAAGATTCCGGGGCAGCCGTATATTGGCTGGACGACCGGCTGGCGGAGGCGTTCGGGCGCGACAATGTCCTTATGAATCTCGAGGGCGCTCCGGCCGGGGCCGAGCTCCACGCCCAGCTCCCTGAAAATGTGGCGACGCAGGTTGCCGAGCAGGTTTCCCGATGCAGCGTGCTGATCGCCGTTATCGGACCCCTTTGGCTTGGTGCCCGCGATGCTGCCGGTTCGCCGCGGATCGGGCGCCGCAATGACCTCGTGACGGCCGCGATCACCGCCGCGACGGCACGGAATATCCGCGTCATCCTGGTGTTCATCGATGGCGCGACGATGCCGCCAGCGGGCGCGCTGCCCGACTGCTTGCTGTCCCTGGCGTGGCGCGAGGCCGTTGTCATTCAGAATCTGCAGGCGGATGCCGACTGGCTGGTTGAGATTTTGCGTGGAGCGGCACCACAGCGGAGCCGTTTATTCTCGCTGCCGCACGGACGTTCCGTTCTCGACTTTTTGCGCCGCTTTTCGTTGCCTCAGTCGCCGACGATGCGGAAACTGGCACTACCGAACCTGTCCCTATCTGAGCTGTCCCTGCCTGAGCTGTCGCTGCCCAAGCTCAGCCTGGACCACCTTGCGGCCTTCGCTACCGCTGCCCTCGCCACAGTCGCCGCACGCGTCCGCGCCGTGCCGCGGCGGAAGGTCGTCGTGCTCTCGGCCGGCGCGCTCCTAGTTGTCGTCGCGGCGGTATTGACTGATCGGCTGGCGACCGGAACCCCGCCGGTCGCCAATCCCAACCCGTGGGAGGTTCCGGCGGGCTTCTCGACGGCCGACTTCCGCATCGCCGACCGAATTTCGGACTGCGAGGACGACGCACCGCCGGACCCGGTGCCGATCAACGTAGGCGGCGCCGCGAACCTCGGCCTGCTCAAGCAGACCAAGGCGTTTGCCTCGTCCGTCGTAGCACCGGGCCGCGGGCGCCAGCATCAGACTGCCTACCTGATCGACGGCTGGTACGGTTCTTGTCAAAGCTGGGTCCCGGCCGCCATGCCGGCATGGGTCGAGGTCGATCTCGGGGAGATATTTCGGGTCAAGGGCGTCAGGCTGGGCAGCGAGCACCGGTTCCGCAGCGACCGGGCGCCGACTGCGTTCTCGATCGCGACCCGGGTCGACCAAAGTCAAAATTGGAACGTCATCTACGAGCAGCCCGCGACCGCCAGACCGCTTCAGCAGACGATGGAATTTCTATTTTCTTCGTCTCGGCCGGCCCAATATGTGCGCGTCGACATCACCGCAACCCGGGACGGTGACCTGCCCCGCCTCGACGAGTTCGAAATCTACGGTCGGCGCCGCTAGATCGGCGCTGCTCCCGGGGCGCTCGCTCTACATCGGATCAATCGGCGTCAGCGCTCCGGCGCGACTCTCGATAATTTCGGCTGCATCGAGGCACAGGTCCTCGCGGAAGCGGCCGGCGACGAGTTGCACGCCGAGCGGGACGTTGTCGCGGACGCCGGTCGGTACCGCGACGCACGGCAATCCGAGAACGGCGGGAGCGAGTATTGGCGTCACGGCGTCAAGGATGCGCTCCATTGCGGCGTCATCTCGCTGATCGAGCCCGAGTTCAAACGCCGGCTCCCGGCAAACCGGCATCAGAATCAGCGGGTACAGTTCAAGGAAACTTTGCCATTCCCTCAACAGGGTTGCCCGCCTCCCCAGAGCCTTCAGGAACCCGGCAAAGTCAGTCGGCGGCGCCTGCCTGATCATCAGTTCAGCGGTCTTCCGGATCGCCGCGCCTCCGTATTGATTGATCTGCGAAACCATTGCGAGTTTCGCCTCGTTGAGCACCAACATGGACCAAAGGTGCGCCGCCTCTTCGATCGAAGGCGCCACGGCCTGTTCGACGACATAGCCTGCATCCTGTAGCCAGGCCGCGGCCTGTTCCAATGCATCGGCGATACCGGGATCGAGGCCCGGTCGACGGCTGTTATCCAAAAGTGCCACCCGAATAGGCCTTTCGGCCAAAGGGCCTGCGAGCGGCGCCGGCATCCACCAAGGATCCCGCGTGTCTCCAACCGCCATGGCGGCGAGCCCGAGCCTCAAGTCGCCGACCCGCCGCGCGATCGGCCCGTGGACGGCCATGAATTGCGCCGTGATCGGACGGTCGCCAGTCGTCGCATTGTAGGCCGGCACCCGGCCCAACGTCGGACGGAGTCCCGCAACACCACAGCACAACGCGGGGTGACGGATCGACCCGCCGAAGTCGCTCCCCTGTGCCAGCGGACACATACCGGTGGCGACCGCCACCGCCGCGCCGCCGCTCGATCCCCCGCACGTTCGTTCCCAATTCCACGGATTGGCGGTTTCACCATAGAGCTCATTGTCGGTGAACCAGCGCCATGAGAATTCCGGGGCGTTGGTCCGGCCGATCACGATCGCGCCCGCTTTGCGCAGATTGGCAATCGACGGACTGTCTTCCTCCGCAATCAGGCCGGCGAAGGCGGCAACACCGTTAGACGTCGCGCAACCCTTTTGATCGGTGTTGATTTTCGTGGTGACAGGAACGCCGTGCAACGGACCGGTAGGATTACCTTTCGCCAATTCGCGATCGGCCTGCTCGGCAACGCTTAGCGCTTCCTCGGCGAGGGTCTCGACGACGGCATTCATGCGAGGGTTGATGGCTTCGAGTCTCGAAAGGCAGGCCGCAACGGCCTCCCTGCTCGACACGACGCGTGTCCGGATTGCGTGTGCCAATCTCGCCGCATCCCAGCGCCACAAGTCATCCGACATGCAGGGTCTCCCGAGAATTGTATGGACTCGATCTCCGGTCTCGTAGCAGCATTACGGTACGAGTCAAAAAGGCCCGCGACGCGCCGCTAGCCATTACTTGCAACCGGAGGCTTCTGTTGCGCAGGCATTTGAGTTCGATGGTCATGATCGCCGCGCTCGTATTCCCCGTGAGCGGCTTTGGGCAAAATTATCCGTCGCGCCTCATCACGCTGATCGTGCCTAACGCGGCCGGCGGCGGCGTCGACGTTGTCGCCCGGGTGATTGGCGAGGCGCTCGGCGAGCGCCTCGGCCAAAAGATCATTATCGAGAACGTCACCGGCGCCGGAGGCGTTCTTGGGACACAGCGTGCAGCACGCGCGCAGCCCGACGGCTACACCTTGCTTTTTGCGGTCGAGAACACGATGGCGGTGGCGAAGCTGGTTCAGCCAAGCGTGGTCCAGTATGACAGCCAGAAGGACTTTCAACCGATCAGCCTGATCGGTACCGCGCCGCTCGTGTTGGTGGGCAAGAAGGATTTCCCGGCCACTACCATTGCTGAGCTTATGACGCTCCTGCGCGCAAACCCTGGCAAGTACAGCTACGCAAGCTCGGGAGTCGGCACCTCGTTGCAGGTCCTCGGCGAGATGATCAACGTCGAGGGCAAGGTGCACATGGTGCATGTGCCCTATCGGGCGGCGCCGCAAATCGTGGCGGACCTGATCAGCAACCAGATCGATCTGGCGGTTCTGCCCTTGAACCTCGCGCTGCCGCCTTATCGCGACGGCTCCATCAAGCTGTTCGGCATCAGCGAACCCACGCGCTCACCGCTCGCCCCCGACCTGCCGAGTTTGGCGGATCACCCGGAGCTTAAGGCCGTGAATATGACCGTCTGGTACGGTCTATTCGCGCCTGCCGGGGTCGATCCTGCGATTGTCGACCGGATTTATCGGACTCTTGCGGCAACGCTGCGCGACCCGAGCATGCGTGCCAAGCTCGCGGAAGTTCATCTGGTGACTGCAGCAGGGAGTTCGCCGTCGGAACTCGCAGCTTTCCTGGCTCAAGAGATCAGGAAATACGCCGTGATCGTAAAGGCAGCGAATATCAAGGCCGAATAAATCCGGTGCCTGGATCGCGGATTTTGACAAGCGCACTCGGGGTTTCAGATCGACGGCTGCGGTCTTGGCCGTGGCGGCGCAGGCGTTCGCGCAGCATGCGCGCCCACGTCATCAGACGGCGGCGCGCCAACTCCAGCCGGCAGGCCCGGTCGAAAGCGGCACCGGGCGCGAGCGCCACCAGCCAATCGGCCATCGGCAGGCGCGCGCGCCACAGATGATCAATCATCGGATGATCGGGCGTCGCACAGGAATCCACGAATGCGATGTCAGGATCGGCGAGCATCGCGGCAGTCAGATCAAGATAGAGCTGGACGCCCGGAGAACCGCCGGCGAAGCGCTCGTCATAGGCGATCTTCCAGCCCCACGCGCCGTGTTGGCTGGCCAGCGTCACCGCGCAGGCGATCGGCTGCGACCCGCATAAGAGCCGCGTCACCCGCGCCCCGCCGCGCGCCGCGAGCGCCATGACGGCGGTCTCGACAAAGCGCCTTATATCGGGGTGTTGCGCAATAGCGGTACCGGCCTGACCCTTCCAGCCACCAGCTTCGAGCGAGAGGAAATCCGCGAGCGCTGGTGCGATGTCGGCCGGCGTCTGCGCCACTGAAAAGCTCACAGATCCGGTGTCGGCGAGGCGGTGGCGCTGGCGGCGCAATTCCTTGCGCCGTTTGCGGCCGATCGCGCGTTCGACGTAGGAGGCGGCGTCGCCGTCGGGCCTGAGCACGGCGCGCTGGTGCCGGCCGAACGCCGCCCACGCGCCCGGCGCCAGCGCGGCCCGAAGCGCGCCGGCGACCGGCCCGGCCTCATGCAGCAGCGGAAGCAGCATCTGCTTTGGCAGTGCGTCGTCGCCGGCGACGTGTTCGAGGAACGCCGTCATGATCGCCGAACCGGCGTCGCGGTCGATGAGCGGCGTTCCGAGCGGTGCGAACGGGTGGGTCCAGCCCACCATGAGCGGCAGCTTCACCCCATAGCGCCGCGCCGCGATCGTGAACGGAAACAGGCCGACGAGCCGCCGCGGCGTGGCCGACCAAACCAGGATGACCTCGACACCGCGGCCCAACGCGGGCGCCGCCGCGAGCGCGAAATCCGGATCGTAGAAAACATTCGGCTCCGTGGCGCTCGCCGCAAGCGCGCGCCACGGCTCCGCGATGTCGGTGAGCGCGGCGAGTGGGCGCCGCTCCGTCGTCAGCGTGGTCTGCGTGGGCGCCAGCATGTGCGTCAAGGCTCGCGGGGGCCGCCCCAGATGAACACGTGGATGCCAAGCCTGCGCTTCGTAAAGACGAACAGCAGGATGGATTCGGTCAGCACCGCCGACGCGGTCGCGATCGCGGCGCCGAGCAGCCCGAAATGCGGAATAAGGATGACGCACAGCACCAGATTGACCGCGAAGGCGCAGCCATAGATCGCGGCGCATATCTTCTGCTGGCCCATCATGCTGAGAATCCGCTCCGCCGGGCCTACGGCGGCGCGGGCGAGCAGGCCGATCATCATGACGAAAATCAGCGGATATCCGCTCGCAAATCCTGGTCCGAACAGGCTGAGGATCGGCTCGCCCAACGCCAGCAGGATGACGGCGAGCGCGAGCGACGGCCAGAACGTCCAGCGGATGGCGTCGGCCACGAACGCGGCGAGGCGCTTGCGATCGCCGGCGACGTGGTATTCGCTGAAGCGATGCCCGCAGGCCGCGCTCACGGCGAAATAGATGAAATTGACGAGCGCGAGCGTCTTGGTCGCCGCATAATAGACCGCGACGTCACCGGGGCCGACATAGAGCTGCAGGATCAGCACGTCCACGTAAGTCAACATGAGGAAGAAGCTTTCGACGAAAAATACCGGCAACGCCGTCCTGATCCAGTGTGCGATCTCGTAGCGGCGCGGGCCGGGCGGCACGTTTGCTTTGAGCCGCCGGTTGAGCAGCACGAGCTGTACCACGACGACCACCCAGAACGCCGCGCAGGCGGTGATGAGCGTAGTGTCGGCGGTGAGGATGCCGCCGGCGAAGTAGATGATGCTGGATACCGCCAGGATGATGAGCGGGTGGCTGATGAAGCCCGGCACCAGCGCGAGATCGATCCAGTTGAACGCGCGCGAGGTGGCGTCCTGTATGGCGCTTACGGCAAAGATCGGCAGCGTCAGGCTCGCGATCAGGAACGGCACGACGTAATAGGCGGCAATGTGGCTGGACAGCGCCAGAACGACGCCGGCCAGCATGGCGCCGGACGCGATGCCGAGGCCGAAGCACAGCAGGCGGCTGCCCACCAGGAAGCCGCGCAGGCCGTCGAGATTGCCGGACGTGCGATATTCCGGAATGAAGCGCTGGGTCGTGAACGGGATGCCGAGCGGGGTCGCCATGCCGAGAAAGCCGACCCAGGTCCAGACGTAGACGTAGATGCCGAATTCAAAGCGCCCCATCCAACGCGCCAGCAGGACCTGGCTGATATAAATGATGCCGGCGCTCGCCACCCGAATCAGGAAAGCGGTGCCGGCGACGCGCTGCGCGGTCGAGCGATGGCTGTCGTCGGCCCGCCACAGCGCGATGCGGGCAAGGAGACCTCCGAACTCGATGCGCGACGAACCTGTTGCTTCACCCAACACCACCACGGCCTCCAGAGCCTTTCGCAGGACCTCGTCTACCGGCCCTGACAGTTCGATCCAAATCGAGTGTCATGCTCCGCGAATGCGGAGCACCCAGTAACCCCGGTGCGAGCGGTGGACACCGTGGGCGCGTCAAAGGCCGGTGGTTACTGGATCGCCTGCCTGCGCGGGCGATGACGCGAGTTGAGATCAAGCCTCAGAAACTCAAGCCTAGACGGCCGGCCTTAATCTTCGGTTGGCCGGTCGTCCGACCATCCGAGGAGCGGCCGGGAGGATTAAGAATCCGTAAATTCGGGAATTGGCGACGCTGGCGCGCCCCGAATTCGTCGGAGCCAGCTAGGTCTTTGAGCCTGTACGGCGCTTTTGATATGGATGCCCGCAATGCCGGTCAACGCGGTGTCGGTTCCGGTTCCGCAATAACCGCCACGTCCTCGAGCGCCGCCGCGACGGCGCGGCGCTCCTCCGCGGTCAGCGCCGGTTGCGGCGGCACCGGATCGCCGACGTCGTAGCCCTGGAGTTCGAGCCCGGCCTTGATGCAGGCCGCGAGATTGAAGCGCGCGAAGGTCTCGTTGATGCGCCACAGCGATCGTTGCAGCGCCACGGCGTCGCCCCACCGGCCGGCGCGGCACAGATCGTAAAGCCGCACGCTTTGGCGCGGGATGATGCAGGCCGGGCCCGCCATCCAGCCGACGCCGCCGATCAGCATGACGGCAGCCGGGATATGCGCCGACGCGGAGAACACCCCGAGGTCGTCACCGCAGCGGTTCATGATCGAGAGCAGCCGGCCGGTATTGTTCGATGCGTCCTTGATGTAGCGGATGCGTTTGTGCGTGGCGAGACGCGCGATGACGTCGAGGGTGAGATCGCTGCGCTGGAACTGCGGATTGGTGTACAGCACCACCGGAATATCGACCGCGTCCGCGATGGCGCGGAAGTAGCTCTCGACCTGGGCGTCTTTGAGCGGGAAATAGGCTTCCAGGATGGCGAGGATACCGTCGGCGCCCATCTGCTGATAGTGCTGCGCCTGGGCGGCGGCATCAGCCGTGGCGGTCGAGGCGACGCCGGCAACCACCGGCACCCGGCCCGCCGCCGCTTCGATGGTGGCCTTGACCACCGTGGCGCGCTGGTCGCGGTCCAGGTAGGCGAACTCACCGGTCGAGCCGAGCGGCGTGAGCCCATGGACGCCCGCGCCGATCAAGTCATCGCACAGCCGTTGCAGCACGCCGGTCTTGATGCGGCCGTCGGACTCGACCGGTGAGATGAGGTACGGGAACACGCCGCGGAAGGATGTCATGGAGTTTTCAGCTTCCCGTGGTGTCCGGGCACGATCATAATCTCACGTCGCCGGCAATAATCCTGCGGTAAAGCGTCTCGTCGAGCAGCACGTAGGCGTCCTCGGCCTGATCGCTGAAAAAGATCGGATCGCGGACCTGCGTCGGATCGAACCCCTCCTTCACGAGATCGAGCTTGCGCTGTTTGAACGTTGCGGTGACCTCGATCTCGCTGCGAATGCGCAGGAATACCGGCCGCGCATAGTCGGGCAGGTGCGACGCGAGGTAGGAGCGCAGCGCCACCAGATCGATGCCGGCCTCGCACACGATTGCCGCCATGCCGGCGCGGCCGTCATGGCCCGGGATGGCGACCCCGTAGACATTAGCCTCATGGATTCCCGGAAAGGTGCAGATCGCTTCGGACACTTCGGTGGTCGAAACGTTCTCGCCCTTCCAGCGAAACGTGTCGCCGATGCGGTCGACGAAATAGAAATAGCCGTCGGCGTCACGGCGCATCAGGTCGCCGGAACGAAACCAGGAGTCGCCCTGGGCGAACACGTTATGCAGGATCTTGCTGTCATTCTGGTTGGGGTCGGCGTAGCCCTCGAAGCGACCCGCCGGCTTGGAGGGGTCCTTGAAAATCCGCGCAATCGCCTCACCGATCTCGCCGGGCGATGCTTCCTCACAAAGCCCCTGCGCGCTGCGGATGGGCGCTTGCTTCTCGATATCGAAGCGGACGATCGTGGTTTGGAAGCTCCTTCTGAGATACCAAGGGATGCGTCCTACCGCGCCAGGTTTTCCCTCGAAGTTGAACAGGGTGACGTTGCCCTCGGTGGCCGCATAAAACTCCAGAATGGTCGGAATGGCGAACCGCGCCTTGAATTCCTCCCAGATGTCGGGCCGCAATCCGTTGCCGCAGCAGATCCGCAGCCGGTGCGCCCGCTCTTTTGGGTGCGGCGGCATGTTCAGGAGATAGCGGCACAGCTCGCCGATATACATGAACATCGTGCATTCGTGGCGGACCACGTCATCCCAGAATTCGCGCGCCGAAAACCTCTCCCGAATGAAGACGGTGCCGCCGCCGATGAGCGTCGCGCCCGTCGCGATCACGCCGCCGCTGCTGTGGTACATCGGCAGGCAGTCATACATACGATCGTCAGGCCCGGCATTGAGCACGCCGGCGAACCCGTTGCACACCAGCATGAGCCGGAAATGGTTGATATTGGCAGCTTTCGGCATGCCGGTGGTGCCGGACGTGTAGATAAACAGCGCCTGGTCCTCGATGGTGATCGATGGCAGCTCCGCGGCCGCGAACGGGCTTCCGTCGAGCGTGGCGATGGCTTCGTCGATGCGCTCACGCTTGCCCGAGCCGCCGGGTGACGTTGCTTCGCCATGAAGCCAAATCGTGGGCGTGCTGTTGCGATGGCGATCGCTTGACGCGAGGGCATCCGCGAGATCGCCGGCGACGATCAAGTGGCGTGGACGAACGATGTCGATGCAATGGGCGAGCGCCGCGCCGACGAGGTTTGTATTGAGCAGCGCGACCGTGCCGCCGGCCCGGATGATCCCGAGCCAGATCGCCACATATTCGGGCCGGTTCGCCATCAACAGGGCAACTGCCTCACCCTTGCGAATACCCTGAGCCAATGCCCAACGGGAATAGCGGCGCGAGCGATCGGCGAGCGCCCGGTAGGACAAGGTCTCACGGTCCGAGACCAGCGCCGGCTTGTCGCCGTGGCGTACCGCCAAGTCGTCGACGACCATTGGGAAAATGCGGGTCGGGTGACGGGCGATCGGCGTGGCACGCCGCAGCGTGCGCACGGCGCCGCAGAGAAAGATCACCTCGTTTCGCAGGCGCTCGAAAGCCCGCTCGAAAGCCCTCATGGCGCTCCCAAATCATTGACGGTTCGCTCTTCGTTCCTACGAAAGGCGCCCGTAACATCTGGGAGTCGCGGCCGGGTGGCAAGCCCCGGGGTCGGCAGTCGCCTCAGCGGTCCAAACCGCCGAATGGTACCAGCGGATTGTCCGTGACGGCGGCACGGTCGGGGCGATCGGGCGCGGCGCGCCCGAGGAAGGCGTCGAACAACTCGCTGATGACGCGTGGTTCGATGTCGCGGACGATGAATACCATGCGGGTGCTGTGGTCATCGTCCGGCCAGCGCTCGAGCCGCGCCACTGGATGCATGAGATGCTGGACCGCATGGACCACGACCGGCGTCTCGGGGTGCTCGGCGAGTTGCACCACGCCCTTCATGCGCAGCAGGTTCGGTCCGTGCAGGGAACGGACGAGTTCGAGGAACATCTCGAAGGCACCGGCCGGAATGGCGTCACGGGTCGTCAGCGCGAACGACCGGATATGGGCATCGTGCCGGTTGGGGTCGTGACCATTGGAATCATGACGATGGCCGGCGTCCGGGTAGGCTTCGGCCGCGAGCCAGCGTCTCACGTCGGGGCTCTTGCGTCCCGGGTCGTACAGGCCGCAGCCGAGCAGGTTGGCCGCGACGGCCTCGCCCGCCGCGGCATCGAGGATGGTGGCGGCCGGGTTCAAGGCACGCAACCGCAACATCAGTGTTTCGGCCGCAGCCGGCCCGCCGGGCCGGGCGGCCACGAAATCCATTTTCGTGAGCACCAGCCGGTCGGCGACAGCGGCTTGTTTCACCGCCTCCGGATGCGCCTCGAGCGTCGCCGCGCCATTGACGGCGTCCACCACCGTCACGATGCCGTCGAGCCGGTAGCGCATCACCAGATAAGGATGCAGCATCAGCGTATGAATTACCGGTGCCGGATCGGCGAGCCCCGTGGTCTCGATCACGACGCGGGAAAACCGGGCGCGCCCATTATCGAGACTTCGCAACAGGCGTTCCAGTGCTTCGATCAGATCCCCCCGCAGTGTGCAGCATAGGCAGCCGGTCGACAGCGCCACGATGCCGTCATCCACGCGCTGGACCAGGAGATGGTCGACGCCGATCTCGCCGAACTCGTTGATGATTACCGCGGCATCGGTGAGTGCCGGGTCCTTGAGCAGGCGGTTGAGGAGCGTGGTCTTGCCGGCACCGAGAAAGCCGGTGAGCACGGTCAGCGGAAGCGGCGGCGGTCCTCGAGGAGCGCGATCCTCCGGTTCTTCCGGCGTCCCGGTCTTCGTCACTGCGCCTCGGTTTTGGGCGGGGGCGCCGGTTTCGGCTTGCTGGCGGCGGTGACGGCCGGCTTGGGCTTCGCGTCGGTCCCGTTCGAGGTCGAGCCGGTCTCGCTGCCGGGCCAGGGCTTGAGCCCATTTGCGCTGGCGGGCGAAGCGGCCGGAGCCGCGGCGGTGGCCGACACGGGCTTTGCCGCCGGCTTGACCGCAACGGGCTTGACCGCTGCAGGCTTGGCTGCCGCCGGCTGGGGAGCATCAGGTTGGACGGCGACGGGTTTCTCGGCCGGCGGCTTCGCGGCGATGGCGGTGGGGGCGGGCTTTTTCCGCGCGGAGGGAGCGGGCGCCGCCCCGGCCGCGCGCGCCGGCCCGATATAGACGTCGACCGGTGGGATGGCGGCGGTGAGCCCGGTGGTGAGGAGCGCGGCACCCTTGGGCGGCGCGCTGCGCAGGCTCGACAGGAAGAAGGCGCGCTGCCCGCCCGGGTCGTCCGGCGTGCTTCCTCCGGCGGCCTGGGCAGCCTCGTCTTCGCCGCTTTCCTCCGGCCGGTGACGACCCTTGCCGCAAATGTCCTCGCGCAGATTGGGCGGCGCCGCGGCGATCGGTACCAGGGAATCCACCGTGCCGAGCGAGGGCATCAGCCAGGACAGCGGATTGGAGGCAAAACCGCGCTCCAACAGTTGCGCGGCCTTTTCGGCCCGCGCGGTTGACGACTGCGCTCCCAGCACCACCGCGATCAGCCGCTTGTCGCCGCGCGTCGCCGTCGCCACGAGGTTGAATCCGGAGGCGCAGATAAATCCGGTCTTCATGCCGTCGGCGCCCGGATAGGCGTCGATCAGCCGATTGGTATTGCGGTAAATGCGCTTGCCGAACCTGATAGAGGGAATGTGCCAGTACGAGTCGTATTCGGGAAACTCCCGGATCAGGGCGCGGGCCAGGATCGCAAGATCGCGCGCCGAGGTGATCTGCTCGTCGGCCGGCAGGCCGTTGGGATTGACGTAGCTCGTCTGGGTCATGCCGAGGCGTTTCGCCGCGGCGTTCATCTCGTCGGAGAATTTTTCGATGGAACCGGAAACGCCTTCGGCCAGCACCACCGCCATGTCGTTCGCGGAATGCACCAGCAGCATCTTGAGGGCATTGTCGACGGTGACCTGGGTGCCGACCTTGAACCCCATTTTGGACGGCTGCTGCGCCACCGCATTGGGCGACACCGAGAACAGCGTTTCGAGATTGATGCGCCGGTCGCGCAACGCCTTCAGCGTGACATAGGTCGTCATCAGCTTGGTGACGGACGCCGGATACCACGGGTAGGTGGCATTCTCGCCTTGGATCACCTTGCCGGAGTCGACCTCGACCAACAGCAACGCTTCCGCGCGCGCGGCGCGGATGTCCGCCAATCCGCCTGCCAAGATGGTGCCTGCCGTCGATGCAAGTACGCATGCCAGCGACACCAATGACTTTTGCAAAAACGGCACGATGCGCGGTCCAGTCTCTCGTCTTATCTAAGGACAACGGGGACGGGCGGCGTGGACGTTTTTACCCCGAACAACCCCGTCTACGCAAAGGTACTGACGCGGATTGCCGCCACCACTATGCTGGCCGCCAGCCGCAGGGTCCACCATAGCAACCGGACGGCAAATCACAAAGCGCCGAACCGACGCCCAAGGAAAGTGCTCAAGGAACCAGTTCTCGCGCTAAGTTGCTAAAGAAAGCGCCCAAAATTCGGCAAGGGAGAATGTCATGACCGCCTGCATCGTCGGCTGGGCCCACACGCCATTCGGCCGACATAGCGCCGAAACGGTGGAAAGCCTGATTGTCCGTGCCGCCACCGGCGCTCTCGACGACGCTGGCATCGGGGCCAACGAAGTCGATGAAATCCTGCTTGGACACTTCAACGCGGGCTTCTCGGCACAGGATTTCACCGCCTCCCTGGTCCTGCAGGCCTCGCCGGACCTGCGCTTCAAGCGCGCCACCCGGGTCGAGAACGCCTGCGCCACCGGTTCGGCCGCGGTTCACCAGGGGCTTCAGGCCATCAGGGCCGGCGCCGCACGTATCGTGCTCGTGGTCGGTGTCGAACAGATGACAACAACCCCGGCCGCCGACATCGGCCGCAATCTCCTCAAGGCGTCCTACGTGCGCGAGGAAGCCGATATCGACGGCGGCTTCGCGGGAATTTTCGGCAAGATCGCAAGCCTCTATTTCCAGAAATACGGCGACCAGGCGGACGCACTCGCCATGATCGCCGCCAAGAACCACAAGAACGGCGTCGCCAACCCCTATGCTCAGATGCGCCGGGACCTCGGCTTCGACTTCTGCCGCACCGAAAGCGAAAAGAACCCGTTCGTGGCGGGCCCTTTGAAGCGCACCGACTGCTCGCTCGTGTCCGATGGTGCCGCCGCCCTGGTGCTGGCGGATGTCGAAACTGCGCTCGCCATGAAAAAGGCCGTGATCTTCCGCGCCGCCGCCCACGTGCAGGATTTCCTGCCGATGTCGAAACGCGACATCCTCAAGTTCGAAGGCTGCGCCGAGGCTTGGGCGCGGGCGCTCGCGGCGGCCGGAATTGGACTAAAGGACCTCTCCTTCGTCGAGACCCACGACTGTTTCACCATCGCGGAGCTCATCGAATACGAAGCCATGGGCCTGGTGCCGGAAGGCGAAGGCGCACGTGCGATCCGCGACGGTCTCACCCAGAAGGACGGCGCGTTGCCGGTCAACCCGTCTGGCGGGCTCAAGGCCAAGGGCCATCCGATCGGCGCCACCGGAGTGTCGATGCACGCGCTTGCCGCCATGCAACTGACCGGCACCGCCGGCGACATGCAGTTGCCCAACGCGAAACTCGGCGGCCTGTTCAACATGGGCGGCGCCGCGGTCGCGAACTATGTCAGCATCCTGGAGCGCATCAGGTAGGCGCTCGAGGCAACCACGACGCAGCAACAAAACGTGATGTTTACTCGATCGCTCCGCCGATCGCCTGCATCAGGCGCGCGTAGCGTTCGGTATCCTCCTTGATGAATGTCGCGAACTCCTCAACGGTGCCGCCGGTCATCTCATAGCCAAGCGCGGCGAAGTGGTCGGCGAATTCCGGCTCTCGGACCACTGCGTTGATGACGGCGTTTATTTTCACAATGACGTCGCGCGGCGTGCCGGCGGTCACCATGATGCCGGTGTAGCCGATCGCCGCATAGCCGGGCAGCCCCGCCTCCGCCATGGTCGGAATGTCCGGCAGCGCCGCGGCGCGCCGGTTGCTGGTGATGGCGAGCGCCACGACGTCGCCATTGTGGATCGCCCCGACCGCACCCGGCAGGTCGCTGCAATAAAGGTCGACGTCGCCGCGCAGGAACGCCAGCATCCCAGGCGCCGCCCCTTTGTAGGGGACGTGAAGGAGATCAATCCCGGCCGCGACCTTGAACATCTCCATCGATATGTGATGGAAGCTGCCCTTGCCGACCGACGCGAAGGTGAGCGGCTGAGGGCGCGATTTCGCAAGCCCGATCAGTTGCGGCAGCGTGGTGACGCCAAGCGACTTCTGCACCAGCAGCACATTGGGCGAGGCCGACAGGAACACCACCGGCGCGAGGTCGCGCGCCGTATTGTACGGCAGCGACTTGTAGAGGCTCGGATTGACCGAGATGCTGGTGTTGGCAAACAGCAGCGTATGGCCGTCGGGCTGAGCCTGGGCAACCGCCGCGGCGCCCAGGATGTTGCCGGCGCCTGGCCGGTTCTCGACGATCACCGGCACCCGCCAACGGGCATTGAGCCGGCTCGCGAGAAACCGTGCTACCGCATCGACGGTACCGCCCGCTTCGAACGGGGCAATGATCTTCACGGTGCGTTCCGGATACTCGGCGGCAGCGGCCGGAAGCGCTGCCGTCGCGGCGACGAGGGTCGCTGCAAACCGCGCCGCCGCGAACCGCCTCATCGGACCCTCCCCTTCATGTCGCCTCGCATTTCCACCGCACGTTCAATATACGCTATATCTGTGGCGCGGGCGCACGGCGCAACACGGGGCGGATGACATGACGAGGACCCCGCGGGTGGCGATCATCGGGGCCGGCATTGGCGGCATCGCGGCCGCCTGCGCGCTGCGCCTCCACGGCATCGAAGTGACCGCCTATGAGCGCGCCACCGAGCTCGGCGAGGTCGGCGCCGGATTACAGCTCGGTCCCAACGCCGTCAAGGTGCTGCGCGGGCTCGACGTCTTCGAGGCCCTGCGGCCGCTCGCATTCGAACCGGTCAACATCGTGTCGCTCGCCTGGGACGACGCGCATCTACGGTTCCGCGAGCCGCTCAGGGGCGCCGCCGCGCAACGCTTCGGGGCGCCCTATGTGATGGCACATCGAGCGGACCTGCATCGCGTACTTGCGGCGAAGCTTGCCGATGCCGAGCTCGTGCTGGGTGCCCGGTGCGTCGGTGTCGGCGCGACCGGCGCCGGCGCCACCGCGACCTTCGCGGACGGGAGCACGATCGAGGCCGACGTGGTGATCGGCGCCGACGGCATCAATTCGGTGGTGCGCGAAAACCTGTTCGGCCCCCAGCCGGCGCTATTCACCCAGCAGATGGCGTGGCGTTGCATGGTGCCGATCGACTGCGTGCCACGGCGGGTGGGACGCGGAAATGTGGTCGAGATCGGACGCGATGAGTATGTCGGCTGGCTCGGGCCTGAAGGTCACGTGATCTGCTATCCGATCCGAGGCGGCGAGGTCTACAACATCTTCGCCGGCCATGTGACGGAGGAGTGGGTGGAGGAATCCTGGTCGGTGCCGTCGAGTGTCGAAGAACTGCTCGCCGGCTATGCGGGTTGGAACCCGGCCTTCCTCGACATGCTGAGCCAGGTCGAGCAGTGTTACAAATGGGGCATCCGCGACCGCGATCCGTTGCCGCGCTGGACGTTGGGCCGCATCACGTTGCTGGGCGATGCCGCCCATTCCATGATGCCGACGCTGGCGCAAGGCGCCTGCATGGCGCTGGAGGATGCCTTTGCGCTCGCCCGCAATCTCGCCCACCACCGCGACGATCCGGCGGCCGGCCTTGCCGCCTATGACGCCGAACGGGTGTCGCGCGCGGGCCGGGTGCTGCTCCAGGCGCGCCAGCAGTTCCAGAACAATCGCATGTCGCCGGCGCCGCCGCCGCTTAGCCGCGACTGGATCTTCGAACACGACGCGACGCGCGCGTTCGCGTTTGCGGATTGATGCACGCGGGTATTCGTTCCTCGTCGTCGCCGGGAGAAGCCGGCGGCGACGAGTTCGATCGAACTCCGCCCTAGTCGTAGAAGGCCGGCGACTTTTTGATGTTCTTGTCCGCCACGATGTCGTGCTGGATCCACAGCACCGCGCCCTTCTCCTTCAACAGCGCCTCGACCTTTGCCTTTGAGGTCACCTCCTGGGCATCGTTGCCGCGGCCGGCGAACGGAAGGAAGTCCTTCAGGGTGCGCTCCGCCGGATAGTGGTAGAGATCGCCGCTCAGCACCAACGGGCCGAATTTCGCGAGCTTCAGGAACAGCGACTGGTGGCCGGGGGTGTGGCCGGGCGTCGACAGGATCACCACGGTGCCGTCGCCGAACACGTCGTAGTCGCCCTCAAGCTGCATGGTCTTGGCGGACTTGAGCTTGCTGAACTTCTCGACGACCTCGGGAGCGAGCGGATTGGCCGGCGGCGTGTCCGGAAACATTGCCGCACGCTCAGGCTTCTGCACCAGCCAGGTCGAGCCGGCGAACATGTTGCCGTTGGCTGAATGATCGAAATGGTAATGCGACAGCGCTACGTACGTAATGTCGGCGGGCTTATAGCCGACCTCGGCGAGTTGGCCCGACAGCGTCTTGGTCACCGTGGCACCCCCGATCGTGGTGCCGCCGGGCTTGACCAGTTCGTCCGGCATGGTGCCGGAATCCCACATCAGCGTGCCGCGCGGATGCACGATCAGATAGGCGACCACCGACATGTCGGTCACCGTGACACCGCGATCGAGCAGCGGTTGTGGATTGCGGCTCTTGAGCGTGCCGAGATCGAACACATACAGCTTGATCGTCGGCGCCGTCTGCGGCGTTTGCGCGTTCGCGGCGAATGTCATGCCGGCGATCGCGGCGCCGGCGACGACCGCAAGGCGCAACGCACCGGCGATCAGGCGCCGCCGCGCAGTCGCTGTGGCCGATTTTGCGCTGACATCGTGACGGATCGTCCAGTCGCCCATGGCGGCTCCTCCCGATTTTTGAAAAATTGATTGCTGCCGGGCTTTCGCGGCCCGTGTCGTCACGATAGCGAATCGGGCGCGGCGTGTCGACGTTGCGGGGCTGATGGGGTCTTCCGGCCCGGTCGCCGGCCGCGGCCGGGCGCTTATTGACCGCGGCGCCAACGCGCCACCATATACGCGCATGACTGCCCCTCCGGAAAACCGTCAGCGGATCGCGCGCCTGATGCCGCTTGACGACGTGTTGCGGCTGATCGCGGAATCCGTGGCTGCGGTGCGGCCGCGCGACATGCGGGCCGGTGCGGCGCTCGGCGCCACCTTGGCGCAGGACATCGTGGTGGCGGAGCGGCATCCGCCGGCGCCGATGGCGTTGACGGATGGCCGGGCGGTGCACACCGAGGCGACCGCCGATGCGGGGGGCTATGCGCCCGCCCGGTTGTCGGCGGTGCGCGAAGTCGCGGTGGGCAAAACGCTGCCGTCGGACGCCGATGCGGTGATGCCCTTCGAAGTCGTCACCAGTCGCGCCGGCCAATACGAGGCGCATACGACGGCGACCGCCGGCGACGGCGTGCTGATGTCCGGCGCCGACGCCGACGCGGGCGAAGTGCTGCGGCAGTCCGGCCATCGGCTGCGCGCCATCGATGTGGCGGCGATGCAGGCCCTCGGGGTCGCCGGCGCCCGGGTGCGCAAACCGCGTATCCGCGTCGCGCGCGTCGGCAAGGGACGCAACGATATTCTCGACGCCATCGCGGACTGGATTTCCTATGCGGTCGCGGCCGATGGTGGCGAGCCGGTGGCGACGCGGCCCGGCGCCGACATCGTGGCGCTGCTGACCGGCGCCGGCGTCGATGCCGTCGTGATGGTCGGCGGCACCGGCGCCTCCTCCCGCGATGACGCGGTGCAGGCGCTGGCGCGATGCGGCGCCGTTGCGGCCCATGGCATCGCGGTGTCGCCGGGCGAGACCGCGGCATTCGGGATTGCGGAAGCGCGGCCGGTGCTGCTCGTTCCGGGGCGCCTCGATGCCGCAATCGCCGTATGGCTGCTGCTCGGCCGCGCCATGCTGGCGCGCTTGCGCGGCGGCACGATTGTGGAGACCGGGACCGAAAGCCTGTTGGCCGGCAAGATTGCCTCGACGGTCGGGCTCGCCGAACTCGTGCCGGTGCGCCGGGTTGCGACTGGTGTCGAGCCGCTGGCGTCGCGCTATCTGCCGCTGGCGACGCTCGCCCACGCCGACGGCTGGATTGTCGTTCCGACCGAGAGCGAAGGACTCCCGGCCGGCGCGCACGTCAACGTGAGGCCGCTGCCATGAACGCCGACCCGTTCCCCGGCCACGCCGCCCTGCTGGCGGCGGTCCGCAAGGGCCGTGCCAGGAGCAGTGTCTCGACGTGATCGCATGACACTGCCGGACGATATGGAGCGCGGATGAGCGCGCCCCGGCCCCTTTGGCCGCCGCCACACTCAGCAACCGGGCGGTAAACATTTGATCGCAATTTCGGTAAATAATGTCTGGCGATATTATAATTCCGGCGGCTCGCGAGATTTAAAAAAAAGGGGTGGAACATGGAGCAGACCAAAAAATATGCTGCCGAAGCGATCGGCACGTTCTGGCTTACCTTCGGGGGGTGCGGTTCGGCAGTGATCGCCGCCGGCTTCCCGCAGGTCGGGATTGGGCTTTTGGGCGTGGCGCTGGCCTTCGGGCTGACGGTGCTGACCATGGCTTACGCGATTGGGCACGTGTCTGGATGCCATCTCAATCCAGCCGTGACGGTCGGCCTCGCGGTCGGTGGGCGTTTCCCCTACGCGCAGGTCCTCCCCTACATCGTCGCACAGGTCGTCGGCGCCGTTATCGGAGCGGGGCTCCTTTACGCCATCGCCAGCGGTGCGCCGGGGTTCGATCTCGCCAAAGGCTTTGCTTCAAACGGATATGGCGATCATTCGCCCGGTCACTACACGCTGGTGTCCGGAATCCTGGCTGAAGTCACTTTGACGATGATGTTTCTCTTCATCATCATGGGCTCGACGCACGGCAAGGCGCCGGCCGGCTTCGCCCCGATTGCCATCGGGCTCGGCCTTACTTTGATCCACCTCATCAGCATCCCGATCACGAACACGTCGGTCAATCCGGCGCGCAGCACCGGCCCGGCATTGTTCGTCGGCGGTTGGGCGCTGGAACAACTCTGGATGTTCTGGGTTGCGCCGATTGTCGGAGGCGCAATTGGGGGCCTTGTCTACCGCTGGCTCAGCGACGAGCCCTCGGCCCAGGTGACCGGCAATAATTGAAAGCTTGGCCTCCACCGCAAGATAGCGGCGCCGTTCGGGCAACCAAAAAGCTGCAGGCTGGACGGCTGGCGCGGGACCGCCGAGCGTGGTCCGGCATCAATTCGACGTCGTTTCTTTCTTTGCAGACTTAATTCCCTTGGAAGGGGATTCGTCTTGCTTGCGTTCGGCAACGCTGACGAGTTGACCCGTCGTCAGGGACTCCGGCGGGCTGTCGATGACGACGGCGTCCGGCGCAATACCGGACAGGACTTCCACCTCGTTGCCGAGATTGCGGCCGAGTTCGATCTTGGACAAATTGACCTTTCCGTCAGCCGTCAGCAGCGCGACTTCGATGCCGCGCGGCCCGAAGAACAACGCCGTCGCCGGAATGTGCATGACATTCGCTTTGAGCTCGAGATGGAAATGGACTTCCGCGAAAGAACCGGGCCAAAGCTGTCCGTCCGCATTATCGGCTTTCAGTTCAACGAGAGCCGAGCGCGAATCCGGCGCCACCGAATTCGAGGTGGTGGTGAGCATCGCCGCAAATGCCTTGCCGGGATATTGCGGCAGCATCAGCGACGCCGTGAGGCCTGGTTTCAGTTCGCCGAGAAACGCCTGGGGAACGTTCACGTAAACACGCATCTGATGGATGTCCGAGACCGTGAAGAGAGGCTTCCCGGAATTGCCGCCGGCAGAAACAAGATGGCCGACATCGACGCTGCGCGCGGTGACGACGCCATCGAACGGTGCGACGAGCCGATTGAAGGCCTGCAGCGACTCCAGGCGGCTGACATTGGCCTGCGCGGCTTGCATGGTCGCGGTCTTGGCCTGGAGATCGCTTGCCTTTTCATCCTTGGCCTGCTGCGAGACGATGTCGCGCGTTGCCAGGATCTGCCATCGGTCGGCCGTTACGCTTGAGAGCTTTTCATTCGCCTGGGCGGTGTGAAGGTCGGCTCGGGCCTGGGCAAGCTGCTGATCGAGGTCGGGCGTGTCGATCAATGCCAGGATCTGGCCCTTCTTCACGTGGGCGCCGATATCCTCGTACCATTCCTTCACGTAGCCACTGGCGCGCGCAAAGATCAATCCGGTGTAAAACGCGTCGACGGTCCCAGGCAGGACCAGTTCCTCCTGGCCCGGCGCATTTGTCGGCGTGACGACGGCCACGGTGGGGACCGCCTGCTTGTCGGTCCAGCGGGCAATCTCCTGAACGCCCTTGGCACGGTTCGTAATTCCGATGGTCGCGGTCGCCACCGCCACGACGGCGATAATGCTCCCGGTCACCATGAAACGGCGGGCGCTGAGGGTTTTCGGCGTGTCCTTGATCGGGTGCTGTTCGGTCATGATGGTTTTGCTTCACGCTTGGGGGGAAAGGGCGAGCTGAGGTTCGGCGGCGTCAACGGCGGCTACATCGCGCCGATGGAAAATGCTGAACAAGGTCGGCACGAAGAAGAGCGTTGCGAGCGTGGCGAACACAAGGCCGCCGATGACGGCGCGACCGAGCGGCGCATTTTGGCCCGACTCGATCGCCATCGGAACCATGCCGATGATCATGGCGAGCGCCGTCATCATCACGGGTCTCAGGCGCGTGCCGCCCGAATTCGATCGCCGCGGTGGCGGCGTCCGCGCCGGCCGCAAGCCGTTCGCGGGCGAAGCTGATGACCAGAATGCTGTTCGCGGTCGCAACCCCCATGCACATGATGGCGCCGGTGAGCGCCGGCACCGACAGCGTCGTGCCGGTAACGAAAAGCATCCAGACGATCCCGGCAAGCGCCATCGGCAACGCCATGATGATGATGAAGGGGTCGAGCCAGGACTGAAAGTTGACCACGATCAGCAGATAGATCAGCACGATTGCAAAGGCGAGGCCAAAAAAGAGATCGTGGTAGGCTTGGTCCATGGTGGCGACCTGGCCGCGCATGACCACGCGCATGCCTTTCCCCCAATCGGCACGCGACTCGTCCAGGATCGTCTGGATGTCGGCGGTCACCCCGCCGAGGTCACGTCCCTGCGTCGTCGCGAAAATATCGATCGCAGGGCGAATATCGTAATGGGTGACGACGGCACTTTCCGGCCCGAGCGCCATCGTGGCGAGGCCGCCGAGAAGCTGGGCCGGCTTGCCGGCTGCCGTTACCGGCACATTTTTAAGGCCGTCCAACGTGTCGATCCGGTACTGCGGCGTCTGGACCGAAATCGCATAGGAGACGCCGTTCTTTGGGTTCAGCCAATAGGTAGGCGTCGTCTGGCTGCTGCCGGAGAGGGTGTTTTGTATCGTCGTCGCCGCATCATGCTCGGTGAACCCGACCATGCCGGCGAGCGTCCGGTTGAACTCCACATTCAATGCCGGTCCCTGGAAGGCTTGCTGGACGCGGGCGTCGGCAATGCCGGGCACGCGGCTGACCTTGGCCAAAAGGTCGGCGGCAAGCTTCCGATTGTCGGTCATGCTAGGGCCGCTGATCTGCACGTCGACGGGAGCCGGTGCGCCGAAATTAAGGATTTGGCTGACCATGTCGGCCGGCAAGAACGCAAACGTAACACCCGGGAATTTGCGCGGCAGCACCTCCCGCAGCGTTTTCGCATATTCGGCGGTCGGCGGCTCCTCCTCGCCGTTAAGCGAGATGAGGATGTCGGTATCGATGACGCCGATCGTGCCGGAATTGCCATAAGTCAAGTTCATGCCGCTGTTGGGCAGTCCGATATTGTCGACCGTGCTCAAGATCTCGTTGGGCGGAATGACGGTGCGGATTTCGGCTTCGACGTCGTTGACGAGGCGCGTCACTTCCTCCACCCGTGTTCCGGGGTGGGCTCGGGCGTGCAGCCTGAGCGCAGGACTTCTCGATATCGGGAAAGAAATTCTTGCCGAGAAACGGCATCAGCCCGAAGGAGAGCAACGGCACGATCATGAACAGCGCGACCGCAAGCCGCCGATGCTCCAACGCCACCCGCAGGAGTCCGACATAGCTGCTTCTAAGACGCTCGAACCCGCGCTCGAACCCGTGCTGGAATCTTTGCGCAAAATTTCTCTTCCTGGCCGTGCCCTCGTTGCCCTCGCCGCGTCCATGATTGCTCAGCAAGAAGTACGCCATCGTCGGCACCAGCGTCCGCGACCAGAGGTAAGAGGCGATCATCGCGATGACGACCGCTTCGGCGAGAGGCCGGAACAGAAAGCCCGCGACACCGCCGAGGCCGAACATCGGAACAAAGGCCACGCAGATGCAGAGCAGCGACAGCGTCGCCGCCACCACGATCTGGGCCGCGCCATCGAGGATGGCGGTCTTGATCTCCTTGCCCTGTTCGAGGTGCCAATTGATGTTCTCAATCGTCACGGTCGCCTCGTCGACCAGCATGCCGACCGCGAGAGCAAAACCGCCTAGCGTCATGACATTGATGGTTTCGCCCAGGGCCGCCAGCACCGGCAACGCGGCAAGGATCGACAGCGGGATCGAAATCGAGATGATGAGGGTCGAGCGCCAGCTGCCGAGAAACAGCAGGATCATCAGGCCTGTCAGCCCGGCCGCGATAACGCCCTCGCGAATCACCGAGAACACCGATGCCTTCACGAAGCCGGATTGGTCGTTGACGATTTTCAATTCCACCCCGGCCGGCAGAGTTTCCCGGATGCGCGGCAGGAGTTGCTTGATTCCATCGATGATGTCGAGTGTCGATGCCGATCCGGTTTTCAGGACCGTCATCAGAATGCCCTTGCGACCGTCCAATTGGACCACGTTGGTCTGTGGCGGGCTGCCGTCATGGGCGAACGCGACGTCGCGGATATAGATCATCGCGCCGTTGACTTCCTTGATCGGCAAATCGTTGAAATCCGCAACCTTCTGCGGGGAATCGTTGAGATTGACGGTGTATTCGTAGGTACCGATCTTCTCGGTTCCGGCCGGCGTGATCAGGTTCTGGACCGAGAGGGCGTCGACTACATTTTGGGCCGAAAGCCCGTAGGAATGAAGCGCCCGCTGATCGAGATCGATCTGAACCTGACGGGGCATGCCGCCATAAGGATTTGGCAGGGCCGCGCCGGCGACCGAAGTCAGTGGCGGCCTGACGAAATTAGTCGCAAGATCGTTCAGCTCCGTCTGCGATGCCGTGGGGCTCGACAGGGCAAGTTGCAGGATCGGCACGCTCGACGCGTTGAAAATGACGAGTTGCGGCGGCGTGACGCCGGGCGGCAATTGCTTGAGGATGGTTTGGGAAATCGACGTGACCTGGGCTTGCGCCGCCGCGATGTTGACCCGCGGCTGGAAATAGATCTTGACGATGCCGAAGCCGACGACCGACTGGGACTCGATGTGTTCGATGTCGCTGACCGTCGACGTCAGGGCGCGTTCGTAGACGTAGACGATGCGGCCCGACATGTCGTCCGGCGGCAGGCCGGCGTAACTCCAGATGACACTGATGACCGGAATGCCGATGTCGGGAAATATGTCCTTCGGCGTCCGGATGGCGGCCATCACACCGAGAAGCAAAACCAGGATGGCCGCGACCACGAACGTATAAGGCCGTTCGAGCGCGACGCGGACAATTCCAACCACACCTCAACCCCTGTCTTAACTTCCGGTAAATCCCCGCGGGTTGCTCGCTATACGCGACCACCTCGTGCGTCACACGCTTCCGAACATGATGCCCGTCGCGCGTTCCGCCCGATGCTTGGAGGCCGAGGCTTGGTCGAGCTTCGTCGGTCGAGCCCCCTTGTCGGAATGGCGAGTTTCGCGCCAAACCCAGTCCCGACTTGACCATACCCGCGATACCGCAACGCACAAGAGACCGCCGTCTCACGAGGCCGTGTGACGAAACACCGATGTTTACGCAAAATTAATGCGCGCAGCCTGCGATGTCGGTCTGCATTCTCGCCAAACAGAAAATTCGCCATATAGGACCGCGCCATGGCGGACGCTCAGGCGCTCCCAGGCGATTGCCGCGACATATCCATCGGTATGGTTTGCGGCGCCTCATGCAATTCGGTCAGACACGTTATGCGGTGGAGGGATGACGCCGCGCGATGCGATGTGTTCGCAGCAGGATCATCCAAAAAATGGCCGGGACGAGCCCGGCCATTGCGTTTCAACTTGTACCGCCGCCGACCGCGCGGTGCGCTGGCGTTGCCGCTACCGCGAGCCTGCGCCTTATTGCGCCTGGGCCTTGGCGGCCTGTACCTCGGCTTCGCTGCGCAGCGTCATCACGGCGACCTTGCGGGTGCGATAGGACGGCAGCACCACATGGGTCTTGCCGTCTTTTTCCAGCACCGACACGTAGCGCGCCTCGGTGCCGCGGGTCGGCAGGTCGAAGGCCGTGAACGCGTTCGCCGCCGGGTCGTATTTGAGCACCTGGTCGGTCATCCAGATGTTGAGCCACGCATTGTGATGGCTGTCGACGGCCACATGATAGGGCTTGCGGTCGGCGGGTAGCGCGATGGTGGTCATCTCCTGCGTCCGCGTGTTGATCTTGGCAAGCGTGCCGGCCCAGGAATTGCCGACGTAGAGCACGTCGTCATTCTTGTCGGTGCCCATGCGGCGCGGCCCTTGCGCGAATGGGGCCGGATTGGAGAAGTCCGGCGCGCCGTGGTCGTCATAGAAAGCGACGTCCTGGGGCGACAGGCGATCGCGCGCGGTCGCGACCGGCGGCAGCTTGAGTTCCTTGGAGGTGCCGTACTTCCCGTCGCCGATGCCGACGGTGTCGATCGCCATCTGGGCCCAGTAGCCGTTGCCGTCGCGATCGGCCGCGACCCCATAGGTGAGGCCGATGCCGCCGGTCGCGGATTTCTGCGTCGGCGACTTGTACTCGGTGAACTTCTCGGCGACCGGATCGAAGCGCAGTGCACCAGTCGGCGAGGATACCCAGATCATGCCGCGGCCGTCATAGTCGACCGTGGTGGCGCCGCCGGTCGGCGCCATGCCTTCCGGCGGAATGTACACCTGGATCTTGTCGGTCTTGGTGTCGATCCGGGCGAGGCCGCCCTTGCTCGGATTGACGTTGAACCAGATAGTGCCGTCGGGCGTGCGGGTCATGCCGTGAGCCGGCGCCGCGAGGCCGTCCTTGGCATCGATCCGGATCGGCTTGAACGCCCCGGTCTTGATGTCGAACTTGCCGAGGGTGAGGACGCTGTTCGGCACGTTGCAGGTGAAATAGATGCTGGTGCCGTCGGCATCGAGCCACGCGTCATGCACGCCAAAGCCCGGATAGACGTAGGACGGGGTGCCGAGCGACCAGTCGGTGCCGTTGTTGGTCATCACCTTGTAGGGCATCCCGACATCCGGATCGGGCGGCGCTTCGTATTCGGTGACCACCGCGCGCGCCGCTTCGCCGGACGGCCGCGGCCGCAGATTGAACTTCATCGAGGTCTCGCCGGGACCGCGGGCGCGGGCGAGATACGCGGCGAGCTGCTTCTGATTGTGGTCGAGCACCGGGCTCGCCTTGTGCTCGGCGCCCTGGTAGATGCCGTAGACGTTGGCGTGCTTCATCAACGTGATGATGGCGTTCCATCCGGCCTCGTCGAACTTGTGCTGCAGGATGTAGCTCGGGGTGTGGCAGGCGGTGCAGTTGTTCTCCACGATCTGCTTCATGTTGGCGTCTTGCGGCGTGGCGTCGGGGAGTGCCGCGATCAGCATGTCGCCAGGAAGCTGCCGGACGAAATCCTTCAGCGGCTTGAGGGTGAAGTCCTGGCGCTTCGCTCCGCCGAGGCTGATGTCGCCGCGGCCGGTGTCGAACGTCACGGCCTGGGCCCACACGTTGTACTTGCCCTCCGTCATCGGGGGGAAATAGTAGTTGCCGGTCTCGTCGGTGAACACCGATGTGACCATGTTGGAGCCGTTGGCGCGGGCCGAAACCGTCACGCCGCCCATCACTTCGCCCGTGGACGATTTGATGGTGCCGCTCAACACGGTGTCGGCCAGCGCGGCGATCGGGGTCAGCGCCGTCGCCGACATGGCGGCGACGAACACGGCGCCTAGGCCGATCATGGTAAAACCTGTCGTTTTTCTCATGAATGTTCTCCTGTTGGGAGGTCGCGTTGAACTCGTGAACAAACCGCTGTGACGCTTGAAGCTTCCTCGATGCTTATTTGGCATTCACCGCCGCCGGCTGCGGCGGGATCGTCTTGATGTACGAAACAATGGCGCCGATCTGGGCGGGCTCGAAATTGTACCGGAAGCCCGGCATGCGGGGTGTACCGTTGCCGATGTATTCGGTGATCAATTCGTCGTCGCCGCCAAGCGTATTACGTGACAGCACCGGCGCGTATTGCTTCGCTTTCTGCTGCACCACCGTGTGACAGACGCCGCAGGACTGGCTGAACAAACGCAGCCCTTCCCGCTGGGTATCGCTCAGGGCCGGGTCCGGCGACGGCTGGGCCAGAACGCCGAACGGCAACGCGACCGTGAAGACCGCTACCAGTACGCTTTGACGCATCGAGCATCCTCCAATCGGGATTTTGGTTTTACCGCGATTCCAGGGCGACCGCGGTTTGTGGCGATCTTACTCCTTGCGGCGGCGCCGTGAAGGGGGAATGGCGGTCCCGAACGAGAATTACCACGCCGGATAACTGCGAAAACCGGCGTTTCGTCGATCCGCGTCGCGCCCCGGTGTTGCGACACTGACGATCCGTACATTATCAGTGTCGTGCCCCGCAAAGCAGGCTGGACGGCGGGCATCCAGTAACCACCGGCCGACCAATGGGAAGAGGCTTTGCCTTGCGCCAGGCTACGTGGTTACTGGATCGCCCGGTCAAGGCCGGGCGATGACAATTTTGGCAAGCGGTTGGAACCACAACACCAGGAGACACCGCCGCGGGCGAGCCGATCAGCGGCTGACGAACACTTTGCCGTCCTGAACCCGCACTTTCAGTTGAAGCGGCGGATTGGGTGCCGGCCCTGCGATGACCTGACCATGCCGGGGGACATCGAACACGCTGAAATGACACGGGCATGCCAGCACAGGCGCACTGACATCCACATCGAATGAGTTGCGAGCGGTGACCGGATCGGTCACGTACGTCACTTCACACTTGTTGTGCGGACAAATCAGACTCGATGCGTACCACTTGCCGCCAGGCAGACGGACCACGATGCAGGGCATCTGATCGCCCTCGTCCGTCAAGGTAAACTTGACGGACGACCATGGCTCGGTCAATTCCGCTAAGCTCGCGACCGGCTCATCGGGTGCGGCCAGCACCTTTGAAGGTTTGATGGCCAGAAGCGGCAGGGCAAGAACACCCAACACCAACCGACGCCGATGCTGTCCGTCTGCGCAATCCGGGCAGCCCTTGGAGGTCACGACGACACTCTGCCGGTGCGCCGGAGTTAGCGCGCCACGACTTCGGAACCTGCGTGCAACATGTTGAGCCAGTCATCGTTGCTCACCACCTTGGACCACATCGGATAGGTATTTTTCAGCATGAGCTCCGATTGCTCGGGGAAGACGGCCGCCATGGCGTCTTTCAGCGCATAGACGTGGTAGCCGAGATCATAACCATTCGTCACGGTCGCATAAACGCACACATCAGTGGTGAATCCAGCGACGGCGATATTCTTGATCCCTCGCGAGCGAAGGATACGGTCCAAGCCGGTGCCGCCGAACGCAGAGGTCTGGATGCGCGGGGCCATCACCAGGTCCTTGTCGTTGGGTCCCGGGACAAGCGGCGGATATTCCGCTTGGTTCTCGGCACCGATCTTCCAGGCTTGCCGCAACATCTGGCTGCGATGGAACCCGCCCGGATTTGTCGCATCAATCTCACGATAGTCGTTGGTATATCCCTCGGTGATGTGAATGACCCATACGCCGAGGCTGCGCGCCTTCTTCACCAGCTCTACCGTCCGGTCGAGCATCTGCTTTTCTTCGAGCTCTTTTTTTACGGGGCTGTAAATGGCGCCTTTGGGATTCGTGAAAGGATACTGGAAGTCGACCAGGATGAGAGCCGTCTCACTTGGATTCAAAGTGCGCTCGAGCGGAGGGAGGCCCTGAGCGTGCCCCTGCGTCGACGCAAACATAAACACCGCAAACATCAGCGCTGCGGCCATGAGCACGTTTTGCACCGCGGATTTGCGAATCTCGGAAATATAAATCATGCGTATCCTCCCGTTCGACACTTTTCGACACTTTTGTGCGGCTGTGAGGCCTGCGCTGCCGAAGTGCGGTTCCTCGTCAGCATCCCGGACGACTTTCGAAGCGGAGAATGAACGAAGTTCGGATGCTGCCAGAGTCGTTTTCTAGCACGTTAAATGCAGCGTCGTCCATGAGTTGATCAATCCTCGCGCCGCACTGCTTCACGCCAAGCTGGAACGGTGCCACCAGCAATTGAATCGCATTTCGATGAGGTTAAATCTACGTCGCCAGCTTGTAGTCGTGACGTCCCCAACGAGAGGCTCACGTTTCGACCGGATCCATCGCGGGCGGCTCGGCCGGGGCCTGATCGGACGTCATGAACTGCGCCCTGGCGAGGGCCGCGAAACGGCCGCCGATGCGCACCAATTCATCGAAGCTGCCGGACTCGACGATGCGGCCGTTTTCGAACACCAGGATGCGGGTGGCGTTGCGCACCGTCGACAGCCGATGGGCGATCACGAAGGTGGTGCGGTGCTTCATGACCTCGTCGAGCGCCGCCTGGACCTTGGCTTCGGTCGCGGCATCGAGCGCGCTCGTCGCCTCGTCGAGAATGAGGATCGGCGGGTCCTTGAGCAGCGCGCGGGCGATCGACAGGCGCTGGCGCTCGCCGCCCGACAGCGCGCGGCCGCGCTCGCCGACCGGCGTGTCGAAGCCGTCCGTCGCGCGCTCGATGAAGTCGAGCGCCTGGGCGCGCTCGGCTGCCGCGCGCATCTCCTCGATGGTGGCGTCGGGCTTGCCGATGCGCAGGTTGTCGGCGATCGAGCGGTTGAGCAGCAGTGCCTCCTGGAACACCACGCCGATGTTGCGGCGGAGCGCCGCGAGTTGCATGTCCCGCACGGTCATGCCGTCGACCCGCACCGCGCCGCTCTGCGGATCGAAGGCGCGGTGCAGCAGCGCCAGCGCGGTCGACTTGCCGGCACCGGTGCCGCCGACGAGAGCGATGGTCTCGCCCGGCAGCGCCGTGAAGTTAAGGTCGGCGACCGCCGGCCGCTTGCCGTCATAGGAGAACGACACGTCCTTGAATTCGACGAGCCCGCGCACCCGGCCGGGATCGACCGCGTCGGGCCGGTCGCGCACCACGGACTCGGTGTCGAGCACCGTGAAGAACTCCCTCAGCCGCGGCGCATCCATGAACAGGCGGTTGACGAAGCGTACGAACCTTTCGAGCTGGCTGATCAGGGAGCCGGCAAAGCTCATGAACATCACGATATCGCCAATCGAGGCGCGCCCATCGAGATGCAGGTGAATGCCCGCGAGCAGGATCGCCAGCATGGTGAGCGTGGTTGAGGCCCGCGTTAGAACCGCGACCACGGCCCACCATGACAGCACCGGAATCTGGGCCGTGAGCAGCTGGTCGGCGATGTTGCGCAGGCCGGACACCTCGGCCTCGACGCGCGCAAAGCCTTGCACCAGCGCCACATTGCCGAGCGTGTCGGAGGCGCGCTCCGCAAGGTCGGAATAATGCCGCTCGACCGTGCGCTGCAGGTTGTCGGTCTTGTTGACCACGAGGCCGGTCAGCAGCGCGAACACGAAGCACACCGCGATCAGCAGCAGGCCGAGCGGCCAGTTGAGATAGAGCGACAGCGGCAACAGCACCAGGAGCGACACCGCGGCGGCGAACAACTCGCGGAAGAAATCGAGCCACAGCGACCACAGCGCGTCGGTTCCGGACAGCATCACCTTCATGAGCCGTCCGGAATGCGCACTATGATGGAAGCTCAGCGGCAATTGCAGTACGTGCTCGAAAAAGCCGGTGAGCACCGCCTGGCGCCGCCGATGGGCGAGCCGGTCGGCGTAGAGCGCCACCGTCACACCGCACACGATGGTGAACAGGCCGAACGCAACCCAGGCCACCACGAGGCCGGCAAGGCCCGACCACGCGGTCGCCGGGGTGGTGGCCTTCGTCCCGGCCAGCGCGTCAACGATGCGTCCGAACAGGATCGGATCGGCGAACTGGGCTCCCGCCAGCATTGCGTTCGCGATCGCCAGGTAGAGGCCGAGCCGCCGCTCGGGCCCAAGCAGCTCCAGCACCCGAAAATAAAGGTGCAACAGGCTCATATCCCCATCCCCAACTTCGCCGCATCGTCTCCGCAACGTCGATGCCGCCCCCGCGCGCCGGTTCCCCGGCGCCGCCGCCTCAGCCTAGTTTTGTGCGAAACCGGAACGCTGCGCCCACCCGGTCATGTGCCGTTCCAGTGCAACCATGGCCCAATACATGACAATGCCCTCGACCGCGAGCGCGATCAGGCCGGCGAAGATGAGCGGCACCTGGAACTGCGCATAGGCCTGCTGCATCAGGTTGCCGATGCCATAGTTCGACGCGATGCTCTCGGAGATCACCGAGCCCACGAACGCGAGCGTGATCGCGACTTTCAGCGAGCCGAAGAAATACGGCAGCGTGCGCGGGATGCCGACCTTGCGCATGATGTCGAGCTTGGAGGCGCCGAGCGCCTTGAGCACGTCTTCGAGCTCCGGCTCGATGGTGGCGAGGCCGGTCGCGACATTCACCACGATCGGGAAGAACGAGATCAGGAACGCCGTCAAGACCGCCGGGACGAAGCCGATGCCGCACCACAGCACCAGGATCGGCACCACCGCGACCTTCGGGATCGCGTTGAAGCCGATCATCAACGGATAGACGCCGGCGTAGACGCTGCGCGACCAGCCGACCCACAGGCCGAGCAGCAAGCCGAGCCCGACCGCGAGCGCAAAGCCGATCATGGTTGCCCACAGGGTGAACAGCGAGTTGCGCCAGATCGCCGGCCAGTAGTCGTAGATCGCCCGCGCGATCAGCGAGGGCGGCGGCAGGAAGAACGTCGGAACGTTGAAGGCGCGCACGGCCACCTCCCAGACGGCGAACAGCACGAGGGTGTAGAGCCATGGCGCCATCCGCACCGAGAGATCGGACCCGGTCATTGCCGCGCTCGCACGATGTGCCCGCGCAGTTCATGAACGATAGCCTGGAATTCCGCCGTGAATGTGACCTCGAGGTCGCGCGGCCGCGGGAAATCGATCCTGCGCTCGGCGACGATGCGGCCCGGCCGTGCCGACATCACGAACACCCGGTCCGACAGGAACACCGCTTCGCGCAGGTCATGGGTGACCAGGACCACGGTGATCTTGCGCACCGCGTGGAGATCCCGAATGACGCACCACAATTCCTCGCGGGTGAAGGCGTCGAGCGCGCCGAACGGCTCGTCCAGCATCAACAGCCGCGGCTCGTGGATCAGCGCCCGGCACAGCGAGGTGCGCTGCTGCATGCCGCCCGACAACTCCCACGGATATTTGGTGCCCTGGCCGCCGAGGCCGACGGAGACGAGCAGCGCCTCGGCGCGGGCCACGTATTCGGCCTTCTTGCGCCTGATGGCGCTGCGATGCGGCTCGACGATTTCGAGCGGCAGCAGCAGGTTTTCGAGCGTGCTGCGCCACGGCAGCAGTGTCGGCGCCTGGAACGCCATGCCGGCGATCTTGACCGGCCGGTGCACCGCCTCGCCGCCGACCCGCACCTCCCCGACCGAGGGGAACTGCAGGCCGGTCGCGAGCTTCATCAAGGTGGATTTGCCGCAGCCCGAAGGCCCCACCACGGCGGCGAATTCGCCCTCCTCGACCGCGAGCGACAGGCCTTCCACGGCGAGCGTGCCCGCGGCGCCGCCATAGGTATGGCTGACACCTTCGAGCGCGACAAAAGCGGACACGACGCAGCTCCGGATGGAGAGGGGGACGGCCCTCAGTTCGCCTTGCGATCGGCCGCGGGCGGCAGGAACGAGGAATCGAACACGTCGCTGCCCTTGGGCTTCGCCTTGAATTCGTAGGTGAGGCCGATCTGGTCGATCGCCTTGTCGAGTCGCGCCGCCTCGACGCCGCCGAAGCCGTCGGTCTTGACCTCCGGGGTCAGGATGTTGTCGTGCAGCGCCATGGTGAGGCGTTCGAGTTCGACGTCCTTCTTGGCGACATCGTTGCGCTTGATGACGGAATCGACCGCGGTCGCCGGGTCCTTCACGGTATCCTTGAGGCCCTTGAGGAAGGCGCGCAGGAAGCCCTTGACGGCGTCGGGATGCTCGGCGGCGAATTTCGGGCTGACGATGATGGAATTGCCGTACAGATTGACGCCGTAGTCGGCCATCAGCAGCACCACGATGTCGTCCACCGGAACGCCGCGATCCTTCAGGTTGATGTAGGAGGAGAACGAGAAGCCCGTGATGGCATCGACCTGGCCTGCCGCCAGCATCGGCTCGCGCACCGGGAAGCCGACATTCTCGATCGTCACCTTGGAGGCGTCGATGCCGTTCGCCTGCACGAAGATCTTCCATTGCGCGAACGCACCGTCGGCGGCGGGCGCGCCGAGCTTGTGGCCTTCGAGGTCCTTGGGCTTCATCACGCCGCGGCTCTTGCGGGCGACGATCGAAAATGGCGGCCGGTTGTAGACCATGAACACCGCCTTGATGGGCGCGGTCGGGTTCTGGTCGCGGAATTTGATCAGCGAATTGATGTCGCCGAAGCCCATGTCGTAGGTGCCCGACGCGACGCGGGTGATCGGCTCCAGCGAGCCCGCCGCGGTGTCGATGGTGACGTCGAGCCCCTCCGCCTTGTAGTAGCCCTTGTCGAGCCCGATCAGGAACGGCGCCGACGGCCCCTCGTACTTGAAGTCGAGGCTGAATTTGATCGACGTCTGCGCCGCCGCCGGACCCGCAATCGCCAATGCGGCGCCCGCCAATGAGGCGTATGCGAAAGCGCGACGCGACGGACGCACAAGGGTGTCGAAGAGATCGAGGAAACCCATGGTCATCTTCCTTTTCTGACGCGAAGAAACGAGTAAGACACGAGCCGCATGGCCTACCTTTAGCGGCCTGCGCACGATGCCGCCACCGCAAATGCGGCGGCAACCGGCAAGCGAGCAAGGAATATGCCGAAAATCACGGCAAGGTGACGCGCCGCGGCCCACGTAACCGTGACTGTGATCGCCCAAACCGTAGCCCGGATGTCGCTTCGCTCATCGGGCCACGAGCTCGCCGCCAAGACCTCTATTTCCGCTTCACCGGTGGATGTAAGATCGCCGCAACAACATCCAGGGAGGCGACCATGAATTCGTTCAATCACATCCTGCGCGTTCTGCTGGCGGGCACCGCCATGATGGCGGCGGGGGCGGCCTCGGCGGCCGACGTCACGCCGGAGCGCCTTGCCAATCCGGAGCCCGGCAACTGGTTGATGAACCACCGCACCTACGATGCGCAGCGCTTCTCGCCGCTCGACAAGATCACCACGGGTAATGTGAAGGGGCTCAAGCTCGCCTATGCGGTCGCGCTCGGAGGCACCTCGGCCAACGAGAATTTGCAATCGACGCCGCTTGCCGAGGACGGCTACCTTTACATCGTCGATCAATGGGGCGTGCTCTACAAGATCGACGGCCGCTCCGGCGAGATGGGTCGCATTGTCTGGCGGATGGATCCCGGCCAGGAAAAGCTGCCGCTGTCGAACCGCGGCGCCGCCCTGTGGGGCAATCTCGTGATCAGCGTCGCCAGCTATCCGCCGCGCGTCATCGCCACCAACAAAGAGACCGGCAAGGTCGTCTGGGAAACCAATATGGGCGACGGCCAGGCCGACCTGCAGCTCTCGGCCGCCCCGTTGCCTGTCAAGGACAAGATCCTGATCGGCGCGGCGGGTGGCGATCGCGGCGTTCGCGACTTCATCGCGGCGCTCAACGGCGCGACCGGCAAGATGCTGTGGCGGAAATACGCGATCCCGGCCCCCGGCGAGCCGGGCTCGGAGACCTGGAAGGACAAGAACAACGCCTGGCAGACCGGCGGCGGCGCCATGTGGGTGACGGGTTCCTACGATATCGCCACTAACCAGGTGCTGTGGGGCACCGGCAATCCGGTGCCGATGTTAAATCCGTATTATCGGCCCGGCGATAATCTCTACACCAACAGCCTGATCTCATGGGACCCCGATACGGGAAAGATGAACTGGTATCACCAGTACACGCCCGGCGATATGTGGGACTACGACGAGATGGGCTCGCACATCCTGATCGACGGCCAGGTTGGCGGCCAACCCCACAAGCTCGTGACACACTCGGCCCGCAACGGCTTCCTCTATTCGTTCGAACGCACCAACGGCCAGACCCTGTTGGCCAAGCCGTACATGGACAACATTACCTGGACCAAGGGCATCGATCAGAAGACCGGTAAACCGCTCGATTACGATCCCACCAAAGACATCCAGGTCTATTCAGGCATTCAGGCCATGACCCTGACGGACCGCACCAAAAAGCTGTGCCCGTCGCACGAGGGCGGCAACAATTACTGGTCCTCGTCGTACAGCCCCCGGACCAAGCTGCTCTACATCCCGTCACGCCCCACCTGCGTTGAAGCCACGCTCACGCCGGACCAGCTCAGGACCGCTACCGGGTCAATGCTGGGCGGCCGCTTCAGCTTCCCCGATCGAACCGAATCCGAAATCGTCGTCGCCGATCCGTTTACCGGCGAGGTCAAGAAGAAGGTCCATGCTGTCTATCCGAACTTCAGCGCCGCGCTCACGACAGCCGGCGGCCTTGTGTTCACGGGCCTGGGCGATGGGACCTTCATCGCCTATGACGATACGAGCCTTGAGCCGTTGTGGCAGATCAATGTGGGGAGCGGCTTCAATGCCCCGCCTATCACGTTCGAGGCGGGTGGCAAGCAATACGTCGCCATCGCGTCGGGACTGAGCCTTCTTTCCAAGGGCCGCCTCACCCTTACTCCCGAGCTGCGCGACATGCGCACCCAGACGATGCTGTTCGTATTTGGGCTGTGATGGGGTGCCGGGCGGTCTTCTGGTCAAGATCCCCCGGTTTTGCCTGCGCGCCGCCGCGGGTGTGTCCGGACGGCGCGGCCGGTCCGGGACAATTCGGTTTCGGCGCGCATCTCAACAAACGCCTGGGAGGCGACAGATGAGTTCGTTCAATCACGTTATGCGCGTTCTGCTGGCCGGCACCGTCATGATGGCGACGGGCGCGGCCATGGCGGCCGACGTCACGCCGGAGCGGCTTGCCAATCCGGAGCCCGGCAACTGGCTGTTGAACCACCGCACCTATGATGCGCAACGTTACTCGCCGCTCGAGAAGATCAACAAAACCAACGTGAGATCGCTCAAGCTCGCCTATGCGGTTGCGATCGGCGGCACTTCGGCAAACGAAAACCTCCAATCGACCCCACTCGCGGAAGACGGTTTCCTCTACGTGGTCGATCAATGGGGCGTGCTTTACAAGATCGACGGCCGGTCCGGCGACTTGGGTCGCATCGTCTGGCGCATGGACCCCGGCCAGGAGAAGCTGCCGCTGTCGAACCGCGGTGCCGCCCTGTGGGGCAATCTCGTGATCAGTGTCGCCAGCTACCCGGCACGCGTCATCGCTACCAACAAGGAGACCGGCAAGGTCGTCTGGGAAACCAATCTCGGCGATGGCCAGCCCGACGTTCAACTCACGGCGGCCCCGTTGCCCGTCAAGGACAAGATCCTCATCGGCGCTGCCGGCGGCGACCGCGGCGTTCGCGACTTCATCGCAGCGCTCGACGGCGCGACCGGCAAGATACTGTGGCGCAAATACGCGGTCCCGGCCCCAGGCGAACCCGGATCGGAAACCTGGAAGGATAAGAACAACGCCTGGCAGACCGGCGGCGGCGCCATGTGGGTCACGGGCTCCTACGATGTCGCAACGAACCAGGTGCTGTGGGGGACAGGCAATCCGGTACCGATGTTGAACGCGTATTATCGGCCCGGCGACAATCTCTATACCAACAGCCTGATTTCCTGGGATCCCGACACCGGAAAGATGAACTGGTATCACCAGTACACCCCCGGCGACATGTGGGACTACGATGAGGTCGGCACCCATATCCTGATCGACGGCGAGGTTGCCGGCCAGCCGCACAAACTGGTGACGCATTCGGCGCGCAATGGCTTCCTCTATTCGTTCGAACGCGCCAACGGACAGACCCTGCTGGCCAAGCCCTATATGGACAACATCACATGGACGAAGGGCATCGACCAGAAGACCGGAATGCCGCTCGATTACGATCCCACCAAGGATGTGCAGGTTTATTCAGGCGTGCAGAACATGACCCTGACGGACCGCACCAAGAAGCTGTGCCCGTCGCAACAGGGCGGCAACAATTACTGGTCGGCGTCGTATAGCCCGAGGACCAGGCTGCTCTACATTCCAACGCTGTCAAACTGCGCTGAGGCCACGATCACGCCGAACGAACTCAAGACCTCCGCCGGAACAATGTTGGGCGGCCGCTTCAACAACTCTTTCGCGCGCACCGAATTTGAAATCGTCGTCGCGGATCCTTTTACGGGCGAGGTAAAGCGCAAGGTGCGCTCACCCTATCCGAACTTCAGCGCCGCCCTAACCACCGCCGGCGGCCTCGTGTTCACGGGCTTGGCCGATGGATCATTCGTCGCCTATGACGACGTGAGCCTCGAGCAATTGTGGACGATCAATGTCGGCAGCGGCTTCAACGCCCCGCCGATGACCTTCGAGGCCGGCGGAAAGCAATACGTTGCCATCCTGTCGGGTTTGAGCCAGTTTTCTCAAGGGAGGCTCGGCATGACCCCCGAACTGCGCGACATGCGCAACCAGACCATGCTGTTCGTGTTCGCTCTGTGATGGGGTGGGGGACGGCCCGCGAGTTCGAGGGAGTCCGGGGACATGCATTGATCGACACGACCCCTCGGCGAGATTGCCGCGCTTGTCGCGGCGATGACGATGACGAGGGCACAGTACCTCCATAAGCGAGGTGGCGGGGACGAGCCCGGCCACGACAACGATGACGAGCGTCGCCGACACCGGCCTTGGTACTAAGTCGCCTTCAGCCGCCCCAACTCAGCCTCGAATTCAAAACGCAATTGCGCGCCTTCGTCCTCGGGCAGCCATCCATGCGCGCTCGGTCGTAGGACGGGTTCCCTTTAACCCGCCAACGCAACTCACCATCTTTCCTGCAACGGCGGGTCAAAGAGAACCCGCCCCGACTTCCGAACACCTTACCGGGTGACCCATGACTGATCATCCTCCCGGCGCCATCCCCGCATTCCGCGCCGCCTATGCGCCGGCGGACGAGGCGCTTGCGGCTGAATTCCTCAAGGCCGCGCCGTTTGCGGCGGATGCCGAGGCGCGCATCGACGCGCGCGCGTCGCGGCTCGTCGCGGCGATCCGCGGCCGCACCGGCGGGGTCGGCGGCATCGAGGACTTTCTGCGCGAATACTCGCTCTCCACCCGGGAGGGACTTGCCCTGATGGTGCTGGCCGAGGCGCTGCTGCGGGTCCCGGATGCCGCGACCGCCGACCGCCTCATCGAGGACAAGCTGTCGGCCGGTGATTTCGCCGGGCACGAAGTGCGCTCGGGCGCGCTGCTGGTCTCTGCATCGGCGTGGGCGCTCGGGATTTCGGCGCGGGTGATCGGCAGTCACGAGACGCCGGAAGGCATTCTCCACGACCTCGTGAGCCGGCTCGGGCGGCCGGCCGTGCGCACCGCGACCCGCCAGGCGATGCGGCTCCTCGGCTCCCATTTCGTGCTCGGCGAGACCATCGCGGAGGCGTTGTCGCGCGGCGCCGCGCATCCGGAATTCCGCTATTCGTTCGACATGCTGGGCGAGGGCGCTCGCACCGCCGCCGACGCGGAGCGCTATTTCGATTCCTACGCCGACGCCATCGCGGCGATCGGCAAGGCGGCCGGCGCCGCGGCGCTGCCGCATCGGCCCGGCATCTCGGTCAAGCTGTCGGCGCTCCATCCGCGCTACGAGGCGATCTCGCGCGAGCGCGTCATGACGGAGCTGGTGCCGCGCGTGATCGCGCTCGCCCACGCCGCCAAGGGCCACGACCTCAATCTCACCATCGATGCCGAGGAGGCCGACCGGCTGGAACTCTCGCTCGACGTCATCGCCCGCACGCTCGCGGACCCCGGCCTCGCCGGGTGGGAGGGCTTCGGCCTCGCCGTGCAGGCCTATCAGAAGCGCGCGCCTGCCGTGATCGACTGGGTGGTGGCCGCCGCGCGCGCGCTCGATCGCCGCATCATGGTCCGGCTGGTGAAAGGCGCCTATTGGGACACCGAGGTGAAGCGCGCCCAGGAGCGCGGGCTTGCCGACTACCCGGTGTTCTCCCGCAAGGCGATGACCGACCTCTGCTACATGACCTGCGCCCGCAAGCTGCTGGCGGCGCGCCCGCTCGTCTATCCGCAGATCGCCACCCACAACGCCCTCACGGTCGCGAGCGTCATCGAGGCGGCGGCCGGCGTCGAGGGTTACGAGTTTCAGCGGCTCTACGGCATGGGCGAGGCGCTCTACGACGCCCTGTTGCGGGAGGAGCGCGCCGCCTGCCGGGTCTACGCGCCGGTCGGCGGCCATCGCGACCTCCTCGCCTACCTGGTGCGTCGGCTTTTGGAAAACGGTGCCAACTCCTCGTTCGTATATGCGGCGGCCGATCCCAAGGTGCCGCTGTCGGCAATCCTCGAACGCCCGCAGGCGACGATCGCCGGCGGGCGCGTCCGTCATGCCGGGATTCCCCGGCCGGCCGATCTCTATGAGCCGGAGCGGAAGAATTCATCGGGTGTCGAATTCGGCGATGCCGCGAGCCTCGCGGCGCTGCTCGCGGACGTGCGCGACGGGACGCCGCGCGATGCGCGCGCCGCCCCGCTGATCGACGGCATCACGGTCGGCGGCCACGTCCGCGAGGTGCTATCGCCGATCGACGGCACGCGGATCGGCAACGTCACCGAAAGCGACGAGACCATCGTGGCGTCCGCCATGGCGGCGGCCGTCGCCGGTTTCCCGGCCTGGAATCGCACCCCGGTTGCGGCGCGTGCCGCGGCGCTCGCGCGCGCCGGCGATCTCGTCGAGAAAGATCGTGGCCGGCTGATCGCGCTGTTGCAGGCCGAAGGCGGTAAGACGCCGGACGACGCTGTCTCCGAGGTTCGCGAAGCCGCCGATTTCTGCCGCTACTACGCCGCCTCCGCGCGGCACGGCCTGATGCCGGAAGCGATGCCGGGACCGACCGGCGAGAGCAACGAGTTGCGCTATCGCGGGCGCGGCGTGTTCGTCTGCATCAGTCCGTGGAACTTCCCGCTCTCGATCTTCACCGGCCAGGTGACGGCGGCGCTCGCGGCCGGCAATGCGGTGATCGCCAAGCCCGCCGAGCAGACCCCGTTGATCGCCGCCGCCGCGGTACGATTGCTGCACGAGGCCGGCGTGCCGGCAAGTGCGCTCCATCTGGTTCCGGGCGACGGCGGGGTCGGAGCCCTGCTGGTGGCGCGTGCGGAAGTCGCCGGCGTCGCCTTCACGGGCTCGACCGAGGTAGGACGCCTCATCAACCGTTCGCTCGCCGCCAAAGATGGTCCGATCGTGCCGTTGATCGCCGAGACCGGCGGCATCAATGCCATGATCGTCGACGCGACCGCGCTGCCCGAGCAGGTCACTGACGACGTCATCGCGTCGGCATTCCGCTCCGCCGGCCAGCGCTGCTCCGCGCTGCGGCTCTTGTGCGTGCAGGAGGACATTGCCGAGCGGATCATCACCATGGTGGCGGGCGCGGCGCGCGAGCTCAGGCTCGGCGACCCGCGCGATCCCGCCACCCATGTGGGCCCGGTGATCGATGCCGAAGCGAACAGCCGGCTCGACCGCTGGGTGGCGGGCATGGAAGGACAGGGCCGCGTGGTGTTCCGCCTCGTGCTGCCTGACGGGCTGCCGCCGGCCGGCCATTTCGTTGCCCCGGCGATCGTGGAACTCGACCGCGCGAGCGATCTTCGCGAAGAGGTGTTCGGGCCGGTCCTCCATGTGGTGCGATACCGCGCCGAGGACCGCGACCGCCTGCTCGACGACATCGCCGCGAGCGGATACGGGCTGACGCTCGGTATCCAGTCGCGCATCGATGAGGCGGCACGGCACATCGCCGCCCGGCTCGCGGTCGGCAACGTCTACGTCAACCGCAACATCATCGGCGCGGTGGTCGGCACCCAGCCGTTCGGCGGCGCCGGGCTGTCGGGAACCGGGCCGAAAGCCGGGGGGCCGAACTATCTCAGGCGCTTTGCGTTGGAGCAGGTGGTGAGCGTAAACACCGCGGCGGTCGGCGGCAATGCGAGCCTCCTGGCCGAGCAGTCCTGATCGGCCCCGCCCAGAGGTCGCCCGGTGGCGGTCCTGTTTACCACCCGAGATACGATAATTTGCCGATAACCAAGTTCGCACTATTGTGGCCGCATGACTGATTCGGTCGACCGACTTTACGATGCGGTGCTGGCTGCCAAGACTTCCGATCCTGCGGTGTCGCGCACGGCGCGACTGCTGCGGGCAGGGCGTGCCAAGATCGCCAAGAAGTTGGGCGAAGAGGCCGTCGAGGTCGTGATCGACGCCATGCACGGCGATCGCGACGCTGTCGTGCGCGAGAGCGCCGACCTGCTCTACAACCTCGTCGTGCTGTGGGTCTCTGCCGGCATCCGCCCGGCGGATGTGTGGAAGGAGATGAACCGGCGCGAGGAGCTGTTTGGCATCGCCGAAAAGCTGCTGAAGCACCACATGCCGGGCAAGGAACGCCCGAAGGTCGCGGCCCCGTCGGAGCGGCGGCTCCGCAACCATCGGTGACGCTTCAATGGACAACGGCGCGCATCGCCTATAAGAGGCGCGCCATGTTGAGACGCGCGTATGACTGGTGCATCGCCGCCGCCTACCAGCCCTATGCGCTGTGGCTGCTAGGGGTTGTGTCGTTCGCGGAAAGCTCGTTCTTTCCAATTCCGCCCGACACCATGCTGATCCCGATGTCGCTCGCGCGGCCGGAAAAGGCGTGGACTTACGCGGCGCTGTGCACCGTAACGTCGGTGGCGGGCGGCGTGCTCGGCTATGCGATCGGTGCCTTGCTGTTCGACACCGTCGGACACTGGCTCATTTCGCTCTACGGCTACGGCGACAAGGTCGAGGGGTTTCGGGAATCGGTGGCGAAATGGGGCGCCTTGATCATCCTGGTCAAGGGCTTTACGCCGATACCGTACAAGATCGTCACCATCACGCTGGGGATCGCCGGCTACAACGTCTGGCTGTTCATCGGGTTGTCGATCCTGACGCGGGGGATGCGCTTCTTCCTGATCGCGTTCCTGCTCAACCGCTATGGGCCGATAGCGCGCGAGATGATCGAAAAGCGGCTCGGCTTCTGGCTGATGGTGAGCGCCGCCATCATCCTGATCGGCATTGTTGCGGTCGTGTATCTTTTCTGATTCACAAACGCCGCCTTGGCGCGTTATAATCTCTGTTGTTAGATCGGCGTCGGAAGCGGCGCCAGGGTGGGCGATGACACGAATGGCGCAACCGGACACCATGATGCACCGGCGGCAAGCGCGTTCCGGCGT
>CAVVGO010000007.1:0-738790 GCA_963747835.1 uncultured Alphaproteobacteria bacterium
CTCCGCACGTGCTGGTTTGATGCCCCACGCGACCCCAATCAGCGCCGCAGCAAGAACGAGCGTGCGGATCAAAGGCATTGTCCTCACAGGATTAGAGCGGCGTTCGATGAACCGGGTACCGCAACATGCATTGATGCACGAGCCGTGCCAAATGCCGAGCTAAATGGTGACGTGCAATAGGCGGCGACAGGTCAGGTCGCCGCCGCTTCAAGCGCCTTCGCCCGCGCCATGCGCTGCTGCGATTTCTTCATGCTGTAGTAATCGCTCACCGTGATGGGTTCATAGGTCGGCGCTGCTCCAGCGCCGACGCAGGACGGCAGACAGGACACGGTCGCATCGTAGTTCGGATGATGAAAGAAGATGACGGACAGGCGCCGCGATCCGCCGTTGGCCTGTTCGGGAGGGTTATCGACGCGATGCAGCGTCGAAAGCCAGCGATCGTTGGTCCACCGCGCCATCAGGTCGCCTTGGTTGATCACGAACGATCCCGGAATGATCGGAACGGCGTGCCAGTTCCCGCCGGCGTCCGCGACCTGAAGACCGCCGACGGTGTCGCCCGGCTTGAGGATCGTGACGGTCCCGTAATCGGTATGCGCGGCGGCGCGCAACTGACCCGGCAACGGCGCACGTTCTTGCCGCGGATAAAGACGCACGTTGAGGCGGCTGATGTGGCGATCGATCTTGTCGTCGAAGTAAGTCTCGGGCAGATCGAGCGCGAGAGCGGACAACCGCATCAGATCGGCCGCAAGCGCGCCCATCCTCAGATAATATTTGGCATACACCGCCTTGAGCGCGGGCGGACGCTCCGGCCAGCGATTGCCCGGGATGAGGCCGCGCGCGGCATCGCTGCGGAAATACGGATCGTCCGTCACGTCAATTTTCGCGATCTGGAACGACTCGTTGAGATCCGGCGGCGCGACCTGACCGCGGGTATAGGCAAGTGCGGTGTCGCCGACGGCGGAATAACCGACCGCGCCGGGCGTATTGCCGATGTGCAGCTTCATCTTTTCGTCAAGCGGCAGATCAAAGAACTCACGCGAGACAGATTCGACCTCGTCGATCAACCCGGCGTCAACACCATGACCGACGATGACATAGAAGCCGACTTCGCGGCAGGCGCGGCCGAGCTCCGCTGCGACCCGGCGTTTGCCTTTAGGCGTGCCCGCGAGGTAAGGCGCGATGTCGATCACCGGGACGAAGCTATTCGCGTCGGCGATCGTGTCGTCAATCTGGGCCACGGAATTTCTCCCGCATGGTCGGCCGACGACATCGCCAGCCGTGGAAAAGATCGGCCAGCGAACGAGCTCTTGGGCGCTGGGTCGAGGCCTGTCGGTATCCGCCGACAGGATGCGGCTCAGCGCGTTGTGGGGTCAAGGATAATTTGGCGCATCTTCACCAACCGGCTCGTGGAGCGTCACGGGTTCTCCGACGAATAAGACGGTGTGCCCTCGAATTGAATCCAGTCGGTCCAGCCGGAGCTGGGATTCGGCGTTCGCTTCCACGACGTTATGAGCCCCTCCGAACCGATTACAAATATTTGCAATCTACCGTCCGGAAGCCGTCCAACCGTCACATCCTTGATGCTGCCTGGCGGAGGCGGATCGAACGCACGCATAGGCGTCCATTGAGAATTGGGATCCGGGGTTCGCTTCCAAGCGGAAAATAGTCGACCTTGCGCGACGGCGAACAGCTGAAGCCGCCCATCCGGTAGAGGCGCTACGGCTAATTCGCCGGCCGGAGCGCTGGAGATTTCCTGCCAGCAGGACCAGTGCTATGGCGCCCAACCCGCTCACGAGCCGCGACTTGGCGGCTCCGGCCGTTGGTTCGGCGCACGCTTCGCCGACCCGATTCGTTCGAGACAAGGCCGCAACGGCGGATTTCAATTTATGGATCGACATGGCTGTCTCCTGCCTAGAGTTGTCCATCCATTTGGTCAGAGCACCACCGCAAATAGTTCAAGGGATGGAATACGCGACCCGAACAAATCGACGGCCGACCCCAAGGTCGGGGTCGCGTGTGCTTGAACGGCGCCTGCGAACCTGCCAATTTCGGGACAATGTTCCTTAAGCGATGGCCGGGGCGGCGGCAGGAGATGATGCGCATGTCACGAGAGTTAGTGACTTCACCGCGGCTTTGGATATTCGCGGCGGTTTCGTTGGCGCTGATCGCCTCACGCGGTGTGCTCGCCGATCCGTTTCCACCCGGCGCCCAGGCCGGGCATGTGGAGCAGATCGGTTTCTCGGCGCTCGGCGGACGTTTCGGCGCATTCAAGATCGCGATCAAGCACACCACGAACGACAAATGGTATCTCTACGCCGGACATACCTTCGATCAAGGCTGGAGCATTGTCGACGTCACCGACCCGGCCAATCCGCGCTACGTGAAGTTCATTCCCTACGTGACGGACGACAAGAGCATCATCACGGCGCAATTGACGTTGCACGACAATCTATTGATGACGTCGCTCAACAGCTTCACGCCACAGAAGAACCCATTGCCCGCCGTGTTGCTGTGGGACATCTCCGATCCGGAGAATCCTAGGCAGATAGGATCGTGGATGGGGGGCAACACGGGCGCCCATCGCAATTCCTATCCGGGCGGCAAATACGCCTATCTGGCGACGAGCTATCCGGGCTTTGCCGGCAACATCATGGTGATCCTCGACGTCAGCGATCCGGCCCACCCTAAGGATATCGGCAAATGGTGGCAGCCCGGCCAGAAGGCCGGCGAGCCCGCGTCGCCGTTCCCTCAGGGATTCCATGGGCCGGTCAATCTGAGCCCCGACGGGAAGTCAGCGTCGCTGCCCTACACGCCCGACATCATCAATCTCGACCTGTCCGATCCGACCAACCCAAAACTCGTTGGAAGGCTCCATCTGACACCGCCGTTCGCGAGCGTGGGCAGCCAGTCGGTCCACACCGTGCTGCCGCTGTGGGACCGAAACCTCCTCTATGTAAGCTCGGAGGCGCAAAAGGAAGACTGCGCGGATGACGGCCTGAACTTCGCCGGGATGGTCGACAATTCAAATCCGGCGCATCCGCGGCTCATTTCGATCTTCCCTGATCCGGTGCCGCCGAAGAATGCGTCCTACAAGACTTTCTGCGACAAAGGCGGTCGTTTCGGACCGCACAATACGAACCAGGAGATCCACAATCCCGCGATCCAAAAGCCCGGCAAGCTGATCGACGTCGCCTGGTTCAACGCGGGCCTGCGCGTCTTCGACATCAGCGACGCGCGCATGCCGAAGGAGGTCGGCTATTTCATGCCGCCGGAGCGGCCTGACCTTCCGGGCCAGTCGGGCGCCCATGCGTCGAAGATCGACTGGAGCGAGGAGATCGCCGTCGATGCGCGCGGCAACATCTTCATGAATGACGACAAATGGGGAATGTTCGTGTTGCGCTTCACCGGCGAGGAGCCAAAGTAGCGGCTTGCGGACTGCAAGCGAGCTTGCGCCGCGCCTTAGCGCATCTCGATTGAGTGGAATCGGCCGTAGATACCATGGGGCGATGGGCGTGCATCCGGTAGGTTTGGGTTTCCGGACTCGAACCATCGGAGACATCAGATGCAAGCATCCAATGTAAGCACGCCCATCGCGAACAATATTGGCACGATTTTCGTTACGATTGAACTGAGCCAAAAGAGCTGGTTGGTGACAATGCACAGTCCGGAGCGGGATCGGATGTCGCGCCATAAGGTGGAGGGCGGCGATCATGCCGGCCTGCTGGCACTGATTGATCGGATTCGCGAGCGGTCGGCGCGGGCGCTGGGAGCGGTGCCGGCTGTGGTGAGTTGCTACGAGGCGGGCTACGACGGATTTTGGCTGCATCGGCTTTTGATGGCGGCGGGGATTACGAACCATGTGTTCGATCCTGCAAGCATTGCGGTGGATCAGCGCGCCCGGCGGGCGAAGACCGACCGGATTGACGGCGAACAGATGCTGCGAACCCTGATGGCGCATTGCCGCGGTGAGCCGCGGGTGGTGCGGATCGTGCGGGTGCCGGGTGCCGAGCAGGAGGACGTGCGCCGCGACACCCGCGAACGTGATCGGCTGATCAAGGAACAGACCGCTCACACCAATCGGATCAAGGCGCTGCTGCGGCTGTTGGGCATGGCGGTCGGGAACCCGCGCCGTCGCGACTGGTTGAAGTGGCTCGCGGCCCAGCGGGATTGGCAAGGCCAGGCGGTGCCGCCGCGGATCATGGCCGAACTCGCGCGCGAGCACGCGCGGCTGATGCTGGTACGCTGCCAGATCGAGGCGCTGACGCGGGCGCCGGCTGAGACGGAGCCGACACCTGCGGCGGCGCAGATGGCACGGCGCAGCGACCTCTTGCTCCGGCTCAAAGGCCTTGGCCCTGTGTTCGCGGCGACGCTGACCAACGAGGTTCTCTACAAGGACTTCCGCAATCGGCGTGAGGTCGCCGGCTATTGCGGGCTGGCGCCCAGTCCGTGGCAGAGCGGAGGGACCGATCGTGAGCAGGGGATCAGCAAGGCGGGCAATCCGCGTGCCCGCAGCACGTCGATCGAACTGGCCTGGCTGTGGCTGCGACATCAGCCGGACAGCACGCTCACCCAATGGTTCCGGCAGCGCACGGTCAATGCCAGCAAACGAATCAGGCGCATCGCCATTGTCGCCCTGGCGCGCAAGCTGATCGTGGCGCTGTGGCGCTACCTCACAACGGGCCTTGTGCCCGAACATGCGGTGCTCAAGACCGCAAAGGCATAAACGCTTCAACAAACGCGTCAGCGTCGCGGCGATTGCCGCGGTCAGCGCGGGATGGATGGTGACCGTGCCACCCTTGGGCCAACAGACAGGCCGTTTCGTAGATGGGTCCCATCCTCGTGGCTTCCTCGCCGCATGCATGCGGAATGTGGGTACGGACCACAGCGGTCCGACCGGATATGAGGTGATGCAGTGAGCTGCATAAATCACCGGAAGCCAGTCCCAGTGCGTGTGGACCGCGGCGGCACGCTGCGCTACGCATGGCTCCGCGCGCCGCCGCTACGCCGGAGGCCAAAAAACAACACCCAAGCCCCGCTCGGGATGCTTGACCAGAGGCCCCATATGAGGGTGGGCAAAGCGAAGCGTGCCCACGCTGTTCGGCCTGACCGCGTGGGCACGGCGCGAAGAGCGAATTTGCCACCCTGCCGGCCATGTGCATCTTATCGGAACACGCCTTAATGAATTTCCGGCTCCGGGATCGCCGCGCCGGCCAGCAGAAAATCGAAATCGCAGCCCTCATCGGCTTGGCCGATATGGGCCGAATACATCGCGCCGTAACCGCGCGGATAATGCGGCGCGGGCGGCTGCCAGGCGGCGCGGCGGCGGGCGAGTTCCTCGTCCGTGACATGGAGGTGGATGCGCCGCGCATCGGCGTCGACCTCGATGTCGTCGCCGGTGCGCACGAAGGCGAGCGGACCACCGACGAAGCTCTCCGGCGCGACGTGCAGGATGCAGGCGCCGTAGCTGGTGCCGCTCATGCGGGCGTCGGACAGCCGCAGCATGTCGCGCACGCCTGCCCGCACGAGCTTTTTCGGGATCGGCAGCATGCCCCATTCGGGCATGCCGGGGCCGCCCTTGGGGCCGGCGTTCTTGAGCACGATAACGTGGTCGGGCGGTGACGTCGAGATCGTCGCGGTCGATCTCGCGCGCCATGTGGTTGTAGTCCTCGAAGGCGAGCGCGGGACCGCGATGCTCGAGCAGCCGCGGGTCGGCGGCGGACGGCTTCATGACGCAGCCGCGCGGCGCAAGGTTGCCGGTGAGTACAGCGGTCGCGCCCGCGGTCGAGATCGGATCGTTGAGCGAATGGATGATGTCGCGCAAATGCACCTTGGCGCCGTCGAGGCCGGCGCCAATCGTCTTGCCGGTCACGGTGAGGCAGGTGAGGTCGAGCCAGTCGCGCAGTTCCGCCATCAGGCCGCGGAGGCCGCCCGCATAGTAGAAATCCTCCATCAGGTATTTGCCGGACGGCCGCACGTTGGCCAGCACCGGGATCTCGCGCGAAAACTCGTCGAAGCGCTTCATGTCGAGCGGCACGCCGGCGCGGCGCGCCATCGCAACGAGATGGATGATGGCATTGGTCGAGCCGCCCATCGCCATGTGGACCCGGATCGCATTGTCGAACGCCGCCGCAGTGAGGATGCGGGCCGGGGTCATATCCTCCCACACCATATCGACGATGCGGCGGCCGGCGGCGGCGCACATGCGCTGATGATTGGCATCGACCGCCGGGATCGACGACGCGCCCGGCAGCGCTAGGCCGAGCGCCTCGGCGATCGCCATCATGGTGGCGGCCGTGCCCATCACCATGCAGGTGCCGAACGAGCGCGAGATGCCGTTCTCGATCTCGACCCATTCTGCCTCGGTGATATTGCCGGCGCGCTTCTCGTCCCAGTATTTCCATGCATCGGAGCCGGAACCGAGGGTCTCGCCGCGCCAGTTGCCGCGCAGCGCCGGTCCCGCCGGCACGTAGATCGCCGGCACCCCCATGCTGATCGCCCCCATGATGAGGCCCGGCGTGGTCTTGTCGCAGCCGCCCATCAGCACGGCACCGTCGATCGGGTGGCTGCGCAGCAGCTCCTCGGTCTCCATGGCGAGGAAGTTGCGGTACAGCATGGTGGAGGGCTTCACCATCGGCTCGGCGAGCGACATCGCCGGCAACTCGATCGGCAGGCCGCCCGCCTGCAAGATGCCGCGCTTCACGTCCTCGGCGCGTGCCCGCAGATGGCCGTGGCACGCGTTGATGTCGCTCCATGTGTTGATGACCCCGATGACCGGCTTGCCGCTCCAGTCGGCGGCATCATAGCCGAACTGGCGCAGCCGCGAGCGGTGCCCGAATGAGCGCAGGTCGCTCACCCCGAACCAGCGATGGCTGCGCAGTTCGTCAGGGCGTTTGCGGGCGGTGTCGGTCATGGGGGGTGGCTTCCGATGGGCCCCTATTCGATCGATGCGCCGGAGAACTTGACCGCCTTCGCCCATTTCTCGGTCTCGGACGCCATCACCTTGCCGAACTCCGCCGGCGAGCCCGTCATCGGGAATGCCGCCAAGCTCGGCGAGCCTCGCCTTCGTCTTGGGATCGGCGAGCGCGGCATTCACGGTGCGGTTGAGCTTATCGATGATGTCGGGCGGCGTGCCCTTCGGGGCGCCGATGCCGAACCAGGCACTCGCCTCGTAGCCCGAAACGATCTCGGCGGCGGCCGGCACATCGGGCAGGGCCTCATTGCGCTTGTCGGTGGTGACGGCGAGCGCGCGCAGCTTGCCCGACCGCACGAACTCGATCGACGACGGCAGGTTGTCGAACATCACGTCGACGGTGCCGGCGATGAGATCGGTGAGCGCGGGCCCGGCGCCGCGATAAGGCACATGGATCATCTTGACGCCGGTCATCGCCATGAAAAGCTCGCCCGAGAGATGGACCGACGTGCCGTTGCCGGACGACGCCATGTTGATGGCTCCTGGTTTGGCTTTGCCGTAGGCGATGAATTCCGCGACCGTCTTGGCGGGGAAATTGGGATTGACCTCCATCACGTTCGGCACCCGGATGATGCCGGCGACCGGGGCGATGTCGCGCAGGAAATTGAACGGCAGCTTCTTGTAGAGCGTCGCGTTGATGCCATTTGCCGGATTGACCAGGAGCAGCGTGTAGCCGTCCGGCGGCGAATTGACCACCACCTCGGTGCCGATGTTGTTGCCGGCGCCGGGCCGGTTGTCGATGACGAACTGCTGGCCGAGATGTTCGGAAAGGTATTGCCCCATGATGCGCGCCAGGATGTCGGTGGTTCCCGCCGGCGTGTAGGGCACCACCCATTTCACCGGCTTCACCGGATAGTCCTGAGCCGCGGCGCCGGCGAGCCCCAACGATGTCGGCAAAAGGGCGGCCAGCGTGACAGCGGCCGCAATGAGGGCGAACGGACGGAAGCACAACCGTCGCATGACGTTTCCTCTTGGATCGGGTCTTGTCGACGCAGCCGTTGCGCCCGGCAGGACGGTGGGATTTCCGCAAAGGTTAAGCGCGCTTTGATCGTCAGCACAAGGCGGAACGTTTGGCGTTAGCGCCTGCCACCATGTTCTTGACAGGGTTCCTCCAAAGATGGACGTTTCGTGGGCTGTCCATGCGGGCTGGGCTGGCTATCGAACGATAAGAAACGAACGCCGAACCGACGGCCATAACGGAGGGAAAACCATGATCTTCATTCGCGTGCACGCGGCTTCGGTCCAATGCCTGGTCGCGGGCGCATTTGCATTGGTATTCGCGATCGCGGCCGGCTCTACGGCGCGGGCGCAGGCCGGCGCCGACGCCATCTATGGCGTGATCACGCTCGACGTCGCGCCCGGCGCTGACGCCCAGGGCGTCGCCATTCTCAAGCAATACAGCGAAGCCGCGCGCAAGGAGCCAGGAAACCTTGGAGTCGATGTGCTGCAGGAAACCGGGCGGCGGTACCGCTTCGTGATCTACGAGACCTGGAAGGACCAGGCGGCCTACGAGGCCGGCGACAAGGCCGCGCCCGCGGCAGAGCTGCGCGAGAAGCTCAAGCCGATCGCCGGCGCTCCCTACGACCGGCGCAACTTCCATCCCATCACCGTCGCCGCGGCGAAGCCTGCGACAGGCAGCGGTGCCATCTACATGCAGCTTCATCTCGACGTGTTTCCGCCGGGACTGGCGAAGACGCTCGTGGCCGCCAAGGAGGTGGCGGAGGCGGCGCGCAAGGGCGAAGGCAATTTGCGCTTCGACGTCGTCCAATCGGTCAATCCGCCGACCAGCCACACCACGCTCTATGCCGGGTGGCAAAGCCGCGAGGCGTACGAGGAATACGAGGCGTCCGGCTACGCCCGGCGGTTCCGCGACACGGTGGGACCGCTGCTAGGCTCGCCCTATGACGACCGCCTCTACGTGCTCGTCGATTGACCGCTGATCTCATCCGGAGGACATGCTCATGCGTCACGTTCACAAGTCGTCATCGTCGTGGACCCAGCCCCGCCAGTGGCTACAAGCGGCAGCCGGATGCGCCATGATCGCGCTCTCCGGCACGGCGGCGCTCGCCCAGTCTGGCGGCGATCCGGTCTACGCCGTGACCTACATCGATATTTCGTCGAACTGGGTCGCCCAGGGCGCCGGCCTCCTCAAGCAATATCGCGACGCGAGCCGCAAGGAAGCCGGCAACCTGGAGTTCACCGTCCTGGAGGAGGTCGATCGCCCCAATCGCTTCGTCATCATGGAAGGCTGGAAGGATCAGGCCGGGTTCGATGCGCACCAGAAATCGCCCGACACGTCGCGCTTCACGTTCGTGTTGGAAGCGGTCCGCAACGCCCCGCCCGACCGACACGTGACGCATGCCTTCGCGACCGCGCCGGCAAGGGCAGCGCCGGCAAGCGGCGCGCTCTATATGGTGGAGCACATCGACTTCATGGGCGGCGATCCGGCGATCGGCCTTGCCGCCCAGCCGTTGGTCAAGGGGCTGGCCGAATCCACCCAGAAGGAGCCGGGCGTGGTTCGCTACGACGTCTACCAACAGAACGGTCCGCGCGTGAACCATTACGCTGTGGTAGCCGCGTGGACCGACCCGAAAGCCTTTGACGCCCACGAAACCGCCCCCTACACGAAGCAATTCCGCGCCGCCACCGTGATGCCGGTATCGCCGTCACGCGCCAACCTCTACGATCAGCGGCTCTATAAGGTGGTCGACTAGAGGCAAAACGGGCCCGCTCATTCGGCGGGCGCGTCGGCATGGAATGCGGCCGGCGCGGATTCAATTCCGTGGGGCGCGCCTTTCAGGCGGTGGTGCAGTCGATCGAGCAGAAGGTAGATGACCGGCGTGGTGTAGAGCGTCAGCAACTGCGACACCACAAGTCCGCCGATGATGGTCATGCCGAGCGGGCGGCGCAGGTCGGAGCCGGTTCCGGTCGCAATCAGCAGCGGCACGGCGCCAAGCAGCGCCGACAGGGTGGTCATCAGGATCGGGCGAAAGCGCGACAGGCAGGCCTCGTGGATTGCGTCCTCCGGGGCGCGGCCGGCGCGTTGCGCCTCCAGGGCGAAATCGACCAGCATGATGCCGTTCTTCTTCACGATCCCGATCAGCAGAATGATGCCGATGAACGCGATGATGGTGAGCTCGGCGCCGAACATCGCGAGCGCCAGCAGCGCGCCGAGACCCGCCGACGGCAGGGTCGAGATGATGGTGAGCGGGTGTGCGAGGCTCTCGTAGAGCACGCCGAGCACAATATAGACGGCGATCAGAGCGGCGAGGATCAGCATTTCCTGCGCCGACGACGCCTCGCGGAACACCTTCATGTCGCCGGCAAAGTCGGTTCGTACCGTATCCGGCAAGTGCATTTCGGCAACCGCCTGCGTGACCGCGTCGGCCGCGGTCTCGAGCGCGGTGTCGGCGGTGAGGTTCCACGTGATCGTCACCGCCGGATATTGGCCCTGGTGATTGACGACCAGCGGCGTATTGGATTTTTCAAGGCGCGCCACTGCCGAAAGCGGCACCGGAGCAGCGCCAGTCGACACGCCCTGGGCACTCCCGCCTGCCACGTAGATGCGATCGAGATTGGTGGGATCGAGCTGGAATTGCGGATCGATCTCCAGGATGACGCGGTACTGGTTGCGCTGGGTGAAGATGGTCGAAATCTGGCGCTGCGAGAATGCGTTGTTGAGCGCATTGTCGACGTCCTGGATCTGCACGCCGAGCCGTGATGCCGCGGTGCGGTCGATCACCACATTGGCCTGCAGGCCGCCAAGCTTCGCGGTCGGTGGTGACGTCGATCATGCCGGGGATGCGCCGGAGCCGGTCCTGCACCCGCGGCACCCATCTGGCGAGTTCCTCGGCGTCGGCGTCCATCATGGTGAACTGGTATTGCGAGCGGCTTGAGCGGCCGCCCACATTCGGCAATTGCTGCGCCGGCCACATGTAGACCCGCACGCCCGGAATGCCCTCGAGCCGCAAGCCGCAGGCGGTCGACGATGGTCGCGGTGTCCTCGCCGCCGCGTTCGGCCGGCGACTTGAGGGCGATGAACAGTCGGCCGTTGTTGACGGTGCCGCTCCAGGCGGTGCCGCCGACCGAGGAACCGACGCCCTCGACCCGCCGGATCGGCCGCGACGATCGCGGCCGCGCGCTGCTCCAGCTCGATCATCGACTGGTACGAGATGTCCGCCGAAGCCACCGCAACGCCGCCGACGAAGCCGCTGTCGTCGGGCGGGAAAAAGCCCTTTGGTGTATGGATATAAAGATAGACCGTGAGCGCCATGGTAGCGGCGAGCCCAAGCAGCGTGAGCACCTGGTGGCGCAGCACCACGCCGAGGCTGTTGCTGTAGCGGCGCATCAACGATGCGAGCATGCCTTCGACCAGCCGGTCGAGCCAAGTGGCGCGCGTGCTCGGCGCCTCGCGCAGATAATGCGCGCAGATCATCGGCGTCACCGACAGCGATACCAGCGTCGAGATCGCGATCGCGAACACGAGCGTGACCGAGAATTCGCGGAACAGGCGTCCGGCAAGGCCGCCCATGAACAGCAGCGGAATGAACGCCGCGATCAGCGAAACGCTGATCGAGATGACGGTGAAGCCGATCTGCGGGCGCTCTCGACGGCGGCAGCGAACGGCGACAGCCCCTTCTCCAGGTTTCGGAACGCGTTCTCGATCATCACGATGGCGTCGTCGACCACGAAGCCGACCGGAGACCGCGAGCGCCATCAGCGACAGATTGTCGATCGAATAGCCGGCAAGCCACATCGCCGCGCAGGTGCCGGCGAGCGACAGCGGCACCGTGATGCCGACCGCCACGGTCGGCGTGAGACGGCGCAGGAATATGAACACCACCATCATCACCAGCATGATGGTGGCGCCGAGCGTCAGCTGCATGTCGCGCACGCTGGCGCGGATCATCAGGGTGCGGTCCGAGAGCACCGAAAAGTGGATGCCCGCCGGCGCCCAGCGCTTCAAATCGGGCAGCAGGGCGTGGATGCGGTCGACGGTTTCGATCACGTTGGCGTCGGCCTGCTTGGTCACGACGAGCAACACCGCCGGCTGCTGGTTGTACCAGGCGGCGGAGCGGCTATTGCGCGTGCTCTGCTCGACCGCGGCGATCGCACCAAGCTGGGTGACCGCGCCGTTCGCGGACTTGACCACGATGGCGCTTGTAGTCGGCCGGATCGCGCATCTGCGCGTTGGTGGCGATGGTCAGGGCGGCGCCCTCGCCGTCGAACTCGCCAAGCGGGCCCGCCGCATTGGCGTTGACGATGGCGTTGCGGACATCCTCCATGCTGATGCCCATGTTGGCGATCGCCACCGGGTTGACCCGCACCCGCACCGCCGGTTGCTCGGCGCCCGCGACGTTGACCTCCGCGACACCGTCGATCCGGGACAGGCGCTGGGCGATCACGGTGTCGGCGATGTCGTAAATCGCGGTCGGCGTCAGCGTGTCCGAGGTCAGCGCCAGGATCAGGATCGGCGAGCCGTTGGGATTGGCCTTGCGGAAGCTGGGCAGGCTCGGTAGATCGCCGGGCAGGTCGGCGACCGCGCCATTGAGCGCGGCCTGGACATCACGGGCAGCGCTATCGATCTTGCGGCCGATGTCGAACTGGAGCGAAATCGACGTCGCGCCGAGCGAACTCGTCGAGGTCAACTCGATGACGCCGGGGATCTCGCCAAGCCGCCGTTCCAACGGTGCCGCCACCGTCGCCGCCATGGTGGAAGGATCGGCGCCCGGACGGTTAGCCGACACGTGAATGGTCGGGAACTCCACGTTGGGCAACGCCGCGACCGGCAGAAACCGGTACGCAACCGCCCCCACCAGGAAAATCCCGACGGAAAGCAGGATGGTCGCGATCGGCCGCCGGATGAAGGGCAACGAAAAATTCAGTGGTATTCTCCACTCGCCCCGGGACCGTTGGCGCCGGTCCCGCCTGGAAAACGCCAATTCTACGCGAGCATCCGGTGTTTCGCCAGCGGCAGGCCATAGGGCTGATCAGCGCAGTATAATCGATCGTTTCCCGCCGGACGAATTATGCCGGCGCTCACTCCTCGCCCTTGATGTCGAACGCGGTGACGACGGCGCCCCATCGCGCCACCTCGGCGGCGACGTAGCGCGCGAAGCCCGCCGCGTCGGCGTCGAGCGGCTCGGAGGCGTCGTTCTCCGCGAGCTTCCGCATTTGCGGCTCCTTGAGGAACGCCCGTGCCTCACGATTGAGGCGCTCCGCGATGTCGGAGCTAAGATTTTTCGGACCCGACAGGCCAAACCACGACGACAGGACAAGCTCCGGATAACCCAGCTCCGCGAACGTAGGCACCCCCGGCAGCACCGGCGTGCGCGTCGTCGCCGAGACCGCGAGCGCTATCAGCGCGCCGGCCTTCACGTGCTCCCCGATCGTTGTCACCGGCAGGAAAATCGCCGGCACGTGGCCCGCGATGACATCGGTCACCGCCGGGCCGCCGCCGCGATAGGGCACATGCTGCATGGTAAAATGCGCGAGGTGCTGGAGATATTCGCCGCCGATATTGCCGAGCCCGCCGCGGTTCGCGGCGGTGTAGGCGAGCGGCGCCGTCCGCGCCTTGGCGATGAATTCATCCAGGGTCCGAACCCCGAGCCCCGGATAGACCGCCAGCACGTAGGGCGAGCGCGTCAGCATGACAATGTGGGTGAAGTCCGTGACCGGGTCGTAGCCGGCATTGCGCGTTACCAGCGGCACCGTGAGATTCGACGCCGAATTCGACACCAGCAGCGTATAGCCGTCGGGCTCCGCCTGGGCGACGAACGCCGCCCCCATGGCGTTGCCGTTGCCGGGCTTGTTCTCGATAACGAAAGGCTGCCGGAACACCGCCTGGAAGTGATTGGTCACGAGCCGTGCGGCGGAATCCGACGAGCCGCCCGCGGCGGCCGGCACCACGATGCGCACCAGCCGGGCCGGCCATTGTGCCCCGGCCACGCTCGACGCGACCGCAAGTGCCGCCATCGCACCCGCGGCGGCGAGCAAGCCGAGTGCTGAGGCGATCGCGCGCATCAATGCGCGGCCGTCGGGCGTTCCTCGCGCCACCAGCCGAAACGCTGCATCACGGGCTCGTCGGTCACGCGGAACAGGATCGCGTCGCCTTCCGCCTCGTGAAAGTGCTGGCGCCATGCCGGTGCCGCGATGACGTCGCCGCGGCGCCAGGCAAAGCGCTCGCCGTCGACCGTGGTGGTGCCGCTGCCCTCCACCACCGCATAGATGTTGTTCGCCGTGGTGCGATAGGACGCGGTGCGAATCCCGGGTGCGAGCTTCATCATGTAGAGCGCGGTGGTGGCAAGCGCCGGGTCGCCGAGTTCGATCTGGGTCGCGAACGGCCCGGTCGGATCGGGCGTGGCTTCGTCGAGACGTCGCAAGGTATCCTTGCGGGTGAATACGAAAGGCGAACCGGTCGTCGCCGGGGCGGGCGACGGCACCGGTCCGGACGCCGGTTGCTCGTCTTCCTCGGCGATCTCGAAGAACATCGGTTCCAGCAACTGCACCAACGGCGCGTCGAGGAAGTCCAGCCAATAGGCGCATGCCTTGCTGTGATTGCCGTGACCATGGGTCGACCAGTTCGGCGTCAGCAGCACGTCACCCGGCTCCATGGCGATGTTGGTGCCGTCAACCTCCGTATAGGTGCCGGGCTCGGCATCGAGAATGAGGCGCAGTGCGTTGGGCGTGTGACGATGCACCCGCGCCCATTCGCCTGGCATAATCATCTGATAGGCGGTGACGAGGGTGCGGACGGTGCCGTAGGTGTTGCCTTCAGCGGGGTTGAACAGGATGAGGTTTCGCCGCTCGGCAAGCTCGGTGTTGATGAGCCGTCCGGCGGCATCAAGCGCGCCGCGCGCCAGTTCGTATTTCCAATGTGCCGGCACGAAAGTCTTGCGCGGCGCCGGCCACAGCGACGGCGTCGGCTTGTTCCAGCCTGCCCCCATGCCGACCTTGTCGAGCAGGCCGTAAAGCTCCCGGAGCGAGCCCGAGTGGGCGAGATCGGCCTGCGACGGCGATGCGGTTGCTTTTGATTGCGACGACGCTTGTGCTGACGACGGCGACGACAACGGCATGGAGCTCACCTCTCGGATCAGTTATAGGCCAATCCGCTCAACGTTTCTTGCGGATTTCGCTCGACGAATTGACCACCGCGTGGAGATTGCGGGCGTAGTCGACCGCCGACGGCACGTCCATGGTCATGGCGCGGCGCAGATAATCCTTGACGCCTTCGGTGGCAACCGGGGGGGCTTGGAGGATGTTGGCGCACAGCGTCTTGACCGCCTCTTCGAGCTCGCCGCGCGGTACCACGTCGCTGACGATGCCGTAGCTCAAGGCACGTTCCGCGCTGACCTCCTTGGTTGAGTAGATGAGATAGGTGAGCGCCTTGCGGCTGGTGCGGTCGACCAGCGCCGACGCCACCATGGTGGGCAGGATGTTGTGCAGCATCTCCGGCACCTGGAAGGTCGCGTTGTCGCTCGCGATGGTGATGTCGGCGACGCCGGCGACCGCGCAGCCGAAGCCGAGCGCGCGGCCCTGCACGACGCAAACCACCGGTATCGGGCAGTCGCGAATCGCCCCGTAGGTGTCAAACACGATGTCGGAGAAACGCCGCCGCTCCATCGCCTCCGGACTAGTGGCGGGCGGCGGCGGTGCCTCGCGACCAACGCAGAAGTCCTTGCCGGCTCCGCGCAGCAGCACCATGCGCGAGGTTTTAGGGGCTGCGGCGATGATGCCTGTCAGTTCCAACGCCATGGCGTCCGTCATGGCATTGCCGGCGTCGGGCCGGTTGACGGTGACGCGCAAGATGCCGCCGTCCTGTTCGACGATTATTGTATCGCCTATTTTATCGCTCATGGGTTTCTCCGATTGAATTTCACTTCCGCCGCCGCTTCGCCTTCTGCTCGCTGTCGATCTGCGCCTGGGCTTTGATGCACCACAAGTCCCAGGTGCGCTTCCAGGTACCGGCGGAGGCCTGCCGACCGCTGGTCGCGGCCACTTCGCGCTCATCAAGATAGACGATCTTGCCGCTCGGGCCGGCGATCAGCATGGCCTGCATCTGCAGCTTCGCGGACAGCTCCAGATAGACGCTGCGGACAACGGCGAGCATCAGGCTTTCTCCTACCACCACGGCACCGTGTCCGCGCATCAGCGCCGCCGGCTTGGTACCAAGCGTCTTCGCCAGCGACAGCCCGAGATAAGGCGTCTTGACGATGATGTCGCCGCTCTCCTGGAAATCCCGGATTTCGAAGGTGGGGACGCCTTCGCCGACAAAGGCCCCGGTATTGAAGAGCGGCCGCAGCGGCACCGTTGTGACCCCGAACGGGATCACAGACGGCGAGTGATTGTGCACCACCGCGTTGACGTCCGGCCGGGACTTTAAGATTTCGCCGTGGATGTAGCGTTCGAGATAAAGCGCAACGCCCGGCTCATGGACGGCATTGCTGTCGAGATCGAACTCGATGATGTCGTCGGCGGTGACGAGTTCGGGCGCCATCGCGCGGGCGAGCAGATAGCGGTTCGGATCCTTCGCGGTGCGCAGGCTCACATGCCCGTAGGCGTCGACCACGCCATGGGCAGCCAGAATCCGATACGCCAACCCAAGGTCTTCCCGCTCGCTCATGGTGTGCTTTGCCCTCGCGGGGGCATCCTCCCGATTTCGGTCGGTGATGCAACCCTCGCCGCCGGCGCGGCCGCGGCGGCCTCGGAATGGCAGCGTTCCCCATCGCCTTCATGCTATGCTGATGCTTCTTACGAGGCGCCGCCGAATGCCATGACTCTCTCCTTGCAAATCTCATGCGCCCTCGTGGCCGCGATGGTTCCGTCCCTTGCCACCGCCGCGCCCTATCCAACCCGGCCTGTCGAAATCGTGGTGCCCTATGGGGCGGGCGGATCGACCGACCAGACCGCGCGCATCCTGGCGCAGCGGCTGCAGGACCGGCTTGGTCAATCGTTCGTCATCATCAACCGGCCAGGCGCCAGCGGCACCATCGGGGTGACCTCGGTCGCCCGCGCTGAGCCCGACGGCTATACGCTGCTCCTCAGCTACGCCACCGAGATCGTGGTGATGCCGCAGATGTCGCGGACGGTGAAATACGCCATCGACGATTTCGAGCCGATCGCGGTGACCGGCTGGCTTCCATTGGTCATGGTGACGGCAAAGTACGTCCCGGCCAATACCCTCGGCGAATTCATCGCCGAGATCCGCCGGTCACCGGGCAAATATACGTTCGGCGGCAGCCTCGGCAGTCCATCCCAACTCTCGGGTGCCTGGTTCAGCAAGCTGTTGAAGCTCGATATCCGGCACATTCCCTACAAGGGCGGCGCCCAGGCCATAGGCGATCTCGTGGGCGGCCATCTCGACATGTTCTTCCCAGGCCTTGCGGCCGCGAAGCCCGCCTATGATGCCGGAGCCGTGAAGGCGCTGGCGCAGACCGGCGACCGGCGCTCGGCTGCGTTCCCTGAGGTGCCGACATTCATCGAGGCCGGCGTTGCGGATTTCGAACTGTCGAATTGGACCATGTTGCTGGCGCCGCGCGGAACGCCGGGCTCCGTTGCGGCACTCCTGAAGCAGGAAGTTGCGCACCCCCTCGATGATCCGAAATTGCGCGGCATTCTGGCCGGGCAGGGCATCGAGCCGCCGCCGGCGCTCGATGTTCGGAATTTCCTCGTCCGCGAGAACGAGAAGTTCCGCCGCGTCATCCGCGAAACCGGTGTCGCGGCGGTACCGTGACATGATGTCGAGGGAGGACGAAGTGGTGTATTCCGTCAATCGCATCGAGGCCTCTTCCGCGCGCGCGCCCAAGTGATATAGCTTGCCCGTAAGGGAGCAAACATTGGAGGAAGGCATGACCAAACCGGTAAAGACGGGCGACGCAAAGCGCACACCGGATCGGCGCCGCGTGCTGTCGGGCATGGTAGCGGGTGCGAGCGTTGCGAGCGCGACCCTGGTCGGGTCTGCGCAAGCGCAGACGAACCCGAAAACCTTTGTCCTTGTCCATGGCAGCTGGCATGGCGGATGGTGCTGGCGCCGCGTCGCCGATCTCCTCGAAAAGAAGGGCCACAAGGTTTATGCGCCCACCCTCACGGGACTCTGCGAACGCTCACATCTCATGAGCGCGCTCATCACACTCGATACCCACATCACCGACGTCGTCAATGTCATCAAATGGGAAAACCTCAACAACGTCGTCCTGGTCGGCCACTCGTATGCCGGCTTCGTGATATCCGGAGTGGCCGAACGGTCGCTGCCGTCGATCAGCTCGATCGTCTTCCTCGACGCGTTCCTGCCGGAAAACGGCCAGAGAGTCGTCGATCTCACGCCGTCGGATTTGCGTGCCACCTCTCTCGCCGCCGCCGAGAGGAACGAGGTGGGCCGGCCGATCCCTCCCGCCAAGGCATTCGGGGTGAACGAGAAGGATCAGGCGTGGGTCGACAGCAAGCTGACCCAGCAGCCGACCTTCGTGTCGCTGCAGCCGATTGCGCTGACGGGAGCACGCGATAAGGTTGCGAAGAAAACCTATATTCGCGCGACTTCCTACCCGGCACCGATGTTCGATGCCCATTTAGCAAAGCTGAAATCCGATCCCAGCTGGCGAACCTATGGGGTACCGTGCGGACACGACGTCATGGTCGACATGCCGGAACGGCTGGTCGAGATATTGACCGAGGTCGCCTGACGTTGGGGCGACCATATTCCCAAAGGAACGAGGATGACCGAAAAGCCCGACATCACCGATGCGCAATGGGTGCGGGCCCTCGCCCGGTCGCGCGGCCTTGATCGCGCGTATGCGCTGTTTCCCGATGCGGTCGAGGCGGCGGTGACGCGCGGGACCACCTCTCTGAGTGCCCTGCCGGAGAATATTTCTCCGCTGACCGAGCCCGCCTCCGGGTTCGATCCGGCCCGGTTCGGGGAACCCCGATGAGCGACCTCGCCTGGCTAACAATCGCGGAAGCATCGCGTCTGATCCGGGCTCGCAAGCTTTCGCCGGTCGAATTCACCAACGCGCTTCTGGCGCGCATCGCCGCGACCGAGCCGACCTATCACGCCTACATCGCGGTTATGCAGGACCTCGCGCTCGCGCAGGCGAAAGCAGCAGAGGCCGCCATCATGCGGGGCGACTGGCGCGGGCCGATGCACGGCGTGCCCTATGCCAGCAAGGATATTTTCGACATCGCCGGTATGGCGACGACCTGCCACTCGAAGCTGCGCATCGCTCATCGGGCGGCGACCGACGCAACTGCCATCGTCAAGCTCCGCGAGGCCGGCGCCGTGCTGCTCGGCAAGCTGGCGCTGCACGAATTCGCGACCGGCGGCCCGACCGAGGACCTGCCGTGGCCCGCCGCCCGCAATCCTTGGAACATCGACCTTCACCCCGGCGGCTCGTCGAGCGGCTCTGCTGTTGCGGTAGCGATCGGGACGGCGCCCGGTGCACTTGGCACTGACACCGGCGGTTCGGTCCGCAATCCCGCGACCTGCTGCGGCATCGTCGGCATGAAACCCACGTACGGGACGGTGAGCCGTGCCGGCGTATTCCCGCTCGCCTTCTCGCTCGACCATGTCGGACCGCTCACCCGTACGGTCGAGGACAACGCCATCATGCTGCAGGCGATCGCCGGGCACGATGCAGCCGATCCGGCGAGCGCGGGGCGCGAACCCGTCCAATTCGCGGCCGACCTCAATGCCGGCGTCAGGGGATTGCGCATCGGCGTCATCGCGCATTTCTACGACGAGGACATGATCGCGGTACCGGAGCAGAGCGCCGCCATGGCGTCCGCGATCGACGTGCTGCGGCGGCTCGGCGCCGAGGTAAAGCCGATCCGGCTGTCGTCGCTGCAGCGCTATGCGGAATGCGGCCGCACCATCCATATCGCCGAAGCCTATGCGGTCCATGAGGGCGACCTGCAGGAGCGCCCGGAGGATTACGCGCCGATCACCCGCCGCAAGCTGCTGCCCGGCGCCTTCATTGCGGCGGTCGACTACGTCAAGGCGCAGCAATTGCGTACCGCGCTGTGCGCCGAGTTCGCCGCCGCGATGCGTGACCTTGACGCCGTGATCACGCTCTCGAGCCTCGACATGCCGTGCCGGATCGACGACGACGAGACGATTTCCAAAACCTACGAGCGGCAATGCCGCATGCCGTTCAACGTCACCGGCACACCGGCCATCGCGGTGCCGACCGGATTTACGGCCGCAGGCCTGCCGACCGCGATGCAGATCGTCGGCCGCTGGTTCGACGAGGCGATGGTCTATCGCGTCGCGCAGGCTTATTGCGACGCGACCGGCTGGTGCGACCGTCATCCAGCCGTGAAGGTGGAGGAGCGGGCCAAGAGTTTGGTGGATTGAACTGGCCGGCCGAATAAGGATCTGGCTAGTTCAAAAGGGACTTCACAGCCTGCGGTAAACATACTCCGCATCCTCGCGGATCGCGGCCTGCTCCTCGACCAGATGATGATGCGGCGAGAGGTGGCACACCGGATCGGTGGCCTTGGCGTCGCCGGTGAGCGCGAAGGCCTGGCAGCGGCAGCCGCCGAAATCGAGATCGCGGCGCTCGCAGCTTTGGCACGGCTCGGGGAGGAAGCTGGTGCCACGAAACGCATTGAAGGCGGGGCTGCTCTCCCAGATGTCGCGCAGCGCATGGTCTTTGACGGACCAGAATTCCAGCCCCGGGATCGATTCCGCGGCGTGGCAGGGCAGCACGCGGCCGGCCGGCGTAACGTTGAGCGAACGCCGTCCCCAGCCGCCGACGCAGGGCTTGGGAAATCGCGCGTAATAATCCGGCACCACGGCGTCGATCACGATGCGGCCGTGATGCTCGCGGCGCAGCGCCTCGACCCGGCCGACCGCGCGTTCGACCTGCTCACGGGTCGGCATCAGCGTGGCGCGGTTGGGAATCGCCCAGCCGTAATACTGCACGTGAGCGATCTCGACCCGCTTCGCGCCCATGGCAAGCGCCATGCCGACGAGTTCGTCGACGCGGTCGATATTGGCGCGATGGATGACGATGTTGGCGGTGAGCGGTAGCTTGAGGGCAATCACATTGGTGGCGAGCGCGCGCTTGCGCACATAGGCGCCGTGATAACCGGCGATACGGTCGGCGGACTTGGCGTCGCTGTCCTGGATCGAGATCTGCACGTGATCGAGGCCGGCGTCGGCGAGCGCCGCGAGCCGCTTCTCGGTGACGCCGACACCCGAGGTGATGAGGTTGGTATAAAGGCCGGCTTCGCGCGCGGCCGCCATGATCTCGACGAGGTCGCGCCGCGACGCGGGCTCGCCGCCCGAGAGATGAACCTGCAGGACGCCGAGGCCGGCCGCTTCAACGAACACGCGCGCCCAGGTGGCGGTGTCGAGCTCGTCTTCCCGTTTGTCCATCTCGATCGGGTTCGAGCAATACGGGCAACCGAGCGGACAGCGGTGGGTCAATTCGGCAAGCAGGCCGAGCGGGCTGTGCAGAGCGGCTTGACCGTTGGGGAGCATCACAAGTCCACGAGTTTCTTGTCGACGAGGCCCTGCAGCAGCGCGCTGACGTCGGCGAGAACGCGCTCGCGTGGCGCGTTGAAGGTGCTGGCGAGATCGTCCACGATGGCGGCGAGCGTCGCCTCGCCGGTACAGCGCTTAACCACTTCGGCGGCGATCGCATCGGCCTTGAACACGCGCTCGGGCGCGAGCAGCACCCAGCCGCCCTGAGCCTCGTTATGAACGAGCCGCACACCGCGCGGCAGGTGCGGACGGGCGTCCGGCGTTAGCGATGGCGCCGCAGCGGATTCGTTCACGAGGGCGTCTCCTGTTCAACCGGAGTTGGTATCTCCAGCGTTGAATTCAAGCCGAGTTGCTCAGTCCGCCGGGGCGAACGCGCCGGGCGAAACGTGCTTGGGCGAAACGTAAGCGTAGTGGAGCGCATCAAGCATCACCCACAACACGTCGCACTTGAATTCGAGCGCCTTCAGCACCAGCGCCTGCTGCTCCGGCGTCTTCGCGTTCTGCTTGACGTAGGCGAGCGCGAAGTCGCTGTCGCGCCGCGCCTGGGGCGGCCGGGCGGAAAAATACGCCATCGTCTCGGTGGTGACGAAATCGTAGTGCTTGAGCATGCCCTCGATGCGTTCGCCGATGATGGCGGGCGAGAAGAGTTCGGTCAGCGACGAGGCAATCGCCTCGAGCAGCGTCTTCTCGGCGACGAAGTGCACATAGGCCTCGACGGCAAAGTGCGTCGCCGGCAGCAGGCCCTGGAGCGAGGTCACGTAATCGCGGTCGAGCCCGAGCCCGTCCGTGAGCTTGAGCCAGCGCGCAATGCCGCCCTCGCCTGGCGCGACGCCATCGTGGTCGACGAGACGGCTGCGCCACTCGCGCCTGACATCCTGATCGAGGCACCGCGCGATCAGGCTGGCGTCCTTCAGCGGGATCATCGCCTGGTAGTAGTAGCGATTGAGGGCCCAGGCCTGGACCTGGCCCTTGGTGCACTTGCCGCCGTGAAGCAAGTGATGGAATGGGTGCAGGCGGTGATAGCGCCGCGCCCCGATGTCGCGCAGCTTGGCTTCCAACTCGTCAGGCGTCAGCAATGTCGTCATAGCTCGATCCTCATTCCGTCCTCGGCGATTTCGAAACCCGCCGCCTCGACCTCTCGGCGCTGCGGCGAACCTTCGATCAGGATCGGATTGGTATTGTTGATGTGGATCAGGATGCGCCGCCGGCCGAGTCCCCTGAGCTCCGCTAACGTGCCATCGCGGCCGCTGACCGGCATGTGTCCCATGCGGCGACCGGTCTTCGTCCCGAGGCCAGCCGCGACCATCTCATCATCGGTAAACAAGGTGCCATCGAACAATACCGCGTCGGCGTTGGCGATACGCGCCGCAATCGTCGGGGTAACCTTCGCGGCGCCCGGAATAAAGACGAGGCGCGCGCCGGATGCGCGCAGCTCGATACCCACATTGGCTTCGGTCTCCGCTTCGAGAGCCGGGTTGTCACCTTCGAGATAAAGCGGCGCCTTACCGGGCACCAAAAATAGCTCGGCTTCGATCCCGCCTGGTAACCCAAACGGTGTCTCGGGACGAATTGCAAGGCGCGGCACCATGTCGGCGGCGAGCGCGCTGAAGATGGAATTGTCCGCGAGCGTGGCAAGCGTTGCGGCAGTGCCGTAGAGCCTGAAGGGTCCGCGTTCGCGCAACGTCAGCAGACCGGCGGTCTGGTCGATTTCGGCGCCGGTCAACACCACCGCCGCGATGGGGCTCATGCGCAATCCGCACGGCTGCAACGCAGGCGTCGCGAGAATTTGCTGCCGCAAATCAGGAGACGCGTTGATGAGAGTGAAGGGGACGCTGGCCGAGTCCGCAATCCCGTCAACAACGGTCCCGCACGTCACCGCAATGCTCGCCTGGGTGCGCGGCTTGACCCGTGGGTCGCCGGCCCATGCGAGGCAACAAACCTCGCAGCCACAATTCCACTGCGGATAGCCCCCGCCGGCCGCTGAGCCCAGCACTAAAGCGGAAAGACGCCCCATGAGGCGTCATTCCTTTCCAGAATCCGAGGATTCCTGTGTCGGACCGCAACGGTCCGAAAAAGCAATCAGAACTCGGCCGGCAGATAGCCGTTGATCTCGAGACCGATGCAGATTTCGACGAGAGTCGGAGTAGTCCAGGCCATGCTTTCCTCCTTGTGCGCCCACTGCGGGCGACGATGTGAAGCTGCGTGATCTAGCCCGATCTCCAAAATATTGTAAATGAGGCGACGCCCTATATGTAGCATTGCAATACACGATAGCATTGCGGTGCATGAACAAAGCAAAGCTCTATAGCTATTATTGCAATAGTTAATAGTGTTGCGTGGTCAGTCGGCGTTACGTCTCGCGCGGCTCTGACAATCCCGCTATTGTGCCGCGGCTCGAAGCGGACGGTGCTCCCGCGCCCGCAAACTTGCGCCGCTTGGACGCATGAAAAGTCGACCGCGCCATGACACTTCATCAACTTCGAATCTTCCTTGCCGTCGCACAGTCCGCGACGTTGACCCGCGCCAGCAAGCAGCTCGATCTCGCGCAGCCTTCGCTATCCCAGCAACTGGCGCGGCTGGAGGAGAGCGTCGGCACCCGATTGTTCGATCGCGCGCGCAATCGCATGGAGCTGACCGACGCCGGACGCGTGCTGCTTCGCCACGCGCAAAGCATCGTCAAGGAGGTCACCGAAGCGGAGGCGGGCCTGCGCGAATACACATCCGGAAAGCGCTCCATCATCCGCATCGCGGGCCTCAACTCGGTGGTCAAGGCGCTGCTGCCGGACGCGCTCAAGCGCTGCGGCGGCACCCGGGCCGGCCTCGAAGTCGACATCCACGAGGCCGCGCCCGGCGAGGTGATCGATATGCTGTATTCGCGCCAGGCCGATATCGGTCTGATCGCCGCGGATTCGGTCGCCGAATCCAGCGTCGGCTTCCGCCAGGTCCCGGTGTTCGAGGACCCTTATGTGTTTGCGGTTCCGAAGGCGATCCGTCTCGGTGCCATCAAGGACATCGACGCGGCGCCGGAAAACACCGCGCTCATCCTCAACAGCTGCATCCAATTCAATTTCGGAACGCAGCACACGCTGCGGGTTCAGCAATGGTACCAGCGCGTGCTGCCGTCGCATCGCATCGTCGCGCATTGCCGCACCTATGACGTGGCGCTCGAACTGGTGCGCGTCGGGTTCGGTGTTTGCCTCGTCCCCGCCTTGACGGCGCTGCAGGTGTCCGGTTCGCTGGACGGGATCGAGCTTTACGCCACCGACCACGGCAATCGCCGGACGGTGGCGATATTGGCCGATCAGTATCTGCGACTTGCGCCCTACAAGGGACTGGTCGAAGCGCTTCAGGAGGCGGGACGTAACCTGAAGCTGCCGCCGATCCTGGCGATGCCGCAACTGATAAAGCGCGCCAGCGAGGCCACCGTGCCGGCCTGAGGCGGCCGTCACAACCGCGATTTCGTTCGCCGCGCATCCGGGCTACGCTTCGGTGGCATTTCACCCACCGGAGGACCCTCATGCCCCTGCACTTTTGCCACCCGGAAGCCCCGCACAAGAAGCTCCGCATGCCGGAGTGGTACGTGTCGAGCCTGATGATGGATCGCGCGCTCGACGCGGTCGTGCGGCGGGTCAAGAATTTCGACCGCAAGCACGACATTCCGTATCTGGCCGGCTACAGCCTCGACGGCAAGACCATTTATATCGACCGCCACATGCCGACATCGTTCAAGTTTCGCGGCCGCACGATCGAAACCGATCGGTTTCTGATGCTGCATGAGGAAGTCGAGAAGACCCTGATCGACCAGCTCGGCCTGCACTACCTGCACGCCCACCAGATCGCGACGCGCGCCGAGCAGGCGGCGGTGCGCGCCGCCGGCATCTCATGGCGCGCTTACGATCGCTTCATGCAGAAGAACGTCAAGCGCGACGGCGACGAGAAGCTGTCAAAGGTGCCGGCCGATCTCGACACCAAGCCTTATCGCGACGAGCACGATTTCGATCTGCTGCGCCGTATGATGGCGGCGGTCGAGAAGGGCCATTTGCCGCCGGCGCGCGGCAAAGTGGCGGTGCGCAAGGCGGTCGAGAAGGTGATCCACCACGTCGAAAGCCATCGCGGGAAGCATGTGCCCCGTGCCGCCAAGCCCGGGCGGAAACGGACCGCGGCCAAGGTCGCGTCGAAGTAGCCGACAGGTGGCGGCCAGCGAGTAATTGACTAAGCGGCAGTCCGGCCGGCCGCGGGGAACCCCGCCAGAGTGACGGCCGCGAAGTCGGGATGGCTGGCAACCGGCGCCTCCAGGCCGTATCCTTGGCGGGCGGGACTTCAGCGCAGGGGAACGGCAACAGGCTCTCCATGGCGACGGACGCGCTCACTCCGGCCGATCTGTTCAAGCAGGCGATGGCGGCATATCAGGCGGCGCAGTTCGTCGAGGCGGAGCGTCTTTGCACCGCGATTTTGCAAAGAGATTCCCAAAACTTCGATGCCAGCCGGCTGATCGCCGCGGTCCATTATCGCCGCGGCCGCCGCGACGAGACGCTCGCAAGCTACGACAGGACGCTGGCGATCCGCCCGGACTATGCCGAAGGACACCACAATCGTGGCGTCGTCCTGCAGGATCTGCGGCGCATCGACGAAGCGCTCGCGAGCTACGACAAGGCGCTTGCCATCAATCCCAATTATGCGGAGGCGCATAACAACCGCGGCCTCGCCTTGCACGACACAAAGCGCCACGATGAGGCGCTCGTCGGCTTCGATGCGGCCATAAGGTTGCAGCCCGACTATGCGGATGCGCACTACAATCGCGCCGTCACGCTGGTCGAACTCGGCCGGTTCGTGGAGGCGCTGGCGAGCTTCGACAAGGCGCTCGCCGTCAGGCCGGACGATGCCGTCGCGCTCAACGACCGCGCGTCCGCACTGCGCGAACTCGGCCGCTTCGAGGAGGCGCTCGCGAGCTGTGACAAGGCGCTGGCGACCCAACCGGAATTGGTCGAAGCACACGACAACCGCGGCCTCGTCCTCACCGAACTCAGGCGCTTTCCCGACGCCCTGGCGGCATTCGCGAAAGCGCAGGCACTGGCGCCGGATAATGCCGAAATCCATTGCGAAGAAGCAGAGACGCGGCTCTTGAGCGGCGATTTCGCTCGCGGCTGGGCGAAGCTGGAATGGCGACTGAGGCGGGGACCGGCCGTTCGGCCGCCCCGTCGCTTCGCGCAGCCGAAATGGGACGGCCTCGATTCACTCTACGACAAGACCATCCTCCTCCACGGCGAAGAGCGGCTGAGCGACATCATCCAGTTCTGCCGTTATGTGCCGCTTGTGGCGGGGCGAGGCGCCCGCGTGATCCTGGAGGTGCCGGAGCCGTTGCGACGGCTGATGGCAGGCCTTGTCGGTGTCACGCAGATCGTATGCGAGGGCGAGACGTTGCCGCCCTTCGATCTCCATTGCCCGCTGATGAGCCTGCCGCTTGCGTTCGGCACCAAGCTCGAATCGATTCCGTCAGGAACACCATATCTGCGGGCCGCGACCGAGGCCCTGATGACCTGGGAGATGCGGCTCGGGGCAAAAAAGCGGCCGCGCGTAGGCATTGCATGGGCGGGGGATCCGAGCCAGGCCGGCGATCGCAAGCGGTCGATTGCGCTTGCGACCTTGTTGCCGCTGCTGCGGTTTGAGGCAACGTTCGTGCGGCTGCAGAAAGACCTTCGCACCGGCGACGAAGCCCTGCTCACGAGCCGCGATAACATCATCGATCCGACCGACGCGATCAAGGATTTCGCCGACACGGCAGCGCTGCTGGCGCGCCTTGATCTCGTCGTCTCGGTCGATACCAGCGTTGCGCATCTTGCCGGCGCGCTGGCGAAGCCGGTGCTCGTCCTGCTGCCTTACACACCCGATTGGCGCTGGCTGCTCGGCCGTAACACCACGTCCTGGTACCCGACCGCCCGCCTCTACCGTCAAGCGACTCCAGGGGACTGGGGCGAGGTGGTTGCGCGGGTCGTGGCCGACCTCCCGGGTGCGTTGGGTCTCGACAAGCCGGCGGCAAATCCGCTGCGCAAGGCGCCGTAACGCCGGCGGCCGTGGAACGGCGGGCGCTGCCGAACCCGTCGCCGACCCCATCTGTAGCCGATCCTGTAGCCGATCCTGTCTTGCCGATGCGATTTCAAAAGTGCAGCCTTGGGTCAGCACACAGCCGTCCGGGGAGGAAAACATGGCGAGCGAAGCAGAAAAGACACGCCGCGCGACGTGTCGCGGCGCAATCTTTTCAAACAGGTTGGAGTGGCGGGCGCTGCGGCCGCGATCGCCGGCGCTCCGCTGGTGCAAGGCACGGACGCGGCGGCGCAACCGCGCGCCACGCCGCAAGAGCCCCAGCAACTTGAAGCGCTCGAAACCCTGACGGCGGCCGAAGCCGACACGCTGGAGGCGATCGTTGCCCGCCTGATCCCGAGCGACGAGAATGGGCCCGGCGCCGCCGAGGCGCGCGCCGCCCATTACATCGATCGCGCCCTCACCGGTCCGCTGCGAACCTCGCGCGACGCCTATGCGGCCGGCCTCACCGCCATCGACGCCTATGCGCAATCGACCAAGGGCGCCGCTATTCGCGCGCCTCTCGGCCGCGGACCAGGATACGCGTGCTGACCGACATGGAAAACAACGTCGCCACCGGCTTCGTGCCGAATGCGGCGACTTTCTTCAAGCTCGTGCGCGAGCGCACACGATCCAGGGCACGTTCTGCGATCCCTATTACGGCGGCAACGCCAATTTCGTCGGCTGGGACATGATCGGCTATCCCGGCATCCGCATGGCGGTCGGCGAGGACGAGCAACGCCTCGAAGGCGCCCGGCCGGTCCGCAAGTCGGCCTATGACGATGCGATGTTCACCATGAAAGGCGGCGCCCATGGCCATCGACCTTAAGAAGGCCGACGTCGTCATCATCGGTCTCGGGGCGGTCGGCGGCGTCGCCGCGCTGCCGCTGGCGCGCGCCGGGCTTGAGCGTGGTCGGGCTCGAAGCCGGCTCCTGGCTCACGCCGCGCGATTTTGCTCCCGACGAGCTGCGCAACAATTTCCGTGGCTGGCCGCAGGCGGTGCAGAAGGCGAACAACGAAATTCCGACCCATCGGCCCAACGCTTCGGCGCCCTATTCGCCGCGGCTCCCGATCCATCCGATGATGAACGCGGTCGGCGGCACCTCGCTGCACTACTGGGCGCAGAGCTGGCGGCTCAATCCGTGGGACTTCAAAGTGGTGAGCGAGACGACGCGGCGCTACGGCGCCGCGCGCATGCCCAAGGGTTCGACCGTCGAGGACTGGCCGTTCGGGCTGGAAGAGCTCGAGCCCTATTACGACAAGGTCGAGCACGAGGTCGGCGTGTCCGGGCCAGGCCGGCAACATCGACGGCGCCATCGATCCGCGCGGCAATATCTTCGAGGGCCCGCGCAAGCGCGACTACCCGATGCCGCCGCTGCGCGGCACCGAATTCACCGACCGCATGGCCGGCGCGGCGCGCAAGATCGGCTGGCACGCCGTTCCCGGGTCCGGCCGCGATCAACTCGACGACCTATGATGAGCGGCCGGGCTGCCAATATCACGGCTTCTGCAACCGCGGCGGCTGCCACGTCAGCGCCAAGAACTCGACCGCGGTCGCGACCATCCCGAAGGCGATGGAGACGAAACGCCTCGATGTGGTGCCGCAGGCAGTCGCCACCACCATTGCTTTCGACGACACGAGCGGCCGGGTCACCGGCGTCGTCTACGTCAAAGGCGGCATCGAATATTTCCAGCCCGCCGACGTCGTGCTTGCTCGCGAGCTACACGTACGAAAACGTGCGGCTGCTGCTGCAGTCGAAATCGCCGGCATTCCCGAATGGGCTCGCCAACAATGGCGGGCAGGTCGGCCGGCATTACTTCAGCCACCACACCGGCAATCCGGTGACGGCGCTGTTCCCGTTCGACCTCAACAACTGGTACGGCCTGCCGGCCCAGGGCGTCGCGGTCGACAATTGGGCGGACGACAATTTCGATCACTGCCGGCCTCGACTTCATCGGCGGCGGCAATCTTGTGGGTCTATTCGGACCGCCGCCCGATCGGCGCTGCCAGCATGTCGACATACGGCAGGGCACCGACCTGGGGCGCCGGAGTGGAAATCCTTCATCAAGGAGAACGCTGACCGCTTCAATGTCGCCTATCTGCAGAAGACGACATTGCCCTATGAAGACAATTATCTCGACCTCGATCCCGATCGTGAAAGACCCGATGGGCTTTCCGGTGATCCGCATCACGGCCGATCACAAGGACAACGAGAAGCGCATGGGCGCCTTCATCCAGGACAAGATGGCGCAGTGGTTCATGGAGGCCGGCGCCATCGCGGTGGAGAAAGGACCGACCGGCATCATGGGTCCGTCGACCCACGCTTATGGCGGCACCCGCATGGGCGACAACCGCGAGACCAACGTAGTCGACCGCTGGGGATTTTCCCACGAGGTGCCGAACCTCGGCATCGTCGGAGCATCGGTTATGGGCACGAGCGGCGCCCATAATCCGACGCTGACGGCACAGGCGCTGGCGTGGCGCACCGCGGAGCATCTCGCGGGCAACTGGAAGGCAATCACGAACGGGTAACGCCGCACGCCACAGCCTGGAGAAACTCGCTAGGCGAGCGCAAGGTCCTTTGGGGTGACGCCCGGGAACACTTGTTGCAGCAGCTTCTGGTCGATCCCGTAGGCGCGCTGGAACAGGCCGCCGAACAGGGCGCGATAGTCAGTGAGCACCGGGTAGTCGCGGTTCTGGAATAGCGAGGCACGGTCGACCTTGACCTGATCGCCGACGATGCGGCCGCCTTTGACGGCGCCGCCGAGCACCCAGTAGACGCTGCCGTGACCGTGATCGGTGCCCTTGTTGCCGTTCTCGTGGAAGGTGCGGCCGAATTCGGAGATGACGACCACGACAGTCTCCTTCCACGCCTCAGGCCCAAGCTCTTGGGAGAAGCCAGCGAGCGCGCGGCCGAGTTCGCCGAGCCGACCCGCCAGATACCCGGTTCCGCCGCCTTGCCCCACATGGGTGTCCCAGCCGCCGACGTCGACAAAGCCGAGATTGAACTGGTCCTTCATCAGGCGCCCGATCCGCCGCGCCGACAATTCGAAGCCCTTGGCCGAAACGGCGCCGCGGTCGGCCGCCGCCATTTCGGTCGATACCGAGCGATAGACCTCGTCGCGGACCCGGAAACCCTCGGAGACCGCGCCCGCCAGGGCATCATGGGCGTACATGCTTTCGATGAGCTTCGCCTGGCGATCGTCAACGCCCGGCTTGCCGACAGAACTGATGCCGATGTTCGGAATCGAGGCGCTGCCCCGGAACACCAGCGGCAACTGGTCCGTATAGGCGATCGGCCGCGTCCGGGTTAGCACCGTGGCGAGCCGCGCCATGAACCCGGAATTGTAGTTGCGCGAACCGTGCGCCGGCTGCCCCAGTTCGATCGTGTCCTGGGTCTCGAAATGGCTGCGGGTGAGATCGTCGGTGCCGGCGAACGGGATGAAGGCGATTTCCTTCTTCTGCCACAGCGGCAGGATCGAATCCTTCAATGCCGGATGCAGGCCCCACTCGGCGGTGAGTGGCAAAGCCGCATCGGTCGCGTTCGAGCCCGGACGCGCAACCGCGATCGTTGGGCGCGATTCGTAATAGAAGTCGCTCGATACCGGGATCACCACATTGGCGGCGTCATAGGCACCACGCAGGAACACCACGAGACACCGCATGTCGGCCTTCGGGGCGGCCCATACCCGCCCGGCGACCGTCATCGGCACCGTGGCGGCAATGCCCTTAAGAAGTTCGCGACGATGCATCTTTGTTCTCCTTCGAGCGCGTTCCGCGAACCGTAATTCGATGCCGCTGTCGGCTTCCTTGATGCACCTTGCGGACGCTGGCTCCACGTCCGGAGCTAACGCATGAATTCCGGCGATGACAGGAACAAAGTGTTCCAATCCTGCGGCGAGACCGCTTCATCAAGGGCCGCGCGGGTGGAAGCGCTCAGCGTCCGCTGCAGCACGTTGTAATAGAGCGCATTCTGAATCTGCGGAAACCCCGGGTGATCGACCGCATCGGGGCCTATCGGCTTGAACAAACCGGCGGAATTCGAGCCGATCTGCCGGGCGATCTCGAACCGCATGGCGATCTGTCCGGGCCCGCTCCATGACGCCGACGTCATCGGATAACCGTCGGGCGTATCGTGAGTATAAAGCCCCTCGGCAAGCCGGCCGAGCCATCCCTGGATCGGCGCCGGGTTGAGGACCACCTTGGTGTCGTAGGCTAGCCGCACCGCCGACAGCACGAACTGCATCGGGTCCTTGATTCTAGACTTGGGTGCGGCGGTGAGTTCGCTCGACCGGAACAGAATTTGGAGGACGCTCGCGATGTCACCGTCAGACTTCTGGAACGTCTGCGCCATGCGCTGCACCAAAGGCTCGGGCGGATTGTCGGCGACGAAGAAGGTCGCGATCTGCCGGGAGATGTGGGTTGCGGTCGCGGGCTCGCGGGCCAGGATGTCGAGCGCCTGGGCAACTTCGGCGAACCCGTGTCCCTCGATCGTCTGGCCGCGGAATCGCTTGACGCTGTAGTCATGGCGGCCGGGATTGAATTCGAACGCGCCGTCGCGGATGTAGTCCGCTTGCGCGCCGGCGGGCAGTTTCGGTTCCTGCGGCTGGAAGTTGACGCCGACGCCGGTCAGGATACGGGCCAGTTCCTGCACGTCCTCCTGGGAGTAGCCGGAGCCGACCCCCATGGTATGCAGTTCCATGATCTCGCGCGCATAGTTCTCGTTGAGGTGTCCGCGCGCATTCTCGGCGTTGTCGAGATACCGCAGCATGGCCGGGTGGGTCGCGGTCGCCACCAGGAGGTCGCGAAACCGGCCCAGGGCATGGGATCTGATGGCGCGTTCCTCATAATCCCCGATGGTCGAGCGGATATCCGCCTTGTTTTGATGCACGTTGAAATGGTTGAACCAGAACCACGTCATTTTCTCGCGCAGTTGATCGACGGAATAAAGGTCGCGCAGCAGGCTGCGCGTTGCCGCCTGCCGGGCAACATCGTTCATGGCCTGCTGGTAGGCCCCTTGGGCTGCCTTTTTCTGCTCGACATCCTGGATCTGATTGGCGGCGCGGGATTGCGCCGCCAGTACCATGGCGACTTCCGCGCCCGGCTGGGTCGAGATGGTTAATGCCGCGATCATCGCCTGGCCGGCAGGCGGCAGCCGGTCCTTGGCGGCCGGGCGCAACTGACCCTCAAGCCAGCGGTCGCGCCCAAGCTTCACGAAATCGGCGACGCTCGAGCCATTCAAGCCCCAGGTCACCCGGTCGATGAGCGCGAGATCGGCGGCGCCGATCAAGGTATTCGACGGCGCATCGCCGGCCCGGGCTCCGGGGGCCAGGACGACGAACAACGCAGCGAGGAGCGCTAATCGCGGCACGGGACCTACCTGACGGTACGATCGGTCGGGTCAATACGCGTCGACAACGTCAATCCATTATGTGCTGTTCCTTCATGAAGGATCGGTAAATCGATCATTCATCCGCACCAATAGACGACGCTTGCGCTGGGACTGTTGTACCGCCGACTCTTGCCGTCTTTATGGCCGCATTGGGGCTATGCCACGGGATCGATGCGGCGTGACACTGCATTCGGCGCGGCATCGCTCAACCGCTATCGTCGCATGTCCCGGAAGGTCTTCTTCCACGCAATGGTGTCGATAAGCGACTTTGCGGCCTCGTTGGTGCGGACCACACTGCCGTCTTCCCCGAGGGTGAAGCGCAGCGCGGTTTTCTCCTCGTCCGTGTGGTCGAGGAAAATTGTCTTGTAATCGACGACCTGGACGCTCGGATTGAGCTTTTCGATCTTCACTGAGACCGGCACCGGATCGTGGGCAATGTGGTGGTAGAGGTGGATGTTGACGGTATATTCGCCCGCCATCACGCCGCGGATGCTAACCAACTCCTCGCGGATCGGCAGCGGAATTTTCTTCGAATTGACGTAGGCGAAGTCATTGGTGTCGCCGCGGTCATCGCGTTCGAGCACCATGAGGCCCTGGTCCCGCTGATTATACCAGACGAGCTTGCCGGCCGGGTCCTGCACATAAAGGTCGACGTCGTCGGGGTGCTGGTTGGGCCAAGTCATCGTGATGATGAACTCGGCTTTCTTTTCGATCTTTCCCGGGTCCGGCTCCGGCTTCATGGCAAGCAGCGCGATGAAAAACAGGAAGGCAACAACTTGCAGCGCCTTGAACAGGACGACCGTAAAGGGGTCGAAGCGGTCCTCTCGATCATAAAGCCCAAAGCCATCCATGCCGGCTATCCAGAGTAAACCTTGCGTGCGGCATACGGGCGCGCGCCATCGTCATGCCCTCGTCGGCCGGGACATCCCAAGGCCGCCGGGGCCGTCCGCCATCTGAAGGTAGTGGCGCCGGAGACGCAAGGCTCATTCCGGCCGTATGCGTCCGCCGGCGCCACCGTGGCTCAATGGTTACCGGCGACCGGCATCACCGGTAACCCCCCGCTCATGCGGCTGATTGAAAGCGTCGGGGACCACGCTCCGCGGCGATCGGTCAGTTGATCTTGATGCCGGCGGTCTGGACGACCGTCGCGTATTTTTCGATTTCTGCTTTGATAAAGGCGCCGAACTCGATTGCCGTCATCGCCATCGGGGTTACGCCCTGCTTGCCCCAGGACTCCTTGATCTCGGCCGAGGTCAGGGCCTTGTTGATCTCCCGGTTGAGGAGATCGACGATCGGCTTCGGTGTCGCGGCGGGCGCCACGATGCCAACCCAGCCGGATGCGGTAAAGCCCGGCACGCCGGCCTCTGCGATGGTCGGGACGTCGGGCATGATCGGCGAGCGCTCCGCGCCGGTAGTGCCCAAGGCGCGCACCAGTCCGGCCTCCACGTTGGGCGACATGGTGGCGATGGTATCGAACATCATCTGCACCTGGCCGCCGAGAATGTCGTTGCGGGCGCCGGAACTGCTTTTGTACGGCACGTGCACGATGTCGGTCCCGGACATGGTTTTGAAGAGCTCGCCGGCGAGATGATACTGCGAGCCGGTGCCGGATGACGCGTAATTGAGGCTGCCGGGCTTGGCTTTGGCGAGTGCGATGAATTCCTTGAGAGATTTCACCGGTACCGACTTGTGCACCACCATCACGAGATCGCCGGAATAGATCGGCGCCACCGGGGTGAAGTCGCGCATCAGCTGGAAGTTTTTGTTGGCAACGAGGGATTCGTTGGTGGCGTGGGTCTGGGAAATGATCAGCAGCGTGTAGCCGTCGGGCGGCGCCTTGGCGACCGCATCGGTGCCGATCATGGTGCTGGCGCCCGGACGATTCTCGACCACGAAGGATTGCTTGAGCGCCTCGGACAGTTTCTGCGCCACAATCCGCGAATAGACGTCCGACGGGCCGCCCGGCCCGTAGGGCGCGATGACGTGGACGAGCCGCGTCGGATAGTCCTGCGCCGGTGCCTCGGAAGCGGGCAGGATCGCGGCGGCCGCGACCAAGGCGAGCATCACAAACCGGAGCATGACGACCATAAGGCATCTCTTGCTTCGTGGACTTGTTCGCTCGCTTATATCACACGATCGGTCGCGCAAGTCGCGACGACCGGACGCGGCCGCCCGAGAAGCGCCGCAACGCGAAAAAAGCGATTCGAAAGCGGAATCGAAAAGCGTCAAAAGTTTGGCCGGCGCCGTACATCTCGTCATTGATCTGACAGCTGAACGCCGGATAAACAGCGCTGTCAGCGGACGTTGGGTTGGGGCTGACTATCATCACGACGATACGTTCTCAAATATCTCCCTACATCATCGAAAAGGAGCATCCACCATGCAAAAGTCGTCGCGCAGTTTCGTCCGGACGGCATCCGCCGTCGCGCTGCTGCTCGGCCTCGGGGCCGGCATAGCGCTTGCCCAGCCGGTCGTCGTCATCGAGCGGGGTGCGATGCCGGCGCCGAAGGTCGAAATCATTCCGGCGCCCCCGGGGGCCGGGTACAATTGGGTTCCTGGGCACTGGGCATGGCGCGGCCTCGCCTGGGTATGGATTCCCGGCCACCACATTCGCGGCGTCGTGGCTGCCATGCCGGCCGAGATTGTCGAAGTCGTGCCAGTGCGGCCGTCGGCAGGGCACGTGTGGGTCAAGGGCCATCACGTCTTCGAGGGCGGGCGCTGGGTGTGGCATCCGGGCCTATGGGTCCGACTCTGATCCCGGCACCGGACAGCGTCCTACGCGCAAAACGAGGCGGCCACGGCCGCCTCGTTCATGTCGGAGGCTGAGCGGCCGGGTAGGCGGCATCAGGAAAAACCGTAAAGCATCGTGGGATTGTCGACCAGAATGCGTTTGCGCACGGCTTCGACCGGCGCCCATTGCGCCAGGAGATCGAACAGGATCGCGTCGTCGGGCTTGGCGTTGTCCTTTTCCGACGGGTGCGGCCAGTCGCTCCCCCACACCAGCCGCTCCGGCGCCGCCTTCACATAGGCCAGCGCGACCGCGGTCGAGTCCGCATAGGTCGGCGGGCCGATCTTGGTATCCGCATAGGCGCCGGACAGCTTGACCCAGGCCTTGCCCTTTTGCAGGAGGTCGACCACCACTGCAAATGCCGGGTGGCCAATGCCGATCGGCTCCGGCATATGGGCGAGATGATCGAACACGATCTGGCAGGGCAGCCGGTCGAGCACGTCCTTGGCGGCAAGCGTCATGTCGGCCGACATGTTAAACTGCACGTGCCATCCCATCGGAGCGATGCGCTTTGCGAGTGGCTCCAGCATGTCCATGCTGGTGGCGCCGCCCGCGTTGCCGAGATTGAAGCGGATGCCGCGCACCCGCGCGCCGTCAAGCCGCTTGAGTTCGGCATCGGTCACGCCGGCGTTGACCACAGCGACGCCACGCGCGGAGGGCCCGAATTCGCCCAGCGCTTCGACGAGGCCGTCATTGAAAATCCCGTAGGTCGAGGGCTGCACCACGACGTTGCGCGACGTGCCGATCCGCTTCTGGAGCAGATGATAATCGGCGACCGAGGCGTCGCCCGGCCGCAACGTCGAATTGGGATCGACCTTGAAGCGCGAGCTGTAGATGTGATGATGACAGTCGGCCGCATTGGGCGGCGCCTTGGTGGTCGGCAGCTCCGTGCCGACCGACCACGGCACCGCGACCTGCGCCTGCGTCGGCGTGCTCGACCCGGCGGAGGTCGCCGCGCCCGCGACCGCCGCCAAAACCGCCCGCCGATTCCAGTCCTGCTCCATCACTCGCGCCTCCCCTTTTTGTCATCGGCTCTATGGCCGGTGCATCAATGCTGCGCCCGCACGCCAAGATGCACAAGCCGTGGCAGCACTTCGGCGCAAAAGAACGGCAGTTCGCCGAGATAGTCGACGAATGAGACCGCGATGCCGCGCAGGCCCGCCGTACTGAGGTCGGCCAGTTCCTGCGCCACCCGGTCAGGCGTCCCGACGAACGGATAACCGCCGATTGCGCTCGACGCGAAATACTGGCGCTTCGCGGCATATTCGTCGGCGGACACCGTCTGCGGCGTGATATTGCGCAGCGCCATCATGCTCTCGACCGCGCCCCAATCGGCGTTCTCGACGGTAGCGTGGCGGTAGTAGTCCTCCGCCTCTTGCTGGCTCGCGCGACAGATCACCTGACCGACCGTATAGACCTCGATATCGCGGTCGAAGGCGCGCGCTTTGGCTTTGACATCCGCGACCCGTTTGGTGTTGCCTTCGAACGAAGTCCGGGAACCGGCGGTCGCGGTGAAAAACGCATCGCAGTTGCGTAGCGCGAAGGCCTCCCCGACCTTCGATGAGCCCGCGTTCATCAGCACCGGCAGGGTGTCGCCGAACGGCTTCGGGAATGCCCGAACCTTGCGCAGCGTCAGGAAGCGGCCCTCGACGTCGAAATCGCCCGGTTCGGTCCATGCGCGCTTGACGGCATCGAGCCATTCCTGGGCGAAGTCGTAGCGCGTGTCGTGCTCGCGTTGTTCGACGCCGAACATCTCGAACTCGCCCTCGTTCCACCCCACCACAAGATTGACACCGAGACGGCCTTCGCCGATGTGGTCGGCGGTGACAAGGGCCTTGGCAGCGATCAGCGGATGGAACAGCGGCGCATGGACGGTGCCGAATACGGTCATGCGCTTCGTCGCCGCCAAAAGACCACTCGCCCAGGTGATGGTCTCAAGCGTTGCGCCGTGGAAATCAGAGGCGCCGCCATAGCCCTTCCACCGCGCGATCGGCAGCATGAAATCGATGCCGGCCTCGTCCGCCATGAGGGCGAGGCGCAGGCAGTCCGGCCAGCTTCCCGACCATCGCTCCGGCACCATGGTGGCCGATCGGCCTGACGAGCAATTGGCACCGAACAACCCGATCTTCAGCGCATTGGCGTTGTACATGGCGGTACGCGCGCGCATCGATGACTTCACTTTTCGGCTCACGCTCTAGGGGCGGTAGGGTCCGAGTTCGTTGAGCGCCGCCTCGACGAAAGAATCGTCGAGAACGGCGTCGAGGTCGACGTGGCCTTTTATCAGGCCCTGCCCGGCATAGAAGGCAAGATCATAGGCGAGGCTCGCTCGATTGACTCTGCCGTCCGGGTTCATTCCGGTCGGCGTGATCGCCTTGTAGATGTCGCGGCTCTTGATTGGCGTCGCGTCCGAGAGGATCGCAATCACCTCCTCGGCGTTCGGTCCGTCGAGCCGGCCGTTCTGCAAGGCGCCGTTGTAGAATCGCACGGCACGCACGTAAGCGCGCATGAAGCGCCGCGCGGCGTCGGCGCGCCGCAGCGCAAAGTCTTCGGCGTAGAGCAGCACGGCGATCTGGTGATACGGCAGAATCTCGTCGTCCGACCTCACCAGCACCGCGTCGCCATTGCGGATCGCGATGGCTGGAGCCGGCTCGACCGAGGCCGCCGCATCGACCGACTTGTTCTTGAGTGCCACCACGTGGTCGGGAAATGGCAGGTCGACGGTCTCCACGTCCGCATATCGCAGCCCGACCGAATTCAGCAGAGTATTGAGCGTAGACGTATTGCTCACGCCGGGGGCGTTCATGGCAAACCGCAGGCCCTTGAGATCCCTGATGTCGCGGTAACGTCCGCTCTCCACATGGTCGCGGCGAACCAGGATCTTCGTGCCGCCATAGCCCGGCGGCGACGACGCCTTGTCGGCCACGATCCTGATCTTGATGCCGCGCGCGACGGCGTTGTAGAGCCCGGCCGACGCCGAACCGGCGCCCGCCTGGATCTGACCGGCGCCAAGCGGCGCCACCATGTCGGACGCCGAGCGGAACGTCACTACCCGGACGTCGAGCCCCTCGGCGCCGAAATAGCCTTTGCGGTCGGCGATTAAGATTGGCGCGTCGCTGGTCGAATTGGTGGTCCCGACCGTAATGGTCTGCGCCGCGCCGGTGGCGGCCGGCGCCGACAGGGCGGTAGCGACAAGCCCCACTAATATCCCGTACCTCACCGCTTCCTCCCCCGTCGCCGGCGTTACGCCCTATCCTTCAATTCGGCTCGCCGCCTTCGCCTAGCACGCCAAATGCCTCCTCAAGCTGCGGGCTCATGGGGATGTTGAACCGCTCCCCATTGGGCAACCGGGATTCGAACCATTTCGCATAGATCGGGCCGATATCGCGCGTCAAAACGAGAGTGCGGATAGCGCGGTCGACGGCCGCTTGGAGATCCGGATCGTTGCGACGGAATGCGATGCCGTAGGGATCGTAGGACACGAACTCGCCCACCACCTTGAACTGGGCCTGGGCCTGATGCTGGGCGATCAGCCCGTAAAGCAGCACGTCGTCGGTCGCAAATGCGTCGCCCATGCCGTCCGCCAACATGCGGAAGGATTCTTCGTGATCGGGGCTCTCCACCAACGTAACACTGAGCTTGAATTTCTGGTCGAGCGACCTGAGCGCCTGTTCGTTGGTGGTGCCGCGGGTCACGATGACCTTTCGGCCTGCGAGATCGTGAAAGTCGCGCCAGGCGGTCGCGACCGGGACCATCACCTTGGTACCGCTGACAAAGATCATCGGAGAAAACGCGACGATCTTGCGGCGCTCCAGGTTGTTGGTGGTCGAGCCGCATTCGAGATCGATAACGCCGTCGACGACCGCCTGCAGCCGCGTCTCCGACGTCACCTTCACGAAGGCGATCTTGAGGTCGTCGCGATCGAGCGTACGCCCGATCTCTTCAACGATGGCCTTGCAGATGTCGATCGAATAGCCGATCGGGTGCCCGGAGCGGTCCAGGAAGGAGAACGGGATCGAAGCGTCGCGATACCCCACGCTGACCACCCCGGTCTGCTTGACGCGCAGAAGTGTGCCGGAGAGAACCTCCGGATCGTTCGCCCCAACCTGGGCTCGGCTTGTGGGGCCCGCGAGCGATGATGCGACGACGAGCGCGATGACGCACAGGGATGCTCTCATTCCATGCACCATTTCGTTGGGATGCGGAGCGCGAAGGAACGGGGCGACGTATTGGCCGCGCGGATCATGAACGCCACCCTACTCGGCCGGCGCCGGGGTCAGCGCCGGATGCTCGAGCGTCGCCCCTTGGTCGATGCCGGGTTGTTCCGGACGAAGGTTGCCCTCCCATTTGGAGATCACCGCGGCTGCAACCGAATTGCCCACCACGTTGGTAGCGCTACGGCCCATGTCGAGGAACTGGTCGATGCCCATTATGAGCAGGAGCCCTGCCTCCGGAATGTTGAATGTCGACAGCGTCGCGGAAATCACCACCAGTGAGGCTCGCGGCACGCCGGCCATGCCCTTCGAGGTCAGCATGAGCAGCAGCAGCATGGTGATCTGCTCGCCCCAGGTCAGGCTGACGCCATAGGCCTGGGCGATGAACAGCGTCGCGAAGGTGCAGTACATCATCGAGCCGTCGAGGTTGAACGAATATCCGAGCGGCAGCACGAAGCTCGCGATCCGGTTGGGCACGCCGAACTGCTCCAGTCGCTCGAGCGTCTTGGGGTAGGCGGCCTCGGAACTCGCGGTCGAAAAGGCCAGCAGGATCGGCTCGCGCACGAGTTGGGCAAGCCGGATCGCGCGCGGACCCAGGATCAGGAATCCGACTCCAAAAATCACGCCCCACAGCACCAGCAGCGAAGCGTAGAAGCCGCCCATGAACTTGCCGTACGTGAACAGAATGCCGAGGCCGCTGGTGGTGACGGTGGCGGCGATCGCGGCAAACACGGCAAGCGGCGCCGCTTTCATCACATAGCCGGTGATCTCCAGCATCATGTGCGACACCTGCTCGATCAATTGCTCCAGCGGCTTGGCGCGCTCGCCGAGGGAAGCGATCGCGACGCCGGCGAAGATCGCGAATACCACGATCTGCAAAATCTCGTTGTTCGCCATGGCTTCGATGATCGAGCGCGGCACAAGATGGGTAACGAACTCCTTGAGCGTCAGACCGGACGTCTTGAGATTGGCGGATACGCCGGCGTCGGGTATCGGCAGCCCGAGGTCGACGCCAGGCTGCAGCATGTTGACCATGAACATGCCGAGCAGCAGCGAGACCAGCGAGGCGCTGAGGAACCACCCCATGGTCTTGAGCCCGATGCGCCCAAGCGAGCCACCAGAGCCCATGTGCGTGATGCCGACAATCAGCGTCGAGATGACGAGCGGCGCGATAATCATCTTGATCAAGCGCAAAAACAGGTCGGTCACGAGCGAGATGTAGCCCGCGACCGCAGCCGCCGTCTTCGCGTCCGGGAATGCAATATTGCACGCGTAGCCGACCGCGATCCCCAGTACCATGGCGATCAGAATCAAAGTGGTAAAATGTTTTGGCATCGCCCCTCTCCGCTTTTGCGTCGATCGTGCGAATGGCGCGTCTGCCAGACCCCGATCCTCACTCCACCGTGATGCCGCTTTCGCGTACCAGCGGCGTCCACCGGATGATCTCCTTCGCCAGGAACGCCGTGAACTCTTCCGGCGTTAGCGGCTCGGCCACCACGGCATCGCGATCGAGGCGCTCACGGACGTCCGGCCGATGCAGCGCCGCGATGACTTCGCGGTTGAGCGCGTGGGTCAGGGCGTCCGGCAGGCCGCGCGGCGCGGACAGCGAGAACCACGTTGTAGTGACGAGGTCCGGATATCCCTCCTCCTTGAAGGTTGGGACTTCGGGCGCCTGCTGCAGGCGCTGTTCGGACGTTACCGCAAGCGGAATCAGTCTGCCCGCGCGCACATATTCACCGACGATCCCCCAGCTCTGCGAGCTCATGCCGACATGACCGGCGATGGCGTCCATCAGCCCGATCGAGCCCGACCGGTAGCCAACCGGTGTGAGCGTGATGCCATTACGCCGTGCGAAGGATTCCCCAACCAATTGCCCATTGCTGCCGGGTCCCGAAGTCGCATAGGCGAGGGTGCCGGCGCGGCGGACATGGTCGACAAGCTCCTTGAGCGAATGCACGCCGAGCGCCGGATTGACCACGAACAGATTCGGCGCGCCGCCGAAATACCCAATGTGGGTGAAGTCGTGCAGCGGGTCGAAGCCTGCATTGGGGTTGGCGAGCGGTTGCACGACGAGCAGCGGAAAGCCGGTCACTATCAGATTATAACCGTCGGGCGGCATCGCCCGCACCATGCCGGCACCGACGACGCCGTTGCCGCCGGCGCGGTTCTCCACATAGAACTGCTGATGGTACACGGCCGTCAGATGCTCGGCCAAAATGCGACCGAGAATGTCCGGCATGCCGCCCGGCGCATGCGGCACGGTGATGCGGACCGGACGCTCCGGCCAAGTTTCGGCGGCAGCGGAGAACGACAACGCCGCGGTGAACATCAGGACCGCAAGCCACACCCATCCCACGGCGTCGCGGCCGCGGACAGTGCGCAACGCAGGAGCCGTTCCCAACTGCGGCGCTTCTTCGCGATCGTTCACGTTCGGTGTTTCATTTCGCATGAGGAGCCGTCACCGATTGAGGATCACATTTACGATCGCGGTCCGCCCTGCCTGCACCTCGGCCAGCGCCTTCACCAGCGCAGGCCTGAGCTGAGCCGGATCGTCGACCTTCTCGCCGGGAAAATCGAAATGGATGCCGAGTTGGTCGTAATCGGGCCCATTGATGGCGACGCCGTGATAGAGCGTGTTGGTGACCGCAACGCCGTCCGGATAGTAGCGGTCGTGGTTGTTCTGCATAGCCTGGTATTTCTTGTTGTTGAACACCACGATCAGCACCGGCAGATTGCAGTCGCGCGAGGCGCCGAGGCCCTGGATGATCGGATTGTAGAGCAGGGTGCCGTCGCCGATCAGCAGGACCACCGGCGCTGCGGCGCTGCGAGCTTGACACCAAGCGCGACGCCGAGCCCCTGGCCGAGGCCGCCATAGACGTAGAAATAGCTCTGCGGCAGGTTCCAGTTGAGGTGGAGCCGCACCATCGGGCTATGCACGATGGTCTCGTCCACGTAGATGGCGTCGGGGGGCATCACGCCGCGCATCGCCGCGATAAGCGCCAGCGGATCGACCGGCCGCAGCGCTCATCTTGGCGGCCTCGGCGGCACGCAATGAGACTTGAAGAGCCTTCGTGCGCCCGCGCGCGGCATGTCGCGCCTGGCGCGGACGTATCCGCCGTAACGCCGCGCGCCTTGAGGGCCGCGACCAGGAGGCCAGCGTCGTCGCAGTGTCGGCTTCGAGATACATGTCGGCATGAAGATGCTGGTAGACCCAGTGTCCCTTGATCGGGCGTCTCGCCGATCGACGCAATAAAGGCGCCGGCCGGCCGGTTGCGTGGCGGATACCACGGGATTGCGCGAGGCGACGAGACACGACGTCGGCGTCCTTGACGATGGGCTCGAAATTCATGCCCTGATGCAGCGGATGGTCCTTGGGAAAGTTGGCATGGGTGGTCGAGGAGCCCTCGACCACGGGCGTGCCGAGAAGCTCGGCGAATGCAACGAGCGGCGCCACGGCGTGCCGGGTCCTTCCCGGCCGACTGCGTTTCGATGACGGGATTGGTGGCGCGAGCAAGACGCTCGGCAAGCGCCTCGATATCGGCCGGCATCGGCTGCGCCTTGGGTGCGGGCGGCACGCGCCGCATCTGCGTCGGCGGCATCCATTCGTGGACCATGTGCTCGACCGGAACATTGAGATAGACCGGGCCGCAGGGCTGGCGCTGCGCCAGTTCGCCGACCCGGATCACGGTCTCATAAAGCGACCATGGGCTCGTGGTCATGGCGGCGTGCTTCGACGACCGGCTCTATCAGCCGCTGCGGTCCGCCCACGACGGATAGACTGCGGTACCATTGCTGGCCGGGTTCGAAATTCGGGTCGTCGCCGAAGCTCACCGATTCGCCGGACATCACCAGCATCGGCACCTCGGTCTGTTGCGCCGCCTGGATCGCCATCGCGCCTTGCAGAAGGCCGGCACCCGCGTGCAGCAGAACCGCCTGCATCTTGCCGGTGACCTGGGTGTAGCCGATCGCCATGTCGACCGCGATGGTCTCGTGCCAAAGGTCGAAATAGGTGGGACCCGGCCGGTTGCCGATCTTCTGGCGGGCGAGCGCTTCCCACACCGACGACCATTCGGAACCCGGCGAGGACATGATGTAGTCGATCCCGAGATTACGAAACGCCTCGAGGATCGCCTCGCCGCCGTCACAGTAGTTTTTCAAAATGCTCGCTCCCCCCCGAAGATTCCTTTGGGTATACACCGGCTTGATCGGCCGGCGGCTCGGTATTGCCAGAATATCACGTTGCGTCGGAATTCCCTGAATATAGGGAAAATAGCAGCGAATGCGGCGCGCAGGACCGACGTGGTGGGTTTGTTTTGCCAAATCTGCCTCATAGAAATAACGGCGCCCGCACCGGATCGCCCGAGCGTGGCGCCAAAAATCGACGGTATCAGATAATAGGACTATTTTACAGTCCTATTTATGCCGGTGCATGCGATCGAGGCGAGAACTGCTCGTCGTGAACCCGCGCCTTTTCTCTCCGTCGTCGCTAATGCTACGGCTCCGATCGAGAGTTAATTGCGCTGCGAGAACAGAAATTTAACATTGGACCTGAAATGTCACCAGATCATCGGCCCTCCGGCACGAGCGAAACGCAGCGCCCCAACACCTACGTCGGCGCACCGATCGAGCGCGTCGAGGACCTGCGCTTTCTGCGCGGGCGCGGCTGCTATCTCGACGATCTCATCCGTGCCGGCACGTGGCATGCGGCGTTCGTGCGCAGCGCCGTGGCCCACGGGACATTGCGCAGCGTCGATGCAAGCGCGGCGCATGCCATGCGCGGCGTCCGGGCGGTGATCACCGGCGCCGATATCGGGCCCGCAATTCCGACGATTCCGTTCCGGCGGCCGAACCCGACCATCGCGCCCTATGCGCAACCCGTTATCGCGACTACGGCGGTGCGTTATGTGGGTGAGCCGGTTGCCATGGTGCTGGCCGACGGGCCTGAGCTTGCGGAGGACGCGGCGCTCGCGATCAGGCTCGACATCGCGTCGCTGCCGGTGGTCGCCGATCGCGCCGGATCGGTCGCCGGGGCGCACGTTGCTGTTTCCCGGAACTGCGAGCAATTGCGCCACCACGTTCACGGCGCAGATCGGCGACGTCGCGGCGGCGTTCCGCGACGCGCCGTACACACGGCGGGAGATCGTTCCGAGTGCAGCGGTTGACCGCGTTCCCCATGGAGACGCGCGGGCTCATCGCCGAATGGGACGGCGCAACGGCTCACCATGTCGGGCGCCGCCAAGCTGCCGTTCTTCAATCGTCGTACCCTTGCCGCCATGCTGGCGCTGCCGGAGACCGCGTCGATTACATCGAATACGATGTCGGCGGCGGATTTGGCGCGCGCGGCGAATTCTATCCGGAGGACTTCCTGGTCGCGTTCGCGGCGCGCCGGTTCGGCCGTCCGATCAAATGGGTCGAGGACCGCCGCGAGCATTTCATGACCATCGCGCATGCGCGCGAGGCGGAGTGCGAGGTCGAGATCGCGTTCGAGCGCGACGGCACCATCCGCGGCATTCGCGGCGACATCTTCGTCGACATCGGCGCCTACGTGCGGCCGAACGGCACCACGCCGGTGCGCAACGTGGCCCAATTCCTGGCCGGGCCCTATCGCGTGCCGAACCTGCGGCTGGTGGCGCACGCCATGGTCAGTAACAAGACACCGACCGGCACCTACCGGGGGCCCGGCCGCTTCGAAGGCTGCGTTCTTCTGCGAGCGCCTGATCGACATGGCGGCGGCGGACCTCGGCCTCGACCGCCTCACCATCCGTCGCCGGAATCTCCTCACCGCGCCCGAAATGCCGTATCGCGCTTGCGCCCATCATGCCTGATGACGGCCTCGGCGAGACTCAATGCGACAGCGGCGACTACACCCGCACCTTCGACCGCTGCATTGCGGAGTTCGGCTGGAACGAAAAAGCGAAATGCAACGGACGATTGATCGAGGGTCGCTACCACGGTCTCGGCGTCGCCTGCTTCATCGAGGGCGGCGGCTCGGGTCCGCGCGAGCACGCGCGCATGGACGTCGAGCCCGACGGCTCGGTTTCGGTTTATGTTGGCTCCTCGGCGATCGGCCAGGGCATCGAGACTATCATGGCGCAGATCGCCGCCGATGCGCTGCACGTGCCGATGTCGCGGGTCAGGGTGCTGCATGCCTCGACAACGTATCTGCGCGAGGGCTTCGGCTCTTACGGTTCGCGCGCCACCGTCATGGGCGGCTCCGCCATCATCGACGCTGCGAACAAACTCCTCGCCGCGTTGCGCGCCGCCGCCGCCGCGCGCTTCGACGTGGCGCCGCACGACATCATGCTCATGGACGGCGTCGCCCGCGCGGCCGACGGGCGCAGCGTTGTCCTGGGCGGCGCTTGCCGCCGAGGAACGACTTTCGGTCGAAGGCGTCTTCGAGAGCTCAAAACCGACCTACAGCTACGGCACGGCCGCCGTCCATGTGGCGGTTGACGCCCGCACCGGCCACGTGGAGGTTCTCGATTATCTGGTGGTCGACGATGTCGGCCACATCGTCAATCCGCATACGCTGCACGGCCAGGTAATCGGCGGGGCGGTGCAGGGCTGCGGCAACGTGTTCGGCGAGCATCTCGTCTATGACGAGGAGGGCCAATTGCTGGTCGCGACGCTCGCGGATTATCTGGTGCCGCTCGCGACCGATTACCCCAACATGCGCGCCGTATCGTTGAGGAATATCCGTCGCCGAACAATCCGCTTGGCGTCAAGGGCGCCGGCGAAGGCGGCGTCATCCCGGTGGGTGGTGCGGTCGCCAACGCGGTGGCGGCGGCGCTGGCTTCGTTCGGGGTCGAGCCGCGCGATTGCCGCTATCGCCGCCCGCGGTATGGCAGCTTATCCAACAAGCGCGCGCGCAAGCCGGTTGTGCGTCTCGATCAGCACCGGCAAGTCAAGCGTCGTCAGCCTCCCCGCCTTTACCACCATCTTCCCGTTGATGACACTGTAGGCTGCGCTCGCCGGCGTGCAAAAGACGAGCGCCGACACCGGATCGTGGAGAGCACCCGCAAAGCCGATCTGGTTCAGATCGAACGCCACGAAATCCGCCGCCATGCCGGGCGCGAGCGCGCCGATGTCGTCGCGGTTGAGCACCTTGGCGCCGCCGAGCGTTGCGATTTCGAGAGCCTCCCGCGCCGTCATGGCGTCCGGGCCGAAACCGACGCGCTGCAGCAGCAGGGCCTGTCGCGCCTCGGCCAGCATGTGGCTCGAATCATTCGACGCCGAGCCATCGACCCCAAGACCGACCGGCACCGCGGCCGCCCGCATCTGGCGGATCGGCGCGATACCGGAGGCGAGCCGCATGTTCGAGCACGGACAGTGGGCGACGCCGGTGCCAGTGCGGCCGAACAGCTTGATGCCGTGATCGTCGAGCTTGACGCAGTGGGCATGCCAGACGTCGCGCCCGATCCAGGCGAGGTCCTCCGCATATTGGGCCGGCGTCATGTTGAATTTCTCGCGCGTGTAGGCGACGTCCTTGTCGTTCTCGGCGAGATGCGTGTGCAGCGAGACGTCATGGCTGCGGGCGAGCTTGGCGGCCTCGCGCATCAGGTCCTGGCTCACCGTGAAGGGCGAGCATGGCGCGACGACGATGCGAAGCATCGCATAGCGTCCGGCGTCGTGATACGCCTCGATCACGCGCAGCATGTCCTTCACGATCGCGTGCTTCATCCTCGACCAGGCCGTCGGGCGGCAGGCCGCCCTTGCTGACGCCGACACTCATGGCGCCGCGGCTGGCGTGGAAGCGGATGCCGATTTCGCGCGCCGCCTCGACTTCATCGTCGAGCCGGCAGCCGTCGGGATAAAGATAGTGGTGGTCCATCGACGTGGTGCAGCCGGACAGAATCAGCTCCGCCATCGCGGTTTTGGCCGCCGTCTTGACCATCTCCGGCGTCAGCCGCTGCCAGACCGGAAACAGCGCCGTGAGCCAGTCGAACAGCTCGCCGTCCTGCGCCGCCGGCAACACCCGCGTCAGCGTCTGGAACATGTGGTGATGGGTGTTGACGAGGCCTGGAATGACAATGTGGCCTTTGAGATCGAGAACCTCGTCGGCGGATGCCGGGAGATCGGCGGTCGGCCCGACCGCCACGATGCGGTCGCCGTCCACCAGCAATCCGCCGTCGCGGATTTCGCGCCTAGCGGCGTCCATGGTCACCAGCACGTCGGCGTTCTTGATCAACAGGGTCATGTCCGCTCCTTGGTGCTCCCGGCATGTCGCCGACGCGCCCTTGCTGCACGCCGCGACTTATTGATGCAAGACCGGTTCCACTTTGGCGCAATGCCCTTTAGAACGTACTACCCTCTCCGAAGACGGGCGGGATAACCAGAACCGGGGGAAACATGAGCGTGTCGCAGTTGGCGCCGCCTCAAGCAGGCATCGCGGCCAGCGTTGCAACGCCGGAAGACATTCTGGCCCGCATCGAGCGGCTGCCGCTGTCGTTGTGGCAGATCAAGACCCGCATCGTCGTCGGGACTGCGACTTTTTTCGATGCCTTCGATGCGCTCTCCATCGCCTATGTGCTGCCAGCCATCGGGCCGATGTGGAAGCTCGGCTATTCCGACGTGGTCTGGCTGATCTCGGCCGGCTATGTAGGTCAGCTCATTGGCGCCATGGTCGGGGGCGCGCTCGCCGAGCGATTTGGCCGGCGGCCGGTTATAACGGCGTCGGTGTTGTGGTTCGGCCTGTTCAGCCTCGCCTGTGGCTCGGCGTGGAGCTACGAATCGCTTGTGGTGCTGAGGCTCCTCCAGGGATTGGGCCTTGGCGCCGAGGTGCCGGTGGCGGCGACCTATATCAGCGAGCTTGCCAAGGCGCACGGGCGGGGTCGTTTCGTGCTGTTGTTCGAGCTGGTATTTCCGGTCGGCCTTGTCGCCGCGGCGGTGTTCGGCAAATGGATCGTCCCCAATCTCGGCTGGCAATATCTGTTCTATGTCGGCGGCGTGCCGGCGCTGTTTGCCCTGTTGATGATGCGCAATCTGCCGGAATCCCCGCGCTGGCTCGCCTCGCGCGGCCGTGCCGCCGAAGCCGGCAAAGCCATCGCGTTTATCGAGACCCAGGTCGTGGCGGCAACCGGCAGGCCGTTGCCGGCGCTGCGCCCTGCCGTCGCTTCGCTCGCCATCCGCCCAGCATCCTGGACCGACTTGTTCGGCCGCGATTATCTCAGCCGTACGTTGGTGATATGGGTGTGCTGGTTCGCCACCTATTTCGCCAATTACGGCCTCGCCACCTGGTTGCCGACAGTCTACCAGAATGTGTTCAAGCTGCCGCTCGACCAGGCACTGACCTACGGCCTGTTGGCGCCCTCGGCCGGGCTCGCTTCGAGCCTCGCCTGTGCGCTCCTGATCGACCGCATCGGCCGCCGCATCTGGTTCGCGAGCGCTTTCGGATTGGGCGCGATCGGGTTCCTGGCGCTGTGGTGGATCGGGCCGACCACGCCGGAACGCGTATTGATCCTGACGTCATTGAGCTACATGTGCATGTCCACGCTATCACTCGCGCTGTATCTCTATACGGCTGAGCTCTATCCGACCCGGGTGCGCGCGCTCGGCACCAGCACCGGCACCGCCTGGCTGCGTATCGCATCGATCATCGGCCCTTGGGTGGTCGGCACCATCCTGGCGGCGGGCGGACTCGGCGATGTCTTCCTGGTGTTCGGCCTCGTGGTGCTGGCGGCGGGCGTCGTGGTGGCGCTGTTCGCGACCGAGACCAAGGGGCGCGTCCTGGAGGACATTTCGCCGTGAGGCAGTTTGGCAAGCCGAAAGACAAACCGAACAACAAGCAGGCGCCTCGATCGCGTGCCGGGACGGCGCAAGCCGCGGTGCCGCAACGCGAGCGGCCGACGCTCGCCGAAAGCGCTCCGGATCACACCGCGGCCGACCAAGTCAGCTTCAGCAATCTCTCCCTTCACGAACTGTTCGAGCAGCAGGCCGCCGCCATGCTGGAGCGCGCCGACATCGACGAGGAGCAGAAGCAAGGAATCATGGTCGCCATGGCGTGCCCGTGCTGCGGCGCCGGCGGAATGTCGTTCAGCATGAAGTTGAAGCGGTAGGTGCCCGTATCCCGGACGGAGCGCAGTTACGCGACCTTCGCCCGCAACAGCGCGGTCGCAGCCTCATTCACCGCGAAAGTTTTCGCGTCGACCACCACGCCATAAAATTCCGCGGCCTCGTGGACCGACACATAACCCTGCCGTACGTCCTCCCGTACGTCTTCCACCGGCCGCGCCAACGGCGATCCGTAGCCGCCGCCGCCGCCGGAGCGCAGCCGGAAGGCGTCGCCGGTCTTGACCTGGGCGACCAGCACCTTGGCGTTTGGAAAATCCGTCTTCCAATGTGCGCCGAGGCGCAACGCCACCGCATTGCCCTTGCCGTCGAGGCCACCGTTGAGGCCCCAGGGCCGGCAGTGGGCCCGCTCGATCTGGGTGTTGAGGGTGATGTCGGTGCGCGCCCGCACGACGCGCTCGACCCCGAGGCCGCCGCGATGTCGGCCGGCACCGCCGGAATCCGGAACGAGGGCGTAGCGCTCGACCACGAGCGGAAATTTGGCCTCGATCTGCTCGTTCGGGCTGTTGTGGGTGTCGCCGTCATTGATGCAGACCGTTCCGGAGACGCCGTCCTCGGCGCGCTTCGCCCCCCAGCCGCCGCCGAGGGGACCGAAATTGCCGATGAAGAACTCCGACGTGCGCGGGTTGATGCCGTGGAACTGGGCGACCAGCAAGTCGGCATGATGGCCCGCGATGACGCGGTCCGGGATCGCGGGCGCCAGCGCCTTGAACACCGTGTCCACGATGGTCATCGGAAACGTCATCCACCATCGCATCGGTGCCGGCCGTGTCGCACTGATGACGCGGCCCGGCGGAACGATCGCCTTGAGGCTGCGGAACGAGCCGTCGTTGATCGGGATAGTCGGTCGGCGAGGTCAGGCACTTGTAGGCGACTTGCGGCACAGGCGTGTCCGGTGGTGATGCCGGAATTGTAGAAGCCGCGCACCTGGCTTCGCCACGTCGGTGAGGTCGATTGCCATCTCCTCGCCCTTCACGGTGACGCGCACCCGGATCGGGATCGGCTTGCCGACCGTGATGCCGTCGTCGTCCATGTAGGATTCCGCCTCGTAGACGCCGTCCGGGATCGAGCGCGGTACGGGCGCGCGCCGCGGCTCTCCGAGCGGTCCATGATCGCGGCGATCGCCAGCCGCGACCTGGTCGTGCCCGTAGCGCTCGATCAGTTCGAGGAAGCGCCGCTCGCCGGTCTTCACCGCGGTGACCTGGGCGCGCAAATCGCCGACCGCGCGGTTGGGCATGCGCACGTTCTGGCGGATGATATCGACGAGGTCCTGGTTGATCTTGCCGCGGTCCTGGAGCTTCAGGATCGGGATTTGCAGGCCCTCGGAATAGATGTCGGTCGTCATGCCGCCGAGCGTGCCGCCGATGTCGATCCAGTGCGCCATGCAGCACGAAAACCCGACCAGCACGCCGCTTGTGAAAGATCGGCAGCGTCAGGGTGACGTGGTTGAGGTGGCTGCCGGTGATGTAGGCGTCGTTGGTGACGTAGATGTCGCCTGGCCGCATGTTCGTCGCGACCGAAATGCCTGATCTTGGCCTTGACGGTCTCCGCCATGCCGCGGATGAACATCGGCAGCCCGATGCCGATCGACACCGTCTCGCCCTGCGGCGTGAAGAGGCCGACGGTGAAGTCCAGCGCTTCGTAGATGATCATGTTGTAGGCGGTGCGCATGAGGTTGGTCTTCATTTCCTCAGTCACCGCGATGACGCCGTTGCGCACGATCTCGGTCACCACCGGATCGAGCTTGCGGCGCGACGATTTCTTCGACGATGGTTTCACGGATTTCTTTGCCATTGTCTCACCGTGCATGGCTCCGTAGATCGTAGCCCGGATGGAGCGCAGCGCAATCCGGATCACCCCGACGGCTCACTTAGCGTACGACTTCGTTGCATCGTTGGTCCCGGATTTCGCGCGGCAAGCGCCGCACTCCATTCGGGCTACAAGTCATCCTTCCCGACGGCGATGGCGAGATTGCCGAACGGATCGACCGTCGAATCGTATCGCCCGGCATCAGCACCGTCGTCGAGGCGTGCTCCTCGATAAGCGCCGGGCCCTTGATGCGGTTGCCGGCCGAGAAGCGCGGCGCGGGCATAAGTGCGGCGTCGACGAAGCCGCGGCCCTGGAAATAGACCGGCCGCTTGCCGGTCGACGCCGCCTTGGGCGGCGCGGCACGTGCCGCGCGCGATCTTCGCGAGCGCGGGCTTCTCGCATGACGCCGGTGACGGTCGAGCGCAGGCTGACGATCTCGGCAGGCTCGTCGGGCGCCGAGGTGCCGTAGCGCGGAGCGTGCATGTCGTCGAAGTGGCGCTTGATGGCGGCGCGGTCCTGCTTCTCGAACACGCGCATCGGCAGGTCGACGGTGACGGCGTGCTCCTGGCCGACATAGCGCATGTCGGCGGCGCGCTGCACGTCACTTCGCGCGGCGTGACCGAAGTGCCGCGATGGCGCGCCGGCCCTCCTCTTCAAGCTCGCCATAGATGCGCTCGATGTCGGCGAAGGCGCGCTTCGTCGAGACGCGATCGGCGCAGGTGCGCACGAAATCGTAGCGCAGGTCGGAGAACAGCATGCCGAAAGCCGAGAACACGCCGGGGGCGCTCGGGATGATGACGCGGCGGATGCCGATCTCGCGCGCGACCGGCGACGGCGTGGAGCGGCCCGGCACCCCCATAGGCGACCAGCACGAAGTCGCCGGCATCGAGGCCGCGTTCGGTGGTGACCGCCTTGACGGCATAGGACATGGCGGTCGATGCGATGCGCAAGATTCCATCGGCCGCGGCGGTCACGTTCATGCCGAGCGGCGTCGCGACGTGGGTCTGCAGCGCGGCCTTGGCGGCCGCGACATCGAGGCGCATTTCGCCGCCAAGGAAACGGTCGGCGCCGATGCGGCCGAGCACCAGAGTTGGCGTCCGTGACGGTCGGCTCGGTGCCGCCGAGCCCGTAGCAGGCCGGACCCGGCTGGGCGCCGGCGCTCTGCGGGCCGACGCGCAGCGCGCCGTCCTCGACGCGCGCGATCGAGCCGCCGCCGGTGCCGACCTCGAAGATGTCCATCATCGCGATCTGGATCGGCAGCGCACGCTCATAGCCGCCGATCAGCGCCGCGCCGGTGGTGAGCGGTTCGCCCTTGTAGATGACGCCGGCCTTGGCTGTGGTGCCGCCCATGTCGAAGGCGATGGCGTTGTCGAGCTTGAGGGCGTGGCACAGCGCTCGCGTGCCGATGACGCCCGCCGCCGGCCCGGATTCCAGCATGCGGATGCAATGCGATCTTCGCCTGCTCGGCCTCGTAGAGGCCGCCGGTCGATTGCACGACGAGGAACGAGCCGACAAATCCGGCGGCGCGGATGCGGGTGTCGATCTCGCCCAGATAGCCGCGCACCTTCGGGCCGATATAGGCGTTGGCGACCACCGTCGAGCAGCGCTCGAATTCCCGGTATTCCTGCGACAGCTCGTGCGAGGCGGAGACGAACATGTCCGGGTGGTTCGCCTCGATCAGCGCCTTGGCGCGCGCCTCGTGGTCGGCATTGCGATAGCAGTTGAGGAACAGGATCGCGACGGCCTCGACGCCGCGCGTGCGAGCCGCGCTACCGAGCTGCCGCGAGTCTCGGCCTCGTCGAGCGGGACGTCGACTCGCCGTCGGCGAGCACGCGCTCGTTGGCCTCGAAGCGCAGCGCCCGCTCCACCAGCGGCACGTGCTTCTTGAAGAACAGATTGTAGGCATCGGGGCGGTTGATGCGGCCGATCTCGTAGATGTCGCGGAAGCCTTCGGTGATGACGAGGGCGGTCTTGGCGCCGGTGCGCTCGAGGATGGTGTTGATGGCGATAGTCGAGCCGTGCAGGAACAGGCCGGCAGCGGCGTAGCTGGTGCCGGCCTTCTCGACGCCCGCCGTGATGCCTTCGACGAGATGATGCGGCGTCGACAGCGCCTTGCCGAAGGCGAGGCGGCCGGTCGCTTCGTCGAAAGACGGCGACGTCGGTGAAGGTGCCGCCGATATCGGCGGCAAGCCGCAGATGCGGTGATCCTGGACGGGATCGCGTTTGGCCGGACGATGGCATGAGGGAAGATACTCGATGCCGGACTGCGCGCCGGGACGGCTGCCCTACAACGAATTCACGAACAAGGGCAAGCGGCGGGACGGCTGGCGGGGCAGGGGGTCGCGGCAATGGTCCGGAAAGCCAACACAGCATAAATGCCGAGAAATTGATTGCAAATAAAATAAAAATCGGATAACTTATTTATCAGAAATTAATGAAGCCGCTCGGGGGTGAGCGGCGGCTGGCCGTCCCTCAGCGAGGGTGAAGAATTGAACCGGTGATTAACCCCGGAACGTAATTCTCCAGGCAATGCAAGAAGCCTCCTTGGCCCCGCAATCAAATGCGGGGCTTTTTTTTCGCTGCTTGCCCTGCCAACGAGTTTACGCACATCGCGCGCAGCTCAGTATCGCTCGAGGGCCGCATAAAGATAAATTTACATTCATAAAATTCTTATTGCTAATTGGATTTCTGCGGCATAACTTTTTTCCAGTTGCTTAATGCAGCTGACCACAAAGTTGTAACAAGCACACAGATCAAGGAGGGCATCCAATGGGTAAGTTTGCTATTTGTTCCATCGCCATGTTCGCGTTCGCGTCTGTCGTGGCCACTGTGCCGGCCAGCGCAGAGCAAAATCACGGTCCGGTCCAGCAGAACGGCAAATGCTGGAAGAGTACTTTTGGTGCCTCCGGCGCGGCCGGTGGGGCGGGTTTCGGCTACTGGGATGCCTGCGCGCAACCGGCGAGCCTCGCGGTCGTCCACACCACCGCTGTCCATCATCGTCGGCACCGGGCACATTCTTAAATTGGTCTGATCTGAATCGGGAGCACGACCCGCTCGAGCCGAACGGGCGATGCTCCCGATCTTTGCGACTTGAGCCCCGCATGTACGTGCGGGGCTTTTTTATGCCGTGCTTTGCAGCAGATTTTTCGCACGCCGTTCGTGCGGCGCCCTTCGCGTCCGTATCGACCCTCCGCGTTCAACGGATTTACGGTACTAATACCGTTCGCACGCCGAATTTGCGACGCACCGCGATCATTTTACGCTTTTGCGGCCGGGCATTGGCCGCTGTCTGTTCATGCGATCACCTGCGAACGACAAACCGAGTGCGGCAACCGCTGTGCGTATCATGCGCATGCGGGACATCCTTCTAGGGAGAGGACAATGCTATCCAAAAACTGATGACGACGGTGAGCCTCGCGGGCCTGCTGGCGGGCCTGACGGCGGTGGGCGCGAGTGCCAGACGCGCGACCGCGCTGAGCGGTCAAGATTTCCTCGACCGAGGAGGGCATGATGGAAGGCGTTCTGGTCAGCGCCAAAAAAGGAGGACTCGACCATCACCACGACGGTCGTAAGCAATGCCAAGGGCGCGTATAGCCTTTCCGGCCGAACGGCTTTCGCCCGGCCATTACACCATCACGATCCGTGCCGCCGGGCTACGATCTCGGCGGGGCCGAAACAGGTCGACGTCGCGGCGGGCGCGCCGCGACTTCGCCGATCATCAAGCTCGCTAAGACCAAGAAGAACTTGGCGCAAGTCTCCAGCGGCGAATGGATCATGAGCGCGCCTGGCAAGGAGCAGATCAAATCGTTCCTTCCGGACTGCGTCGGCTGCCACACGCTGCAACGGGTGTTCTCGGCGATGCACAGCCCGATGAGTGGAAGAACGTGTTCGTGCGCATGGGCACTTACGCACCCGAAAGCGTGCCGACCCGTCCGCAACTCCTGCTCAAGGGCGGTGCCCGCAGCGAGCGTCCGCGGGTCCCTGCCGCCATGATGGACGAGGCCGCCGATTTCCTCATCAATGCCAACATCAACAATCCCGACAACGAGGGCTTTGACGTTCAAGCGGTTGCCGCGCCCGAAAGGTCGCGCCACCAACGTGATCATCACGGAATACGATCTGCCGCGCAAAGAAGCGCTGCCTCATGACGTGATCGTCGATGCGGATGGGCACGCCTGGTATTCGGACTTCGGCAGCCAGTTCGTCGGCGAACTCGATCCGAAGACCGGCACGGTCGCTGGATTACAAATTGCCGACACTGCACGAGGAGCAGCCAAAGGGACCGCTCAACGTCGAGTTCGATCCCGATGGCAACATCTGGGTTGGGCTGTCGTATCAGGGCGGCGCCGCCAAGATCGACCGCAAGACCAAAGCCGTCACTACCTATCCGCTGCCCAAGGAATGGTCCGGTCTCACCACGCAGACCAACATGGTGACGCCGACCCACATGTACGTGGACAACAAGGTGTGGATGGAAGACACCGAAAACGGCCACGTGTACCGGCTCGATCTCAAGACCGGCCAGTGGGAGCTCAAGGGCGAAGCCACGACCTCCGAGGGCAAGACCATCCGCGGTTATGGCCTGCCCGCCGACAAGGACAACAACCTCTACCTGATGTCGTTCGGCGATACTCGGATTGGCAAGCTCGATGCCAAGACCAACACGGCGAAGATCTGGGCGACCCCGATCGCCCGTTCGCGGCCGCGCCGCGGCCGGTTCGACGACCAGAACCGATTGTGGTTCGCCGAATATGCCGGCAACCGCATCGCCATGTTCGATCCGGCGAGCGAGACCATCAAGGAATGGAAACTGCCGACCGACTGGAGCGAGCCATACGATGTGGTGCCGACCAAGGGCGCCGCGGAAGTATGGACCGGGTCCATGCTCAACGACCAGGTGGCGCGGCTCAACACCAAGACCGACGAGATCGTCGAGTATCTGCTGCCGCACACCACCAACATCCGGCGCGTCTTTGTCGAGGAATCCGGCCCGCGCCCGGTGTTGTGGGTCGGCAACAATCACGGTAACGCCATCGTGAAGGTCGAGCCGCTCGACTGACGCGCAGGACCAAAGATCGCACGATCCCGGAAGGTGCATACTTTTCGGACAAGACCATGCGCCAACAAAAAACGATAGCGCTCACGTAGTGCATCCGACCGCGGCGGGCAGAGCGAAACGCTCTGCCCGTTGGCGCGTCGGCAACCGTGCCAGGGGAAAACCATGAATTGTCGCAAGGCGCTTGGCGCGATTGCGCTCGCTGCGGCGCTCGGTGCATCGACGCTCGGGGCGGCGGCGCTCGACGAAACCAAGTATCCCGATCTGCGCGGCCAATGGCGCCGGCTTCCGGTCCCGGGCATCACCGGCCAGCCCGGATACGACCCGACCAAGATTCAGGGTCGCGCCCAGCAGGCACCCCTGACGCCGGAAGCCCGCTCCATCCTGGAGGCAAGCATCGCCGACCAGGCCAAGGGCGGCCAAGGCAACGATCCCGACCTACAATTGCGCGTCCCCCGGCATGCCGCGCATCATGACGGTTTACGATCCGATGGAGATCATCGTCACGCCAAGCGTGACCCACCTGCTGATCGGCCACGTCCACGACTCGCGTCGCATCTATACCGACGGACGGCCGTGGCCCGAGGAGATCGAACCGTCCTATGCGGGGTATTCCATTGGCCGGTGGATCGATACCGATGGCGATGGCCGCTACGACACGCTGGAAGTCGAAACCCGGGGATTCAAGGGCCCGCGCGTATACGACGCCGCCGGCACGCCGCTCGACGCCGACAATCAGACCGTGATCGAGGAGCGCATTTACCTCGACAAGACCAATCCCGACGTCCTTTACGACGAGATCACAACCATCGACCATGCGCTGACCCGCCCATGGACGGTCGTCAAAAGGATCGGCCGCGTCAAGACCGCGCAGCCGGTGTGGAACGAGGCGGTGTGCGCCGAGGGCAATAACCATATCGGCATCGGCGGCGAGACCTATTTCATCAGCGGCGACGGCTACCTGATGCCGACTCGGAAGGGCCAGGCACCGCCCGATCTGCGATACTTCAAGCAGACGCAGAATTAGTGCGGGTTGCCGCATTCTCTCGCGTCTTCGTGTCGCCCTTGATCGGGGCGTGGGCCAGGTCCCCGCTTGCGCTCGGATTCGCGGCGCTGCCGCGCCCCCGCCGCAATGGAATAGCGCAGCGTGATCGGCTATAAGCGCGGTCGAGAACGCGAGGGGAGGCCGCAGCAAAGGCGTCGGCGTCTTCCCAATGGGCTTGCGCTCGCATCATTTCGCAAACGAAAACCTGAATGGGAGATTGAAATGTCGATGCGCCGAAACTGGAAATCGACGGTCTTGTTCGTGCCTGCCCTGCTGCTCGCCGCAGCATCCGCGATGGCGCAGGCGCCGCAGGCCACAAACCCCGCCGCGTCCCTGACACCGGTGACCGATGCGATGCTGCGCAGTCCGCCGGCGTCCGACTGGCTGATGTGGCGCCGCACCTACGACGGCTGGGGTTACAGTCCGCTCGATCAGATCAACAAGGACAACGTCAAGAACCTCGTGCCCGCGTGGTCGTGGTCGCTGACCTCCGGCGCCACCGAGACGACGCCGATCGTGCACGACGGCGTGCTCTTCATCTTCAACTTTGCCGACAAGATCCAGGCGCTCAATGCCGCCACCGGCGATTTGATCTGGGAATATCGGCGCGATCTTCCTGAAAAGCTGCTGGCCGACTTCCCGAATAATCTCGCCAAGCGCAACATGGCGATCTACGACGACAAACTGATTGTGGCGACGTCCGACGCCCACGTCATCGCGCTTGACGCCAAGACCGGCAAGATCGCGTGGGACCACGCCACCGCCGATTGGACCAAGGGCTGGCGCTACACTGGAGGCCCGTTCGTCGCCAACGGCAAGGTCATCCAGGGCATGACCGGCTGCGGCAATGCGGAACCCGGCGGTTGCTTCATCACCGGCCATGACGTCAAGACCGGCGCTGAACTGTGGCGCGTCAACACGATCGCGCATCCGGGTGACGCCAACTACGACACCTGGAACGGCCTGCCGATGGAAAGCCGGTTCGGCGCCTCGGCGTGGATTTCCGGCAGCTACGATCCCGAGCAGAACCTGGTGTTCTACGGTACCGGCCAACCCTATCCGTGGATCGCCGAAATGCGCGGGACGCTGCCGCTCAAGGCCGGCCTGAAGAACAATGCGATGTATTCGGATTCCACGCTCGCCATCAATCCCGATACCGGCAAGCTCCAGTGGTACTACCAGCACCTCCAGAACGACTCCTGGGACCTCGACTACGCCTACGAGCGGCTACTGATCGACCTGCCGGTCAACGGCGAGACCCGCAAGGCCGTCGTGACCACCGGCAAGCTCGGCATCATTGAGGCACTCGACCGTACCAACGGCCAGTGGCTGTGGCACAAGGAGACCATTCCGCAGAACGTGGTCGCGGCGGTCGATCCCAAGACCGGCGAGAAGACCATAAACGTCGCCGCGATGCCCCACATCGGGCAGACCACGGTGAATTGTCCGGCCGATCCGGGCGGCCGCGGCTGGCCGGCAACCGCCTACAGTCCGAAGACCGGCATTCTCTACATGCCGCTCAACGAGTATTGCTCCAACACCACGCCGTCTCCGCTCGACCCGGGGCAATCCTATACGGGTGGCGGCCGTGCGATCTTCGCACGCGTGCCGGTACCCAACAGCGACGGCAAGATCGGCCGAGTCGATGCGATCAAGCTCGCCGATCAGTCGCAGGTGTGGTCGTACCGGGGGCGGGCGCCGGAGACCGCCGCGGTGCTGCCGACCGGTGGCGGACTTGTCTTCAACGGGGCGTGGGATCGCTATTTCCGCGCGTTCGACGACATGACCGGCGAGGTGAAATGGCAGACGCGCCTCAATAACGTGATCAACTCGTTCCCGATCACTTACAGCGTCAACGGCAAGCAGTACGTGGCGGTCGCAACCGGCAGCGGATCGAGCCAATCCAGGGCACTGGCGACGCTAACGCCGGAAATCCAGAACCCCGATGGCGGCTCGGTCCTATGGGTGTTCGCGCTACCCGACACCAAATGAGGGCCGTAAGCACTCTTGGTGTGATCGGACGCGCTGTTGCCAATACCCCTTCCTCGCCCTTTCCGCTTTCGCGGAGGGCGAGGAACGGCATTCCGGCGCTGAACAGGCTCGGCATCGCGGTGATTGCGGCCCTTGCTTGCTGCGGTGGCCCTTATGCGGCCCTCGCACAAGAAACGCCGTTTGTGCCGGACGAATGGAAATACGGCCGGCGGCAGGACGGATCGACGCTGCAATATTGCCTCGACGTCCGCGATCCTGATCTGCCGGTCGCCCGCCGGATCGGCAAGGCGATCGCCGAGGCGCTGCTGCTGACGCCGAAGCCGCACGAGATCGGCCAGAACGCGATCGGCGAGGACATCGACAATCTCTATCGCGTGTTTCTCGAAACCTGCGATGTCTATCTCGGCTTCAAGTTGATACCGGATGCCTATCCGTCATGGGTCGCGGTGACGCGGCCCTATTACCGCACCGGCTACGTCATGGTGACGACCGACCCCAAATGGAGTTCGCTCGCGGACATGCCGCGGTCGCTGGCGATAGGAGCCACCATCGGCACCAGCGCCGATATCAGGCTCATCCAATATCTCCAGGCGCTTGCCCCGGATGACCGCTGGAGCCGCTTTCCCATGGGCTCGGACGAACTCGCGCTGGGAGCCCTCATGCGCGGCACCGTTGGCGTAGCGCTGGTCTGGGCGCCGTCGTTCTGGGCGCTGCGCCAAGCCGATCCCGCCTTCGCAAACATCCGGATTATATCGGAAAAGCCGCTCGTTAGTTCCGCAGTCGACGTCGGGGCGACGCTGCTCGCCAAGGAGACTTTCCTGCGCAGCAATATCGATCAGGCGATCGCATCGCTCGCGGCCGACGGCACGATTCAATCCATTCTCGACAGCGAAAAATTTCCGGCGGCGCCGATCAAATGATCCGGCCGCGCGTTTCGGTTATCGGGACCTGCGGGGGCCGACCGTGAGAGGCGACGCGGCGCCGATGGTCAGGATCGACGGCGACGCCTTCGCGGAAACGCTGCTCGCCCGCTTCGCCGGCCATATCCGCAAGTTCAGCGTCGAGGAGCCGAGCCTCGAAAGCGTGTTCTTGTCGCTCACTGGTCGCGATCTGCGCGACCAGGCGGCGGGCACCCGCGAGCGCACGTTTCAGTTTGGCAAACGCGGGGGCGAGCACACACGATGACGGACCTGGGCATCAGCGCCGCGTCGCCGACGAGAACTCGCGGCGCAGCTCGGCGGTATTTACGCGATCTGGCTGCGTGAGGTGAAGCGTGCGATCCGCGACCGCGGCCAGTTCATCGGCGGCGTGAGCCGGCCGCTCCTGTGGGTATTGATCCTCGGCATCGGCCTCAACCCGTATTTCCGCGGCGAGATCTACGGCGAGGTCCGCTTCGTCGTGCCCTACACCTACTTGCAGTTCATCTTTCCGGCCGTGATTGCGCTCAACATCATGTACACTTCGGTGCAGTCCGCGGTGTCGACCATCTGGGACCGGGAGTTCGGCTTCCTGCGCGAAATCCTGGTTTCGCCGATGCCGCGCTTCACCATCCTGCTCGGCAAGATCCTCGGCGGCACCACGGTGGCGCTGTTCCACGGTTGCCTCGTGCTGGCGCTCGCGAGTTTCGCCGACGTCTCGATTGCGCCCGGCGATATCGCGCTTGGCCTCGCGCTGATGTTCCTGCTGGCATTCGGACTGACCTCGCTTGGAGTGGTGATCGCAAATCGGGTGCGCAGCTTCGAGGGTTTCGGGGTGTTTTCCAACGCCGTCATCCTGCCGCTCTACTTCACATCGAGCTCGATCTTTCCCCTCGATCCCTCGCTCACCTCGGCGCAGACCAAGGTGGTCTATCCGGAATGGCTGGTGATCCTGGTGCAATTAAATCCGCTCACCTACGCGGTCGATGCGCTACGCGGCGCCTTCATCCATTTCCACCAGTTCGACCCGAGGCTCGGGCCGATCGTGATGGTCGTCATGGCGGTTGCATTTTTCCTGATCGCGTGGCGCGATTTCCAAAAGGCATGACGCATGGCTTTGGTCCCTCCGGGATGGCGAAAGCCGCTGTCCTACCTGTTGATCTTCGCGCCGCTCGCGGCGGTCTATCTACTGCCGCCCGACACCTCGCTTGACGAGGTCCGGCGTGCCGGCATACTGCGCGCGTGCGTGCCGACGCTCTATCGTCCCCTCGTGACGGACGATCCCGGCGGCGCCCGGCATCGACATCGAGATATTGACACGCTCGCCAAGAATTTGGGCGTGGGGCTCGACCTGTCACGCAACGACGCCATGGGGCGCGACTTCAATCCGCGCGCGTGGCACGTGACGCGGGCGCAATGCGAGGTACTGGCCGGCGGCATCGTGGCATCGCCGGTGACGAAGTCGTTCCTGGAGACGAGCCCGCCCTACGAAGAAACCGGCTGGGCCTTCATCTTGCCGACGCCACTCACCGACCTGCAAAACCGCCGCGCCGGTGTACTGGCCGGCGTCTCGGGCCTCGACCGGATCGGCCTCTCGCGCTACCTGCGGGATCAAATGGTCGAATTGACGATCGTGCCAGGCGCCGCCGAGTTGACCAACGGGCTGCGCGACGGCCGCTTTGAATTCGGCGTTACGGAGCGCCTCTTCGCGGACCAACTCGCCTTCCGCGAGGGCTGGGGCGTCGAATGGGCGCCCGCGGCGCTGCCACGCTATCCGCTCGTAATTGGCTTATGGAAGGGCGACTTGACCCTCAAGCGCGCCATCGTCGACGGCTTGCGAAAGCTGGAGCGCGATGGCGAGATGGCTGCAATCATTTCGCGCTACCTTCATTCGCCCAAAATCGCAGGCGCAATCGACCGGTAGGCGGGCCCGAGCGCGGTGGCGAACGCTCCGGTCGCCGCAATAACGGCGAGCGCCACGGCCGCGTAAATTTGCCGCTTGGCGATGACGGCGCGCCACGCCGGCACCACGGCCGTTATCAAGTGGGCCCCCGTCAGGGGCGGCAGCGGCAGCAGGTTGAACAACGCGAACCACAGACTGAGCTGGCCGATTGTCTCGATGAGCGCAAAGGCCGCCGCGGATGCGGTGTCGGACAACAGCGGCAGCACCAGCGGGCGCAGCAGCCGCAGCGCGACGGCGCTCAGCAGGGTCGCGGCGATACCGGCCACGACGACGACCACCAAGCCGGCGCGACCGACACGCAGCTCGACCGGGTCGACGGCGATCGGCCTGATCCATCCGAACGAGAACAGCACGCCCGCGGCAGTTCCGATGACGTCGAGGTGGGCGAGTGGATTGATCCGCAGCCGCGCATCGTGGCCGGGCCCCGGATCTCCAAGCGCGCAAGCCGTCGCTGCGACTGCAAATCCGTGGATACCGGCAATGAACGCATAAGCGATGAGACGCAGCACAAGCTGCTGCAGCGAGAGGTCGATCAAACCATCACCAATCCGCGCGAGGGCAAAACGGCGGCTCTCCCCGCTATCGCTTCATGCTCATCTTGCGCTGCGCTTCCGGATCGGCGGTAAGCTCCTCCGCGCCGGGCGCATAGCCATTGTTGCTCAGCAGGAAGGCCGTGAGGTCCACATAAGACTGGGGGCTGAGCTGGCCTGGCCGGTCTGGCGGCATCAGCGTGTTGACATAGCCGAACAACGACCCGACGTCGCCCGAACCCCAATGCTGGCGGAAATAGGAGCCCCTGAGCGGGGCGCCGCCAAATTCGCCGTTGTCGAGCGTCGTGCCGTGGCAGTCCTGGCAATTCTTCGTGTAGATGGCCTTACCGCGTTGCACCTGCTCCTCGGTGAAGGCCGGCGGACGCTGCTCACGGCCCTGCGCGCGCGCCGCCGGGGCGCCGGCCGTCATCACGATCCCGAGCGTGGCAAGAATGACAGCGGAACGAATATACGGGTGGCGGATCGGCTTGGACATGGCGGGGCGACTTCGAAAATCGAACGGCGGCTGCGGCGCAAGGTATGCCAAATTCCCGCGCTGAACTTAACCGGTTTTTTCAAATCATGCTTTGCCGGAAATGCGGTTCATTTGGTTGACTGAAGCTCCGCGCTTGCTTTTGGACAGTGGCAGGGTGAAAATTTACCTAACAGATCGGGAGCTGACGCCAATCGGAAGGCCGACACCATGAAGCATCGTAGCGCCAATCCGGTCGCAGCAAAAACCTTCGCGGCTCTGACGGCCGCAACACTGGCTCTTCTGGCATCGTCCGCAGCGGCAACCGCCCAGGAAAACTACCCGACCGGGCCGATCCACATCATCGTTCCGGAGGTGGTCGGTTCGGCGGCCGATCTGATGTCGCGTATCGTCGGCAAGCAGATCGGCGAGATGGTCGGCCAGCCGGTCAGCTTCGAAAACCTGTTCCTCGAAGCCGGCGTCGAAAAGGGAATCAAATCCGCACCCGACGGCTATACGCTCATCTACGGATCGTCCGGCAACCTTGCGCTTCTGCCCCACGTCAAGAAGGTCGCGTTCGACCCGATCAAGGACCTGACCCCGGTCGCACGCTTCGTGGTCCAGCCGACGCTTCTCGCCGTCAATCCGTCGCTGCCGGTCAAGAACGTGCAGGAGCTTGTCGCCTTGATGAAGGCCAAGCCCGACACGCTCCGGATGTCGACCGCCGGCGCCGCCACGGCGGGCCATTTTGCCGGCGAGATGTTTATCGCCATGGCGGGCGTTAAGCCCGTCGTGGTGCATTACAAGGGCGGCGGCCCGGCGATCGAGGCCGTGGTCGACAACGATTCCCAATGGACCGTGGCGCCGATTGCCGGGCCGTCTGCCCCATGTGCGGACCGGAAAGTTGCGGGCGCTCGCGGTCGGCGGGACGACGCGCCTGTCCTTGCTGCCGGATGTCCCGACCATCGCGGAGTCCGGCTACCCCGGTTATGACGCGGTTGGTTGGGGCGGCATCTTCGTCCCGAACGGCACGCCGCAACCGATCGTTGACAAGCTTAACGCCATCATTGCGAAAATCGTCACGCTTCCGGAGGCGAGGAAGCAGTTCGAAGAACAAGGCACCGAGGCGGCCGGCAGCACCCAGGCCGAAATGGCGAAGACGCTGGCGGACGACTCTGCACGCCTGGGCGAACTGGCGAAACGCATCGGCGTTCGGGCGGACTGACGAACCGGCTTTCCAAAGCCGCTACCCGCTCATCGTGCGATCCGACAATTACGTTCGCAACCGCGCCGGGTGCGTCCCCTGCGCGCTCCGATGATGCGTGAGCGGCATCGCGTATTTACCAAACCTTAAGATCGATCTTCAGCCATGTCGTCATCGCGGGTAAGGATATTTCAATCGTCCCAAAGCTAAGGAGTCATAGCGACCCGCGATGCCGGCGACCTGTTTGCACCGTCATTGGCCGGCCTTGTACGGCGATCCCGATCAAGAGAGCGCCGTGCCTTCGCTGAATAGATGCGTGGGACAGGTTCACGCACAACGACTGACGCATTCGCAACAAGTCCATTGCCGGGACTTCCCCGCAGTGTGGCGCCGCAAGGGGCTTGCATGACCGCCCGGTTGGTTCGACACAACGACTGTGAAGTGATCGTGATCGGTGCCGGACCTTATGGGCTCGCCGCGGCGGCTCACCTTAAAGCAAGCGGCATCGAGACCCGCGTCTTTGGCGAGCCAATGTCGTTCTGGCGTTGCCATATGCCCAAAGGAATGTTCCTGCGTTCGCCATGGGGTGCGACCGACATCTCTGATCCCGGCAAGGCGCTCTTGCTTGATGCTTATATTGCGGAGCGGCAAATCGCCCGCACGAGGCCGCTGCCGCTCGAGACGTTCGTCGACTATGGAAGCTGGTTCCAGGCTCGCGCGGTTCCTGACCTCGATCGCCGCATGGTCGAGCGCATCGAACCAACTGCCAGCGGGTTTCGCATCGTTGCGGCTGACGGCGAAGACCTGCACACAGGCAGCGTTGTTGTCGCCATGGGACTTGCGCGCCAGGCGTTCCGACCTGTCGCTTTTGCGCACGTGTCGAATGTGCTCGCCAGCCATAGCTGCGACCACGCCGACTTCGCCGGCTTCCGCGGCAGGCGCGTTGCCATCATCGGCCGCGGCCAGAGCGCCTGCGAGTCGGCGGCACTGCTCCACGAGGCCGGCGCCGAGGTCGACATCGTTTGCCGCAGTCCGATCCATTGGCTTGGCACCGCCAAGGGCGCACCGGGTTGGCGCGCGCGAATTCAGGTCGAACCTCGCCGGTGCGCTCGCAACCCCGTCGGGCGTCGGGCCGTTTCCGTTGAGTTGGGTGGTCGAAGTTCCGAACTTCGTGCATCGACTGCCCGCCGGCTTCAGGGCCACATTCAACGCCGCAAGCCTGCGGGCTGGAGCGGCCGGCTGGTTGCGGCCGCGCTTCAACGGGGTACGGGTCGTGGCCGGCTCGGAAGTCACCGATGCGACCGAAAGGAACGGACGGGTCGAGCTTAAATTCAACGGCACTTCGGCTGTCTACGACCATGTGGTTCTCGCAACCGGCTACAAGACCGACATTTCCAAACTCGGCATCTTCGATCCCACCTTGCTTGGTGCGATCGCGTGTCGCGGCGGCGCGCCAGTGCTCGTCCGCGGGTTCGAATTCGAGCGTACCAGGTCTCCATTTCGTCGGCGCAAGCGCCGTGGCGAGCTTTGGTCCGCTGATGCGCTTCATCGCGGGCACGACGTTTGCCGCGCGCCAGGTCGCTCGCGCTCTGGTCGCAAATCGTAAAACACCGCAATCCGCGAGGAAGAAAGACCTTGAAAACCACCTGGCGGCCTAGACAATAGTTTGGTTATGCCAGCCAGAGCATCGCCATGACGTTGCAACGAAAATCGGTTGGATCGCGCGGCGACGCAACGCGCGCTGGCGATCGCACCGGTGCGATCATTCTGGGTGGCGCCCATGGCAGTCTGGCGGTCGCCCGAAGCCTCGGCCGGCACGAGATTCCGGTCTGGTTCATCACGCACGATCATCCGATCGCAAGATATTCACGCTATGCAATCCGCAGCTTGACTTGGCCCGGACCCGGCCATGAGGGCGCGGTTGATTGGCTTCTCGACCTTGCGGCCACCAATGGTCTCGATCGCTGGGTGCTGTTTGCGTCCGCTGATCCCGAAGTTGCGGCTGGTCGCCAGCCACCGTGCGGCGCTCGACCACGCCTATCGTGTCGTCGCCCCGCAGTGGCCCGCAGCCCGCATCGCCGGCGACAAACGCCTGACCCACGAGCACGCTGCAGCGGTCGGCGTGGCCTCGCCATGGAGCTTCTACCCAAGCAACCGCGACGAAGTGGCGGCGGTCGATTGCCGCTTTCCGGTCATCCTCAAGCCGACTGTGAACGCGGGCCGCAACGCTTTCACGGCCGCCAAGGCGTGGCGGGTCGACGATCGCGCCGCACTGCTGGCGCGCTATGACCAGGCCGTGGCGCTGGTCGAGCCCAACGCAATCATGCTTCAGGAGTTGGTCCCGGGCGCCGGCACGACGCAGTTCTCCTATGCGGCGGTATGGAGCGCGGGGGAGCCGGTCGCCTCGCTGGTCGCGCGGCGCACGCGCCAATATCCGGTCGATTTCGGATTCACGTCGACCTTCGTCGAGACCATCGAGCAGGCGGAGGTCGAGGACGCGTCACGCCGGTTCCTGGCGCCGCTGCGCTATGATGGCCTGGTAGAGATCGAATTCAAGCGCGACGATCGCGACGGCTCCTTCAAGCTGCTCGACGTCAATCCGCGGCCGTGGACCTGGATAGGGCTAGGCGCCGCAGCCGGTGTGGATTTTCCGTTGATCCAATGGCGGCTGGCGATGGGCGAGCGAGCCCCCCCACAGCGCGGCCGCGCCGGCGTCGGCTGGTGCCATGCGGCGCGTGATTTCGTGTCGGCCTGCCAGCAGATCGCGGGCGGCACCCTGAAACCGAGGGACTATGCGACGTCATTATCGCGTCCCATGGTGTTCGCCGCCTTTGCGGCCGATGACCCTCTGCCCGGCATTGTCGACCTTCCCCTCGTACTCGGCCGCGTATTGTCGCGCCGTTGGTTCGATGTTGAACCCCAACGCGCCGACGCCAGCGCGCCGCGTGCGAAGCCGTTCGTGCCGCTGGTTCGATAAGGGGCAGCCCCGGGCGTTAACGCGGCGTCGACATCCTCGGGCCCGTAGCGGGAGGTGTCCGCGAAGCGGAGTTGAATGCGAGCGCGCCGATGAGCGCCGCTGCCAGGAGCGCGCAGGCCACCTTCCAGAACAGCAGCGGATTACGATCATAGAGCGGCCGGCGCGCGGGCGCTGCCGCCGGCACAGCGCCGATCGCACCGTGCTCCAGCGCGAAGATGAATTCGAAGACGTCCGCGAAGCGGTCGTCAGGACTGACCGCGGTGGCACGCGCAACCGCTTCATCGAGCCAGGCCGGCAGGTCGGGCCGGTGCGCGGTGAGCGGCTTTGCGCTGCGAAAGCGCGGGTGCGAGAATGGCTCGATCTCGCCATATGGATAGGCGCGGGTGAACATCCGATAGATGGTGACACCGAGGGCAAACTGGTCGGAGTGCTCGTCGCCGGCGGCGCCGGCGAACAACTCCGGTGCCATATAGCTCGGCGTGCCGGGCGCGTGCGGAGCCGGGATGTCCTCCATGCGCGGCAGCCGCGCGACGCCGAGATCGATCAGCTTTAGTCCCGGCACCTGGTGGTCGCGTATTGCTTCCAGGATCACGTTGTCCGGCTTGATGTCACGGTGGACGATGCCGGCGCGGTGCAGCACCGCGACGCCCTTGGCAAGCTTGATCGCATAATCGAGGCCGATGGTGAGCGAAAGCGGCGGCGCCCGCGTCAGCCGCGCCTCCATCGTCTCGCCCTCGTAGAACGGCAGCACCGCGTAGAGCGCGGTCTGCCGCTCGGGCGGGGGCGTGATCACTTCGCCCACGAAGGGACTGCGTATGTGCGAGGCGATCCAGGCCTCGCGCAGGAATGCCGCGCGCAATACACTCTCGGCGTCGGCGTTGGCTTTCGGAAACTTGACGATGACGCGGCGCCGCTCGATGCGGTCCTCGGCCGCGAATACCCTGGCGTAACGGCCGTCCGCCAGCATGGTCGCAAGCGCGAAGCCGTCCACCTCGGCGCCAACTTTGGGCGGGGCAACGAGCGGCAGGGCCGCGGCCGCATGGGCAAGATCGGCTTCGTTGGCGTCCGGCAGGCCGATGATGTCGACGACGAGGGCGGTGGCGTTGTCGCCGGTGCGCCCCGCGAGGCCTGCTTCCACCAAGTCCCGCGCGGTCTCCGCGGGCGCGCCGCGCCGTGACAGAATCGCGGCGAGCCGGCGATCCGCAACGCCACCATGGACGCCGTCGCTGCATAAGAGATAGCGGTCGTAGACCCGCATGGTATCGGCAGTATAATCGATCTTGACGCTTTCCTCGGCTCCGATCGCGCGAGTGAGAATGTGCGAGAGGCCGGCGCCCGTCATGGCGTGGTCCACGGTCAGCCGGTCAAGCCGCCCGTCGCGCAGGCGGTAGAGTCGGGTATCGCCGACGTGGATGACGTGAGCAAGCCGGCCGCGCAGGATCAGCGCCGAGAGGGTGCACGCCATTCCCTCCAACGCACGGTCGGTGCGGCCGAGGACGTTGATCCATCGGTTCACCGCCTCGATCGAGCGGGCGCAATTGCGCTGCACACCGAGCAACTCGTTCTGGCTCAGATGGCCCTCGATGAAGGCTCGCACCGCAAGCTCAGCCGCGACGCGACCGCCCTTGGCACCGCCGACGCCGTCAGCAATGACGGCAACCGCACCGAGTTCGGCCTTGCTGCTCGCGACTGCCGGCGAAAAACGCAACATAGTCTTCATTGCGCTCACGGGCGCCGCGCTCGGTCGCGATACCGAAACGGAATTCAAGGCGGTTCGGCCGTCCGGTCGGACTCTCTACCGTCAGCGCGGGCGTTTCACTCATGAATTGAAAGCTCGTATCCTCAGGGCTCGACTAATCCACCGCGAATGACGCCTAAAATATACGCGGGATGACAGTTTGTAATGCAAATCGCCGACGCCGTATTAATGGGCAATTAATCGCACTATCTCGCAAAGGTCGGTCCGGAATCGGTGAAGGCTGCATAAAACTGCGTCAGCCTACGCGATTGCGTTTTTGCGCCTCCTGCTCTCATTTTGATCGAACGCATCGCAATCCGCGACCGAGCAGGTGGCGCCGTTGGCGACATCGCTGCAACTCGTAAATGAGGGCACCCACAGCTCATGATCGACAAGGCGTTTTTCCGTTCCGGGCATATGCCGACCCTGTTGGCGGCGTTCTTCTACTTCGACATGAGCTTCATGGTGTGGGTGATGCTAGGCCCGCTGGGGGTGCAGATCTCAAGCGATCTCAAGCTCGACGCCGCCCAGAAGGGCCTGATGGTGGCGGTGCCGGTGCTTGCCGGCGCCGTGATCCGGGTCATCAACGGTGTGCTGGTCGACCATCTCAAACCCAAACGCGCCGGCCTGATCGGGCAGGTCGTCGTACTCGCCGGCCTCCTGATCGCGTGGGGCATCGGCGTGCACAGCTACGACGGTATCCTTCTGGTCGGGATCATTCTCGGCGTCGCCGGCGCGTCCTTTGCGATCGCGTTGCCGCTGGCGTCGCGCTGGTATCCGCCGGAGTATCAGGGCATCGCGCTTGGCATCGCGGGCGCCGGCAATTCCGGGACCGTGCTGGCGGCGCTGTTCGCGCCGAGCCTCGCGGTCGCGTTCGGCTGGATCAATGTGATCGGTCTTGCCGTCATCCCGCTCGCTGTCGCCTTCGTGGTTTACATCGTGTACGCCAAGGACAGCCCAAGCGCGCCGCCGCCCAAAGGCTGGATGGAATATCTGGAAGTGCTGAAGATCGGCGATGCGTGGTGGTTCATGTTTTTCTATTCAGTGACATTCGGCGGCTTCGTCGGCCTCGCGTCCTCGCTCAGCATCTATTTTAACGCCGAATACGGGCTTGACGCCGTCACGGCCGGCTATTTCACCGCTGCCTGCGTGTTCGCGGGCTCATTGGTCCGCCCGGTCGGCGGCGCGCTCGCGGATAGCGTCGGCGGCATCAAAGCGCTGTCGTTCATGTATGTGGTCGCGGCCGTCGCGATCGCGCTGGCGAGTTTCCATCTGCCCCAGGCGTGGATGACGCTGACCTTGTTCGTCATCGGGATGCTGGCGCTCGGCATGGGCAACGGCTCGGTCTTTCAACTGGTGCCGCAGCGGTTTCGTTCCGAGATCGGCGTGATGACCGGCCTTGTCGGCATGACCGGCGGACTCGGCGGCTTCTATCTCGCGTTCAGCCTTGGCTATTCGAAACAGCTCACCGGAAGCTATCAGGCCGGTCTCTTAGTGTTCGCGGCGCTTGCGGCGCTCGCTCTGGTCGGCCTCTTCAGCATCAAGGCACGCTGGCGCACCACCTGGGGCGCCAAGCTCGCGACCGCACGGATTTGAGCGACAGCGAATTTTGTGCGAGAGACGCTACTTCGGAGGGCACGGGCCGGCATAAGGCGGCACCGCGACACTGCCGGCCTCGCCGGGGCGGCAGATGGCGACACGTTGCTCGGTCGTCACCGGAGACAGCGAGTAGGAGTTCAGGCTGTAGAGCCCGATCGCGTTGTAATATTCGCAGAACGGCAGCACCGTGGTCACGCGGTCGACGAACCAACCGCCGGAGGGCCCCGACTGGTAGGGAGCGCCGTCGGTCTCGCTTAAAGTCTGGCGCGACGGGACCACGTTCCAGCCCTCTTCGGTCACCGGATCGCATTTATGCATCGCCTCGGCAGCGCTCGCGGCACGCGGTGTCACGGCGCGGACGGACAAAGCCACCGCGACAATGGCGATGCATGAAACGAAAATGACTTTGCGCTGGAACATGCTGTGTTCCAAGGTTCCGAAAAGGGTTGCGGCGGACCCGCGATGCTGTCTTGACCCGGCGGCCCGTAAAGTCAAGATTGTGCCAATTGCAACGGGAGGATCTCGATGTCCAAGGACGCGATGGATCGCGCGGCGCCGCAATCGGTGAGCCGGAGGGCTTTCCTGTCGACCGGCGCGGCGGGCGCCGCTGCATTGGCGGGCGCCGACACCCTCGCTAGTGCTCAAAACAGCGCGCCAATCAAATGGGACCGTTCGGCGGACGTCGTCATCATCGGGGCCGGCGTTGCCGGGCTGCCGGCCGCCATCTCGGCGCGCGATCAAGGCGCCTCGGTCATTATCGTCGACGAGAATTTCGACATCGGCGGTCGCGGCATATTGAGCGGCGGGCGCGTCCATCTCGGTGGCGGCCATGCGTTGCAGCAGAAGGCCGGCATCAAGGATTCCCCCGACCAGGTGTTTCTCGACTGGGTGCGCTTCGACACCGCCGACGCGCGCTACAGCGACCGCGACCTGGTGCGGGTGTTTGCCGACGAGAACGTTCCAACCTTCAACTTCCTGGTGGAAAACGGCGTCACGTTCATCGAGAAACCGATCGGCCCGGAGCGCGCGTCGACGGTGCCCCGCACCTTCGTGACGGTGGAATGGCCGGTCAAAAGCGAGCTGATCGCCCCTGGCCGCGGCCGCAACGGCTCGGGCCTGGTGCGGCAGCTCGCCGCGGCGGCGCGCCAGAAGGGCACTGAAATCCTACTCCAGCACGAGATGAAGAGCATCATCCGCGACAACACCAAGTCCGGCAAAGTGCTGGGCATCACGGTATCGCATCAAGGCGCGATGATGAACATCGAGGCGCGCAAGGGCGTCATCATCGCCACCGGCGGCCACACCGGCAATGTCAACTTCCGCCGCATCTTCGACCCGCGGCTGACCGAGGAATACCAGCAGGCCTGCGCGCCCTATGTCGACCAGGGCGCCGATGGCGAGCTTGCCGCAATGGATATCGGCGCGTCGTTGTGGGCAACCGCGAACCAGACCGCGGAGGCGGGCTCGGCGATCACCAAAACCCGCCACATCGGCTGCCGTTGGGGTTATGCGACGCTGGTCTACCAACCCGAAAGTTCGATGTTCCATCTCGCCAAAGCGACCGGCCTGACGGTCGAGGACTGGCAGAACGTCATCTTCGTCAACCAGCACGGCCGCCGATTCTGGAACGAGACGGATGGCTCCTACAAGTTCTTCTCGGCCGCCATGGGGTATAACGGCGATACCGCGAAGCTCAACGGTGGCGGCCCGATCTGGGCGATCTTCGACGCAGACGCTGCGGCGCGGGAGAAGTGGACCCCAAAGCCGCCTTACGTCGATCCTGACGGCTTCTTCTTCACCGCCGACACCGTCGGGGAACTCGCCGGCAAGATCGCCAATCCGTATCAGAAAAAGCCGATGTCGGGCGTGGCGCTCCAGGAGACGGTGAACCGCTACAACGATTTCGTCGCCGCAGGCGTCGACCAGGACTTCAAGAAGCCGACCCCGATGTACAAGATCGCGACGCCGCCCTTCTATGCGGCGTGGTCGACGCCGATCCTCCACGACACGCTCACCGGGCTGCGCACCAACACCAATACCGAGGTGATCGACATCCGCGGCGCGGTCATCCCGGGGCTTTACTGCGCGGGTGAATCGCAAGGCGGGTTTGCCCAGCATGGTTTGGCGCGGTGCCTCGTGTTCGGCCGGGTCGCGGGTCGCCACGCCGCCACGCGTACAGCATGACGTCGGCGGTACCGCGCATTGTTCGGGGCTGGGCGCGATGACGACGTCGCACGTCCACGCCGTCGTGATCGAGCCGTGCGAGCCGGTGCCGGCGGAGATCGCGGCCGGCGCCGATGTGGTGGTGAAGGTCAAGCTTGGCTGCCCGGCCGGGTGTAACCTCTCCGGCGTGCCCGTCATGATCACGGCGCCGGACGGCGCGACGATGAGCATCGCGAATAACGCCTTGCCGAGCCACGATGGCGCAGATATCCGCAGCATCGCGCTCACCGCGCCGCGCGAGGTCGGCGACCACGTGTGGCGCCTTGCGGTCCCGGCGCAGGAGGTGGCGGGCGTAAGTCACACGGCCGGTGCGCTCGATATGGCGGTCAGGACGAGACCCCGCGAGACGAGCCTCGCCGTGTGGTCGATCCCGTCCCCGGTGGTGACGGGCCAGCGCTTCTCCCTGAAGGTGGGAGCTAAATCCTCGGCAGGATGTGCATTACACGGCCACCGCATCGAAGTCCGCGACGAGCACGGCACCGTGATGGCAGGCGGCAGCCTTGGCGAAACGCCATGGCTTGACACCAGTGCGCTCTATTGGGTCGAACTCGAACTGCGAGCCCCTGCCGAGCCCGGCATGTTCTCGTGGTCGGTGAAATTCGACCCGCCGGAGCTCGCGCTTCCACATGACGGCGCATCATCGAGCTTCACCATCGCGATCGTGCGCCCGCCCGAGCACCGGCTCACGGTGCGGGTCATGGAACAGGCGACCGCTGCCCCGATACAAGACGCTCTCGTGCGCCTCGGCGCCTTCTGCGCCGCGACCGGCGAATCCGGCCTTGCGGAGATCATGATGCCCAAGGGCACCTACGATCTCAATGTGTGGAAGGCCGGGTACGTGGCGCCGGTGCGGGCGATCGCGATCGACGCGGATGTCACCGTCGAGATCGAAGTCGCAGCCCTCCCGGAGGAAAATCCGGACGCCGCGTGGCGGATGTGACGTCACACTGTGCGCCTCACGCGCGCGGACGCGATGTGTCGTTTCACACTTTGTGCGGACTGATGGCGCGGACGCCGGCCAATAGACCGATCGTGATCGCGGCGGGCGCGACCGCGGCCCACATGCCGGCCGCCGCAAGCGCGGCTGTTGCGGCGCAGCCGATCGACACGAAGGCTTCCGCAAAAGTCGCGACGCGGGACGAGGTCTGGCGGCGGCGGAACTGGCTGCGTTTCGCCTGGGCGCGGAAGCTGAGCTGGATGTAGGTCGCAGACGCCGCCGCGGAGGCGACCCCGATGGCCGCGACTACGCCAGCGAAAACCGATATCACCGCCAGACCCAGCAGCAACGGCGCGAACGCGATCATGATGGCGGCCATTACGGCTTCGATCTTGGCGCGCAGGACCTGGCCGGGCAGGATCGGAGCGGTGGCGATCAGTTCCGGCGCGTCTTCGCCTGAGATCGCCAGCCAGGCGAGCCCGCCCGCAAGCTGGCCGGCCGCCATGACGAGGACCGGCACCAACAGCAACACCGTGCCGGAGCCGTCATCGAAACTGCGCCACAGCAGGATAGCGGGCGGGAGCAGGTAGAGAAGCTGCATCAGCGTCTGCGACACCAGCCATGGGTCGCGCCGCAACAGCGTCCATTCCTTCCGCCGCAGCATTGCAAGCGGCGATGCGGTGCGAAAACCGGCGTGCCGCGTGTGCCGGGTCGCGGTGTTGGCGACGCTACCGGCCGCGACGACGCAACTGGCAAACCGTGGCGCCGCCAAGATGATTGCGGCACCGAGCAGCACGAGGCTCGCGGCGACGACGACGGCGAGCGCGGCCGGATCTCCGAGCATCGCGCGCGCCGGCCACCAGACCGGGCTCTCGGCACCGGGCGCAATCGCCACGACCGGCGCCGAGGCGAGCAGCGTGAGGCGCGACAGCGTGCCGGTCGACACAATGGCGGCAAGCTGCAATACGATCACGAAGGTGGCACCAACCACGGCCGCCACGATCTGGGCGACGAGCCGCGTGCGCTTGGCCCCAATGATCTTGAACAGCGCCGTCGTCGCGAGCGCAGCGACCGCGGCCGCGGCGGCACCGATCGCCGCCATGGCGGCATAGGCGCCGAGCCAATGCACGCCGCCCTCAAGCGCCAGCACATTGATGAACGGTGCCGCAAGCAGCGCCGACATCGCCATGACGGAGACCGCGATGATCAGGATGCGGACCGAGAAAATGCGCCGCGTCGCCGCGGGCGACGACAGCAACAAGTCAAGATCGGAACGCGCATAGAAAGCGCGGGTCACTGATTCCATTGCCTGAGACAACATCAGCGACCACGTCAACACCATACTGCCGGTGATCACCACAAGCGCGGCCTTATCGGGCGACGCCATGCCGGCGAATCGCGATACCACCGCGAATGCGACCGCGTGCATGAGGGCCGCAAAGACGATGAGCACGACCACGAGTGTGCGGCCGCGTGCTCGCCGGCCCGCCGTCATCATCGATATCCAGTCGCGCCACGTCAGGCGAAACTCGTGTCGCGCAAACCACAAGAGGGAGCCCGGCGCGCTCACGCGGCGACGGCCGCTTCGTCGGCTTCGCCCGCAACCAGCGCCAGGAACGCATCCTCGAGCGTCGTGCTGCCGCCGCCCGCCTGCCGGCGCAATTCCTCGAGCGTGCCTTGCGCGATCAGGCGACCTCGCGCGATGACGCCGATGCGATCGGCCATGCGCTCGGCGACCTCAAGGATATGGGTTGTCATGATAACCGTGCCGCCGGCGCGCACGTGCTCGCGCAGCACGCCTTTGACCTTGAGGGCGGAGCCGGCATCGAGCCCGGTGAACGGCTCGTCGAGGATGATGAGTCGCGGCTGGTGGACCAGCGCGCCGGCGAGCGCCACCTTCTGGCGCATGCCCTTGGAGAAGCCTTCGCAGCGCTCGTGGGCATGCGGGGCAAGACCGAGCCAGTCGATCAGGCCTGCGGCGCGTGCCTGCGCGGTCGACGCGTCGATACCCCACAGGCCGGCGACGAATTCCAGATATTCGAACGGGGTCAGCTTGTCATACATCATCGGCTCATCGGAGATCCACGCCATCACCCGCTTCGCCGCAACCGGGTCCTTGAGGGCGTCGATGCCGAGAACTGAAATCGAACCGAAGTCGGGAAACAAAAGGCCGACCACCATGCGCAGCGTTGTGGTCTTGCCGGCTCCGTTAGGGCCGAGAAGCGCATAGAATTCTCCGCCTCGCACCGCGAGATCGAGGCCGTCGACCGCGGGGCGATCGAAGGACTTTCGCAGATTCCGGATATCAAGCGCAAAGGGATGTTCGTCAGGGGTCGTCGGCATCGGCACTCTCGTTCATCGCGGAGACGCAACGGGCTGGCGATGACTTTAGCGCCGCCATCCTAATAGTTGGTTCCGATCGCGCGCGATGGCGGCGGCGCGCGGCCGACTTGCCGCGCGCCAGGGTTAACCGGTAGTGGATGAATTCAATTCAAAATCCGCCGGCCTTTGGCGTCACGTCGGCGGACGGGCGGTCTGCCAGCGGCGCAGGGACTGGATCCCGGCGAGTGCGGCGAAAATGACGACAAAGGACACGCCCGTCGTCACCGTGCCGAGGGCGTAGATCTGCGGATTGGTCACCGTCGTGGTCAGCCCCTCAAGCTCGAGCGGCAAGGTGTTGAGATCGCCCATCGCCTGGCTCGAACGCGCAACCTCGTCCCAGGACAGCGTAAAGCCGAACAGCCCGATCCCGATCACGCTGGGCGCGATGATCGGGAGCACGACATAAGCGAAGCTTTGCCACGGTGTCGCGCCCAAGTCGCGCGCCGCCTCCTCGTAACGACGGTCGAAACGGTTGAAAATGGCGAATGTGATCAAGAGCCCGAACGGCAGCGTCCAGGTGAGTTGCGCGCCGAGCCCGGACGTATAGATGTCCATCGTGGTCGTGAAGTGCTCGGCGAAATTGGTCCAGCCCAGCGCCTCCGCGGTCGACTTGATGGCGTCGTCGAGAAGGCGAAATTCAAGCCCGATGCCGAGCGAAACCACGATCGAGGGCACGATAAGGCTCGCGATCACGATATAGAACAGCACGTTCGAACCGGGAAAGCGCTTGCGATAGGCAAGGCCCGCCAGCAGCGACAGCACGACCGTCAATACCATGACGACGAGGCCGAGCCGCAGCGAGCGGCGGAACGCCGCCCAGATATCGACAACCCCGAGTCCCTCCCACAGCTTGGCAAACCAATGCAGCGAAATGCCGTTCATCGGAAACGTCAGCCCGCCGTCCGGCCCCTGGAACGACAGAATCAGGATCGTGATCATCGGTCCGTACAGGAATAGGACGAACAGGGCGAACAGGGCGGCAAGCCAGTAGAACGTCGATGGACGTCGATCCCGCATCGGTCACAACTCCTTGCGGACGTCGACGAGTCGGCTCAGCGCAAAGATGATGAACAAGACAGCGACCAGCAGAATGACGGAGTTGGCGGCCGCCGGCGGAAACTGCAGCGCCGTCATCTCGGTATTAATGATCTTGCCGACCGACGCGATCTGCTGGCCGCCCATCACGCCGACGGTGACGAAATCACCCATCACGATGGTGATGACGAAGATCGAACCGATGACGATGCCCGGCTTCGACAAGGGAACCACGACGTTCCATATCGTTTGCCACCCGGAGGCGCCGGCATCGTAGGAGGCCTCCAGCAGCGAGCGGTCGATGCGCATCATCGAGTTGAAGATGGGCACGATCATGAACAATGCGTAGAGGTGGACCAGCGCCAGGATTACCGACAGGTCCGAGTAGATCAGCCATTCGATCGGCTGGTGGACGATTCCGAGCTTGACCAGCGTCGAGTTGATGAGACCGTTGCGCCCCAGCAACGGGATCCAGGAAATGGTCCGTATCACGTTGGAGGTCCAGAACGGGATCGTACAGACCAGAAACAGCCCGATCTGCACCGTCGCCGAACGCACATGAAACGCCAGGAAATAGGCAACGAAGAACCCGACCACGAGCGTAATCAGCCAGACCGACAAACAGAACTTCAACGTCGACAGATAGGTCTTGAAGGTGACGCAGAGATTGGGAAGCCGATCGAAGCAGCCCTCGAAGATCTCGAAATAGCTGCGCCCGGTGAACGCCGGAAGTATCTGATATTCGTTATAGTTCCAAAAACTCACCATGACGGTGAGGCCGAGCGGGATGAGGAAGAACACGACGAACACGACGGCAAATGGCGCGACCTGCAGCCACGCCGGAATCGTGCCGGACATAAGGCGCGACGACAGTGGCATTGCGGACGCTGGCGCCTCTACCGAGGCTGCTTTTGCCAGTCCCTCAAGAGCAAGATCTTCGCCGACCGCTTCGGACATGATGCCTCAAAAACAAGATCCGAGCGCGAAATACCCGGACGGACTGCGGGGCTCTGCCCCACAATCCAAGTGCATGCAACCGAAAGCCATCACGCCGCGATGAACTCGTTCCATTTCTTGATGAGATAGTCGTTCTCGTCCATCACGGCGTTCCAGCACGCCACCGAGCCCATGCGCTGGTCGTATGATCCGCCGTCGCGCGACACGCCGGCCTTCTCCAGCAAGGTGCCGTCCGGCGCCTTGATGTCCTTCTCGGCCGGCTTGCCTTCCATCCAGTAGGCCCATTCGTCGGGCTCCATCTTGGCCTTCGCGGTCTCAAGCACCGCGGAGTAGTAGCCCTGGCGATTGAGATAGGCGCCGGCCCAGCCGTCGAGAAACCAGTTGATGAATTCGTATGCGAGATCGGCCTTGCGGCCCGACAGCGTCTTCGGAACTCCGAAGCCCGCCGCCCAGGCGCGATAACCTTCCTTGAGCGGCTGGTAGGTGCAGGCGATGCCCTTTGAACGCACCGCCGTGACCGCCGGCGACCACATCGACTGAATGACCACCTCGCCGGACGCCATCAGATTGACGCTCTCGTTGAAATCCTTCCAGAACGCCCGGAACTGGCCCGATTTCTTGGCCTCGGTCATGACCTTCATGGTGAGGTCGAGCTCGGCCTTGGTCATATTGCCCTTGTCGCTGTATTTGTGATCGCCCATGGCCTCGATGACCATTGCGGCATCCATGATCCCGATCGACGGGATGTTCAGTATCGATGCCTTGCCCTTGAATTCCGGATTGAGCAGTTCCTTCCAGCTTTCGATCGGCCGCTTGATCAGGTCGGGCCGGACGCCCAACGTGTCGGCGTTGTAGACGGTTGGAATCAGCGTGATCCACTGCGTCGGCTCGGTCGCGAAGGTCTTGCCGTTCTGCGCCTCGAGATAGAACACCTTCTTCGGCGCGGTGCCCTGGTCGCCGATCTTCTTGCCGTTCGGCATCTCGCCCTTGGTGAAGATCGGGGTGATCTTGTCAGCATATTTGATGCGCTTCGAATCCATCCCAAGGAGATTGCCGGACGGAATCACTTTTTTCAGCGAGAAGTATTCCTCATCGACGATGTCGAACGAGTTTGGTTGCGTGATAACGCGCTTGGTGACGTCGTCGGTCGAAACCGGGATGTACTCGATGGTGATGCCGGTATCCTCCTTCACCTTCTTGGCGATGTCGGCGGATTGGTTGACGGCGGTTCCGAGATAACGCAGCACCTTGGGTTCCTGGGCATGAACGGCCGGGAACCCCGTGATGGCGCGCGAACCGGCCGCAACGCCGGCGGCGGAAGCGGCCGCCTTGATCATGTAACGCCGCGAGAAGCCACTGCGGCCCGACGTCGTGGTTGATTTCGACATGACGACCTCCTGGTGTTTGAATATGCCGCTGCGCGGCGTTTCTGCCGGCGACGCGGCTTGCTGGCTCTACCGCCTACGCGGCGTCGGACAAACGATGGATGTCGCGATCGCTCCAATCGATCGCAACTTGTTGGCCGGGATGCACCGCAACCGCATCAAATTCGGCTTCGTTCAACGTCGCGGTCAACTCGCCGGCCTCCGCCGCCGCGAGCGTCACCTGAATGTGCGTGCCCTGATATTCGATGCCGCGCACGATCCCCGACCAGACGCTGCCCGCCGTGTCCGTCCGGGTGGAGCTTCAGCCGGTCGGCCCGCACCGCGATCTTTCCATGATCGGTCGCAATCACATTGTGTCCGCCCATGAACTGGGCAACGAACGCGGTCCGCGGAGCGTTGAACACGTCGCGCGGCGTGCCGGCCTGCTCGATCCGGCCGCCGTTCATCACCACAATGAGATCGGCGAGCGCCATCGCCTCGTCCTGACTGTGGGTGACGTGAACGAAGGAGATGCCGAGTTCCTTCTGCAGGCGCTTGAGCTCGGTGCGGACCTTGATGCGCAGGAACGGATCAAGCGCCGAGAGCGGCTCGTCCAGCAGCAGTATCTGCGGCCTCGTGATCAGCGCGCGAGCCAGCGCGACGCGTTGCTGCTGGCCGCCGGAGAGCTGTGCCGGAAGGCGCTCGGCGTATTTCGTCATATCGACGAGCCGCAGCAACTCCATGGCGCTGGCGCGGCGTTCAGCTTTGGGCACGCCGCGCATTTTCAACGAGAATGCGACGTTGTCGGCCGTGCTGAGATGGGGAAACAGCGCGTAGCTCTGAAACATCATCGCAGTGCCGCGGCCGGCGGGCGGCAGGTCGGTGACGTTCTTCGCCCCGATGATGATATCGCCGGACGATGCGGTCTCGTGGCCCGCCACCAGCCGCAGCGTCGACGTCTTGCCGCAACCGGACGGCCCCAGCAGGCAGCAATAGCTGTTGCCGGGAACCTTGAGATCGATGTGGTCCACCGCCAGAGTGGACCCATAGAGCTTCGTCAGCGCCGCAAGTTCGAGGCTCGATCCGGTCATGCGCGCACCCGCCACTGGCACCCAAGTCCTCCGAAACTTATAGCAAGCGATGTGCCAGCCCGGCGTGCCGGCCAAATATCGCGGATCGGTAGACGTTATCGACGATTATGCGACGCGGCATGGCCGTCGCTGTGACCGCGCCGCGCTCTTGCATAATATTTCATCAAGGCGGGCCGTTGTGGAGCATGCAACGGCCGCGGCAGTTCATGTCGCCCGCTGGCGTGCCCTGCATGTCGCAGCCATCAACGCGTCAGTGCCTGAATTGCTGCGCTAAGTCCATCTTCGGACCGGCGTCCGTCCGCAGCATCAGATGTTCAAAAAAGCGGAATTCTGCACCGCTGGCCACTGTTGAAATTAGCCCGCGCGGTCTTGCGGGCCACCGTTTTGAGGTGCCGGCATTCGCATGGCAGTACTGCTGTCGTGTCAGCCCACGTCACATCGACTCAGTCTCGATCAAGTCGATAGTATCGATGATTGTTCCATCCGACTCTATCGCCCAAGATCGAGCGCATGGTGAAAATAGATTGGCCACCCGCACGAAACTTTCGGCCATGATTCATTCACACCAGACAAACCCGACGGGCTCGGAGATTCCGCTAAAGCACCTATCCACATCGCAACCGGCCTTCCAAAAATTCCCGCTCGGCAAATCTCTAGCCTGCGCCATTGCCGGGGCGCAACTCTCTGTTTCCCTCTCGGCAAGATTTTCGGCACAACACGCGCGCGCGTAAATTTTTTCATGAACAAATTTCGGAAATTGGACTCCATCGACCACACCGGTGTCATCGAAGTCCACACCTCGTTATTAAACGTTCTCCTGCGCGACCAGCCGCCGCACGACGTTTGAACGCGGGTTCGTGCCGACGCGCGCGCAGATGCCCGGAGAGGAACCTTTGCAGACGATAGCGGCTGCGGACCTTGGCGAGGCCATACGCATGCCGTCTCCAAAGACACTGGCGAGACGGTACGGGACCGTTCACGTGGCCCAGCGCCAATATCCCGTCATAATGGGCGATTACCGGAAGTGAATTTTGAGACGAAAGCGTGGCGCGAAAGGCGGTGCCGGCGTTTGGGCTTGCCACGTCCGCGTTCATCGTTCTTTTTGCAAAGCTCCATTGTGACCGCAAGCGAACCATGATTTCGTTCGCTTGGGCCGGCCACGGGGTGGAGCAGCATATATGATCGGGCGGGAATCTGAAGAGGCTCAGGTAGCGGGCGTTGCAAAACCCAGCCGAGGCATCAGCGCGCTGCTAGCGCCACCCGCCGGCAGTCTCGTCGCCAAAAAGCCGGCGACGCTCGCTTATGGCCTGGAGGAGTTTCCGCCTGCTGTGATCATCTGGATCAGCGCGGTTCAGCACGTCGGCGTGGTCGCGATCTTCATGATTTATCCCTTAATCATTGCGCGCGAGGCTGGCCTGCCGAGGGAGGAGATTACCAACATTCTACAACTGGGGCTCGTGGTGGTGGCGATCGCAGTGCTGCTGCAAGCCCTGCCTCGAGGCCCGGTGGGCAGCCGCCTGCTGGCACCCTCAAGCTTCACCGGCATATACCTCGCGCCCGCCCTGCTCGCGGTGAAAACGGGCGGTCTGCCACTGGTGTGGGGCATGACGATTTTCGCTGGCCTCTTCGAGGTGGCACTGTCGCGATGCTGGTCGCGGCTGCGCCCCTTCATTCCGCCGGAAACGGCTGGTCTCGTCGTCTTCTTGGTCGGGACGACCGTGGGGCTCGCCGCGCTGCGCGTCCTGCTTGACGGCAATTCAGCCGGAGCACTCACCTCCTCAAACGAAATTGTCGTGGGAGCCGCACTCGCCGTCATGGCTGGTCTGAATATCTGGAGCCAGGGCCGTTTGAAACTATTCTCGATCCTGATCGGGATGGTCACGGGATATTTCGTATCGAGCGCGGTAGGGCTTCTCTCCCTTGAGGACCTGCGCATTGCGATGGATAAGCCATATCTGGCGTTGCCCACGCTCTCCGGGATTTCGTGGTCATTCGATTGGTATCTGATGATTCCTTTCGCCATCAGTAGCTTGGCCGCTGCGATGATTTCGACCGCCGTCGTGACGACTTATCAACGGCTGACCGACGCAGAGTGGACCCGGCCGGACATGGTCTCGATCGGGCGCGGCGTTCTTGGTGATGGCATTGCGACGACCATAGCGGGAATGCTCGGGACCTATGGTCTCACGATCGCAAGCGCGAATGTAGGCCTTGTCGCGGCGACCGGAGTCGCCAGCCGGGTGATCGCGTTTGCAATTGCGGCGATTCTTGCGCTCGCGGCGTTGCAGCCAAACATGATCGGGTTGCTCGTGATCATGCCCCGCCCGGTGATGGCCTCTGCCCTGCTATTCACCGCCGTTTTCATCATGATCAGCGGCGTCCAGATCATCTCGACCCGGATGCTCGACGGCCGCCGGACGCTTGTCGTCGGGATGGGCATGATGGCATTTTTCGTCGTCTCGATCTATCCGGCCACGTTCACCAATTCGCCCCAGTGGTCGCAGGTGCTGGTGACCTCACCGCTGGTATTGGCGACGCTTGTCGCACTTTCGCTCAACCTTTTGTTTCGCCTCGGCATCCGCAAAAGCGTAAAAGCTGTCGTTGATCGCAATGCTCCTGATCAGAAGGACGTGTCCAATTTCATTGAACGCAACGGCGGCATCTGGGGCGCACGGCAGGACGTGATACGTCGGGTAGAATTTGCAGTACAGCAGACCGTCGAGGCGATCATCGGTTTCAGCGACCCGACGGAGCCGATCAGAACTCGAGGTCAGTTATGACGAGTTCGTCATCGATGCGGTTGTGACCTACGCCGGCCCGCCACTGGAATTCCCCACCCAATCGCCGACTGCCGAAGAAATAATAGAATCCGAGCAAGGCCAGCTGCGCCTTGCGGGTTTTCTGATCAGGCACTATGCGGACCGGATGAGTGCCGTAAATCGCGACGGACAAACCCTCGTGCGTCTCCACTTCGACCACTAGGCCACCAAAGAGGCTGGCGGCCGCGCCTTGCGAGGCCGGCCACTCCGCGGTCGATCGCCGACTGCTGGCGCGGTCAAATTCAACCCGACAATGCCAGATACAAACCGGCAGCGCTGGCCGAAAAAAGTTGCTCGAACCCGATTGAACAACCGCGCCGGCCTCCCCGGCTAAGATTGAGTTGTGAACGTGGCGTGGACGTCAGCCGGCAGGCGATGGTAGGATTGCAATCGGTTTTCGATGATCGAGAATTTCACTCAACCCTCCAGACCCTGCCGCCCGAAGGAGTGCAGTCGATGACCGTGCCCGAAGCCGCTGCGGGCGCGTTCCCGGTTCCGCAGCCCGTGGCAGCGCCGCTCAGCCGGGCCGCAATCTTCCTGACTGTGACGATTAATCCCGACTCGGAGAATCGTGCAACGCTGCGGTCATTCTGCGGAGACCTTGCGGCACTCATCCGCGCGGTGGAGTTTCGTGACATCGAAGCGGGTCTATCCTGTGTCATGGGATTTGGGTCGGACGCCTGGGACCTGTTGTTCGGGGCGCCGCGGCCGGCGGAGTTGCACCCGTTTAAAGAGCTTCGGGCCGGAGCACGTCACGCACCGGCGACGCCCGGAGACTTGTTCTTTCATATTCGTTCCAAGCGCATGGACCTTTGCTTCGAAATGGCCACACAGATCATGGGGCGGATCAGTGGCGCGGTTTTGCCGGTGGACGAGGTCCATGGCTTCCGTTACTTCGACGACCGCGATCTCCTCGGTTTTGTTGACGGGACCGAAAATCCGAGGGGTCGCGCCGTCGTGGACGCCGCAATCATCGGTGCCGAGGACGCGGCGTTCGCCGGCGGCAGCTACGTCATCACACAGAAATATCTTCACGACGTCGGCGCATGGAATGCACTGTCGACGGAAACTCAGGGACGAATCATCGGCCGCTCCAAGCTGTCCGACATCGAACTGGATGATGCCATCAAACCGACCTCAGCGCACAGCGCGCTTACGACGATCGAAGAGGGCGGGAAAGAGGTCAAAATCCTGCGTGACAACATGCCATTCGGACAGGTCGGCCGGGACGAGTTCGGGACCTATTTCATCGGCTATAGCCGCTCGCCGCGCGTCACCGAGCAGATGCTCGAGAACATGTTCATCGGCCGCCCGCCTGGCAATTACGACCGGTTGCTTGACTTCAGCCGCGCCGTCACCGGAAACCTGTTTTTTGTTCCGTCCGCGACCTTTCTCGAAGCCGCAGCTGAAGACGGACCCGATGTCGCAGCACCTTCCGCCGGGCCATCATCAATCAAATCCTCATCATCCATCCCGTCGGTGCACGATGGATCGCTCGGCATCGGCTCGCTAAAGGGAGACATTCGGCATGAATAACCTGCATCGCGAACTCGCCCCCGTTTCGGAAGCGGCGTGGGCCGACATTGAACAGGAGACGTCACGCACCCTGAGGCGCTATCTCGCCGCGCGACGCGTGGTCGATGTGCATGGGCCGGGCGGAGTTGGTCTCTCCGCTGTCGGCACTGGTCACTTGCGGATGATCGCGGCTCCGGCGGATGGCATTTTGGCGCGGCAGCGCGAGGTGAAGGCGCTGGTCGAGTTGCGGGTTCCGTTCGAGCTCGACCGCCAGCAGATCGACGACGTGGAGCGGGGCGCCACCGATTCGGACTGGCAGCCTGCAAAGGACGCCGCCAAGCAGATCGCATTTGCGGAGGACCGCGCCGTCTTCGAGGGTTATGGAGCGGCCAACATTGGCGGAATCCGTCAGGGTACCAGCAACCCGATCATGATGCTCCCGGCCGATGTGCGCAATTACCCGGATGCCATTGCGGAAGCCTTGAGCCAGTTGCGACTTGTCGGTGTCAATGGGCCCTACAAAGTGCTGCTCGGCGCCGACGCCTACACAGCTCTCGCTGAAACCAGCGATCACGGATATCCGGTCCTGGAGCACGTCAAGCGGCTCGTCAAAGATGAAATCATCTGGGCTCCCGCCATCGCGGGCGCCTTCGTGTTGACCACCCGCGGCGGTGATTTCGACCTTCACATAGGTCAGGACGTATCCATCGGCTATTTGAGCCACTCCGATACGGCCGTCCGCCTGTACCTGCAGGAGACATTCACGTTCCTACTGCTCACTACGGAGGCCGCGGTTGCGCTCGCGCCCCCCGCAGAGGCTTCGCCGCACAATCACTGATGAGTAACCGGATTGTCAGGCTGTGCCACCCGGAAGCGGGAATGACCCGTGATGCGTCGGTGGCTCGATGATCCAAATTTTAGTTGCCGGAATTACAGGTGGGGCCGCCGACCAGGGCGGCCCCTTTTCGCAACGTATTTCCAGCATCACCGGCACCTCCAGCCTGCGGCAATTCAATCGCCATTTTGTTTGTGCAGATGCCTGAAGCTCTTTCCTAGACCGAACTCTTCTCCAACGCCGCCTGCGCCTGTCGGTTGCTCAGTACCTTTCCGATACTGTCTCTCCGTACCCCCTTGGCCGCGCCCGGATTCCCATCCTTGGCTTCGGCCTTGGCGATGCCCTGAAAAACTAAACCGATCTCTTGTGTGAATGTTTCTGGCGAGTCGAACGCCAGTATCCATTCGGCGTGCTGCTCCGCACACTTTCTTCGTTCGGGAACACGCGGTCTGGGTTAGCGTCGCCGGTAATCGCTCCACCCCGAGCACCATACACTGAATGGTGATGAGACGAGGATTTCTGCGAAGAGGCCAGGCTGGGCGATGCCAGGCCAGTTAGAATTACGGCGACGAAAGCGATTTTGTGATTTTGGCTCATTGAAACTCTCCTCCAAATACGGGGACCGCTTTCCCCGTTTCTGTTAAGTACCGTTTTTGGGTCTAGCAGGCCTGTCGCGTGCTCTGCCATTCAACCTTCGGAAGAGTGCTGTCATATGAAAGTATGAGCCGCTCAGGATTTAATTCCGAGATTTCGCGGACCCAGTCGGCCCGGAACGGGTCGGGTTATTGGCGCGCTGCGGCCATCGTCACGCGGATTGCCGGAGCCGCGACTTACCGCTGTTCGCATTTTCCGCCATCACGCACGCACCAATTTCTTCACCACCGCCGCCGCCTGCTTCCAACTCAGCACCTTCTCCACGCAATCCTTCGGGACGCGCTTCGCCAGAGCGTCATGGGGTCGTCAGTGCTAGGGCGGGATACCATCCGGCCATTCGAGCCAACCTCGACTTGAACCCGGTGCGCGCCGTTGATGATTTCTGGCGATCAGGCTTCCTCACGTCGGCCGCCGCCCGTGGCGCCTCGCTGTTTAAGATGATGGACGTCAGTCGCCATAGGTCAGTCGACACACTTCGGGGCTACGTTCGCGACGCGGACGCCTTCCGGGATCACGTAGGGGCGGCGGCGCTCGTTCGCGACGGGTTCACATGAGAGCATGCCGCGAGAAATGGTCCCGGCTTGGAATCGCCACCGTCCTTGGATAAAATTCGGGACGGGCGGATGGAGAGACCATGACCCGCTGCACAATGCTTGTCGTTGCCGTGCTCGGAGCCATTTCGTTGGCAAGCTGCCTGACCACGACGGCCTCAATCCCGTCGTGGGAAAGTTTCAACGGTTGCTCGGAGCAGATGCCGTTTCATCAATGGGTGATGTGCGGCAAGGCTAACCGAGACGCTGCTTGCGCCGCGGACCGCTGCAAGTCGGGTCCCAACGCCAACGAAGTGATGGCGTACGTGGATCGCTTGGATCAATCGGTGCTACACAAGGAAATCAGCGAGGTCGAGGCGCGCGCCAAATGGACCAAATTCCGCGACGAGCGGGAGAACGCCGCGGCGGCGGCCTCCACGCAATCCGTCCGTGCGACCCAGGATCGAGGCACAGCCGCAGCAGCGGCGTGCGGCAGCGCGGTATCCTGCTAAGACGAAGCCCGTCAGGAACCCACCATCGCCAGCCCGCCAACCCGGTTGACCCGTTCGCCGTTGCTAATGCGCTCGCTTCGCATTGAACAATCCGAACGGCGAGCGCGGCTACCCGATGACGGTCATTGAACGGTTCTTTGACGAGCGCATGGTTGGTGGTGACCGGAGCACATCTAAAAGCCGCCGCCCCGGACGCCGGCCATGGTGGCCGAGTCGGGCCATAAACAGCATTCACTGGCCATACACACAGCGATGGGCGCGACCGGCAATTTGGGGCAAGACCGTGCTGATTTGAGCAACTCGCGACTTGCGGCGGGCTTTGGCGTGTATTTAGTGAACTTTGGTTTGATTAAGTCCACCCCGAAAGGAAGGACCATGCCCGAAACGAACAAGGCCAACACAGTGGCCTTCCACAAGAAGGCGGTCTTTGAAGGCGACGTTGAGAATGCGTTCCGCATCTATGCCGGAGCCCTCTATCGCCAGCACAATCCTCTCATCGAGGACGGCATGGAAGGGCTCCGCAAGTTCGTCGCCTCGATCTTGGCCAATCATCCGGACGCGCATGGCGAGATCAAGCGCGTCTTCGCGGACGGGGATTACGTCATCCTCCACAGCCATTGGCACGGCTTGTCGGACAGTCCGCACGGCGAAGCCGTCGTTGACATCTACCAGTGTGAAAACGGCAAAGTGGTCGAGCACTGGGATGTCATCCAGCCGATCCCGGAGACGGCTGCGAACAACAACACGATGTTCTGATCCGCTGACGACAACCGTGGCGACGATCCCCGCGTCCATGGCGGGTTCCGGCGGCGGCTGGTCTTGAGGGCCTCCGGAACCGCGCACTGCTGTTGTTGAGCTTTGTAGTGCATTCCGGCGATCGGGAGCTCGTGGCACTCAACGTCGCCGATCTCGAGGAAAACGAGGACGGCCTCAAAATCATCATCCGCAAAAGCAAAGCCGATCAAGAGGGCCACTGCGAGACGATCGCTATCGTGCGCGGCGGTGCATCATGCCCTGTGAAGGCGGTCAACGCGTGGCTGCTGGCGTCCGGAATCTCCGAAGGTCCGGTATTCCGGCCGGTCGCCAAGGGCGGCAGGCTCGCCACCACGCGTCTGACGGCCAAAAGCGTATGCGAGATCGTGAAGGTCTATGCCGAACGAACCTCGGCACCGCCGCAGGAGTTTTGTCGTCGTCCTTACCGTCCGGGACCGCCGGTCGTGATCCCACCGGGAACGGCGCCCGGATTTCCGTGATACCTGCGGGACGCCGATCTGTTCCGAGATCACGCCGGGCGGCACTGCTGTAAACGCTCGCAATTAGACGAAACCGCACAAACCAACCAACCGAGCCGAATGCATGGACGGCGCTCTCCGTTATACAAAAATGAACCTTTGGTTGACATAATCCGTTATTAGGTTGACATACATGCCTAAATTGGAGCAAGTTCGGCTATGCAGGTTGACACCATGACGATCGTTGAGCTCCTTGAATTGAAGCTATGTCAGCTGATTACACCTGCGTTCGGCGCCTGGGGAGCCAACTCGCGCGTGCCCTGGCAAAGGACAATGATCTCGACGGCGCCAACGCGATTAAGGCGGTGCTGCGCCGCCGCGGCATCCCCCTCCAAGCCTCAGGACATGCCGAAGCTCTCCCACGTGACGCGGGTTCACGCCTCCCCCTGATCGAGGAGGGCCAATGGCCGACTACACCTGTTCTCCTTGGCGATGAAGCAGGCCAGACTGTATCGCGGTTTTTAGAAGACGCGCGCCATAGCGAGCTTCTGGCCGACAAGGGCGTGGCGACGAGATTGGGTTTGCTAGTGCATGGCGCCCCAGGAACGGGTAAATCCTTGCTGGCTGGCCATATCGCGGCCCAGCTTCAGCGTCCCATTTATTTCGTTCGCTTGGATGCGCTGATCTCCTCACGCTTAGGAGAGACTGCAAAGAACATTCGGGGCGTTTTCGAATTCACTCCCGCACGCGAGGCCGTGCTCTTTTTAGATGAAATGGACGCAATCGCGAAAGTCCGCGATGATCGTCATGAACTTGGTGAGTTAAAACGAGTTGTAAATACAGTCCTCCAAGGTTTGGATTTACTATCCGACAATGTCGTCGTTATCGGCGCAACCAATCATCCTCATCTTCTTGACCAGGCCATCTGGCGACGTTTCCCGTACAAGGCCGAGCTCAAGGAACCAGACGAGGATGTGCGCACCTCCATGTGGCGCCACTTCTTATACGAAGGCCAACCCGACCGAGTAGAGGAGGCAGTGCTGCTTGGCCGACTTTCGGCGGGGCTTTGCGGCGCCGACATAGAGAACGTGTCGCTAGCTGCCCGTCGGCGCGCCATCCTTGACGGCTCTGCCCCATCGCTTGCTCACATTTTGCTGGCGGTAGCCTCGTCCAGGGCCGGCAGTCCCAATTTACTCCATCAGCGAGAATTATCTCACGCCGATCGCCGCGTCCTCACCGTCAATCTTCACGAAAAGTGCCATCTCAAGGTTACCGACATCGCCAAGATCGTCGGCGTGAGCCGGCAAATGGCCCATCGCTATTTAAAGGAGGCAAGCCATGCCGCCTGAAAAGGGGCGCCCCGTCCTCAACCCAGTTTTGCGTTTCACCAAGGAACCGCGGCCCGAGAGCGTCACGGCTGGTGGAAAGAACGCCAAGAGCGTGCGGGCTGACCGGCTTGCCGGTCAGCGGGAGCATTTGGCGCGTGAGCTTAAAACGCTGGCCTCCGTTGCGGAGGATCAGCCAAAGTTCACGGGCGCGTCGTTGTTTACGCTTCCATGTTTGACAACTTCTCGCCACGAGTTGGACGCCCAAGGACTTCTTCGGCCCTGATCGTGGAGCACGGCTGATGGTCCCGTTTCGCTCGGGTTATCTCATCGAGATCGACACCGGTCGCTTGGTCCGACTCTCCCTGGCAGCAGAGAGCGCGGGCCGCGTGGTCGATAAGGTCGACATCTCGCGCGTGAAATCAGTTAGATATTTTGATGAGGAAGACGCCGCAGGCCCGCGAAACCTCGACGAGGCTTGGGCCGCTGCACCAAAGGTCCAGGATGGCCGCGCCTTTCTCGTCTGGTTTATGCCGCTTCGCGACAAGGCCGCGGGCGAGCACCTGCTCCAGAAGATTGCCAGCATGAGGGGGTCGATTATCGTGCCGGCCCCGCCTCTACTTTCTGGGAACGAGTTTGATCTCGCTTCAGCGCCGCCCGCCCTACGTCGCAGCATACGCGTGCTGGCGGGTGTGGATCGCCTAAGATGGCGATGCGGACATATCGCCAATCCCGTCAAGCCACCACCACGATTGTGGTACCCAGCCGACATGCTCTCACCCAATTCATCGCTTCGGGAACGGTATTCCGGTTAGAGCCGGTGCAGCCCATCAGTTCGACCGCGCCGGGCGAAGGCCGCGAGCCAGGACGGCCGCTGCCACACGATATGTCGCATATGCCGATCGTCGGTGTGGTGGACGGCGGTTTGACGGCCTCATCATACAAAGCCGCTGAGGCGTGGAAGGCGCCGGCCTTCGTTAAAGACGGTCAAGCCGACACAGTACATGGCAACCGAGTTACGTCACTCGTTGTTCAGGGCCATGATTGGAACAATAAGCTATCGCTACCCGCACTCTACTGTCAGGTCGGCACGGTGCAGGCGGTTCCCAAAAAAGGGGCGCCGGCGTTGCTCGACCCTCAGAGTTTCATTGCGTACCTCGACGCCGTGATAAGCGTCTACCCCCAGACGAAAGTCTGGAATCTATCTTTCAACGAGCCAGCCGCCTGCGATCTTGAGGCCGTCAGCTATCTCGGTCAAACTTGGCACTATTGGCCCGCAAGCACGGCATACTTCCTGTGATCTCGGTCGGCAACAAGCCTGGCGTCTTGTTGCAGCCGCCTGCCGATTGCGAGGCGGCGATCACGATCGGCGGTCGCATGCACACAGCCGATGGTGAGCATGGCGCGGCATGCACGGTGAGCCTTCAGGGGCCCGGACCTTCGAACATGCTGAAGCCAGAGATGTCTGATTTCTCGCACGTTCGGGTGATAGGCGGATTGACCATGCACGGCTCCAGTTTTGCCACTGCCCTTACCTCACCTCTCGCGGCTCACACCATGGAACGATTGCGTGAACCGACCCCCGATCTCGTCAAGGCGCTTCAGCCGCACGGCGCGGATGGCGACGGTTTCGATCCCGCCGTGGGTTTCGGCTCGCCGCGCGAACCCATGCCGTGGGAATGTCCAGCCGGGTTCGTGACGCTGCAATGGACGGCGAGTTCTCAAGCCAGGCGCGGCCTATTATTGGAACTTCCGATCCCGCCGGCTCTAAAGCAGACAGGAAAGCTGCGCGGCCGCGGGAAACTGACAGCCATCCTTAATCCACATCCGCTGGTGACTGACATCGCCGGACCGAACTATTTCAGTGCTCGGATTGAGACGGCTCTCCAGTACGAACGCGGTGGCAAACATCATAATCTGTTGGGCTCGTTGGACACCGGGAAACTGACCGAACAGCAGGCGCGAACGCTCGACCACAAATGGAGCCCGGTCCGTCATCACTTGAAGGAATTCCGCAGCGTGGGTTTCGAGGGGGAGAACCTACGAGTTTATGCACGAACCTACGTACGCGATCTCTATCTTTATCCCTACGGCTCAATAGATGAGGTGCCAGAAATGGATGTGGTCTTCGTCCTGACTCTCGGCACGGGGGACGACGCCGACGAAATCTATAACGAATTACGCGACGAACTGGGAGCCTTCGTTGAAACCGCAACTGTCGATCTCGACGTTCACATCGACGAGTAACGTCCGCTGCTATCGCGACGGCGCCGGGTCGACCCTCGCGATCGGCGTTTTAAGGCTCGTGCCGGCGCCAAAAAAATTCCTTGCAGAGGACCAGCGCACAACGCCGACGCCGGAAACGGTGCCGCAATCGGTGCCGGTAATGATAGAAATTCGGCTGATGTTGGTCGGAGTGGCAGGATTTGAACCTGCGACCCCCTCGTCCCGAACGAGGTGCTCTACCAGGCTGAGCCACACTCCGACGCCACTGGTGGGCGGTCTTATAGCGGTGCGGCCTCGGCGCTGCAAGCGCGTTGACGGTGGGCGCGCTGACGGCGGGCTACCACGCGGCATGGCGCGCGTTCCGAAAGGCGACCGGCCGCGTCGCGGCCGTTTGCACGGATCGAGCGTTGCGCCGGCCGCGATCCGACGGCATATGAGGCTCACAGGATTACGGAGAGACCACGATGTCGGCGCTTACCACCCGTATCGCGCGGGCGGGACCCGGCGCGATCGACGAGGCCAGGGCCGTGCTGACGGCCGGCGGGCTCGTGGCGTTTCCGACCGAGACCGTATACGGGCTCGGGGCCGACGCCACCAATGACGCCGCGGTGGCGAAGCTCTATGCCGCCAAGGAGCGGCCCGCCTTCAATCCCCTGATCGTGCACGTGGCGGACCTCGCAGCGGCGCGGCGCCTGGCCGTGTTCGACGCGCGCTCGCTTGCCCTTGCGGCCGCGTTCTGGCCCGGCCCGCTCACCCTTGTTCTGCCGGAGCGGCCGGGCTGCCCGGTCGGCCTCCTCGCCACCGCCGGGCTCAACACCATCGCGTTGCGGGTGCCGAGCCACAAGGTCGCCCGCGATATCCTGTTGGCGTTCGGCAAGCCCGTGGTGGCGCCTTCGGCGAACCGTTCAGGCCGCGTCTCGCCGACTTCGGCCCAGCACGTGAGCCGCGACCTCGACGGCCGCATCGATCTTATCGTCGACGACGGCCCCTCGCCGGTCGGCGTCGAATCGACCATCCTGGCCTGCGTCAACGACGACCTGCTGCTGCTGCGGCCGGGCGCGATCGCCCGTGACGTGATTGCGGACTTCCTCGGCCACGCCATCGCGGCGCCGGCACCACTCGATCGAGGAGACGCACCTCTCGCCCCCGGCATGCTGGCCTCCCATTACGCGCCCCGGGCGGCGATGCGCCTGAATGCCGTCTCGATCGCGCCCGGTGAGGCGCTGCTGGCGTTCGGATCCCCACTGCCGGCGAATGCCGGCACCGCCAGGACGATGCTCAACCTCTCCGACCGCGGCCTCCTGACCGAGGCGGCCGCCAATCTGTTCGCCTATCTGCGCCGCCTCGACGAGGGTGGCGCCGCCAGCATTGCGGTGATGCCGATCCCGGAAGACGGCCTCGGCGAGGCCATCAATGACCGGCTGCGCCATGCGGCGGCGCCCCGCGACATTGCGGCTCGACCACGCGCCGCGGGTTGAGGTATTTTGACGGTCGACGCCATGAACACACCGTTTCAACCTGCGACCGCGCGGCCGCCGCTCGCCCCGGAAGTGATCGCCCGCTTTGCGGCGATCGTCGGCGCGAAATACGCCGTCACCGATCCGGCCGAGCAGGAACCGTATCTGGTGGAAGGCCGCGGACTTTATCGCGGCCGCACCCCGGTGGTGCTGCGGCCCGGAACCGTGGAGGAAGTCGCCGCCATTCTCCGCCTCGCCAACGAAACCGCGACCGCGATCGTGCCCCAAGGCGGCAATACCGGCCTCGTCGGCGGCCAGATCCCGCATGACGGCGAGGTCCTGGTGACGTTGCGCCAACTCGACCGCATCCGCGAGGTCGACCCCCGCTCCAACACCATGACGTGCGAGGCCGGCGTCGTGCTCGCCACCGCGCAGGAGGCGGCCGCCGCCGTCGATCGCCTGTTTCCGCTGTCGCTCGGTGCCGAGGGCAGTTGCACCATCGGCGGCAATCTCTCGACCAACGCCGGCGGCACGGCGCGCTTGCCTATGGGGTCGCGCGCGATCTCGTGCTCGGCCTCGAAGTGGTGCTGGCCGACGGACGCGTGCTGCGGGCCCTCAACAAGCTCAAGAAGGACAACACCGGCTACGACCTGCGCAACCTGTTCATCGGCGCCGAAGGCACGCTCGGCATCATCACGGCGGCGGTGCTCAAGCTGTTTCCGGCGCCGAAGACCGTCGAGACGGCGTTCGTCGGCGTGCCATCGCCGCAGGCCGCAATCGATCTCCTCGACCTCGTCCAGGAGCGCAGCAATCGCGCGGCCACGAGTTTCGAATTGATCTGCCGCCTCGCCATCGATTTCGCGCTGCGCCACGGCCACGGCATTCGCGACCCGCTGGCGACGCCGCATCCCTGGTACGTGCTGGTGAGCTGTCATCGGCGGCGGTGCAGGACCTGCGTGTCACGCTTGAAGAAGCGCTCGAAGCGGCGCATGGAGCGCGGCCTGGTGAGCGACGCCGCCATCGCCGACAACCTCGAACACCGCCGCGCCTTCTGGCATCTGCGTGGACGTTGCCGGAGGCGCAGAAACCGGAAGGCGGCTCGATCAAGCACGACATTTCGGTGCCGGTGGCCGCGGTGCCGGAATTCCTGCGCGAGGCGAGTGCCGCGGTCGAGGCCTCGATTCCGGGAAGCCGACCGATGCCGTTCGGCCATCTCGGCGACGGCAACATCCACTACAACATCGCCCAGCCGGTCGGCGCCGACACCGCGGCGTTCCTCGCCCGCTGGTACGAGATGAACGAGGCCGTGCACGGCGTGGTGACGAAATTCGGCGGCTCGATCTGGGCCGAGCACGGCATCGGAGTGATGAAGCGCAAGCTGTTGCCGCAGGTCAAGGACCCGGTAGCGCTCGATCTCATGCGCACGCTCAAGCGCACGCTCGATCCGAACGGCATCCTCAATCCCGGCAAGGTGGTTTGACGGAGTCGATCTGCTGGGCGGATCGTATCGGCTGTCGCAACTCAATTGCCCCAGTAGCCCGCATGGGCGCGGCGACATGCGGGAATCACCCACGCCGGCGTGGAGGTCTCCCGGATATCGCTTTCCGCTCATCCGGGCTACCGCTCCGCCCGCCGCACTCCGAGCAACATTCGCGCGAGAAGCGCGGGCCTCAGCCTTGATGGCCCGGCCGCGCGTGGCGGCGCGACGCGTGGCGGGACGGCCCACCGCCGGAGCCGGCGGCGGAGCGGATATAGGAGATGATCCTCGCCTGCATCGATGGCGCCGACTGAATCGTCATATGATCCGGCCGCGCCGGATCATTCCTGACATCCACGTTATTCAGGCTGCCGCGAAAGCCGGGTTCCGCCCCGACCGCCGCGCCCTGCCCGCCCGGGATGTAGAGATTGATGACCCGCGCGACATTGGGCGACACCGCGCCGGCCCCGACCGGGTCGAGCAGCACGACGAGGGCGACCGGAATCCCGGCGCCACCGAGTTGCCGCGCCACCGCGACGGCCGTGCCGGCGCCGAGCGAATGGCCGACCAGGATGATGGTGCGGGCACGGCCGCTATTGTAGTCCGCGGCCGCCTGCGCGGCGATCGCGGCGCCATCGCCGTCGCCGTAAACGCTTGACGGAATGCCGACCCGCGCCGCCATGGCGTCGAGGCCGACCGAAACATTGAACAGCCCACGGATGAAATAGACGTGCGAGCTCGCCGCGCGGGCGGCGCCATGTCCCATGAGGCACATCAGCAAGGCCACAGCGAATGACATCGAAAAGCGGATCGATTTCATGGCGGTCGTCCTCCCATTGAGAATCGCGAAAATCGGATATTTTTAGCTCACAGCAATGACGCCTGTCCGTCATTTTTTTTCGGCCTGGCCTTTACGCAAGATCGGGCGGCCGCGCGCGCCGGCACCGACGCCGCGGCCGGCTCGCCGCCCACGACGTCAGGCGGCAGCGGCTCGATCAGCGCCGGCGCATCATTCGCGGCGCGGTTGACGGCGGTCGATATCGCGTAGGCCTCGAACAGGCCCTCTGGCGCTGGCGCGATCAAAGCCGCGGCGGTCGCGGCATCGACGTTTGCGCCGTCGAGCCAGAGGTCGAACGCTGCCGGCGCGATTACGACCGGCATGCGATCGTGGATCGGCGCGAGCGTGCGGTTCGCCACGGTGGTGACGATGCAGGCGGTGTCGACTTCCTCGCCGTTGGGGCCTGTCCAGGTTTCCCATAGTCCCGCGAAGGCGATCGGGCCGCCCTCTCGCGGGCGGATGAAATACGGCTGCCGGCGGTCGCCATCGGATTTCCACTCGTAGAAGCCGTCCGCCGGAAAGAGGCAGCGACGCCGCCGCATGGCGTTGCGGTACGCCGGCTTGTCGAGAACGGTCTCGCCGCGCGCGTTGATCAGCAGGCTGAAACCGCGCGGGTCCTTGACCCAGTACGGGATCAAGCCCCACCGCACCAGGGCGAAGCCGCGCGCGCCCTCGTTAAGCCGGACGATCGGCGCCGGCTGGGTCGGGGCGACGTTGTAACGGGCCGGAAAGTTCGGCTGCTCGGGGTAACGGAACAAGGCCCGTACCGCTTCCGGCGCGGAGGTGATGACATAACGGCCGCATATCAGGACGCTCCGTTTAATTGCGTTTTAATCGAATTACGGGACAATTCGCCAAATCCGGTGGCGGCCGCAATCGTTCGATGACAAGATCCCAGTCCCAGTTGGCGTTGCGACCGCGTTCCGGCGTTCCCGAGCGTCCCAGTGCGGAGCAGCTTGCAAAGGCCAATATAAATCCGGCCACCGGGCTGGCGACGGATTATCTTAACCATTTCAACGAAGCCATCATGCTGCTCGACCTCATCGCGGCAGTACCTGAATGTCTTCCCGACCTGATGGCATGGCGGCCGATGAGTTATCAGGAGCATTTCGCCGGTTCGACCTTCAAGGATCGCGATCTTGCGGTCCTCGCCTATGACGTCGCCAATCCGGCGGCCCGCCACGACCTTGAGCGTGTCACCAACGCCATGACGGCCATCCTGCTCGCCACCCGCAACGCCATGACGACCGAGGGTTGCGGCGTGCCGGCGACCGACGAAGCCGCCCGGGCCGCCACGCTGCTGCGGCCGCTCATCGCCCATGCGGGCGCCGTGATCAACGGGCATGCGACCGAGTTAGGCGCGGTCGACGCTCTGTTCAAGCACTGACCATGGCCGAAGATAGGATCCTATCCGGCGCGGCCCATACTGGCGGTCAGTGCCGCCATCATCCGTGACGGCAAGGTGCTGATCGTGCGCCGCGCCCGGCCGCCGCGGCTCCATACGCTCCCGGGGGGCGTCGTCGAGGCCGGCGAGACCTTGCTCGAGGCAGTGGTGCGCGAAATCCGCGAGGAGACCGCGCTCGACATCGAGCCGGTGGCGCTCGCCGGCTATCGCGAAGCGATCGTGCCGGATGCCGACGGCCGCATCGAGCGCCATTTCGTCATCCTGCCCTTTGCGTCGCGGTGGATCGCTGGCGAGCCGGTGCTCAACGAGGAATTGTCCGACGCGATGTGGCTCGAACCCGCCGCAATTGCCCGGCTTGAAACCACCGCGGGCCTTGCCGGGATCGTCGCCACCGCCATGGCGTTGCTGGCACGGGCGGATTGATCTCGGATCGATCGCCCGGCGCTTGAACTCCGGCCGGCCGGCGCATATCAGATGTCCGATGCAAAGGCGCGCGCCTCTCTTCCTGATGCTGCTGACCTTGTCGGCCGGCCCGGCCGGCGCGGTCGATGTCACGCCGTTCGACCCCGGGCTTGAGCGGCTCGCCGAAATCCTCGGCAGCCTGCACTATCTGCGCGGCATCTGCGGCGCCAACGAAGGCAACAAGTGGCGCGTCGAGATGCAGGCGCTGCTCGATGCCGAAGCGCCCGCGGGCCAGCGCCGCTCCCAGTTCATCGCCCATTTCAACCGCGGCTACCGGGCCTATCTGCAGACCTACCGGACCTGTACGCCGGCCGCCGACCTCGCGATCAAGCGCTATCTCGAAGAGGGTTCCAAGATCGCCCGCGAAGTCACGGCGCGCTACAGCAATTGAGACGCCGCCGCGACCCCCGTTAACCTTTCCTAAAGGTCCTCCTTTATCGCCGCGGCCCGCATGCTAATTTGCCGGTGACGACGGGACGCGGCCGCGCGCCGCAAATCTATCACGGGGCACAATGAAAACAGAACAGGCCGCGCGTGCTCCCATGGCGGACCACGAGCAGAAGATCGCGGCACTCGATCTCGTCCAGGAGGCCTGGGTCGAGGCGCGCATCCACGGCGTCGACGGCGACTGCATGGCGCAGATCTGCCTCTTCACCGCGTTGAGCGAGCTCGTCTCGACCTATGGCGAGGAAGCCGCCGCCCGCTATGCGGAAGGCCTGTCGGCCCGCATCAACAACGGCGAATTTTCCGTCGAGATCGCCCGGCAGTAGCGCGCCTTCGCGCGGCCCTGGTCCGCGCCGCCCTGTTGGCGGCTCCCTCCGGCGCCCTTGTGGGACCGGCCGGCGCGCCCTACGTTTGCTGCCTCCGACAGGCAGGAACACATGAAAGCCGCGCTGCTCCCCGATCGCGGCGTCGTCAAGGTTTCCGGCGACGACGCGCGCAACTTCCTCAACGGGCTCTTGACCTCCGACATCGGTGCGGTGACGCCGGCGTCGCCACGTTTTGCCGCGCTCCTCACCCCGCAAGGCAAGATCATCCTCGACGCCATCGTGGCGGAAGCGCCCGAGGCGGACGGCGGCGGCTTTTTCCTCGACGTCCCCAAGGCGCTCGCGAAAACCTGCGTCGACCGGCTCAGCTTCTACAAGCTGCGCGCCAAGGTCGCGGTCGAGGACCTGTCCGAGGCCCTGGGCGTCATGGCGGCGTGGGAGGGCGACAACGTTACCGAATACGGCCTGGGCTATCGCGATCCCCGCCTGCCGACACTCGGCCTGCGCATCATCCTGCCGCCTCATCTCGCCGCGGAGGCTGCGTCCGACCTCGGCGCCGCGCTGGTGCCGGCGGTGGCCTACGAGGCCCACCGCATCGCGCTCGGCGTGCCGCGCGGCGGCCTCGATTTCAGCTATGGCGACGCGTTTCCCCATGAGGCCGACATGGACCAGCTCCATGGCGTCGATTTCGACAAGGGCTGTTTCGTCGGCCAGGAGGTGGTGTCGCGCATGGAACATCGCGGCAACGCGCGCACCCGGATCGTGCCGGTAGCCTTTGACGGCTTCGCCCCCGAGGCGGGCGCGGAGGTGAAGGCGGCCGAGAAACCGGTCGGCACGTTCGGTTCGTCGGCCGACGGACGGGCGCTCGCCCTGTTGCGCCTCGATCGCGCCGAGGACGCGCTCGCGGCCGGCCAGCCGCTCGTCGCGGGCGCCGCGACGCTGCGCCTCGTCAAGCCCGCGTGGATCCGGTTCAAGTTTCCGGGCGAACGCGAGCCGGCGTAAGTCGCCGAGCGGTCGGCCAAGCGGTCGGCCATGAGGCGGAAACGCACGGGATCCGGCTGGATTGACCAGGGGAATTCCCTGAGTGCAGCGAAAATATCACTGAATTTTCGAGGTGTGGGCACCCATGTCATCGTGAAGGCTCGGTCAGGAAGTCGAGGGAGTCGGCGCAGTCCTATTATTCGCATAATAGTCCTATTTTGTCGATTGAAGTCTTAGGGCCCGGACGCATGCCGAAGAGGCAGTAACGAAGCATCACGCGGTCGTTGCTTTGAGCCAAACGCCGCAGCGGGCTAACAACGGCTTCCATCACCGCTTTCCTTGCCAGGGCCCGAAATCGGTGTAGCTTCGGCGGGCGAACTGCCAACGGGGACGTGCCGCGTTTTCCCGAATTGCAAAGGCAGGGTGGGGTGCCGACGGCCGGCGATCATAAAATCAGTTTCGCGGGGCCGGCGACTGAGCAGACTTGTATGTTGCCCCCCACAAAGCAGAAGGTTCCTTGTCATGAAACTTCCGCGCCGACATTTTCTGCATTTGGCAACCAGTGCTGTCGCTCTGTCCGCCTTGCCGCGCGCCGCAAGGGCGCAAGCCTATCCGAACAGGCCGGTGCGCCTCATCGTCGGCTACCCGCCAGGGGGCGTAACCGACATCTACGGCCGGTTGATCGGACAATGGCTTTCGGAGCGATTGGGACAATCGTTCATCATTGAGAATAGGCCGGGGGCCGCCGGCACCATCGCGGTGGACGCGGTCGTGCGTGCGGCGGCCGACGGCTATACGCTTCTTCTGACCTCCGCGAACGATCCCTACAACGAGTTCATCTATCCGGATATCAAGTTCAAATATTTGCGGGACGTCGCACCGGTCGGCGGCATCGCCTCCACGGCCTCGATAATGGCGGTGAACTCCTCGTTCCCGGCCAGATCGGTGCCGGAACTCATCGCTTATGCGATGGCCAATCCGGGCACGGTCAACTTTGCTTCGGCGGGCATCGGTACCGGGCAGCACGTGTGCGGCGAACTGTTCAAGTTGATGACCGGCATCAATATGGTTCACGTGCCCTATCGCGGCGGCGCGCCGGCCATGTCCGATCTGCTCGCCGGTCAAGTGCAGGTGATGTTCGAATTCATGGCGGCCTCGCTTCCGCATGTGCAATCGGGAGGGCTGCGCGCGCTTGCGGTGACGAGTGCCAGGCGCTCGGCGGTCCTGCCCGATGTGCCGACTGTCGGGGAGTTTGTACCGGGTTTCGAGTACGGCGCCTGGTTCGGCGTCGCCGCACCAAAGCAAACTCCGGATGACATTGTCGATCGCATCAACCGAGAGATAAACACCAGTCTTGATGATCCAAGGATGAAGGCGCGCATCGTCGAGTTCGGCGCTGAAGCGCTTCCTGGTTCGCCGGCGGCGTTCGCTCAGCTTATCGCCGCGGATTCCGAGAAGTGGAGCAAGGTTATCCGCACCGCAGGAATCAAGGCGGGGTGATTGCTGCGCATGATGTCGACGTAAGGCACGGCGGATTGCGGTCAACATCGCGCGCCGGAACTGTTTCGCGGTGGCGATCTTCATTGATGCTCGGGCGGTTGCACGTCAACACTGCACTTCCTCAGAAGGGACCTTTCACAAGCAGAAACGTGACCTGCATAAAGGTAAACGCGGCCGCCACCGCTAAGAGCGACAGTCCGGTCGCAGGGAGCGTGAAGATGATAACGCGCAAGGGCGGCCGGCGATTATCTTGTAGTGCCCCCTGTTGGATGACGTATTCCGAGATGTCTCACCCGAATAGGCATGTCTTCGTGGGATCGCACCGGCTCCAACAGGATCGCCGACGACATCCGAGCCATTACCAGACATCCGATGACTGGAGCGTGTTCCGATGAAATGCACGCGGTTTGTGGCCCGGATGAGCGGCAGTGATATCCGGGGCGCATCTCTCCGCGGGCACGGCAATTCCCGCATGTCGCTGCGCTCATGCGGGCTACGGCGCTTCGCCTTGCCCTCCCTACGGCTGATTCCACGCGATCGAGATACGCTCTAAGCCGCCGCTTTTGGCTTGGCGCTGAGCCGAACGCCAAGGGCGTCGAGAACGCTTACGACGGTGCCGAATTCCGGGCTGCTTTCTCCGCTCAAAGATCGGTACAGACTTTCGCGGGACACGTCAGCTTTGCGCGCGACCTCGGTCATGCCCTTGGCGCGTGCAACAATTCCAATGGCCTTCGTGATGAAGGCGGAGTCGTTGGTCTCAAACGCCTCGTTGAGAAATTCAGCGATGACCTCTGGCGTATCGAGGTATTCAACAGCGTCGAAAGTTGTGGTCTTTGCCATGATCATCCCTCCGTCTCAGCGGCCAGCGCTTTGGCCTTCAAAATGTCTCCAGCCTGCGTAGACTTGTCACCTCCGCAAAGCGCGACGTAGGCATCCTTCCGCTGCACATAATAAATGCGGTATCCGGGACCTTGGTCGATGCGAAGTTCGCTGATCCCGCCGCCGACGGGTCCCACGTCGCCGGGATTGCCATCGGCCAGTCGAAGCAGCCGCGCAACCACCTTTGCTTTAGCCTTCGCGTCCTTCAAGCTCTTGAGCCACTTAGAGAAGCCCTCGGTTTGCCGGACTTCCATTGGTGGGGGCCGCTTGTGGTGACTGCCACCGCAATGTAGCCTATAGGCTACAATTCCGCAAGGCCGCGTGCGCTTTTACACGGGTTGCCGCACGATTCTCAGCGCTGAGCGCGTGCCCGACCCGCCATCGGTTCACGGCAAAAATTGGTAAAGTCCGTCGCTGTGAGCAGCTTGAGTACAATCCGGCGGCGAATCGCTATGTTTGTGTAAACCGCCGCCCCTACCCCGGCTTTCGCAAATCCCACCCAGAAAATCCAATCCCATGTCCACCCTCCTTCATCCCGACGGCATCCACCGTTGCCCGTGGGCCAAGCTCGACCCGCTCTACGTCGCCTATCACGACGACGAATGGGGCGTGCCGGAGCGCGACGACCGCGCGCTTTTCGAGAAGCTGCTGCTCGACGGCTTCCAGGCCGGGCTGTCGTGGATCACTATTCTGCGAAAACGCGACAATTTCCGCCGCGCCTTCGACGGATTCGCACCCGAGATCATCGCGCGCTACGGCAAGCGCAAAGTGACAGCGCTGATGAACGACGCCGGCATCGTGCGTAACCGATCGAAGATCGAGGGATCGATCCTGTCCGCCCGCGGCTATCTCGACATCATGGAGAAGGGCCCAGGCTTCTCGGCGCTGCTGTGGGACTTCGTCGACGGCAAGCCGCAGGTGAACCACCGCCGGCGGATGGCCGACGTGCCGGCGGAGACGCCGATCTCGCGCGCCATGTCCAAGGAGCTTTCGGCGCGCGGCTTCAAGTTCGTCGGCCCGACCATCGTCTACGCCTTCATGCAGGCGGTCGGGATCGTCAACGACCATCTGGTGACGTGCCATTGCCATCCGGACAACGCGGGGCGCCAGGCGGGGTAGTGCGCCAGCGTGTCCGGCGTCCGACGATGATGCTGTTGGATCGGCGGAGGAGGCGCTGTGCCTGGAACAGCGGACGGATTATTGCTCTGATCGAAACGACGCTGTGGGCCAAGGGCTGACATCAACGTGTGTACCAACAGGCATCGAACGGCAGAAGCGTTTGGTCAGATATTGTCGTGGCTACTTGAGAACGTCCGCCTGCGTAGTGCCCCTGAACTGGCCGTAGGGGCACGCGCAGAAAACTGACTGCGGCCCATCACCAACCGCCTTGCGGAACAGGCTCTTGGCTCTTTGGCCGAGGCCTTCACCTGCCCGGTGTCGAGTTCGTCGCGGCTAGTGTTTGCGGAGCGTCTTCGGGCACTGCTCACGGCCGTGGAGCCTGTACGAAAGTTGCGAAGACATAGTCGACCAGAGCTTTGATCTCGTCGGCGGTCAAGATCGCCGGAACGGTCATGCCGGCGGGTATCGACCCCAACGGCATGCCATAGCATTCAACCTTGGTGTAGGCGCCCTTCAGCCAAGCTGGCATAGGCGGCGTCCCCGGAATCCCGCAGCTCACGATCCCCACCATCGTCTCTTTGCCGTACGTGATATTCCTGAGGCCGGGGCCAACAGGGTAGTCGCCGCCGTCGCCACCCTGAGCCATGCTGCCGTGACAATTGGAGCACGAGGCCCGGGCCCAGGCTTCCTTGCCGGCAGCGAGGCCCGAATTGTCCTGGGCCAGGACGGGGACAGCCAGTCCGATACAGGCGGCAAGCGCCAGGATGCAGCCGCTCAGATAGCCACGCACGCCAATCACTTCAGCACCTGTGCGATAGATAATTCCTGAGGTTTGACTGGGATGGTCCAGTGCGACGACTGCTGCTCTACCGCCATCAGGATTCGGAGTTCGACGGGCTTGGTCGCATCGAGATGATCTCGATAGGGCAGGCGCTGGAGCCCCGAAGCATGCAGCTCATAGTGGTCAGCCGCCACCTTCATCCGTGCCAGGCCATTCCGGTCGGTGGTCGCCCGGTAGGGATGCATGATGAGATTGACGCCTTCGAGCGGTGCGCCGCTCTCGCGATCGACGACCTCAATGGTGATTTCATGGTCCGGCGCGGCGACCGTCCGGACGGGGATGCTCAGCGCACCCGGAGAATGCGCGATCCCTTCGCTCGGGCCCGCGAATTCCAGCGTCCAGTGATGCGAGCCGATGTCCGGCGGCGCGACAGCGCGGACCTCGGCGTATTGGAGCGCGCCGGACCGCGGCCAGATTGCGCCGGGAAGTCTGGCGGAGGCAACGATGGTACCGCGCTCGTCACGGACAGTGAAGGCACCGCCATCGAGCTTGCAACCATTGGAGCACTTCATGCCGACATGGAATCTGAAGGCCTCGCCAGCCGTGATCGCCGACGGGAGGTCCCACGCATTGAGATGGACGTCGTGGGCTTTGACCGTGCAGCGGGCCCCAGCCTTGGCTCCTGCGTGGGCGACGCCGTCGTCGTCGGCGGGCATCAGCACAATGCTGTATCCGTATTCGCCGAGTTCGATCGGGGCGGTGACGGTGATCTCTGCGCCGAAATCGTTTCCCTCGAGGGCTGCGAGCGGCGCTCTGCCGACTTCGTGGCCGGTCGCGTCGAGGAACAAGACCGGATCACCCGAAAGATCGTATTGTTCGGGACATTCCGCCACGGCTTTGAGGGTCAGCGCAGTGCCGGCATCGGCGTCCTGGGGCGAAATCGACAGGCTCAGGGAGACAGGGAAAAGAACGGCTTCCTGACCATTCATGGATAGGTTCCTTATCCGGAAAATGCTTCGGCCCGGTTGCTTCCGAACGAGCCCGCATAGCGCCTTCGCCGACGCCGGGGCGTGTCGGCGGGCCACCGGGCCTGCCGACACCACGCGCCGTTAGGTCAGGTGGCCGGTTCGGCAGCCGCGTACGTCCCCGCCATATAGCCATGGACACACGCGCGGCCGATGCCATGCGCCCGACCGCCGCCGGAGGCCTCGCCGCCGGCAAAAAGACCCGGAATCGGCTTCCCATAGATGTCGATGACCTGGCAATGCCCGTCGATTTTCAGTCCGCCAATGGAATCGTTGACGGCAAACGGGATCAGCGCGGCATAGAATGGCGCCTTGTCGATCCTGTGCATGGTCGGCTTCTCGAAGTCGGTGTCCTTGCCGGCGGCGACGAAGCCGTTGAACCTGGCGACGGTTTGCTCAAGATACTTGAGCGGCATGCGCTGGAACCGGTTGCCTACCACCAACCGGGCAAGTTCAGCGATCGTATCCGCCTTGAAGAAGGTCCCGTTCGGGGGATCGGCGATATAGGGGTGCCGAAGCTTCCAGCCATTGGCATCGACCGCTGCCTGGTCGAAGATCGCCCAGACCGGCCCCGAGGAGTAGTCCGGAGCGCGCGAGCCTTCGTTCATGGCCAGCGCCGCGTCCGAGCCTGATCCCCAGGCAAAACTCGAGCGGACTTGGGCCACGCTGGCGTTCCGCCAATCGAGCGGGGTGAAGGGGTTTTTGGTCCCTGACGAGCCCGGGGGGTATTGGGCCTCCGCACCGCGCTGGGCGCCGGTCGATATCTCGTCGTGGAAGCGCTTGCCGACCTGGTTGACGGCAATGATGTATTCCCAGCCTGTGGTGCCGATCGAGATGCCGTAGGAACGGATGAACTCGAACGCCGGGTGCCCCGGCATCACCCTGTCGTAAATGTCGGTGCAGGCCAGAACGTTCTGAAGGCGCAGGGCCGTGTTGGCGTGAAGGTTGGCCTGGTAAAGACCGCCGAGGCCCGCCCCGACCTTCATGCCGGCCAGGATGCCGCTCGCGTCCTCGTGGAGAGGACCCATCAGGCCGGTGCCGTACTGCATCGAAGGTTCGCTCATCCGCGGGTCGAACATGGTGCGGAAGGGAACGTTGCCCATATAGCCGCCGGTCGCCACGATCACTGCCCTGCGAGCGCGGATGTAGATGACCTGCTTGGTTTCGTCGATATTGCCGTTGCTCGCATAGCTCTCCAGCCGTTTGCCAGTCTTGGGACTGAAGCGCGGCGTGTAGCTTGCCTTGACACCGATAACCCTGCCCGAATCGCGACCCTCGCGGATGATTTCGTCCAGGTGCCGGTTGAGCATGAACCTGACGCCCACCTTGCGGGCGCTGTATTCAACGGAGCGCGAGATGACGAAGCCGCCGCTTATGCAGTTAGGAGCACCAACGGCGTCGGCCCGCGCGCCGGGGCCACCGCAGGTGCTGGGGTTGAAGAGTGATTGTCTTTCCTCCTCCATGCTGCCGGCGTCTGCCGAGGTGATCGTCCCCGCCTCGATGTCCGTCTTGTTGCCGAGCTTCATGATCGAACGAGCGGCCCGCGCCTTGGTCATGCCGCCGCCCTGGTGGGTACCGCTAATGCGCGCCCAGCGAACGTGGTTGTCCATCAGGAACTGGCGGGTCGCGGCCGCGTTGTCGGCCCAACCGCGCTGGAGTGCGCGATCGTTGTAGCGATATTCGGCAACCGCGTGGTCGTTGACGACCGACCAGTCGGTCGTGTCGATGAACAGCGTCTCAGGGTCGTCGGTCAGATCCGCGGCCGGCGTCAGCGGGGCGGTCAGCCATTCGTCGGGGTCGGCAAGGCCCAATCGGTCGCGCTCCTGGATGGGGTCGCCGCCGCCGAACGACGACTGTCCGCCGTTGTGCGATAATTTGCCGCCGATATCGAAGTTCTGCTCCAGAACCAGCACATCGGCGCCCAGGTCATGTGCGCGTTTCGCCGCCACGATTCCGGTCCCACCGGAGCCGCACACGATCACATCCGCCTCGTAGTCCCAGCGAATGTCAGCGGGGGCCCGTTGTGCCTGTGCGTTGCCAGGGGCCGACAGGATGGCCGCGCCCAATCCGGCGGCAGCGCCCGCCTTGACGAAGTCGCGCCGGCTGGCGGCCATCTGATCCCGAAGCTCGGCGACCTTTGTTTCGCGTTTTTTGACCATGTTTAATTTCCCCCTGGGTAAGCCAAGCCCGCGGATGACGACCACATTGGCAGCGAATTCACGACTCAGCCGTGGTTATTCAGCACCAGCGCGGCGTGACTCTATTGCCGCATGCATGGCGACACTATTCCCGTTCGGACTCATCTTCGCGGCCCACGAACGAGCCTCTGTTCGATGACCCCGTGACATTCGCGATCAATAAGGATCATGCACCAAAGATTCTAGGACCGGTCAGTATGTCGCTCTTTGTTTGATGCGACAGCTTGTCTCAGTCGGTCTCGCAAAGACCGGCCGCTCTGCGAAGCGCGCGAAGACGAAATCGCGCACTCCATGCGTAGACCGGTGGCGAACACGATGGTCCGTTCTTTCCGCGCGCGGCTCATCGCTACATAGAGAGGGCAGCAGCGCGAGGGTGCTCCATGAGTTGTCGGCGGCTATAACCGCGGGGACGATGGCGTTATCCCTGGCGTCGGCCTTTCGTGCGTGGCCATTTCTGGGATACTACGGCTATCGACACGTCAGCCACTGGACAACCCTGATGTCAAATGCCTCTGAATTTTCGAGCCCCGCACCAATGGAGGGACACGGCGTCTGTAACCGCAGTTCGCGTGTTCAGGCGGCGGGGCTCTCGCCGGCGGTGCCGGTGCTCGAGCGAGCGGCCGGCACGGTCCCGTTAACCGACACTCCAGAAGCGATCGTGATTGCCGACTACGGCTCGTCGGAAGGGCGCAACTCCCTTGTGCCGATGGCCATCGCGATCCGCCGCCTGAGAGACAGGGTCGGGCCGGATCGGGCGATCTCGGTGGTGCACACCGACTTGCCTGGCAACGACTTCAACGCGATGTTCGAGACGTTGGCCAATGATCCGGATAGTTACCTTCGCGATGATCCGAATGCGTTCGCATCGGCGGTAGGGCGGAATGATCCGCCGCGTTCTCGTTTCGGGTCATGAGCGCCGAACCAACGCCACCGCCGGCATGTCCGCACGGCCTCAGATTGCGGCTATGTCGCCATGGCCACCGCGCGGGCGCTCCGAGCCCGTCTGCGGGTTTTCGCCCAATGGCGGGCCGATGTCACGAACTGCTATCATCATGCTGACAAACGCACTCGTGACTTGGAGGAATTATGATTCGAGGCATTGCGGCCGTTCTCATCGCGTCGTCGTTGCCGCTTGCGCTGGCGTATGCGGCCGAACAGAAAACCGCCGTCCCGCAGTTGGAATCCTCAGCCGCCGGCTGGTCGAAGGTAGCCGACGATTTCCAGCCGCCTGCGTCGGGGCCGGGGCCGGTGACGTATGACAAAGATCACCCTTACGTTCCCAACAATGATGATGGCAGACAGGTGACGTTTCGGATTGCCGATCTCACCAATCCGATCCTGAAGCCCTGGGCCATCGAGAAAATGCGCGAGCAGAACGCGCTTGCCGCGTCGGGCAAGCGCGCCTTTGAGGCCCGCGCGAGCTGCCAACCCGGGGGGGTCCCGGGATTTCTCGTCATGGGCCGCGTCAACCCGCTTTATTTCGTGCAAGGGAAGAACGAGGTTCTCTTGATCAACGAAGGTGGACCGGAAGTGCGCCGCGTGTTCCTCGACGTTGCGCATTCGGCGCATCCGAAGATAAGCCCCTACGGCGAGTCCGTCGGGCACTACGAAGGCGGCGATACGCTGGTCGTCGACACCGCCGGGCTTTCGGACGACACCTACATCGACAATTACCGCACGCCGCACACAACGCAGCTTCACGTCATCGAGCGCTTCCAGGTGACCGAAGGCGGCAAGACGCTGCAAGTTGCGATCCGCATCGAAGATCCGGGCGCGTTCAACATGCCGTGGTCCGCGCGACAGACCTATCGCCGCACGCGCGCGGGAGCGCTGGAGGAAACCATCTGCGCCGAAAACAACATCGCATTTGACGGATCGGTCTCCGAAATTCCCAAAGCCGATAAACCGGACTTTTGAGGCGTCAGGTCGGCCGGATCGGATCGAGGCGGTGGTTTTGCCGGTGCCTTCGCGGGCGTTCGAACCGGCGCTCCGCGGCGTCCGAGCCATTTGCTCCGCGGCCCTACCACCCGGTGACCTGCCACCGGCACCGGCACCGGGGCAACGAGGCGTGGAAGACAGGTAACTCCCGCTGGGTCAGCAGTCCCGCCTTATTGGCCCATCTTGGCGTTGATCGTCGTACTCCCCGGGACAAAATGAAAAGTGATTGTCCCGGATCCATGATAGCCTTGCGGGACGTCATAGAGACTGAACATGTCAGGCGTCGCGCCGGAGCGGGAGCGCTCCGCGCCGTCGAAATTGAATTTCTTGCTCGTCACATACAATTTCATTTTATTGCCCCAATGATCACGGCTCGTTGCTCGGCCATCCCTGTAGCTATCTGAATGTGCGGTGTAGTAGAGCACAGCACTTTGAAACGGGAAATTGGCTGGCTGGCAGGCATTCGGCTCGACGTTCCACCAGCCCGCCGCAGTGAAATTGCCCTGTTCCTCGAAGGCGAATGCCACGTGGATCGGCGCCCGAAACTCGTTGCAGATTGTAATGTCCGCCCGGGCCGCCACCGCGAGAAAAAGAAACGTCGCGACGGCGGTACTGGTCGTGGCGAGATAACGCATGAATGTCTCCGTGAAATGAAGGTTCTCGAGGCGTCAAGCATATACAGTCCGAAATGATTTTGGAACCGGCCTGCGTGGGGAGATACGCGCGCAGCGCCAGCGTGAGTTGGTTCCGGCACGCTCCTACACGCTCTGCCTTCAGGCTGGTCAGCGATTCACGTTTGTCTGATACTGTCGCGTGCGCGACAGAACGTGCCAGGTATCTTGGCAGTGTCGATCGTCAAAAGTCCGGGCGCGGAAGGGATGAACGTGATGTGCGGGTCGCGCGATTTCGCTCTGTATTTCGTTGTCTTGTTCTGCGCCTGCGCTCTCGCCTTTGCACGCGCATCGGCCGCGGACCCGCGGCTCACACCTCTCGCCGCCGATGTTTTGGCGGCGCCGGTCCCGGTGATGGGCTCGGATGGCGCTCGCCATCTCGTCTACGAGTTGCGGCTCGGCAATACCACCCGGAGAAACGCCGAACTCAAGAAAGTCGAGGTCGTCGACCGGGCATCCGGAAGAGTTTTGCTTGGGCTTGATCGGACCGAAATCGCGAAACGCTTCTCGCTCGGCGGGCAGCGCGGGGCCGAATCCGCCAGTCTGGGCGCGGCGCAATTCGGCGTCTTGTTCGTGCATGTTGCCCTCGAGGCCGCAGACCCGCTTCCACCCGCGCTGACCCATCGCGTCGAAGGGTACTTCGCGCAGCCGGGTATCGATGTAACCGTAAGCGTCGCCGAGGTCATGGTTTCGGATCGGCTTCCGGCGGTTTTGGGACCCCCGCTCATCGGGACCGGCTATGTCGCAGCCGACGGCTGCTGCGATTCCATCCGGCACGTTCGTGCCCTTTTGGCCCTCGACGGTCGTCTTGCGTTGGCCCAGCGCTTTGCGATCGACTGGGAGCAGGCCGATGCGCAGAACCTGCTCGTGAGCGGCGATTTGAAAGTGCCGGCGAACTATACGATTTTCGGCAAGAGCGTATTGGCGGTCGCCGACGGATTGGTCGTTTCAGCGCGCAACGATCTTCCCGAGCAGGTCCCGGGGGCGCTGCCGACGGGCTTGCCGCTTCATGAGGTCGACGGCAATTTTGTCGTGCTCGACATCGGCGGCGCTTACGTCCTTTATGCTCACATGCAGCCCGGAAGCGTGACGGTGACAGCCGGCGCAAAGGTCAAACGCGGCGAATTGCTCGGCAAGGTCGGCAATACCGGCAACAGCCAGGCCCCGCATCTTCATTTGCAGGTCACCGATGGTCCATCGCCGCTCGTGTCCAATGGTGTGCCCTACGTCTTCGACACGTTCACACTCATCGGCACCGACCCGGCGGGCACCGCCGATTTCGACAATGCGGAGGCAACGGGATCGCCGCTGACACTGATGAGGCTGGTGCCGGCCCAGCGGCATCGAAACGAACTGCCGCTCGATTTGACAGTCGTCGAGTTCGCGCGGTGAACACTATTTCCGCTGGTGGGCATTGCGGCGCCTGCGGTGCATGATGCCGCGCGCGGGAGGAGCCTGTTGAGCAACGTCCGCCCTTGTCACGATGCGGATCGTGCGGCCATCCTCGCGATCATCAATGCCGCCGCCGAAGCTTATCGGGGCGTGATTCCCGCGGACCGGTGGCACGAGCCCTACATGCCGCCGGATGAACTCGACAGCGAGATCGCCGCCGGCGTCGCGTTCTGGGGCGCCGAGGCGGCTGACGGCGAGCTTATCGGTGTGATGGCGATTTAGCAGGTGCGCGACGTCGATCTTATTCGCCACGCCTACGTCCGCCCGGACTGCCAGCGCCGCGGCGTGGGCGGCGCGCTTATTTCGCGGCTGCGCAGCCTCGGCACGCGGCGCATGCTGGTCGGCACCTGGACCGCCGCGGATTGGGCGATCCGCTTCTATCAGCGCCACGGCTTTGCGCTGGTATCGCCGGCGCGCAAGTCCGCGCTCCTCAGGGCGTATTGGACCATCCCGGACCGCCAGATCGAGACCTCGGTCGTGCTCGCCAATCCGACGGATGAAGGGTGAGATTTCTTGCCCCCGCCAGCGCACGCACGCAAAATGACCGGGGCTCGTCACTGCCTAACGAACCGACCGGCTCGCCGGAAAACCAGGACCGAGGAAAACGAGGTGCACTCATGTTCAGGCTCATGATTCGATCCGTGGGTTTTGGCTTGCTGGCTCTGGCAATCCCGTCCGCCGCTTCGGCGCAAAGCTGCGCCGCCGGTCCGGTCGTCGTGCAGATCCTGGGTTCCGGCGGCCCGGCCATCAACCGGGAGCGCGCCTCCGCCGGCTATCTGCTCTGGGTCGATGGGCAAGCAAAACTTCTCCTCGATATCGGCGGCGGGACTTACCTTCGCTTCGGCCAGTCCCAAGCGAAGCTGAGCGACCTCGCGATGGTTGCCATCAGCCATCTTCATCCGGACCACGTCTCCGATTTGCCTGCGTTGCTGTGGTTGAGCCAACAGACCCGCAAGGAAACGCTGCCGATCTTCGGGCCTTCCGGCAATAACGTAGCGCCGGACTTTCGGACGTTCCTCGGCCGTCTGTTCGATGAGAAGACCGGCGCGTTCCAGGTCCTTGGCGCCACCCTGGGCGCGGCCCAGGGCAACGGGGTTCGTCTCGATGTCGGGACGGTCGACGCGACAAAGGCCGAGCCTTCGACCGTGTTTGCCGGACAGGACCTGACGGTGACGGCGCTCGGAATTCCGCACGGCAATATCCCGACTCTCGCCTATCGGGTGCAGACGCGTGGGGTGGCGGTCGTGTTCAGCTCCGATCAGAACGGAACCGATCCGAAGTTCGTCCCCTTCGCAAAGGGGGCGAATGTCCTGATCATGCATCTGGCCATTGCGGCAGGCGCAACGAGCCCGCTGCACGCGGCGCCGGCGGTCGTCGGCAGGATCGCCCAGGACGCCGGCATCGGAAGACTGATCGTCAGCCACATCGGCCAGTTCGACCTCGATACGGCAATCAGCGAATTGAAAAAATCCTATGCGGGCCCGTTGACCGTTGGGGCCGATCTTCAGTGCACGCCGGTTCAGTGACGAGCGCGGGGCAAGGCGCTACGCGAGCGCTCGCCATGGCAGGCGCCGCCATGATCCTGATCTCCGGGACAGTCAGCTATTCGGCCTGATCTAACCCCCAGTTCGCGCCGCCGTCGTGACGCTGCGCCGCGCAGCGGCTATCACGTCCGGCACCGCGGCGTCGTTACCGGGCGCCATGATATGCGCGCCGGCGACGCCCGGGATGCGGCTGAGCTCCTCGATAGTCTCGACGCAGATGCGCCGGCCCTCGGCGGCCGGGTCAACGGCCGCTTCCATGCGCGCCACCATGGCGTCCGGGATGATGGTGCCGAACAGGTGGCTGCGCATCCACGCCGCCGATTTCGCCGAGCGCAGCGGATTGACCCCGACGATCAGATAGAGCCCGGAGCCGAGTCCGGCTTCGGCGAGACGCGCCACGTAACGGCGCACCACACCGGTGTCCATGCAGAACTGGGTCTGCACAAACTGCATACCGGCCGCGACCTTGGCCTTGAGGCTGTCCGGCTGCCAGCCGGGCTTGGGATCGACCGGCGAGTCCGCGGCGCCGATGAAGAACGGCGCGGCACCCGCCACCTTGGCGCCATGAGGCAGCTTGCCGTCGTCGCGGATCGACCGCGCAATTTCGGTGAGCGCGCGTGAATCGAGATCGAACACCGGTTTGGCGTCCGGCTGGTCGCCCGCCGTGGGATCATCGCCACGCAGCAGCAGGAGATTGCGCACGCCGAGCGCCGCCGCGCCCATCAGTTCGCCCTGCAAGGCGATGCGGTTGCGGTCGCGGCAGGTAAGTTGGAGGATCGGCTCGATGCCGGCCGCGACCAGCAGGCCAGCTGCCGCCGTGGCGCTCATATGGGCGCGCGCGCCGGCTCCGTCGGTCACGTTGACGGCGTCGGCGAGGCCGCGCAGCGGCAGCGCCTTGGCGAGGAGGTCGGCACCGTCACAGGACACCGGCGGCACCACCTCCGCCGTCATGACGAAACGTCCGGCGGCAAGGCGCTGGGCAAGGCTTTCGCCCGGCGGCGAGGAGTGTTGTGGCGTCATGCAGGGGTCCTTGGGCGGCGGGGGCAACATCGGGTGGCAAGATCAAGTGGCAAGATCAAGTTGCGAGATTACATAGCAAGTCGGCGCGGTGGCGCCAGAGCGGGCCGGACGCGGCGCCGATGTTATAGCCGATCGTCCGGCGAAGTCGCCGCGACGCCATGAGGCCGCGAGCATTTACCGGCCCGGCGGGCTTTTGTGGACACGCACAAGGCACGCCGTTAAAAGGGCTGTCACGGAATTTACAGGCAAAAACGGCCGCTTAGCGTCAGATTTTCTGGGCCGGGCCGGCGTCAGGCAGTGTTACCCATGAGCGGCGTCAACGACATCAGGGCGGCTTTTCTCAACTATTTCGCGGCCAACGGGCATGAGATCGTCGCGTCCTCCCCGCTCGTCCCGCGCAACGACCCCACCCTGATGTTCACCAATGCCGGGATGGTCCAGTTCAAGAACGTCTTCACCGGCCTTGAGAAGCGCCCCTATTCGCGTGCCACGACGGCGCAAAAATGCGTGCGCGCCGGCGGCAAACACAACGACCTCGACAATGTCGGCTACACGGCGCGCCACCACACCTTCTTCGAGATGCTGGGTAACTTCTCGTTCGGAGATTATTTCAAGGACCGCGCCATCGAGCTTGCCTGGAACCTGATCACCCACGAATTCGGCCTACCGCGCGACCGCCTCACCATCACGGTGTACGCCGAGGACGAGCAGGCGTTCGGGTTGTGGAAGAAGATCGCCGGCCTGCCCGACCATCGCATCATCCGCATCGCGTCGTCGGACAATTTCTGGGCGATGGGCGACACCGGTCCGTGCGGCCCGTGCTCGGAGATTTTCTACGACCACGGCGACCACATTCCGGGCGGCCCGCCCGGCTCGCCCGACGCGGACGGCGACCGTTTCATCGAGATCTGGAACCTGGTGTTCATGCAGTACGAGCAGCTGCCCGGCGGCGAGCGGCTCGACCTGCCCAAGCCCTCGATCGACACCGGCATGGGGCTCGAGCGCATCGCCGCCGTACTCCAGGGCACCCACGACAATTACAAGATCGACCTGTTCGGCGCTCTCATCCAGGCGGTCGCCGATCGCACCGGCGTCGATCCCGAGGGCCCCCAGAAGGCGTCGCACCGGGTCATTGCCGACCATCTGCGCGCGACCTCGTTCCTGATCGCCGACGGCGTGCTGCCGTCGAACGAAGGGCGCGGCTACGTGCTCCGCCGGATCATGCGCCGCGCCATGCGCCACGCCGAACTGCTCGGCGCCAAAGACCCATTGATGTTCAGGCTGGTACCGACGCTGGTTCGCGAAATGGGCCAGGCCTATCCGGAGCTCATCCGCGCCGAGGCCCTGATCACCGAGACGCTCAAGCTCGAAGAGACGCGGTTTCGCCATACCCTGGAGCGCGGCCTTGCGATCCTCGATGAGGAAACCGCGCGCCTCAAGCGCGGTGACAACCTCAAGGGCGAAACGGCTTTCACGCTCTACGATACTTTCGGTTTTCCGCTCGACCTCACCCAGGACGCCCTCAAGGCACGCGGCATCGGGGTCGACCTTGATGGCTTCAACCTAGCGATGGAGCATCAGCGCGCCAAGGCGCGCGCCGCTTGGGCAGGCTCCGGCGAAGCCGCAACAGAGGCGGTCTGGTTCAGACTCCGCGAAATCCTCGGCGCCACCGAGTTCCTCGGCTACGAGACCGAACACGCGGAAGGGATCGTCTCTGGGCTGGCGCGTGACGGCGAGCAGGTGTTGACGCTCAAGAAAGGCGAGAGCGGTGCGGTGCTGCTCAACCAGACGCCGTTCTACGCCGAATCGGGTGGCCAGATCGGGGACACCGGCGTGATGACGGGCGAGGGCGTGCGGTTTCGCGTCACCGACACCCAGAAAAAGGCTGGCGGTCTCTTCGTGCACATCGGCATGGTGGAGGAGGGTACGCTGGAAGCCGGCGTAGTGCTTTCGCTCGACGTCGACCATGCCCGCCGCAGCGAGATCCGGGCGAACCACTCGGCGACACATCTGCTGCACGAGGCGCTGCGCCTGGTGCTGGGCGACCACGTGGCACAAAAGGGCTCGCTGGTCGCGCCCGACCGGCTGCGCTTCGACATCTCGCATCCCAAGCCGATCAGCGCCGAGGAACTTGAGCGGGTCGAGGACATCGCGAACGATATCGTGCTGCAGAATTCTCCGGTCACGACGCGCCTGATGGCGGTTGACGACGCCATCGCGTCGGGCGCCCGCGCGCTGTTCGGCGAAAAATACGGCGACGAGGTGCGGGTCGTCGCCATGGGCGAGGCAAGCAACGCGCTCGGCTGGTCAGTCGAACTCTGCGGCGGCACCCATGTACGGCGCACCGGCGATATCGGCATCATCTCGGTGGTCGGCGAAAGCGCGGTCGGAGCCGGCGTGCGGCGCATCGAGGCGCTGACCGGCCGCACCGCCCGCAAGCACGCCAATGCCATCATCCATATCGCGAAATCCGGCGCGGCTGAACTTAAGGTTCAACTTGAAGAGGTGCCGGAGCGCATCGCGGCGCTCCTCGAGGACCGCAAGCGGCTGGAGCGCGAGGTGTCGGACGCGCGGCGCAAGCTCGCCATGGGGGGCGGCGCGCGCTCGGGCGGTGACGGCGTGCGCCAGGTCGGCGACGTCAAGCTGCTCGCCCGCGCGGTGTCGGGCATCGAGATCAAGGACCTCAAGAGCCTTGCCGACGACGGCAAGAAACAGGTCGGCTCCGGCGTCGTCGCAATCGTCGGCGTCACCGGCGAAGGCAAGGCCGGCATCGTGGTCGGCGTCACCGCCGACCTCGTCGCCCGCTTCAGCGCGGTCGACCTCGTCCGCCGCGGCGCCGAGGCGCTGGGCGGCAAGGGCGGCGGCGGCCGCCCCGACATGGCCCAGGCCGGCGGCCCCGACGGCGGCAAGGCGGAAGCCGCTCTCGACGCCATCGCGGCGGCGTTGGGTGGGGCGTAGCGCGGATTCCGACGTTCCGTCGCCCGCGCCGAAGGCGTCGATCCGGCCCCGTAGCCCGCATGAGCGCAGCGACATGCGGGATTTATTGCGCCCGCGCGGAGTCAGGTCCCGGATGTCGCTACCGCTCATCCGGGCTACGGCACCCCCCGACAGACACGGCATAAGCCCGGAATGCCGATACCCGGTTGAGTGGCGCGGCCATTGGCTCGGTTCACGTCGCGGTCGCGCGTGGCGAGCATTGCGGCGTGACGGCCCGAGCCGGCGCAGATATGACTAGCGGTGCGAATCGGCGGCAAGAGGGAGCCGGAAGGAGCGGGGCGTGCCGCAGTCCGACCAACACAAGGCCGCGGCGAAGCGCCTCGCGGCGGCGAAGCGCTTGGCGGCGGCCAATCGTCTCGCGGTGTCCAAGCGTTTGGCGTCCTGGCGCCATCGCGCCTACGAGATTCTCGAGCATGGGCCGGTGGGCGACCGCGCGATGCGGCTCGTCAGCCGGGCGCTTATCATGCTGGTGCTCATCAACATCGTGGCGGTGGTGCTCGAATCGGTGCCGCGTTATCAGGCCGAGTTCGGAGAAGTATTCGCCGCGATCGAGATCGTGTCGGCGGTCGTGTTCACGGTCGAGTATGTGCTGCGGGTGTGGGTTGCGGCCGAGCACACGCCGAACCGCGACCTCAAGCCGCTGCAGGCGCGGCTGCGCTACGTCATGTCGACCGACGGGCTGATCGACCTCGTCTCGGTGCTGCCGTTCTGGCTCGCCTTCGTGCTGCCGTTCGAATTCCGCATCATCCTGCTGTTCCGGATCGTGCGCTTCCTCAAGCTCGCCCGTTACTCGCCGGCGCTGCGGTCGCTGCTCGACGCGCTCTATTCCGAACGGCGCGCGCTGTTCGGCTGCGTGGTCATCCTGGCCGGCGCCACCTTGATCACGGCCTCGTTCATCCATCTTGCCGAGCGCGACGTGCAGCCGGACAAGTTCGGCACTATCCCGGACGCCATGTGGTGGGCGATTGTCACGCTCGGCACCGTCGGCTATGGCGACGTGGTGCCGATCACCCCGCTCGGCAAGATGATCGCCGCGGTGACGATCCTGTGCGGGCTTGTCATGATCGCGCTGCCGGTCGGCATCATCGCCACCGCGTTCTCCGAGCAGATCCACCGGCGCGATTTCGTGGTGACGTGGGGAATGGTGGCGCGGGTGCCGCTGTTCAACGGCCTCGACGCGGTCGCGATCGCCGACATCATGCGGCTGTTGCGGGCGCAGACGGTCGAGGCCGGCGAAGTCATCGTGCGGCGCGGGGAAAATGCCCATTCGATGTATTTCGTCGCCGGCGGCGAAGTCGATATCCAGATCGGCGGCAAGCACATCCGGCTCGGCATCGGGCAGTTCTTCGGCGAGATCGCGGTGCTGCAGCGCGCCCGCCGCTCCGCCACCGTGGTGGCAACCACCCGCACCAATCTGCTGGTGCTCGACGCGACCGACTTCCATGTCCTGATGGAGCACGAGCCGCGCATCGCCGAGCGCGTCAACGAAGTGGTGCGAGACCGGCTCGGCGGTGACATCGTTTCGCCCAGGGGCGATATCGTGGCCGGCGAGCTCAGCGGCGCGGCCGAGGAGTAGAAGCCCGCCCTCGCCGCTTTAGAAACTAAAGATTACCGGTTTTCAGGGTCATATAGATGACGAATTCGGCTGCCCGCGCCTTGGCGGTTGGGGCGCGACGCTCGGCACCCCCGAGGGCGCGGTTCCGGACGGTCGGCGACAGGATCAAAGCGACCTCGACGACCCGCAGGCCGCCATGGGTTTTGTTGTAGGTGCGAAGGCGGATATGCGGCCGCCCGAGATGGTGGACGACCGCCAGCAGGGCGACGGCAAAAGCCGCGGAGACGGCGTAAATCGGCAGCGACAGATCGAATGGCATTGGCTACTCCCCCATACGCTTACAATTTGACTGTAATTATAGATTACAGACTTTGAGACTTGAGTCAAATCCGCTAGGTGAAAATTAACCATGCGTAGGCGACATTAACCATATTTGGCCCATTCAAAAATTGTCGCCCCGTCGCCTTGTCGCAATTGTAATTTAAGATATCCTGGTCCCCAGCCTTGTGATTTACGAAGCCCCAACATCCGAGCCGTGGCGTAATTTTCGCGGAGAGCGTCGATGACGATTTCGCCCGATGCGGTCAGGGCCTTTGAGCAGGAGCTGTTGCAGAAGGCCGACATGCTGGCGCTCGGCCTCAAGGGCCTTGGCGCGGCCGCGCCGGAACGCGCCGCGGCACTCCTCGAGGACATCGCCGGCCGCCTCGCCCGCGCGGTCGCCGGCGAGGGTGCGGCGCCGACCGCCGCCGGCGCCCAGTTCGCGACTGACGAGCGCGGCCGCGCCGAGCCGCGCCGCGCGGCGCCGGTCGTGGTCGCGGCCCGCGGCGGCGGCGCCGACGATATCGAGGATTTCATTCTCGATATCCTGGCCGAGAACCCGCCCGGACTGTCGGTCCAGGACATCGTCGACAGCCTCGATGCCGCCCAGCTCGAGATCAAGCGCAAGACCCTGGTGGTGCGGCTCCATCGCATGGTGCAGGCCGGTCGCATCTCGTCCCAGGCCCATGGCCACTACACGTTGAGCGAGGCCGAGCGCAGCCGACGGCGGGCGTAGCGCTGCCGATCGGTGTTAGCCGGCATCCGGGTGACCGAGGCCGGCCGCCAGCACCCGGATGCCGCTCCAGACGATCTCGATGCCGATGCACATCAGGATGAACGCTGACAGCCGCACCAGCACGTTGACGCCGCCCTGGCCGAGGAGACGCGCAAGCGGCGCTGCGAACCGGTAGGCGCCATAGATCGTCGCCGCGACCGCGAGCAGGCCGGCGACGGCCGCTGCCGCAAGCATCAGCGTGTGCTCAAGGGAATTGGCCCGTGGACGATGGCTGCCGATCGTGATCGCAACGGAGATCGAGCCCGGACCGACGGTCAGCGGCAGCGTCAGCGGATAAAAGCTGTCGCGGATTTGCGGCGGCGTCTCCGCAGCGCGCACCGCTTCGCGTTCCGGCGCGCCGTCGTCTTCGTTCAGGATTTTCCAGCCCATGGCGGTGACGACCAGCCCGCCCGCCACGCGCACCACCGGCACGGTGATTCCGAAGAATTCCAGGATCGCCGATCCAAAGAACACGGAACCGAACAACAGGCAGAACCCGTTGAGGGCGATCCGCCACGACAGCCGATTGCGCTCTTCCTTCAGGCAGTCGGCGGTGAGGCTGAGAAAGATCGGCGCCGAGCCTAGCGGGTTTACGATCGGAAACAGCCCGACGAACACGAGCAGGAACGTATTGACGAGTTCGCTCATCGCCGCTGACCGCGCCGCTCCGGAATCGCGAGACCCTCCATCTCCGGGCTAAAACCTATTTGCGCAGGAACACGTAATCGGCCGCGTAGGGTGCGGCGTAGGTCGCGCCGGCACGGTCACAGGGGCCGGCATATTGACCGCCCTTGGTGTTGATGCGCTGGACGGTGGCGATGCCGGCGAGCGCGCCTGCGCCGCTTGAATTGGTCACGTCGAGCTTGAGCCAGGGAATGTCGCCAGGCGTCGCACCATCGGCGCGGCCGACAAGTTTGCCGACCACCCGGCTGCCGTCCACGTTCTCCCAGGTCGGCCCCGCGTAGTGCCGGCCGACCGTCTTGCCGTCCAGGATCAGGGTCGCGATCGGCTCGCGGAATTGCCAGGCGAGCTTGCCGCCCTCGCCGGCCTTGCAGTCATAGACCTGGGCGCCTTCGGCATGAACCGTGAGCGCCACGTGCTCGCCCTTCGCGGCGACCGCATCGGGGATCGCCGGCTGCGCCAAGGACAGCCCGGCACCGCCGATCATCCCGACACAGCCGGTGACGGCGGCGGCGAGTGCGAAGCGAAGCGTGATCATGAATTGCCCTCCTCTGCATCGTCCGCGCGAATTACGCGGACGCAACTCAACACCGGCCGCTCGCTGCCTCCGACGGCACGCCGCTACGCCATCGCGATCTTCAGGTTCGCGTCGATCTTGTCCAAAAACCCGGTGGTGGAAAGCCACTTCTGATCGGCGGAAACCAGGAGCGCGAGGTCCTTGGTCATGAAGCCGTCTTCCACGGTGTCGACGCAGACCTTCTCCAGGGTGGCGGAGAATTTCGCCAGCGCCGCGTTGTTGTCGAGCTTGGCGCGGTGTGCGAGGCCGCGCGTCCAGGCGAAAATCGACGCGATCGAATTGGTCGAGGTTTCGCGCCCCTTCTGATGCTCGCGGTAATGGCGCGTCACCGTGCCGTGGGCGGCTTCGGCCTCGACCACCTTGCCGTCCGGCGTCGTCAGCACCGACGTCATGAGGCCGAGCGAGCCGTAGCCCTGCGCCACCGTATCGGACTGCACGTCGCCGTCGTAGTTCTTGCACGCCCACACATAGCCGCCCGACCATTTGAGCGCGGCCGCCACCATGTCGTCGATCAGGCGGTGCTCGTAGGTGATCTTCTTCGCCTCGAACGCGGTCTTGAACTCCTTGTCGAACACCTCCTGGAAGATGTCCTTGAAGCGGCCGTCATAGACCTTGAGGATGGTGTTCTTGGTCGAGAGGTAGACCGGATAGCTGCGGGCGAGCCCGTAATTCAACGACGCGCGGGCGAAGTCGCGGATCGAGTTGTCGAGATTGTACATCGCCAGGGTGATCCCTGCGCTGGGGGCCTTGAAGACCTCGCGCTCGATCTTCTTGCCGTCGGTGCCGGTGAAGGTGAGCGTGATGGTGCCGGCGCCCGGGAAGGTGAAATCGGTGGCGCGGTACTGGTCCGCATAGGCGTGGCGGCCGATGATGATGGGCTTGGTCCAGCCCGGCACCAGGCGCGGCACGTTTTTGCAGATGATCGGCTCGCGGAAAATCGTGCCGCCGAGGATGTTGCGGATGGTGCCGTTGGGCGAACGGTACATCGCCTTGAGGTTGAACTCCTTCACCCGCGCCTCGTCGGGCGTGATGGTGGCGCACTTCACCCCAACGCCGATCTTCCTGATCATCTCGGCGGCATCGACCGTGATCTGGTCGTTGGTCTTGTCGCGGGATTCCATGCCGAGGTCGTAATAGAGGAGGTCGATGTCGAGATAGGGATGGATCAGCTTGTCCCTGATGAGGTGCCAGATGATTCGCGTCATCTCGTCGCCGTCGAGCTCGACGACCGGGTTCGTCACTTTGATCTTGGCCATGGGATGGGCGACCTTAGCGCGCTTGACGACGTGCGGAGACCTCCGGGCGCGCGCTCGCGAAGGGTCCCTCATCCGGCGGGCGTCGCTATAGCATTGCCGCCGGCAGGAGTCGAGTAAGGAGAGTCGGCTATCGGTGAGCGGAAATCAGTCATCGATGGCGCACGCAATGGTACCGGCAATCACGGCTTGCCGGCTGCCGGCGCCGGATGGGCGGCCGCGGAATCGCCCCCGTATCGGGCCTCGACCGCCTTGAGGATGTCGGGGAAGCGGTCGTATTGGTGGCAGATCGGAAACAGGCGGCCGTCGGGGCCATGAATGTGCGCCTCGCCGTCGAGCCGATAGAACTCGCGCGGCTCCAGCGCCATGGTGGCGATGTGCCGGTTGTTCTCGACCACGATGCCGTCGATTGCGGGATCGAGATGAACCAGGAAATTGTGGATGCCCTGGTCGTAGCCGTGTCCGACCTCGCGATAGATGCGCATCGGCACGGCGGCGACCCGCGCCGCCATCTGCTCCAGATAGGCGACGATCGCCGCGGCGCCCCCGATGGTGATGCCGCTGCAACTGATGCGGCAGTCCGCCAGCGCGGCGGCCTCGGCGGCGCTGAAGCAGCCGCGCACCCAGCGCGAATTGGTCGCGTCCGCCCCGATCGTGCGCGAATTGCTTTCAAGATAGAAATGACATTTGGGGCTGTCGATGCCGTCGAACGGATTGCGCTGGAATACGACGTCGCGCGTGTCGGCGATCATCACCTGGTCGTAGCGCGCGAGGCGCGGGCGCAGGTAGTCGAGATAGATCGCGTAGCGCCGCGCGTGAACCGAGCGGGTGAACGAGCGGGTCTGGAACACCCGGATGACGTCGACGCCGCGGCTCTTGAGATAACGCCCGACGCCAAGACCCGGCCAGCGGATCAGCAGCAGCACGTCGCCACCATAGCCGACGCCGCGCAGCGACTTGACGAACACCCGGACCTGCGCCACGTCGAACCCGATGGCGGCGCCGAGCACCAGCCGGCGCGCGTCGGCGCCTCGGGTCCCGGCCACTGACATGCCGGCATTCGGCGTGCCGGCGTTTGGTGCGCCGGCGCCGGATTGAATGACTGCGGCGGACTCTGACAACCCCTCAACCCCTTCTCGATTGGCCTCGCCTGGAACGCGCCCGCTGACGCAATTGCGTCGGGCGGTCGGCCGAACGCGCTCACCTATCCGGGTTTACCGGCGATTGCAATTCCGCGGCACCGGCTGGTCGCGCCGTGCGCGAGCGCCCGGAAGGCGGCCGGCCGCCGCTAGAGACAGGCGGTCGCCAGATCGGCTAAGTCGAGCCGCCAACCCGGCGCGCGCCTTACGGGCGCGACGGCCAGATGAGAGCCCGATGCCAGGATCCGGAACCGATCACACCAAGGAGTGGACCGCCATCGCGGGACCGATCGTGGTTCTGGTCGAGCCGCAGCTGGGCGAGAACATCGGGACGGCCGCGCGCGCGATGGCGAATTTCGGGCTGACGCGGCTGCGGCTGGTGAAGCCGCGCGACGGCTGGCCGAACGTCCATGCCCGGCGCGCGGCGTCAGGCGCGGACGTCGTGCTCGACGGGGCTATGCTCTACGACACGCTCCCGGCGGCGGTGGCGGATTGCAGCTTCGTGTTGGCGACGACGGCGCGCGCCCATGACCAGGCGAAGCCCGTGGTCGGCCCGGCGGAGGCGGCGCGCGAGATCGGCCCGCGGCTCGCGGCCGGCGAGACCGTTGCGGTGGTGTTCGGACGCGAGCGCTGGGGCCTCATGAACGACGAGATCGGGGTCGCCGACCGCATCATCACGTTTCCGGTCAATCCGGCGTTCGCCTCGCTCAATCTCGCCCAGGCGGTGCTGATTGTCGCCTATGAATGGTTCAACGCCGCGACCGGCGGCGCGCTGCCGTTTGCGATGCCGCATCGTTCGCCGCCGGCCGGCAAGGAGCAGCTGCTCGCTTTTTTCACGACGCTCGAACGGGAGTTGGAGCGGGTGGAGTTCTTTCGCCCCGCCGAGAAACGCGACACCATGACGATCAACCTGCGCAACATCTTCACCCGGCTCGAGCCGACCCAGCAGGACATCCAGACCTTGCACGGCGTCATCATGGCGATCGCCGAAGGCCGCAAGGGGCCGGCCAAGGGCGGCATTCTCGACGGCCGCGAGGCCGGCATGCTGCGGACGCTGCTCGCCGAGCATGGCGGCGGCGTCGTGCCGGGAGAGCGCGGCCCGGTGCGCGGCCTGTCGCGGCTGCTGCGCCGCAATCCGACCGACGCGGAACGCACCCTGTGGGACGCGCTCACCCGCGACCGCCGTTTTGCCGGCAGCGGCTTCAAGCGGCAGGTGCCGATCGGGCCCCATATCGTCGATGCGGTGTCGTTCCCGCTACGCGCCGTCGTCGACCTCGTGCCCAGCGAGGAGAGCGCCGACGCCGCCGGCGCGCGGTCGGCCAAGCGCGCCTGGCTTGCGGCCCGGGATTATGGGGTGTGCGAGGTCAGGCAGGCCGAGGTCGAGGCGGATGTTGCCGGCGTGCTCGACCGCCTGGCCGGCGCACTCGGTGTGGGAGGCGCGGCGCCGGGCAAGGATGCGCCGGGAGCACCGGGTGCAGCAAGCACGGATGCGCCGACTAAGACTAATACCAGCGACTCTGACCGATGACCTACCCGCTGTCATCGCCCGGCTTGACCGGGCGAGCCGGTAACCCCCCGCGCTTGCGCATGATCCTCAAGGCTGCGGATTACCGGATTCCCGCTTTTCGCGGGAATGACAGGTCATCTTTTGTGTGCGGCGGGTGCCCCGACCGACGGGGCGCCCTCCAGGAACGTGGCGACGGAGTCGTTATTCCTCGGGCTCGCCGTCGTCCTCGGCCTCGGTTTCTCCCGCCAGAATCTGCTCGGCGATCAGGCCGGAATTCTGCCGGATCGCCGCCTCGATGCGCGACGCGATATCCGGATTGTTGCGCAGGAACGTCTTGGCGTTCTCACGGCCCTGGCCGATGCGCTGGCTGTCATAGGAGAACCAGGAGCCCGATTTCTCGACGATGCCGGCCTTGACGCCGAGATCGACGATTTCGCCCATCTTGGAAACGCCTTCGCCGTACATGATGTCGAACTCGACCTGCTTGAACGGCGGCGCCAGCTTGTTCTTCACCACCTTGACGCGGGTCTGGTTGCCGACCATCTCGTCGCGCTCCTTGATCGAGCCGATGCGGCGGATGTCGAGGCGCACCGAGGCATAGAATTTGAGCGCGTTGCCCCCGGTCGTGGTCTCCGGGCTGCCATACATCACGCCGATCTTCATGCGGATCTGATTGATGAAGATCACCATGGTGTTGGACCGGCTGATCGAGGCGGTGAGCTTGCGCAGCGCCTGGCTCATCAGCCGCGCCTGCATGCCGGGCTGGCTGTCGCCCATCTCGCCTTCGAGCTCCGCGCGGGGCACCAGCGCGGCGACCGAATCCACCACCAGCACCTCGACGGCGCCGGAGCGCACCAGCGTGTCGCAGATTTCCAACGCCTGCTCGCCGGTGTCCGGCTGGGAGATCAGGAGGTCATCGATGTTGATGCCGAGCTTGCGGGCATAGATCGGGTCGAGCGCGTGCTCGGCGTCGATGAAGGCGCAGATGCCGCCGCGCTTCTGGGCTTCGGCGACGCAGTGCAGCGCCAGCGTGGTCTTGCCGGAGGATTCCGGCCCGTAGATCTCGACGACCCTGCCGCGCGGCAGGCCGCCGATGCCGAGCGCGATATCAAGGCCGAGCGAACCGGTCGAAATGGTCTCGATCTCAACAGCCTTGCCGCCCTTGCCAAGCCGCATGATCGAGCCCTTGCCGAAGGCACGCTCGATCTGGGAAAGCGCCGCCTCAAGCGCCTTCGACTTGTCCATTGCGCCCCCTTCGACAACCCGTAATGCATTACTGGCCATGTACCCCTCCTTATGACCGGGATTCGCCGGACCGGCAAACGCGCTACGCCGAGAAGCGCGAGTCGGGACTATGTACACTATTTGTTCTAAGTTCGCAATATGTTCTTTTGGCGCGGTGGGTGCTGGCCCATTTTGATGTCAGTGGTCCTTTTTGGAATTGGGGGTGGCCCATTTTGTGCTATGGTTAAGTTGTACGGGCCTGACCCCTTGGAGGGGGACGCGACTACGAATCGCTGTTGTGTGGGTTCGATTCCCATCGGATCCGTGCCATAATAATTCTCGGCGACTGATCTAGACCGAATGGAGGCCGCCTCAGTTGGCGGCCTCACTTCATGCGCTTAAGTTTGAAGTCCAAATAATCGCGGATGAATTCATAGCGCTCCTTTGAGGGCTCGCCCTTATAGCGCATGAAGATTTCTTCGCCGGCCTCATCCAACAGGCGCTCCTCCCGCCACTCAGCCGGGAGTGGGTCAAGGGGCAGGCGAGGCGGCTTATTGCCGTCGGCCGGAGCTTTGCCTTTTTCCACCACATGAATCTGTTCCATCGGGACACCTGCTTCGTGATCCTCGACGAACACCCATTTCTGTCCCTCGGCTTCTTTTATCGCCCTGATACGCTTCGGCTTTTCAAGCTGAAACGCTCCGCCGATCTCAACCTGAACGATATCTCCGATTTTTGGGTCTTCTTTGGGTGCTTCGCCTTCCTTGCCAGAAGGTAAATTAGCAGGTTGCGTCAGCTTTGCAAAGGCCAAGGTGGTCTTGTATTCGGCAATAAGGTCCTTCGCGCCCGATTCGCTAAAGCCCCGATCGCGAACGAGGTAGGTCTCAAGAGTGGGGTCGGAAGGCAACGTATGCTGCCACTTGTTCCATAGCTCCTTGTGGATGGAAGGCGCGAGCGCGAGTTGCCAAATGAGTTCGTCGCGTTCGGGGGAGACCGGCTGCTTATCCAAGAGAATCCGCAACGCGGTGTCGGTGAGGCGAGCGGATCGCTTCTCCGCCGTCCCCTCAAACTCGAACAGCCCGAAATGGCCCAGGGCCGCAATTGTTTGCTTTGCTGGACCACTCTTCGCCCCAACGTCCCAGGCGCGACAAATCGCGTCCCATGGGGAGAAGTGCTTTGGTCGACCGCCCTCGGCTACCCGAAGCGTTTCAGCGCGCTCTAGAGCCTTTTCCAGTCCGATAAACGGATAAGCCGGGCTGCGCCCCTGACGCGGCTTCCGCAGCGCTTGTGTCCCACCAACGTAGCGTTCGATCAGTTCGGCATTTGAAGCCATGACGGTTCTCTCCGTATCCGCTCAAATGGCTAATATGTGCAACCGCCCTTGTCAACCGCCTTGGCATAAAATGTTCAAAAAAATGTTTGACCATATGGTCAGATCATGTAGGATGTCTCACCGAATAGGAGAGACCCATGCCCAGAGACCAAGAGCCACGGCGTAATTCTGACCGGCGCGCGTGGCGATGACCAGCTAGGAGGGGACCGCGCCCTGCCCCAAGCAAGCAACGCGGTCCCCAAATCGGGTTTTTCAAGGTGCCCCTTGGTCTAACGGTAGGACGCTCGCTGTTACACGCGGAGAGGTCCGGGTCCGAATCCCGGCGGGGCTGCCAAGAATCGAACGAGTGGACCGACACCCCTGCCAGGGCGCCGGTCCGGATCAAAAACCCCGGGATTGAGCCCCGAAGCAATGACCACTCAGCCGCACATAGCAGATTCAACGCTGATTTTCTAGGTCCCGCTTCGGGCCGATCCTAATGACGGATTGAGCCCGCCATGAATAACCTCTCCCGTGACAAGCAAATCGACATCATCGCCGCCCTCTGCGAGGGCATGGGCCAGCGTGCCGTTGCGCGCCTAGCCGACGTTGACCGCAAGACCGTTGCCCGGCTCGCTCTGCAAGTCGGCAAAGGCTGCGCCGAACTTCACGATCGCCGCATGATCGGCCTCCGGATCGCCCGGCTAGAGTTGGATGAAGTATGGTCATTCGTGGCGAAAAAGCAGAAGCGCGTGAAGCGTCACGAAGCCTTCGCCAAGGGCGACCAGTACGTCTACACCGCCTTGGCCGGCACACAAAAGGCCATCGTCTCCTATCGCATCGGCAAGCGCGACGGAGCCAATACGGATGACTTTGTGCAGGACATCCGCCAACGGGTGATCGGCTCTCCCGAGATCAGCACGGACGGCTGGCACCCCTACAAGCTTTCGATCCGCGACGCCTTCCGCAACAGCGCCCACGGCGTCATCATCAAGACGATCTCGGTAGTAGACCTTCGCCAAGCCGCCGCGCATCGCTACTCGCCGGCTGAGGTAGTAGCAGTAGCCCGCGAGGCCGTCCAAGGCGTCCCGGCTGAAATCTCAACCTCCTATGTGGAGCGCAGCAATCTCACGCTCCGCATGGAGTCGCGGCGGTTCACGCGGTTGACGAACGGCTTCAGCAAGAAGCTGGAATGCCACGCGGCGGCCGTGAGCTTGTACGTGGCGCATTACAATTGGTGCCGGGTCCATGAGACCCTGACACCTGATGCAAAGCATCAGACGACGCCTGCAATGGCGCTCGGACTTGCCGGTCATGTGTGGTCGATTGGTGACCTAATCGACGCAGCGCTTGCGGCGGCGTCGCCTGAGCCTAGGGAGACGGCGCCGGATCGGCGTCGGGGATTTCGGGTAATTCAGGGCGGGTTGAGTTAGGGCTTCCTAGTAGCCTGATATGCGATCCAACATTCGCCGATTGTCGAGCGCTCTGACTTCTTGTGAGGCTCGACATCATCGAGAAGTCGGACAAGCTCTTTCACCTCCGTCGAAAGGCGTCGCGAGCGTGGTTTTGTGTGTTCAGCAACATGCTCGCGCCCCTCACTCGTCGTCATCGATTGGACAAATCTGTGTATCTTCCGGCCGTCTGCGGCGCGGAATAGCACCGTGTTCGGAAGCGAGTATTCCTCAAACATTTCCAATTGAGCGGCGGTCGTACCGGCGGCACGGCGACTGCCAACAGGGCCGACAATCTTCATCAAAGCAATGCGTACGAGGTCCGCATTTTCCTTCGCAATTGCTTCGGGATGCTGCTTTTCGAATGCGATAACGATCTCTTCGGACTCGGCGCCCTTCAGTGCCATCTTGGCCTTAACCGCGGCCAACAGATTCCTCACTATTGGTGCCTGTCTTTTCCCCACGGCAACGCCACTCCTTTGCGAATTGGCTGAGCCAGCATAGCGCACTGTCAAGCTGCGCACTAATTGCAGGTTCATCCAATAAGCAACTTCCGGTGCCTATTACCTCTGCCGGGTCATCCTCATTTTTTGAAAGCGCTGCTATCGCATCCCTAAGTCTGAGAATGTGATCGTAACGACGAGAAGCAGCCTTACGACGTGATTTGATTCCCCGCAACACCGCCCGGTCCGCTTTGGTGAGCGGCGGCTGCATACTACCGTCATCGGCAGCTACCCGGGCGCCCAACAGGCGCCCGATAGTTGCTGCTTGGTTTCGATTAGGACGGCGTCTGTATTTTTTAATAAAACCAGAGTAAGCGTTGTTTCCGTACCAAGCTTCTATGGCCTCCGCCTCTGCAATAAGTGCGTCAAAATTTGTGGAATGTAATGCGGACTCATCAACAAATACTTTGGGCGATCGGTCTTCTTCTGTCGAAACGAGCCTAAGATGCGTCCTAGAACTGGAGACAGAGTCCAAGTCCCGCCCGCTCGTCATCGTCGCCGCTCCCCAAGCCCCAGTAAGAGGTGATGGAGTACGTTGAATAAATCATTAACGGAAGTGCAGCACAGCAACAGTGGATGAAAATCGGCGGCGGCTCCGTGCCCCTTCGCAGTGGCCCCATTAGAATCCATCAGTCGCCCCTATCGGCCCAAAAGGGGCCAGCACCGCGCGGTGGGTACTGTCCTAATTCGGACACTCGGGGCGGGAAATTAGGACAATCTATTCGAAATCGGGGCCGTCATAATCGGCGGGTGGCGCGGTCCCGGACCACCGCAGCAGAACTTCCTCGCAAGAACTTTCTATATTGTCGATCCGTTTGATATAGCTAGCTGGAGCCTTGATAAGATTTCCCGCCAAAAACATCGAGCGAAAAGCAGATCGTTGGATCAACTGCGCCGACATGCGCAAGATGTTTTTCGGCGAATATTGCAACCAACACTGCGGTCGTCTTTGACCTCTCCAGCCGATTGCGGGCTGATGGTTCCGACTTGGCAAGCGATAAGATGACACCACCGACGCGCGCCTGCTTATCCTTGTCGACACGGTGTGTAGTTGCATCAAGATTGACGCTGATGGCTACCCCGGCAACCGAGAGATGCGGCTGCGAACCCTTGACTGCCTTACAGCCGATCTTGCCCAATCCAAGCTTATTGTATGAATTATGAAATGCCTCAATTGCCTCAGAGTCTGTCCGGGAAGTTCATGCTGCTGCGCAGAGCTTTCGCAACATAATGCGGATCGAGGCGAGGCGAACGAACGCCAGGGCGTTTCGGGATAGGTTTTCGAAGTCCTTTGCGAGCCTTCGACAGCGGCCGAGCCATGCAAACGTGCGTTCGACCACCCAGCGTCGCGGGAGGACTTTGAAGCCTTTCGCCTGATCGGAGCGCTTCACGATCTCGGTTGCAAGATGCGGCAAGGCTTTCCGCTGGGCTGCGCTGAACTGGGGCCCCTGATAGCCGCCATCAGCAAAGAGCTTGCGCAAAAACGGGTAAAGGCCGAACAAGCTCGACAGCACCAGCGCGCCGCCGTCGCGTGTCAATCGGCGTCCAAATTTGACCCCCGATCGGCGTCCAATTTTGACCCCCTTGAGCGACGAGTCCGGGCGGTAGCGCTCGCGCCGTCGGAGCTGGTCGGGGTTGCGGAGACGGCGCGAGCGCGGGTGGCGGGATGATCGTCGCCACGGCTCTTGAAGCGCCAGCTGTCGTTTCCGGTTTCGATGATATCGCAGTGGTGGGTCAGGCGATCGAGCAGCGCGGTGGTCATCTTGGCGTCGGTGAAGACGCTCGGCCATTCGCCGAAGGCGAGATTGGTGGTGACGATGATCGAGGTGCGCTCGTAGAGCCGGCTGATGAGGTGGAACAGGAGTTGGCCACCGGCCTGGGCGAACGGCAGATAGCCGAGCTCGTCGAGAATGACGAAGTCCATGCGGGTCAGGTGATCGGCAATCCGACCCTGCCGGCCGCTGCGGGTCTCGCCCTCGAGCCGGTTGACGAGATCGACGACGTTGTAGAAGCGGCCGCGGGTGCCGGACCGAATGCAGCTACGGGCGACGGCGATCGCCAAGTGGGTTTTGCCGGTGCCGGTTCCGCCAATCAGCACGGCATTACGCTGCTGGGTTAGGAATCCACCGCCGGCGAGATCGCGAACCAGGGTCTCGTTGATCGGTGTGCCGTCGAACTGGAAGTCTTCAAGGTCTTTTGCGAGCGGCAGCTTGGCGATGGAGAGTTGGTATTTGATCGAGCGCACCTGCTTCTCGTTGATCTCGGCGGTGAGCAGGTCGCCGATGATGCGCTGGGGCTCATGCTGGCGTTTGACGGCGGTGGTCATGATCTCGTCGAAGGCAGCCTTCATGCCGTAGAGCTGAAGTTCGCCCATGAGGTCGAATATCTCGGATCGTTCCATCAGTTGCTTCTCCTGAGGTTGTCGTAGCGGGCACAATCGGCAATCGGTGCGTGGCGCAGCGTCAGCGCAGCCGGCGTCATGATGGTGGCGGGTGGATCGGGATTGCGTTGGCGGGCCAGGATGTTCAGGACGACATCGGCGGAGTGGACGTCCTGGGCGATTGCCTCGGCACAGGCCGCCTCGACCGCCGGCAGCCCGTCGGTGATCACGGCGGTGAGGATGTCGACCATCTGCCGATTGCCATCGTCGACACCGGTGAGCTTGCGCCGGATGCGCTCCATCGCGGCCGGCAGCACCCAATCCTTGAATGGCGCGCCGTTGCGCAGGGCGCCGGGCTTGCGAGCCAGCACGGGGACGTAATGCCAGGGGTCGTAGATGGTGTCGCCGCGGCCGAACGCGCGGGGATGCTCGCCGACGATCCGGCCGTCCTGGCGGATCACGATGCGGTCCGCATAGGCATGGACTTCGACCAGCCGCCCGACCGCGCTCGCTGCCACCGAGTACTTGATGTTATCGAAGCGCACCAGGCAGGTCTTGGAGACCGACGCCGGCACCGCGTGGAAGCCGTCGAACCGGCCCGCATAGGGCACGAGCTTCGGCCGCTCCGCTTCGAACACATCCCAGATCGTCTGCCCGGTCAGCTCCGGATGGTGATGCGCCTTGGCGTAGGCGATGCATTTATCGGTGAGCCAGGCGTTCATCTCGTCGTAGGTCTTGAAGCGCAGTCGCGGCGTGAAGAAGCGCTCGCGCACCAGCCCGACCTGATTCTCGACTTGGCCCTTCTCCCAGCCCGATGCCGGCGTGCAGGCTACCGGATCGACGAGATAATGGCTGCACATCTGCAGGAAGCGGCGATTGTAGAGGCGGTTCTTGCCGACGAAGACCGTCTCCACCGCGGTCTTCATGTTGTCGTAGATGCCGCGCCTGCAGGTCCCCTTGAACAGCGCGAACGCCCGGTCGTGAGCGTCGAACACCATCTCCTGCGTCTCGCGCGGATAGGCGCGCACGAACAGCATCCGGCTGTGGCAAAGCCGGACATGGGCGGCCTTCACAGTCACGGTCACGCCGTTGAGGACGACGATCTCGTGGCTCCAGTCGAATTGGTAGGCCTCGCCCGGAGCGAAGCTCAGCGGCACGTAGGCCGCGGCCGTCGCTTGCCCGCGATCCTTGGCCCATCGCCTGGCGTAGCGACGCAGCGCATCATAGCCGCCGTCGTACCCGCGCTCGCGGAACTCCTCGAAGATCCGGATCAGCGTCAACTGCTCGCGAGCGGGCTTGGCCGCATTGCTTTCCAGCAGTTCATCGACCGCAGCCGTCCATCGCCCCAGCTTCGGCCGCGGTTGGACGGTGCGCTCGTATTCGAACGACGTCTCCCCGGATCGCAGCACCTTGCGGACCGTGTTCCGGGACACCCCGAGGTCCCGCGCAATCTCCCGGATCGTCTTGCCCTTGACGAAGTGCTCGCGCCGAATCCGCGCAACCGTCTCCACGACCAGCATCCCCCGACCACCCCGCTTCGAATCAAAGCGGGAAGCCTGCATCGGCCACACTTCAGGGGGTCAATTTTGGACGCCGATCCCCCCGATTAGGGGGTCAAAATTGCACGCCGAATGACAGTATGAAACTACCTTGCGCGGTCATTCAGGGCCCCAGCGGTATCCAAAGGGTGCTTTCCGAAAACGGAATTACAAACGCGATACTCGGATCACGCAGTGGCGCCTCGAAGCGCCTCAAAAAGGCATCCTCGGAAGATGGGGCCCCTATACCCCTATTTGTTGCGCCTAGCCAACTAAAGGCTTTTATTGACAAGGACTTACTAGATGGGCCCCTTACCCCGATCGACTACATAGACGGAGATCGCGTTGTTCGCGGTTATGACGCTGCCGTTTTAGTAGCGGTATGCGATGTCTGGCTCAAAGCGCGGCAGGCTGGTGCGCTGCAAAAGCAACAGCTCGCCAAGGCACAACAGGCCGAAATCCTCACGCGCGCCCTTGCTCACACCGGCATCATCGCCCTCGTTGACGAGGTGACGGGATACGAAAAGGTCAGGCCACAAAACGCTCTCCAAAAATACCTCGAACTTGTCATCCGAAAGGAGCTGGCCGCTTGGGTGAAAAAATTCCCGGATGAGTTCTATGAAAACATCTACAAGTTGAAGGGATGGGTATGGCCGGGCATGTCAAAGAATAGGTATAGCGTCGTCTCACACTATACCACTAATCTTGTTTACGATCGATTGGGCCCAGGAATACTTGACGAGCTACAAGCAAAGACGCCTAAGAACGAAAAAGGATATCGGCCCAATAAGTTACACCAATGGCTGAGTGAAGATATTGGCAATCCCATGCTTGCGCAGCATCTTCATTCATTGATGATGTTTCAGAGACTTGCAATTGCTAACGGCTACGGCTGGCAGCGCTTCTTGCATATGGTGGATCAAGTGCTGCCACGTCGCGGTGACACGTTGCAATTGCCGTTCGAATTGAGCGATGGCAATAAAGACGAGGCCGCCAACTGAGGTGGCCCGAAACTATGAGCCCATACCACTCTCGACTCTGGGTGGTAGAGCGTGTTTCACTCTCTCATTGCAGGGAGGCAACATGGCTAAGAATGCAAGCGGATATAGCGTTACTACGCCCGACGTTCCCATCATCCTAGGGATGGTCAATCGCGGAGACCGAAGCCACGATATTGCGGCGTGGTTCGGGCTCAATCAGGGACGGATCAAGGGCGCCAAGGACGGGATGTACGGCACCCCAGCAGCGGCCCATCACAGCAAATTACCACCAAAAGGGCCGCCGGGCATTAAGGGGCGCCGGCTGAGGGAGGCCTCGACACTCATCCTTGCGGCCCTAAAGAAAGGACCTGGCGGATTGCAGGAGGCTACCGACCGTTTGACTGAGGCAATGAAGCGATACGACGCGGATGAAGCTTAGGCGTTTTCATAGTCGCCTTGACGTTCAAGCTTTTTTCGACAGGGAGGCACCCATGTCAGGCGGGGCGCCTCGGTCGTACCTTTTTGCCAAACTAGCCAAGCATATCCGGTGGCCGTTGTTGCCTTAATATCTAGCCGACCTTTGACCATGGGGACCCGTTCAACGAATTGAGCAAACTTGCTCGGTGGGGCCTCTCGAAAAATACCTTGATAACGCCCAATACTCTCCAGAAAAACCGTGCGAGCAAGAATTGCCACGCCCTTCCGAGCGACCGGCAATGCAAGGCGAACGAAGTCTTCGGCGAGCCGGAAAGGCGGATTTGTAATGACCCAATCGAAAGTCTCCGCTTCGTAAGGTTCTTCCACGAAGTCGCGCACACCCCCATAACCATAGGCGTAGGCGTCTGTGGACTTCACCGTTTTGAAATATTCCTTCAGAACCTTCGCCATGTGACCGGCGCCGCACGCCGGTTCAAGGCAACTAAGCTTTGAGAGCGGATGGTCGCCAATTATGTGCTCAAGCAACCCTCGCGTTGCCCACGGCGGAGTAGGAAAATCATCCGGACTATCCTTCGGCTCAATTCGCTGAGCCATTACCGCATGTGATGTGTTTTGCATGCTCTGGCGCCCTCGAATCAGTTGTTCAATATTTGTTCACGTTTGTTAATGATTTCCTAATTAGGACACCGGCCCCGTCGATTTAGGACACTTGGCCTCGGATTAGGCCAGTACCGCGCGGTGGGTGCTGGCCGGGTTGAAGCAGTAAAGCGAGAGGGGGTGCTTACCGCCCTCTGGTATGGAGGTACCTCCGTGAATTGCCGACCGAGCCGCGAACTTTATGATGCTTGCGATGAACGCCATGAACTGACGCCGCAAATTGTCAGCAGGGTTCTCCGCGTGGTCTAATGCTTTGGAACGACAAAACCCCACCGTGGGGCGGGGCTTTGCGTAGCGACACTTGTGTCGCCAGTTCTGAGGCCGTCGACTGCGAGCGTGTGCTCGAAGAACGGGCGGCTGCGGTGCAGGCCAAGTCGATCTGATCAATTGCAGCGTTCCCGAGCGCGCGGGACGCCGAGAAAAAGAAGACAAGCCGACGGGCCGGGACGGTGCCGAACACCGGTGTTCAAAATCTTGCAAAATCCGTGTCCCGACCGGAACTTTTCGCCCCGATCGCGATTTTCCCGCCATGCGGGAGGATGCGCAATGATGGCTACGTCCGAGGAATACCGGGTGAAAGCGTTTTTCTGCGAGCGGCAGGCGAAGACGTGCGCGGATCTTACCATCAAACAGCAATGGGAAGAACTGGCGATTCAGTGGCATTTCATGGCGAACAGCGCCGCTAAGCTGTCCGGTGAGACGTCCGAAGTGGCATCGTTCAACCGGTGACATGGCGGCGCGGGTTGCAGCCTCGTTCCTCCCCAGCACGTGACGGCGGGCGATCGTGGAACGGGCGCCCGCGGCGGCGCACCCAACTTTGGTGGCGGCTAGTCGAGCGCCCATCTCGGTTATTCCCATTGTGGGCAATGCCGTGGCTGCCGACGGGGGACGCGCCTCGCCATTGCGACACAGAGAGTATTTTGCCGGTAACTATACTTATAGTTGTAGCAGCGGAAAAAATCTCTTAAACTGCGCGGTCTTAAGATGCGGTCTTGGAAAACGCATCGGGGGGCAAGCCATGCGCAGCACATTACCGGCGGCAATAGCCGCTACGTTTTTCACCTTCGCCGTCTCGGCTACTGTGGCTCAGGCCCAAGCGGATAATACGCCCAAGAAAAGGATCGAAAACATCACGCAATACAACACTGTCCATCCATCAACGCCTACCGCCAGGGCGCCGATACAGTACACCCAGCCACCGCAAAAACATTCCGACCTCCAAATCCGCGTTCCTTCACCACCGACGACGGGCAATCCGAATGGCGGGTGGCGCGGTCCGACAAATCCGGCTCCCTTGCACCCTTCAACGAGCACAACAACCTACCATCAGCCGGTGGCCACGAGCACAACGACCTTCCATGCGCCGGTGGTGACGAGTACCGCGACCGTTCGGCCAGCCGCGCCGCCCCCCAAGAAGCCCTGAGCGATCGGTTGGCGATCGAAGGGAATTCGCACATCAGACCGATCAGGGCTCTCAGGAAATCGTCCGGCCTCGATTGTGCCTGAGGGGATCGGCGACCGCGTCTCCGGGGAGGCCCCGACCTCGCTTCGAGAGCAGCAGGGGACGGAGATCGGGGCCATGCTCTCTGGAGGAAGAGCGGCGTTTTTCTACTGAACATCTGCGCCAGCCATGTGACGGACATTCCCGTTGGCCGCTGGCGCGCCCGGGCGTCGGTGTTGCCTTCGACGGGCTTCGACGGCACTGCATCGGCCTTGCATGCTCGCGCCAGCCTGCCGCTTGCACCGGCCTTGCGTCGCACCGAAATATTACTAAAATGTAATGTTGGAAATGCATCGCGGGGGCGATGAATCCCGGCACGCTCGGGAGAAACCCCGGCCGGATGACGCGATCCGGCCGGGGTTTTTGGTTTTGCAGGAGGGTGTTTGCAGGAGGGTGGCGGTATCGGCGTATCGCATCTAAATCAAGCGGTGCGCCGGCGGGCGAATGCGCGACAGAATGTCGTCGCCCGATGTCGCGATCGTGATACCGGAATCGGCCGCGGTGCTCCTATTTAGGGGGTAGGCCGGTTGTGGTAGCCCTCCCCCCGCTCCTGCGGCACGGCCATAAAAATAACGATGTGATCCGTCTGCCGCCCGCCAGTCGCGGGCGGCATTTTTTTGAGCTGTCGCCGGCCGCGCTCGCGCACCCGGAGTCACCCTGGCCGCCTGCGAATCTATCGCGATGCGACGTTTTTATGTGCGCCGCACAAATTTTTCTTGATTCTTTTTTAAAACAGTTGGGAAATGCGACTTGGGAACCGGGAGAACTCCATGCACCGCAAGGACGTCGCACCATCCCGCCTGCCGAGCTTCTTGCTGCCGTGCCCCCATTGCGGGCACCGGATGGCGATTACCACAGTGGCGCCGGCGCGGTTCGATAGCGGGGCGGAATCGAACGAACTTGAGGATGTCACCCACGGCTGTGTGCAGTGCGGCACCACCCTGACCCGCACGGTGCGGCAACTGGCCGGCGACGCCCACGAAATCGCCCGACGGTTCTGATCACCTGCGGTCCCGTCACGGCTGCGCCGCAATGGCCAGCCCTCGATCGAAATTTCGCCAGCACGTCATGCGTCGCCGCGGTTCGCATCGGCCGAGTTTGCGCGCACCGACGTCCGGGGCTGTGACCGGTGGGCCGATTTACCCGATTCCGAGTTGCATCATGTCGAGGGCGGCGCGGCCGAACGGGCCGTAGGGATTGTTGAGGGTCTCGCCGATTTCGAAGTGGTTGTAGCCTTCCGCGACAATGAGCTGCACCGGCTTGCCGGCGGCCTTCAGGACGGCGGCGAAATCGCGGGCTTGGCGCTGGAATTCCGGCGTCTCCAGCGTGCCGTACAGCAGCGTGACCGGGCAATTGATGCGGTCGAGATGGCGTTGCGCGCTCAGCGCATCCTCGACAGCGTCGGTGAACTTCACGTAATTGGACCGCGCCGACAACCGCACGGGCTCGAGATCGTACATGCCGGAGCACAGGGTGGCGGCCTTCACGGTATCGCGCGGCAGCCCGAAATCCTTCTCCCAGTCGGTGATGAGCGCGCAGCCGCCGAGGTGCCCGCCCGAGGAGTGGCCGACCACGTAGACGCGGGCGGGATCGCCGCCGAAGCTCGCGGCATTCCGTGCCGTCCAGGCAACGCCGCGGCGCACCTGCTCGACCATCGCCATCAGGTCGCCGCCCGACTCGATCACGTTGATGAAGTCGAGCACCACGAAATGCGCGCCGGCACGCACCAAGGGCTCGGCCCCGTAGCAGGAGTCCTTGGCGTAGGTGCCGCGCCAAGCGCCGCCGTGAACGAAGACCGCAACCGGCGCATTGGGCTTCGTGGTCGGATAGATGTCGAGCATCTCGGTTGGCGTCGGCCCGTAGGCGACGCGCCTGGGTGCGCCGAGCCGCGCGCGGACGAGGTCGCTGTTGCTGGCGCGGCGCTTGCCCAACTGGTCGCGGTTGGGGGCGTAGGCGGCTTGGTCGTAGGCGTCGTCGAGTTCCTTCTGGTCCATGTCGAGCCACACCGGCGGCCCCTTGACGCGCGGCGGCCCCGGCTGCGCGGCAGCGGCTCCCACCGCGATACGGCGGCTCAACGTATCTCCATCGGTCCGTGTATCCATCGCGTGCTCCGGCATCTGCTTTGCGCCAACCTAGCGCCGCGGCGCGGTATTGTCTCGCCCTCGCGCCGGCGTAGGATGGCGGGGGGTAGGATTGAAGAGTGCCCGGCCTTGAGGCGGGCGCTGATTACCGGGAACCCGGACAATCGGGGGCAGGATGGCGAGGCGCGCGCTCGGCGGGATGGCGGCAGCCGCGTCTCTTGCGGTGGCCGGTCTCGTGCCCGGATTCACGCCGGCGCTCGCCCAGAGCTTTCCGGAGCACGCCATCAAACTCATCGTCCCGGTGCCGCCCGGCGGCTCGACCGACGCGGTGGCGCGGCTGGTGACGTTGCGCATGCAGGCGATCCTCGGCCAGCCGGTGATCACCGAGAACCAGCCGGGCGCCGGCGGCGTCATCGCGGCGCGGGCGGTCGCGGGGGCGCGGCCCGACGGCTACACGCTCCTGATCGGTGGCATCGGCACGCTCGCCATCGGCCCGGCGGTGAAGACGCCGGATTTCGACCCGGCGACGGCGTTCACGCCGGTCGGCACGGTGTCGACCGAGAACATGGTGCTGGTGGTGAACCCCAAAGTGCCCGCCGAGACGCTCGCCGCATTCATTGCCTACGCCAAGGCCAATCCGGGCCGGCTCAATTACGGCTCGGCGCCCGGCATCGCACCGCATTTCGTCTCCGAGCTGTTCAAGCTCAAAAGCGGCGCCGACATCGTCCACATTCCCTACAAGGGTGCCGGGCCGGTGGTCACCGATCTCCTGGCCGGCCAGATCGAGATGGCATTCAATAACAAGTCGGTGCTGCTCCAGCTCATCAAGCAGGGCCGGCTGCGGGCGCTCGCGGTGGCGAGCGCGACGCGCTGGCCGGAGCTGCCCGAGGTGCCGACCCTCATGGAGGCCGGCATCTTTCCCTACCCGCTCGAAGTGTGGTGGGGCATCGTCGGACCCGCCGCCATGCCGCGATCCGTGGTCGAGCGCCTCAACGGCGCGATCAACGAGGCGCTGCAATCGGCGGAGCTGCGGGCGAGCTTCGCGAGCCTCGGCATCGAGCCGCGCCCCGGCAGCCCGCAGGACTTCGCGGCGCTGCTGGCGCGCGACGCGCCGCGCTGGTTCGACATCATCCGGATGACCGGGATCAGGATGGAGTGATCGCCAAGCCAGGCGCAAAGTCGCGCGCCAAATCCGACATTGCGGAGGAGCGGCGATCGGCGCTAATTCTCGCCGCGGCGTCGTGTGCCCGTCCGCCGGCTCTTTCATCCAACACGTCCTCATACACGTCATCATGGAACATGTTCTCGCCATCACCGGAATGATCGATGCCTCGGCCGTGCGAACGGTCGAAGCCGCCATTCGCGAGGTCGATCCGTCGGCGAAGATCAACGTATCGCTGCCGGCGGGGCTTGTCAGCGTGGAGTCGCAGGCCGAGGCCGCGGCGTTCTGCGCCGCCATCGAGGCGCGCGGCCTGGTCGCCGAACCGACCACGCGGGCGATGACGTGGACGCCGCAGCTGTTGACGCCCGACGAGGCCACGTCCAACCGCACGATGGCGGCCCTGATCCGGCGCGCGCTCATGTGGGGTGTTGCGTGGCTCTTCATCACGCCCGCACTCTTCCTCGTACTGATGCTGATCATCCGGGAGATCGTGCCGCGCTGCGGCGTCGGCCTCAGCGACTCCAGCGCTTGCGGAATCGACCTGTTCACCGTGCCGGCGCTCGCCGCGATCCCGGGCGCCATCATCGCGTTCGCGATCACCTTCGCGCTCAGGAAGCCGCTGGTCCGGCGCGGTAACGACGATGCGGATGGATGGACCGCGATGGATGGGCGCTGATGTCGGAACATCGCCTCGGATTGCGGATCGTTACGGCCGCAGGCCTCGTGGCGCTTGCGGCCCCGGCGACAGCCGAGAGGTTCGACTCCCGCTCGACCTCGATTGCGCAGAAGAATTGCCGCAAGTCGGTGGTCGTCAAAGGTGATGAGTCCGATTATACGGTTTCGCGGGTTTGCCCCGGCCGCGGCGGCTACGTCGTCGTGGTCGACGAGGATGATCTGCGCGAGACGCTATCCTTCGGCAAGAGCGCTGCGGCGGCGCGCCACGAACCAGCCGCGGCCGACGTTTACGGTGCCTTGAACGGCTACGACGACGCCGTGGAGTGGCGAAGCCTCAAGGGCCGCGCGCCATTTGCCGCGATCGTGAGTTGGTCGTTTGCCGATCGGGACAATACCGAGCCGAACGGGCGGCCGATGAGCGCGAGGTTCCTGGTGGTCATGCGCCTGCCGCCAGGTCCGGTGTGCAAGGTCGCCTACGTGGAGCGCGACGCCAACCCGGACGCCGACACGCTCGCCCGCAGGGCCGCCGACGACTTCGCGCGCGGCTTCAACTGCGGCACAGATACGGTGCGCATCCTCGGTGCGCGCGGGCACGGGAGCGACCTGCTGTTTCCGGCGGCCAGGCAAGAGACCGACCCACCAAAGCCGTGACGTGAATCACCCGCGACTCGCATCACCCAAGATCCGCATCACCCGAGATTTGCTTCACCCGAGATTCAACGCCTTGAAGAAATCATTGCCCTTGTCGTCGATGACGATGAAGGCCGGGAAATTCTCCACCTCGATGCGCCAAATCGCCTCCATGCCGAGTTCGGCATATTCCACCGTCTCGACCTTCTTGATGCAGTGCTCGGCGAGATTCGCTGCGGTGCCACCGATCGAGGCGAGATAGAAGCCGCCGTGCTTCTTGCAGGCTTCGCGCACCTGGGACGAACGGTTGCCCTTCGCGACCGAGATCATGGAGCCGCCGGCGGCCTGGAAATCGTCGACGAATGAATCCATGCGGCCGGCCGTGGTCGGGCCGAAGGCGCCGGATGCATAACCTTGAGGAGTCTCTGGCAGGGCCGGCGTAATAGACCGGATGGTTCTTGAAATAGTCGGGCAGCCCCTGCCCTTTCTCCAGCCGCTCGCGCAGCTTGGCATGGGCAAGATCGCGCGCCACGATCATCGGTCCAGTGAGCGACAGCCGGGTCTTGATCGGGTACTTGCTTAGCGTGGCCAGGATATCCTTCATGGGACGATTGAGGTCGATGGCGACCACCTCGCCGCCTAGCGTGGATTCGTCGACGTCCGGCAGGTACTGCGCCGGATTGTGTTCGAGGTCTTCGAGGAAAACGCCGTCGCGCGTGATCTTGCCCATCGCCTGGCGATCGGCCGAGCACGACACCCCGAGCCCGATCGGCAGCGAGGCGCCGTGGCGCGGCAGCCGGATCACCCGCACGTCGTGGCAGAAATACTTGCCGCCGAACTGGGCGCCGACGCCGAGCGACTGGGTCATCTTGTGGATTTCCTGCTCCATGGCGAGATCGCGGAAGGCGTGGCCGTCCTCCGAGCCCGCGGTCGGCAAGGCGTCGTAATACTTGGTGGAGGCGAGCTTCACGGTCTTCATGGTGAGCTCAGCCGAGGTGCCGCCGATCACGATGGCGAGGTGATAGGGCGGACAGGCCGCGGTGCCGAGCGTCAGCACCTTCTCCTTGAGGAACGCCAGCAACCGGTCATGGGTCAGGATCGAGGGCGTCGCCTGGAACAGGAACGCCTTGTTGGCGGAGCCGCCGCCCTTGGCGATGAACAGCAGCTTGTAGGCCGACTCGGCTTCGCCCTGCCCCTCGGCATAAATCTCCACCTGCGCCGGCATGTTGTTCTTGGTGTTCTTCTCTTCGAACATCGAAACCGGAGCCAACTGGGAATAGCGCAGGTTCTTCTTGAGGTAGGCGTCACGCGCGCCTTCGGCGAGCGCCCCCTCGTCCTCGCCGTCGGTCCACACCAGCCGACCCTTCTTGCCCATAATGATGGCGGTGCCGGTGTCCTGGCACATCGGCAGCACGCCGCCGGCCGCGATGTTGGCATTCTTGAGAAAGTCGTAGGCCACGAACTTGTCGTTGTCGGATGCCTCCGGGTCATCGAGGATGGCACGGAGCTGCTTGAGGTGCGCCGGGCGAAGCAGATGGTTGATGTCGGCAAACGCCGCTTCGCTGAGGGCGCGCAGCGCCTCGCGGGCGATCACCACGACCTCCTGGCCCATGATCTTCTCGACCCGTACACCCTCCGACGAAATCTTGCGATAGGGCGTCGTGTCCTTGCCGAGCGGAAACAACGGCGAGTGCTTGTAGGGCGGGACGATATTGGCGGGGACGTTCATGGCGATGGTCCTGTCCGGTGATCTCGGCTGCCCGTCTTATAGGCCTTTTGCGCGGCAGCGGGGAGAGCCGGGGGCGGACGCGCTTGCGGCGCCACTGCACCTCGCGCGTCTTACGCCTCGACGTAGTCGGCAATGCTCGTCGGCGGCGGCACCAACAGGCCGTCCTCCTTCAAGCCCGTAATGTGAAACCGGACGGCATCCCGGAGCTCCCGCTCGACAGCCTCAACGCTGGGCCCAGTCGCTACACACCCCGGTAAATCCGGCACATAACCGGAATAGTTCGTTTCGGCCTTTTCTATCACCACGGCGTATCGCATTAGCGCGTCCCTTGAGGCCACTCTGCCGCGCCATCCGCCGCGCCGACGACGTGTTGTCCAGGACCGAATGACAACCGGCCTCGCTCGCGATGACAGCGCCATGTTAGGCTCAAAACCTCGTTGACGATATGGAGTGGATTTATGGCCGCCTCGAAGTCCTGTCTCGGTCGTGTGATCGTTGCGTCCCTCGCGGTCGGCCTTGTCTCCGGCGCCTCTGCGGCTCCCGTCGAGCCCGTGCGCACGCTCGCCGCCCGAGAGAAAGCCCCCCTCATCGAAACCCTCAACGGCCTCGTGTCGATCGAGTCCGGCAGCGGCGACCGCGAGGGGCTCGACCGGATTGCGGATGTGATCGCGGGGCGGCTCATGGCGCTGGGCGGCGCGGTCGACGTCATCGAGCCCGATCCGGCCGACACCTACCGCATGTTCGATACGCCAAAGCAGATCGGCAAGATGGTGCGTGCGCGATTTACCGGCACCGGCACCGCCAAGATCATGCTGATCGCCCACATGGACACGGTCTATCTGCGCGGCATGCTGGCGCAGCAGCCGTTCCGCATCGACGGCAACCGCGCGTACGGCCTCGGCGTCGCCGACGACAAGCATGGCGTCGCCCTCATCCTGCACACCCTCGCGATCCTCAAGGAGATGGGTTTCCGCGACTATGGTCTGCTCACCGTGTTGATCAACGGCGACGAGGAGATCGGCTCGCCGGGTTCGCGGGCGGCGCTGACGCGGCTCGGCGGCGAGCATGATCTCGTGTTCTCCTGCGAGGGCTCGCGGGTCGAAGCCGACCGGCTGGCGCTGACCACCGCCGGCATCGCGGCGGTGGTGCTTACCGTCAAAGGGCGGGCCTCGCACGCCGGCGTCGCGCCGGAACGCGGGCGCAATGCGCTTTACGAGCTCGCCCACCAGATCCTGCAGACCCGCGACCTGTCCGATCCTGAAACCGGCGTGAAGATGAACTGGACCATCGCCAGCGCCGGCACAAACCGCAATGTGATCCCGGCGAACGCCTCGGCGACCGCGGACGTGCGCGTCCTGCGCGTCGCCGATTATGACGGCATCGAGCAGAAGGTGCGCGAGCGGAGCAAAAAACAGCTGATCGAGGACGCCGTCGTGAATATCACCTTCGAGCGACGCCGACCGCCGCTCGAAGTGACGCCGGCGTCCCGCGCGCTCGCAAAGCATGCCCAGGGGATCTATGCGGAAATCGACAACAATCTCATCATCCGTGACGTCGCCGAGGGTGGCGGCACTGATGCGGCCTTCGCCGCCGTGAAGACCAAGGCGACGGTGATCGAAGGTTTCGGATTGCGCGGCTTTGGCTCGCACTCCAATGACGCCGAATATGTCGACATCGATTCGATCGAGCCGCGGCTTTATCTGCTGACCCGGATGATCATGGATGCGTCACGGGGCAAGACCGACTAGCGGCGGTTGTGCTGACCCTCATGGAATCCTCAGCGAGCGCAATTGCCGAATGGCCCCGCGGCCGATTGGCTTTATCGCGACGCCCCACCGCTTGACGGCATGGCCATTTCACCGGCAATGTAGTGTTGAGAATGCAACCGAATTTGCCGTTCGCTCTCACCGCGGAGATCCCGGATGTCGACCAAATCGTTTTTGCCACTGATCGCAGCCGTGTTGCTTGGTTCGGTTTTTTCTGCGTTTGCCCAGCAGCCTGGAGCGAATTTCCCCGAAGGGCTCGGTAAGCAGACCGTGACCGCGGTGTGCGGCGGCTGCCACGACATCAACCGGCTCACCGCCGGCTATACGCCGGAGGCGTGGCTGACCGTCACCAACATGATGCGCAATTTCGGCGCGCCGGTCCCGGACGACCAATGGGACACGGTGCGGGCCTATCTGATCAAGAGTTTCCCGGAAAAGCCGCGGCCGCCCGCGGTGCTGATCCCAGGCCCGACCGAGGTAAACATCATGGAGTGGCCGCTGCCGACGCCCGGCTCGCGGCCCCACGATCCCATGGCTGGCAAGGACGGTTCGATCTGGTGGTCCGGCCAGCTCGCCAACAAGATCGGCCGGCTCGATCCCAAAACCGGCAAGTTCAAGGAATATCCGGTCAACCCGATGTCGGCCCCCCACGGCCTCGTCGAGGACAAGGACGGCAACGTCTGGTTCACCGGCAATTTCCGCGGCTTCATCGGCAAGCTCGACACCAAGACCGGCGAGGTGAAGGAATACAACCTGCCCGATCCCAAGGCGCGCGATCCGCACACGCTGGTGCTCGACCACAATGGCGTCGTGTGGTTCAGCGTGCAGAACGGCAACTTCGTCGGCAGGCTCGATCCCAAAACCGGTGACGTCAAGCTCGCCACGCCGCCGACGCCGAACGCGCGGCCCTACGGCATGGCGGTGAATTCCAAGAATGTCGTGTTCTTTGTCGAGTTCGGGGCGCCCAAGATCGCCACCATCGACGACAACATGCACATTCAGGAATACCAGTTGTTGAATTCCGGGTCGCGACCGCGGCGCATCGCCATCACGCCCGACGACAAGGTCTGGTACACCGACTTCTCGCGCGGCTATCTGGGCCGCCTTGATCCGGCGACGGGTGAAGTCAAGGAATGGCTGTCGCCAAGCGGACCGAAGTCGCTGCCGTATGGCATCGCCGCCACAAAGGGCGCCATCTGGTACTGTAAATCGGCCGCCAAGCCGAACACCATCGTGCGATTCGATCCCAAGACCGAGAAGTTCCAGAGTTGGCCGATCCCGGGCGGCGGCGACATCGTGCGCAACATGGATGTCGACCGCGACGGCAACCCGATCCTGGCCAACAGCCTGGAGAACGAGGTGGGCGTCGTCGAGGTCAAGAACGCAATCGACTGACGGCACGGCGAAGCTCCTCGGTATCGACATGGCCGGGCTGCGGGCATGTCGATCAAAAGAGCGCGGTTCGTCCCTGGGTGAGATCGCCGGCCGACGCCGGGGGATAATATTTTGAAATATCCGAAGCTCGATTAGGCCTCGCGTCGCGCGCTGACGCGGGGCCGTTTCGCGCAAACGCGCTGCGGCACAGATCAGGCGGGGCCGACGAATGGCGAGCGTGCTCAGTCCGGCGGAATCCCTGGTGCTGCTCAAGCCTAACCGCACGCCCGGGCGCGAAGCCGTCAAGGTGACGCTGCTGTCACTCCTGGCGCAAGGCCTGTTGCGGATCGAGGAAGAGACCCACAAGGGCTGGATCAAGAACACAAAGATCGTGTACGTGCGGCCGACCGGGCGCCCGGCGTGGGCGTTGCCGCCGCATGCCGCCTCGCTGCTGGAGGCCGCACGGGCGGCACAAGCCGTGACCGGTTCGATGAACGACTTGGTGGCGCTGGCGCGTCAAGCCTATGGGGCCAACCTCGAAGGCTTCAAGAAGCAATTCATCAATCCGGCTTTGGTCTCGCGCGGGCTGATCCAAGGGGAGCGCGTGCTGCTGCTGTTGCACCGCTGGCGCTTGACGCCGGCCGGCGCCGCAGAGCAGAGCCGGATCCAAAACGACATCGCGCGGGCACGGACCATTCCGGCTTTGCTCGGCAGCAAGCCGGCGGAGGCCGCCGCAATCGCGCTCGCCGTCGGCAGCACCATCCTGCTGGTCGAGGAATTGCGGCCGCATTACCGGCAGCTCTCGGATGCCATGCGCCAGTCCGGAGCGGGAATTGACGGCGGCGGCGACGCCGGCTCGTCGACAACGTCGTCGGATACCCAAGTCCCGACCCACGAACGTCCCGGCCCCGATTCCCAAGGCGACGCCGATCTCGGCCGCGCCCATCTCGGCGATTTAGGCGCCGGCAATCTCGATCTCGGCTCGTTCGACGCCGGCGCCTTCGATGCGCTCGATTCCGGCATGGCGTCTTTCGATGCCGGGTTCGATGCATCCACGAGCGACGGAGGCGGCGGCCACGGGGGCGGAGATGGTGGCGGAGATGGTGGCGGAGATGGTGGCGGAGATGGTGGCGGCGGCGGTGGCGACTGACGTTCCCTCCGCGGCGCGACTTGGCGCCGTCAGCGTCCCGCCGACGTCGAGGCTTGCGACAGCCCGAGGGTGCGGCCGCGGAAACCGCCCGCGTCGAAATACCGGACCGTGCCGACCGCCTGCAGATCGAGCACGGTGCGCAGCCCGTTCTCGGCCGGCTCGGAGAGCATCGACCAGCCCTTCACGTCCGGCATGGCACCGCCCGGCATCGCCTCGGTGATCACACGGCCGGTGAGGCCGCCTTTGTCCTTGAAATCGAGCCCCATGACGGCCGCGACGGTGCGGCCGACGTCGGCATTGCTGACCGGCGCGGTGTCGACAAAACCGGATTTGAAGTCGGGACCGGCTGCCGCGGTGAAGTTGAACGTGTCGGCGCGATTGAAATTGCCGTGCATGCCCTGGCCTTGCTGAAGGCCGGCGTCCGCGACTTCGACCGAACACCGTACCGGCTCGCCGCAGATGGTGTCGAAGCTGCGGAAGTTGACCACCATGGCGGGCCTCGGCGTCACCGCGGCGCCCACGAGGTTGATATCGGCGAGCGACAGCGTGCCGGGGAATGTGCCGAACCTGCCGTCGACGAAGAGACCGCTTACATAGTCCTGCTCGAGCAGCGCTTTCACGACCCTGCCGGCCAGTTCCTTGTCGCCGTCGGGAATATAGATCAGGTCCGATCCGCCATTGGTCGCGATCACGAGCTTCGGATGCTCCCTGTCGCCGCCGATCGTCGCGTTGCCGAAGCGCGGATGGGTGCCGTCGGCGACCGGTGCGTCCTTGTTTTCGTGGTCGACCAAAGGCAGGCCAAGCGCCTTGGCGAGATCAATGGCAAGAAAGCCAACCGGCAGCATGCCTGCCGGTGTGTCGGCGTAGCGAGCCTTCGCCGCCGGACTGCCGGCGCTGTCTTTGGAAACGGTCGAGAATCCATGATCCGCCGTGACGACGATGTCGGTGTCCTGGGTCAGCCCGAGTTCGGCAAGCGCGGAGCGGATGCGGCCGAGGTCGTCGTCGGCATTGCGGATGGCAGCGAGCGCGGTCGGCCCATTGATGCCGGGAATTAGCGTCAACAGGCTGTCGCCCTCGTTATGCTGCGTGGCGTCGGGGTCGCGCGACCAGAACAGGAGCAGGAACGGCTTATTGCGCGCGGCCAACATAGGAAGCACCGCCCGCGTTGCGACCGCTACGAGGTGGTCCTGCTGCACCACGTTGGCGACGGTTGTGCCGGGCGTCGTCGCATTGCCGGCGGAGCCGTTGGCGCCACGCCCGGGCGTTGCCGGCGGAAGCCCCGCGGCCTTCAGCCGTTCGGACAATTCGGCGGACAACGGAATGCCACGCTCGGTGCCGGTCGCATCGTCGACGACGATGGTTTGCGACCCGCTCCGCTCGGTGTGATCGAACAGTAGCGTCGGACCGTGCTTGCCGATCGCGGCAGTGCTGTAGCCTTTGTCGCGCGCGAGTTTGAGAATGGTATCTTCGCTGAGAAAGTTTCCCCCGAAATGGGCGTCGAGATCGCCAAGCACCGCGTCGTTCTCGATGAACGGCGTTGGACTGCCGCCAGCCGCCGCCACTCCATATGCGGCGTAGATCGTGTTCGCGAACACGCCGGTGTCACCGAGATAATGGCCGGTCGCGATCGCCGACGCGTTCGCCATGGTCAGGGTCGGATACATCGAATGGCTGTTGACGAAGGCGACGCCCTGCCGCGCCAACGCCGCCATGTTGGGTGCAACCACGTCGTTGACCGAGCGCGAGCGCAGACCATCGGCGACGAAGATCACCACGTTATGGGGAGTATTCGCGCGGGGCGCCGGCTGGGCCAATGCCGGGGCCGCGACGGCGATGAGGCCGGCGGCAAAGAAAACAGCGTTGCGCATCGAAGCCCTCGTGGACGTTGGACAACTCACATACGGCAGAACAAGAATCGCAGCAGAACAAAATCGCCTGTCAGACTTGTGACAATGCCCATAGCATTTTTTCCGCAATGGCGTACCGGTTGCGCCACGGGGCCGGTACAGCCCGGACGGCGGGAGGATTATCGGGGTGAAGGAGCCGAGCGGCGCGGCACAGGCCGGGACGGGGCGCAAGGAACGGATTCCGCTGGGCATCGTCTACATGATCACCGCGACCGTGGTGTTCGCGGGCTCGAGCGCGTTGTCCAAATGGCTGGTCGCATACTATCCGATCGGCGAGATGCTGTTCTGGCGCAACAGCGCGGCACTGGTCGGGGCCGGTCTCGTGATCTTGCCGACCACCGGCCTCTCAGTATTTCGAACCGCGCGGCTGCGCGATCATCTGGTGCGCGGGGTTTCGCAATCCTTCTCGCAGGCGTTTCTCATCATCGCGTTCAGCCTGATGCCGCTCGCGAGCGCGGTCGCAATCAATTTTTCTGCGCCGCTGTTCGCGACCCTCGCGGCCATCGTGTTCCTCAAGGAAACGGTCGGCCAGGTGCGCTGGGGCGCGCTGATCATCGGCTTTGTCGGCGTGTTGCTGGTCACCAATCCCGGCGTCGAGACGATTCAGCCCGGCTCGCTGTTCGCCCTTGCCAATGCGGTGCTGTTCGGCACGGTGACGGTCGGGGTTCGGCGCATGACGGCGACGGAATCGGCCGAAACGCTGACCATGTACCAGCTTGCGATTCTGACGATCGTGTTCGCCGTGACTCTGCCGTTCGCCTGGGTGACGCCGACGTTCGCCGACGGCCTCGCCATGGTGGTGAACGGGCTTGCCAACGCGGTCGGACAATATCTGTGGACCCGCGCGCTGCATCTCGCGCCCACCTCGGCCGTCGTACCGTTCAACTATTTCTCGCTCGTGTGGGCGATCATTCTCGGATTTCTGGTATGGGGCGACGTTCCGTCCGCTCTCCTGCTTATCGGATCGGCGATCGTGGTGGCGTCCGGCATGTTCCTGCTGTGGCACGAATCACGCGGGCGCTAGCCGTCACGTCGCGCGCCAACGCGGCAGCAGTTTCGGCGCGTTGTCCCGATCTATTTTCTTGAGATCCTCGGCGCCGAATATCTCGCCGAGACCTTTCACATGCTCGGCTGCGGTGCGGCAGCATCACAGCGCGGCTGAATTATACCGCGACAGATCGAGCCCGGATTACGGTCATGGCAATTCAGGACCGACGCGTAGGGCGGGAGAAACTCGATTGCGCGTATGAGCCGTTTCGAGAAATCCGCAATTTCTCCGACGTCAGCGCGGCACCGAGTCGGCGTCCCGGGCGGCCTTGCGGCGGTAGAGCGCGCGCAGCGTGCCCAAGTCCCAGGTGATATCGGCGATCCGCCAGTCATTGCCGGACCGCAGCAGTTCAAGCACCACCTTCTCGGGCTTGCCCGCATTCATGAAAGTCACGGTACCGATCGCCTTCGCGCCGGTGTCCTTCACCTCGATGGCGAGGTTTGAAATGTTCCAGTCCTGGCTCCCGATGAACGGATCGCCTTCGAGCACCGGCGGCTCGCCGCGTTTGGCGGCGGCCGCGCGGTCCTCAATGATGAGCGAAGCAAGTCCGACCGTGAAATAGCCGCGCACGATCTTCACGTTGGTGAGCGGGATGCCCTTGGCGGCGCCGGTGGAACTGCCGACATAGTGCTGATAGATCGAATCGAGAAACGCCTTCGCGGCGGAGTCGCCGCCCGCGAAGGCGGGCAGCGCCGGGACAACCGCGAGCGCAATCGCAAATCCGGTCAGGATGCCGCGTCGCGACAACGCAGCTTTGGCAAACCCATGGATTTTCATAGAAACTCTCGCTGAACGGCCGAAAACAAGGCGGCCGCTGGGGATTACATGGTCGACTGAAAATGGTTCCGCCGGAACCGTTGGCTTCAAACGGGGCGATTTAACGGCCCAAGGCGGCTGCGCCAAGAGTGCACGGCGTCGCAGGGCTGACCATATTTTTTGCATCGAAACCGATCCCGTAAATTACTATGCGTCTGACCAAGCCAGCCGAAGCGCTGCGCGACGCCTTTTGGGCCCCGTCTACCTGAAAGTGCCATGGCGGCGCCGCACCAAATGGAGCCACAACCCGTGTGACTTGGTCGCGACGAGCACTCCGGAGGTTCATTCACCTTCTGTTTCATGACGCGCATATACCACAGCGCGGCCTAAATCGTGATTTCGATCCGCCGAGGCGCTTGAATTGGTCGGGTCGATGGCGGAAAGTCACCCTGCTGCCGCGATCCGGCGCGTGTGTTTTGCAGAAAAGTACGCAGGAGCTCAGTCCCATGCGGTGGTTGCTGGCCTTTGCATTGGTTTCAGTTTCGCTCGCCGCGAATGCGGGGAATTTTCCCGGTACCGGCATGCGCGGGTTGACCGGCAACGACAGCGGCGGGATCATCCAATGGACGCCGGAGATCGACCCTTACTATCGGGCCATGGCGGCCGAACACTGCGGGCGGTGGCACCGGTTCGCGAAGATCACCAGCGCCCACCGCTGGTATGGCGAGTTCATCGGCTTCGTGTGTCTGTATGACCGCCGTTACGACCCGCGCAAGGCGTGGCTTTATCCGCCGGATGCTTATTAGCGGCGGCTCATTTTCGGGCTCATCTCCAGGCTCATCTCCAGGCTCACTTGCCGGTCGCGTCCTTCACGGCTCCGACAAGTTGCTTGAGGGTGAACGGCTTGGCGAGGAAGCTGTACTTCTCACCTGGCGGCAGATGTTTTTCGAATGCCTCCTCGGCATAGCCCGACACGAAGATGATCTTCACATCAGAATTGCGGCTGCGCAGCTTGGTCAACAGCGTCGGCCCGTCCATCTCGGGCATGACGACGTCCGACACAACGAGATCGATCTTGCCGGCATGGCCGTCGAATTCCTCTATCGCCTCGATGCCGTTGGCGGCTTGCAGCACCGTATAGCCCCGTGACGCAAGGCCGCGCGCATTGAGGCCGCGCAGGCCTTCCTCATCCTCGACCAAAAGGATCGTCCCTCGCCCGGTATCGTCGGCCGGCACGACCTTCTCCGGCTGCCGGGTCGGAACGGCGACGCCGGCATCGAGGGCGGCAGGCGGCATCGAGGGCTCGGCGACCGGAATGTGGCGGGGCAGGAAGATATGGAACGTCGTGCCCTTACCGGTTGTCGAACTCCGGATAGACGAAGCCACCGGTCTGTTTGACGATGCCGTAGACGGTGGAAAGACCGAGGCCGGTACCCTTGCCAACCTCCTTGGTGGAAAAGAACGGCTCGAAGATACGGTCGATGATCTCGGGCGGAATGCCGGTGCCGGTATCGGTAACGTCGATCCGCACGTATTCGCCCGGCGGCATGCCCTTGAAGGCCGCCCGCTGGCTCTCCTCGCGGGTGACGTTGGACGTCTTCAAGGTGAGCTTGCCACCCTCCGGCATTGCATCGCGGGCATTGACCGCGAGATTGACGATCACCTGCTCGACCTGGGACTGGTCGGCCTTGACGGGCCATAGGTCGCGGCCGTGCACAGGGTCCAGCGTGACGCGCTCGCCGATCAGCCGACGGAGGAGATTGGAAAGCTCGGACAAAGTCTCGCCGAGATCGAGCACCTGGGGACGCAGCGTCTGGCGGCGCGAGAAGGCGAGCAACTGACGCACCAGGCTCGCGGCGCGGTTGGCGTCCTGCTTGATCTGCATGATGTCTTGGAACGACGGATCGGACGGCTTGTGGGCGGTCAGCAGAAAGTCCGTGGCCATCATGATGGAGGACAGCACGTTGTTGAAATCGTGCGCGATGCCGCCGGCGAGTTTGCCGACCGATTCCATCTTCTGCGACTGGTCGAACTGGCGTTGCAACACCCGTTGGTCGGTGGTCTCGATCGCATAGACGATGGCGGATTTCGGAATCGCGCTCGTCCTCCTCGACCGGAGTGACGTAGAATCGCGCCCAGCGTTCGCCCTCTCCGGCCAATGCTGCGTCGATCGGATCGATCTCGCCCTGGCCCCGCGCCGCCGCGGCAATTGCGGTGTCGAAAGCCGCGCGGTCGCGCTCCGCGATGACGCCGCGGATCGCGTAACCTTGCGCCGCCGCCCCCTCGCGCTTCAGCACATTTTGGAACAGATCGACAAACAGACCGTTGCTGCGGGCGATACGGCCGTTGCGGTCGACCGTTGCGATCGCCATCGGGGTATTGTTGAAGAAGCGCATGAAACGCACTTCCGCCGCCCGCAACGGGTCGACGCTGTCGCTGCTCGCGCGGTTGAGGACGAGGGTGCGCGACGCTCCGGGGGTGGCGTCGGCCGCAAATGCCACCTTGTGATAGAGCCGCACCGGCAAGGTGCGGCCGTCGCGGCGCCGCAGATCGAGGTCGAGGATATCGGTCTTCACCTCGCCGGGCTGTCCCGACAGGGTGGTGAAAAGTGCAGCGCTGCCGCCGGGCAGGACGTCGCTGAGCCGCAAGCCGCCGGAGCCGACCTGGGCGAGATCGTAATCGAGCCAGCCGGCCAGCGTCGCGTTGATGTAGCCGATGTCGCCATTGGCATCGACCGAGAAGAAACCGGCCGGCGCGTGGTCGAGATAGTCGATGGCGTGCTGCAGCTCCTGAAACACGTTTTCCTGGCGTTCACGGTCGCGGGTCACATCGGCGACGGTCCACACTGATGTCTTGGCGTCGTGCGCCGCGCCGAGCGGGCGCACCCGCAGGCGCAGCCAGCGCGCCGATTGACCGCGCGAACCCGCGATCCGGACTTCCTCCTGCAGCCGGCGCCCCTCCTGGGCGGCCTTGAGCAAGCGGTAGACCGCCTCGGAAACGTCGGGATCGCCGACGAACACGCGTTCGACCGGGCGGACATCTTCCGACCCGGTCGCGTCGGCGAACACCCGATAGGCCGCGTTGGCATAGAGCACCCGCCCGTGACCATCGGTCACCACGATTCCGTCGTAGGCATTCTCAAGCACGTTATCGAGGATCGAGTTGCCGGCCTCCCGGCCCGACACCCGCAGCACGCCCGCCGCGAACGCGAACAGTGAGAACACCCCGATCACGCCGAGCAACGCGAGCAGGACGATGACATAGGAGCCAGCCTGGCCGTGACCGACCACCATAAGGCCGGCGGCGGCGGCGATCAGACCAACCGCGACCAGCAGGACCAGCGCAATGCTCCCCCGGCGCTCGTTGCGTTCACCCATGGTGATACTTAGGCCCTGCATGGCCATGATGGATCCTGTCAACCTCTCATCGAAGCCATGATCACCTCACCGCCTCAGCCGGTTGCACCGTGCAAGAGGCGTGCAAGAGGATGGCGGGCAAGCTTGAGATGATTCGCTCCCGTGGCGGTAATGCCGCTTGTAGCGCGTATTGGCGCTCCCCGGCCGATGCTCACCGGCGCATCGAACCGTTCAGCCGCATGACGTAGCCGATCACCTCCGCGACCGCCTTGTAATGCTCGGCCGGAACCTCCTGGTCGATCTCCACGGCGGCGTGAAGGGTACGGGCGAGCGGCGGATTTTCCACGATCGCGACGTCATGCGCACCGGCAACCTCGCGTATCTTCAAGGCGAGCGAATCGACGCCCTTGGCGACGCAGATCGGCGCCTGCATGCCACGCTCATATTGCAGCGCCACCGCGAAGTGGGTCGGGTTGGTGATCACCACGGTCGCTTTGGGCACCGCCGCCATCATGCGCTTTTTCGCCCGGCTGGCGCGCAATTGCCTGATTTTGGCTTTGATCTTGGGATCGCCGTCGCTCTGCCTGAACTCCTCCTTCATCTCGCGCAGCGACATCTTCTGTCGCTCGAACCATTGCCGGTATTGAAACAGGTAGTCGGCCGCCGCGATGATGGCGAGGATCGCCACCACGGCGCCGAACAGCTGGAGCGCGAGGGTGCGCACCATTGGCAGCAGCGCTTCCGGATCGAGCGTCACCATGCCTTCGAAGCGGTGGCGCTCCGGCCACATCAGGGCAACGAACACCGAACCGACGATGGCGAGCTTGAGCAGCCCCTTGGCGAAATTGGCAAGCGCCTGCTTGGAAAACATACGCTTGGCGCCGGCCAGGGGCGAAATGCGGGCAACCTTCGGCATCAGCACGTCGACCGACCAGACCAGCCGGTGCTGCACCATGTTGCCGCAGATCGCCGCGAGCGCGAGCAGCAGGATCGGCAGCGCGACCGCCGCCATCGCTCTTGAGCCGACATGCTGGAACATCAGGGCAAGCGCGGCGCCGTCGGCCGGCATCTGGTAAGCGTTGGCAAGAAGCGCGCGGAACATCGCCCGCAATTCGCCGGCCGCGGAACTGGAGAAGCTCAGCAGCACGAGGGCCGAGGCCGCCGTCACGAACCAGGTGTTGACCTCGTGGCTTTTGACCACGTCACCGTGCTGGATCGCCTCGTCCAGCCGTTTTTGACTGGGGTCCTCTGTTTTCTCGCTGTCGTCGCCTTCGTCGGCCATGATGTGCCAAGCCTCTCCGGCGGGGTCTCAGACAATGCTCAGCTTCGCGGCGCGAGCTCGTGCATCACGCCTTCGACATGGCCGAGGAACGTCGCCATCATGGCGCCGATGACCAGGGACAGCAGCATGAGGCCGCCGAGGATCTGCAACGGCATGCCGACAAAGAATACCTGCATCTGCGGCATCAGCCGTGACAGGATGCCGAGCCCGAGATTGAACAGCAGCCCGAACACCAGGAACGGCGCCGACAGTTGCACCCCGATACGGAAGGCGGCGGCCACCACTGCGGTAATGTGGGCCGCCATGTCGCCGGAGAACGGCATCGTTCCCGGCGCGAACAGGCTATAGCTTTCGTCGAGCGCCGCGATGGCGAGGTAGTGCGTGTCGGTCGCGAAGACCAGCATCACCCCCAGCATGGTGAGGAAATTGCCGATGATGACGGCCTGCTCGCCCTGGGTCGGGTCGACCGCGGTCACGAAGCCCAATCCAAGCTGTTGGGCAACGATCGAACCGGTGACCTGAAGTCCCCCGATGGCGAGCCGCGCCGTCATGCCGAGCAGGGCGCCGACCAGAAGCTCCTCCGCAAGCAATGTTATTGCCGGCGCGAGCGCCGTGAGGTCGATTTGGTAGGCGGCGCGGTGCAGCGGAAGCATTATGATCGTCATTGCGAGCGCGACTGTAAGCCGCATGCGGGTCGGAATGGTTTGCTCGCCGATACCGGGCAGCAGCATGAGCATCATGCCGATGCGCGCGAACACCAGCAGGAACGCCGCCGCAAGCGCCGGCAGGAACGAAATATCGATGCTCATGGCACGTTCCCGCTGACAAGTTTCCGCGCCGTCAGCCGCCGACGATATGGGCAGCGATCCGATTCATATGGCCGGCGAGCTGTTCGGCCATGAAAGGCAGCGCGAGCAACATCGCGAGGAAGATGGCGAGGATTTTGGGAACAAAGACGAGCGTCGATTCCTGGATCTGGGTGAGCGCCTGAATGAGTGAAATCGCCACACCCACCACAAGGCCGACCAGCATCAGCGGGCTCGATACCAACACCAACGTGTAAATGGTGTCGCGCGCGACATCGAGAACTTCGGGTCCGTTCATCATCGTCGTGGAATTCCCAATCGGGCGGAACTGCGGGATGCCGCTGCGGCGTCCCGCTCAGATCGCCATGCGCATGATTTCCTGATAGGAAGAGATCACGTTGTCGCGAACTGCGACCAGTGCGTCCACCGCGGTTTCCGCCTCCGCGACCGCCGTGACCACGTCCACCACATTGGCCTTGCCGGCCGCCATCGCCTGGGCCTGGGTATCGGACTTGTGTCCCGCCGCGCCGACACCATGGATGACTTCCTTGAGCAGGGCGCCGAAGTTCGGCCCATGCTGGTCGGCGCCGTCGCCTACGGTCTTGGCGAGGCCGGATGCAGCATCGGTGATGCGGGACAGCTGGGCGTAGGCATTGGCGGCAATTCCGGGTGTCGGCATTTTCAGTTCTCCTCAGTTGTCAACTGCGCAGGATATCGATGGTGCGCTGGATCATGGTGCGGGTGGCGGTGATGACGTTGACATTGGCGTCGTAGGAACGCTGGGCTTCCCGCATGTCGGCCATTTCGATCATGGTGTTGACGTTGGGGTATTTGACCATGCCGGTGGCGTCCGCGGCCGGGTGACCGGGCTCGAACTTGGTGTGGAAGTCACTCGGGTCGGTACGCACCGGGCCGACGCCGACGACCCGCACGCCGAGTGCCCCGTCGAGCTCGGACCGAAAGGTCGGGATCCGGCGCCGGTAGGGTTCCCCGCCCGGATCCGCCGCGGTCGAATCCGCGTTGGCGATGTTTTCGGCGATCACCCTCATGCGCCCGGACTGAGCACGCAGTCCGGCCGCCGCGACGGCAAGCGATTTGACAAAGTCCATGGTAGGCCCTCACTTTTTTCCGACCGCGATTTTGAGCAGGCCGAGGCTCTTGGTGTAGAGCGCGCTCGCGGCCTGGAAGTCCATTTGATTGCCGGCCACTTTCGTCATCTCATCCTCGAGGCTCACGGCGTTGCCGGCCGGCCGGATCTGAAAGCCGCTGGTGGTCCGGGGAAAGGCTTCGCCGCTTTCGCTGCCCGTCTGATGGCCTGGATCGGTTCGCACCAGCATCGGAGTCGCCATCGTCGCGGTACCGTCGAATTTGGGTTCGACAAGGTCGTGGGGTCGGAAATTCGGCGTATCCGAATTGGCGACGTTGTCGGCGAGGATGCGCTGCCGCTCCTGGTGCCATTGCATCTTCGTCCGCAGCATGGAAAGAATCGGGATGTCGGACAGGGCCATGATGCGTTCCCGAACGGGATTCCAGGCTTGCCGGCTTCCTTGGCCGGCCGTTGCCGGCACCTTTTGCCGGTAGGCAGACTTTGCCGGGCGTATGGTTAACGGACGGTTAAGGTTCCAAGCCTACGGTCGCGCCATCAAATGGCCTATCAGATGGGGTTTGCGGGAAAGTCGGTATTTTACGGGTAATCATGGTCCGAAATCGGCCATCGGCAGTAAGCAAGCCCAGGGCGGGGGTCGGCACAATTTGCCGGCGCCGTTAACCTGGGCGAAACTGCCGATACCGTCCGGCCGTGATGGGGCGGACACGGAGCACGTCGATGGAACTATTGGGCGGTATGCCGGATGTGGCGAGGTTCGTCGTCGCCTTCCTGCTGGTGCTGGGTCTGATCGGCGCCGGGGCCTTCCTGTGGCGGCGATTTGGCAACGGACCCTTGAGCACAACCGGCCCCCGCGGCCGGCAACCGCGGCTCGCCGTGATCGACGCCGCCAATGTCGATGGCCGCCGCCGCCTAGTACTCATCCGGCGCGACAATACCGAGCATCTGCTGATGATCGGCGGTCCCTCCGACCTCGTGATCGAGCCCAATATCAATCGCGCCGCACCGAATGCCGGCCCGCGCGATCAGCGCAGCATCCCGGATGTGCCCCCGCGTCCGGCACCCGACGCACAGAACTGGCCCCTCGAGCCGATGCCGCGGGTGACACGTCCGCTCGACGAGCCCGAACCGGCAAGGCCAGATCCGTTGGCGCGTAGCGCTCCGGTCGCCCGCCTGACGCCATTCAGCCAGGGCGAGCGCTTTCGGCCCGACCGCGCTGACGACCCCATCACGGCGCCGGCCCTGACGCCGCTGTCGATGACGCCGGAGCCGACGTTCCAACCGGTTGAGCCGCGGCGTACGCCGATGCAGTCGCCACCGCCTCTACCCGATTATGAACCGGTGTCCCAGGCGCCGCCCGAGCCGCGTCGTGTTCCGGTCCAGCCGCCACCGCCGCCCAATTATGAGCCGGTGTTCCAAACCGCGCCGGAGCCGCGCCGCAACTCCGCGCCAGCGGCCCACGAACCGGTATTCCAGTCGGTGTCGCCGGACACCCAATGGACCTCCCTCACCCCGCCTGCTCCGGTACACGAACCGGTGTTCCAGTCGCCAGTGACGGCGGAGCCGAGACGAGCGCAGCCGGCGCCGACGCGGCCTTCGCAGAGCGACGAAAGTAATCTCGCCGAAATGGCGCAACGGCTCGAAGCCGCATTGCGGCGGCCAACCAAGCCGGTCGAGCCGCCCGCTCCGCCGGCGCCGCCTGTGCCACCCCGCCCTGCCGCCCGCACCGAACCGCCCCCGATCTCGCGGGTCGCCGCCTATTTCGACGGCGCTACCCCGCCGGCATCGGCGGCGCCGGGGCGGAGCCCGGGTCAGGACCGCGGACCAGACCGCCCCGGCGAGGCTTCGGCGGCAGCCTCGCCGCCTTCCGAGCCAGACAAGACCGGGGGCGCGTCTGCATTTGGAAGTCTCGAGGAAGAAATGGCAAGCTTGCTCGGACGATCGCCAGGAAAGACGTGACGGGTATCCTGATCGGCCGCCGGGTTCGTCTTACGACGGTGGCGGCCGGTGTAGCATTCGCGGCAACCGTAACGGCAGCGACGACGCCGGCCTGGGCTCAGGACATCAGCATCAATTTCGGCTCGGGCGGCGGGCTCACCGAGCGCGTGCTTCAGCTGATCGCGCTGATGACCGTGCTGTCGCTCGCACCGTCGATCCTGGTGATGGTGACGTCGTTCACCCGCATCGTGGTGGTGCTGTCGCTGCTGCGCACCGCACTCGGCACCGCGACGGCGCCGCCCAATACGGTCATTATCTCGCTCGCGTTGTTTCTCACCGCCTTCGTCATGGGACCGGCGTTCGAGCGCGCCTACGACATCGGCGTACGGCCGCTGGTCAACAACGAGATCACGGCCGAGCAGGCGTTCGATCGGGCATCCGATCCGTTCCGTGCCTTCATGCTGAAGAACGTCCGCGAAAAAGACCTCAAGCTGTTTATCGGCATGTCGCGCGAGACCCAACCTGCGCGCCCGGAGGACCTGTCGCTGCGCGTGCTGGTACCGGCCTTCATGATCTCGGAATTGAAGCGCGCCTTCGAGATCGGGTTCCTGCTGTTCCTGCCGTTCCTGGTCATCGACCTTGTGGTCGCCTCGATCCTGATGTCGATGGGCATGATGATGCTGCCGCCGGTCGTGGTGTCGCTGCCGTTCAAGCTGATCTTTTTCGTGCTGGTCGACGGCTGGAGCCTGGTGGCGGGCAGCCTGGTGCAGAGCTACGGGCCGTGACGGCGCAACGATCGGGCGGCCGGCCGGCAAAGCGTGCCGGCAGTGGGGTCACGCCGCGGGCGTGGCAGCGCATGCTGTCGGGACGCCGGCTCGACCTCATCGACCCCTCGCCGCTCGATATTGAAATCGAAGATATCGCCCACGGCCTCGCGCGGGTGGCGCGCTGGAACGGGCAGACCCATGGGGAGCATATTTACTCGGTGGCCCAGCACACCTTGCTGGCGGAAGAGGTCGCGCGCCGCCGCGTCGGGACGCTGGATCGAAGACTTTGCCTCGCGCTGCTCCTGCACGATGCCCCCGAATACGTGATCGGCGACATGATCTCGCCGTTCAAGGCGATCATCGGCGGGGCCTACAAGGAGATCGAGAGGCGCCTGCTCACCGCCATCCATGTCCGCTTCGGCGTTCCGCCCGAATTGCCGGCCGACATCGTCGCTATCATCAAAACGGCCGATCGCGGCGCCGCGTTCCTGGAGGCGACGTTGCTCGCCGGCTTCGGCGTCACCGAGGCGCGGCGATTTTTCGGCGCGCGGCCGGCCTTGCCGGCTGCGGCCGAGAAGGATTATCTCACCCCCTGGCCGGCCGAGACCGCGAAGCGTCGGTTTCTCGAACGCTTCGCCGACCTCTCGGAACACTGACGCCCCGATTGCAGGGGCCGGCACCAAGGATGGCGCGATGATCCACGTATGTTCGCTGGCGCGGCTTCATGAGACGGTTGATTCGACTGGCGCGCGGCACGTGATCACCCTGCTGGCGCGCGAAGACGCAATGTCGCGCCCGTCCGCTATCACGCCCGAAAATCACCTGTGGCTGCAGCTGCATGACATCAGCGCCCCGCTCGAAGGCCACGTCCACCCCGAAACCGACCACGTCGAAGAGCTCCTCGCCTTCGTGCGGCGATGGCCGCGCGAGACCCCGTTGGTGGTGCATTGTTACGCGGGCATCAGCCGCTCGACCGCGGCAGCCTTCGTGTCGGTGTGTGCCCTTAACCCACTGAGCGATGAAAGCGCGATCGCGCAAGCGCTACGCCGCTCCTCTCCGACCGCGACACCCAACGCACGCATTGTCGCCCTCGCCGACGACCTGCTGGGGCGCCGCGGCCGCATGATCAAGGCGGTCGAAGCGATCGGCCAGGGCCAACTCGCATCCGAAGGACAGCCGTTCAGGCTCGACCTTTCCGGGCATTAACACGATATCAAGCATAACGTCGGATAACGTCCTGGCTTGGCAAAGGCCGGCCGCAATCCCGCCGATCTCGAGTCGCGGAATGGCACCGGGGAATGCCTCCTGGGTCGGTGTGTGGCGTTGCGTCAGCGTAGCCAGTATCCGTCGCGTTTTGGGCCGAAGGGGGTGACGGCCCCCTTCGGCCTCGCCGTCATCATGTTGATCATCGTGCCGGCCCGCATCGGCCACCAGGATGTCGCCGCGCTGACCGCCAGGCAACCGGTCATCGGAGAAACCTGGAGGTCGCATTTCATTGCTTCCCCGTTCGGCACCATCCACGCCGCGACCTTCAACTTCCCGCAGCCGATCGGCACCGCCATGGCCGATACCGGCTACCGGCTCGTGACGTTCGATCCCGGCGTCGACGTCACCGGCTCGGTTGTGCGCGGTCCGATCGAGCGTTCGGGCCTTGATGGGCCGACCATTCCCCAGCGCACCTTCCCTGAGGTCAACCGCGCCCTGAAGGGACCGCGCCTGGTGCCGCCGCGCCCGCCGGACTTTTCGCCCGAGCCGGCCACGACAGTCGAGCCCGAACAACCTCCGGCGGAGCAACCCTCACTGCAGCCGACAGCGCGGCCGGCGCCGAGCGCGCGCGCGCCGGATGATGAGATGTACGATCCCGCGCCTGCCGCCGCCGCCAACGCGGAGCCAACCGATTCCGAGTCGCCGGCGCCCACCGTGATGGACGACGAAAGCGCCCCAATTCGCGCGGCGCGCATCTACTTCGGAGCCGTGCCGCTGGGTGGCACGCTGGGGTTCGAACCCTGGGCGCCCGGATTCGAGCCCGAGTCCGAACCGGGATCCGATCCCGCGGCCATCAATATCGCGCCCGGCGGTGGCACCGCCGGCGAGCCGCAGCGCAACGAGACCATTGCGCCGAAGGGCGAGATAACGGGCGGCGCTCAGGGGCTGATGAGTCCCGCCGAGCGCCTCGGTCTCACCGGCACGGAGCGCGCGAGGCACGAGAAATGCCTTGCCGATGCGATCTATTTCGAAGCGCGCGGCGAGGCTCCGCGCGGGCAGATCGCGGTTGCCCAGGTGGTGATGAACCGGGTGTTTTCCGGCTATTATCCCAACAGCGTGTGCGGCGTGGTCTATCAGAACTCGCACCGCCATCTCGCCTGCCAGTTCACCTTCGCGTGCGATGGCATCCCGGACCGCATCAGCGAGCCGGCCGCTTGGGAGCGCGCCAAGCACATTGCCCGCGACACGCTCGACGGTAAATTCTGGCTCAATGATGTCGGCAAGGCGACCCATTACCACGCCTACTGGGTACATCCCTGGTGGGTGCATGAAATGCACAGGCTCGATCGCATCGGGGTGCACACCTTCTACCGGCCGCGCAACTGGGGCGACGGCGCCGCTTCGCCGATCTGGGGCGACGCCGACGCAACGGCCGAAGCCGAGAAGACCCTGTAGCTTCAGCTCGCGATGTATTTTGCAGGTTGGCCTTACATCTCGATATCGAGTCCGACATCGAGATTGACCGAGGAATGCGTGATGGCCCCCGACGACAGGTAGTCGACGCCGGTCGCCGCAATGGCGGCGGCGCTCGCGTGGGTGATGCCGCCGGAGGCCTCGGTGACCAGGCGTCCCGCCACGAGGGCGACGGCCGTCCTGAGGATCGCCGGCGGCATGTTGTCGAGCAGCACGACGTCGGCGAGCCCGCATTCGAGCACTTCGCGCAGCTGATCGAGGGTATCGACCTCGATCTCGATCTTGACGAGATGTCCGGCGACGGCGCGGGCTCGCATCAGCACCGCCCGGATACCGCCCGCAACCGCGATATGGTTGTCCTTGATGAGGATCGCGTCATCGAGACCAAAGCGATGATTGAAGCCGCCGCCGCAGCGCACCGCGTATTTCTGCAAAGCGCGCAGTCCCGGCGTCGTCTTGCGCGTGCAGCACACGCGCGCGTTCGTGCCCGCGACCAGGCGCACGAAGGTGGCGGTCGCGGTCGCGATCCCGGACAAGTGTCCGAGGAAATTGAGCGCCGTGCGCTCGGTGCCGAGGAGCGCCCGCGCGTCGCCCTCGACCGTCATCAGGACGTCTTTGGCGGCGACGCTGGCGCCGTCGCGCATGCTCGCCGTGAGCTTCACATGCGGGTCGAGCTTTCGGAACGCGGCCTCCAGCAGCGGCAGGCCTGCGATCACGCCGGATTCCCGGGCCGCCACCACGGCGCGTGCGGTGAGGCCGGCCGGCACCGTGGCGGTCGACGTCACATCGCCGGCGCGACCGAAATCCTCGGCAAGCGCGCGGGTAACCGCCTCCTCGATCGCCAAGGGAGACAGGAATGCATCGGAGCACAGAGTAGTCGTCGTCATGGTGGACCGGAAGAACGGTTACGGGACCGGATCAATAGCGCATCGGGGCGCTGCGCGAAACGACCGGAGCGCGGCAAGCCGCCGGACGATCGGTGGACGGTGCTGGATGTGCGGGGCTTGATATCAACCCTCGAATTCCAGCCGTTCCGATCGCGGATGGCGGATGGCGGATGGCAGCTATGCTAAAAGCCTGCATTCCGATGAACGCTTCAGTTTGGGCTTATAGGCGTGGCACCCCAAATATATCGCCCGCGGTCGTAATCATCGACCAACACCGCTACCTTTGCGCGGCGACCGACCGAGTTCGGGCGCGCTGTCTCAGACCGGGAACCCCGATGCTCCAAAACGCAGAACCTTTGCGCACGAACTGGCGGACGCCGGCCGTGATCATCCTATGCGGCTGTGCCATCGCGATGCTTTCGTTCGGGCCGCGCTCGGCGCTCGGTTTCTTCCTGACGCCGCTGTCCCAGGAGAACGGCTTAGGGCGTGGCGTGTTCTCGCTGGCGCTTGCAGTGCAGAATCTTCTCTGGGGGCTTGGCCTGCCCTTTGCCGGAGCCATCGCGGACCGGTTCGGGATCGTCCGCGTGCTGAGCGTCGGCGCCGTGATGTATGCGGCCGGCCTCGTCATCATGGCGTATGCCCAGTCACCGCTGACGCTAGAGCTTTCGGCGGGCGTGCTGATCGGCCTCGGCATGTCCGGTTGCTCGTTCAACCTTGTGCTTGCCGCCTTCGGCAAGCTGATGCCCGACCAGTGGCGGTCGCTCGCCTTCGGGGCCGGAACCGCCGCCGGCTCGTTTGGCCAGTTCTTGTTCTCCCCGCTTGCGGTGGCGCTGATCGGAGCGTTTGGGGTCCACCAGGCTTTGATGGTTTTCGGCGTTTTGATCCTTCTGGCGGTGCCGCTGTCGCTGGCGCTGGCGTACCCCAAAAATGCGCCGGCCGGCATGCCCGGAACGGCGGCGCAACAGTCCTTAAAGCAATCACTCTCCGAGGCGCTCTGGCACCGCTCCTACCTGTTGCTGGTGGTCGGCTTTTTCACCTGCGGCTTCCAGCTCGCCTTCATCACGGTGCATATGCCGGCCTACCTCGCCGACAAGGGGATTTCCGCGACGGTCGGCGGCTGGACCATCGCGGCGATCGGCCTGTTCAATATTGTTGGCTCGGTGACGTCCGGATGGCTCGGAGGGCGGCTGCCCAAGCGCTACATTTTGTCCGTGATCTATATGATCCGCGCCTTGGCGGTGCTCGCCTTTATCAGCTTCCCGGTGACGCCCGTGACCTCGCTCCTGTTCGGCGCCGTGATGGGATTGATGTGGCTGTCGACGGTGCCGCCCACCAATGGACTGATCGTCATGATGTTCGGCACCAAGTGGCTTGCCATGCTGGCGGGCTTTGCCTTCTTCAGCCATCAGGTCGGCGGCTTTCTCGGTGTGTGGCTCGGCGGCCTCGCGTTCGAGCGGACCGGTTCCTATGACCTCGTGTGGTGGCTCTCGATCCTGTTCGGTGTGATGTCCGCGCTGATCAACCTGCCGATCGTCGAAAAGCCGGTGGAACGGCTCGCTGCGGCGCGGGCGTGACGCTGGAAATCCGGCTGGCGGGCTGATAGAGCGGCTTCATGATTGAGGCTGCGGTGGATGATGCCCCGGTGCCGGGCGTGCCGGACATTTCCGTCGTGCTCGCGACCTATGACCGCCTTCACAGCCTGCCGCGGGCGATCGCGAGCGTGCTTCGCGAGGACGTCCGCTTCGAACTGATCGTGGTCGACGATGCCTCGCGCGACGGCACCGCCGACTATCTTGCGGCCTTCGCCGACCCGCGCATTCGGATCATCGCGGCCGACCGCAATCGCGGTCCGAGCGCGGCGCGCAATCTCGGCCTAATGGCGGCGCGCGCCGCCATCGTGGCGTTTCTCGACAGCGACGACGCCTATCGGCCGGGCCGGCTCGGCGTTCCCCTTACAGCCTTCGCGGCGGATGCCGGGCTCGTCTGCACCTTGAGCTCGGCGATCAAGCACGATCGCGGCGGCGCGCGCGAGGCCGTCATCCCGGCGGTGAAGCTTGCGGCGCCGGCCTTCGAATGGGCACTGATTTGCGACCTCATCCCGGTCGAGGGGACCAGCATCACGGTGCGGCGTGACGCGGCCCTCAAGGTCGGCGGGTTCTGCGAGCGGCTGCGGCTCACCGAGGACCGCGAATTCCTGATCAGGCTAGCGAGGCTCGGCCGGGCCGAACTGCTGCCCGGACTGCTGTGGGAGAAATTCTGGGACGATCGCAGCCTTTCCAATGATGGGGGCAACGCCGCGAGGGGACTTGCGGCTTACGTGCGCGAGCGGCCCGAATATGCCGGCCGCTATCGCAAGGTCGGCACCTATCTTGCAACCAAAACACTGGTGGCCGACATGCGGCTCGGCTTGTGGCACGCGCTGCTGGGTGACCTCGGTGTGCTTCATGCCGCCGGCCTGATCGACGCCAATGTGGTGCGCCTTGTCCGCGACCATCGCGAGGTGCGGCGCTATCGTCGGGCGATGTCCGGTGCGGCGGCGCTGCGCGGCCTTACCGGCGCGCCAGCCGAGTGGCGATGAGGACGCGGCGTGCGCGATGGCGCGATTTCGGCCGGCATCGAACCGGTTGCGCGGATTTAAGGCCGTGTCAGGATGCGGGTGATTCCGATCCAGGGAGGGGCCGATAATGAAGATTTTCGCAGCCGCAGCAGCTGTCGCTATTTGCGTTGCGATTTGTGCCGCCAGTCCCGCTACCGCGGCGTCCAACGCCGAGATCGCCCGCCAATGGGGCCTGCTGGGCACCTGGGCGCCGGACTGCACAATGCCGCCGAGCAACACTAATTACTATGCCACGTTCGTGGTGGAGGGCATGGACCTCGTGCACCGGCGCGAGTGGGGCGGCTATGCGGGCGATACCAACAAGGTGCTGCGGGCGAACCTGTTGGGCGAGGTCATCGAGCTCGAGGTACGCTTTGCCAATCTCGATCCGCCGCAAACCCGCGTCTGGGGCAGCGTCAAGGAGGGCAATCGGATGCACGCCAAATACAATCTTGAAGTGAACGGCCCCTTCTCCATAAGAGATTTCGTAATCCTCGCCGGGGGCGCGCCAAGCCCGTGGCTGATGAAATGTCGGTGAGGCGCGCCGCGCCGATCGAAAAGGAGAGCCTGCGTGACGACATTCAAGGCGATCGTGATCACCAAGACCGACGGTGGCACCGACGCGGCGCTCACGGATTTCGATGAAAAGGACCTGATGGACGGCGACGTCACGCTGCGTCCCGAATGGTCGACCGTGAACTACAAGGACGGACTTGCTGTCACCGGCAAGGCTCCGGTGGTGCGACGGTTTCCCATGATCGCCGGGGTCGACGCCGCCGCGACGGTAGTGGCGTCCTCCCATTCGGCGTGGCAGCCAGGCGACAAGGTGCTGCTCAACGGCTGGGGGTGCGGCGAGACCCATCTCGGCGCCTATGCCGGGATGGCGCGGGTCAAGGGCGACTGGCTGGTCGCGCTGCCGCCGGGCCTTTCGAGCCGCGAAGCCATGGCGATCGGCACCGCGGGCTATACGGCGATGTTGTGCGTGATGGCGCTGGAACGCCACGACATCCGGCCGGCGTGCGGGCCGGTGGTGGTGACGGGCGCGGCCGGCGGAGTAGGCTCGGTTGCGGTCGCGCTGTTGGCGAAGCTCGGGTACCAGGTCATCGCCTCGACCGGCCGCCCTGCAGAGGCTGATTATCTCAAGGACCTCGGCGCCACCGAGATCATCGCGCGGGCGGACCTCGCCGGGGCGGTACGCCCGCTGGCCAAGGAGCGCTGGGCGGGCGGGATCGATACGGTCGGCTCGACCACCCTCGCCAACGTGCTCTCGATGACCCGCTATGGCGGCGCGGTTGCCGCCTGTGGGCTCGCGGGCGGCATGGATCTGCCAACCACGGTGGCGCCTTTCATCCTGCGGGCGGTGTCGCTTTTAGGAATAGAGTCCGTGACAGCGCCGATCGCGCTCCGAAAAGAGGCTTGGCATCGCCTGGAAAAGGACCTGGACCGGCACAAATTAGCCCAGATGACCGAAGAAATTAACCTTGCCGATGTCATCGAGGCGGGCAAGAAGATCGTCGCTGGTGGCGTCCGGGGTCAACTCGTGGTCAAGATAGTGTAAACGCATTCAGCATTTGTCTACCAAATCCGGGCATGTTCATTTCGGCGAGTATGGTAAGAGTTGAATTAACGGAACCGGATTCGGCATCGCGCGATTCGACATCTTTCGGAGGGTGGGAGTGAGTCATGTGGGCGCGTAATATCCTGACCGTCGCGGGCTTGGTTGCGGCAATTCCTGCCGTGGCGAGCGAACTCAAGCCCGAAGAGGCCAAGCACTTCATTGCTGGCAAGCATTTCAGCTATAGCTGCTTCGAAGGTTCGACCGGAGCCGGTCGCATCAATGCCGACGGCTCGGTATCCGGCACGATCCAGGTTCGCGGTTCGGGACCGGTGCATTTCGTCAACCTGCCGACTGGGACCATCAGGGTACAGCCGGATTCGATCTGCGCTTCCGTGAAGGGCCTCCCGTTCCAGCCCTGTTTTGCGGTCAATCAGATCGACGGCAGGAGCTTCCGCGGCTCGATCTCCGGCCTCGGCTTCGCTTATTGCGATTTTATCCGGCGCAATCCGCGGCTCGAAATCGCCACCACGCCGCAGCCGCGTCCGGCCGAGCCCGACGTGATGCGCGCCTCGATCTACGAATAACAGGCGTCAGGGATTGGATGGCGGCGCCATTCCGGGCGCCGTGTTGATGGCGGCTGTTTGCTGCTGCGGAAACAGCAGCCGCTGATAGAGATAGCCGATCCCGACCAGCACCAGTCCGAGACCGATAAAGGACAGGGCGCGCCATATCCCTTCCAATCCTGCCATGTCGACCACAAACACCTTGCCCACCGTGAGCAGGATCACGGCTGCGGAAGCAAGCCGCGCCGGCTTGGAGCCGAGCAGCAGGCCGACAATCAACAGCACAACGCCGTAAGCCAGCCACACGGCCGAGAACGTGTATTGTTCGGCGTCCCCGATGGCGCCCGAGGTCACCACCGGACCGTGATAGAGCCGCATGACTTCCAATGTCAGGTAGGCAAGCCCCAGCACCACCGACGTGCCGGCGGCAATCGCCCGGTAGGGCATCGGCCGGGTCGATCGCGCCGTCAGGGCAAGCACGATCGCGAGCAGCGCTGGCGCGCCGTAACCAAGCAGGATCAGATTGAAGAATATCCCGCCCACCGGCGCACCAGTCCACAGCGGGTTATCGAAGCCGAGCAGACCGAACACGATGGCGAGAAACGTCAGGCCGGCGATGATCAAAGCTCCCACATTGTGCACCACGTTGCGGGTGCGAAGGCGCAGCCGTTCGAGCCCGATGGCGATGGCAAGGCCGGCCGCCACATCCATCGCGACTTCGCCGAGTCCGCCGGTCGCGGCGTAGACGTCGCCGCCGTTCATGGCATGGCGGATTTCAAGGATGGCAAACAGCACCGTGAACAGGATGGCGGCCGAATCGGTCACGCGTGACGGCACGTCGTCGGCGCGGCGGCGCAACAGGGTGCCGGCCGTCCAGAACGCCAACGCCGGCACGCCGTAGCCGTAAAGCAACCAGTTGAAAAACGGCGTCGTGCCGACATCGGCGCCAACGATGCGTGGTTCCCACGCAATCCGCGCCAGCACCAGCATCGCGGCGGCGGCAGCGATCCAGCGCAGCATCGGCAACGGCCGCTTTTCGGCCACCCAGGCGACGCCGGGTGCCATCAAGGCGAGCCCTATAGTCAACCAGCCCTTTTCCAACGCGAACGTGAGGGTGAGGGCGAGCGCCGCCGCGCTGCCGGCCGCATGCAGCGCCGCCGCTGACGGAAGCCCGGGGCTCGGCGGCCGCTTGCTCAATTGCTCGGTAGCGATCGCGCACCAAGCCGCGAGCAGCAAAGCCAATCCGGCGAATGGCAGCGAGCGTTCGAGGTCGTAGATGCGGTAATAGAGCGCGATCAGGATTGCGAGCGGCGCCAACACCGCCGTCGCCGCCCAGATGATCGGGATGGTGGCGCGCTCGTAGCGGCCTTGCGCCAGATAACCGGTGGCACCGAACATGAGCGCAAAGAATGCGCCGAGCGCGACATGGATCCCGATGTCCTCTTGAGAGGGCTGCGGGAAGAGCCCATTGCCGGGCCCCGAGGCGACGAGATGTGAGAGTTCGCGCGCGACCGCCCAGGAAATGATGACCAGCGCTGCCAATAGAGCCGCAGCCGGCAGCGCGCCCGCGGCCGATCCGCTGCGCCAGGCAATCGCGACCGTCGCGGCGGTCAGCGCCGCAAAGCCGATGAGCGCCGCTGGGGCGTGCTGTTGCCCCACGACCATGATGGCTGCGGCCAGCAAATAGACCGCAAGGGCGCCCGAGGACACGGCATCGATGCGGCCCGGCACGGCGGCGGGACCGAGATAGAGACCGGCGACGATCAGGAGCGCCGCGATGCAGAAGCCCACGATGACATGGAAGAGATGCGGCGCAAGCGCAGGGCCATCGACGCCGGGAAACACCCAGAACAGGCCGAACGCCACCGCCGTGACGGCGAGCCAGCGCCACAGCCGCAGCCGCGCGAGCCCGAACGCCGCCGCCGTCACCACGGCGAGGTAGATGTAAAGCGCCCAGTAGTTCGGCATTTCGGTCCTGACCAGGAGCGGCGCGACTTCGGCGCCGACAAGACCAAGCGCCGCAAGCGCGGGCCCGTGCAGCAGTGCCGCCGCAAGAGTGGCGAGCGCCACCACGCCGAGCAGCAGGAACGCCGCCGCCGGCCCCAGAAACCCGTAGAGCGCGTAAGCGGCGAACACGGTGGCGTAGGCCACCGTAGTGCCGGCGGCCGTGAGTATGCTCGGAATATGCGCGGCCGGGATGCCCGCGACGCCGGATCGGGTTTCCTGCCGGCGCAACCATTCGCCGGCGCCGATAAGCAACACGGCGAGCAGGCCGCCGAGCATCACGCGCACGCCCGGTCCGAGCAACCCTTGCTCGATCGAATAGCGCACCAGGAAAATGCCGCCTAGCGCGAGCGCAAAGCCGCCGATCCACACCACCCAGTGAGTGCCGAAGCGCTCCTCGAGGCTCGGCGCGACAGGCCTCGGGGTTGCTGCGCGGGGCGGCGGCGCGGGCGCCTGTGGCGGGGCCGTGCCGACATCGACCGGGGGCGCGGCTGGCGCGGCGGGAGATTGCTCCTGGGCGGCCGCCGGTTCGGCGGCGGACTGAACCGGTGGCGGCGCGGCCTGCCCCGGCGCTGCGGACGGCGGCGCTACGGGCTCCGATGCGGCTCGTCCACCCGCCACGCCCGCCGCCCTCAGCACGGCAAGCTGCGATTCGAGAACCCGGATGCGTCCGCGCGCATCGATGCTGAAGACCAGCGCCACAATGCTGGCGATCGGAAATGCCAGCAGCAGCAGGATGCCGAGCTCAATGAGGCTGTCCAAAATTCGTGCTCCCCGGCGTGGCTCGCGCAACTTAGTCGCCCGACCGCGACGATCGGTTCGAATGCGACCGGCGTGCCGCCCGCGGTCACCCTACGGGTTCAGGGCATGCTGTCGAGATTGACGCCGAACCAGTTGCCGACGAGAAAACACGCGATGCCAATGACGCAGCCAACCGCGAGGTAGCGCTCGGAAATCACCTGCGGGACCGGTTTGGCATACAGGAACCGCATCGTCAGCAGTGCGACGGCGACGCAGGCAAAGAAGACGACCAGCGGAGAAGCAAGAACGCCGTTGCCGAACGGCCGTCGTTCCGCAACGAGCCCGAACCCGACGCCGCCGAGCGCCATCAGGCCGAACCACCAGGTGAGGATGTGCTCCGACACCGGTATCTGCGGCGGCCCGTCCGGCCGGCTTCGGGAGTCGTCGGGAGGTACGATTGGAGCAATGGAAGGAATATTCGAAGCCGTAGCCGAAGTGGCGGGTCGTTCAACGACTGACAGGCGCGGCTGTGGCGTCTTCGCGTCCTCGGCCATCGTTGCCCCCCTTGTCCCGTGGCCGCCGCAGCGGCCAAAGCGTGGGCAAACTTACCATGGTCGAAGGAACTTGGCACCTCGCCGGACGGAGCGCCAACGGGAACAGCGCGCTCGAAAGGACTTGAGAAAATGAACCTCCGGCCACGGTCACGCCACCAATGCGTGAATATCACCGAGCCTACAGAAGATGCACCATGCAACGCCCCCAAAGCCGGTTCGAGACGAACGAGATGAAGGTTTACGACGGCTACCTGTGCCGGACCTTAACGATTTATAGCGCACTCGTGCTGCTGAGCATCGGGACCATCGCGTTCCAAGCATCAATGAAGACGACCCATCACGCTCACCCCCTCAAGACCAGCGTCATCGCCAAACTCGCACCCTGAGCGCGAGCCGAACGCGGCACCGCGACGACGCAAACCAAAGCGCCACGACGAGGTGCGCAATAGTGCCGCGTGTAGGCGAGGCGGGCGCTTTGGCCGCCAAGCTTATCGCGACGATGCCGTCGCCCTGGTCCGCGTCAGGTTTTCCCCGCCGCAGATTCCAAGCCAGCATCCCTCGACCCTGACGGTTGCCGGGTCCACTTCGATGAGATTGCCCTTATAGAGCTTGCCGTCATCGAGGTTGTAGAGCTGTCCCGTCCACTTTCCTTGGCCGCTCGGGCGCATCGAGATCAGCACCTCAATGCCTACAAGCGGTCGGGCGCGCTGGTTGGGATCGGCGTTTTTCCTGTCGGTCCACGGCTTGCCGGTCTCTGGATCATTCGTTTGCGGCTTGCCGGCAACGCGGCCGCATACGTTGCTGCCGCAACTGAAGATCCGCACCGTGGTTCCGTCCTTGCCGACCCACATGCCTTCGACATTGGCGAGCGCGGGTGTGGCGCCTATCAAGGCAATTGCCAAGAGCGCAGGCATTCCGATGCGCGTTGGATAGGATTTCATGGATCACTCCTACGTTTGCGGTTTCGTATTCAAAAACAAAACCGAAAATAATCCTTCGTTCCCGGCCGCGAGGCGAAAGTATGCGCGGCCTCGCACCACCGCACGCTTTCGGCAGACGAAACGTTTTGCTGAAAATTGTGGTCTTTAACGCACGCCAAAATGACATTTTCGCGGAACGTCAGGTGCGGGCATATCCCGACGTTTCGCCTTCACGCCGTACTGGCGGCGCTCTTGCCCAACGCCGCCTGGGCGGCGGCGAGGCGCGCGATCGGCACCCGGAATGGCGAGCACGACACATAGTCGAGGCCGATCTCGTGACAGAACGCAACAGAGGCCGGATCGCCGCCATGCTCGCCGCAAATGCCGAGCTTAAGATCCGGCCGCACCTTGCGGCCGCGCTCGGTCGCGATCTTCACGAGTTCGCCGACGCCCTCGCGGTCGATCGAAACGAACGGATCGACCGGCAGGATGCCCTTGCCGGTATAGATGCCGAGGAAGCTCGCGGCGTCATCGCGGCTGATGCCGAAGGTTGTCTGTGTGAGATCGTTGGTGCCGTAGGAGAAGAACTCGGCGGTCTCGGCGATCTCGCCGGCCTTGAGGGCCGCGCGCGGGAGCTCGATCATGGTGCCGACCTGGTAGTCGAGCTTCACCTCGGTCTCGTCCGACACTGCCTTCGCCATCGCATCGATGCGCGCCTTGACGAGGTCGAATTCCTTCGCGGTCGCGATCAGCGGCACCATCACTTCCGGCACCACCGGCTTGCCGGTGCGCCGGCCCGCCTCGACCGCGGCCTCGAAAATGGCGCGCGCCTGCATCTCGGCGATTTCCGGATACGCGATGGCGAGCCGGCAGCCGCGGAAGCCCAGCATCGGGTTGAACTCGTGCAACTCGCGGGCGCGGTCAGCGAGCTTCTTCGGATCGGCGTTCATGGCCTCCGCGACCTCGGCAATTTCCGCCTCGGTATGCGGCAGGAATTCGTGCAGCGGTGGATCGAGCAGGCGGATCGTCACCGGCAGTCCGCCCATGATCTCGAACAGCTCGATGAAATCGTTGCGCTGCATCGGCAGCAGCTTGGCGAGCGCCGCGCGGCGGCTGTTCTCGTCGTCGGACAAAATCATCTCGCGCACCGCGCGGATGCGGTCCGCCTCGAAGAACATGTGCTCGGTACGGCACAGCCCGATGCCCTCGGCGCCGAACCTGATGGCGACACGGGCGTCGTTGGGAGTATCGGCGTTGGCGCGCACCTTGAGCTTGCGCGCCTTGTCGGCCCAGCCCATCAGGGTCGAGAACTCGCCCGACAGCGCCGGCTCCTGCATCGCCACCTTGCCGGCCAGCACTTGACCGGTCGAGCCGTCGATGGTGATGACGTCGCCCTTGCGCAGCGTCGCACCGCCGGCGGAGAGCGATTCGGCGGCGTAATCGACCCGGATGCTGCCGGCGCCGGAGACGCACGGCTTGCCCATCCCGCGCGCCACCACGGCCGCATGGGACGTCATGCCGCCGCGAGTTGTCAGAATGCCTTCGGCGGCATGCATGCCGTGGATGTCCTCCGGGCTCGTCTCGACCCGCACCAGGATGACTTTGCGCCCCTGCGATTTCATCAGTTCGGCTTCGTCGGAGGAAAACACGATCTCGCCCGAGGCGGCACCTGGCGACGCCGGCAGGCCGGTGGCGATCACCTTGCGGTGGGCCGAGGGATCGATGGTGGGATGCAGGAGTTGGTCGAGCGAGCCGGGATCGACCCGCGTCACCGCTTCGTCGCGGGTGATCAGTCCCTCATTGGCAAGCTCGACGGCGATGCGTAGCGCGGCCTTGCCGGTGCGCTTGCCGGAGCGCGTCTGCAGCATCCACAGCTTGCCCTTCTCGACGGTGAATTCGAGGTCCTGCATGTCGCGGTAGTGCTTCTCCAGCAGCCCGTAGATTTCGGGTCAACTCCGCGAAGGCCGCCGGCATGGCGCGCTCCAGAGAGGGCTTGTCCGAGCCGGATTCCTGGCGCGCGATCTCGGTGATTTCCTGCGGGGTGCGGATTCCGGCGACCACGTCTTCGCCCTGGGCATTGATGAGGAACTCGCCGTACAGACGCCTCTCGCCGGTCGATGGATTACGCGTGAAGGCGACGCCGGTCGCGGAGGTGTCGCCCATGTTGCCGAACACCATGGCCTGGACGTTCACTGCCGTTCCCCAGCTTTCCGGGATGGCGTGCAGGCGCCGATACGTGTTGGCGCGTTGGTTCATCCACGAGCCGAACACCGCTCCGATCGCGCCCCAGAGCTGCGCGTGCGGGTCCTGGGGAAACGGCGTGCCGTGCTCTTCCTTGACCCGCTCCTTGTAGCGGGTGACGAGCTCTGCCCAGTCCTCCGCTTCGAGATCGGTGTCGAGCATGTAGCCGTTGCGATCCTTGTGCTCATCAAGGATTTCCTCGAACACATGGTGGTCGAGCCCAAGCACGACGTTGGAATACATGGTGATGAAGCGGCGGTAGGAATCGTACGCGAAGCGGCGATCGCCGGAGCTCTTGGCCAACGCCTCGACGGTGGTGTCGTTGAGGCCGAGATTAAGCACCGTATCCATCATGCCGGGCATCGACGCGCGGGCGCCGGAGCGCACTGACACCAACAACGGATTCTCGGCATCGCCGAATATCTTGCCTCCCGCGATCTTGCCAACGCGCACCAGCGCGGCCTCGACTTCGGCCTTCAACTCCCCGGGATAGGTGTTCTCGTGACCGTAGAAATACGTGCAGACCTCGGTCGTGATGGTGAAACCGGGCGGGACCGGGAGACCGAGATTAGCCATTTCGGCGAGATTGGCGCCCTTGCCGCCAAGGAGATTGCGCAGATCGGCCTTGCCCTCGGCTTTGCCGTCGCCGAAGGCGTAGACCCACTTGGCGGCTGCGGCTTTTGCCGCGAGGGGCTTCACGGCCGCAGGCTTGATGGCTGGCTTCGCGGCGACCGGCTTGCTGGCGGAAGGTTTGTTGGTGGAGATCATGGGCGCAGAGCGCTTAGGCGCTGAGGGCTTCGTCGCGGAAGGCTTCACGGCAGAGCGCCGCGCAACGGCGGGCGCCGTCGACCGCGCGGCCGCCGGCTTCTTGCCGGAAGCCTGCTGCTTCAGACTGCGAGGTTTCACCTTCGGATTGGCGCGCGCGGGCTCGCGTTTATTGCGCCCGGACGGCTTGGTCGATTTTGCCATGATCGATGCTCGCGCTGTCGTCTTTCACCCGGCACAGAGCACGCGCGGCACAGCCTCGCAACCCAGCCGTTCGGCGGGTGATCAGTGGTGGATGAGGCCGAGACCCGTGATCCCGGCGATGATCAGATAGAATGCCACGATGTAGTTGAGCAGCCGCGGCATAATGAGAATCAGGATGCCGGCCAGCAACGCCACCAGCGGCTGAATATGCTCGGTCGTGAAAGTCATTGGATCGGCTCCGTCCGCGGTGTGAAGAACGCCGTGCGGGTACAAAAGTTCCATCCGGAGATTCGGCGCCTTCTCCGTTTCGTTGTTTTGTCTTAACCCTCGATCTTCGAAAAATCCGCCACCGTCCAGGTGGCGATGCGGATCTGGTTGAGCAGCTTTAGGCGATTGGCGCGCACGTCGGGCTCGTCCGCATTGACCGTCACTTTGTCGAAGAAGGCATCGACATGCTGCCGCAGCGTGGCCATGGCGCTCATGGCGGCGGCAAAGTCCTCGCGCGCGATGGCCACGGCGGCCTCGTTGGAGGCGGCTTCGATCGCTCGCGCCAACTCCCACTCCTCCGCCTGGCGGAAGAGTTCAGCTGAAGGCACATCGGTGTATTCGATCTTGTCGCGCTTCTCCTCGATGCGCAGGATGTTGGTCGCGCGCCTGTAGCCGGCGAGAAGATTCTTGCCATCCTCGGTATCGAGGAATTGCGCCAGCGCGTCGATGCGGCGCACGACGAGCAGAAGATCGTCCTGGCCTCCGAGCGCGAACACAGCATCGACGAGGTCGTGGCGCGCGCCTTGCTCGCGGAGCTGGACTTTCAGACGGTCCGCGAAGAACGAAAGCAAGCTTTGCCGAGCTTCCGTGATGTCTGGCGCACGCAGCGCAGCGTCAGCCACATCGGACTGGTCCCTCAATGGCATGCGCGACCGAAGCCCGGGGAGATAGCTTCGGATGATCTCCGATAAAGGCAACCGCAGACCAATTCCTAACACGATCCTAATCACCCCCAGCGCCGCTCTTCGCAGCGCGTAAGGGTCCTTACTCCCCGTGGGCTTCTCATCGATCGCCCAAAATCCCACCAGCGTGTCAATCTTGTCCGCCAATGCCACCGCGATCGAAACCGGATCGGTCGGCACACGATCGCCCGGACCAACCGGCTTGTAATGCTCCTCGCAGGCCGCCGCGACGCTCTCGTCCTCGCCTTGAGCCAGCGCGTAGTATTTCCCCATCAACCCCTGCAATTCGGGAAACTCGCCGACCATGTCGGTCAGCAAATCCGCCTTGCAAAGTAGCGCGGCGCGCTTCGCCTTTTCGACATCCGCGCCGACCAGCGGCGCCAACTCGGCGGCCAGCCCTTCGATGCGCTCGATCCGCTCGGCCTGCGTACCGAGCTTTTCGTGAAACACGATGTTCTCGAATTTCGGCAGCCGGTCCTCAAGCCGCGTCTTCAGGTCGGTCTCGTAGAAAAATCTCGCGTCGGCGAGGCGCGCCCGGATCACCCGCTCGTTGCCGGCGATGATGGCGGCGCCGCCGTCGGCGGCTTCGATGTTGGCGACGAGAATGAACTTGTTGGCGAGCGCGCCATCAGACTTGCTCACCACGAAGCATTTCTGGTTCGCCCGAATGGTGGTGCGGATCACTTCCGGCGGAAGACGCAGGTATTCCGCATCGAACGAGCCCATCAGCGTCACCGGCCACTCGACGAGACCCGCGACCTCGTCGAGCAGCGCCTGGTCCTCGATCAGCGCAAAGCCTTGCGCAAAGGCGAGGTGTTTGGCGTCGGTCAGGATGATCTCCTTGCGGCGCGCCGGATCGAGCACCACCTTGGCCTTTTCGAGCCTGGTCACGTAATCGTCGAAGCGCTTCACCCGGAACGCCTGCGGCGCGAGAAAGCGGTGGCCGTGCGTGACATCGCCGGCCGCGATGTCGTCGATCGCGAACGGCACGACGTCCGGCTCCTCGGTCTCCGGCCCGAACATCGCGACAATCCCATGCAGCGGTCGAACCCAGACGAGCGCGCCCGGCCGCGCCGAGCGCGCGCCCCAGCGCATCGATTTCGGCCACGGAAAGGTGCGGATGACGAGCGGGAGTATTTCGGCAAGCACGTCGATCGCGGGGCGCCCCGGCTTCTCGATCAGCGCGACGTAGAAGTCGCCCTTCTTCGGGTCCTTCTGGATCGTCGCCTCGGCGAGGGAGGTAAGCCCCGCGCTCTTCAGGAAGCCCTGCACCGCATTGTCGGGCGCGCCGACGCGGGGTCCCTTCTTCTCCTCCTTGAGGTCCGGCTGGCGCGCCGGAATGCCCTGCACAGTGAGTGCGAGCCGCCGCGGCGTCGCAAACGCCATAGCGCCCTCATAGACAAGCCCGGCATCGACCAGGCGGTCGGTCACCATCTTGCGCAAATCCTCCGCCGCCCGCGCCTGCATGCGTGCGGGGATTTCCTCGGAGAACAACTCGAACAGAAGATCGGGCATTATGGCTGCCGCTCGTCCTTCTTCTCCCCTCCCCCTTGTGGGGAGGGGTCGGGGGTGGGGGTCGTCGAGTGGGGCACCGTCGCGCCTAAACCTCCCAACCCCCCACCCCGACCCTCCCCCGCAAGGGGGGAGGGAGATAAAGCATCGTGCGCGACGCTATCACTCTCTGCCTGCAGATGTGGCGCGCGAGAAATCGCGGTCCGAATCACTTCCAGCACACCATCAATATTGCCGAGTACATCGTTGTTCCAAAACCGCAGCACCCGATAGCCCTGGTCCTCGATGAATTTCGTGCGCGCCCCATCGGACTGATTCTCCGCATGCTGACCGCCATCAACTTCAATCACGAGCCGCGCGATATGGCTTGCGAAATCTACGATGTACCGCCCCAACCGAACCTGCCGGCGGAAATGCGAACCCTTTAAGGGAAGCTGCCGCAACTGCATCCAAAGCTTCTTCTCCGCATGCGTTGGAACGCGGCGCATGTTGCGCGCTAGATGTGTTTGCGGGGAGACTTGGTTGCGATCACGCAAAGCCCAGACACGCGGCTCGGGTCCGTCTGAGTTGTTGGGGGCCATCGGTGCCATCCCTCCCGTCACCACCCCAACCCTCAACGGGGAGGGAGTAGGACTATCTTTGCAAACCCGCCGCTCACACCGCGGCGATCGCCTTGTGGGCGCCGTTGCAGAGCGGCTGGGTCTCGGTCTGCTTGCAGGTGCAGAAGGCGACGCGTTTGGATTCGGTGGCGCTCCATTGCATCGGCGTGAAGGCCGAGCCCTTGTGCGATCCGTCGCAGAAGGGCTGGGCCTTCGAGTGGCCGCACGAACACCACCAATAGTCCTTGCCGGCTTCGACCTCGAGGGCGATCGGCTTGTTTCCGGCAATCTTGCCTTTTTCAGTCATATTCGGGTTGTCCTTGGTGACAATTAGCTAAGAGTTCAAGCGGTGCCGCCGCCCGCGGTCTTGAGCCACGCTTCGCCGCAGGCCTTGGCGAGTTCGCGCACCCGCAGGATGTAGCTCTGCCGCTCGGTTACCGAAATGACGCCGCGGGCGTCGAGCAGGTTGAACACGTGGCTCGCCTTGATGCACTGGTCGTACGCGGGCAACGCCATCAGGTGATGCGTGTGCGTTGCATCGGCCCAGCCGGCGTCGAGATATCTGCGGCACGCCGCTTCCGCCATCTTGAACTGCTCGAACAGCATCTCGGTGTCGGCGTGCTCGAAATTGTGGCGGGAATATTCCTGCTCGGCCTGGAAGAACACATCCCCGTACGTGACCTTGTCGTTGTCGCGGCCGTTGAAATTAAGGTCCATGATGCGGTCGACGCCCTGCAGATAGCAGGCGAGCCGTTCCAACCCATAGGTCAGTTCACCCGCCACCGGTGCGCATTCAAAGCCCGCGACCTGCTGGAAATAGGTGAACTGGGACACCTCCATACCGTCACACCAGCACTCCCAGCCGAGCCCCCAGGCGCCGAGCGTCGGGCTTTCCCAGTCGTCCTCGACAAACCGGATGTCATGGATCGCCTTGTCGATGCCGATGGCATAGAGCGAGTTGAGGTAGAGATCCTGAAGGTCAGGCGGCGACGGCTTGAGGATCACCTGGAACTGATAATAGTGCTGGAGCCGGTTGGGATTCTCGCCGTAGCGTCCGTCCTTGGGCCGGCGCGAGGGCTGTACGTAGGCCGCGTTCCACGGCTTCGGTCCGAGTGCACGCAGCGTCGTCGCCGGATGGAAGGTGCCCGCTCCCATTTCCATGTCGTAGGGCTGAAGGATGACGCAGCCATGGTCTGCCCAATAGCGTTGCAGTGCCAGAATCAGGCCTTGGAACGAGCGCTGGGGGCGCATATGCGCGGGGAGATCGGACATTGGACTTGATCTAAGGTTCAACGCGCGGAACCTATAGGCGGCCTGAGCGAGGGGTCAAGCGGACCGACCGCAGGACCTGCCGCGGCGACGTGAAAGAGAACCCGAAACGCTCAACTTACCACCGTCATTCCGGCCTATACACGCCGGTATTCGGATCGCGCCGCAGCGTCTGCAACTGTTCGCGCGCAACCGGCTCGGCGGCGCGCTCGCGAGCGTCGAGCTCGGCGTTGATGCGCCGCCATTCCTTGACCAGCAACTTCGAGAGAGCGGCGGCGCCGACGACTGCAAGCGTCCAGGTGATGACGGGAGGGAGTGGCAGCATGATGTGGTCCGTTGTTGGCGTTTGGTTCGCCGCCGCGTTGGGACGGCAGCCCTGATTTCGGCGTGTTACAGCCCGAAGCGAGCCCAGATGGCGCGACTTTCGATTGCCGACATGATGTCCTCCACCAAGCCGGGGCGATCCATCGCGTGATCCAGGATACCCCCCTCCGGCAGCAGCGCGGCCACCCCCTGCGCACGCCGCCCGAACAGCGAGCGCTCCGGTGCGATCACCGGCGTCACCACGTCCTTGCCGTAACGCTCGCGCAGAACAGTGCGCAGGTCGCCGACCTGATCGACCAAGCCGTACGCCTGCGCCGTCTTGGCAACCCAGTATTCGCCCGAAAACATGGTGTTTTCCGGACCCGTGAGCTTGGCGCCGCGGCGCGCCCGCACCAACCCGATGAACATATTGTGGATGTCCTGCTGGATCGCCTTCAGGCGCCGGATGTCATCCTCATTCTCCGGCAGGAACGGATCGAGCATCGACTTGTGCTCGCCCGCCGTATAGATGCGCCGTTCGACTCCGAGCTTCTTCATCGCCTCCGGAAACCCGAAGGTCGCCCCGATGACGCCGATCGAACCCACGATCGAGGACGGATCGCACACGATCTCGTCGGCCGCGCAGGCCAGCATGTAGCCGCCCGAGGCTGCGACATCCTCGACGAAACCGATGACCGGGATCCCCTTCTCCTCGGCGAGCGCACGAATCCGGCAGAAAATGAGATGCGATTGCACCGGTGAGCCGCCGGGCGAATTGATCGCCAGCGCCACCGCCTTGGCTTTGCGGATGCCGAACGCGCGATCAAGCGTCTTGGCGATGCCGGCGAGGGAGAGCCCCGGCCGCAATGGCGTCGCCATGCCAATCACCCCGGTCAGCCGTACGACCGGTACGACCGGCAGGTCGCCGCGCCATCGTTTCGGCACAAACGGACGCGCCGCCGCGACGGCGCGCGCCGCAACTTGACGGAATTGTTCGGTCATCGGTCCTTGAGGCATGTTCCATTGATAGGAACTCAATTGAATGATCCACAAGTTACGCAATCTTTACCATTGCGGACGACGGTGGGGCTGGGACTCGAAGCGGTTAAACGGGACTTGCCCGGTCGGCTTTCGCCGATTTCGGACATAAGCGAGTTGGGGTAACGAATGACGATCAAGCTCATCATGATGGCAGCCATGTACTGCGTGGTCGTGCTCGGACCGCGACTGCTCGCCTACGCGACGACCCGCCGATAGATCTTCAAGCGCCGAGCGGCAGCGCCGCGCCGTGGCGCAGCACCGCCTCGCATTCGGCGGTGGGATGCCCCTCTTCGGTCGCCAGCACGAGTCCAGGCCGCATCGCAAGCGGCGCGCGGCTTTCCTTGACGGCGCCGGCGAGGATGCGGATCGCGCTCGCGCCGGGTTTAGGATAAACCGGCATCAAGGCGATGGCGCCGAAATCCTGATCGAGCGCTTCCAACAGCACGGCGATGCCGTCGGCACGGAAAATCACCGTCAACGCGCCGCCCGGCCGTAGCAGCCGCGCTGCCGCCGCGATCCATTGGAGCAGCGCGTCGCGCGGCAGCCGGTGGGCGGCACTGCGGCCCGGATCCGGCGAGGCCTTGTGCCGGTCGGGATCGTTGAACGGCGGGTTCATCAGCACGATGTCGTAGCTCTCCGGCGTGAGGCCGGCATCGACGAAAGCCGCGGGCACTGCCGCCACATCGAGCGCAACGGCATCGACCCGGCCGGCGAGCTGATTTCGGGCAGCATTCTCGGTCGCCAGCGCCGCAAGGCCCGCATCGATCTCGACCAGCGTAACCCGTGCGCCCGCCACGCGGGTTGCGAGCGCGAGACCGGCGGCACCGACGCCTGCCCCGAGTTCGACGGCGCGGTCGCCGTCCCGGGCCGGCGTCGCGGCGGCGAGCAAAATGGCGTCATGGCCGAACCGGTGCCCGCGTCGTGGCTGGATGAGGCGCAAGCGGCCGCCCAAAATCGCATCGTCGGTGACGTCGCTCAGTTCACCCGGCATCGGGGCGCAGTTCGCCGCCAAGACCTGCATCGACGAGAAGCTGTCGTGCCGATGCCGATTGGTCGTCGGCGACCAGGACGCGGCGCGGCAGGATGCCGATCGATCCTTCCAGGACGCTCATGTTCTGGTCGAACACCAGATGGTGAATGCCGGCGCTTTTCAGCAACGCTTCGACGGCAGACACCAGCACGGTGTCGTTGGTGCGCAGGATTTCCTTCACCGATGCCCCCGTTGCCGTCGCAACGCCCATCAGGCGCGTTCGCGGCGCTCGAAATCGTCGCCGGGGGGGCGATGGGACAGGTAGGCGAGCCGCTTGATCTCCCGCCGCCCCCGCGTCACCGTATCGAGCACGAGACCGCAGGCGATAGCAAGGCATGCAACCATCATCAGGCCGGTGGCAAGCACGGCAGTAGGCAGGCGTGGAACGATGCCTTCGGCGAAGTAGGTGACGAAGATCGGTATCGCGATGCCGAACGCCATGAGGGCGAGCGAGATGCCCATTGCGGAAAAAAAGCCGAGCGGGCGCTCGGCCCGATAGAGCCGGATGATGGTGCCGAGGATACGAACGCCGTCCCGCCAGGTGTTGAGCTTGGACTTGGAGCCCGCCAGCCGGGCATAATAGGGCGTCTCGATCTCGGCGACCGGCAATTCCAGCACCAGCGCATGGGCGGTGAGCTCGGTCTCGATCTCGAACCCGCTCGACAGCACCGGGAAGGACTTCACGAAGCGCCGCGAAAACACCCGATAGCCGGACAGGATGTCCTTGAATGTATTGCCGAAAATATTGGCAACAAAGGCAGTGAGGAGCTTGTTGCCGAAGCGGTGGCCAAGGCGATAGGCGGCATCGTCACGATCGACCCGGGCACCTACCACCATGTCGAGCCGCTCGGCAAGGAGGCGCGTGATCATGATGCGGGCGCTCGGCGCGTCATAGGTGGCGTCGCCGTCGACCAGGACGTAGATGTCGGCCTCGATGTCGCTGAACATACGGCGCACCACGTGCCCCTTGCCCTGGTGCTTCTCGCCGCGCACCATGGCGCCAGCCGCGCGGGCGATGTCCACGGTGCGGTCACGCGAATTGTTGTCGTAGACGTAGACCTCCGCTTCGGGCAGGGCGGTACGAAAATCGGCCACCACCTTGGCGATCGCGGTTTCCTCGTTATAGCAGGGTACCAGCACCGCGATCCGATGCCGGGCGAGCGGATCGGGATCGACGCGTCGGTGATCTGGGCGATCGCCGACGATGCGTTGATCCGCCAGAATTGCCTGCACGGCGCCCATATCGGTTCCCGAACCGTTGTTGCCAGGAACGCGCAGCCTAAGGCATGATCGTCACGAATCTATTGACGAATTGCGAGCACTTGCCGCTTGGCGTGGGTATTTCTATGTTTACGACGTCGTCGTTCGGGACCTTCTCGGGTCCCTGACTGCGAGTGTGGGGTACCCGCCATCCTGAGGGCGCCCGCCGGTCTACCGGCACCCGCTTCCGGGGCCGGTAGAGAAGCGCCGTAGGAGACTTTCGGTTGGCTGTCATCGTCCCGTTTGAAAGTCATCAGCCCGCATCGGTCGACCGACTCGTAGCGCTCGTCGCCGGCGATATGGAGCGCGTGAATACGACCATCCTGTCGCGTACCGGCTCCGACGTCACAATGATACCGGAGGTCGCCAACCACCTGATCAATTCGGGCGGCAAGCGGTTGCGCCCGATGCTGACGCTCGCCATGGCGGTGCTGACTGGCTATCCGGGCGACGGCCATGTCAAGCTCGCCGCCGCGGTGGAATTCATGCATACGGCGACGCTGCTGCATGACGACGTGGTCGACGAAAGCGACATGCGCCGCGGCAAGCTTGCGGCCCGTATGCTGTGGGGCAACGAGGCGAGCGTATTGGTCGGCGATTTTCTGCTCGGCCAAGCCTTCAAGATGATGGTCGAGGTCGGATCGCTGCGGGCGCTCGAAATCCTCTCGGCGGCCGCCGCCGTGATCGCCGAAGGCGAGGTGATGCAGCTCGAGGCCGCCAAGAACACCGCGACCACGGAGGACGAATACCTCGCCGTCATCCGCGCCAAGACGGCGGAATTATTCGCTGCCGCCTGCGAGGTCGGGCCGGTGATCGCGGGCCGGCCGAAAGCCGAGCAGGCCGCCTGTCGGTCGTTCGGCATGAATCTCGGGATCGCGTTCCAGCTCGTCGACGACGCCCTCGATTATGGCGGCAAGGCCGCCCGGCTGGGCAAGAACGTCGGCGATGATTTCCGTGAAGGCAAGATCACCTTGCCGGTGGTGCTTGCGTTTCGCCGCGGCTCCGACAGCGAGCGCACCTTTTGGCAGCGCACCCTCGAACGCGGCGAGATGACCGAGGCCGATCTCGAACAGGCTATCGCGTTGATGGCGAAGCACCGCGCCATCGAGGACACCATCACCCGCGCCCGCCATTACGGCGCCATCGCCAAGGATGCTCTCGCCCTGTTCCCGGCCGCTCCGATGAAGCAGGCCCTCGAAGATGCGGTCGAGTTCTCGATTGACCGGACGCATTGAGGTTTCGGACGTCGCGAAACGTTGGCGGCGCGCTACTCACGCACCAATGCTGCCGGCGTGCGCCCACCATTCGGGATTTGTGGCCGCGAGGTTGCGGGCGGCGTGCGACCGCGGCCTGCCGATCGTTGAACAAGCCGAAACACGCCGATCCGGATCCCGACATACGGGCAAGCCGGCAGCCCGGCTGTGCCGCAATCGCGCCCAGCACCTTGGCGATCGCGGGCGCGATCGCGATCGCTGCGCCTTCGAGATCATTGCGCTCTGCCGCAAGCCAGGCGAGCAGAGCCTCCCGCCCGTCCGGCGGCACTTTGCCGGCGGCCTGCGGCACCGTTCCGCCGACTCCCCGGGCGCAAGACCCAGCGCCTTGAACACATCCTTGGTCGGCACCGCGACGCCGGGATGGACAATGACGATCCCAAGCTTCGGCAGCACCACGGGAGCTGACAGGATATCGCCGATTCCGCTCATCAGACGCGGCCGCGGATCGACGCAGACCGGCACGTCGGCACCCGTCGCGCGTGCAGCGTCGCCGATGCGCGGATCGCCGGGAGGAAGCCCATTCGCCTTGGCAAGGAGCCGCAACGCCGCCGCAGCGTCGGCCGATCCGCCGCCAAGTCCGGCACCGGCAGGCAGCCGTTTGGTCAATGCGAAGCGGCCTAGCCGCACGCCATCAATGCGTTCCGCGAGCGCGCGGGCGGCGCGCACGACGAGGTTGTCATCAACCGCGCCGGCCTGCCCGGCGGTCGGCCCGGCGACAGCGAGTTCGAGTTCGGTGCCGGGGCGCAACGTCAGGCGATCGCCGAACGGGGCAAACGCCACCAAGCTTTCGAGGTCGTGATAACCGTCGGCACGGCGGCCGAGGATCCGGAGCGTCAGGTTGACTTTGGCCGGCGCCAGCGCGACCAAAACGCCAGGCACGGGTGATGAAGCCTCACCCGCCGTCGCCGGCCTGCTTCTTGGGCTTATCGGCACCTGCCGCGTTCGAATTGGTATCGGCAAGCCCGACCCTGAGCTTCTCTTCGATCTTCTTGAGCTCGTCGTCATCTGGCTTGAGATCGCGCGCATGCGACCACTGGAACTTGGCTTCAAGCATGCGGTCGACCTTCCAGTAAACGTCGCCGAGGTGATCGTTGATGGTCGGGTCGACCGGCTTCAGTTCGACGGCGCGTTCGAGGTTCTTCACGGCCTCATCGTAATTGCCGAGCCGGAAATACGCCCAGCCCGAGAGAGTCGACGATATAGCCGTCGTCGGGCCGCTGCTCGACCGAACGTTTGATCATGTCCATCCCCTCGTCGAGGTGGATGCCTTGATCTATCCACGAATAGCCGAGGTAATTGAGCACGTGCGGCTGGTCGGGATAAAGCTCCAGCGCATGCTTGAAGTCGGCTTCCGCCTTTCCCCATTGCTTGTCGCGCTCAAAACAGATGCCGCGGAAATAGAACAACGTCCAGTTCGGTTTGGTCGGGCTTGCGATCTGGTCGATCGCTTTGCCATAGACATCGGCGCAGTGCATCGAACTGCTTGCGTTCGCGCTCGATATTGGCCAGCGCGATGATCGCCTCCATATCGTCGGGTTTGGCGGCAATCAGCTTCTCAAGATGCTTCTTGGCCTCTTCAGTCCGATCGAGGCTGTCGAGATCGATTCCGAGCTGGATTTCGGCGTTGCGCTTGAGCGGCGAGTTCGCCGGAACGCGGTCGATACATTTTGATCGCGAGTTCCGGCTTCTTCATCGCCTCGTAGAGATCGGCGAGCGCAAGCATCGCCAGCGCATGATTGGGCTCGAGGTAGAGCGCGAGCTGAAGATAGGCGAGGCCGCGATTGGCAAGGCGTCATCTCCTCTTCGCGGCGGCCAAGCGCTGCGCCGAGCCCGTACAGCGCCTCTGCGGCGCCGGCCTGCGCCGAATTCGACAAGCCGCGGCAGCGGCTCGCCTTTGTCGAACTGGGCAATCGCCTCGACGCGAGCGGATAGCGCGGCAATTGCTTGTCGAAATCCTTGTACATTTTCAGCGCTTCGTCTTGCGAGCCGTTGCGCGACAGGAAGTTGGCGTAGGACTGCATGATCCGCAGCGCCGTCGCGTCGAGCATGTAGGCGTGTTCGAGGCGCTTTGCCGCCTCCTTCTTGTTACCGGCAAGATCGTAGATCAGGCCCGCATGCATGTCCTTGAAAATCGACGTACCACTCCGGGCCGCTGAGCTTGTCGATCTGGTCGACGGCGCCTTTCACGTCGTTTGTGCCGTAAGCGCTCCACGACGACAGCAGCGTGCCGATGAGATCGTTGATCGGCCCGTGCGTCGCCTGCGCAAAATGCGCCTTCGCGTCCTTGTACTGCTTGAGCTTGAGAGAACGCACGCCGAGCACGAGGTGGGCATTGTCCTGGTGGACGCTGCGGCTCGTCTTGTCGAGCTGTAGAAGGCGTTCGGCGAGACGCGATCGCCTCCTCGATCTCGCCATCGGCGAGCACCGAATAGAACGTCTGCTCCAGGAGCTCGAGGTTGCGTTGATCATTCTTGAGCGCAGCCCGGTAATAGGTCGCAGCCGCGTCCGCATCGCGCTCAGCATTGGCTTGGCGTGCGGCCAGGTAGTTCCCCGCCGGGGTGCCGCGTGCGGCGTCACGTTGGGCCGGCGTGGGCGTCGGCGACTGTGCGGCGAGCGCCTGCGGGAACGCCCACGCTGCAGCGGCGGCAATGGCCAGGGATCGGATCGGACGGTTTTTCACGGGACACTGCTCTCCAGTGAGGAATTGTTGCGGTTGGCGATCCCGAGCGGCGATCTCAGGCTGACCTGTCGGTCAACTCGTCTGCGAGAATGGACGCTTTACGAACGGCCCGCAAGGCTAAAGGCATATGCGAGGGCCGTCGGTGCAGCCGCCCGGCCCGGCGCCTTAGGTGGTTGAGCGCCGCATATGGCGGCATCGTGGCAAAATCGGCGTATCACGTCGTCACATATTCTGATAATTCGGCCCGCCACCGCCCTCGGGCGTGACCCACGTGATGTTCCCGTTGGGATCTTTGATGTCGCACGTTTTGCAATGGACGCAGTTCTGAGCGTTGATGACATAATCGCGGCTGCCCGCCCTCGTCAATCCACTCGTAGACGCCTGCGGGGCAATAGCGCGCGGACGGCCCCGCATAAACCTCGTACTCCGAGGAGAGCTGCAGCTTCGGGGATTTTACGAGCAAGTGAACCGGCTGATCCTCCTCGTGATTGGTGTTCGAGAGAAACACCGAAGAGAGCCGGTCGAAGGTGAGTTTGCCGTCCGGCTTAGGGTAGGCAATGCGGCGGCATCGTGCCGCAGGCTTGAGACATCGCAGCGTCGGGCTTGCGGTGGCGAAGCGTGCCAAGCGGCGACACACCGAAGGTGTTCGCCCACATGTCGATGCCGGCGAGGCCGATGCCCGAGGAACGTGCCCATTGCGACCATAGCGGCTTTGCGTTGCGGACCTTCCAAAGCTCCTCACCGATCGGGGATTCGCGCCAAACCTCCTCGTAGGCCGAGAGTTCGTCGTTAGCGCGTCCCGCGGCGAGCGCTGCAGCTACTTGCTCCGCCGCGAGCACGCCTGAGCGCATCGCGTTATGGGTTCCCTTGATGCGCGGCACGTTAAGGAAGCCTGCGCCGTCGCCGATCAGCGCGCCACCGGGAAACACAAGCTTCGGCACCGATTGCCATCCGCCCTCCACGATGGCGCGGGCGCCATAGCCGATGCGACGGCCGTCGGTGAAAGTTTCGCGCACCAGCGGATGGGTCTTGAAGCGCTGGAATTCCTCGAACGGCGACAGATAAGGGTTCGGCGTAGTTGAGGTGGACGACGAAGCCGACCGAAACGAAATCACGGTCGTAATGATAAAGGAACGAGCCGCCGCCGGTGCGGTTGTCGAGCGGCCAGCCGAACGTATGCTGCACGAGACCCGGACGGTGGCGCGCCGGTGCGACCTGCCACAGTTCCTTGATCCCGATCCCGAATTTCGGCGGTTCGCGATCGCGATCGAGAGCAAAGCGGGCGATCAGCTGCTTGGTCAGGCTGCCGCGGGCGCCCTCGCCAAACAGCGTGTACTTGGCCCGCAGCTCCATGCCGCGAGTGAAGCAGTCCTTCGGCTTACCGTCGCGGCCGACGCCCATGTCGCCGGTCGCAATACCGACAACCTCGCCATTGCTGCCGAACAGCACTTCGGCGGCAGCGAAGCCCGGATAAATCTCGACGCCTGCCGCCTCGGCCTTGCCGGCAAGCCAACGGCACACATTGCCGAGCGACACGATGAAGTTGCCGTGATTGCTCATCAGCGGCGGCATCAGGAAATTGGGAATGCCGCATCGCGCCGGCCGGGCCGAGCATGTAGAAGCGGTCGTCAGTCACCGCCGTCTTGATCGGTTTATCGTCCTCGTCGCGCCATCCGGCAACAGAGTATCGACCCCGACCGGGTCGATGACGGCGCCGGACATGATGTGAGCACCGACTTCCGAGCCCTTCTCCACGACGACGACGGAGATGTCGGGGGCAAGCTGCTTGAGGCGGATCGCGGCGGCGAGGCCCGCTGGCCCCGCGCCGACAATCACAACGTCGAACTCCATCGACTCCCGCGCAGGCAGCGCATCCATCGATCACTCCGCCGCAGTCAAGGAAGCGACGTTCTTTCACGTTTGTCCAACCGCGGCAATCGCCGGCGCCGCACCGATGTACGTCATGGAGGACGGCCGGCCTCAACGACACATCTTATGCAGGAAATGTGCTAGGAGCCGTGCCAATGAATAGCAACCGCGCGGACGATTTTGCTCTGATGGCCTTTTATGTCGAGGCCGGCGTCGACACGTTGCTCGCTGACGCACCAATAGACCGTTTCACGGCCGAGGGGCCGCCGCAAATTGCCGAGCGGGCAACGGCGACCATGGAGGCGCTCGACGAGAGCGACGTTCGACCCGCAAAGCCGAGAATTGCGGCCGGCGGGATTCCGCGATTTCGTGGGCGCGCCGCCGCTCGAAGCGCCGCCTGCGCCCGACGCCGCCATCATGACGGCGCGCGAAGCGGCCCGCAGCGCGTCAAGCCTTGATGAACTGCGTGCGATCCTGGAACGCTTCGAGGGCTGCGGCCTGCGCCTCACGGCGAAGCGCCTCGTCTTCGCCGACGGCAATCCCGCCGCGCGGGTGATGTTCGTCGGCGAGGCGCCCGGTCGCGAAGAGGACATCGAAGGGCTGCCGTTCGTTGGCCGGTCGGGCAAACTGCTCGACCGTATGATGGCCGCGATCGGGCTTGATCGCACCGGCGCCTATATTGCGAACGTGATTCCGTGGCGCCCACCTGGCAACCGCACACCGACGCCGCAGGAAAGCCAGATCTGCCTGCCGTTCATCAAACGCCAGATCGAACTCGCCAATCCTGACATTCTGGTCTGCCTGGGCGGGCCGGCCGCGGCGGCACTCATCGGGGTGCGCGACGGCATTCGCAAATCGCGCGGGCACTGGCATCTCTATCACACCGGCACTCGCGAAATCCGCGCCATCGCGAGCTTCCACCCAGCGTATCTCTGCGCACGCCGCTGGAGAAACGCGCCGCGTGGCGCGATTTCGTCGCGATCAAGCAGGAGTTGAAGGCGCAGGAAACGGGACGAGGAACAAATCTCAGCTGACGTCGGTCAATTGAGCCGTCCGGATCTGATCATTTGCCTGCCGGCTGCGCTGTCTGTGGCCGCACCATGCTCCAGCCGATGCGCAGCAGCGGCAGGCGTCCCTGAACGATGCGCTCGAACGCCTGCGGGACTTCGGGGACGAGGCCGGAGAAGTGCGCGCTGATATCGGGTGGCACCTGGGCGCGGGTGTCCGGTGCTCGGCCACACCACGACCGCGCCCTTGCGGCGCACGTCCTCGGCCGTGACCCACGGCGACCGCTCAGGTGATGCGTCGAGATAAAGGCTCGGACGGCTCGGGCGCGCCGAGCGCAACCAGCGCGGCGAGCCGCGGGTCGCCGGCGACGATCGCCAGCGGCGAGTTGGTTCGACGCTCGAAACTGTCAGCGAAGAACTGTCCGACGGCGCGCATCGGGACGGGCGACATCGAAGCCGGAGACGCCGAGCCAGGGCAGCGATCGACGATCGCGGCAGCCGAACTGAGCGGCGGGGCGCCAAGCAGCAGCGACCACGCAATCGCAACAAGCCGTGGCCGATGCCACGGGATGGAGTTGCCGGCAAGCACGATGACGGCAAGACCGGAGAAGACAAGAAACGCCGCAAAGCCGCCGACGGCCAAGCGATCGCCGAGCAGCAACCGCGGCAGACGCAGCCGTCAGCGCCGGCAGCACAGCGAAGAAATAAACGAAGCGCCGCCCGAACGGGTCGGTGAAGCTGCGCACGAATACCGGCACTTTCGTTTCGGTGCGCAGATGCCATTTGCTGCCGAGCGCCACGAGCACGACGAGGCCCGCGTGAGCGAGGAAGAGCGTTTCAAGCTGGCCGAGCCAGCCGGTGAGATAGGACGAGAACGTGGCCTCGCCGGCCGGCGGGCGCAGTTCGAGCGGGAGGGTGCTACCCGACAGATCGAGCCAGATCAGGTGCGGAAACAGCACCACCACGATCATCATGCTGGCGAGCCAGGGATCGGCGGAGCGCAGCGCGCGGCGGCCGCGCCGGGTCACCACAAGGAAGACCAAAATGGTTGCCGCCAGCACGAGCCCTGCATAGGTCGTGAGCAGCAATAACCCGAGGTCGAGTGCCAGCAGGAACCATGCGGATCGCTGATGCTCGCCGACGGCGCGCCACAGATTGAGGAGCGCAAACGCCGTGAACGGCATGGCGAGGATCGCGGGGCCGAAATTGGGCGTCGGCGCGGTGAAGGCCGAGATGCCGACCATCAGCAGCACCGCGAAGGCGGCGTGATGGATGCCGACGATGCCCCGGGCCAGCGTGAATACCGCATAATAGGCGAGCACGACGCAGGCCTGCGCCAACAGGTAAACGCCGACGGTGCCGGCAATGTCGAAAGCGATTTCGGCAAACCAGAAGGCAAGCGGCGGCCCGTAATAGCTGCCGAGCTGAAATTCGTGGCCGACCGCAAGCACGAGCGGCAGAGTCACCGGGCGGCGGCGAATACAGCAAGCGAGGGAACGATCCACCACATCGCGGCCTGAGCAAGCGTGGCGATCCAGAATGTCAACCGCGGCTGCGAGCGCAGCAATTCGACAAAAATGGAGGTATGGAGCATCGACGGCCGATCTTGGGCTGGGACCAGCAGATCAGCCCGCAGGGCGGCCGAGGACGCGAATAAGATCGTCGCATTCTAATGGCGCATACGACGTCGCCGAAGGCAATGGCGACCGGCGCGAAACTTCGGCGATGATGCACTGTCGGCCCGAGCCGGGTGAGCGCCCGGCAATGCTCCGGCACCGCATAGCCCTTATGGCGCTCGAAGCCATAGCCCGGATGGGCGGCTCCGACCTGCACCATCAGGCGATCGCGCACCACCTTGGCGACGATCGAGGCGGCCGCGATCGAGAGCACCAGCGCGTCGCCGGAGATCACGGCGACGCAGTCGCAGCCGACCTGGATGCGGTCGATCCCATCCACCAGGACGAGCTTGGGCCGCACCGGCAACGCATCGACGGCGCGCGCCAGCGCCCACAGCGACGCCCCTCGGATATTGTCGCGATCGATGCGGGCACGCGACCCGAACGCGACGCTCACTTGCGCGGTCGCGCAGATCCGCTCGTAGAGTTGTTCGCGCTCGGCGGCTGTGAGCTTCTTGGAATCATCGAGGCCGCGGGGAATGCGTCTCGGGTCGAGAATCACGGCCGCCGCCACCACCGGACCGGCGAGCGGCCCGCGTCCGGCCTCGTCACAGCCGGCGACCGGAACGACGCCGCGCCTCATCGCGGCACGCTCGCGGGTAAAAGTGGGCCGAATGGGCGCTTCATCCAACGGCAGCCGCGGCGCGGCCGGCGCAGCCGCGGGTAGGCGGCCGGAATTGCGGACGGTGGTGCGACCAGGAGTGCGAACTCATCGCACGATCCTGCCGAAGCGGTCTCGTGATCGCAAGCGCTAGCGACGACGAGCACGCTGTCATGTCGTTTTGCCGGTCCCTGCTGAAAGGAAATTGCGGTAGGGTGGAGTGTCAAGGGTGGCGGCAAACGCCGGGCAGGGCGTCAACGTATTAAACAAGGTCGGGAGGATGCGAGATGGCTTACGGCTCCGCGGGCGGCATTGCGCCAGCCGTGCCGGTCATGCAGGCACGCACGCCGCTCAATCGGCAGCAGATCATCGGCTTCTGGGCCGCCTGGTTCGGTTGGATGCTGGACGGCATGGATTCCGTCATTTATGCGCTTGTCCTGGGGCCCGCCCTGACGGAACTGCTACCGCGTTCCGGCATCGAGGCAACCCCGGCCAATATCGCATACGCCGGGTCACTGATGTTCGCCCTGTTCCTGGTGGGCTGGGGCCTTTCGTTCGTGTGGGGGCCGATCTCCGATAAGTTCGGCCGGACCAAATCACTTGCCGCCACCGTGATGTTCTACGCTGTATTCACCGGCGCTGCCGCATTCGCACCCAACGTCTGGGCGCTGGCGATCTTCCGCTTCCTCGCGGGCATCGGCGTGGGCGGCGAATGGGCGATGGCGGGCACCTACGTCGCCGAGGCGTGGCCGGAAGACCGCCGCAAGATGGGAGCCGGCTACCTCCAGACCGGCTACTATTTCGGTTTCTTCGTCGCGGCGGCATTGAACTACACGATCGGTGCCTCGCTTGGCTGGCGCGCCATGTTCCTTTGCGGCCTGGTCCCGGTCGTGGTCTCCATCGCAACCCTGCTCGGGGTGAAGGAACCTGAACGTTGGGAGCACAAGCGGCGCGAGGTTCTTGCGGCACCGGCCAAACGGTACAACCCATTTGCGCTGATCTTCAGTCCCCGATATCTCGGGCGTACCATCACGATGTCGGCGTTGTTGACCATCGCGATCATCGGTTTGTGGGCCGGCGCGGTCTACGAGCCGACTGCGATCGTCTTTCTCTCCCGCAACGCTGGCATGTCGCCCCCGGAAGCGGCGAAGATGGCGTCCAACGGTACGGCCCTGCTCTCGATCGGCACCATCCTGGGCTGCATCGCAGCGCCATGGCTCGCCGAGCGGTTCGGACGGCGTTTGACGCTCGCGGTCTATTACTTCGGAATGATGGTCACGATCGTGCTGGCTTTCGGTTGGGCGTTCTACTTGCCGACCGGCACCGCACTGCCGGCATTCATGACAGTCCTGTTCTTCCTCGGCCTGTTTGGCGGCAACTTCGCGATCTTCAGCCTGTGGCTGCCGGAGCTATTTGGTACCGAGGCGCGAGCAACCGCGTTCGCGTTCTGCACCTCGGTTGGACGCTTCATCGGCGCCGGAGTGAATTTTGCCCTCGCCGGCGCGGTGGCCACCATGGGTACACTCGGTACGCCGGTCGCCCTCACGGCGAGCGCATTCGCCATCGGCCTGTTGATCATCCCGTTCGCCAGGGAGACCCGCGGCGAGACCTTGCCTGAGTAGACCTCAATCGAATGGGCGCTTTGCGCGTGCCCGGCCGCGATCAGAACTAAGCCGTCAGCGAAGCGCCCACGGAGCCGTCCGGCCGAGGCCCCCCGCCGTTCGTCTGGCGCAAGTATTGCATGCCGCCGAACCACCATTTTATCGTTGGCGAGGGGTGTTGCAATGACGTTGTTGGCAGTGCCGGTGATCGACCTAAGTCCGTTCCGCTCCGGCGACGAAACGCAGCGCCGCGCCGTTGCGGAGCAAGTCGGCCGAGCGTGCCGCGAGATTGGGTTTCTTATCGTCTCCGGCCATGGCGTGCCGGACGGGCTGATCGAGGATTGCTATCGCACGTCGAAAGAGTTCTTCGCGCTGCCGCTGGCGGAAAAATCGGCGGTGGAGCGGCCGGCACCGGACCAGGTGCGTGGCTACAGCGCGGTTGGCGGCGAAGGTCTCTCCTACAGTCTCGACAAGCCGGCGCCGCCCGATCTGAAGGAATCCCTTTCGATAGGGCCGGTCAATGTCGACCGAACTGATCCGTACTTTACCGGACCCGATGCCGGCCCGCATTTCGCGCCGAACGTGTGGCCGCAAAAGCCCGCCGACCTAAAAAAGGTTTGGACTGACTATTTCGGTGCCATGGAGAAACTGGCAGCAGACTTGATGCGCATGTTCGCGATATCGCTCGATCTGCCGGAGCAATACTTTGGCGACAAGATCGATCGCCACATCAGCATGTTCCGCGCGCTCCAGTACCCCAGCCAGACAACGATGCCGGAGCCAGGGCAGATGCGCGCCGGCGCGCACTCTGACTACGGAAGCCTGACGATTCTACGCCAGGAGCAACGGCCGGGCGGACTTCAGGTGCTCAACAAGGCCGGCGATTGGGTCGACGTGCCGGCAATCCCAGGGACATTCGTCGTCAATATCGGCGACCTGATGATGCAGTGGACCAATGATCTGTGGAACTCCACGATGCATCGTGTCATCAACCCGCCGCGCGAATTGGCCTATGACAGCGCCCGCATCTCGCTGGTGTTCTTCCATCAGCCGAACTACGACGCCATGGTGAGTTGCCTGCCGCGCTGTGCCGGCCCGGAAAACCCGGCGAAATACGCGCCCGTCAGTTCGGGCGATCACCTGCGCAGTAAATTCGTCAAGCAGACGACGTTCGGCGAAGGCATCGACGGCGCAGCGGCGTAAACCGATGGCGACCCTCTCCTACGTCAACATCTTCGCGCGCGATATCGTGGCGCTGAGCGGTTTCTACCGCACCGTATTCGGCTTTGGCGAGATCGAGGCGATCCGCTCGCCGATATTCGTCGGGCTGGATACCGGGCGCAGTTGCATCGGCTTCAATGCACATGACGCCTACGAACTGCTCAACCTTGCCGATCATGCCTCGCCGACGGGCGTGAAGTTCCTTCTCAACATCGATGTCGAAAGCAGCGCCGAAGTCGACCGGCTGGTCCCGGTCGCGGTAGCGACGGGGGCGACGCTCGTGAAGCCACCCTACCGCACGTATTACAATTGGTACCAAGCGGTTCTGCTCGATCCCGAGCAGAACGTATTCCGCATCAACCATATGATGTCCTGATCGACGAACCTCCGACGAGCCGTGCGCGCGATCAAAACAAGCTCAACTGCTCGCTCGCCGGCAGCGGCGGCTTGAAGTGCTCCGTAGTCAGCGGCGTCTTGTGCACATTGAGGCCGAGACGGGTGCACGCGGTCTCAAAGCGCTTGCGGATCATCCAGGCATACGGTCCACCGCCGGTCATGCGCTTGCCGAAGGTCGCGTCATAATCCTTGCCGTCGCGGGTCTGGCGGATCAGGGCGAAGACATGACGCTCGCGATCGGGGAAATTGGCTTGTAGCCACTCGCGGAACAGGTCGCGCACTTCGAGCGGCAGCCGCAACAGCACGTAGCCCGCAGCCTCGACGCCGCAGGCCGCGGCCGCATCGAGTATTCGCTCGATCTCCGCATCGTTGATGGCCGGAATGACTGGCGCCACCATCACGGTGGTCGGAATACCGGCGGCGGCAAGCTCGCGCAGCGCGTCGAGCCGGCGTGACGGCGTCGGTGCACGCGGCTCCATGACGCGGGCGAGCGTGGCGTCAAGCGAGGTCACCGAAACGCCGACGCGAACGAGCTTGCGCTCCGCCATGCGGGCGAGAATGTCGATGTCGCGCGTGACGAGGTTGGACTTGGTGACGATACCGACCGGATGACCGGCGCGTTCCAGCACCTCGAGGATTTGGCGCATGATCTGGTAGCGGCGCTCGATCGGCTGGTAGGGATCAGTATTGGTGCCAATCGCGATGGTGCGCGGCGCATAATTGCGCGCAGACAATTCGCGCTCGAGAAGCTCCGGCGCATCGGGCTTCATGAACAGCTTGGCTTCGAAATCGAGCCCCGGCGACAGACCGAGATAGGCGTGGGTCGGCCGCGCGAAGCAATAGATGCAGCCATGCTCGCAGCCGCGATAAGGATTGATCGAGCGGTCGAACGGGATGTCGGGCGAGGTGTTGCGGGTGATGACCTTGCGGGCAGCGTCGATGCCGACCTCGGTCTTGAACGGCGGCAGGTCGTCGATCGATTGCCAACCGTCGTCGAACGCTACGGCGGCAAGCGGTTCGAAACGGCCGGTCGCATTCGATTGAGCGCCACGCCCACGCCGCCGCACACCATCGACGCCCGGTTGCAAACTTGCGTCCGCGGCGAGATCGAGGTCCAGCGACATGCCCGCCGGAGCGGAATGCGACGGGTCCAGCTCCGGCGGGCGACGGCGAAGGGATGAGTGAGAGGAAGCCATGCCCCTTCCTACCGCACTGACTCGAACAAAACAAGAACAATTGCCTCGAGGCTCGCCCTCCGAACGCCGCGCCGGCTCACCTGATTGCCGATTTTTCAAGCGTCTGCGGACGACTTCAGACCTTCACAAGGCGTTTCGCGATGGTAGAGCAATACAGGTGCGCTGAAATCGCATGGCTGTTATTGGGCGCCCTCCCCGGGGGCGGTTCGTTCGAGATGCTGAGCGTCATCATTCCAACCTTGAATAGCGAGCGCGCGCTCGTGCCGACGCTCGCGATGCTGGTACCAGGCGCCATGAGCGGCCTCGTGCGGGAGGTGATCATCTGCGATGGCGGCTCGACCGATGCCACGCTGGAGATCGCGGATGTGGCGGGCTGCGGGGTGATGGGCTCGCAAGCGCCGCTCGCGGACCGGCTGCGGGCGGCGGCAAAAGCGGCACGCGCGCCATGGCTGATGTTCCTCCGTCCCGGCACAGTGCTGGAAGCGACTTGGCTCGACGAGACGGCACGCTTCATCGAGGAGGTGGAACTTGCCGTCGATGAAGTTGCGGCTGCAGTCTTCCGACCATCGGTGTCAACGCGAGCGGCCTATCCGGTCATCCGCGAAGCGCTGTCGCTGCTCCGATTTGGGTTGTTCGGGCGCGTTCATCCAGACCAGGGACTGCTGGTCGGAGCGCAACTCTATAAGGACATCGGGGGCCACCGCGAGACTGCCGCAGATCCCGAATTCGGATCTGCTGGCGCGACTCGGCCGCAGACGAATTTTGATGCTGCGTAGCGGGGCGCGGCGCTGAATAATTGACTCGAGCAACTAAACCGTTGACAGTATCAATGGTATGATGGTCCCGCGCCGCGTTCATCGAGGAACCCATGGCGATCGATGCCGAACGGGTCGCCGGAGTCCGCCGGTTCAATCGCTTCTACACGCGCCATATCGGCCTTCTGCGTGATGGCCTTTTTGGTACGGCGTTCTCGCTGACCGAGGCGCGCGTGCTCTATGAAATCGCTGCGCGCGAGACCGCGGTCGCGTCCGAACTCGCCGACGACCTCAATGTCGATCCCGGCCATCTCAGTCGCATGTTGAGCCGCTTCCGGGCCGAGGGCCTGATCGCGCGGAAGCGCTGCGCCACCGACGGTCGACGGGCCATTGTGACGTTGACGGCCGAAGGCCGCGGCACCTTCGATACGCTCGACCAGCGCTCGCAGCAGGAGGTCGGCGCCTTGATGGATCGGCTCGACGAGGGCAACCAGACCAGTCTCCTCGCCGCCATGGCAACGATCGAAGCACTGCTTGAAACGCCTGCCCGCGAGCCAGCCGCTCTGCACTCCGTCGTGATCCGTCCCCACCACGCCGGCGACCTCGGCTGGGTGCTGGCGCGCCACGCGGCGCTCTACGCCGAGGAATATGGTTGGGGCCCGGCGTTCGAAACGCTGGTCGCCGGAATTGTCGGCGACTTCCTGAAAAACTTCGATCCCGACCGCGAGGCCTGCTGGATCGCGGAACGCCGCGGCGAGCCGGCGGGCTCCGCGATGCTGGTGGACGCCGGCGACAGCATCGCCAAGCTGCGCCTGCTATTGGTCGAGCCGAGGTCGCGCGGGTTCGGCGTCGGCCGCCGCCTCGTCGAGCAGTGCGTCCGCTTCGCGCGCGGCATCGGTTATCGGAAGATCACGCTGTGGACGCAAAGCATACTTACCGACGCGCGCACCATTTACGAGCGCGCGGGATTCCGGCGCGTGGCAGAACAGCGCCATCGCAGTTTTGGGGTCGATCTGATCGGCGAGACCTGGGAACTGGAACTGTAGAATCGCGTTGCGCGCTCACACTGCCCTGAGCCCTGCGCTTTTACACCGTCGCGCCCTGGGCCTTGGCGCGCCGCAAGTGCTCATCGAGCCGTGGCATGATCTCGACGAAATTGCAGGGGCGGTAACGATAGTCGAGTTGGTGCACCAGGATATCGTCCCACGCGTCTTTGCAAGCGCCAGGCGAACCCGGGAGGCAGAAGACGTAGGTCGCACCGGCGACGCCCGCGGTGGCGCGGGTCTGGATCGCCGAAGTGCCGATCTTGTCGTAGCTCACCATCAGGAAGAGTGTCGCGAACCCATCCATGCGCTTTTCGAACAGCGGTTCGACCGCCTCAGGCGTCACGTCGCGCCCGGTGAAACCGGTGCCGCCGGTCGAGATTACCACGTCGATCGCCGGATCCGCGATCCACGTTCTCACCTGCGCACGAATCCGCTCGACGTCATCGGTCACGATGGCGCGCACCGCCACCGCGTGACCCGCCTTGGCGATCCGTTCCGCGAGGGTCGCCCCGGATTTGTCATCGTCGAACGAACGGGTGTCGGACACCGTGAGCACTGCGATCCTGAGCGGCACGAATTGCTTGCTGTCGTCGATGCCGGGCATGGCTGATGATCCAGTCGTTGAGCATTCAATCTATGGCGCGGGCCGAGGGCCAGCAAGCACGCGCCAGCAACAAGGTGCGCGATTTCGCATGCGGCGCCGTCGTTAAAGACGGAGTGATAAGAAGCACGACGCGCCGAAAAGCGGTAGGATCGCGGCTATCGCAACGTCCGGAAAGCCCCATGGAAGAATTCGCCTTCGGCCGCACTGATCGCAACCCGACTTCCGATTCCCCAGCCGTACCGTGGCGCGACCTGCGCGAATGGCTGACCCTTATCGAGGCGGCGGGGCAACTGCGGCGCATCGGGGCAACGGTCGATCCGATCGAAGAACTCTCCGCGATCACGTTCCTGGCCGCCCGCACCGCGGAAACGCCGGCGCTGCTGTTCGATCATCTCGCCGGCGACGGGTTCGGCATGCGGGTGCTCAGCAACATGCTGGGCGCCAGCAAGGGGCGCTATGCGCTGGCGGTCGGCCTCGATCCCGCGCTTTCGACAGCCGACATGATCGCGGCAGACCCGCAAGATCATGAGCCGCCGCCTCGCGCCGGTCGCATGTCGACAAGGCCGATGCGCCGGTCAACGACATCATCCTGCGCGGCGACGAGATCGACGTCACCAAGTTTCCGACACCGAAATTCTGGCCCGCCGACGGCGGCCGCTATATCGGTACCGGCGACATCACGTTCACGCGCGATCCCGCCACCGGCCGCATCAATGTCGGGGTCTATCGCCAGATGACGCAAGGTCCAGCGCGCGTCGCGATGTATTGCTCGCCCGGCAAACACGGCCGCCTCGACCGCGAGGCGTGGTGGGCGCAACGGCAAGCCCTGCGAGGTGGTCGCAGCCTACGGCATCGACCCGGTGCTGTTCATGGTCGGGGCGCAGACTTTCGCGGCGGGAGAATCCGAACTCGACGTTGCCGGCGGCCTGATGGGACGCCCGGTGGAACTGACCGGCGCGGAATATCGTGAGCCTGCCGATCCCGGCTCGCGCCGAGATCGTCATCGAGGGCGTGCTGCATCCACGGCGATACCGAAGAGGAAGGACCGCTCGGCGAATTCACCGGCTATTACGGCAACGTCCGCTCGCCGCAGCCGGTCATCGAGGTCAAGGCGCTGCACTTGCCGGCGCTCGCCCATCATGACGGCCGCCCTGATGGCGCGCTATCCGTCCTGTGAGATCGGCGCCTACTACGCCATCATGCGCTCGGCGCGCATTCTCGACGATCTCGAACGCATCGGCGTTCCGGGCGTGGTCGCGGCCTATGCCCATCCGGCCGCGGCGTCCGGCTGGGGCATGGCGGTTGTCGCGCTCAAACAGCAATATCCCGGCCACGCCGCACAGGTGCTGGCGCTTACCGCGCAATGCCCGGCGGCGGCCTACTACACCAAGTGGATCATCGCGGTCGACGAGGACGTCGATCCGACCGATTTCGACCAGGTGTTGTGGGCGCTAGCACGCGCTGCAATCCGTCCGAGGATCTCGACGTGTTGCGCAACACCTGGTCGACCGGGCTCGACCCCAGCCAGTATCCGCCGGAAGCGCGGCCGTACGGCTCCAAGGTGCTGATCAACGCCTGCAAGCCGCATCGTCACATCAAGGAGTTTCCCCAGGCGACAATGCTGCGGCGCGAGGTTTACGAGCGGGTAGCGGCAACGCTGGACGGAATACGGATTTTCCGGGGAGGTGCCGCGGCTCAACGTGTTTCACGAGGAGAAATGAGACCGTAGAGCGTGCAATCGTGGAGCAACGCTCATGACGATAGCTGAAGATGCGATTTGCTTTCGCACCGCGCTGGTGACTGGCGCCCTCACGGCGGCGCTGACATGCGATTCCCGCCCAAGCGCAGGAACTGAAAGTCGGCGTCGTCGGCACCACCAGCGATGCGCCGTTCTTCATTGCCGACGCCAAGGGCTACTACAAGGATGAAGGACTTTCGGTCGGGTTCATCCGTTTCGATTCCGCCGCCAAGATGGTGGTGCCGCTCGGCTCCGGCGAGCTCGACGTCGGCGGCGGCGCGACCTCCTCGGCGCTCTACAACGCCGCTAAGCGCGAGGTGAACATCAAGATCGTCGCCGACAAGGGCCGCACCTCCAAGGGCCATGCCTTCGAGGCGTTCCTGGTGCGCAAAGACCTGTTCGTAAGCAACAAGGTGCGCTCGTTCCGCGATCTCAAGGGCCTGCGTATCGCGGTCAACTCCAACGCCAACAGCGAGGCGGTGCTGCTCGACCTCGCCGTCAAGGCCGGCGGCCTGACCATGAGGGACATCGATCCCGTCTATCTAGGCTTTCCCCAGCAACCGGCCGGCTTCCAGAACGGTGCGCTCGATGCCGCCATCGTGGCGGAGCCGTTCATCACCTACATCCTGCGCCAGGGCAACGCCGTGAAGCTTATGGGCGTCGACGAATACGCGCCCGATTTCCAGAATGCCGTGACGCTTTACGGCGCCGAATTCGCCAAGCGCAAGCCCGAAGCGGCGAGCCGGTTCATGCGGGCGCTGGTACGCGCCATGCGGTTCTACAACGACGCCCTCAAGGACGCGCGGCTCGCCGGGCCCAACGCCGACGAGGTAATCGCCATCATGGTGAAATACGCCGCCCTGAAGGATGCCGCGACCTACCGCGAGATCACGTCCCATGGCGTCGATCCCAACGGCGGCGTCAACGTCGGAAGCCTGAAGCAGTCCTGGCAGTATTTCCGCGACAGCGGCCAGATCGACGGCTCCGTCACGGTGGACGACGTGCTCGACCTGAGCTTCGTCAAGGCCGCCGTCGCCATGCTCGGGCCTTATCGCCCGGCGTCGCGGTGACGGTCGATCAAGGACGGGGATGGCTCGGATCGAATGGATTGAGAACGTCAACTCCCAGCCCTTCTACATCGGTATCATTGCGCGTCACCAACGTCATCCGGTGCACTTTGGCGGTGGCTGCGAGCAAGCCATCGATAACCGGGAGCGGGCGCAGAGCGTGATTTCGGCATGCCGGCACGCTCCAACTCGTTTCCGGAAATTTATCCGGAAATGAGCTTCGATTCAATCGAAACCCATTTTTGAAGACCTTCGAGGCTACCGCCAACTTAACCTTCGACAGCGCGCAGCCGCGTTCGCGACGTCCCTAAAGGTTCGCCGCCCGGAACGTGTTGCAGGCCGCGACCGTGCCTTGCTGGTAGCCGGTGGTGAACCAGCGCTGGCGCTGCTCCGCTGAGCCGTGGGTGAAGCTGTCCGGCACCACGCGCCCGGTCGACTTGCGTTGCAAGGTGTCGTCGCCGATCGCTGCCGCGGTACGCAACGCCGCCTCGATATCGCCTGGCTCGACCAGCGCGGGTTTGCCGGCATTCTGGAGGCGGGCGTTTTCGTGGTTTGCCCAGATGCCGGCATAACAGTCGGCCTGCAACTCGACCTGGACCTGGAGACGGTTGGCGCCGACCTTGTCCATGCCCTGCTGGGCCTGCTGGATCTTGGGCAGGGTGTTGAGGAGCTTCTGCACGTGATGGCCGAATTCGTGGGCGATCACGTAGGCCTGGGTGAACTGGCACGCTCGGCTGCCGGTATCGCAGCCGTTGAACCGGGTCTCGATGTCGCGGAAGAACGTGGTGTCGAGATAAATCTTCTCGTCGGTCGGGCAATAGAACGGCCCCATCGCGCTCTGCGCCTCGCCGCCGCAGGCCGCGCGGGTCTGGCCGTTGTAGAGCACCAGCACCGGATTGCGGTAGGGCTGGTTCGCCTGCTGGAAGATGTCGCGCCATTCCACCTCGATATTGCCGAGGACGGTGGCGACGAACTTGCCCGTGTCGTCGCTGGGCGCGCCAGTACGCCGCGCCTGCTGGTTGCCGGCGGGCGGCCGGTTCGGTTGCTGAATCTGGGCGTTGCTGCCGCCGGAAAGAATTTCGGCGCCGCCGATCAGCAGGCGCGGATCGATGCCGAGCGCCCAGCCGACGATGCCAAGCACCACGATGGCGCCGATGCCGAGACCGCCGCCGCCCATCGGCAAGCCGAATCCGCCGCCGCCACCGGAGTCGCCGCGGCGGTCCTCGATATTGCCGCTTTGCTCAGAGTCGTCTAACCGCATCGCTCAGCTCCATCGCCCGCTTTGTCGTTCACGCGATCGCCAACCCGGCAAATTTTGCCGGGCGCGCCGGCATCGGGATTCCATAGCACCAATTGGCCCGACAGTGCACCGCACAAACGACCTCGATATGGCAGCACGCCAGCCAAAACGTCCTCCATATGGTGGCGCGCGACTTGCGGCGCCAGTGCGGCAGCGTTCGGGGTTAAGTCGATTTTTACCTTGAGCCTTCATGATCCGGATTGTCGGTTGTAGGTCCCGCGTCTCCGACCGCGTTGCCAGAGTCAGAGTTCTTAAGTCATGGTCATGCCGCGCGGCGGGGCGTCCAGGAGGACGCCCCGCTTGATTCCCGCGAACGCGTTTCCCGCGAACGAGCAATCGTCCCGGATCGTCAGCGGCGATTGCGTCGCCGCGCTGGCCGCAATGCCGGCCGCATCGGTCGATCTCGTGTTCGCCGATCCGCCGTACAATCTTCAGCTCCAGGGCGACCTCAAGCGGCCCGACAATTCGCGCGTCGATGCCGTCGACGACGACTGGGACAAGTTCTCGAACTTCGCCGCCTATGACGATTTCACCCGCGCCTGGCTCACGGCGTGCCGCCGGGTGATGAAGCCGAACGCCACCCTGTGGGTGATCGGCTCCTATCACAACATCTTCCGCGTCGGCACCATGCTCCAGGACCTCGGCTTCTGGATTCTCAACGACGTGATCTGGCGCAAGACCAATCCGATGCCGAACTTCCGCGGCCGCCGCTTCACCAACGCGCACGAAACCATGATCTGGGCAACGCGCGAAGCCGCGGCGCGCCAATACACTTTCAACTACGAAGCACTCAAGGCCGGCAACGAAGACATCCAGGTCCGTTCCGACTGGACCATCGCGCTGTGCACCGGCGAAGAGCGCCTTAAGGGCCACGACGGCAAGAAACTCCACCCCACCCAGAAGCCGGAGGCGCTGCTTGCCCGCATCATCCTCGCCGCGTCGCGCCCGGACGATGTCGTGCTCGACCCGTTCTGCGGCACCGGCACCACCGGCGCGGTGGCAAAGCGTCTCGGCCGCCGCTTCATCGGCATCGAACGCGAAGCCGCTTATCGCGAGGCGGCCGAGCGCCGCATCGCCGCCGTCGAACCGTTGCCGGCCGGTTCGCTCGCCTCGTTCCAGACCGCGCGCGAGGCGCCGCGGGTGCCGTTCTCGGCGCTGATCGAGCGCGGCATGATCGCGCCCGGCGCCGACCTGTTCGACGCCAAGCGCCGCCACAAGGCGCTGGTCCGCGCCGACGGCGCCATTGCGCTCGGCGACGCGGTCGGCTCGATCCACCGCATCGGCGCGCTCGCCCAGGGCCTCGAAGCCTGCAACGGCTGGACCTTCTGGCACGTCGAGCACAAGGGCAGCCTCACGCTTATCGACACCCTGCGGGCGGAATTCCGCGCCGAGCGCGCCGCCTGAGATCGGCGCACTAGGCACGACCGGAATTCGCTGCGAGCAGCGAAAATATCAGCGAATTTTGCGAAAACCGGTCCCGATTTGCCCATTTTTGGCGGTCGGACGGCCTCTTTACGACGCGATACCAGGAGGTTGCGGACGATTCGCTGCTCGGTCGGATAGCAGCGAATTCGGCGCGCCGAACAGCGAAAGCATTTTTCCGAACTGGGTAACAGCAGCCAATTTTTGCGCGATGCGGAATTCATCCCATTGACCTCGCGGCGGATCGTAGAGTGACAACCCAAGTTTATAGGACTATTCCTATATAGTCAACCGAAACCTTCGACCAACCCGTTTCACGAAGGCCCGGGCTCGTAGCATGCATTCAGGTCAATCGCTGCCAGTGTGCCGGCACAAACCGATCGCGCCGCATGGGAGTGCCCATGAGGGCACGCGCAACCCCGCGGCGGGGCTTTCTCGATCGGCGCTGGACCCGGTGCCCTTGCACTCTTTCGGGAGAAATCAGCCCACTTGATTTATTATGAGACCGACCCCATTGTACGTTCATTAATAAAGCTGGCTAGCGCGTGTCGCTGGCAATTCCGAAGGCCCCCTTGCGGGGGCTTTCGTGTATGTGGGCTCCCTACAGAAATTCGATGCCCCATCTCGTAGCCTACCTGGATGAATTCGGCCACATTGGGCCGTTTATTGGCCGAAACGCGCCGAAATACAATGAAAGTCCGGTGATTGGACTCGGCGGTTACATCATCCCCCTGGAGCAGGTCCGGGAATTCGGCTCCTGGTTCTTCCGACGCAAGTCTGAGTTGCTCACTTGGGAAATCCAACAATCCGGCAAGCACCCTACTCTATTCGAGAAGAAGGGCTCGGCGCTGTACACGGCGCTAAATGTGCTGCAATACCCCGAGCCGCACCGGTTTACGCGGCGATTTCTTGGCAAACTACCCAAGTTCGGGGCTTCGGTGTTTTTCGTCGGCATCGAAAAAACGCGTAATCTCACAGCGCATAATGGCAACGCTCTTTACGAATACGTGCTGCGCGAGGCGATAAAGCGTCTGGATCAGCACTGCGAGGCTGAGGACAAGCAATTCTTCATTGTGCTCGACGAGCACCCCAGCCGGGAAAAAATCCTGACCGTCGCTACAACGTCGATGTTCGGGCCGCTGCAACGTACCCGGCTGATCGAGCCGCCGTTCCAGGTCTTGAGTCATCGGTTTCAGACGGTGCAGGCCGCGGACTGGCTGTGCGGATTGATCGGGCGCCTTGGGTGCTTTTGGGTCGACCCAACCGATTATGCGGATTGCGCCTGGGCGCGTGAGCAGTTCCAGGAAAAGTTGCTGGGCGTTTCTGTCCGCAGCGGAATTAGATCGATTGTTCGCCCATAACTTGAGACTATTCAGGCTGTCGGCGCACCGAGACTCGCTTGGGAGCAAATGATGATTCAAGTCCTCGTCACGCATCCGGCTCGCGTCTGATCGCGCCGGCTGAATGCGTCGTAGAAGCGATGGCTCGGCCCAAGTTAGCCGCCGAGTTCGCCGAGCTTGCCCAGACTTGCGCCGGCTCCGCCACGATGCGGTACACGTAGTGAGGGTCAGCGCGTCTCGCGTGCACCGCTGCGAGCAGAGAGCCGCCTCCGCGGCATCCTCGATTTGTCGGTTCCGCCACGCACGGCGGCGATGTAAATTGATCTGGGGCCCCGGATCAAAACATAAGGTCGGCCATCGTGCTCAAGAGGAACGCCATGAATAACCGTCACTTCGCCGCGATGATGCTCGCTGGAGCCTTCGCATTGTCCGCATCCATCGTTGCCGTCGCGCAGAATCCCGCGCCCGCGCCCGCGCCGGCCGAAGGCGCCCCCGCGACGGCGCCAGCGCCGCGGCCGGGCCTCGTCATCCTCGATTTCAAGCCGGCCATGGACGACCTGATGACCATGCTGGTGCAGCCGCGCCACATCAAACTCTATTATGCCGGACAGGCGAAGAACTGGAAGTTGGCGGGATTCCAGCTCGACGAACTGCGCGCCGCGCTCGCCCGCATCGGGCGGACCATCCCGAACTATCGGAACATCGGCGTCGACACCGCGGTGGCTTCGATCTTCGCCGACAAGCTGAAGGCGGTCGATGCGGCGATCAAGGCTTCGGATTCGGCGCAATTCGCCGCGACTTATGGCGAGATGACCGCCGCCTGCAATGCGTGCCACGTCGGCATGGAACACCCGTTCCTGGTGATCAAGGTGCCGGACGCAAACAGTTATCCGGATCAGGAATTCCGCCCCTGATGCGCCGGACCGCGCGCCGAATGACGTGACGACGCGCCGATTGCCCTATAGCGAGCAAACACAACCGCAGCCCGGATGAGCGATCTTCGCGACCGCGACATCCGGGAACGTCCTCTCCAATCGTACTTTACCCCATCCCCGGATATCGCATCACTCATCCGGGCTACGAGGGCTCGCGCCTTACCGCGCGGCCGTCACCTGGATCTCCACCTTCTTCTCCGGTCCCTGGAGCAGCGCTTCGATGCAGGCGCGCGCGGGCGCGGAGCCGGCCGGCACCCAGGCGTCCCAGACTTTATTCATCTCTTCCACCGTGCGGATGTCGGAGAGCCAGATGGTGGCGCGCAGCAGCTTCGATTTGTCGGTGCCGGCCTTGGCGAGATAGCCGTCGATGATCGCCAGGATTTCCTGGGTCTGCTCGGCGACGCCCCCGGTGAGCGCCTTGTTGGCGGTGAAGCCGGCGAGATAGACGGTGTCGCCGTGAATCACGGCCTTGCTCATGCGGGCGCCGGTCTCGATGCGTTCGATGCTCATGTCATGTCCCTGTGTCGCGGTTTTGGTCCCTGTCGGGTCCGCTTGTTACGTCGCCCTGGGGCATGAATCAAACAAAAGTGGCCGCCGCCGGCCCAACCGCGTCTCCTACCGTTGTTCGAATTTGACCGGCTGCCCGGTCTCCTCGGAAACAACGTTGGCGCCATCGGGACGTCCGTCCGGGATCGGCACGCCGCGCAACAGCAGGAACGACGCCGACAGCCCGTTGAGGCCGGCAGGAAAACGGATTCTTTTGATGGATCAGGAATTCGCCGCGGGCATTTCGCGTCAACGCTCCCGCGTTCTGCAGTTGCAGCAGCCCGGCGGCGCCGGGCAGCACGTCGTAGCGGACCGGGGTTGCACTCGCGACCACTATCGCGGGATCGATGTCGACCACGCCGCCCGGGCTGAACTGTTCCAGGTCGGCTTCGAGATCGGTGGGCCCGGTCCTGACCACGACGCCGCTGGTGTCGCCCTTGAGCGTCAGCGTGCCGAACTCCTTTTGGATCGTCAACCGCGGCTGCTTTTTGTCCTCATAGGCCGAACGAATCTGGCCGGACGGCACCGAGAACGCCGCCGCGTTCTGGCGCGCCGCCACCACGGCGGGCTCCTTGCCGGTGTCGCGGCGGACGGCGGCCAGCACGAAGGCGCCGTCGCCCGATTGCGCCTCGGCGAAAAACCGCAGGCAGTTCGCGCGCACGGGAAAGCTGACCCGGGCGGCCGGCAACCCGGTGACCCCGGCCACCGACTTCGGTTGTTCCGGTGCAACCGGTCGCGCGACGGGCGGTGGCACTGCGAGACCGGACGGCGGGACCGCGAGACCCGGGGCGACGCGCGGCGTGGTGCCGATGGTGACCGCTGTCGGGCTCACGGTGGCACCGAATGCCACCATCCGCTCGACGCGATCGGTTTCGCCGGTCACGCGCCAGATGGTCGGGTTGTGAGAAACCACGACCACGTAGAGCGGGCCCTCGCCGGGCTCGATCCTGATCTCTCCGGTGCCGGTGCTGACGTCCTGCGAGCCCAATCCCACCGTGGAGATCGCTTCGCTCTTGTAGGCGCTGAGCACGACGACCTTCGCGGCCTCGGATGCCTTCGGCATGGCGCATTCCGCGTGCGCCGCGGCCTCGGTGCGCTCGCGTGCGGCGTCGGCTTCGCGGCGGCGAAAGTCGTTGAGCTCCTCCTGGGAGACGGTGCCGTTGCCGTCGATGTCGACCTTGCGAAACAGCGCGGCGCCGGCCGCTTCGAATTCGGCGAGCGTAACCTTGCCGTCGCCGTCGGGGTCGGCGGCGAGGAGTTGCCTGACCTGGGTGGCGAGCGGATTGGCGGCTTGGCCGGCGGCGAGCAGCGGATTGCCGAATCTCAGCAAGGTCCTCGGCAGGGACGATATTGCAAGTGCTTCGGCAACGCTGATGCGTCCGTCGCCATCCTTGTCAGCCGCGGCCATCAATTCGCGCACCTCGGTCTCGATAGCCTCGAGCGTCGTCGGCTGGGCCGCGTTCATGCGCTGCTGATATCGCAGGACCTGGCGCAGCTCGCTCGGGGTCACCAAGCCGTCGCCCTTGAGATCGGCAAACAAAATGGCCGCCGCGATTGTTGCGCGCATCTGGGCGCGGGCGATGCTCTCGTGCAGTTCGGCGTCGGCTGCCGTCAGGTCGCCGTCGAGGTTGGCATCGAGCTGGCGAAACTCCTGGCGCAGCGCTTCGACAAACCGAGCGAGATTGGAGCCCTGCCCGAGTTGCGACAAGAAAATTTGCGTCGTCGGATCGTTTGCGGTTTGAGCGGGTTGGGCGGCCGCAACTCCGGCGAAGAGGCACAAGGCCGCCGCGAACGAGCCTGATCGGACCATGGGCGGGTCTCCCGGTTAAAGTGCCGGCACCATCGCTTCCTAATGTGATCGGGTCATTACACCAAAAGCATCGCGCAAATGTAGATAAAGTTTGGTTTCGCGGCGTTCTCGAATCAACGCGGGCCTGTGCTGGCTTGTGGCCCGGATTCTCCGGCGCGCTCAGTCTGTCCGGGGTTGCGCGATCCGTGCGTGAGCCAGCACCTTGCGCATCAGGCTCGGCAGCGCGGCGCCGGCGATATCCTCGGGTGCCAACCAGCGCATGCCGTCGGGAGCCTGCGCGGTATCCGGCAGGCGCACGGTGAACACCGTCAGTTCGAGCGGAAAATGGGTGAACACGTGAATGACGACGCCGGGGATCCGCCGCCATGAAACGTCGCCGCGCTGCGGGGACTTGTCGCGCGCGGACCCAGCGCGCGAGAATTCGAAACACGGAGCCTGGGCCAGCGCCTGCGCGTTATCGAAGTCTCCGACCCAATCCGAGGTCGGCACTTCGGTCATGCCGCCGAGCAGGCCCTTGGCGGGGCGGCGGCGCACCAGCACATGACCATCGGCGCGGATTGCCACATAGGCGGCGCCGCGGCGCAGCCGCCCCTCGCGCTTTTTGGCCTTGCGCGGAAAGCGCGCGGGATCGCCGCGCGCCTGCGCCGCGCAGGCGCCGACGAACGGGCACACCGCGCAAGCCGGCGCCTTCGGGGTGCAGATGGTGGCGCCGAGGTCCATCATGGCCTGGGCGAAATCGCCGGCCCGGCGCGCCGGCACCAGCCGCTCGGCCAAGGCCCGGATCGCGGGCTTTGCGTCCGGCAATTCGTCCTCGACCGCGAACAGGCGCGCCACCACCCGCTCGACATTGCCGTCGACCGCGCTCGCCCGGCGGTCGAACGCGATCGCCGCGATGGCCGCCGCCGTATAACGCCCGATCCCCGGCAGTTCGAGGAGGTCTTCCTCGCGATCCGGAAACTCGCCCTGGCGCGCCGCGACCGCGCGGGCGCAGGCGTGGAGGTTGCGAGCCCGCGCATAGTAGCCGAGCCCCGCCCAAAGCTTCAGCACATCCTCGATGTCGGCCTCGGCCAACGCCGTCACGGTCGGGAACCGCGTGAGGAACTTCAGGTAATACGGAATGACGGCGGTGACGGTAGTCTGCTGGAGCATAATCTCGGACAGCCACACGTTATAAGGATCGGTGGTCCGGCCCGGTGGCGCCCGCCACGGCAGCGTGCGGCGATGGCGGTCGTACCAAGCCAGCAGATCGGCCGATTTGGGAAGTCGGCCCGGTTGAACTGCCGATGGTCGGGACGGCGGACCCCGGCGCGGAGAAATACTTCCCGGCCTCGGGGCGCCGTCCTTTTTGTTTCCGGTCCTGCCTGCTACCGTCATGGTCCACCGATGTGGCAGACCCTTTCGTCATGAACAAGCCAGACGAGCACAAGGCAAATGAGAATAAACGGGGCGAGAACCGGCGCTACGAGAAGCGCTCCGGGCCGAAGCCTCTGGCTGACCTGGTCGGCAAATTCCTCGCCGATGCGTTCGCGCGCCAGGGCTTTGCGTCGAGCGAGATCGTGACCCATTGGGACGATATCGTGGGGGCCGAAATCGCGGCCCATGCGGAACCGATCCGGATGAACTGGATTCGCAGCCGCGACCCCGAGGACGCCGTGCCGGCAACCCTGGTGCTGCGGGTCGAGGGGCCGGCGGCCATCGAGATCCAGCATCTTTCGGCGGTGATCGTCGAACGGGTCAATCGCTATTTCGGCTGGCAGGCGGTTGCCGGCATCGCATTGCGCCAGGCTCCGCTCACCCGCCGCGCCCGCAAGCCGGAGCGGCCCAAGATCGACGAGCTTTTGGCCGCCGCGATGGCGGCGGAGTTGACCGGCATTACCGACGACCGGTTGCGCACCGCGCTCGGTCGCCTCGGGGCGGCCATCAAACGCGCGTGAAGGACGCTGCTGCGGCCGGCCGCGACATTGCCGCGCAGCTCCAAAAGCGCTACCGACGGTCATGAGAACTGCTATTATGTGAAATGGGCAAACGGAGACCGACTGCGATGATTACCCGTCGTACCGTCATTATGAGCACCGCGTCCGTGCTTGCGCTCAGCGCGCTCGGGTCCATTGGCGTCTTCGACCTGTTCGGGCGGCGCGGCGGCAGCGCGCAGGCGCAGACATTCTCGGTGCTCGAATTGGAGGCCAAAGGGCCGCTCGACGATATCCCGTTGGGCGCCGAAAACGCGCCCGTGACCATTATCGAATATGCTTCGATGACCTGCCCGCACTGCGCGGCCTTCGAGGTTCAGACCTTTCCGAAGCTGAAAGAGAAGTACATCGATACCGGCAAGGTGCGGTACATCATGCGCGAATATCCGCTCGACCGGCTGGCGGCGGCGGCGTTCATGGTGGCGCGATGCGCCGGGCCGGACAAGTACAACCCGCTGATCGAGACCATGTTCGCGCAACAGCAGAAATGGGCGGTGAAGGAGCCGATCCCGCCGCTGATGGCCATCGCCAAGCAAGCCGGCTTCACCCAGCAGAGCTTCGAGGCCTGCATCAACGACACCGCGTTGCTCAACAAGGTCCAGCAGATGCGCGATCGCGGCACGCAGAAGTTCAAGGTCGATTTCGACCCCGACCTTCTTCATCAACGGGGAAAGGCACGCCGGGGCGATGTCGATGGACGAATTCGACAAGATCCTTGCACCGTTGATCAAGAGCTGACGGGGGCAACGCGGCATCGTCATTCCGGGACGCGCGTTTGCGCGCGGGCGCGAAGTCCATAACCACGTTCGGGAATTATGCGGAGAGAAGCGGGGTTATGGTTCCGGGCTCGTCGTTTCACGACGCCCCGGAACGACAACCACGGGCATGACGCGAATCGATGTGACCGAATCCGGGCGCAACACCCTGGCGCATCGTGCGCAGCGTGATTTTGCAAGAAACCCACAGCTTTATTTGTGCTGCAACTAGCTTTGGAAAAGCGCCCCTACCGGGTTGCCGACCGCCGCTACCCTATCCATTGTCCGGGCGATGCTGTACCTAGCCATCGATTCTCGCGGCCATCGCCCGGGAGCGGAACCCAATTCGATCAGGCGAGCCAATCGTCACGTCGCGGCGTGTGGGGAATACAATCTATGAAGCTCACGCGGTTGCGCCTCATCGGTTTCAAATCCTTCGTCGAGCCCACCGATTTCCTGATCGAGCCCGGCTTGACCGGAGTGGTCGGGCCGAACGGCTGCGGTAAGTCGAACCTCGTCGAGGCGCTGCGCTGGGTGATGGGCGAGGCGTCGCACAAGGCGATGCGCGCGGCCGGCATGGACGACGTCATCTTCTCCGGCAACAACGGCCGCCCGGCGCGCAACTACGCCGAAGTCGCGATGGCGATCGACAACAGCGACCCGCACCGCGCCGGCCCAGTTCAACGACGAGGACACGCTTGAAGTGTCGCGCCGGATCGAGCGCGACCAGGGCTCGACCTACCGGCTCAACGGGCGCGAGGTGCGGGCGCGGGATATCCAGATCCTGTTCGCCGACGCTTCGACCGGTTCGCGCTCGCCGGCGCTCGTCCACCAGGGGCGCATCGGCGAGATCATCCAGGCGAGGCCCGACCAGCGGCGCCGGGTGCTGGAAGAGGCGGCCGGCATTTCCGGCCTGCACGCGCGGCGCCACGAGGCCGAGTTGCGGTTGCGCGCGGCCGAACAGAACCTGGCGCGGCTCGAAGACGTCATCGGCCAGCTTGCCGCCCAGATCGATGCGCTCAAGCGGCAGGCGCGCCAAGCGGTGCGCTATCGCAACTTATCGCAGAACATCCGCAAGGCCGAGGCGGCGCTGTTCCACCTGCGCGTCATCGAGGCAAGGAACGAGGTCGAGGCGGCGGCCAGTCCCACGAGACTTGCACCCGCGACGTCGCGGAGCGCACCGTGGCCCAGGCCGAAACCGCCACCCGTCAGGCGGTTGCGGCGGCCGAACTTGCCGGCGCTGCGCGACGGCGAAGCCGCCGCCGCGGCCGTGCTGGCGCGCCTCACCCTCGCCCGCGAGGCGCTCGAACGCGAGGAGGCGCGCGCCAAGGAGCGCATCGCCGAGCTCGCGCGCCGCCTGGTGCAGCTCGGCGACGACATCGAGCGCGAGCGCAAGCAGTCGGCCGACGCCGAAACCGCGCTCGCAAAACTTGACGCCGAGCGGGAAACGCTCACGCGCGAGGCGGCCGCCGGCGCGGAGCGCCGCGCCGGCGTCGAGGAGCGGGTCGGTGCCGCCGATGCCGCGCTCGCCACCACCGAAAAGACCTTCGCCGACGAGACCGCGGCGCTTGCTGACCTCACCGCGCGGCGCACCCAGCTCGACTCCGCCATACGCGACAACGCGGCGCGCCGGGGCCGGGTCGAGAGTGAGCTTCGCGCCGTCACGGCGGAACTCGACACCTTGATGGCCGACGCCGCCCGCGCGGTCGATCTCGACGCCCTCGCGGCGGCGGCCACGGCAGCGCAGGCCGCCGTCAATGCGGCGGAAGCCGACGCGATGCGCGCCGAGGCGGCCCAGTCGGGCGCGCGCCAGGCGCTCGACGTCGCGCGGCAGCCATTCGATGAAGCGCAGCGCAGCGCCCACCGGCTCGACACCGAGGCCAAGACCCTCGCCCGCGTATTGCATGTGGACAACAAGAAGCTGTGGCCGCCGGTGATCGACCTCCTCACCGTGGAAAAGGGTTACGAGACCGCGCTCGGGGCGGCACTGGGCGACGATCTCGACGCCCCGGTCGAGCCGACCGCCCCAATGCATTGGGGTGGCACGCCAGGCGATCCGGCCGATCCGGCCCTCCCGGCCGGCGTTCAGCCGCTCACGGCCTTCATCAGCGCGGCGCCCGACGCCATGGCGCGGCGGCTCGCCCAGATCGGGGTGGTGTCCCGCGCCGACGGCGCGCGCCTCGCCGGCGAACTCAAGCCCGGCCAGCGCCTGGTGTCGCAGGACGGCGACTTGTGGCGCTGGGATGGCTTTTCGGTCGCGGCCCACGCCCCGACCGGCGCCGCCCGCCGCCTCGCCGGCCGCAACCGCCTCGCCGACATCGAGGCGGAGCTGCGCGTCGTGCGCGCCGACCTCGACGCGCGCGGCAATGCGGTCGCGGCGGCCGAGACGGACGTCACCGCCACCCGCGACGCTGAGAACGCCGCGCGGGTGCGCTGGCGCGACCTGCAGCACGAGGCCGACGCCGCGCGCGACCGCCACGCCGCCGCCGAGCGCGAACTGCACCGCATCACCTCGCGCCGCTCGGCGCTCGCGGAGGCGCAGGCGCGCCTCACCGGTACGATGGCGGAGGCCGAGGCGGCCCACGCCGCGGCCGTCGCGGCGCGCGAGCAACTGCCGCCCTCGGCCGACCTCGAAGCGAGCCTCGCGGCGACCCGGGCCAAGGTCGCCGACGAGCGCGGCCGTCTCGCCGAAGTGCGCGCCGAAGCGCAGGCGCTGGCCCGCGAAATCGAGCTGGCCCAACGCCGGCTCGCCGCGATCGCATCCGAGGCCGCGGCCTGGAGCGGACGCCGCGACGGCGCCGCCGCGCAACTCGCCACCATCGAGGCGCGGCTTGCCGAAACCAAGACCGAGCACGAAAGCTTGGCCGACGCGCCGATTGCGTTCGAGGCCAAGCGCCGGGCCCTGATCGGCGATATCGAGGCCGCCGAAGCGCAGCGCCGCGCCGCCGCCGACCGCCTCGCCGCTGGCGAGAACGCGCTCGCCGCGGCCGATCGTGAGGCGCGAGCCGCACTCGAGGCACTGTCGGCGGCGCGCGAGGCCGCCGGGCGCGCCGAAGAGCGCCATCAGGGCGTGAAACGGCGCCTCGCCGATCTCGCCGCCGAAATCCGCGAAATCCTCGAGACCGAGCCGGAGGCGCTCGCGGTGCTGGCCGGGTTCGAGGCCGGCACGCCGCTCCCCGCCATCGCAGAGATCGAAACCGAGCTTGACAAATTCAAGCGCGACCGCGAGCGGCTCGGCGCCGTCAACCTGCGCGCCGACGAGGAATTGCGCGAGGTCGAGGCCCAGCACACGACCCTCATCTCCGAGCGCGACGATCTCGTCGAAGCGATCAAGCGGCTGCGCCAGGGCATCCAGAGCCTCAATCGCGAGGCGCGCGAGCGGCTGCTCGCCTCGTTCGAGGTGGTGAACGCGCATTTTCAGCGGCTGTTCGCCGAACTGTTCGGCGGCGGCAATGCGGAACTCCAACTGATCGAGAACGACGACCCGCTCGAAGCCGGGCTCGAAATCCTCGCCAAGCCGCCGGGCAAGAAGCCGGCGACGCTGTCGCTGTTGTCGGGCGGCGAGCAGGCGCTGACCGCGCTCGCGCTCATCTTCGCGGTGTTCCTCACCAACCCGGCGCCGATCTGCGTGCTCGACGAGGTCGACGCGCCGCTCGACGATCACAATGTCGACCGGTTCTGCGACCTCCTCAACGAAATGACGAAGTCGACCGACACCCGCTTCATCATCATCACCCACAACCCGATCACCATGGCCCGCATGGACCGCCTGTTCGGCGTCACCATGGCGGAGCGCGGCGTGTCGCAACTGGTCTCGGTCGATCTCGAAGGCGCGGTGCGGATACGCGACACCGCGGCGTAGCGGCGCACGCGCGATTTCAGAACCGGCGTTCCGAGATGCACAGCCCGTTTGCGAGATGCCCGTTCGCGAGATAATGTCGCGATGTCAACGTCCCCCGACCTGCCGCCGGATCTGCGCGGCGCTCTCGACAAGCTTACTCACGGGGTGTCGCGCAATGCGATCGGGGTGCGCGCGGCGGCGCAATCGGACATCTATCGGGCCGGCGGCGGCTCGCGGGCGATCACCACACGCGCTGATGCGCTCGCCTATGCGTTCACGCGCCTGCCCGCCACCTATGCGGCGGCCGTCGCGGTGTTCGACGCGCTGCGTGACGTGCTCCCGGCGTTCGCGCCGCGCACCATGCTGGATGTCGGCGCCGGCCCCGGCACGGCGGCATTTGCGGCGGCAGGGGTGTTTGCGAGCCTTGAGGGCGTAAGCCTGATCGACGCGAACGCGGCGTTGCGCGATCTCGGCCTGACGTTGATGGCGGACGCCGACAGCGTGGCGCTGCGCAACGCGGACTACCGGCATGGCAACGCGCTCGCCCTCATGGACGGCGCCGCGCCCGCCGACCTCGTCGTCGCAAGCTATTCGGCCGGCGAGATGCCGCCGGGCGAATTGACACGCTTCACCGCGGCACTGTGGGCAGTGACCACCGGCGCGCTTGCCGTCATCGAGCCGGGCACGCCCGCCGGCTATGCCCGGATCATGGCGATGCGCACCGCTCTCATTGCAGCTGGGGCGCACGTCGCGGCGCCGTGCCCGCACGACCGCGCGTGCCCGCTGACCGCGCCGGACTGGTGCCACTTCGCCAAGCGGCTGCCGCGCTCGCGCGATCATCTGCGCGTCAAGGGCGCCACGGTGCCGTTCGAGGATGAGAAATTCTCCTACGTGGCGGTAATGCGCGGTGCGCCGCACCGAATTGATGCCCGCGTGCTGGCGCCGCCGCAGATCACCAAGAGTGCGATCACGTCCAAGCTCTGCACCGGCGACGGGCTTGTGGTCGATGCCGCCGCACGACGGGACGCCGAGGCCTGGCGGCAGCGGCGATCATGGCGCTGGGGCGAAGACGTGGTGCGTTGAAGCTTCCGGCGGTTGAACCTTCTGCCGCCGCGGTGCGACAAATAGGGCGCGATTTTTGGCCGGCATGCCACTATGATCCCGCGCGAATTGCCCCGCGGCCGCAGCGGGCGATTGTCTTTTAATCCGGGAGTACATCATGTCCACTACGGGCTGGATCGTCATCGGCGTGATCGTTGTGGTCGCGCTGTGGGTCATCAGCGTCTACAACGGCCTGGTTGCGATGGGCCAGCGCGTCAGTCAGGCCTTCGCCGACATCGACGTCCAGCTCCGCCAGCGCCACGATCTCATTCCCAACCTGGTCGAGACCGTGAAGGGTTACGCCAGCCACGAGCGCGGCACGCTCGAAGCCGTCGTCCAGGCGCGCGGCGCCGCCATCAGTGCCCAGGGGCCGCAGGCCCAGGCCGCCGCCGAGCAGCAACTCTCCGGCGTACTGGGCAAGCTGATCGCGCTCTCCGAGGCTTATCCGGACCTCAAGGCCAACGCCAATTTCCAGCAATTGCAGGCGCAGCTCACCGACATCGAGAACAAGCTCGCGGCGGCACGGCGTTTCTTCAACAATGCGGTGAGCGAATACAACGCCCGCATCCAGCAGTTCCCGGCGGCGCTGTTCGCCGCGATGCTGGGCTTCGCTCCGCGGCAGTTCTTCGATCTCGGCGATGACCGCAAGACCGTCCAGGAAGTGCCGCAGGTGAAGTTCTAATGGTGTCGTTCCAAGTTTTGATTTCCAATATTGTCATCGCCCGGCCTTGACCGGGCGATCCAGTACCCACGCAGCTTCGCATGAGGCACGGCCTCTTCTCATCGGTTGGCCGGTGGTTACTGGATGCCCCGCTTTCGCGTGGCATGACACTGAAGAGGCATGAATCGTTAGCGTCACAACCCTCAACGTCAACTGAGTGCATACCGAGCGCAAGCCATGGCAGCCTACGGGCTTTACAGCCACATCGAATCGAACAAGCGCCGTTCGATCCTGCTGCTCGCGGGCCTGTTTCTGCTTGTGTACCTGATGGTCTATGCGGGCGCGTTGGTCGCCGAAGCGATGTCGTATAACGCGTCGCTGCAATTTCTGCTGCGCAAGGCGTGGACCGATCTCATCGCCGCCGCTCCGATCGCCACCATCGGCACCGTGGTGTGGATCGTCATTGCGTATTATTTCCACCAGTCGATGATTGACGGCCTGACCGGCGCGCGCGAGGTGACCCGCGCCGAGGAGCCGCGTCTCTACAATCTGCTGGAGAATCTCTGCATCTCCCGCGGCATCACCATGCCCAAGCTCAAGGTGATGGAGAGCGACGCGCTCAACGCCTTCGCCACCGGGATGAACGAGAAGCAATATTCCATCACGGTGACGTCGGCCCTGCTGGACCGGCTCGACGACGCCGAGGTCGAAGCCGTGCTCGGCCATGAGCTGACCCACATCCGCAACGGCGACGTACGCATGCTGGTGGTCGCCGTGATCATGGCGGGCGGCATCGCGTTCTTCGCCGAGATGTTCTTCCGGCTGTGGTTCTACGGCGGTTGGGGCGGGCGGCGCTCGGGAGGAGGTGGCGGAAGCAACAACGACCGCGGCAAGGGCGGCAACTTCATCGCCATTCTCATCGCGGTCGTGCTGGTGGCGGTCGCGTGGCTTCTGTCCAACATGATCCGGTTCGCATTGTCGCGCTCGCGCGAATATCTCGCCGACGCGGGCTCGGTCGAACTCACCAAGAATCCGGACGCGATGATCACGGCGCTGCGCAAGATCGAAGGCCGCGGCGAACTTCACGGCGCCACCTCCGCCGTGATGGAAATGTGCATCGACAATCCGCGCGAGGAATTCACCGACCTGTTCTCGACGCATCCGCCGATCGAGGCGCGCATCAAGAAGCTGGTCGACTTGATGGGCGGACACGATCCCGGCCCGATCGCGCTGCCCGGACCGGACGACCAGCCGCAGCTTGACGCGCCGCCGGTCTCGGAACCGCAAGGTCCCTGGGGCCCCAGCGCCGATCAGCCGCCGCCCGTCGGTCAGCCCCAGCCCGCCGACGGCCCCTGGGGTCATGTGCCGAGCCCGGCTCCGGTGCCGGTCCCGGCGCCACCATCGCAGCGCCCGTTCCTGCCCGACCGGCCGCCCATCGATCTGGGCGCCCCGCCGGCAGCGCCGACGGACGCCGGCACCGGACCAGCCGGACCATGGGGCAAGCCGGGCGGCCCATAAGGCGGCCAACCGCGGCCACGGCCTGACAAGGCCCAGTCCGCGCGCTCACCACCACTTGTGAAAATGATGCACCGGGCCGTGGCCGGCGCCGATCCCGAGGCGGTCGGCGGCCGCGATCGCGGCGGTGACGTATTCCTTGGCGCCGGTCACTGCTTCAGTCAATTCCCGACCCATGGCAAGGCCGGCCGCGATGGCGGCGGAGAGCGTGCAGCCGGTGCCGTGGGTGTTGCGGGTCGCGATGCGGGCGGCGGCGAACCGCAGCGTCCCGCCGGGGGTGACCAGAATGTCGGTACTCTCGGGGCCAATCGCATGGCCGCCCTTCAACAGCACGGCCCCGGCGCCGAGCGCGAGCAGGCGATCGGCCTGGTGCCGCATGGCGGCCTCGTCGGCGGCTTCGGGCTCGTCGAGCAGCGTCGCCGCCTCGGGCAGGTTCGGCGTGATAACGAGCGCGCGGGGCAGCAGCACGGCACGCAAGGCTGCGACGGCATCGGGCGCGAGCAGCCGGTCGCCCGATGTCGCCACCATGACGGGGTCGAGGACCACGTTGGTCTGCCGGTGGCGCTCCAGGCCGGCCGCGACCGCCGCGATAACGGCGGCGTTGCCGAGCATGCCGATCTTGACGGCGCCGACGGCGAGATCCGAGAACACAGCGTCCATCTGGGCGGTGACGAAAGCGGCCGGCACGTTGTGGATAGCGGTGACGCCCGTGGTGTTCTGGGCCGTCAACGCGGTGATCACCGACGCCCCGTAGACGCCGAGCGCCGAAAACGTCTTGAGGTCGGCCTGGATGCCGGCGCCGCCGCTCGAATCCGAGCCCGCGATGGTGACGGCGATCGGTGTCCTGGGGCGCTGCGTCACGGCTCGATCCCGTGCCCATGGGCGCCGACCGCCGGCACCTTCGGGGCGTATTTCAGCAGCGCGGTGTCAATCACGGTGCGCAGCTCGCGGGCGGCGGCTGCCGGATCGGGGTTGTGCGACAAGGCCGAGATGACGGAGACGCCATCCGCGCCCGCCGCGATCACCGGCTCGGCGTTCCGGGCCGTGATGCCGGCAATGCCGCAAGTCGGAAAATTGCCGATGCGATCGCGGAACACCCGGACGACCCGGCGCAGGCCGTCGAGACCGATCGGGGATTTGCCGCCTGCCTTTGAGGTGGTGCCATAGACGCCGCCGATCCCGACGTAATCGAGGAGCCCCAGCGGCGCCGCGGCGGCCTGCTCGACGGTGCGGATCGACAGGCCGAGGAACGGCGCCGGCCCGAGCCGGCCACGCGCCTCCTCCACCGCCATGTCGTCCTGGCCGACATGCACGCCATCCGCATCCGCGGCGATTGCCACGTCGATGCGGTCGTTGACGATGAGCGGCACGCCGAACGGCGCCAACGCGGCCTTGAGCGCACGCGCCGCTTCGATCATGTGGGCGGTATCGCTCATCTTGTCGCGCAGTTGCACCAGCGTCGCACCGCCGGCCGCGACCGCGCGGGCGAGATCGATGAGGTCGTGACCGCCGGTATTCTCCGGATCGACGATGGCGTAGAGGCGCAGGTCAAGTTGTTCCATGCCTAGCGCGCCTTGCGGCCCCAGACCTGGGCGACCGTGTACATGGTGAACGTCATCTCGGGATTGCCCAGGTGGTTGCGGCACTCCGCGACAACCTGCGGAAATTCTGCCTCGGTCATCAGCCCGAGCTTGATCACTGTGCCGCGCAGCGATTCGATCGTGGAGGGCAGATAATCGACCATCGGGTCGATGGAGCGAACCCCGATCAGGAACAGCCGATACTGCACATCTTCCAGGCCCGCCCGCCGCATCACCGCATAGAGACGCCGCGCCAACTGCAAGTCGGACCCGACGCCGCTGAATGCCCCGATCAACGCGGCCTTAAGCCGCTCCCAGGCGGGGTGCGGAGGATAGCAATTGAGAGTCGACGCGTCGGGTTCCTGCAACGCAACAATACCACCCGGGCGCGCCAGACGGATCGCCTCCTGGAGCAGACGCTCCGGATCGCCAGCCGTGCTTGCGACGAAGCGCATGTGGACCAGATCAAAACTTCCGGCCGGCAAATCCGATCCATAGGCGTCGCCCTGGCGGAACTCGACATTCGCCGGCGCGCCGCTGCGCGCGTACTCCAGAAATCGAGCATCCTTATCGAGACCGATCACGTGCCCGCGCGCGCCCACGCATTCACTCAGGAGGCCGGTGATGCCGCCGGGGCCGCATCCGACGTCAAGGCACGACCATCCGTCGCTCACACCGATGAGATCGAGCATAACCCTGGTGTCAGGCGCCATGGCGGCACTTTGGGTGAGCAGCCGCTCGATTTCCCCGGCGCGACCTTCGATGGGGTAGTGGCCGGAATACGACAAGGACATGCTCCGTTACATCGCGCCGCGAGATGGGTCATACTGTTCAATCGAATGACGGAGCGCAACCGCGAGAGGGAACGATCCATGACGCGGAAAATGCTGATTGCCGCCTTGCTGACGGCGCTTGCCGCCCCCTGCCCGGGAAGCGCCGGGGCTCAGTTCTACAAGGGCAAGACGATCACCATGATCGTCAACTATCCGGCCGGCGGCCCGACCGATATCGAGGGCCGCATCATCGCGCAGCATCTGCCCGCGCATATCCCAGGCCGCCCGAACGTCGTGGTCAAAAATGTCGGCGGCGCCGGCGGCCTGATCGGCAGCAATCAGCTCGGCGAGGCCGCGCCCAACGGCGAGACGATCGGTTTCTTCACGCCGGACACCATTGCCCAGCTTGTCGGGAACCCGGCGATCCGCACCAACTATTCCGATTTCGTGGTGATCGCCGGCGTCGAGTGTCCGCTGGTGGTCTACATGCGCAAGGACACCCCGCCCGGCCTCAATGTCGCGACCGACGTGATGAAGACGAAGGAGTTCAAGGCGCTCTCGCTCAACGTCCAGAACAGCAACACCATCGTTCAAGCGCTCATGCTCGATGTCCTCGGGCTGAAATACCAGCCGATACCGGCCTATCGCGGATTGAAGGAAGTCGAAACCGCGATCCTGCAAAACATCGGACAACTGGCCAATTCATCGCTTTCGGGCTGGCGCGGCTCGGTCGAGCCCACCATGGGCAACATCGTCATTCCGCTGTGGCAACTGGCGCCGCGCGCCGGCAACGGCACACATCCGCGCAGCCGGGCTCTTCCGGACTTACCGACGTTCGAGGAGTTTTATGCAACCGTCCATCCCGGCAAAGCGCTGTCCGGCAATTTCGACTATGAGGTGCTGCGCGCAGCCAGCGACCCGCTGCTGGCAATGTTCCGGGTCGCCATGATGCCGCCGAAGGCGTCCGGCAAGTCGTTGGAGGTGATGCGATCCTCATTCGTCGATCTATGGAACGATCCCCAGTTCCTGGCGGACTATTCCAAGGTGATCAAGACTGAGCCTATTCTGGTCATGGGCAGCGAAGGCCAGGAAACCTTGACGGAACTCAGCAAGGTCCGACGGGAGATCAAGGACTTTCTGATCGACTATACAGGCCGCCTGACCACGAGATAGGGCTCACCGGCGGCTGAGACATATCGTATGACCGACCACAAAAAAAGACGACCTGGCATTCCCGCGAAAGCGGGAATCCAGCAACCCGCAGCTTGAACTATAAGCGATGTCAGGGGTTGCTGGATCGCCCGGTCAAAGCCGGGCGATCCAGTGGATGGGTCGTAGGCCTGGGCTGTGGGTACAGTGCGCGGCGGCACCTCATGGGCCGGCGGCGGCCACACCGCGGAGGCAGTTATGAATTGTTCGTGGTTCCACTGCGGCGCCGGGCCGGGTATGCTGGCATCGAAGTAATAGCCGGGAAGCTGAGACAGTCCGTGCCGTTCCGCACTTTTGCATTTACCGCCGCTACGGCACTGGCGTTGCACGGCAGCGTATGCGCCGAGACCTACCCGGATCGGCCGGTGCGGATCATCGTGCCGATTGGCCCGGGCGGCTCTTATGACTTGATCGGCCGCCTGCTGGCCAACCGGCTGTCCGCGCAGTTCGGACAACCATTCTTCGTGGAAAATCGTACCGGCGCCGGAACCCTGGTCGGCACCCAGGCCGCTGCGGCGTCGCCTGCCGACGGCTATACGCTGGTGGTCGGCGGCTTGAGCAACATCGTGTTCAATTTCGGGCTCTATCAGAAGGTGCCCTACGAGCCCGACGACTTCGCCGCCATCGCGATCGTGTACTCGTTTCCCTACGTCATGGTGGCGCGCGACGAGCTGCCGCAGAAAACGCTTCCCGAGATCATCAGCTATGCGCGGCAGAGCCCGGGCAAGATGACGATCGCGCATGCGGGCCTCGGCAGCGGCCAGCAGATCGTCGGTGCCGCCTTCATGAAGCTGACTGGAACCACCATCGTGGAAGTGCCGTATCGCACCACCCAGGCGGCCTATCCGGATTTGCTGGCGGGCCGCGTCGACCTTCTGTTCGATTCCGCGGCGGCGGCGCTGCCCTATGTCACCGCCCGCAAGGTCCGCGGCGTCGCGTTGCTGGCGCCGCGGCGCTACCCTGCGCTGCCCAGCCTGCCGACCATGACGGAGGCCGGCCTTCCAGGGCTTGGGATCGAATCCTGGATCGGCCTGTTCGCGCCCGCCCGCACGCCGCCCGAAATCCTCGCCCGCCTGCGCCAGGAGACCCGCATTGCCGCCGCCGACCTCAAGGACCAGTTCGAAAAGAGCGGCGGCGAACTGATGCAGATGCCGCCCGCCGAAACCGACAAGTTCGTCAAGTCGGAATTCGACGTGTGGACCAAGGTGATCCGCGACGCCGGAATCAGGCTCGATTGAATCGGCGCGGGCTCCGAAGCCGGGGCCGCCGACGGGCGCGTCGGGTGCTCCGCGCATCAAATCTCGACGATCATTCCGTCGGTGGCGGTCTCGTGCGTGATGGCGGCGCCGCGGCCGAGCATATCCTCACTCATATGGGTGATGATCAGCCGCTTCGGCCGGATCAGGGGCAGCTTTTCGACCAATTGCCGGTAGGTGAGGTGCAGCGGCACCGGCTTGTCGTACACGTAGGACTCCGACACGAACAGGTCCGCATCGCGGCCGAGATCGATCAGGCTGTCGGTCCATTCGGTATCGCCGCTGAAGGCGAGGACCTTGCCGTCGATCGTAATCCGATAGCCGTGATAGGACTGGGGCGGCGCGCCGTGGCGTACCAACGCGGCTCGGATTTCGGCATTCTGGAAGCGCCAGGATCTTCGGGCGACAGCTCGACCAGCGATACGTCGAACTTCTGCACCGTGCGCGAGGAGCCGGCGAACGCCGTTTCCATCAGGCGGGGAAACCACTCCCTCAGCGGCGCCGGCCCCGCGATGGTGAGCGGGCGCGTGCGCCTTGCCACGAACTGCGCGTCGAGCATGAAGAACGGTACGCCGCCGCAATGGTCGGCATGGAAATGCGTGAGCAGAATCATGTCGACCGCATTGCGATCGATGCCGAGCCGCTTCATCGCGATCAGCGAGGAGGCGCCGCAGTCGATGAGGAAGTTGGCGTCGCGACCGATCACGTGCAGGCAGGTGTTGAAGCGGCCGCCGGAGCCGAATGCATCGCCGCTGCCAACGAATTGAAGGCGCATGTCCTCGTTCCCTTTCGGTCATCCGCCGGGCCGCGACCGCAGCCCCCGCGAAGCGAGCCTCAGTGCACTATACAAGGCAAACCGCCGCGATGGTTCCGCCGCTCGCGAAACGCTTGTCAACCCTGCGCGATTTTGCTGGATTGAACGGCTTTCGTCCGGCAGGGAGATGCGCGTGATCCCGTTTTTCATTCAGATCAAATGCCAGCTCGGCAAGTCCTATGCGGTCGCCAATGCGCTGGCCGATGCCGAGATCGCTTCGGAAATCTATTCGACTGCCGGCGAGTTCGATCTGCTGGTGAAATTCTACGTCGAGCCGGGGACCGATATCGGGCATTTCGTCAACGAGAAAGTGCAGATCATCCCGGGAATCCAGGACACACGAACGATCATTACCTTCAAGGCGTTTTGAGCCTCGGCGCGCTTATGATTCTGAGAATGATCTTGTCCGAAAAGTCTGCAGCTTTTCGAGGTCATGCTCTAAATCCTTTGATTCTGAGCATGATCTTGTCCGAAAAGTCTGCAACTTTTTGGGATCATGCTCTAAGAAATCTTGCGCGCAGCGAGACCAAGCTGGCGCTCGCGCCAGATCACGAACAGGCCCGAGCCCGCCACGATGGCCGCGCCGGCATAGACGAAATAAGTCGGAATTTCTCCGAACAAAATATAACCGAAGAAGAACGCCCAGAACAACGCGACATAATCGAACGGCGCCACCACCGACGCCGGGGCGTAGCGGTAACTTTCGGTGAGCAACAGGTGTGACAGGCCGCCGATCACCCCGATCGAGATCAGCGCGATCAACTCCGCGGCGGTCGGCTGTCTCCAGGCGAACGGCAGCGAGGCGAGGCCCGCGAGCGCGCAGATCAAGGAGAAATAGAACACGATCGACGCCGTGGTTTCGCTGTCGGTGAGCCGGCGCGTCTGAATGACCGAGCCCGCATTGGTGAAGCACGCCGTGATGGCGCAGATCGCCCCGACCGTGCTGGCGGTCGAGCCGGCAGCCACGACCCCGGTGACGTCGAGGTAGGGCCACAGCATGACAATCACGCCGGCAAACCCGATCCCAACCGCCGACCAGCGATAGATGCGGACCGGCTCCTTGAGAATGAGCGCTGCGAGCGCGACCGTGATGAGCGGGGAAGCAAACCCGATGGCGGTGGCGTCGATCAGCGGCAGCCGCGCCAGCGAGGCGAAGTTGAGGTACATGCTGGCGACACTGATCAGGCCGCGGGTGATGTGGCCGAGCGGCCGGCCGGTGCGCACGGCCGCGCCAAGCTCGCCGCGCCACGCGTAGATCACCATGACGGGGACGATCGCGAACACGCTGCGAAAGAACACCACCTGACCGAGCGGCACCGTTTCGCCGACGAATCGGACCAGTACCGACATGACGGAGAACAGCAGCACCGACAGGAGCTTGATCGAGATCGCGATGCGCAAATTCATCGGAGCGGCCCGCAGCGGGTACGCGCGCAGGCGCGAACCCACGGGTATTGCCACGGCACGCTGCGGCGCGGAAGCGGGCTGGGGACAACCCCTCCATGAAACGAGCGCGCGAAAAGCGTCCTATCACGAATCCGTGAGCACAGCCTCCTGACGCCCTGGAGCGCCGTCGCTCCCGGCGGCTTCGCACCCTACAGGGTGTGCATCCGCTGCCCTTCGCGGATCGCCGACCAGACCCGCTCCGGCGTCGCCGGCATGTCGACATGGCGGATCCGATAGGCACGATAGAGGGCATCGACGATGGCATTCATGACTGCCGGCGATGATCCGATCGTCCCGGCTTCGCCGGCGCCCTTCACGCCCAGCGGATTGGTGGTGCATCTGACGTTGCGGGTCTCGAACGTGAAGGAGGGCGCGTCACTCGCGCGCGGCAGCGCGTAGTCCATCAGGCTCGCGGTGAGGAGCTGGCCGAAGTCGGAATCATAGACGGTATTCTCCATCATCGCCTGCCCGATCCCCTGGACGGCGCCGCCGTGAACCTGGCCCGCGAGCAGCAACGGGTTGAGGGTGACGCCGAAATCGTCGACCACCACGTAGCGCAGGATGTCCGTATGCCCGGTATCCGGATCGATCTCGACTTCAACGATGTGGGTACCGTTCGGATAGGTCGGCTGCGGCGGTCCGACCGAATCGGTGACGGCGAGAAGTTCCGGCTTCGCCCGAGCGGAGGACGCCACTGCCGCAAACGACACGGCGCGGTCGGTGCCGACGATCCGTATATTGCCGTCCGCGATTTCCAAATCTGACTCTGATGCTTCAAGCTCGTTGGCGGCGAGCGCCTTGAGATTGTCGGCGAGCTTGCGCGAGGCGCTCGCCACCGAGGCGCCGCCGCACGTGATCGAGCTCGACCCGCCGGTGCCGGCTCCGGTCGCGATCCGGTCGGTATCGCCCTGGATCACGGTGACCCGCTCGGGCGGCACGTCGAGATGCTCGGCGACGAGTTGCGCATAGGCGGTCTGGTGGCCCTGCCCGCTCGATTGCGACCCCGCCAGCACGGTGATGTTGCCGTCACGACCAAGCTGGACGGTCGCGGCGTCCGGACCATTGCTGCCGCATGCCTCGATATAGGTCGCAAGCCCGATGCCGCGCAGCTTGTGCGCCTTCTTCGACGATGAAGCGCGCCGGCCAAAACCCTTCCAGTCGATGATGTCCTGGGCGCGTCCCATGTGGCCCGCGAAGTCGCCGGAATCGTAGACCTTGCCCGTCGGCGTCGTGTAGGGCATCGCCTTCGGCTTGATGAAATTCTTGCGCCGCAGCGCCTCCGCCGGCACGCCGAGATCGTGGGCGGCCACGTCCACCAGCCGCTCGATCAGATAGGCGGCTTCGGGCCGGCCGGCGCCCCGATAGGCATCGACCGGCAGCGTGTTGGTGAACGTCGCCGTGATGCCGATGGAGCAAGTCGGAAAATCGTAGACGCCGGGCAGCATGACGGCGCCGACGTAGGGAATGTAAGGCGCGAAAGCGGAGAAGTACGCGCCCATGTCACAGATCATGTCGATGGCTAGCGCGGTGAAGCGATTGTCGGCATCGAGCGCCAGCCTGGCGGTGGTGATGTTGTCGCGCCCCTGGGTGTCGCCAAGAAAATGCTCGGTGCGGTCGGCAACCCATTTGACCGGCCGGCCGAGGTGCTTCGCCGCAACCGCCACCAGCGCGTATTCGCGATAGGGAAACAGCTTGGTGCCGAAGCCACCGCCCACATCCGGCGTGATGACGCGCAGCTTCTGGGGCGGAATCTTGAGCACCGCTTGGCTGAGAAGGTCGCGCAAAAGGTGCGCGCCCTGGCTGCCGAGCGTCAAAGTGAGCCGATCGGTTGCGGCATCGTATTCGGCAATCGCGGCACGCGTATCCATGTAATTCGTGACAAGCCGCTGATTGACGACCGTCAATGAGACCGTCTTCGCCGCCGCCGCGAAGGCGCGCGCGGTGCTCTTCTCATCGCCCAGCGTCTGCTTGAACGCGACGTTGTTGGGGTGTCCTGGCCACACTTGCGGCGCACCGGGTTTGAGCGCGGCAGCAGCGGAAACCACATGAGGCAGCGGATGCCATTCGATCGCAATCGCTTCTGCGGCATCCAGCGCCTGCTCGACGGTGTCCGCCACCACGAAGGCGACGGCATCGCCAACGTGGCGGACCTCGTCGCCGGCGAGGATCGGATAGGGCGGCGCGTCGACGGTCAGGCCTTCCGGGACGGCGACGCAGGGAAGGTTGCCGAGTTCGGCCACGTCCGCCGCCGTGAGCACGAGGTGGACCCCACGTAGGGCACGGGCCGCGGCGGTCTCGGTGATGCGAAAGCGCGCATGCGCGTGGGGCGAACGCACCACCACCGCGGCCAACATACCCGGCGGCGCGATGTCGGCAACATAGCGCCCGTTGCCGCGAACGAGGGCGTCATCCTCCTTGCGGGTGAGGCCTTGCGAAATGCCGAACTTGGTCGGTTGCATGAACGCTCCAATCGGGCTGGACGCGCGCCCGCCGTCGCGGGGCGGCCTACAGACCCGTTACGAAACGGGCCATGATGATGATGGTCAACACCTGCATGATGCCCTGCGCCGCAACGGCGAAGAAGAAGCTGCGCATCATGCTGCCGATCTTGGGGAAGTCGGGGTCGGGGCGGCGGAGTTCGAAGCAGACGCGCAGGTTGGTCGGCAGCAGGTAGCCGACGCCCTGGATCGTCATCAGCACCACGAGGGTCAGCGCCGCCACCACCCAACCGAATTGTGGCCACGGCAGGTCGAGAAACCCGAGGTCCTTCGCCAGATACCAGCCGGTGGTTCCGGTGATGATCGAGAGCGACGGCATCAGGAACAAGGTCTTCGGCACCAGCCTGATAATGATCTCCCGGCGCACCGACACGTCGACGCGGCGCAGGATCGGCCCGATCACGAAACCCATGAACAGGTCGATCCCGGTCCACAGCACGCCGGACATGACGTGGACGAAATTGAGGAACCAGTGGTCGCGAACTCATGATCGCCGCCGTCATCACGGCGAGCGCGAGCGCGCAATAGCCAAGGTAGTGCCAGCGGATGAACTGGCCGGAGCCGGTATCAGCGATCGCCGTCATGAGCCCTCCGTTCGGATTTGATGCCATGGGAGGCGCGGCAACGGCATAGCATATCGGCGGGGCGGCTAAACCCTCAAATGCCGAATGACCGACGCCTACTCGGCCGGCTGCGGCGCCGCGTGTCCGCGGCGGCGACCGGCAAGCCCCGCGAGCCATCGCGTTACTACGTAGAATACCGGCGTAAATATAAGGCCGAAGGTCGTCACCCCGATCATGCCGGCAAATACCGCCGTGCCGAGCGCCTGACGCAGTTCCGCTCCAGCGCCGATCGCCCACACCAGCGGAACCACGCCAAAGATGAACGCGAGCGACGTCATCAGGATCGGACGCAATCGCAGTCGCGCCGCCTCGACCGCCGCCGCAAAGCGGTCGCGGCCCTGGTCCTCGAGCTGGCGCGCGAATTCCACGATCAGAATGGCGTTCTTGGCGGCGAGGCCGATCAGCACCACGAAGCCGACCTGGGTCAGGATGTTGTTGTCCATGCCACGCATGATCACCCCGATGATGGAGGCGACGAGGCACATCGGCACGATCAGGATGACGGCGAGCGGCAAAGTGAGGCTCTCGTACTGCGCCGCCAGCACCAGGAACACGAATACCACGGCGAGCGCGAAAGCAAACGCCGCGGTGTTCCCGGCCTTGATCTGCTGATAGGCGAGCGTCGTCCATTCATAGGAAAATCCGTCCGGCAGCGTCTCGGCCGCGATCGTCTCCATCATGTCGATCGCTTGGCCCTGGGAATAGCCGGGCGCGGCCGCGCCGTCGATCTCGGCCGCGCGGTAGAGATTGTAGCGTGGCACCCGATAGGGGCCGGAGATGCTGCGCACCGTGGTGAAAGAGCCGAGCGGCACGGTGTCGCCGCTTCGAATTGCGCACGCGCAGCTTGAGGATGTCGCTGGGATTCGCCCGATACGGCCCATCGGCCTGCGCCATCACCCGGAACGTGCGGCCGAACAGGTTGAGATCGTTGACGTAGATGGAGCCGATGAAGACCTGCAGGGCGCTGAAGACGTCAGGAACGCTGACGCCGAGCAATTGCGCCTTGGCACGGTCGATGTCGAGATAGAGTTCCGGCGTGGAGGTCTCGAACAGCGTGAAGACCTGCGTGAGGCCCGGCGTCTGATTGGCACGGCCCATGACGGCGAGCGCGGACGCCTGCAGCGCCGGCGGCCCGAGGCCGGCGCGGTCCTCGATCATCATGCGGAAGCCACCGGCATTGCCGATTCCCGAGACCGGGGGCGGCTGCACCACGAAGATGAGCGCCTCCTGAATCGCCGACAGCTTCTGGAACAGCGTGCGCGTTATGGCGGCGGCGGATTTGCGTCGGATCCCGGGCACGCTCCTCCCACGGATCGAGCGTGACGAAAATCGCGCCGGCATTGGGCGCGTTTGTGAACGTCGCCCCGTTGAACCCGACGATGTTGACCGCGTGGCGCGACGCCCGGCGTATTGCAGTGCGATGTCGATCGACGCGCCGTTGAACCGTCGTCGGTGCGCGCCAGCGAGGCGCCGGGCGGCAACTGCGCCACTGCGATCAGATAGCCGCGGTCGACTTGTGGAATGAAACCCGACCGGCGTCTTGCGGAATTCATTGAGGCCGTAGGCCAGAATGGCCACATAGGCGACCAGCATCAGCGCGGCCACGCGCACCACCCGGCCGGCGATGGAGCCGTAGCCCCGCCCAAGCCCGTCGAAGCCCCAATTGAAAATCCGAAAAAAGCCATGGACCGGCGCTTCCCACCAGCGGTCGGCGCGGATGGGCGCCATGCGGCTTGAGCAAGAGCGCGCACATGCGCAGGCGACAGCGTCAATGACACGATAAGGGAGATCACGGTCGCGCCCGCGATGGTGAGGGCGAACTGGCGATAGAACTGCCCGGAAATGCCGGTGATGAATGCCGCCGGCACGAACACCGCGCACAAAACGAGCGCGATTGCGACCAACGCGGAGCCGACCTCGTCCATGCTCTTGAGTCGCCGCATCGCGTGGCGACAGACCGGTCGCGATGTTGCGTTCGACGTTCTCCACCACCACGATGGCGTCGTCAACCACGATGCCAATCGCAAGCACCAAGCCGAACAGCGAAAGATTGTTCAGCGTGAAGCCGAATATTCCCATGAAGAAGAACGTGCCGACGAGCGAGACCGGAATCGCCACGATCGGAATGATCGCCGCCCGCCATGTTTGCAGGAAAACGATCACCACCAGCACCACGAGGATGATCGCCTCGCCGATGGTCTCGATCACAGCGTCAACCGACTGCTGAATGAACTCGGTCGGGTTATAGACGATGGTGTGCTTGACGCCGGGCGGGAAACGCTGCGACAGCGTGTTCATGGTGTCGATGACACCTTTCGCGGTCGCGAGCGCGTTCGAGCCTGGCCGCTGAAAGATTGCGAGCGCCACCGCGTTATCGCGGTCCAGATAGGAATTCGAGGTGTAATCCTGGGCGGCCAGTTCGATCCGCGCCACGTCCTTGAGCCGCACCAAGGCGCCCGGTGTCTGCTTCACCACGATGTCGGCAAATTCGTCCGGATCGGCGAGGCGGCCAAGCGTCTGCACGGCGACTTCGAAGGCGCCCGCTCGATCGACCGGCTGCTGGTTGAGCACGCCGGATGCGACCTGGATATTCTGGCCCTGCAAGGCCGCCGTCACATCGGTCGCGGTCATCCCGAGCGATTGCAGCCGGTCGGGGTCGAGCCAGACGCGCATCGCGAAATCGCGGCTGCCGAACACCGTAATCGAGCCGACGCCATCGACGCGGGTCAGTGAATCCTTGATCTCGAGCGTCGCGTAATTGGAGATGAACAAGGTGTCGCGCGATTGGTCGGGCGAATAAAGGTGCACCACCATCATCAAGTCGGGCGAGGCCTTGTTCACCGTGACGCCGATGTTGCGCACGTCGGCCGGCAGCCGCGGCTGGGCGATGGCGGCGCGGTTCTGGACCTGGACCTGGGCAATGTCCAGATTGGTGCCGATGTCGAACGAGACCGAGATGGTGAAACGGCCGTCAGAGGTGGAATTCGACGACATGTAGATCATGTTCTCGACGCCGTTGATCTGGTCTTCGATCGGGCCCACCACGGTCAACGCAACCACGTCGGCGCTGGCGCCTGGATACTGTCCGGTCACGTTGATGATCGGCGGCGCGATCTCGGGATATTGAGCGACCGGAAGACGGGAGAACGATACGGCGCCGAGGATGACGAGAACGATCGAGACCACCGCCGCAAAGATCGGCCGGTCGATGAAGAAATGCGAAATCCGCATCGGCAGTCTCAGTTCTTGGCTTGCGGAGGGACCACGGCTGGCGGTGGTGCGCCTTCCTCCTGCGGGGTGACTTTCTGGTTCGGCCGGGCCCGCATCAAACCGTTGACGATCACGCGGTCGTCCGCGTCGATGCCGGCCTTGACCACGCGAAGATTGTCAAACGACTGCCCGAGCATCACGTATCTCATCTTGGCGACGTTGTCGGCCCCGACGACCAGGACGTATTTGCGCGCCTGCTCGGACCCGATGGCGACATCCGGCACCAGCAGCGCCGTATAAGACAACGAACCCGGCACGCGAACGCGGGCAAACATGCCTGGCGTGAAAACGAAGTCCGGATTCGAGAAAACGGCTCGGCCGCGGATGGTACCGCTCGATCGGTCGATGGCATTGTCGACGAAATCCATATGGCCGTGGTGCGTGAAGTCGGGTTCGTCGATCAGCTTGAGGTCGACAAGGACGCTTGAATTTCGGCTCGTCATGTCCTTGCCGCCTTCGGCCAATCGTTCGTAACGCAGGTACGAGGCCTCATCGAACGTGAACTCGAAGCGGATCGGATCGAGCGATACGACGGTGGCGAGGAGCGAGGTGCCGCCTGTTGTCGTTCCGGTGACGAGATTGCCCGGCGAAACACGGCGGTCGCCGATGCGGCCGGCAACCGGAGCGCGCAACTCGGTGAATTCGAGGTCAAGCCTGGCGCTCTTCACCGCCGCCTCGCGGGCCGCGACCGTTGCCTCGGCGACGCTTTTGGCCTGGGTGCGCTGGTCGAAGGTCTGCTCCGTAATGGTGCGCTCGCGCACCAGCGCGGCGCCGCGGTTCAGATCGACCTCCGCGAAGGCGAGGTTCGCGCGGGCCTGTTCGAGGTTTGCCACCGCCTGATCGAGCGCAGTCTGGAACGGGCGCTTGTCGATGGTGAACAGAAGATCACCCTGCTTCACCAGTTGGCCATCAGTGAAATCGACACGATCAAGATATCCGGAGACGCGCGCGCGAATTTCCACATTGTCGATCGCCACGAACCGGCCGACATATTCGTCGCGATCGATGACGGTGCGCAGGATCGGTTTGGCGACCGTAACGGCAGGTGGCGGCGGGCGCGGAAGCCTGCTTCTGGGACCCGTCGCAGCCCGCGAGCAGGGAGAGCGCGGCAATCAGGCCGACGCGCGCGGAGGTAAGGTTAGGCATGATGTCTCCGTCGATTCGCCCGGCCCGAGCAAACGCCAATCAAGCGCTACAGCAATATGTCAACAAACAAAAACAAATTGCGTATGACTGCCGCCACAAATTCATGCAACGCAGCGGTAAATACTGGGCAATCGTGCCGTCGTGCACGAACCGCCGGATTGGACTAAAGTCGAAATCCGCTTGAGCGATTACGCGCCCTGCCGCCGCTTGAAAGCAACGAACCATTCCGACCCAAACATGGCCGCAATCGCGCCCCCATAGACGGCAGCACCCACCAGCACGAGCACACCGAGCGCCGCTACGGATCGCAGCGCGCCGAACGACACGAATTGCCTTGTTACTGGGCCTGCTGCCGCAAAAAGTGCGGCGGCGAGCAGCAATGCCGGCCAGCGCGAGCCTGACAGCCGATAACCGCAGCCGGGCGTCGATGCGCATGAGCTTTGCCCGCATGGCGAACCAGACCAGCAGGCCGAAATTGATCCACACGCCGATCGAGGTCGCAAAGGCAAGCCCGACCTGGGCGTAGCGGTCCATCAGGGCGACTTTGAGGGCGACGTTGACGACGACGGAAATTATCAGCGCCTTGACCGGCGTCGCGGTATCGCCGCGGGCGAGAAAAGTCGACGACACGCTGCGCAACAACACGAACGGCAGCAGGCCTATCGTATAGGCCGCAAGCGTCGCGCCGGCGGCGGCGGCATCGGCCGCCGTGAAGGCGCCGCGCGAGAACAGTGCCAGCATGATGAGGTCGGGGATGGTGCCGAAGGCGGCAACGCACGGGATCGCGAGGAGCAGCGATAATTCGATGGCGCGGTCCTGCGCCCGCCGCGCCCCGTCTTCGTCGCCGGCCGCGAGACGGTGCGCCATCGCGGGCAGCAGCACCGTGCCGACCGCAATGCCGATGACGCCGATCGGCAATTGGTTGAGCCGGTCGGCATAATAGAGCGCGGAAACCGCCCCCGCGGCGAGAAAGCTCGCGATGATGGTATCGGCAAAGAGCGCGATCTGGGTGCCGGCGGAGCCGAGTACGGCGGGTCCAAGCGCCCTGAAGAAACGCCGCACGTCGTCATCGAGGCGCAGCGGCGCAAACCGGGGCAACCCTTCGCGCCGCCCCAGATCGGCCGCTACCAGCGCGACTTCGAGACATCCGGCAATGAACACGCCCCACGCGGCGGCGTACCCGGCGGACGGGAAAAACGCTGCGAGCGCCAGCGTCGCCATCATGGATAGATTGAGCAGGATCGGTGCCGCCGCCGGCGAGGCAAAGCGCTGCACCGCATTGAGGATGCCGCCGTACAGCGTCACCAGCGACACGAGCAGCAAGTAGGGAAACGTGACGCGGGTCAGTTCGACCGCAAGCTCGAAACGATGCGGGTCGGCGTTGAAACCGGGAGCAAGAAGCGAAATGACAGCGGGCGTGAACAGCAGCGCCGCCGCGAGCAGCACCGCTTCGACGATGAACAGCATGGTGAAGACACGATCGGCAAAAAGCCGCGCCGGCGCCGCGCCGCGCTCGCCGCGAATGCGCGCATAGGCCGGAATGAAAGCGGCGTTGAATGCACCTTCGGCAAAAATGGCGCGGAAGTGATTGGGAAGACGCAGCGCAATGAAGAACGCGTCCGCGACCGGACCAGCGCCGAGGATTGCCGCCAGCATGATGTCGCGCAGAAATCCGGTGACGCGCGAGAGGAGCGTCAGTCCGCCGACGGTCAGGATGCCTTTGAGCATTGCCCGACCGCGCGCCGGACCGCACCGATGATGCGGTCCTGCGTCGCCTCGTCGAGATAGGCATGCATGGGCAAGCTGATGACCTCCTCGGCGAGGAGATCGGACACCGGCAGGCCGCCGTCGGCAACGGGATAATGACGGTAGGCTTCCAGGCGGTGCATGGGCTTCGGGTAATAGATCCCGGTGGGAATCCCCTCGGCTTTCAGAGCGGCCGCAAAGGCGGCACGGGTGCCAGGATTGATGCGGATGGTGTACTGCGCCCAGACCGAGACGAGGCCCTTCGGCACCGCCGGCACCATGACGATATCGCCAAGCGCGTGGGCATAGCGCTGGGCGACCCGGTTCCGCTCGGCAATCTCGTCGGGGAAAATCTTCAGCTTCTCGATCAGGACCGCCGCCTGGATGGTGTCGAGTCGGGCCGTGAGACCGATGCGCACATTGTCGTATTTGTCGGCGCCCTGGCCGTGCACCCGCAGGCTTGTGAGAACCTCGCGCAGATTGTCATCGTCGGTGAATACCGCGCCGCCGTCGCCGTAACAGCCGAGCGGCTTTGCCGGAAAGAAGCTGGTCGCGGTTGCGTCCGCAAGCGTGCCGATATTGCGATTGCCGACGACGCCGCCAAATCCCTGGGCGGCATCGTCGAGCACGAACAATTGCTCGGCGGCGGCAAGCGCATTGATGGCTTTGTAATCCGCCGGCAGCCCGAACAGGTCGACCGGGATGATCAGGCGTGGCGTCAGGCCGGCGCGCCGCGCGGTGGCAACGGCGCGCGCGGCGCTGTCCGGCGCAATATTGAAGGTCGCGGCATCGACGTCGGCGAACACCGGCGTCGCGCCGAGCAGCGCCACCACCTCTGCGGTGGCGCAAAACGTGAAGGATGGGCAGATGACCGCATCGCCCGGGCCGATGCCCTTGGCCATCAGCACCAGCATCAGCGCGTCGGTACCGCTCGCGCAGGTCACAACGTGGCGCGCTCCACAGAATGCCGCGAGCGCTTCTTCGAGCGCGCGCACCTCGGGGCCCATGATGAACTGGCAGTGCTCAAGCACCCGCGCGACCGCCGCATCGACGCGGCCGCCAAGCCGGCGCCGCTGGGCGACGACGTCGATGAAGGGGATCGGGGTGTGATCGATCCGGGCGTGCTGGTTCATGATTCGACGAACGCCGAGCGTGCGCGCCGCTGCGGCGGCTCCGTCTCCACGAGGCGGGCGGCTTTCGCGGGCAGGGAGTCGGGGCGGCCATCGAGGCACTGGATTGCAATGGCGAGACTCGCAACGCCCTCCTCGCCGGTGACCGGCGGCGGGGTACCATCCTTGATGGCCTTGACGAAGGCCATCAGCTCGGCGCGCAACGGCTCCGCATGGCCGACCGACAGATGGCGCATGGAATAGGCGCCGTCGGGCTGGAAGCCGTAGCACTCCGTGACCTGGCGGGTGAGCAGATCGCCGATCACATATTTCCGCTTGGTTGCGACGTGGACGGTGCGCGCCTTGAAGGGCGTCAGCCAGTTGGTGTTGATGTGGGCGAGCACGCCGGAGGCGGTGCGAAACTGCAGGAGCGCGATGTCCTCGCGTTCGGCGACCGCGTTGGAGAGCTGCGGCTGCACCTCGATGATCTGCGATCCGGTGAACCAGCAGATCAGGTCGATGTCATGCACGGCGAGATCGATGACGACGCCGACATTGGACATGCGCGGCGGAAACGGGCCGACCCGGGTGATCGCGATCGAGAGGATTTCCTCCTTACGGATCGCCTCGGCGATCGCCTGCACGGCAGGATTGAACCGCTCGACGTGGCCGATCATCAAGGTGAGGCCGGCGCGGCGCGCCGCCGCGATGATGTCCTCGCCTTCGGCGACCGTCGAGGCAATCGGCTTCTCCACCAGCACGTGGACGCCGCGATCGATGCAGGCGAGTGCGATGTCGCGATGCAGGTGGGTCGGGGCCGCGATCGACACCGCATCGACGCCGCGATCGAGCAGTTCTTCGACCGACCCCAGCGCCGGGCATCCCAACGTGCTGCCGACGTAGTAAGCCTGTTTGCGGTCCGGATCGACAACGCCGGCAAGCACGACGCCGGGAAATTCTGCAAGTACGCGTGCATGGTTCGAACCCATGACGCCAACACCGATTACGCCCACGCGCAATACAGGCCCCGCGCTGCTCTTCGCGGCTTTAAGCATGGATTCCGGCCCCTCCACTCCGAACGCGTGTGTCGAACTACGGGTTCGAACGCCTTCAAACGCCCCGACATCTTCCCCTAGCATGGCTTTAAGCGGGTGGCGACCGCGCCGTTAACAATAATTCAAACACGTTTTGATTCAAAGCGTTACGACGATCAACAGGTCGCCGTGATGAGCCCGCACTGGTGTCGCCGCGGGCAATTCGGCATCACGACACGATGAGCGTCGGAACGGGCTGCCCTATTCGGATGCGTGGTTGGCGCCCGGTGCCAGGACCCCGACAATCCGCGCCTCCAGCACGCGGGCGATGCGCTGGCGATAATGCTCTTCGTCCATGAAATTCTCGGGATCGCGGCTGACCGGACCATCGGCCAGAAAGTCCATGAACGCGCTGCGGGGACGGCCCGCAACACGCTGCGCCAGGGCCGCCTTGCAGGCGGGCAGATCGGCCGCGACTTGCGTCCCCGGGCGGGGCATCTTGGCGACGTACACCGGCGGCATCATGATCACGACCGGCATTTGCGAGGGAATTGATGCGAGCACGCCGTCGAACTGCTCTATGGCAGGAAAATAAGGATCGGGCGTCTTTGCCTGGACCGGCGCAGGCTCGGTGTACGGGCCGGGATTGAAGTTCCACGCCCGCCCGGCCTCGTAGTCGATGTAACCGCGCGGATCGGACTCCTTCAGGATGCCGACGGCGAGTTCGACGCGGCTCCACGCCGCGGAGATCGAGCGGGTGTTGAGCAGGTGCGAAAAATATTCAAGATCGCCGCGATAGAGCCAGAACGGGAATGCGAATCTCACCGGAAAATCCGGATCGTGCTCGCACCAGCGCTCGTCAACGACCACCACGAAGGCTTCGATGCGGGCATGATGAGCCATGAAGTATCGCATCAGGGTCATTTGCTCCCTCGGGCCGGAGCCGGGCGTGGTGAGCTGCACAAAATTCAATCCGGTCGCCACCGATAGTCGCGCCGGATCGAGCAGGTGACCGCGCGAGTTGCCGAAGACGGCCGCGTCGTATCGCGGATCGCGGCCATGGCTTGCCGCGGAACTTCGCGCCCGGTCGATGGCGCGTTCATAGGTAACTCCCGGCTTCATGAAGGTCGGGAAACGCCCGGTGTCGTACGGATCGATCACAAGGAGCAGCGCGTAAAGCGCTCCGATCCCGCCGAAGAAGACGCCAAGGAACACGGCAGCGAATTGCCGCCACGACCGCTCCTGCGGCGACAGCTTGATCATTGCCGCATCTCCGGGACCGACAACTGGCCGCCGTTCGCCCGGCTGGCGTCCAACCATTCGATGACCCGCGCCTCGATGATTCTGGCGACGTTACGACGGTAATGATCAGGATCGATGAAGTTGCGGTAGTCCTCCGCAATCGGGCTATCCACCATGTAATCGACAAACGCACCATGCGGGCGATTGAGGACACGTCGCGCGAGTTCCGCCTTGCAGGCGGGAAGGTCGGCGGCCATTTGGGGAGACATCGTTGCGAGCCAGATCCGGTAGACGGGCGGAACGACCATCATGAAAGGCATATCCGCAGGCAATTTCGGAAGCAGGCGATCAAGCTCTTCGATCGCCGGGAAATACGTGATCGGTGTCAATCCGAGGCCGGGGGGCGGACCTGTCGGCCGCTCATCGTTGGGTTCGAAATCCCGGGGGCGATCAGAACTCGTGATCGTGATAGCCCGCCGGATCGGTCATCGGGGCGAGGCCTAGAGCCATCATGATCCGGAAGCGCGCGTGCATGATCGCGCGCGTTTGCAGGATGTTGGCAAGATATTCGAGGTCGCCGCGATAGAGCCAGAACGGGAATGCGTAACGCACCGGCATTGCCGGATCGTGCGCGCACCATCGCTCGTCCACGTTGAGCACCATTGCGGCGATGCGATGATGATGCCGCATGAAATAGCGCATCACCGTCATTTGCTCGCGCGCGCCGGCACCGGGCGTCATGAGGCTGACAAAGCTCAATCCGGTAGCGGCAGAGATGCGCAAGGGGTCGAGCTGCTCGCTGCGCATATTGCCGAAGATCGCGGCGTCGAATTGAGGATCGCGTCCGCGACTCGCGACCGCCGTGCGCATTTCATGATCGGAAACGCCCGTCCCCATGAAGGTCGGGAAACGTCCGGTATCGTAGGGATCAATCGCCACCAGGGCGACATAGATGATGCCGAGGCCGCCGAATACCGCAATGATGAACGTCAGCGCAAAGCGTCGCCACGCACGCTCGTCCACCGCAACATCGCGGCTCTTCGGCTGGCTCGCAGCAAACAGTGCGCCGGCTTCATGCACCGCGGTCATCGGTCAAAACTGGAAGTAGATGAAATTCAGCGGCGGTCCGTTTCCGACCTCGAGCAGGCAGAAACCCGCGAGTGCGGCGGCCGCAACGGCGATCGACGGCCACGGCATCGGGCGCATGTTTTTGATCTCGTGGGTCGACGGCACCAGCACCGACGCAAGCCCCGCGATTGCCAGGAGGGCCGGCGATTGCAGGCGTCCGTCGAACCCCGCCGTCCCGACCAACGAGCCGAGCATGGAGGCTGCCGTGTGGAAGTCAGGGGCACGGAACACCACCCAGCCGGCCATCACGAACGCCATCGTCATGGTCCATCCGAGCACCGCCGGCATCGGCCGCTTGAGGCTCTTCCAGCCGCGGCAGACGACGAGCCCGGCCCCATGCCACAGTCCCCAGACCACGAACGTCCACCCCGCCCCGTGCCACAAGCCGCAAATCCCCATTGCGACCATGGTGGCGAACACATAGCGCGCCGGACCGGCGCGGCTGCCGCCGAGCGGGATGTAGAGATAATCGCGAATGAAGTTCGAAAGCGTGATGTGCCAGCGCCGCCAGAAGTCGCGCAGATCGAACGACAGATAGGGACGATGGAAATTCTCCGGAAGCAAAAGCCCGAACAACAGCGCGATGCCGATCGCCATGTCGGTGTAGCCGGAAAAGTCGAAGTACAGTTGAAACGTGAAAGCGAGAGTCGCGCTCCAGGCCTCGCCGAAGTGAAGCGGCAACGTACGCGCTTGGTTGAACAGCGGGTCTGAAATTTCCGCCAACCGGTCCGCCAGCAGCACTTTCTTGGTCAGGCCGATCGTGAATAGGAACAGCCCGAGGCTGATCCGCGCCCACATGCCTTCGCGCCGCGGATCTTCGTCAAACTGCGGCACCAACTCGTTGTGGCGAACGATGGGTCCCGAAATCAGGTGAGGGAACAGCAGGACGAACAGCGCGAACGGCCGGAGCGGGTAGATCGGCGCGTCTTTGCGCATGCGATCCACCAGATAGGAAATGAGCTGAAACGAAAAGAAGCTGATGCCGATGGGCAGCACGAGTTCAGCGCGTGGCAGCGTCGTCCCGATAAGGGCTTGAAGGGTGCCGATAAGGAAGTCGAGATATTTGAAGGTGCCGAGCGAGGCGAGATTGAGAACAACGCCAAGGACGAGCCAGCCGTTCCGCCCGGTGCGTTCCTGCAGGAGCGCAAGCAACCAGGTGATGAATATCTGGCCGAGCAGCAGCGGGATGAAGCGGACGTCCCACCATCCATAGAAGAACAACGAAATCGCAATGAGGACGTACTGCCGTACGACCGCCGAACTCGCAACGAGGTAATAGCAAATCACGGAAATCGGTAGAAAGAGCAATGCGAATTCCTGGGACTGGAATAGCATGACTGGGGCCACCTAACCTTGCTTGGACTTGCCGCGCTGTAACCGCCGCCGGCCGACCTTACCCGGAAGATCAGCCCGATCAAGCTGTCCCTTCGGGTCGAGAACGGCTTGCCGCCTTGGAATAAGTTTCAGCGGCGCGTTCGTCAATCGTGCCAGCTTACGATCGAACAGAGCACCGCAGAGCCCTTGAAGCGAGATTGTCCCGAGCGGTCGCGACAGCGGGACCCCGCGGAATAAAGAGATCAGAACCCCGGGCTATCTCTCACTGTGGCTCAGTTGCGATACTTCTTCGGCAATACTAATCTCCATGACCCGGGCGATATTCATCCGGACATGAGTGGCATCCCAGAAATTTTCCGGATCGCGACTGAGCGGCGTATCGGAATAGAAATCGATGAAATGCCAGTGCCGCTCGCCGGCACGGCGGAGCAGGTCGTATTTGCAGCCGGCCATCTGACGCAATTCGGTGGAGTCCGCCTCAGGCAGGCTGGTGTAGAAGACCGGCGGCATGACGAGAACGATCATCGTGTTCGCGGGCAACTGCGCCGACATGGACTCCAGCTGATCCAGCGCCGGGAATTGCATGTCCGCCGCATAGGCCGGGGAAAGATCAACCGGCGGCCGGTCTGCGGGAGCGGGCGGGCGGGCAGCCCATCGGCCGGGCTGCTCGTAATCCCAATATCCCGACGGATCGGTCACCGGCGATGCGCCCGATGCGATGCGCAACCGCCGCCAACCATGTTCTAGTGATCGCGTGCTCACAACACCCATGAAGTAGCCGAGATCGCTGCCGTAGAGCCAAAACGGAAACGGATGGGTAAGCGGCAGCACCGAATCCTGCTCACACCATCGATCGTCGATGCCCACAACCATCGCCCTGATGCTCGGGTGGTTGCGCATGAACCATCGCATGAGGGCCGCCTGTTCGCGCGATCCCGCGGCCGGCGTCGACATTTGCACGAACTGAAATCCTGTGAAGCCCGACAATCGATCCGGGTCGATCAGTTGGACGTGCGAATTACCGAATATGGCAGCATTGAAACGCGGATTGCGGCCTCTGCTCACATTCGCAGTTCGGGGATTCTCGTCGAGAACGCCAGCGGGCAGCAACGACACCGGATGGCCGCGATCGAACGGGTCCGTAAGAATGATGAACAGAAACGATACCGCGAAAATCCCGAACAGCGCCGCGATGAAGGAGCCGGCGAACCGGAACCACGAAGCGGTACCGGGTGGCTTTTCTCCAACATCTGCCGCCATGTCCTGATCCCTATCCGCCCGCGATCGCAGCATGGCGGTGGCCTTATCGTTGCGAGCCAACGGTTCTTTCGCCCGTTTCGCCCGCGCGTACGACCGACCAGGAGCAGTTGCCGTGCCAACAATGCAACCTCGAAGACGGATCACTAGCGGTCACTCGACCTGTCCCCGATGCGATAATTTCTCGGCAACGCGCAGCTCTATGATGCGGGCAACATTCATACGAAAATGGCTGGAATCCCAGAAATTCTGCGGATCGTGGCTGAGCGGCGAATTGAGATAGAAGTCAACGAAGTCCCAGTGGCGCAGGGCCGCCCGACGCATTAAATCATATTTACAGCCAGCCAACTGCCGCATCTCAGGCGAATTCTGAGCGGGCAGAATCGTATAAAACGCCGGCGGCATCACGATCACAACAGACGTTTCCGCCGGCGCTCGGGCCAGCACGGATTTAATGTGGTCAAGCGCGGGGAAGTTTAGTTCGGCGGCATAGACCGGAGAAAGATCGACCGGCAACCGGTCAGCCCGAACGGGGGCACGGAAGCCCCAGTCGCGACCACTTTCATAGTTCCAATATCCGGTGGAAGCCGTCACCGGCGATAGCCCCGCCGCAATGAGAATGCGTCGCCAGCCATGATCGAGCGCCCGGACACTAACAACATGGGTGAAATAACCGAAATTATCGCCGTACAGCCAAAAGGGAAATGGATCAAGAACCGGCATTTTCGGATCCTGTCCGCACCATCGATCGTCAATTCCGACGATCATCGCCCTGATGGTTGGGCGGTTGCGCATGAACCATTTTATGAAAGCCGCCTGCTCGCGTGGTCCTGTGGCCGGCGCCGACAATTGTACGAAGTGAAAACCCGTCAACTGCAGCAATCGATCAGGGTCGAGCAACTGAATGTGCGAATTTCCGAATATGGCGGCATCGAAACGCGGGTCGCGGCCTCGGCTGACATTTGCCGTTCTGGGACTTTCGTCGAGCACCCCCGGGGCAAGCAACGATATGCGATGGCCCCGATCAAACGGGTCCGTAACCAGGATAAATAGAAAAGATGCGACGAGGAGTCCGAACACGGTCGCCAGGAAAAAGCCAGTAAAGTGGAACCATGACTTGGCACCCGGCTGTTTTTCTCCAGAATCCGCTGCCACGTTTTGAATCCCGTCCGCCCAAGACAAATGCAAGACCGATGCAAGACCGACGCATGACCGCTGCATTGAGGCTGGTGCCTATCAAATCCGACGGAATTCATCAATCGAGAGACCCTCAGGCTTATTTTTTCACAGCAGCCGCGTCAACCGGCGAACGTCCGGCGCGCCCCCGAACTACAGGATCGCGGCTTCGGTGAAATGCTCCAAGATGCCCTTAAGCCGCGCCGCGTGCCCACACTCAGGCCCAACGGGCTTTGCGCTGCGTCGAAACCAAGCCGCAACGCGCACTTGGTCCGCGCTGCCTACACTCACGGCGGCAGTTTGTCGCGTTTCCGCCCGGTCAGCCATTGACGAGCATGGCAAAAATGTCGGTCAGATAACCCTGTCAGCCTGTTCTGAAAAGACTCCTTAGAAATCTCGAAGTTGGCCGTTCAAATAAATAATACAATACGAACGCCATGAGGACACTGAAACACACTGCGCCGGCGAGATAAAGCCACGGTGTGGTGGCCGGGTTCAAAAACAATCCCCCCTGTGCAGCGTGACGCACGACGAAGTTGCTGGCCGGATGTATCAGATAGAGTGCGTAGGAAGCGTTACCAAGCGCCACGATGAACGCGGGCACGTATGCAGGTTTGTCCGCAAGGGCAACAGCCGCCACAACCATCGCAGAGGGCACTCCCCAAAGCAGCCACCTTGTGGGCGGCGCTGTCGACAAAAAATACATCGATATCGACGCCGCGGCAATAAGAAGTGCGTAGCAGGCTATTCGCGGCAGCGCGACGCCGGTTCGGTAGACCATCGCCAATAACATTCCAAAAACAAATTCAAGAATGATCGGCTCGGTCAAGAAAGCCAACTGTACGGGTAGAAAATTTAGCGAATGAACGATCGTCATTGCGAACAAAAATAGTGATGCGATCACCACCGCCATATTGCGATGCGCGAACAACGAGCAGGCAAAGATCAAGTAAAACATCATTTCGTAATTCAGAGTCCGATCCGACCCCATATAGCGGGTCGATGGGCCCAGACGGGCGCGGGTAAGGAATAAAGAAATAAGAAGACACGGCCAGCATCGGACTCGCATCCGATACCGCAAAGCCCCTGACCATGACAAAGAGCAGCATTACGGTTGTCAACAACCAATACGGTGGGACAATTCGGATGAGGCGCCGCATCATAAAGCTGCGAGGCGCCCCATGTTGTCCGAACAAGCGCTCGGACGAATAGACCATCACGAAGCCGGAAATAACAAAAAAGAGATCCACACCTGCTCCGCCGTGGATGAAACTCGGCATGAGGCCGGGCAGCGAAAGGTGTTCCTCGAATTCCCCGCCAGTATGGGCCACGACCACCGCCATCGCAGCGAGCGCACGAAGCGCTTGAATTCCCGGAAGGGCCGCGGTCGTACTCGATCGGTCTTCGTTCTCGGCCATCGCGGCTTTACTTGATCTAACTTTTGAAAGTTTCTTCAACAAGGGAAAAGCCAAACGGAACCACGATGTGGCATCCGGTGATTTTTCTCCAACACCTGCGGACATGAAGCTATCTCTCCGCATCGCTTCGCCGCGACAATTTTTCAGTAATGCTCATTTCCATCTCGCGCGCTACCTTCATCCGAACATGACTGGCATCCCAGAAGTTTTCGGGATCGTGGCTGAGCGGAGTATCGAAATAAAAGTCGACCAAACGCCAATGACGCTCGACCGCGCGGCGGAGTACGTCGTATTTACAGCCCCTCATTTGGCGTATCGCAGCCGAGCCCGGGGCGGGCAGGCTCGTATAAAGTATCGGCGGCATCACGAGCACAACCAGGGTGTCGTCCGGCAGCTCCGCCAGCACGGTTTCGATCTGATCGAGCGCCGGGAAACTGAGGCCGGCCGCGGAGGCGGGCGCAAGATCAACCGGAGGTCGTTCCGGGAGCGGGGGATGGAAATCCCACTGGCGGCCGTTTTCATAGTTCCAGTATCCGGCGCGATCGGTCACCGGCGATCGCCCCGCCGCAATGCGAATGCGTCGCCAAACGTGATCGAGCGACCGCGCACCGACAACATGGGTGAAGTAGCCTAAATCGTCCCCATAGAGCCAAAACGGAAATGGAACGGCGACCTTGATATTCGGATCTTGCCCGCACCATTGGCTGTCGATTCCCACAACCATCGCCCTGATGCTCCGATGGTTGCGCATGAACCATCGCATCAGGGCCGCCTGTTCGCGCGGTCCCGTTCCCGGCGTCGACATTTGCACGAATTGAAAGTCCACGTCCGACAAACGCTCAGGATCGAGCAACTGGACGTGCGAATTTCCGAATATGGCCGAATTAAAGCGCGGATCACGACCGCGGCTCACATTTGCCGTCCTGGGACTTTCGTCGAGGACCCCGGGCGACAATAGCGACACGCCATGACCCCGGTCGAACGGGTCCGTAAAGAGGATGAGCAGAAATGCTATCGCAAGGATTCCGAACAAGGTCGCGAGAAAGAAACGAGTGAAATGGAACCATGATGCGGCACCCGGTAGCTTTTCCCCAGCAGCCGCTGCCATGTCATCAAGATCCCGTCCGCCATGATCGCCACATAGCCGTGATGCTTGTCACGTGGCTGGCGCGTGCCTACCAAATCCGCCGAATTTCATCAATCGCGACGCTGGCCCGGGGGTATCGTCTTGGCACCGACGGCGTCCACCAGCGAGCGATAGAGCCCTCCAACCGTTCGCCGGATAGAGGCTTCAGTGAAATGCTCAAGGAAGCGCTGGTGAGCTGCAGCCCCCATGCGCGCTCGCATGGCCGCATCACCGGCAAGCATGATGAGCGCTCTTGCCGCCGCCTCGACATCTCCGGGTTCGACCAGGATTCCTTCGATGCCGTCGCGCACGACGTCGCGGCAGCCCGTCACGTTAGTGGTCACGATCGGACGGCCGCTGGCGGCGGCTTCGATCAGCGTGCGGGGTACCCCTTCCCGATAGTAGGACAGGAACAGCGCGACGTGATGGTCCCGCCATACGCCGGGCACGTCGGTGGTTGGGCCGTGCCAGGTGATGCCCGACTCAGCCGACCATTGCCGCAACGTGTCTTCCGAAATGGGACGGCGGTTCGAGGGATCGAGACCGCCGAACAAATGCAACTCAATCGGCGCGCCGGCCGCACGGGCGCGCCGCGCGGCCTCGACCGCTTCGGCGATCCCTTTTGGCTCGATCATGCGCGCCACGACCGCGACCCGCACCGGCGGAGCAGGCGGCTCCGGCACCATCGGAAATTGCGCCGGGTCGACGCCGGCTCCGCCCACGATGGTAACCTCGGGTCCGTCCGGGTCCAGATGGAATTCCCGCGGATCGTCGCGGTTCTCGAACAGGTAACGGGTGTCCGCTCCGCGCAGCCACGAACCGACGATCATGCGGACAAGTCCGCGCATCATGCGCGTTCCCAATCCGCGCTCGACCCACAGCAGACCAAGACCGGTCGGGGCGAGAACCAGGGCACCTCCGGCCCCGAGTTTCGTCGCGATGCCGCCGATCACGACCGGCCTGAGCGCGATGCAATGAACGATATCGGCGCGCTCGGCGCGAGCGATCCTGATAGCCCCCAGTAAATTGCGGACGCCCTCCAAAACGCCAAGGCTTCGCCGCTCGGCGTTAAGCGCGATCACGCGAATACCTTCGGCTTCGAGCCGCGCGCGATCGTTACGGACGCGCGCGGCCACCACAACATCAAAGCCCAGTTCACGCGCCGCGCGCGCCATCGGCAAAAAATGTGAGACGAAAAACCAATCTTCCGTTACAAAAAATAGCAACTTGGGCATGAAAGCTCTTCATTACGTTCAGCAGCGACGCTCCCGTGTGAGCGACGTCGTCGGGCGCCGCAGCAGCTAAGAAACCATCGGTGCCTCCCGCAATAGGCTGTACATTCGATCGCGACAAGGGATAGAAAACGCCCGCCGCAACCACAGGGGGACCCGGCAATGACCCACGCGACCACGTTCCTCGGCGAAGTTGTCGAGACGGCCCGCCGCCTCGATCCTGAGGCGATCGAGGCGTTGTGCGGCGAGCTTGCGAGCCTGCGGGATCGGGACGGCCGGCTGTTCATCATCGGCGTCGGCGGCAGCGCCGGCAATTGCAGCCACGCGGTGAACGATTTCCGCAAGCTGTGCGGAATCGAGGCCTATGCACCGACCGATAACGTCTCGGAACTCACGGCGCGCACCAACGACGAAGGCTGGCCGACCGTGTTCTCCGAATGGCTGAAGGTGAGCCGGGCCAATGCGAAAGATGCGATCCTGGTGTTCTCCGTCGGCGGCGGCAATCTGGAAAAGAATGTGAGCGCCAACATTGTGTCGGCGATCACGGAGGCCAAGACACGCGGCCTGCGCGTGCTCGGCGTGGTGGGCCGCGACGGCGGCTACACCAAGAAGGCGGGCGACTGCGTGGTGGTCATTCCGACCGTCGAGGAAAGCCGTGTCACTCCGCACGCGGAGGCGTTCCAGGCCGTGGTCTGGCACTGCCTGGTGTCGCACCCAAAGCTGCAGAAGAACGCCACGAAATGGTGAAAGCCGTCTTCCTCGATCGCGATGGGGTGATCAACGCCAACCTGGAACGGCATGGAAAGCCAGTGGCGCCAACGACCCTTGCCGAATTCCGTATCCTGCCGGGCGTAGAAGAAGCGACGCGACGGCTCCAACAGGCAGGATTTCGTGCTGGTGGTCGTGACCAACCAGCCTGACGTGAAGGCCGGACTCACGCCGATGGCAACCGTCGAGGCAATGCATGCCGAAATACGACAGTTGCTGCCGCTCGACGACATCATGGTGTGCTTTCACGTCGACAGCGACAATTGTGCCTGCCGCAAACCCAGGCCCGGCATGATCATCGAGGCAGCCGCCAAGCACGGGATCGACCTCGCAGCAAGCTACCTCGTCGGCGACCGCTGGCGGGATATCGCCGCCGGCAACGTCGCAGGTTGCCGCACGATCTTCGTGGATTGCGGCTATCCACAGGATCAACCGGCCGAGCCCAACAAAGTGGTGAAGTCGCTCGCCCAGGCGGCCGATTTCATTCTGCAGCTAGAAGCCAAGGGATAAGAAGCGCAGACCGCAGCCGCGGTTGCGCAGAAACGAGTGTCACAATAAACGGTGGTGTTAGGCCCTGACGGTCCAAAATCTATGTTGTTCAACTCCGCGGGCTTTATTTTTGTTTTTCTGCCGTTGACGATCGCGGCCTTCGGGGTCGCGGTATGGCTACGCTCGCCATCTGTAGCCACGGCGGTCCTGATCGGCGCGTCCTATATTTTCTACGGTTGGCCTCAGCCGGCGTTACTTCTGTTGCTCGGGGCGTCGACGGCTTTCAATTATGCTATCGGTTCGATGATAATACACTCGGTCTTGCACCAACAGACGGCGCGTGTGCGCGTTTTCCTGTTGGTTGGCATCGGGAGTGATCTCGCACTCCTGGCTTATTACAAATATGCCGGCTTCTTCGTGGCCAATATGGATGCTTTGACCGGCCTTACTTATCCGATCCCGACGATCACACTTCCGATCGGCATTTCATTCTACACGTTCACCCAGATCGCATTTCTGGTTGACGCGGCGCGAGGCCAAGTCACGAATTTGCGGCTGTTTGATTATGTGCTGTTCGTCAGCTATTTTCCTCATCTGGTCGCCGGTCCGATCATTCATAACGGTGCGACCATCCCGCAATTTCGCCGCATGGCGACCACCGGTTGGGATATCGGCGCGACTGCTTTGGGCCTTTCGATCTTTACGGTCGGCCTGTTCAAAAAAATGATTTTAGCCGACAATGTTGCACCGTTTGCAGATGCAGCATTCTCGCACGCGACCGCCGGCCCGCCTTCCTTTCTTGATAGCTGGATCGGAGTTCTCGCGTACGCATACCAGATCTACTTTGATTTCTCAGGCTACAGCGACATGGCCATCGGCCTTTCAGTGCTGTTCGGCGTTCGCCTGCCGGTGAATTTCGCCTCGCCCTACAAGGCAACAAGCGTCATCGATTTTTGGTCGCGATGGCACATGTCGCTATCGGCGTTCCTGCGCGATTATCTCTACATTCCACTCGGTGGCGATCGGAAGGGCCCGACACGGCGTTACGTCAATCTTATGGTGACGATGCTGCTGGGCGGCCTGTGGCACGGCGCCGGCTGGACCTTCGTGGTGTGGGGCGGCCTGCACGGCCTCTACTTGATTGTGAATCACGCCTGGCGCTACGCATTCGGGCTACCATCAACGCAGGAGGCAAGTTGGATGGTATGGGTCAAATGCAGCCTCGTGTGCCTCGCAGTCAACGTCGCATGGGTATTTTTCCGCTCCGAATTCGATCCACTCGGCGTATAACATGCTTCAAGGCATGAGCGGCGCCGCAGGGATTCGGGATTAGGAGCGACCGTTCGACCTCTCTCTTCTGGATCGGCGTGTGCCTACTTATCGTTTGGGTATTGCCGAATACGTATCAAATTTTTTCGCGCTTCAGTCCGACCCTGCCGTTGCCGCCAAAACTTGCCGGCGCATCCGCCGAACTGCTCGCGTGGCGGGCGAACACGGCTTTTGCTATAGTGCTGGGGAGTTTCCTCGCGGTTAGCCTTATGTCTCTCAACCGACTCAGTCCCTTTCTTTATTTCCAATTCTGATGTCCTACGGCAGATACCTGGGCATTCTGGTCTCGACCACGGCGCTTTTTGTCGGTGTAGTTGTCGCAATTAACTTGGTTGTTGACCCCTACGACATAATCCGACTCATTCGGGTTTCCGGCTTCAACGACAATAAGGCAAGCGAATACGGGTTTGCACGGCTGCACAAACAATTTGATCTTCGGCGTCGTCACTATGACGGCATTGCGCTTGGAGCGTCTCACGTCGAGCGCGGGATCGATACCAATAACTCAGCGCTCACTCTGCAGGGCCTGAAGCTCTACAATGGCGGATTGTCAGGAGCATCGATGAGCGATCAAGCGATTTTGTTCAGGCACGCTGTTGAGGTCAGCGGCATAAAATTTGCTCTAATCGCGCTTGACCTAACCTTTTATGGTGCGAGCGGCAGCGTGCCAGCATGGAACCGGTGGTACGGTTTTGGCGAATACATCAAAACTCTCGTTTCGAACAGGGCGCTCGTCGACAGCATCGCGACTGTCATCGCAAGCCGGTCTGACAAGCCTGAATTGCAGCATGGACCTGATGGACTGCTAAACGTCGAAGAATTTGAGGAGGCGAGAGGAGTGAGCGGACTTTATGCGTACGAACGATTCCAGTCGGTCAACGATATTTATCTCAATGCCGTTGAGCCAGAATTGCGGGCCCGCGCCGCCATTCTGCGCGACGAAGGTTTTGACCACTCGGCGTTACGCGACATTTTGGCGACTGCCCATCGAGCGGGCGTGCGGCTGTATTTTTTTATCACGCCAAGTCACTCTCGACAGTTCGAGATCATTCATATGCTTGGACTATCGTCTCTCTATCAACAATGGGTCCGCGAACTCGCTTGCGAACTGGCTCTGGATCCACACCAGGACCCCGAGCAGCCGTTTTCGCTATGGGATTTCAGCGGCTACAACAGTGTGACCACGGAGCCGGTTCCTGCGTTGCATGCAAAGGCCGCGATGCGGTGGTACTTTGATCCCGTTCATTACAAGCCTGCACTAGGGCGCTTGATCATTGACCTTGTACTGGGCTTGCCGTCTGCCAAACTGTCCGAAATCGACGATTTCGGCGCCCGAATTACGCTAAATACATTGGATGCTCATTTTGATGCGATCGAACGTAACCGTCGGCAGTACGTGACGGGGCAGCCAGACATTTTCTCGGATCTTGTCGCGCTCAATCACAATTTGCCGCAAGCAACCAATACCGTTCCCGTCGAAAGCCCTCCATCGCGTCCATGCCCCGTCCCGGCGCGCAAGGATTGAGGCCGTTCTTGCTGGCGTGATCGGACCTGCGGCTACGGCATCACCGATTTCTCGCATTAAGATAAACAGAGCCCCATAAGCCCCGGCATTCCTGATGTAGTGAGCCCGCATGCCGGAGCGTCGCTTGATTGCCGCGCAAAACGCCTCGAACATCTGGGGCACTTCGTTGGTCTGAAAGTACTCATCCATATAGATGAAGGCGCGTTCCTCGCGCATGAAATCCTGAAGGAAATCGAAGCACGTCTGGTAGGACGAGGAGATATTGCAATCCAGGAACGCAAAGCCCACCCGCCGGTTCTCGGCGCGAAGCCGCGCCTTGAAGGCATCGTTGAGAGTGTCCTCAAAGTGACCTTTGACCAGTTCGCAGCGATCGAGCATCAGGCCATGATTGCGCAATCGCGATTCTGACTTCCGATAATGATACGAGCCGAGACCGCGGTAGACCGCGAAGTAGGGCTTCTCGTCACCGCTCAAAAGCGTATCGGGCTTCGGCTCGCCGAACACATCGAAGGCAAAGAATTTCGCATCCGGCATGCCCTCAGTGTGTCCGTTGAGGTGAAACGCACTCAAGAAATTGCAAAACGTGTAGAGACCTTCGCTGCCGAACTCAAAATAGTCGCCGCCCGGATATTGATTGGCAACCAAGATGGCGATCTCCGCGCGCTCCCGGCAAGCGTAATAGTTGGCAAACGACTGCCGGAACCGCCGCGGCAGGTGCTTCGTGGTTCGCAGCCTCCCGTCATGCGCGATCATGCGGCGCCGGACGAGATTGGCGAGGGCGCCTATCGTCGCGGAATAGCCGACGCTGGTTATTCTCGCGGCGATGTCGGTAATTTTCTGCTGCCAGGGAGGGGTCACGCGGCTTCTCGTAGATGCGGGTACCAAGCCAAAAAAGCGGAAGCCGTCATTACCCAGACCGTGGCGTATCGCTAGTCTCCGGAGGAAGCGAAAAAAACAGCCAGACTATTGCACCCGGCAACGCGCTCACCACAAAGACAAAACCGAAACCTATCGATAAAAGCAATGCTTTTTCCGGCGAAATACCGTTTGCGCCGAGGAGTGATACCACTGCGAGTTCGCGTAGCCCCCAGCCCCCGATCGAAATGGGCACTAGCGCAACGCCGACCATAACGGTGAATAAGACGGCCCAGTCGAGAGGCGGCAGCAATACACCCAGAGTGCGGCCGACGCACCAGATAGTGATGATGGTGCAGACATGGATGAGGCAAGAAACGCCTAGAATCATAATTGAATAAGATCCAAGAAAAACGCCGTGAGCGTCGAGCGCGAAGCTGCCGATCCAAGAGGAATATTCCCACCGCTTCAGATATGGGGCAATACGCGGCGTTAACAACAAAGCTAGCACTCCGACGACAAGCGCCACGCCGAACATGACAACGATACCGTCGTGGTAACCGGGCATCGCAGCCAGTGACGAGGGCATCAGTAAAATGATTAGTGTGAAAACGATCAGTACACCAACCCCTGTCCCGCGATCGATGAGGACACTCGTCAGCCCATCGCGCCATCTGTAACCAAATCGGGTGAGCATCCAAATGCGAATTCCTTCGCCCACAACGCCCGGCACAATCTGAGCAAAGAAAGCGCAACTCGTGGTCACCGCGAGTGCCGGGACATAGGCGAGACGCTCTGGCTGAAGCTTGAGCGCTTGGAGGATCGCGAACCAGCGCAGCGCCAGAAGTGGGAATTGTGCGATCGCCAACGTCAGCCCAAGTGCAGCCCAACGAAAATCGAAGGCTGAGAAATCGTAGCCCCTATCACTTTGGTTGATCTGATGCAGCACGTACCAGAAGCACGCCGCCGTAACGACAAGCTTTCCGGTAAATAGGAGTGGCTTGCCGAAATCTGGTGCCGCGATGCGGTTGTGCCGGACTGATTTCGTTCGCAGTCCGCAGCGCGGCATGCAATTCGGTCATACAGAGCCTCTGGTCCTAGCGTCACACCATACTTCACCGCCGCGCAGGCGGTCCCCAAGCAAATATCACGTAATGGATCGAAAGACCGGCGGATAGCTTTGCCACACAACGTGACCCCGCCGGAAGGCGGCCTAAAGTTTCCGCGGTTCCGGCAGCGGGACCACGACCATGCCCTTATAGCCTTTGGCTCGCAATTTTGGCACGAGTTCATCGGCGATGTGCCAAGAGAAAACGATTACGCATTCGGGCTGATCCATGAACAGCCGACTTTCCTCGACAACCGGGATGAGTGTCCCGGGCATGTATTTGCCGATCTTGAGCGAGCCCTGGATTTCACAAACGTAATCGATGATCGTCTCGTCCAGTCCGACGTAATTGACCAAAGTCGATGCCCGCGAGGGCGCACTAATGCCGAAAATGCGGCCGCCCCTTTCCTTGATATCGCGGATCATCGCGAGAAGTCGTAGCTTCGAAAGCATCACGTCGTTGCGGAATGTGGCGAGGCGATTGCGCAAGACCTCGCCATACGGTTCGGCGTCGAGCATCTGTTTCACGCTCGGTTGCACCGGGCGATTGCCGCGGCGCGCGGCATAGACCCGGATCGATCCGCCATGGCTTGGAATATGGCGGGCGTGAAATACCTCGAGGCCGTGCATTTGCAGCAGGTACTTGAGGCTGCTGACCGAATAATAGCGCAGATGCTCGTGATAAATCGTATCGTATTGCAGCCGATCCAGCAGACCTATGAGGTAGTGCGACTTCAGATACAAACACGCCGTCCGGTGCGAGCATTTCGAGTATGCCGGCAACGATCGCGTGCACGTCTTCGATATGGGCAAAGCAGTTGGCGGCGGTGACCAGCCGGGCGGCACCGTACTCCGCCGTCACCTCCCGCGCGACCTGGGCGGAAAAATAGCGCTGCAGCGTCGGGATGCCGCGCTCATTCGCGATCTTCGATACATCAGTCGGCTCGATACCGAGAATGCGATGTCCACCGCGCTGAAAATTGGAAACGAGCGTTCCGTCATTGGAGCCGATGTCGACGACCAGGTCGTCACTGCCGAGCGCCAGCATCTTCGATGCTTCCACGTACAGCTCGGCGAAGTTGTCCCGCAAGAGTTGGGTCATGCCACTGGTGTATGGGTACTCCGGCGGAAAGACGATGACCGGATCGACCGCAAGGCCGAGTTGAACCAGCTCACATTTCCCGCAGTAAAGCAGCGTGGTCGGAAACCACGGCAACTGTCGCGGAACATCGCCGACCGCGGCCATCTGGTTCACGGGCGGCATGTACCCGAGCGAGAGCACAGTCTCGAGCCGTTCGTCGCCGCAAACCTGGCAGCATGTGACGGGAACGCTCGACCCACTCCCCGCCGCGCGCGCTACTGTTGTTGGAAACACTCAAATTCTCCGACTGGACCACGGTCTCGGAAAGCCACAGGCTTTTCAGAACACATTACGGCGTGTAACGACCACCTGGAGCAGGCTCGCGCCGCCAATTCGACGGGTCAAGCTGTTGACGCAAGACTTTCGTTCGCCCAGTACCAATCGATGGTGGGCGGTAGGCCCTGCGCCAAAGCCACTTGCGGGGCATAACCCAGCTTCGCGAGCTTGCCAATGTCCGGGCAGCGCCGTTCGGTGCCACCGGCGGGAGCCGGACGGAAACCAGGTCGATATCGCGGCCGGCGTGGGCCGCGATCCGTCGCGCCAAATCTCCAATGGCGATCTCCTCGCTCGTGCCGACGTGATAGATGCCGAGATGCTCTCCTTTGGCCCGCATGATCATGACACCCTGCACCAGATCGTCGACATGGCAGAAGGCGCGGGTTTGTCGTCCGTCGCCTTGGATCTCGAACGGTACTTGGGCTTCCCATTCCTGCACCAGGAGCCTCTTCATGCGCAAGGCAAGCTGCGGAATAACGTGCTCGAATCCCATGTCCGGCCCATAGACATTGTGTGGACGGAAGATCAAGACGCGCTCGAAGAACTTTCGTCCATAATTGAGAGCCATGACCTCGCTGATGATCTTGCCGGCCCCATAGGAGAGCCGCGGATTGTGAGGATCGGGCACAAGCAACGGCGCCCTCTCGTCGGTCGGAACATTCGGGGGGGTCTGATAGACCTCGGAACTGGAGGCCAGAACGAGCGTGCGGACATCGGCGGCGCGGCAGGCATCGATCACATTGATCATGCCCTTGACGCCGACATCCAACACCAGTTCGGGATATTTGTAGAAGAACTCTGTGCCATTGACATAGGCGAGATGGTGCACTTCCTCGACGCCGTGGGCGGCGCGTTGCACGACGGCTGGGTCACGGATATCGCCGGCGATGAATTCAATGTCGTTGCGCATATCGGCGAGGCGGCGGGGGGCTCCGCGCGAGTTATCGTCCAGTACCCGTACCGCGCAACCGTCCTTGAGCAAGGCTTTCGCTAGAGCCGAGCCTATAAAGCCACTGCCACCAGTGACGAGGACCCGGCGCGCGCTCACGGTCCCCCCTCCGGCTCCACGTCGAGCCAAGGTTTGTTGCCGTTGCCAAGTGAACTGAGTGCAGGTGAACTGCGTGCATCTTTCATTCGGTCCTGCCCACCCCTCGACAATTCGAACGCAATAACCCGATCAGTAGACGACGTTGGCGCCCTTCAGAGATCCCCATATGTCAATTATCGGCTTATTCCTGAGATCGGAGGTTTTGTACGTGTCGTGGGGTGTGCAAAGAACCAACAGATCGCTGCGTGCGACCACTTCGTCCAGCGGAAAAAGCTCGGAATCGTCAGTCACGTAGGGATCCGTCGTGAGCACTTCGTGCGCTAAGCCGGTTAAAGCCTTTTTGAGTTTATAGCTGAGTGACGCGCGTGCATCGTCGCTTTCGGCTTTGAACGCCATTCCCAGCAGGCCGATGGTCATCTTACCGAGATCATAGCTGCGGCGCAGGTCGGCGACGATGTGCAGCGGCAGCCCTTCGTTCACCATGATGGCCGCGTTGCCGAGCGCGAATTCGTTGCGAGCGAATGCCAGGAGCTGCATCGTGTCTTTGACCAGACACGGGCCCGCCGCAAAGCCCGGCCCCGGAATATACTGCGCGCGCGGATAGTTGTGCTTCATCGCCTGCAATATCTTGCCGTAGTCGAGCCCGGCGGACTTCGCAATCAGGTAGAACTGGTTGGTAACGGCAAATTGCATGTATCGAAAAGCATTCGTAAACAATTTAGCGAACTCGGCCTCCATCGGCTTGAGCACAACCGACTCGGGCGCGATCGTACTGAACAATGTGGCCACCTCGCGTTCTGCTTCAGGCGACGTCCCACTGAGCAGTTGGGGCATCTCGGCGAGTTCATCGAGACCGTGCCCCTGGGTGATTTGCTCCGGGCAAAATGCAACCTTGATCTTACGACCTTTTTTCTTGATGTGAGCGTCGATCCAGTCGGTGGTGCCCGGATAGAGCGTTGACCGCAACACCAGGAGTTGCCCATCGATCAGATGGGGCAGCAGGGAATCGACGCAATCCCGTATAACATTTCGCACCGGATTTAGAAATTCATCGACCGGAGTTCCGATCGTCACGATCACCGGACCTTTGGTGGAAATTTCGGTTGGCCGGCTGGTAAAGAACAGGAGATTGTCCGCCAGCGCACACGTGAGCAAGGATTGTGCACCATTCTCCATGTAGGGCACGCGCCCTGATTTCAGCTCTGCCAAGGTGCCTTCGTTGGTATCATTGATGTTGACCGTCAAGTTTTTAGAAGCGAACGCAAGTACAAGCGGAATGCCGACGTGACCAGCACCACCCACCACGGTCAAATCTGCTGTCGCTGCGGATCGTGCGCGCTCTAAGCGCTGAAGTTCGGCGATGCTCAATAGTTCTCTCCGATTAGAAGACTTAAGTGATTTGGCCTACGTCCGCGTCATATCGCGCTGTGTCACCAATGCATCGTAAATCGCGGACGCCAGCGTAAACCGCGATGGCACAGCTCAACCGGGGAATAAAAGGGAGACAGTAGCCGTTCCGAGCAGGACCGGGTCCACGTGCTGCCGCCGCTGGAAGCAGCCTTGGCCTGCAAGGGCATCGATATTGCACGCTCTGAATATCTCACATCCCCGCGGGAATACGCACCCGTACTGCGGATCCTGCAGAGCGCGGCAGCTTGCGCACAGCTATCATGAAGAGATCAAGATAAGCAACCACCCATGGAACCAACCTGAATGACGACTTTCCGCCAAACAGCCGGTCGATCGAAATCGTCGGGACCTCACCGAGTTTGAGGCCATTCAATTGGGCATTGATCGCCATCTCAAAGGCTATCGTCCATCCCACACTACATGAATGCTTGGTGAGCATATCAAAGTCACCGCGGCGAAACATTTTGATGCCCGTCGTGGAGTCCGACAAAGCCGCGCCAATCCGGAATGCAGCAGCCAGTTCGCGGTGCGCGACAACAGGTGGCCGATAAGGGAACCGCCGAGGCGACGGCCGCCGTGATCATAACGTGTGACGCTGACGAACTCGGCGCCTTCGTCCATCAGCGACAACATATCCTCGATTGCGAGCACGGGACCGACCTCATCGGCCGCAAAAATCAAAACACGTTCACCCCGCGCCGCTTCAACGCCGCTGCAAATCGCGCCCGCAACTCCAATGCCAGTCTCGTTGACGATTGGCCGCACATGTGGATAAGCCGGTCTCATCTCCTCGACTACAGTAGCGCTAGCATCTCCTTTCGAAATCGAACACGACGAGGATTTCATGGGGACAGGCGAGCACCGATCCAAGGATGCGCAACATCACCCGTAGGTTCATCGTCTCATTGCGTACGGGCAAGAGAACGGTCAGTTCAAGTGGCTCAGTCATGGATACGGCGGCCGGGCGCATTCGTGTTCTGCATAATCTTGCAAACTCCGTCGCTCAGTGCATCCCACGCAAGCGCCTTCATATTCAATCTCTCAACGCGGAGACGACAACGGAGCAGACACGTTCGATCTCGGCTTCGGTCATGTCGAACCGGGAAGGAAGCCACAAACCACGTTTGGAGATATCCACTGAGTTCGGAAACGCAAAATCATCCTGATCGCAGTACGGCCCTTGTTGATGTAGCGGATGCCAGAAGGCCCGACATCCGATTTCTGCCTTTGCAAGCGATGAAATAACGTGCGCCCGATTGTTGACCAAAATGTCCGCCCATTGACGCACTTCTCCAGGTTCTTCGAAAGGCGGCAAGGTCAATCCCGGCTGGTTCGCCAGTCGCGCAGCGTATAGGCTATCACGGCAAATCGCGGCGGCCAGACGCTCTTTAATTTCATCGAGCTGCGCCAATGCTACCGCTGCCTGCAAGTCGGTAAATTTGAAATTGAAACCGAGCACTGGATGAATGTCATCTCCGCCGCTGCCACCGTGTCGGCGTCCCTGATCCTTGAGTTCGCGCATTCGATCGTGCAGCGCGCGGTCATCGGTGACGATGAGCCCCCCTTGTCCGGATGTAACCGTCTTGTTGGCGGAAAGCGAGAAACATCCCGCGGTGCCAAATGAGCCCAGCATGCGGCCTGCATAAGACGAACCGAACGCTTCGGCAGCATCGCATATCAAGATAAGGCCATGATCGCGACAAATCGGCTCGATGCGTCGATAATCTGCGCCCCGCCCGTTGACGTCCACGGTGACGATCGCGCGGGTCTTTGGTCCAATTGCACCATGGATGAGTTCGCAATCAATACCAAAGCGGACCGGATCGACATCCACGAGCTTGACTTCTGCACCGACGAGCCTGACCGCGTTGGCAGTGGCGATGAAAGTCAGGTCGGGAACCAGAACTTCCATGCCAGGTCCAATGCCGCCAGCCATCAAGGCGAGGGCGATTGCGGCGGTCCCGCTTGTCACTGCAACGGCAAATTGCGTTCCGACCAGAGCGGCAACCCGTTGCTCAAATTCCCGCGCAAGCGGCCCATCGTTGATGTATTGGCTGGACAGGCACCCGCGAAGGCGATCGAGTTCCTTATTTGTAAAATGAGGACCGAACCACTCAATACGTTGATGAACTGGACGGGGGGAAGACGAACCGGACATTGTGTCAAGACGCGTGTTGATGTTCGCGGCTGCACCGGGGAGAGCGCCAATCTTCGTCACACGGCCCAAAATGAGCCGAAGGCGAAGCCGTAAATTCCCCAGAATTCCAGCAGTCCCGCAGACAGAACGTCATCGACGCGAACACAATATCGCGAATTGGTCGCCAACTGTTCCCTGCGACGCCATCTCGTCCCCGCCGCACATAACTTTTCCGGATTACGGCATTAAAGGGGTCAAAATAAGACTGAGCGAACATCACCATCGAGCCGGTACTCCTTTTGCGGTCACGCCATCGGGCACATCACGGGTCACGACCGCTCCCGCTCCTATCATGCACCGCGTCCCGATGCTGATTCGAGGGAGAACGATGACACCCGAACCAATATAGGACTCTCGACCGATACTGACGCGCCCCAGGAGCCGCGCTCCTGGGGCGATTGTACAAAAATCACCCAATTTCACATCGTGATGCAATTGAGCATCGCAATTCAATTTGCATGACAGTCCGACAATAGCATTGCGGCCGACCGCAACACCCCGCTGAACAATTGTTCCATTTCCGATCTCGGCCGTTCGCGATATGTTTGACGTAAGCGATAAAAGAGTAACGAGCCGGTCAAGATCGTAATGGGCGGCCAACCTCGCGCGTCCGCCCGGCAAGTCTACCGCCAAAATGACTCTGAGCGTCGCGTCGTCGGCCAGCAGACGCGCCCAGGACGCATCGGTTCCAAGATTTGGGTGCCGCGGATCGCGAGCCTTGGCGGACGCATCAAGAAAGCCCGCCACATTAAACTCGTCACATTCATCGAGAAGGTCGAGGACGTCGCCGTCCAGACCCACAACAACCGCACGTATAATCGGCCTAGAGTTCAGGGCAGTCACCATTCACCACGTCCCAACGGACCATGACCGACGTATCTCTCCCGCTAATCCCGCAAAACAGCCCAATAAAAAGAGCCCACAAAATCCAATTCATCGCAATGCATCGCGTAATTTCAACCGATCCGCCCGCATTAAATCATCGCCGCGGCATTGCGGTTGATCCAATGGTCCGAAGCGATAAGTGATTCTCGCAGACACGCTATGCTCAAAGAGCAAGCCGGTCTGTTGAAGGTTGGCCGCAACAAGTCGCGCCGACGTGCCATCTAATGTCTCCAGTTTCAAACAGTGACTATATTCGAAAGGCAGAAGCAACAAGCTTTTCCCAGATGATACCGCCCCGATCGATAAGACCGCTCCTGATTCTGTTGTCAAGGAAAGCAGGGTACCCCCGACAATCGGACCCTGAATTTGCTCTTCGACCAGGACATCGCGCTCGGGATCGAATGAGCTATCTGTCATTGCGGCAATAATACCTGACGCCGTTTGGATTATGATCGGGTTGGTGGGCGAATATTGCCCAATGTTTGTATGCTCAACCCGAAACAGCCTCAGCGGAACGCCCCCAACTATCGTCTCATATACGAGGCTCCCGCCGGGGATCGTGTCGGCATTCGTGACTACAAGGCGAACCCCGATCGCACGCGCTATCCGTTCATTGTATTCACGAAGAACAAAGAGGGCCTTTTCGACGCGATCTTCTCGGTGTCCGAAGAACGTACGAAGAAACAAAAAATTAACCGGCGTGGTCCAGTGGGCGTATTCATTCACTATTGGAATGTTGAAAGGCAGCAAGTCGATCCAGTGGTCGTTTCCCAGATACTTTCCGTAGCGCTCCTCGAATATTCTGAATACGGCGGTTATGAGTGGATTTAGAGTATCGCTCCTCTCGATATCTAAATTCTCTTCGTCGCTGAGCTTTGCGAGCGCGAGAGCGCGCCCTCTGAATGAGCCCCCTGACTTCAGGCCGATCTCGCTTTCGATGATCTCAACCGACGGCGGCTTCGTCGGTGGAAAGATAGAGCCCCTAGTACCTAACTCAAGTGGTACCACGGCACAGAACACGAGAATTACGACTGTGGAGAGTGCGCCAAGCTGGAGGCGCAGTCTGACGATCAAACCCGCAAAATCGCAGGCCTTGAAGCGACCGAGAGCGCTTCTGCCGACTTCGCCGATCCGGATTAGAAGGATTCGAAAGCACGCTATCAAACAAAGAACAAAAAATGCCACGATCAGTGGCGCATGAATTTGCTCTGCATAATAGAGTGAGACAGGAAATTGAAAAAATAAATAGTTTATCAAAGATAGAATCAAGATAACGATTTCACACGCAACGACTCCCAACGCGACGCGCTTCAATGGACCGGCGTATCGGACAATGCAGATACAAGCCATTACGAAGGACACAAGAAACACCAGCTGCACTCTCAGATCATAGGTGTAGGCCGTCGCAATCGACGCGTTTTCAAGGTATTGAAAGGGATCGGTATTGCTCATAGCGGGCAAAAAATAGGCCCCGAACGCATACGAGTAGAGATTTTTGAAAAAGACCGGAATGTTTGTCAGAAGCATTGCTCCGGCAAGCGCGCCACCCACCGCCAGCTTCCATAGAAGCTCGCGGTAATTTTCAGCTGTAGTCAGAAATACCAGGCAATAAATGAATAGTACCGGGACCGAAAATACCGCCATGACTGGGTAGACCAACAAAACGCCATAGCACGCGACCGCGAACGCTAATCCGACGGCGATATTGCGATACATTGTGGGACTTCGCCCGATCCAAAAAAATAAAACGATTGTAGCTAAGATCATGACCGTAGCATCGAACCAAAAACGCGTCAGCACTGCCTGCGAAATGAAAAGGAACGGTGGAAGAAAGGGTATTAAGCTGTCTAGACCAAAAGGTATGGTCATGATCAGGCTTGTCAGACCGGAAAAGATTGCAAGAGGAATAGCGCGCAGTCGGAACAGTCGACCGACGGCCCAGAAAATAAGGGCCAGAGCGATGTAGAAAAGTGCTTGGCTGACCGCGATTTCAAGCCGGGGGCCCGCCAGATGCGCAACTACAAACAGCGGGGACAAATTGGAGTTAAGCGGCAACTGCATGTCGAAATGGTTCAACACATTGCCGGTAAGCGAGAATAACGGTGTGCTCCAATTTATATCATAATCAAGATTCGCGTGCAGAAAGCGGGTGTCGAACTCACTTTGCAGCGAACTTAAGTTTCTCCACAAGAATACCAAAAAGATTAAAAAAAAGATGACCGCTGCCGCAGCGGAATTGGCAAATTCATCGCGCGAGATCGTGTGGTCTTTAGTCTTAACGAGGGGGATAAGGACGGGAGGCCAAGTGACCCGGCGTGAACCGGGAGCCTCAAAACTGTGCGGGGTCAATTCCTTCGGAGAAACGTGGGTGCTCAGTGCCCAGTATAGGCCGTAGAAGATTGCGAGACAGACAATCAACCGTCGCAAGCCAAAAGCCAGCCACAAGAGCCATGAAAAGCCATGCTCTGAGGACAGTCCTAATACGTCGTACACAGATAAGAGCGCCCGTCCCCCAACGTGAGCTTTCGCGAAAGGGGCTACGACGACTCCAGTCCAGAGGAGAATGTCGAGTACAATGAGAGTGATGAAGAAGGCGACAATGAGCTTTGCGCTGGTATTCAAAAGTTCGAGAAGGAACAGTAAAACCGCGAGTTCCAAGATGAGGGTAACGGCCACACTTCGAGTGATTCCCAGAAGGCGGTACAAGAGGAAATCGTATGCATCGCCCAAGCCCAACGCCGGCGCAAAGACGACGAGGACAAACGTGATTGTCACGATTGCCGCAAAGACTATCCATCGAACTTGTTTCATTTACCGGACGCTAGTTCCAAATTTGCTCGCAGGAAGCCCAGTTGGGACTATAATGTGCTTAGTGGCGTGAATCCGTCAGCCCGACCGTTTGCTTTGGCATTCGATTTGGCGCAGTCGGATCGCAAAGGATCGGGGTCGACGTCGAGGTTTCGCTTGCAATCGTTGCCGTGGAACTCGAGCCGGGCCGGGGTGCCAAGAACATGACGTCGCCGTAATCGAATGACAGCGCTTTCCATCGCTTTAGGGTCGACAAAATCGCGGCCAACTGTTTCGCGGTATGATTACAGGCCCGATATCGACGGACTGAGAGCCGTGGCCGTTCTTCCCGTTCTCGCCTTTCATGCCTTTCCGCAACTGTTCCCTGGTGGCTTTGTAGGAGTCGACGTCTTCTTCGTCATCTCAGGCTATCTGATCTCCCGGATCATTTTTGCCGAGACGGCGGCCAGCACATTTAGCCTGAAGAACTTTTACGCGCAACGCGTTCGCCGCATCTTTCCCGCGTTGATTATAGTCCTTGCTGCGGTGCTCGTCGCCGGCTGGTGGCTGCTGTTTCCGACCGAGTTGATCCGCGTCGGCCAACAGGTCGTTGCGAGCGTTCTCTTTGCCGCAAACATCTACCTTTGGTTTCAATCCGGCTATTTCAATCCCGATGCAAATTCCTATCCGCTGCTCCACCTATGGTCGCTCGGCGTGGAAGAGCAGTTCTACATTCTCTGGCCGGCGCTCTGTTTGATTCTACGGCGTCGGCCGCATTGGATTTGGAGTGCGATCGGGACAGTTGGTCTCGGCTCTTTCGCGGTCAATCTGGCGATCATGGATCACCGAGTGGCGGTGTTCTATCTACCGGTAACGAGAGCTTGGGAACTCATGCTGGGAGCCGCGCTGGCATGGGCTGAATTTAATAAGTCCCCGTGGGTGTGGCCAGCATCGAAGTTTGCGCCGGATATCGTAAGCTTCTCCGGTCTCGCGCTGATCGCATATGCCGTCGCATGGTTCAACAGCAACGTGCCCTACCCCGGATGGCTCGCGCTGGTACCGACGCTCGGCGCCGCCTTGATCCTGATGAGTGGAGCAGCAAGCCGCATCGGCGGGTTGATCCTTGGGTCGCGGCCCCTCGTCTTCGTTGGGCTGATAAGCTATCCGCTCTATTTGTGGCACTGGCCCATGCTCTGGCTAGCGCGACTTCGCGATCCGACGCTCGGCACTTATGCCACCATCGCGGTATGCGCGGGGGCGATCATCCTGGCGTGGATTACCTATGAGGCCTTGGAGCGTCCCATTCGTCGTGGTTATCGCGTCCTTCCGGCTTTCGTGACGGGATCACTAATGTCAGCCATGGCGGTCGCCGGACTCGCTGGCATCCTATACTCCGCCAGCGGCGTTCCGGGCCGTTGGAGCAACGAGGTCCTCGCTTTGCTGACAGTCCGAGCCAACGATAAGTTCATCGAGCAATATCGGTTCGGTAGGTGCTTTTTGCACGCTGCCCAGGGGCCTAAAGACTTTGCCAACGAATGTTTAAGCGATGTCGCCGGTGCGGCTGGCCACATCACGCTTTGGGGCGATTCGTCGGCCACGGCGCTTTATCCCGGGCTACATGCATTGAGCAACGGACGGTACGATATTGCGATGTTGACGTCGTCCGCCTGCCCGCCGCTGATGGCGGATTACCGTTATTTATCCGACCGTCCTTATTGTCCGTCGATCAACCAATACGTTCTGGAGCACATTCAAAAAACACGTCCGGACATCGTGATTTTGTCCACCGCGCCGAACTACGAGACCGACATTCCAAAGCAACTACAGGAAACGATTTCAGCTTTGAAAATCGCCGGCATTCACACTGTCGTGGTGGCAGGACCGCCACCGCTCTGGCCGTTTTCGGTTCCTGAAACCATTCTCAGAAATCACTTCAATAATCCGAGCAAGGAGCTCCCGCAAAGCATGGAGTTGCCGCCGAAGGAATTTCTTTCGATATCACGGCTGGATACTCGACTGCATGATGTTGCCGTTGCCACCGACGCAATCTACGTGTCGTCCCTGCAGCGTCTATGCACGGATCAAAGCTGCATCGTGATGATCGACGGCCTGCCGATTACATGGGATCAGTTTCACTTCACCCTAGAGGGCTCACTTTTGATTGCTCGGGACATCTATGGATGCCTGTCCCAAGAGGAGCTTGCATCGAACAATCAACAGCACTGCAAGTAGCCGAAAAAGCTTCGAAACGAAAAGATGGCCCCGGCGCGCCTTCGCTCAGACTTGCGGACCTGGTTCATCAAAAGACCGCCGCCAAATTGCAGCCTTGTATTTTCGCAGCGCCCAGCCGACCCAACGCCGCGAATTGACGTTACCGGAAATGGCCTGAAATAGATGCCGGCCGAAGTACCTCAGCAGCCCCATTCTGGCAGCGAGGCTCGGGCCAATTCGGGGAGCGATTTCATAGAGTATGCGGCGCCATAGGCTTTCGCGTCCCCGCCAATAGTCACCAATTGCGCCGTCAAGAAGCCGCGTGATTTCGCCTTCCCACCGGAACCAACGGTCGTCTTGGTCCCGTGCATGCCAACGCGAGACGGAACGCGAAAGAGTGCCTCGGACCCGATCTGCGCCGCGGTTCGTATAGATAACGTACGAACGACGGATGCTGCAAAGCGAGCGGTAACGTCGCGCGGCCTGACTCGATCTCTCAGCCTCTTTGGACGGAGTCAGGCTCAATAGGACAAATTCATCGGAATCGCGCACCACATGAATTTTCCTGCAATCGGAGAAGTTCCTGGGAAGATAGGTGCTTTCAAACGTGTGATCGTCATCTAGGCACGCCGTGTGATCGGCAGGCACGCACGAGAAATCCATCAGCACCGGGGTACCGAAGAATGTGTGCAGGATGAGGCCCTGTTCAGATAGCCAATATCGAAATGGTGAGACTGTAGGTTGAATTTCGGCGCCCTCTTCAAAACCGAAGAGATCAGGATGAAGATGCTCCACCGTCAATCGTGCAGCCACCCGCTTTGGTATGACAATGGCCTCGGCCGTTTGGGACGACTGCGGATTCTGCGAAACGAGGCCAAGCTGAGCTAATTCGTTCAACGTCGTGTCCTCCACCTGCCGCAGGTTAGGACAGAGAACGAGGCGGTATCCGTCCCGCATGTGGTTGACAAGCAACTCGATCATGCCATCAGAGGCCACGTGATCGGGGGACAGAAGGCAACCATACGCCGCCTTGTTGTAAGCCGCATCCAAGAGCATGCGGAAAGCGGCTTGCTCATGACGTATTGTCGAAGTGTAATCGTTGCGTTCAATAGAGCTGATTCTGACCTGTACCGGCTGCACATGGCGCCTCAGTCGCTCCATGATGGGCAGCGCTTGGATCCCGCGCCAGTCGTCATCGGTCGTCGCAAAGAAAAATTTGTGGCCGTCGTCTGCATTCAGAAGCGACAAATTGCCAGGCGCAAGCAGCGACGGCAGGCACAGATTCACGAAATAGTTCCGGTAGCGGACGCCCCAAAACGTCACCATTAGATGCAGCGGACGGGTCGGCATGCCTAGTCTCGATCATACTCAGTGGGATTGAGGTTGGTCGGAAAACGATAAACGCCTTTATCGCAGGTTCGGTACGGCGCGCTTAGAGTTCATCTCCGGGCCGACGCGGCACTGCAGCCCATCGTCGAAGAGTGAGACGGCAGGATCCGATCAGCCTGCACTACTGACTCTCAATAGATCGCCATGCGCATTTGATGCCGTGATAGCGTCGAACCAAAGGGCGGCGGCGTTATCCATCCCGGTTACCGAAAAGTGACATCGATCCCACCGCTGATCAATTCCGATCGTGTCAAGGTCGGGGCCCGGAAGGATGCCGTGGTCGGGTCGGACGACCGCTTTCTGCGCTTTGCGAATGACGTCCGAGGCCGCGCCGCCGCATATCGTGCATTGAGCGACGAAGATGGGGACGTCGATTTTGTGCGTCCGGATAGCATTTTCAACCTTTGCAAAATTATTGATCCATGACGCCTCGTCGCGCTTTTCACTTGGCTGATTTCCCTCAGCTTCTCCCTGCTGCCAAAGAATATGCGTCAAACGAATCTCGGCGCAACTCAACATTGCGATCGCCTTGCGAAGTCGGGGATACATTCGACCGCCGGGCGACCATTCCGTTACAAATGTTCCTCCGTATCCTATCGGAACCAATAACACTTGATCGTATATCCGGCGTGCAACCAGGAGATCCCCCAGACGGGTTAAAAGATTGCCGCGATCCATCGCGGTACCGAGCAGCGGATCTCTTGCAATATAACAACGACCGTCGAGAAAATTGAAATTATATACTCCGGACTTCGGTTCATAACGTCCGTCGGCAGAACCTTCATTTGCAATGTTCGATGCACCTATTGCGAGCATCACTGCGGTACGCGGCTGGTGTCGGAACAGGTCGGGAGAAACCTCCATTCTATTGCTGTTGTCCCGGAACGTGACGCCGGAAGGGTCGAACCGTGTCTTCCATCGAAGGTAAGGTTGGCAACAGCGATAGTGCATCGCGGCAAACGCCCGCACGATGGGCCGAGTAAGACGACGCGAAGCAGCTACACTCCCGATGTAACGAGACATATCGGCGTTCTGATCCAATCAATTCTGGCCAACTGTTCGACGGCGAGCGTTTTTGTTACTGGACAGGGCCAGTAACTGCACGAAGGAGTTCACGCAGGCCGCTTCGCGCAAGTTTGTCAGCTCGATCCCTTAATCTCACCGCCGGGAATGCGGCCGAAGAAAAAATGACCCCATTATATGCCGCATTTTCTCTGGTGCGCCGGTATTCTCCGATTGCGCGGCAGTCGAGGCTATAGCGCGGCGCGGTCATTGTCGACGTGCGATAAGAACCATGGATTACGCAGTGCTCGAACAGAACTGCACTTCCGAGCGGTATTCGCGGAGCGAAGCATTCGTGTTCGCGGTAGACGCGATCGAAATGTTCGTCGATGGATCCTACACCTGCAAGATAGGCTTGTTCATCGCGAACCTGTTTCGTTTTTAAAACGGTTGGATCCCGAGCATCGTCGTCCGCGCGGAATTCCTCGCTACGATGCAGCAACAGCAGTCGCGGCGTATCATCATTCGTGCAGGCTTGCAGCGGTGTCCAGATCGTGAACTCGCGTGTGCTGTTGATGCCACAGGTTGAACAATACCTGAGTTGACCGTCGTGATGCAGGCCGGTGTATCGGACCTCGAATTGGGGATCTGCGCGACGGATGACCCGCTCACTGCGCCCGAGAACAAAGTTGCCTTTCAGCAAACGCCGCAGCAGCGCCGGCAAACCCGACCGCTCAAACTCAAAAAAGAATTCGCCGTCTGCCTCACGTGTGCGCGCGGCGTCGTCGCCCCCCGCGCCGTCATCGGCCAAAACAATTTGATCGAGATTGGTGAAACCGCCAAGATACTGCTCAATCAGACTGGCCGAGAACTGATCGAAGCGTGCCTTAAAGCGAACATCGTCGGTTTCGAATTTTCGCTTGGCCTGCGCACGCAGTGACGTCAGGTATCGGGGATCCCAAACGTCATCGAGAACAATATGACCGATCGTGCCAATCGTCTTCTCGACCTCCGACGCGGACACCGTCCGCAACGGAAAACGCGGGCTTTCGGTCGTAAGTGCCATCTCTCTACCCTTACTCGATTTGGCGGGAATCGTGCCATCCAAAAGACGGCCCGACGAACCTCGGGATTGCGTCAAAGGAAGGTGAACAGGATATCGATGTCCACACTTCGCTCGTGCGTAGGGGTCAATTTTATCGCTTTTGCCCTGCCGGGTTTCGACGATCTCGAAGATCGCGCCTTATCCGCAGAGGGACCTCCACCCGCCGCTACAACGCCTCGGTGTCCGCAATCTCGATCAAGCCGGACGGCGGCTCGTCGTGCCCGCCCAAAAGCTGCCCCTTCCAGTTCTTCAGCCGATCGATCCGATTGTAGTATGTGAATTCTGGCGAACGCCGGATGAGCAGACCGTCGCGGATCTCCTCGTCGTATTCGTACTGCGCCCAACCATTGCAACTCGCGCAGAATGGCACTTTGTCCCACTGCCCTGTCTCGTGGTAGTAGCGCACTTTGGCGAATTCCTCGCCGGTCCAGATCGCCTTCGCGCCTTTATCGAAAACATTGCCGACGTTGGTGCTCTTGAAGCCGTCGAGGCAACAGATGGTCACGGTGCCGTCATTGTGAACCGGCAGCGTCTTGTAGAGCGTCGGGCAGGGCAGCCGCTTTTCTGGCGGCTTCATGTCCGGGAAGGTGCCGTTCTCAAACAGCAGATTGACGCGTACGCAATCCACGAGGCCGCTCCAGCGCTCGACGAATGCGGCTTCCTCGTGACGGTTCTTGTCCTGCAGCGTAAACGACACACTGATGCGCGGCAGGTCGCGGTTGCCGCGCGCGGCCAGCATGCGGAAGACCGCAGCCTCGATCTTCTCCAACTTCTCGACGCCGCGGATCTTCTCCAGCGTTCCACGGGTCACGGAATCGATACTGAACGAAATCGAATCGACTTCGATCTCGACCATGAAACGCGCCAGATCGTCGTCGAGCGTCAGACCATTGGTGTTGAATGCGATCGCAATGCCGCGCAATTTCATATCGCGAAGTCGTTCCCGCAAGTTCGGCACCAGCAGCGGCTCACCATACATGTTAGGCTGCACGAGCGGTCGCGCCGGCGCGATATCGTCAAGCAGACGTTGGGACGAATCGACATTCATGACGCCCTTGACGGACTCAATAGCGTTATCGTCTTCCGACCCCCAAACCGGACACATTGGGCAGCGCAGATTGCACTTCGTGGCGTAGTCGATCAGAACGCGCTCGGGCAGATCGGAAACCGGTAGCGGCTTCCAATTCAAAGCCGGATCGACCCAGGGGGCGCGAGAATAGTCGGTCATTTCATCACCTGTGTACTGTCCTTGCGGACGCTGGGCTCGCGAGGCAACGCGTATAGAACTGTTTCGATGATGCCGCCGTCATGCTGGCGAAGATAAAGCTCATAGTCCGGGCTCAACTCCAACACCAGTTGTGGAATTCGCCACAGGTCGCTTGCACGATGATAGACCGAGATGGCGAGCCTGGGCAGCCACTTGCGGATCGCCCGTTGGCCGCCGCGGAGCGCGTCGATCTCGGCGCCCTCGATGTTCATCTTCACATAGGTCAGGCGGCGGTCGCCGAGCACCTCATCGATCGTTGTCACCGGCATTTCGATTTCGCCGTCGTCGGCAAAGATCGCGCCGCGGCTGGCGTCATCGCGGAAGCGGAGGCTGCCCCCATGGCTATGGAGGCCGGCGTGGATGGGATGAACCCGTGGCTCGTCGCGAAAATTTCCTTTGAGCGTATCAAACGTCACCGGGTCCGGCTCAAAGGCATAAATGTCGGCAAATCGTCCCCGCACGCGCTCGATGAATGTCCGGATCGTGTCGCCATCAAAGGAGCCACCATCGACGTAGACTTCGTCGTCCGTGAATTTGAACAACCCCTCCGGCGCGTAAAGATCGTTCTCGCTCACCATCGGTCGCAGGACGGAAGGGTCGAGCGTCTGGCGGAAACCGATCACGGCGTCCAGCACTTGCCTTGATTGGTTGTCGGCGAGGCGTCCATTTAGCGATTGATATTCAGAGCGATGGGCCCAAAGATCATCCAACAATCCATTGTAGAACATGTGCGGCGGGAAAACCTCGGGCGCCAGAACCTGCAGCATCGCAAACGGGATGACGGTCTCAAAGCCGAGATCCTGCAGCCTTTGGGCGACGCCAAGCACGCGATGAGACGCAATCACAATTGGGGTCGATTTCGACAATTGCGTCAGGGACTGCGTCGGCTCGACCGTCCGGCCTGCGACCACCGATCCTGCCTTCTTGGGATCGTCGTCGACGATCGCATCGATTTCGATTTTCTTGGACGTGCAAATGCGCGCTAGTCGTTGACCTTCGACAGCGCTCCCCATGATAGCGATCGAGCGCAAATTTCCCACGTCGAGATCGCCGTGGCGAGACTGCATGACGCCGCGGAGGCTTTGAACGCTATTTGCTGTGGCAAGACCTGCCAACCAACCAGCCTCGGGATGTGCGGCTGAACGAGTTTAACTCATGGGATGCAAGGAACCTGCGATTTTGGGAACTGTATCGGAACCGGATTACGGAGTGAGTTTGACGGCCGCAAAAGCCGCCGTTATGGCGCGCGCGCCGGTAAGCTAGTCGTTTCTCCGGCGAATGCAACGTAGGATTTTTCCGTGCAATTTCATAGCCTTGTTGTACGAACCCGAACCGGGTGGCAAGTCGCCGCGGAAACTGTATAAAGCGGCTGGTGGGAGGCCGCTCGCGCTACTCCCGACGACCGAGGTTGCAATGCCAATCGCACCACAGAGTGCTGAAAACTCTTCGCCGCCTGAGCTTCTCGACCGCGCATTTTATTTCATTGTGGTGTTGTGGGGCGAGCGGTTCCGCGAGTACTTCCTTGAGTTCTGCCTCCCGAGCCTGTTGTCGCCCGGCAATATTCCGGCGCTCCGGACCTCACGCCGCAACAAGTTCCTGATCGCAACACGGCCGGAGGATTGGGAAGCGATAAGCGGCACCGCGATATTTCGTACGCTCGAGCGCCACGTAGACCCCGTCTACATCGAGATTCCGCCGTGTCCGCCCGGCCGATCCGGCTGCGAGCATATGAATTCCGGGCACAAGATCGCATGTGGTGTGGCCTTCCGCGACAAGGGCCTGGGGCTGGTTATTACGCCGGACTGCATGTTTTCCGACGGCAGCATGGCCCGTCTGCAGAAACTTGCATGCGACGGCGTTCAACTCGTGCTCACCGCGGCCCTGCGGTTCGGCGAAGAACCGCTGTTCGCCCATCTCAAGGACGGCGGCGTGCTCACTGCCGAAAGCAGGAGCCGCACCGGCCACGCCCTGACGATCACGGGCCGTCAAATGGCCGATGCGGCGATCAACAGCTTTCACACCGAGACCCTGAGCTATGAATGGGGCGCTCCATACATCACACCCGTGAGCCCGGCCGCGTGGTGGCGCGTGCCCGGCGAGAACGGCGTCGTGCTGCATTGCATGAGCTGGGCACCGGTGCTCTTGGATTACGCTGCGGTCGAGCACCATGACACGTCGATGCTCGACGACTGGACCATCGACGGCGACTACTTGTTCAAGAACCTCGGCACCTCGGCGAAGCGGCACGTCGTCCAGGATTCCGACGAGCTTCTTCTCGCGAGTTGGGGACCGATGAACGATCGCCCGTTCAAACCGCTGGCGCTTTTTCAGTCCAAGTACGGAAAGAGAATCGGAGCCACGCTGCGCGCGCAGCAGTTCCGAGCCAGTTTCTACAGCCCGATCTTCGATCCGCTGAAACGGCAGATCTTCTTCCTCCCGGTCCGCTGGCACGGGCGGGAGCTCAACGAGAATTGGACGGCGGTCGAGCATCAGGCAATGTACGAATTATTGCAGTGGGTAAGACCGCCGGCAGATGACGCGAAATCTGGCTCCATTGAGAGAGGCTTTCTCGCGTCGATCGCCGCGCCGTTCCTGAATCTCGCGCTGGCACTGATCCGCTGGATCGGAATTTATCTCGCGCACCGCAAGGACATTTCACGGCGGCTGATGCAGGCTCTGCGCGGCGATAAGCTGGCAATACGGCGGATTTTGTGGAATTTACGTCGCGAGGTATTGGTGCTGGCAGGCCAATTGCCAACGGACAGGCCTCCGCCTCAGCCCAAGGGTTGAAGCGCTGAGCAGAAACACCGACCGATTCACTCAACACGATGCCCCCCGGACGCTGTGATCCCATAGGCAAGCAATGCATTTCGAAGAAAGCTACGTTGATTTTTTTGAAAACAAGACGGATGAAGCCGCCGCGCCGCTGCCGTATCTGAGGATCCTTCCCGGTTCCCGCATCATCAAGTCGGCGATCCGCGGTCCCGTTTACATGAACCGCAACAGCCAGATCGGGCCGGATGCCGTCGTTGGCAAGTATTTCGGCTTGAACGAAAGCTGCTTCGCGGCACGCTGCGAGATCGGCGCCTATTGCGCGATCGGCGCGCGCTGCGCGATCAATCCCTTCAACCATCCGACGACGTGGCTCAGCATTCACGAATTTCAGTATCATCCAAATTCGTACGACTGGGTGCCGGAATACGCGGCGCTCAAGCGGCTGTCGCGCACACCTGACATGTTTCCGCACGTGACGATCGGCAATGACGTGTGGATGGGCCACAACGTCAACGTTCTCGCCGGCGTGAGCGTCGGCGACGGCGCGATCATAGCCGCTGGATCGGTGGTGACGAAGGATGTTCCGCCGTACGGCATCGTGGCCGGTGTTCCTGGGACGGTGAAGCGCCTTCGATTTTCAGAGACAACAGTCGAGCGGTTGCTGCGGGTCAAATGGTGGGAGCTTGAATTGCAGGATCTCAGCGGTTTGCCGTTCAACGATGTCGAGCGCTGCATTGACACCATCGAAGAGATCAGGTTCCGCAAGTCTTCGAACCCCCACGGATGATCCTCAGTCTGAACGCAGTGTCGCCCGTTTGTCCCCAAGGAGCGCCGTGCTGACTTCGTGCAGCAGGTGTTTCAAGGAGACGATTTGATAGGGGCAGCCGTTGATGTCCCCGGCCTGCAAAAGTCCCTTGATGGCCAGCGGGGAGCCAAACTTCGGAAAATCGCGATCAAGCCGCCAGTGGCGTCGGGTCCGTACTGAATGCGTTCCGCCGTGGCGATCTCGACACAGATATGTTTCGGCATCAATCGATGGCCGCAGATAGATCTCGGGAGCTATCTCCTCTTCGGGAAGGTGAATTGCGGTGCAGCTCTCCAGCCCAACACCAATCATGAGAATGTAGGCGTCGTAGTCGCGCATCAATCCGTACGGGCTGCGCGGCGACACCGGCGTCTCATCTAGGTGGTGCGTCGCTAAAAGCTCGTGCGCGGCCTCGCCAACTGCGGCAACCGAATGGGTGGGGTGGATGCTTCGATCACTTGCCTGGGTCGTCCGGAAAATCTCGCTTAGAACGCCGGTGTGCGACGGTGTCTCCAGTTCATCCCACCTGGGATTGGCGACAGTGACGCTGCGCCACGTCATCGTCGGCATAATCAGGGTTCCGTCGGCCAGGTAATTCAGCAGCGATTCGATCATCGCCTCGGCGCGGAAGCCCTGCTTGCTGAGCCGCGAAATCGCGCTATGAACCACCACAACGCCATCACGCGGAACGCCGATCTGCGTCAGAATCGGCGTAAGGGCGGCGTTCTCGCGACTTGTGGCGGTTGTAGTCACGGCGACTTCGTAGACGCTCGACCGCGTTGAACAGCCGATACCAAGCGGATATGATGACGTGGATAAATGAGACTCGGCAAAACCAAGCGACCTTGCAACCTATCATGAACGATAATGAGAATTCTCCGGAGTTGCAGCGATGACGATAACCGACGTTACCTATAGCGACCGCAGCGAAAATCTACGCAATCCGATTGCGAAGGTGTACGGCAAGGAAGGCATCTCCACGGATGTTGTGTTGCGTCTGGAAGAACTCGCTGAACTGCGTCGGTTGACAGCTCAGAGTTGGCTCGATGTGATTGCAAAAACCGATCCGAACCTGGTTGAGCCGTTGCGAGCAGCGGGAATCGAGAATTACCACCTTCGGTCGCACTTGCTTGACCACGCGAATATTTGGACGACGCATGCACGTACTTATACCGCGCCGCAGGCCGATATCATCCGGTCCTTCAGTCTTTTCGATTTTCTGGACCGTGAACTTCCTCCCTATCGGATCAGCGGTTCGATGCCGCCGTACGGCGACCTCGGAAGAGCCCGGATTAATTGGCGGCTCGTTCGTCCTGGTGACGGCACGGACCTCGGGCCTGTTCATGCGGATTATTGGTTTGATGCCGTTCTGGACCGATGGAGCGATGTGCCCGGCAAATTTGTGCGTCTCAAGATCTGGATCGCGATCAACCTGGAAGAGGGACTGACCGGCTTCGCCTATTCGCCGGGTTCGCATTTCGAACACTATCCATATCGTCGGGTTCGACTGCCCGATGGCCTGTTCAAACCCCAACTCGACGAATCCGCGTTGAAAGCCCCGCTCAAGACGGTACCGGTTCCCTGCGGGACCGCGGTTATGTTCAACTACAATCTCGTTCATCGCGGCGCCAACACCGCAAAGGCCACCCAGACGCGGGTCAGCATGGAGCTCACGTTGGATATTCCGCGCCGCGCGATGGAAGCGCGATACGGCGATATGAGCGCGTTCTACTAGACCAGACCCCGAAGGATCTTCTGGGTACGGATCGTGCGTCCGAGTAATCGCTTGGAGTGTAGTCGCGTCTCAAGCTCGGCGCCGAATTGTCAGGTCATCTTGGATGCGTTTTCTTGCGGCCGCTTGGCAGGTCGGTTAGCGCGATCCGAATTGTCCAAGCCGTTTGAGAATGCGCCGAACCTCTATTGGGTCGCCTCTACTGGCCCTGTAGATGACGACGGCATATTCCCTGATTTTGTGCCAGGCGAAATGCCAAATGGGTATCAACCGGACGGTTCCCCGCAGTAGAAACCACCAGATTCTCATCAGCGGCTTGAAAACCCGGCGGCCGGGTCGATTGGCAAACTCCGGAAATACGTCGCCGAAGAACCAGAACATGACTCTATCGGCACTCGCCGCAGTGCGATCCCACGTGGAGTCAACTTCCTTACCTCTCCAGCAGATCGGCTGCCGAAAGTGATAGGCCTTTTGCGCGTCGGTGGCAGCGAACAGCGCCCACATACGCCGCAGACGAACGCCTTTTGTGATCGCCGACGGGCCCGGACCCGGCACGTTCCGGTGAGCCGGACCAAGCTCAGGCATAGCGGGCCCCGGGGCCCACGAGAGCACCATCCCTTCAGCCGAATCAGTGATAACGTGTGCCTCCTCCGGGTCTGGAAAATTGTCCGACAACCATTTGCGTTCGATGAAATCAACGCCAAGCGAGTCGGTCCTGTGCCGTTCGACGGTCGCAAAATCGAGCATAACGTACCAAAAATAGAGCGTATGGACGATCAAGCCATGTTCACTCGTCCAGTAACAAAACGACGGTGACGCGGCAAATTCCGGAGCATTCCAAGCCTGGGCGAGATTGTGATTGTGGAGGTTTCGGATTGCAGGACCTACAACGTCAATCGAGTTGAGATTGATCGGCTTGTTCTCATTTCGCCCAAAACCGCCGGCTATTTTTTCCAGATCTTCGAATAGGCCCTTTTCAGTCATGCAGGGGCCAAACGCGAGCACAGCATTCTTGCCCGAAGTGATGTGACCAACCGCGTTAGCGATCGTACCATCAGAAAACATGCCGTCCGGCGCAATTGGGGACGCAAGGGCCTTGTCGCGATGCGCCCGATCAAACGCCAGCCGATGGCCAAGCGTCATCGCCTTGAATTTTGCCATCGGATCTTTGACCGTGGCATCGGGAACATCCAATTCGATCAACGTCGGAGTTACATGCCTACTGAGGAGAAGAAACGCCGGATGGTCCTGTAAATTGGACCAGTCCGAACGTGTGGTACAGATTAGGAATCTATGACCGTCGTGGGCGTGCAGCGAACCCAGGTTTCCGGAAGATAACAGAGATGGAACAGTATAATTGAGAAAATGGCCTCGAAACTTCTCGCCCCACACCACCGTGATCATGTAAAGCTGGCGCATGCGTGACCTTGGGTGGCTAACGTCGTTGATACAGTCGTGAGATGGTAAAAACAGTAAGATGGTCGGTGAGGCAGAACGATGAAATACGGCGAAACCTATATCGATTTTTTTGAGAACTTGACGTCGGCACCGATCGTCCCATTTGGATATATTCGAATTCTGAGCCATTCGCGCATCATCAAGACGCGAATTTTGGGGCCCCTCTCCCTCAACCGGAATAGCCAACTCGGCCCCGATCTGGTGATCGGCAAGTATTGCGGTTTCAACGACAACTGCTTTGCCTCACGCGGATCGATTGGAGCGTTTTGCGCGATTGGCGCTCGCTGTTCAATCAATCCTTTCAACCATCCGATCGATTGGTTGAGCGTGCACGAGTTTCAGTATCTTCGCAACGGATACGACTGGGTTCCGGAATATAGCGACTTTAGCAGGCTTCCGCGCACCGCCGATATGTTTGGGGTCGTCAACATAGGCAACGATGTCTGGCTGGGGCACAACGTGAATGTGTTGAGTGGCGTAACGCTAGGTGACGGCGCGGTAATCGGAGCCGGGTCGGTGGTAACCAAGGATATCCCGCCCTACGCCATCGCGGTGGGCGTGCCGGCCATCGTCAAACGATATCGCTTCCCCGATGCGATTATTCAACGCCTGCTCCGGGCCAGATGGTGGGACCTCGAGCTCTCACAACTTAGCGGTCTTCCGTTCCGAGATATCGAGCGGTGTCTCGATGCAATCGAGGAAATTCGAGCTGGCCAGCGAATAGAGATGGTGGAAAAACCCGATTAATCTCGGAGAACTACGAGTTCCATATCGCGCCTCGCCATTTTTTAAGTCCCGTATCGATAGCCGGACCGTAAACCAACTCCAAAACTTCATATGGACTAGATGGCGGCTGATCGGTAAGTGCCGCGAGCCTTGAACTATCCAGCGAAGTGTAGCGTGCAATCTCGTCCGACGGGATGTTGTTATCGATCGCCAACTCGCGTCGCACGTAGTTGACATCGAGCTGCATTCTCTGGGCGAGATAACGCGCGGCTTCAAAGTAGCTGATATCGTGTGCGCTGGAAATTTGATAGATACCGCCGCTTGGATCTTTAAAAATCGTAACTACGGCGTTTGTGACCTGATCTAATGTAAGGGGCGCGATGTAAAGGTCCGAAAAAGCCACAACACGCTGGTGCTGCCATAGGGCGGCCATCCAGTTCGTGAACAACGCCGCATCCTTTGTCAGCACCTTCGTAAGTCGAAGAATTGATGCAGCTGCTCCCATCTTGATAAATTCCGCCTCGGCCTCCGCCTTGACCTGGCCGATTATGCTGAGAGGCCGCACCGGGGCGTTCGCCGGGACATTTGGCACTTGCAGGTCAAATACCGCAGTCGTCGATAACAAAATAACCCGGGTACCCTGCGACACTAATTTTCGCGCGAGCGCTGACGTCGCTGTCACATTGACCTGACGAGCCAACGATGGAAAAGTTCGACATCGTCCGAAGCCGGTTACGGCGGCGCAAAAGACCGCCACGTCAGCTTGCGGCAGGTTGACGGACTCAATGTCGGAATCTTCGAGATCAAGCCGCAATCGCCCAATGCCATTTTGACCTTCGCGACGCGTGGTGGCGAAGACGACGTCGCCCCGTCCTTCAAGCGCTTTTACAAGCGCACTGCCGATAATTCCGTCGCCGCCGATGACTAAAATACGCCGTCTCACTGAGAACGCGTCCCTGTCGTTACCGTCATCGGCGGGTCAACCGACCGGCCCCCGTTATGTGGACGAAAATCGACTCCGCGCAACGTGCAGCCAAATCGCGAATGAGTTGTAGGGAGTGAGATTCGCCAGCCGAAAGATCTCGTCGGGCGAGAAGAACCTCATTGCAACGCCCTCGTGTAAAACAAATTGGCTCGCAATGGATTCTGTCGTGCTCACTTCATAGTAGTTTCGATAAAGCTTTCTCTGACCGAGCAGCGTGAGATCGAAGTCGAAGCTGACGAACGCTCGGCAGTTTCTAGCCTCGAATTCAAGCTCTTCGGCAAGTTCGCGCTTTAGGGCGTCAAGCGGCGACTCCTCCGGACCAACGGCCCCACCGAAGCATCCCCAATGTCCGGGATAAAATATCCCAGGGATGTCATCGCGCAATTGCAGCAGGTAGCGCCCATCTTCAGCGACGATCAAAGCAGCAGCCGCGTTGTCACCCTTAAGTGGCGACGTGTCGCTTAAAAAATGAGCCGATTGCATGTAGTGCCGCCCGCGAAGGTCTAGCGGTGGAAGAATTTCTCGACTTTCACGATCGCCGCCGTGATATCGCGGGTTTCCGACAGACCATAGTTCTCGTTCAGATAAAGCATGAAAGACCGATCGCGGATATCGCGGGCATTCGGCGCGTCGAAATTGTCAGCGAGATACGGCTTTAGGTAGGGCCAATCCGCCACCAAGTACTGATAATGTGGATTTAGTCCAATCCCTTCGGCGATCACGGCATTGGCGAATTCCCGCTTGCTGCACGAAATGCGCTCGCAATCGACAACGATTGGATAGACGAAAGGCGAATCGTTGGGCGTGTAACCGAATGGCTCGCACACCTGCGATCGATCCATCAGACGGCCGCTCAGTTCGGCGACGAACGTAAGCCGGCGCAATATCGTGTCCTGGACCCGCGCCAATGACGCGATGCCGATCGCGCACGACAGTTCGTCGGTATGAAAATTGAGCGCTGGAAACAGAAATTGGTTCGGGTTTCGATCGTCGAAATCGCCAGCCCAAGTGGGCTTGCCGCGGTCGGCATGGGCCAGCGCCTGGTGGAAGAGATCGATGTCCTTGGAATAGACGACGCCGCCAGCGCCGCCGGTCATGTGGTTCTTGCGGTACATGGTCGAGAATGCGGCGATGTCGCCGAAATTCCCGATCGGACTGCCTTTGATCCGCGCACCGTGGGATTGGCTGCAATCCTCTATCACCTTGATCCCACGCGGGTGGGCTTCGTTGGCGATCCGGACCACATCCGCCGCGCGTCCAAGAGAATGTACCACCATGACGGCCCGCACTTTGTCGGTCACACGCGCAACGAACTGCTCGGCGCCCATGTTGAAACTTCCGGGCGCGCTGTCGGCAAGCCGCGGCACCAGGCGATTCAAGACGATGGCTGCAAGGGTACCAGGGTCCGTCACCGGCGAGACGATCACCTCGCTACCGGCCGGCAGCCCGAGCGCCGCGACCGCCACGTAGAGCGCCGCAGTGCCGGTCGCAACCGCATCGGCATGGCCCCCGCCGCCCATGAATTTGACGAAGGCATCCGTGTAGCGCTTCTCGAAAATGCCCTGATAACCGGGATCGACCTTCTTGTCGCGATAATAGGCAATGGCCTCCTGCAATGCGGCGGACTCGGCGTCGCCCAGCGCGCAGCGGGGTGGCATCGGTCGTGTCCGGATGGGCTGACCGCCAGCGATCGCCAGCGGACTCGTCTTGGCGTCCATGACAGCAGTATTCATGCCGCCCCCAATTTTTCGATGATCTTGTCCCGGCTCAGCCCGTGAGCGCCCAGGACGTCGCCATGCGAGCCATACACATGATGGAATGCATCTTCGAGGGAGAAGGCGTCTAGCCGGCAGCGCGCTTTCGTGTCCCAGGCAATAGCTTTCACACGCGGTCCGAGGCCGCCATAGGGCGCAAGTTCCTCGATGACGACGACGTGCTCATGGTCGCGCAGCGCCTGCGTAATACCTTCGATATCGAGGGGCTTCAGCGTATGGACAGAAACGACGGAAACGCTTCGTCCCTTCGCCCGATAGGCGTCCGCCACATCGCTGGCCATCTTGGCGATCGGCCCGTAGGTCAGGATGCAGATATCGCGGCCGCGGCTGAGGTATCGCAGCTTTCCGAACCGCCACGGCTCTGTGGCGTCCTTAGTAAGGTCCGGCTCGCCGGCCTTGCCGAGGCGAAAGTAGACGGGCCCGTGATCCTGCGTCGTCAGCCACTCGGTGGCGACGCGCGTCTCGGCGGGATCGCACGGCGCGATTACCGACATGTTCGGCAGCGCGCACGCGATTGCGACGTCCTCTTGGGCGTGATGGGTGCCCCCGAGTGTCGAGTAGGTCACGCCGCCGCCGATACCGACGACAGTCACCGGCAGGTTTTGATAGCACAGATCGTCGCGGATCATCTCATAGGGGCGGAACAACGCGAAGGTCGCGATAGTGTAGGCGAATGGCTTCAGGCCCCGCAGCGCCATGCCAGCCACCATGCCGATCATGATCTGCTCGGCGACGCCGGTGTTGACAAATCGGTCCGGAAATTCATTGCGGAACTTGTCGATCGCACCCGCCGGCGAGATGTCTGCAACCACCAGGCACAGACGCGGGTCGCGCTTGCCGGCCTCGAAGAACGTCTCAGCAAAATTATTCCTCACGACGATACCTCGACGAGGTTGTCGATCGCCTGCTTGTATTCCGCCGGGTTCGGCGCCCGGTAGTGCCAGATCGGCACGTTCTCCATATAGGAGACGCCCTTGCCTTTCACGGTCCGACACACCACCAGCATCGGCCGATCGCGACGACGACCCGCAACGGCGTCGAAGATCGCTTGGTGGTCGTGACCGTTCACCTCTGCAGCATCCCATCCGAACGATAACGCCTTTTCGGGTACCGGATAGAAGAACGGATGTGTCTCGCTCGTGCGGCCGAGACCCTGGAAGTCATTGACGTCGGCGAAGGCAACGAGATTCCCGAGACGAAGATTGGCGGCCATCATAATGGCCTCCCAGATCGAGCCTTCCTGCATCTCGCCGTCGCCCATCAGGGCGAAGACGATACGATCGTCCCGCTTGAGCTTGTCCGCGTAGGCCATTCCCACAGCGATGCCGAGGCCGTGACCGAGCGAGCCCGTCGAGGCCTCGATACCCGGTATGCCGTAGTCCGGGTGGCCGCCAAGAAGACCACCAGGCTTGCAATAGAGTGCGAAGTCGTTGGCTGTGAGGATGCCGAACTCCTCAAGGATGACGTATTGCGCCATGCAGCCATGGCCCTTCGACATCAGGAAGGTGTCAACCGAGTCCGGCCCTGGGTTGCGCATCAGTTCGTGATAGATGGTGTCGACCGCTTCCAGACAGGAAAACGCAGGCGCAATGTGCAGCGCGCCTACTTGTTGCGAAATGTCGAGAATACGGCGGCGATAGCCAAGGCAACGTCGACGTGCTGCGCCAACGTCTATACTGTTGCGTCTCAGTATTGCGGTCGTTGCGTCCACGCCCACTCCCTCAGGCCCGCAGGGTGTAACCCGTCGGCCAGGTTTTCAGCTCTGCGAAATATTTGCGACCCCAGGCGACCATTTCCTTGAGGCCTTCGTCCCAACCAATTTGCGGCTCCCAGCCCACGTCGCGCTTGATTGCGGACGAGTCGAGCCAATAGCGCGAATCCTGTCCCAGCCGATCGCCCGTTACCTCGCAGAGCTGATCGAACGGCACGCCTAGCGCCTTGGCAGTACGCTCCACCACCTCGCGGATCGACGTGGGTAGCGCAGGACCAGCATTATATACCGTGCCAAGCGGCGCCTTCTCGGCGACGAGATGGATGGCGCGGCCAAGATCACGGGCGTGGATGTAGGACTTCTCGGCGCGGCCGCCGCCGTGCAGCGGCAGCTTTTCGCCCTTGAGCCCGCAAATCACCGCCTTCGGAATCACGCGATGGAGTAACTGGCCGGGGCAGTAGGCGTTGGACGGCCGGATGATGTTCATCGGGAACTTGAGGAACTTGTGCACGGACAGCAGATACATGTCGAACGCGACCTTGGAGGCGGCGTACGGGCTCGACGGCTTGATCGGCTCCTCCTCCGTGGCGGCGTGTTCGACCGAGCCGTACATCTCCGATGTGCCGATCTGGATGAAGCGCTCCAGCCAATCTCGCTTCATCAATTCCTCGGACAGCCGCGCCAGCGCCATCGAGTTCGTCTCGAAGAAGCGCCACGAGTGCTTCCATGACACCGCGCCCTCGCCCTGCGCGGCGAAGTTGACGATGACCTGCGGTTTCTTGCGATCGAGCAGTTCAAGCAGGAGGTCCAGTTCGTAGGTTACATGATAGGCGTGATACTCGTAGCGCGGATACTTTTCGATATTCAGCGAAAAAGGCTCGGGGCGCATCAGATTACGGCCGATACCCATCACAAGTTCCGGGTCGGCATGATCCAGCAGATACAGCGCGGAATGAATTCCGAACGATCCGCCGCCGCCCAAAATCGCGTACTTCTTGCCCATCAAAACAACCTTCCGAACTCTTCTTATGCGCTATTCGATGATGGTCCAGTCGTAATCGCCAGTGTAGCCGGCCTCTAGAAAGACCTTCAACCAACCCTCTGGATAATCGTGGAATTCCGCCGTCAGCACCCAGCTTTCGAAGATCTCCTTCTGCTGGGGTGTCAGATAAGAGTCAACCTGCACGAAGGCCCGGCCTTTGCTCAACCGCTGGATCTCGCGCATGGCGATGACGGCGCGCTGCCGCGGAAAATTATGAATCGTATTGAGCGATAGAACACAATCAAACGAACCATCGGGAAACGGGAGTTTTTCGGCGGTGCCGAGATGGATGCGGCCTATGACTTCGGGCGAACAGTGCATCAGCGCATAGAGCGAAATGTCGAGGCCGAACGCCTCCAGTCCCGGACATTCCGCGAGCAGCGCCCTGACCAGGAATCCTTTGCCACATCCGACGTCGAGGACACGCATGCCGGATTTCAGTCCGTATTGCGCGATGATGTCACGCGCCACCGGATGCCAGCGGCCGTCGTCGCGGTAGCCGCCGTAGCCGTATTCCCGCGGCCCGTCCCAATACATCTCGCCATACTGCCTGGCGATGGCGACTACGGCCGGATCCTTGCCCTCGGCGCGCTTTTGGATATTGCGCTTGGTCTTCGGCAGGGCGCGCAGCAAGTTGAGGTGCGGCATCAGCCGAACTCCTGCTGCTGTGCCCGTGCAAGCCCGGCATCGATTGCGGTGTAACGGAACCCCGGGAATGCCTTGAGGGTCGCCGCGGGATCGAATGGCCGATAGCCGTTGTGCGGCATCGGCCCGTTGCGCGGGGAGCCTTGGATCGGTACCGGTCGCGCTGCCAACTTAACCGTCCGCTCGGCCACAGTCCGAAAACTTGCGACGGTGCCAGTCGCAACGTTGAGCGCGCCCGAAGAGCGGTGGTCGAGCACAAGGCGGACGATTTGCGCGATGTCGTCGACGTCGACGTGGTCGCGTCGTTCCTCGCCCTCACCAAACAACACGATGGTTTCGCCACGATTAGCCTGGCGGCGGAACTTGTTGGGTCCGTAGCCATTGTGCGGATCGCCCGCGCCGTAGACGAGCGTCGGCCGCAATATCGCAACGGGCGTAGATCCTGCAACGGCAAGCAGCATGTGCTCGCGCGCGAGATGCATCGCCCCATGCAAACTCGTCGGAGCGGCCGGCGAGGCCTCGGTCAAGGGTAGCGGGCCGTCGGCATAGACGGCGTCCGAACTTACATAAATGAGATGTGCAACTGGTCGCTTGGCGAGCGCCTCGCACACCGCGGCAATCATGCGGATGTTCTCCAGCATCATCGCAGGGTTCTTGCAGGGCGCCTTAGCGGAAACGATCACCAAAGCATCGTCGGCCCGCAACAGCGAAGTGAGCTGTGGGGCTGCACCATCACCAAGCAGATCGAGTACCTTGCGTCCAAGTCCGACTACTCCGCTCCCGGCGGCGCTAAGTCCGCGAATCACCGCTCCGCCAATGAATTCCGCCGGAGCCGAGGACAACCGTGCGCGTCGGCGGAGCGGGCGATGGATTGTGATGAATCAACATGGGAATGATTCAGGCCACAGGCACGAGCGGCGGCATGCCGAGGGTGTAATAGGTCAGGCCCGCTGCCGCGCAGGCGTCGCCGTCGAGAACGCGATACGGATCAAGTACAGCGCGTCCATTCATGACGCGAGCAAGGTCGGTCGGGCGAAGTTCACGATACTGCGGCCAGGGTGTCGCGATCACCAGAACGTCGGCGCCCTTTGCCGCGGCCAAGGGGTCGGCGGCGCCAGTCGTCCACGGAGCGACCGATGCGGGCACCACCGGATCATGGACCGTGACCGACATCCCCTGTAGATGCTCCAGCAGCGCGAGCGAGGGCGAGTTCTTGGTCGAGTGCGTGTTTTCCTTATAGGCGAGGCCCAGCACGGCGATCTTGGCCGCACGATTTTCCTTCAAGGCATGGTGCTGCAACACATGCCAAGTCCAATCCTTGCGATGCGCGGAATTGGCAAGCCATGCATTCACCACGCCGACATCGGTCTTCCTGGTCTCGCCGATTTGCACGATCGTGCGCAGATCGCGTTCGAGATTGCCGCCGGCGATACCCAGTCCGGGGCTGAGATAGGCGCCCCGTCCGATGCGCTTGTCGAGTTTCAGCGCGGGCGCGATATCGGCCCAATTGGCGCCCACCTGTTCGCAGATCTCGGCCAACGTATTGGCAACGGTGATCGAAGCGACGAGGCAGAAATTAATGCTGATCTTGGCGAGTTCCGCACTCTCGTATGCCATCGGCAGGATCGGGCAGGAAAACGAGTTTAAGAAGGCCTTAAACGCCGGATGCAGTGGATGCCGCGGATCGGCGCAACCAACGATGAATCTCTCCGGCTTGGTGGCGCGCTCCACGGCGCGTCCGAACACGAGAGTCTCCACCTGATAGTAAAGCCGCTCGGCGGGCATCGACAACGCCCGGCTGTATCCCGGGGGCACCTGCGACAGGATCACCAACACCGCCTTCGCGCCGAGTTTGGCCCCGACGCGCTCGACCATTTCCCTGATCGGTGTCAGATCACTCCGCCCTTGATCATCTGTCGGAACGTCAACGGCGACATAGACCACGTCGCACTCATCAAGGGCCGCAACATCAGCGCTGAACACGAGCGCCGGTTTGTGCCGGTCGATCAACTCCGGAAGCCCGGGCTCGCTCACCGGAAAGTCACCGCTTTTCAAGCGACCGATCAAGGCAGCATCGGAATCGAAGGCGACCGTGCGAAATCCCTGCCCGGCTGCGGCGCTTGCCGAAACGAGGCCGAGATGGGTCATCCCGGCGTAGCCGATGATCGGTCTTGTCATGATCGGGCCGCTTCGGCTGTTTCGGTGCCAAGCTTACGCAGCACGCGGTTGAGCCAGATGTCGTTCGAGAGATCGGTCTGCCGGCGCTCGTCGCACAGCTTCTTGAAATGCTCGTATTCCAGCGCCCAAGTCGGGTCGTCCTGAACCAAGGTCACCGATTGCTCGGGCGGACGACCACTCGGCAGGATCCGGACACGGTGCGTGAATTCGGACGGTCCCCACTTGCAGAGCGAACTGATATGCGCACTGCCGTTTTCGGCGAACACATCGCAGGTGAAATGGTTGCGCCAGCTCAGCAAGGTCATCTCGAATTCGAGTCGGGGTGTGGCGCGCGTCGCCGCGAAAACGACATGATCCGGACTGCGGTTCTCGAAGCGGTCAGCGGATACGACGCAGAATTCATCGCCAATATCACCAAACCAGAAGCGCGCGGTGTCGAGCACATGGGACCCCAGGTCGTCGAGAACGCCCGCGCCCTGATCGCGCCAGTCCGAGTTGCGCACAAGGCGTGCCGTGCCGTTGCCGTAGAACATGCGGCAGCGATAAATCTTGCCAAGGGCTCCGGACGCGACGAGCTCGCGCATGCGCACGAAATGCGGCTCAAAACGGTGATTGTAGGCGACATAGAGCACGACACCGGCCGAACGCGCATCCTGTTCGAGCCGCGCCAGCCTCGCCTCGCCTTCAACCACCAGCGGCTTCTCAATGAGCGCATGCTTGCCATGCTCGACGAGATAGCTGAGCAATTCGATTTTAGCCGAGTCGGGAACGCAAAGGAGCGCTGCATCGAAGGAATCGAGGGCGACGTCCTTCAAATTCCGAAAGTCCGCATCCAGATTGCGAACATCGACGGAGCAGACGAAATCGCTCCCCGCAACGCGTCGTCGCTTATGGCCCTGGACGCCGAGCCCGACCACAACAACCCGCATAACTTGGCTAATCGAACTTCGCCGCGCGTTCGACCGCGTCGAGTTTATGATGGACGTCCTCGATGTTGATCGGGATGTTGCCATCTTTCTCGCATTCGCAGGCGGCTGCCATCGTGCCGATGATGGTTGCAATGAGTTCCGACTTGCTCGCTAGCATGGTCAGGGTCGCGTAGGCGAGGAGGGCGTCGCCGGCGCCGACGCCATCGACGAGGCGATCGACGAAACTATCCACGACAAAAAACGAGTTAAGCGCTTGGTGATCACCATGCCGACAAGTCAGCACACCTTTGTCGCCAAGTTTGAGGATGAGCGTCTTGCACCGCGCGGCATCGTAGATGTCCGCCGCCAATGGCCGAATGCCGGAATCCTGATCACCCAGTGCAAACCGCGCCTCGCGCTCGTTCGGCGTTATAAGATCAAAGCCTTGGAATTCGGTGATATTGCCCCAACGACTTGCCACCTGGCTGTCAGCGACTTTGTACATGCCATCGCGAATGGCGTCGGTCAGCGTTGGAATCGTGCGCCGATTGAAGACCCCATGACGAAAATCGCTGAACACGAGGGCATCGGCTGGCTCCTCGGCTATTGCCTTGGTGAGATTGAGGACGACGTCGTCCGAGATAGAGCGGTTGTCAAGCGTGTCGAGCTTGAGAAGCCGGTAGCCGCCCGAGATGATCGCATTCTTGTTGGTCGTCGGCCGCGTCTTGTCGATGACGGGCTTGCACTCCACGCCGGATTTGCTCAGTCCTTCGAGCACGAAATCCTTGAGAGGATCTTCCCCGAGAACAGTCGAGAAAGTGACGTCAGCGCCGGCGGCCCTGAGATGCTCCGCCACCACGCCGGCCCCGCCGATATAGTCGGTTCTCTTCTCGAAAAGAACGCTGATGGTCGGCGTCTTGGTCTGGCCGCCGATCATGCTCGTATGCGTGAACGTATCAACGATGATATCGCCGACCACGTGAACCCGTCGGCCACCCAGCGAATCAACTACCCGGCGCAGTTTGTCGAAGGTGAGGTCCGCGCTCTCCATCAACGTCATCAGCTTTTCGACGCGTAGCGATGGTGGCGCCGCTTCGATCAATTGGCTGGATGAGAAGACGTAGTCGCCAGGCGTGAAGATGATCTCGCCGCCGTAGCTGTGGATCACGTCCAGCTCTTCCTGCGTCTTCAACGGCAAGCCGCTTGCCTGATATTCGTAGCCCTTGGCAAAAATATCGGGCTTGATCAGGGCAAGATTCTTCAGCGGGGTCGGCTCGGGATCGATGATGACGTAATCGACAATTTCAAACGCCGCGAGATTGATGGCGCGCAGATCCTGCGGCACGTGCGGCCGGTAATGACCCTTCGAGATATGGCGGTCGGCAGTCAGGCTAGCGACCAGAATGTCGGCCTTGCTCTTGGCGTAAAGCAGATGACGCAGATGCCCCGGGTGCACGACATCGAAAACGCCGTGGCACATGATCACTTTGCGCTTACGCGGCAGAGCCCCGACGAGGTTCGCGATCTCCTCCGGCGTCTTGATCTTGCGCTTGTAATGGCTGCCAAAAGATTCCACGACGTTAGGCCTCCCTCCCCAGGTATTGAAACCACGTCTTGGTGGCGACGGCGATAGACTGCGGGTCCCATAGCGGGGCGTCGCGCCAAAGCTCGATGTCCTCCATCATGCGTTTGACGCCCTGATCGAACGGTACCACAGGTTTCCAACCCAGCTCGCGTTGAATCTTTGCAATGTCCGCCCAGGTACAGTCGGGTTCGCCCGGACGTTTCGGAATATAGACGACCGGGCCGCCGAGGAGTTCCACCAGCCGGTTCACGCTCTGCGGATTGCCAGCTCCAAGGTTCCATATCCTGCCGGTGAAGTCGCTTTCGGCGGCGCTGAGGAACGCCTGGGCAACGTCGGTGACGAAGAGAAAATCGCGCCGCTGCGTGCCATCGCCGATCACCGTGAACGGCTTTCCGGCAAGCTTCTGCCTGAAGAAAACTCCGAACACCGCGCCGTAGGCGCCCGTGGTGCGAACACGTGGACCATAGGCGTTAAAGATGCGTATCGAGTTTGCGGGCAGGCGATAGACCTGATGCCAGTGCATCACCGCCATCTCGCCCATGTATTTGCTCAAACCGTAGGGGTGCTCCGGCGCGATCGAGTGATCCTCGCGGGTCGGGACATCGGCAAGGCCGTAGCAGGATGACGAGGCAGCATAGACGAACTTGCGAACCTTCGCGGCTCGCGCGGCCTCAAGGGCACGGACAGTCCCCTGGACGTTGGTATCCATGTAATCGGTTGGCTGCTCGATCGACGGTACGATGTCGCCGATGCCGGCGAAGTGGAAGACAAGATCGGCGCCCTTGAACAGTGCGCTGCCGCTGTCGAGCCGACGAACATCGCTTTGCTCGAACGAAAGCTTCGACTCTTTTCCGTGGTGGGCGAGATTTGCCTCCCGACCGCCGACGAGACTGTCGACGACGCGCACGCGGTAGCCGCGCGCGAGCAATAAATCCACCATGTGGCTGCCGATAAAACCGGCGCCACCGGTGACGACCGCGGTGCGCTCGCTCATGCGGCTTTGAGGTTCTTCATTCTGCGGACGTTGTAGTAGATGTCGTCCTGCATCGAATTGGGAAGCCTGCCGTCCTTGAAGGCGCGGCAGAGGTCGCGCACGGCCTCCTCAATCGAACGGGTGGGCGCGTAGCCAAGTACTCGCCGCACCTTGTCGGAGTTGATGTGGTAGGAGCGCTTGTCGTCGCTCGGCGTCGTGACAATGCCGATCTCGCCTTTTTCCGGAAACTCGTGCTGGACGATGCGCTTTACCAGCAAAGCAATATCCATGATCGACATATTCTGATAGCCCACGTTGAAGATCTCGTTGGCGATCTTCTCGTCGGGCGCATCGAGCAGCACTTGAACCGCATCGCAGTAATCAAGGATGTGCAGATTGGGGCGCAGCTGCTCGCCGCCGAAAACCGTAATCTTGCCGTTGTTGATGGCGTGATTGGTCAGAATATTGACACTGAGATCAAACCGCTGCCGCGGTGCAAAGCCACAGACCGTTGCCGGTCGGAATACGACACCGACGAAGCTTGGGGCGGTGTGCTTGAGCAAGAGAGGCTCACACATTCCCTTGTACTTGTTATAGAGCGTAAGTGGAACAAGCGGGTGATCCTCGGTCACGTTCGGCTGGTCCGAAACGCCATAGACCGAACTCGACGACGCAAAGATAAAGCGATGCACGCCCGCCTTCTTGGCGGCAAGTACCATCGGCTCGAACGCGTCGAGATTGACCGACGTTGAGAGCTTCTCGTCGAGTTCAAAACTCGCATCGTTGGAAATGCAAGCAAGGCTTATGAAGGCGTCGTGTCCGGGAATCGCCTTGGCAAGCTTCGCGGTGTCGCGAATGTCGCCCTGCAAGACCTGTAGACTCGGATTGCTCTTGGGGAGGAAATTATCGCCGTAATAGGAGATATCATAGCTCGTCACTCCGTAGCCGCAATCAAGCAGCCTTGGGATAAGGGCAGAGCCAACGTAGCCTGCTCCTCCGGTTACGAATACGCGCGAAAACTTGTTCGCCATCTCGTCATCTCCAACTTAGTTCTGGATCAAGGTGAAACCACCGATACTCAAGAGGCCGCCCTGCGCGCAGGTACCCCAATCTTGAAGCCGGCGGCCGTAGCATCGCGATGGAACATCTTCACGGTCTCAAGCGAGTACTCGTCGAGGTTCTTGCCGACAAGCGAAAGCTTCGCGAGCACATCGTGACTGACGGTAATAATATGGCAGCCAATTTCGTCAGCCTGAAAAATGTTAAGAAGCTCACGCGGACTTGCCCACAGCAACTCCGCTTTTGGCCGACTTCCCAGAACCCGCAGCGCAGCGCGCATCACGGGAACCGGATCGCGGCCGGTGTCGGCCACGCGGCCCGCAAACAGTGATACGATCGCCGCGACATTTGGCGCCAGGCATTCGGCGACACGTTCCACTTGTTCGAGCGTCGTGATCGCAGTCACGTTCACGATTACGCCAGCACTCGCCAATGTTCGGATGACCGGCCCGGTAAAGGCTCCTTTCGTCGTCGTCACCGGGATCTTGACGTTGACGTTAGGTCCCCACGAGGCGATGACGTGGCCTTGCGCGATCATCTCATCGAAATCGTCGGCGAAGACTTCGAACGAAATGGGACGATCCGTGATCGCTGCCACGAGTTGGCGCGCGAAAGCCTCGTAATCTACTATACCGGCTTTGCGCATAAGCGTAGGATTCGTAGTGAAGCCCTTGATCAAGGGATTTTTGTAAAGCGCCAAAATGCCGTCGAGATCGGCACCATCGGCAAAGATCTTGACGTTTTTCACGATGTCCATGGTTCCCCCCGCTTATTGCGATGTGATGCCGGTTAGCTTTGCCGAAAGCAAGAAGTGTCTGCGGATACTCACTTGATGTCCGGCAACTACAGGCTCCGTGCGCTGCTGATTAACATCAGTTTGCGGCCATCCGCTCTTCGGAAGTTTGCTCCCTCTTACCGACCTGTTCAGATAAGAGCGGTTCGGGTAACGCTTCATCCCTGCTCATACGGATATACAGCCTCAGCACCTCCTCGGTCGGTCCATCGGCAATGATCCGGCCCCGTTCGAGCAAAATCGTACGATTGCACATCTGGCGGATAAGTTCGTCCGAATGGGAGGCAAGGACCATGATACTTGAGCGCCCAAGCAACGCCTGTACGCGCTCGGCTGCGCGGGCGGCAAAGCGCGCGTCGCCCGCCCCAATTCCCTCATCGAGTAAAAGGATTTCCGGATCAATGGCAGTCGCAATGGCAAAACCGAGCCGTATCATCATCCCGGATGAGTAGGTGCGCACAGGAAGCGAAAGATAGTCGCCGAGTTCAGTGAAGGCTTCAATATCCGGCAATTTTCGCTTGATCTCGTCGCGGCTCATACCCAGCAACATGCCGCAGGTTACGATATTCTCGTATCCGCTATCTTCCGCGTTCAATCCCGGCGAAACGTTGAACAGAGGTGAAACGCGCCCGTCGATGCTGATCAACCCCTGGCTCGGCTCGTAGATGCCGGCAAGCACGCGTAGCAGCGTCGACTTACCGGCACCATTGTGGCCGACGATGCCTACCTGATCACCATGATTCAAAGTCAGTGACACGTCATCAAGTGCTCGGACGACCACGCGCCTGTTGGCGGTATCCGAACGCCTGAGCAGGCCGCCCACCGCACGGCCGAATAGCGCCTTGCGCAAGGTCGGCTGAGCTCCGTAGATCGGAAATTCCGCCACTACATTTTTTAGGACGACCTGAACCAATGCACGGCTCCGTCTGTTAAACCCAATAGACGATGCGGTGACGAAATTTACTCATCACGTAAACCGTAAGGGCCCAGCCGAAAAGCGTGACGGCTGCCACAACAAGCCAATCAAGGAGCGCCGGCGCTCTGCCCATCAAGGGATCGCGAACGATTGCAATGAGATGATGTAGCGGATTGTACAACGCGAGCATCGATGCCCGCCCCTGCAGTTGATCCGCGGACCAGAAAATCGGTGTCAGAAACAGCGATATCTGAAGGATATTGGCGACGAGTTGCTGGACGTCGCGATATCGTGCGCAAGCCGCTCCCAGTAAAATTGTAATCCAGAGCCCGTTCAGGCAGAGAATGACCAGCCCGGGAATGGCCAGCAGCATCGTTGAGGTTAAGCCAATTCCCGCATAGATGCAGACTAGCGCGTAAATGATGAAGTTGTGAAAAAAGACGATGAGGTTGCGCCACACCGTCACGCAGCCAAGCAGGGTGTAGCTGATCCGCAACTGCTTGATAAGTCCCTCGTAGCCCGTAATGCCGGTGCAGCCCTCGTTGCAAATGACCGAAAACAGAGTCCAGCACAGCATTCCGGATGTCAGGAAGGGCAGATAAGACCTTAGATCCTGGTGCCAAAGATTGGACCAGACGACGCCAAGCGCCACCACGAAGAGGGCAAGGCTCATCGTCGTCCAGAACGGACCGATCACGGTCCGCCGGTAGCGCCGCTTCGTCTCGCTCCAACCCAGACGCCCCCAGATATCATTCGCCCGCACGCCGGCGATGATGTCGATAATGGCCACGTCGTAAGGCGACAGAGCAGCCCCACTTTGGGGAATGGCCAACGCGGAAACTTTCAGCATCAACACACATTTCGACAGCTCTGCAACCGCAGAGCGCCGAATCCCACTTCCGCAGGCACGTTACGCAACGTTTGCCTCGCACGCCCGCGTGAGGAGGCGCTGCAGGGCCGCCCGTTCGGCGCGCTCGGTGACACGCACCCGCCACCAACTCTTCATAAGAGCCATCATGCTTGTGGGGCGCATTCGCAGCGTCATTAAGGCGAGGAGCAGCGTCGGCCCGATCCGCGGCACATTGCAGAGCATGCGGGTCACAAGACGTTCGCGTGGTCCCCAATCCAGCAAGTCGCAGATGGCATCGGGATCGAGCTGCCCGGTACGCCAGATCAGGCGCTGGCGCGCCATGTTGAAGCGGAATCGACGGCCAAAGATTTCTTTGTAGCTGTCGCGCACGTCGGCTGGGAAACGATCGGCGATCCAGCGCGCCCCGACATCACGGACGCGGCAGCTTTCGGTCACCGACAAGGAAGTCTGAGCAGAGAGGCTCGCCGGATCGACCATCCACACTGCCAGAACCTTGGCGTCGAAGTAAAACCCATAGCGAAAGCCAAGGAGCCGCGCTGCCAAACCATCGCAGAGTGTTCCGAGCGTCTCGTCAAAATAGCCGATCTCAGCGATCCGATCGCGGCGGTAGATCACGCTCGGGCCAACAAACCAATTGTCAGTGCGTTGAATTTCGCGTCGCATCTCGGCTGGCGACATATAACCACTCGTCAGGCGCGGGGCCACGACGGGTCTATAGCCGACCACATGCCCCCCACGATCAACAAGGGCAACCTCGGAACAAAAAAAGGCAGCACTAGGGTTCGCTTTCAATGCCGCCTCTGCACGTTCCAGAAGGCCTGGGAGGATGAAATCATCCGCGGCGGCCAGCAGAAGAAACTCTCCTCGCGCGGCCGCCAAGCCAGACCGAACGGCAACATAGGGACCCCGGTTGACGTCGTGCTGGATCAACCGGATGCAATCATGATGCCTGCACAAATCCGCAATGACTTCGAGACTGTCGTCTGTCGATCCGTCGTCGATCAGAACGATCTCCATCGACGAGACTGTTTGGGCTACGAGCGCGCGGATTGAGCGTCGTAGCCATTTGCCATGATTGTAGTTTGGTAGGATCACAGAAATTGAAGGCCGCTCAGCTACCCCGCGCACCGACGCCTGAACGTCTACGCCGGATAACGCCCCCCCGACATCGACATCTGAGATCTTAGTCTGCATCGGCTCTTTCGCTTCGGCGCCTTTACGCAAGTTCCATGCTACCGCACTTCGGGTGACTCAAAAGTCAGCCGAAAAATACAAACCAATCAATCGTCAGGGATGGCCTGCCCCTGCGTCGCCCCAAACATCAAGACCGTTAGCTGTAGATCGCTAGCTTCTTCGGGCTCTCAACGTCAAGCACATTGTTCACTGCGTGAACACCACGGAAACTTAAGACTGGGCTTCTCGCATTCCCTACGCTGCCTCGACCGCTGCGGCCGGCACTTGCATTCGCACTTGCCGTCCTAGCAGCGACACAAGCAAAACCACGCGGTTTTCGTCACGCATTTCCTCAAACAGACCGCTGAGGTCTGCGAGCGGACCTTCGATGAGACGGACGACCTGACCGGGCGCAAATGACGCCCGCGAAAGTTTGACCGTTCCATCCGTATCCTCGCGCGCCTTGATTTCTGCGATGATGGAATCGGCGACCGCCAGCAGAGCATCGCCCTGAGTAAGAATGGACTGCACCCCGAATGTGCCGTTGATCGAACGCCAGCGGCAGCGCTGCGGGTCTAGCTGAACAAAGAGATATCCCGGAAATAGCGGTCGCAGCACGATCTCGTTACGGCGCGCGTGGCGTACACGCCGACGATAGCGCGGAAGATATGCCGTAAATCCCTGGTTCGCGAGGTGCCGCGCCGCCATTTCCTCCGTCCGCACCCTGGTACGCACGACAAACCAACTGTCCATCATCACGCTCCGCTACCGAGTTCCGAAGGCCGTCGCGAGATGCGAAGAAGTGCCGGCGCATGGACGCGCGCGGCGCCGACCGCTCCCACAAGTTCATCATAAAGCTCCTGCGGTCGATGTCCGTCTGTAATTACCAACACATCGTCTGCACCGAGGTCGGAAACATTGCGCAGCACGGGGAGTCCGGCTACGCGGGCCTGGTTGGTTTTGCCGTCGAGCACGCCTACGATCTGAACGTCGATCCCGCTCGCCGCAAGCGTTGCAATTTCGGCAAGCTCTCCCGCACCGCAGAGGACGATGCGACGGCGTCCCGCCGTGGCGCAACGGACGAACACATCGCTATATTCCTGGCGGGCAGCACGGAAGACCGTCAGCGAATAGTCGAGATATTCGCCGACCAGCCGGCTTTTTTCGGCAAATCCCTTCGGGGTGAGATAGTAGGCGTAGCGCCGCGTCGGCGCTTCCCGGATTTTGATCAGCCCTTTGCGCACCGCCCGGCGGACCAGCGCATTGACGAGACCGACAGAAATCCCGATGTCGCGGGCGAGCTTGCGCTGGTTCAGCGCCTCGTCACCGGCGACGTTGCCAAGCAGTTGCACGGTCTCGCCGAGATTGTTTCGCGGCGACATCGACGGCTCCCCACTCATCGGGCCTTGCGCCACCGCGCAACAATCCCGCCCCCAATCGCCGACCAAGCCTCCCGCTACCGGATCGAGCGCCGTTCACGTAGTGAACATAGATGTTCACATCATGAACAGTCAAGTCCCTTACGATCCCTTCAGTCGTTCATGGCAGATCCAGCAACCATAACAAGCGCGCTTGCCACAGCGAGCAGAATTCCGGTCAGGTGAAACCGTTCGAAAAAATAAATTCTGGTTGGCATTATGGAAAGACGTTAGGTTGCCTCAAGGGCGCATGTTTTCACGGGAAGTCAAGGTGAGCATTTTGCACAACTCTCGATCAACCGCTCATCTAACTTTTGCGACATCTCATACGGCATTCAAGCGCCCGCATCCTAATGCGATTGCCGATTATCTTGTCATTGCGATCGTCGCGTCACTGCCGTGGTCTACGTCACTGACCGGAATACTTGTCGCGTTGTGGGCGCTGGCATTTGCGTTCACGATCGATCGCGTCTCACTGGCGCGCATTACGCCGATGCCGATTGCGGCAGTTCCCCTGATATTGGTGGCTCTCGCCATCCTGGGCATGTTCTGGGCTCAGGTCGGATGGCCAGAACGGCTTGCCGGGGCAGCGGCATACCTGAAGCTATTGGCGATTCCGCCATTGTTGGTGCAATTCAGCCGCAGCAGCGGCGGCGAGCGGGCGCTTACGGCATTTTTAATATCCGCCACTGTGTTGCTCGCGATATCCTGGCTGCTGGTACTGGTTCCGGGGCTACCGTGGCATGTCAAGTATCCTGGCGTGCCGGTCAAAGACTACATTATCCAGAGTGGAGTCTTCACTGTTTGCTTCTTCGCGCTTCTTGAGCGTGCTTTCGTCACATGGCCTGCGTCGCACTCACGATCATTAGCACTTGTCGTCCTGGCCTTCGTGTTCCTCGGCAATATCTTTTTTGTCGCTCTGGGCCGAACGTCCCTGGTTGTCATCGTCGTCCTTCTAATCTTGTTTCAGCTGAGGCATTTTGGGCGCCGGTCGATGGCGGCATTCACCGCCGCCGCAATAGCACTCGGCGTGATTGCTTGGGCGACATCGCCGTATTTGCGTTATCGCGTGGTTCATCTCTTTGAGGAGTTGGACACATCCGGCTCCCCTGACGGCAACAACTCCGCCGGCTATCGCATCCAATTTTGGAAAATGTCGTTGCAAATCGTGGGTGAAGCACCGCTCCTGGGCCACGGCACTGGATCGACTCGATCCATGTTTGCGGAAGTTACGCACGCCGATCCGCTGGCGCCCGACGCCACCACAAACCCACACAACCAAATCCTAGCGGTTGCCATTCCGCTCGGGCTTGCAGGAGTCATGTTGCTGCTTGCGATGTGGATTGTGCACCTGCGGATGTTCCTAACGGCACCCGGTCAGGTCTCTTGGATCGGTCTGATCGTCGTATCTCAAAATGTCGTCGGGTCGCTCTTTAACTCACACATTTTTGATTTCACCCAGGGCTGGTTTTACGTACTTGGAGTGGGCGTCGCGGGCGGCATGGTGCTGAATCACACCGCGCAGCGCGCCGCGCTAAGTGGCATTGACGATGCGAAGGCGCCGCTTACGCCGAGCAATGTGATCAGATAATTCGGTACGGCCAGCGCGCTTCGGTCGAAGTGGCGTCTGATAAGGACCCTGGAGATGCATCACTCGATCTGCAAAGGAGATTCGAATTTTCGAACGTGACGTGACTTCTTCGGGTCCTCACGGCGCCCCTCACCCGAACCAAAGACGAAGCGACAGATGAACAAGGTACAATCAAATTTATTCCCGCGGATCGCTTCGTCCTCGATAACCCGGCTATCCGAATGGGTGGCGGTAGTTGAGAACCGCGTCGTTGCGTCGGTTGACGGCCCGGGAGCGACCTACCACTGCTTTGCTATTGCAGACTACATATCCATCCTGGTTCTCACGCCGGACGAGCGCATTCCGCTGGTGCGGCAGTTCCGTCCGGCCCTCAATCGCTTCACGCTTGAGTTTCCGGGCGGCCTCCGCGACGCTGACGAGGAGCCGATTGCAAGCGCGACCCGCGAATTAGCCGAAGAGGTCGGCCTCCACGTCGAGACCGCTCGGCCCCTCGCCCTGTTCCACCCCGACTCGGGGCGGCTCGGCAATAGCATGTGGACGTTCTTTGCCCGCGACGCCGCGCCAATTCCCGGATGGCGGGCGGAGCATGGTGTTGAGCGTATACTGGTCACAATTGAAGAACTTTATGCGTTGGCGCAGGACGGAAAATTCGACCACGGGCCGCATCTCGCCATGTTGGGTATGGCCCTACTCAAAGGACTACTGCCGGCGCCGCCCGCCTAGGCGGCGCAACCGACTTTCGCCGGTTAATCCGGGTTGCTTTTTTTAACGCCTTGTGGCACCGACCACCTGACGAGTTCGCAAATTCTTCTCTTCCGGCAATCAATCACACGACAAAAATTCAAGGAGCGCCTTTGACGGGCTTCTCCTAGCCAAGAAACAATGCAGGTATGTCAATAAACCGTTCCAGCGGATGCCGATCCTATGAATGTTGCGCTTATCACCAATCTGAGACATCGGCTGTTCAGTGATGCCGAGGCGATTTGTCGGGCCCATAGCGAGCACGTCATGCTGTACAATTCGGGCAGCGGTACTGACGAACTCTCGAAAATGTCCTTCGATTTGGTCATAAGCTTTTTGTCCGACCTCATTCTGCCGGAGCCGTGCTGTCGTGGACCAAACGTCAATTTTCATCCGGCTCCTCCAGCCTATCCAGGACGTGGCGGTGCATCCTACGCCTAGTTCGATCGCGCTTCGGTGTATGGCGCAACTGCCCACGCTATGACCGGAAAAGTAGACGCAGGGCCAATTCTCTTGACGGCGGAGTTTCCGATCTCTCATCATGATGGCTGCGAAACGCTGTACGCACGTGCTGAAAGATCATGCCTCGATCTACTTCAAGAATGTTTTGCCGTTGTCGTGGTAACCGGAGCATTGCCCAAGCCGAATGGCCAGCAATGGGACAGCCCGGCTCGAACACGGAAGCAATTTGAACAATGGCTGATGATTAATCAGAATAATCCTAACGAATTACAGCGCAAAGTGCATGCAGCAAGGCACTCAAAATTTCCTGGTCCCTTCGTGATGATCGGCGGTCACAAATTCGGACTAATTACGGAGGGAGCTTTAGAACCATCAGGCGGACATAAACAAGTTCATCCTCGCATTCCGTGACAATTCGAGTTGGAATGGGCACATTACGTTGCGGCCACTGAGGCTCACCTGCGGATTCCGAAAATGCGCATAAGCTGCATCGACTACTTATAATTTGGCTGCAAACAGAACAGTGCGCCGAAGGCACCGGCGTTGCGCATATAAAGACTGTCCAGACCGTAGCGCCGCTTTGCTTGCAGCGCGAACTCTTCGTAAAGCTGGTGGATGGAAGGATTGTGTTCTTCGAAATATTCGTCGATTTCGATGAACATGCGCCGAGGCTTCATGACATCGAGCAGAAAATCGAAAACGAACTTGTAGGATGACGCGATATTGCAATCGAGGAAGGCAAAACCGATCTTGCGGTTCTCTTTTCGCATCATGTCTTTGAAGTCGCCTCCGAGCGTATCTTGAAAATATCCCGGCACAATGACGCAACGGTCCTTAAGCGCACCATATTGTTCCAGTGCACGGACCGGTGCGGCGAGTTCCGGCGGGTTGCGCCAATGCTCGAAAAAATCCCGCTCGTCCGCCGGCGGACCGCTGCCATGATCCGGATTACCGAAAATGTCGAATGCATAGAATCTCGATTCCGGAAAGCGCTCGGCATGACCGTTGAGATCGAAGGCTGCGAGAAAGGTTCGGAATGAATTCAGGCTGCCTGCGCCAAACTCGAAATAATCGCCGCCAGGATAGTTCGATGCAACATCAAGAGCGATCTCGGCTCTGGCGCGATAATTTCTTGCGCTGGCGATGAGGGATTTCCGCGCAGGCGATAGATGCGCAACGGAGCTGAGTACGCCCAAGTCATCGTGGATTACGCCGTCGCCATATCGGATCATGTTCCTCAGGCGCTTCACCGCACGATGGAACGGCGCATTGCCGTATCGAATTGAACTCTTGACCTGCGCCACTGTGCGGTCGATCAGTCGGATTGCCATGACCACCTCCTTGAGTGGCGACGATCTAGCATAAGCGACATTAGGCGGCACGAAAAAGACATGCCTTGACTTTCCGCGACTGGACCCTTTTTTGGTGGACTCCCGTGAGTTGAGAGACGTGGCCCCCGGTGTTGTGCGGATGCCACTTTCGCGACCGTCACGCGCCGCGGGTTTGGAGGTTCACGATGGTTGCGATAACGGAACCATATGGAGCCAGGGCCCCTGGCCGGCTTGACAGGACGGTCATCGCTGCAACGGCTCGCCTGCCCAACAATTGGCTGGGATTGCGGCTCGCGATTGGCTTGCGTCGGATCGTCACCATGCGCCTCGCTGGCGACGACGGCCTGGACGTCGAGCGCTGGGGGTTGCGGATGCGGCTGCACCCGCGCCGTAACGGCTGCGAGAAAGGGGCACTTTTCACGCCTCAAATGTATGAGGCACCCGAGCGGGCGGAACTGCGTGCGGCAATCGGCCAGGCTAAAGCTGCAGGGCGGGCTTTTGTGTTCGTCGATATCGGAGCCAATGTCGGTTTATTCTCACTCTTTGTTGCATCGTGTGCCGGCACGAACTCCAAAATTCTCGCCGTTGAGCCGGAGCCCGAGAATCTGAATCGCTTGAGATTTAACCTGGCGGCGAATCCCGGTGTACCTATTCGGGTGGCTGCTGTGGCAGTCGGCGAGAGCGCAGGGCGGGTTGCGTTGGAGATAAACCGCCGCGACAGAGGCGGCACGTTCACACGGCCCATGGGGCGGGAAGATCAGGCCGACACGATATGCGTCGAATGTCGCCCGTTGCTGGAGGCTTTGGCGATGGAGCAGGTGATCTCCATTGACGCGCTGAAGATAGACGTTGAAGGGGCAGAGGATAAAATTTTGGTTCCGTTCTTTCGGGGCGCGGCCGAGTCGCTGTGGCCCGATCTCATCCTGATCGAGGATAGCCGAGACGCATGGCGGGTGGACCTATTCACTTTTCTTGCGGATCGCGGGTACGCAATCACGACGAGGACAAAGCAGAACGTCGTTATGCGTCGTTCGACCAAGTAAACGCTCGCTGCGCGCAATCGGTGGATGTCCCGCTTCATAATTCGGTTCCCCGCTCGGCCCTCGCGCTCGAAGGAAATTTCAATGCCGATGGCTCGAAGAGACGTCTCGCGACGAAGCCGGCCGGCAAATGCTCGCGGGGATTTCGGCAATCCTCCATTCCTCCGAGAACCGTGCGTTGAAACAGCCGCCCCCCAAAAGAGCCGATGCATTTCCAGTCCACGTGGCCCTTTCCTCTACGATTTCCCGGACGCAAAGCCGCGACGGGGTCGCCTCGACCATGTCCCCGATCGCAGCCGTGCGGTTTGAGTTCAGAATGACCGATCGGGCAGCTTGAAAGTGGCGCGCTCGCCGAGGCGTTGCGCCGTGCAGGCTTGTCGGAGAAACGAAAGTAGAAGCCGCTCGCCAGCCCATAGCGGCAGAAATGATTGCAGAACTCTGGCTGATTTGGTTTGAAAGCGATACAGCATAGAGGCGCGCTCAGACCTCAATCAGCGGCCATTAGACCTCTTTGTCCCCGGCAATCGCGTTCGGGGTGCGTAAATACGCAAGCTATTTGCGCTGGGAGCAGCAGCAGCCCAGCCTTCGAGATCGAGTGTGCTGCCTCCGATGATACGAGGAATTCTGATTAGTTCACCAGCGGCCTCGGGTTGCCGGACTGTACTGGTGAGCGCCCCCGAAAAGAAAATCATTGGTTGGAGCTCGGACGGAAGAGGACCTACGAAAGTAATTCCGGTGACGTGGATCAGCTCACTGACCTGTTGGAAACCGATCTCCGCCTCGCCGCGCGCGACGACCGCGGCAACCGGTTCGCCGGACGGAAGGTCCTCGCACCTTTCGGCTCTTGCCGGCTATCTGATCTGCGATGCCAAGTTTGGGAAACAGCGTGCTCGAAAGATAAGTGCCGCTGCCGCTATCGGAGTACACAATGGACTTCGCCGCAAGCAAGGTGCTCTGCAGTGCCTCGACGCTGCTGATGTCCGGCTTCGCTGCCGCAGCGCGCACCACCATGCCAATCAGCGAGCGGGCGAGATCGATTTTGCTGCCGGGACGCACCAATCCCCGCTTGCCCAGTTCGTCGGCGGCCCCGCCATCCAGGATCACGATATCCGCGGCTTCGCCTCGCGCCAGCCGCGTCGGGATCGTCTCCGGAGAGTCACCCATCGGAGGCCCGCGGGTGGTGACGAGGCAGTGTCCGCTGGCGCGCTCGAAAGCCGGACCCACTTCGGAATAGACCTGATAAAAGCCGGCCGAGATCATCGCGTGGACATCGGCCGCAGAGGCCGGCCCCGCCATCAACAAGGCGGACACACCAAAGCTGGATAACCATCGAGCCAACGATCTTGGTCTCATAAGGTTTTCCTGTGTCGTGAGTTGCTTGTTCCTTACGCGTACAGTGCCGAACCATCGCGCCCGTCGCGCCGGACGGGCAGCCGGTAGCGGGCCTCCTTCCAAAGCGATCAACTCCAGGTCAGGTCGTGGTTGCGGAAGGGCAGGTCGCGATAACGCTTCCCGGTGATCTGGAAAATGGCATCGGCGATGCCGGATTGAACCGACGTGCAGCGGTCGTGACCCATGCCATTCAGCCAATGCTCGGTCTTGAAGAAGGTGATGTTGATTTCCGGCGGATTCTCGTTGATGCGCGACAGCGGGAACGTGTCGAAGTTGTTCTCCGCGATGCGGCCTTCTGCGACGTTGCACTCTTGATGCATCGCATCGTTGTAGAACCAGGTAATCTGGCCTTCGATCTGTTTCCTGACCGATAGCGGGTTGACCAGACCGAAGCCTTCTTCATGCGCAACGTCGACGCGCTCCAGGCGCAGTTCGCCTCGTTTGCTGATGGAGACGGTATGGACCTGCGGCGCTGATGGTGGCGTGGCCGCCGGCTTCCGCGCCGCGCTCCTCCAGGGCGATGGCCCGCGCCATGCCTCGCGGCAGCGGCGTGCCCCAGCCCGACATCTCGGCCGCGGTGTCCAGCGCCTTGATCATATCGGCCTTGTACGGAAGGTTGGTGCGGGAGATCAACTCGCGGCGATACAGGTACGGGTCCTTGCCGGCCGCGTGGGCAAGCTCATCCATGAAGCTCTCGCGATAGAAATCGTGCGCCGGGTGGCCGACGCCGCGCCGCGTGCCGACGGGAATATGGAAGGCCGCGGAGTGGGTCGAGAAACGGTAATTCGGAGCGTAGTAACGCGCGGCTTTGTCGAAGGAGGCGTCGGGACCAGGGGCCTGCTCGTCCATCGCGGTCCTGACTTCCATGGCGATCGGCCAACCATCGGCATCGAGAGCAGCGCGCAAGCGAGCCACGCCCATCGACCGATACGTCGTGCTGACGAAGTCTTCCTCGCGCGTCCACAGCAGGTGGATGGGAGTGCCGCGGTTCTGGTTGGCGATGTAGATCGCCTGTTCGGCTTGCGGACCGTTGCCATTGCGGCCGAAGCCGCCGCCGAGGTGGCACATGTGGAGATAGACGTTCTGTTCCGGAATGCCGGTGATCCGGGAGGCCGAGAAGCGCGTCTCCTGGGGGCTCTGGTCGCCGATCCAAATGTCGACCCGGTCGTCGGTGACGAGCACTGTCGCGTTTCCGGGCTCCATGCGGGCGCGCGGGAGGTAGGGCGTCGAGTAAGTCGCTTCGACGATTCTGGCGGCCCGCGGAGAATGCGCTATCGCAGTCTCCGAGATTGGTGCGTACTCTGCCGGGCGTGTCCATGGCCGCGAGCAGCACTGCCCGCATGTTGGACGTATTGAGGGCCGCGTTCTTGGGCGGCACCTCCCATTCGATCGGCATCTTATCGAGTGCCGTCTTGGCCTGGTACCAGCTGTCGGCGATGACGGCGACGCCGCCACTGAAAACGCGTCCCCGAATCAAGGCCGGATCAGGGATCGGGAATCTCGATCGCCGAGATGACGCCGGGCTGGTTGCGGATCCGCTCGAAATCGTAACTCTTCACTTTGCCGCCATAGACCGGGCAGCTTCTGACGGCCGCCCATTTCATGCCGGGCAGCCTGACGTCGATGCCGTAGACGGTTTTGCCGGTGACTTTCAAAGGGACATCGAGGTTCTTCTGCTCGGTGCCCATCAGCGTCCATTCCGAGGGAGGCTTGATGCGGATCCGCTCGGGATGCGGATGGGGCATCTGAGCCGCAAGCGAGGCAACCTGGCCGTACGTGGTAGTGCGCCCGGTCGGGACGGTGGGTGATGACGCTGTTGGCTGACCTCACCTCTTCGACCGGGACGCCCCAGGCCTTGGCGGCCGCCAACAGCAGTCGCTCGCGCGCTTCCGCGCCGGCAAGCTGAAGATAGTAGCGCCCGTCCCTCACGGACGCCGCGGCATTGGTCCGCATGCGCCGGTAAAGGCTGTCCGGGATGCCGGTGGAGCCGATCCGGCTCGCGCTTGCCGAACCCGGGCTCGCCGCCGCCTGTGGGGTCGGTAGCGCCCTTGCCCATGACGTTGAGCGTCCATTCCGGCGCCATTTCCCGGCCGTCGCGATTGGCGGACGCATATTGCGGCCGGACCTTGCTCCAGTCGCATTGCAGCTCTTCGCACACCATCATGGCGTTGGAGGTCCAGACACCCTGGCCGAGCTCGGTCTGGGCGATGCGAATCGTCACCGTATCGTCGGGCGCGACGACAACCCAGGCGTTGACCTCGTCGACCTCGGGGTCGACGGCCCAGGCGGCACCGGCTGGATTTATGATCTGGGCGGCAGCGCGCTGCGGCATCCAGAAGCCGACAACAAGCGCGCCGGTTGCAGCAGCAGCGGTGGACAGAAAATCCCGGCGAGACAGGCCCGGCTTATTGAGATCGTTGTTGATCATCACAGGGCCCTCCCCGCCGCCGGCATTCTGGACGCGGCCTGTCGGATCGCCTGACGGATGCGATGGTACGTGCTGCAGCGGCACGCGTTGGTGATCTCGGCGTCGATTTCCGCATCAGTCGGATTTGGGCGTTTGTTGAGCAGCGCCACGACGCTCATAATCATGCCCGACTGGCAATATCCACATTGCGGCACGTCGAGGTCGATCCATGCGGCTTGCACCGGATGCGTTCCATCCTCCGATAGATCCCTCGATGGTCGTCACCGCCTTGCCGGCTGCGGCCGAGACCGGAACGCTGCAGGAGCGAACCGGCTCGACCATCGATATGCAGAGTGCAGGCCCCGCATTGAGCAATGCCACAGCTGAACTTGGTGCCGGTAAGCCCGAGCTGATCACGGATCACCCAGAGCAGCGGCGTTTCAGGCGCTACGTTGACGCGAGTGCCTGACTCCATTCACCGTAAGGTCTATTGCCATGGCGTTCCTCGCTGGCGTTCCTCGTCAATCGATCGTTTCCTGAGCTCATCTCTACGGGGCCTTGAAATAGCGCAAATCCGGCGGCGCTTGGCCGACCTTGGCAGGCATCAACAGGCCATCGGCGCTCAGCATGTAGTTGTCGTTCTGGATCTGGACATGCGGGTTGTCTTCGGCACATGCCTCTTCGATCCAATTATGCTGCTCCGGATGAAGATCACGCACGTATCTTTTCTTCACCGTCCAGGGGCCGGTCAATGCATCGTCGATCGTCGTGATCTCATCAAAAAGCGCATTGTGGTGACTCTTATCGACATAGAGCCGTTCCTTGACGATAGTGTTGTTATCGGCGTGCAGCGGCAAGCCGCTGGTATCGTAGGAGCGCTGTCCTTTCAGATAGCGCGTCTCGACTTCGAGCGTGTCGTAGCGGCCATCCCCGTCGGTGTCGATCCATGTGCCGATCGAATAGCCCTTGAATGTGCGCTCCGGCGCCGCCGGCCAAGTGCGCCCGTCGGTATAAATGCGACGATTGTCGTGGATGTGGCTGATCAGGATGAAGGTGGTGTCCGGCGTGATGACAATTTCCATCGGCTCATAGGCGAGCATGATGCGCGGCATCCCGGGCGGGAGGCAGCGCCAGGATGTCTCCCAACCAAATCCGCCGGCTTTTTGCTCCGCGGTGGTGCGGTCGAAAATTGCCTGATATTCCGGCGTCAGCGGCGCCTTTTGACCCGGCGCAAGCCAGCGTGGCGCGATGTCGCGGTCCCATTTGCCCCGCCAATCGGGGTACTTGGACTCATCGAACGCCCGGGCCGTTGACATTGCCATGCACAATACCGCGGCGAGCGCGGCGATCGAAGTCCGGCAGCCCATCATGTCCTCCTTGCTGCGCCCGCCTGGCTTGAGTTGCCACTGCTGGGTCGATTACTCGTCACTTCCTGGCTCGGTTGAAATATTTTAAATCCGGCGGCGCCTGCCCCTTCTTGGACGGCATCAGCAGGCCATCCGCGCTCAGCATGTAGGCCTCTCCGCCGATGAGAATATGCGCGTTGCTTTCGGCGCAAACGTCCTCGATCCAGAACATCTGCGGCGCGATCCGGCGGCGGTACTCCTTGACGACGGACCATGGTCGCGTCAGAGCGTGGTCGATCACCGTGATTTCGTCGCGCAGGACGTCGGGATCACCCGCCTTGAGATAGATGCGCTCCTTGATGATGCTCTGGTTATCGGCATGAAGCGCGAGGCCGGTATTGTCGTAGACGCGAGGTCCCTTGAAGTCGCGTGTCTCGATCTCAAGGAGGTCGAATTGGCCATTCCCGGCGGTATCGATCCATCGGCCGATCGAATAGCCGGTAAAGTTGAGCGCCGGCTCCGCGGGCCAGTCGCGCCCATCGGTGAAAATTCGACGAACTAAATCGTTGCCGTCATCGATCATCATGTAGGTCGTGTCCGGGAAGACGGTGATCTGGATCGGCGCATAGCCATTCATCATTGCCGGCATGCCCCACGGCAGGCAGTTGTAGGCGGTATGACTTCCCTGACCGCCCGCGGCCTGATCGGAGAGGCTCGCCTCGAACAGCGCCTGATATTCCGGCGTCAGCGGCGCCTCCTGGGCAAGTCCGCGAGGCTTGCTGGGATCAAAACGCGGTGCTGGCTGCGACGTCCGATTCCAGGCGCCCCGCAAATCGGGGTATTTCGTATCGTCGAACGCTGCGGCACCCACGGCGGTCATTGTGAGCGCTAAGGCCGCGATCAAACCGATGGAGCTGCGCTCAAACATCGTACCCTCCCACGTGGGTGTCCGGCCCGCAGTCCTATTTCATTGCCGTGGGGTCCGTCCCGCAGAATGCGCCTTCGGCCCCGGACCGGCAAGTCAGATGTGATGGTCTGATTACGGCCTATGCGTCGCCGTAAGCCACGTCCTTAACGCGGAACTCATGGCCGCGGGCACGGCGCAGCGGGCGGGCACGTCGTAGCGGCCCGACCTCTGGTTCCGTTTTTTAGAGACGCGGCCGAGTTGCTATTGGCCCGAACTTATCCTTGTCGAAGACAGCCTCGGCGCGTGGCGGGCCGACCTGTTTTCCCTTCTTGCGGAACGCCGGTACGCAATCACGACGTGGACAAGGCAGAACGTCGTTATGCGCCGCTCGCCAAGGTAGCGTACGCTTCCGGCAGGCGCTGGATGTCCCTATTCTACTTCGGCGAGCCCGTCCCCGAAAAATGCTGACGGTGCAGACGGTGTTCACGGTGATTTTACGGACGCATTCATCTTGATAATTCGGTTGCCCGCGCGGCCTTCACGCTCAAACGAGATTTCGATGCCAATGGCACGAAGAGGCGTCTGAGCACGACGGAGCCTCCCGGCGAGTGCTCGGGGAGAAGTCGGCCAACCTTCGCGCTTTCGAGATATATCATCCCCCGAGATACTGGCACCGGCACGCAATAGGTCTGACGCGTTCCCATTCCACGTGGCCCTGTTCGCCATGATTTCCCGGACACGGGCTGCTACAGGGGTCGGCCTCGACGACGTCCTCGATTGCTGACCTGCGGTTCGCGTTATAAGCGCGCAGGAATGTGCCGGCGGGCCATAGGGCTGTTTCACACGCCGTCGACCAGAGCGCGAAGTCGAGGTTGCCGGAGAGGTCCTCCGGTTCGAGTTCGCCGCGCTTCTCCAGCCACATGCGGATGAGGGCAGGTTCCCATTCAACCTCGCTCCAGGTAAGCTCCTTTTACCAATTGCTTGCGCGCCGCGGATCGAAAAATTCCGTTGCGTCCAAAGTTCGCGGTTCCGATTGCGGGGCTGAGGAGAAATCGATGCTAAAGTCTTACGGAACGCGACCGACACTTTCACTGGGGCTCTTGGCAGGCCTCGCCGCGACGGCGGCACTACAACAAGCCATGGCAGCGACCGCGGGGCCCGATTTTTCCCCCACTGCCCAGACGGCCTGGGTCGGTATCGGCATCGGCGCACTCCTTCCGGTTCCGGGCTCGCCGAGACCGATCGGTCAGGACCCGGCCCATCCCTATATTTCGAATGACGAATCCACCGCCACCGGAAAGCAGCCGACCCAACGCATCAGCGACATCGGCAACCCCAATCTAAAGCAATGGGCGAAAGACGTGATGAAGAAGGACAACGACGAAGTCCTTGCGGGCAAGTTCGCCTTCACGGCGCGTTCCTCCTGCAAGGCTGCTGGCGTTCCAGGCTTTGACTTGCTGCTTGGAGGGGCTCTGTTCATCGTGCAATCGCCCAAAGAGGTGACGATGATGTTCTCCGGGAACGCCGAAACGCGACACATCAGGCTGGATGTGCCCCATTCCGCCAATCCGAACCCTTCGTGGTACGGAGAATTGGTCGGCCATTACGAGGACGATACGCTCATCGTCGATACCATTGGCCTGAACGACAAGACGTTCCTCGACAATTATCGCACGCCGCATAGCGATAAGCTGCACGTCACGGAGCGCTGGCGGATGATCGAGAACGGCAAGAAGCTGGAAATCCTTCTAACCATCGAAGACCCGGCCACGTTCAACCAGCCCTGGCAGGCGTTGCGGCAGTACAATCGCGTGAACCGGACCTTCTCGGAAGACATCTGCTCCGAGAACAATGTCAACCCGTTCGGCACCGACTACGGCACGCCGGTGGCAGAGAAACCGGATTTTTAAGGCATGCGCATCAGAGCGGATTCCGGTCAAGCCTGAAAACTAGGAACGTTCTCGTATTCCTGTGGCGAAAGAGTGTAGAGGGTGACGCTAGCTATAAATTGGGGCCGCGATGACGTCGTTGCCGATCCAAAATTCCGGCAGCAGCCCGAAAAACCCTGGGAACGCTGTGGAAATTGAGTATGTTGAACAAACGTCGTCAGGCAAACGCGGCGCGCTTGGTGCGGGCCCCACAGGGAGGAAGCGGATCATGAAAACGGCCGGCGAGGCGCGATTTGTGGGCAATTGGATGATGGCCTTGATGGCATTTGTAGCGGCCGCTTTTGTCACCGTTCCAGTGCACGCGCAGGATTACCGTGCGCTGTTGGCGGCGCCGGATCGCAGCGCCGCTGACCTGGAGAACGACAAGCGGCGCGATCCAGTTGGTATGCTGAATTTCATTCAACCCCGCACCGGCATGAAGATTCTCGATATGGGCGCCGGCGCTGGCTACAGCACCGAGTTGATGGCCCGCGCCGTGGGACCGACCGGCATGGTCTATGGTCAGAACCCCCCCGACCAATTCGAGAGAGCGCGTCAGGCCTTCGATGAGCGCGCCAAGAGTCCCGCCATGAAGAATGCCGCACAGGACGTGCGGCCTTTCGATGATCCGGTACCGCCCGGCGTCCACGATTTCGACATGGTGACTTACCTGTTCTTCTATCATGATACGACCTACTTGCCGGTTGATCGGGCACTCATGAACAAGCGCCTGTTCGACGCCCTCAAACCCGGCGGCATTCTTGCCATTGCGGACTACTCGGCGCGTCCAGGGGACGACGTTTCGTCAGGCAAGAGCCTGCATCGAATCGATGAGAATATCGTCAAGCGCGAAGTGGAGGCGGCGGGTTTCAAACTTGTGGCCGAAGGCGATTTTTTGCGCCACCCGGAGGACAAGCGCGACACGCCGTCCTCGCGCGCCCCGATGCCGGTCGACGAGTTCATCCTCAAGTTCGAGAAGCCGCGCTGAATTATCTTCGATGCCGTATCGGCTCGAAATATTGGCTTGCCAACTCGGCGACTGGAGGTACTGCATTTCTTTTTCGGACAAACACCTGATGGTCGCGCCACGATTCGATCGAGTGCCGGGGTCGGCATCGCTTCCGCCATCACAGGCATGAGCGGGCTTGTCTCGGCGGTGAAGGTCGAGATGTCGGCCGACGCGGCGACGGCTTCGGGCATGGTGGCGGCGCAATCGCGCACGATTGCCCTCGAAGTCCGCGCCGTCCGCAAGGTCTTCAACGATCTGGAAGCAATCCGCAGCGTGTCGTTCGACGTCCGCGACGGCGAATTCGTCAGCCTACTCGGCCCGAGCGGGTGCGGGAAGAGTACGCTGCTGACGATGATCGCCGGGCTCACGCCGGTAACCGACGGCCAGATCAGGCTGGGCGGTACCGTGGTGACGGGCCCGCGCCGGGAAACCGGAGTGGTGTTCCAGTCGCCTGTGCTGCTGCCCTGGCGCACCGTCCTCGACAACGTGCTGTTTCCCGCCGAGCTCCTCAAGCTGCCGCGCGCCCCGTTGCGCGCCCGCGCGATCGAGCTGCTCCACATGGCCAAGATCGCGGATTTCGCCGGCGCGCTGCCGCGCCAGCTGTCTGGTGGCATGCGCCAGCGCGCCGCGATCTGCCGCGCCCTGGTGCACGACCCGTCGCTGCTGCTGATGGACGAACCCTTCAGCGCGCTCGACGCCATCACCCGCGACGAGATGGGCGTCGAGTTGCTGCGCATCTGGCAGTTGAACCGCAAGACAGTGGTTTTTGTCACCCACAGCATTCGCGAGGCCGTGTTGCTCTCCGACCGCGTGCTCGTCATGGGACGTAGGCCGGCGACGATGATCGACGAGGTTGCAATCGCGCTGCCGCGCCCGCGCCAGATCGCGATGACGGAGGAGAGCGAGTTCAACCGTTACGGCCGCTATCTGCGCAAAGCCATCGAGGCTAGCCATGTCGGCTAAGCGCGAACGCCTGCGCGCGATAGTCTGGCCGACCGCGGTCGCGGTCGGAATGCTGCTCGCCTGGGAGATCGCGGTGCGGGCGGGCGGTGTGCGACCGGTTATCCTGCCGGCGCCATCGGAGATTCTCACGGTGATCGCTGAGCGCCGCGACGTGCTGGTCGCCAACCTGTGGCCGTCGCTTTACATGACGGTGATCGGCTTTCTGCTGTCGGTCGGCGGGGGCATTGCGGTCGCGATCCTGATCACCTATTCGCGCATCATGCGGCTTGGCTTCTATCCGATCATCGTCGTCTCCCAGGTGGTTCCGAAGGTTTCGATTGCGCCGCTGTTCATCGTCTGGTTCGGGGCCGGAACGGTATCGAGCCTGATGCTGGCATTCCTGGTGGCGTTCTTCCCAATGACCATCAATGCCGCCATGGGGTTCGCAAGCGTCGACGAGGACGTGGACAAGATGGCCCGTGCCTTCATGGGCTCGCCATGGCAGATCTTCTGGAAGATCCGCCTTCCGCACGCGCTCCCCTACATCTTCGGCGGCATGAAGATCTCGGTCACGCTTGCCATCATCGGCGTCATCGTTTCCGAATTCGTCGCTTCGCAGGAAGGCATCGGCTACCTGATCAAGCTGTCGAGCGGATTGCTCGATACGCCGCTGATGATGGCCGCTATTGCGGTCCTGAGCGCGGTTGGACTCGTGCTCTACGGCATCATCGCGTTTGTGGAACGCCGATCGGTCTACTGGCAACCGCCGTCCGAAGTCGGCGCGGGCGGCGGCTGAGCGCGTAACTCGGGAGGTCAACAATGCAAAGTCCGCTGTCATTACCGGGCGAGATCATCGCCGACGAAGTCCTGCCGGCCCGGGCCCACTGGCGCAAGCGACTCGACAGGGGAACCGTGCTGCGCATCGTCGATCTCGAAGGCTGCCAGGCAGTCGACACCTTGATCTACGACGCGGCCGACACATCGGTGCGCTACAACGCCGCTAACACCATGAAGCTCGCCCACAGCGTGTACCTCTCCAAGGGGTGCGTAATCTACGACGACCTCGCCCAGCCGCTGATGACGATGATCGAGGACACGGTGGGCCGCCACGATACGCTCGCCGGAAACTGCAGCCGCGAGATCAACCAGGTGCGCTACGGCCAGCCGGGCAGCCTAAGCTGCCGCGACAATTTCATCGCGGCGCTCGGCGAGATAGGGATGGGTCCGCGCGATATCGTGGCGAACATCAACTTCTTCATGCACGTGCCGGTGAACGGCGATGGTGGCGTCACCATCGCGGACGGCATCTCCAAGCCCGGCGATTACGTCGACCTGCGCTGCGAGAAGGACGTCATCGTTGTCATCTCGAACTGCCCGCAGGAGCTCAATCCCTGCTCCGGCGGTCACCCGACGCCGATCCGTCTGACAATCTGGCGGCCGCGTTAACGTGGCCGCCGATTCACGCAGCCCGATGCAACAAGGAGGACAACATGAAGCTTCAGAGGCGTTCATTCATGCACGGTCTTGGTGCCGTTGGCGCAGCCGCTGCGATCGGCATGCCGGCCACGCGAACCTCCGCGGCGACGGCGGTCAAGCTTACGCTGCCGTGGCTGCCGCTCGGCACCTACAGCTTCGTGTTCGCCACCAAGAAGCTCGGATATTGGGAAAAGCGCGGGCTCGACGTGACAATCGATCGCGGCTTCGGCTCGTCCAAGGTCTGCGTGCCGGTAGACCAGGGCCAGTACGACTTCGGCCTCCTCGATTTCGCCGCCATGGCGGTGTGCGCCGGCAGAAGCCTGGACCTCACCGCGATTGCGGGCGTGTGGCCGCGATCCCCGATCGGCATCTTCTCGCTCAAGGAGCTTAACATCACCAAGCCGAAGGACCTGGAGGGCCAGTCGATCGGGTTCGAGCCTGGCGGCGCCGAGTTCCAGTTGTGGCCTGCCTTCGTCAAGGCGACCGGAATCGACGCCAAGAAGATCAACATCGTCAACCTCGACGCCGCGACGTTGATGCGAGCAGCCGCCGACAAGCAAATCAAGGTGGTCGGAAACTTCTTCGGCAGCATCGCCCCCACCTTCTGGGCGAATAAGATCGACATCAACACGATGTTCTACGACGACTACGGCGTGAAAATGTACAGCATCGTGCTCGCCTGCAAGCGCGCCACCGCCGACAAAAAGCCGGATCTCTGCCAGGCGATCGTGGAAGGCTTGATGGAGGGCCTGAAGTTCACCTACCTCAATCCCGAGAAGGCGATCGAGCTTCATATCGAAAGCCTCAAGGAGTTCCAGGGCGGCGGCCCGGCAACGCGGGAGGTTCTGTTCTTCGGGCAGGAGATCGGCACGTCCTTGGGTTTCGTGCCGTCCTTCAAGATGCACGGCCTTGGCTATATGGACCCCGAACTCATCGACGTCGCGCGCCAGTCGGTGGCAACCTACATGGACATGAAGAACCTTCCGCCGGTAGCTGAGATGTTCAGCAACCGGTTCGTCGGCGCGGCGAAGCTCACCGACGCCGAATGGTCGCAGGTCGAGGAGCGCGTGAAGCGGACCTTGCCGTCCATGAAAGGCTGAGTCGCACGAACGCGGCCGAAATTGCCGGAACGTCTCACGGCTTGGCGCTGATCGCCTTTGGCGCTGCGCTCTTCTTCGTCCCCTTCTTGTGGGAAGGGGCGCGGGTCGGATGGAGCGGGAGGGGGCCGCATCATGAAGCTTGCCTTGGCGGACATTATTTCCAATTCCTATTTCCCAGCGCTGGCGGCAGTGGAATTGGGGTTCTTCCGCCGCCAGGGTCTCGACATTTCGATCGAGCTGATGTCGCCGGCGGACAAGGCCTATGGCGCTCTGGCAAGGGGCGAAGTCGATTTCGTCGGCGGGGAGGCCTACACGGCGCTTGCGGCATTTCCGCAATGGCGAGGGGTCAGGTTCCTGTGCGCTCAGGCGCAGGGCATGTACTGGTTCCTGGTCATGCGGTCGGACCTCGGGGCCAAGCGCGGCGACATCGGCATCGTGCGCGGGCGGCGTATCGGCGCGTCGCCCTGGGTGGAACTGGGCCTGCGCCGGCTGCTAGGCGCGGCCGGCATCGATCCGGTTCGCGACGCGGTCGAGATCGCGCCGGTGCCGCAATCCCTGGGCCTCAAGGTCAATTACGGTGTGACGGCTGCGCAAGCTCTGGAGGCCGGCACCATCGATGGCTTCTGGGCCAATGGAATGGGCGCGGAGATCGCGGTGAGCCGCGGCGTCGGTACCGTTGTGCTCGACGTGCGGCGCGGTGACGGACCGCCAGCGTGCTTCGATTACACCTTCGCGGCGCTCGCCGCGACACAAGGCCTGGTGGAAAGCCGCCCGGAGGCGGCCGCGGCCGCAATCCGCGCCATCGTGGCGACACAAAAGGCGCTGCGAGAAGACGTTACGTTGGCGACGGCCGTCGGGCAGAAGCTGTTTCCCGCCGAAGAGGCAAGGTTGATCACCGAGCTCGTTCGTCGCGATCTGCCTTTCTATGACGCATCAATTTCGGAGCAGCGGTTTGACGGCCTCAATGCCTTCGCCCGCGATGTCGGCCTGCTGGTCGATCAGCCCTCCTATCAGGACGTCGTCGCCGTTCAGTTCCGGCATCTTTGGGCGGGCTGATTTTTTGGCGCCGACGTGATGAAAAGTAAGACTTGGAGTCCGAGCAGTAAACTGTTCCGCCGAGGCACACCTGACGATCAAGAAGGAGCCATCAGCTGCGTAGGCCGGGAGCCTCGTGGCCAGTTCGCTCCACGTATTCGGAATAGCCGCCGCCATATTGGTGGATGCCCTCGGGTGTCAGTTCCAGCACCCGATTAGACAGGGCGGCCAGAAAGTGCCGGTCGTGCGAGACAAACAGCATCGTGCCTTCGAACTGCGACAGCGCCGTGATGAGCATCTCCTTGGTCGCCATGTCGAGGTGATTGGTGGGTTCGTCGAGCACCAGGAAGTTCGGCGGGTCGTAGAGCATCTTCGCCATCACCAGCCGTGCCTTCTCACCGCCTGACAGCACCCGACATTTCTTTTCGACGTCGTCGCCGGAGAACCCGAAGCAGCCCGCAAGGGCGCGCAGCGAGCCCTGTCCGGCCTGCGGGAACTGGTCCTCAAGCGACTGGAAAACCGTGCGCTCGCCGTCCAAGAGATCCATGGCGTGCTGCGCAAAGTAGCCCATCTTCACGCTGCCACCGAGCGCCACGGTGCCGTCGTCCGGATGTATCGCGCCTGCCACCAGCTTCAGCAGCGTGGACTTGCCGGCGCCGTTGACGCCCATGACACACCAGCGTTCCTTGCGGCGCACCAGGAAGTCCAGTCCTTTGTAGATGCTCAGATTGCCATACCCTTTGTGCACGTTCTTCAGGTTCACGACGTCTTCGCCGGAGCGTGACGTCGGCGCGAACTCGAAAAACACCGTCTGGCGGCGCTTGGGCGGCTCGACCCGGTCGATCTTCTCCAGCTTCTTGACCCGGCTCTGCACCTGCGCTGCGTGCGAGGCACGCGCTTTGAAGCGCTCGATGAACTTGATTTCCTTGGCGAGCATCGCTTGCTGCCGCTCGAACTGGGCCTGCTGCTGTTTCTCGCTCTGCGCACGTTGCTGCTCGTAGAACTCATAGTTGCCGGAATACGCCGTCAGCGCACCGCCGTCGATCTCCACCACCTTGGTGACGATGCGGTTCATGAACTCGCGGTCGTGCGAGGTCATCAGCAGCGCGCCCTCGTAACCCTTTAGGAATTCCTCCAGCCAGATGAGGCTCTCCAAGTCCAGGTGGTTGCTCGGCTCGTCCAGCAGCATGGCGTCGGGACGCATGAGGAGAATGCGGGCCAGGGCGACGCGCATCTTCCAACCGCCCGACAGCGCGCCCACGTCACCGTCCATCATCTCCTCGCTGAAGCCAAGGCCCGCAAGGACTTCGCGCGCCCGTCCCTCCAGGGCGTAACCGTCCAGATCCTCGAAACGGCCCTGGACCTCACCGTAGCGCGTGACGATGGCCGCCATGTCGTCCGTATGGTCCGAAGCCCCCATGGCGGCTTCCAATTGCTTCAACTCGGCAGCCACGGAGCTCACCGGGCCGGCGCCGTCCATAACTTCGGACACCGCGCTGCGGCCGGACATCTCGCCCACGTCCTGGCTGAAATAGCCGATGGTAATGCCCCGATCGACGGCCACCTGGCCCTCATCGGGTAGTTCCTCGCCAGTGATCATCCGGAACAGCGTCGTCTTGCCGGCGCCATTAGGGCCGACAAGACCCACCTTCTCCCCCTTCTGGAGCGCCGCGGACGCTTCGATGAAAAGGATCTGCCGGCCATTCTGTTTGCCGATGTTGTCGAGATGGATCATGTGCGCGTGGCCAATGGTACAAAGCGGCGACCAATAAACGTTCCCGTGAGGCGCGCGCTCAACTCAATCCTTTGGTTCGGCCTTCTTCGCCCCCTGCATCAGGCGTTTGAGCGCGCCAACGCCGATCAAAATACAGATCGCCGCGCCAATTGCGAAATAGAGGCCTCCCGAATCTAGCAAGGCTTGAAAAGCGGTACTAAATCTGGCTGTCAACCCTCCCGTTGGGGCCAGTGGCGAATTCATGGAGTCAATAGGGATCATTGTTCAGCGCGTTCTCATAGCCCGGTTTCCCGCCAAACCCACACGCTCGGGAGTGTTCACCAAAGACAACATGGCCCATGCTGAGTCAGGCGGTTTCGGCTGTCAACGAATTTGATCCGGCACTGTGGCTTGGCCAAGTGGTCCGAACGGTTAATCGACCACCTAATCCATTCTGGCCAGCTCCGCAAATCTGTCGCGTCCAACGATCCGCAGATTTGGTCGCTGCGCATTGATCCCGGTGCAATGGCTGACCAGGTGTTCCGCCAAGCCAAAGAAGGAGCCGAGTTTCAGCGTCTCGGAGTTCGCTGCTGGAATAACGAGGGGCGACGTGAAAATGTGGGGGCCCGTGGTTCTATGGTTCAGCAGAGCTGCCGTCGCCAATGGAGACGATAGCTATTCATCAGCCGGCGCCCTGCGGATTCTCAAACGAGCTGAGGGCACATTTTCGCACACTCCGGGGTGGGTCTTCGGACGCCCGATGGTCCCTATATCCAGTGCCGCCACTTGAACCAGATAACGGGGATCAACGCGCTCAATATGATAACAGCGAGCCCGAATGGGTAGCCCCACCCCCAGTTAAGCTCCGGCATATACTTGAAATTCATGCCGTAAATCCCCGCCATGAGTGTCGGCGGAATTCCGACGACCGAGACAATTGTCAGGACCTTGAATAGATCGTTTTGCTCGATGTTGATAAAACCGAGGATCGCGTCCAATAAAAATTGGACCTTGCTGGACAGTTGCGTCTGGTAATCGTTCAATGAGCTAATGTCCTTAGTAATGGATCCGAGGCGCTTCTCCAATTCTGGCGCGATCCACTTAAGCTGAAGGCTTTCTACAAAGGAGGTGATTCGATCGAGGCCCAATAGGACGTCGCCCGCTTGCGACATTCGATCGCCGATCGTACCGATGGCGCTCAACGTGTGACGCAGTGCCTTGTTTGAGCGAACGGCATGCATCCTTTTGGCAGGATCGCCGCGGAAGACCGACCTGGATAGATTGTCGAGTTCGCCGCCCAAACGCTCCAATACGTCGGCACCTCGGTCAACGAGTGCTTCCATTAAGGCGATAAATGCCCCGGCGCTGCTATAAATGGTCTTATCATCGTGGACGCGTTTGGCGACGGCGGCGAATGCCGACAATTCCGTAAAGCGGATCGTGACCAAGAGCTTTTCGGATAAAATAAAGCCTGCCGGGAACAGGATGGGATCCGACGAGTCGGATCCCGAGACGACCCATGCGCTCAAATAGACGACGTCCCGGTCGACAATTAACCGACTCGAAGACTCGATTTCGCTAAGCGCCTCGGCTGATGGAACGCGCACGCCAGCTTTACCCTCGACAAACGCTCTCTCATCGGCGGTCGGATTTAGCAGATCAATCCAAATTACCTGGTCAGGCAAGACGAGGGGAGCGCTGTTCCGAATTGAGGCCGGCGTGTCTCGATAAATGGTCAGCACGAGCTTGATCCCCAGTACCCCGTTTCCCGCGCCTATTCACGACAAAAACGGACACAATTTTATAGCTGCGTGCGTAGCTACAGGCGGCCGGGAATACACCACACATTCCCGCGATTCCGCGGACAAATCGACAAGAGGGACCGTCGCGCTGACGATGTCGGGAATCTGCCGGGACGTGGACACTCGACGACCGCGAGAAAGTTGCAAAAATGCAACACGGCGTCTGAAAAGCGCATCGCAATAAGGGAATTCCTTTATTGCAGACACGATTGTCGCCCAGCGTTGCACGCGCGCGACAGCCAACCATGGATGGGTTTGATAGAAATGCGCATGGAAATTTGGCTTCCATCCAAGCGGCACGGAGAAAGATATGTTTGTGCGCACAGAAGGACGTCTTCTGGGATTTGATTTTGGCGACTGGTCGATGCTCATCGGTGGATGGGTTGCCTGCTCCTTGCTAACTCTACTGATCTAAAGCTCAAATCAGTGCGGTCGTGACTCACGGGGTAAGCGTCCTCGCCACACGGAAGCCGCGGAGCGCGCTCCGCAAGTCCGAGCGGCTCCATTCGCGGCCGGCCGAACGAAGCAACCGAGGTTCGTAGTAAAAGGAACCGCCGCGGGCGACCCGGACACTGCAATCACCGCTGTTCCACGCGGAGCCGTCAGTGGGCGCCTCGTAGTAGTTGTCGTGCCAGCAATCCTCGACCCACTCGTTGACATTACCCGACATGTCGTAGAGGCCGAAGGCGTTCGCTGCGAATGATCCGGTTGGGGCCGGCTGCTTGTCGTCCCATTGGCTGCCGCACCCGTTGCAGTTGGCATTTCCTATGCCGATCACGTTTCCCCAATAATAGGCCGTGTTGGTGCCGGCGCGCGCCGTGTACTCAAACTCTGCCTCGGAAAGCAGGCGGTAGGACTTCCCGGTCTTGCGGGACAACCACGCCAAATAATTCCTGGTATCCTCCCACGATACGTTGATCACCGGCCGCCTGCCGCGCCCCCAGTTGGCATCCGGGGGCGTATAACCTTTGCAGCCGCCGTCGGCGACGCACGCATCCCATTCGTCGAACGTCAGCGCAAACCGCCCGACCGCGAACGGCTTGGCGATTGTCACCCCATGGTGCGGGGTCTCATTGGGATAGCGGCCCTTTTCTTCCTCCGGTGAGCCCATACTAAAGCTCCCAGATGGCACTAACACCATCTCGGGACACTTATCGCATTCCTTGAAGGCGTCCCGTGGCTTGAGGGCCCGCTCGCGCTCAAATGATAGCGGGACGACGCCGGTGGACGCAGGTTGAACAGGCGTGGCCGGCACTTGCACAGGTGCCAGTACAGCAAGCGTCCTCGCGACCCGGAAGCCCAGGGCTTTTCCATGGCTATGGACGTCGTACCCGGCGCGGCCGAGCGGGCGGAGGCTCCCTGAGTCCCAGGAACCGCCCCGGACCTCACGGAAGCTGCAATCTCCATCGGTACGCGCCGAGCCGTCGGCGGGCGCGCCCTTGTAGTTGACAAGATGGCAATCCCCAACCCACTCAGCAACGTTGCCGGTCAGATCATAAAGGCCGAACGCATTAGGCGCGAATGAGCCGACCGGCGCCGTCTCCTTGCCATCCCATTGGCTGCCGCAGCCCCGGCAATCGGCGTTGTTCGTACCGATGTCGTCACCCCATGGATAGGTCGTCGTGGTGCCGGCGCGCGCCGCGTGCTCAAACTCAGCCTCGGAAAGCAGACGGTAGGACTTCCCGGTCTTGCGGGACAACCATGCCAAATAAGGCTGGGCATCGTTCCACGACACGTTGATCACTGGCCGCCGTCCGCGGCCCCAGCCTTCATCCCAGGGCTTGTAGCCGTTGCAGCCGCCGTCGGCGACGCAAGCATCCCATTCATCGAATGTCAGCTCGAACTTGGACACCGCAAACGGTTGGGCGATCGTCACACCGTGCTGCGGGCTCGTGGTATCGCTATTCGGCGAGCCCATCGTAAAGCGCCCGGCCGGTACAACGATCATTTCCGGGCAGTTGTCGCATTCCTTGAAGCTGTCTCTCGGCTTAAGCGCCCGCTCGTGCTCCGACGACAGCGACCCGATGCCGCTAGGCCCAGATTGAACGGGCGTTGCAGGTGCCGGCACAGGTGGCCGTGCCGGCGGCGGCTGGTTAGCGGGCTCACCTGGTACCGCTTGCCGCGACGGTCGTAGAGGCGACGGCTCTTGTCGAACCGGCGGTGGCGCCGATTGCTCAGCCTGCGCCACTGGTGGAACCGGGGTCCGCTGCACACCTGCAAGCCAAAAGCCGATTGAACCAACCAAAAAAACGCCAACCACGCCACCGATGGCAATTATCCACCGCGACGGCTGCCACGGCGCGCGCGATTCAGACCGCTCGGCCTTCGTGCTGACGGTGTCGGAGCGCTGTCGGGCTCCGTCCTCCGCCTTCGGTTCGGCCTCCGTTTCGCGAAGTGCATGCCCTCCCTGAACGCTGGCGCCATATTTTGTTGCCCGCAGGAGCGCCTGCACAGACGTCGCCAGCGTTTGAAGATGCTGCTCAAGCGGCGGTGTAAGGGCATCGAGCCAATGCACAGGCCCCATGTAGTAGGCTAGTGATTTTTCCGGAACTATGTTCTCGATACGGAACGGCAAAACCGGCACTTCGCTTTCAAACGCCCGCTGGACCTCCCTGCGTATTTGCTTCGATTGGTTAGCGCTCGACGAAAAAATGAGAACCATGGCGCGGCATTGATCAATCGCTTCAACGATGGCGCCCGCCCATTCGGCGCCCGGCTCAACATCGCGCGGTGCAATCCAGCACCGGATGCCGCCAGCCTCAAGCTTCGCGCATGCAGCGTCAGCCGTCGCCTTGCCCTGCTTCGAATAGCTAATGAAAACGTCGAAGTTCATCGACCCACCGACGCATATTAAGGGTTAGACTCTATCAGCCCCAACGCCTCCTTCAACTCCGTGCTGCGCCCGGAACTGCTCCGCGCGGCCGACCGCGCCGACACCGTCGAAGTGTGCGCCGTCCACCTGCCACTACGATTGGGCAGTTGAGCCCGGGCCGAACGGACCCCGCTCTAACCTCTGCGACGGTCGGACAGGGAGCCTCGACCGCCGTGCCGGATCGACCAATTGGTCGGATCGCGTCGGAAGTTCTCCAGCACGGCGCGGTCCTCGGTCGAAAGGTGCCGGCCGTCGTCGACCCGAAGAATGTCGTCCCAAGTCGCAAGCGAAAGAAGGTTCAGGCTGTCAGCGAGGAGACGCTCCGACACCCCTGGGAAGAGGCTGTTGTAGAAGATTGTGAGTGCCGCCTTTACATCGGCGCCGGCCATCCTGAGGCCTCGCGCGAACGCGAGCTTGCTGGTCCCGTCCGTTGTCAGATCATCGACCAGAAGCACGCGCCGGTTCTCGACGTTCGCGCCTTCGACCTGCGCATTGCGACCGATGCCAAGAGGCCGCTTGCGCACATAGGCGAGCGGCAGGTCGAGTACCTCGGCGAGCCAGGCCGCGAATGGGATGCCGGCCGTTTCAGCCCCAGCCACGATCTCGATGTCGCTGCGTGCAAAGGTCGATGTCACGAACGCGGCTGCGCAGGCCGTCACGGTTCGCCGCGCCGCGGGGCTGCCGATGAGCCGACGGCAATCGACATATACCGGGCTTGCCCATCCGGCAGCCAGGATGAAGGGACGCTCGCGCGCCATCTGGACGGCTCCCGCGTCGAGGAGCAGGCGCGCGACGATGCCGCCGATTTCAAGCTTCGTCACGCCCGCACCTTCGCGATTGACCAGGGCCGGTTCTCGGCGCCGCCGAGCACCACGACATGCGCGCGAACGCCGTCGCACAGCCGATCGAGTTTCATCTCGCCGCCTCCCCGAGGGCCATGCGCATGACGGAAACGCCGGCTACGAAGTCTTTCAACTCCAAGGCTTCCTTTGGATTATGCGAGCCGTTCGCGTTGCGCACAAATACCATCGCGCTGGGCACGCCGGCGGCCGCGAATACCGCGGCATCATGGCCGGCTCCACTAGGAATCGGCTCGTCCGGCAGACCGAGTGCGCAGGCGGCCGCACGCAATCGCTCGATCCAGGCGCCATCCATTGTGGCTGGCGCGGAATCGACCCGGCGATCGAGCTTGAATTCGACGCCACGCTCCTCGCCGATACCTGCGCATTCCGACCGGAAGAGGTTGTAAAATGCCTCAAGCGTCTCGACGCTCTGACTGCGCGCCTCGAAGCTGAACCGTACCCTGCCGGGAATGCGGGCAATGGCATGCTCGGCCGGGTCGGTGCCTAGGATGCCGGACGTGACGACGAGATCGCGTCCGCGTTCGAGCAAGGTGCGCCAGTGCCGGTCGAGATGCGTAATGAGTTCGGCCGTGGCAAACACCGCGTCGCGCCGAAGCCAGCGCGGAATGGCGCCCGAATGGCCAGCCTCGCCAATGCATTCGACGACGCGGTGGCGGATGTTGCCGCGGATGCCGGTGACGATTCCGATCGGCAGATCACGCGCCGTCAGGACCGGCCCTTGCTCGATATGGAGCTCCAGCCAAGCGGCCATCGCAGAAGGATCGAGGAGCCTCTCGCCGCGCGCTATCCGGTCCACATCGGCGCCGACATCGCGCATGCAGTCGGCAAGCAGTCGTCCGGTCACCGCATGTGGGCTCGCAAGGTCGGCGGCCGTCAGCCCACCGAACAGCGCGCTTGATCCGATGTAGGCACGGGCGAAATAGGCGCTCTCCTCGCCGCGCAGGCCGTAAAGCTTCAGCGTACGCTTCGGTTTGAAGCCATCGCGGCGGAAACCGGCGAGAATTGCTAATCCGGCGACTACGCCCGCGCCGCCGTCGAAGTTTCCACCTTGTGGCACCGAATCGACATGCGACCCGCAGGCAATGAAGGGCAAGTTCGGGTCGGTTCCCGGCAGCGTCGCGACAAGATTGGCGCCGGCGTCGCGCTCGGTTGCAAGCCCTGCCGCGCGGGCGGCCCGCTCCACGATATCGAGCGCGGCGGATTCGCCGGGCCCGTAAGCGTCGCGGGTGATGCCCACGCCGTCAAACGTTGCCCCCCTCAGGGCGTCGAACAGTTCGCCGCAGAGTTGCCGATCCACCTCCCCGCTCATTGCGCCGGCGCAACCCAGGCGAGATCGGCTTCGTCGGCCTCCTCGTTGCGCACGGCTCCGGTCAGATCCGACACACGCGGAATGTCGCGCCGCTCGCAGAATTTCGCCAGGCCTTCGATGACCGAGATCATGGCGGCGGGTTGTATGAACGTCGCCGTGCCGACCTGGACGGCAGTTGCGCCGGCCAGCATGTACTCGGCAGCATCGTCCCCTGTGGCGATACCGCCGCAACCGATGATCGGAATCGCGACGACCCTTGCGCATTGATAGACCTGCCGCAGCACGATCGGCTTAATCGCGGGGCCCGACAACCCGCCCATGACATTGCCGAGGCAGGGCTTGAAAGTGTTCAGATCGATGGCCATCGCGAGAATTGTATTCGCCACGACGAGAGCGTCCGCTCCCTCCCTCTCGGCGGCCCGCGCGACATCCGGCTGATCGCCGGTGTTCGGCGTCAGCTTGATCCAGAGCGGCAGCTGCGTCGCCGCCCTCAGCGCACGCACAACGGTCTGCGTCGATCCGGGCTGCATCGCGAACGCCTTGCCATCCTCTTCGATGTTCGGACAAGAAATATTCGCCTCGATGACCGCGATCCCAGGCATTGCGCTTAGCTCCGCGGCAAGGCGCGCGAAATCCTCCGCGGTCGGCGCCGAGATGCTGACCACCAGCGGCACGCGATACCGCGCGTAGTGTGGCAGCGTGTGCTCGATGAAATGGGGAACGCCCTTGGACGGAATGCCGATCGCATTGATCAACCCGCCGGGACGTTCGACCACGCGCGGCAACGGGTTGCCGGTACGGAGTTCGCGGGTGATCGTTTTCGTTACGATGGCGCCGAGTCGGTTGAAGTCCATCGCCCGCTCCAGGCCCTCGGCAAAGGTACCCGAGGCGGGCATCACCGGGTTCGCGAGCGTCAGCGAACCGATGCGCACGGAGAGGTCCGTCATGGGATCGCCTCCAGGATATTGAAGACCGGGCCATCCCAGCAGACGCGGCGGTGCACGATCTCGCCGTTCACGTTGAAGTCGCGGACGCAGCAGTAACAGAGGCCGATTCCGCAGGCCATCTGCTGCTCCATGGCGACTTGGCCGGGCAAACCGAATTCGATTGCGAGACGCTGCTGCACGCGCAGGAGGCGGCTTGAGCCGCAGGTGAAGAATGCGTCGCAGCGCCGTTCCGCGATCAGCCCGCGAAGGATGCGCTCCACGTGCGCCGGGCCGCTGGTGGCCTGCGTATCGGTGACTGGGAGGACAGCGGCGCCTTGGCTCTCGAACAGCGCGACCGACAAGACGAGGTCAGGCCGCCGCGCGCTGAAGATCGCCGTAACATGGATGCCGTTGGTTCGCGCCGCCTTCGCGAGCGGCGCGAGCGTCGCCAATCCGGCGCCGCGTCCGATCGCGACGACATGCGTCCAGGCCGGATCGAGCGAGAACCCGACGCCGAGAGGCCCCATAATATCGAGCCGGTCGCCGGGCTGAAGCATGGCGAGGCCGCGGGTCCCCGCGCCTGCGATCTTGTAGAGAAACTCGACCGTCCCCACCTGCGGGTCGACACCGTAGAGGCTCATAGGACGGCGCAGATAGGGTTGCTCGCCGGCGGGCTGCGGACAAAGCAGCTGAAAAAACTGTCCCGCGACCGCGTCGACGGCGGGCCGGCCGCACTTGACGACCAAATGCCGGTATTCGGCATTGATGGCCGTATTGGCAAGCACTTCGGCCTGTTCAGCGGCGACACTCGCGGACCATGCGCTTCCGGGCGGCGCGCCGTCGGGGAGCGACGAAACAGGCCCTCCCGCCGCTTCGCTGTCTGAGCGCATCTGACAACACTCTCCGAGACGCCCGGACACTCAAGATAGGGCTGCGCCGCGGCGTTCCGGGATGAGGAGCGCCATTGCTGCAATGTCGAGCAGATAAAGCAGTGCAAGAAGCGCGATCGCGGTGTCGAAGCCGAGCGCCGCGGCGACCGCGCCGACGACCACCGGACCGGTCCCGCCAATGGCGCGACCAATATTGAAGAGAACGTTCTGCGCAGTCGCGCGCGCGGCCGTGGGGAAGAGTTCGCTGATCAGCGCCCCGTAGCCGCCGAGCATGCCATTCACGAAAAAGCCCATCACGGCGCCGGCCACCAGGAGTGCGATCGGATCGGTCAGCCGAGAATAAAGCACCACCATGATGGCGGCCATAAGCATGTAGCTAAAGAACGCCGGCCGCCGGCCGATCCGGTCCGCGATGTGGCCAAAGGCGAAGATGCCTACCGCCATCCCGGCGATCGTAACCGAGGTCCAGACGGCGGATTGCGTGAGACCGAAGCCGAACCGGCTCGCCAAGTAGTTCGGCAGCCAGATCATCACGCCATAGTAGCCGAAGTTCTGCACCGAGCACAGAATGATCATGCCGATGCTGAGTTTGGTCGTTTCGGCGTCTTTGACGAGAAGCTTCAGCGAATTCTCATGCTCGGGTGCGTTGTTGACCTTTTCGACGAAAACCTCCGGCTCGTGCAGCGACTGCCGAATGAAATAGGCGACGACCGCCGGGAAAATCCCGAGCGCGAACATCCCGCGCCATCCGATGATCGGCAGCAGAATCGGAGTGACAATGGCGGCCGCGAGCACGCCAAGCTGCCAACCGAGGCCGACATATGATGATGCGCGCGCGCGCTTGGAAGCCGGCCACGCCTCCGCGACCAGCGCCATGCCGATCCCGAACTCGCCGCCGAGTCCGACCCCGGCCATAGTGCGATAGGCGAGCAGATCCCAATATCCTTGAGCGAGACCGCAAAGGCCCGTGAATACTGCGAAGATGACAATGGTCCACGTCAGCACGCGCACTCGCCCGATACGGTCGGATAGCATTCCAAAGACGATCCCGCCGATCACGGCGCCAATGAGGGTTGCGGTGACGAGCGATGCTCCTTCGGCGGGCGTGAGGCCGAGATCGTCAGAAATCATGCGCAACATGAATCCGAGGATCAGCAGATCGAAACCGTCCATCGCGTAGCCGAGCGCGGAGCCCGCGAGGGCCTTCCAGGCGGCTCTATCGACGGTCTGCGGCCCGATCGCGACCGCGTCGTGTGTGGAATCAAACGTCATGCCGTGCGCCATTGCCCTCTCCCACTATGGAATCAATGTGACTGACGCGATCTCAGCCCCGGCGACTGCGAGGTCGGCAAGGCTAACCCCGATTAATCCAAATGAAAATATAAATCTAAAACGATAGATGATTGTTTTTTAGATAGAGGATGCCTGCTTTTTTAGCTCCGCCACCGCGCGGCGCAGCAACGCTGCTCCGGCCACGCCCTTTGCGGCACGCTGCCACATCGTGGCGACGAGAACTCTCGTAGAGATCGACGGCATCGGTCGCTGCCGTGATCGACGCCACGCCGAGCCTGACATTGGGAAACTCGCCCAGGCGGAACGGGCTGATGGCGACAAGCGAACTGCGGTCACGCAACCGGCAAATCTCGAATGTCTGGTTCGGGACGGTATCGTCGATCACTCCCGTCTGCATTCCGAGGGGCTCATGCTCCATCAAGTCGGCCGTTCGCTCGACCTCCTGCCGGGCCAGCGACAACCTTGCCTCCCGCTGTTTGTTAGACAGCGCATAGGTCCCGATCAGACCGCTTCGCAGGAGTCGCCGGACCTCTGTCAGGCCGATCAGACCCGCTATGGTTGGACCGCCGGGTTTGGTGATCGTACGTCGTTGCTCAAGCACGACCAGCAGGCGATCAATTTCATCGACGGCCTTATCGCGATCGGCGACCGCCGCAGGCAATCCCTCGATCAGCATCGTCCGCAACATGCGCGAAAAATCCGTCGATGTGAGCACGAAGGTGATCGGCTCATAAAAGAGCGTGACCCGCTCCGATTGTTCTTCCAATTGTCGAAGTCGCTCGAAATACGCGATCGCCGTGGAAAAATACTCTGTACCCGCACCGAGGAGCGACGGCAGCGAGACCCCCAGGATTTCCGCCATCCGCTCCAAGGTCTCGACCTTGATGGGCGTCGAGCCGCGTTCATAGTTGTAAAGCGCGGCGCGCGAGATGCCGAGACGATCTGCCGCTTCCTCCGGGGTCAGTCCCATCCCTAGGCGATGCGCCTTGAGCCGCATTCCAATCTGCTTGAAATCCACCGCCATTGCTCAAGCCTCTTAGAAATCCTCGCGGCCGATCGCGATTCTTCGTGTGAACGCGGCGATAGGCGCGTTTGGCTATCGTCGGTTTGATCGGCAGGAGTGCCGTCGCCGCCACGACGCTGCACACGTTCGACGTCGCCGCGACGCTGTTAATCCGCAACACCTCCAGACTACCATAATACCATTTGGCTTCGTTCTGCGTTTTTACAACCATCGGGCGACTATTCGGCGCCTCGGTCGTTTAGTTGTATTGAGATCAGCAACCGACAAGCGCCGCTGTATTTTTGCTGTATTTTCAGCGGACATGACCACTAAATCAGTATAGGCGCAAACTGCTCCTCGCTTGAAATCAAGGGATGGCATCATGAAAGTGCGTGACAGTTAGTCTGACGCTGGGATCGGCGGTTTCTTCGTTCGCTCAACCGACGGATCACCGACCGAATCGAGTTTCTGCCCAAACTCCTTGCCTCGACCCAGCCCCGCACAGATTAGCGTTGCGCGCTGCCGAGAAAAATATTGAATGTTGTTGCCTGGAGTGCATGTTGGAAATACCGGACGGGCTGAGTTGCGGTTCTTATCGCGCGGTCTATTGAGAGAGGTGGGACTCGGTCTTGATCATCACGGTCGTTGCAGCTTCATCGTAGTGGGAGGACAGCGATGAAACTTCTGCGCCGGCAATTCACGCAACGGACGGCGATCGTCGCCGCCGTCATACTCCTCGGACTGTTCGGTCAGGATGCACAGCCTCAACCAGCGAGAACAATCAAGATTGTCGTTCCGCTAGCACCGGGCGGCGGTGCCGATATCCTGACGCGCCTTCTGGCCGATCACATCCGGCGGACACAGGCGGTCGGGATGGTCGTCGAAAATCGCGTGGGCGCGGGCTCGGTCATAGGAACGGAGGCCGTTTCACACGCCGCGCCCGATGGAGACACCTTGCTGATCAATACGCCAAATTTGGTAATTGCAGCGCATCTGCGAAAGCTGAATTACGATCCACTGACCAGCTTCGAGCCCATCTGCAAACTCGTCAACTCACCAACGGTCGTTGCCGTCAATATCGCCTCGCCCTATCGGTCGCTCGCCGATCTCTTGAGTGCGGCGCGCGCGCACCCCGGCGAAATGACGCTGGCGAGCGTTGGGCCCGCAACCACGCTGCACATTGCCGCTGAAAAGCTCAAGCTCGCAACCCAAGCCGATTTCACTTACATTCCGTTCTCGGGCAGCGGTCCGACCGTGAACGCGCTGTTGGGAGATCATGTCACAGCGCTATTCGCCGAGTACCCGGCCGTCGCCGAACAACTAAAGGCAGGCAAACTGCGGGCACTTGCCACAGGCTCGTCGACGCGAATTGACGAACTCCCGCAGCTGCCGACCATCGCTGAATCCGGATACCCGGGCTTTGAGGTCGACGTGTGGTGGGGTGTATTTGCACCGGCCCTGACGCCGAAGGAAAAAGTTGCCAAGCTTGCTGAGCTATTCGCCCAGGCCGTTCATTCGCCGCAGATCAAAGCAAAACTGATCGCACTCGGTTTCTATCCGGCTGGGATGTGCGGCACGGAATTCGCCACCTACATGCGCAACCAGTATGACGAATACGGCCGCATCATTCGCGAGGCGAAAATCAAGGCAGAGTGAGATGCCGTAATCACCGGATTTCCCGCTTAGTTCAAAAGCGCTACCGTTAAAGACAGCTTCGGGTTCGCAGATGAAAAGACGAATTGCGGCGGCCTTGTGCCTAGCCGCCTTGGGCTTTGTGGTGCCATCCTTGCTCGCGGTTGGCTCCGGCAACGCCTCCAGGGATCGCCAAGTCTACTCCTCCATCAAGGACCTGATGGAATCCATCATCGATCCGTCTGCAGATGTACTTTGGGGAGCGGTTGGAGCCGTAGTGGACCAAGAGGGCAGTCATGAGCGGCTTCCCAAAGCGCCGGAAGACTGGCTCGATGTGCGTCGTGCCGCTGTCCGCATAATCGAGGGTGCCAACTTGCTGATGATGTCCGGTCGCGAAGCGGCTCCCGCCGGAACCAAATCCGAGGTTCCGGGGGTTGAGCTTGAGCCCGCGCAGATGACTGCTCTTATAAAGAAGAATCGAAAGAGCTTTGATGCATTCGCCAAGGCGTTGCAGGTTCTTGGCTTGGAAGCCTTGCGCGCGAGCGAGGCCAAGAACGCCGAGTTACTTGTAGAGATCGGTGGCCGGATGGAAGATGTCTGTGAAAGTTGCCACAAAACATTCTGGTATCCACAGGAGAAGCAGACCCCTGCTCGCAAATAGTGTCCTGGTCGATAAATTTGGACCACCGAGCATGCGAGCGGTTGCACCCGTTCGCGGTCCCCTCCGTGCCGCCGCCCAATCGAATTCGCCCGGTGCCAGCCATCCCGTGGATTAGGCCGATGGATTAGGCTGATGGATTGGGCTTGTTCCACCGGCCAAGCGGAGTCACAATGCGGCATATGCTGACTTTGGACAGAATCACTCAATATCCTGAGGGATTCGATATTCAGGGCGATCAAAACAAATTTTGACCAGGGAGAATACGATGCAAAGCAAACTGATGTTCAGCGTCGCCGCCAGTGCGGCGGTTATGCTCTTCTATCCGACAGCTCAAACGGTTTGGGCGCAAGGCCAGGTGGCCCTCACCGGCACCGTAAGCTCCGACGCCGAAGGCAACATGGAAGGTGTCGTAGTCACCGCCAAGAAGCCGCGCTCGATCGTTGAAGTCAGCGTGACCACCGACGCGCAGGGACGCTACGTGTTCCCCGAGAACCGCCTGGACCCGGGCGAATATGCGATCAGCATCCGGGCGGTCGGCTATGACATCAATTCCCCGACCAAGGCGATGGTGGAATCCGAGAAGACCGCCACGACCGACATCAAGCTCAAGAAGACCAAAAATCTCGCCAGCCAACTTACCAACGCCGAATGGATGATGAGCATCCCCGGTACCGAAGACCAAAAGGCGCTGCTGCTCAATTGCACCGGCTGTCACACGATGGAGCGGATCGTGCGTTCGACGCATAATTCCGACGAGTGGACGCAGGTGATCTCCCGCATGAGGGGTTATGGCGCCGTAAGCCAGCCGATCAAGCCGCAGCCAATGTTGGATGCGGCCCGCGCGGGCACGCCGGAGCAATTCCGCAGGATGGCCGACTATCTGGCAACCATCAATCTGAGCGAGGTCGAACACTGGCAGTACGAGTTGAAGACGCTGCCCCGCCCGAAGGCCCGGGACACACGCGCCATTGTCACCGAGTACGACATGGGGCGACCGACGACCGAACCGCATGACATCCTGGTCGATAAGGGCGGCAACGTCTGGTATTCGGACTTCGGATCAATGTTCATCGGGAAGTTCGATCCCAAGACGCTCAAGCTGACCGAATATCCGATCAAGAAGTTCAAGGAAAAGGCGCCCACCGGACTTCTCAGCATCGAGTTCGACCATACCGGCAAGATTTGGTTCGACACGATGTACCAGGGCTCGCTGGGCAACTTGGATCCGAAGACCGGCGAGATTACCTATTATCCGCTGGCTCGGGAATTTAACGACGACCGCGTGCAATTGAATTTCACGGGACTGCACTACGAGGTCGACGGCAAGGTGTGGACCAAGAGCGTCGGCACGCAGGACATCTTCCGGGTCGATTTGGCGAGCGGCAAATGGGAGAAGTTCCATCCGGCCGATCAACTGCCGAGCGTCAAGGATGCCGGCATTTATCAGGTGGCGTCGGACTCCAAGAACAACCTTTGGATGGCCGAATTCACCGAGGGCCATCTTGGCAAGATTGATGCGAAGACGACCCAAGTGACCTGGTACGACATGCCCACCGCGCACGCTCGTGCTCGCCGCATGGTAATCGACGATCAGGACCGCGTCTTGGTCACCGAATACCGGACCAGCAAGGTCGCGCTGTTTGACACCAAGACGGAAAAATTCACCGAATACAGCCTCCCGGCATACACGTTCCCGTACCGGGCGGATTTCGACAAGAACGGAGAACTCTGGGCCTCAACGATGAGCACCGACCGCGTCGTGCGGTTCGATCCCAAAACCGGCGGAACGGCGCAATATCTGATGCCGTCCGACACCAACATGCGCACGGTGTTCGTGGATAATTCGACAACGCCGGTGACGTTCTGGGTCGGCAGCAACCACGACCACAGGCTCGTGAAAGTGGAACCGCTCGACTAAGTCTCCACAACGGAGCGGTGTGCGAGTTTTGAGAATTCGCACACCGCTTGTGCCGCGATCGCCAAGGTGGCGGCGGCAGGTGCCAAGCGCCAGTTGCCAATCGCCCCTGGCTAGGCGCTTGGCTCATACGCAGCACCGCCCGGAATGGTGCTTTATACCGGTACCAATTTGCGCGGTTGTATCAGGGCGACGCCTTTGTTGGCGACCATGGAAGCCGGGACCGCAGCCCCTTCAACCGCTCCCATGTGGTGTTTTGTGCCGTTCAAAGACGGTAAGCCCAACGGTCCGACCTATCGATCACCTCGTCGGAATGCAGCGGGAAGGATTCCGAAAGGTGCCACTCCTGGTCAGGCCTCGGCGCACGCCTACGACAGACCCATGTAGGCGTCGCGGATTGCCGGGTCGTTCGCCAAGCTCATGGCCGGGCCCGACTTGGTCACGCGGCCATGATCGACTACGTAGCCGCGGTCGGCAAGTTCGAGTGCGTTCATGACGTCCTGCTCGACCAGCAGGATGGCAACACCGGATTTGTTGATCGTCCGCAGGCTCTCGGACAGCTCCTCCACAGCCCGCGGCGCGAGCCCGAGCGACAGTTCGTCGATCAGAAGCAGACTCGGGGCCGCCATCAACCCGCGGGCGATGGCGCACATCTGCTGTTGGCCACCCGACAGCGTGGCGGCGTCCTGCCGCCGCCGCTCAGCGAGAATCGGAAACATCTCATAGACCCGCTCCAGATCTGCCGCGATTCTGGCCTTATCGTCGCGCAAATACGCGCCCATCAGCAGGTTGTCGCGGACGCTCATAGCGGAAAACAGCCGTCGGCCTTCCAGCACATGTGCGAGCCCGGCGCGGACAAAGTCTGCCGGCGCCGCCCGCGTCATGGTCCTGCCGTCGACCGCGATGCTACCCGCGGTCGGCCTCAGCATGCCCGACAGGCAGCGCATCAGCGTGGTCTTGCCTGCTCCGTTGGAGCCGATGATGCAGACAAGCTCGCCCGGGAGAACGTCGAGACTTACATCCCAAAGTACCTGTACGTCGTCATAACCGGCTTGCAGGTTGGCCACGGATAGCTTGAGGGCCGCGGCGTTCAATGCACTTCGTGCCGATTGGCGGCGGCGTACTTGGCGCCGAGATAGGCCTCGATCACGCTCTCGTTTCGGATGACATCGCGTGGTGCCCCCAGCGCGATCAACTGACCGTGGTGAAGAACCGCGACACGTTGGGAGATCGACAGCACCACCTTCATCAAGTGCTCGATCACGATGATAGTGACGCCTTGCTCGGCGATCCTGCGGATGATCCCGAGTGCCTCCTCGATCTCAGTCGGGTTGAGCCCGGCGTTGACCTCGTCCAGCATCAGCAGGCGCGGGCGCATCGCGAGGCTTTTGGCGAGTTCCAACCGCTTGCGCCGGGCGAGCGTCAGCGATGCGGCGGGTCGGTCAGCCATGTCGGCCAAGCCGGTGAAGGCCAGATGCTCATGGGCGACAGCTTGCGCCTCGCGAACATTCTTGGCGTGCCCGCAGAACAGGGCGCCCGCAGCCACGTTGTTGACTACGGTCATATTTGGAAATGGTTGCACGATCTGGAATGTCCTGGCGAGACCGAGCCGCGCGATCTGGTAGGGGCGGCATCGGGTGATGTCATGACCATCGAAGCGAACGCGACCCGCCGTGGCCCTATGAACACCGGTGATAAGATTGATGAGTGTGGTCTTGCCGGCGCCATTCGGGCCGATAAGGCCGAGGATCTCCCCCGGCTCGACGTCGAGCCCGACGTTGTCGACCGCGTTGAGTCCGCCGAATCGCCGCGAAACCCCTTGAAGCGAGAGAAGCGGGGTCATCCGGTAGCCATCCGGTCAAGCACGTGCCGGCGCACGAGCGCCAAAATTCCACTCGGTAAGAACAGAACCAGGACCACGATGATGAGGCCCAGGGCGGCCGCATGAATTGTCAGGAAATTGCGCCAGACCAGTTCCTCGAAGGCAATCAGGATGACAGCCCCGATCGCCGGTCCCAATAACGTGCCGAGCCCCCCGAGTAGCACCATGACCAGCGGCTTGATGGTGAGCAGCACGTCGAATACATCGGGCGGATCAATGTAGTTAACCCACGACGCATATATTGCGCCGGCGAAGCCGACGAACACTGCCGAGAGCGAGAAGGCCGCCGTTTTATAGCCGTAGGCGTTGACGCCGAGGATGCTTGCAGCGTCCTCGTTCTGCTGGATGCAGCGCAGGCCGAAGCCGAGCTTGCTGCGGTGGACGATGATGGCAGCCGCCATGCAGAGCCCAGCAAGGGAGAGCATCGAATAGAAAAAGAACTGCGATTGCGCCGTCACCGACATTTTCAAGATCGGCAGGTCGAGTCCCTTGCCGCCGCCGGTTAAGTCCGGCATGCCGTTAACGATCTCGCGCAGTAACTCGGCCAGTATCAGGCTTGCGATCGCGAAATAATGTCCGCGCAGATGCAGGATGGCGCCGCCGATAAAAGCGGCAAACAGTGTCGCCACCAGGCCGGCGCAGGCCCAGCCGAACAATATCGGCGCGCCGCTGTTCTGGAGGATCGCCGAGGTATAGGCACCGAGGCCGAAGAAAGCAGCAGTCGCGAACGACGGATAGCCGGCAAGCCCGCCGATGAAGTTCCAGGACTGCGCCATGACCACGTACATGCAGACGGTCGTCGCGATGCGCAGCCAATAATTGCCGGCAAAGAACGGCAGACCCGCGAGCAGAAGCATAACAATAGCGAGCGTAATCCACGGCCCTCATTCGTAGCCCCGCTTGCCGACGAGGCCGTTTGGGCGAACGAACAGGAGCACCAGCATCAGCGCGAACGAGATCGTCACGGCCCGCTCCGGACCGAACCAATAGGAGCCGAAGCTCTCGATGACGCCGAGAACAAGACCTCCCGCGAGCGCTCCGGGTACGCTGCCGAGGCCGCCGATCACGCAAACCACAAAGGCCTTGCCAAGAAACAGATTGCTGTTCAGCGGCGAGATCGGAAAGATGATGCTGAGCAGGGCGCCAGCAGCACCTGCCATGGACGCGCCGATCGCGAAGGTGACGGCATTAATGCTTTTGATGTCGACGCCCATCATAGCCGCCGCCTCGCGGTCCATGCGTACGGCAACAATGGCGCGGCCGATCCTGCTGTCGTGAAGCAGGCGATAGAGCAGAACAGTCAGCAGCAGCGCGAGCGCCATCGCCGCGACCCGATCTCCCGGCAGAGAATACCGGCCCGATCTCGATCGACCCGAGCGGATGCGCAAGGTTGACCAATTGGTAGTCGGCAGTGAATGCCACCAGCATGATGTTATTGAGGATGAGGTCGACCCCGAAGGTGAGTATCAACGTGATCAGCACTGGCGCCGCCATTACGCGGTTGATGGTTCCGGCCTGTACGGCGTAACCAAGCGCATAGAGCAGCACGCCTGCGATGGCGACCGAGATGAAAGGATGAATACCAAGATGATCGTAGGCGAAATAAGCCACGTAGGACCCCAGCACGATAAACGTTCCATGTAGGATGTTGATGACGTTGAGGACGCCCCAAACCAGCGAAAAGCCGGCGGCAATACATGCATAAAGCCCACCCAGGACGAGTCCATTGGCCGCGATCTGCAAGTAAATCATGACGGTCAACTCATCCCGCCAGATCGTTGGGTTCGGCGGCGCATCTCCTGGAATGCCCGACCTCGAGGCCCGCGTTACTTGAGCATGAATCGGATTTCGCCGGACTTGATGGCATCAGGCCAAAGAACGACCGGTTTGCCACCGACCAGTTGCAGCACCGGCGGCTGTAACGAGTTGATTTGCCCGCCCGGAGCGAATTTGACCTTGCCGTAGAACGTCTCGGCGTCGGTCGCGGCGATTGCATCGCGGACCTTCGGAGGCTCGATACTGCCGGCCGCCTCGATTGCCATTTGCAGGATGGCGCCGCAGGCCGCCGCGCCGGCTTCGATATAGTCGGCTTCGCCGCCATATTTTTTTTCATACGCTGAATTGAACGCCTCGGTCGAGCCGAACACGTCCTTGCCCTTGTAGCGGACTGCCGGATGCCACCATGACATGGTGGTGATATTCTCCGCCAGCGGACCGACCGTCTTGGCGAACTCCTGATAGGCCGGTCCGGCGATCATCGTGATGACCGGTGCTTTCAGGCCGAGGTCGTTCATCTGCTTACGGATCAGCATCAGGTCATTGATATAGCCTGAGGCGTAGACCCAGTCCGGCCGTGCCGCACGCATCTGCGTGACCGCGGCGGAATGGTCCATGGTCCCGATGGAATAGCGCTCCGACACCACGACCTCGAGACCTTCCGCCTTGACTGCCTTTTCGAACTCCTGGGCGACCGCGAGCGGGAACAGGTCATTGCGTGCCAGCACCGCGACACGCTTGATATCCTTGTTCTTCGCTGCGACGAGCTTGGCGATCGGCACCGAGACGGTGTCGTTTCCGGTCAAGGTCGAGAAGATATATTTAAAGCCCTGATCGAAGATTTCCGCAGCCGACGCCGACGGCGCCAGCATGGGAATCTGGTATTTCTCCGAGATCGCGCTGACGGCTTTGGTCGCACCTGAGCCGAACGGTGCGAACAGGAACTGCACTTTGTCTTCCGTGATCATCCGCTCGGCCGACTGCACCGCACGCGGTGTGTTCGAAGCATAGTCGGTATAGACGATCTCGACGCGGTAGCTTTTGTTGCCGGCCTTGATGCCGCCTTTGGCATTCGCGGCGTCCGCCCACAGGTCGTAGCCGCGTTTCTGCTTAAGCCCTTCCGGGGACAGCGGCCCGGTGAGCGGCAGCGGCGCCCCAACCTTTATCACGTCCTGCGCTCGCACCGGGCCGTCGCCGAGAAGGACCGCGACGCTAAGAGCGATGATTGCCCCAGCGGCAATGTGGGTGAAACGGAATGCCAGCATCATCGTCCCCTTGCAAACGCTTCAACTACCCGAGCGCCTCGAAGTGCGCCGCGAACAAGCTAATCTCAAAGCGCACGTAATGTCGAGAATGCTGCCCCCGTTGCGAGATGGCGTGCCACCCCCGGCGTAACCGCCTGGAAGAATAGACGATCTCGGGTTCCTATTTGCCCCTGCGGCGCAAATCTTCTCCAAAGTGTCGGGCATCTCGCGGCTGCCTGCCACGAAACTGTGCGGCGTCGCGTTTGACGTGAACCTGCTCTGGGTACAGCCGTAAATGCAAACGGAATTCACATCTCAACCACAGGAGACTGTGCACGACACGCCTGTCCAATCAGCGGTCGGCATTCGATAAATGGCCCCTCGGATGTAAAGACCATGCCTCTTGCATTCGTGTTTCCAAGCGGCGCAGTTGATTTAGCCGCACCGTCATGCATGGGGCCGCGCTTTTTTGCCTGGAAACTTTCGGTCGGTCATGGCTCCGTCGGAACGCAACCGCGCGCCACGTGCTGTATGCGGCAACGACACCCGCAGGCTATTCCGCACACACCGATCAGCCCAGAGGAACCCAGATTAAAAAATCTTAACTTCGCGGAAAGCCATCAAACGGAAAAATCCTCTACACTTCGATCAAACGCTGGCGCGCGGTCAGCGGCGGTGCTTTGGCGCCCGGGCTTTTCCGGCTTGCATCCGAGACAGCGACAGGCGCATGTCGGGACGATGAATTGTGATGCTTGGGTTGCCTCAATCGAACAATGGCGACCCGCCTATGGCGAGGTTCCGGCCCCGACGCGTGCGAGCGGATGGGAGAAGCGATGGGGCCAAGGGTGACCGCGATATTGGTTCTTTTTCGGTCCTGAGCCTCGCCAAGTACGAGCGCGCCGATCAAGACGATAATTACTGGCACCGCTTGGCCGTGAACGGCTTGGCGCTTATCTGGGTAGTCATATTGATGGTGATTGGCATCTGGTTGGTGGATAACATTACCTAACCCGAGCGTCATCCCACAGAGGGGTAAACAAACGTGGCACGGCGAACGCGCATAATCTTGATCTCGACGGTGGTGGTCGCTCTCGGCGGGGCGGGGGCATGGTATTTCTTAAACGCTCCCCAACCGGTTCGCGCCGGACGCGGGGCAGGCCTGCCTGTTCCAGTCGTTGCGGCGGATGTGACGAAGCGCGACCTGCCGATCTATCTCACCGGGATCGGGACGGTCCGGGCCTCCTTCACGGTCGGCATCCGTACCCAAGTCGACGGCAAGCTTGAAGAGGTGCTGTTCGTCGAAGGTCAGCATGTGAAGAAAGGCGATGTTGTCGCCAAGATCGATCCGCGGTTGTACCAAGCTGCGCTTGATCTGGCCAAAGCCAAGAAAATGCAGGACGCGGCCCAGCTCGTTTCGGCGCAAAAGGATCTGACCCGCTCAAGCACGCTGGTCGAGAGGAGGGTCGAAACGCAGCAGCTTGTCGATCAGCAGCAAGCAAGGGTGGATCAGCTGGTCGCCATGATCGCGGCCGACGAAGCCGCGATCGAAACCGCACAAACGAACTTCGATTACACGTCGATCAGGTCGCCTAGCGACGGTCGTATGGGCGTTCGCACGATCGATCCCGGCAATATTGTCCACGCTTCCGACGCAGCGGTAATCGTCACCCTGACCCTGACGAAACCGACGGCCGTGCTGTTCACCTTATCGGCGCGCTGGCTGACGGACGTTCGCGACGCCATTGCGAAAGGACCCGTTGAAGTCACCGCGTTCAGCCAGGACAATCAACGCGCCCTGGGCACGGGCAAGCTCATGCTGATCGACAACATCGTCGATCAGGCCAGCGCCACCATACGGCTGAAAGCCATGTTCGACAATGAAGACGAGCAACTCTGGCCAGGAGACTACGTCAATGCGCGTCTTCTGCTCGAAGTGCGCCGCGACGTTGTCACCATTCCGTCTACCGCCATCCAACGCGACGCCAACGGCATATTTACTTGGGTCCTTTCGGCAAATAACACTGTTCAGATTCGAAGGATCGAGGCTGGACCGACCACCGACGTGCAGACAATAATCACATCCGGCCTCGCCGAGGGCGAGCGGGTCATCGTCGACGGCCAATACAAGTTACAGCCAAATTCAAAAGTGCAGGTGGCGACACCCTCGCCGGTGTCGACGACCGCCCGGACGATGACAGTCGACAGAAGTGAATAGTCATGATGAATATTGGATGCCGTACGGCAAGATTTGATTAGATCACCGGTGGTTGCGAGTCCCACCGCACAGAATACCGAGGGGCGCAGGAATCTTAAGGCTGCCAGCAGCGGACAAAGCGTCCGTGCGCCCGAGGAGGGCGCCGCTGTTTCCCTCACTCCGCCGCGACGGCGCGGATGTCCTCGGCGGGGGCCGCATGCACGATGGTCTTGCCCTGCACCCAGGCCTGCAGGCGGGCGAGGTAGAGATAGACCACCGGCGTCGTATAGAGCGTGAGCAGCTGGCTCAGCGCGAGACCGCCCACCATCGAGTAGCCGAGCGGCCGGCGCAACTCGGTGCCGGTGCCGTGGCCGAACATCATCGGCAGGCCGGCAAGCAGCGCCGCCGCCGTGGTCATCAGGATCGGCCGGAACCGCAGCAGGCAGGCTTCGCGGATCGCCGCGATCGGCGGCATGTTGCGTTCGCGTTCCGCCACGATGGCGAAGTCGACCAGCATGATGCCGTTCTTCTTGACGATGCCGATCAGCAGGATGATGCCGATGATGCCGATCACCGACAGGTCCATGTGGCCGAGGTTGAGCGCGAGCAACGCGCCGACGCCGGCGGACGGCAGCGTCGACAGGATCGTCAGCGGATGGATGAAGCTCTCATAGAGCATGCCGAGGATGATGTAGACCACGACGAGCGCGGCCGCGACCAGCGCCGGTTCGCTCGACAGCGACGACTGGAACGCCTGGGCGTTGCCCTGGAAGGTGCCGATCACCGCGTTCGGCATGCCGATGTCGGTTGCCGCCTTGGTGATGGCATCGACGGCCTCGCCGAGCGCGACGCCGGCGCGCAGGTTGAAGGTGAGGGTCGCGGCCGGGAACTGGCCTTGATGGTTGATGGAGAGCGGCCCGATCTTGTAGGAATCGGTCTCGACCAGCGCGCTGAGCGGCACTGCGGCGCCGGTCAGCGGCGATTTGACGTAGATGCGATCGAGCGACTCGAGCGTCGTCTGCATCTCCGGCAGGATTTCGAGGATGATCCAGTAGGTGTTGAGCTGGGTGAAATACTGGGTGATCTGGCGCTGCCCGTAGGCATCATTGAGGGTATCGTCGATTGCCTGGGCGGAAATTCCAAACCGCGAAGCCTGGTCGCGGTTGATGGTCACCTTGAGCTGCGGCGCACTCGACAGCAGATCGGATCCAACATCCACGATCTCCGGCAGCGTCCTCATCTTGGTGAGCAATTTCCCTGACCATTCGGCGAGCTCTTTGATGTTCGGATCCTGCAGGGTGTACTGGAACGCGGCGCGCGCGATGCGGCCGCCGACCGTGATGTCCTGGGCGGGCTGCAGATACGCCGTCACCCCGGTGACCTTGGCGAGTTGCGGCCGCAGGCGATCGATGACCTGGGAGGCATCGATATCGCGCTCGTCGCGCGGCTTTAGGACAATGTTGAAACGCCCGGTGTTGGATGTCTGCCCATAGCTCGAGCCGATCTGCGAGGCCACCCCCTGCACGGCCGGGTCACTGAGCATGATCTTATCGATCTCGCCTTGCAGGCGCATCATCGACTGCGGCGAGATATCCTGCGACGCCTCCGAGATGCCGTTGATGAGGCCGATGTCCTGGATCGGGAAAAACCCTTTCGGCGTGTAGTACATCATGACGCCGGTCAGGATCATGGTTGCGAAGAACACGCCGAGCGTGATCGCCTGGTGACGCAACACGACATCGAGAGTGCGCCGATAGAACGACAGCATGGCGTCGAAGCCGCTCTCGATGATGCGGTAGAGCCGGCCATGATCGTGGGTTTCAGGGCGCATGAAACGCGAGCACAGCATCGGGGCGAGGGTCAGCGAGACCAGCGCCGACACCGCGATCGAGGCCGTGACCGTCAGGGCGAACTCGCGAAACAGCCGGCCGATGATGCCGCCCATCAGCAGCAGCGGGATGAACACCGCGATCAGCGAAAAGCTGATCGACAGTACCGTGAAGCCGATTTCGCGCGAACCGTTGAGGGCGGCCTCGAAGGGCGCCTCGCCGTCCTCGATGTGGCGGTGGATATTTTCCACCACCACGATGGCGTCGTCGACCACGAAGCCGACCGAGATGGTAAGCGCCATCAGCGACAGGTTGTCGAGACTGAAATTGAGCAGATACATCACGGCGAACGAGCCGAGCAGCGCCAGCGGCACCGTAATCCCCGGAATGAGGGTCGCCCAGAAATTGCGCAGGAACAGCAGGATGACCAGCACGACCAGCACGATGGTCAGCATCAGGGTGAACTCGACGTCCTCCACCGAAGCGCGGATCGTGATGGTGCGGTCTTGCAGGATCGAGACATTGATGGCGGGCGGAATGTTCCTGGTCAGCCGCGGCAACTGCTCCTTGATCTGATCCACCGTGTCGATGACGTTGGCGCCGGGCTGCTTGTACACCACCAGGAGGATTCCGGGTTTGCCATTCTGGAAGGCCGCCAGCGTGATGTCGGTCGGGCCGGCGACCGCCTGGCCGACGTCGCGGACTCGGATCGGACCGCCATTATGGTAGGCGAGGATAGCGTCGTCGAACGGCGCCGGATCGATGATCTGATCGTTGGCCGCAATGGTGAAGCTGGTCTTCGCCGTGTTGACGGTGCCCTTGGCCGCAATGGTGGTCATATTGACGAGGGTCGAGCGTATATCTTCGAGTGTCAGACCGCTGTTTGCGAGCTTGGCCGGGTCGACCTGGATGCGGATCGCGGGATGCTGCTCACCCCAGATGATGACCTGGGCGACGCCGCGCACCTGGGAGATCTGCTGGGCGATGAAATTGTCGGCGAAGTCGTTCACGGTAATGAGCGGCAGCGTGTCTGACTGCGCGGCCAGAATCATGATCGGTGAATCGGCAGGGTTCACCTTCTTGTAGCTCGGCGGGATCGACATCTGCTGGGGCAGCGTCTTGCCGGCGACCGTGATTGCCGCCTGCACGTCCTGGGCGGCGGAATCGATGTTGCGGTTGAGGTCGAACTGGATGGTGATCGAGGTGGCGTTGAGCGCGCTGACCGAGGTCAATTGCGTGACGCCCGGAATTTGGCCGAACTGGCGCTCCAGCGGCGCCGCGACTGACGCCGCCATGGTCTCGGCGCTGGCACCTTGAAGCGTCGCGTTCACCGATATGGTGGGGAAGTCGACCTGCGGCAGCGGCGCCACGGGCAGGAACGGCACCGACACCAGCCCGACGAACCCGATCGCCGCCATCAGCAGCGCCGTCGCAACCGGACGATGGATATACGGCTCTGAAATATTCATAAGGAGGGGCTCCGCTTGGCGCGCATCGGCGCACACGTCACCGCCGGAATTACCTGCCTCGCTAACCGCATTGCTCCCCGCCCTCTGGTCGCTTAAATGCTGGCCTTGAAACCGATTGTAGACGGCCCGCTCGCAACTCTGCCGCAAAACTACATCAGTTGCCCTGCATCCGAAAGAGGCAGTTAGGGCCTTTTTCTTAGGTGCTCACGTCCGGCGACGAAACCGCATAGTCAAAAGCCGAACGCGACGCGAGCGGCGCACTGCGTCCTTCTAGCAACAGTCGCAATAAATCCGTTATAAAGTCGAAGTTCTGCTGTTTCGCCGACCGTGGTCCGGCTTATGCTCCCGGTCCAATTATTGGGCCGCCGACCGATCGAACCTTGTCGATGTCTTCCAGCGATCTTCCGCCGCAGCGTCCACGCTTCGCCCTTGGGTGGGAGGCACGGCAAAACACAATTCGGAACTCCACATTTGAAAACGCGGCCAGGCGATATACGCGGTTCTGCGGCCACGATTTCGCGATCCAATCCGGTGCCACGGTCCTGATTGAGACGCGCGCCTCCGGCGATAACAATAGGCTTCCAGACCGACCTTCAAATGGTTGATCGGTTGTTCAATTGGCAGGGGCCGGCGGAAGCGCCGGCGACGGTCGACCAATTCACGGCGTCGGTCCACTCACAAGCAGTCCATCAAGTTATTGACGATCCGACCGCGCGTCGTGAATGTTCGAAGCCGGCCAGAGCTTGGAGTGCCCTTGTCACGCGTCTGCTATCGCTGGTCGCGGTTGTGGCGGGGCTTGCCGTGCTGGGCCTGTCATCGCCTGACGTTTCTTCGCCGGCATTTGCTGGATGCGACGGCGCGAATCCGACCGAGACCTGCACCGGCGCCATCTCGGGCGGCATCACAGTCAACAACCCAAATCCCGCGGTCACGACCCTCAACGTCAATTCGCTCAGCAACGACATTTCTCAGATTTCCCTAACTGCTTCCGGATCCCAGCCGCCGACGCCCGGCGGCGACTTCTACACCTGCACAATCGCAAGCGGCGGCGGCGGATGCACCATCACGCCAGGTCCGCCGCCCACCTGTACGGCCAGTGATAGCAAATCGACCTGCGTCCTAAATCCGCCGCCGGCCGTGAGCCCAGCGAATGCCGGCCCTCCCGTCACCATCACTTATTCCCAGCCTTCGGCACGCGCGACCGTCTCGACGACATCCAACACCGGCGCGGTGATCTCGACTTCCGCCAACACGCCCGCTGTCATGGCCGCATCGGCCGGCAGCGACGGCGGCGGCGGAGGCAACGCCTATGTCTTCGGTAGTGGAGGTGACGGCGGCAACGGCGCCAATGGCGGCACTGTTACGGTCAACGTCAATGGAGCCGTCGTCACAACCGCCTCCAATTCCGCTGGCGTCGTCGCCGGCAGCGGTGGCGGCAATGGCGGCAGTGGCGGCGACGCTCATTCGATCCACGGCAGCGGCGGCAACGGCGGAGCCGGCGGTGGCGGCGGCAACGCGTTTATCCAGATCACCAGCACCAGCGCCAACCCTACGACCGTCCAGACGTTGGGTGATAATTCCGATGCTTTACATGCCGTCAGTCAGGGCGGCCACGGCGGCAACGCCGGCAATTGCGCCGACATCGTGTGCGAACCCAACACCGGCGGCAACAGTTCCTCCGGCGGCACCGTTACGGTTACGACCGACCAGCATACGTCGCTCGTGACTTATGGTCAGTACTCCAACGGCATCTACGCCGCGAGCATCGGCGGCTTCGGCGGCAACGGCGGAAGTTCGAGCGGCATTGTGGCGTTCGGCTCAAGCGGGGCCAGTGCCGGCCCCGGGGGCGCCGTCCAGGTGAATAATTCAGGTTCATTTCGACCTACGGTTTGGGCTCCTACGCCCTACCCGGGTTTTCCCGATCGACGGTCTCGACCGTTTCGCATCAATGTCTTCATCACCCTGCAGTTCGTGAACGCGCTTACCTAATCCTTCCCTTTTCTTCCTCGCCGAGCCCCTTTACGCGGCTGCCGCAAGCTCAGGCGCCCGATACGTGCCGCCATGGGCCAGGAGTGCCCAAGCCGTGCGCGCCATCTTGTTGGCGAGCGCCACCGCCACGACCTTGAAGGGCCGACGCGCCAGGAGTTGCGTGAGCCAGGGATACTTCTCGGGGTTCTGCATGGCGCGGCGCAACACGGAAACCGCCCCGATCACCAGAATGCGCCGCAAATATCGGTCGCCCTGCTTGGAGATCGGCCCCAGCTTTTGCTTGCCGCCGGTGGAATCCTGCCGCGGCCGGGATTTTGGCCCAGAGCGTTGGTGGCGGCGGCGGTGCAGCCGGTTCCAGTCTCGGTCGTGACGCAGCCGGCCTTCGCCGGGCCCGCTCCGACCCAGGCGACGCCCGATTCCATCAGCGCCGCGGCCATGAGCTTCGTCGGCAAGGCTTGGAACGACGAAGGCTGCTGGGTCCTGGCGAGCAACATTTCCGCCGAGGCCGGCGCCTCGCTGCCGATCACCAGCACGAGTCTCGGCATTCCGGGTGTGGCCAACGGCGAGTGGATCGTCGCCTATAACGGGCCGGCCGGGCAGACCGGCAACTGGGAATTGCAGATTACCGCCGGCGAGATGGTGGTGTTCGAGACCTCGGCGACCTCCGGCCACATCACCACCGTGGTATCCGGCTCCGGCAGCACGGCCATGCTGGTGGACAACATCACCTACGTGAATGGCAGCGGCCAGATCGTCAACTCCGCCAATGATGGCTCGCCCAACGACATCATCGTCGCGGCGCCCCATATCGCAAGCCAGGAATGGGCTATGGCGGTCCCCGGGTCGGTCGTGGTCTACGAGCTCGATTGCCCCACCATCACGGTCAAGACCGCGACCAGCGTCGTCTCCGCCGGCAGGACGGAAGCGCTCTCGCCGCTGTTCACCGCCGCCAATCCGTTGGCGAGCCAGGCCATCACCGAGTACCAGTTCTACGACACCGGGACCGGCGGCGCCGCCAACGACAGTTTCCTGGTCGGCAGCACCGACGACATCGGCCATTCCGCCGCGACTGCCGTCACGGTGAACGCCTCAGCGCTGTCGTCCGTCGACCTGCTCGCCGGCAACACCTCCGGCTCCGACACCATCATGGTGCGCGCCTATAACGGTTCCTATTGGGGCGATTGGGAGTCGATGACCGTCAACGTCACCGGCACCGTCGTCGCGGCGGCGCCCCCGACCGTGACGGCACAGACCGCGACGCAGACCTGGAAGCTCGGCCAGGCGATCAGCTTCACGCTCGCCGGCAATACCTTCACGGACCCGCAGCAGGAGAGCCTGACCTACGCGGCGACGCTCTCGAGCGGCGCCACACTGCCGTCGTGGCTCACCTTCAACACCGCGACCAAGACTTTCAGCGGCACAATTCCGGCCGGCGCCGCGGGCCTGAGCATCAAGGTCACCGCGACCGACACCAGCGGTTTGGCCGCATCGGAAACCTTCTCGGTGCTGACACCGGCGCCGGCGGCTCCGACCGTGACGGCACAGACCGCGACCCAGACCTGGAAGCTCGGTCAGGCGGTCAACTTTACCCTCTCCGCCAACACCTTCACCGACCCGCAGCAGGAGAACCTGACCTATACGGCGACGCTCGCCAATGGTCACGGCGCTGCCGTCATGGCTGCATTTCAATGCCGCAACCGACGCCTTCACCGGCACGGTGCCGACCAATGCAGCCGGCCTAAGCATCAAAGTGATGGCAACGGATGCCGGCGGCGCCTCGACATCGGAAACCTTCTCGGTGCTGACGCCAGCGCCGGTGGCTCCGATCGTGACGGAACAGACCGCGACCCAGACCTGGAAGCTCGATCAGGCCGTCAACTTCACTCTCCCCGGCAACACTTTCACCGACCCGCAGCAGGAAAGCCTGACCTATTCGGCAACGCTCGCCAATGGTACGGCGCTGCCGTCATGGCTGCATTTCAATGCCGCAACCGACGCCTTCACCGGCACGGTGCCGACCAATGCGGCCGGCCTGAGCCTCAAGGTGACGGCGACCGATACCGGGGGAGCTTCGGCATCGGAAACCTTCTCGGTGCTCACGCCCGCCAGCGCCCCGACCGTGACCGCGCAAACCGCCAACCAGACCTGGACAGAAGCGCAGGCGGTGAATTTCAAGCTCGCCACCAACACCTTCACCGACCCGCAGCAGGAGAGCCTGACCTATTCGGCAACGCTCTCGAACGGCACGGCGTTGCCGTCCTGGCTGCACTTCAATGCCGCGACTGAGACCTTTACCGGCACAGCCCCTTCAACCGCGAGCACATTGAGCCTCAAGGTCACGGCCGAGGATACGAGCCTCCTCTCGGCGTCCGAAACCTTCTCGGTATCGATCGCGGCGGCCGCCGGAAAATTCAGCAATGCGATCTCCGGAATGGGCTCGCCCGGCTGGTCCGGGACCTCGGGCCTTACGTCGGGGCAGACCGGCCAGAGCGCCACGCTCGCTTCGCCCCACCAATAGAATGGACGCCGATGATCCTATGTTCCGATAGTGGCATATGGTCGTTGGCGCTTGCACTGCATCTCCTCGGCATCGTCGCTGAACCGGGCCGCATACAGCATGAGATGGGGAAATCGGCCGCGCTCAGCGAAGCAGAACTTCTGCTCGCCGCGCGCAAATTTCCCGTCAAAGCGAAAGCCCTCAACTCTTCGGTCGGCCGTCTCGCCAAGGTACCGCTGCCGGCACTCGCCGCGCTGCGTTCCGGCGCCTATGTGGTGATCGGCAAAGTCACCGAAGACTGCGTCCTGGTGCAGGGTCATGGCGACCATGCGCCACGTACCTTGACGTTCGAGGAATTCGATCGCGAATGGTCGGGCCGGCTCGTTCTCATTGCCAAGCGTGCCGCACTCTCCGACACCGGCCGGCGCTTCGACCTCACCTGGTTCTGGGGCGCGGTCCACAAGTATCGCGGCGCCCTGTACGAGGTCATGGTCGCGTCCTTCACCATCCAATTGTTCGCGCTGGCGACCCCGATCATCTTCCAGACCGTCATCGACAAGGTGCTGGTGCATCGTGGGCTGTCGACGCTGGAAGTGCTCGTGGTCGGGCTCGCGCTGATTTCGGTCTTCGAAGCGACGCTGTCTGGCCTGCGGACCTACCTGTTCTCCCACACCAGCAATCGCATCGACGTCGAGCTTGGCGCCCGCATCTTCCGGCACCTGTTGCGGCTTCCGCTCGCTTATTTCGAAGCCCGCCGCGTCGGCGATTCCGTTGCCCGGGTGCGGGAACTTGAAACCATCCGCCAATTCCTGACGAGCTCATCCATCACGCTGGTGCTCGATCTCGTGTTCGCCGCGGTATTCCTCAGCGTGATGTACGTCTACAGCGCCACCTTGGCATGGGTCGTGGTCGCCGCGCTGCCGCTCTATGCGCTGCTGTCGCTCGCTACCACGCCCGCGTTCCGCGCGCGGCTTGACGAGAAATTCCGCCGCGGCGCCGAGAACCAGGCGTTCCTGGTCGAAAGCATCACCGGCATCGAGACCATCAAGGCGATGGCAGTCGAGCCCATGATGCAGCGGCGTTGGGAGGAACAACTCGCCGGCTATGTCGGCGCATCGTTTCGTGCATCACAGGTCGGCAATTGGGCCACTCAGGCGGCGACCCTCCTCAACAAGGGAACCACCGTCATCACGCTGTTCCTCGGCGCCCGTCTCGTTATCGGCAACGAGCTGACGGTCGGCGAGCTCGTCGCCTTCAACATGCTGGCGGCGCAGGTCAGCGGACCGGTGCTGCGGCTGGTGCAGGTGTGGCAGGATTTCCACCAAGTGCGTATCTCGGTCGACCGCCTCGGCGACATCCTCAATACGCCGGTCGAGCCGCATAACGCGAGCGTGCAGGCGAGCCAGGCGCCGCTCCAAGGCGACATCGAGTTCGAACGGGTGACGTTCCGCTACGGCCCCAATACCCAGCCGGTGCTGCGCGAGGTGAGCCTGAAGATCCCGACCGGCCAGGTGGTCGGCATCGTCGGCCCGTCCGGGTCCGGCAAGAGCACCATCGCCAAGCTTCTCCAGCGACTTTATCTGCCGGAGCAAGGCCGCATCCTGATCGACGGCACCGACACCAGCGTGATCGACCCGGCGTGGCTGCGCCGCCAGACCGGCGTCGTGCTGCAGGAGAACATCCTGTTCAACCGTTCGGTCCGCGAGAACATCGCGCTGGTCGACCCGGCGATGTCGCTCGAAAGGGTCATCGCGGCGGCGCGCCTTGCGGGCGCCCACGAGTTCATCTGCAAGATGCCTCACGGCTACGATACTTCGATCGGCGAGCGCGGCGTGTCGCTATCCGGCGGCCAGCGCCAGCGCATTGCGATCGCCCGCGCGCTCGTCACCGACCCGCGCATCCTGATTTTCGACGAGGCGACCTCGGCGCTCGACTACGAGTCCGAAAGCATCATCCAGGCCAACATGCGGGAGATCGTCCAGGGGCGCACCGTCATCATCATCGCCCACCGGCTTTCGACGGTGCGCGGCGCCGACCGCATCCTTACCCTCGACAGCGGCGCGATCGTTGAGGACGGGCCGCACGACCAGCTCGTCGTGCGCAACGGGCGCTATGCCAATCTCTATCGCATCCAGTCTGCGGCGCGATGACGGATGGTGGGATGATGAACCGGTCTGCTGCCACGTTACGCCTGGTCAAATCCGGCAATGGCGACCAAGAGCACCGGTTCCGCGAATTCCTACCGGCGGCCCTGGAAATCCTCGAAACGCCGCCGTCGCCGGCCGGCCGCACGCTCGCCTGGCTTCTCTGCCTCATCGCCTTGGTCGGGATCGGCTGGGCGTGTTTCGGCAAGGTCAGCATCGTGGCCGTCGCTTCCGGCAAGATCGTCTCTCAGATGCGCACCAAGCTCCTCCAGCCGTTCGAGACCGCGACGGTGCGCGCCATACTGGTAAGTCCGGGCCAGAAGGTGCGCGCCGGCGACGCGCTGATCGAGCTCGACCCCACCGCCGCGCTCGCCGAACGCGATCGCGCCGAGAACGACCTTCACGCCGCGGAACTCGACCAGGCCCGTCTGGAGGCGTTTCTCGACGGCGCCACCGGGGCGGTGTTTTCCGGCTTCAACACCGTGGGGCCGATCGAGATCAAGCGCGCCCAGGCGCAACTGACCGCGCAGAACGCCGAGCGCGTCGGCAAGCTTTCCGCGATCGCCCAGGAACGCATGCAGCGGATCGCGGAACGCGAGGCCCTGAACCAGACGCTCGTCAAGGTGGAGCAGACCCTGCCGTTGGTTTCCGAACGCGCCGAAATCAGGCGCAAGGCTGCCGCCGGTGGATACGCCTCGGTGATTGCCGATCTGGAAAGCCGCCAGCTTCTCACCGAGACGAGATCGGAACTCGACATCAACCGTGCCAAGATCGCCTCGCTCGATGCCGCGATCGAAGGGCTCGACCACAAGGCCGCGGCCACCGAAGCCGAAATCTGGACATCCGCGCTCGCCGATCTCAGCCGCGCGCGGGAACGCGCGCGGTCCGCATCAGAATCCCTTCAAAAGGCGATTCATCGCACCGAATTGCAGACGTTGCGGTCTCCGATCGCCGGCACGGTGCAGCAACTCCACGTCACCACGGTCGGCAGCGTGGTCACGCCGGCCCAGCAACTGCTCTCGGTGGTTCCTAACGAAGACCGCGTCGAGGTCGAAGCTGTGCTGGAAAACCGCGACATCGGCTTCGTGACCGCCGGCCAAAAGGTCGAACTCAAGATCGATGCGTTTCCCTTCACCCGCTACGGACTCTTGGGCGGGACCGTGACCGCCATCGATCGCGACGCCGAGGCGACGCCCGTCGGTCAGGCCGCGCAAGGCTCACAGCGCGCCGCCGACGAGATTCAGAATGTCGAAACCGGCGAACGGCTGCGCTACACCGTGCACATCGCGATCGAGCCGAAATCCCTGGACATCGACGGCCGGCCAGCCGTGCTGTTGCCCGGCATGTCGGTCAAGGCGGAGATATTGACCGGCGAGCGCCGCATCATCGACTTCATACTGGCGCCGCTACGCGAGCACATGCACGACAGCATGCGCGAACGGTAGTTTTTTGGGGTGTTGGCTACCGTTGTCACGCACCCATGAGGCGTGCGGGCAGTACGATTGTCTGCCGCCGCCAAGGGGCTTAGCTAAGCTGCGTGCCCCGCCCGCCGGGCGGACGCATCGTTTCTCTGCGCCCGAAGTCTGAAAGCCAGGACGATAAGCGTGATGCCGAAGACCAGTGCATATGCGCCAAGCCACCAAGTCAGTACCAGGGCTCCGACGAGGGGTGCGACGATGAGAAGTCCGCCATAGAGGATCGATACGATGCCGCCCAGCGCGAACCACCAGCGGCCGTGATCGATATCGAGGCGAAATGCAGCGCCCAGCATCAACCCGCCCGAGATCAAAGCCCAGGCGGCAACAAGCAGCACGAACGCCACCACGGTGATCCCCGGCCAAAGGACTGCAATCCCGGCAGTGACGATATTGACGATGCCTTCGAGGATCAAAAGTCCCCATCGCTGGTGCCCGCGTGCGGCGTAGATGGACGCGACGATCGTAAGCACCCCATCAACCAACGCGTATGCGGCGAAGACAAGCACCAGCGACAGCATCGTGACACCGGGGAGCAAGAGCGCGATCAATCCGAAAATTATGCCAAGCACGCCTCTGATCGCGATCGCCCACCAATTCTGTGCGAGCACCACGCTCATGGCTCCTGCCTCGCCATCCATGGCGGCATCCGATATTTGATTGCCGGTTTGAAATGGGGGCATTGCCGCCTCCTGTTCATTGATGTCTCGTCTGTCTGCGACCCCGGACCCTATCCGGGGTCGTGCCATGTCGAAGAGCTCGGCGTCAGTGGTTGGCGTATTCGAACGGCGGGCTCGCCTTGAGGGCTTCCTTCGTCGCCCCCGGCAGTACGAGCTTTCCGCCAACCAGCTTCAACTGCGATACCGGAACCGCGACGTCGTGCTTGAGCACGCCGATGAAGCCGCCGGCATTGATCACGACGTAGGACACCGCCTTGTCGGGCGCGATGACAATGTCGTCGATGTTGCCGATAGGTTCATCCTTGTCGTTGAAGACCGGCTGCTTGAGCACCTGGCGTGTTGCGCTCCATCCCATGGCGACGTCGCGCAGCTCCATGGCTGCGGCGCCGACAATTGTGGAGCCCGCGACCTGCGCTTGCCCAAAGCTCGGGACGGCGAGGAAGAGGCCGGCGAAAATCAGAACGGTTGAGGGTTTCATGGTGTTCTCCGATTATGTGATGGGTTGGATTGGGGCGTGAACTCCGAGCGCGAGCCGGATCGATTTGACCGGATCGCGATCGAGCGTGCGCCGGTGGTCGAGGTGTCAGGCTTTCGCCGGCTGCGCGGCGTTTGCGTCTTGCCGTGCCAGTCATGCCTCAAGCGCCGCTTGTTCGGCCTCGTCCAGTGCTGCGACGGCGATGTCCGAGGCGGCGGTGGCATAGCGTTCGGCTTCGTCGGCGCGGTTCCGCAATTTGCCCGCTTCCCGTTTTGCCTTCCAGTCGGCGATCTTTTCGCTCGTCGCCGCCTTTCGAGCATCGGCCCAATTTTTGACTTCGGCCTGGGCGGCTGTAACCTTGGCGTGACCTTGGTCGATACGCTTCTGCACCCGGTCCAAATGGCTTTGCACGTCCTGCTCGACGTGGAGCGCCTTGCCGTCAATCTTTGTTTTCAAACCATCGAGTCCGCTGTCGGTCATTGTGAGCTTCTGACGAAGATCTTCGCAGAATTGGTCGATGCGCTGGCCCATAACGATGTCTCCTGTTTGCGTTTACGTTGCCGGCAGGATTACGCGGTCGTTTGAGCCGCGAAACGGTTGCGTCCGGCCAAAGCGGCGGTGAATTTCGGCCAAATCCTCAGGGCCCGAGAGCTAGGCCTTGCCGGAAATATCCCTAAACTGGCGCGGCGATGCTTTGGTCCAGCGGCGGAACGCATGCCGGAAGTTGGCGGCATCGCTGAACCCCAGTGCCTCGCCGACGTCCTCTACGGTCAAATCCGTGTCGCGCAGATATTTGATCGCCATGTCCCTCCGCAATTCATCCGCCAAATGGCGGAAGGACGCATTTTCCTCGCGTAACTTTCGCCGCAGCGTCCGTACGCTCATGTTCACGGATTTGGCGACGTCGCCGAAGCTCGTCGGCCGCATCAGGTTGCCGAGTAAGACGTGCCGAACCTTGCCAACCAACCCAATGCGAAGCTCGAATTCCTCTATCAGGCCGTCGCACAGTCCGACGATGGTCGAATAGGTGATTTCGTTTCCGAGCTTCGGCGTGCCGTCGAGCCAAGCCGCGTCGAAAAGGAGTCCGTTCTCGGATTGGCCGAAGCGCACCGGGCATCCGAAGATATCCGGGTAGTTCGGAGCGTCGTTGGGCTGACCGTAGGTGACGTGACACGCGCGCGCCGCAAAAGCGGGGCCCATGACGTCCCGATGCAGCGACAGGCTGACGCCGAACTGAAATTCAACGAGGAACTTGTAAAGCCGCGCGTCGACGCGCGGGTGCGACAGCGGGGTGAATGTCCAAATCCCGCAACCACTTTCTTCCTTGAAGAACATATCCACGAGGGGTGCCGCGAGTTGGTGGTAACTCATGGCGAACCGCATCGTCTGACGAAAGTTCATGCTGCTCAGGATCGCGAACCCATACATGCCGTAGGCGGAGACGTGCAACCGCTGGCCCGCATGAAAGGCAAAAATGAGGGTCGCACGAGAGGCGATCCGCATTGTGATAGCAATCGATCATCTGATTGAGCGAGACGCGCGTGGCGGGCGAAGTCAGCGCGCTCTTGGATATATGCACGTCGGCAAGCGCGCTCTCCAGTGACACGCCCGCCTCCATGAGCGCGTCCACGATCATCGCGAGCTTGACGACCGGATAGATCTTGTCGTCGGGACCAGGCTTGATCATCACCGTGCTCGCTCGAATTTCAGCACAAGCGACGCCCGCGCCAGCTCGCCGAGCCGCATAACGCGTTCACCCGCCGCGATCGTCGTTAGCGGCAAGCACGGACATCACGCTCCGTGCCGCCCCTGAAAGACTTCAATACAGTTCGGCTGCGGCAGTGTCTCCCAGGTCGGACAGCGTAATCCAGTTTGCCTTTGGCCGACCCTTCCTTTCCGAAGGCGCTGCACGCGGCGTTGCCTCGATGCAGCAATCGTCCCCGTGGCGGCATTTGTGCCGAAGTTGACGCCTAAATGGTGCCTAAATTCGTTACGAGGCCCCTCAAAAAGAGGGCAACAGCTTATCTCGTCGCTGATCGCAATCTCGGCAACAAAACGTTATGCTATAGGTTGACCGAATGCATCATTGATCTGGAGAACCCGATGTTTATCGCCATGAACCGGTTCCGCGTCGTCAAGGGGTCCGAGGCGGCTTTCGAACACGTCTGGCTGTCGCGCGACAGTCACCTCGACAAAGTGCCGGGCTTCGTCGAGTTCCATCTGCTCAAGGGACCCGAGGCAGAGGATCATACGCTCTACGCGTCACACACGGTGTGGGAGAATCGGGCAGTCTTCGAGGCGTGGACCAAGTCCGAGGCGTTCCGGGTCGCGCATCATCGGACCGGCGACAATAAGCCCCTCTATCTCGGGCACCCGCAATTTGAAGGGTTCGAGGTTCGCCAGGCGGCGGGGCTTGGCAAAGCCGCGGTAGCGTGACCGGCACCATCTCGCGAGCCGACGCGTCGGAGGTGGCTGCAAGCGCGACATTGAAATCCGAGACATTGCCGGCAGCCCTCCACCAAGTTCGATGAATCGACATTGACAAAATAGGAATAGTCCTATACGCTTGGCGTGGATTATCAATGGACAATACGGTACCCCGAACGGACTTGGGATAGTTCAGCCGGTTTGGCGAAACAAACCCACCGGCTTAGGATCAAGAGGGTTTGCCGAAACGAACTCCGTATGAAAAACATAATGAATTCAACGGTTCGATGAGGAACGTCGCCCGGACGGCACCGTATAAGCGCGGTCCGTACAACGGAAAAAAGCAAAGCAAAAAGGCAAAAGGGAGGTCACCATGCTTTCACGCCATCGTCGTTTCTTCTGCGGCCTGCTGCTGACGAGTGTGGCCATGCTCGCGGCGACCCCCGTGGTTGCGGCTGACGTCACGCCCGATCGGCTCGCCAACCCGGAGCCGGGTAATTGGCTGATGAACCACCGCACCTATGATGCGCAGCGCTACTCGCCGCTCGTTCGCATCAACAAAGCCAACGTCAGCGCGCTCAAGCTCGCCTATGCGGTCGCGATTGGCGGCACGTCGACGAACGAGAACCTTGAAGCGACCCCATTGGCCGAGGACGGATTCCTCTACGTGGTCGACAATTGGGGTGTGCTCTACAAAATAGATGGCCGTTCCGGCGATGTCGGCCGGATCGTGTGGCGCATGGACCCGGGGCAGGAACAACTGCCGATGACCAATCGAGGCGCCGCGCTGTGGGGCAATTATGTCGTCACGGTCGCGAGCTTTCCGGCACGCGTCATTGCGACCAACAAGGAGACCGGCAAGGTCGCCTGGGAAACCTCCCTGGCCGACGGCCAGCCGGATCTGCAACTCACCGCCGCGCCCCTCGCCGTCAAGGACAAGATCGTCGTCGGCGCCTCGGGCGGCGATCGCGGCACCCGCGACTTCATTGTCGCGCTCGACGGCGCAACCGGAAAGCTGGCATGGCGCAAATACGTGGTTCCGGCCCCCGGTGAGCCCGGTTCGGAAACCTGGAAGGACAAGAACAATGCGTGGCGGACCGGCGGCGGCGCCATGTGGGTCACCGGCTCCTACGATGTCGCCACCAACCAGGTGCTGTGGGGCACCGGCAATCCGGTGCCGATGTACAACCCATTCTATCGCCCTGGCGACAACCTCTACACCAACAGCCTGATTTCCTGGGATCCGGACACCGGCAAGATGAACTGGTATCACCAGTACGTGCCGGGTGACATGTGGGACTACGATGCGGCGGGTACGCACATCCTGATCGACGGCGAGATCGCAGGCCAGCCGCACCGGCTGGTTACGCACTCGGCGCGCAACGGCTTCCTCTACGCCTTCGAGCGGACCAACGGGCAAACCGTGCTGGCGAAGCCCTATATGGACACCATCACCTGGACCAAGGGCATCGATCAGAAGACCGGGTTGCCGGTCGACTATGATCCCAAACGCGACATCCAGGTTTATTCGGGTCTGCAAAATCAAACCTTGACGGACCGCACCAAGAAACTGTGCCCGTCGCACGACGGCGGCAACAATTTCTGGTCGGCGTCATACAGCGCGAAGACCCGGCTGCTCTACATTCCGTCGCGGTCGAACTGCGATGAAGTCACCCTCACGCCCGACGCCGGCAAGAATCCAAATGGCTTCCTTACCGGCGGCGCGTTCAAATATACGGCGCGCAACGAATCCGACATCGTCGTAGCCGATCCATTCACCGGCGAGGTCAAGAAGACGTTGCACCTGCCCTATCCGAACAACAGCGCCGTTCTCACGACCGCCGGCGGCCTCGTCTTTACCGCCTTCACCGACGGGGCACTCGCGGCCTACGACGACGCCACCCTCGAGCAACTCTGGAAGGTCAATGTCGGCACCGGCATCAACGCGCCGCCAATGACCTTCGAAGCCGGTGGCCGGCAATATGTCGCGATCCTGTCGGGACTCGCCCGCAACGCAAGGAACATCAACTCACAAACGCCGGAACTTCGAGAGCTACGCAATCAGACCATGCTGTTCGTCTTTGCGCTGTGAATTCGGCTATCCGATCCGATAGCGCTCGGCCACCGTGGCAACGCGAAAGCGAACGGAGCGCAATGTTTAGGCGCGTCCATCATCGCGTGCCGCCGCCGGCCAGATAGTCCCGGTATGCCGCCGCAATGCCGGCGCGAAGTTCCGTGCGCGCGGTCCAGCCCAATCGCGCCAGCCGGCTTACATCGAGCAATTTCTGCGGGGTGCCGTCCGGACGAGAGGTATCGAACACGATGTCGCCCGTGTACTCGACCACATCGGAAACCAGCTTTGCGAAATCCGCGATCGTCAGGTCGCGGCCGGTGCCGACATTGAGGAACTGGCCGTCGGAGTAATTCTTCAAGACGAACACGCAAGCATCGGCAAGATCGTCAACCGCCAGGAACTCGCGCCGCGGGTTACCGGTGCCCCACACCCCGGCCGTCGGCGCTTTCGCGAGCTTCGCTTCATGAAATCGGCGAATCAGCGCCGCCGGCACGTGGCTGTGTTCCGGATGATAGTTGTCGCCGGGTCCATAAAGATTTGTCGGCATCAGCGAGATGAAATCGGCGCCGTATTGCCGGCGATAGGCCTCGATCAGCTTGATGCCGGCGATCTTGGCGACCGCGTACCATTCGTTGGTCGGCTCGAGGGCGCCGGTGAGCAACATCTCCTCGCGCATCGGCTGCGGCGCGAACTTTGGGTAGATGCAAGACGAACCGAGAAACAACAGTTTGCGGACCCCGGCCGCATAGGCGCCGCGGATGAGATTGAGCTCGATTGCGAGATTGCCGGCGAGGAAATCGACCGGATTGGCGTTGTTGTACGCGATCCCACCGACGCGGGCGGCCGCCATGATGACGACATCCGGGCGATTGTCGCGAAGCCAGGTCTCGGTTTCCGCCTGTCGCGAAAGGTCGAGCGTGCGGCGCTCAGCGCGCAGCAGATCGACGGACTCCAACGCGAGCCGCCGCACCAGCGCGGAGCCGACCATGCCCTTATGGCCGGCGACGAATACGCGCCTGCCAGCGAGATCGAACAGTGGCGGCACAGCGACTGGCTCGCCCGTCATGGCGCGCCTTCTGAGGTCGGCTCGAACTCAGTCATGCCGGGTCATACGTTCCTTTTCGAGCCGCACCTGAACGAGATCGAATTCGACCATTTCCTTGACCAGATCCGCAAAGCTCGTCTTGTGGCGCCAGCCGAGCCTCTGCCGCGCCTTGCCGGGGTCCCCGATCAGGAGATCGACCTCGGTCGGACGGAAGTAGCGCGGGTCGATCTCAATCAGCACTTGCCCGGAATTGGCGTCGACGCCGGTCTCCTCGGTACCCGCCCCGCGCCAAGTGATACGGCGGCCGATATGGGCGAAGGCACGTTCAACGAACTCTCGCACCGAATGCTTCTCGCCGGTTGCCAGGACGTAGTCGTCAGGCTCGGCCTGTTGGAGAATCATCCACATACCTTCCACATAGTCGCGCGCGTGGCCCCAGTCGCGTTCGGCATCGAGGTTGCCGAGATAGAGCTTGTCTTGCATGCCGAGCTCGATGGCGGCCACCGCGCGAGTGATCTTGCGGGTGACGAACGTCTCGCCCCGCGTGGGTCCCTCGTGATTGAACAGAATGCCGTTCGACGCATGCATGCCGTAGGCTTCGCGATAATTCACGGTGATCCAGTAGGCGTAGAGCTTGGCCGCCGCGTAGGGCGAACGCGGATAGAACGGCGTGGTCTCGCGCTGGGGAATTTCGCGGACGCTGCCGTACAGCTCCGACGTCGATGCCTGATAGAACCTGACTTGCTTCTCCATACCGAGAATACGAATCGCTTCGAGGAGGCGCAACGGGCCAAGCGCATCGGCGTTTGCGGTATATTCCGGCGTCTCGAAGCTCACATGAACGTGGGATTGTGCGGCGAGATTATAGATTTCCGTCGGCTGCGTTTCCTGGACCACGCGAATGAGATTTGTGGCATCGGTCATGTCGCCATGATGCATGAAGAAGCGGGCACCCGCCTGATGCGGATCGACATAGAGATGGTCGACCCGCGCAGAATTAAAAGACGATGACCGGCGCTTGATGCCGTGAACCGTATAGCCCTTCTTCAGCAACAGCTCGGCCAACAGCGCGCCGTCCTGCCCGGTGACGCCGGTGATCAGTGCGGTGCGCGAGCCGCCGCCCGTTCCAACGCCCTCTGCCATGTTCCGATGTTTCCCCTGCGGCGAGCGCTTACTGCAGCCACGCGCGGCCCCTGCCCGACAAAACCGCGAACATCGCCCACTACGATTGGCTCGAGATAAAAGCCTACGCCGAATTGTGGGCCCGGAGAAACGACGTCCGGCGTGCGGTAAAATATATCCGAATGCTTCAGAGAACGGCACTCCATGGCCCAGATGGGCCTTATCGTCAACGTCGCGGGGCTAATCCGGTGGCGCAACGAGGCTCCCCGATGCGGCGGCGCGGTCTGCCTCAAAAGTGGTAGTTGATGCCGCCCATGAGCCGCTGGATGTTCAACGTCACAGGCGCGGACGCATTGCCAAGCACCGGCCCGCCAAAAGCGAGGGCCTCGGAGCCGAACGCCAAATAGTCGTATTCGATCCGAGCCGACCATTTGCGGTCCCAGGCGTATTCGACGCCAGCTCCGATGGTCCAGCCGGTCCGCACCACGGTGCCGGCGCTCGCCGTATTGCTGACGCCGCCCGCCGTATTGATGAACGGATCCGTCACCGATTCCTGTTCGCCCGCCAATGCCAAGCCGCCCTTGCCGTAGAACAGCGCGCGGTCGACCGCGAAGCCGACCTTGCCGGTGAAGGTCGAAGTCCAAATGACAGTACTGGTATGGGAGAAGCCAAGGGCGTCCGTGGCGCCGGCGGTGATCTCGCCGGCCGAAAAATTACCCTCGACGCCCAGCACCAGCGCGTCGATCTGGCGGTTGTAGCCCACTTGGGCGCCGCCCACCAAACCCGAGATCGACGAGCTGTCGCCTAGTCCGGAAAACGGGTCGTTCCAACTGGTCTTCCCGAAGGCACCCCCCACATTGCCGCCGAAATAGAGGCCGGTCCAACTGAAGATGGCCGGCCCGTTTGCCGGGTACGTCGGGGTCAGTTCGGCTGCCGGGGCCGCGGCAAGCGGTAGGCCACACACGGCTGCCGCAAGGACAAGCGACCGCATGTTCGGTCTTTTCCGCAAATAGAACAGAGGTTGCTGCACTTGCCCGTCCCGTTTGCCCCTTATGCGACGACTAAACCTGGATCGAAGGCCCAGGCAGACCATCGCGTAGGTTTTTAGACTAGAGATCAGAACATTACGAGCCAATTAACGGCGCATTACCGGATGCGCACCCACATCCGCGCGCGGAAGGTGGCGGGCCCAAGGCAGTCACCGGAGGGCTTGCCGCCGCCACGCGGCCTAGGCGCCCGCATGTGCCTTCCAGAAATCCGCCTGGATCGCCGCGGCCTCATCCTCCAGTAGCGGCCCAATGACCTCGACGGCCCGCTGGCCGGCGCCGAACACGGTGCGGCACGGCAGGTCGAGGGTTGGATTTTCCGCATGCGCGCCGGTGAGAGCCTTCAGGCCTTTTTCGGTCTGGCCATAGACTACGCGGCCGATGCCGACCCAGTAGATCGCGCCGGCGCACATGGCGCAGGGCTCGGCCGAGGTGTACAGCGTGCAGGTGGCAAGAAATTTGGCGCCATAGGTCCGCGACGCGCGGGTCGCCAGCAGGCGCTCGGCATGGGCGGTCATGTCCCGGCCTTCCGCCGTAAACCCGTTGCATTGTTCCATCAGTACCCCGCCGTCGGGCCCTGCCAGGAGCGCGCCGAACGGGTGGTCGCCTTGGCGGCGCGAGCGACGGGCCACTTCGAACGCGCGACGCAACAGGCTTTCATGGTCGAGCGGCGGCTGGTCGGAAGTCATTCCCGGTATCCTTTGCGGTCAGGCTGCCGAAATGATTAGGCATCGTCCAGGTTGCGCGCCAGCGGATGTTTTGGCGTCGGAACCTGATAAGAACAGCGCCATGAGCCCGGAAGCTAACGATCCTGACCCGATCTATCAGGTCGCCAATTATCCTGGCGCGGCCACGGGGGCGTCCGGCGACAGCCCCATCCTGATCGTGCCCTATATGTGGATCGGCGACTTCGTGCGCTGCCATACGGTCGTCCGGCTGCTGCGCGAACGCTTTCCCGGCCGCCCGATCGACGTCTTGACCACCCGGATGGTCGCGCCGCTCCTCGATTACATGCCGGGCGTCCGCAACGGCATCGTGGTGGACCTGCCGCGCAAGCGGCTGGCGTTTTCCGAGCACCGCGCGCTCGCCGAGCGGCTGCGCGCCGAACACTACGGCGACGCCCTGATCATGCCGCGCACCTGGAAATCGGCGCTTGCCCCGTGCCTCGCCGGCATTACACGCCGTACCGGCTTCGTCGGCGAAATGCGGTTCGGCCTCATTAACGATCTGCGCTTCGGTGAAAAGGCCTTGCCCCGCATGGTCGATCGTTGCGCCACCCTGGCGCTGCCGAGGCGCGCCGCGGCGCCCCCGCAATGGCCGTTGCCGCAACTCATGATTCAGCGCGAAATTCTGCCGGCCTGGCGCGAGCGGATGGGGCTTGGAGCGGACGCCCGTCCGACCGCGGTGCTGGCTCCCGGCGCGGTCGGCCCCTCGAAGCGATGGCCGGCCTTCTCATATGGGGAACTCGCCGGCCGGCTTATGGCCCAGGGCTATGCGGTTTGGATCGTTGGCGGTCCCGACGAGAAGGCGCTCGCGGCGGAGATCGGCGCCGGCCGGGTCGAAGTGCGCGACCTCACGGGGCCGGACCTGCGCAACGCTATCCTGGCGCTGGCTGCGGCCGATGTCGCGGTCTCCAACGATTCCGGTCTCCTGCATGTAGCCGCCGCCATCGGTACGCCGTCGATCGGGATTTTCGGGCCGACCAGTCCGTGGCATTGGGCGCCGCTCAATCCGATCGCTGCCGTGATCGAGACCCGCACCGAACTGCCGTGCCGGCCCTGCCACAAGCCGACCTGCCGGCTTGAGCACCATCGCTGCATGCGCGATATTGCGGTCGCCGACGTCGCCGCGGCGGCACTCGCCGCGTGCGCGCCCCGACCGGTGTCAGCCTGACGTCGGGCGACCCGCTTACGGCTTGCCGACAAGCGCTCGGAACAGCGCCTCGATGCCGTCGCGCGGATCGTTCTTCACGTAGGTGAGGCCGTGCTGGCGCATCAGGCCGTGCTCGTCGAGCCCGTGCGAGGCACCGGTCGCGACCAGCATCTCGGCGCGGAAATCGTCATAGGAGAATGGCTTGCCGGCGAGCCGGCATACCACCTTGTAATCGCACGCCACCGGCCCCGGCACTTGCGCGATGCGCGCCGCGTCCGCCCGCACCACTGCGGAATTGGAATAATACTGCGCCCGGTAGTCCGGATCGAACAATACCAGCGCCGGCTCGATGCGGAGCGTGGCGACGAGGCGCGCCGCCAGGACCGCCACGATGACGGCGCGCGCGGCCGTCTCGCCGAAGCGGCGCCCGAACGCGGTTGCGCCGGCACGATCGAAGGCAACGCCGAGCCCGACCGCGGCCGCGATGACAAGATCGAACTGGGCGTTGTCGAGGATCGCCTCCCCGCTCCACTGCAGCAGATAGGCGGCGAACGCGACCCCGACGAACAACATCGTAAAGCGTGCCGATTTGCGCTTCGGTTCCGCCGCGACCCAAATGGCCCACAGCGCCAGCGCCGGCAGTATCCATTGCAGCCGCCCAAGTCCCTTGAGCGAGCGCAGCCAATGATAGGCCCGCGGCGTCATCAGATTGGCAAAGAAGACGTCGCCGTAGATCAAATAGCAGATCGCGAGCCCCAACGCGGCCGCGCCGGCGCCGACCGCCGCTGGCACGACGGCGCGCCGCCAGTCGCGCACGGCCAGCCACACCAGCGCGGTTATCGGCACCGCTACGATGTTGTGCTTGTAGAAGCCCGCCACCACCATGGCGAGGATCGGCGGCACCACGGACTTTCCGCTTGCCTCGCGGGCGAGAAACCAAGCGAGCGCCGCCATCATCATCACGTGACCGACAAGCTGCGGATCGTTCATGCCGGCAAAACGGGTGAATGAGCGCGCCATCACGGCGACGAACCAAAAGCCGCCGACCGCCGCGCCGGCGGAGCCGCCGCCGAGTTGCATGACCACCCTGGCGATGAGCCCTCCGAGGGCGACGATCGCCATGAGGGACAGCACCCGTCCGACATAGAGGGCGTCGCCGAACACCTGGGCGAGCCCTCCGACCATGTAAAACGACAGCGGCGGATAATTGTTGACGATCAACGTGTCGGTCGGCGGATAGAGCGGCGCAGCCCCCATGGCGGCGTCGGCGAAATAAGCATTCCAGCCTTCGTTCTGGGCGATCTCGATGGGAAAGCCGATACGCCATAGCGGCCACACCATGAAATAGACGGCAAGCAGCACCAGGAGCCCGACCTGGGCCCTGGCATCGAACCGCGCCAGAATGCCACCCTTCATGGGGCTTTCCCTGCGACGCGATCGAGCGCCCGCAGCACCTCGGCCGGATCCGGCGTCGCGCCCTTGCCGCCCACAACCTCGATCGGGCCCGACCCCAGCGGGCCGGTCAGACCCGGCTCGCTGCCGATAAAGATGGCGACCAGCGGCACGCCGAGTGCCGCCGCCACGTGTACGAGCCCGGTGTCGACACCGACCACCAGGGATGCCCCGGCAATCAGGGCGGCAACCTCGTCGAGCGGGCGGCGGTCCGGCACCCGGTCGGGGCGCGGCGCTCCCGCCGATGCGCCCGCGATCGCCTCACTGCGGGTGCGCTCGGCATCGTTGCCCCACGGCAGCACCACGTCGAGGCCGCGATCGCGTATGCCGCGCGCGACCGCAATCCAATGTGCGATCGGCCATTCCTTCTCGGGCCGCGCGGTGGCGTGGATCAACACGGCATAGTCCGTTGCGGCCTTGCGGGCGATCGCCGCGCGATCGAGACCGAAATCGATCGGCTGCGGCGGTTCGTAACCGAGCGCGAGGCCGCACAGCGTGCGATTGCGCCGGATCGCGTGGCTGTGCCACTCGACCTGGTGCCGCACGTCATAGAAAAGGGAGGCCAACGGCTCTCGGATGCTCGCAAAGTCGTAGCCGTGGCGGACGCCGCGCACCGCCCGGGCGATCAGGGCGGTGCGCAGCAGACCTTGGGTATCGATGGCGGCCTCGTAGGAGGTTTGCCGAATGGACCGGCGGAACCGGCCGATCTCGCGCCACGTCGCGGGCTCATGCAACTTCACGCGCCAGCGCCGCGAAGCGACCGGGATGACCGCATCGATCCCCGGATGGAGGCGGGCCAGCGGCACATAGGCCTCCTCCACCACCCAGACGAGGCGGGCATCGGGCCGATGGCGACGCGCATCGGTGACGGCCGGCATATGGTGGACGACGTCGCCGAGCGAGGACGTCTTGATGAACAAAATCTCGGCCATGATCGGGTTGAGGCTCAATCCGGATGGTACGCGACTGGCTCATATACGCAGCCCCCCGGTTTGTCACCCGCGGGCGCTGGCGGCTGCTAACGTGATGTTCAGGAGCGGCGGGATATGAATGCCGCCAAACGCCCAAACGAGCGAACGCCATGACAATCCTGGTTACCGGCGGTGCCGGTTATATCGGCAGCCACATGGTCCTTGCCCTGGTCGCGGCGGGCGAACGCGTGGTTGTACTCGACAATCTGTCGACCGGCTTCAAATGGGCGGTCGCCAAGGGCGTTCCGCTCGTCACCGGCGAGACCGGAGACGAGACGCTGGTCGCCCGCCTCATCGCCGAGCACGAGGTCAGCGCTATCATCCATTTCGCCGCCTCGATCGTGGTGCCGGATTCGGTATCCCATCCGCTGGCCTATTACCGCAACAACACGGTGAACTCCCGGGCCCTGATCGAATGCGCCGTCAAGGGCGGCGTGAAGGCCTTCATCTTTTCCTCGACCGCGGCGGTCTACGGCAATCCGGCCAAGGTGCCGATCGGCGAGGACGACGCGGTGGCCCCGATGTCGCCTTACGGATCCTCTAAGCTGATGACCGAGATCATGCTGCGCGATGCTGGCGCCGCGCACGGCCTCGATTACGTCATCCTGCGCTATTTCAACGTCGCCGGCGCCGATCCGCAGTTGCGCACCGGACAATCGACCAAAGGGGCGACCCACCTCATCAAGGTCGCGGTCGAAACCGCGTTGGGCAAGCGGCCCCGCATGGACGTGTTCGGTACCGACTATCCGACCCCGGACGGCACCTGCATCCGCGACTACATCCACATCGCCGACCTGGTGCGCGCCCATTCGGACGCGCTTGCCTATCTGCGCGGCGGCGGCCGGCCCATCACGCTCAATTGCGGCTATGGCCACGGGTTTTCCGTGCTTGAGGTCATCGACACGGTGAAGCGGGTATCCGGCGTCGATTTCCGCGTCGACCGCGCCGCCGCCCGTCCGGGCGATCCGGCGCAGATCGTGGCGACATCCGATCTCGTCCGGCAGACGCTGGGATGGCAGCCGCAATACGACGACCTTGCCACCATCGTCAGCCACGCGCTGGCGTGGGAACGCAAGCTCGGCACGCTCCAGAACTGATGGGTGCTCAGCCGCAGGCGAACGGGAGCGCCGCCGGACTTCGGAAATTCAGACGCGCATTGACCTCGGCAACCCTTCCGTCTATTCGGCACTGGACATCGGGCAATTCCGGAACGGCTCCGACGACCTTTTTTCAACACCAGTCAAAAGACATCTCATGAGCACAGACGCCTCCCGCTACGTCATTTCGCCGCCGCCCCAGCCGACCATTGCGGTCGCCGGCAGCGACAAGCTTTTTCCGGTGCGGCGCATCTGGTGCGTCGGACGCAACTATCTCGAGCACATCAAGGAGATGGGCCAGGACGAGCGCGAGCCGCCGTTCTTCTTTTCCAAGCCGGCCGACGCGATTGTGCCGGACGGCGCCACCGTGCCGTATCCGTCCCTCACCAAGGACCTTCACCACGAGGTGGAGTTGGTGGTGGCGCTCAAGGGCAGCGGCCGCAACCTCAAGGCCGCCGGCGCCAATGACCTGATCTGGGGTTACGGGGTCGGCATCGACCTCACCCGGCGCGACCTCCAGATTGCGTCGCGCGACATCAAGCGCCCATGGGAAGTCGGCAAGGCATTCGATTTCTCGGCGCCGTGCGGTCCGCTGCGGCCGGCCTCGGAGATCGGGCATCCCAAGAAGGCGCGCATCACGCTCACATGCAATGGCAAGAATCCGCCAGGATGGCGATCTCGAGCAGATGATCTGGAACGTTCCGGAAGTGATCGAGAAGCTGTCCGAGATGGTGGCACTCGCTCCCGGCGACATTATCATGACCGGTACCCCGTCAGGAGTCGCGGCGACGGTCCCGGGCGACAAGCTCGAATGCGAGGTCGCGGGCGTCGGCAAACTGACGGTGACGATGGGCCCGCCGTTGAAGTGACGGCATCGCCACGGTCAGCGCCGCCAACGGCTACCGCCGCGGATGATGTTGGGATCAGCCGCCCTTCGCCGGGGTGATCTGCGGCCGGCCAACCACCATGATCAGCATGTTGCGGTCGAGCAGCCGCTTGGCGACGCGCGACACGTCGGCGAGTGTTACCGCCTCGACGAGGCTGTTGCGCTTATCGATGTAGTCGATGCCGAGATCCTCAAGCTGGATCTGCACAAGCTGCTCGGCGATCTTGATCGAGGTATCGAAGCGCAGCGCGTAGGACCCGGTCAGGAAGGATTTCGCCTTGGTGACTTCATCCTCGGTCGGGCCGGCGTCCGCGAGCTTGTGAATTTCGGCTTCCATCACCTCAAGCGTCTGGGTGGCGCGGTCGGACCGAGTCGCCGTACCGCTCACAAACAGGGCCGTGTGATCGAGCGGCATGACGGCGCTGTAGACCGAATAGGCAAGGCCGCGGACCTCGCGTACTTCCTTGTAGAGCCGCGACGAGAAGGCGCTGCCACCCAGGATATGGTTGAGCACGAAGGCCGCCATGAAGTCCGGATCCTTGCGGGAGATGCCGGCGCCTCCGATCATCAGCACCGACTGCGGCACGTCGAGATCGATGGCGATCTTCTGCCCCAGTCCCTGCGGGACCGCCGCGGCGATCGTCGAAATCTGCGCCTTGGCGGGCAGGCCGCCGAAAACGTGGTCGATAAGCTTGCCGGCGGCGGCGGCATCCACATTGCCGACGATGCCGATCTTGAGCGTGTCGCGGGCGAAGTTCTTGCGGGTGAAGCCGCGCAGATCGTCGACCGTAATGGCCGCGACCAATTCCGGCGTGCCCCGTACCGGCCGGCCGTACGGATGCCCGGCGAACGCGGTCGACCACCAGCGCAGGCTCGCGAGGTCGTTGGGGCTCTGGGTGGCGCGGCGCAGCCCGGACAGCGTCTGCTCGCGGGCGAGCTCAACGTCGACACTGTCGAACCGGGGGGCCGTGATCGCGAGCCGTAGCAATTCGAAAGCTTCGTCCTGGTTGTCGGTCAACGTCCGCAACGAGCCCGCCATGTAGTCGCGGGTCGCGGTGAAGCTCATCTCGATCGCGTTCGCCTCGACCCGCTCGTGAAAGCTCTTGGAATCGATATTGCCGGCACCCTCGTCCAGAAGCGCCGCCGCCATGGTGGCAACTCCGGCCTTTTCGAGCGGATCCTGGCTGGCGCCGCCGCGAAAGGCGAATTCGAGCGAGACCAGCGGCACCGAAGGCTCGCGCACCAGCCAAGCCACGATGCCACCGGGACTGACGATGCGCTCGATGGTCGTGGCGTGGGCTGAGGGCGGGGACGCGGCAAGCACGGCCGCGAACACCAGCGCGCCCGCGAGGACGCGCGGCAAATGAAGGCGGGCACGTGCTTTCACGAGCGATTCTCCGGACCGGCGGGAAGTTCCTTGACAAGATAACCGGTTACCGAGCGGCGCTTGTCAAGCCATTTGCGTGCCACGTCGCGGACCGCATCGACCGTCACGGCACGTACGTTGCCCGACCACGCCTCCACTTTTTGCACCGTCCCGCCCGAGGTGAGCGCAGCCCCATACCAGCGCGCCATGGTGGCCTGATTATCCTCGGCATACACGACGTCGGCGATCAGCCGCGTCTTGGCGCGCTGCAGCTCCTCGGCCGTAATACCGTCTTCCGCGATTTTTGCGATGACACTGTCGAGCGCGGCCTCGATGGTGGCGAATGAGACCCCCGGCAGCGGCGACGCGAACACGCCGAAACGCGAACTCATCGAGCGCAGTGCCTTGGTACCAGCCGCCCGCGCTGGTAGCGAGGGGCTGGTCGACCACGAGGGCGCGATAAATGCGGCTGGTCTCGCCAGTGCCCAACACCTGGGCGAGGACGTCGAGCGCCTCGGATTCGCCGGGAGCGGCGGTGGCGGAAGACGGCACCAGATAGCTCCGTTGCAGGCTCGACTGCGCCACCCGTGGGTCCGCCATGGTCAGCTGGCGCACCGCGACCGGGGGCGGCTCCTGCGGCCGCATGCGCGGACCGATCTCGGCGCGCGGCTTGACCTCGCCATAGGTCTTCTCAGCGAGCGGCCTGACCTCCGCGGCGGTGACGTCTCCGGCGATCACCACCACCGCATTATTCGGGGTGTAGAAGCGCCGGTAGAAGGCAAGCGCGTCCTCGCGGTTGAGCTTCTCGATCTCCTGGTGCCATCCGATCACTGGCCGGCCATAGGGATGGTTGAGATAGAGTGCCGCGGACACCTGCTCACCGATCCGCGCCTCCGGACTGTTGCCAACCCGCATGTTGAACTCTTCCAGCACCACGTCCCGCTCGGGCAGCACGTTGGCGTCGGTGAGAATGAGACCGGTCATGCGATCGGCTTCGAACTCCATGACGGTGGGCAGATATTCCTTGGCGATGCGCTGGAAGTAGGCGGTGTAGTCCGCCGTCGTGAAGGCATTCTCCTGCCCCCCGATGGTGGCGAGTATCTGCGAGAACCGTCCTTCGGGATTTTTCGCGGTGCCCTTGAACATCAAATGCTCAAGAAAATGCGCGAAGTCCGGACTTGCCCGCCGTCTCGTCCGCGGAACCGACTTTGTACCAGATCATGTGGGTCACGACTGGGGTGCGATGATCCGGGATGACCACGACCTCAAGGCCGTTCGACAGCGTGAAATGGGAAACCTCCGGGCCCGCGGCGGCGGCCGGACCGGCCGAATGGATCGCAATCGCCAGAGTCGCGGCGATGCCGATCGCACCGGACCCGCACAGCAATCCGGTGCGGTCGGAGCGACCCGGCGGATGCCGGCCATCGCCGGCACGACCGCCGTCCAGGAAGGTCAAAATGTTACGAAAAACTCCGACGCGAGACGCTGGGTATCAACTCACTGCGCACCTCGGACGGTCTGGGGATCAACCGGGGCGGCCGCTCTCGCCGCGGTATCCTTCGCGTTGAGGCCGTAGGGCTGGCTCGGCGACGGCGTGCGATAGCCGGCCGGCGGATCAGTGAGCACGGCGCGCGGCGGTTCGCGCACGAACTTTCCGTACTCGGGCGGCTTTTCGGTTTTGAATGAATTTGTGAGGCCGCCCAAGCTGGTTATGTTATCCCACAACGTCGTTTTATAGCCGAGCTCTTCCGGCGTCATTTCCGGAGCCGCGCCGCCCGACGGTCCCGCGGACGGACGGGGATTCGCGGGAGACGGGGCGGTCGGGTTGTTAGTTTTGCCGGCGGCAATGTCCTCCGGGGTCATACGATCGTGCTGCACGTCGGCGAGCCAATCCACGGGCTTGCGCTCCTTCTTGGCTTTCTGTTCGGCCTTGCGGCGCTTTTCGTCGGGATCGGTCGGCCAGGCGGGATTGTTTGCGATGAGCGAATCGCCCGCCGCCGGTGGCGGCAGGGTTCGGGTCGGCGGTACCACCAGGGGTGGGCGCTCGTGGTATTCGATACCCGCCTCCTGACCGTTGCGCAGCCCGATGGCGCGCAGGAATTTGCGCATCATCCGCTCGTCAAACGGCGCATCGTCGTCGTCTTCCGCGGAGGCGGCGGAGGCGTCGCCCGCCAGCACCATGAATACACCGAACGCCGCCCACACGGCGGCGCGCGCCAGTTTACGGTTTCGATTTTTTTGCGGCATGGCCGTTCCCCATATCGAGTTACCGGACCTTATCGCCTCGTGGCGACGCATCAGGCCATTGACCCCAACTTGCCGCCCTAAAGGCGGACCCGGTTGGGCTGTGAATTTTGGCCCCCAAGTGCTTAACTTTGCAGCCCTAACCACCTGCGCTTATTGAGGCACATCAGGGCGCTTTTGCGGCATCCCGCACAAACATCAATTCATACAGCAAACCGACCACTCCGACAACGATCGCCGCATCAGCCAGATTAAAGACATACCATTCGAAGGTCCAGCTGGCCCCGGAGAGGTGAAACAGCACAAAATCCATCACCGCGCCGTGCAATGCGCGGTCGATCCCGTTTCCGATCGCGCCGCCGATGATCATGCCGAGCGCGACGCCCGATAGGCGCGACTCGGTCCGGCCAAGCCGAGATCCCAAGCAACGCCACTGCAATGACCTTGAGGGCGAGCAGCGCCCATTGGCCGAGCGGTCCCACCTGCTGGAACATCCCGTAGCTGATGCCGGTATTCCAGGCGAGCACGAGATCGAGGAACCCGGTCAGTGCGACCCGGCCGTGATCCGCGAGCACGAAATCATACAGCAGCCAGAGCTTCAGCCATTGATCGAGGACCGCAACCGCGGCCGCCACCACAAGGCCGAGACGCTGCGGCGCAGCGACGAGGAACCCGAGAGGCGCCATCCATCCGGCCGCGGCATGAGCCGCGTCCCATTCACGCAGCGCCTGGGCGTCGCGCGGGGTGACGTCGGGATAGTCCGGGTCGGACCCGACGGTGGGCAGGATTTTCCACGACCGCGCGCATTTGACGCCGCTTGCCGGGCGAAATTCGACCGCGACCCCGGGCACATCCTCCAGGCGAAAGGCCTCCGCCGGCCCATGCCCTGCGGCGACGGTCGCGGCGGACGTGATGGCGACTTCCGCCATGCCGGTTTCACCGCGGTCACCTTCGAGCCCAGCCGCGACGGCGCGCATCAACTCCGGATCGGCGATGTAGATCACCGGGGCGGCCTCCAGGCTCGAGCCGATCCGCTTGTTCGCACGCTCGATCTCCAGCGCACCCGTGACGACGCGCCGCACCCGCCTGATGTCGCCCCACACCCGCGCCAGCGCCTCATCACGCCACACCGCCGGTAGCTCCGGAAACGGTTCGAGGTGAACCGAGCCGGCAGCATCCGGGTGGCGCGACAGGAAGGCTTCCTCCGCCGTAAAGCACAGCATCGGGGCAAGCCACGCGACGATCACACCGAATACCTGATCGATCACCGTCAGGCTCGCCTTGCGGGTGAGCGAGGAGATCGGGTCGCAATACAAAGTGTCCTTGCGGATATCGAAATAGAACGCCGACAGGTCGACCGTCATGAAATGGGTGACGGCCGCGAAGATGCGCTTGAAATCGAAATCGTCGTAGCTGCGCCGCACGCCCTCATCGAGCTCGGCGAGGCGATGCAGCATGTAGCGTTCGAGGCCCGGCATGGCGGCATGCGCGATGCGATCCTGGTCGCGGAAATGCGCCAGACTGCCCAGCATCCAGCGGATGGTGTTGCGCAGCTTGCGATAGGTTTCGACCGCGGTCTTGAGCACTTCCGGGCCGATGCGAAGATCGTCCGCGTAATCCGACGCGCAGACCCACATGCGCAGGATGTCGGCGCCGGATGACTTGATCACGTCCTGGGGCGCGACCGTGTTGCCGACGGATTTCGACATCTTGCGCCCGTTCTCGTCGAGCACGAAGCCGTGGGTGAGGACGACGTCGAAGGGCGCAACCCCGCGGGTGCCGCAGCTTTCGATCAGCGAGGAGTGGAACCAGCCGCGATGCTGGTCGGAGCCTTCGAGGTACATGACGGTGTCGGTGCCGCCGACATTGCGGCGGCGGATGCCGGCAAGGCCCGGAAAATGCTTCGGGTCTTCGAGCACGAAGGCGTGGGTCGATCCGGAATCGAACCAGACGTCGAGAATGTCGTCGACCTTGCTCCAGTCCTCGTTCGCAAGCTCCCCGAGAAAGCGCTCGCGCGCACCGGCCGCATACCAGGCGTCCGCCCCCTCCTGCTCGAAGGCATCGGCGATGCGGGCATTGACGCGGTCGTCGCGCAGGATGTCGACGGTGCCGTCGCCCTTCTCGCGCACGAACACGGCGATCGGCACGCCCCAGGCGCGCTGGCGCGAGATCACCCAGTCCGGCTTGCTCTCGATCATGCCGGTGATGCGGTTCTCGCCTTGCGGCGGCACCCAACGGGTCACCTTGATGGCGGCGAGCGCGCGGTGGCGCAACGTATCGCCGGGCGTCGCATGGCCGCCAGCATCGGCGATCGGCTTGTCCATGGCGATGAACCACTGCGGCGTGTTGCGATAGATCACTGGCTTCTTGGAGCGCCATGAATGCGGGTACTGGTGCTTCAGGCGGCTGCGCGCGATCAGCATGCCGGCCTCGATCAGCGCCCTGATCACCGCCTCGTTGGCGTCGCCCTTGTCGCCCTTATCGGTGATGACGCGCTTGGGTTTGCCGCCGGTATCGCGCGGACCGAAGCCCGGTGCCTGATCGGTGAGGAAACCGTCGCCGTCGACCGTATACGGGATCGCGGTGTCGATGCCCCAATCCCCAAGTTTGCGCGCGTTGGCGGTCCAGACATCGAAATCGTCGCGGCCATGTCCGGGCGCGGTGTGAACGAAGCCGGTGCCAACATCGTCGGTAACGTGCTCGCCTTCGAGAAGCGGGACCTGGAAGTCGTAGCCGCGACCGTAAAGCGGATGTCGGCAGAACATGAAAGCGAGCATGTCGGATTTGACATCGAACAATCGTCTAAAACCCGCCACCTTGGCTTGCTTCATCACCTCGTCGGCGAGCTTGTCGGCGAGCAGGAACTTGTCCGTAGGCTTTGCCCAATTGCCTTCCGGTGCGTCGGTGACTTCGAACAGCCCATAGGCAACGCGGTCTGAATAGCTGATGGCTCGATTACCCGGCAGCGTCCACGGCGTCGTCGTCCAGATCACCACTGACGCGCTCTGCAACGCGTGGAGCGCTGCTTTTGCGTCGGGAAAGTCGACGAGGGGTCCGAAGGGCGCCCTCTCCACCGGAAACTTCACCCACACCGTATCGCTGGTGAAGTCCTCGTATTCCACCTCCGCCTCGGCGAGCGCGGTCTTCTCCACCACCGACCACATCACCGGCTTGGAGCCGCGATAGAGTGTGCCGTTGGCGACGAACTTCATCAGTTCGCGGGCGATCTGCGCCTCTGAGGCGTAGTCCATAGTGGTGTAGGGGTGGTCCCAGTCGCCCTCGACGCCGAGGCGCTTGAACTCCTCGCGCTGCACCGAAAGCCAGTACGTCGCATAGGCGCGGCACTCGCGCCGGAACGCGATCATGGCGGCCGGATCGGAAAGGTCCGGCTTGGCGCGGCCTTTCGACCGGTAGTTCTGCTCCTCGATCATCCACTCGATCGGCAGGCCGTGGCAGTCCCAGCCCGGCACGTAGTTGGAATCGGCTCCCAGCATCTGCTGGGAGCGCGTCACCACGTCCTTGAGGATCTTGTTAAGCGCATGGCCGATATGGATGTGCGCGTTGGCATAGGGCGGCCCGTCATGGAGGACGAATTTCGGCCGGCCTTTGGAGGCTTCGCGCAGGCGTTGATAAAGGCCGATCCTGGCCCAATGCGCCAGCAGCTCGGGCTCCTTTTGAGGCAGCCCGGCGCGCATGGGAAAATCGGTCTTGGGCAGAAACAGCGTCTCGCTGTAGTCGCGGACGGATTCGGACATGGCGGCTCAACCTGGGATGTGGACGGCAAAATGGGGCAGATCCCGGTCTTCCGCCGACCTGACGGTCAGGCGGAAGCCGGGCCGATAATCCGCCAAAAGGCTGCGCCTATCCGGTGAGCGAAATCTTTCATCATGGCGGGGGTCGTATCATATCGACCACGCCGCGCAAAGGGCGACGTTGGCGGATCACGCCGCCGGCGCCTCCAGCGGCGTTACGGTTCCGAGCAGCGGAAAGGCATCGCCGGCGCGCTTGAGCGCGATCTTGGCGATCCGGCAGTCCTCGTCCATGCGGTGGATCAGTTCATCCACCGTATCGAAATTGAACTCCGGCCTGATCCAAGACATCACGGCGACGTCCAGGGTGCGGCCGTAGAGATCGCCGGAGAAATCGAACAGGAATATCTCCAGCAGCACCACCCCGGTATCGAACATCGGCCGCCGCCCGAAATTCGCCACGCCGTCGAAGCGCCGGCCGTCGAGCGCGACCCGTACCGCGTAGACGCCGTGGCGCAGGCCGCAGCCGGGGTCAAGCCGCAGATTGGCGGTCGGATAGCCGAGATCGCGCCCGCGCTTGTCGCCGTGGACCACGTCGCCGGTCACGAACCACGGATGGCCGAGGAGTTCGGCGGCCTCCTCCGGGCGGCCGGCCGCCAGGGCATCGCGCACGCCGCCCGACGAAATCCGTCGGCCGTCGTCGAGGAGCGCCGGCACCACGTCGACGTGAAAGCCGAGCCGCGCGCCTTCCTCCTGTAGATAGACCGGCGTGCCGGCCCGCGCCTTGCCGAAATGAAAATCGAAGCCGACCGCGACGCCCGCGACGGCAAACCGTTGGATCAGGACGCGCGAGATGAATTCGGTCGGGTCGAGCGCGGCCAGCGCGGCGTCGAAATGCATCACGATGGCGCCGTCGAGCCCGGTTGCGGCAAACAGGCGCAGCTTGGCGATGGCATCGGTGAGCCGGAACAGGGGCTCGTCCGGCTTGAAGAAGGCGCGCGGATGGGGCTCGAAAGTAAGCGCGGCCGCCGGGCGGCCGAGTGCGCGCGCGCGGGCGACCGCCGCCGCGATCACGGCGCGATGGCCCCGATGCACGCCCTCGAAATTGCCCATCGCCACCACGGCACCGCGCAGCGGTCCGGGATGCGGCGGGTCGCCGAGCCGGTCGTGAATAGCGATGAAGCGGCTGGCTGGCTCGGATTGCATCGGGGACGGCGCCGGTTTCCTTGCGAATTCGGCGCGACCGTGCCCGCCGCGGTTGATCGAAGTCAAGCCGGGACATTGGTCGATGCGTCGGCGCCGGCGTTCAATCGGCAGCGGCGCGGCTTCGTTAAGCACCTGCCAACCATGATGGCAGGTGTTCACGGCCCATTCCGCCCGCCAACGAAGCCGCTTGCCGGTTTGCCGTAAATCGCGGGGGTCGCACCGACTCCGAATTAACCGGATTTTCAACCGCCGGTGATAAGTTCCGCAAGCTTTGGGGGAGCAATTCCGGGCGATACCGGATGGAGAGGCCGTTCCCCGAGGCATCTTATCGGCGACGGAGCGCTTCGCGTTCCACACTTAGGCCAACCAAAGGCGCCGACAGGTGGCCGGAACGGAGCAGGGCAATGGCAGTCGACCTTTCGATGCCGGTACTCGTGGTTGATGACTACAACACGATGATCCGCATCATTCGCAATTTGCTGAAACAGATCGGATTTCAGGACATCGACGACGCGGCCGACGGAACGGCGGCGCTCGGCAGGATGCGCGAGAAGCGCTATGGCCTCGTGATCTCCGACTGGAATATGGAACCGATGACCGGATACGAACTGCTCAAGGAGGTCCGCCTCGACCCCGGACTGACCAAGACGCCGTTCATCATGGTCACGGCAGAATTGAAGACCGAAAACGTCATCGCGGCGAAAAAAGCCGGCGTCAACAACTACATCGTCAAGCCCTTCAACGCCCAGACGTTGCAGAGCAAGATCGAAGCGGTGTTCAGCGATTGAGCCGGACCGCGGTCCGCTTCACCCAATGATAAGACGCGCATCGGCACGCGTGGGCGCTCGCAATGGCGACGCCCACCGGGAGGCAGTGACATGTCAAAGCTGAAGACAGACCATTTTACCGCGATCTATGATTTTCTTCAGAACAAGAACCCGGACCAGACGACGCTTGCCGATGTGCTCACTCTGGCCGAGATCTCGGCCAGGTCGATGCACCGCTTCTTCGAGGACATGGACGTCACGGTGTACCGCGAGCTGCGCGAGATCGCCGGTTATATCGAGTCGCTGAAGCGCGAAATGGGTGCGCTCAAGGCCAACGAGATCAAGAGTTCCCGCATCCCGGCCGCCGGCATGGAGTTGAGCGCGGTCTGCCAGGCGACCGAAGCCGCCACCAACACCATCATGGAGTGCGCCGAAGCCGTGATGGCGGCGGACGGCCGCGACCCCGCCGCCTACAAGGCGCTGGTCAGCGACAAAATGATGATCATCTTCGAGGCGTGCTCGTTCCAGGACATCACCGGCCAGCGCATCGCCAAGGTGGTGGAAACGCTGCAACTCATCGACGATCGGGTGTCGCGGTTCGCCAAGGCGATCGCCGCCAGCGATGCGCCCGGCGCCAGCACCGATCGCGAGAACGCCCGGGAGGAACGCCGCCAGCGACTCCTCCTCAACGGGCCGCAACTTGGCGGTCCGCAGACCTCGCAGTCGGAAGTCGACGCGATGTTCTCGTAGCGCATGATTGGCGCAAGATCGCCGACTTTACGGCCCGCGCGCGAAATCAATCAAAGCACCGTCTTCACCACATCAGCCTTCACCACATCAGCTTGGGCGTGACCGCGTGGGGCGTGATGCCCGCATTGGCGAATATGCCGGCAAGCGCGACCGTCGAGACGCTTTCGCGCGAGCCCAGTTCCTCGGCATGGATGCCACCCGATACGAATAGCCCGTCGATGCCGAGCGCCCGGGCGCCGGCGATGTCGGTGCGCAGCGAGTCGCCGATCGCAAGCGTGCGTCCGGCCGGCGCCGCCGCGCCGCGCGCTACCGCGGCCTTGGCCAGCGCCGCCTGATAGATCGGCCGGTGCGGCTTGCCGGCGTAAAGCACCTCGCCCCCCATGCTGGCGTAAAGATCGGCGATCGCGCCGGCGCAATACAGCAGCTCGTTGCCGCGCTCGACCACCAGATCCGGGTTGGCGCACACCATGAAGAGGCCGCGGCCGCGCATCGTCTCCATCAGGTCGCGATAGTGGTCCGGGGTTTCGGTGGTATCGTCGAACAGGCCCGAGCAGACCGTGTACGCGGCCTCGTCGACCGGCGCGAAGCAGACGTTGAGCCCGTCGAAGATGGTGGCGTCACGTTCCGGGCCGATGTGGAACACGGCGCCGTTGCGCCCGGCTACTACCTCCCGGGTGACGTCGCCCGACGTCGTCACCCCATCATAGGCCTCGCGCGGCACGCTGAACCGGTCGAGCTGGTGGATCACCCACTGCGACGGCCGCGGCGCATTGGTGATCAGGATCACGGTGCCGCCGCCGGCGCGGAACCGCACCAGCGCCTCGCAGGCCTCCCGATGGGCCGTAAGCCCGTTGTGGACCACCCCCCAGACGTCGCACAGCACCACGTCGTAGCGGTCCGCGATGGTCGAGAAGCGATCGAGGCAGGTGAACGGCATTTCGGGGATCGGGAGTTTTGGGGCCAAAGGGGCCACGCGTCAGGGACCAGGGGATGAGGATCGGATAACGGGGAGCGGATAGCCGATACCACGCCATATCGGCACTGGGCGGTCGCGGCGCCAGGGACGCCCGACAGCCAGGACCGTCACTGCAATCCGCTGCGCGTCACGACGGCGCGGGCGATCTGGGCGAGCGCGGTCGGGCGCTGGAGAAGTTCGAGGCGGGGATCGGGTGCCGCCACGGCGCCCGGTGGGGGTCCGCTCTGCGCCGGTTCGGGGCTCGGCGCCGACGCCAAGCTCGACGCCATCGCCGCACTTGAAGCCGCCACCGGACTTAGAACCGGCGGAGCGCTTGAAACCGGCGCAGCCATCGGAGCCGTCGCAGGACCCAACGTCGCCGGATTTGGTACCGGATTTGGTACCGGATTTGGTACCGGACTTGGTACCGGACTTGGCGTCGGCGCCGGGGCCGGCGCGCTGGGGCGTTCCGGCATCGCCTGCAGCACCTCGGCCCGCACCGGCCGCGGCTGCGAGAACAGGTAGCCTTGGCCGAACTTGATGTCGTAATCGAGGAGGTCGACGACGGTGCCCTCGCTTTCGATCTTCTCGGCGATCAGTTCGACGCCGAACCGCCCCAGCAGCCCCGACAGGTCGGCCGCATGAATATCGGCAGCGCCGCCGCCGTGGCGGCTGAGCAGCAGCGTCGCCGGCACCTTGACGAACCGGAAGCCGCGATCCGCCAGATCGCGCGGCTCGAACTTGAGATCGCCGACATGGTCCATGGAGAAGCGGAAGCCCGAGTTCATCAGCGCCGTGAGGCTTTCGGTCTCGAGCGGGCCGAGCGCCCGATAGGTCGCCTGGGTGAACTCGAACAGCAGCGCCGGCGCGATCGCCCGGTTGGCTTCCATGAACTCGGTGAACTGCGGGAAGAACTCGGCATCGACCAGTGTCGAGGCCGAAATGTTGCAGAACAGCGCGACGTCGCGGTTCTTCGACATCAACCGCCGGACCACCTGGACGCAGCGGAATAGCATCTGATTGTCGATCTGCGCCATCAGGCCGCCGGCCTCGGCGGTTGCCAGAAAATCGGTGGCGGTGAGCAAGTCGCCGTCGGCGGTGCGCAGCCGCGCCAGTGATTCATAAAAGCGCACCTTGCGCTGCGGCAGCGTGAGAATTGGCTGCAGGAAGAACTCGAGCCGGTTCGCCCCGACCGCCTCGCGGATGATCGCGATCGCGTTCTCCCGCGGCAGGTTCCTGAAGCGGGCGCCGGCATCCTCCGCGGCCTCGGGCTCCGCGGCTTCATCGCGCCGGCGCGGCGCCCCCGGCCGCCGATCCGCCGCCACGCCATTGGACTGAGCCGGCGGTGGAGCGATCGCCCCGGAACCCGATGGCGATCGGGCCGGAGCGGCGGCCGCGGCCGCGGCGCCGTTGGTCATGATGGAACGGTTCTGGAGCATGGCGTCGTGGGCGCTCACCGATTCGGCGAGTTGCTTGATGAGAACGCCGATCTCGCCGATCTCGGAGGTCAGCGGCTCGGTCGCCATGTCGGCGCGATCGACCGCATCGTTGACCTTGTCTTCCATGCCGGCGACCCGGCGACCGAGTTCCGCCACCTGCCGGGCGAGATCCGAAATGCCGCGCGAGAGGTCCGCGACCTGATCCGAGGTGGCGTTTCGCCCGCGCCAGCTCCACGCCGCGATGGTGCAGAGTGCAAGCCCGGTCAGCGCCACAATCGAACAGATCAGCGCCGCAGTCGGCAGCAACCCGAAGGTCAAGTACAGGACGGCCCCGAACGAGGCACTGATCAGCACCATGCAGATCGCGACGAAACCCGCGGCTACGCGTGCCATCTACACCCTCGCCGGATTGCCCCACCAACCCAAATCAAGACAATTCGCACTCCGCCGCTACAATGTTTGCAAGCCGTCCGAAGGGCAAGCCTCCTGATGCCCTGTCCGCGATACTATTGATGAAAATAAATGACGGCGAGACGATGTCGACGGAACCCCGAGAGCTGGTTCCGTAGCCCGGATGAGCGGAGCGATAGGCGGGAACCGCCTTGCCACAATCGAGCGCGCGCCCCGGATGTCGCTTTGACGCTGCGCAACATCAAGCGCCCGCGCCTTCCCTGATTGCAGGGAAAACATCAGTGATTTGGGTAGCCCGCGGGCGCCGATGCCGCCCCGCTACCGCCCCGCCTCGATGACCTTGCCGAGCTTGGCGAACATCTCGTCGATCTGCGCCTCGCGATGATCAGCGGCGGCGTCAGCGCGATGGTGTCGCCGGTGACGCGGATCAGCAGGCCGTGCTCGTGGAACGCCTTTTCCATCGCCGCGAGCGCGCGCTTGCCGAAGCCGTCGGGCTTGCGACGGCGAGGTCGATGCCGGCGACGAGGCCGACGGTGCGGATGTCGAGCACGTGGGGCAGGCCGCGCAGCGTCATGGCGGCGTCGGCGAACTTCGGCTCCAGCGCGCGGGCGCGCTCGAACAGCTCCTCGTCGCGGTAGACGTCGAGCGTCGCGAGGCCGGCCGCGCAGGCGAGCGGATGGGCCGAATAGGTGTAGCCGTGGAACAGCTCGATGACATGCTCCGGCCCGTGCATGAAGGCGTCGTAGATGCCGCTGCGCACGATCACGCCGCCCATCGGCACGGTGCCGTTGGTGACGCCCTTGGCGAAGGTGATGATGTCGGGCACGACGCCGTAGCGCTCCGCCGCGAAGGCGATGGCCGAGCCGGCCGAAGCCGGTGATGACCTCGTCGAAGATCAGCAGGATGCCGTATTTGTCGCAGATCGCGCGCAGCCGCTGCAGATAGCCCTTGGGCGCCGGCAGCACGCCGGTCGAGCCCGCCATCGGCTCGACGATCACGGCCGCGATGGTGGAGGCGTCGTGCAGCGCCGACGATGCGCTCGAGCTCGTCGGCGAGATGCGCGCCCCATTCGGGCTCGCCCTTGGTGAAGGCCTGCTGGTCGCGGTTATAGGTGTGCGGCAGATGATCGACGCCGGGCAGCAGCGCGCCGAAAAACTTGCGGTTGTTGACGATGCCGCCGACCGAGATGCCGCCGAAGCCGACGCCGTGATAGCCGCGCTCGCGGCCGATCAGCGCGGGTGCGGGCGCCCTCGCCGCGCACGTTGTGATAGGCGAGCGCGATCTTGAGCGCGGTGTCGACCGCCTCCGAGCCGGAATTGCAGAAGAACACGTGGTCGAGATCGCCCGGCGCCAGCGCCGCGATGCGGCTCGCCAGCTCGAAGGCCTGCGGATGGCCGAACTGGAACGCCGGCGCGTAGTCGAGCTCGGCCGCCTGGCGCTGGATCGCCGCCACGATCGGGTCGCGGTTGTGGCCGGCATTGCAGCACCACAGCCCGGCGGTGCCGTCGAGCACGGCGCGGCCGTCGTCGGTGTAGTAGTGCATGTCCTTCGCCCGCGCGATCAGCCGCGGCGCCTTCTTGAACGCGCGGTTCGGCGTGAACGGCATCCAGAACGCTTCGAGATCGTTGGGTCGTGCTTCGGCAACGCGGCGGGGTTCGGACGGGGACATCGGTGGCTCCGGGCCATGAGGCGTCGATTGGTGGCTGCGATTGGTGGCTGCGATTGGTGGAGCGCGCACTCTAGTACGGCGGTGCGGCGCCGCCAAAGTTTGAAATCGAGCGATCCGGAGCGGCGCGGGAGGGGCCGGAATTCGCTGCCAACAGCGAAAATATCAGCGAATTTTTATGGTTTGAGGTGTTTTTGGCCGCTTTAGCGGGATTTTTTGGTAGTTAAGCAAGCAATTTCAGTGAGTTGCAGCGACTTCGCTGCTTGGGAGTTATCAGCCAATTGTTTTCGCCGAAACAGCGAACACACTTGCCAAAGCAGCGAATAGCAGCGTACCTCGCAAGCGGTCGGAAGATCGAAGGAAAAAACTCCCTGTGATCGGCTCTGATAAGCCATTGACACACTTCACCATATGATAAACGGCGATCGAAGTCAAGTATATTAGGTATATTTTCCTGATTGCGTGGTTTACAAACACCAAGCCGCATCCTAAGTCTCGCGCCACCATACCCCCGGCATTGAGCAGGCTCACCATTTTTCGGATAGCCGGGCTTCGCCACAAGCTGATAGCGGGATAAGGTTCCCCTTGGGGTTGAGTGGAACAGGCTCACTGTGCGTCCCAAGGAAATCATTCGCGCTTCGAAAAGTGGCGTTGATGTTGGAAAGAAATGGCGTTCGGGAAACGTCCCGAAAGCCGACTTTCCGATTGCCAAGAAATCATACGCTCTTGGTAACTCATTTAGATGGAACACGATCTCGTTCGAAGCTCTCGGCGCAGAATGCCGAGTGTTAGTCGTCGTAAATCAGTCGAAACAAAAATATGAGGCCGTTCTGGGAGTGATGGGTCCCGACGGAACACTGCGCATTCTGTGTTCGTACGAATATCATGCTTCGGAACCGGGCTGGCACTGTCATGCCACACACGATGATGTTTCGACTTTGTCGCACGGCTTCATGCGAGGCCCTTGGATAAAACGCATACCGGGTCCGCGCAAAGTTCACAGAGGCCACAAATTCCAGAAATTTTTGATCGGTGATGAGACAGTGGCGATTCGATTCGCGATTGATCGCTACAGGATTTTTGAAAAAGGCACTCTGCTATGAAGGAGGAACTTTGCAGGGCCTTTTGCAACGACATCTTCATTAAAGAAGTTCCCGCGGGATTTGCGGTTGGCACTCCATTTCGTCGCAGCGATGGCGACGCCATTTCGTTTTACGTCGTCCGAACGCCGTTTCAAGGATTGGTTCGTCTAGAAGATGATGGTCAGACCGTGCCCTATCTCGAAGCGTGCGGCGTCGATTTTGAGACCCAGACGCGGACAAAAGCGTTTCAGGCTTTGTTGAATGAGTATGAAGCCGAGTACGACGAGACAGAAGCTATCATTCACACAAAAAATATGCGCGACGCCGAGGTTCCTCGCGCGAGCCTTCGCTTTGTCGCCCTACTTCTCAGAATGTTCGACTTTCTGCTCCTACGCGAAGAACATGTAGAGAGCACATTCAAAGAAGATGCCGCAAAGCGAATACGGGAAACGGTGGGCGATCGAGCGAGAATTACCGAAGGCCAGCTAGTCAGCGACAAGCTTACCGAAATTAAGCCGGACATGGTGCTTCGAGCCGAGCACCGAGATCCCGTAGCGGTTTTCTTCGCACAATCAGCTCCTAGAGTGTACGATGCAATTATCCTCCAGATGGCCGCACTCTATGAGACAAAGGAAACGCTTTCGGTTGTGACCCTACTGGAAAGCGATAATTCAATCTCGCGAGAGATGTTTAAGCGGGCATCCAATCGGCTGGCGGCAGTCACGGTATGGCATGGCGATGAGGCCGCTTCGATGCAACGAATTGAGCGTGAGGTCGTGGGCCAACGTGGACTTCACTAGCATGGACGAGAATGAAAGACGGATAGAGCAAATTGCCAAAAGACTGTTGCCGACCGCGCGACGGCCGAGGTCGCGGCGACGCGGCGGATGATGGCGACGACCCGCGAGGTCCACGAGCTTTGCGGTGGAGACCCCAGCGACTTGGGAGACAATTTGTGGTAGTTCAAGAGAGTCAAACCGACGTCCGCGCTGCATCGCTGATTCAGATACACGCTGCCATAGAGCATCTCCATAGACATGATTTTGTCTCTGCAATCGCTCTTGCGAGTGCAGCAGAGGGAATCCTTCCCGCGACCGATAAACCGCACCTGTACACAAAACTTAAGGTATGGGCGGAATCTCTTCCGGCCGACGTTGGCGGAGCCATAGGGATAAACGATTTCAACAATTGGATTAAGCACGGGAAGAACGACCAACGTCCCGAGAGGGCGAAAATTTCAGAGATCGAAGTGATGACGGCCATCCTAAGGGCCGCTTCGAAATTTGTGGCAATCTATGACGTGCAATCGCCGCAAATGAAGACGTTCTCAGAGTGGGCCATAGGACGACTGCAAGCTGCCAACAAAGCACCCGACCTCAACCCGAATGCAGCAAAGACCAGTGTCAAGAGCGATCCCAAGAGCAACAAGCTGAAGGCGCGGCTGCCGCGCGGGCTGGCGGACCGCGCGCCGGCCGAGATCGCGGCGACGCGGCGGATGATGGAGACGATCCGCAAGGTCTACGAGCTTTACGGTTTCGAGCCGGTGGAGACGCCGGCGTTCGAATACACCGACGCGCTCGGCAAGTTCCTGCCCGACCAGGACCGCCCCAACGAGGGCGTGTTCTCGTTCCAGGACGACGACGAGCAATGGCTGTCGCTGCGCTACGACCTCACCGCGCCGCTCGCCCGCTACGTGGCGGAGAACTTCGACGCGCTGCCGAAGCCCTACCGCAGCTACCGGGCGGGCTACGTCTACCGCAACGAGAAGCCGGGGCCGGGCCGGTTCCGCCAGTTCATGCAGTTCGATGCCGACACGGTGGGCAGCGCGTCGATGGCGGCGGACGCCGAGATTTGCATGATGGCGGCTGACACCATGGAGGCGCTGGGGCTTAGGGGCCACTACGTCGTAAAGGTAAATAATCGCAAGTTGCTCGATGGTGCATTGGAGGCGATCGGTCTCGGTGGTGGGGAGAATGCTGGCAGACGGCTCACGGTCCTGCGGGCGATCGACAAACTGGACCGATTAGGTCCCGGCGCGGTCTATCACCTGTTGACGACAGGACGAGAAGACGAAAGCGGAGACGTCACCAAAGGCGCCGGCTTGGATTTCGAAGCTGCCAGACGCGTGCTTGCCTTTGTAGTTGCCGGAGCCCCCATACCCTTTGAGGAGAATTGGACTTAGCGCCTACCGGGGCGTCAATCGAACCGTCTCGCCATGCGCATATTGCACAGGAGTTGGAAACATATCTTTCACTGAGACCTAATGTCGTGAATAGCGAGCGAGCAATCAGCGAAATCCGATTGCAATTTCCAAACAATTCAGTCGCAGAGGCGCTCGATGAGCTTTCTTTGATCATCGGATACATACGTGCGGCCGGATTCGCAGATGATCGTATTTGCTTCGACCCCTCCGTCGTCCGCGGCCTCGAATACTACACCGGCCCCGTCTACGAGGTCGAACTCACCTTCCCGGCCACCGGGGATGACGGCAAGCCGGTCCGCTTCGGGTCGGTCGGCGGCGGCGGGCGCTACGATGGCCTCGTGTCGCGCTTTCGCGGCGAGCCGGTGCCGGCGACGGGCTTCTCAATCGGGGTGTCGCGGCTGCTCGCGGCGCTGACCCATCTCGGCAAAATCGACGCCAAGCCCGAGCCGGGCCCGGTGATCGTCACGGTGTTCGACAAGGACCGCGTCGCCGACTACCAGCGCATGGCGAGCGCGCTGCGCCAGGCCGGCATCCGGGCCGAGCTTTATCTCGGCTCCGGCAAGTTCGGCCCGCAAATGAAATACGCCGACAAGCGCGGCAGCCCGTGCGTCGTCATCCAGGGCACCGACGAGAAGACCAAGGGCGAAGTGCAGATCAAGGACCTCATCGTCGGCGCCGAGCTTGCGGGGCTGAGCAAGGAGCGCGACGAATATCTGCAGAAGCAGGCGCAGGCGCAATTCGCCGTGCCGGAAGCCCGGCTGGTCGAGGCCGTGCGCGAGGTTCTGGCGCGGCACAAGGTGACATGGGGGGCGTGACCCGCGCGGCGTAGCCTGGATCAGGGCACGCTCTTGCGTGGCCTGATCCGGGGGCGGTCTCGCAAACTTTTACAATGCCGAGAATTTGCGTTGCACTGGCCGCCCCGGATGTCGGGACCGCGAAGGGCGGTCCCTCATCCAGGCTACACGCTGCGCGCCGGTCGAACTTCCCGTCATCCCGCAATCGTCACGCCGCCGTCGGCGACGATGACCTGGCCGGTGATGAAGCTTGCGGCGGGTGACGCCAGGAAGGCGACGATGGGGCCGATCTCGTGGGGTTCACCGATGCGGCGCAGCGGCGTCGTCTCGGTGCGCTTCGCCAGACGCTCCGGGTCCTCCCACAACGCGCGGGCGAAGTCGGTCTTGATGAGGCCGGGGGCGACGCAATTGACCCGGACGTTGCGCGGACCCCATTCGACCGCGAGATTGCGGGCGAGGGCGAAATCGGCGGCCTTCGAAATCCCGTAGGCGCCGAGCACGGCGGTGCCGCGCAAGCCGGCGATGGACGATACCAGGACGACGGCGCCGCCGCCGCGCTCGGCCATCCCGCGAATGACGAGATTGCACAGCCACAGGGTGCTCTTGACGTTCGCCCCCATCACCTTGTCGAAGGCCTCGTCGGTGAGGTCGGCGAGCGGACCAAGCACCGGATTGACGGCGGCGTTGCACACCAGAATGTCGATGCGGCCGTAGTGGGCGAGCGTCCCGGCCACCAGCGCCTCGACCTCGGCCTTGCGCGACACGTTGCAGGTGACGACCGCGGCGTCACCGCCGCGCGCGCGGATCGCCGCCGCGACCGCGTCGCAATCCTGCGCCTTGCGGCTCGAGATCACCACCTTGGCGCCGAGCGCCGCCATCGCTTCGGCGCTGGCGCGCCCGATGCCGCGGCTCGATCCGGTCACGATCGCGACCTTGCCGGCGAGACCGAACGGCGAGGATGCCGCGCCCCATGCCGCGTTGTCATTCGCCATCGGGTTTCCGGTTCGCATTGGCGCGATATTTGCGCAGTTCATGCTTGGCGATGGTTTCGCGATGAACCTCGTCGGGCCCATCGGCGAGCCGCAGCACGCGGGTGCGCGCCCACGCGTAAGCGAGATGGAAATCCTGGCTGACGCCGGCGCCGCCGCACACCTGGATGGCGCGGTCGATCACCTTCTGGGCCATGTTGGGCGCCACCACCTTGATCATGGCGATCTCGGCGCGCGCCGCCTTGTTGCCGACCGTGTCCATCATATGGGCGGCATGCAGCGTCAGCAGCCGCGCCTGGTCGATCTCCATGCGGGATTCCGCGATCCAGTGCCGCGTCACGCCATGGTCCGCGATGGCGCGGCCGAACGTGCTGCGCGAGAGGGCGCGCTCGCACATGCGTTTCGAGCGCGCGCTCGGCGACGCCGATCAGCCGCATGCAATGATGGATGCGGCCAGGGCCGAGCCGGCCTTGCGCGATCTCGAAGCCGCGCCCCTCGCCCAGCAGGATGTTTTCCACCGGCACCCGCACGTTCGCAAATGTCACCTCGGCGTGGCCGTGGGGCGCGTCGTCGTAGCCGAACACGCCGAGCGCGCGCTCGACCGTCACGCCCGGCGTATCGAGCGGCACAAGCACCATGGACTGGCGCCGGTGCGGCTCCGCCTGCGGATCGGTCATCCCCATCACGATCGCGATCTTGCAGCGGCGGTCCATGGCGCCCGAGGTCCACCATTTGCGGCCGTTGATGACGTAGTCGATCGCCATCGCGCCTGATCTCGGAACGGATGTTGGTGGCGTCGGAGGAGGCGACCGCGGGCTCCGTCATGGCGAAGCAGGAGCGGATGTCGCCCGCCATCAGCGGCGCGAGCCAGCGCTCCTTCTGCGCCTGCGTGCCATAGAGGATCAGCGTCTCCATGTTGCCGGTGTCGGGCGCCGAGCAGTTGAACGGCTCGGGGCCGATCGGCGAGCGGCCCATGATCTCGCACAGCGGCGCGTATTCGAGATTGGTCAGCGCGTCCGGATAATGGCGCTTGGGCAGGAACAGGTTCCACAGGCCGGCGGCCTTCGCCTTCTCCTTGAGCGCGGCCATGACCGGCACTTCGCCCCAACGGTCGGCGGCGGCCGCAAGCTCGCGCTCGAACACCGGTTCGGCCGGATAGACGTGCTCCGCCATGAAGGCGCCGACACGCGCGGCAAGCTCCGCGGTGCGCGGCGAGACGGCCGGTGTCATGGCGATCCTTTCACGGTTCGACCCACTCACGCCGCCGCGACGAGGCCGCCGAGGCGGGCAAGCTCGGCGAGATGGTGGTCGGCGTCGCCGAACAGCGTGTCGATCGCGGTGAGACGCTTGAAATAGTGCCCGACCTTGTACTCCATGGTCATGCCGATGCCGCCGTGAAGCTGGATCGCCTGCTGGCCGACGAAGCGGCCGGCGCGGCCGATCTGCACCTTGGCGGCGGCAATCGCCTTGCGGCGCTCGACCGGTTCCGGCTCGTCCACCATCATGGTGGCGTAGATCGCCATGCTGCGCGCCTGCTCGATCGCCATCAGCATCTCGGCGGCGCGATGCTTGAGCACCTGGAAGCTGCCGATCGGCACGCCGAACTGTTTTCGCGTTTTCAGGTAATCGACGGTGATCTCGTGGGCGGCCGCCATGGCGCCGACCGCCTCGGCGGCAAGCGCCGCGATGGCGGCGTCGGCCACCTGGGCGATCAGCGGATAGCCGTTGCCGGGCTCGCCGATGGCGGCATCCACCGGAACGCGCACGCCGGCGAGCGCAATCTCGGCGGCGCGCAGCCCGTCCACGGTCGGATAGGCGCGGCGCGACACGCCCGCCGCGTTCGCGTCGACCAGGAACAGCGCGAGCCCGGCACGGTCGCGCCGCTCGCCCGCAAGCCGCGCCGACACAATGAGCTTGCCGGCGCAATCGCCGTGGATGACGAGGCTCTTTTCGCCGTCGAGGACGTAGCCGGCGCCATCGCGGCGCGCGGACGTCGCGACATCGGCAAGGTCGTAGCGCGATTGCCGCTCCTGATGCGCGAAGGCGAGCAACAGGTCGCCGGCCGCGATCCGCGGCACCAGCGCGGCCCGCATGGCGTCGCTGCCGCCGCGCCGCAGCAGGCCGCCGCCGAGCACCACGGTCGCAAAGAACGGCTCCAGCGCCAGCGCGCGGCCGAACGCCTCCATGACGATCATGGTCTCGACCGGCCCGCCGCCGATGCCGCCGTCACGCTCCGCGAACGGCAGGCCGAGCAGGCCAAGCTCCGCGTAGTTGCGCCACAGCGCGGCGCTCCAGCCGGCGGGCTCGCGCAAGACGTGCTGGCGCGCCTCGAAGCCGTAGCGGTCGGCCATCAGCCGCTCGACGCTGTCCTTGAGGAGGCGCTGCTCGTCGGTGAATTCGAAATCCATTTATGGCCCCGGTCGTGATGCGGAAATCCGTTCGAGAACTGTATAGCGATGTCCGGCAAACCAGTAGATCATTTCGATAAAGCCTGTTGGCCGTAGGGCGGGTTCACTTTAACCCGCCCTTCCGAGCAAGACGGCGGGTCGAGATGGCGGGTTAAAGCGAACCCGCCCTACGGTCTCCAGGCGCAATCAGCGCCGCGAGCACCCTCTGATCTAGATCAAGGCAGACCGGTGCCGGCCACAATACGCTGCATCAGGCTTGGTTGAGGGACCAGGCCCGGCGGCCCGAACCGAACGTTCCCCTCCGGTTTCGCTACGATTTGGGCCGTCGTTCCAGAACAACACCTCGGGAGGAGACGGCGTGCGCACGAACCTTTTTGTGGCGGCAGCGGCCATCGCGATTATGCTCGCCGGATCGCCCGGTGCCCGGGCCGCGGGCTCGACTGTCAGCGGGCTGACCTCGACACCGGGCCTGGTCCGGCAGATGGACACGAACCACAATGGCACCGTGTCAAAATCCGAGTTCCTGCACTTCATGAGCCGGAGGTTCGAACGTCTCGACACCAACCATAACGGCAAGCTCGAACGCAATGAACTGCGTCCCCTGGCCGGTGGCAAGTCGCGCAACCCTCGTCCGTAGCGGCCGCGGACGCGGGCACCGGCGGCAGCGCGAAATTCGCAATCCAAATTCACAACCCGAATTCACAACCCGAATTCACAATCCAAATTCACAATCCGAGTATCGCCTTGGCGATGATGTTCTTCTGGATCTCGTTCGAGCCGCCGTAGATCGAGACCTTGCGCCAGTTGAAATAATACGGCGCCACCGCGCCGGCCCAGTCGGGGCCGATCGGCGGCTCGTTGCGGCGATCGCTGTCGTCCTCGTCCGGGAGCGCGAACGGGCCCGCCGCCTCCAGCAGCAGTTCGCTGATCGCCTGCTGGATCTCGGTGCCCTTGATCTTCAGGACCGATGACGCCGGGTCCGGCCGGTTGCGGTCGCGGCCGCGCTCGGCGGCAACGACGCGCAGCTGCCGTCATCTCCAGCGCCTTCAACTCCACCTCGACCGCCGCGATCTTCATGCGGAAGCGCTCGTCCTCGATCAGCGGCCGGTCGCCGGCGCGCTCCAGCGCCGGCGATCTCCTTGAGGCGCGCGGATGCGCTGCCTTCGAGGCGCCGACGCGGGCGATGCCGGTGCGCTCGTTGCCGAGCAGGTATTTGGCGTAGTCCCAGCCCTTGTTCTCCTCGCCGACGCAGGTTCTCGACCGGGACCCGCACGTCGTCGAAGAACACCTCGTTGACCTCGTGGCCGCCGTCGATGGTCATGGATCGGCCGCACCGTGATGCCGGGCGTCTTCATGTCGATCAGCAGGAACGAGATGCCTTCCTGCTTCTTCGCCGCCGGATCGGTGCGCACCAGGCAGAAGATCCAGTCGGCGTGCTGCGCCAGTGGTGGTCCAGGTCTTCTGGCCGTTGACGACGTAGTGGTCGCCGTCGCGCCGCGCCGCGGTCTTGAGCGAGGCAAGGTCGGAACCCGCGCCCGGCTCGGAAAAGCCCTGGCACCACCAGTCGTCCAGATTGGCGATGCGCGGCAGGTGGCGGCGCTTCTGCGCTTCGCTGCCGAACGCGATGATGACCGGCCCGACCATCATGGTGCTGAACGGCAACGGATCGGGCGCGGGCGCCTGCTGCAACTCCTCCTGGAAGATGTATTGCTGCACCGGGCTCCAGCCGGTGCCGCCCCACTCCACCGGCCAGTGCGGCACCGCCCAGCCCCGTGCGTTGAGAATGCGCTGCCAGGTGACGAGATCCTCCTTGCCGATGTGGCGGCCGTCCATCGACTTGCGGCGGATCGGCTCCGGCAGCGCAGTGCGCATGAACGCCCGCACCTCGTCGCGAAATGCGATCTCCTCGGGGGTGAAGCGCAGGTCCATGGTCGGTTTCCCGGGTTCGGTGCAAGCGGACCGGTTGATGATGGTCCTATGATGGCGCGAAACAAAGGGTTTCGCTACGCCCGCGACGCGATGAAGCGCAAGGAAAGACCGTCGCCGGACCGTTGCCTGCCATCCGCGGGGCGGATACCTTTGCGCGCGTCGCGCCGCGTTCATGACGGCGTGCGATCAATAACGCCCGGAGGTTCCCCATGAATGCGCGCAACCTGCTCCTGGGATCGGTTCTAGCGTCGCTCGCGGCCGTCGCGCTTTGCGGTCTCGGGGCGTCCGCGCAAACGCCGCAAACCCCACCGGCGGCGCCGCGCATGATCCCGCATTTCGAGGTCGACCCGACGTGGCCGAAGCTGCCGAGCAAATGGGTGTGGGGCCAAGTGTCGAGCGTGTCGATCGACAGCGAGGGCAACGCCTGGATCTGCAGCGCCCGAGCACGGTGCGCAACGACCAGAAGGGCGAGGCGGCGCCGCCGGTGCTGGAGTTCGACGAGGCCGGCAATTTCATCCAGGGCTGGGGCGGCCCGGGCGAGGGCTATGACTGGCCGGAGACCGAGCACGGCATCTACGCCGACCCGAAGGGCTTCATCTGGCTCGGCGGCAACGGCAACACCGACCACCACCTCGTCAAGTTCACCCGCGACGGCAACTTCGTCATGCAGATCGGCCACAAGGGCCAGAGCAAGGGCAATAAGGATACCGTGAACGTCAACCGGGCGGCCGACACGTTCATGTATGCGCCGACCAACGAGCTGTTCGTCGCCGACGGTTACGGCAACCGCCGCGTCATCGTATTCGACGCCGACACCGGCGCGTTCAAGCGTATGTGGGGCGCGTTCGGCAACGAACCGCTCGACAACGTGCCGCCCGAGCCGAAAGTCGCGGAGGCCGACCGCATTCCCGCCAAGGAGCAGACCGGACCGGGCCCGCTGCAGTTCGTGCAGCCGGTCCATGCGGCGCGGGTTTCCAACGACGGGCTCGTCTACGTGTCCGATCGCGGCGGCAAGCGGGTGCAGGTGTTCACGCTCGACGGCAAGTTCGTGATGCAGCGCTTCATCGACCGCTATTGCGAGGTGCCCCACTGCGGCAACGGCCAGACCGTGGCCAGCACGGCATTCTCCCACGATCCCCAGCAGCAGTTCCTGTACGTGGCGAGCCGCAGCCCGGCGCGGCTGTGGATCCTCGATCGCAAGACGCTGGAGCCGCTCGATTCGTTCGGCCGCAACGGCGTCGCGCCCGGCGAGTTCTACGTCATGCACCACATGAACGTCGACACCAAGGGCAACCTCTACGTCACCGAGGTCCAGGACGGCAAACGCATCCAGAAGTTCGTGTTCAAGGGCATGGTGCCGGCACCGACCCATTAGTGCGGATGCTGCCGGAGAATCCCGATGTCGCTCGAACCGCTGCTGAACGCCAGTCCCGCCATTCAGCTCCATGCCTTCGCGGCGATGAGCGCGTTCGTGCTTGGCTCGGTGCAACTCGCGGCGCCGAAGGGCACGATGCCGCATCGGACGGTCGGCTGGGTCTGGGTCGTGCTGATGCTCGTCGTCAGCGTGAGCGCATTCTTTATTCATGAACTGCGGATTTGGGGACAATGGAGTCCGATCCACCTGCTGGCGATCTTCACGCTGTTGATGCTGCCGCTGGCGGTGTGGCGCGCGCATACCCATGCGGTGGCGCAGCATCGCCAGGTCATGCTCGGTCTTTTCCTCGGCGCGCTCGTCATTGCCGGCCTGTTCACGTTCCTGCCGGGCCGCATCATGCACGCGGTGGCGTTCGGCGACTGAACCGGCGGAATGCTTTACTCGCGGAGCAGCCCGAATGACCGCGGCCTATGACCTCGCCATCATCGGCGGCGGCATCAATGGCTGCGGCATCGCGCGCGACGCCGCCGGCCGCGGGCTTGCGGTGCATCTGTGCGAGATGGGTGACCTCGCGAGCGGCACCTCGTCGCGCTCCACCAAGCTGATCCATGGCGGGCTGCGCTATCTGGAGTACTTCCAGTTTCGCTTGGTGCACGAGGCATTGCGGGAGCGCGAAACACTGTGGCGGATCGCGCCCCACATCGTCCAGCCGCTGCGGTTCGTGCTGCCCCACCGCGCCGGCCTGCGGCCCGCATGGCTGCTGCGGCTCGGCCTGTTCGTCTACGACCATCTTGGCGGCCGCAAGCTGTTGCCGCCGACCCGCGTGATCGATCTTGCACGCGATCCGGCCGGCGCCGCGCTCAAACCCGGCATGTTCCATACCGCCTTCGAATATTCCGATTGCCGGGTCGACGATGCGCGCCTTGTCGTGCTCAACGCCCGCGATGCCGCCGACCACGGCGCCGTCGTCCGCACCCGCACCCGCGCCGTTGCGGCGGCGCGCCGTGGCGCCGGCTGGGAGGTCACGCTGGAAGATGCGAGCGGCCGTCGCGACGTCATCACGGCGCGGGCGCTGGTCAATGCGGCAGGGCCGTGGGTGGCGCGGACGCTGGCGTCATGTCTCGGCTTCGCCGGCCGCGAGCATGTGCGCCTGGTCCAGGGTTCCCACATCGTGGTGCCGCGCGCTGTTCGATCACGACCGCGCCTACCTGTTCCAGAACCCCGACGGGCGTATCGTGTTCTCGATCCCGTATGAGGGCGCCCACACGTTGATCGGCACCACCGACCGCGACTATGCCGGCGATCCGGCGCGGGTCGAGGCGACGCCCGATGAGATCGCCTATCTGTGCGACGCGGCTTCCGATTATTTCGCCCGGCCGATCAAGCCCGCCGACGTGGTGTGGAGCTTTTCCGGCGTGCGCCCGCTCCATGACGACAACGCGCGCGATCCCAAGGCGGCGACCCGCGATTACGTGCTCGAACTCGACACCGCGCCCGGTGGCGCCGCGGTGCTGTCGGTGTTCGGCGGCAAGATCACCACTTACCGGCGGCTTGCCGAGGCGGCGCTCGACCGGCTCGCGCCTTATCTGCCGCAGGCGCGGCAGCGCGCCGGCTGGACCGCGCGCGTCCCTCTGCCGGGCGGCGATTTCGCCGTGGACGGTCTCGCGGCACTCGCCGCCGCGCTTGCGGCCGAATATCCGTTCCTGACGCCCGCCCATGCGGGTCGGCTCGCCGCCGCCTATGGCACGCGCGCGAAGGACATTCTGCATGACGCCCGCGCGACCGCTGATCTCGGCATCTGGTTCGGTGCGACGCTCACGCAGGCCGAGGTGCACTACCTGATGGCACAGGAGTGGGCGCAGACGGCCGAGGATGTGCTGTGGCGCCGCACCAAGCTCGGCCTCGCGCTCGCCGACCACGAGGCCGCGGCGCTGGCGCGGTTCATGGCGGAGGAAACCGCATCGACACAACAAACCGCGGAAACCTCATGACCGGCCACGTCCTCGCCATCGACCAGGGCACCACCTCGTCCGCGCCATCGTGTTCACGCGCCGACTGCACCGTCGCGGCCATCGCGCAGCAGGAATTCCGCAGCACTTCCCGCAGTCCCGGCTGGGTCGAGCACGATCCGGAGGAATCTGTGGCGCACCGTGCTGGCGACCGGCCGCGAGGCGATCGCCAAGGCCGGCCTCGACGCGCCGCGACATCGCGGCGATCGGCATCACCAACCAGCGCGAGACCACGCTGGTGTGGGATCGCGCCACCGGCAAGCCGATCCACAACGCCATCGTCTGGCAGGACCGCCGCACCGCCGCGCTGTGCCGACGCGCTCAAGGACGCCGGCCACGAGACGCTGGTCGTCGGCGCGCACCGGCCTGCTGCTCGATCCCTATTTCTCCGCCACCAAGATCGCCTGGCTGCTGGACCATCGTGCCGGGCGCGCGGGCGAAGGCGGAGCGCGGCGAGCTCGCCTTCGGCACCGTCGATACCTTCCTGCTGTGGCGCCTCACCGGCGGCGCCGTGCACGCGACCGACGCCACCAACGCCTCGCGCACCGCGCTCTACGATATCCACGCCAATGCCTGGAGCGCGCGAACTGTGCGCGCTGTTCGGCGTGCCCGCCGCGCTGTTGCCGCAGGTGCGCGACTGCGCGGCCGAGTACGGCACCACGGCGGCTGTTCGGCGGCGCGATCCCGATCCGCGGCATTGCCGGCGACCAGCAGGCGGCGCTGATCGGCCAGGCCTGCTTCGAGCCCGGCATGATGAAATCGACCTACGGCACCGGCTGCTTCGCCATGCTCAACACCGGCGCGCAGCGTGGTCGCCTCGCGCAACCGGCTGCTCTCCACCATCGCGTATCGGCTCGACGGGCGAGACCGTGTACGGCCTCGAAGGCGCGATCTTCATCGCCGGCGCCGCCGTGCAATGGCTGCGCGACGGGCTCGGCATCGTGCCGTCCGCCGCCGCCGACCGGCGCCATGGCGGCAGCGGCCGATCCGGGCCAGGACGTGTGCTGGTGCCGGCCTTCGTGGGTCTCGGCGCGCCCTACTGGGATGCCGAGGCGCGCGGCGCGCTGTTCGGCCTGACCCGCGCCACCGGGCCGAACGAACTCGCGCGCGCGGCGCTCGAAAGCGTGTGCTTCCAGACCCTCGACCTGCGTCGACGCCATGCGGGCCGATTGCGGCGCTGCAGGCTGCGCCGACACCGTGCTGCGCGTCGACGGCGGCATGGTGGCGTCCGACTGGACCATGCAGCGGCTCGCCGACATCCTCGGCGCGCCGGTCGACCGTCCCGTCATCCTGGAAACCACCGCGCTCGGCGCCGCCTACCTGGCCGGGCTGCAATCGGGCCTTTATCCGGAGCCGCAAGCTTTCGCGACGCGCTGGTCGCTCGACCGCCGCTTCACCGCCGTGATGGACGCCGGCGACGCGCGCGCGCAAGCTCGCCGCCTGGAAGGACGCCGTCGGGCGGACATTGAGCGGTGGCAGGACGGCGGGGTAGGCCGTGCTCAAAGTTCATTTCGTAGATTTTTGAAGCCCTTTGAACAGGACGTGAACTTTATCACGGGTTCGCGAATTACGTTGTCTAGAACGGTTAAGCTTTCAAGATATTTTGCGGATGGCTCAGCGCCTACATTTCCCGCCGAGAAAATCTCATGGTGGCTAAGCGCTCGATCCTTCCGCTCAGCCTTTTTGTTACGACGACGCGGCGCCTCTAGAGCATGTTTCGATGCGATCGAATCACCTCTCTCGATCGTCATGCCCGCGCTTGTCGCGGGCATCCACGTCTTCCTAGGACGGTTCAGCGAGAAAGGCGTGGATGGCCGGGACAAGCCCGGCCATGACTCGGAGAGGCGGTTCAACATCATCGGGATCCGCTCTAATATCCTCCGCCAAAACCTGTATCGCATACGCGCGTCCTCGTTTACGCCCACCGCATCCAGGCTGCGGGTCGTAGACGCTATGGCCGCGCCGCGTGCCGCCTCACCCAATCGTCCACCGCCGGCAATTGCTTTGCGGAGAAATCAACGTCCGCCATGATGCGCTCGTAGGCGCGCGCCGCGACGATGCCGGCCGCCGGAAGTCGCGTGCGCGGGGGCGAAATTCGCGAGCTCGGCGGCGTGCGCGGCGTCGGTGAAATCGCCCAGCAGGTTCGACGGCGAAATTGTCGCGGAAGGACGGCCCCTGCTTGGCGGCAAGCGCGTCGAAATTCCTCTGCAGGAAGGTCCAGGCGAGGTCGGGATGCTCGCCTTGTGAGGCGACCTGCGAAATCAGGTGCCGACGAGGGTCGTCGGAAGCTCGTCGGTCAGCGTGATGGCGAGCGTTTCCTTCGCAAGGGCCTCGTCGCGCGCGCTTGCGGCCGCGCCGTAGTAGCGCACCCGCTCGGCCGTATTGGTGGTGCTGGCGGCCGAGCGCCAGAAGGGTATCGTAGGTGGCGCGGTCCGCATAGCGGCCGACAAGGTGCCGTGACCGTTCCGCGCAAATCGGGGGGCAGCGAGGCCGGGTCCTTCGACGAAAAGCGCGAAGCGCCGCTTCGCCTCGTTGATGATCGGCTTCGTCTGCCGAACGTCGCCGAGCGCACCGATGAGCCGCGATCGCAGCAGGGTGCGATCCGCAGGCTCGCCCGCCGCCGCGTCCCAGCCGAGCCGGTCGAATGCCTGACTGCAGCGCCGCGCGCGCATAGGCGTGGAAGGCTGCCCGCTCGGGCCGATGCCATTCCAGATGATCGACCGGATCAGGGTGCGGATGATCTGCTCGACGACGGCCCGGTTGTCGTCGCCGGCAGGCGGTCGACGAGATCGAAGAAGCCCGCCGGTGCGGCGCGGCCGGCCTCGACCAGCGCCCAAGTCATCGCAGAGGAGATTGACCCGGTCGGCAGGCGCCATGCGGGCGATCGAACGCGGCGAGCGCCGCAAGATTCGCGGCATCATATTGCACCCGGTAGTAGCCGGCGTCGCCGAGATTGAGCTTGACCGGCGCGCGCAGCGTCCCGCCGTCGATCTCGCCGGTGCCGTCGAGCAGCACGGACCCGCGCCTTTGCCGCCGATGGCGGCGCCGTCGACCACGCCGAGCATCACCGGCACTTTCCAACGCAGCACCTTGGGGTCGGGATCGTGGACCGTGAAACGCTCCTGGCGCAGCGCGATGTGCTGGCCATCGTCGACGCAGCGCGCCTGCACGATCGACCAGCGGCACGCCGGCCTGCTCCGTATAGGCAGCCGCGATCGCGGTCACCGGCTTGCCGGATGCCGCCTCAAGCGCGCCCCACAGGTCGGCCGTCGTGGTGTTGCTGAGCGCGTGCTGGCTGCATATAGGCCCGGATGCCGGCGCGGAAGGCGTCCTCGCCGAGATAATTCTCCACCATGCGGATGAGCGCTTGGCCCTTGGCATAGGTGATGAAATCGAACGCCGTCATCGCCTCGGTTTCGTTGGCGATCGGCTGCTGGATCGGATGGGTCGTGCGGCGGGCATCCTCGCTCAGCGCAGCCTGCTTGAAGCCGTTGCCGTTGAGCCAGGTCTGCCAATCCGGATGCAGCGCCTCGGCGGACTTTGCCTGCATCCAGCTCGCAAAACCCTCGTTGAGCCAGAGATTGTCCCACCACCCCATGGTGACGAGGTCGCCGAACCATTGATGCGCCATCTCGTGGGCCAAGATGCTGAAGATGCCGCGCTGCGCATCGCTGGCGCTCGTCGCCGGATCGAACAGCAGCCGGCTTTCGAAGAACGTGATGCCGCCCCAGTTCTCCATGGCTCCGCCGAAGCCGCCCGGAACCGCGATCAGATCGAGCTTGGGAAGCGGATAGGGGGCGCCGAAATAATCGTTGTAGTAGGCGAGAAGCTGCACCGCGCTATCGAGGGCGTAACGGCCGGACGCGCTCTTGCCGCGCGTGGTCACGACCCCGACGGTGACGCCGCCGGCATCGGCTGTAATGCGTTCAAGCTCGCCGGCCGCAAGCACGAACAGGTAGCTCGACATGCGCGGCGTCGGCTGGAACGCGACGCGCTTCGCCCCGTTGCCGACCGGCTCCTCGCGGGCGACCGGCGTGTTGGACACCGCGAGGAAATCCTGCGGCACCGTCACGGTGAGCGCGAAGGTCGCCTTGAAGGCGGGCTCGTCCCAACCCGGAAAGATGCGGCGCGCGTCGGCGGGCTCAAGCTGGGACGATATCATCCGCTTGCGTCCGTCGCCGGTCGGATAGTCGACCATGAACAGGCCGCGGCCGAACCGGTTGATGCGGCCCGTGAAGGCGACCGTGAGCTTGTGCGGCCCGAGGGTAAGCGTGCGCGGAAACGTGAGGGTCACGGACTGGGCGGCGGCGTCAGGAACGATCGCGGTCGCCTGCCCGGCACCGTCCGCGAGCGCGGCTGTTTCGATCGTCAGGTCGACGGCGTTGAGAACGATCCGGTCGGTCGGCTCCAGGACATCGATGTCGACCGTCTCGAAGCCGCGGAACGCGAGCGTGTCGAGGTCGGGCGCGAGATCGAGCGCGTAATGGACCGGCACCACGGTCTTGGGCAGCTTGCCGGGCGTGGTGGCGAACGCGAACACCGGTTCGGCTGCGGCACGGCCTGCCGGTAACGCGAGGAGAATGGCGGCGAGGCCTGCCAGTGCGATGAAGGGCCAGCGCTTCGCCCGGTTGATGCGTGGCTGGTCAATGGGTGACGACGGGCGACGTGGTGTGATGCGGTTCATGGGCGCGCTCGGGATTGGCCCGGCTTCGCGCTATGGCGGGCGGGACCTCTTCCCTTTGTATGGATTGGCGCGCGGAAAGTCGAGGCGTCAGGGCTTCTTGAACTCGATCTCGCCCGCCATCACCTGGAGGTCGGACGTCACGCGCTTGACCGGTTCCCAGACCTGCGCGTGGCCCTCCACGTCGACGGCGGTCGCCTTGTAGCGGAACGTGCCGCTCGGGTACGACGCCGGAATGACCCACACCGCCACCCAGAAATAATCGGTGGCTTTCTCGGGCGGGTGGCCGCCGTAATAGCCCTGGATTTTCTGCCCATCGGCAAGTTCGACCACGAGGCTCTTGACCTCCTTGTCGTCCAGCAGCTTGCCGCTCTGGTCGCGCACCCGGAACCGGAACACGACCTTTTCCAGGTGCTTGAACTGATTGCTGAGCACGCAGACCGGCCCCGGCGCGCCCGCCTGGGCGCCGCGCACGATGTCACCATCCAGGAACAGGCTCTGCGCGCGCGCGGCGCCGGTTAGGCTGATAACGGCCGCCGACAATGCAACGGCGGCGGCGAATGTGGTGGTCTTCATGCGGGGCCCCTTCTGGCCGGGAACGCCCGGCATTCGGTAATTCGTTCGCCTGGACGATACGCCTGCTGAGGCGAGGTTTGAAGGGGGGCTGTGGCCGCGCCGCAAAGCCGGCCGCACCGCAGGGCGGCACCGCCGGCCGGGCAAAAGGCCCCGCCCCTGCCCTCCCTGAAATCCGGGAGGGCGTAGTGCCCCGTCAAATCGGCCTGATCTGCACCTTGCGGAATTTGACGATACCGGCCGCGTATTGAAGTGCGATGCGGCCGGTGGCGTGCTCGCTGTTCTCGGCGCCGTCGACGGTCTTGGTGCCGTTGAGGACCACGGTGAATTTCGGGCCCTTGACGGTGATCTCGTAGGTATTCCATTGGCCGCCGGCCTTGAGGTAGGTCGAGGGCTTGGCGACGTTGACGATTGCGCCGGTGCCATAGCTCGGGTCGGGCCGCTTGTCGAAGATGTTGACCTCGTAGGCGTTCGCGGCGGTGACCTTGGCGGGATCGGTGCAGCGGATGAAGATGCCACTGTTGGCGTCGGAATCGACCCAGAACTCGGCCCGGATCTGATAGTCCGTATAGGCGTTCTTGGAGACCAGGAAGCCGTTGCCCTTGTCGGCCTGAACGGCGCCGTCCGCGATCCGCCAGTTGGCGTCCCCGATCGGGGTCCAGTTGTCGAGGTTGGAACCGTCGAACAGGGTGGTCCAGCCGGCGTCGGCCTGGCCGGCCGCCCGCTGCGAATACGAAAAGGCTGTGACAGCAATGAACGCCAGCGCCAGGCTGGCGACGAACCCACGTTTCATGAACTTCCTCCTGCGTGTTTTTACCTGCGTGTTTTGACGATCTCGTGTGGCGTGGCCGAGGCGCCCACCCGTGCTCAGCCGCCGCCGAAATGCGCGGCCAGATAGGATGTGATGGCTTGCGCCTCCTCGGGGCTTACCGGCGCGCCGCGGCCCACCATGTTGGCGACGAGGACCGGCCAATCGGACTTTTGCCGCTTGACCACCGCGACCCTTTCGAGATCGTGGCAGAGCGTGCATCGGGTCTCGACCAGTTCCTTGCCGGGGCCGGGCGGCAATGTCACCGCCACGGCGCCGGCCGGCGGCGAGCCGACGCCGAAAGCCGTCGACAGGTAGGTGACCACGGTGTCGGCCTCGTGCGGCGTCAACTGGGCGCCGCGCGTCACCATGTTGGTGACATGACGCCGCCAGCCGGTCGGCCCTTCGCGCAACGACATGACGACGTTCAAGGGGTGGCACTGCGAGCAGGCCACCGCCACCACGTCGCGCCCCTCGCCCGCCGGCAACGCGCGCGCTGCGCCCTGCGCGCCGGCGGGCGACGCGCCGGCCAGCAGCGTGATGGCAAGCGTTGCAGCCGTCAGCGCTCCGGTGAGGATCGCGGCTGCTAGCGCCCCGAAAGACCGCTGCATCAAACTCTCCTGGTGCGGTTGTCCGCGATCGAATAGGGCGAATACCAGGTGGAGGCCGTTCCGATGCCGTCGCGCCCGGTGAGGATGTCGAGCAGATAGGGCCGCCCGTCCGCGATGACGCGCTGGGCGCGGCCGATCGCGGCCTTGAGTTCGCCCGGCTCCTTGACGGCCTCGCCTTCGACCCCGTACGCGGCGGCGGCCTTGACGAAATCGACGTCGGGGCTGCCGTTGTAGCAAGTCATGTCGCGGCCGGTCGCGAACTGGCGTCCGCCAAAGTGCCAGATGCGGTTGCGCTCGTTGTTATAGCTGCGGTTGTTCAGCACGATGTTCATGATCGGCGCCTGGTAACGCGCCTGACTCCACAGCGGCTGCGGTCCCGAGAAGCAAAAGCTGCCGTCGCCGACGACGGAAACCACCGGCTGATCCGGCCGCGCCAGCTTGACGCCGAACGCCGCCGCCATGCCCCATCCGAGAATGTTCGGGCCGGTCGCGAAATATTTCTTGTCGGTGCCGCCGAAGGCCAGCAGCGGGTCGATCGCCTTGCCGGAATCGACGTCGCAGACGTAGCAGGTGTCGGGCGCGAGCGCGCTCTCGAGCTCGAGGCCGATGCGCGACAGGGTCACCGGCGTGCGGTCGGCATTCTCGTGCGCGATCTTCATGCGGAAATCGAGCATCTCGGCCGTATAGGCGCGCACCCGCGCGCCGCGCTCCTCGGCAATGTCCTTGAGACGCGACGCTGTCGCGAGGCTCTTGATTGCCTCGACGAGATCGGCGGCGGCGAGGCGGAGATCGGCAACCATGCCGAGATCGACCGGCGCCGTCCGCGCGAGGCTCGTCGGGTCGAGCCGGATCGAGATCAGGGTGGTGCCCGGCGCAGCGCGCTCGCCGTAGCGGTTGCCGAGGTTGAGGAGAACGTCGGGCTTGCCCGGGAAGCGCATGTCGCGCAGTTGCGCCCCGATATAGAGCGGATGCCGGGTCGGGAACGGCTTCGACCAGAACCCGAGCGCGCCGCCGCCCTGGGAGGCGACCGGCAGGCCCAGCAATTCGGCGAGTTCGACCGCTTCCTTCTCGCCATGGCACCAGGTGATCTCGTCGCCAACCGCCATCAGCGGGTTCTTCGCCTCGATCAGCAGCCGCGCCGCCTTCTCGACATCCTCCTTGTCGGGGCGCACCCGCATGGGAACGTCGAACTTCGCCTGGTCCCAGATCGCGGCTTTGCCCTCATCGCGCAAAATGTTGTTCGGCAGCGACAGGAACACCGGGCCGCACGGCGGGGTCGAGGCGAACTTCAGTCCGCGCCGCAGGGTTTCCGGAATGCCGGCAGTTGTCTTGGCGACCCATGTCCATTTGGTGATCGGCGTGGTCATCGCCTCGTGGAATTCGGCTTCCTGGAGCTGATCGCGGCCCATCAGATCCTGCTCGACCGACGCGACCGCGACCAGCAGCGGGATCTGATCCTTCCAGCTGTTGATCATCTGGGTCATGCCGTTGGTAAGGCCGACATTGGCGATGATCACGACGCCCGGCTTCCCGGTCGCGCGCGCATAGCCGTCCGCCATGGCGACTACGGCGCCTTCGTGCACGCCCTTGATGCACTGGATGCTCGGCTCGTCGAGGAGCGCGTCGAAGATCGGGTAGTCGCCGGTGGAGGGATTGAAGAACACGTATTTGACGCCGGCGGCCTTGAGCTGCGCCACGAACAGCACGCCGCCGCTGCCCTGCACCTCGCGCATCGCGCTCGCTGGCGCGGACGCCGCCGGCGACAGCGATTGCGCCATGGCGTTGGCGGCGACCGTGCTCATGCCGAGCGCGCTCAATCCGGTCATGAGCTCCCGCCGGGACACGCCGTCGTCGAGATACTGCTTGATGAGTTCCTTCATGGAATGCTCCTCCCAGATGTCGCGATTTGGTGGGATTATAGCGGGTGGAATGGGCAAAGCCACCGGGTCCCGCGGTTGCTGTCTCGCGGTTGGTTGTCTCTCGTCAATCCGCCTTCGGGGCGGGTACGCCGGTGATGCGGATGCCGGCGCCGGGGCTCTTGTAGCGCATGTTGATGGCGATCAGCACCGAGGTGAGCGCTTCGGCGGCGGCAGAGTTGGAGAGCACGCCGGCATGATAGGCCGTGAGCCCGATATCAGCCGCGAGCCCGATCACGGTTTCGCGGGCCGCCACGTCATCGCCGCAGACGAGCACGTCGCAGGCAACCTCGTGATCGAGATCGCGCAGGTGATGCGCCGACACATTCTGGAACGCCGAGACCACCCGCACCTCGTCGCCGAGCAGTGCCTGGATCGCCGCGACCGCCGATCCGCCGGCGGGAAGCTGCACCCGCGCCACCTTGGGCGGCATCAACGGCACGGTGGCGTCGACCAAAATCTTGCCGCGCAGAGCGTCGCGCACCTCTTCGACGGTCGTGCGTTGCGCCCCATACGGCACCGCCAGCACCACGATCTCCGCCGCGCCGGCCGCGGCCCGGTTGGCGGCGCCGGTCATGGCGTCGCGGCCGAGCACGCCATTCATCTCGTGCGCCGCTGCGGCGGCACGCGCGGCATCGCGTGATCCCACGATGACGCGATGGCCGGCGCGGGCAAAGCGCAACGCAAGGCCGCCGCCCTCCTGCCCGGTGCCGCCGAGAACCGCAATGGTGATGGGCTTGGTTGTCATGACGGAACAAATCGCGTCGGAAGCACCGCGTCTTCTCCCCTCCCCCTTGTGGGAACCCCACAAGGGGGGCGGGAGAAAAAGCGCAGCATCGCTGAAAACCGGGCGGCGTTCATTGGGTCGCTCGCTGAAGCTGAAGGTTCGATCGCCGCTTTGCCGGCGTCTGCACTACCGGCAGCAACGCGGCGGCACCGGACGCGGCGTGACGGCGCTCGGCGGGCGCCGGTTCGTAGAGCGTGGTGCGCTGCAGCGGCCGTCGTCCGACGGCCGTGATCAGCGCCTCCATTTCGGCGGGCGGCAGTTCCTGGCCGTGGGCGGCGCCGGCGGCGCGCGAAATGCTCTCGTTCATCAGCGTGCCGCCGAGATCGTCGCAACCCGCCTGCAAGCAGGCGCGCGCGCCCTCCTGACCCATCTTCACCCACGACGCCTGGATGTGGACGATGAGCGGATGGAGCGCGAGCCGCGCCACCGCGTGCATCAGGATCGCCTCGCGAAAGGTCGGGCCCTGTCGCGCCGCGCCCTTGAAGTAGATCGGCGCTTCCATGTGCACGAACGGCAGCGGCACGAACTCGGTCAGGCCGCCCGTGCGGGCCTGAAGGTCGCGGAGCGCCGCGAGATGGCGCGCCCAATGGGCGAGTCCCTCGACGTGGCCGAACATCACGGTGGCGGTGGTGCGCAATCCGACGAGGTGGGCGGTCGCGATGGTCTCGAGCCATTCCGCGGTGGTGAGCTTGTCCGGGCAGATGACGGCGCGCACCGCGTCGTCGAGGATCTCGGCGGCGGTGCCGGGCAAGGTACCGAGGCCGGCATCGCGCAGCCTTTCCAGGAAACGGCGCACCGGAACGCCGAGCGTGGCAGCGCCGTGGCGCACTTCGAGCGGCGAGAACGCATGGACGTGCATCGCCGGCACCGCCGCCTTCACGGTGCGCAGGATCGCCAGATAGGTGTCGCCCGTGTAGTCCGGATGGATGCCGCCCTGCAGGCAGACCTCGGTGGCGCCGCGCGCCCATGCCTCCTCGACCCGGCGGCCGATCTCGTCGTGATCGAGATCGTAGGCGGCGCCGCGCAAATGGGCCGCCGCCTTACCTTTGGAGAAGGCGCAGAACGCGCAGCGATAGGAGCACACGTTGGTGTAGTTGATGTTGCGGTTCACCACATACGTGACGGTGTCGCCGACGCTGCGCGCCCGCAGCCGGTCGGCGGCAGCGCAGACATAGTGGTAGTCGTCCCCGCGCGCCGCAAACAGCGCGACGATTTCGGGCTCTGCAAGCGCCGCGCCGCTTTCGGCGCGCGCCAGGATGCGGTCGAGCGTGCCGTGGCGCGGTGCGCCGGGCAAAAGGGTGGGCGGTCTGGGAAGCGCGACCACAGGCGCGATGTGCTGTCCGGGCGACCAGGAATCGCCCCGCGCAAAGCCCTCGCTGTCGCTCGCACGCAGCATCGCCGTTCGGATCGCGGGATCGAGCCATCGGGTGACGTCACGCATGGTGTCCGGATAGACCGGCAGCCGCTGCACCAGCGTGCGCCCGCGCGACGCCATCGCGGCAGCCAGCGTATCCACATGCGGCCACGGCGCTTCCGGATTGACGAAGTCGGGCGTCACCGGGGAGATGCCGCCCCAGTCGTTGATGCCGGCGTCGATCGCGGCATCGAGCAGCTTCGGCGCAAGGTTCGGCGGCGTCTGGATGTTCATGGCGCCGCCGAGCACGATGCGGGCGACCGCGAGCGTCCACAACAACTCGTCGTCGGACGCGTCGGGGCTCGCCGCCATGCGGGTGCCGGGCTTGGCGCGGAACGGCTGGATGATGACTTCCTGGATGTGGCCGTGCGCCGCGTGGAGCGCGCGCAGTTCCAGCAGCGCCTCGATACGCTCGCGCCGCGTCTCACCGATACCAATCAGCAGGCCAGTGGTGAACGGGATCGCAAGTTCGCCCGCCGCCGCGATGGTGGCGAGTCGCGCCGCGGGCTTCTTGTCGGGCGAGCCGAAATGAACGCCGCCGCGTGCGGAAAGCCGGTCCGCCGCGCTCTCCAGCATCAGCCCCATGGAGGCCGCGACCGGCCGCAGCGCCACCATGTCGTCGCGGCTCATGACGCCGGGATTGAGATGGGGCAGCAGCCCGGTTTCGTTGAGCACCAGCGCCGCCATGGCGCGCAGATAGTCGAGCGTGGTGCGATGCCCGAACGCATCGAGCGCGGCACGCGCCGCCGCGTAACGCAGTTCGGGCTTGTCGCCAAGCGTGAACAGCGCCTCGGTACACCCCGCCCGCGCCCCGGCCCGCGCCACCACAAGCACGTCTTCAGCCGACATGAAGGCGGCCCCGCCGCGACGCGGCGGCTGCGCGAAGGTGCAATAGTGGCAACTGTCGCGGCACAGATGGGTCAGCGGGATGAACACCTTGCGCGAATATGTGATGACCGCGCCACGGCGATCGTCACGCCGCCGCGCGGCCTCGCGCATCAGGGCGAGCGTATCGCGGTTCTCGGCAAGGGCGAGCGCGTCGGCGGCTGGGATGAGCGTGTCGTTGATCATGGGCGTATTGTGGCCGGTTTCTCGGCCAGTTGGAACCCGCATGCGTGACGCGCTGGTATGCCTAGCCGGAGCGTAGCTCCGTCAACTTTCCGGGTGGTTCGCGGGAAGCCCCCATCCTGCACCCCCTCGGAAGACGGGCACAGAAAAACGCGTGGCGGAAGAGCGTGTCCGCACGACATGGCACTGTAGCAATCACTTATTGTCGCTTACCGCCGGATACCTACGATCCAACCCGCATCTCCAGTGGCGGCCTCAAGTCAGAAGGAGCCGAACAGGGAGCCGAGCACGATTACGGCGGCGAGTGCCACGATGGCGCCAACGATGCCGACCATGACGATGTCGCGATAGCTTTCGCGGTGCGTGGAGCCACAGACTGCGAGCAGCGTGACCACCGCGCCGTTGTGCGGCAGGCTGTCGAGCGTACCCGAACCGATCACCGCGACGCGATGCAACAGCGCCGGATCAAGCCCGATCTCCGCCGCACGCGACATGTACGTCGCCCCGAGCGCGTCGAGCGCGATCGTCAGCCCTCCCGACGCAGAACCCGTGAGCGCCGCGAGCACATTGGTGGCGACTGCAAGCGACACCAGCGGTCCGCCGCCGAGGCCGAGCACGGCGTCGCGTACCACGCCGAAGGCGGGCATCGCCGCCACCACCGCACCGAAGCCGACCAGGCTCGCCACGCTCACCGCCGGCAGCACGGAGGCATTGGCGCCGGCATCCATGGTCGCGCGGAGCGCCGGCAAACGTCGATAGGTGACGGCGAGGGCGGTCGCGATCGCACAGGCCAGCGCCGTGATCACCGCCCAAACGCCACCGACGGCAGCGAGCGAGGTTTCGCCGAAGCGGGATTCGGCGAGATAACGCGTGTCGAGCGCCGGCAGGATGAACAGCGACATCGCGAGATTGACCGCGATCACGACGATGAGCGGCAGCGCGGCCAGCACCACCGGCGGCGGCGTGTCGGTCGGTTTGCCATGCGCGATCTCCGCCGGATCGAACTCGCGCGCCATGGTGGCGCGCTCGCGCAGTGTCTCATCGGTGGCGAGCCGCTCGGCCGGCATCGGTGCGCCGTCGCCAAAGCCTTCGCCGCTTTTCTTCGCGATTGCCTCTTCGCGATTGAGCCACCACAGGCCGAAGCCGAGCATGATCAGCGATGCCACGATGCCGAGACCGGGTGCCGCGAACGGCGTGGTGCCGAAGAACGGCATCGGAATGGCGTTCTGAATCGACGGCGTCCCGGGCAGCGCCGACATGGTGAAGGTCGAGGTGCCAAGCACGATCGCCGCCGGCATGAGACGCCGCGGGATGCCGGCGGAACGAAACAACTGCTGCGCCATCGGCGCCAGCACGAAGAAGGCGACGAACAGGCTGACGCCGCCATAAGTGACGAGTGCGCCGGCGAGCACGACCGCGAGCATAGCCCGCCGCGCGCCGAGCTTCTCCGTCATGAAGGTTCCGATCGCGGCAACCGAGCCGCTGTCCTCCATCAGCTTCCCGAACAGCGCACCGAGTAGAAAGAGCGGAAAGAACTGGGCGAGGAAGCTTGCCGCGCTGCCCATGAAGGTCTGGGTCCAGTGGGCAAGCAGCGGCTCGCTTGAAAAGGACGCCGCTATCAGCGCGGCGAGGGGCGCAAGCAGCAGCACGCTCCATCCCCGGAAGGCGAGCGCAATCAAAAGGCCGAGACCGAGCAGGATGCCGAGGAGACCGAGCAGAATCATTGCCTCAGCACTCCGCCAGCAATACGTCGATATCCGCGGTGGAGCGCTTGCCGATGTCCTTGCCGTGGGCCGCGAGGAATGCGCTCGCGCTCTTGCGCCCCTCTTCTTTCAACAGCGTCACGAACTCCCACTCGGCATTGAGCTTCGAGGAGGCGCCGAACGCCGCGAGTTGATCGCTCTTGATGCTGTGCGTACGCATCCCGGCCCAGCGCGCGCCCTCACCGCTGCCCGGATCGGCGACCTGGCGCAGCAGCGCGATCATGCGCAACTCCTTCATTAAGGGCGAGTTGAAGGAAATCTCGTTGAGGCGATTGAGGATCTCGCTCGCGGTGCGCGGCGTCTCGGGCCGTTCGCGCGGATTGATCTGCACCAGGATGGTGTCCTGCGCGTCGCTTTCGCGAACGAGCGGCGTGATGGTCGGATTGCCGGCGTAGCCGCCGTCCCAATAGGACTCGCCGTCGATCTCTACCGCCTGGAACATGGTCGGCAGGCACGCCGAGGCCAAGAGCACATCCGCCGTGATCTCGGCATTGCGGAAGATGCGCCCCCGGCCGGTGCGCACATTGGTCGCGGTGATGAAAAGCTTCACCGGCGAGAGGGCAAGATGAGTGAAATCGACGCTCTCGGCGAGGATGTCGCGCAACGGGTTGAGGCCGAGCGGATTGAGATCGTAGGGCGATAGCATCCGCGTCATCAGGTCGACGGCGAGATAGGCGGGAGAGGCATCGAGCGTCCAGCGGCCCATCAGCCGATCGAGCAGCGAGCGCTGCAGGGGGCTGAACGCCGCGCCGCGCGACACGCGCCGCCAATAGGCATCCAGTGAAGCGCGGGCGCCTTCGGCGCCACCTTGCATCCATCCGTCCGCCAGCACGACTGCGTTCATCGCCCCAGCCGAGGTGCCGGAGATCGCCTCAATGCGGAGCCACGGCTCCTCGATCAGCCGGTCAAGTACGCCCCAGGTGAATGCCCCGTGGGAGCCGCCGCCCTGCAGAGCGAGGTCCACCAAAACGGGTTCACGTCCCGCTTCATCCGATGTCGCTGAAGGCATCGTCTTCCCCCCGGGTGGCTCCGATCAACGACATTAAATTCAGGACGAGTGCATGCTTCGTCTTGTGCCTTGGTAGGATCGGCGCAGCAGCGCAAGCAGGCTGCCGCCGGTCGCCGCACCAAGGAAGTAGATGACGGCGACAAGTAGCGCGAGCGGCGCTCGCGCGCTGAAGCCGAGGAAGGACATCGTGACAATCTCAAGATTTTGCAGGGCGAAGATCAGCGTCGCGGCGGCGAACAGAATAATGGTGGCGAGACAGATCCAGCGCATGCGCGTGCTCCCCTGGTCAAAACCCCGCGTCGTTCAACCATCCGATCATCGGAACCGCGCGCGACGATTGGGGCGATGATCATGCGGGGCCGCGGTTTCGCAGTCCAAAGCCGAGCCCGATCCAGCCCGCGCCGGCCATGATGAGATCGATGCCGAGGAACACCCCGAGGATATACAAACTTGAGACGGGCCAGTGCGCCAGAATCGACGAGCCCGAGCAGAAGCGTAATCACTCCGGATAACACAACCCAGATCCAGGGTGTTTCCTGTTTCATGCCGAAGGCCAGAACGATGCGCATGATGCCGGAGGCGACCAACGTCGCCCCGAGCAACAGCGTCAGCACCGCAGCCGCCAGCAGAGGATTCTCGAAGGTGACGAAGCCGGCGACGACGTAGAGCACGCCCAGGAGGGCCCAGAGCAGGAACTTGCCCCAGCTCTTGACCTGGAATGCGTTGAACACCTCGGCCACGCCTGCGATGATCATCATGACGCCGACGACAAGAACGCTCGCGACCGTCGCCGCGACGACGCTGCCGAGCGCGATCAATCCCGCGATCAGATAGACGACGCCGAGTGCGACGATCCAGCCCCATTTGGCGCGCAGCGGCGCAGTTCCGGGTCCGGCGTGGGATGTTATCGCGGTGTCTGAAGCGCTGGTCATGGCGGTTCCTCTAAAGCGAGAGCCTCCCAACGTCCCGCGCGCAGAATACAGAAAAACCCGTGCCGGGACCATCACCATTTTTTGATCGAGGCCGGCGACTTGCCGACGATTTGAGTCAATGGCGTTTAGCACAAACGGAACATAAGGGTCGCGGGAGCGCGCTACGCGTCGACAACCCCCGCCGTCACCTGCGTGTCCCTCTTTCAAGAGGGAGAGATTGCGGGCTTAAAGACGGACACGACGCGAGCGCTTGATTTGGACCGATTTCCGGACGGCATTTCGCGACTTTATTTCGGCTTGCGGGGTCCTGTGGCCGCCCTATGCTGGCCGCGATCTCCGGCGCAATCCGGCAATATTCCGAAAGATTTCAAGGGATGGCGACCAGCCCGGCGTTCAAGACCGCCGTTGAACTCATGGCAGCCGTTGTGGTTGCGGCCGCTGCCGCTCAGGCACGCACGGTGTTTGCGCCGCTCGTGCTCGCGCTTTTCATCATCGCGATCGTCTGGCCGTTGCAGCACTTTTTGCAATCGCGGATGCCTAAGATGCTGGCCCTGGCGATCACGATCGTCGTCACGGTCGCGGTATGCCTCGCCTTCGCCTCGCTCGTCGCCTGGGGGTTCGGCCGGGTAGGACGATCGCTCGTTACCGATGCGGGTCGTTACCAGGCGTTTTATGACAGTGTGGTGACGTGGCTCGACGGTCACGGCGTCTCGGTGGCCGGTCTTTGGGCCGAGCATTTCAATGTCGGGTGGTTATTGCGCGCAACGCAGCAGGCCGCCGGCCGCGTCAACACCACACTCAGTTTCTGGCTGATCGCGCTTGTCTACGTCGTCCTGGGACTTCTGGAAGTCGACGATATGCGCCGGAAGGTCGAGGCGCTCGACAACCGGGAGGCAGCGCGCGTGCTGCTGGAAGGAAGCGCTGCGACCGCGGCCAAATTCCGAAGATATATGAAGGTGAGAACGCAGATGAGCGCCGTGACGGGCCTGCTCGTTGGCGCCTTCGCCTGGATCACGGGGCTGCAGTTCGCCATCGAATGGGGCGTGATCGCCTTTGCGCTCAATTACATCCCGTTCATCGGCCCTTTCATCGCAACCCTGTTTCCAACGTTGCTGGCCATGACGCAGTTCGACAGTTGGCAAGCGGTTCTCGGCGTATTCGTCTGCCTCAATATTATCCAGTTCGTGGTCGGCAGCTATGTCGAACCACGCGTAGCCGGCAACATGCTCTCCATTTCCCCCTTGTTGGTCCTGTTCGCGATCTTTTTCTGGACTTACCTGTGGGGCTTGTTTGGAACGTTTATCGGCGTACCGATCGCGCTCGCCATCCTGACGTTCTGCGGCCAGCATCCATCGAGCCGCTGGATCGCTGATTTTTTCGGCGGACCGGCGTCGACCAAGACGGGTTGAACACTGGTGTTGTGACTCTGGCGGTTCATACCTTATCAGTGTCATGCCACGCGAAAGCGGGGCATCCAGTAACCACCGGCCAGCCGATGGGAAGAGGCTGTGCCTCACGCGAAGCTGCGTGGTTACTAAATCGCCCGGTCAAGGCCGGGCGACGACAATTTTGGGAATCAAGCGTTGGAACACAGCACTAGCGGGTAGACCGCGCTTCCAGGCCGGCGATCTCAATGCGCTCGGGCGCAAGCAGTCGAAGTTGCCCGTCAGGGCCGGACGCCAGCGTGTGAATATGAAAGTGCGTCGGGGCGTCGTCGATTGCGCCCATCACGGGCGACGGGGCGGAGACGATCTTCACGCCCCCACACGCGCCGATCCAGTCGATGTGACGGTGGCCATGCATGACGACGGCGCGGGCCGCGAAGGGCGTGAGCTTGCGGACGAACCAGCTGCCGTTGACGAGCGCCGTGCCGATCCGTTCGGAAAACGCCACCACCGGCATGGGATATTCCATCAGGTGGTGGTGCAGCGCGATGATCCATCGCGCCTTCGGATATCCCCCGATCGCCGCGGCGAGACGACGGGCCTGTTCGACGGAGACCATTCCGAGCGCGTTGGTGAAGGAGAAATGCGTTTGGGCGTTCGAGTTGAGGATGGCAACGCCGAGACCGTCTTCCGTGTCGGGCGGCAAGATCATCGGAAACAGATCGTCGAAGACGCCGCCGAGCGCGACGGAGCGCCGCAATCCGCCACTCTCCGCGAAGGCGGCGATCCTTCGCCGGTGCGGCGCCAACGCCTCATTGAGTGTCCGCGCGGGTCGTCCGGAGCCGTAGTCGATAACGCGCACGCGATCGCCCTGCACCGCTGCGATCGCCGAAAGCGCCCGCATCTGTCGTAGCCGCTTGCCGGTGCTGAACGGAAGATCGAGCCGGGCCGGATTGGCGCGATCGACAACGTTCACGTCGTGATTGCCGGGTAGCACGATCATGCGGGCGGCGAGGACGGGATGCCGTGCCGTCGCGTCCAGGAACTCGGCCCATTCCGTCGCACGGCCGGCGTCGGTCATGTCGCCGGTGACCAACACCAGATCGAGCGGGCGAGCGGAATGGATGGCCGCGATGCGCGCCATGACGCGCGCCAGGCGATCATTGCCGCGGGCGCCGCCACGTCCGCTTTCGATGCGAAAGCCGTATCGCTCACCGACCACATGAACGTCCGACAGGTGAGCGACGCGCCACGTGCGGGCGCCCGACGGCACGGCATCGAATGCGGCGAGGTCGAACGGCTGGTCCATGGTCGCGTCCGCAAAACCCCAGATCAGCGCGGCGATCGCCAGATAACCCGAGACCAGCACGACTGCGTTGGCAAGCGCGGGGACGATGAGGAGATGCAGCGATACGAGGTCGGTCACAGTCCCGATCCAGCGCGAGGCCGGCCAGACGAGAACGCCGATCAGGACCGCGAATCCGCACAGGACTATGCCGGCGCCGGCGGAGCTCGCGGCACGCAGCCGCGCCCGCTCTGCGACGGTAGAGTCGCGGCTGAACATTCGCTCCGCCAGATGGCGCAGCGCCTCGCGGCAAAAAGCGTATCCCGGCTGGACCGCCAGCGCGTTGAGCGACCAGAAGTTGACCTCGGCTATCCGCAATAGCGGCCGCGCTCCGAGCCATCCGAGTGCCACGACGATGACAAGTACCGCGGCGGCGCCGATTTCGGTCAGTTGCAGAAACTTTCCGGAAACCTTGGCGAGCCAGGCGGTCGCCACCAGCGGCGCGGTGCCTAGCAGCACGGCGGGCAGCAGCAGCGACACCGTCACGGCGAACAGCAGTTTGGGCAGGCTTATTTCGACAAGCAGGCTTCCGGCGATCGCCAGAAGCGACCTTTGCCCCGGGCTCGCGGCGTCGTCCCCGACGTCGCCCCAACGCGGGTCGAGCAGCGGATGGAGCAGTGTCGCCTCGACGCCGGCCACATCGCGCGTCGGATCCGGCTCGACGTCAGGATCTCGTTCAACGTTGGGTCCGGTCATGGCAGCGTTGATCCACCGAGCGGTCTCATTCTAACCAGTGTCAGTTCGACGGCTCCGTCAAAAACGACACCGCCGGCTGGCCAACCTGTTGGTAATCGATGATATTCCGCGGAATCTAAAGGTTTCACGACAGCAATTGAATTGTTTTCTGCTCCAAACAAAGCGCGCAGTTTTTTACAAACGCTACCGAGATCACGTGCATATCTTTCACGAAACAACACACTCAATCACCGGCGCGCGACTTGATGCACGACCGGCGGCGAAGACAACGAGTTCGGCCGCTGTCCTTGCTTGACGAGGTGAAGATCGAGGAGCAAACTACTTTGCTCGCGTCACTTGCGTCGTCGTAAGGCGACCTGACAGTAGCGTCCCTGCCTTGTTGGAGGGTTTGCTGTGGCCGACGTATCGCTCGCCCCCACGATATCCGAACGTGCACCAATTCACCTCTGCAAAATTTATTGCGCGAGGTCGGCGGAATATTTTTCATTCGCGAGAATTCAGACCAGCAGATTTGGTCTTGCAACTGATCCTATTGAACCCGGCCCAATAGCGGGGCTTTGAACTTGCGGCTTGCGGCTTGTGTCTTGTGTCTTGGGCACCGAACGTGCCGGAGGTGACTGACGCGGCGATAGCCGCCGCACTGCTGTCTGCGCGACCTAATCTGTTGGCGGCTCCGGATGTACTGCGTGTGTATTCGAGACCGATCTTTGTGGCTCAAACGATCCATCGCCTGAAGGAAGGATGTTACCATGAAAAGACGAACGTTCTTGGCGGGTAGCGCAGCGGCGGTCGCGGGAGCAATGCCCGGGCCCGCCGCCTCCCAATATACGCCAGCCGCCAGTCAGCCATTGGCCCCCAGGGATTTGGAGGGTGCCGCTGCCCGTTTGCGCGCGCAGTTCAAAGATTTTGATCCTGCCTATGTCGAGAATGTGATCGTGCCAAATGTCTTCGTCAGCACCTATAACGGGGAGCGGCTGTCGCTTCCGATGATCGACCTGAAACTCACCAAAGAGAATGCTTTGCCATATGATCTCTGGGGGTTGATCAGCGAGAGTTGGAAGCCCAGCCCGCAGGATGGCGTCACGGTCTTTCTCCAGGCTTTGGAAAAACGAGGACCCGATAATCACCGGAAGAAGATTTACATGTCGGCTGTGACGCCGGACTTGTATCGTCCGATGTACGGCGACAAGGTCGTGCAGTTTTTCGACAAGCTGCTGGATCCACGCAATGCCGGAAGGCCGCTGATGCGTCCGTATCTGGAGGCCTACTTCGATCTGTACTGGGATCTGCACCTGGGCGTCAAAGGTGCCGCGATTCCGGCAAGAGTTCACCAGATAGGGCAGAGCTTCAACACCGTCCTCGCCTATCGGGACCCGACACAGAAGATTGTCTATGAGAACTATATGTCGGTGCGTTCCAACCTCGCCTTTTTGAAGGAATGGATCGACCAGAGACTCGCGGATGTGGCGAGCGGAAAGACAGCAAATCCGGAAAAGACGTTCGCTTACTATTGGATCAAGAACGGTGGAGAAAGCGAGGACTTCAGACACAAGGATGTTGTCTTCGAATGCTTCCACAATTTCGTTGCATTCAGTCAGTGGGGCAATACGCTTTACAATGTCATGCTGAAATTGGGGAAAAATACCGGTGACCCCGACGCTCAAGCCTGGTTCAAGAGGACGATGGAAGGCAACTTCGACCAGGCAGGCGGCGCGCCATATACGCCGCTCGAGCGTTTCACAATGGAGTTATTTCGAACAATCTCGCCGAACGGCGGCAGCATATCGGCCCTCGAAGAAGTGAGAACGCCGCCTTATGAAAGGCATGGCTACATGGTCACCCCGCATGAAGCCACAAGCTTCGACCCACGGCATTGGAAGAATCCGGAGAAGTTCGACCCCGATCGCTACAACAGCGTGCCGACAAGTCACCAGATCGACGAAGCCAAATGTGAACAGATCGGCTTTGCCCAATGTCCCTTCGACAGAAAGACATTCGAAGTCAAGGACGGCCGAAAAGCCGTCATGAATAATAGTGGGTTCGGCACGGTCTACGGCATCGTCGACGGCAAGCCGTTGCCCGTATGCGACTATGCCGGCTTCGCGCCCTTCGGTTTTGGATACCGTCGCTGTCCCGGCGAGCAGCTTACGATCCAGGTCGTCGAGGATTTCTTGAGGAAGGTGTGGAAGGACAAAATCGGGTTCGAGAAGCTCAACATCGCCAATCCGGAGCCGCTTCCCATCGGACCGGGCACGGTCATTGGCGACAACGTTGGGTTCAGCAGGGCGACGTAGCGTGAGAAATGAACGTGGCGGATCGAGATCACCTAGTCGAAACATTCCTGGGATATTCTAATGACGTGATCAAGGAGCCGCGAAGAAAGAGCGAGAGCGTGAAGACAAGGACGAACATGCAAACACGGCGTGCTGTGAAGAACTTCATTTATATACATGATGTTGCGGCTAGCTGACTGGGTGCCGGCGAACACTGATGAACGTGGACGAACAAGTAGGTGGCGGAAGAGAGTGGGAGTTGAACCCACCAAGGACCGCCTGGCGGCCCTTCCCGGATTTGAAGTCCGGACGCCCCACCAGAGGCGCTTCCCTTCCATGCTTGGATCACAGCGCCGTGCCACGGATACGGGTCAAAAACTCCGGCAACGCTATTTGCGTCTTCCACTACGTAGACGATGGCATACGGGAACGGGCCGCTGCAACCTGCAGAACAATCGCGGACTTTGCATGGAAGCCAGATGCGCTAGAAGGCAAGAGAGTGTAGGGCTCCTGTCGGATCAATGACCGACGGAGGACTGGCATGATTCTTCCGACCCATGAGCGTTTCGGCTATAGCGCGTTGCCCGAGCGCCGCGACTATTCCTGGCCAGGCGGCAAGCGGCTCGCAATGTATGTCGCGGTCAATGTCGAGACCTTCGGCTTCGGCATGGAGATCGGGACCGTCCTGGGCAGTGCTTTGCCTATGCCCGACCACCGCAATTGGTCGTGGCGCGAATACGGCAACCGCATCGGCATCTGGCGGCTTCTCGATCTGTTCGACGAGTTGAAGTTACCCGCGGCGCATCTCGTCAACTCCTACCTCTACGATACCCATCCCGAAGTGTGCGAGGCGATCCGCAAGCGCGGCGACGAATTCGTCGGCCATGGTCGCACCAATTCCGAGCGGCCCGGCGCGCGGCCCGAGGAGGAGGAACGCGCCCTGATCGCCGAGGCAACCCAGGCAATTGCGCGCCACGAAGGCAAGCCGCCCAGCGGCTGGATGACGCCGCTGATGGCGCAGAGCAAGGTCTCGCTCGATCTCCTGAAGGAGGCGGGCTACCGCTACAGCCTCGACTGGCCGATCGACGATCAGCCGTGTTGGCTGCGGACGCGGTCGGGGCCGCTGCTCAACATTCCGTATCCGATCGAGCTCAACGATTTCGTGGTCATTTGCCAGCTCAATCAGGATGTCCTGCAATATGTCGACACGATTGTCCGCCAGTTCGAGGAGATGATCGAGCAATGCGAGAAGGCGCCGCTGGTCTTCTCGATCTCGCTGCACACCATGATCTCGGGCCAGCCGCATCGCCTGAACGCGCTGCGCAAAGGGCTGCGCCGGATCCTGGCGCACCCGAAATTCGATCGTGTCTGGCTGACGCGGCCGGGCGATATCGCCACGCATTGCGAGAGCCTGCCGCCCGGAACCATCCCGGCCGGCGATTAGCGGCCGAGTTCGGCTGCGATCTGCTCCAGCGACTTTCCGCGGGTCTCATAAACCAGGGTAAACGAAACGACCGAGGAGAACAGCAGCACGCAGCCCAGCACCAGGAAGAAGGCGAAGTTCGAAACCTGGGCACTGAGCAGGATGCCGAGCACCGAGGGAGCAAGGAAGCCGCCGATGCGCTGGAAGCTGGTGGCCCAGCCCGAACCGGTGCTGCGCAATCGTGTCGGATAGATTTCCGGCGTGTAGCCGAACACGAGGCCGAGATTGCCGCCGAGGCCGAAAAAGGCCGCAAGCGCCGCGTACGCAATCATCATATCCGGCGAGGTCGCCGTGCCCCACAGCACCATGAAGACGCCGCCGAGGAAGGAAAACACGGTCAGGCTGGCGCGGCGGCTCACGCGATCGGCGAGCAATGCAGCAACCGTCGTCCCCGCCATGGCGCAGAGATTGATGATCGCCGTATACGCGAAGCTGTGGACCAGTTCGAAGCCGTTGCGGATCAGGATCGACGGCAGCCAGAACTCCCATACCAAGCGCCACGAACCCGGTGCAAAGCTGCATCAGCCAGACGCCAATGGTGCGCGGCAGGTAGCGCCCGCTGACGATCTCGGCGAGGCCGCCCCGCGGCTGCGGACGCAGCAGAGTCGGATCGACCTTCACCTTGTCGGGGCTGATCGTGCTGATCTCACGCACCAGGACCTCCGCCTCCGCGATACGTCCCTTGTGGATGAGGTAACGCGGCAATTCCGGCAGCCGGCGCCACAGCACGAGGAGAAGCAGAACCGGTAGCGCGCCGACCACGAACATGCCGCGCCAGCTCAGCCAGGGAATGATGACAATAGCGGCGAGGGCCGCGACGAGGTTCGACCCTTGCCAGAAGAAGGCGCTGCCGGTGAGCAGCAGACCGCGGCGGCGCACCGGCACCAGCTCCGAGACGAAGGTGTAGACCAGCGGCACTTCGGCCCCGAGACCGAGCCCTTCGACAATCCGCACCGTCACCAGCGACGTGTAATCCTGGACGAAGGCGGCGGCGAGGCTGAGCAAACCGTAGCCGAGAATGGCGAGCATCAGCGCTCGCTTTCGCCCGATGCGATCAGCCAGCATGCTGATCGCAATGGCGCCGACGAACATTCCGAAAAATGCGCTCGACCCGAGGAAGCCCGCTTCGGCCGGCGAGATGTGGAAAGTCGCGATGATCCCCGGCAGCGCGACGCCCATGAGGACGAGGTCGAAGCCGTCGAAGAAATGCCCGAACATCAGCGCCCCGAAGATCCATCCATGGCGCGACGTGAAATCCGATTGATCGAGGCTCGTCAAAAGTTGCGCTGCGCGCTCAGCGCTGCGGTCGGCATCGTCTGTCGCCGAGACGATCACGGGTGCGTCGCTCGCAAGCATCAGTCATCTCCCGCCGGCCGTCGCAATGCTCCGAGATTTACGACGAACCCCGCCTCATCCTCCAGGCAGCGCAGGTCGAGAATCAGCGCCTTGTTCTCGATACGGCCGATCACCGGCATCGGCAGGCCGCGCAGCGCAGTGGCGAGCGCCGCCAGCGCCTGCCCGGCGCCGCGTTGGGCCACCGTCCGGATCGCGAGCCCGGCGCTCGGTATCGTTTCCCGCGGCAGCGCGCCCGAACCGATCTCGCTCGCGCACGCGACCACCTCGACCGCCAAGCCATCCCCCAATTGCACCTGCACGGCTCCCTGCATGCGGCGCGCCATGGCGGCGATGTCGGCAACGGGGCGCGTCAACAGGCGCAACGTCGGCAGACGTTCGGCGAGGCGGTCGGGATCGCGATAAAGTTTGAGCGTCGCCTCCAGCCCGGCGAGCCGGGTCTTGTCGATGCGCAACGCGCGCTTGAGCGGGTTGCGGTTGATGCGCGCCACGAGGTCGGCGCGCCCCACGATGAAACCCGCCTGGGGGCCGCCCAGCAGCTTGTCGCCGGAAAACGTGACAATGTCGGCGCCGGCCGCAACCGCCTGGGCGACCGTCGGCTCATGCGGGAGCCCGAAGCGGACGAGATCGACGAGCGTGCCGGAGCCAAGATCGACGATCAGCGGCACACCATGCCGGCGCGTCAGTGGGGCGAGCGTTTCGGCGGAGACCTGCGCGGTGAATCCCTCGATGCGGTAGTTCGACGGATGGACCTTGAGCACTACGCCGGTCTTCTCCCCCATCGCTTCGGCGTAGTCCTTGAGGTGGGTGCGGTTGGTGGTACCGACCTCGCGCAGCCGCGCGCCGGCGCGGCTCATGATGTCCGGCATCCGGAACGCCCCACCGATCTCGATCAGTTCGCCGCGCGACACGATCGCGTCGCGGCCCTTGGCGAGCGTGTTGAGCACAAGCAGCACCGCGGCGGCGTTGTTGTTGACGACGGTTGCATCCTCGGCGCTGGTCAGCTCACGCAGCAGCGGGCGCAAGACATCGTCGCGGTCGCCGCGGTGGCCGGTGGCGAGATCGTATTCGAGCGCGACCGGGTTGCGCATCGCCGCGACGGACGCCGCAATCGCGGCCTCGGCGACCAGTGCGCGGCCGAGATTGGTGTGCAGCACCGTGCCGGTGAGGTTGAACACCGGCTTCAGTCGCGGGGCATCTTCGGCCGCGAGCCGGGCCATCGCCAGCCCGGCGGCGCCGTCCGCATCGATCTCGAGGCCGCTGCGGCGCAGTTCGGCGAGTTCCGCGCGCACCGCGTTGACGAGCGCCGCATGCCCGAATCGGGCCGCCGCCACCTGCGCGGCGGCGCTGCGCATCACCGTGTCGACCGACGGTATGCTGCGCCGCTGATGTGCATTGCTTTTGGTCATATCTGCCATCGTTGCGCATCGTGTCGGGCTCGCAGTATATGCGTCACATCGCGCTCTGGCGTGCTCATCATCGGTTTTCCTCCGTCCCAATGCCGCGCCGCGGCAGACCTGAAATGACGCTTCTGGGGTTATAGAGCATGAAAACGCCGGTGCTGATTGTCGGCGGCGGCCCGGTGGGCCTTGCCATGGCGGGCGACCTCGGCTGGCGCGGCATTCCCTGCGTGGTGATCGAAAAGACCGACGGCCGTATCACCCAGCCCCGGATGGATATCGTTCACGTCCGCACCATGGAGTTCTGCCGGCGCTGGGGCATCGTGCCGTGGGTGGAGGACGCGGGCTACAACCGCGACTATCCGCAGGACAATGCCTGGGTGACGAGCCTCGCCAATGGCTATGAGCTGGGCCGCGAGCCGTTTCCGTCACCGCGCGAGGAAAAGCCGCCACCCCAGAGCCCGCAGAAGCGGGAGCGCTGCCCACAGAATTTCTTCGATCCGGTGCTGGCACGATTTGCCGGCACGTTTCCCCACGTCACGCGATGTTACCGCACTGAGTCGTTGGACTTCACCGAGCATGACGGCGGCATCACGGCGCGCGTGATCGACCATGCGACCGGCGCCGAGGAGACCATCGAGGCCGACTACATGGCGGCCTGCGATGGAGCCGGCGGCCCGGTCCGCGAGCGGCTTGGCATCACCCTCTCGGGCAACACGGTGCTGACCTACACCACCAACGTAATCTTCCGCTGCGCCGGCCTCGAACAGCTGCATGCCATCAAGCCGGCCTATCGGTTCATCTTCATCGGGCCGGAAGGCACCTTCGCCACCATCGTGGCGATCGATGGTCGAGACCATTGGCGGTTTTCGTTCGTTGGCAGCCGCGAATATCGCAAGCTCACCGAGGCCGACGTACGCGTCGCGATCGAGCGTGCGGTCGGCCGCCCGTTCGAGTTCACGATCGAATCGATCATGCCGTGGACGCGCCGCGAGCTGATCGCCGATCGCTACGGCACCGGCCGCGTTTTTCTGGTTGGCGACAGCGCGCATCAGCTTTCTCCGACCGGCGGCTTCGGCATGAACACCGGCATCCAGGAGGCGGTCGACCTCGCCTGGAAGCTGGAGGCGCGGCTCAACGGCTGGGGCGGCGACAAACTGCTCGCCTCCTACGAGGCCGAGCGGCGGCCGATCGCGGCGCGCAACGTGCGCGAGGCCGGCGGCAATCTCGCCCGCATGCTGTCGCCGCGCGACAATCTCCCGCCGCCGGAAATCTTCGTCCCCGGCCCCGCGGGAGATGCGGCGCGGCGCGCATTCGGGGCGAAATTCACCGAGACCATGCGGCGCGAATGGTTCACCATCGGCATCCAGCTCGGCTACCGTTACGAGGATTTACCGATCTGTATTCCGGACGGCACGCCGGCGCCGCCGGATGAGCCCGCGACCTATGTCCCGACCGCGCGCCCCGGCCACCGCGCCCCCCACTCCTGGCTCGCGCCGACGCAATCGACCCTCGACCTGTTCGGGCGCGGGTTCGTGCTGATGCGCTTTGGCGCCACCGACACGGATGCGCTGGTGGAGGCGGCTGCCCGGCGTCGGGTACCGATGACGGTGTGCGATATCGACAACGCGGAGGCCGCCAAGCCTTATGAGCGGCGCCTCGTCCTGGTGCGGCCCGACGGCCACGTGGCATGGCGCGGCGACGCAGTGCCGGCCGATGCGGCGAGAGTGATCGATACGGTGCGCGGAGTGGCGTGATGTAGGGCGGGTTCTCTTTAACCCGCCGCCTTTCGCCCGCCTTACAAGCAAGATGGCGGGTTAAAGAGAACCCGCCCTACGAAGGCGGTGCGACGCCGAGCGACGCGGCGGTGGCGGCGAGGCGCGTCCAGGTGCCGTGCGTGACCGGGATGCCGGCGGCCTCGCGCTCCGCCTTGATGGCATCGCCGCGCTCGCCCGGCAGCAGGATGCGGTCAAAGCCGTCGGCGCGCGGCAGCGCCGCGATTGCATCATGAAGCTCGTCGATCTCGGCGGTGAAGCGATCGAAGTCACCCAGCGCTGCGAGATCGACCGCGACGGCGATGCCGTTGAGCACCGGGTTCTCGCCGCCCGGACCGGTGAGCGCCGCCGTGATCAGCGGGTTGCCGATCGCAAGGCTCGCCAAGCACTCGATCATCAGCGACAGCCCCGAGCCCTTGGGACCGCCGAGCGGCAGCAGGGTGGCGACGCGGTTCGGGTCGGTGGTGTCGCGGCCGGCGGCGTCGATCGCCCATCCCACTGGGATCTTGGCACCGCGGTCTTTCGCGCTCATCACTTTGCCGAACGCAGCCGTCGAGGTCGACATGTCGAGCAGGAACGGCCGCCGTTTGCGGCCCGGCACCGCAATGGCGATCGGGTTGGTCGACACGCCAGCGACGCGCGAGCCGTAATAGGCCATCAACGGGCTCGATGCGCACATGGCGATGCCGGCGAAGCCGGCTTCCGCCGCCTGCAGGGCGAAGTACCCGATCGCGCCCGCATGGGTGATGTTGCGCGCGCCGCACCAGCCGACATGGACCTCGCGGGCGCGTCCGATCGCCTCCGCCATGGCGCGCGCCATCGCCACCGCGCCGGGGGCATGATCGGCCTCCAGCACCGCGATGGCGCCGGAGCACCGCTCGACCCGCATGGCGGGGTTGGGGTTGATCATCCCGCGCTTGAGGAGATCCACATAGCGAGGCACCCGCAACACGCCGTGGGAGTCGACGCCGCGCAGGTTCGCCCACACCACGACGCGGGCCCAGTCAGCCGCCATTGGCGGAGCGACGCCGGCGGCGGCGAAGATCGCCGCGACATAGGTTTCGAGTTCGGTGCGGCGGATCAGCCTGAAATCGTCGGTCATAATGCTCTTACCCTGCGCTGCGCCGCCGAGGCTTCGTATCGCACGGCCGATCGGATATAACATCCGCGGCGCCGGCGCGCTTGCGATCTCGCCTTAACACGGCTAGGCAGCAGCGCGCGGCCGAAAACCGGAGTTCCAACAGGTCCAGATGGGGTCGATCGACCGCTACATATTCCGCACCATACTGGGTGCCTTCCTGCTGGTACTGATCAACCTTACGGCGGTGATCTGGATCACCCAGATCCTGCGTCAGGTCGACCTCATCACCAACCAGGGGCAGACCATCCTGGTCTTTCTGCGCATCACCAGCCTGCTGGTGCCGATCCTGATGCTGGTGATCGCGCCGATCGCCATGGTGATCGCAGTCTGCTACGCGCTGACCAAACTCAACGGCGATTCCGAGCTTGTCGTCATGAATTCGGCCGGAATTTCACCGCGGCGGGTGTTTCGTCCGGTGCTCGCGGTCTGCATCCTGGTGGCGATCTTCGTTGGCTATATCGGCGCCTATCTGGCGCCTCAGCTGCAGCGGGACATGAACGAGCAGTTCGCCAAGGTGAGGACCGACGTTGTCTCCAACGTCATCCGCCCGGGCGCATTCGCGCTGGTCGAACGGGGACTGATTTTCCACATCCGCGACCGACGCAACGAGAACCAGTTTCGCGGCATTTTCATCGACGACACCCGCGATCCCGAAGAGCGCTCCACCATCGTGGCGGAATACGGCCAGATCGTGCAGCGCAACGAGGGCGCGTTCCTGGTGATGCGCGACGGCAACGTCCAGCGCCGCCGCGCCAAGGAACGCGACCCCACCATCGTGGTGTTCGACCAATACGCGTTCGATCTGACCAAGCTGACGCCGGCACCGCAGGTCAATATCGGCTTGCGGGAAAAATATCTCTGGGAACTCGCGTTTCCGGATACGAACGATACGATCCTGAAGCAGTCGCCGGCCCAGTTCCGCGTCGAGTTGCACGAGCGGCTCTACGCGCCGCTCTATCCGTTGGCGTTCGGTATGATCGCTTTTTCGCTGCTGGGTTTTCCGCGCACCACGCGGCAGAGCCGCACGGTGTCGGTGTTCGCCGTGATCTTCGGCGTCGCCGGGTTGCGGCTCGCCGGTTTCGCCGGAACCGCCATGGCGGTGAATATCCCGGCCGCGCTCGCGGTCGTCTATGTCTTGATCGCGGCCGCGATCGGGTTCGGCGGCTTTGTGGTATGGCGTGGCGTCCCGCTCGATCTCGACGAAAAGATCAACTTCAGCGGCCTCATGGAAAGCGCAGCGCTGCGGCTGGAACGCCTTGCGGCGAGGTTCAATGTCAGCCTGCCGACCCGGCAGTGGCTGCGGCGACTGGAGAAGCCCGAATAGGGCGGCGTCCCGCTCCACGCCGGCAACGTCCGCGCGTGGACAACGCGGTTTAGGTCCGCTAGAGCCGTAACCCGAGGGCGCTGGGGCGCCTCCTGGACCTGATCTGCATGCTCTCTCGATTGCGGCAAACCCTGTTTGCCGATCCCAACAGCTCAGCGTCCTTGATCCGCCGGCTGCTGGTCGAGCACGGCGGCAACTACTGGCGCGGCTACCTGGTGGCGCTCGCCTGCATGGCGGTCGGGGCGGCGTGCACGGCGGCCGCGGCCTATCTGGTCGGCCACGGCATCAACGAGGCCTATGTCAATCGCAGCTTCCCCGGCGTCGCGCTGGTTTCGCTCGGCGCGGTCGTGGTTTTCACCCTCAAGGGATTTGCCACCTACGGTCAGGCCGTCATGCTGGCGCGGATCGGCAACAGCATCGTGGCCTACAATCAGCGGCGCATGTTCGACAAACTGCTGGTGCAGAATGTCGGATTCTACGCCGACCGGCATTCCTCCGAGTTCGCGGCGCGCGTGACCTTCGGGGCGGGCTCGGCGAGCCAAGTTCTCAACCTGCTCATCAACACGTTCGGACGCGACCTGCTGTCGCTGATCGGGCTCGTCGGCGTCATGGTGTACGTGGCGCCGTTCATGTCGCTCGTCGGCTTCGTTGTGATGCCGCCGGCGGTGCTGACGGTGCGCAAATTGGTGCAGCGGGTGCGCGCCATCACCAGGACCCAATTCGGCGGCGGGGCCGACATCCTCAAGACCATGCAGGAGACCATCCAGGGCTTCAAGATCATCAAGGCCTTCAATCTCGAAGAGATCGCGCGGGCCCAGGTCTATGCCAGCGTCGCCTCGGTCGAGCGCGCCTCGAACAAGCTCGCCCGGGTGTCGAACCGCTCGACGCCGCTGATGGAGTCGCTCGGCGGCGTCGCGATCGGGCTCGTATTTCTCTACGCCGGCTATCGGGTGCTGGTGCTCGATGCCGCACCCGGCGAATTCGTTTCGTTCATAACCGCATTCCTGCTGGCCTACGAACCGGCCAAGCGCATCGCTCGGCTCAACATCGATCTGCACAACGGGCTTGCCGGCGTGCAGGTCCTGTTCGAGGTGCTCGACACGCCGGACCCGAGCCCGGCCCGTCCGCTGCCGGAAGTCGTGATCGAGCGTGGGCGCATCGCGTTCGAACATGTGTCATTCGCGTATCGCGCCGACACGCCGGTGTTGCGCGATCTGTCGTTCGTGGCGGAGCCTGGGCTGGTGACCGCGTTCGTCGGCCCGTCGGGCGGCGGCAAGACCACGATCTTCAACATGGTGCTCGCGCTCTATTCGCCCGACCGCGGCGTCATCCGCCTCGACGGCCAGGATTATACCGACGTGGCGGCGGATTCGATCCGTCGCCACATCGCCTATGTGGGCCAGGACGTGTTCCTGTTCCACGGCACCATCCGGCACAATATCGGGCTGGGCCGTCCGGGCGCGAGCGAGGCTGACATCGTGGCGGCGGCGCGGGCCGCTCACGCCGAGGAATTCATTTCCCAGTTTCCGGCCGGCTACGACACCATGGTGGGGGAGCAGGGCGCGCAGCTTTCGGGCGGCCAGCGCCAGCGCATCGCGATTGCGCGCGCGCTGATCCGCGATGCACCGATCATTCTCCTCGACGAGCCAACCGCGGCACTCGACTCGGAGTCCGAACGGTTCGTGGAAGACGCCATGGGCAAGCTGATCAGGGGCCGCACGACGCTCGTCATTGCCCACCGGCTTCACACCATTACGCGGGCGGACACCATCCACGTGGTCGAAAAGGGCTTGATCGTGGAGTCCGGAACTCACGCCGAGCTGCTGTCCCGGGCGGGCCGTTACGCGCATTTCTACCGGCTGCATTTCTACCGGGGCTCCGCCGAGGGCCTCGAGGTCTCGATCGTGCCCGGTTGAGAATAGCCGCAGCGCGGCGCGGCGCGGCGCGGCGTCGGCCGCCAACGACAACACATCAATCCGGCCGAGGGAAACATCATGCGCATCAAGGCAAACGGCATCACGTTCAACTACCAGATCGATGGGCGCGAGGGCGCGCCGTGGCTCGTTTTTAGCAATTCGCTCGCTACCGATCTATCGATGTGGGACCCTCAGGTGGCCGACCTCGCGGGCTCGTTTCGGGTTCTGCGCTACGACCAGCGCGGCCACGGCGGCACCGATGCGCCAGCGGGCCGCTACATCTATGCGACGCTGCTGGCGGACGCACTCGCGCTGTTCGATGCGCTCGACATCAAGCGCGCTCATTTTTGCGGGCTGTCCATGGGCGGCGCGACGGCGCTTGGCCTTGCCGAACTTCACCCGGACCGCGTCGATCGCGTCATCGTCTGTGACTCGCCATGCCTGTCGACGCCCGCGAGCGCAAAGCAATGGGAGGAGCGCATCGCGCTTGCCCAGAAGAGCGGCATGGAGGCGCTGGTCGAGCCCACTCTCTCGCGCTGGTTTCCACCCGAAACCCATGCCGCGAAGCCCGCCTATCTCGACAAAGTCCGCCAGATGATCCGCACTACGCCGGTCAACGGCTTCATCGGCTGCGCGGCGGCGCTCGCCGACCACGACTACAACACCGCCGTCGCCACCGTGACGCGGCCGGTGCTGTTCATCGCCGGCGAGAAGGACGGCATGACGCCCGCCGCCATGAAGGATATGCAGACGAGACTCAAGGGATCGCACTACGTCGAGGTGAAGGGCGCCGGACATATTTCCAATCTCGACCGGTCGGCCGAGTTCACCCGGGCGCTCAGGGATTTCCTCGGCGCGGCGTGACGCGCCGGCAAGCCGGCGATGAAGGCGCCGCGCTCGCGGCATCCGCTCACTCGGGCTTGAGCCCGATGTCATGGGTGAGCTTACCCCACAGGTCGTACTGCGCCCGTACATAGGCGCGCGCCGCTTCTGGAGGCTCGGGCGCATAAGTGAAGAAGCCGAGATCGGCGAGCTTTGCCGCGATTTGCGGGTTCTGGAGTATGATCGCGAGTTCCCAATTCACACGGTTGATCACCGCATCGGGCGTGCCGGCCGGCGCCGCGAACACGAACCAGCCGGAAAACTCGACGCCCGGAAAGGTCTCCCCGATGGTGGGAACCTGCGGGAAGCTGGAAAGTCGCATCGCCGAGCTGCTGGCGATCGCGTGCAGCACGCCGCTCGTGATCAGCGGAGCGGCGGACGGCACTGCCAGCACCGTGAGCTGCACTCGGCCGGCGAGCGTGTCCTGCACGCCTTGCGGCATCGTGGCATAGGGAACTTGAAGGATTGCGCTGCCGCCGAGCTTGTTCAGCCACGCCGCCAACATCCCGGAAAAATTGCGTGGGCCGTCGGTCGCGAAGGTGAGCTTGCCGGGGTTGGCTTTGTCGAAGGCAAACAGCTCGGCGAGGTCGTTCACCGGCACGCTCGGATGGGCGAGCACCATGAACGGATTCTGCGCAACCATTGCGATCGGCACGAAATCGTTCAGCGGATCGTAGGGCAACGTCTTGAACGTGTATGGATTGGTCACGAGGGCGGCCGCGGTGGCGAAGAACAGGGAGTAGCCGTCCGGCGGCGCATGGGCGGCGATCTGGGCGCCGATGACGTTGGCGCCGCCGGGGTGGTTCTCGACGACGAACTGCTGCCCGATCGCCGCCGACAAGCGGTCGCTGACAATCCGGCAGATGATGTCCGGCGTGCCGCCGGCCGCGAGCGATACGATGACGCGGACCGGCTTGGTGGGCCAGCTCTGAGCGACGGCGGAATGGAACGTCGTCGCGGCGGCCGCGAGAGCGAACGCCATCGGCAAAAGCTTCATGAATCGATTTCCCATGGACCTGCCCTCCCGGAAGACCGGACGGAAAGATAAAGCCTACGCGTTCGCCGGAACCGACACCCGGACGCCAAAGAGGCGCGCGGCGTTGTGCCCTACAATCTGTTCCTTGGCGGCCACCGACAACGCGCACGATTCCACAAACTCAATCGGCTTCGGCTCGCCCACCGGATAATCCGAGCCTAGCACCACCCGATCGGCGCCGACGCGTTTGACGAGGGCTTCAAGCACCTCGGTTTCGTAAACACAGCTGTCGAAATAGAGCATTCGCAGATATTCGGCAGGGCTCTTCTTCATGTTGACGCGGGTGGCGGGCTTTTCGAGGTAATTGCGAGCGATCCGGCCCATGTAATACGGCATGTAGCCGCCGCCGTGGGAGATGCAGATCTTGAGGCCCGGAAACGCATCGAGGATGCCCTCGTAGAACAGGGACGCGATTGCCATCGCCTCCTCGAAGGCCTGGCCGATGCTGTTCCACAGGTACCATTTCTCGAACCGCGCCCCGGTATTGCCGGCCGGATGGATGTACACCACCGCGCCAAGCTCCTCGGCCTTCTGCCAGAACGGCCGCAGCCGTGCATCGCCCAATTCCATGTCCCGCGCGATGGTTGAAATACCGACGCCAGCGAGGCCCAGCTCCGTCATGCAGCGCATTAGTTCCGCGACCGCAAGCTCAGGCGCCGCGAGCGGCACGCCGCCGAGCCCAATCAGGCGCTGCGGGTTGGCAGCTACGACTTCCGCCATGCGATCGTTGAGCATGCGCTCAAGCCGCAGGCTTTCACGCGGCTCAGCCCAGTAGGTGAGCTGGTGCACGAGGCTCGACGACAGGACCTGGATGTCGACCCCCATGGCATCCATGCGGGCAATGCGGTCGGTCACATCCGACATGCGCTCGACCACGAAGGCTTCGCGCTGGCGCACGACCTTCTTGGCTTCCTCGTTCATGTCCGGATCGGCGTTCGACTTCACGAACATGCTGTGCGCCGCCGTCACGGCGTACATTTCCGGCAGCATCAGGTGAGCGTGGACGTCGATGGCGCAGCGTGAGCGACCTGATTGTTCGTTCATGATGTCCTCCCGGCACGGCCAATTCTTCAACAACGTCAATTGAGTTCAGTGCGGCGCTTCATCAATCACTCTGCTCGTGATCCCTCTCCCGTGCGGCCTTGAGATGATTGAGTACGCGGGCGCGCAACGCCGACTGTTGCTCCGGCGTCCAGGTGCGAAAGCCCTCGCCCGACTTCATGCCGAGCTTGCCGTCGGCGACGAGCTTTTCCAGATAGGGCGACGGACCGGGCCGTGAGTCGATCGCCGCCAGCACGGTTCGGTGAATCGCAAGCGTCAGGTCGGTGCCGACAAGGTCCGCATTTTCCAGCGGACCGAGCACCGCAAGCCGCCGGCCGAACGCCGCCTTAATCACGGTATCGACCGTCTCGGCATCGCAGATATCGTTCTCGACCAGCGAGATCGCTTCCCGCCACAGCGCGTGCTGGAGCCGGTTGCCGACGAAACCCGGCACGTCTTTTTTCACGTGCACCGGCGTCTTTCCGATCGAGCCATGGAGCTTCATGGTGAAGTCGAGCGCGGCGGCCGATGTCCATTGCGTGGCGATCACCTCGACCAGCGGCACCAGATAGGGCGGGTTCCACCAGTGGGTGCCGAGCGCGCGGGCGCGGTGCTGCAAGCCGCCCATGATGGAGGTGATCGGGATCACCGACGTGTTGCTGGCGAGGACAGCATCGGGCCGGGCCGCAAGTTCGACCTCGGCAAAGAGCTTCTGCTTGACGGCAAGGTCCTCATGCACGGCCTCGACGATGAAATCCGCATCGCGCACAGCCTCGCCGAGATCGGGCTCGACCCACACGCGCGCCAGCGCTGCAACGTCCTCGCCGAGATCGCGCAGGTTGGCGAGGATGCGGTCGCGAGCGCGTGCGAGGGTCGGGGCGTGCGCGTCGGTGAGCGCGACGTCGTGGCCGGCAAGCGCGAATACCTGGGCGATGCCGTGGCCCATCAGGCCGGCGCCGATGACGGCGATTCGCGGCTTTGCCAAATCCTACCCCGCCGTATAGCCGCCGTCGGCGTAGAGTACGTGGCCGGTGTAGAAATCCGATGCCCGCGACGCGAGGAAGAGCAACGGACCGGCGAGATCGGCCGGCTCGCCGAGCCGGCCCTTTGGCACGCGGGCGAGGAAGCCCTTGCGGACCTCGCGGGCGCGGTCGGTGTCCTCGTACATCCAGGCGGTGAGCGGCGAGCGGAATACGGTCGGCCCGATGGCATTGACCGTGATGCCGGTCTCGCCGAGTTCGCAGCCGAGCGCCTTGGTGATGCCGTCGACCGCCGACTTCGAGGCGCAGTACGCGGTGTATCCGGCCGGGTGGCCGAGAAGCCCTCGCGCTGAGGACGTGAGGATCACTTTCCCGCCCTGGCCCTGCTTGATCATCTGCCGGGTCGCGGCGCGCGCCATCAGCCACGACTGGGTGACGTTGGCGTCCATGACGTCAAGGAAATCCTCGGGCTTCTGATCGACGATCTTCGACACTTTGTTGAGGCCGGAGGCGACCACCAGGATGTCGAGGCGGCCGAATGTCTCGACGGCTGCCACGACGATCGCATCGCAATTGGCCTCCGAGCTTGGCCGCTTGGCGATGATCGCGGTTTTGCCGCCCAGCGCGTCGCATTCGGCCGCGACCTTTTTGAGCTCATCGATCTTGCTGGCCGCCAGCACAACGTTGGCGCCCGCCCCGGCCAACGTCTTCGCCGCCAGCGCCCCGAATGCGCCTGACGCACCCGTTACGATCGCGGTCTTGCTCTTGATGTCGAACAGCGAGAGCGGATTTTTCAGGAAATCGTCGGACATGGGGTTTCCTCGCATCGTCCTCGGAGGCGTAGCCCAGATGAGCGAAGCGATATCCGGGTTGGCGTTCGAGTCTCTAAAGGACGTGCCCCGGATATCGCTTCGCTCATCCAGGCTACGGGGCTACGCGGCTTTCACTTCGGCGGTGCCGACATCGCCACCAGCATCGTCACCACGTCGTTGCCGCGGTTGATGATCTCGCGGGATTCGTTGGGGCCGATGAAGCAGCTGTCATTGGGACGCAGCACGGTTTCCTTGCCGCCCGCAAGGACGGTGAGTTCGCCCGAAAGCACCACATAGACTTTCTCCGTCGGCGAAGCATCCGGCCCGGCGCCGCCGCCCGGCAGGAAGTGTGACAAGCCGACCACGAACTGCTTCGGGCCGCCGGCGTCGAGACCAAACAGGCGCAGCGAGCTATAGCCGCGATGGTTGGGAGCCTCATAGGCTTTCGCCTCGGCAAAACGTTTGACCTCCATCAGAACTTACTCCCCTTCTCGATGCGATAGGTACCGTTCGGGTCGGTGATCGCGACAAGGCGGATGATGCAGCCATCGCCGCGGTCCCAGTTCCACGGAAAGAATGCGAACGTGCAGCGCCGTCCAGTGACCTTGTCGATGTCGCCGCCGACATTCTCGATGCCGAGAATGCCGCTCTTAAACAGAATACGGTGCACCGGCTCCCACTCGGGAAAGTCGTCCTTCCAATCGCGGCCGCCGGACCATTCGCGATATTCCTCGGCGAGATGGGGATGCAGCGGCCCGTTGCGCTGGGGGCCGATCGCCGTCGCGAGCGGATGATCGTTCGCCTGGGTGTCGTGGCCGACCACCTTCACGTCCTTCTCCACGAACCACTTGCCGGCCGACGGCACGAAGCCGGGCGAGCGGCAGAAATAATCCTCGCTGTCCTCGTAGAGCTTGTGCCAGCCAGTGTTGACGATCACAACGTCACGCGGCCTGACGATCTTGCCGGCCGCTTTTTCGAGGTCGTCATAGGTGATCGATTCCCATTTCTTCTTGGGGATCGAGACCACAATCCCGGAGCCGAAGAAATGTGGCAGCGGCACCTCGTCGATGAACGGCGTGCCCTGCACCACATGGGCGGGCGCATCGATATGGGTGGTGTTGTGCATCGAGGTCGTGATGCGTTGGGACAGCACGCCCGACTTCGCCATGTAATGGATTCGCTCGATCTTGACGTCTTCGAAATACGGCCAGTTGGGCGACTGAAAACCGAACCGATGGGACAGGTTGAAGAACTCCAGCCCCATTGCGTTGTTGAGGTTTTCCTCAAACGAAACGCCGCGGATCTTCTTCGCCACGTCAGCCTCCCTGCAACCGGCGTCTTTTGAGACGCTCGCCGTCATCGTCAACTGTGCCGTACCGGTCACCGTGGTTAAAGCAGTGTACCGAGATACGGTACATCCGTACTGCAACGCGGACTCTGTTTCAAGCGGCGTTTTCGCCGCACGCGCTCAAGTGGCGCTCCGGCGCATCAACCGGCGGTGGCGCTGATATGGTCCTCCAGGGCGTGCTTGGTGGCAAGGAGCCGGTCGCGGATCAGCGTCTCGTGATCGTGGAAGCGCTGGCTCGGCACCGGCACCGAGATCGCAACGTCGTTACCGAGCGGATCGCGGAGCGCCACCCCGGCGGCGCAGATGCCGAGCGTGTGCTCCTCACGGTCGAACGCGACGCCGGTCCTGCGCACGTTTTTAAGCTCGCGCAACAGCGCGTCGATCCGCGTCACCGTGTTGGGCGTGCGCGGTTCGAAATGGGACCCGATGAGCGTCTCCACCGCGGCGGCGTCGCATTGGGCGAGATAGGCTTTGCCATTCGCGGTGCAGTACAGCGGAAAGGATTCCCCCACCGCCGAGACGGTGCGCAGCCGTTGCGAGCCGATCACCTGGTCGATGAAGACGAGATGATCCTTTTTGACCACTGAAAGGTCGACGGTCTCGCGCAGCTCGCTCGACAGCCTGACGATAAAAGGCTTGGCAAGATCGACGAAATCGGTGCGCACGGAAGCGGCGAGCCGCAGGATGGTCGGCCCCAGCCGGACCCGCCCGTTGGGCGTCGCGGCGATCACGATCTTTTCGGTCTCCAAGGCGGCGACGATGCGCTGGACGGTCGAGCGCGCGAGGTTCGCACGCTGAGCGATCTCGCCGAGGCTGAGACCGCCTTGCTCATCTTCGAGCGCACGTAGGATCGCGGCGGCGCGCGCGATCACCTGGACCTGGCTTTTGTCGTTGGGCGCGGAGCGTTCGGCGCCGGTCATGCAAAGCGTCCTCTTACCTAGCCGTCGTTACTTGTCGGCCAGCTCACTCAATGATACATCGCGCCCAACATACGGTACAAAAGAAATCACATGGTCAAAAAAATTGCCCTGGAAGAGCACTTCCTGTCGCCCGGTTTCGAGGATTACTGGAAGACGACATCGGGCGAGATCGCCCCGGAAATCTACCAGCAAGCCGTAAAGCGGTTGTCCGAATTCGGCGAAATGCGCCTTGCCGTGATGGATCGCGGCGGCATCGAGCGCGCGGTACTGTCCATTTCGGGGCCCGGGGTGCAGATCGAGCGCGACGTTGCCACCGCGGTGCGCCGCGCGCGCAAGTCAAACGATTTCCTCGCCCGCGAGATTCAAAAGCGACCAGATCGCTATTTGGGCTTCGCACACCTCGCCATGCAGGATGCCGCGGCCGCGGCCGACGAACTCGCGCGAGCGATGAGCGAGCTTGGCTTCGTAGGCGCAATGATCAACGGACATACCAACGGGCAATATCTCGACCACCCCTCGCTCTATCCGTTCTGGGAGCGCGCCGAGGCGCTCGGCGCCGTGATCTATCTGCACCCGGCCGATCCGCCGGCCCAGATGCCGGTTCTGGCCGGCACCAAAGGGCTCACGCGCGCAACATGGGAATGGGGCGTCGAGACCGGCTCGCACGCACTGCGCCTCGTGTTCGGCGGACATTTCGACCGCTTCCCGCGCGCCACTCTGGCGCTCGGCCATCTCGGCGAAATGCTGCCTTACCTGCTATGGCGCTTCGACAGCCGCGCGGAATTCTATGCCGTAAAGCTTGCCCGCCGTCCGTCGGACTACATACGCGAGAATATCGTGATGACGATCTCCGGCATGTTCTCGGCCGAGCCGCTCCATTGCGCCATCAATGCGGTCGGCCACGAACGGATCATGTTCTCGGCCGACTATCCCTTCGAATCTTCCGACGAGGCGAGCACGTTCATCGACCAGGTGTCGCTTGCCGAGGACGTGCGCGCCGATATCTGCTTCAACAATGCGGCCCGGCTGCTGCGACTGGGGTGATCCTGATAGCCGCACCCGCAAATATGACCGCATGATCGGGCCGGCGGCCATCATGGCGCCACCGGATGCACGCTTTATTCACCTCGCACTGCCCATTATGGTCGCCGCCTTCAATTCGAAAAGAGCACTTGGCATGGGTTTCCGATTCCTGCGCTTGGTTGCGCCGTTGGGGCTCGCGGTCGCCGCGTTGTCGGCCTGCGTCAGCGACCAGCCGCCCGCCCAGCCGAGCTTCTATGCCAGCATGGCGGATGCATCCGCGGTGGTGGACGCCGACGCGGCCGCATCCATGATCTCCGGCTACCGCCAGAACAACAGTCTGGGCGCCGTCGTGGTCGATCCCGATCTGATGCGCATGGCGCTGGAGCAGGCGCACGCCATGGCGGCGCGCGACAAGCTTGATCGCAGCGCCGGTCGCGAATTCAACGGCCGGCTCTCGAGTGCGGGTTTTGACGCCCGCGTCGCGGTCGAGAACGTTGGTGCCGGCTATCACACGCTGGCCGAGGCGTTTTCCGGCTGGCGCGATTCGCCGCCGCACCGCGCCAACATGCTCAAGGCCGGCGTCAACCGCATGGGCATCGCGGCCGTCTATGCCCCGCAATCGAAATACAAGGTGTTCTGGGCGCTCATCATGGCGGCGCGAGGCGAGGGCTGAAGCCTTCGCCCGCGACGCATCCGTCGCCGGCCTCGGCCGCGCTTGTCCCTGCCATCCATCATTGTAAGCTGGCCGCGAAGGTTCGGCGCGTTCGCTATTAGTGGCGGGAGGATTCCATGGGACGTATCGGAGCGGCATGCCTGCTGATGCTGACGGGCGTGTTGCAAGCCGCGGCGGCGGAGTTGCCGTCCCGGAAGCCTGGCCTGTGGGAAGTCAAGACCAGCTTCGAGAACCGCAGCGTCGCCCAAACGTTCCAGCAGTGCATCGACGCCGCCACCGATCAGATGTTGCAGTCGAGTGCCGGGCCGTTCTCCGCCGATGCCTGTCCCAAGCGCGAAGTCCAGAAATCCGGTGACACGACAACGATCGAATTCGACCTGCACCTTGGGTGGAAAGACCGCCACTTCACGCGCCGTCGTCATCGGCAGTTTCGACAGCGCCTACACCATGACGGTCACGTCCCGCAGCGAGGCCGTGCCCGGCGGCGCCGTGAACATGACCATCGTCGGCAAATGGCTCGGCCCCTGCGCCAAGGACCAGAAACCCGGCGATGTGATTATGCCGGGCGGCATTAAGATCAACATCCCGGAAATGCGCAGTCGCGTTCCCTCCGCGATTGACCCGGGCGCGCCCCCGCCGCGGTAAGGGCGCACACACTTGCAAATCCGGATAATAAGCGCCGCTCGCGCGACGCTACTTCTTGCCGGGCCGTTCGGCTTCCTCGATCGCCTCTTCGTGATACCAGCCGCTGCCAAACGCGGTTTTGGCAATTCGCAGCGAAGCAAAATCCGCGGCGGGATTAGTCCCTTCGTGACGGCCGCCGACTGAACCGCGAAGCTGCGCAGGAAACTGGTAGATTTGGGCCGAGCCGGAAGCAAAATTCGTAGTCATTGGGTCGTCTTTCTATAGTGCTGCGCGTTAGCGCGGCCGATGTAGATAATGCTCTTACGCAGATTTTGAATGGCGATTGTGCAGTATGCCCCATTAAAATCAGCGAATGTCTATATTATCAGCACGTGTTCGTTTGCTGCTTTGGGTAGCATTCCTTGCCAAGGGCGGTGCGGTTGCACCTGCTGGCATATTTGATGCTTGGGAACCCCGGCGCCGGTTGAAGGCCGAGCACGCCTTTCGCAGTGCGAAAAGGATTTCCTCACACTTATCGTCATCAGCCTATGAGAGATCAGCAATGACAAAGTACAAGCTCGAGTACATATGGCTCGACGGGTACACCCCGACGCCGAATCTTCGCGGAAAAACGCAGATCAAGGAATTCGACGCATTTCCCACGCTCGAGCAACTTCCTTTGTGGGGTTTTGACGGAAGTTCCACCAAGCAGGCGGAAGGGCGAAGCTCGGACTGCGTCCTGAAGCCGGTCCGGGTTTTTCCCGACGGCGCACGCAAGAACGGCGCTCTCGTGATGTGCGAAGTCATGATGCCGGACGGCGTCACGCCGCATGCATCGAACAAGCGCGCGACCATCCTTGACGATGAGGGTGCGTGGTTCGGATTCGAGCAAGAATACTTCTTCTATAAGGGCGGCCGCCCGCTCGGCTTCCCTTCATCCGGCTATCCGGCGCCTCAGGGCCCCTACTACACGGGCGTCGGCTACAGCAAGGTCGGTGACGTGGCCCGCACGATCGTCGAGGAACACCTCGATCTCTGTCTCTTCGCCGGCATCAACCATGAAGGCATCAATGCCGAAGTGGCAAAGGGTCAGTGGGAATTTCAGATCTTCGGCAAGGGCTCCAAAAAAGCCGCCGACGAGATGTGGATGGCTCGCTACCTGATGGAGCGGCTGACAGAGAAATACGGCATCGACATCGAGTATCACTGCAAGCCGCTGGGCGACACCGATTGGAACGGGTCCGGCATGCACGCCAACTTCTCGACGACCTATTTGCGCGAGACGGGCGGCAAGGACTACTTCGAGAAGCTGATGGCCGCTTTCGACGCCGCCCGCGAAGATCACATCGCGGTCTATGGACCGGACAATCACTTGCGCCTGACCGGCAAGCACGAAACGCAATCGATCCACACCTTCAGCTATGGCGTTGCCGATCGCGGCGCGTCGGTCCGGGTGCCGCACAGCTTCGTGAAGAGCGGGTACAGGGGCTATCTCGAAGATCGCCGTCCGAACTCACAGGGCGACCCCTACCAGATCGCCTCTCAGATTCTGAAGACGATCTCATCGGTCGCGACGGACAAAGTCAGCGCTGCAGCTTAGGCAAGGATCATAGCCTCAAATCAACGTCGCCGGGCTTGTCCCGGCGACGTTGATGAGGAGGGCGCAATACCCTCCGATCGAGACGGTCGGGACAAACCCGGCCGGGATCCTTGGAGCGGGCGAAGCCGAGCGGAATCCGCTCTAACCAGCAGAACCAATCCCCCTAAACCACCGGCGAGCGGCCGCCGTCGATATTGATGGCAGTGCCCGTGACGTATGATGCTGCGTCCGAGGCGAGGAAGCAGGCCGCATTGGCAAATTCCTGTGCCGTGCCGACGCGGCCCATGGGAATCTCCCGGCCCATGTTGGCGAGGAAATCCTTAAGCGGCACGCCAGCCTTGGCGGCGCGCTGCACCCACTGATCGCTCTCGATTAAGCCGACCAGGAGCGCATTCACCAGGATGCCGTGCGGCGCGCCCTCGCCGGCCAGCACCTTGGTGAGCGCCATGCCGGCCGCGCGAGTAACCGAGGTCGGCGCGCTCGCGGGCCGCGGCGATTTGGCGCCGATGTTGAGCACGTTGATGATGCGGCCCCATCGGTGCTGCTTCATGTGCGGCCACGCGAGCCGCGTCAGGCGGATCGCGGCGAACAGCTTGAGGTCAATGTCCTCCTGCCATTGCGCGTCGGTGACACTCTCGAACGGGTTGGCGTTCGAGGTGCCAGCATTGTTCACCAGGATATCAAGCCCGTCGAACGCCCGCGACACCGTCGCAAAGCCGGTCTCGATGTCGTCGACGCGGCGCACGTCGCAGGCGACGGCAAGAACCTTCTGGCCCTGCCGCGCTCCGATTGCGGCGGCCGCTTCGTCCAAAGGTCCCTGCCGGCGCGCCATAATGGCGACATCAGCTCCCGCTTCCGCGAACGTGCGGGCGATCGCAAGGCCGAGGCCCTTGCTGCCGCCGGTCACCAGCGCCTTACGGCCCGAGAGCTTGATGTCCATTGTTCGTTCCGCTTCTCATAATTTCGCACGACATATCGACGCATTCGGAACGGACGTTGGTAGTTTCGTAGCCCGGATGAGCAAAAGCGACATCCGGGAACTGAAGTTGTCGAAACGCCGACCCCGGATATCGGGACAGCGAAGAGGCGGTCCCTCGTCCAGGCTACCCACCATGCTAATGCAGCGTGACCTTCTGGACCCGCAGATTGCCGATCTCGCCGACGTAAAGTGTATTCTCGCTGCGGCAGTCGATGGCGTTGACGAAGTTGAACTCCTTCGCCGTCCGCCCGGCTTTGCCGAACTTGCCGATAATGGTGCCGTCGAGCTTGAGCTTGTAGATTTCGCCGGCGACGTCGATGTCGTTCGGCGGATTGGAGTTCGACACATAGAGCACCTGGTTCGGCCCGGGCGTGATGCACAGCGCCTGCGGGGCGCCGACACCGGTGATCTGGGTCTTGAAGGTGCCGTTGCCGTCGAATACCTCGATGCGCTTGTTGCCGGAGTCGGCGAGGTAGACATTGCCTTGCGCGTCGATCGCGATCGCGCGTGCGGTGGCGAACTGGCCCGGCTCGGTTCCCTTCGAGCCCCATGATTTGATGAACACGCCGTTGTGGTCGAACTTCGCCACCCGCTGGTTGGCGACGCCGTCCGCCACGTAGATGTTGCCGGCCGCATCCCATGCGATGTCGGTCGGGCGGCTGAAGATGTCGGTCGGCCGGCCGGCGCCGGGCAACTCGCCCGCTGCGGGCGGCGGGATCGGAACGCCGCCGGCGCCCGGACCGCGGGCCGGGATCGGATTCAATTCGGCCTTGCGGCCGAGGATCATTGCGACCCGCCCGTCCGGATCGAACTTGATGATGGTGTTCGACATCTGATCAACGATCCAGATGTTGTCCTGCGGGTCGACGCGCACCTGCTGGGCGAACAGGAAAGCGTAGGTCTCCTTGCCGATCTCGCGCACGAACTTGCCGGTGCGGTCGAACTGGAACAGCTGCGAGCCGCCATGCATGAAGCCGCGCGCCGTGCCAAGCGAAACGGTCGGATGGCCAGTGCGGGTATAGACGAAGATGTCGCCCCTGGAATTGGTTGCGACGCCCGCCGCTTCGCCGATGTAGATGTCGTCGGGAAGCGTGAGCGGATTGGCGGCGGAATCAAACGCGATCTCCGGCACCGGCACCGACTGGGCCGACGCCGGTAGCGCGCCAATGACAGTCGCGTCGAGGACGGCCGTGGCAAGCAAGGACAACAACAGACGTTTCATGACTTACTCCTGATCATTTCCGGTGGCATGAACGGGGTTGGCGTTATCGCGCTAGCGTGCGCTCTCCGCCTTTTTCATCGCCTCCGGTTTCAGGATGAGTTTCTGCACCCGCCAGGATTCGATTTCGCCGACCACGATTTCGTCGGGGTTGCGGCAGTCCATCATGTGTACCACCTGGAAGCCGCCGAATTCCTTGCTGGCGTGACCGAACCTTCCGATGATCGTGCCGTCGAGCTCCATCTTGTAGATCTCGCCGGTAATCGCCCAGGTGCCCGGCATGTTGCCGTTGGGGTTGGAGTTGGACGCGAACAAATACTGGTGCGGGCCTTGCGACACACAGGCGGTCCAGCCAACCCCGACATTGTCATAGATCGCCTTCGGCCTGAGGTCGTTGTCGAGCACCTGGTAGCGGAAGTTGGTCCGGTCGGCGACGTAGACGTTACCCTGGCGATCGACCTGCAGTCCGTGCGGCAGGTTGAACTCGCCGGGTTCCTTGCCGGTCTTCTCGCTTCCGATCTGGGCGACGAAGCGCCCGTCCTTGTCGTACTTCACGACGCGGTTGTTGCAGTAGCCGTCGGAGATGAAGATGTTGCCCTGCTGATCCCAGCCCACATCGGTCGGACGGCAGAAGATGTACTTCTGCGCCGGCGCATTGGGGCCGGTCGGCGTCGCTACCGCGCCCTCGATGGCCGGCGGCCTTCGGCCGATCACCATCAGGACCTTGCCGTCGGGGCTGAACTTGGTGACCATGTTGGTCCCCTCGTCCACCGTCCAGATGTTGTCCTGCGGATCTACCCGCACCGAATGGGCGAACTCGAAGCCGTAATAGCCCTTGCCGATTTCCTTGAGGAAGTTGCCGTTCTCGTCGAACTCGAATAGGCGCGTGGTGGCGCTGCGGTGATAGACGAAGATGTGTCCCTTTGAGTTGGTGGCGACGCCAACGGCTTCGCCGAGATATTCGCCGGGCGGCAGCTTCAGGAGATTCGGCACCGAGGTGTAAGGAATCTCCGGCACGTTCTGGGCCTTGGCCTTCTGCTGCGCGAGTGCGGGCGCGGCACACAGCAACACGGCGACGGCGGAAAGCGACGCGACACAGCGCTTCATGACGACCTCCCGAGAAATTTCGGCTCTAGCAGCGACATTGGCGGCCGGAACCTACGCCAATGTCGCACCGGCCTCAACCGGGCATGGCGCAATTCCTGCCGTCGAAGAGACGCGTCCCGACGGCGGAGCACGATCAGCCCAGCGCGACCATGCCTTTCCAACACAGGTCCGCGACCGCGACGAAGCGCTCGTTTGCGACGCGAACCGCTCTCGCCGGCGATCGGCCTCAGTCCGCAGGGGCCGCAACGCCTTCGGGGACCGCGCCGTAGTGCTTTCGCTTTCCTCTGAGGATCCTTGCAGCCCGACGGAGCAGCCATAGTGTGGTGCGGTTGAACACGAGTCGCTGCCGTTCGAGTTGTTTGCGCGTCTCGATATCCCCCGCCATCACCATTTCGTAGGACGCGGTCTTGGGATATTCCTCGTCGGTGTATTGTTTCCACGCCTCGCACAGACGCGTCCGATAATAGCGGTGCTCCTCTCGCTTGCCGAGTTCGTAGGCGATATCGGCCTGGTAGCATCGCGCGTCGTAATTGAGCTCGATCGCACTGCGCTGTTGATCGGATATCCAAAAGCCCACCGAACGTCCGATGAACACAAACACGAGGCCCATGAGGACTGACGGCACGTTGTGTCCTGTCTGGGCGGCGATATCGGCCGGCACTACGAACGCCAGAATCCGGGCGAAGAGATATCCTGTCAGGCCGAGAATAACCGGGCCAAGGAGTCTCCACACCATACTGAGCCAACTGTTCTGGTGCCGGGATTGCCGGATCCTGTCCAACAAGCGCTCGCGTTCGAGCCGTGCCGCCTCCAGCGCGTTTTCCCACGTGCGTTTTCGCCGCGCGAGGGCGCGGCCGTGCGCAAGCACGATCGCCTGCGCGCACGCGAGATAGGCAGCCTCCGTATCGTTACGCGGTTCCATGGCGATGAACCGGGCAATGATCTGCTTGGCGTTTATCTGTGCGTCAGTCTCGCGCAAGGCAACGTCGTCGGCTGCGTGAGCCGCATAGCCGAGATCGAGAATTTCATCGACGTTCGGAAGACGGATTCGTGACTCGCGTCCGAGCCGGGAGATCACTCCGAAGTCCATGGGCATCCCCTTGCGTGAAGCCGTGTCATCCAAATCAACGGCAATAATTTGGCGAAGCGCGAACGATACGATCCGGTCTTGTCATAACAAGCTCATCAGAGGCGCCGACGACACGCACATCCTATTCGGCAGCGGAGCCGCTGTGACAAATCCCAGCGATTGGTGATCCGTGGTTCAGCCGTGGTTCATCGTTTTAGCGATAATTCTTTAAGCCAAGTACAACGCACAACCAGGAACAAAAACATGATGCGCAAATCAGTCTTTATATTGGCCGCAGCACTTGCACTCGGCAGCCTGTCGCTTGGCACCGACGCCTTCGCTCGTGGAGGCCACGGCGGAGGGGGCCGCGGCGGCGGCGGCCATGGCGGAGGCGGGCATGGCGGATTTCATGCCGGCGGCCATGGTGGATTTCATTCTGGCGGCGGCCGTTTCCATCATGGCGGATTGGCATTCCGCGGCCGCGGGTTTGGCGGCCATCGCGGCTTCGCGTTCCACCGTCCGTGGTTTCGTCGCGGCCATCACGGCTACGGTTACGGCTGCTGGCGATGGCGCCACGTTCCGACGCCGTATGGCTGGCGGCTACGCCACGTGAATGTGTGCTATCGCCCCTACATCTACTAAGCAGGGCGAGCGCCGGGGGCGGGCCAATTGAACGGTTCGCCGCCGGACCTTCGCTTCGGCCGCAAGTCCAACCTCGCCTGAATGGCCGCGACGCTTGCGTTGCTGTTTCGGGACGCGGTGATATGCTTTCAATGAACAGACACACGCACGCCTTTCGCGTGCGTCGGAGGCATGCCTTGAGCGCCGAACCGTTATCAGCCTGCACTTTAGCTGCGGCCATCGACGTAATCCCGACCGACGCGGCGCTCGGCGCCGAAATCAAGGGAATCGATGTCACGAACCTCGACGACGCCGCTTTCGCGCGCGTCATGCAGGCGTGGCATGACCATTCGGTGGTGCTGATCCGGGATCAGTCGCTCCGCGACCACGCGTTGATCGCATTCAGCCGCCGGCTGGGCGATCTCGACTGGGCGCCGGTACAGGAAACCGGGCGCCGTTTCGTCGCAGGCCTGCCGGAGATCTACATCGTCTCCAACGTCAAGGTGAACGGGGAACCGATCGGGAGCCTGGGCGACGGCGAAGCCGTATGGCACACCGACATGTCCTATCTCGACGTACCGCCCAAGGCGAGCATGCTTTACGCTCTCGAGGTGCCGCCTGTCGGCGGCAATACGTCGTTCTGCACGATGTACGGCGCCTACGACGCGCTGCCCGGCGCGCTGAAGGAACGCATCGCGGGACTTAAGATCAAGCACGACGGCACCTACAACAGCGGCGGCTACGTGCGACAGGGCGTCACGGCGACTGACGATCCGATGACGTCGCCCGGCGCCGTGCACCCGCTGGTGTGTATCCATCCGGTGACCGGCCGGCGCATGCTCTATCTCGGCCGCCGCCGCAACGCCTATCTGGTCGGGCTCACTTTGACGGACTCCGAAGCCCTGCTCGACGAACTCTGGGGTTACGTCAATCGGCCGCAGCTTTGCTGGGAGCACGTTTGGCGCGTTGGCGATCTCGTGCTGTGGGATAATCGCTGCACCATGCACCGGCGCGACGCGTTCGATCCCGACAGCCGGCGGATCATGCACCGCACCCAGGTCAAGGGCGAGCAACGGCCGTCCTGACGATTGCGGCCTCGAAGCCAAGCCTGTCAAAGCCAAGCCCGCGGGGAGCCGGTGATCATGAGGCGACGCGATGTTCTCGCGCTTGGCGCGGCGGCCATGGCCGCCCGATCGCTGATGCCCGTCTTCGCCCAATCGAGATACCCCGATCGTCCGATCCGAACTCGTGATCCCGTTTCCCCCCGGCGGCGGGTACGACGCCGTCGGCCGCCCGTGGGCCGAGAAGGTGAAGACGCTGCTTGGCACCGTCGTGGTGGAAAATCAGGGCGGCAGCGGCAGTTCGCTTGGCGCCGCCGCCGTCGCTCGTGCGCGCCCGGATGGCTACACCATCCTGCTCGGCGGATCGAGCACCCACATTACCGAGGCGATCCTCAAGACCCGCCCGCTCTATGATCCCATCAAGGACCTGGAGCCGATTTCGAACATCGTGCTCTCGGCTTTTGCCCTCGCGATAAATCCCGCGCTGCCGGCTCACACACTGAAGGAATTCATCGATTATGCGAAAGCCAATCCAGGCCGGCTGTCGTACGGCCACGCCGGCATCGGCTCGCTGAACCATCTGACCGGCGAACTGTTCAAATCTCTGACCGGAACCGCCGACATCGTGCAGGTACCCTATCGCGGATCAGGGCCGGCGACCGCGGACACCATCAGCGGACAAGTCGCGATGGTCACGCCCGCCGTGACGGCGTCGTTGCTGGAACTCCATCGCAGCGGCAAGCTGCGCATCCTTGCGGTGACGAGCCCGGCCCGTCTGATCGCAGCACCGGAGATTCCAACCGCGCTCGAGGCTGGCGTCCCCGGCATGGTCTCATTGCAGTCGATCGGTTTGTTCGCGCCGGCTGGAACCCCGATAGAAATCATCGAGCAGATTTCTCGGGCATCGCGCGCGGTTGTTGCGGATCGCCCCTACCAACAGTTCCTGATCAAATCCGGTTTCGAACCTGACATCGAACTCGACGCCCAACAAATTCCGGCAACTCGTCGAACAAGACATTGCCAGGTGGACGCCGGTCATCAAAGCGATCGGATTGAAGCTCGATTGATACCAAAGCGACTGGTCGTGAAACCGGAGCTTACGCGGTCCTCGGTTTGGAGCGTCGTCGCCGGGCTCGTCCCCATAGGCGCTAAGTTAGCCACTGCGGTGCAGCCATCTTCTCCTCCCCCCTTGTGGGGATCCACAAGGGGGAGGGTCGGGGCGCGGAAAGTGGGCGCGCTTAGGGCAATGGCGGCGGCGGAGCCGGGAGGATGAAATGCGTAATCCACAGCGCGGCTATCAGGCCGAGTAGGATGAGACCGATCACGTCGTATTTGTCGAAACGCGCCATGCTTTATTATGCCATCGGGGACCCGAGCAGAAAACCGCTCATTCGACGCGCCAACCACGCTGATTGGAATTTACGCGGATTTGGAGCCCGGAACGCCGTCACGGCTTATGCGCCGACCCCCATGTCCGACGCAACACCCGGAGCCAATTTCCAAGACAAATCTTCTCGATCATCGGCTCACCGAAACCCCGCGTGCGCATGGCCTCGACGAGATTTTGCAGCCCGGCGGCATTTCCGATCCCCGTGGGGATCTTGGCACCGTCGAAATCGGATCCGATGCCGACACCGTCATCGCCAACGTGTTTGACGAGGTGCTCAAGGTGCTCGACCACCAGTTCGACGGGCGTCTCTCCATCCTGACGACCGTCGGGACGCAGGAAGCTGGTGGCGAAGTTGACGCCCACAAGTCCGCCTGAACTCGCGGATCGCCGCCAATTGCTTGTCGGTGAGATTTCGCGAATGCGGGCTGATGGCATGTGCGTTCGAATGCGTGGCGACGAGGGGTGCGTTGCTGAGGGCGGCAACATCCCAGAACCCGCGTTCATTGAGGTGCGAAAGATCGATCAAAATCCGCAACCGGTTGCAGGCGCCAATCAGCTCCTTGCCGAGGTCGGTCAGGCCGGGTCCCGTGTCAGGCGAAGAGGGACACCGGAACGGCACGCCATGCCCGAACACATTCGGCCGGCTCCAAACCGGGCCGAGAGAGCGAAGTCCAGCCTCGTGCAAAACGTCGAGAATCTCGAACTTCTCGTCGATGGCTTCGGCGCCTTCAATATGAAGGACGGCGGCCAGCGCGCCGGCCTCGATGGCCGCCTCGATGTCCTCGACGCTCCGGCAGACGCGAACGCGATCCTGCGAACTCTCGCTCGATGCGCAGAAGGAGCGACACCATGCTGAAGACGGTCCGCTGCGCGGGCGTTGATTCGACAGCCGGCGGCGCCACCACGTCGCTGCTGACGATTTGAGATGGTGTCTCACCACTGCGGCCGGGCGCTTCCCTTTTCGTAGGGACGAAGATCGCGAACAGCCCTCCGGCAAATCCGCCTTCGCGCGCCATCGGAAGATCCAGCTGGCCTTTGCCCTCTCCCGCCAGGAACGCCTGGGACGCGTCCGCACCGCCGCGCAGGAAGAGACGCAGCAGAACGTCATTGTGGCCGTCGAAGATCGGCACGCGCCGAGGTGATGTCATCAAAGATGCTCCATTGGGAAGTCCCCATGATGCGAAGATTGCGCAACTGCCGGATTCCCATACCGTCGGCCTCTTCCGCAGTCAGGTTACTATCCGTTAACCATATTTAACATAAGCTTAGACTTACCGACCGGGGGATAGCTCAGATGAATGTGATCACGTTCGCCTCGCGCAAGGGTGGAGTTGGTAAGAGCACTTTGACCGCACATGTCGCGGCCTTTGCTCATCAGTTGGGTCACCGCTGCCTCATCGTCGATGCGGACCCGCAAGGGTCGCTGACGTTGTGGCACTCGAAGCGCGCGAACGGGGCATTGGCGCTGCAGGGCGCCGCCCGCGGCATAGACCGTCTGGTCGGCTCCGCGCAGGTCGCCGGCATCGATTGGGTGTTCATCGATACCGCTCCCACGACATGGCTCGTGGTGCAAGAGGCGATCCGCGTCGCCACCATGGTGATCATTCCGGTGCGGCCGGGATTTTTCGATATCGCCGCCGTTCAGGAGACGGTCAAGACCGCGCGCGAACGCGACAAGCCGTATGCAGTCGTAATCAATGCCGCTCCGGTCAAGCGCGAGCAAAAAGAGGCGCCCGGCGTTACATTGTCGCGCGCGGAATTCGACCGGCAGTCGATACCGGTATGGTCGGGCCAGATCAGCCAGCGTGCGGCGTATCTGGGCTCGCTTGCAGCCGGCGCGAGCGCGGGAGAACTCGACATCGATCCCAATTGCCGGATCGAGATCGCCGGGCTGTGGTCAGCGATCTCGCGTTCGGTCGAGGCAATAAACGCCGCGCGCGGCGGGCAACACGGTCTTCACGCGGCCTGAAGACAACCTGTTAGGACCGGGCGCGCCCTATTCCACGGGCGTCGTTGGCGCCGGCGCATCGGGCTCCATGTCCGGGCGCGCGAATATCAGTAGCACCAGGAAAATCGCGCCGATGAAGCACGGCACCGCGGCGGCATAAAAAATTCCGCCGACCTTCCAGCCCAGCCCTACCAGCAGGCCGGTCAAGTAACGGCCCAAAAAACTGGCCGACGCGACCCATGCCCATGCCCCAGCCGATGCCGGTGGAGCGGATCGAACGTCGGATACATCCCGGCCGCCACAGCGATGAGGCCGGTGCCGGTGCCGCCGACAAAGAAGCCCGCGAGCAGCGAGGCCATGCTCAGCGTCACCACCGACGAGGTTGCCTGTCCGAACCAGGCGAGAGAGAGGCCGCCGAGGATGAAGGCGGGAATCAGGACCCGATAGGCGCCGAAACGATGAACCAGCCAGCCCGACATGGCGCTGGCGCAAACGCTGCCGAAATTGTTCAAGCCGACGATCAGGGCTGCGGCCGACAGCGACAAGCCGACGGAATTGAGCACCGCCGGCGTCCAGAACGTGACCGTCACGAGCACCATGAACGCCATGAAGAACGGCACCCACAGCAGCACCGTCGGTAGCGCGCGGCCTTCGGTGAACAGACGCGCGACCGGCGCCCGCTATCGGGCCATACCGGGCGCGGCGACGAATTCGGCATCCGCCGGAACTTTACCCGGCATGATGCGCTCGAGCGTGCGCCGCACTTCATCCTGGCGGATGTTGCGCGCGAGCAGGAAGCGAACGGATTCCGGCAGCCAGACTGCCAGAATGGCCGCGATGACGAGCGGGGCGACAGCGCCGATGTAGAACACCGACTGCCATCCGAACGCCGGAATGACCCAGGCGCTGGTCAGCGAACCGATGAGACCGCCGGCCGGAAAGGAGGCGAACAGCACGGTGACGAAAACATCGCGCAGACGCTTGGGCGCAAGTTCCGCGCCCATCGCGAGAAACGCCGGCGTTGCGCCGCCGAGGCCGAGGCCGGCAAGGAAACGATAGCCGAGCAATTCCTCCAGGGAGGCCGAACGCGCGGTCAGGAAGCTGAAGATCGCAAACACCACGATGGCGAGAACCATGAACCATTTGCGGCCGAGCAGATCGGCGAATGGCCCGAACGACAGCGCGCCGATCGCGGCGCCGAGCAATCCGGCCGAACCGACCTGTCCGAACTGCGACATCGGAAGTTTCAGCACACCGGCGAGTGCGGGCGCCGTATAGCCGATCGCCTGGGTATCGAAGCCGTCGAGCGCCGCCACCAGCATGCATAGGATCAACACGCCGATCTGAAAGCCGCCGACCGGATGCCGGTCGATAAGGTCGATCACGTCAACCTTGGCCGTCGACACCGCACTTCCTCCGCTTGCGTGGCCCACAAGGACCGACACCGTGTTTAGCATTGGCTTGGGCGGATTCAATCGGACCCGCGCAATTTCCGGAAGTCTTACGCCGGATTGAACCCCAGCGCTTTGCTGGCAAGCGCCGCACCCTCGACCATGGAGCGCAGTTTCGCCCAGGCGATCTGCGGATGCGAGCGACCACCGAAACCGCAGTCGGTGCCGGCCATGAGATTCTCTTTCCCGACCAGATGCGCGTAGCGCTGCAGGCGTTGCGACACCAGTTCGGGGTGCTCGACCACATCGGTCGAATGAGTGATGACGCCGGGAATGAGAATTTTGCCGGCCGGCAATTTCACCTTCTCCCATACGGCGACCTCGTGCTCGTGGCGCGCGTTGGCGCCTTCGACGAGATAGGCCTGCGCCTTCACTTTCAGCATGATGTCGACGAACCGATCGAGTTCGAGATCGAAGGCATGCGGACCGTGCCAACTGCCCCAGCAGAGATGATAGCGCACGCGATCTTCCGGAATGTTCCTGAGCGCATGATTGAGCGCCTCGACCCGCATCTCGCAGCGCGCCCGGAAGGCCGTAATCCCCATGGCGATGCCGATGCGGTCCCATAGCGCCGGCAGCCATGCGTCATCCACTTGCAGGATGAGGCCCGCCGCGACGATCGCCTCATATTCAACCCGCATTGCCTCCGCGATGGCGAAGACGTATTCCTCGTCGCTCTTGTAGTAGCGATTGCGCCGATAGACTTCGAGGCTCGCCGGCGCAGTCGAGGTCAGGAACACGTCCTCGGCTCCGGCGACCGCAAGGGTAACGTCGATCTCTCTCTTGAGTTCGGCCGCGCCCGCGTAGGTGACAGGTCCGACGCAGGCCTGCACCGGGCGCTTCTTCGCCATCTGGGCACCCGGCGTGTAGAACAACGTGCCGCGCTCGGTGGCGTAATTGTAGAAATCGGCGAATTCCTCGCGATCCTTGCCCTGCTCGACCAGCGGCTTTCCTTCCGGCGCATCGATGTCGGCAAAGCCGCCGAACCGCTTCTGCATATAGCGCAGCCAGTCGCCGCCCTTGGAATATTCGCCTTCGTTGATGACATCGATCCCGATCTCGCGCTGCCGCGCCACAACCGCGGCGACGTCTTCGCTGAGTTGCGAGGCGTCGCCGGCCGCAATCCCCTGGTCGAGCGTGAGGAACGGCAAGCTGCCGACATGGGTGGTGAGGATTTTTGAAACGCTACGTTTCACGCGGGTACTCCCTCAGATTTTGTGCAGGTTTTTGGCCGCCCGGATCAATGTTTCACCAGCGGGCATCCGCCTTCGGCAAGCGGCCGGTAGGCGTCATCTCCCGGCACCGTGGCGAGTATCTTGTAAAGGTCCCACTCGTTCTTCGACTCGCGCGGCGACTTGACCTGCACCAGATACATATCGTGGACCATGCGGCCATCCTCCCGGATATGGCCGTTGGTGGCGAAGAAGTCGTTGATGGGTGTCGCTTTCATTTGCGCGACCACCGCCTTTGCCTCGTCGGTCGCGGTCGCGTCGATGGCTTTGAGATAATGCATTACGGCGGAATACACGCCGGCCTGGATCATGGTCGGCATGTGACCCTCCTTCTCGAAGAAGCGCTTGGAGAAGGCACGGGTGGCATCGTTCATATCCCAATAGAAACCTTCGGTCGTGATCATGCCCTGGGCGGCCTCGATTCCGAGGCTGTGGGCGTCGGTGATATTCAACAACAACGCCAAAAGCGTCTGGCCCTGACGCTGGAGTCCGAACTCGTAGGCTTGCTTGATCGCGTTCTGGGTGTCGCCGCCCGCATTGGCGAGCGCCACCACCCTGGCCTTCGAGGCCTGGGCCTGGAGCAGGAAAGAGGAAAAATCCTGCGTATTGAGCGGCGCGTGGACGGCACCCAGCACCTTGCCGCCGCCGGCCTTGACGACGTTGGCGGCATCGCGCTCAAGCGCCTGGCCAAATGCGTAGTCCGCCGTGATGAAGAACCACGCGTCCTCGCCCCGCGCCACCATCGCCTTACCGGCAACGCTGCTCAGCGCGTAGGTGTCGTAGGTCCAGTGGATGCCGTTGGGCGAGCATGCCGACCCAGTCAGGTCAGACGTGCCGCCGCCGGAGACCAGGAACACGCGGTTCTTTTCCCGCGTGATCTGCTGCACCGCCAGCGCAACCGACGAGGTCGGAACGTCCACGATCACGTCGACCTTGTTGGTGTCGTACCAGGTGCGCGCGATCGAGGCTCCGATGTCCGGCTTGTTCTGATGATCGCCGCCGATCACGTCGATCGGCTTTCCCCTCACGGCGCCGCCAAAATCCGCCGCCGCCATGCGGGCCGCCGTCAACGAGCCCTTGCCGGTCCCGTCGGAATAAAGGCCGCTCATATCGTTGAGCACGCCGATCCGGACGACATCATCGGAAATCCGCGCCGGTTGCGCACCCACCGCGGCGGCGAAAATCGGAGCGAACACTATGGAAACGACGAGCGCGCCTCTGCTGCCCATGAGCCTGCCTCCCCGAATCGAATTAACGACGGCGCTGCTGCTAAACTCTGTCGGTCTCGCTGGCAGCGCGGGTAAGGCTATCCCAATTCACCGCATTTCCGAAGCGCTGGGACCGGTGCCTGGGCGGCAACGACGCCCCTGGCGGGCCTGTCGCCACGCCAAAATTGCCGGGGCTATCTTTGAATCTTTGAATTATTGGTGCCCAGGGGCGGAATCGAACCACCGACACCGTGATTTTCAGTCACGTGCTCTACCAACTGAGCTACCTGGGCGCCGGCTTCGCAGTTGCGAGACCATGAGCGCCCGGCCTTATAGAGGCTTGACCCGGCACTGTCCAGGATTGCCCCGCCAGGATCGCCCTGCCGGACTGTGGAGCCGCCGCGGCTGGGGCTGCCAGATCAGCGGCCTTCGTCATCGTCGCGGCGTCCCCCGCGTCCGCCCCCACCCTCGTCATCCCTTGTGCCGTCCTCGTCGTCCTCCTCCGTGGCCGGCACCGCATAGGCGCCGGCAAACCAGCGGTGCAGGTCGACGTCGGCGCAGCGCCTGGAGCAGAAAGGGCGGAACTCTTTCGCCTGCGGCTTGCCGCAGATGGCGCAACGCAAAGGCTGGTCGGGCGACGGCATGGCTCCAATGTAGGTCGGCGCCGTCCGCGCCGCGAGGGGGGAGGCGGCTGTGCTTTTTGCGCGGTTGTGCAATCCTGCGACGCGCATTCATGCCGCGCGCCCTGATGGGCTATGATGGGGACCCGCCGGCGCCCCAAATCCGGAGGGTCCAAGGACACACAATGGCCAAAGGCAGCAAAGAAAAAAAGGTCTTCCGTATCTTGCAGTTGAAGTTCACGCTGCCGACGGCGGAGCCCGCCCAGTTCGTGGCGTTCATCAAGGCCACCGAACCCTATTACGAATTGTTCGGCGGCAAGCAGGTGCGGCTGTTGCAGAACGTCGACCAGCCGGCCCAATTCATCCAGATCATCGATTACGAGATCCACGAATTGTTCGAAACGAGCCGTCAGCAGATCGCCGGCGATCCGCGGCTGCAGGCCTTCCTGCAAGCCTGGCGGTCGATGTTTCCCGGCACCGTGGAGGTCGACATTTTCCGCGAGGTCGACCAGTAGCGCTGCGGCGTCCGGCCGCCGCCTTTACACCGTGTTGAGCCAGCCGAAATGGGTCGGAAATCCCTCGCCGGCAAGCAGCGCCACGGTCTCGTAGAGCGGCAGCCCGACCACGTTGGAGTATGAGCCGACAAGCTTGACGATGAAGGTGCCGGCGAGGCCCTGCGCCGCATAGCCGCCGGCCTTGCCGCGCCATTCGCCGGACCCAAGATAGGACTCGATGTCCTCCGACGACAGCCGCTTGAAGCGCACCCGCGTCTCTACCACCCGCTGGCGGAATTTCCGTTTGGGCGTGACGAGGCACAGCGCCGTGTAGACCCGGTGGTTGCGGCCCGACAGCAGCCGCAGGCACTGCGCCGCCTCGTCAATGACCTCGGCCTTGGGCAGGATGCGGCGGCCGACCGCCACCACGGTGTCGGCGGCCAGTACGTAGGCGCCGTAGACGTCATCATCGACCCCGATGGCGGCGACCGCCGCATCGGCCTTGGCGCGCGCCAGCCGGTTGGCGCAGACTCGGGGCAGCTCGCCGCGAATCGGCGTCTCGTCGAGGTCGGCCGGGCGCAGCGCGTCGGGCTCGATGCCGGCCTGGTTGATCAGGCTGACCCGACGGGGGGAACCGGAGGCGAGGACGAGCTTGGGACGGCCGATCATGATGAATAGGCTCTGGTGGTGCCGCGCACGCGGGCTGACGGGGACCGTCGGATGTACAATCAGGTGATTCGTTCCGGGCGCGCAACGACCGGGCGCGGAACCTAGCGGAATAGGCCGGCACACTCAACCGCGGCCGGCGCACGGCCGAAACATCTCCAAATACGCCTTCCGAAGGCGCTGTCGAAGCGAACCATCGCGCCGCCCTCATTCGTTCCCGCCTCCGCCCGGCGGCGCGGCGAAGCGCTCCTTGATGCGGCGCGTCAGCTGGTCGCGGACCGCCCGGTAGGCGTCGAGCCGCTGCTCGCGGGTGCCTTCGATGTCGGTCGGGTCGGAGGTCGGCCAGTATTCGACCTCCACTGCCGCGGTGCGGGTCAGGTCGAGCGCCTTATGGTGGGCCTCCGGCGCCAGCGTGATGATGAGATCGAAGTTGAGCCCTTCCCAGTCCTCCAGCTCCTCGAACGTCATCGGACGGTGCTTCGAGATATCGAGACCGATCTCGTCCATGGCGGCCACCGCGAACGGATCGAGCTCGCCCTTGCGCACGCCGGCCGACCCCACGTAGACGGTGCGCCCGAACAGGTGCCGCATCAGCGCGGCCGCCATCGGGGAGCGCACCGCGTTCTGCCCGCAGGCGAACAGGACCGCCTGCGGGCGCTCGCGTGCCGGCATCCCTCAGCCCTTCCAATGAAGGACGGCGATGAGGGTGAACAGCCGCCGTGCGGTATCGAAGTCGAGGGCGATCTTGTCATTGAGCCGCGCCATCAACAGCTCGGTACCTTCGTTGTGCAGCCCGCGCCGGCCCATGTCGATCGCCTCGATGTGGCTCGGGCTCGCCGACCGGATCGCCTGGTAGTAGCTGTCGCAGATCAGGTAGTAGTCCTTGACGATGCGCCGGAACGGCGAGAGCGACAGCAGATGGGCGACCACCGGCCGATCGTCCTCGGTGCGGATGTCGAAGATCAGCCGGTTGCCCTTGGCCTCGAGCCGCAGGCAATAGGGCCCGCCCTCGTCGCCGGCCGGCGCGAAGGAATTGTCCTCCAAGAGGTCGTAGATCGCGATCGCGCGCTCGTGCTCGACGTCGCGGCTGCCGGCGCCGATCGAGGCCTCGTCGAGCAGCACCTTGACGAGACGCTTGGTGCCGGCGCCCGGAGGTGGCGTCATCGCCGGTTGAGCCTGATCGCGACCGAGCGCGCATGGGCCGCGAGCCCCTCCGCCTCACCGAGCGCGATCGCGGCCGGCGCCAGCTTTGCGAGCGCATCCGGTCCGCATTTGAGGATCGAGGTGCGCTTCATGAAATCGAGCACGCCGAGCCCCGAGGAGAACCGCGCCGAGCGCGCGGTCGGCAGGACGTGGTTGGAACCCGCCACGTAATCGCCGATCGCCTCCGGGGTGTGGGCGCCGAGAAAGATCGCGCCGGTGTTGCGGATGCCGCGGCTCAGCGCCTCGGCGTCATCGGCGATGATTTCGAGATGCTCGGGCGCCACCGCGTCGATGAGCGGCACCGCCGATGCAAGGTCGCCTACCAGGATGATGGCGCCGAATTCGCGCCACGACGCCCGCGCCACCGCGGCGCGCGGCAGCGTCGCAAGCTGACCCTCGACGGCGCGCTCGACCGCATCGGCAAGGCCGGCATGGTCGGTGATGAGGATCGACTGCGCCGCGGTGTCGTGCTCGGCCTGGGCGAGGAGATCGGCCGCGATCCACTCCGGATTGGCGCCGCGCCCGGCCAGGATCAGCACCTCGGAAGGGCCGGCGATCATGTCGATGCCGACCTTGCCGAATACCAGGCGCTTCGCGGCCGCCACATAGGCGTTGCCGGGCCCGACGATCTTGTCGACCGGCATGATGGTGGCGGTGCCATAGGCGAGCGCCGCCACCGCCTGGGCACCGCCGATGCGATAGATCTCATCGACCCCGGCGAGCTTTGCGGCTGCCAGCACCAGCGGGTTGAGGTGGCCGTCCGGCGCCGGCACCACCATGACGACGCGCGGCACGCCCGCCACCTTGGCCGGCACCGCGTTCATCAGCACCGAGGACGGATAGGCCGCCGTGCCGCCCGGCACGTAAAGCCCGACCGCGCCGATCGCGGTCCAACGCCAGCCAAGCTCGACGCCGAGCGCGTCGGTGAAACGCTCGTCGCGCGGCACCTGGCGGCGGTGATAGGCCTCGATGCGGTCGCGCGCCAAGGTGAGCGCATCGCGGGCGCCGGCCTCGCAGGACGCGAGCGCCGCGTCGAACTCGTCCGGCGTGACGCGCAGCGCCGCGGCTGCGAACTCGGCGCGGTCGAACTTGCGCGTCAGCTCGACGAGTGCGGTGTCGCCCCGCGCCGCCACGTCCGCGATGATGGCGCGCGCCGCCGCCTCGACATCGGCCGCGCTCTCGCGCTTGGTCGCGAGAAACGCAGCAAAGCGCCGGACGAAATCATCAGCACGGGCATCGAGACGGATCGGCATGGCAAACCTTTGGCGCGGAGCGCGGTCGGCACGGCAAACGCGCCGTAACGGGAAACCGGGAACCGCGGCGCCCCACGGCAGCGCCCCACCGCGACGCCCAGGAACACCTGGCCGGTACGGCACCGAGGGACCCGCCGCTCAATTGGAGCGCGGACGCGAGGGCGTCAACCCTCACCGGGGCGGGGCAATCGGCGCGACCAGAGCCATGGATTTCGCTGCCAACAGCGAAAATAACAGCGAATTTGCTAAAATCGGGGCCATTTTGGCGATTTCCGATTCTAAATCTCTCATTAGATCAAGTTGTTACACTTACATTCGCTAGGTTCACCGAACAGCGAATGTCCGCCGCGGGAACAGCGAAAGCTTTTGCCCGAACAGCGAATGGGCAGCGAATTCGTCCGGCCGGCCTTCCCCAACTTTCGCGGTGGCTTTGTTTTGCAAAATTGGAGGGGCGGAATTCCTGCACTGGCTTTGTTTTGCAAAACGACATGCGACTTGGTCGAACATTCCGGCGGCTCGGTTCGCGAACCCCATGATGATGGGGTTCCGCGCGAGATGCGCGACCGCCGTCACGGCGGTACAACCGGATCTGACCGGCGGCGCGGATTGCTTCCGGCATCATGGACACGGCGGTGGTCTCTGAAAATGCCGGAACCCATCCGACTGTAATTTAATTATAGTCCTATTAATGCCTATGATCAAGGCTCTTGCGCGCAAGCGGTGAGTAGCCTCGGCCCCGGATTTCGCCGGGATGACCGAGCGGATGATCTTGTGCATCATGTACACGGCATCGGCCTCCGGAGACGAACGCTATCTGACGGAAGCTTATTATAGTCCTCTTATTGCCTATAATCAAGCGCTCTTCGCGCGCCTGGTTCAAACGCCGGTGTGCGGCGGCAGCGGAACCCCCGGCGGCTTCACACGTTGCGTGTTGGAGCGTGGCCGATGAGATTGTGTTCGCGCCGCATGCCGATCCACGTCAACAAGGGGATTTTGCCGCCATGGGCTTCTTTTCCAAGGACATCAAGACAATGGATGACCTGTTCGTCCACACCCTGCGCGACATCTACTACGCGGAGCAGCAGATCCTGAAGACGTTGCCCGATATGATCGAAAAGGCTGGTGATCCGCAGCTCAAGCAGGGCCTTCAGGCGCATCTGGGCGAGACCCAGAACCACGTCAAGCGCGTGGAGCAGGTATTTCGGCTCCACGGCAACGACGTGGCCGGCGTCGACTGCCCCGCCATTGATGGCATTCTCGATGAGGCCGATGATGTAACGGGCGAGGTCGATGACAAGGCTGTCCTCGATGCTGCCATTATCGCTTCCGCGCAAGCCGTCGAGCATTATGAGATCACGCGATATGGCAGCTTGATCGCCTGGGCGAAACAACTCGGCCGCAGCGATTGCGCGGCGCTGCTTCAGCAGAATCTCGATGAGGAAAAAGCGGCGGACAAGAAATTGACGAGCTTGGCCGAGAGTACCATAAACCGCCGTGCTGCCTGACGAAGCGAACCCTCGGCGCGTGCCTCGGGCATCGCGTTATCATCGTTGTCTCGAAAACTCTGAGCGGGTGAGCTCGGCTGCTCACTGCCGCCGAGGGGCGCGGACCGGTGCCGAAGGCTCACGCCACTCGGAACACGTTTGAAGCGTCGCCTTTCGCGCTCGGCTGATCGGCACGCTTGACGCGGTCGCGTCCCTCGGTCTTGGCACCGTATAGCGCTACGTCGGAATATTCGAGCAGCGCGAAGACGATGGATTCAAAGTAGATGAAACCGAACGTGCTCGTAAGCGACGGCACCGTGTCCTGGCCGGTCGTGCCGGCGAAGGTGCTATACGTGCCGACCAACAAAGCGGTGCCCCGTGGACTTCCGAGTGGAATCACCCAGGTGCTGGTGCGCGGCTCACCCCGGCTTTGCGCCGGAGAACTTGACCACCTTGGCCCACTTCTCGGTTTCGGCCGCGATGAACCTGCCGAAATCGGCGGATGTCGTCGGCATCGGAACGGCGCCGAGTTCGGCAAGCCTCGCCTGCATCTTGGGATCGGCGAGAGCGGCATTGATCCCCGTGTTGAGTTTGTCGACGATCTCGGCCGGCGTGTCCTTGGGCGCGCCGATTCCATACCAGGCACTCGCCTCGTATCCCGGCAGGAACTCAGCCACGGTCGGGATATCCGGCAGCGCCTCCGTGCGCGTCGCGCCCGTGACGGCGAGGCCGTGCAGCTTGTCGGTCCGGATGTAACCGATCGATGCAGGTATCGGACCAAAATAGACCTGAACCTGCCCGCCGAGCAGATCGGGAAGCGGACTGCCGCGATACGGCACATGAAGCATGTCGACGCCGGCCATCATCTTGAATAATTCACCGGCCACATGCTGCGGGCTGCCAATTCCGCCAGATGCCATGTTGACTTTGCCTGAACTGGCCCTGGCATAGGTGATGAACTCCGGAACCGTCGTCGCCGGAACCAACGGATTGACTTCCATGACCAGCGGTGCCCGGACAATGCTCGCGACCGGAACGATGTCACGAATAAAATTGAATTTGAGGTCGTCATAGAGCGCTACGTTGATGGCGTTCGGCGACGTGGCGAGAAGAAGCGTGTAGCCATCCGCCGGCGCATGCACGACCGCATCCGTGCCGATATTGCCGTTGGCACCGGTCCGGTTCTCGATGATGAACTGCTGACCCAATTGTTCCGAAAGCCATTGACCGATCAGGCGCGCGACAATGTCCGGCGTAAGACCGGCTGCAAAGGGCGCGATGATGCGAACCGGCCGCGCCGGATAGGTCTGCGCCCTAGCGACCCGTGGCATGGCAAGGAGCGCGGCAGCACCCGCCGCCAGATGTAGAAATTTGCGCCGCGGGTGTTTCATAACGATCCTTCGTGTAATCCGGCCTCTCGCGTCAAGGGGATGGCTGCCTTCCCGGACATGCATGCCGGATCACGAGGTTTGAGCTTCCGGACCTCCAGGGCGATCCGACCAGGAGTCGTTGACGCGATTACTTGAGACAGGCAGCATCGCGCGACACATGGCGATTTCGGAGATGTCGATTGTTACAGGAGGAGCATTATGACGGATCGGGATCGGTCGTGGGGCCTGGAGCGGCGGGCATTTTTGGGAGGCGCGACGTTGGCAGGCGTGGCATCGGTGCTCGCGCCACGCGCGGCCCTGGGCCAGGCGTCGCCACCGACCGTGGCGTCTGTGCCACGCGCTGCCATCACGGCCCGCACCACCGAGCATCTGGTCGGTAGCGCCGTCAACCACGCTTATGCGGTCAAGGCGGGGCCGTTCGTGTTCCTCAACGGGCACGAGGGCTACGATTTCGAGTCTGGCGTCACTCCCGCGGTCGCGGGCGCGCCGGGGTTTCCCGAGTATGGCACGCCCGGCTTGCGTCGCGAGGCGGATTACATATTGGAACGCATGGGGCAAATCCTCAAATCGTTCGGCACCGACTTTGCCCATAGCGTGCGCCTTGACCAATACTACACCGAGGCGAATGCGGTTCGCGCCTATCATCTCGCGCGCTTTGCGGCACTCGGCAACTACATCCCACCCAGCACTTCGATGATCACCGAGCGCTGCTTCGGCGCAACGAGCACCATGACGACCTCGCTCGTCGCGGTGCTGCCGGACCCGCAATGGGAGATCCAAGGGGTGTATCCGAAAGATGCTGCCTTCTTTGCCTACTCGGGCTACGCGCCCGCGGTGGTGGCGAACGATTTCGTGTTCGCGGCGGGAGCGGGACCCGACGCGAAGGACGTACGCGGGACCGATCCGCCGGGAGGGCCGCACTATCTCTGGAGCACCGAGCTGCCGATCCGGCGCCAAGCGGAATCCGCATTGAAAAAAATCGAGAGCACGTTGAATGCCGCCGGCACCAGCCTCGCCAATTGCATCAAGGCGCAGGTTCATATCGCCGGCGCCGCGAACTTTCCGGATTTCCTCGACGTCTGGAACGCGCACGTCGGCACGTCGCCCCCCGCGCTCACGGTGACGCCGGCCAAGGGCTTCTCCGCGGTCGAGATCATGGTGTCGATAAATTACATCCTGCTCAAGGACGGGGCTCAGCGCAAAAAAGAGATCGTGCGCACCGACATCCCGCAGATGGCCTCATATTCGCCGGCGGTGCGCGCCGGCGAGTTCGTGTTCAGCCCGGGCCTGCTGCCAATGACGCGGGAAGGAACGGTGGCCGGCCTGCTCCAAGGCGATAATTTCGAAGGCCTTTGCCTGCGCAGCCAGCTCCAGGCGAATACGATCTACGACCATGCCGAAGCGATCGCGAAAGCCGCCGGCACCACGATGCGCAATGTCGTGCGCATCAATTATTGGGTGAGCGACATCCGCGAATTCCCGGGCGTCGCACTGGCCTGGGCCGGGCGCTACGGCAACGCGCCGCACCCCTTCGCCTGTGTGGTCACGCCCAAACTGCCCGCGCCCGGCGCTACCGTGATGGCGGATTTCTGGTTCTATACCGGCTGAGGAGACCGCGACGCAGTGAACCGCCACGCGCGGGACAGTCACCTCGGCTTGAAAAACGTTAGATCGGGCGGCGGCTGACCCTTGCGGGTCGGCATCAGGCGGCCATCCGCGCTCAGGTAATAGTGTTCGCTGCCGATTTTGACCTGGGCGTTGTTCTCCGCGCAAATATGCTCGATCCAGTCGGGACGAGGATTCGGGTTGCGCAGGTATTTTTTGTCCACGGTCCAGGGCCGCGTGAAGGCATGGTCGATCACGGTAATTTCGTCATGGAGAATATTCGGGTCGGCCTTGTCGAGATAGAATCGCTCCTTGAAAATAGATTGATTGTCGTAATGCATCGGCAGGCCGCTGGCGTCAAAGGCGCGGGGACCTTTGAAGTGACGCGTCTCGACCTCAAGCACGTCGTAGCGGCCGTCGCCGTCCTCGTCGACCCATTTTCCAATTGAGTAGCCTTGATAGGTCGGCTCGACGTCGGTGGGCCAGTCGCGCCCGTCGGTAAAGATGCGACGGTAGTGGTCGACGTAGCCAATCAAAATATAAGTGGTTTCCGGTGTGACGATGTATTCCTGCGGCAAGAATCCGATCATCATATGCGGCATGCCGGCTGCAAGACACAGGGCTTGCGGGTAATTGCCAAGTCCCCCATTCGCCTGGTCGGCCATACTCGCCTCCAGTATCGCCTGATACTCGGGAGTCAGCGGGGCCTGTTGTCCTGGTCCCCATGGCTTGGTCTGATCGAATGAAAGCTGGCCGGGCAGGCCGCGGAACGGGCGGGGCGGCCCGCCGAATCGACCCCACTGGCCGCTCAAGTTGGGATATTTCGACCCATCGAATGCCTGTACGGCGCTGATCGTGACCGTTAAGGCGACCACCAGTCCAACAGCGAGGATCGAGCTTCGGTACAGCATCGTGTTCTCCTGTGATCATGGCATGCAAGGAGAAGCAAACCTCAGGCCAAAAAACACGCGGGCGTTGAGGATGGTGCCTGCTGACGGCACGAGCGCCTCCGACGCCCCCGACCGTGCCGAGCTTAATGCGGCCGCAGTGAACTGTGCCGAATTCGTGACCGCTGAGACCATCCTGGAATCCGGCTATCGGCCAACGCCGCAAACCGCTAGCATAGCGCGCCGGGTTTGGATCGTCCTCATAGCGTTGCAGCAGTGCGCTGCAGACGGAGACCCTCATGCGCGGCAGTTTCTCAGGTTCGGTGACGGCGATCAGCATTGCCACGGCGGCTGCCGTCATTTCGGTACCCATCACACCCACGTCGGCTCAGGCGCCGGCGAAATCCGTAACGACGTCGGCCGCGGGCGCGGCGCTGAAAACCCCATGGGGCGATCCCGATCTGCAGGGCATCTGGACCGACGAAGCCGATACGCCGCTGCAGCGCCTCGCCAAGTATGCGAGCCAGGAATTTTTCACCGAGGCACAGCGTGCCGAACTGGATAAAGCGCGGGCCGCGCTGCTCTCCAACGAACGGCGTACAGAGCGCGGCACCGAAACCGACGTCACCGCGGCCTACAATTCGGTGTTCCTCACCGTGAAACACATCGGCGTGCGCACTTCGCTGATCGTCGACCCGCCCAATGGCCGGATTCCGCCGCTGACGCCGGATGGGCAGAAGATGGGTGCCGCCGATCGTGATTTCCGTCTCGCCCTCATGCGATCGACCGAGGTTTGCAGGGACAAGCTGCTGGCCTGCGGCGGCGCGACATACGATCCGACTCCGTCGCCGCGACGCGCGGAACTTCCGCCGCGCTACAACACCGGGCGCATAAACCGCCAGGACGGTCCGGAGGACGTTACGCTGGGGGAGCGCTGCTTGTCCGGCGGGCTACCGGAATTCGGCACCGCATTCGGCGGGAGCTTTCGCCGGATCGTACAGACGCCAGGCGGCGTCTCGATGTTCTACGACGTGGGCCAGGGGCAAGGATGGCAGCGTAACATTATCATGAACGAGAGCCCGCACCTGCCGGCCAATATCCGCCAGTGGTTTGGCGACTTGCGTGGGCACTGGGAGGGTAATACGCTCGTGATCGACGTGACGAACTTCAGTCCGAAGACCGATTTCCAGGGCTCGCGCGAGAACCTGCACCTCATCGAGCGCTGGACGCGGACTGGGCCAAACACGCTTGAATACCTCGTCACGATCGAAGATCCGACGGTGTGGACGAGGCCGTGGACCGCCAGGCAGGATTTCGCCAAGCAGAGCGATGGGGAGAACAGGGTCTATTACGAGCCGCGCTGCAACGAAGGAAACTACGGTCTCCCCGGCCTGCTGCATGGACGCCGGGTGGAAGAACGCGAATTTGTGGAAGGCAAAGGTCCCGATCCGGCGACCCGGGACAACATGACGGCCGGCTCCGCGCTTGATGGTGATCCGTTGCGGTGACCGCCGCAACGAAACGGGACGCCGTTATTTCGGTCTGTGCCGTATCGATGATCCTGTCTCACGGTTTCGACCGCGCTCCGCGTTCGCGCCAATGCGGCGTTTCGCGTCTCTGTTTCCAGAGGGACGCGCGTTGGTGTAGCTTGCAACAGCATCGTCGTCGTCACGGCGGCCGCTGGCCTCAAGGCGAGCTGATCCCGACGCGATAGCGGCTCACGAGCATCCCAAGCCGAAAGCGGCGCAGTTGATCAAGAGGGAGGATATCCGATGCGCGATCCACGATGTTCCATGATGATCTCGGTTATTGCGGCCGCGGCGTTCGTGTCGGCGGCCACGGCGCAGGTCGCCGCTCCGGCGGACCCGGGCTTTGCAGCCATGGAAGCGCAAGAGAATGCCGCCAACGCCAAGGCGGGACCGCGCACCGTGCCCGGACGTGTGATCCCGGTACCCGATACGGTGAGCCCGCAAATGCAGGCCGTGATCGCCGGTCCCTACCGCGTGTCGAACTGGGACGCCGATCCGAAGAGCGCGACGGAATGGAAGGAGTTAATCAACCGACAGGCCGCGGCCGGCGCGCCCGCGCGACGCGAAGCACGCGAGAAGCTCGGCGTTACCCTCGATCCGACCGTGATCGGCGGCGTCAAGGCATTCATCCTGACCCCGAAGGAAATCCGACCCGAGAACCGCAACCGCCTACTCGTCCATGTACATGGCGGCGCTTACGTTCAAGGCCCCGGCGAGGCCGGCACCGGCGAGGGAACGCTGATGGCGGCGTATGGCGGCTTCAAGGTGATCTCAGTCGATTATCGGATGCCGCCGGACTTCCCGTATCCGGCCGCCATGGACGATGCGATGGCGGTCTGGCGCGAAGCAATCAAGATGCAGGACCCGCGCAATATGGCAATCTTCGGCACGTCGACCGGAGGCGGGATGACGCTCGCCATGATCCTGCGCGCCAAGCAGGAAAACCTGCCGTTGCCGGCCGCGATCGCGCCCGGAACGCCGTGGTCCGACCTGACAGAGACCGGCGACACCTACAAGACCAATGAATGGCTCGATAACGTGCTGGTCAGCTACAATGGCTACCTCTCCCATGCAGCGAAGCTCTACGCCAACGGTCACGACCTGAAGGACCCGCAGCTGTCGCCGATCTACGGCGACTTTACCGGTTTTCCGCCCGCCATCCTGACCAGCGGCACACGCGATCTGTTTCTGAGCCTGACGGTGCTCACCCACCGCAAGCTGCGCCGCGCCGGAGTCGAGGCGGAACTTCAGGTCTACGAAGGCATGTCGCACGCCCAGTACAATTTCGACCCTTACGCGCCGGAGGCCAAGGAAGTGTTCACCGAGATCGCGGGCTTCTTCGACAAGCACCTCGGCAAATAGCCCGCAAGGCGGATGAGCGAGGCGCAATCCGCCAGCGCCTCGCTTCGGCGCGTTGAGCGTGCCCCTTGGCGGGCTACTCCTGCTTGTTCAGTGCCAGATGATCGCGCTTGAGCGCGGTGACCTTGGCGACACCGGACAACAGCATCGCCGATTTCAACTCGGCGCTGATGTGCGCGTAAACGTCCTTGACCCCAAGCGAGCCGCCGCACGTCAAGCCCCACAGCACCGGACGGCCGACGGCGACCACCGTCGCACCCATCGCCACGGCCTTGAACACGTCGATGCCGCGCCGGATGCCGCTGTCGAAGATCACCGGCACGCGGCCCTCGACGGCATCGACAGCCGGCCGCAGCATGCTGATCGCGCCCGGAACGCCGTCCATCTGTCGGCCGCCGTGGTTGGAAACCCAGATGGCGGACGCGCCGGCGGCGAGGCAATCGCGGACATCCTGCGGATGAACGATGCCCTTGACGACAACCGGAAGGCCGGAGGCCTCGTGCAGAAAGCCGATGTCGCTGAAGCTCATGTCGCGTTTCTGGTCACCGAAATTTCCACGGCCGCCGAGCGCGGGATCGTGGTTGCCCGGCCGCAAGTCAGGCGGAAAAGGCCGGCCGAGCCGGATGAATTCATCGCTCTGCCCTGGCCCCAGCGCATCCGCGGTCAGCACGATGGCGGAGAATCCGGCGGCCTTCGCGCGCTGCACCAGCCAGCGGTTAATCTCCATGTCTCGATTCATGTAGATCTGGAACCACTTCGGCCCGGGCGTCGCCTTGGCGATGTCCTCCATCGGCTTGGTGGCGGCGCCGGAAGACACATAGAGCGTGCCGGCCATGCCGGTGCCGCCGGCGTTGGCGACCTCGGCATTGACGTGGACCATGCCTTGCGCGCCCATCGGGCAGGTGATCATCGGGAACGGCAGGTCATGACCCAAGATCCGGGTGCGCAAGTCGATCGCCTCGTTGCTCACCCCTTGAAGGCGGCGCGGCATGATCGGGAAATCGTTGAAGGCACGCCGATTCTCTCGGTAGGTCCAGCCGTCGCCGGCCGGGCCCGTAAAGGCAAAGCGCCCGGGCGGAAGAATTTGCTTCGCCTGCGCTTCAAGCAGGTCGAAATTGACGATCTTCAATTCGGCCTCGGCGCTGCTCGCATGGCCGTAATCGATCGGCGCCGGCGCGGCCGCCTGCGCGAAAGCAGCCGTCGTGTTGCCGGCGGCAGCAAGTGCCGCCGCGCCGGTGCCGGTCAGCTTGAGAAGTTCGCGTCGCGACGTGCTCATGGTCATACTCCCGAGGACCCTTGCGGCCGACAGCACTCAGCTGGAACGAGCCCGACGCTGCCAACTCACGCGCTGCAACCTCATGGCGCACGCACAACAGCCCGGCGGGGCGCGGCGGGAACCGCCGCCGTCGCCGATGCGGGCGGCTGCTGAACCGGGTTCCGGGCGACGGCCTGCACGGGTTTGCCAGGTTGATGCGGCCCGTGCACCAAAGCCACGCCGTGCACGTGCAGTTTCGAAGCGTCCATTTTCAGCTTTTGATCGGGTTTCACGCTGGCAAGTTGGAAATTGTTGGTGGACACGACAGCCGGAGCGACGGGAGCCGACCCGATCGGATTGGTAGTCGGCGCATCGGCCGGGTTCGCCGCTTCAAGGATCGCGGGCGCGGTGCGCTCGGCCGAAGCGACCGGTACATAGCTCTCGATCAGGTGGGTCATGTGGGCGTCGCGCGCGCCGTTTGAGGTATCGCCCAGGATGACCGCGACGATGTGCCTGTCGTCACGACGAACCGATGCCAGGAGGTTGTAGCCGGACGCCTCGGTGAAGCCGGTCTTGATTCCGTCGACACCCGCCACCCTGCCCAGCAGGCCGTTGTGATTGCGCATCTCGTTGCCATGGTAGTTGAAGCTCGGCGTCGAGAAATAGCTGTAGAACGTCGGAAAACGATTTCGGATGGCGAGGCCGAGCAGCGCCTGATCGCGCGCCGTCGTGATCTGCTCATCGGCTGGCAACCCCGAGGCGTTGACATAGGTCGTGCTCATCATGCCCAGCGTCTTGGCCTTCAGCGTCATGCGCCGCGCGCCTTCCGCTTCGTCGCCGTCCCCGATCGCTTCGCCCACCAGCGCGGCAGCATCGTTCGCCGATTTGGTGACCATCGCCCTTATGGCTTCATCGACCGTTATGGTCTGACCAACCTTGAGACCGAGCTTGACGGGAGCCTGACCGGCCGCGTGCGCCGAGACCGGCAACGGCGTGTCGAGCTTGAACTTGCCGGCCTCGATCTGCTCGAACATGACGTAAAGCGTCATGACCTTCGTCACCGACGCCGGATGTCGCGGCGCGTCCGCTTCGACCTCGTAAATCGCCTGGCCGGTATTGTCGTCGACCACGATGGCGGCAAAGGGCGGATGATAATCGGAGCCATGACCGGCCGGAGCGCCCGCGACATGCTTGCCGTGCTTGGGCGCCCCGTGAGCGGCGAGCGCGTGAGCGGCAGGTTTGGACGCGGCAGGCCTGGAGGCGGCGCGCGCCTGCGCGTCATTCCAATCAACACCGGCAACCGCAAGCGTTGCCAGCAATCCGGCGCCCGCGAGACAATGCCCGCGCAAGACATAAGGTAAGCTCATTGCAATCCCCTGTCCCCGAAGAAGCTACCGCCACATATACCGCGACTTATCAAAGGCGCGGGAAAAATTTCTTCCATCCAGCGGGTTCCGTTTCCGCGATGCCCAACTTTAGGCGACGGGCCGACCAGGCGGGGGAACGCGCACGAAAAATCCGACAGGATTGTTGCTCCGCCTTCCCTGCAGCGCGAATGCCGCGCCCTGTGGGTCCGTGCATCGGACGATCCAGGCGCCACCCGGCACCTCATGCGGACTATCGACGACCTGGCCACCTCCGGCCGTCACGCGCTCCGCAGCCGCGTCGATGTTGTCGACGGTGAAGTAGTAGAGCCAGAACGGGACCGGATCCGTCCGTGGTTTGGTGCACATGGCGCCGATCATCTGTCCTCCAGCGGAGAACATCTGGTACGTGCCCATAGGACCGATGTCGGCAGCCGCTTTCCGCCAATCAAACAGCTCGCCGTAGAAGGCAAACGCCTTCTCCCCGTCGGCGGCGAGCAACTCATGCCAGCCCACGTGTCCCGGTTTGCCCGGCTCAACGGGCTGTTGCTCGCCGGGTGTCCGCCACTTGACCAACGCAAGCATTGCCTTTTGCGGGTCGGCGACGACCGAAAAACGGCTGATGTTGGGGATGTCTGTCGGCGGGACATGCAGAACTCCGCCAAGATGCTTGGTGCGGGCGGCGGCAGCGTCCACGTCGTTGACGCTCACATATCCGATCCACAGCGGGGTCACGCCCGTTTTCCTGCCATCCGTCGGCAGGGCTGTGAGCCCCGCTACAAGGACGTCTCCAACGGTAAACCAAGTGTAGGCCGGACCAGGCGTCCGTGCGTCCTGCGTGCCCCAGCCCACGACCTTGGCGTAGAACGCCTTGGCGGCCACCGTGTCCGTCGTCATCAGCTCGTACCAGACGAAACGGCCGTGAAGATCGACCATGTCTGTTTCCCCGTCCGAACCTGCAGTCGCGGCGCCGCGTTGAGCCGACCTCGCGTCTGCTCCGGCGGACGATTGAGAGGCTACGTGCTTTTGGCCTCAATAACGAAGGGCCGGAGACTGCGCAAGGGACTGACACGATGCCCCATTCAGTTCGACCAACAACGAGGCGGCGATTAGAGCGATAGGCTACTAAAGCAATAGACCATTAAAGCGATAGACCATTAAAGCGATAGACTGGGCCTTCGCCCAGACCAACGGCTCGACATACTGACTGTGGTTTCGATTTGGTTTATGAATACTTTGACAGGAAGGTGACAAGACGCACCGGGCAGTGAAAGCGCGCGCATCGGCCTTGCAAAGTACCTTTGCCGAGGGTACGCTTGGAGCGCGTAAGTTTTTACAGAAGGCATGGAGGAAATTGACTATGCCACGTACTAAGCAAGCCTCGAAGCGAAAGCATCGGACGGCAACCGTACCGGTGTTGGGAGCGGCAGGGTTGACTTTATCATTGGCGGGGGGGGCATCCGCAGCGGCCTTTGGGCCGGCGACGGATGTGCCGACGACGCGGAACATCGCACCGAATCACGAGATCACTCTCGGTGAAGAGGAAGTGTCCGACGTCAGCTTGGCTACATTTTACGTCTTCGACAAAGAAAACGCTCGCGATCTCCAGCCCAACGTACAGCTTGCCAGAGGCTGCGGCTGCGGCGGCAGAGGTTGCGGCGGCAGAGGCTGCGGCAGAGGTTGTGGCCGGGGTTGCGGCTGCGGCGGAGGCTGCGGATGCTGGTGCCTGTCGACCGGAGGCTGCCGCCTCTGCTAGGCTTGAGCAGTTTCTGAATCCATTGGTAAACACAGATCGTCATGGCCGGGTTTGACAAAGTCAGCCCGGCCAATCTGTGTTGCCTTCGCGGCGCTGCCCGCGCGATGCGCGAGCAGCCTGCGCCTAACAGCCGGATTGGCCGGCAAACTCATCGAGAACCGCCAGCGCGTGAGCTGGACGACAGGTCTCTAGCAGCCGGAGACGATGCCTTGCGCCGGCTATCCCGAGTGGTGGCGGCGAAGGTACGCGTACTAATATCATGACAGGTGATCGCGGAACCAGTTTTACGCTGCGCGACAGCAAGGACATTCCGCAGTTCGCGCCGAATTTCACCGTCTACGTGCTACCACCCGATGTCGTGTGTCTGTATTCGGAGCACCGGAAGTTCTTTCTTCACGGCGAACTCTATTGCGCGCTCGCCGCCGCGATAGGTGAAGGCGGAAGAAGTTTCCGGGACATCGCGCGCGGGCTCGCACAGAATTTTCCGTCCGACAAAATCCAAGAGGCCCTGAAGCGGCTTGTCGAGCGCCGCTATGTCGTATCGACGACACGTACCTCCAGTGGAGAGGCGGCGGCCTATTGGGCGAGCCTTGGCCTGCCGCCGGAGGCCGCAGCGAAAAATCTTCAGAATTGTCGTGTGCGTATCCAGGCGATCGATGTGCAGGGCGAAGCGGAACTCAGCGACGCCTTGAGTGGGCTCGGCGTTCGCGTCGTGAAGCGCGCTCCCGACCTGACGGTCACATTGGTAAATGATTATCTGGAGGCGCGCCTTGAGGAATTGAACCGGCAGCATTTGTCCGACCATACGCCTTGGCTGCTCGCCCAGCCCTCCGGCATTTTTCCTTTGGTGGGGCCGATCTTCAACCCGGGCAGTAGCGCGTGTTGGACCTGTCTAGCCGATCGCATGAAGCGCAACCGCGAGATCAAGACATTGCTCGACCGCGGAGAGGCCCGCTGCGTCGCCATTTCGCCTCTGGTGGAGCACACGTTCGGACAGAGCGCTGTCCAGCTTGCATCCGTTGAGATCGCGAAAGCCATCGCCACCGACTTTCGCACGGAATTGCGGGATCACATCGTCAGCCTCGACCTGTTGGGCGCGACCATCGTGAAGCATTACGTGGCAAAGCGTCCGCAATGCCCGAGTTGCGGCCGCAAGAAGCTGCGGGACCCGCGCCGTGCGCCGGCGCCGATCGAGCTTGGCGCGGGCGGCAAGGTGGTGATGACGAGCGGCGGATACCGGACGGTTTCGCCGCGGGCGACAGTTGCCCGTTACCGAAAGCACGTGAGCCCCCTGACCGGCGTCGTCTCGCGTCTTGAACGAATCGACGCCGATTTGCCCTTGAACACCAACTTCCACGCCACGCACAATTTTTCCGGGCCGGCCAGGTCGGTCAACGAACTCAAGGCGGGACTGAACGGCGGCAGCTTCGGCAAGGGCAGCACGGCCGAGCAGGGCGAAGCCAGCGCGCTCATGGAGGCGATCGAGCGTTACTCCGGGATTTTTCAAGGCGACGAGATCAGAGTAGCGCGGCGGTTCGCGGATTTCCCGTCAGGCGATGCCATTCCTCCCAACGACATGTTGTTATACAGCGACGCGCAATACAAGGAAGCCCAGGCGCCGCCGTCCGACGCGGAGGAAGCGCACGTGGTCCCTCCTCCATTCGATCGATCGGCTAAGATCGAATGGTCGCCGGCATGGTCTCTGCGCGACGAACGCTTCAAATATCTTCCGACCAGCTTGGCGTATTTTTTCTACCAAGCCCCGGGTGCCTACCACGCGGATTTAAACGGCTGCGCGGCCGGCAATACGACGGAGGAAGCAATCGTCCAAGGATTCCTCGAGATTGTGGAACGCGATGCGTACGCGATCTGGTGGTACAATCGGGTGCAGCGGCCGGAAGTGGACCTCAGCCGGTTCGATGATTCCTATATCCGTGATCTGAAAAACCAGCTTGGCGAAACCGGACGCCGGCTTTGGGTGCTCGACGTCACCAGCGATCTCGGGATTCCGACCTTTGTGGCGGTGACGCACTGGTTGAAAAACGGGCAAGAGAATATCGAGTTCGGTTCCGGCGCGCACTTCGATACGCGAATCGCCTTGTTGCGCGCGCTGACGGAGCTGAACCAGTTCTTGTCCATCGGTCTCATGGGCGGCGGGACCGGCGAAAAGTCGAGCCTCGACGGCACCACGCCGTTGCGGCTGCAAGACCATCCGTTTTTGACGCCGGGCAACGCGCCGGCGGTCGAGCCAAGCTTGGGCGCGAAATTCAGTAGTCTCGACACCCGCGAGCAGGTGACTGCCTGCGTGCGGCTTACTACGCAAGCGGGCCTCGATTTCCTCGTCCTTGATCAGACGCGTCCCGACATCGAGGTCCCGGTCGTCAGAGTGATCGTTCCGGGATTGCGGCACTTCTATCGCCGCTTCGCGCCTGGCCGGCTCTACGATGTCCCGGTAAAGCTTGGATGGCGCGACCGGCCGCTGCCAGAGAGCGAACTCAATCCGGCTCACCCCCATACCTGAGAGTGATCCCGGCTTGCGCGCTCCTGGAACAAGATCAGGTCGACGGGTCGCGCCGCCAACTATTTCCGCCCGACTTAGCAGTCACGTCACGCTTGAAGCGCAGGCGGACGGAAAACTTGTCGTGTCCTTTGGCGGCTATTCGGTCGGCTTTGGAACGCTCAGCGCGGGCGTGGCGGATCGCGCGCAAGAGCTGCGCACGGGTCTGGTACTCGCCTCCTTCGCATCCGGTCGCCGAAACGCCGACAAAGAGATTGATCTTTTGGTCCGGCGATTGGCCCGACGCGGCCTGCTGGAGTACCGCCTCCGGGAGTCGCAAAACAACGAAGACCAGGTCGTCATCGAACCTCAGGTTGCGGATTATTGGCCGCGAATGCCGCCGCTCGGCGACGCCGACGTCCTCGTCCTGTCGCGATTTGCCTATATGCGACGGCGCGGCAACGAGATGGTGCTGGAATCGCCGCGCGCCGGCGCGCTGTTCACGATTTGCGATCCGAAGATCGCGACCGCCGTCGCCATGCTGTCTACGCCGCAAAGCATCAAGCAGTTGCGGCGGCAGGAGGGTTTTCCAGGGGTCGAACTTCTCGCCCTGCTGACGGATTGTCAGATCCTTTTCAAGGTCGACGCTGCCGACGACAAGGGTCTCCGACCGAGCGAGGGCGACGACAACCTTGTGCTTTGGGACTTTCACGATCTTCTGTTCCATGCGCGCAGCACGGAAGGCCGGCACGCTAATCCGCTGGGCGGAGTTTATCCGCATGTGGGTGCCATAACGCTGCCGCCGGCAGTGCGGCCCCGCTGGCCCGGAGAGGCAATCGATCTATTTTCGGCTGCGCCTTCGCAGCCAATCTCGCCGTTCGCGAAGCTCCTGGGTGAACGTCATTCGACGCGCGACTTCGATGACCGCAATCCGATCACGCTCGCCGAGCTTTCGCAATTCCTCGATACCGCCGCTCGCGTACAGTCTGAATCAAGCAGCCAGCTTGACCTCGGCGACGGCGGCAACGATGGTCCGGTGATCACGTATACGGTCAGGCCGTATCCGGGCGCGGGCGGCAGCTACGAGCTGGAGCTCTATCTGGCTGTCGACACATGCGAAGGGCTTCCGCGTGGCTTCTATCATTACGACGCCGGCGGACACGCGCTGGAGCCTATCGCCGTCGGCGCACCGGAACTCGACGCGATGTTGAAGGGAGCCGAATTTGCAATGGGCGCGCCCACCGTGCCGCAGATCCTGATCACGGTTGCGGCGCGCTTTGGCCGGGTTTCATGGAAGTACAGCTCGATCGCATATGCACTGATCCTGAAGGATGTCGGCGTATTGATGCAAACGTTCTATATGATGGCGACGGATATGGGGCTGGGCGGGTGTGCGATCGGCAGCAACAATATCGAGCTGTTCGCGAAGATGACGGGGATCGAATTCCACGTCGAGGGCCCGGTCGGTCTATTTGCGATCGGTCGCGGCACCAAACCGGAGGCCTCCATTTCCAGGATCGAGGAGTGAAAATCATGAAGCGCAGTTCCAGGTTCACTCTCACGACAATTGCGGTACTTTCCCTGACCGTCAGCACAGCGCAGATGGGGCCGCTCGCGCAACAACAAAGGCCGGTAGAATCGTCGATGACAAAATTGGAAATCAACATTCCCGAGGTCGTCGCCGAGGTGAAGGTGGCCTACGACCGCTACAATGAGGCGGTCAATACCGGCAACATCGCTGTCCTCAATGCAACCTTTCATAATGATCCGCGCACCATCCGGTACGGTGGAGCGGAAAATCTTTATGGCTACAAGGAAATCGAAGGTTACCGCGCAGGCGCCCGCCCGCTGGACCCGCCGCGCACGTACGAGAAGATGACGATCACGACATACGGCCGCGATTTCGCGGTGGCCTCGACGCTGACGCATCGTGCCAACCTGCCCGGCAAGGTTGGTCGGCAGATGCAAACGTGGGTGAGATTTCCTGAAGGTTGGCGGATTGTGGCCGCGCATGTGAGCACGATCGACGAACCGGGTAAGCCGTAAGTGGCGGCTAAACCTTGGCAACCCGCCGCCTAGACCCTTGCCGACGCCTTCTTCCGGCCGACTGCCGCCACGGCCGGATCGCGTGACGCGCGACGCGAGAGCATTGCGGGGATGAAGCCCGCAAGGCCAGCGAGCACGCCCCAGTAGGCGTAGCGGAAATCGGCCGAGACCCCGAACACCCCGAATGACAGGATATAGATAGTCCCCGAGGCCGCGATGCTCACGGCGAACCCGCCAGGGGGTGTCAGCCGCCCGCGCCAGGCTAACGCACCGACCGCGGACGCGAACACCAGCCAGGTTCCGGCCCGAAACAGAATCGTGGTTTTGAGCACGTCATGCCAAGCCACCAACATTTTGAAGCAGGGATTTCCCGCGAGCGGCGTCTCGTCGGACAACTCCAATTGCGCAAGTTCGAGCGTGGGGTTGGCCCCGGTCAGAAACGTCCACAGAAAGGTAAGGCGGTGGCGCAGATAGGCGAGCGGATGCGCGGCGACCGCCCGAAGCCATGCCTGCGCGAGTCGCGGCGTCCCGAAGACGACGTCATCCGCGCGTTCGAGCCGGCCCATGACGAAGTCGCACGGCTCCAGGATCCAATAGCTATCCCAATGGGCCGGGTCATAGCACCGGGTGACGAGCAACGCATTCTCCTCCGCGCTCCACGCCACCGGAAACTGGTTCTCCTCGGTAAAGTAGGTGATGCCGCCGAGATCGAACACCACGAGCGAATGCAGCGGATTGTCGCGGTGCACGGCGAGAATCCCATAATACACAACCTGAATAAGCCCATAGCCGGCGAGCGCCGCGGGAAACAACAGGAGTGCGGTGCGTTTCCAAACAAAACGCGTCGGCCATCCGGCATACGCGACAAGCAGCGGCGCCGCCAAAATGGCATTGGGCCGCAACAAAATCCCGAACCCGATCAGAGCGAGCCCAACCACTTGCGCGGTCCAACGCGGCGGCCCGGATCGATCCGCGACGAGATAGACGATCGCGGCTGCAAGCAACCATGCGGCGCCGAACAGGGTGTCGCGCCAGATCATCGCGAGCAGCATGAAGGCCGGGGGAGCGAGCGCGAGCAACAAAACGGCGATCGCCAATGCGATTGAGCGGCGCGCCACCGTCACCGCCACGATGCCGAAGCCCAGCCAATAGAGCGCCGCGATCAACAGGAACATGCTTCCCGATCCGGGCGCGATCGGATCGATCAACCACCACACGATCGTCATCAGCGGCGACTGCCAATCGCCCAGATACCACGCCTGGACGTAACCGTGGACCCAGGCAGCATCGTTGGTGAGGTAGCCGGGATACAACACCAGGATGGTCAGGCCGAAGCCGGCACACGCCAGCGCGCCAACGAGGATCATGGCGGAGGCGGGGGCCGTCGCCGCCGCTAACGGCCATCGAACTTGCGATTTGGAATCGATAATTTGTGAGTGTTGCGGCGAAAGACCGTCCGGACGGCGTTCACCGGGCGACACGGGCATCTCTCCACTGTTTGACATCGCTCAACGCACGTCCCCTCGCCTCTGAACGCAAGCGCCGCTATGGAATGCTACAAATGGTGCCGGTGGTCCATCGCGAATCCGCTGCTCAGCTTTTGGTCAACCCCACGGTCTGCTAACTTCCATGCCGGTGCGGAATTCATTTGGCTAAAGTCGCCCGAGGTCCTGATGACGACAAAGGATGTTGCGCTCTACTACGACGAGCTTCACTTGTGGACGGAGAAAGACAACAGCTTCCAGGTCTTCTCGGGCTTCGAGAACGACACCATCCATCACTTCCTGATCGATAGCGGCACCGGCAACTTCTCGCCGGACACCATCTACAAGTTCATCGGTCCCAATATTCCGCTGGACGGCCTGTCCCGCGGCCTGGATGCCGGGTGCGGCTACGGCGGGACCTGCTTCCATTGCCAGCGGGTCCATGGCGGGCGCTGGACCGGCATCACCATCTCGCGGGAGCAATGGACCTACGCGAACGGCATAGCAAAAGCGCGCGGGCTGGACATGACAATCGACTTCCATCTCATGTCCTATGACGACGCCATGCCCGGCCGCTACAACGTGATCATCGCGATTGAGAGCCTCATTCACAGCGCCGAACCGCAGGTCACCTTAAACAACCTGGTGTCATCGCTCGACGCGGGCGGCCGCCTCGTTATCGTCGACGACATGCCGGTCGACCAAGTCAGTGAATCCGACGCGGGGTTTCTTGCCGAATTCAAGCGGGCATGGCGCTGTCCGCTGGCGCCGTCAGCCAAGGCTTGGACGGACCTTGCGCGATCGTCCGGCCTGCGGCTTGCGGATGAGCAGGATTTTTCTCACCTGCTCAAGCCGCGGCGCGAAGCCGACCTCGATGCCGCATTCGACGATCTCTCCTCGCAGCGCGCAGCAAAAATCAATCAGGGGTTTGGCCGTTTGAGCGACGCCGAAATCGGCGGCCTCCACCTGGAGCGTCTGCTCGGGCGCGGAACGATCCGCTATATCATGTTGGTATTCGAGAAGTGACGGTGCCCAGCGCCGCGACCTCAACAGAGAAGATCGGATGACGGTCGAAATGCCGAAATCGGGGCACGACGCCCGACGTGATCCTACGCGGCGTCGCCACCGGCTCCGCCATGGACGTATTACGTGCCTTTGCCATCGCCGCCGCGATCTGCTGGTCGGCCCTGTTCGTTGTTGTCGGCCTGCGGCACGAACTGCAGGAATACGCCGACGGATCGATGTTTTCCTATGCGGTCGCCGTCCAGGATGCATGGGCGTTCCACTGGCATAACATCTCGGGCCGCGTTTTCGTCTATCTCAGCACCTGCCTGCCCGCCGAGATCTACGTTGCGCTGACGAAGGATGCCCGCGGCGGCATCGTGGTCTACGGGTTCCTGTTTTTCGCGGCGCAACTCGTAGGGCTTCTCGCGACCTGGGCGGCCGACCGCTCCAAGCGCCGCATCATCTTCGCCTACGCCTGTGCATCGACCGCCTGCCTCTGCCCGCTGGTGTTTGGTTTTCCAACCGAGATGTGGGTGACGCATGCCTTGTTCTGGCCGACGCTTGCGGCCTGTCACTACGCGCGCTCGGGCGTCCGCGGCGCCGTGCTGATCTTCGCGATGCTGTTGGCACTCATCCTAACCCATGGAGCCGCGCCGATCCTCGCGGTCGTCATCCTTGCCACCGTGCTGTTACGCGGCATACGGGACGCGGCATTCCTGAGGGCGGCCGGCGCGCTGGTCGTTGCGATGGCGATCTGGACGCTGGTAAAGGCGATGTTCCCGCCCGATGCCTACGATGGCCCGATGATGCAGCGGGCTGCGCTGCACTTTTTCGACTTTACCATCTTCACCGGCTCTTTGTTCCTGTTGCTGGTCGGAACGCTCGCGGGCTACGGCATCGCGTTCCTGGTTCTCTCGCGGCTGAGCCCGGCGAAAGCCCACGTCTACGCGGCCCTCATCGTTGCCGTTGCCCTCACGGTGCACTGGCTGTGGTTCGACCAGGCGCTTCATGCGACCTATCGATATTTCATGCGCACCGTGCTCCTGATCGCCATGGCCGGGCTTGGAACACTCGCCGCCGCCTACGCGCTCGCCGCCGAGGGACGCCTCGACTTCCCGGTTCCGTTGCTGCATCGGCTAATGGCAGACCTCGCGGGCGACCGGATGGCTAGGGCCGCCGCCGGCGCCGTCGCGATCGTGATGCTGGTGCATGCGGTCGAGACCGCGAAATTCGTCGGCGCCTGGACAGACTACAAGGCCGCGATCCGCGCACTAGCTGTGGGCACAGCATCCGATCCGGCGCTCGGAGATGCGCGTTTCGTATCGTCGCAGCGGATCAGCGGAGATCTAAATCGGCTATCCTGGTTTTCCACGACCGCGTATTTGTCCGTGCTGGTGGCGCCGGGATTGACACCGACGCGGCTCGTGGTGGATCCGACGGCGAGCTATTTCTGGCTCTCCTGCAAAACCGCGACCGCAAATGAAGAGGCCGACCGCGCGGTCCCGGTGGAGAGCCGGCGGCTCGTGCGTGTGTACGCCTGCCTGCATCGCTAGGCATAAGCGCGATCCATTCGGGTTGAATCGATCGCGCCTTTGATTCTGATCATCGTCTTGTCCGAAAAGTCTGCAACTTTTCGGGATCGTGCTCTAGGCCCGAGCCGGCGCCTTCTTCCCGCCGATCACAGCCGCGACCGGATAGAGCCTCTGCTTCCCGCTGCGCTTGCCCTCGTAGTTGTCGACGAACTCGACCGCGCCTTCCCGCATTTCAAGCACCGCGACGTCGGCCGGGGCGCCGACGTTGAGGGTTCCTCGATCGTTGAACGCGTCGAAGACGCGCGCCGCCGTGACGCTGCAGCACGCGACTGCCTTGTCGAGCGGCATACCGACCATGAGGAACTTGGACATGACGTTCGGCAAGTCGAACACCTGCGAGGAACGCGATTCCGGGTTCCAGTCGGTCGAAATGGTATCGGGCCAGAACCCCTGCTTCGTTGCTCGCTCGACCACATCCCACGTGAAGTGACCGGAGCGCCCGTTGCCGAAATCGAACCACACGCCGCGGCGGCGGGCGGCCAGCACTTCCGGCAGCAGGCGGCCATCGTTGTCGAGGATGCCGTTCGGCGCCGGCGCATACGTGTGGGTGACGATGTCGCCGCGCTTGAGCAGATCGAGTATCTTGGGCAACGGCGAGATGCTCTGGCCGATGTGGATCATCACCGGCAGATTGAACGGCGCGGCGGCTTCCTGGGCGCGCCTGAGCGCCTCGAGATCGTTGACGCCGGCGACATTGTCCGACAGGCGCGCCTTGACGCCGATGATGATGTCGCGATGGCGCGCGATGGCATCGCGCGCAAGACCGACGTCGGCGCGGCTGATGTCCATCAACTCGCCGCCCGGTATGACGCCGGTGCGCGCGATGTTGATCAGGACGCGGGCCCGGTTCGGCGCTGCCTTGGCGTTGGCGACCGACTCGTCGATGCGGTCCGCCCCGTATGATCCGGCGTCGACGAACGCCGTCACGCCATCCTCCAGGCACTTCGCCGCCATGCCGGCGCCGCGGGCCGCATGGGTATGGATGTCGATCAGGCCCGGGACGACGATCTTGCCGCGCGCGTCGATGGTCTCGGTGGCGTCGGTGGCGATGTTGGCCTCGACCGCTGCGATGCGGCTGCCGGTGATCGCCACGTCGCGGACCGCGTCAATCCCGAGCGACGGATCAATCACGCGACCGCCCTTGACGATCAGATCGTATGTGGCGGCAAAGGCATTCGGAATGCGGGACAATATCGCAGCGCCGGCGGCGGCTGCGCGGAAAAAGCGGCGCCTCGTCATCATGGTCGATCTCCCCGGTTCGCGTTCTTTTAGAGCCGCGTTTTGTTCGCGTCCTCATTCGGAAGAATTTCTCCCGCCGGGATGCGTTCCTCCGCCGCGTACGCGACCGTAAGGACCCTACCACGGAATGCCATGCGGTTGTGAAGTCGGCGCGGCGCTGAATGTCCAAGAGCGGAGCAGAAACACGCGCCAAGCGGCGCGGAGGTTGCGTCGCCGGTCAGATGATGGCGCCCGCGCAAAACACCGCAGACCCGCGCGGGCTGCATCCGGGCAAATAGCTAAAACGAAAAATCAGACGAGAGCGCGCGCTTCAAGCGATCCGGGCGTCATCCGCCTCGACCGCGTGGGCCGGGCAGCACGTGGCCGTCCACACCGGGCCGAGATCGACGAGTTCGCATTCTAGGCACTCGACTTCGAGTCGCAGCGCGGCATCGCCGGAAAAAATCAGCGTCACCACGCCACCCGGCGGATCGTTTTCGTCGAACTCGACCGCCAGCAGGTTGAGCATCACCCGCTTGTCTTTGCAATCGACGTTGCGACACTTGATGGAGTTGACGCGCTCAAAGCGCAGCGCCGTGCTCCGACGCTGAAATTTCGGCGAGTCATTGAGCGAGCCCTCCCAATCGAAACGCGCCAAGCTGATCACCAGCCGCTTTTCACCAGGCCGCCAAAGGACATCACCAACCGTGAGCGTGGCATCCTGCAGGTGGGTCGAAACCACCGCGAGGTCGTCCTGGTCCAGGGCGACGAGCTTGAGGAGTTCCATCCTAAAAACCTCCCGCACAGATTTATCTTGTTTAACGTAGCTAGGTTGTACGTTTCCGGTCCGCAAGGCGCAGAGAATAATAGAATTTCCCGGCGGATTGAAGTGCATTCACCCGCCGCTGCCCGGCCGCACGATGCCCCGCGAACCGGGCGCCCGGCACGGTCACTTCGGCTTGTCGCGGCGCTCAACGAAGGTGCTGCTCAGAGCCGAATAGACGAGTTCGCCGTTCTGGTTGGTTCCGGTGTTGCGCGCCACCCGCAGCCCGAGCGTGGGACGATCGGCCAGCAGGCGCAATTCCATGATCTCGTGGGCAAACGAAATGGTGTCGCCCGGACGGACTGGCTTGAGCCATTTGACGTCGCGCAGGCCCGGCGAGGGGCCGGTTTTGGCGATCGGCTCGCCGTGCCGGCGCATCTCGGCGTGGCGCCGCTGGCGGTCGAGGACGTTGAGGCGCACACTCACCGCCGCCGTGTGCCAGCCGGACGCGATCAAGCCGCCGAAATGGGTGCGCGCCGCCGCTGCCTCGTCGACATGGAAGGGCTGCGGGTCGAACTGACGCGCAAACGCCTTGATTTCGTCGGCCGTGAAGGTGTGGCTGCCGACCTCGCTGCGGGTGCCAACCCTAAGGTCCTCGAAATACGTCATGGCGTCGCCTCACGCCGCCCGACGAAGAGGGTCGAGACCATGCGCAGCACGGCGGTGCCATCGCCGTTGACCATGTGGCTGCGGAACTTGAGAAGTCCCCACTGCGGCCGGCTGCGGGAGGGCCGCAGTTCCACGAGTTCGAGGCGCAGCGTGAGCCGGTCGCCGGCTCGCACCGGCGCCAGATAGCGCACCTCATCGACCCCCGGGCTCCCCATCGACGCAGCGTCGCGGAGAAGCCCGTCGACCAGCATGCGCATGTGCAGGCAGACCGTATGCATGCCCGAGGCGAACAGGCCGCCCACGATGGCGTTCTCGGCGGCTCCCTCGTCAAGATGCATCGGTTGCGGATCGAATTCAGCCGCGAAAGCCTTGATGTCGTCGGCGGTGACGGTGAGCGGACCAACCTCGATGATCTCGCCGACGGTGAAATCCTCGAAGCTGCGCATGGGCATGGCGATCGGTGGACGCTCGTCAAGTCGCAAAGCGGAAATGCATCACATCGCCGTCGGCGACCACATAGTCCTTGCCTTCGAGGCGCAGCCGGCCGGCATCGCGGGCACCCGCCTCGCCGCCAAGCGCCACGTAGTCGTCATACGCGATGGTCTCGGCGCGGATAAAGCCGCGCTCGAAGTCGGTATGGATGACGCCGGCCGCCTGGGGCGCCTTGGTGCCGCGGGTGATGGTCCAGGCGCGGGTTTCCTTGGGACCGGCGGTGAAGTATGTGACGAGGTGCAAGAGCGCGTAGCCGGCGCGCACCAGGCGGTCGAGCCCGGGCTCGGCGAGCCCCATCGCGCCGAGATAGTCGGTGCGCTCGGCCGGCGGCAGCACCGCAATCTCGGCTTCAATCTGCGCCGAGATGACGACGGCGCCGGCGCTTTCCTGTTTGGCGCGCGCTTCGACCCGGCGCGAGAACGCATTGCCGGTCGCGGCCGCGGTTTCTTCCACATTACAGACATAGAGCACCGGCTTCGCGCTCAACAGGCCGAGACCGCGAAAGGTTTTCTCCTCGTCCGGCTTGACGTCGACCAGCCGGGCCGGCCTGCCTTCGCGCAACAGCACCAGCGAGCGGTTGACGAGGTCAAGGGTGAGCTTGGCTTCCTTGTCGCCGCCCTTGGCCTTCTTCTCCAGCCCATCGGCGCGGCGCTCCAGACTGTCGAGATCGGCGAGCATCAGCTCGGTCTCGACGGTCTCGATGTCGGCGATCGGATCGACGCGGCCCTCCACGTGGGTGACGTCGCCGTTCTCGAAGCAACGCACCACATGGGCGATGGCATCGACCTCGCGGATATTGCCGAGGAACTGGTTGCCGAGCCCTTCGCCTTTGGAGGCACCGCGCACCAGCCCGGCGATATCGACGAACCCCAGCCGGGTCGGCAGGATCTCGGCCGACTTGGCAAGCTTCGCCAAAGCGTCGAGGCGCGGATCCGGTACCGCCACCTCGCCCACATTAGGCTCGATGGTGCAAAACGGATAGTTCGCCGCCTGCGCCGCCGCGGTCGCCGTCAGGGCGTTGAAGAGCGTCGATTTGCCGACGTTGGGCAATCCGACGATGCCGCATTTGAAACCCATCTACTCCGTCCCGTCATTCGGTTTTCGGCTTGGTCGGCGGCGATTTGGCTGGCGGAGATTTGGCCGGCGCCGGCTCGGCCTCGCCGAACCCCTTCGCCTGCATCGTGAGGTGAATCTTGTTCTGGAACGCCGCATCCTCGCCGTTTGCAATCAGCGCGGCGTTGTCGGCGACGATGTCACACAGGGCATCGACCCAGGGCCGTTCCGCCTTGGCGAAATCGCCGAGCACGTGGGGCATCACCAACTCCTTGACGCCCGGATGCCCGACCCCGATGCGGACCCGATGGTAGTCGTTGCCCACGTGGGCCGAAATCGAGCGCAGCCCGTTGTGACCTGCGACGCCGCCTCCGATCTTGACCCTCACCTTGGCGGGCGGCAGGTCGATCTCGTCATGAAACACCACGATGTCGCCGACCCCGATCTTGTAGAAATGAGCGACCTCCGCCACTGCGAGCCCGGATTCGTTCATGTAGGTCCCGGGCAGCAGCAGCACAGCGCGCTCGCCGCCAAGCGGGCCTTCCGCCGCAACACCCTGAAAACGCCGCCGCCACGGACCGATGCCGTGGCGGCGGGCAATGGCGTCGACAACCATGAAGCCGATGTTGTGCCGGTTGCGGGCGTATTTCTCGCCCGGATTGCCGAGCCCAACCAGTAACCGCATCGGCGTCGCGCCGACTTATTTCTTGTCGCCACCTCCAGCCGCAGGCGCGGCCGGCGCCGGCGTGGCACCGGGCGCACCGGTGGGAGCCGGCGGAGCGGCAGCGGCGGCGGCAGCAGCGGCCGCAGCGGCGGCGGCAGCAGCAGCGGCGGCCTTCATTTCTTCCGCGTAGCCGGACGGCGGCACGATGGTGACCAGCGTCGCATCGCCTCGCGCCACGGGGCGCACATTGGGCGGCAGCGCGATGTCGCTCAGATGCCGGGAATGGTTGATGTCGAGACCCGACACGTCGACCTCGAACGCTTCCGGAATGGCATCGGCCGGGCAGCGGACTTCGAGGGTGTGGGTCACGATGTTGACGGCACCGCCGCGCTTGACGCCGGGCGACTGCTCGGAATTAACGATGTGAATCGGCACGCGCACCCGAATGGTGGCGCCCTCGCCGAGTCGCATGAAATCGACGTGAACCGGCTGATCGCGGACCGGTTCGAGCTGGAAATCGCGCGGGATGACGCGATGCTGGGTGCCGTCGATGTCGATATTGTAGATGCTGGTCAGGAACTTGCCGGCATAGATCCGCTGGTACAGTTCGGCATGGTCGAGCGAGATATTCAGCGGGGGCTCGTTGTTGCCATAGATAACACCGGGTACCCGGCCTTCGCGACGCACTGCCCGGGCGGCCCCCTTGCCGGCCCGTGCGCGCACCGTCGCTTTGATGTTCTTGACGGTCGCCATAGTGGTATCCTCTTGGTGATACGGGCCGAACACCCGCTAGGGCGGCGTTCCCGTTGAGCTTTCCGGATGGTCGGCCGCCTGGGCGGCCGGGTGTCGCGGCCAACCTCCAGGGGTGTTCTGGGGCCGCGGACGCGGGCTTATAGCCCCGGACCCGCCAAATGACAAGAAAAGCATGGGCCAAAATCAGGCCAAAATCGACCGCTCGGCTGCGTCCTGTGGCGGGTTTGCCGAACCTATTACGGCTTCTGCGGCGTCATCCGGTCGGTCAGCTTGAAGTATTTCCTGGCGTGGGCGACGAGTTCGGCATCGCTTGGATGATCGACCAATTCGACGCCGATGATCTTTTTCTTCAGCTGGGGATCGTGCTGCTCGATGTGCTTGACCAGTTCGGTCTTTTCATTGGCCGGTCCGGTCACCAGGATCTCGCCAGCGTCCGCAACCGATTGGGCGACGGCGTGGAGGAAGTCCTTGTCCTCCGCGGCGTGTCCGCTGCCGATGGAGTTTGCCTTGTGGTGGATGTGGCGGGTCGGATGGTCCGGGTGCAGCACCAGGCTTTCGACGTCGGTTGGGCTGAAGTGGAAGACGCGCGCCTCATGGTGATCGATCCAGACGACGGCGTGAAAATGGTGCTGGCTCATGGAACAGGTCCTTGTACTCACGCCACTTGGGGGCGCTAACGATCGTGGTCCGAAGCCGCGACAGATGTCTCACAACGCGCCGCGGCCTTTGATGAAGATCAAGACGCTAGTTGGAAAGACTGCAAAAAATAGAAAATCCTGCGGCGACCAGGGTATCACGCGCCGGATGATGATCCGAGCCGCGCTTCGAGCGCCGCCACGCGCGCCTGTAGTGCCTCGTTCTCTTCCCGCGCTAGTCGCGCCATCTCCTTGACGGCTTCGAATTCCTCGCGATGGACCACGTCCATGTCACGCATGATCCGCTCCGCCTGGGTGCGCATGACGGAATCAAATTCCCGCCTCACCCCCTGGGCGACGCCGGCCGCATCGTTCATCAGTTTCGCGAATTCGTCGTAAAGCCGACCGGTCGTCTGCGCCATCGCTCGTCTCCGCGGTGTTTTGACGTACCGAGGAACAATGGCGATCACGCCGCTTGTGTGCAAGGTCTCCTGCGGCTAGTGGTCCGGGCGGCCAACGCCGGCCCCGTCCCTGCGATCGTCCTTTGCGCCATCAAGCCCCGTGCCCGCCATGCCGACGCTGGTCATTCCGTTCCCGGCCTTCGACCCGATCCTCGTCAGCATCGGGCCGTTCGCGATCCGCTGGTACGCGCTGGCCTATATTTGCGGGATTCTGCTGGGCTGGCTCTATGCCCGCGCCATGATTCGCAATGAGCACTACTGGGGCGGCGCGGCGCCGCTCACGGTGTTGGATTTCGATGATTTCGTACTTTGGGTGACGCTCGGCATCATCCTCGGCGGCCGCACCGGCTATGTGCTGTTCTACAATCTGCCCCACTTCATCGCCAATCCGGCCGAAATCGTCGAGGTCTGGAAAGGCGGCATGTCGTTCCACGGCGGCTTTCTCGGCTGCGTGGTCGCCGTGATCTGGTTCGCGCTACGCCGCGGCCTGCCGATCCTGCCACTCGGCGACATCACCTGCGCGGTTGCGCCGATCGGGCTCCTGCTCGGCCGGATCGCGAACTTCGTCAACGGCGAATTGTGGGGACGGACGACCGACGTGCCCTGGGCGATGGTGTTCCCGGGTGCCGGCCCGTTCCCGCGCCATCCGAGCCAGCTCTACGAGGCGGGCCTCGAAGGGCTCGGCCTGCTCATCATTCTGTGGCTGATGGTGCGCGCGGGCGCGCTGCGGCGCCCGGGCCTCATCCTCGGCGCTTTCGCGGCGATCTATGCGGTGATGCGGACGTTCTGCGAGTTTTTCCGTGAGCCCGATCCGCAGCTCGGTTTCCTGTGGGGCAGAATGACCATGGGGATGGTGCTGTGCGTGCCGTTGTTCATCGCCGGCGTCCTGCTGATCGCCTTTGCGCTGCGCCGAAGGCCGGTGCATCCGTGATGGCCGAGGACCCGACCCCGCTTGAGATTGAAATCCGCCAGCGCATCGCGCGGCACGGGCCGATACCGGTCTCCGAATTCATGGCCCTGTGCCTCTACGACCCGCAGCACGGCTATTACAACAACCGTCCCCCGTTCGGCGCCGCCGGTGATTTCATTACCGCGCCGGAGATCAGCCAGATGTTCGGCGAATTGATCGGACTGTGGGCCGCGACGGTGTGGCAATCCATGGGGTCGCCTGATCCGGTGCTGCTGATCGAGCTCGGCCCCGGCCGCGGCACCATGATGGCCGACGCGCTTCGCGCCGCCCGGACGGCTCCGGAGTTCCGCAAGGCGGTGCGAGTGCACATGATTGAGACAAGCCCCGACCTGCAATCCCGCCAGCGCCAGACCCTGAGCGGCGTCATCGACGACGTGACGCTGCGCTGGCATTCGACGTTTGACGAGACGCCAGCCGGACCGTCGATCATTCTCGCCAACGAGTTCTTCGACGCGCTTCCGGTTTATCAAGCTGAGCGGCGCGGAAGCGGCTGGCACGAGCGCACTGTCACGCTCAACGCCGGCGGCCAGTTCGCCCTGACGGTGGCCGACGAACCGCTGACCGGGTTTGGGCAAGACCTGCCGCCGGCGATCCGGCGTGCCCGGGAAGGCGATATCTTCGAATGGCGGCCGGACCGGTTCGTGACCGAGATCAGCCGCCGCGTCGCGGACGGCGGCGCCGCCCTTATCGTCGATTACGGTCATATCAGGAGCGCGCTGGGCGACACCTTCCAGGCAGTGCGGTCCCATCGCTATGCGAGCCCATTCGCGTTGCCGGGTCTGACCGACCTCACCGCCCATGTGGATTTCGAGGCGCTGGGCGACACGGCGCGCGGCGTCGGAGCGCGGGTTCACGGGCCCGTAGAGCAGGTCGCGTTGTTGGAACGGCTCGGCATCCAGGAGCGCGCCGGAACACTGCTGGGGAACGCCGACGACGACAAACGAGCGAGCATCACGTCGGCGCTCGAACGGCTGATCGGAACCGGTCCCGCCGGCATGGGCACGCTGTTCAAGGCGATCGGACTGTCGTCGCCAAAGATCGCGCAATTGCCGGGGTTCGAGCCATGATGGAAAGGACGCCCGAGGAGACGCCGGCACCGACGCCGCAGTTGCCGTCCGCGCCAATGCCCGCGGCGCTGGAGGCGCACACTCTCGCAGGGCTCGCCGGCATCCGCCACGCCTTCTTCACCCGCGCCGGCGGCGTCTCGGACGGCGTCTATGCGAGCCTCAATGGGGGGATCGGGTCGAGCGACGCGGCGCCAAACGTGGCCGCCAACCGGGCCCGCATGGCGTTATCGCTCAGCGTAACGCCGGAGCGCCTCCTGACTTGCTACCAAGTCCATTCGCCCGACGCGGTGGTGGCAGTCGCGCCGTGGGACGCCGCGGCGCGCCCGCGCGCCGACGCCATGGTGACGGCGACGCCGGGCCTTGCGATCGGCATTTCAACCGCCGACTGCGGGCCGGTGCTGTTTGCCGACCCCGACGCCCGCGTGATCGGCGCCGCCCATGCCGGCTGGCGCGGCGCGCTCGCCGGGGTGACGGACAGCACCATCGCCGCCATGGAACGGCTCGGCGCCGTGCGCGCGCGCATCACCGCCGCGATCGGTCCGATGATCCGGCAGCCTAATTACGAGACCGGCCCCGATCTTCAGGAACGCTTCGTTGCCGCCGATCGCAGAAACGCGCGCTTCTTTCTGCCGTCCTCGCGCGCCGGGCACTTTATGTTTGATCTCGCCGGCTATGTCGCGGGCCGCCTCGCCGCCGCCGGCATCGGCACCATCGAAGACGTCGATGCCTGCACCTATGCGGATCCGGAACAATTCTTCAGCTACCGGCGCATGACCCATCGCGGCGAACCCGATTATGGCCGCCATGTGAATGCCATCGTTCTAGAGTAAAAGTTGTGGTTGCGCAGGTCTGCGCCCAATCCGGCGGATATGTTGCGAAATGGCACAACGCCGGAAGTTGGGGCTTCGAGCCTTTGGTCACGGCCAACATGACGTTTGAATGACAAGTTTGCGGGTACGATCCGTCCCTTCGTCATTTGAGCGCCGTGCCTTGTAAGCGCCGCGCCGTGGTAATATTTCATCTGGGCTCACTTTCAGGAGGAGGCTGACAATGGGTTTGATGGACGTTCTCAATGGCATGCAGAATGGCCCGCGCGGTCAGCGCTCGCCAAGCACCGGTACCGGCGCTCCAAGCGGCGGTATGTCGCCGATGACCATGGCGTTGCTGGGCCTGCTCGCCTACAAGGCGATCAAGAGCTTCTCGGGCCAACCCAACGCCGGCCCTGCGGCGCCGGCCGGGCCGGCCGGCGCGCGTCCCGCTTCACTGCCCGGCGGCACCTCGACCATGGGCATGCAGAACCCGAGCGGCGGGCTCAGCGATTTGCTCAAAGGTGGGCTGGGGGGCCTGGGTGGGCTGCTCGCGGGCGGTGCGGCCGGCGGCGTCCTGAGCGGCGGGCTCGGCGACCTGCTCAAGCAGTTTCAGGACAAGGGCCATGGGATCGTAGCGGATTTCTTGGGTGGGTACGGGCACCAACAAGCAGATATCGGCGGCGGATCTCGCCACCGCGCTGGGACCGGACCAGATCAACACGCTGACGTCGCTCTCAGGCATGTCACGCGACGAGCTTCTCGATGGCCTCAGCCAGCATTTGCCGGAGGTCGTCGACAAATTGACGCCCAATGGACGCGTGCCCACCGAGCAGGAAGCGGCACACCTGCTCTGATTGCGGCGGCCATCCAGTTGCACCGCGCGCTCCGCGGAGCGCGCGGGGACTGACGACCTGGCAACCGGTTGTCGCACGGGCGGAATATCGGGAATGGTATTGGTGCCGATTTCGTGCTGCAATAGTATCGTTAGGGTGGCTGTCCCGTGGCGACGGCATTCAGCAACGGGTGTAAACATGGGTATCGTCTGGATCATCATCGTTGGCTTTATTGCCGGTATCATCGCGCGGCTGATCTCGCCAGGCCCGAACAATCCTTCAGGATTTATCCTCACCGCCGTTCTCGGGATCATCGGCGCGTTCCTTTCGACGTTTATCGGGCAGGCCATCGGCTGGTATCGCGCCGACCAGGGCGCGGGATTTATTGCCGCGACCGTCGGTGCGGTGGTCGTGCTGTTTATCTGGAATCGGCTCGTCGCAAGGCGCGTGATCTCCGACCCGGGGGCCGGCCCGCGCTGAACCGAACAATCACGGTGCGGCTCACGACAACACCTCCGGATTGACAATGTTCGGCGGTCGCCGTCCCGCCGGGATGGCGAGGATATTGTCCACCGCGGCGTTGGTTACGGCCTCACGTACCTCGACGACCGCGCTGCCGAGATGCGGCGTCAGGGTCACGTTGGGGAGCCTGATGAGCGCGGCGTCCACGTTGGGCTCGTTGCGCGGGCAACGGTGCGCAGGATCGCGAAGCCGGCGGTTGAAATCGTCTTGATTGGCGCAGCGCAACAGGTGCATTCTGACGCGCGGCCGGAAGGCCAGTTTTTGAGCGTGTCACAGGGAGGCCGGAATGCGAAGGATCGTTCTCTCTTTGTTGCAGGCGGCGTCGGATTCTTCGGTGTGTCAGGCGCCTCTGCGGTACCGGCCGATGGCGCGGCCATTGCGGCATTGGGGCACCAAACCAACCAGGTTATTCAAGTCCTCGGAAATTGCGGGCGTGGCTGGCACCGGAACCGCTGGGGAAATTGCATCCCGGGATGCGGATTCGGTTGGTATCAGCCCTATCCGGGAGCGCACTGCATGCCCAGGTGATCAGGCAAAAGAGACAGCGCCTTTCTGCTGGTCGTAGCGCGCCGGCGCGGACGCGTCGCGCTGATGGCCTTTTATCAGGTTGATGTCGACTTCCTCGTCCGGCCGAATGCCCTTGAGGTTGAGCGCAATGCGCACCGGTAGGTCGCAAGCGAACGCCAGAACTAAAACAGCTTGATCACGAGTCCACCAGGTCTCGGGATTGCGGGTCAACTCTTCTGGCCGCCCGGATCGGCCTTCAGTCCGGCCGCCTCGATGCCGGCGACCGCGCAGGCTTCGTCCTTGTCCGACGTGTCGCCGGAAATCCCGACCGCCCCGATGATGTCGCCGGCCGCGTCGCGGATAAGTACGCCGCCCGGATTGGTGACGACGCGCCCGCCGCTCGCCGCATAGAGCGCGTTGAAGAACTGCGGCGTGTTGTTGGCGCGCTCGAACAGCGTGCGCGACCCAAACCCCATGCCGAGCGCGCCCCATGCCTTGCCATAGGCGATGTCGTAGCGAAGGATGCCCGACTTGTCCTCGCGCTTGAACGCGACCAGATGGCCGCCCGCGTCAAGCACCGCGACGGTCATCGGCACCAAGTTCAATTCGCGTGCCTTCTTAAGCGCGACATCCACGATGGTGCTGGCTTGGGCGAGGGTAACGGACATGGAGTTTCCTTGAAGGGCTGGGTGCCGACAATGGCGGACCGGCATACTCACCGTGCCGATGCGCTGCGATGCTGTCACGTCTCTAGGGAGTTGCCGGGCGGCTGACCAGTAGACCGGCTGACGCGCTGCGTCGGCGGTGGCGAGGCCGTGGCGGCCTGCCTCCTCGAAGCATGCGTGCCGCGATCGCCGCTCCCATCTTGCCGAGACCCGCCACTCCTACATGCATGCGCCGATCTCCCGTTCGAGAAAGCGCCGCACGATGGGCGATCGGCCGCACGGTAGGAAGCCTCTGACAGCCGTGATAGCGTCGCGAATTGATTCTGAAAGGTTGCGTCGTGGCAGGGCGAAGTAAGGGAAAAGTCGGCGTGATAGGCCTCGGCACCATGGGGGGCGCCTATGCGAGGCATCTCGCCGCGGCCGGCTGGACCGTCACCGGCTATGACATCGCGCCTGCCCGCAAGCGCGTTGCCGCTCGCGCCGGCGTCAGGATTGCGCCCGACGCAATCACGCTCGCTGAGACCGCGCCGGTGCTAATTCTGAGCCTGCCGAATCCGCAAGCGCTCCACGACACAGTCACGGCGATCGTCGAGCGGAAGCTCGCGCCGCGGATCGTGATCGAGACCTCGACGCTCACGCTCGAAGACAAGGAACGCGCCGAGCGCGCGCTACGCAAGGCCGGGCACGTGATGCTCGACTGTCCGGTCAGCGGCACCGGTACCCAGGCCGCCGTCAAGGATATCGTGATCTATGCGAGCGGCGACACCAAGGCGATCGCTGGATTGCGCCGCCTGTTTTCGGACTTCTCGCGCGACCTGTTTGATGTGGGCGCTTTCGGCAACGGAAGCCGGATGAAATACGTCGCCAACCTGCTCGTCACCATCCACAACGTGGCGTCGGCGGAGGCGATCGTGCTCGGCATGAAATCGGGTCTCGATCCGCAGGTCATCTACGACCTCATCAGTGCAGGCGTCGGCAAGTCGCGCGTGTTCGAGGTCCGCGGTCCGATGATGGTGAAGAACGACTACAAGAAGGTCAGCATGAGCGTGAAGCTCTACAACAAGGACCTCGCGGTGATCGGAGACCATGCGATGAAGCTCGGGGCGCCGACGCCGCTATTCGCCGCCAGCATTCCGCTCTACGCCTCAGCCATGTCGATGGGCTATGGCGGACAGGACACCGCCTCGGTTTGCGCGGTCCTGGAAACCATGGCGGGATTCAAGCGCGGCAAGCGGCGCCGGCGTAGCAAGACCGGCTGACCACTCGCGCGCCCTTACGCATCAACCGACCGGAGGACCCCATGGCTGGCGAAAGCGCGACGCGCGCCGGCGGCCGCAAGACCCATCAATCGCGCAGCGGATTCCGCGACGGCATGCACATCGACTGGGACGTGCCGATCACGATGGACGACGGCCTCGTGCTCAGGGCGGACGTGTTTCGGCCGGCCAAGCCCGGCAGGTATCCGGTGATCCTGAGCTATGGCCCCTACGCCAAGGGCCTCGCCTTCCAGGAGGGCTACCCGAGCGCGTGGCAGCGCATGGCCCAGAAGCACCCGGACGTCACCGCCGGATCCTCGAACAAGTACCAGAACTGGGAAGTGATCGATCCGGAGAAATGGGTGCCGCACGACTATGCCTGCGTGCGGGTCGATTCGCGCGGCTGCGGTTGTTCGCCCGGCGTGATCGATCACTTTTCGCCACGCGAGACCAAGGACTTTTACGACTGCATCGAATGGGCGGGCGAGCAGCCGTGGTCGAACGGCAAGGTCGGGCTGAGCGGCATCTCCTATTACGGCATCAACCAGTGGCACGTCGCGTCGCTGCAGCCGCCGCACCTCGCGGCCGTCTGTGTTTGGGAGGGTGCGGCCGATTGGTACCGCGACATGACCCATCATGGCGGCATTTTGTGCACGTTCTGGAAGAACTGGTACGACATGCAGGTGAAGACCGTGCAATACGGCGTCGGCGAGCGCGGCAGGCGGTCGCCCATTCACGGCGAACTCGTCTGCGGGCCGGAAACGCTGAGCGAGGCGGAACTCGCCCGCAATCGCGCCGACTTCGCCAACGACATTCTCGCCCATCCGCTCGACGACGCCTATCACCGCGCCCGCTCGCCGGTGTGGTCGCACGTGAAGGTGCCGCTGTTCTCGGCCGCCAACTGGGGCGGCCAACCGCTTCATCCGCGCGGGAATTTCGAGGGCTTCGTGCAGGCCGCATCGAAGCAGAAATGGCTCGAGGTCCATGGCATCGAACATTGGACGCACTTCTACACCGACTACGGCCGCGAGCAGCAGCTTCGGTTCTTCGATCATTTCCTGCACGGCAAGGGCAGCGGATGGGACAGCCAGCCGAAGGTGCTGCTGCAGGTGCGCCATCCGGGTGAGAAATTCGTCGCGCGCGGCGAGAACGAATGGCCGCTCAAGCGCACCAAATGGACCAAGTTCTACCTGCACCCGCTCGAAGGCACGCTGAAGAGCAGCACCGCCACCAACAAGGCAGCGCTCAGCTTCGACGCCATGGGGGACGGCATAACGTTCATGACCGGGCCGCTCACCGAGGCGACCGAAATCACCGGTCCGATCGCGGCGAAACTGTTCGTGTCGTCGTCTACCAGCGACGCCGACCTGTTCCTGATCGTCCGTGTGTTCTCGCCCGACCTCAAGGAAGTTGTATTCCAGGGCGCGATCGATCCGCACACCCCGATCGCCCAGGGCTGGCTGCGCGCCTCCCACCGCAGGCTCGACGCCAAGAAGTCGCTGCCGTACCGGCCCTATCACACCCACGACCGGAAGGAGCCGCTACGGCCAGGCGAGGCGGTCGAGCTCGATATCGAAATCTGGCCGACCTCGATCGTGGTGCCGCCAGGCCACCGGATTGCTCTCACGGTCCGCGGCAAGGATTATGAATATGGCGGTGCCAGCGGCGGCAAGCTCTCGAACTTCAAGAACGAACTGACCGGCTGCGGCCCCTTCCTGCACAACGATCCGGACGATCGCCCATCGGCGATCTTCGGCGGCGTCACCACACTGCATTTCGGGCGCAACATGCCCAATTACGTGTTGCTTCCGATCATTCCGGAAAAGCAGGTGTCCGAAGCGGCGAAACCGCCGAAAAAGAAGAGGCGGTGATGGGTTCGCGCGAGATCAGGCCTGCATGATTTTCGACACCAATGGTCGCAAAGCGTGCGGCCTGGAAGAGCAACAAGAGAATCCCATGGCTCACGACGCAAACCACGACTGGAATCGCTACGGCCCAACCGCCGCACGCCCGAACGGTGCCAAACCCGGACGCGCGGTGCGGCCGCAAAGCATCACGATCGACATCCATTCCCATATTGCGATCCCGCAGGCGGCAGAATTCGTCAAGCCGCATCTCGATCCCGCCACCATTCCGCTCATTCATTTTGCGACGCCCGAGACCAAGGCGCTCAATGCGCGCCAGGACGCCGACCGCCGCGGCCTGATGACGAGCCACGACCAGCGCCTCGCCGACCTCGACGCCATGGGGATCGACCTGCAGCTCGTCATGTGCCCGCCGCCGCAGTGCTACTACACGGTGCCGCTCGACATTTCCGTCAAGGCGGCGCGCATCATCAATGACGGCATCGCAGCCTACGTGGCGGCGAAGCCCGACCGGTTCGTCGCGCTTGGAACCGTGCCGATGCCGGACGGCATCGAGGCGGCGAAGGAACTTGAGCGCTGCATGACATCGCTCAAGTTCAAGGGCGTGCAGATTCTCACCAACGTGGCCGGCAAGGAGCTGTCCGACCCGGCATTCGCGCCGTTCTGGAAGAAGGCCGAGGAGCTCGGCGCAGTGGTGCTCATCCATCCCAACGGCTTCACCGAGGCGCAGCGGTTCACCCGCTTTTATTTCAACAATGTCATCGGCAATCCGCTGGAGATCACGATCGCGCTTCACTACCTCATCTTCGATGGCGTGCTTGAACGTCATCCGAACTTGAAGATCATCGCAGTCCATGGTGGCGGCTTTCTCGGCGCCCATCCGGGCCGCATCGACCACGCGTGGGGCGCACGTGGCGACGCGCAGGCCGGCCTGCCGAAGCCGCCGTCTAGCTATCTAAAGAAAATCTATTTCGACACGGTGGTGTTCACCCCGATCCAGCTTGCGGCGCTAGTCGAGACCTACGGCGCCGACCATATCCTGATGGGCACCGACTATCCCTACGACATGGCCGAGTACGACCCGATCGAGCACCTGGCCGCGACCAAAAGCCTCGACGCCGCAACCCGCGCCGCCATCGCGGGTGGCAACGCGAAGAAACTGCTGGGGGCGTGAGCGGATTGTCGCGCATGCGCTCGTAAATTCTCGAGTCGCGCCGCCGCGGCAGTGCCGCGAACAGGCCCGGCAGGCCGTCATTTCCCCGCGACCGCGAAGCTCTGCGGCTCCTCGCCGGCACGCCGAAACGCGTGCATCTTGGCGTAGGCTTCCTCGATATGGCGGCGCACGCGGTCGATGTCGAACAGCGGCGCCGCGGTCCGTTTCTCTTCGAGCCGGCGCCGGCAATCGGCGAGGAACTCAGGCTCTTTGGCGAGCCGCAGCGCCAAGGCTTCATACGCCGCAAGGTCCGGCGCGATCAGATCGGCCAGCCCGACGGCGCTCAGAGTGCTCGCCGCGACCCGTCCCGGAAAGGCGTTGCCCTTGCAAGTGATGACCGGCAAACCAGCCCACAGGGCATCGCTCGCAGCCGTGTGCGCGTTGCAGGGCAGCGTGTCGAGACAAAGGTCGGCGCAGCGATGGCGTGCCAAGTGCGCGGCAGGTGCCGCCGGCTCGGCGAATACCAGACGGGCCGGATCGATGCCCCGTGCCGTCGCCTCGCCGCGCAGCCGGTCGCGGACGTCGTCGTTTTCGCGCAGGAGCCACAGCACGCTGCCCTCGACGCGCTCAAGGAGCCGCATCCACAGCTCGAACATCGGCCGACGGATAGTGAACGCGTTGCTGAAGCAGCAGAACACGAAGCCGGAAGCCGGCAGGCCGGCGGCATCGCGCGAAGGTGTTTCCGCCGCGATGTCGCGCTCGGTGGCGTGAGGCTGATAACACTCGGGCAGGTGGACGATCTTTTCGGTGACGAACGGCTGCTCGTCGAGCGGCAGAGCCACCCGATCGGCAATGAGGTAATCGATGAACGGCGCACCCATGGTTCCGGGATAGCCGAGATAGTTCACCTGGATCGGCGCCGCGCGCGCCGCAAAAATGCCGGGGCGGCAATTCGGCGCGTAGCCCGTGAGATCGATCGCGATGTCGGCCTCACGATCCCGTATAAGCTTTGCCGCCGCCGCGTCGGACAGCATCGCGGCGTCCTGAAAACGATCGAACGCCTCGACGAGCCGTATCCGCGCCGGGCTGCCGTCGTCGCGGCCGATCGATACGCCAGTCACCTCGTACATCGAGCGGTCGTGCCGCTCGATCAGTTCGGCGATCTGATGGGCAATCGGATCATCGTTGAAGCCGGCCGATACATAGGTGAGACGGATCTTGCCGCTGCGCCGCGCCGGGGGGAACTTCTGCGGGGGCGCCGCCGGGACCTCATGGCGCACGAAATTCGTGGCTGCGATTCCGTGTAGGCGCGGCTGATCGGTAAGGCCGAGCACGAGGTACGGCGACGCCGCCGAGCCGGCCTCGACGAGACCGACAATCTCAGCGCCGAGGCGTTCGGCCTTGTCCCAATCGCACAAGTCGAGTGCAGCTAGACAAGCGCCATCGAGGGCTGCGGCATTTCCAGCCTCCGTCGCGAGCACACGTTCGAAGCTTGCCAATGCGTCGGCCGGCCGGCCGAGGGCACGCAGCGCGGCGCCGCGGCTGTTCAGCGCCATGACGTTGTCCGGCGCGCTCTTGAGCGCGTCGTCATAAACGGCGAGTGCCTCGGTGGTGCGGCCAAGATGCTGGGCCGCAATGCCGCAATCGACGAGCGCGCCGACGTGCTTCGGATCGACCTTGACCGCGGCGCGCGCGGCGGCCAGCGCCTCGTCGTCGCGGTCGAGGGCCATCAGAATGGCGATCTTGCCGGCGAGTGCGGCGCTGTTGCTGGGCGCAAGGTGCAGGGCCTCGTCGAAGCTCGCGAGCGCTCGCGCGTGGCGGCCGAGCGCTTTCAGGGCATTGCCGCGATTGAAGAGCGCCTCCGCGAAGTCCGGCTTCCAGGTGAGGGCCTGGTTGCAGCTTGCGAGCGCCTCCTCGGGGCGGCCGAGGTCGACGAGCACGGCACTACGGTTGTTCAGGGCATCCGGATAGTCGAACAGGAGCGCTAGCGCGCGCTCGTGGCAGGCCAGTGCTTCCTCGGGATGGCCAAGCGTCCGCAACGCCTTGCCCCGGCTGTTGTGCGCCTCGGCAAAGTCCGGCCTCAGCGCCAGCGCGCGATCGGTCTGGGCCAGCGCCCCCGCGGCGTCGCCGGTGTCCTGCAACGCGACGCTGAGGTTGAGCGCCGCCTCGGCGGATCGCGGCCGCAGCTTGACGGCGGCGGTCAGCAGCGTCGCAGCAGCCGCCGCATCCCCCTGGGAGATCTTCACTACGCCGGCGAGGTGGAGGGCGTCGAAATGTCCGGGATGAGCTTCGAGGTAAGCCGCGCAGGCCTCAGCCGCCTCCTCGAACCTGCCTTCCTCATAGCAGGTTGCGGCATATTCGATGGCCCGGGGCAGTTCGGGGCCTTTGGCATCGGGCGGCGGCGGCATGGCGGGCGGATGCAATGGGTCCGTTAAGGTTGGTCGCCCGGATGGGCAGCGGCAGGTTAACGCAAGCGGCGTACTTGGTTTATCTCAATTCTTTGGTTCATCGATGGTCTTGGTTTCTGGCCCCACGCAAGGTATCAAACGACCAAAGCATGATGATTACACGACATAAGGTCGAAAACGGAGAATTGCCATGGCGTTGAGCATGATCGATACGCCCGCCACACGGATCGACAAAACGCGATGGCCGACGGAGGTCCGCGCGGAATTCGAGCGCCAGTCCGGCCGTCCCAACGGCTGCGTCGGCAACAAACTGATCTCGGAGACCGACAAGGTGGGGGTGTGGACCATCCGGTTGAAACCGGGCAAGCGGTTTGGCTTTCACCGTCATGTGTTCAATTATTTCTGGTCCGCCATCACGTCGTGCCGCGGGCGCCAGCACCTGACGGACGGCTCGACGGTCGAATATGCCTATGCGCCCGGCGAGACCTGCTACGGGACCGTCGAATTCAAAGTGCATGACCTCGAGAACATCGGCGACACCGAGATGGTGTTCATGACGGTCGAGTTCCTGGACGGCGCCAACAAGCCGTTGACGATCCCGGAGGACGTCCGCCGTGTTGCCGCGTGAGACACGCGCCTAGCCAAGCGCACGCTGTTCCGTCACATTGGATCCACGGCCGGCACCAACGGCCCGGCGCGAGTTGGCGCGTGGGCGACGCCAGGGCCGGCAACACCAACAAAAAATAGAACAAGAAAAATGCGGGGAATGAAACGCGTGGGGGGTTGATGGGCGCGTGCACGTCGTACGATCTGCTGCTTAATGCGTTGACGGCCGGGCTATTGCTCGGCGGCTTCTATGCCGCCGTGACGGTCGGCGTCTCGATTTCGTTCGGCATTCTCGACATCGTCAACATCGCCCATCCGGCCTTCATCATCCTCGGCTCCTACATCGCCTATATCGTCAATATGCGGCTCGGCCTCGATCCGATCCTCACCAGCGTGATCGCACTGCCGGCGTTCTATGCGCTGGGGGCCGCGATCTACCAAGTCTACTATCTGTCGTTCGAGAAACGCGGTCAGGATTCGCTGCGCGGCCTCGCGTTCTTTTTCGGCATCCTGTTCATCACCGAGGTGGCGCTGATCCTGGTGTTCGGCGTCGACTACCGCTACGTCCAGGCCGGCTACGTCGAAACGAGCTGGCATATCGGGGTTGTCGACCTGCCGCTGCGGATGCTGGTGCCCTGCGTGATGTCGCTAGCCATGTTCGCGGCGTTGCACCTGTTTCTGACCCGATCCTTTACGGGCCGCGCCATCATGGCGGTTGCCCAGGACCAGTTCGCGCTGCAACTGATGGCGGCCGACCCGGTGAGGATCAAGCGCATCGCGTTCGGCATTTCGATCGCCACCGCCTCCTTGGCGGGCGCGTTCCTGATCGTGATCCAGCCCGTGGAGCCGTCGATCGGCCGCGACTATATCGGCCGGGTGTTCGCGATCTGCGTGCTGGGAGGGCTCGGCAGCATCCCGGGAACGCTGGTCGCCGCTCATGCTGGTCGGCGTGGTCGAAAGCTTCACCTCGACCTGCGCCGGGCCGTCCTGGGCGCCGGCGGTCTCGTTCGGGCTCTGCTGCTGACGCTTGCATTCCGGCCGGCCGGGCTGTTGGGGCGGCTATGAGCCTGCCGATGGAGAGCTCCGAGGTACGCGGCGCGTCGATGCCCCGCGCGGCGCCGCGCCGGTCCATACCCGGTTGGGCCTTCATCCTCTGCTGCGCGGTCGGCGCCGCGATCGTATTCGCGGGTGTGCGCCTCGCCGGCAACGATTATGTGTTCTTTGCCGGCTATACGGTGCTGCAGTTCGTCGTGCTCGCGACCGCCTGGAATGTCCTCGGCGGCTATACCGGCTATGTCAATTTCGGCAGCGCGGCGTTCTTCGCACTCGGCGCCTATTCGACGGTGTTCTTCCACAAATTCTATCCGCTCCCGATCCCGGTGCTGATCGTCATCGGTGCCGGCGGTGTCGGGACTGGTCGGTCTCGGCATGGGCTACTTGACGCTGCGCCTGCGCGGCGCGTTCTTCGCGATCGCAACGCTCGCGCTTGCCGTGGTGCTGCAGACGCTGGTAGTGAACTGGAGTTATGTCGGCGGATCGCGTGGCGCCTACGTGATCAGGCCGGCCGACATCCTCGGTCTTCCCTATATCCAGTATCTGTTCCTGATCATGTTGACGCTGGCGGTGATTTCCCTCGTGGTGGCGCGCATGCCGTCGAGCACTCCAAGCTCGGCTATGGCTTCGCCACCATTCGCGACGACGAACTGGCGGCCGAGGCATCCGGGGTGCCGACCCTCAAGCTCAAGCTCATCGCCACCGCGCTCTCGGGCGCCATGATGGGCATGGCCGGCGCGCCGTTCCCTTACTACATCAGCTACCTCCAGCCGGCGTCCGCCTTTGCACTCGAATATTCTGTCAACGCCATCGCGATGCCGATGATCGGTGGCACCGTCAGCTGGGTCGGCCCGCTGGTCGGCGCGCTGCTTCTCGGCACGCTGGAGCAGATCACCACCGTGACGATCTCCTCGGCGGTCAATCTCCTGATCGTCGGGGTGCTGCTGGTGGCATTCGTGATCATTGCGCCGAACGGCCTCGTCGGGCTGTGGCGGCGCCTGTTTTCGAAGCGATAGCCATGGCACTTCTCGAAGTGGAAGGGCTCTCCAAGCGGTTCGGCGGCTTCATCGCGCTCGAGGACATCGCGCTGGCGGTGACGGCGGGCGAGCGCGTCGGCCTGATCGGACCCAACGGCTCCGGCAAGAGCACGCTCGTCAACTGCCTGTGCGGCACGCTCGTCAACGAGACCGGCGCGGTGCAATTCGAGGGACACGATCTCGCCGGGCTCGCCGCCCATCAGCGCACACGGCTCGGCATGGCGCGCAGCTTCCAACTGCCGCGGCCGTTCGCCACTATGACAGTCGCCGACAATCTGCGGGTGCCGATGCTCTACGCTGTCAATGCGCGGCGCAAGCCCGCGCTCTCCGAGGGCGAGATCGGCGAGCGCTGCGGCGAATTGCTGGCGGTGGTCGGGCTCGCCGGCCGGGCGCACAACTATCCGCGCGATCTCACCCAGGTGGACATGCGCAAGCTGGAGCTCGCGCGGGCGATGGCGTCAGAGCCCAAGCTGCTGATCGCCGACGAGGCCATGGCGGGGCTTTCCAATTCCGAGGTCAACGACATTGTGGCGCTGCTGATCAAGCTCAACGAGCGCGGCGTGACGGTCATCCTGATTGAGCACATTATGCGCGCCGTGATGAACTTCTCCCAGCGCCTGGTGGTGCTGGTATCCGGCCGCAAGATCGCCGACGGCCGCCCCGAAGAGGTGATCCGCGACGCCGAGGTCGAGAGGGCTTATCTTGGCCAATAGCCTCACCATCGCCGGGATCGATGCCGGTTACGGCGCCGTGCGGGTGCTGGCGGACGTATCCGTCGAGGTGCGCGATGGCGAGACCGTGGTACTGCTCGGCACGAACGGCAACGGCAAAAGTACGCTCATGAAGTCCATCATGGGCATCGTGCGGCCGACTGCCGGATCGATCGTGGCCGAGATTGAGGGCGTGCGCCACGATCTCGTCGGGTGTCCCGTCGAGGAGATCGTCGATCTCGGCATCGCCCTGGTGCCGGAGGGCCGCCGGTTGTTCCCACGGCTCACCGTCGAGGAAAATCTCCTGCTCGGCGCGTTCCGCCCCAAGGCGCGCGCCCAGATCAAGACCAACATGGAGTTCTGCTTCACGGCGTTTCCGCGCCTCGCCGAGCGGCGCCGCCAGTTTGCCGGCTCGATGAGCGGCGGCGAGCAGCAGATGCTCGCGCTCGGCCGCGCCTTGATGCTGGCGCCGCGTATCCTGCTGGTTGACGAGCCCTCCGTCGGCCTCGCCCCGGTGCTGGTCAGCCGGACCATCGACGCGATCCGGGAGCTCAAGGACCGGTACAAGCTCACCGTCCTGATGGCCGAGCAGAATTTCCCCCAGGCACTGCGCATCGCCGACCGCGGCTATGTCATCGTCCACGGCAAGATCGCGTTCGAGGGTAAATCGGCCGACGAGCTCAACAACAATGATTTGATCCGGAAGTTTTACCTGGGGCTTTGACACGTCCCGGGCCGCACGCACATTTTTTGGCGCGCGAGTGTCCGGTTGAACGTACAACACAACATTTGTCGTTCCGGGGCGCCGTGAAGGCCTTGTTGTGCCGCATTATTGCGCCGCGGCGCCGGCCAACGCGATGGCGGCCGCCGCGACGGCGGATGTCGGCGTGGGACGCATGTCGCGTCCTCCAACGGATGACGGCGTGCCGTCATCGTCTTATTTTGTCGCCTCTCCGGACTCCACGATGAAGGTTTCGACCTCGCCCGCTCCGTCACGGCGAAACGCCGCGGCCTCGTCGTATTCGGGCGATTGGAAGCAGGTCACGGCCTGCTCGAACGTGTCGAACTCCACCACCACGAAGCGGCGGAACGTGTCGGGACCTTCCATGACCTGGAACCGACCGCCGCGGGCAAGAACGCGCCCGCCATATTTGGCGAAAATGGCCGGGATACGGTCGGTGTATTTCTTGTATTCGACCGGATCGACGATGCGCGAACGTGCGACCCAATAAGCGGGCATCAAGAGCTCCTGTGCGGCTGGACTTCATGGCGGTGATCGGGGAAGCTCATCGGCAAAGCGCGAAACCGACTTGATGTCAACGACGCGCGTAACGAAAACCAGGACGCTACACATAACGAGGAGCCCGCCATGCCGCTTCACCACCTCCAGCATTTTCTGATTCAGACCGAGGACATGGAGAAGACCCGGGACTGGTACGTCGACGTGCTCGGCATGCGGGTCGGTCCGCACCCGGATTTCAAGTTCCCGGTGTACTGGCTCTACATCGGCGATACCGACGTGCTGCACATCACCGAGGGCGGCGCCAAGGTGTCGGAGAACCGCTTGAAATATGTCGGCCAACAGTCGACCGCGACCTCCGGCACGGGCGTCGTCGATCACGTCGCGTTCCGCGCCACGGGGCTGCTCGACATGATCGCAAACCTCAAGAACAAGGGCGTCGACTTCAAGGAGCGCCGCGTCAACGGTCAGGGCCTTTATCAACTGTTCCTGCTCGATCCCAACGGCGTCAAGATCGAGCTCAATTTCGAAGCCGCCGAAGCCGCGGGCCGCGAGCCGGAGCTGATGGCATCGGCGTTGACGTCATAGTTCGGATTTCGCGATGTCGCGGCAGATCATCGACCTGTCGGTCCCGATGAAAATTCGCTGAATGCAGCGAAAATTGCAGCGAATTCGGGACCCCCGCCCTAAGCAGGTGATAGCCGCGAGTTCGCACGCCAAAGAGGTTTCAAAGTTCATCTCTCGCATTGCCTTTGCGTCATCCCGGCTGGACGGTAAGCCTATAATATAGGCCTCTTTTTCTGGTCCGGCAAGGCGGCAAATACCCCTTTTCAGAACCGGGATTGTGTGCGACATTCGCTATATTCAACAGGATATAGCGTGCAGTAATGTCGTCCCGCGCCTCGGATCTGTTGACGAGCATCTTCGCGAACGGTCAGGCGCCGACCCCGCCGGCGGTTCGCCGCGCCGTGATTCCCATGAAGGTGCGCGCGCCCGACGAAGGGCCTGAGTTCACCCCCCCTGTCACCAAGCGGCGCACCGCGATCTGGGACATGCACCACAGCGTGCATTGCTCCATCATCGGCACCTGCCTTTCGAGCGGCGAATTGCGCCGACTGCTGACCAAGCTTGGCGTGCACGGCGCCGACACGGCCAACGACCACGATTTGCACAAGCAGGGCGTGGCGCTGGCCGGGCGCGCCCATGACGGCGGCAAATTCATCCAGAAGGCGCTGGACCGCCGCCATGAAGCGGCGATCAAGCAGTTCGCCAAGGCCAAGGACCAGAGCGCATTGCGCCCGCTGTGGGATGATGCGGTCAAGCGCGGCGATATTCCGGGCGCCTATTGGGCGGTGCTAAGCCACCCGGCCGCGTCCGACGCCATCATGCGGCAGGCGTTCGGCGACGTGCACATGCTGTCGCATCTGGTCGGCGCCGCCAACCGGGCCGATATCCGCCGGCTTCGCCAGCTCGAGGAGGACAATGCCGCGCTGTCGGAGAAGCTCGAGCTGCAGCAGCGCCAATTGCGCGACGGCTTCACCGCGCGCGACCAGAAGATCCGGATGCTCAACGAAGCGTTGAGCCGAGCGCTTGCCCAGGCGCCGGCCCTCCCCGAGAACGCGAGCGACGACGCCCGCGCCGCCAAGGATGCACTGGTTGACCTTGACCGACGGCTGAGCCGGGAGGTTGCCCGCCGCGAGCGCCTCGAAAGCCGTATCGAGGCGGCCACTCTCGCACAGTCACAGGCGGAACGTGCCCGCGATGCCGCCGAACAGACCTGCGAAGGCCTGCGTGGCGAATTGGCGCTGGCGGAGATGCAGATCGACGGCTGGCTCGCGAACGGTGCCGGCGCCGATGACGCCGATGGATCGGCAGCCCTCGCCCTTGATGGCGCGCAGGTGCTTTACGTCGGCGGCCGAGCTCACCAGGTGCCGCAGCTCAAGGCCATGGTGGAACGCGCCGGCGGTGCTTTCCTCCATCATGACGGCGGCATCGAGCACAGCATGACGCTGCTGCCGGGCCTGATCAGCCGCGCCGACTGCGCGGTGTTTCCGATCGACTGCATCAGCCATGACGCCATGGGCATGTTGAAGCGGCAGTGCCGGCAGTCCGCAAAGCCGTTCATTCCGGTGCGGACGTCGAGCCTCGCGAGCTTGCTGTCTGGACTGGCAATGCTGGATCGGACGCCGGCAACGGGCATCGCGGCCGAGTGAGCATCGGAAGGCGGCCGACGACCTATCCGCTGTCTTCACCCAGCTTGACCGGATAGACGCTCGGTTGAAGCTTTTGCGGTCCAGCGCAGAGCTAGTGTTGTGGTTCCAACGCTTGATTCCCCATATTGTCATCGCCCGGCCTTTGACCGGGCGATCCAGTAACCACGCAGCTTCGAGTAGGGCATAACCTTTTCTCATCGGCTGGCAGGTGGTTACTGGATGCCCCGCTTTTCGCGGAGCATGACACTGATAAGCTATGAACTGTTAGAAGTCACAACACTAGAGCATGTTTCGGTGCAATCAAGTCACCGCTTCCATCGTCATGCCCGCGGCTTGTCGCGGGCATCCACGTCTTCCTAGGGCGATTCAGCAAGCGCAGGGCGCAATCGCTTTATTGCGCCGACGTGTAGGCCGGCTCGCATTGATGGAAGCTTCGCTTCGGAGCGGCGCAATAAAGAGATTGCGCCCTACGCCCTGAAGGGTCGAGGAGATGGGGCTTGGTATGGAGGGCTTGCGCGTCGGCGCGACATTTATGGCCGGGGCCAAGCGCCCGCCGGGACTTCAGTTTTCCTTCGCCTTCGAGTTCGCCCGGAGCTCTAAATCGGCGCAGCGCTTCATGAGGTCAGAGAAGATTTCCGCGTCCTCCAAGAGAATCCCGTCATCGGCCATCTTCTTGTAATCCGCTTCGAGCGCTTTGAGGGCTTCCGCATCTGGAACGACTTGAAGAGCGCCCGAGACGGCCGCCACGTAGTCGATGGGATTGCCTTTGCTATCCCTGAAGCGGAAAAACTTTCCCTTGAATTCCGCAACTTCGTTCGCCAACGCACGGTCTTCAAAAGCTGCATCCGCGTAGCCTGCATCGTCCAGCCGCACGAGATCGTGCCAGTGGCGGGAAAGGCGATCGCCTTGTGTGCCCTGCTTGCAAAAGACGTGAACCGCCGTGGCTTTTTCCCAAAACGTGCGCTTGGGCAGCATCACCCTTGGTTTTGCGGCAGGAAATTCCAACTCCGGCAGGTGCGCGGCCGCGTTGCACGTGATTTGCCGCTCCTCGCATGGTTCGCCGGTCGAGCGCGCGCCGAACTCCAGGGTAACGCGGGGCGAAACATAGCCGGTGCCCGTCGCGAGTGGGTCATAGTCGATGTAGATTTTCGCGCCATCCGCGGCGACTTTCACGTCCACGCCGTCGGCCGCGACATGCTTGTTGATGGCCGGCAGCGCCGCGTCCCGAACCCAAACAGGGAGCTTCTCGTCGATCGCGTCTCTCCACGGCTTTACCTGACTATTCGATATTGGAATTGCTGCGCCATCTCCGACGAGCTCCGGGATTAACTTGCGCACGTCATAAGTGACGTCAACGTCTTCCGAAAATCGGGCGATGACGTCATAGGCCTTTGACAAAGACGTGCCGCCCTTGAAAACCAAGTGGTTGCCGAATTCCGACGAAAATAGCCCGTCGATGGCCCATACGACATAAATGTCTTTTTCAAGTAAATGAACAGGCCGCCCCGACGCCGTGGCGGCGACGCCCAAAGCTGCAAGCCGGTCCTCCCGCGACAAAGTCAGGTAGTTCTCAGCCATGGGGCACGAAGGCTTGACGGATGGACTTCGACAGCCATCCGGGAAGCGCGGGCCGGACGGCGATGAGTTCGTCGACCGTGGACTGCGGAAGCTTGCGCTTGAGCATCGCCAATGCCTCCGACGCACGGTGCTCTCCGATCCATGCCAGCGCGCGCACAGCCGCACCGGCGGCCGGGTGCGAAGGAAGCAGCATCCACGAAGGCGCATGCTTCATCTCGACAACCTGCGCGCCGAGCTTAAGGCGCCGGTTTTTCCCGGACGTGAGAAAAACGAGCTTCGTCGGAACCTGCGTCGTCAAGCCAAGCGAATTCGCCGCGGCCGCGCCATGCGCGACGACGGTTTCGGCGCGCGTCGCCGCGATGCTCTCGATGACTTTTTCAGCGGCGGGGGCCCGGGTTCCAAAACGCGTCTGGACGGGTCTGACGTAAGCACCGCGGTAAAGCGGCATCAGCTCCTTGCGTTCCTTGAGACGCTTGAGCGCCTGATCGACCGCGGCCCGGCTTCCAAGATGCAAGAACTCCTTGGCGCTGATCACAGCGCCTTCCGGGAGCGTCTTGGCCTCGCTCAGGATTTTTTCGGCAACGGTCTGCACGGCGTCCTCTTCTGTCAGAAGAATAGATCGGTTTCTGACAGTTCGCAAGAACTGAGATATTTTATAAGCGATATCAATCAGTTGTCAGCATGCGTAGGGCGCAATCGCTTTATTGCGCCGACGTGTAGGCCGGCTCGCATTGATGGAAGCTTCGCTTCGAGCTTAAAGATCATCAAGGCTGTGATCGACGCCGGCGCCGCCATCAAGGCGCTCGATCGCAGTTATATCGATCTCACCACGCCCATGGGCCGGGGCTTCATGGCGACGATGTCCGCCATGGCTGAGGACGAACGGCTGAGGATCGTAAAGCGCACTCATGAGGGCCGCCAGATCGCGCGCGCCAACGGCGCGAAGATGGGCCGCAAGCCGAAGTTCAATCCTCACCGGATCAAAGAAGCGCGTCAGCGCCTCGCCAAGGGTGAGAGGACCCGCGACCTGGCCAAGGTTTACGTTGTCAGCCGCAGCACGATTTCGAGGCTTGCGTGAGCGCCGTGCGCGGCCCGCGCCGCAATGGCCGCAGTACCTCAGTTAGCCGACCACTTGCGGCGCTGCTATATTCTTCGGAGATGGGCCAGGAGGAGACATCCCGCCGCGTTGGCCCCGGACATGAGATGACGATGAAAATCGTGCCAATATGCTCGATGTAAACTACGACTATGCGAGTTTCGCAGAAAAATGCGGGATTACAGCGGAGGAGTTTGGCGGGTGAGGTCGGGTCGATGACTCGACCACGAAGCGGTCATAAGCAACGCCCGTGGCGACCTTATCGCTTGAGCGTAATGTACGGATTTGTTCGCGCGCGAGTACTCGATGGCACGATGGAAAAAGGGTCGAGGCACGGCAGCTATTGCTTGACCGCAGCCCGAGTAGTGATGGGATGGGGAACGGTCGCCGACGCCCGCTGGCCCTTCCCGCTCGGCAAGGTTGCGTGGCCGCCGCGGGAGCCTCCTGGTTTAGACCGGATCGCCCGTTTCAATCGAACATTTTCCCATTGGAAGGTCAGAAGTCTTGACGACCTTCGGAGTGCCATATTCTCGGGCGGCTCTTGCAGTTTCTCAGTGCCGATTACGATACAATGGCGTACCGCTCCCGGTGGAATTATAACGTTACCTACAAGTTCTTCGGATTTTGTGGATGGGCACGCGATGGCGGCCGTGGGATACAACGACAATACCCAGCTCATAACATTCATAAACAGTTGGGGGGCGCGGTGGGGCGATAGGGGATGCGGCTATCTGCCGTACGCATATTTTGATAAATACTGCAGTGATGCGCTGACCGTGTTTCCGTACAAGTTGCAAAATTGGTGCCCGAACCGCACAGGCGAACGTTTTGCAAGTGGATTGTCAATGTTCACTAATGCGCTAGGATATACGGCCTGTGTTGTCGATCTGTGGCAGCTCGATGAAGACATTCGGATTGGTTGGTGCCTACTGACGTGGCGTGGGGGCGATTTTCTGGAAATTGAAGATTTCTTTATTCGACCGGATTTTCAAACCGATGCGCATCAAAGAGTGCTGACCGAGCAAGTCATGGAGTTGGCCCAAGATAACGAGCTGCCTTTGCGGCTGTGGATTGGTCATGCGGACACTAAGCACTTTGCCGCCAATTTCGCAGTGATGAATGAGTTACTGCGAGCCATACAATGGAAGGTCCGGTCGAGTCCGTTTCCCTGGGCAGCATATGTAGCTGAGCAAGTCTGAGGCGAGGCGTCAGTAAAGATTCCATGCAACGAGAATGCCTATTGCGCTCCAGTGCCAGTTATCGGTCGAGGAAATTTGCTCGAAGAGTCTGGGGCGCGCTTGCTATCTGAAATCTGCTCGATCTCCTTCAACGTCTAAAGTCCGCTTCGGGCCATAAGCGGAAAAATCGTAGCCCCTTCCAGAGGCACGCGAAAAAGGTGTAGCTTTCAATCCTGCGAACGGGACGTGCCGAAGTCCGGTCAATTACCGGCGGCGCGGGTGCCTACGGCAGGCAGACATCTCAAGATTTCAGCCCAATCCACGCGAGCGCCTTGGTGATCTCACGGAAAACCATGAAAGGCAGGTTGGCATGAACAGGCAGCGGAATTTCCTTATATTCGTCACATTGGCGACGTCGGTTGCGACGCCTGCCTTTGGGCAAGTCATGGCATCTGAGGGCAGGCCGGCCAGCGGCGTAACGAACGGCGCCGCATCGATCCCGGAGCTCACCGGCGTTTGGACACACCCGGCTTTTCCCTGGTTCGAGCCGCCGGCATCGGGGCCTGGCCCGGTAACCAACAAGTCTCGCTGGCCGCAACGGCCCATGGACGATTCGGGCACGGTAGCTGTCCCGCCGCTTCCTCCGGGCGTGGAAGGCGTGAGCGACTACGACCAATTGGTCGGCGACCATACCAATCCGATCTTGCAGCCCTGGGCAGCGGAGGTCGTGAAAAAGTTTGGCGAAATGTCGCTCGCGGGCATCACTTACGGGAACGCTTCCAACCAATGTTGGCCGATGCCGACGCTGTTCGTTTACAAACAATTCCTGGTGCAACTCCTTCAGCAGCCGGACAGAGTTATGCTGATCTACAATAGTTCGGATATCCGTCATGTGCGCTTGAACGACCGCCATCCCGAGCCGCTCACGCCGTCCTGGTACGGAGATTCAGTTGGCCATTACGAGGGCGACACGCTGGTGATCGACACCGTCGGCATCAAGGCCGATCGGCCTTATGCGATGATCGATCTTTTCGGCACGCCCTATACAAAATCATTGCATGTCGTCGAACGCTATCGGCTGCGCGAATACGACGACGTGAAAGACGCAATTGAGAGGAATAAAAAGGAGAATTGGCTGTTCATCGGCGACCCCTTCAGTAACCACCGGGGCAAGTTTCTGCAAGTGCACCTGACGGTCGAAGACGAGGGCGCCTTCACGATGCCGTGGACTGCGACTCTGACCTATGTTCCGGGACCTGACGGTCCCGCCGAAGGCATCTGTGCTGAAAACCCCCATCAATATTATTACGACCGCAGCGACGCCAACATTCCGCACGCCGATAAGCCCGACTTCTAAGCGTTAGGATCGGGATTAGCGCCGCGTCAGAATTTGTCTCGCCGTTCGAACAGCGGCGCGGCGGGTTCACCTTGGTCAGCGGACCCGGCGGTCGGTCAGCGTTGTGCCGGTCCGCGGGACTACCATCTCCGCGCCGTGTCCGGTTCTGTGATGATTCCTACCAATTGGCGTGTCGAGACGAACCGCCGACTAGCGGAACTCCAGGCACTTTCAGTATGCTTTCCGACAGGCCAGGCAGAGGCAAAACGGGAGAGGTAACATGCAAGACAAATTGTCACGACGCGGATTTATGCGAGGCGTAGCCGCAGCCAGCGCGGCGGTTGGTGCTGCGGCTAGTGTCAATTCACTCTCCGCTCAGCAGACCGGACGCGTCCGGGGTTTCGATCATGTTGCCCTTCCGATGGAGAACACCAACTCGATGATCGCGTTCTATAGAGCACTTGGCTGCGACGTAACTGAAGGTACTAATGCCTGTTCGGTCTATTTCGGAGACAACATGATCAATTTCCACCGGACCGCACGCTGGCAAGACAAGGCATTCACGCTAAGGGCTCCGGCCGCGAGGCCGCCTTGCGGAGACCTCTGCTTCGTCTGGGAGGGAACAGCCGAGTCTGTGAAAGCTATGCTGGACCGCGCCGGAGCGAAGATAGAGGTAGGTCCAGTGGCGAGAGAGGGAGGCCGCCGGAAGACGGGTTCAAGCGTTTACGTGCGCGACCCCGACGGGAACCTCCTCGAATTCATGATTTACCCTTGATTTCCGGTCGCAGCGGCCCGCGCTTATCGGCGGGGACTGCTGTGGGTCAAAACCGGCAGTGCCGCTCGTGCGACCGGCACTGAGGCGTCGTGATCTTCAGTCGACGCCGATCATCACGTCCGATGATTTGATGACCGCATAAGCGGACTGGCCCTTTGCCAGCTTCAACTCGTCGGCGGCCTCGTTGGTGATCGACGACGTGACGATTGTACCGCCGACGTCGATCAGGACGTGCGTCGTCGTCGCCCCCTTCTTCACCTCGGTGATCTTGCCCTTGAGAACATTGCGTGCGCTGATTTTCATGGCGTTCTCCGTTCAGTTCTGTGCCCCGGCAAGCAGCCGGTCGAGTTCAGAGTCGTTCAGGTCGACCTGGTAAAACAGATGGTAGAATTCCACGGTCGCGGTGCGCACGTTGTCGCGATAGCGATCCGGAAAGAACACCCGCGCCAGCCATTGCATTCCGATATAGCGATTGACCGACGGCGGCACGTCGATCCAGCCAAACGGCAGGTTGGGGCTGAGATAAACCCGATTCCGCTTGATGGCTTCGACTTGCGACCATGGCGCCGAGGACTTCACGCTGTCGAAAAAATTGCGATCCATCGCGATGATGGTATCGGGGTTCCAAGTCAGCACGCTCTCCATCGATACGTTGGACAAACCGCCCCGCCCGGCACCGACGACGTTGACGCCGCCGGCGCGCTCGATGATTTCGGTGTTGATGGAGCCGCTGCTTGCGCTTTCGAGACCGTTGGCCTGGCGGGCGATGTAAACGCGCGGGCGCTTTTCGATCGGCACCGACGCGACCGTGGCGTCGATGTCCTTGGTGATCTCCTCGACGCGGCGCGCGAGGCGTTCGGCACGATCCTCGACGCCCAGCACCTTGCCCACCAGCCGCAACGACGCCGCGGTGGATTCGAGGCGCCCGTCAATCAGGACATACGGGATACCGGTCTGAGCCTGGACACGATCGGCCAGCGAAATGTAGGTCGGGTTCACCGATCCGAAGTCGATGATGACGTCGGGCTTGGCCTTGATCACGACCTCGACATTCGCGGTATCGCCACGGCCGGTCAGGCGGCCAAGCTCGGGAAGGTCGCGCGCCGCGGGCATGATGTAGGCAAGCTCGGCATCGCGCGGCTTGCGAGTCCAGCCCACGAGCTTCTCCGGCGCAACCACGTAGAGCAGGACCGAGGCCGGCGGCCCCGCCGGCTGAACGTGCTCGACGCGATCGGGAATCTCCACTTGGCGGCCGGCCAAGTCGGTCACCATCCGGCCCGCCATCGCAGGCGCGGACCAACTTGCCGTCAGCGCACAAACAAGCAGCCGAAGAATTGCCCAAATGTTCGGCGACCGGCTCGGCGTCGGCATGATTTCTCTATGCCCCGCCTGTCGCCGCCACCCGAACGCTTGCTGGAAACTCGTTCTCATCGCCGCAGACCTCGCTGGTGCAGACGCCATGTTTCTTCTTATACAGCGGTTCCGTTCTGACAGGCAAAGGGCGCAGCTGGTGTTGTGGTTCCAACGCTTGATTCCCGATATTGTCATCGCCCGGCCTTGACCGGGCGATCCAGTAGCCACGCAGCTTCGCGTGACGCACAGCCCCATCGGTCGGCCGGTGGTTGCTGGATGCCCCGCTTTCTCGCGGGGCATGACAGTGATGAGATACGAACCGTCAGAGTGACAGCACCAGGGCCCCTGACGGCAGGCCGACTTTAACGAATTCGGCGATCGGCCGCTTCGCCTGCGGCCTCTCTCGCACCGGTTTAGTCCATAGGTCTATTGGACTAAATGACTGAGAGGCTGTTTCATCGCGCTCCCATGTTAGGGGACACAGGCTGAAGCGCAGGTAAAAATATTGATGACGAATTCGTGGGATTTCTGGATCGATCGCGGCGGCACTTTCACGGACGTGGTGGGCCGCCGGCCTGATGGCTCGCTGACAGCCCATAAGTTGCTGTCGGAAAATCCCGAAGCCTATGGCGATGCCGCCGTCCAGGGCATCCGCGACCTCCTCGGCCTCAAACCCACCGAACCAATCCCACCGGGCCGGATCGGCGCCATCAAGATGGGAACCACCGTCGCTACCAATGCGCTCCTGGAGCGCAAGGGCGAGCGCACGCTCCTCCTCACCACCAAGGGCTTCCGCGACGCCCTCAAGATCGGTTACCAGGCGCGGCCGAAAATCTTCGCCCGCCACATCATCAAGCCCGACATGTTGTTCGAGCGGGTGGTCGAGGTCAACGAACGCGTGCGCGCCGACGGAACCGTGGAAGCGGTCCCAGATCTTGCGACGGTGCAACGCGACCTTGAAGTCGCCCTCGCTGACGGCATCAAGGCGGTCGCGATTGCGTTCATGCACAGCTACCACCACCCGGCCCACGAGCAGCAGGTGGCCGCGCTCGCGCGCCAAATGGGCTTTCTCCAGGTCTCGGTGAGCCACGAAATCTCGCCGTTGATCAAACTGGTCGGCCGCGGTGACACCACCGTGGTCGACGCGTACCTGTCCCCGATCTTGCGGCGGTACGTGGCGCATGTGGCCGGGGAGTTGGGAAAAGGAGCAGGTCCGTCTGCGCCCTCCCGTCTCGTTGGTGAGGGTCGCTCCCCGCGAGGGGGAGCGGAGAATGCGACCCGCCTCATGTTCATGATGTCCTCGGGTGGACTGACGGCAGCCGAGCTGTTCCAGGGCAAGGACGCGATCCTGTCGGGGCCGGCCGGCGGGGTCGTCGGCATGGCGCAGACCGGGCTCGAAGCGGGCTTCGATCACCTGATCGGCTTCGACATGGGCGGCACGTCGACGGACGTCTCCCACTACGATGGCGAGTACGAGCGTACCTTCGAGACCGAGGTGGCCGGTGTGCGCATGCGCGCCCCGATGATGCTGATCCATACGGTTGCGGCGGGCGGCGGCTCGATCCTGCATTTCGACGGCGCGCGCTTCCGCGTCGGGCCGGATAGCGCGGGCGCCAACCCGGGACCGAAATGCTATCGCCGCGGCGGCCCGCTCGCAGTCACCGATGCCAACGTGATGCTCGGCAAGCTGATGCCGGAATACTTCCCGCATATTTTCGGGCCGCACCAGGACCAGGCGCTCGACTCCGACGCGGTGCGGGAAGCATTCGGGGAACTCGCCCGCGAAGTCGGCGCCGCGCTTGGTGGCGCGCGCCAGCCCGAAGATATCGCCGACGGCTTCGTCAAGATCGCGGTCGAGAACATGGCAAACGCGATCAAGAAGATCTCGGTCGAGCGCGGCCACGACGTGACGCGCTATGCGCTGCAATGCTTCGGTGGCGCGGGCGGCCAGCACGCGTGCCTCGTCGCCGACGCACTCGCCATGACCACAGTGCTGATCCATCCGTTCTCCTCGCTGCTGTCGGCCTACGGCATGGGCCTCGCGGATATCCGCGCCACACGCCAGCAGGCGATCGAAGAGCGGCTGGAAGAGCGGGTCCTGGCGTCGATCGCGAGCGTCGGTGGGCGGCTCGGCGCGCAGGCGCGCGCGGAGGTGAGGGGCCAGGGCGTGCCCGACGCCGACATCGTCGTGCACGTGCGCGCCCACATTCGCTACGCCGGCACCGACACGGCGCTCGTCGTGCCGGCCTATACGTCTCCTCCCGCGCCGGGCGAGAGCGACAAGCCCGCGCTCGCAAAACTGAAATCGGCCTTCGAGGCCGCTCACCGGGCGCGCTTCGGTTTCATCGATAAATCCAAGGATATCGTGGTCGAGGCGGCGTCGATCGAGGCGGTCGGCGGCGGGGCGAAATTCTCCGAGCCCGTGTTGGCGCTCACCACGGCACCCCTCCCCGCTCCCGCGCGGCGCACGCGGTTTTATTCCGGCGGCACGTGGCGCGACGCCGCGGTTTTCACCCGCGACCAGTTGGCACCGGGCCAAAGCGTGGCCGGGCCCGCGATCCTGATCGAGCCGCACCAGACCATCGTGGTCGAGGATGGCTGGCAGGCAGAGGTGACGGCAAAGAATCACCTGGTGCTGGCGCGCCTCGTTCCGCTCGCGCGCGGCCATGCGATCGGCACCGAGGCGGACCCGGTGATGCTCGAGGTCTTCAACAACCTGTTCATGTCCATCGCCGAACAGATGGGCGTGTCGCTCCAGAACACCGCCTATTCGGTCAACATCAAGGAACGGCTCGATTTCTCCTGCGCGGTGTTCTCCGAGACCGGCGCGCTCGTCGCCAACGCGCCGCACATGCCGGTGCATCTCGGCTCGATGGACCGCGCGGTCGAGACCATCATCCGGGAGAATGCGGGCCGCATCCGGCCGGGCGACGTCTACGCCATCAACGCGCCTTATAACGGCGGCACCCACCTGCCCGACATCACGGTCTGCACGCCGGTATTCGACGACGCGCGACGCGACATCCTGTTCTGGGTCGCGAGCCGCGGCCACCATGCCGACATCGGCGGCATCGCGCCGGGTTCGATGTCGCCGCACGCCACCACCATCGTGGAAGAAGGCGTTTACATCGACAACTTCAAGCTCGTCGATCAGGGCCGCTTCCGCGAGGCGGAGGTTTACGCGCTTCTCAACGGCGCCAAATATCCGGCCCGCAATCCGCTGCAGAACGTCAACGATATGAAGGCCCAGATCGCGGCGAACGAGAAGGGCGTGCAGGAACTGCGCAAGATGACGACGCATTTCACCTTGCCGGTCGTCAAGGCCTATATGCGGCACGTCCAGGACAATGCGGCCGAAAGCGTGCGTCGGGTCATCGATCGGCTGCACGATTGCGCGTTCGCCTACGAGATGGACCAGGGCACCGTGATCGAGGTCAAGATCACGGTGGACAAGGATAAGCGCGAGGCGACCGTCGATTTCACCGGCACCTCGCCGCAGCAGCCGACCAATTTCAACGCTCCGGAGCCGGTGACGCGCGCCGCGGTGCTCTACGTGTTTCGCGTCATGGTGGACGACGATATCCCGATGAATGCGGGCTGCCTGCGGCCCATCAACATCCTGATCCCGAAGCGTTCGATGCTGTCGCCGGAATATCCCGCCGCCGTCGTGGCCGGCAATGTGGAGGTGAGCCAGGCGGTGACCGACACGCTGTTCGGCGCGCTAGGCGCGCTTGCGGCCGCGCAGGGCACCATGAACAATCTCAACTTCGGCAATAACCGCCATCAGTACTACGAAACGATCTGCTCGGGCTCGCCCGCCGGTCCGGGATTTCCCGGCACCGACGCGGTGCAAACCCACATGACCAACACCCGGCTCACCGATCCGGAGGTGCTGGAATTCCGCTACCCGGTGATGCTCGAGGATTTCCACATCCGCATCGGCTCGGGCGGGCGCGGCAAGTGGAACGCCGGCGATGGCATCCGCCGCACGATCCGGTTTCTCGAAGCGATGGAGTGCACGATCCTGTCGGGCCATCGCCGGGTGCCGCCGTTCGGCCTCGCCGGCGGCGGACCGGGCCAGATCGGTGAGAACTGGGTGCGCCGGCGCGACGGCCGTATGGAACGCCTGAAGGGAGCCGATGCCACCGCGGTCGAAGCCGGCGACGCCGTTATCATTCAGACGCCGACCGCCGGGGGTTATGGGAAGTCGTGAGGTTTATCGGCGGCTCTGGCGGATGACCGATCCGCTGTCATCGCCCGGCTGACCGGGCGATCCAGCAATCACTGCGCTTGCACATAATTCCAACCTGCGCGTTACCGAATTCCCGCTTTCCGCGGGAATGACAGATCATCTTTTGTCTTTGTGGCTGGTGGCATTACCCTCCAAAAGCAAATGCCCGCGCATGCGCGGGCATCATGTCGATGAAGGTTGCCTGGAAGCTCAGCGCGCCGCGACGGACTGCACGCAGCGCTTGGTGGCGGCAAGCTCGGCTTCGTAATAACCGACTGAAGCCCACAGCAGCGGGTTCTGCGCGGTTGCGGCACGGGTCTCGTCGAGAAGTTGCGTGAGCCGCTTCGCGCGCTCGGCTTCCTGGTCCGCCGGACGCGAGCAGCGAGCGGCCGGAAAGCCGTTGGGTGCCGCGGCCGTCTGGAGCGGACGCGCCGGCTCGGCAGCGGCGTTCGACAGCGCACCGAGAATGACTGCGGTTGAAATTGCAACGCCGGCGATGATGCTGGTGCGGATCGAGGTCATGACGCGTCTCCGGGGCTGGCAAGGTCTAGATACGAGTTAGTCGCCGGAGGGTTTCGGGAGGTTCATTAACGTTAACGAAAAATTCAATGCTTCCACCGGTGCTGCGTCGGTGATGCCAGAAAGCCAGCACCGGATCGGAGGCGCTGCGCCGCCGATCCGGAATAAGCCAGTTATTACAGTCTCTTGAGGTTCAATTGGTCTGCTGGATCGCGGACAGGATCCACTGACCGCCGTGCGACCGGCGGAACGTCCACAGTTCGGTCGCCTCCTGCGGCCGGACAGGATCGCCCTCAACGACGCGACCGCTGGAGCGCTCGACCATGGTGTCGATCAGCGAGTACCGCATCGCGACCGTGGCGTATTCGACGTCGCCCTCGCGCCAAGCCTCGGCAAGATCGCCCTTTAGCAGCTTGACGTCGGACACCCGGTTGACAACGCCGCGACTCGCGTTCTGGGCCAGATCGTCGGAGAAATAAGACACCGTCTCCGGCGTCGCGCGGCTGCGCAGCCCACCGATATCCTCGGCGCTATAGGCGGCCTGGATTTCGCCCAGCAGGCGCTCGAAAGCGTCGTAGTCGGAGCCCGAGATGCCAACGTTGTCGCTGGGCTGGGCAGGACCGCCACCGCCGAGCCCCGCGGTCCCCATCATGGTCGGCCTTACCGGCGGAGCTTCTTGATAGTGGGGCCCCGCGAAGGCCGGCTGGCTGCGACGCTGGAAGAACCGCCACAGCATCATGCCGATGAGCGCGATCAGCCCGAGTTGCAAGAACAACCCGATGAACGAGAAGATGCCGCCGAGCCCACCGCCGAAGCCATGGCCGAACAGCATGCCCAAGAGCCCGGCGGTCAGGAAGCCGCCGAAAAACCCGCCCATGAGGCCGGGACGGCTGAAGAACCCGCCCGACGAGGCCTGCCTCCCGGGGTTGCCGAGGCCCGGCTGGGTCACGCTGCGCTGCATCGTCGATGCGGACGGCGCGGTCGAAGTGGCCGGCGGCGCCGAGAAGGTGCGCGAGCCACGACTGCCCGAACTCAAACCGCCGCCGACGCGGGCATCGGCGCTGGAAGCGAGCATAGCGACCGTGGCGACGACGACCGCGATCATCGTCAAGCCACGCGAAACATTGCGAAACATGATGGTTCTCCCCAACGGGTAAAACCGGCGGCCAAACGACATGTCCCAATTGAGGTGCCGGTCGCCGTATCGAGACACCCGCAATATTGGTATGGGAGGGCTGGCTGGTAAGGGGTGATGCATGTTGTCGCAGGGCACCGCGGCGACGGTCGCCGGACGGCGTCTCAGTCTTCGCCGGGTGCGCCACGGTACGACGCGGGATATTCGTCGTCGTAGGCGAGGGGCTGGCCGGGCCTCGTGCGGCCGGTCGGGCGCAAGCCGGTCGACCCGGTATACGGCGGCTCTCCGGGCCGCCCGTGGCCATAGCGCCCGCCCGCCCGGGCGGCGGCGACGTCGCCCGGAATCGCGGCCGGCTGACAGATGACGCGGCCGCTCGCGCGGCGCATCAGGTCGACGTGCATATGATCGTAATGATAGGCGTTGGAGCCGGGCCCCAGCACGGTCGTGAACACTTCGCAGGCGGCGCCCTGGACGTCATGCAGGAAGCCTTGCTCCTCGGGGGTGCCGTGCCAGCCGTCCTTCACGGTGACCTTGCGGCCGTCGGCCAGCGTAAACGCCGCGATGTCGAGCGCATTGCCGAACGCATGCTCCGAAATGCGCGCATTCGGATCGCCGTTCATGCCGCGACACGAATAGGCGGAAATCTGCTTTATCTCCACCACGGGCTGGCCGAACCAGCGCAATGCGGCGGGCTGCACCGAGTCGCTGAAATAGCGATCAAGCGTCGATACCAGCGGGCAAGCGAGCGTTGCAACCGGGGTGACCGACGCAGGCCCGACCGCGATGGCCGGTGCCGCCTGGCGACCGACCGGCACCGGTCCGATAGGCGCGACCGGCGGGGGCGCGCGCCGCTGAGGATACACGTCAGGTGGATAGGACCGGTCCGGATAGGATTGCGCGTAGCCGCCTGCGGGCGGGAGACCGGGCGGAGCAATGGATAATGGCTCTCCGGGCGGCGGCGGGTAGGCCGGCGCCGGCGCGTAGGGCCCGGAAGGCGGAGCCGCAGGCGGCGGGCGCGAATAATCGCCCGGGATCACGCCCGGCGGGCGTACCGCCTCATCGGCAAAGCCCAGGACCGCGGGTTCGCCCAGCGCCGCGACCCGGAGTGGGAAATCGGCGCCGCACATGCCGGGGCCGTCGATCGGCCTCAGGATGGTGATCGCCGGGCCTTCCCTCACGGCACCCGATTTGAGGCACGCGACCTCGGCCTCGCGCCGCCATGGCTCGCGCTCCGCAAACCAGGTGCGGGCGCAGCCGGCGAGGAGGGCAAGGAGGACCGTCATGACGCCGAGGATCAGATACTTGCGTACCGACATTCCGCGACATTGCGAGCAACTCCGTTAACGCGCTTTCAACATTAATTTTCCCCTGAAGCCAACCACCCTAATTGGTTTTGCGTATGGTTAAGCAGCACAAACCGCGCCGCCGGCCCGTCGGATCGGGGCGCCCCGTACAAGGTAAAGCCGGATGCACTTTACGCAGCTTCAGGACAGTGTCAGCAAGTATAACCAAGTATTAACAATATATAACTTAGATTTATACAAATATAGATGACGTGACTAAAGCTAGACAATCGATCCGAAAACGACTGCGCTCGAATAAAGTCCAATCTTGGTTATCCGGCGTGTAGGATTATTACGTTACCGCAAGACGTTGACCGTAAAATGCCCTGACACCGGGCAGTTATTCTGCGCTGCACCATAGGAATGTCTTTGCGGGCTGGGACTTTCTGATAAACTCAAAATATCGTCAACGATACGGGAGGCCCCCCTCGTGGACATAGCCTTGAAGATCAACGTCGTCGTGGTTTGCGCGGTGTTTGTCTTTGTCGGTGCAGTCCTGCTCGGCGCGTTCTGAAGGTCAAAACCCAACGGCGTCGAGCCACAGTCAGAAGCCGCGCGGCGCGGCCGGTATTGAACGGACACCGGGGAGCCCTGCTCTCCGGTGTTCGCCGTTAAGAGCGGGAAAAATTGCGGGTTTCGGGTTGAGCGCGTTATGTTTGGCGGGGGCAGTCAGCCGGAGTCGCTTAATCGTCGAGTTAGTAAAACGATGCGCGCGACTAATCCGGAGTGCCGCCGGGGCGGCGTCATCCAACTCCGAGTTTCTTGAACGCTCGGCTCATCCACGAGCCGCTGTTTTCCACCGGCTCGACGCCGTTGCTCCTCACCATCTGATAGGCATCCTTGTACCAGATGCTATCGGGGAAATTGTGCCCGAGCACGGCGGCCGCGGTCTGGGCTTCCGGGACGATGCCGAGCGAAAGATAACATTCGGTGAGCCGCATCAGGGCTTCCTCGACGTGCCGCGTCGTCTGATACTGGGTCACGACGATCTTGAAGCGATTGATCGCGCCGATGAAGTTCTTGCGATCCTCGTAGTACCGCCCGATCGCCATTTCCCGGCCGGCCAGCTGGTCTCGAGCGCTTTCGATCTTGCGCCGGGCGCTCGCCGCATATTCAGAGTTCGGGAACTTGCGGGTCACTTCCTCGAGCGCGGCGATTGCCCGCTCGGTTCGACCTTGGTCGCGGGCGACATCTGGAATCTGGTCGAAATAGGAGGCGCCGACCAGATACATTGCATAGGCAGCATCGGGTGTGCCGGGGTGCAAGGCGATGTAGCGCTTGGCGGCGGTGATAGCCTCTTCGTAATTGGCCGCTTGATAATACGCATAGGCGGACATGATCAACGCCTTGCGGGCCCATTCCGAATACGGGTGCTGGCGGTCGACCTCCTCGAACTTTTTCGCCGCGTCCTTGACCGACTTCTTCTCGTTCAGGAGATAGACGCCCTCGTTGTAAAGGCGGTCAGCGGGCTCATCGGGGAGAACCTCGTCCTTCTCGCCGAAGATACTGCTCCAAGTGCTGCAACCGGGCACGAACGCCAGGATCGGTAGAAGCAGAACAAGGTGGACGAGCACCCGAACGGCGCGTCCGGCGTGACGCGAATGGGAAGCGATCACGGAAGGATTCCGCATGACTTTGTGATAATCCCCCAAACCGGCGCCGCCACCTTGCGCACAGCCAAATCGCAGCAAAAACTCAATAGCCGAAAAGGCTTCACGGCCGCAACATCTAGGCGGACATTCAGCCCGGAATGTGGCGGAACGGATGTGGCCGGGATCAGGAAACGTCGGGGCCGAATACCGGCGCCGCCAATCCGACGGCGATTTCGGCCTGGCCGCGGTGGCGACGCACGGCCTGCCCGGCGTCCACGGTGGTCCAGGCGGTCGGGTCAGCCATCAGGGCGCACAGGACCGCATGGTTGAGCTTGTGGCCGCCGCGAATTGAACGGTAGGCCCCGAGCAGCGGCGCCCCGGCAAGGGCGAGGTCGCCGATCGCATCGAGCGCCTTGTGGCGCACAAATTCATCGGCAAAACGCAGACCCTCGGCATTGAGCACGCGGTCGTCCGAGACCACGAGGGTGTTGTCGAACGTCGCGCCCAGAGCAAAGCCGGCGCTCCACAGTTTGGAAACGTCGCGCATGAAGCCGAACGTGCGAGCCCGCGCAACCTCCTTGCGGAAGGTGTCCGGCGTGACATCGAAAGCAATCGTCTGGCGGCCGATCAGGGCATTGTCGAAGGCGATTTCCACCTCGAGACGGAAACCCCGGGGATAAGGCCGCAACTCGCCGAGGCAGTCGCCTTTGGCGACCCGCACCGGCTTGAGGATCTGGATATAGCGGCGGGGTGCGGCAAGCGTAACGATACCGGCCTGATCGATCGCCGCCACGAACGCGGCGGCGCTGCCGTCCATGATCGGCACTTCCGGACCGTCGATCTCGATCATCGCATTGTCGACGCCAAGCCCCGACAGCGCGGCCAGAACATGCTCTGCGGTTGAGCACAACGGACCGTCGGCATCGCCGAGGACAGTGGCAAATTCGGTGGCGGTGACGGCGCGAACGTTGGCGCGGACCTCGCGGTCGGGACAACCATCGATTCCGGTGCGCAGGAAAGTGATGCCGTTACCGGCGTCAGCCGGGTGGATGGTCAGCGTAACCGGCAATCCGGAATGCACCCCAATGCCCGCTACGGTCGCATCTTCGCGCAGCGTCGTCTGCCTGGTGGATTTCATATTTAGTTGTCCCACCCGATCCCGCTGATGCCATCAACCGCTGAAGCAATCGCACCGCTCACTCGCGCCGGGCCATCGCCCCGCTTGCGTTCGATTGCTGCTCGGTTTTTGACAAAGTGCGGGAGAGCCGATCGGCTGCCCGCATCCCCAGCGAGATACCCCATTAATCCCCTTAATCGCATTGCGATCTTAACCGGGGCGGCCCTTCGTACCAACTCACGCTTTTTTACCAAATGTTACTCAACTTTCGGCGTCATTGCGCCACCTCACCGCCACATTGAGCCGACACTGGTGCCCGTATACAGCCGAACAAAATCCTTTTCAAAATCAGCTGCTTATGTGGTCAACCGAATGCAGGCTTACTCCGGTGAGGCGTCAGTTGGCCTGCCGGCGCAGAAAGGCCGGGATGTCGAGTTGATCGTCGTCCGGCGAACTGTGCACAGGCGCGGCCCGGCCATGGACATCAAGTCCCTGTGGCGCCCCCCGCCGGGCGTACTCGGACACTGGTTCCGGCGCACGTGATTCGGCCTGCCGCGGGGCGGGGCGAGCCGCCGGCCGTTCCGGAGCCTGCGGCCTCACCGGTTCCGCGGACCGCATCTCGGGCTGGCCCTCGGGCTCATCCTCTCGCCGTCCGAGTCCCACCGCAGCCAAGCGTTGCAGCAACGTCAGGCGACGCTTTTCCGGATGATCGGCGTCGGGCGGAAGTTCGCCGCGCCGTGCCCGAAACTCGTTCTGCCCCGGCACCGGCAATTCCTCCAAGTTCGGCATGCGCTGGGTGCGGGTGGCGGCCCGTTCCGGCTGCGGTGGAATGAACGCCCTGGGCGCGGCCGGCTCCTGCACCGGCGGCAGCGGATCGCGTTCGACCGTCTCGGCAAACAGGCTGGGCTTCGGCGGCAGCGGCCGGATGATAACCTCCTCGTTGCGCGCCGGCGCGAGAGCCGCCGCGACGGCGGCGGTGGCAGCCTGGTCCAAAATTGACCGCGAGGGCGGCGGGGCGGAAGCCGATTGCGGCGGCGCCATAGCGGGGCGTTGGGGCTGCGGTTCGGCGCGCTCGACAATGCGGGCATTATCCGCCTTGAGGCGCTGGGCCAGTTCCGCGATCCTGGATTCGTGCTGCTCGACCGACCTCGCTTCGGTGACCGGCAGTGGACGCGGCGGGGCGATCGGCGCGCGGACCGGCAGGGGCGCCGACGGCTGAATGGGCGCACCGGCGTGGCTCTGGGCCGTTGCCGGACGCGGCATGGTCGCGGCGTTGATATCGACGCCGGTCGCCACCACGGAGACCCGGATGATGCCGTCGAGACTTTCGTCGAACGTGGCGCCGACGATGATGTTGGCGTCGGGATCGACTTCCTCCCGGATGCGGGTGGCGGCCTCGTCGACCTCGTAGAGCGTAAGGTCCTTGCCGCCCGTGATCGAGATCAGCAGGCCGCGGGCACCGCGCATGGAGACGTCGTCGATGAGCGGGTTGCAGATCGCCGCTTCGGCGGAGCGTAGCGCGCGCTTGTCGCCGGAGGCCTCGCCGGTGCCCATCATGGCCTTGCCCATTTCGCGCATGACGGCGCGGACATCGGCGAAGTCGAGGTTGATGAGGCCTTCCTTGACCATGAGGTCGGTGATGCAGGCGACGCCCGAATAGAGCACCTGGTCCGCCATCGCAAAGGCATCGGCGAAGGTGGTCTTTTCGTTCGCAACCCTGAACAGGTTCTGATTGGGGATGATGATCAGCGTGTCGACGCTCTTCTGCAGTTCCACGATGCCGGACTCCGCAAGCCGCATCCGGCGCTGACCCTCGAAGTGAAACGGCTTGGTGACGACACCGACCGTGAGAATGCCAAGCTCGCGCGCGGCCCGCGCCACCACCGGCGAGGCGCCGGTTCCGGTGCCACCGCCCATCCCGGCGGTGACGAACACCATGTGGGCGCCGGTCAGGTGATCGCGAATCTCGTCGATCACCTCCTGGGCGGCCGCGGCGCCGACGTCGGGCTGCGAACCGGCGCCGAGGCCCTCGGTCGCCTGCACGCCCATCTGGATGATACGTTCGGCGCGCGACGTGGTGAGCGCCTGGGCATCCGTATTGGCGACCACGAAATCGACGCCCTGAAGGCCGGCGCTGATCATGTTGTTGACAGCGTTACCGCCCGCGCCGCCGACGCCAAAAACGGTGATCCGCGGCTTCAACTCGCGGATGTCGGGAATCTTCAAGTTGATGCTCATGGCTGCCTCATATGTGCGCGGGCGGGTGATCCGCCGATTGTCGCCGGCCGCGCCGCGGCCAGGTACTCGGAGACTTCGAATTCCCATTGCTCAGAAGCTTTCGCGAAGCCATCGACCCACCCGGGCGATGTAACCGCCCCCTGCCTTGAAGTGCCGCGTCCGCCGCGGCTCGAAGCGCTCAAGATGCGCAAGTTGCGGATAGACCAGGAGCCCCGTCGAAACCGCGAACGCCGATCCCTTGGCGACCTCCGGCAGCCCGGAAATGCCGAGCGGACGGCCGATGCGGACCGGACGGCCGAAGATGCGGGCGGCAAGATCGGAAATGCCGGAGAGTTGGCTCGCCCCCCCGGTCAGCACTACGCGGCCGCGCGGCTCCGACGCGAACGGCGAGGCCGCAAGCCGATCGCGGACGATCTCCAGAATTTCCTCAGCGCGCGGCCGGATGATGCGCGTAAGCGTGGCACGGGACACAAAGCGGGGGGCTTCGCGGTCCTCGCCGCTCGCGGCCGGCATGGTGATCATGTCGCGTTCATCTGCTCCTCCGGCCAGTACACTGCCATAGAGCGTTTTGATTCGCTCGGAGTCCTGCACCGTGATGTTCAAACCCCGGGCGATGTCGAGGGTCACGTGGCGGCCCCCCAGGGCAAAGCCGTCGGCATGGATGAACCGCCCATCCGCGAATACCGCCATCGAAGTGGTTCCGGCACCCATGTCGACGACGGCCGCCCCGAAGATCCGCCTCGTCGTCCGCAAGCGTCGCAAGGCTTGCCACATAGGGGCCGGCCACCATGGCCTCGACCACCAGATGACACCGTTCGATCGCCAGCATGAGATTGCGCGCGGGCGCCGCGTCGGCGGTAACCACATGCATATCGACGCCGAACTGCGACGCCAGCATGCCGCGGGGATCGCGCACCCCGTGGGCGTCATCGAGCGAATAGCCGATCGGGAGCGAATGCAGCACCACCCGGCCGTCGCGAATCGATTGCCGGCTTCCGGCGGAAAGAACACGCGAGATATCCCGGTCGCTGACGGCCGACCCGGAAATATTGATGGCAGCGCTCAGCAGTTCGCTGGAAAGCCGCCCCGCCGACATCGAGACCACGACCGACTCGACCTGGCATTTGGCGCTGCGCTCGGCAAGGTCTACCGCATGGCGCACCGCTTCCTCGGCTTCGACGAGGTCGACCACATGGCCGGCCTTCATGCCGAGGGATTCGGTGTGGCTGAACCCGATCACCTCGACCGCATGGCTGCGCCGGCGCAGCACGTCCTGGGGCGGTTGCGGCTTCAACTTGGCGATCAGGCAGGCGATCTTGCTGGTGCCGACGTCGAGCGCGGCAACGAGCGCCGTGCGCTTTGGCGCCAGCGGTTTCATCTTGGGGGTCAGACCGTAATTAAGCGGACTCATGCGTTGCCGCCCTTGGTCTTTTGCTGCTGCTTTTTCTTCAGCGCCTCGTCGCGGGCCTGGGCGGCCGCTTCGGACAGCCGGACCGTAACCCGGTCCGGCAGGCGCAGATCGATCACGGTGATGTCGCGGCCCGACAGCTTGGAGTTGCGATCGAGCCCGGCGAGCTGTTCGAGTGCATGTTCGAGGTCGGATTCCGGAAGCCGGACGTCGACGCCGTTCTTCAGCCGCAGGTTCCAGCGCCGCTCGGCGCCCAGCACGGACGCGCGCACATTGGCGCGAATGTCGGGATAACGGTCGAGGAGGGCCAGGAATTCCTTGGCCCGGGTCTCCGCCCCGGTGCCGACCACCAGCGGCAGCCCGGCATAGCGACGCACCACGTAAGGCTCCAGCACGGTGCCATCGGCGGCGATGACGCCGACACGGCCGGACTTCTGCCACAGCGCGAAGGCTTCGCGTTCCGACACCGTAATCAGCAGACGATCGGGCAGCAGCTTCTGGACGGTCGCTTCCGCGATCCACGGATTGGTCAAAAGGCGGACACGGGCATCGGCCACATCGAAGAACAGCAACGAGGCGCGCCCGGTCACGCCCGCGGTCGCCAGGATCTCTTCGCGGCTCAGATGCTTCTGGCCGGTGAGCGCCACGGTCGCGATATTGAAGCCGATGGCGTTCGCCCCCATGTCGCGCACGTCTTTGAGAACGTCGACGACGGCGGCGAGATGGCCGCCCCGCACGATGCCGTAGCCGGCTGTGGCGGCGACGATCAGCGCAAGGGCCGCGACCCCGCCATGACGCGGCAGGCGTCCCACACGTTCAGCCATGCGATCGAGCCGGCGCTCGAAGCCGCCCCACAAGCCTTTCGGCTCCGATGGGCGCGCACCCTCACCACCGCGCCTCTCGGCACGGCGACGCCGCGAAACGGCCTTCACGAAGCCGGCAGCCGCCGGACGCGAAGGCGCGGTTTCACTCAGCGATCCAGCGAGGCGTCCTCCACCATCCATTCAACCAGCTCTTCGAACATGATGCCCGCGTGGGCAGCGAGTTCTGGCACAAGCGACGTCTCGGTCATGCCGGGCTGGGTGTTGACCTCAAGGCAAACAAGCCCCTCCGTCCCCTCCGTGCGGTCGTCGTAACGAAAGTCCGCGCGGCTCACACCCCGGCACCCGAGCGCCTTATGCGCCAGGAGAGCAAGTCTTCGGACCTCTTGGTAAACATTTGGTTTAAGCGGCGCCGGTAATAGGTGCCTGGAGCCGCCGGGAGCATATTTTGCCTCGTAGTCGTAGAATTTTACCGTCGGAACGATTTCGATGACCCCAAGGGCATCGTCTCCGACCACTGCGCAGGTCAGCTCCTTGCCGGCGATATAGCGCTCGCACAGCAGGCGCTCGCCATAGGACCAATCGTGCCGGGTCAATTCCTGAGGCGGGTGGGCGTGGGCCTCGGTAACGATGAACACCCCGACACTCGAACCTTCGGCAATCGGCTTGATCACGTAGGGGCGCGGCAGGACGTGGGATTTCGCCGCCTCTTGGCGCGACACCACGATGCCCTCGGGCACCGCCACGCCAGCGTTCGCCATCACGATCTTGGCGACATCCTTCTGCATGGCAACTGCCGAGGCGAGCGTGCCGGAATGGCTGTAGGGAATCTGAAGGATTTCCAGCAAGCCTTGGATGGTGCCGTCCTCGCCGGGACGGCCATGGAGCACATTGAGCGCCACGTCGGGCCGAAGCTGCGTCAGCACGGTGGCGACATCTCGCGCCACGTCGACGCGGGAAACCTGGTAACCCTTTCGTTCGAGGGCGTCCGCGCAGGCCTTGCCGGACCGCAGCGACACCGCGCGCTCCGCCGACCAGCCACCCATCAGTACGGCAACGTGCTTTTGTTTCACCGGATTCGTTCCCGCTATTGGTGCCGTGCCGACGTATTGGAGGCGAGTTCGAGTCGGTATAGAGACACCGTCATAAAGCCATGCCAGACAGCGGAATATGTCGTCCTCCGAGCGGCCCGCATAGGTTTCGCGCACGACATCGCGAGCGACGTCCTCGGCGTGGTAGACGTCCCACATAGAGCGCGATTCGAGCTGGAGGCGGGCGGTGCGCACCGTGCGCTCGACTTGGTATCGGGCGAATGCAGCTTCGTAATCGCCCTCCGCAAGCGTGATCAGCGCGGCGAGGCAGACGCCATCCTCGATCGCCATGCAAGCGCCCTGGGCGAACGATTGCAGCGTCGGGTGGGCGGCGTCGCCCACCATGGTGACGCGGCCGCGGTGCCAGGGCCGGATCGGGTCGCGGTCGGCGAGCGGCCACCGGCGTTCGAGATTCATCAGCCCCAACATGGCCCGCAAAGCCGGATGGGTGCCGGCGAAGGTCCGCTCGGCCTCGGCACGGTGAGCGGCCTCATCGAGACGGTCGGCGTAAGTGGGGGTGCGGTACACGGCGACAATATTGAACAAGGTGCCGTGGCGCAGCGGATAATGGACCATGTGGAAGCCCGGCCCGGCCCACAGATAGACGTTCTGCCGCGGCACCGGATCAGGCACGGCGCTCATCGGCACAATGGTCCGCTGGGCCACGTAGCCGAACTGGTGCGGCTCGCCCTCCTGGCGAAGCTGCGCCCGGATCACGGAGCGCAGGCCGTCGGCGCCGATGAGGGCGGCGCCTTCGATGCTGCGGCCGTCGGCGATGTGGACCACCACGCGGTCACCGCGATCCTCGAAACCGGCGGCGGCCGCCCCCGGTTCGAACGCGACGTTTGGAAGCGCCCGGCAGGCCTCCATCAGAACCTGGTGCAGGTCGACCCGATGAATAATGATGTAGGGATGCCGGAAGCGCGCCCGGAAAGAAGCGCCAAGCGGAACGCGCGTGATGATGTCGCCCGAATAGGCATCGGGCATAAGGCAGGCATCCGGCACGTCGCCCTTCTCGAGTACCGCATCCGTGATGCCGAGCCGGTCGAACATCGGCACCACATTCGGACCGAGTTGGATGCCGTAGCCGATGGCGCCGAATTCGGGCGCCTGTTCAAGAATCCGCACGCGCAGCCCGGCGCGGCCCAACCCAAGCGCGGTCGTCAGCCCGCCAAGGCCGCCACCCACGATGATGATCGGTTTGTCGTGTGTCGGCATGCATTCACCCTTGCGCTACCCCGATCCGCTTGATCTCCCATTCGAGATCGAGGCCGGATTTCTCGCGGACGCGCGTCCTTACCGTTTCGCCGAGCGTCTCGATGTCGCAGGCACTGGCGCCGCCCCGGTTGATGAGGAAGTTGCAGTGCATTTCTGATACCTGCGCTCCGCCGATTTTCAAGCCGCGACAGCCGGCTTCGTCGATCAGTTGCCAGGCCTTGCGGCCGGGCGGATTCTTGAATGTGGAACCTCCGGTACGGCTCTTGATCGGCTGGGTGGCCTCGCGGCTTTCGGTGATCTTGTCCATCTCGGCGCTGATGACGGCCGGATCGCCGGGCGCGCCCTGAAACAGCGCCTGGGTGAAGATCACATCATCGGGCGCGCCGCAATGGCGATAAGTGTAGTGCATGTCGGCATTGGCGAAAGTACGGATATGGCCGCGGCGGTCGACGCCGCGCGCTTCGATCAGCACGTCCTTGGTCTCGCCCCCGTAGGCGCCCCCGTTCATCCGCAACGCGCCTCCGATCGCGCCCGGAATGCCGCGCAGGAACGACAGGCCGGCGATCGCCGCGTCCTGGGCGGCGCGCGCGACCTTCACGTCCGGCACCGCGGCGCCGGCGCGGATGCGGGCACCGCTCTCGATACCTATTTCGCCGAAGCCGCGGCCGAGCCGGATCACCACGCCCGCCACGCCTGCGTCACGCACGATGAGATTGGAGCCGAGGCCGATGACGGTGACCGCGATGTCCTCCGGCAGAGCCATCAGGAATGCGGACAGATCTTCCTCGTCCTCCGGCATGAACAGCACCTGCGCCGGCCCGCCGACGCGGAACCACGTCAGTTCGGCAAGCGGCTGGTTGGCGATGAGCCGCCCGCGCACGCCAGGCATTCGGTCTTTAAGGTCCGGAACAAGGTCCGAGAAATTCATGATACGTCACGCCGCCTCGCCAAGCGCTGCGAGTTCGTCGGGCAGCGCATAGGCCCACTGGGTGATGCTGCCGGCGCCAAGGCACACTACGTAGTCGCCGGACCGGGCGATGTTCTTCACGATCCCGGCAAGTTGCTGCGGGCCGTCGAGCGCCACCACATGGCGGTGCCCCCGCGACCGCATCCCGGCAATCAGGCTGTCGCGATCGGCGCCGGCGATCGGCGCCTCGCCGGCGGGGTACACGGGGGCGACGATCACGCTGTCGGCGTCATTGAAGCAGGTGCAGAACGCCTCGAACAGGGATTGCAGGCGGGTATAGCGATGCGGCTGAACCACGGCGATGACCTGGCCGGCGGTGGATTCCCGCGCCGCCTTGAGCACCGCTGCGATCTCCACCGGGTGGTGCCCGTAGTCGTCGATGACCGTTATCCCATTCCACCCCCCGGTACGGGTGAAGCGGCGCCGAACGCCGCCGAACGCCGACAGCGCCTTGCGAATCAGGTCGTCGGAAATGCCGAGGTCGTGGGCAACCGCGATTGCCGCGGTGGCGTTGAGGGCGTTGTGGCGGCCCGGCATCGGCAAAGTAAGGTCGTCGATCGTGTGGGTGTCATCGCCGGCGCGGTCGCGGAACACAACGGAGAAACGCGAGCGCCCGTCCACATGATCGAGCCCTACGAGCCGCACGTCGGCTTGCGGATTCTCCCCATAGGTGACGATGCGGCGATCCTCGATGCGGCCGACCAGCGTGTGCACCACCGGGTGGTCGGTGCACATGACAGCGAAGCCGTAAAACGGCACGTTTTCGACGAAGGCCTGGAAGGCGGCCTGCACGGCATCGAACGTCTTGAAGTGATCGAGGTGTTCGGGATCCACGTTGGTGACGATGGCGATATCGGCCGGCAGCTTGAGAAAGGTGCCGTCGGATTCATCGGCCTCGACCACCATCCAGTCGCCGGCGCCGAGACGCGCGTTGGTGCCATAGGCGTTGATGATGCCACCATTGATGACGGTCGGGTCGAGATGTCCGGCGTCGAGCAGCGTCGCAACCAGCGAGGTCGTGGTGGTCTTGCCGTGGGTACCGGCGATGGCGATGCAGCTCTTGAGCCGCATCAACTCGGCCAGCATTTCGGCGCGGCGCACGACCGGCAGCCGGTTCGCCCGCGCCGCAATCAGCTCGGGATTGTCGCGCCTGATCGCCGAGGACACCACGAGCACGTCGGCGCCATCCACGTTGGCGGCGGCGTGGCCGATCGTCACCGCAATGCCCTTGTCGCGCAGCCGCTTGACGTTGGCGCTTTCGGCGACGTCGGAGCCCTTCACCGTGTAGCCGAGATTGGCCAGCACCTCGGCGATGCCGCTCATGCCGATGCCGCCGATGCCGACGAAATGGATGGTGCCGGTTTCGCGCGGCAGTTTCATGGTGCCCCCGTCAATCGGATCACACGGTGCTGATTCTCCGCACGCCCCGTGGAAAAGGGCGATAGAGAGCCCGAGCCCGATGCAATTGGTCTCGGCATAGCGCGGTGCCGGCGCCGTGGGAAGTCCTCAGGGCGTGGCCCCTGCCGACGCCTGCGCCTTCGCTGCAATCTTCGCGACTTTCAACACCAGGTCCGCCAACCGGTCGGCGGCGTCGAGGATGCCCTGGCTTCGCGCTGAGGCCGCCATGGCGGCGAGCCTGGCCGGGTCGGCGGCGAGCCTTGCAATCTCGGCGGCAACGCGATCGGGCGTGAAGCCCGGCTGTTCCATCATGATGGCGCCGCCGACCCGTTCCAGCATGCCGGCATTCGCGCGCTGGTCCTGGTCGAGCGCGTGAGGGAGCGGCACCAGGATCGATGGCCGCCCGATCGCGGCGAGTTCCGCAACCGTGGACGCTCCCGAGCGCGACAGCACGAGATGGCTCGCCGCCATCCGGCGCGGCAGGTCGGCGAAGAACGGCTCGACCTCGGCCGCGACACCCATGACCGCATAGGCGGCGCGGACCCGGGCCATGTCCTCCTCGCGCGCCTGCTGGGTGACGGCGAGCCGCGCTCGCACCGACATCGGGACGAACTCGATCGCGGCCGGCACGATGTCGGCCATGATGCGGGCGCCCTGGCTGCCGCCGAAGGCGAGAATGCGGAACGGGCCGCCGGTGTCCGGATAGGGCGTCGCGGCCGCCTCGACCACCGCGGGCCGGATCGGATTTCCGGTGTGCGTCGCCTTGGCGGCAAGGCGTGGACTTTCGGCGAAAAGTCCGCGGAAGCCCGTTGCGATCGCCCGCACCCGCGGACCGAGCAGCCGGTTGGCCCGTCCGAGCACGGCGTTCTGCTCATGAATGACGGTCGGAATGAACCTGAGCCAGGCGGCAAGCACTGGCGGAATGGTCGGGTACCCCCCGAAGCCGATCACGGCGGCGGGCCGCAATTCGCGCATGAGCCGCAACGCCTCGGTCAGGCCGCGGCCGAGCCGTGCCGTGGTGCGCACCACGCTGAGAGGATCGCGTCCCGCAAAGGTCGCGCTGGCGACGATGTGGGTGGCGCGGCCCGGGAACGCTCCGTAGCGGGTGGCGCGCTCGTCGGTGACGAGGTCGACCGTGACGCCGCGCCCGATCAACGCGAGGCTCAGCGCCTCGGCGGGAAACAAATGGCCCCCGGTCCCGCCCGCGGCAACGACGACCAGTGGTGCGCCGTCGCGTTCCGCCATCAGGCCGTGCTCCCCGCCATCGCGATCGTGCGGCGCATTGGATCAGGTGCGGGTAGCGCCAGCAGCGTCGTGCGCGGGCGTTCGCGGCTGAGCGCAAGCAACATGCCCATGCCGTAGGCGAGCGAAATCATCGATGACCCGCCATAGGAGATGAAGGGAAGCGTCATTCCCTTGGCCGGGATGAGCGCGAGGTTGACCGCCATGTTGATGGCCGACTGGGCGCCGAACAGGATGGCGAGCCCGGCGGTCGCGAAGCGCGCAAACGGGTCGTCATTGTGCCTCGCCTTGAACAACGCGCGCAGCACCACGAACGCAAACAGCGACACCAGCAAAAGGCAAAGCACAATGCCGAACTCCTCAGCTGCCACCGCGAAAACGAAATCGGCATGGCTGTCCGGCAGGATGCGCTTGACCGTGCCCTCACCGGGTCCTTGGCCTAACCAGCCGCCGCGATAGAACAATTCCACTGCCGTGTCGACCTGGAAGGTGTCGCCGGAGGCCGGATCGAGGAAGCGCTGGATGCGGCGCGCCACATGCGGAATGGTCGCATAGGCCCCGGCGAGTCCGATCGCCGCCGTGCCGCCGAGCCCGGCGACCCAGATCATCCGCATGCCGGCCATGAAGAACAGCGCGCCCCATACCAGCGCGATCAGCATGGTCTGGCCGAAATCAGGCTGCAGCACCAGCACGCCCACGACCGCCAGCAGCAGCACCAGCGAGAACGTCGTGGCCGGCACGTCCGATTTGCGCGATAATTCGGCGAACAGCCAGGAAATCAGGATCACGAAGGCGGGCTTGAGGAATTCCGACGGCTGGATGTTGATGCCGAGGAGAACGATCCAGCGCCGCGCGCCCTTCACCTCGGCGCCGAAGAACAGGGTCGCGACCACAAACGCGAAGCTGAGGATGAAGATGACGAGGGCAATGCGCCTGATCTGGCGCGGCGGCAGGAACGATGTCGCCACCATGATGCCGATCGCCGGAATCAGATAGAGCACGTGGCGGTCGACGAAATAGAACGGGTCGAGCCCCAGACGCGCCGCCACCGGCGGGCTTGCGGCAAGCGACAGGACGACGCCGCCCAGCATGATGGCGCCAAGCGCCGCCAGCATCAAACGGTCGATCGTCCACCACCAAGCCGCAAACGGCGTTCGTTCGGCGCGCGAAACCATGGTCAGGCTCCCTCAAGGTCTACCGAAGGTCTGCCCAAATATGGTTGCCAGCCTGTTAAGAAAATATTTCGATTTGAACTTCACAACAGCGCCGGCGGGATGACGCCGGGACGCTTCTGGACGAGATCGCGGAACACCGTGCCGCGGGCCTCGAAGCTCTGGAACTGATCGAACGACGCGCAGGCTGGCGACAGCAGCACCACTGCATGATCGAGGCCGGAAGCCTCCGCGTCCCGCGCCGCTTCTTCGACGGCGCGATCAAGGGTGCCGGCCATCACATGGTCGACCTTGCCGTCGAGCGTCGCGGCGAACGCCTCGGCGGCATCGCCAATCAGATAGGCCTTGCGGATGCGCGGAAAAAATCCCGACAGCGAGCCGATACCCCCGGTCTTGGGTTTGCCACCGGCGATCCAGAAGATGTCGCTGAAGCAGGCGAGCGCCTGGGCGGCGGAATCCGCGTTGGTGGCCTTGGAATCGTTGATGAACAGCACCCTGTCCTTGCGACCGACCTCCTCCATCCGATGGGCGAGCCCGGGAAACGACCGCAAGCCGGCCTGAATGGCGCGCAGATCGAGGCCGAGCGCCAGCGCGGCCGCGACCGCGCAGGCGGCGTTCTGGGCGTTATGGCGGCCGCGTAGCGAGCCAATGCCACCGAGTTGCGCGATCTCGCGGCCGGTTCCGCCGGTCGCCTGAACGATACGCTCGGCGTCCACGTAGACCCCGTAGGCGAGCGGCCGCCGCACCGACACGCGGGTCACCGTCGTGCCGGCCTGCTCGGCGCGGTCGGCGACCGCCTGGCAAAAATTGTCGTCGACGCCGACGACCGCGGTGCCGCCGCGCTGGACCCCGGCGATGAGCCTTTCCTTGACGGCACCATAGTTCGCGAGCGAGCCGTGGCGGTCGAGATGGTCCTCGCTGAGATTGATCAGGATTCCGATCGATGGATCGATGCTGGGCGCGAGGTCGATCTGAAATGACGAGCACTCGATCACGTGTACGCGGCCGCGTTGGGGCGTTTCCAGCGACAGGATCGCGGTTCCGATATTGCCGCCGAGTTGGGTGTCGAATCCGGCGGCGGCGCACAAATGAGCGATGAGCGCCGTCGTGGTCGACTTGCCGTTGGTACCGGTAATGGCAACGAATGACGCGTCCGGCGCATGGGCGCGGCGCTCGCGGCAGAACAACTCGATATCGCCGATCACTTCGACCGCCATGGCGCGGGCGAGCCCGACCGACCAATGCGGCGCCGGATGCGTCAGCGGAACGCCGGGCGTCAGCACCAAAGCCGCGATCCGGCTCCAGTCGAGGTCGCGAAGATCGCCGACCGGAATCCCGGCGCGCCCTGCATGTTCGATGCGCGCTTGGCTGTCGTCCCAGCCGACGACATCTGCGCCGCCCGCGAACAGCGCGCTCGCCGCGATGAGGCCGGAGCCGCCGAGGCCGAACACGGCGACCTTCTTGCCGGCAAACGTGGTAATCGCGATCATCTTCGCATCGCGCGCCTGTGGGAGCGATACAAACGTCCGGCTTCATTGCGGGTCATCGCGCCGTCACCGTAATTTGAGGGTCGACAGTCCGGCAAGGGCGAGCACCACCGCGATGATCCAGAACCGGATCACGATCTGCGGTTCGGTCCACCCGAGCTGCTCGAAATGGTGATGGATTGGGGCCATCCGGAATACACGCTTGCCGGTGAGCTTGAAGGACGCCACCTGGACGATGACCGACACGGCCTCGAGCACGAACAGCCCGCCGATGATTCCGAGCACGATCTCGTGCTTGGTGACCACGGCGACGGTCCCGAGCAGCCCGCCGAGCGCAAGCGAGCCGGTGTCGCCCATGAAGATCGATGCCGGCGGAGCGTTGAACCACAGGAAGCCCAGGCCCGCCCCCAATATGGCGCCGCACAGCACAGCGAGTTCGCCGGCGCCGGACACGAAGTTCACCTGCAGGTATTCGGCGAACACCGCGTTGCCGATCGCCCAGGAGATGGCCCCGAAGCTGCCGGCCGCGATCATCACCGGCACGATGGCGAGCCCGTCGAGGCCGTCGGTCAGATTTACGGCATTGCCGGCGCCCACCACGATGAATGCCGCAAACGCAACGAAGAACCAGCCAAGATCGAAGAGGACGTCCTTGAAGAACGGAAACGCCAGAGAGGTTGCGAGCGGCGCGCGGCCGATCACCGCGATCGCGTAGCAAGCGGCTCCCGCAATGGCGAATTCGATCAGCAGGCGGACCCGTCCGGAAAATCCCGCATGGGTCTGCTTCGACACCTTGAGGTAATCGTCGTAGAAGCCGATCGCACCGAAGCCGAGCGTCACCCCGAGCACCACCCAGACATATGCATTGGTCGGGTTCGCCCACAGCACGGTCGAAACCACGAGTCCCGCCAGGATCATCAGCCCGCCCATGGTGGGTGTGCCCTTCTTGGTGACGAGGTGGGACTGCGGGCCGTCGGTCCGGATCGGCTGGCCCTTGCCCTGTTTCAGACGCAGCTTGGTGATCATGACTGGACCGAACAGGAACACGAAAATCAGCGCCGTCACGGTTGCACCAACGGCACGGAAGGTGATGTAGCGAAAGACGTTGAGGGCCCCGATGGTGTCGGAAAAGTCGATCAGCCAATACAACATGACATCAGCCCTCCGCTCGCGCCGGCTTCGGCGCCACGGTGGTGGAGTAGCGGCGCACTAGCGCCTTGACGAGCGGTCCCATGCGGGAACCGGCGGAGGCCTTGATCATGACGGCGTCACCGCCACGGATCGAACCCAGAACTTGCGGCTCCAGCTCGGCAGCGCTGTTCGCATAGCCGCCTCGGAGCGCCGAGGGAAGCGCCTGCCACAGCGCCCCCATCAGAGGGCCGGCGCAATAAACGAGATCGACCCCTTTGTCGCGGATCGGATCGACGAGTTCGCGGTGGAGTTCCGGGCCGGCGGGGCCGAGTTCCAGCATGTCGCCAAGCACCGCGATGCGCCGGCCGTCCGGCCCGGTCGCGGCCTGACCGAGCAGCGCCAGAGCGGCGCGCATGGATGTCGGGTTGGCATTGTAGCTCTCGTCGATGACGAGCGCCGGGCCGGCCGGCAGTTCGAGCGTTATCCGGGTGCCGCGGCCGGCTGCGGGGACCTGCTGCGCCAGTGCCAGCGCCGCGTGGGCGAGATCGGCCCCGACAAGACTCGCCGCCGCAAGCACCGCAAGCGAATTCATGACGAGATGACGCCCCGGCGCGCCGATCTTATAGGTCACCGGCACGCCCAGAATCTTGGCCTCGACGGTGGAGTTGTCCGGCTGCAGGGCGCATTTGAGAAGGCGGGCGTCGGCCCGCGCGTGTTCGCCGAACGTGACGATGTTGCAAACCCCGGCGGTGCGGGCGGCGCGCCGCAGCCGCGGATAATGGGGATTGTCCCGCGGGATGACGGCGGCGCCGTCCGGCTCGACGCCTAGAAAAATCTCGGCCTTGGCGTCCGCAATGGCGGCAACGGAGGCAAAAAATTCGAGATGAACCGGCTCGACCGCCGTGACGATCGCCACGTGGGGACGCACCATGTCCACGAGTGGCGTGATTTCGCCGGCGTGGTTCATGCCGATCTCGAATACGCCGTATCGCGCCTGCTGCGCCATCCGGGCGAGCGACAGCGGCACGCCCCAATGATTGTTGAACGATGCGGCCGAGGCATGGGTTTCGCCGTCGGACCGCAGCGCGAGCGCCAGCGCCTCTTTGGTGGACGTCTTGCCGACCGAGCCGGTCACCGCCACGATCCTGGCCCGCGAGCGCGCCCGGGCGGCGCGCGCGAGATCGCATAACGCCGCGAGCACGTCATCGACCACCACGAGCGGTGCGTCGCTGCCAAAATCGTCGCGCCGCTGCCGCGCCACGACCGCGAGTCCGGCGCCCACCTTGAGCGCGGCCGCGACGAAATCATGGCCGTCGTGAATATCGCCCTTGATGGCGAAGTAGGCATCGCCCGCCGCAACGGTGCGGCTGTCGATCGAAATGCCCGTGATCGCTCGCAGCGACGGCCCGACGCGGTCGGCGTGGGTCGCGTCCGCGATGGCGGCGACCGTCCACAGCGGCGCCGTCATGGATGCACGCCTGCCGTCGCGGCCGTCGAAAGTGCGCGTGCGACCGCCTCGTGATCGCTAAACGGCACCGTGTTCTGGCCGATGATCTGTCCGGTCTCATGACCCTTGCCGGCGATCAGCAGGACATCGCCCGGCTGCAGATCGGCGACGGCGCGGCGGATCGCCTCGCCGCGGTCACCGATCTCGTCCGCGCCGGGCGACGCGCGCAGGATCGCGGCGCGGATCGCGGAAGGACTCTCGCTGCGCGGATTATCGTCGGTGACGACGACGCGGTCCGCTTTCTCGGCCGCGATCGCACCCATCAGCGGCCGCTTGCCGGCGTCGCGATCGCCGCCGGCGCCAAACACCACGACAAGGCGGCGCCTGACGTAGGGCCGCAATGCGTCGAGCGCCTTCGCCAGCGCATCCGGCTTGTGGGCGTAGTCAACGAAGATGGGCGCCCCGTCCTTTTCGCCGACGCGTTCGAGCCGGCCCTGGGCGCCGACGAGGCCTTCGAGCGCCACAAACACGGCGTCCGGGTCGCCGCCAGCGGCGATCGCCTGGCCGGCGGCCACCAGCGCGTTCTCGACCTGGAATGCTCCGACCAGCGGCAGTCGCACCCGATGTCTCCTGCCGTCATGGACGATCGTCAGTATCTGGGAAAAACGGTCGATGGCGCAGTCGGCGATTTGGATACCCCGCGCCGTGCGCCCGACCTCGATGACGCGCAAGCCGCGCCGACGCGATGCATCCACCACCTCTGTGGCAAACTCATGGTCGATCTCGATCACCGCCGTACCGTCCGCCGCCACCAGGCGTTCGAACAGGATCATCTTCGCAGCCAGATAGGCCTCCGGCGTGCCGTGATAGTCGAGATGGTCACGGCTGATATTGGTGAAGCTCGCGACTCCGATCCGCAGGCCGTCGAGCCGATGCTGATCGAGCCCGTGGGAAGAGGCTTCGAGTGCCAGATGGGTCACGCCCTCGCCGGCAAGGCCGTCGACAATACGATGAAGTTCGACCGGATCGGGCGTGGTAAGGGCGCCATAGATCTCGCGCGCCGGCGTGACGACCCCGATGGTCCCGATGCTCGCCGCTTGGTATCCGAGCGCGGCCCAGATCTGGCGCGTGAAGGCCGCAACCGACGTCTTGCCGCTGGTACCGGTGACTGCCGCGATGATGGCGGGCTGGCGGGGATAGAATTTCGCCGCTGCAAGCGCCAGCGCGCGGCGCACATTGGGAACCTCGACAAAGGCGACCTGATCGGGGAGCGGCGTCGGCGGCGCCCGCTCCGCCATCACGGCGAGCGCACCTGCGGCAATCGCCTGAGGGAGAAACCCGAGCCCATCCGCCTTGGTGCCCGGCACAGCGGCGAACAGGAAGCCCGGCTTCACGGCGCGGCTGTCGGCCGAAATGCCGCCGACCGCGAGCGCGTCGAAACGCCGGTCGTACCGGGCATCGCTGGTCAAGAGATCGCGCAGCAGCATCGGCGTGACCGAATCCCAAATCGAGGCGGAGGGCCGCCCGTGGTCGGTTTATACCAATTAGCCCCTGCCGCAACCGATCTACGCAACGTTGTAAGTTGGAGTTCGACGGTCCCGCCGCGTCAAAGGTCCAGCGTAACGCTGACGTGAGCCCGCGAGACGCACGGCATCATGCGATCCTGCCGACTCGCCAACGGCAGGATCGCATCGCGGTGGATCACCGTGCCGTTGCGATAGCCGCACACGCATGAACCGCACACGCCAAGTTCACAGGACGATGTCATGACCAGACCGTGCGCCCTCAGTATCTCCAGCAGCGATTGATCGGCCGGCACGTGCAAAATCGTTCCGGTCGAGGCGATCAATGCGTCGAACGGCTCGGGCTTGTAGTTCTCGTCACGGATCGGCTGGAACACTTCGGTGTGGACGCGTGCTTCCGGCCACCCTGCCGCTGCGGCGGCGGCCATGACGCCATCGAGCAGACGCTGTGGTCCGCAGACATAGAGATGCTGGCCCTCGTCCGGTGCGCCGATCATTCGCGGATCGAATCGCGGGCCTTCATTCGAAAACCATGTCCGCAGCCGGTCGGCACAGATCGCACGGAGCTCCGGCAGCAGCGGCGCGGCCTCTGCCGAACGCGCGCAGAGATGAAGCTCAAAATCCGCTCCGTCAGCAGCAAGCTGCCGCGCCATCGAAACAAGCGGTGTTATCCCAATGCCGCCTGCGACCAGGATGTACCGGCTCGCGTCCTGCACCAGAGGAAAGTTATTTCGCGGCGCCGAGACATGGGCGATGGTGCCCTCGGCAAGGTTAATGTGCGCCCATAGCGAAGCACCCCGGCCCGCCGGCTCACGTTTGATCGCGATCTGGTAGCAGCTCCGATCCGTCGGATCGCCGACCAGCGAATATTGGCGCGCGCGGCCGTCAGGAAGCCGCAGATCGGCGTGCGCACCCGGAGTCCAGGCCGGAAGCTCCGGCTTGCGCGGATGAACGAACGTCAGATGGAGAACATCGGGCGTCGTGTAGCGCGCCCGCGCCACCTGCAGCTTCATGATCAGGCGCGCCGTCATGGCGTCAATTCAGAAGTTCGATCGCGTTACCCGGACGGATGATTCCGCCGCGCTCGATGCTGCAATTCAGGCCGGAGCGATTGTACAGCGGCAGATAGACCGGGAGGCCCAGCAGCTCTTCCAGATATTTGCACGGAAAGTTGAGGCGGCCGCCGCGCAAGATGACCTCGCCGACACGGAAGCGCCGCCCGACCAGGTGATTCAACGGCACGCCCCGGACCGTCAGGTTGCGGCGATGATCTTCGGGCCGCAAAATGATCGGACCGCCCTGCAACGGAGGATCGTGACGGGCCAACGCGTCGAGCACCTCCTGTTCGAGCAGCGTCACCTCACGGACGTCGGGTTTGGGCGAGTAGGTGCCGGTTCCGAAATAATAGCGATCGCCTTCGATGCCGCGGCCCGGCACGCAGCGGGCTTCCTGCAACTCCTCCATCTCGTAGCTCGCCGCCGGCGCAATATGGATATGCAGGAGAGTGCCGCGCCAGCCGGTGGCGCCGCCGGGCGTCGCCACCGCAACCGAGCCCGCGAAATGCTCGAAGGCTTCCACCATCCGCGGGGTAAATTGGTCGCGCAACTGTTCGTTCATACGACCCCTCCGGGCGTCGGCATCGACGCGGCGACGTCATGACGTCATAATGGATGTAGTTTCCCCATAATGGAAGTCAAAGCACGGCGCGGCGTCATGCCTTGGCGATATCCATCTCGCGCGTCTCGTGAGCCGCGAGCGTCGCAATGAAGCTGATCAGGCCCAGTCCGATCAGGTAGAGAGAAATCGGCCACGTTGCCCCCGCCCAAGCAAGCAGACCGGTCGCGATAACGGGCGCGAAACCGCCCGACAGAGCCGCCGCGACCGCGAGACAGACCAGGGTCGGCACCGAAATGCGCGCACCGCTGGCCGTCTTGTCTGAACCCGCGCGGGGCATAACGGCGGTGCCGGCGGCGATCATTGATGACGTGGTCGTCGCCGGAGGCGGCGATTCTCTCGCGATCGACACCGCGCTGTATTTGATCGGGAAAATGTACGGAGTCGATGCCCGCAACGACGTCGCGCGGATCATCGAGTACGACCGCGCGTTCAAAGCCAATGCGGATGCGCTTGGTCTCGTCGCACCAAGTTGACGGCGTTCCGCAATCGATCGGCTCTTACCGCATCTCCTTCACGGTGTCCTTGGCGGAGGCGAGGATCAAGCGGTCGGCCGGCGGCAAGTCGAAGCGGGGTTCAAGGCCGAGCAGCGGAGCAACCCGCGCGATCACCTTGGCGGCGACCGGCACCGCGTTCCAGCCCGACGTGGCAAATCCGTGGGTCTCGGCAATCGCTTTGGGCTCGTCGAGCATGATGAGCAGCAGATAGCGTGGATCGTCGGCGGGCAGCACCGCCATGAAATCCGTCATCAGCCGAGTTTTTGAATATCGTCCGCCGATCACCTTTTCAGCGGTGCCGGTCTTGCCGCCGACGTAATACCCTTTGACGTCGGCGCGGGTGGCGGTGCCCTTTTCGGCATTAAGCCGCATCAGGTATCGCATCGAAACGCTGGTTTCGGGTTTGACGACTCGTTTCGCCACCGCGCGCGCCTCTTCCGGACTGCGCTTGAGGAAGGTCGGTGGAATGAGATAGCCGCCGTTGAGGAGCGCCGCGACGCCCGAAACAGCCTGCAACGGTGCCACCGACAGGCCATGACCGAACGCGATGGTGACGGTGTTGAGTTCGCCCCAGTGCTTGGGCACGATCGGTTCCGCGCTTTCGGGCAGTTCGGTGCGCAGCCGGTCGAGCTGGCCGAGCTTGCGCAGGAAGGCCTTGTGGGCCTCGACGCCGATCGACAGCGCCATCTTGGCGGCGCCGACATTGGACGAATAGGTGAAAATCTCCGGCACTGTGAGCACGCGGTTCTGGGCGTGGTAATCGCTGATGTTGAAGTTACCGTAGCGCAGCGAGGCGCGCGCATCGAAGCTCGAATTGAGCGTGACCTTGCCGGAATCGAGCGCCATGGCGACGGTCAGCGCCTTGAAGGTCGAGCCCATCTCATAGACGCCGGTGGTGAGCCGGTTGATCCGGCTGGGCTCGAGCGCCTCGCGCGGATTGTTGGGATTGTAATCCGGCACCGAGACCAGGGATACGATCTCACCGCTTCGCACGTCGAGGATGACTCCGGCCGCCGCGTCCGCTTTGAACTTGTCGCGCGCCGCGATCAGTTCGTCGCGCAGTGCGTGCTGGACCCGCAGATCGACCGCGAGCGTTACCGGCTCCTGCTCACGATCGGTCGCGAGGCCGGCACGGTGGAGATCGGCAAGGCCATGGGTGTCGAGCCACTTCTCGATGCCCGCGATGCCCTGATTGTCGACATTGACGTGGCCGATGATGTGGGAAACCTCGTTGACGTTGGGATAGATGCGCTTGTTCTCGTTGAGGAAGCCGATCCCCGGAATGCCGAGGCGGTGAACTTCCTGTTGTTGCACCGGGGTAATTTCGCGCTTGAGCCAGGCGAAGCCGCGCCGAGAGCCGAGACGGTCGCGCACCTCGCGGCTGTCGAGGTCCGGCATCACGCCGGCCAGGAGTTCGGTCGCCTCATCGGGATCGATGATGCGGCGGGGTTCCGCGAACAGCGACGGCGTCTTGAAATCGGTGGCAAGAATTTCGCCGTTGCGATCGACGATGTCGGGACGCGCGGTCGCGACCGCGTCGGTCGAACCGCCGCGGTGTACCGTGTGGGTGTCGGGCAGGACCGCATAGAGCACGAGACGAATCGCAATGATGCCGTAGACGACGGCGAAGCCCAGTACCGCGAGGCCGAGCCGTGCCCGCGCCTTACGGGCCCGATCGACGTCGCGGCCGTAGAGCATCGATTGCATCATGCGGCGATGCCACGGCGCCGCGGCAGGCGAAGCGGGCGATGGCGGTGCGGCTCCGGCGGTCGTCATACGGTCACCTTGTTGGGTCCGGCTCCGGCGCGATCGGTGTCGCCTCGATAATGCCGGGACCGGCCGGCTCCGCGGTGCTGCCGGTCGGCAGGTCCTCCAGGCTGTCCATGATGTTCGCGATCGCGTCCGACGGCGGCGCGGCCGGCGCGGCGGGCCGCTCCGGCAGATGGTCGAAGAACTCGACCTGGGTCGGATCCATCGGCTTGAGGGGGAGATGACGCTGGGCGAGCGCCTGGATACGGGCCGGATTGTCGAGCTGCGCCCATTCAGCGCGCAGAACCGCGATGGCGTCATGCTCGCGCCTGATCTCGGTGCGGAGTTTGGCGACCCGTTCGGCCTGCACGGTCGATTCGAACTTGATCTTGTAGACGTCGGCGGCGGCGGACACGAGGGCGGCCACCACGATGAGATGGATGAATCGCATTCATCCCCCTCCCATCGCGTCGGCCAGCGAGGGCAGTCGCGGCAGCCCTTCCGGCAGGCCGAAGCGCGCAGGAGCGGCGGTTCGCTCGCCGGCGCGCAGTTTCGCCGATCGCGCGCGCGGATTCTCGCGCGTCTCCGCCTCGTCCGGGACGACCGGACGGCGGGTCAGCGCCGCAAAGGTGGCGGGGGTCGGCGCCGTCTCCGGCAGGTGGCGGGAGCCGCGGCCGGTGCCGCCGCGTGAGGCGAGGAAGTTCTTGACGATGCGGTCTTCCAGCGAATGGAACGACACCACGACCAGCCTGCCGCCCGGCTTGAGAACCCGTTCGGCGGCGAGGAGGCCCTCGGCAAGCTCACCCAGTTCCTCGTTCACGAACAGCCGCAATGACTGGAAGGTTCGCGTCGCCGGGTGAATTTCGCCAGGCTTGCTCCGCACCACGCGGCCAACGACAGTCGCAAGCGCAAGCGTGGTATCGATCGGGCGTTCCCGCCGCGCCGCCACGATGGCACGCGCGACGCCGCGCGCGTGGCGCTCCTCGCCCAACAGGAAAATAATGTCTGCAAGATCGCGCTCGGAGGCCACCGCGACGACTTCGGCGGCCGATGGACCGTCGCCGCCCATGCGCATGTCGAGCGGACCGTCCTGGCGGAATGAGAACCCGCGCCCGGGCGTGTCGAGTTGCATCGAGGAAACCCCGAGATCGAGCACGACACCGTCCACGCGGCCCTGGCCTTCCGCGCCGATCGCGAGGCCGGCTGCAATCCGGTCGAGCTCCGCGAAGCGGCCTTCAACCAAAGTGAGGCGGCCACCGGATGCGGCGGCCTGGGAAGCGCCCGCCGCGATCGCGGTGCTGTCGCGATCGATGCCGACCACGCGGGTGTCCGCGGCCGACAGAATGCCGGCCGTATAGCCGCCGGCCCCGAACGTGCCGTCGATATAAATCCCGCCGTCGCGAGGTGCGAGGTAATCCATCACCTGCCGGATCAGCACCGGAACATGCCGGGCCGTCATGGCGGCGACCGGCATGGCGCGGCGAGGCGCGCGAGGCTCGATCCGGCGACCCCGCAATCCATGGTCTCGGCAACTCCCAGATGGCCGGCGGCGGGGCGGCGCGCGAACGTCCCGGCCTGATGCGGTCGGCGACAAGGAAAACGAAAGGTTAATTTCGGATACCATGGGCCTGCGCATCAATTCAGCCCCCGCGGCGCCGGTCCGGCCGCGTGAGGAAGATCAATGCACTTAATAACGGTTAAACTTAAAGAAACGTTGCCGAGCCTTGCATCTTGGACAAGGTGAACCCGGGTGAACTTGGGCATTACGGACGGGCCACATGCGGATCGCACTGTTCACCGACATCCACGGCAACCGCGAGGCGCTCGAGGCCTGCCTCGACCATGCCGGCCGTGGCCGGATCGATCGCTACGTTTTTCTCGGCGATTACATCGGCTACGGGGCCGACCCGGTCTCTACGCTCGAAACGGTGATGGAATACGCCGGCCGCGGCGCGGTGGCCCTCCTCGGCAACCACGATGCCGCCGCGCTGGTGCCGGATCCTCACATGAGCGATTCGGCCTGGACCGCAATGGAATGGACGCGCGCACGGCTCGGCCCGGCCCATCTCGAATTCATCAGAGGCTTGCCGCTCACCTGCCAGGATGGCGGCAGGCTTTATGCGCACGCCAACGCCAATGCGCCCGGCGACTGGGGGTACGTCACCAACCTCTACGCCGCCTCGAAGAGCCTGATGGCGACCCAGGCCCACGCGACCTTTTGCGGCCACACCCACATGCCGATGCTGTTCCACATGTCGATGACCGGGAAGATCGCAAGCTTCGAACCGGTCGACCGGGTCGACATTCCGCTCACCGCGCGGCGCCGCTGGCTCGCGGTCATCGGCTCGGTTGGGCAGCCGCGCGACCATAATCCGGCCGCCTGCTATGCGGTGCTCGATGCCACCAGCGGCATCCTCACCTATGTTCGCGTGCCCTACGACATCGATGCCGCCGCCCGCAAGATTCGCGAAGCCGGATTGCCGGTCGCGCTGAGCCTGCGTCTGTTCGAAGGCACTTGAACGGGGAATCGACCATGGCGGCGCATGATCTCAAGGAAGGCCAGGTGGTCGACGGCTTCCGGCTGGAAGCGGCGCTTGAACCGGGCGGCATGGCGAATTTTTGGCGCGTCAGCCGCGACGGCGCCGACATGCCGATGCTGATGAAGGTGCCGTTGCTGCGACGCGGCGAGGACCCGATCACCATTGTGGGTTTCGAGGTCGAGCAGATGATTCTTGCGCGGCTGAGCGGCACTCACGTGCCGCGCTTCGTCGCCGCCGGCGATTTCGAGCAGCCCTACATCGTCATGGAGCTGGTAACCGGGCGGCCCTTGAAGGCGCTGCTGGACAAGACTTCCGTTGCCACCCGACGAGGTCGCGGCGATCGGCGCCCGGATCGCGTTCGCGCTGCACGACCTGCATCGCCAGAACGTCATCCACCTCGATCTCAAGCCGTCGAACGTGATCCTGCGCCCTGACGGCGAGGTCGTGCTGATCGACTTCGGCTTGTCGCGCCACGCCGAACTGCCGGACCTGATTGCGGAAGAGTTCGAAGGCGCCGTCGGCACCGGCCCCTATATCGCCCCCGAGCAGGTGCTCGGCGACCGGGGCGATCCGCGCAGCGACATATTCTCGCTCGGCGTCATCCTGTATTTCCTGGCGACCGGCGAACGGCCGTTCGGCGAGCCGCAACGGGAGGCGGAGTGGCGGCGCCGGCTGTGGCGCGATCCGCAGCCGCCACGACGCTGGAATAAGGCGGTGCCGGCCTGGCTGCAGGAGATCATCCTGCGCTGTCTCGAAATCGATCCGGGCGATCGCTACGCCACGGCGGCGCAACTGGCTTTCGATCTGCAGCATCCGGGCGAGGTGGTGCTGACGAAACGCGCCGAGCGTCTGCAGCGCGACGGCATGGTAACCGTCATGATGCGATGGCTGCGCGCCCGCGATGCAAAGCCGACACGTCGCCACAGCGTCGCCGGCCAGTTGGCGCGGGCACCGATCATTCTCGCTGCGATCGATCTCGCACCCGAGGCGGAGCGGTTGGCCGCAGCACTTGCGGTTGAGGTACGGCGGGTGCTCACGACCGAGCCTGAGGCACGCGTCACCTGCGTCAATGTATTGCGGACGGCGCGGCTCGCCCTCGATCCGCTCCCGGAGGGGCGCACGCCCCATCTGCAGCGCCTGATCGAATTAAAGCATTGGGCACGGGGCCTCAGCATCGCGGGAGACCGCATCACCTATCACGTGCTCGAGTCGCTCGACCCAGCCGTCGCGGTCGTCGAATACGCACGAAATAACCAGGTCGACCACATCGTCATCGGAGCGCGGAGCAGTTCTGGGCTGCGCCGCTATCTCGGGAGCGTGTCGTCGCGGGTCGTCGCAGAGGCGCCGTGTACGGTAACGGTGGTGCGCCGGCCCCACCAGGGCGATCAATCCGCGGCGGCGTAATCATAAAGCGGATGCGGGCGCGGAACTGGCGTCGCCCGACAGCGTTGACCGCCGTGAGCCAGTGTAACCGGCGCGCGTTTCACACTGGCTTTCAACCAGGAGAACAGGCATGACCAGAACACTTATGGTTTTTGCGGCCATGAGCGGTTTGACAATGTCGACCGCACTTGCGCAGGCGCCGCTGAACCCCGCACCGGCACCGCCCCAGACCGCCGCACCCGCCAAATCCGGAAGTTCGGCGATCATCAACACGCAGGCCAGCGACGAATGGCTTGCCTCCAAGTTGAAAGGTACGACGGTCGTCGGCGCGGACGGCCAGAAGATCGGCGATGTCGTCGACATCCTGCTTGACCGCTCCGGCCAGGCGAGAGCATTCATCGTTGGCATTGGGGGCGTTCTTGGCCTCGGCGCCAAGGACGTTGCGGTCGAGATGACCGAGTTCCACCAAATGCCCGCCGCCAATGGCAAGGACCAGTTGAAGCTGGACATGACGAAGGAGCAGCTTGCCCAGGCGGCGGAGTTCAAGCCGCTGCCCGGTCCGGCCAGCACTACCGGCGCGGCCCCGATCGGTTCGCCGCCGCCCGCGCCGCGGCCGTAGAAGCTAACTGCGCCTCAAAACTGTAAATCGGATCGAAAGCGGCCCGGCTTGTCCGGGCCGCTTTTTTGTGGTGTTGAGGGCAGGCGCAAAATGCCGCTCGTTTTCCCCATTCGTCTTCCCCATTCGTGGCGATCTATCGATTTGACTCAGAAGTTCAAACCCGATTCCCGGTTCGTGAGCCGCGTGTGGCCGTCGCCCAATCACGGCGACCGGACCCTTGGCATCGATATCCTGCTGCTCCACTACACCGGGATGGCCTCCACCGCGGACGCGGTCGAACGCCTCTGCCAGCCCTCCGCCAGGGTATCGTCGCACTACGTGATCGACGAACACGGCGAAATTCTTCAGCTCGTTGCGGAGTCGCGGCGCGCATGGCATGCGGGCGAATCGTCGTGGGAGGGCGTCACCGACATCAATTCGTCCTCCATCGGCATCGAGATCGGCAATCCGGGTCACAGCTTCGGCTATCCGGACTTCCCCGACACCCAGATCGCCGCGGTGATCGACTTGTGCGGGGACATAGTGGCGCGCCACCGCATCCGACCGCAACACGTACTCGCCCATTCCGACGTGGCGCCGCGGCGCAAGCGCGATCCCGGTGAGAAGTTTCCGTGGCAGCGCCTGTTCGCGGCCGGGATCGGTGCCTGGGTCGGGCCGGCGCCGCTGACGCCGGTATCCGCATCGCCGGACATCGGCGACAAAGGCCCCGAGATTGCGGAGTTACAGGTGGCACTCAAGCGGTACGGCTACGGCGTCGAGGCGACCGGCGTCTACGACCACGACACCGCGACCATTGTCACCGCGTTCCAGCGCCACTTCCGCCCCGCGCGAGTGGACGGCCTCGCCGACCGTTCGACCATCGATACGCTGCAGGCATTGCTGGCGGCGCGGGACGAGACCCTCTCGGCGTGAACGTCGGCCTCAGGCGTGTTCTTCGATCACGCTCGCCCGAACGTCTTCCTCGATCAGCCGCCAGATGTGATCCACATAAGCGACGAATTCCGGGGTGCGCTTGATTGCAAGCGCGCGCGGCCGCGGCAGCGTGATCTCGACATTTTCCTGGATGCGGCCGGGCCGTCGCGCCAGCACCAGCACACGGTCCGACAGGAACACCGCCTCGTCGATCTGGTGGGTGACGAACAGCACGGTCTTGCGGCCCTCCTCCCAGATACGCATAAGCTCGGTCTGCATGATCTCCCGGGTCTGGGCGTCGAGTGCCGAGAACGGCTCGTCCATCAGCAGGATTTCCGGATCGATGGCGAGCGCGCGGGCGAGATTGACGCGCTGGCGCATGCCGCCGGAGAGTTGGCGCGGGAAATAGTGCTCGAAGCCTTCGAGCCCGACGAGGCGCAACAGGTCGCGCGTACGGCTTCTCTCAGGCGCGCCGGCGCGGCCCGCGACCTCGGGACCGATCATGGCGTTGGAGAGCACGGTGCGCCACGGCAACAGATTGTCGCTCTGGAACACGAAGCCGCGGTCGCTGCCTGGCTTGAGCACGGCGCGCCCGTCGAGCAGCACGTCGCCGCCGCTCGCCGGCTCGAGCCCCGCCACAATGCGCAGCAGTGTGGTCTTGCCGCAGCCGCTGGGGCCGACTAGCGAGATGAATTCGCCGCGCTCGATGGCAACGTCGATCTCGCGCAGCACTTCGAGATCGCCGAAGCGCTTGGTCAATCGGCTGAGGGACAGTTTTGCTGCCATGGGTGTTCCTGCGTCAATCCCGCGTCCACGGCACCAGCGCGCGTTCGATCCAGCTAAATCCCGCCGTCATGACAATGCCGGCGACGGCAAGCACGATCACGCCGGCAAACAGTTCCGGCATGTTGAAGGCATCGGCTGACTGGCTGATCAGCCGGCCCAGGCCCGCGCGCGAGCCGAACAGTTCGGCGACGACGACGCCGATCAGGCCACGTCCGATGCCGAGCTTGAGGCCGGCCAGAATGAACGGCATCGCCGACGGCAGCGACAGCTTGAAGAAGATCTGCCGCGGCGTCGCCCCGAAGCTGCGCAGCATCTCGATCAGCCGCGGGCTGGTGGTGCGCAATCCGGCCTCGGTATTGATGGTGACGGGAAACAGCACCAGGAAGATCACCACCACAACCTTCGACCAGATGCCGATGCCGAGCCACAGGATGAACAGCGGCGCGAGCGCGATGGTTGGCGTCGCGTAAAGCCCGGAAACCCAAGGCTGGGCCGCCTTCTTGGCGACCTCGCTGCTCGCCATGGCGAAGCCCAACGCAATACCAAGGAAGCTCGCGACCACATAACCGAGCGCGAATTCCTCGGCGCTGATTTCGACATGGGGCCACAACTGGCCGGTCACGGCAAGCCGGTAGATCGCCCCGAAGATTTCGGTCGGCGCCGCCAGGAAAAGCGAATTTGCAATAACGACGCGGCTCACAAACTCCCACAGCGCGAGTCCGGCCACGATCGACAGCACTCCGACGAACGGCATTGCGTGCGTCCGCGCCGACCGGCGCGGTGCGGCCTGCGGGCGCGGCGCGGCGGCGATCCCGGAAGAACTCGTTTCGATCGTGGCCATGCAGTCGGATTAGTTCAATCCGACACTTCTGTCACGCCCGGCAGCAGAAGGCGACCGACATCTATGCCGGCCGGCAGGTCGCCGAGGCTTTGGAGGGCTCCTACCAACGCCTTGAGCCGGGTGATCGAGACCTTGCCGCTCGGCTCGAAAAATTTCCCCTTGCGATAGAAGTCATAGGCCTTTTCCACCTCGTCAGGCTTGAGGCCGGAGGCCGTGACCATCATGGCAACCGCTTCGGGGCGATTGCGGTCGTCCTCGAACCACGCCACCGCCCTCGCATGCGCGTCGAGAAGCCGCGCCAGGATCGCCTTGTGGCCGTTCGCCCACGGCACGTTCACCACCGTGCCGGAGAACGGCAATTCCGGCGCGAAGTCGACCGTCAGGCCAAGCTCGTTGAAGCCGCGCGCCACCGCCTGGAAGTTATAGGGCGGCAGCAGGATCGCGGCATCGACGGCGCCCGATTGCAGCGCCGCCGCGCGCGCCGAGGTGGCGCCGGCATACACCATATCGAAATCGCCCGGCACGACGCCGCTCGGCGCCAGCATCCGTTCCACATAGATGCGGGTGATATCCTTGGCGCCGCCGACCGAGATCGTCTTGCCCTTGAGATCGCGGAACGACTTGATGGTGGGTTTGGCGAGCAGCGCATAGGGCGGCGACTGGGATTCGAACCGCACGATGGCGATCGGCGATCCCTTCTCGATGGCGCGGATCGGATCGACCAAGCCGGTCGACATGGTGACGTCGAGCGAGGCCGCGGTGAGCTGCTGGATCATGGCGGCACTCGACTGCACGTAGACAAGGTCGATCTTGATGTCCTTCTCGGCAAACATCCCTTTGTTGATGCCGATGAAGACCGGCCACAGATTGGCCGATGCCGAGCCGACGGTGCCGACGATCACGGTATCGGCGGCGCGGGCCGGCACGACAGCGAGGGCGGCGGCGATCGCCAATCCGAGCCGCGCCGATCGCCCCAACTTGTACATGATATCCTCCGTCGGCTGTCTCACCGGCCTCAATCCGTCACTTGCGTCAGCCCCGGCATGAACAGGCGATCGACCGTCATATCGGCCGGAATGTCGCCCAGCTCCTGCAGGGCTTCCAGCACCAAGCCGAGCTTGGCGCGGGAAATCTTGCCGGTCAATTCAAAAAAATGGCCCTGGTGCAGGAAGTCGTAGCTCTTCTCCACGTCGGCTGGCGCGAGGCTGCTGACCTCGATCATGAGGTCGATGGCTTCGCGCCGGTTGGCGGGGTCTTCGAGCCACAGGATGGCCTTGGAGTAGATGCCGAGATAGGTCTGCATCGTCTTCATGTTGCGCGCCGCCCAGTTGCGATTTGTCGACACGCCGGAGAACGGCATATCGACGGTGTCGGCGGTCATGCCGAGGTTGCTGTAGCCGACAGCTTCGGCGTGGAAATTATGGGGCGTGGTCAACAGCGCGGCGTCCGCGGCGCCTGATTGCAGGGCTGCAAAGCGCGCCGCGGTGGCGCCGGCGAAGATGAGGTCGACGTCGCGCGGCGCGACGCCGCTCGGCTTGAGCATGCGCTCGAAGAAGATGCGGGTGATGTCCTTCGACCCGCCGACCGAGACGATCCTCCCCTTGAGATCCGCCATGGCGCGGATCGCGGGCTTCGCCATCAGGGCGTAAGGCGGCTTCTGGGTCTCGATGCGCACCAGCGCAACCGGCGCACCCTTGTCGATCGCGCGGATCGGATCGACGAGGCCGCTGCCGACGCTGACATTGATGGAGTTGGCGGCAAGCTGCTGGATGACGCTCGCGTTCGACTGCGCATAGACGAGATCGATCTTGATGCCCTCGGCGTCGAAGAACCCCTTTTTGCGGGCGACCAAGACCGGCCACAGATTGGTCGAGCCCGACGACACGCCGCCGGCGATGATGGTTTCGGCGGCCGGTGCGGCGGTCGCGGTCAGAAGCGTTGCGGCGATGCAAAGTGCGATCGCGGTGCCGAGCCGGCAGGATTTTCTTGACGGTGCGGCTGCCCCCTCCGGTCCCCGGCGTGGGGACGAAGCGGAGACGAGCGGCCGCCGGCCCATCACGTGTCTCCGCGATGGGCGGCGGCGGCGGGCGAGAGGTAGAAATCCGCGATCTCGGCCCCGGTGGTGCGCCACACGCCCTCGTGGCGGCAGATGTATTCGAGCGCCGCATCGAGCGCGCCGATCCGGTGCGGCACGCCGGTGATATAGGGATGCAGCGCGATCGGCAGCACCCGGCCGGACTCCGCGCCCTCGCGATAGAGCACGTCGAAGGTGCGGCAGATCATGTCGCGGAATTCGCCCGGCGTGACCAACATGCGCTCATAGGCGGGCTTGTCGTTGATCTGCTGCGGATACGGCACCGACACCAGGCGACGGCCGCCGTCGAGACTCATGATGTAGGGCTGGTCGTCATTGCACCAGTCGCACACATATTGGCAGCCTTCGGCGGCCAGCAGATCAAGGGAATCCCACGTCTCTTGCAATCCCGAGCTGAGCCAGCCCTTCGGCTTCGTCCCGGCGACGCGTTCGATGGTCGCGAAGGTGCGCTTGATGATCTGGACTTCCTCCCCGGGAGGCGCCTCGTTGAGGCGGCGCGCGTTGCTCTCGTTGTGGCCCATCCATTCCCAGTTGCGCTTGTTGCCCTCCTCGATGATGACGGGATGGTGGTCGCACAACAGGCTGTTGAGCGCGACCGAGCCGCGGATGCCGTAGCGGTCGAGCACCTCCATCAGCCGCCACACGCCGACCCGGTTGCCGTAATCGCGGTCGGACCACATCACCACGTCCGGAATTTTGCCGCCGCCGCCATAGCCGCCCGGGCGCTCCTCCAGCGAGAAAAACTCGATGTTGGGGATGACCCACAAGGCGATGCGGGCGCCGTTCGGCCAGGTGAGCTTGGGGCGGCGGATGATCGGGGAATACGGGAATGGACCGTAGGCACGCGGCTTCATGTCAACTCACTTTGCGCAGGGCGTTGGCTTCCAGATGGGCGGCGACTTCGGCGATCTTCATCACGTCGGCGTATTTGTGATGCAGGTCGAACAGATTGACCTTGTGCGACAGCGGGCTGCGGTCGAAGCAGCATTCCTCAACCAGGACGACGTGAAAGCCGTGCGAATAGGCATCGACCGCCGAGGCGCGCACGCAGCCCGAGGTGCTTTCCCCGCAGATGATGACGGTGCGCACGCCGAGCTGGATGAGGTGGGCGGCGATCGGGGTGCCGTAGAACACGCTGGCACGCTGCTTGGTGATGACGACGTCGCCCGGCTGCGGCCTGAAGTCGGCGCGGATCGCATAGACCGAGGGATCGAGCGGAACTTTACGGCGCTTGGTTGCGGTGATTGCGCTCGGCAGCGAGTTCGGCGCGGGTGTCCATGGTGGAATAGAACACCGGCAAGCCGGCACCGCGGGCGGCGGCGAACAGGCGCCGGGTCGGCTCGATCGCCGCATGGGCGTATTCGCCGCACGAACTCGGATAGGTCCGGTGCAACTCCGCGACCGGCCGCGCGCCGCCCTGATAGGCAAGCTCGTAGAGATCGATGGCGATGAGTGCCGGCGCCGGCCCCACGAATGTTTCTCGCTCGTAATGGCTATAGAGATCGAGAATGTCCGCCGGCACGATATCGCGCCAGCAATGGTCTTCGAAGTCGCCGGCCATGATCCCTCCGGTTGCGTGAGCTTGTTTATGTGACCTTGCGGCCCCAGCAGCGAGCAGGACAGTTGAGCCGGTCTCGACAGGGCTTTCAATAGCCGGCTTGCGGACGCAACCATGCGCCGTTCACCATGCGGGCTTTGAGCGCACTGCGCCACTGATTGTCCGCTTGACGCCGTCGCCCCCGCACCCCATTCCTGTCCGGTCAGTCGGCTGGACGGCCGTCCCGGCTAGGGTCGAAAGGCCGCCGGGGAGGAAAGTCCGGGCTCCATGGACATACGGTGCCGGATAACGTCCGGCGGGGGTGACCCCAGGGAAAGTGCCACAGAGAACAGACCGCCGCGGCGCGTTGCGTATTGCCGCGGTAAGGGTGAAACGGTGCGGTAAGAGCGCACCGCGCTTGCGGTAACGCAAGCGGCACGGCAAACCACACCGGGAGCAAAACCGAATAGGGACGGCGTGGGGCTCGACGGCGCGCAAGCGGCGTCGGCGTCCCAGGATCGATGTCCGAATCCTGCCGTCCGGGTGGGTTGCTCGAAACGCCGGGCAATCGGCGTTCCAGAGGAATGGCCGTCACGCGCCAGGTTCGCGCCTGGCGCCACACAGAACCCGGCTTATAGGCCGGCTGATATGTGAAGGGGGTCCGGCGCTACAACGCCGGGCCCCCGCCAGTTTCGGCGGGACCTTTCCGACGGCTCGCTCGATCCGGGGCGCGCCAGCGCGTTGATCCGGAGACGCAGGTTGTCGCCGACCCGCGTTCCGTTCAGTTGGTCGGTTCAGCGCGCCCGCTCAGCCGCGTCTCAGCCGAATGACAGGTGCCCAGCGGGCGATCTCGACCGCAAACAATTGCGTGAGATCTTCCGGGGTCATTGATTTGAAGTCGATCGCATCCTGGGCAAAGCGCTGGCGGACGTCGGGCCGGTCCATGATGCGGTAGACCTCGCGATTGAGGCGTTCGACGATCTCCCGTGGCATTCGGGCGGGTCCGGACAGCGCGAACCAGGTGCTGGCGACGAGATCGAAGCCTTGTTCCCGGAATGTCGGAACGTCGGGGAAATCCGGCTGGCGGCTCGCGGTCGAAACCGCGATGGCGCGAAGCGTGCCGGCCTGCACCTGGCCGAGCACCGAACTCCACGCATAGGACGCGAGCGGCACGTGCCCGGCCAGGATGTCGGGCAGCGCCGCGGTGTTGTACGGGATGTGGCTCATCTGCGCCCCGCTCTGCTGCATCACGGCTTCGGCGACCAGATGCCCCAGCGTGCCGATGCCCGACGACGCGTAGCCGGCGAGCTTGCCGTCGCGCGCCGCGGCGAGGACGTCGTCGACGCTGTGAAGATCGCTCGACGGCGTCACCACCCAACCGATCGGAGGTCCGCCGAAATAGGCGATATGGGTGAAATCGCGCATCGAGTCGAAGCCCGGATTGGGGCTGATGGCCGGCGCGATGGCCTGCGAGGCAAGCGAGGAGATCAACAGCGTGTAGCCGTCCGGGTCGGCGCGGGCGACCTGGGCGGAACCGATGATGCCGCCACCGCCGCCGCGGTTCTCGACGACGACGGGCTGCTTGAGTTCCGCCGGCAGATAGTCGGCGAGTACGCGGGCGAACTTGTCGGCGGCGCCGGCGGGGCCGAACGGCGCCACGATATGGATCGGCCGGGTCGGCCAGTCGGCGGCGCGCGCCGTCGGAGCCACGAGCACTGCCGACAGCAAAGCGGCGCACGGCAGCGCAACGCCCAGAAACCGATGCCCGCGAGATCGTTCGCGCGAACGCCGGTTCGAACCCCGCCAGAGCAGACCCCTTGGACGTCGCGTCATGATCTCCTCCTTTGACGGATTGATGATCGCGGTCATTGGACCTTCAAGCCGATATCGCGGGCGAGCGCCGCCGCCACCCGACCGGCGATGACGCGGTTGAGCGCTTCCGACGGGCAGCGCCAGCACGGTCAGCGCCGCCAAACATAATCCGCCAAATCTCAAGCGCGCGAACGTCATGCCGTTTCCATTTGCCGAAGATGCTCAGAGTACTCGCCCGCCGCCTCAAACAATAAAGGTTTTTTGGGTATCAACTTAGGATCGTTAAAATGTAGGCGCCGCGGCGCGTGGGTAGAATTCGAGTTATGGAAGTATTGATGACCTACCTGACGCCATAGATTTGGAACTCCTCCGCAACGCTCGGCCGGATTGCACGCGCGGCCGCGAGGTCGGAACCGGCGCCAGGATCGCCCTTGCGTTGCCGCGCAATCCCGCGTCCATACATCGAACTCACAAGGGTCGGATTGAGGCGCAGCGCATTATTGTAATCGGCGATCGCCTTGTCGTAATCGCCGATCTTCAGATAGACGAAGGCGCGGCTGTCGATCACATCGGCATTGTTGGGCGCAAGCTTGACCGCCTCGCTGCAGTCGGCTGCCGCCTGTTCCAATTGCTGGCCGCTCACCGCACGTGCCCAGCAGCGCGAGTTCCAAACGTTGACGTCGGTTGGGGTCAACCGCGATGCCGCGTCGAAGTCCGCTACCGCGCGCACGTATTCGCCCTTGGCTTCGAGGGCGAGGCCGCGGTTCATCAGGGCGGCGGCGAATTTGGGATCGAGCCGGACCGCCTCGGTGTAGTCCGCGATGGCGCGGTCGGGTTCGCCCATGGCGTAATGAACGTGCCCCCGCAGATTGCGGTTCTGAGCATTGCCGGGCTGGATCGCGACCGCTTTGTCGAGATCCGCGAGGGCGCCGACAAAGTCCCGCTTCGCCTCCAACAGGGTGCCGCGGCCGCCGAGCGGGTTCGCGAATTTCGGATCGAGCCGGATCGCCTCGCCGAAGTCCGCGATGGCGCGGTCGAGGTCGCCCTTGGCGACATAGGCGAGGCCGCGGCTCTGATAGGCGTCGCGGTAGGCGGGATCGAGCCGGATCGCCTCGGAGAAATCCCCGATGGCGCGATCGAGACTGCCGGCGCCGCGAAACGCATGGCCGCGGTTGTGGTACGCAATGGCAAGCTTGGGATCGAGCCGGATCGCCTCGGAATAGTCGGCGAGCGCGCGGTCGTAATCCTTGGCTTCGACATACACGTTACCACGCGCCGTGAAGGCCGGGGTGAACCTGGGATCAAGGCGGATCGCCACCGCGAAGTCCGCGAGCGCGCGCTCAGACTCCCGGCGCTCCCCATAGGCGAGGCCACGGTTGAGATAAGCGAGCGCGAGGCCGGGATCGAGTTCGATCGCCTCGCCGTAGTCGGCGACCGCATGGTCGAGGTCGCCCTTGTCCGCATAGGCGAGGCCGCGGTTATTATAGGCGAGCGCGAGGATCTTCGGCGGCTCCTGGCCGGCCTCGATCGTCACGGTGCAGCCGTTGATGGCGACCTCAGCCGAATAGACGTTGCCCTTGTTGACGCACCAGATCACGGCCTGGGTTTGCTGCGCGGGTGCCGGCAGCGCGACCAGAGCCGCCGTCGCGGCGACCGCCGCCCCGATGGCAATGCTTCGCATGGCCGGCGGCCTCACTCCGCCTTGATGTTCGACGCTTTGATGATCGGCCACCATTTGTCGATCTCGGCCTTCTGCAACGCCGCGAGCGCCTCCGGGGTCTGCTGATTGCGCGGGTAGATATCCTGCCCCAGGTCAGCGAGACGCGCCCGCACGGTCGCGTCCGCCAGCACCTCCACCACCGCACCGTTGAGTTTCGCCACGATCTCCTTCGGCGTGCCCTTCGGGGCGAACAACCCATACCAGCCGAGCACGTGGAGCCCCGGCAGGCCGGCCTCGTCGACGGTCGGTATTTCGGGCGCCACTGCAAGGCGGCTTGGACCGGTAACGGCGTAGACCTTGATGTTGCCGCCGCGCAAATGCGGCAGCGCGACCGCCGGCTGGACGAACAATAGATCAATCTGGCCGGCGACGATGTCCTGCAGCGCGGGCGCCGCGCCGCGATAAGGCACCATCTGGAACCGGGTGCCGGTCTCCTTCTGGAAATACGCGCCCGCGACCTGGGAGCCGGCCGTCTGGGTGCCCTGGGTTCCCTTATCGGGGTTCGCCTTGAGCCAGGCGATCAGCCCCTTGAGGTCATCGCCATGCATCCCCTTACGGGCGACCAGCAGATAGGGGTTGCTGGTGATCGGCGCGATCGGTTCGAAATCCTTCACGAGGTCGTAGGTCAACGGGAAGATGGCGCCGTTCGCCACGTGGGTATCCCATTGGCCGAGGTCGATCGTGTAGCCGTCCGGAGCCGCGCGAGCGACCCGGCCGACCCCGACCGCGCCCGCGGCGCCGCCGACATTTTCGATGATGACCGATTGGCCGAGCGGCGTCTTCAACCGCTCCGCCAGGATGCGGCCGATGACGTCGGTCGATCCGCCGGGCGGGAACGGCACCACCATCGTGATCGGACGCGTCGGAAAGCCCTGCGCGACGGCGGCGCCCGACACGGCGACAAAGGCGGCGGTAAGGGCGGCGGTCAGGTTGCGCATGACGGACCTCGTCTGGCCGGGGGATTTCTTCATATCAGGTTAGTTCATTTGGGCCTATTGGACCGCTATCTTTCGGAGCCTTCGGGATTCGCCCGAACCAACCGCAATGGGAGACGATCTTGCCCGCCATGTCCGGAAAGCGTGCCTTCCTGGAAATCCTCAAGCAGGAAGGTGTCGAGATGGTGTTCGGCAATCCCGGCACCACCGAGTTGCCGCTGATGGACGCCTTCGCGGTCGAACACGACATCAAGTACATCCTCGGCCTGCAGGAAGCCGCCCTGATGGCGATGGCGGACGGCTATGCCCAGGCCTCGGGCAAGCTTGCGGTGCTCAACTTTCACGTCGCGCCCGGGCTCGGCAACGCCATGGGGATGCTCTACGACGCCCAGAAGGCGGCGTCGCCGATCCTCATCACGGCGGGCCAGCAGGACGGCGATTATATCGCCACCGAGCCGATCCTGGCGGCGGACTTGCCGACCCTGGCGCGGCCGTTCGTCAAATGGGCCGCCGAGGTGCAGCGGCTCGCCGACCTGCCGCGCATGGTCCATCGCGCCGCCAAGACCGCGCTGGCGCCGCCTACCGGCCCGGTGTTCCTGTCATTGCCTGGCGACATTCTCAAAGCCGAGGGCGAGGTAGACCTGATGGCGCCGACCCGGGTCGGCCCGCGCCTGCGCGGCGACGTCGCCGAGATCGCAAAAGCCGCCGCCATCCTCGCCACGGCGAAGCGGCCCGTCATCATGGCTGGCGACGCGGTGGCGCAGAGCCATGCCCTTGCCGAGTTGGTCGAGCTTGCGGAACTCATCGGGGCGCCGGTCTATGCGGAGTTCGTGCCGAACACCGCATCGTTCCCGACCTCCCATCCGCTGTTTCGCGGCGCGGTGACCCGGCTGCAGAGCGCGGTGCGCAAGGTTCTGGACGACTACGACGTGCTGGTCTCGATCGGCGCCGATCTGTTCACGCTATCGTTGCCCTCCACCGTCGATCCGATGCCACCCGGCATGCCGCTCATTCATCTCGACATCGACCCGTGGGAGATCGGCAAGAACTATCCGGCCAACGCGGCGATCCTGGGCGACCCCAAAAGCACCCTGCCGGAACTCTCCGCCATGGTGCGCGAGCGCATGACGAGCGGCGAACGCGGCGCCGCGCGCGCCCGCTTGCAGACCGCCAGCGAATTCTCCCTCGCCGACCGCGAGGCGCTCAAGGCCAAGGCCCGTGCGCTCGCCAAGACGACACCGGTGCAGCCGCTGGCGCTCCTCCACGCCATCGGGGAAATCCTCCCCAAGGACGCGGTGGTGATCGAGGAGGTGCTGTCGTCGTCGCCCGGCATCCGCCAACTCATCAGCAGCGACGATCCGCAGAGCTATTTCGGCCTGCGCGGCGGCGGCATCGGCTGGGGCCTGCCGGCCGCGATCGGGGTCAAACTCGCGCTGCCGCACCGGCCGGTGATCGCGCTGATCGGCGACGGCAGCGCCCTCTACACGGTCCAGGCGTTATGGACCGCCGCGCACTACCGCATCCCGGTGGTGTTCGTGATCCTCAACAACACCTCCTACCGCATCCTCAAGCAGCGCCTGCATGCGTTGCGCGGCCATGCCGAGCAGGTCGACACCTATGTGGGCATGGAACTCCTCGACCCCGCGATCGACTTCGTCGGGCTTGCGCGTTCGCTCGGTGTCGCCGCCGAGCGCACCAAGACGGTTCACGAGGCGACCGACCTGATCGGCAAGGCGCTCAAGGACAACGTCGCGATGCTGATCGACGTTGCGCTCGACCGCGCTTTCAAGCCGATGTGAGAGGCGCCGCACTGTCGAGAATCGCGGATCCAATTCCCTGCCAACAAGGAAAATAACAGGGTAGTTCCGAAGAATCCGGCCGATTCGGCGGGTTTCGGGGCTTACCCGCACCGATTTGACGAACCGTTTCAGCGCCTTGCAGACCATTCGCTGCTCGTGCTGCGATCAGCGAATGTATTTCGCGTGAACAGCGGAGCAATTCACCGATCAGGGATTTTATCACGGAATTCTCCGGCGAAGCGTGCGGGGCATCGTCCCGGCTGCAAGAGTTAATAGGCCTACTATTAACACAATAGTCCTATAGTCGCAAGCGACGAATCTCAACCACTCTGGAATGCGCTTGTGCTCTTCCCGCCAGTTGCCTTGCGACCATCGTCGTGGTCGTGATCATGGGCATCCGGACTTGAGGGGTAAATAGAATATTCAACGCTTGATGGGATAGATGCCCGACCGGTTAGTTCAACCGCCCACGACGCCCGTTTGAAAAGCAAAAAGACCCCGGGAATTTTCCCGAGGCCTTGAAAATCGACGTTGCCGTCTTGATTACTTGCTTCGCTTACTTGCCGGCCGCGGCGAGCTGCGAGGTGACCGTGCTGAAGGTCGACTTCAGCTGGGTGCCGAGGGCGTTTACGGCGGTGATGATGACAACCGAGATGCCGGCGGCGATCAGGCCGTATTCAATCGCGGTCGCGCCGGATTCGTCGTTTGCGAAGCGCTTTACGAGGGTCTTCATGTGTTTCTCCTGGATCCAGTATTGCTGTTTGAGCTCAATCCCACAGTGGCCGGTTCTTACTGCCGATCCGACCTGGGGGGGACCCTATGGGAGCACTCTTTCGGCGAAGTAAATTTGACCGAAGAAATTCGATTTTATCGCCGCGCCACGTCCGCGTAGTTAACGGTCGATTTCGCGGTTGCGCCAACTACTAGAGCGGATTCCGGTCACGTTGAAATCATTTATGATGAGTGGTGGCCGGGCTCGTCCGGCCATCCACGCCTCTCTTGCTGAACCGCTGCAAGCAAGACGCAGATGCCCGCGACAAGCGCGGGCATGATGGTGGAAAGGTTGATTCGATCGCATCGGAACATGCTCTGATGTGGGATGCCTGAGCTAGCGCGTACGCGATAAAGTTCCATCTTCGAAATTTGCCCTTACGATCCGGAAAGCATATCTTGCAGATGCCAACGGAACATGAAGCTAGCGTCGCTTTGTGGCATCGTCAGGGATGGAACTTCATTGGGCTCGAAGGGGCCTGCGGATGGAATTTGCGAGCCGCGGTGGCGATCCTCGCGGATCATCGGCGTGAATTATGGCCCTCGCTCCGCTGCCACGCCAATTGGGAGGTAAGATGATCGGCCAATCCTTCATCCGTTTGGGGCTGGTATCTGGTGTTCTTGTCGCGGCCGCGGGGCAAACAACCGCACAGGCACAGGAGCCTGACTGTCGCTTCTTCAAAGTCACAACCGATGGGCTGAACGCTTTCGACGAACCGCGCGCCCTGTCGAAATTCATCGCTGCGCTCGGCAAGAACGATGTGGTCTGCGTGGCTGGCGACCAGCAGGTCGATGACCGTGTATGGGCTTTTATCGCTTACGCCGTAAGGGGCCAAAACCAGCGCCAACCCATCGAGGGCTGGACAATGATGCGTTCGCTGCAGCAAGCCACCCAGGCTGATGTCGCGGCGGCTCGCGCTTCGACGGCACCTGCCCCATCCGCCCGAGCCCCCAGGCCCGCCGAACCCACCCCGTCCGCCCAAGCCACTGCGCGTGCGCCGGTAGCACCGTCATCCGCGCCGGCACCACCCCCGGCACTAGCACCACCGCCCGCACAGGCACCACAGCAGCCAGCAATTGCCGCCCAAACGGCTGCTCCCGTCCAATCCGCTCCGTCCGAGGAAGCCATCGTGAGATTCACCGAGCCGATAACGTCCGGTCCGGTTCCGGTTAACGGTCATTCGCTTGAACAACTGATCGCCGGCGTTCCGATGTTTGCGCCGATCGAGGGCCTCGACGCCAGCGTATGGAAGAAGAACTGCAATAGTTGTCACGCCTGGAATCGGCAAACTCTGTGTACGCAAGCGGCGACCTATGCCAAAAATCCGAAAATGGCGTTCCGGATTTCGCACCCCTATGGCGGCGCGGAAAAGACCGCAATGATCAAATGGGCCGAAAGCGGATGCCAATGAAACCAAAGTTTTGCCGGACCGTTCAATGCAACCATTTGGGGAGAGGGGCTTAGGAATGCGCCGCAATTTAATTCGTGTTTGCATGATCCTCGCTTTGGTCTCCGCCGGCTTCGGAAGCGCTCGAGCGCAGGAGTGGCTGCTCAATGGCGGCGCTTCACACTTTTATATGCAGACCGCGAAGGCGGATTCGATCGTCGAGACACATCAATTCACGGGTCTTGATGGCAGGATAAGCCCGGACGGCACAGCAAGAATTGAAATCGAACTGACGTCGGTCGCATCAGGCGTTGACGTGCGCGACGTGCGGATGCGCTTCCTGCTGTTCGAAACCTTCAAGTTTCCGACCGCGGAAGTGACGGCGCGGCTCGACATGCGCAAGTTCGAGGCCCTGCTGGGGACGACGCGCATCATGTATCCGCTGAGGTTCAACCTCGTGGTGCATGGCCTCGCCAAGGAATTCGAGACGCTGGTCTACGTCACGCGCATCAACGAACGGACGGTATCTGTCGCCAGCGTCAAGCCGATCATCGTGAACGCCGACAGTTTCGGCCTGACCGCCGGCATCTCCAAGCTTTCGGAAGCCATCAACGGGGTGCCGATCGTCACTGCCGCCAGCTTCACATTTGATCTGGTGTTCGAGACCGGCGAAAGGCTCCGCGCTGTCGAGGAGGCGCGGGCCGAGGCCGCCCACAACAGGGAGCAGGAGGAGCGACGGGCGATTACCGCGGAGGAGTGCGAAACCCGCTTCAGCGTGATCTCACGAGCCGGCGCGATCTACTTCAAGACCGGCAGCGCCGAATTGGAAAGATTGAGCGATCCCCTGCTCGACAGCGTTGCCGATATCGTGAACCGATGTCCGGGTGTGAAGGTCGAGGTCAGCGGGCATACCAACTCGGTCGGGAATCCGGGCTCGAACTTTGAGCTCTCGGCGCAACGCGCGCGTTCGGTTCAGACGTTCCTGGTCCAGCGCGGCGTCTCACCGGCACGGATATTGGCGGCCGGGTTCGGCGAAACGCGTCCGGTCGCGCCCAATAATTCGGAAATCAATCGCGCCAAGAACCGCCGCATCGAGTTCCGCGTCGTTCAGTGATCTCTGTCAGGCTACAAGCGCGGGCGTGACCAATCGGAAATATTGGGGCGACAGTGAGTTCCTCCTGATCGAGGCCGCCGGGACAAGCCCGGCGCCAGCAGCGCAGTCACATGGATGATGCCTTACGTAAAGGGGAAATCGTTGGCGCGGGCGCGGCGAGTGGCTCAACCCCATGGGTCAGCTCACGAAAGCTGTCAATGCCGGCCGGCCGCCCGAGAAGATAGCCCTGCACCTCGTTGCAAAGCTCGGCCTCGAGAAACTCAAACTCGGCGGTCGTCTCCACGCCCTCAGCAAGTACCGGAAGATTGAGCGCCCGCCCGAGCCCAAGCACAGAGCGAACGATCGCGGCAGCCTGGTCGTTGATGTTGACCGACTTGATGAAGGAGCTGTCGATCTTGATTTTGTCGAACGGAAACGCCCGCAGATTCGACAGCGACGAATAACCGGTACCGAAGTCGTCCATGGCGATGCGAACGCCGAGCATCTTGATTCGGCGCAGTGTTGCGAGCGCGCGATTCAAGTCGCGCACCAGCGCCGTCTCGGTAATCTCCAGCTCGAGCCGCGCCGGGGCGAGTCCGGTCTCGAACAGAACCTCGTGAACGACGTGGGCGAAATTCGCATTATGGATCTGGACCGCCGAGACGTTCACCGCGACAGTCAGGGGCTCGGTCCAGGTAGCAGCCTCGGCGCAAGCGGTCCTCAGCACCCACTCGCCGATCTGAAGGATGGTGCCGGTCTCTTCGGCGATCGGAATGAATTCGACCGGCGAAACCTCGCCCCGCGTCGCGTGCTTCCACCGCAGCAGAGCCTCGAAGCCGACAATCCTGCCGGACCGGATGTCCTTCTGCGGCTGGTAGACAAGCCGCATCTCTCCGCGCGTGACGGCGGTGCGCAGGTCGTGCTCCAACAGGCGGCGGTCGCGGACCGCGGCGCCCATCGACGCCTCGAAAAACCGGTAGGTGCCTCGTCCTTCATGTTTGGCGCGGTAGAGAGCGGTGTCGGCATGCGAAAGCAGCGCATTTCGATCGGTAGCATCGTCCGGACAGATGGCGATGCCGATACTGGTCGATATCGGCGCATCGGTTTCCGGATTTTCCCCCGCGGCGCGGAGGGTTTCCAGAATGCTCTCGGCGACGCGGCCAACGGTGGCCGGATTGGAAATTTCCGGAATCAGGATGGCAAACTCGTCGCCGCTCAGCCTCGCCATCATCTGGCTGCTATCAAGCAGGCCGCTGATCCGCTTGGCGACGACTTGGAGCATGTTGTCGCCCGCCGCGTGCCCGAACAGGTCGTTGACTTCCTTGAACCGGTCGAGATCGAGGCACAGCACGGCAAGCCGCCGTCCCAGGGCGATGGCGGTCTCGATCTCCCGATCGACCCTCGCGTTGAACGTACTGCGATTGGGAAGGCCGGTAAGCGCGTCATGATGGGCGAGGAAGCTGATGTGCTGCTCGGCCTGTTTGCGGGCGCGAAGGTCGCGAACCGCAATGGCGCGATGGGGCTTGCCGCCGAAGTCCAGGGGGCGTGAAATGAGCTCGACCGGCGCTATGGAACCGTCGCCGCGGACGAGATCGCCCTCCAAAGGCTGGTCCGGCCGTTCGAACAGTCGTAAGCGCGTGCCCTCGTCGGAAAAGTATGTCTCTAGCCTCGCACCAACCAATCGGTCCGCGTGCGAGCCCACGAGCGTTGCAAAGCTGTCGTTAACCGTGACGATGATATTGCCGTCGCAGACCAACAGCCCCTCGACGGCGGCATTGGCCAAGCCTCGCATGCGGTCGGCCTCGAGTTCGCCGCGCCGGCGATCGCGCATCTCGATGGTGACGCCGCCAAGCGCGAGAATGATAATCATGAAACTCGCCACAGCGACGGCAATCGCAAGCAAATTCGGCGGCACCGACGATGGGGAAAACTCAATGGTCGGATCCGGGACGATCGAAACCGCCCCCATCCCGGTGAAATGAAGACTGCAGATCGCGACGGTCAACAAGAGCGCGCCCAGGATCTTCGATTTCAGCGCGCCGCCCCGCAATCCGACCGGGAGCGCCACGGCGCCGACGAGAGCGCCGAGCACGATCGATGCCGTCACCAGGACCGGATCCCACACGATCCGCCCCTGGATCTCGAATGCCGCCATGCCGGTGTAATGCATGGCCGCAATGCCGCCACCCACCATGGCGCCGCCGAGCCACGCGCCGACACGCAGATCCGACACCACCGCGACTGCGAGACCCAAGCCCGTCAAGACGATCGCGGCGATCAGCGAGACAGCCGTCAAGGTGACATCATAGGCGGCCGGCAGGCCCGGCGAGAACGCGATCATGGCGATGAAATGTGTTGCCCAAATCCCGAAGCCGGTCGAGGTGGCCGAGACGGCAAGCCAAGTCATGCGCATGTGACCGACCGACCGGCGCACATGATGGAGCAAGCTGATCGCTGTAAACGAGGCCAGCGCGCAGATTACGGCGGCCAGCCCGACAAGGCGCAGATCGTGCGCGTGAGCGATGCAGTCGTATACGGTTAACATTTGCCTGCCGCTGTGATTGGAGTTGCGGAAAAATGCAAAAACCCGGTTGGAGGTTACTCGCTAGTACCCAAATAAAGAGTGAACCCCTTTGGAGCGCGGCGTCGTTTCATGTTGAACCAACGAGGCGCGTGCGCCGGGACGGCATCGCAAAGGCCGATCTGATTCAGTCGCGACCTTCACCGGGCCAATAATCTCCCGAACGGCCCCGCGGCAAGACAACGCAGGGAGCGGCCTTGCCCGGCGCCGAAGCCGATCAGGCCGCGTAATCTTCCCGGTAGTAGATGTCGCGGCCGATGTCGCATGAGACGTGGTTTGCCGGCACCGGGATCATGGCGCGCAGGAAGCTGTGGCGGTACGGGAAGAAGTTCAGGTGCGGATTGAAGGTATAGATGCCTTCCCGCTCGCGCGGCACCACGATGATGAGACGGCGGCGGGTGATGCGCCGCAACTCGGCGATGGCGCGGCGATAATCGAGAATGTGCTCGATCACGTGGGTGCAGACGACGGTGTCGAACGATTTGTCCGCGACCGGCAGATCCTCGACCCGGCCGCAGACGAACTTAATGCCGTCGCCCATCGGCTTGTCGGGCTCGATCATTTCGACGCCGACCATCTCGGCAAACGGGCGGGGAGCGTTGCTGCTGACAAATCGCAGCAGCGCACCGGTGCCGCAACCCACGTCGCAAATGCTGTCGCCGATGGCTTCCGCGGCGATCCGCTCCAGGCAGGCGAGGGAGTTGTCGGTGTCCTCGTGCACGCGCGGGTGGGCCCGGTAGAGTTCGTCGTATTCCGCATCCGAGACGAACGGCGCCGACTTGCGGAATTCCGCGAGCGTCGAGATGTGTTTGCCCCACGCCAGCGTGGCGGTGAACTTGAACAGCGCCGTGTCCCGGATGATCGGCGGAAGCAATTCTTCCATGATGAACCGGATCTGGTTGGTCTGCTCGCGCCTCATGGCATTCTGCTGCCTGTTTTTGGGGTTGAACTCCAAAAGTAACGAATAACCCTTGCGGAAGCGTAAATGCGGAGCCGACGGCACCCGCGACCGTCGGGATGGGAACTCCGGGTTCTTAAGGGTTCCGCAAATAATGGGTTCGATGATGCACTTTCCGGCATTCCGCCGGCTGGTCGAACGATGCCCCAAACCGACACATCCCCGCGCCCGCAAGACGCCACCCGTCATGCCCTGGAATTGATCGGCATTGCGCTGGCGCTAGCCTATGTGCTGTTTCTCGTCGGCGCCGCGGTGCAACGAGATTGGCTGATCGACAGCGCCGGCCTGCCGATCGCCAACGATTTCGTCAACGTGTGGGCCGCCGGAAAGCTGACGTTGGAAGGCCACCCCGCCGCCGCCTATGACTGGACCATCCATCGCGAGGTCGAGGTCGCTGCGGTCGGGCATGAGTTTGAAGGCTATTACGGCTGGCCCTATCCGCCCACCTACCTGTTCGTGGCCGCCGCGCTCGCCACCCTGCCCTATCTGACCTCCCTGCTGTTCTGGATCGCGGTGAGCCTGCCGGCCTATGTGGCAGCGGTGCGCGTCATCATCGGCGAGCGGCTCGGCATTCTCTTGGCGTGCGCGTTTCCGGGCGTGGTCTGGAACATCTCGGCCAACCAGAACGGATTCCTGACGGCGGCCCTGATCGGCGCCTTCCTGTTGCAGTTGGAGCGGCGGCCGGTCATCGCGGGGATTTTCCTCGGCCTGCTCACCTACAAGCCGCAATTCGGAATTCTGTTTCCCGTCGTGCTGGTGCTTGATGGACGCTGGCGTGTCATCGCGGCCGCCGCCGTGACCGCGCTCGTTCTCGGCGCGGCCTCGCTGGCAGCCTTTGGGCTCGAGAGCTGGCACGCCTTTTTCGCCTGGATGCCGGTGACGGGCGCCGCCGTGTTTGAGGACGGCCGCGCCGGCCTCAACAAGTTGCAGAGCGTGTTCGGCGTCGTGCGCTGGCTCGGCGGCGGCATGACGGCGGCCTGGATCGCGCAGGGCGCCATGTTCGCCGCCGCGGCGGTCGCTGTAGCGGTGCTGTGGCGCCGACCTGTGCGCTATGAAATCAAAGCCGCCGCACTCGCGGTCGCCGTGATGTTGGCGACGCCCTACATCTACATCTACGATTTCCCGGTGCTCGCGATTCCGCTTGCGTTCCTACTGCGCCTTGGGCTGCGCGAGGGCTTCCTGCCCTATGAATGGCCCGCCATGGCGGTCGCGTGCGGCCTTGTGTTGGTGTTTCCGTTCCTCGCTATGCCGACCGGTTTCGTGGCCGCCGTGATCGTCGCTGCCATGATCGCGCGCCGCGCCGCAGCCGAGCATTTCGTGCCCGGCACGGCGATGCGGGAGGCCGCGCTGGCGTAGCCGGCACACATGAGGGCGATAGCCCGGATGAGCAAGTCGATATCCGGGCGCAGTCTCTTCGCAACCACAACATCCGTCTCGGATTACGGGACCGCAAAGCGGCGGTCGCTAATCCCCGCTACGGTGCTGCGCTACTGGGCCTCGATGCCGACTTGCGCCGTGATTTTGCGATATCGCTCCAGCGTGGATTTGACGACGCGCGCGAATTCCTCCGGGGTGCTGGCAACGACCTCGAAGCCGCTGTCCTCCAGCGTCTTGCGCGCCCGCGGCGACAGAATGGCCGCGACCAGCTCGCCGTTGAGCTTTGTGGTCAGCGTATCGGACATGTGCGGCGGCGCGAGGAAGCCCACCCAGGTCGGCGGTACCGCATAACCCGGCAACCGCTCCGCGATGGTCGGAATATCCGGCCGGGCACGTGAACGGTTCGCCTCGACCATACCGATGACCCTGACGTTGCCGTTGTCGATATACGGCAATGCCGTCGGCAGCGTGGCAAACAGCACCGGGATTTGCCCGGCCAAGAGGTCCGTCATCGCCGGGGCGCCGCCGCGATACGGCACGTGGACCATGTCGACGCCGGCCTCGACCTTGAGGAGTTCGCCGGCGATGTGGTTCACCGTATTGGCGCCGGAGCTGCCGAACGCGAGCTTACCGGGATGCGCTTTGGCATAGGCGATCAACTCGGTGACGTTGGTCACCGGCAGCGCCTTGTTCACGACGAGGCAAATCTGCATTTGCACCGCAAGCGTCAGCGGGGTGAGACCGGCCACCTGTTCGCTCGGAAAATTCTTCGCCAGCACCGCCGCAACATTGAGCGCCGCCGCGGTGCCGAGCAGCAGCGTGGTGCCGTCCGGCTCGGCGCGCGCCACTGTGACGGCTGCAAGCGTACCCCCGGCCCCCGGCCGATTGTCGACGATGACGGGCCGTCGGGTCGCGGCCGAAAGCGCATCGCCCACCGCATGGCTGATCAGGTCGGCGGCGCCCCCGGCCGCGAGCGGCGACACGATCTTGATCGGCCGCGCCGCGAACTCCTGCGCCTGGGCGCCGGGGGACGCGAGCAGAAGCACGACTGCGACCCCCCCGGCCGCGATAACGGCGTCCCTCATGTGTTCTCCACCCGGGTTGCGGGCTTGGCGTCGCGCCAGCATAGCGAATTTACGCAGCTGCGTTGAGAGATTGGAGGCTTCCATGCCGCTTCACGCGCTCCATGAGTCATGGCCGGGCAAAGCCCGTTGAAGACGGGCGTAAACGCCCTTACGTCCCGACCATCTCGATCAGGAAGGCATTATGCCCTCGGGGTCGCCGATATGAGCCGAGGGACGAGCCCGGCGACGACAATTCAAAACGTTACCGGCCGAAAAAATTGATTATCCGGCCGATCCGGGCCAATATTCGCGGCGGCGACATGAGACGCCGAAATGTATGTGCGTTGGGGAGTTGAAGCATGGATATCCGAAAGATCACCGAGGAGCTCTCGGTGGCGCCGCAGATTCACGCGGACGAAATTTCCGCGATCGCGGCGGCGGGGTTCCGCGCCATCATATGCAATCGCCCAGACGGGGAATCGTCCGACCAGCCGTGCTGCGACGACATCGAGGCGGCCGTGAAGGCCTCCGGGCTCGCCTGGCGGGCCCAGCCGGTCCGATCGGGCGGCGTCAGCCTTGAGGACGCTGCCGCGTTCGCCGCCCTGCTGGCTGAACTGCCGAAGCCGGTGCTCGCCTATTGCCGCTCGGGGACCCGCTGCGCTACCCTGTGGTGCCTGTCGCAAGCCGGGAAACGTCCCCTGACGGACATCCTGGTGCGAGCGCAGTCCGCCGGCTACGACATGACCGCGATCATGCAGCGCGCCTTCGCGCCGCCCGCATAGGCGCGTCGCGCGGCCGGGGCCGGTCCGCGACATATCCAAGCCGTGTTTCAACGCATGCGTTGCCGCCCCGGCGGCACTTGGCGGATCGTCCATGGATTTCGGCATTACCGATCTGCTGGCGATCTTTTCCGGCTCGCTGGTGGGCCTGATCCTTGGCGTGATCGGCGGCGGCGGCTCGGTCCTCGCGGTGCCGCTGCTGGTCTACGTCGTCGGGGTGCCGTCGCCCCATGTGGCGATCGGCACCAGCTCCATCGCGGTGGCGATCAGCGCGTTCGCCAACCTGATCGACCATGCGCGGCGCGGCAATGTGTGCTGGCCGGTGGCGATTGTGTTCGCGGTGTTCGGCATGGTGGGTGCGGCGCTCGGCTCGACGCTTGGCAAACATACCGACGGGCAGAAGCTGCTCGTCCTCTTCGGCATTCTGATGGTGGTGGTCGCGGTGTCCATGGCGATGCGACGGGAGGGCGGCAGCAAGACGGACGTGCGGCTGGAACGCCGGAATGCGCCGTGGGTCATGGGCATCGGCCTCGGGGTCGGTGCACTGTCGGGATTTTTCGGGATCGGCGGTGGCTTCCTGGTGGTGCCGGGCCTGGTCGCCGCCACCTCGATGGCGATGATCGTGGCGATCGGCTCCTCGCTCGTGTCGGTGACGGCGTTCGGCCTCACCACGGCGGCGAACTATGCGCTGTCCGACCTGATCGACTGGCGGCTGGTGCTGCTGTTCGTCGGCGGCGGCATCGCGGGCGGGCTTGTGGGGGCGCAACTCTCGACCACGCTGGCGGCCAAGAAACGGGCGCTGTCGCTCGTCTTCGCCGTCGTCGTGGCGAGCGTCGGGGTCTATGTGGTGATCCGGGGAATTTTGGCGGGGTGAGGCCCCGTCACTCCTTGACGTTGCGCACTTCCGTGTTCATTTGCACGTCCTTGCGACGGCGCTTGGCCAGTTGCTTGCCGGTGGCGAAATAGTCGCCCTTGGTGGCGCGTTCGGCCGCGGCGTCGAGATCGTCGGACCATTCGCCCAGCGAATATCCGAACCACGGCGATTCCGGCTTGAGCTTGGGCAGGCCGAGTTCCTCCCAGATCTTCTTGGCGTTCTCCATGAACTCGCGCTTGGGCAGCGAGATCGGCGGAAAATTCTCCTTCAGGGTGGCGTCGATCAGTACCGAGGCGTCCTCGCCGTTGTTGCGCTTGCTGCGCGGGCCGTGGCCCTGGTCGCGATGGGGCAGCACGTGCATGTCGAGCGTCGGGTTCGCCCGATAGGACATCGCCCACAAGATCGCGTCGGCATTATCCGGGTCGATGTCGTCATTGATGGCGATGACGTATTTTCCGGCTGCGCGGTGCAAGACCGCGGCACCGTAGAGCGCGCGCCACAGCTCGGTGGTCTGGATGTCACGCTCGACCACGAGCGCGATCACCTTGCGGATGTTGGTCAGCGGCTCGTGCATCGAGACGCGCTTGATGCCCTTGATGCCGAGCGTGTTGCGCAGGAAGTTGAGGAACAGCGGCTCCATGCCGATGCGCTTGATCAGGCTCGACTCGCTCGGCGTCACCTGGGAGATGATCGAGGTCAGGATGGCGTCGCGCCGCCGCGTGATGCAGGTGATATCCATGTAGGCGTTGAATTCTTGCAGATTGACGTGGCCATGGGATTCCCCGAACGGCGCTTCGGGCTCGAGATATTCGGTATCGATGAAGCCCTCGATCACGATCTCGGCCTCCGCCGGGACCAAAAGATCGACCGTCCTCGCCTTAACCACGTTGATGGGCGAGCCGACCAGCGCCCCGGCGACGTAAAGCTCGTCGACGGTTTCGGGCAGCTTCTGCACCGACGCGAAGGTGACGCAGGGCGGCGCGCCGAGCACCACCGCGCAGGGCAGCTTCTTGAAGCCGCGCTCGCGCAGTTTTTCCCAGTGATTATAGATACCGGGCCGCAACTCCAGCGAAGGGTTCATGCCGAGCCGTCGCGGCGCCTTCACGTGGCCGCGGTAGTTGCCCATGTTCTGAATGCCGGTGTCAGGGTCCTTGGTGATGTATTGCGACAGCGTCGTGTAAGGGGCGACGTCCCAGCCCGGCGTCGAGATCGGCAACGGGATGCCGTCGAGGCCGTTGCCGGGCTTGTCGAGCGCCTTGCCCTCGATGACGATCTCGTGGCACGGCGCATTTTCGACAAGGCGCGGCGGGATCGGATTCTGCGCCGCCTTGACCCAGCGCTCGTCGATCTCGTCCAGGCGGCAGCCGATGCCGATGCGGTAGATTTCGCGATTTGAGGCGAGCACGCCGACCGCGACCGGGATGTCGTATTTGCGCTTCTTGCCGTCGACGACGTTGGTGAACAGGAACGCCTTGCGGTCCTTCTCCTCGATGCCGCCGCGGAACTGCCAGCGCACCAGCGGGTGCATCTCGGTGTCCTTGTTGATCGCGCGGTCCACCGTGACGAGCAATCCCGCCTTGTCCAGCGCGCGGATGTGATCGTGCAGATCGGGGTAGCTGCGCGCCGGCGCGCCAGGGGTCGCGGCAGACGCTGTGGCGGATTTGGGTTTGCGCTTCGGCTTGGTCAGGGCGTCCATGGAAATTCCTTTCAGCGATCCGGTTTGACGCGAGCGGCGGCAGCCTCGCGGATCGAACCGTCCGTCACGGCGACCGGGTCGAATTTCGCCGCGAGCCGGCCGTCCTCGGCGAGGAGGTCACGCAGCCAGCGCAGTTTTACGAGATCGATTTCCAGGCCGGGCGATGCCGCCTTGATGTCGACCGCCTCATCGTAGCCCGCGTCGGCCACCGGATCGGTGGCCGACATGCCGGTAATGCGCCTCGTCAACGCGACGGTCCGGTCGCGATGGTCGAGCGCGAAGCCGTAGGCCGCCATTTCGGCCGCCAGGAAGGCGACGAGTTGGTCGTGCCTGGCGCGGATGACGGCGCCGCGGGTGATAATGCATTGGCGCAAGAATTGCGGCAGCGTCTCGCCGGCGACCGCGAGGGTCTTCAGCTTGAGTTCGGGACGCGCGGCGAAATCGCTGGTCGAAATCGCGGCGTCGATGGTCTTTGCCATCAGGGCGCGCACCCGCTCGGGATCACTGCCCGCCGCGACGAAGCTCACGTCGGACGGCGCAACGCCGGCCTGTTTGAGCATGGTGCGGGCGACGAGGTCCGGCAGCGAGCCGGGCGCCGAAATCCCGAATTTCTTGCCCTTGAGGTCCGCGACCGAGTCGATGCCGTCATGGGAGAACAGCGAATATGTGAGCTTCGGCCATGAGCAGCCGACGATCCTCACGTCGGCGCCCTTGCTGCCGGCCACCAGCGGACTGATCGGGCTGCCCTCGTAGCTGTCGAGTTCGCCCGCGAGCAGCGCCTTTATCATCAGGGTGTCGTTCTGGAACGCCTGCATCTTCAGATCGAGGTTTTGCGCTTTGGCAAAGCCCCCCTCCGCCGCCATGTAGATGAAGCCGGCATCGCCCTTCGGCACCAGCGTGCCGTGGCGCCACTCCTCGGCATGGGCGGCCGGGATGGCGGCGAGAAGAAAGGCGGCGGCGAGAGCGCGGGACAAGCCCGGCCATGACGATGCTGAAGTCATGCCGACACCTTCTGGCGCGCGGTCCAGTCCTCGCGCAACCGGTCGCGCAGCACTTTGCCACGATCGCTCTTGGGCAGGTCGGGAACGATGAAGATCTGCTTCGGCATCTTAGGCAGCGGCAGGAAGGCTTCGCAGTGCTGGCTTACTGAAGCCTCGGTGAGGCTGACCCCGGGTTTGGCGACGACGTAGCATACGACTTCCTCGCCGTAGATCTTATCCGGCACGCCGACAGCCGCGGCTTCGTGAATGTCCGGATGCTTCAACAGCACCTCGTCGATCTCGACCGGCGCGATGTTCATGCCGCCGCGGATGATCAGGTCCTTGGTGCGGCCGGTGACCCGGATGAAGCCGTCCTCATCCTCGATCGCAAGATCGCCGGTCTTGATGCGGTTGGGGCGGATGCGCTCGATGGTGCCGTCATCGAGCAGATACCCGATCGCGGTGTGCGGGCCGCCGGCCGTGACCTCGCCCTCTACACCCGGTGGCACCGGTCCGCCGCTCGGGTCCACGAGCGCGAATTCCTGGTGCAGCGCCGGCACGCCGACTGTGCCGATGCGGTTCTTGTAGGTGCGGTTGCCGCACACCCAGCCGGCCTCCGACATGCCGTACATCTGCAGCAGCTTGACGCCGTACATCTCCTCGAACTGCAGCCATTGCTGGGCGGTGAGCGGAGCCGTCGAGCAGCTCATCAGCCGCAACGTCGGCAGGTCCTTCGCCGTATAGCCGAGCGGCTTGTGCAGCAGCATGTTGAGCACCGTGGGCACGCCGGCCGCGAACGTAATACCGTAGCGCTGGATCCATTCGAAGAAGCGGCTGTGGGAGAAGCGCTTGGCGATGTGCATCGTCAGCCCCTTCTCCAGGAACGGCATCAGGCTCAGCACCTGGGCCGAGTTCCAGCCGAACGAGCGGTACTCCAATGTCCGGTCGGCCTCGGTGAGGCCGAGGAATTCGAGGGTGGACAGGCCGTTGAGCCAATAGGCGCAATGATCGTAGACCACGATCTTGGGCCGGCTGGTGGTGCCCGAGGTGCAGAAGATGCACGCGATGTCTTCCGCCGCATTGCGCTCCGGCATCTCGGCGGCCGTGTGCCCGGTGGAGAGCGCCGCAAAGCACTGGTCCTGCGGATCGATGGCGCTGGTCGCCGACCATGCGCCGAACCGCACCCGTGGCGCCTCGCAGTCGCCGACCAGCGCGTCGATATCGAGGTCCTTGTGATAGAGGATCAGCGCCGGGTTCACGACCGGCGCGAGATCGGCCAGCACCTTCTCGTTGATCTCGATATTGAGCGGGCACACCACCGCGCCGATCCGCCAGATGGCGAACCACAGCAGCAGCTTTTCCAAATTCTCGTCGGACAACAGCAGCACGCGGCTGCCCTTGACGACGCCGCGGCTCTTGAGAAAGACCGCGATATCGGTGGTGACTTGATCGAGCTCACCAAACGTGATGGCGGTTTCGCTGTCGAGATCGACGATCGCGGTCTTGCCCGGATCCCGATCGCGGTAAAGCGCGAACAGTTCCGCGATCGGGCGATAGGGAATTTCGGGAACGTGGGTGCCAAAGACGCTGGTCATGGGACGTTGCCGCGCACGACGATGTACCGCGTTTGGTCGCGACCTCTCTCCATCGTCGTGGCCGGACTTGTTCCGGCCATCCACGTCTTGCGGCAGGACTGACAGAAAGACGTGGAGGGCTGCGACAAGCGCAGCCGTGACGATGGGGCGCGCGTCACGACACCGGCCATTTGAGCTGGACCATATTCTCGAACTTGAGGTGCTTCTTGAAGCGATTGACCGCGACCGGCACTTCCGCAAACACCTTCGCCTCGTCGACCTTGGTCAGATGTCCGCCGGCCACCACCTGCTCGCCCATCACGAACACGTCGCGAACCAAATCTCCGGTGGCGCTGTAGACGAGGTTCGCCACCGGATTGATCAGCGGCTGCCATTCCGGCCGGTTGGTGTCGAACAGCACGATGTCGGCTTCCTTGCCGACCTCGATGCTGCCGATGCGATCGCCCATCAGGGCGGCCTTGGCGCCGTTGATGGTTGCCATTTCGAGCCCGGTCTCGGGCGGCATGACGCGGGGATTGATCCGGGTCTCCTTGTAACAGCAGCAGGCGAGGCGGATTTCCTGCGCCATGTCGACGATGCCGGAGCTCGCGTGATCGGAGCCGACCGCCACATTGACGCCGAGCGCGATCAGCTCCGGCAGCTTGCCGAACAGGAAATTGCCGTAGCCGTTGTGGAGGCTCGAACTCGGCGCGCACACAAGCGACGGCATGCGCCGCGCCAGGATTGCGACCTCCTCGGGTTCGAGCCAGCCGGAATGCACGATCAGCATGCGCTCGTCGATGACGCCGAGCGATTCCAGGCGCTCGATCTCGGCGAGGCCGGTGCGGGCGACGCTCGAATCGTGGGTCGAGTAGGAGAAGCACGCGTGGGTCTGCAGGAGCGTGCCGTAGTGGTCAGCGAGCGACTTGAGGCCGGTGATCAGTTCGTCCGACGCGTTGTTGAGGCCGCGGAATGACGCGCTGGCGCCAAGCCGCGGGTTGCCCGACTTGGCATAACGTTCCAGCACCGCGGCGGCGCGTTCCAAAGCGACGGCAGTGGTTTCGATCATGCGTTCGGGCAGGATGCCGAGCACCGATTTGGTGAGGTCGAAGGATGACCGCGACACGATCATCCGGATGCCGGTCGCCATCACGCCTTCGACCGAGGACTCCGGATGATAATTGCCGGGATCGACGAAGCAGGTGACGCCGTGGCGGAGGAGTTCAGTCGCCGCCAGCGCCGCCGACACCCGCACGTCGTCGCCCTCCAGCGCCGCCTCGTACGGATACATGCGGTCGAACAGGAACGACTGCGCGTTCAATTCGTCCGCGAGTCCGCGGGAGAGCTGGAACGACGAATGCAGATGGCAATCGACGAATCCCGGCGTCGCCACCGTGGCGCGGCCGTCGACGCGCCGCCTGCCCATATACTGCGCCGCGATGTCAGCCGATTTGCCGACCGCGACGATCTTGCCGCCGTCAACCGCAATCGCGGCGTCACGGATCACGCGGCGGCCGGCGTCCATGGTGATGAGCCACGGGATATCGGCGATGATGAGATCAACGGATGGCACGGCCACGTCCTACTTATTCTCGCCCACATAGGTGAGGTCGTCGGCGATCTTCAGCTCGATGAGGACATTCTCGTCGGTCGAATCCTCGCACAGCATGGAGCGATGGCCGATGCCCTTGGGGATCATCAGCATGTCGCCCGGATGCATGATCTTGACGCCCATTTCGGTTTCCCATTTCAGCGCGCCCTTGACGCAGAAGATGATCTCGTGGGCGTCGACGTTGCGATGCCAGAAGCCCATGTCGTGCTTGCGGCGCTTGGAGACGTCGATCTTGACGCGGTCCGAGGTGTATAGCCGCAAGGGCGTGCCGTCGGCCTTGTCGATGTTGGACGGGCTGAACGTCTCGGCAAATATGTTGAACATGCGGAAGATGTCGCCGTTCTCCAGTACCCCGGCATTGATGACCGGCGGCTCGTTATGGGCGAGAACGACGTTCTTGCCGTTGATGGTTACCAATTCGCGATAGGTGGTCATGACTGGCTCCGAGGTTTCCCGCCGCCGGAGGCGGCGAGCACGGCGGCCACGATCCCGGCATAGCCCGTGCACCGGCATAGATGGCCGCTCAATACGTCGCGGATTTCATCCTCGGTCGGATGAGGATTTCTCGCAAGATAATCCGTGAAAGACATCAGAATGCCGGGCGTGCAGAATCCGCATTGCAGGGCATGATGCTGCTGGAAGGCCTTTTGCAGGGCATTGAGTTCGCCGTCCGGCGAAGCAAGCGATTCCACCGTCGTGACAGTTCGGCCTTCGGCCTGCACGGCGAGCGTCAGGCAGGCGCGCACCGCGGTGCCGTCGACCAGCACGGTGCAGCAGCCGCACACGCCGTGCTCGCAGCCCACATGGGTGCCGGTCGCCCCGATGACGTGACGCAGGAAATCGGTGAGCAGCGTGCGAGATTCGGCATCGCCCGACACGGCACGGCCGTTGAGCGTGAAACGAACCTTGGTCCGCTCATCCCGGTTCACGCGGCGCATCGCAACGCCTCTTCGACCACCAGCGGGCCGACCCGGCGCAGCAGATCGCGGCGCAGCCTGGCCGATGCATGGGTATCGTCGTAGCCTTCGAGCTCCCAGGCGAGGGACTCGAAGAAGTCCTTGGCGGCGCCGGCATCGGTGATTGCGGCGCACCGCACCGCCGGCCGATCGGCGACGCCGCCGATGCCGATCCGCACGACATTATCGTCCTCGATACATGCCGCCACCGCCACCATGGCGAAATCGCCGTGGCGGCGCGCCACTTCGCGGAACGCAACGCGCCGCGTCGCCTGGATCGGAAAGCGCGCGGCCGTAATGAGCTCGTCGGGTTCGCGCGCCGTGGTCAGCATGCCGAGCTGAAACTCCGGCGCCGCGAGCGTGCGGGTGCGGCGCCGAGACCGCAGCACGACCTCGCCGCCGAGCGTGGCCAGCGACAGGGGAATTTCCGAGCGACGGATCGGCGTGGGCGAGCGAGCCGCACACGGTTCCCTTGTTGCGGGTCTGAAAATGGCCCACGAACGGCAGCGCCGCCGCCAGCAGCGGCAGCCGCGCCGCCAGTTCCGGCCAGTCCTTGAGCCGATTCTGGGTCACAGCGGCGCCGACCTCGACGGTGTCGCCGTCGAGGCGGATGTAATCCAGTTCCTTGAGCCGCGCAATGTCGATCAGGATCGCAGGCTCCGCGATGCGCAGGTTGAGCATCGCCATCAGCGACTGGCCGCCCGCCAGCACGTTCGCGGTATCGCCGTGCTCGGCGAGGACCGCCACCGCCTCCTCGACACTGTCGGGACGCACATAGTCGAACCGCCGCGGCTTCATCGGCCATCTCGGGGTTGCTTCTCCCCTCCCCCTTGTGGGGAGGGGTCGGGGGTGGGGGTCGGCGTATAAGGCACCCTCGCGCCTAACCCGCCCGACCCCCCACCCCGACCCTCCCCCACAAGGGGGGAGGGAGAAGAATTGACGGCGCGCAGGGGCTTTCGCGGCGGCTCGTCGCCGGCCATGAGCGCGTGCAGCCGCATCGGCGTCATCGGCAGCGAAACGTCCTTCACCCCCAGCGCATCGGCGACCGCGTTGGCGATGCAGGCGGGCGTGCTCATGCAGTTGCCTTCCGCCATACCCTTTGCGCCGAGCGGCGTGAACGGCGACGGGGTTACCTGATGCAGGATTTCGAGCTTGGGAATTTCGGTGACCGTCGGCACCAGATAATCGGCGAAACTGCCGGACAGGAAGGCGCCCTCCTCGTCATAGACGAATTCCTCGTAGAGCGCCGCCGCGACGCCCTGCACGAAGGCGCCGTGCACCTGGCCGTCGGCGATCAGCGGATTGAGCAGCGTGCCGGCGTCGTGCATCGACACGTAGCGGTCGATGCGGACCGCGAACGTCACCGGATCGATCTCGACGCCGCACATGTCGAATACGAAGCCGTAAGTGAGCGACGTGTTGATGCGGTCGTCACCGCTCGGCGGCTCGAGCTCCGGCGGCGACCATATGCCGGCCTCCGACAGGCCGGGCGCCATGCCGTCCGGCAGCATGACGGGCGACCAATGCGCGGTGCCGGCGACGCGCCCGAACGGCAGCGAATTGTCCGGGTTGGACCGGCTGCGTATCTTGCCGTCGGCGAATTCGACGTCGTCGGCCAAAACATTGAGCTGCTTTGCCGCAATGGCGGCGAGCTTGTCGCGCATGCGTACCGCCGCCACGTGGGCCGCAACCGCGGTGCCGGGCGAGAATCGGCACGAATAGGTGCCGGCCGCGATCGACCACGCGTCCTTGCCGGTGTCCATCTCCAGCGTGACCTCGACGTCGGCCGGGTCGAGCCCCAGCCGATCGGCGATGATCTGCGACAGCACCGTCTGATGCCCCTGCCCCTGGACCGTCACGTCCGCCGTCATCGACACGGCGCCGAGCGGATCGATGTTGAGGGTGACCATGGATACCGCGCCGTTCTTGGGACCGGCGCGCTCGCGGGCGTCGGCCGTGAGCAGCGTCGAGAGGTAGCCCATGTTGGACATGCCGGGCTCGACCACGGTCGCAAACCCGATGCCATAAAGTTTGCCGGCGGCGCGCGCCGCTTCGCGCCGGCGCTTGAGTTCGCCGAGCCGGTCGTCGCCGATCGTGGTTTCGACCGCGCGGGCGAAATCGCCGGAATCAAAGAGCGCCCCGGCGGCGGCACGGTAGGGGAACTTGGACGCCGGCACCAGGTTGCGGCGGATCACGTCGATGTGGTCGAGGCCGAGCTCGACCGCGATGCGCTGCACCAGCCGTTCGATGGCGAGATAGAGTTGCGGGCCGCCGAAGCCACGGATCAGGCTCGCCGGCATCTTGTTGGTGAGCACGATGCGGTTGACGACGTCGACATTGGGAATGTCGTAGGCGCCCGTGACGGCGCCGTGCATGCGGTAGAGCGGTCCCGGCATCGGGGCACGCAGGAACGCGCCGTAGTCCTCGAGCTGATCGAGCCGCAGCGCGAGGATGCGGCCCTCCCGGGTAACCGCGGCCTCGATCTTAGTGATGCGGTTGGGTCCCGAGCTCGCCGCCACCAGATGCTCCACCCGGTCCTCCACCCATTTGACCGGGCGGCCGGTGATCTTCGCCGCGATCGCGGTGAGCACCACGTAGGGGAACACCGAAAGCTTGATGCCGAAGCTGCCGCCGGAGTCCGGCGGGATGCGCAGCCGCATCTTGGTGCCGGGAACCCGCAGCGCCTTCGCCATCACCGGATGGGTGCTGAACGGGCCCTGGAAGTTCGCCAGCACGTCGTAGCTCTTGTCGTGCGGCCGGTATTCGGCGACGACGACGTAGCATTCCATCGGGGTGAACGAGAGCCGCGGAAACTCGACCGTGAGGGCGACCGTGCGGTCTGCCGCCGCGAACGCCGCCGCGGTGTCCCCATAAGCGAACTTGCGCACCGAGATTTCGTTGGTCTTGCAAGCTGGATGCAGCAGCGGCGCCGATTTGCCGCAGGCCACGAGCGGGTCGATCAAGGCCTCGACGGGCTCGTAGTCCACCTGCACCAGTTCGGCGGCGTCCTCGGCCACGTAGCGGCTTTCGGCCACCACCAGCGCCACCGCCTCGCCCACATAGCGCACCCGCTCGACCGCGAGCGACCATTGATGCACCGGCTGCTTCAGCGCGATCAGGAACGGATCGGTGAGCTTTTGGACCTCCTCGCCGGTGATCACCGCCGCAACGCCGGGCAGCGCTAACGCTGCTGCGACGTCAATCCGGAGAATCTTCGCGTGCGCGTGGGGGGAGCGGACCACATGGGCATGCAGGGTGCCGTTCGGGGCCGGCATGTCGTCCGCATAGCGCCCACGCCCCGACAGGAGGGCCGGGTCTTCCTTGCGCATCAGCGGAATGCCGAGAGCCTGCGACACCAAATCACCAATAAACTTTGTTAACGACCCTTGTCGTCATGCGGGCTCGACCCGGCAATCCCGGATCGAGTGGCACTCCCGATCGGGATAGCCGGACAGCCCGGCCATGACTGCAGGAATGTGTCAAGCCATGCGTGCGCGGACACATCGACCCGACCGGAGACCCAAGTCGAGCTAAGCCGGCGCCTGGGGCGAGTAAAGCCATCCGCGCCGCAGGCCTGCCATTCGCGCCGCGCCCGGGCGTTGAAGTGGCGCGCCGGCACGGGCATAACACCGGCCCGACGCATTGCACGGGCAATGCACGTCCCAAGGAACAGGTAATGAACATCGAACGCAAGCCGGTCGCTTATGGCGATCTCCGGGGCTGGATCAAGGCGCTCGAAGGCGCCGGCGAGATCCGCGAGATCGACGCCGAGGTGGATTGGAATATCGAGATCGGCACCGTCATGCGGCTGGCCCAGGGCACCGGCGACGGGCCGGCCCTCATGTTCAACAACATCAAGGATTACGGGGCGAATGCACGCTGCCGCCGCATCTTCGGGTGCGGGCTCGCGAGCTACCGGCGGGTCGCCATGATGATGGGTGTCGATCCCGACACCCATCCGCGCGACCTCGTCAAGCTCGGCCGCAACGTCCTTTCCAACGGCATCCCGCCCAAGATCGTCAGCACCGGTCCGGTGAAGGAGAACATCGTCACCGGCGACGACATCGATCTCTATGAATTGCCGTCGCCGTGGTGGAACCGGCTCGACGGCGGGCGCTATCTGCTGACCTACGGCGGCTGCGTCACCAAGGACCACGACACCGGCGTGATGAACGTCGGCATCTATCGCGGCATGGTGGCGAGCAAGACCGAGATCCCGATCCTGATGTGGCGCGCCCAGCATGTCGGCCAGCACGCGACGTCGTGGGAACGCGCCGGCCACAACGAGATGCCGATCGCGGTCGCGATCGGTTGGGAGCCCTCGCTCGGCTTCACCGGCGGCGCGCCGGTGCAGAAGGGGGTGTGCGAATACGACGTCATGGGGGCGATCCGCGGCGCCCCGGTGGAACTTGTTAAGTGCGAGACCGTCGACCTGCAGGTGCCGGCTTCCGCCGAAATCGTGATCGAGGGCTACCTCCAGCTCGATCCCGCGAAGTTCACCATGGAAGGGCCGTTCGCCGAATTCACCGGCTATCTCGCCGGCGACAAGTCGCCGAAACCGACCATCCGGGTGACCGCGATCACCCACCGCAACGATCCGATCCTGCGCGGCTGCATCGAGGGCTCGTTACCGGGCAGCTTCTCGGAAAACGCGATCTGCTCGTCGATCATGCGCGCCGCGACCGCGTGGAGCGTGCTGGAGCGTGCCGGCGTGCCCGGCATCACGGACGTGTGGTGCCCGCCGGTCCACGCCGGCATCAACCTGCTGATCCAGATGAAGCAAAGCTACCGCGGCCAGGCCAAGCAGGCCGCCAACGCGATCTGGGGCTCGTCCGCCGCCCATGTGCGCTACAAGCACATCACGGTGGTGGACGACGACATCGATATTCACGATTACGCCGCGGTGGATTGGGCGATCGCCTACCGGGTCAATGCCGGTGAGGACGACATCGTCATCATGCCGTCGACCTTCGGGGCCGGCCTCGATCCGTCGACGCGCCGGCGCGACCGCAACCCGGCGCTGTTCGGCACCGGCAAGTGGAACCGGGTGCTGATCGACGCCACCATGAACCTCGACTACGAGCCCGACCCCGATCTCGACGGCGCGCGCTTTCCCCCAAAGGTGTGGCCGACCGAGGGCGATGTTGCCGCCGTGGCGAAGCGGTGGGACGAGTTCAAGCTCAAGCCGCTGCCGGGGAAGTAGCGGCACCCAGGCTGTAGCCCGTATGCCATGCACTCCGGCAAGGACGCCACCCATGCTTTTGCAAGTCCCAGCAACTTCCATGACGTTCGATGTGCCGCTGGAGGACGGCGCCCGGATCCGGGTGCGCCGGCACGGCAATGCAGACGGCGTGCGACTGTTCATGAGCCACGGCAACGGCTACGCCATCAACGGCTATCTGCCGTATTGGCAGCACTTTCTGAGCCGGTTCGATCTCATCATCTTCGACTTCCGCAATCACGGCGAGAATGTCCCGGCGACGCCCGCCAATCACACCTACGAGCAGTTGAGCCGCGACCTGGAGCGGGTCTACCAGGACGTCACCGCGAAGCTCGGCAAGCGCGAGTCGGTGGGCATCTTTCATTCGATGTCGGGGCGCACCGCCATGAAGCATGCGCTCGAGATCGGCTTTCGCTGGGATGCGCTCATTCTGTTCGACCCTCCCAACGTGCCGCCGCCGGACCATCCGGTCTATCCCGGCATGCAGGCCTTCGAGGCACGTCTGACGGAGTTCGCCAGGAACCGCCGGTCCCAATTCGCCGGCATCGATGAACTCGCCGCCGACTTCGCTAAATCGCGCGTCGGCCAGGCCTGGGTGCCGGGCGTCCACGAATTGATGGCGCGTTCGGTGCTGCGCCGGAACTCCAGCGGCGACGGCTTCGTGCTGGTGTGCGACCCGGCCAACGAAGCCGCCATCTATGCCCAGGCCATGTCGATGAACCTGTGGCCGCGGGCCAGCGATTTCCGCGGCCCGGTGAAGCTCATCGGCGCCGACCCGGACCTCAAAGGCGGCCCGCCGACCGGCCGCGCCAACCAGGCGCTCGGTACCGAGAACGGCTACGACTACGGCTTCGTGAAGGGCACCGGGCATATGCTGCAGGTCGAGAACCCCGACGCGTGCGCGCGCATGACCCAGGCATACCTCAATGAATGCGGATTGGGGTGAAGCATTTCACCGCCCCGATGCTCACCGAAACTTCGGCTTGCGCTTCTGCGTGAACGCCTCGATGCCTTCGCGGTAGTCTTCGCTTCCCCGCAGCTTCTCGTAGGCGTGGCCTTCGACCTCGAGGCCGACCGCCAAGCTTGTGTCGTACGTCGTGTTGAGGACGCGCTTGATAGTGGTGAGCGCAAGCGCGGACTGGGCGGCGAGGTGCTTTGCAATCTCGTCGATCATGCGATCGAGCGCCACGGCGTCCTCGGCGACGCGGGTGAGCAGGCCCCACGCATGCGCCTCCGGCGCCGGGATGCGTCGGCCGAGCATCATCATGTCGACGGCGCGTGTCAGTCCTGCAATGCGGGCGACCCGTTGGCTGCCGCCGCTGCCGGGGATCTGGCCGAGTGACACTTCCGGCAGGGCAAGCACCGTGTCGGTGATGGCGATCCGGATATCGCATGACATGGCGAGTTCGAAACCGACCCCCATGGCGTACTTCTCCATGGCGCAGATCACGGGCTTGGGGCAGCGCTCCGGCGCAGCGATATTCCAGGCCATGTGCGACATGCCGTCCCGCGCGATGCCGGGGAACGCTTTGACATCGCCGCCCGAGGTGTAGACGCCATTGGCGCCGCGGATGACCACGACGCGCACGTCGGGGTCCTGCCCGAACGCCTCGATGATGGCGTTGATCTGGCTCCGTCCCCGGTAGGAGATCACGTTGAGCGGCGGCCGGTCGAGGATGAGCCAGCCGATCTTCCGGTCGATGTCGACTTCGTAGCGCAGGCCATCGAGCTCCCGCAGGACGGCGCCCCGCATTTCCGCATAGTCCTTCTGCATCTGGTCCTGCTGTTCCGATCTGCCTTGACTGCCGCGCGATGGCGAATAGTTTGCTTGACCCCGCGCATGATCTCGTCCGAAAAGTCTGCAACTTTTCAGGATCATGCGTAACCCCGCGCATGATCTTGTCCGAAAAAGTCTGCAACTTTTCAGGATCATGCGTAACCCCGCGCATGATCTTGTCCGAAAAAGTCTGCAACTTTTCAGGAATATGCGCTACCGCCGTATTTGCCGCCCTGGCGCCCGCCCCGCGCGCCGCCTTCCAGCCGGAAAATTTCGCCTCGCCTACAGGCCTGCGATCCGGCGATCCGCTGACAGGAGAAGCACACATGCAGTTTGGTGATTTGCGCGGCTGGATCGCGGCCCTGAAACGGGAAGGCGAACTGCACGAGGTCGAAGCCGAAGTGGACTGGAATTGCGAGCTCGGCACCGTGACGCGGCGCGCCTTCGGCAATGGCGACGGACCGGCTCTGCTGTTCAGCAACATCAAGGACTATCAGCACAACGCGCGCTGTTCGCAGGTCTTTACCGGCGGCTTGTCGAAGTATTCGCGCGTCGCCATGATGTTCGGATTGCCGAAAAACGCCCCGATCACCGAACTGGTGAAGGCCGCCCGCAAGGCATTCTCGGGCCGTGTTCCGCCCGTCAAGGTGGCGACCGGTCCGGTGAAACAGAACATCATTACGGGCGACGACATCAACCTCTACGACTTCCCGGTGCCGCAGTGGCATCGCCGCGACGGCGGGCGCTACATCAACACCATGCAGGGCACGGTCACCCGCGATCCGATCTCCGGCCGCATGAATGTCGGCATCTATCGCGGCATGATCGGCCACAAGAACACCATCCCGGTGCTGCTGTGGCGGCCGCAAAACTGGGGCCAGGACTTCGCCAAATACTCCGGCAAGGGCGAGGAGATGCCGGTCGCCTTCATCTACGGCTGGGAGCCGTGCCTGCCGTTTTGCGCGTCCTCGCCGGTGCCGCCGGACGTGTCGGAATATGACGTCATGGGGGCGCTGCGCGGCGCGCCGGTCGAACTGGTCGATTGCGAGACGGTGCCGCTGCAAGTGCCGGCCTCGGCCGAGATCGTGATCGAGGGCTGGATATCGCCCGATCCGGCCACCTTCGAGATGGAAGGGCCGTTCGGCGAATACACCGGCTATTTCGGCGGCGACCAGTGCCTCAAGCACAAGGTGCGGGTGACGGCGATCACGCACCGCGACAAGCCGATCTTCCGCGGCACGCTGGAAGGCACCATGCCGAAGATGCTCAACGAGAACAGCATCATGAGTTCCGTGCAACGGGCCGCGCTGGCGTGGAACATCCTGGAGCGCTCTGGCGTGCCGGGTGTCACCGATGTGCACTGCCCGCCGGCGAATAACGGTACGACCCTGATGATCCAGCTCAAGCAGACCTATCGCGGCCAGGCCAAACAGGCCGCCGCCGCGATCTGGGGCTCCAACGCGGCGCATCTGCGCTACAAGCACATCTGGGTCGTCGACGACGACATCGATATCCACGACTACGGCGCGATCGATTGGGCGTTCGCGTACCGCGTCAACGCCGCGGAAGATGACATCGTGTTCTTCCCGGGCACCTTCGGCTCGGCGCTCGACCCGTCGACGCGGCTCAAGTTCCGCGACACCAATCTCTACGGCACCGGGAAGTGGACCCGCGTGCTGATCGATGCCACTATCAATCTCGATTTCGAGCCGGAGGCGAACTACGACGGCGATCGCTATCCGCCCATGGTCAAGCCAGACGAAGGGGATTGGGAAATGGTCGACCGCCGCTGGCAGGAATACGGATTCAAGCGCGACTGACAAGTCGCCAACCAAATGTCCGCCGCCATGCTCGACCGCGCGCCGACCCGGTATGACGACAAGATCTACGGCCCGGACTGGCGCGCCTGGGCCGACCCGGACGTGCCCGAGGAATTCGCGCCGACCACCCTGTTGCTCGACCGCCATCTCGGCACGCCGGTCGAGCACAAGGCCGCCATCATCGTGGACGGCGAGGCGACGAGCTACGGCGCGCTGACGACGCTCGTGGCCGGGGTTTCGGCAGGGCTGCGGTCGATCGGCATCGCGCCGGAACACCGCATCCTGCTGTTCGGCACCGACAGCCTCGACTACGTCGCCATGTGGCTCGGCACGGTGCGGGCCGGCGCCATCCCGGCCGTGGTGTCCGATCTCTACAAGGCGCCTGACCTCCTGTATTTCCTCCGCGACACCGCAGTCGGGACGCTGTTCATCGACGCCGAGCAGTTGCCCAAGCTCGTCGAGATCGCGGCTGACCTGCCGGCGGCGCTACGCACCGTCATCGTCCGCGGCGATTTCGCCGCCGACCTCACCGGCCGTTTGGCGAACCGCGCGGCGCTGCCGTTCGCCGCGATCCGCAACTCCGGCGCGCCCGCGATCCCGCCCTGCGTCCGGCATCGCAACGACGTCGCCTACATGTTCTTCTCCGGCGGCACCACCGGCACCGCCAAGGGCATCACCCACCTCGCCCATGATTTCATGCTTGTGCCCGAGCGCCACGGCCGGTTCTGGGAATACCGGGAAAGCGACGTGGTATTCGCCACCTCGAAGAAATATTTCACCCACGGGCTATGGCCGGGCCTGCTGATCCCGCTCTACTGGGGCGCGACCGCCGCGCTCATCCGCAAGCCGCCGGCGCCCGACCTCGTGCTGCATACGATGGCGCAGGCACGGGTGACCAAGCTCGTCACGGTGCCGACCGTCCTGAAGAACATCCTGGAGCACGTGCGGCTGTCCGGCGTAAAGCCGCAGTTTCCGGCTCTCGACTTCGCCGTCAGCGCATCGGAGAAAATGCCGCCGGAGATCTTCTCCAATTTCCACGAGCAGTTCGCCATCGAGTTGTTCAATTCAATCGGCAGTTCGGAGATCACCTATGAGTGGATCGCGAACCGCCAGAAAAGCTTTAAGCGAGGCAGCCTGGGCAAGCCGGTGTTCGGTTACGAAGTGCGACTTGTGAGCCCCGATGGCGAGGTCACCGAGCCGAACGTGCCCGGCGAAGCCTGGATCAAGAGCAAGACCGCGTGCTTTTTCTACTGGCGCAAATACGACAAGTCCCGCGAGACCTTCATCGGCGAATGGACCCGCACCGGCGACAACCTTTATTTCGACGAGGACGGCTTCTACTGGTTCTCCGGACGCGACAACGACATGTTCAAGGTCAGGGGAATGTGGGTGACGCCGATCGAGATCGAGGCAGCGCTCACCGGCCACACGGCGGTACGCGAGGCCGCCGTGGTGTCGTTCACGGACAGCGACGGCTTCACCAAGCCGATGGCCTACGTAGTGCTGCGCGAGGGGTTCGCGCGCGACGACGTGCTGATCGCAGAGCTGTGCGCCGCTGTGCGCACGATCGGCGGCTACAAGGTGCCAGAGCGCTACGAGTTCATCGACGCGTTGCCGCGCACGACGCTGCTCAAGATCGACCGGCGGGCGCTGCGCGGACGCGGATGAACCCGAAGGGTGGATTTAGCGCAGCGTAATCCGCCGTTTCGGCCGAACGGCGGCTGACTACGCCTTCGGCTAATCCGCCCCACAACTTTGTTACGCCACGCCGCCATCCACGCCGCGCCGCAGCACCTTGCCGGGCAACGCGCCGGTGTGGGTCGCATCCTCGACCACGATCACGCCGTTGACGATGACGGTGGTGCGCGCGCCGCTCGGATAACGATGGGGGTCCGTATAGGTGGCGAGATCGCGAAAATCCTTAGGATCGAAGATCGCCACGTCGGCACAAAAACCCCGGCGCAGCAGACCGCGATCGGTGAACTTCAACGCGCGCGCAGTGGCGCCCGTCATCTTGTGGATCGCGTGTTCGAGCGGCAGCGCCGCGAGTTCGCCGACATAGTGGTCGATGACGCGCGGGAAGGTGCCGTAGAAGCGCGGATGCGGCATGCCCTGGCTCACGGTGCCGTAGGTCGCGACGCAATTGCCGTCGGAGCCGATCAGCGCCGATGGCGATGCCACGATCTGCGTGACATCGTCCTCGGAGATCGAGGTAACCAGCACGCGGGTGGAGCCGTTGTCCTCGATGAGATAATCGCACACGCAATCGACCGGGTCCTGGCCGCGCTCCACCGCGAGTTGCCCGAAGGTGCGGCCGGCGTGCTGCGGCAGGTTGGGCGTGACCGAGATGCGCACGCTGTCCCATGACGGCACGTGGCCCCAATTGTTGAGGCCGTGCCGGTTGATGTCGATGCGGATGCGGGTGCGCGTCTCGGCAAGCCGCAGCCGCTCCAGCATGGCGGCGACGCCGCCCGCCTGCACCCATTGGGGCAACAGGTTCTTCAGCGGATTGCTGCCGGCCGTGTACGGATAGGCGTCGCAGTCGACGTCGAGGCCGCGCCGGCGCGCCTCCGCGATCATGTCGAGCCCCTGTTGGGCTTTACCCCAATTGTTGACCCCGGAACACTTGAAGTGGACGATCTCCACATGCACGCCGCAGGTCTGCGCGATCGCGATCGCCTCGTCGAGCGCGTCGAGCACATGGTCGGATTCATCACGCAGATGCGTGAAATAGGCCGCGTTGTGGCGCTTGAGCACGTGGCCGAGCGCCGTCAGTTCGGCCGGCTCCGCGTAGGAGCCGGGAGCCGTGAAGAGGCCCGAACTCATGCCGAGCGCACCCGCCTCCAGACCCTCGGTCAACAGCGCGACCATGCGGTCGAATTCCGCAGCCGATGGAGCGCGCTCCTCCATGCCCATAACCATCAGGCGCAACGTGTTGTGGCCGACCAGCATGCCGGCGTTGACCGATGTCGCCGGGAACGTTTCAAGATATTCCGCAAAGCCCATCTCTCGGAACGGCAGCCATGGCGCGCTCGGGCTCAGATAATCGCGCAATAGCGCGACCTTGCCGGGCAGCACCGGTGCGACCGAATAACCGCAATGGCCGATGATCTCCGTAGTGACGCCCTGGCGCACCTTGCTCTCGGCCTTGGGATTGATCGGGAGGGTGAAATCCGAATGGGTCTTGATGTCGATGAAGCCGGGCGCGACCGCGAGCCCCGTCGCATCGATGACCCTGGGCGCATCGCGCGGCAGATCGGGTGCCATCGCCGCGATGCGGCCGCTCGTGATGGCGACATCGCAAAGCGTACCGGCGCTGCCGCTGCCGTCGAACACCAAGCCGCCGCGTATCAGGATATCGCTGGTCATGTGGAATCCGCTGTCCCCCGCAAAAGCGCGATTGTGACAAATTCCCGTTGGCCGCGTCGAGTGCAGCGGCCGCAGGCGCCAGCATACCGACATGCCGCCAGCGCGGGTCGGATGAGGGAATTTCGTCGAGCGAGTTGCAACCGCATAGGTTTCATCCGATATGACCCGAGCCGGACGTATCGGAGAAATCTGCTGTCGCGACCAAGCCAACAGGAGCTGCTGCCATGATCGACTGCTATTATTGGACCACGCCCAACGGCCACAAGGTGACAATTTTTCTCGAAGAGGCTGGGTTGCAGTACAAGATTTTTCCGGTGAACATCGGCAAGGGAGAACAATTCGAGCGCAAGTTCCTGGAGGTCTCGCCGAACAACCGCATTCCGGCGATCGTTGACCATGAGCCGGCGGGTGGGGGCAAGCCGATTTCGGTGTTCGAGTCGGGGGCGATCCTGCTCTACCTCGCCGAGAAGACCGGAAAATTCATTTCGCACGACCTGCGCACACGGGTCGAGACGCTGGAATGGCTGTTTTGGCAGATGGGCGGTCTCGGACCGATGTCCGGACAGAACAATCACTTCGCCAGCTACGCGACCGAGAAGCTGCCCTACGCGATCGATCGCTACCGCAACGAGGTCAATCGCCTCTACGGCGTTCTCGACCGCCGCCTGGCCGATCGCCCGTATCTGGCCGGCGATTACTCGATCGCCGACATGGCGAGCTATCCGTGGATCGTGCCCCATGAGCGGCAAGGCCAGAAGATCGCCGATTTCCCGCACCTTAAGCGCTGGCTCGAAGCCATCGCGGCGCGCCCCGCAGTGGTTCGCGCCTATGCGCTGGTCAAGGATGTCAATCCGACCCAGGGCGGCGTGCGCACCGCCGAGGAGCGCGCGATCCTGTTCGGACAGACGGCCGCTTCCGTGCAGTCGGCGGTGCGCTGACCGACCGCGGCGTCGTTTACGTCCGCCGGGTAAATCCCCGCGGTCGGGCAGTCGTGCTCAATCGCGGCGATTGCTGTTCTAGCGCCGCCGCGCCGCTTCTACTGGTACTGCTCAACCGTGACGCGGTGCCGCAAGAAGGCGTGATGGCCGTCACAGCGCACGGAAATCATTTCGAATATTTAATTTTAGGATGAACGTTTCTAAAGCTTTTCGCCGCACTCTGGACACGTGTGTTCCGGAAGCTGACCGCGATCGCGCCGACGTCGCGTTTGCGATCAGCATCGTGCCTACGGCGCGTTTGCGCCGCACCGGGAGAGAGCGACATGGTCGCGGACCCCAAGACATTTGATCCCGCATTGGCGGACCCCAATGCCAAGGCCGCGTTTGCGCTTCATCGCTTCGGCCTCGGGCCGCGCGCCGGTTCGATCGCGGCGATCGCATCAGATCCGCGTGGCGCGCTTCTCGCCGAGTTGGCCCGGCCGGGCGCCGGCCAAGTGATCGACACCGCCATGCGGACGAGCGGCGACGCCGCCCGTGCGGCATTCGAGTTTCGCCAGACCCAACAGGCGGCACGGCTTGCCGAGCGCGCGGCCGCCAAGCCGCAATCTCCGTCGCAGCCCTCGCCGCCGGCCGGCGACCCGGCAAGCCCTGATCCCGCCATGGCGGACGCCAAGCCGAAGCCCAATCCGGTCACGCCCGTTCCGCAGCAGATCTATCGCCAAGAGGCCAAGGCCCGCATCGACGCCGCGCTCAATGCCGAGATCGGCTTTGCCGAACGGCTCGCGTGGTTCTGGTCCAACCACTTCTGCGTCTCCGCCGACAAGGCCGGCGTGCGGCCACTCGCGGGCGCCTATGAGCGCGAGGCAATTCGCCCGCACGTCACCGGCCGCTTCGCCGACATGCTGCTCGCGGTAGAGACCCATCCAGCGATGCTGATCTATCTCGATAATGCGCGCTCGATCGGCCCTGATTCCCAGGCCGGCCTCAATCGCGGCAAGGGCCTCAACGAAAACCTCGCCCGCGAAATCCTCGAGCTCCATACCCTCGGGGTCCGCAGCGTCTACACCCAGGACGACGTGACGCGATTTGCCAATGTCATCACCGGCTGGACCGTGATTCCGCCGCGGCTCCCCCATGGCGGCGAATTCCTGTTCGAACCGCGCATGCACGAGCCCGGACAGCAGACGCTGATCGGCAAGGCGTTCCCGGACGGCGAATTCGACCAGGGCCGCGCCGCGCTCGCCATGCTGGCGCGCCATCCCGCCACCGCGCAACACATTGCCGCAAAGCTGGTCCGCCATTTCGTCAGCGATCAACCGGTGCCGGCGCTTGCCGACGAACTCGCGAAGCGGTTCATGGCGACCGACGGCGATCTCAAGGAAGTTGCGACGACGCTCGTCACAGCGCCGGAGTCGTGGAATGCGGCCGACCGTAAGCTCAAGCGCCCCGGCGAATGGATCGTCGCGGCGCTGCGCGCTATTGGCGTGACGCCGCCGGACATCGGACCGGTCATCCAGGCGCACAATCTGCTTGGTGAGCCGCTGTGGCGCCCGGCAGCGCCGGCAGGCTTTTCCGATGACGACGCTGCCTGGCTTGACGGGCTGGCGCAGCGGCTTGACGTTGCCAACCAGCTGGCGCGACGCGTCGCCGGCATGATCGATCCCGAAGCCGCGCTGGAGGCGGGCCTCGGGCCGTTGGCCTCCGACGAAACCAGGACCGCGATCCGCCGCGCCGAAAGCCGGCCCCAGGCCCTGACCATGCTGTTGATGGCACCCGAATTCCAGCGGAGATGACGATGCGCAACATCCACGCCGCCACACGCCGCGAACTGTTGCTCGCCTCCGGCGTGCTGTTCGCCTGGGCCTATATGCCCAAACAGGCGCGCGCGGAAGGCCGCGATCCACGCCTGCTCGTGGTGGTGCTGCGGGGCGCGCTCGATGGGCTCGCCGCGGTGGCGCCGGTCGGCGACCGCGACTGGGTGGCGCTGCGCGGCGACAAGCTGGTCCGCCTCGACGGCCCGACGCCGGGCCTGCCGCTCGACAACTTCTTCGCGCTAAATCCCGCGATGCCCAACCTGCACCGGCTCTACCGCGCCGGTGAAGCCACCATCGTGCACGCGGTGGCGACGCCGTACCGGGAGCGCTCGCATTTCGACGGCCAGGACGTGCTGGAGAGCGGCCTCGGCTCCCCCGGCCCCACCGATACCGGCTGGCTCAATCGCGCCCTCGGTGCCCTAGCGCCGGACGGCCGGGTCGATCCCGGCAATCGCAAGGCGTTCGCAATCGGTCCGGTAACGCCGCTGGTTGCGCGCGGTCCGGCGCCGGTGCTGTCATGGACGCCGCCGCGTCTGGAGCCCGCGACCGACGACACGCTCATGCGCCTCCTCGATCTCTATCGCCACACCGACCCGGCGCTCGCGCGCGCGCTCGAAGAGCGCATCGGGCTTGCCGCCATTGCCCGTGCCGGCGGCATCGAGACCGCGCCCGGCAAGGCGGCCGCAGCGGGCGCCGCCCAGGTCCGTGCCTATTTCGCCGAATCCGCCGGCAGTGCCGCCAAGTTCATGGCGCGGCCCGACGGGCCGCGGGTTGGGGCGCTTGCGTTCGACGGCTGGGACACTCACGCGGACGAAGGCGCGGTGAACGGGCGCCTCGCGGCCCTGCTGGGCGCACTTGACGGCGCCGTCGCGGCAATCGAGACCAACATGGGTGCGGCGTGGCGCGACACCGTCGTGGTCGTGGTGACGGAATTCGGGCGTACCGCTCGCATCAACGGCACCGACGGCACCGACCACGGTACCGGCACCATCGCGTTGCTGGCGGGCGGCGCCGTGAGGGGCGGGCGCGTGATCGCCGACTGGCCGGGACTCAGAGAAGCCGACCTGCTCCAGAACCGCGACCTCAAGCCCACCACGGATCTACGCGCCGTGCTCAAGGGCGTGCTGCGCGACCACCTGCGGGTTCCGGACACGGCGCTTGCCGCCAAAGTGTTTCCCGAAAGCGCTACCGTGAGGGCGACGACGGGCCTGGTCTCGGCGGCATAGCGATCAGGAATTCGCAGGCCGGCGTTGTTCGGCAATTACAGTTGAGCGCACGAAAATCTCGCCAAGATGAACTTTTTTTGACGCACTCCGCGGGGCGCAAATTGCGCGAACGCAAACATTGTGCGGACTGAATTGTCTCGCGGCTACGGATGCTATAATATTTAGAAGCTGCGGTTTGTGATTGCCGGAATGCCCAAATGATCGTCCTTCGACAGATTCCATATGGGCCTTCGTGGCGAGGAAGATCGTTGCTCGCAACTGCTTTTGGAATGTTTGTCGCATTTTCTGCCGCCGCAAACGCGGACGATTGGCAAAATTGCATCTCGAACCTCCCGGATCGAGTTCTGGCCGGCTGTTCGGCCGTGATCGAGCAAGGCACTCGCGGTAGCCATGAACTATCAAGAGCCCGCGTCATCCGCGGCGAATGGTATCGAATCCGCAAGCAGAATGACGAGGCGCTTGCGGATTTCGATGGGGCATTGAAGCTCGATCCGCAATCTTACTATGCCATCGCGGGGCGAGGCATCGTGTTTCTGCAAAAGGGTCAGCTTGACGAGGCCCTTGCGAATTATGAGCGTGCGATCGCAAGCGATCCGAAAAACCCCTATGGATATATCTCGCGCGGCCTGTTGCGCCAACAGCAACAGCAGCTATCTCAGGCCCTTGCAGATTTTGACACGGCCGTCGGGCTCAGGGTCGACTATCCAAACGCCTACATGCACCGGGGCGCGCTGCTTGCGCAGCTCGGCGACTTGGATCGCGCCATTTCGGACCTGGATCGTGCCATCGCGCTCAATCCAAGCTTGGCCGGAGCTTTCGGGGCACGTGGCGATGCTTATCGCAAGAAAGGCGAGCTCGAACGCGCGATAGCGGATTACAGCCGCGCGATCGTACTGAACCCGAAGAACGCGAACATCTACATCCTGCGCGGCAATGCCTTCAGTGCGAAGGGTGATCTCGACCGGGCAATCGCCGACTACGATCAGGTGCTGGCGATTGCACCGGATAACACGCGTGCCCGGGACTTGAGAACGGTGGCAGCCGCCACCAAGGCAGAGCTTGCCAAGACCACCTCGCCTCGCTCCGCGGCGGCAGCCCCGCCCCCGAATGCCGCCGCCGGCGCAAATGCTCCTGCACCACAGGCGGCGCAGCCGGCCGCGCCGCCGCCATCGTCCAATCCTGAAGTGGCCCGTCTGATCGTGGAAGCCGACGCCGCATTCAAAACCGCCCACTATGACGATTCAATTCGTGCGCTGACGAGCGCTCTCGCGCTCGAACCCGACAACGGCGTGGCGCTGCGAACGCGCGCCAACGCTTTGATCCAAAAACGTGATTTCGCAGGCGCCTTGAGCGATATCGATCGCGCGCTAGCGGCGAAGGTCGACGACGACGCGGCCTACCTCCTGATGGGACGAATTTGGCAGGAAAGAGATGATCCGGATAGGGCAATCGCCGCCTTCACTCGATCCATCGACCTCGCCGTCAACAAGGCCGGCGCACTCAATTCACGCGGCTTGATCTACCAGAACCGCAATGAATTGGAAAAAGCACTTGCGGATTTCAATCGGGCGCTCGAATTCCCCAACGTCCCAATGAACACGTCGATAATTCTCACGAACCGTGCCATTACTTTCGAGCGGAAGAACGATCTCGATCGCGCACTTACGGATTACGATCGCGCGATCAGTCTCAACCCGGCAAATGCGCGGGCGGCAAAGAACAAGGAGGTTCTCCTCGCCGTACGCTTGCAAGGCGGCCAGGGAAACGCTTCAGCGGCAAAGACGCCGGTCCCACAAACGGCCGGCGCTGGGGCGGCTCTCGCGCAGGCGGCGCTTCTCGTTCAGCAGGGCGAATTCGATGATGCGATAACCGCGCTCAACCGATCGGTCGCCGCCGATCCAAAATTGGCTGCCGCGTACGAACTGCGCGGAGTCCTGCGAGTTCAGAAGGGGCTCCGTGGCGAGGCGCTGGTCGACTTCGATGAGGCGATCAAATTGGAGCCCAACAATGCCAATCATTTCAGCGCCCGGGCATATTATTACCTGGTAATTAAAAAATTGGATTCTGCGCTCGCCGACTACGACCGCGCAATTGCTCTCGATCCGAAAAATGCAAATACCTATGTTGGGCGCGGCGGTGCGTTTCGGGTGAAGAATCAATTTGATCTCGCACTCGCGGATTTCGACCGAGCAATCGCGGCGAATGCCAATCTGGCGGCTGCGCATTCGGGACGCGGCGTCACGCTTGCCCTCAAGGGACAGACCGGTGACGCCTTGGTGGAATTCGACCGCGCACTGGCCATCGATCCCAAGAATGCGGAAGCCCGCGGGGGACGCGGCCTAGCGCTCCTGACCCAGGGCCGCACCGCCGAAGCATTACCCGACTTCGATCGCGCCCTGGAAGCCGACCCGGCAAACGTGTCGGCGCTCGTCGGACGCGCGGCGTCAATGTTTATGTCCGGGCAATTCGATCGCGCGGCCGCGGGGTTCGACCATATCATAGCGAAAGGCACAGAAGATCCGATGATCTTTGGGCTTCGCGGTTACGCCTTCCTGGCGAGGGGCAAGTGGGAGCAGGCGATCGCCGATTTCGATCACGCGTTGGAGCTCAGGCCGGGTTTTGGCGATGCCCTGTCAGGGCGCGCGCTTGCGTGGGTGAACAAGCACGATCAGCGCCGCGCGCTTGCTGACCTCGATCGCGCGATCGAGGCCGACGCTGCCAAAGTCGGAAATTACACCGCACGTGCCTCCATATACGAATTGCAGGGCAAGCGGGACCTGGCTATCGCGGATTGGCGTAAGGCTGCCGAACTGGCGCCGCGCGACATCTTCGATACGTTGGCTCAAGCAGCCGCGAAACAGCACGTCCAGCAACTCTCCAAGCGCGTTCCTTGCGGCGGCGCCGGTCGCGACGGTGGCGGCGAGACCTGCTTGTAGCGCCGGGCCGTCCGGACGATCCAGGAGCTATAGGCCCAGTTGCTTGAGGTTATTCAAGGCCCGCGACCCGCGACGGACCATGAACAAGCTCGCGCCCGCACGGATTCATCGGCCAAATGCTTCCCCCCACATGATTGGTACCATGGACAAATTCCGCGCCGCTATCGTTCCGGTTACGCCATTCCAACAAAACTGCACCGTGATGTGGTGCACCAGCACAATGCGGGCCGCCGTCATCGATCCGGGCGGCGATCTCGACCGCGTCCGCCAGGCGATCGCCGACGCCAAGGTGACGGTCGATAAGATTTGGCTGACCCACGGCCATATCGATCACGCCGGCGGCGCCGCCGCGTTGAAGGAGAGCCTCGGTGTGCCCATCGAGGGTCCGGACATCGCCGACAAATTCCTGCTCGATATGGTAGCCGGCAGCGGGCTGAAGTTCGGCATCTATGATGCCCGCAACGTCACACCGGATCGCTGGCTCAAGGACGGCGACCGGGTCGAGGTCGGCGAATTGAAATTCGATGTCCTGCACTGCCCCGGCCATTCGCCCGGCAGCGTCGCCTTCGTCAACGCGGGCCACAAATTCGCGTTTGTGGGAGACGTGCTGTTTCGTGGCGCGGTCGGCCGCACCGACCTGCCGGGCGGCAACCACGCGACCCTTTTGGCGTCGATCCGCAGCAAGCTCCTGCCGCTCGGCGACGACACCGCCTTCATCTGCGGCCATGGCCCGTCGAGCACCATCGGGCATGAACGCAAGAACAATCCGTTCCTGCGGTAAGTCCTACGCCTTGCAAAAATGAGCAGGCCCGATACTACGCAGACTTCACGTTCTTCAGCGCCTGCACCGGGAAATAATCCCGCAGCCAGTCGCGCAGCACACCCCAAACCCGCGCGTTGCCTTCCGCGAACATGAAGTGGTCGGCGCCGCTGAATAGGTGGAGTTCCGACGGCTGGCCGGCGCGCTTGAACATTTCGATCGACTGCTCGGTCGGCGTCACCGAGTCGTTGGCGCTGTGCAGCAGCAGCAGCGGGCGCGGCGCGATCTTGCCGACAACGTCGTCGGCGCGGAAATCATACATGCTCTGCGCGGTCTCGGCCGGGAACATCGTCACCGTATCGGTCGGAAACATCTGCACCGACTTCTGCGCAAGCCCGTCGCGCACGTGGGTCGGGATCGGCACGATATCGTAGCGCGGCACCATCAGCGACTTGCCGGTACGGGCCCGATGGGCGCGACCCTCTTCGAGCATGGCGGTGAATTTCGCCCATGCTTCCGGCGTCGCGTGCTGGCCGCGGAACTTGCGCTCGCCGTCGCCCCAACCGCCATTGGAGATGACGGCGGCGAGGCGTTCGTCGACCCCGCCCGCATAGACCGCGACCGCGCCGCCGAAACTTGTGCCGATGACCCCGATGCGCTCCGGATCGACGTTCGGGTGGCGCGCCAGGAACGTGAGCGCGTTCCCGGTATCCTCGACCTGGTCGAGGCAGATGATGCGGCCATATTCGCCTTCACTCTTGCCGCAGCCGCGCATGTCGAAACGCAGCGTCACGTAACCGAGGTCGTTGAGCACCTTGACGGGCTGCAGGACGTTGCCGGACTCCTTGTTGCTGCCGAAACCGTGCAGGACCAGGAAGGCGGCCCGGCGCTCGCCGCGGCCGACGCCGTCCGGAACCCGCACCACGCCGGACAGATTAAGACCAGCCGACGGAATTTTGACGCTCTCTTCGTTCACCGCGCTACCTCCGGATTTCAAAGCGACCGAGCGGAATCTCATTCCGCCGTGATCCGGCCCGAGATGATGACCGGGGACCACCGGTCATAGCTCTCGCGGATCAATGCCGCCATCCCCTCCGGGCTGGTGCCGGCGGGTTCCGCCATCGAGTCCTTGATGCGGCTGTTGACGTCCGGCATGCGGACCGCTTCGGCAACCGCGTCGGCGATCTTATGGGTGATGTCCTTTGGGGTGCCGGGCGGCGCCGCCAGCGCCATCCAGGTATTCGATTGGAATCCCGGCAGCGTTTCCGCAACGGTCGGCACATCGGGGAACAGGTCGAGGCGCTTAGCGCTCGCGGGCGCCAGCAGCTTGAGCTTGCCGGCCTGGATATAGGGCACGGTTGCAAGCGGCAGATCGGCGATGAGGTCAACCTGGCCGCCCAACAGATCGTTGAGCGCCGGAGCACTGCCACGGTATGGGATGTGGACGATGTCCGTGCCGGTGAGCGCCTTGAACAGCTCCATGGTCAGGTGCCCGATTTGGCCCTTGCCCTGGGAGGCGTAGCTGAGCTTGCCCGGATGAGCCTTCGCATAGGCGATGAGCTCGGGAATGTTGCTCGCCGGCAGATCGGCGCGACCGAGCAGCACGGCCGGATAGGTCGCCAATATGCTGATGGGTTCAAATGCGCGCGGGTCGAAGGTGAGCTTTGGATTGAGCAGATGATTGACGCTGTAGGTGAGCTGCGGCGCGCTCAGGAGCGTGTAGCCGTCAGGCGCCGCGTGGGAAACCGCCTCCGCCCCGATATTGCCGCCGGCGCCGGTGCGGTTCTCGATGATGATCTGCTGACCGAGCAGGCTGCGCAGCTTGTCCGCCACCATGCGGGTCAACGTATCGGCGGTCGCGCCGGCGGCCAGCGGTATCACGATCGTGATTGATCGCGACGGATAGGTCTGCGCCTGCACCTCCGTGGCACGACCGGCAAGCGCGACGGCCAAAATCGTGGCAGCGACGAGCGGCCTCCTGGGCAGCCCCTTGGGCATCTGTCCACTCCCTTGTGAAGGCGTTTTATTGCCTGGAGTCTATACTGCCGATCGTCGCGGTGCCGCAATGGCAAGGCGAACCCTGCGGTGGCGTCCGGTCCCGCCCATCACCCATGGCGCAGCTTGAGGGACACGATCACCGCCATCAGGCCGAGCGTGACCACATTGGACGTGATCAACGGCCAATCCATCAGGGCGAGGCCATAGATGAGCCAGAACACGATTCCGACCGTGAAGGCGAGCGTGCCGGCAAGCGAGATGGCGCGGGTTTCCCGCGAGCGGATGATCTTGATCGCCTGCGGCAGCCAGCACACCGTGGTCAGCACGGCGCCGGTCATGCCGACGGCATCGACGAGGACGGGGCTCATGAGACCGCAATAGAGCCGATTCGCTCACGGCTTCATGACAGAAACGTAACGAGGGCGGAAAGCGGAAACCCGCGCGCGCCTTGCTCCGGTCACGATGCCGGTGTACAGGCGTGCATTCACCGATGAACTGACCCGCGCCACGGCGGCCTCGGCACGCCACGGCGCTTTTTGTTGTGACCGCCATGTTTCGCCTGTTCGAGAACGCCCTCAATCCGACCCAACAGCCGGCGCTTGCGGAGCCGCCCGCCGGGCTCGCGGCGTTCTATTGGCATTTCGCTCGCCAGGCCAAGGGTCTGTTCGTGGCGTTATTCGTCACGGGATTCGTCGTCGCGTTGCTCAATTCGTTGATCCCCGTATTCATGGGCCGGATCATCAACCTCGTCACATCGAGCGATCCGGCCCAGCTGTGGCAGCAGTCGTGGCTCACCCTGATCGGCATGGCGGCGGTGCTGCTGGTCGCGCGTCCCGTGGCGCTGACCAGCCAGAACCTCGTCGCCAACCAGGCGATCTCGGCCAACGTCTCCAACATGATCCGCTGGCAGAACCACTGGCATGTGGCGCGCCAGTCATGGGCGTTCTTCCAGAATGATTTCGCCGGCCGCATCGCGTCGCGCGTGCTGCAGACCGGGCCGGCGGTGCGCGAGTCGTTAGTCGCGCTTATCACCGGCGTCTGGTACATCCTGGTCTACGGGACGAGCGCGCTCGTGCTGCTGGCCTCCGCCGACGCTTGGCTGGCGCTGCCGATCACGGTGTGGTTTGCCGGCTATCTCGTGTTGCTGCGCGTCTTCGTGCCGCGCATGCGCGACCGCTCCAAACAGGTCTCGGAGGCGCGCTCGATGCTGACCGGCCGCGTGGTCGACACCTACACCAACATTCTCACCGTGAAGCTGTTCGCCCGCGCACGCCACGAGGACGCCTATGTGCGCGACGCGATCGAGGAGCACACCGGCCTGTTTTACAGCTCGCTGCGGCTCAACACTTTGTTCAGCTTCTGCCTTACAACGCTCAACGCCATGCTGGTCACCGGCACCGGCGCGATCGCGATCGCCCTGTGGGTTCACGGCAAGGTCGGGGTCGGTACCGTCGCGATGGCACTACCGCTGTCGTGGCAGATCATCAATATCGCCGGCTGGGTCGCCATGCGGGTGACGGAAATTTTCGAGAATATCGGCGTGGTGCAGGAAGGCATGATGACGATCGCGCGGCCGATCGGGCTTGCCGACCGCCCCGAGGCGAAGCCGCTCTCGGTCACGCGCGGCGAGATCAGGTTCGACGACGTGCGCTTTGGCTACGGCCGCGAAAGCGGGCTGATCGATGGGCTCACGCTCACGGTCAAGCCCGGCGAGCGGATTGGGTTGGTCGGCCGCTCCGGCGCCGGCAAGTCGACGCTCGTCAACTTGCTGCTGCGCTTCTTTGATCTGGAGGACGGCCGCATCCTGATCGACGGCCAGGACATCGCGCTCGCCACCCAGGAAAGCCTGCGCGGACAGATTTCAGTAGTGACCCAGGACACCTCGCTGCTGCATCGCTCGATCCGCGAGAACATCCGCTACGGCCGTCCCGAGGCAACCGATGCGGAGATTGTCACGGCCGCCAAGCTCGCCCATGCCCACGAGTTCATCGAGGACCTTGAGGATTGGCGCGGGCGCGTTGGCTACGACGCCCAGGTCGGCGAGCGCGGCGTCAAGCTTTCGGGCGGCCAGCGCCAGCGCGTCGCCATCGCCCGGGTCATTCTCAAGAACGCCCCGATCCTGGTGCTGGACGAGGCGACCTCGGCGCTCGACAGCGAGGTCGAAGCCGCCATCCAGGCGAGCCTCGACACCCTGATGGCGGGTAAGACCGTGATCGCGATCGCGCACCGGCTCTCGACGATCGCCCGTATGGACCGGCTGGTGATCCTCGACCATGGCCACATCGTCGAACAGGGCTCGCACGAGGAGTTACTGCGCGCCGGAGGCCATTATGCGGCGCTGTGGCGGCGCCAATCCGGTGGCTTCATCGATGCCGCCCCGGCACCGGCGGAGCCGCACGTCGCGGCGGCGGAGTGAACACTAACGAGTGTCGCCCGCGGAAATTGAGGCTTCAACCGACAGGAGAGTTCCCATGGTTCTCGAAATCGCCGAGATCGACGTCAAGCCCGGCATGGAGGTGGAATTCGAGGCCGGCGTCGCCAAGGCGGCGCCGGTATTCCGGCGCGCCAAAGGCTGCACCGCCATGGCGCTGCAGCGCTCGGTGGAGAAGCCGGCCCGCTACCGCTTGTTCGTCACCTGGGCGACGGTGGAGAATCACACCGTCGATTTCCGTGGCTCGCCGGATTTTGCCGAATGGCGCAAGCTAGTCGCCCACTGCTTCGCGTCGCCGCCCGAGGTCGAGCACGTCCACGAAGTGGTGAAGGGATTCTGAGCCGGCGGCCGGGCCTCTTCAGATCAAGCGGCGCGTCAGAACTGGGACGCCATGTTTTCCAGGCCCATGACGTGTGCCATGGATTTCACTTCACGCTTCTGATCGTCATTGAGGCGCATGATCAGCGGCAGCGCTGCGTATTTGAGCTGCTGCACTTCGGCGCTGTTGGCATCGACATACGCCATCGCGGCGGCGCCAAGCTGTGCCACATGCGTCGGCGCGGTCGCGGCATTCTTGGCATACACGACCTTGCGTAACGCGGCTTCGACCGCCGGCCATAGTTGCTCCTGGTCCGGGGTGAGGTTGAGCCGCTGCCTGATGCTGGCGATCTGCGCGTCGTTAAGAACGTTGCCGGGCCGGTTGGCGGCGCGACGGGGAGCGGCCGACGGGGCGCTCGGCTCGGCCTTCGCGATCGCACGCTTGGCGGCCGGTCTCGCATCAGGTTCCGCCGGGGAAACAGGGGACGCACCGGAGTCGATGGCCGCGGGCTCGGGCGGAGTCAACGGAACCGGGCTGAACAGCATCAGATCGTCCGGCGCGAGGGTTGCAGTCGCGTTCATAATGGCCGGCCGGGCGACCGCGGCCTCAATTGATGGGAAACGAGCCGCGATCACTTCGGCGGCCGAGGCGTTGATGTCGGCGGGCGATGCATGTGCGGAACGCCCCGCCTGCACGTTCAGGCCCGCGACCACGCCGCCAAAACCGGCAACGCCCAGAAATCCCGCGCAGGTCAAAACGAGCGCGCTAACTTTCCCGCTTCCACGACGCATACTGGGGCCCCCTCGCTTGAACTCACCCGCCCGCTACATCCATGCCTGAGGAGGTTTAATTATGGCTAACCAAAGCTGAAAAATTGGCATCGCAATCCATGTGCCTGGGCGCCGTGAAAACTAATTTTGTTTTATCGCGGGCCGTGCCGGGCAGACTTATCCGCATCATCGTACCGTTTCCGCCGATGCGGTATGGATGTCCCTTGGCCTACTTATTGTGGGGCCGTGGCTTGTGCCGCCCCGAGCGGAGACGCCGGCCGCGACGTATGACCACAAAGCTTCGGCTCATATTGTGGGAACCCAACCACCCCTGGTAAGGAGCCAACCCGGAACCTGCGCAGTGGACCGACCCTTTTCCGCCCGCTCGCTCCAGCCCATATTGTCTCGATGGCCATTCCTCCCGACGATCGCGGCAAGCCGACCAAGAAACCCAAGGACCCGGCGCGGCCGACCCGCTCGAAGGCGTCTCGCGACGTGCTGCCGCCGATCGCGCCGGCGTTGGCGGACCTGCTCAACCCCGCTATCAACCGTGGCGAGGCCGGGGTCGGATCGCAGACCGGGCGCAATACTCCCTCGGGCCTGCAGCCTCCGGCGAGCAATTCCCGCGACCGCCGCGCCGATTTTTCCGCCGCCCATCTCGCTCGCGCGTCCACGCCGGACGGACTGAGGGAGCGGCCCCAGACCGGATATATTGGAAAATCGCCCGGCCCCGGCGAGATCGATCCCGATCTTGCCAAGGCGCTTGGACTGATCGATGAGGACGATGCCGGTTCACCGTCCCCCGCCGAAGCCGGTCCGGCCGCCAAGGACGCGGCGCTGCGGCGTGCACGCGCGTTGCCGCGCGTCTTGCCCATGCCGGGCGAGGGCGACGCATCGGCCGTCGCCGCCACCGCTCAGGCCCTGGACGCCCTGCTGCGCGAAGGACGGGCGGAATTTCGCGACCAGCCCTGGGTTCCGCATCGGCCGCCGCGCCCGGAAAAATCCGAGGGCGGCCAGAGCTTCGTCATCAAGTCCGACTTCTCCCCCAAGGGCGATCAGCCCCAGGCCATTGTCGAACTGGTCGAGGGTTTGAAGCGCCACGACCGCACCCAGGTGCTGCTCGGCGTCACCGGCTCCGGCAAGACCTTCACGATGGCGAAGGTAATCGAGGCGACCCAGCGGCCCGCCCTTATCCTGGCCCCGAACAAGACCCTGGCAGCCCAGCTCTACGGCGAGTTCAGAAGCTTCTTTCCCGACAATGCGGTCGAATATTTCGTGTCGTATTACGACTACTACCAGCCGGAAGCTTATGTTCCGCGTACCGACACCTATATCGAGAAGGAATCCTCCATCAACGAGCAGATCGACCGCATGCGCCACTCGGCGACGCGCTCGCTACTCGAACGCGACGACGTCGTTATCGTCGCCTCGGTGTCGTGTATCTACGGCATCGGGTCGGTCGAGACCTACACGGCGATGACGTTCGCCATCAAGCAGGGTGAGCGAATCGACCAACGCAGGCTGATCGCCGACCTGGTGGCGCTGCAATACAAGCGCAGCCTCGCTGATTTTTCGCGCGGCACCTTTCGGGTGCGCGGTGACACCGTCGACATCTTCCCGGCGCATTACGAGGACCGCGCCTGGCGGGTGAATCTGTTCGGCGACGAGATCGAATCGATCGAGGAGTTCGATCCGCTCACCGGGCACAAAACGGACGAACTGAAGTTCGTCAAGGTCTACGCCAATTCCCACTACGTGACGCCACGCCCGACCCTGCTCCAGGCGATCTCCGGCATCAAGCAGGAGTTGCGCTGGCGCCTCGACCAGCTCAACGCCGCCGGCCGGCTCCTGGAAGCGCAGCGGTTGGAGCAACGCACCCTCTACGATCTCGAAATGATGGAGGCGACCGGGAGCTGCGCCGGCATCGAGAACTATTCGCGCTATCTCACCGGCCGCCGGCCCGGCGAACCACCGCCGACGCTGTTCGAATACGTACCCGACAATGCGCTCGTCTTCGTCGACGAAAGCCACGTGACAGTGCCGCAGCTCGGCGGCATGTATCGGGGCGACTTCCGCCGCAAGGCAACGCTTGCCGAATACGGTTTTCGCCTGCCCTCGTGCATGGACAACCGCCCGCTGCGTTTCGAGGAGTGGGACGCGATGCGACCCGAGACCGTCGCGGTGTCGGCGACGCCGGCGGGCTGGGAGCTCGAGCAGTCCGGCGGCGTGTTCGTCGAGCAGGTGATCCGCCCGACCGGGCTGATTGATCCGCCGGTCGACGTGCGGCCGGCGCGCACACAGGTCGACGACCTAGTCGGCGAGTTGCGCGCGGTCGCGCAGTTCGGCTACCGCGCCCTCGTCACCGTCCTCACCAAGCGCATGGCCGAAGACCTAACGGAGTATCTGCACGAGCAAGGCATCCGGGTGCGCTACATGCATTCCGACATCGACACCATCGAGCGTATCGAGATCATCCGCGATCTACGCCTCGGCGCCTTTGACGTCCTGGTCGGCATCAACCTGCTGCGCGAGGGGCTCGACATTCCGGAGTGTGCCCTCGTCGCAATTCTCGACGCCGACAAGGAAGGCTTCCTGCGCAGCGAAACCTCGCTGATCCAGACCATCGGCCGCGCCGCCCGCAACGTCGACGGCAAGGTGATCCTTTATGCCGACGCCAGGACCGGCTCGATGGAGCGCGCCATGGCGGAAACCGGTCGCCGGCGCGAGAAGCAGGCGGCCTACAACGCAGAGAATGGCATCACGCCGGAAAGCATCAAAAAGGGAATCGGCGACATTCTCGACAGCATCTACGAACGCGACCACGTGCTGGTGTCGACCGGCGATGGCGATGCCGGCGAATTCGGCGGCGACGTTGCCTCCATCGGGCACAATTTCGAGGCCGTCATCGGAGACCTCCAATCCCGCATGCGCGAGGCGGCGGCCGATCTCAACTTCGAGGAAGCGGCTCGATTGCGCGACGAGATCAAGCGCCTGCGGGCGACCGAGCTTGCGGTGATCGACGATCCGACCGCAAAAGGCGGCGCGGCCGGCCGTCGTGCGGCGCCCCACAAGCCATCGCTCGACCAGATGGGGCCAGGGGTCGAATCGATCCCACAACGCAAGCCGGGTCCACGTTCCTCTCTCGGCCGTCCCGGCATGCGCGGCGGCTTCAAGCCAAGGCGGGGCTGACGAAATTCGTTTCGCGCATGCTTTTGGGCTGCCCGGCCGGTGCCTGTGAGGGTGCGCTCAGCGGCGCCGTAACCATCGCAGCCCCGCATCTCGCGAAATTTCGCGATTTCGGCAACACGGAACCGCACCGGCACTGAACCTACCTGCCTCCCTACGCGACCAAGTATCGGAGGGCAACAATGGTGGTGGTTCGCGTCACGGCGCTCAAGCAGGCCGTCGCATCGACTTTCGCTGCCCGGCAGGTCAAGGTGCGGCGCTTTGCCGTGACGCGAAATCCACTATGATATTTTGCTATATTTGATTCGCGCCCTATCCTGCACCACGTCTCCCAATTCCCTCCCTCCCGCCATCCCGCCTCATTGCCCCGGCGCAAGGACATATCGATGATTGGACATTCGCTTGCGGCGCTTCTCGCCGTGGTTGCAATTGCGTTGCCGGTGGCCGCCGCCCCACAGCCAAGCGACGGGAACAGCGTGCTCGCCTGCGAGGGCGCCTTTGCAAAGGACTCAAACCACGCCAAGTTGGTGCAAGCGTTCGGCAAGTCCAATGTGGCGTTCCTCGACATCGAGGGCGTGGAAGGCGCCAAGGTCAAGGCCAGCGTCATCTATCCGGATGAGTCCCATCGTCGCGTCGAAGTGCTCTGGCATGACGACAAGACGCGAAGCCGCCCGGCGACGATCACGGTCGGTTTCAAGTCCCATTGGCGCACGGTGCGCGGCCTTCACATCGGGTCGGAACTCACCGAGGTGGAGAAAATCAACGGCAAGCCATTCAAGCTCTTGGGCTTCGACTGGGACTACGGCGGCCGGGTGTCGTCCTGGGAAGGTGGCGCGCTCACCAAAATCAATGGTGGCTGCGAATTTCGCCTGGGCTTCGACCCGTGGGCCGATGCGCCTGAGGCGGCACGCGACAAAGTCAGCGGCGACAAGGCATTCCTGTCGACCGACCCCAACATGCGCGCATCGAGGCCGACGGTCTCCGACATCATTCTGACCTATCCGGAATAGGCAGCGCGTCGCGCGCATCGTAACGCCGCGACGGGGCGGCTTCGCGACAGCGCTGGCCTCACTTCGGCGGGCGGCGCAGGCCTTGGGGTGCGCGGCAGCGTTCACCGTCGGCGTCCCACGGCGGCGACGACACCACGGGCTCGCACGGCACCGGCAGCGCCTGATAGGCACGTAGCATGCGGCCGACATCGCCGGCACCGAACGGGCGGCGCCTCCGGCGCAGCCGCAACACCGCCGAGAACGATTCAAGATCGAGCAACGCGGCCCGGCATGCCGTCATCAGCGGCGCTTCGTCCGGCGCGAACAAATGGCGCACGAAATCGTGGGAACTACCGGCGGCGCTGCCGCACACCAGGATGGCGACGTCGGCCACCCGATCCGCGTCCGCAAGCTCGACGACGGCCTCACAAAGGCGCAGGTTCCCGCCGGCAACGAGATCCGCAAGCTCATCGAGCGGTCGCGCGCGCGCAGCGGCCGCATGCAAGCGCGCCGCGAGAATTCCCGCGTTTCCTGCAGCAGCGCTCGCGATCGGGCCGCGTCCATGCCGACACCGCGCCGCGCCGCCTCCACCGCGATCGCTTCGCCAAGCGCCGGCGTGAGCGCGTCGGCGACGTACATCGCCAGATCGGCGCGGTCCGCAAGCCGTCGCCACAGCGACTCCCGCAGCCGCGCCTTTTCGATCAGCGTGGCCGCGCCTGAACTCGGAAAAGCGGGCGCCGATGTTCTCGGCAATGGAATCAAGCACCAGCCCGTCGCCGCGATCGACCAGGATGTCGGTGATCCGCTCGGAAAGCTCGACGCGTCGCGCGATGGCAAGGAGGTGATCCTGGGACTTGCCCCACGCCAGCAGCGCGAGGTCGTCCTCGCCGAGCAGCGGCGAACGGGTCAGCACGGGGGCCGCGATGGCTATGATATCGCCCGCAAGCCGCCTTACGACGCAATGCGGCGCGTCGGGCCGCCCGGCCAACCTTTCGGCGAACTCCTGGCGCGCCAGCGGCTCGACATCGTCGAGCACTTTTTTGATGATGTCGTCGAACAGGTCGCGCTCCCGGTCGCTCAGACCTCGCGACGGCTCGAACAACGCGTCAGCAAGCGCGCGCAGCAGCTCATGGCGTTTGCTCGGCAAACGCTCGCGCGCCAGCATCTGCAGCTGAGTGAGAGACATTGCCATGCGCACGACCTCATGGTGCAAGGCAACGATCCGTACGCCCAAATCCACGCAAATCCGCTAAGGTCGATCACGAAATCCCGTTCATCATCGTTTACGTTGTCGCCGGCGAACTGAAACGTTCGATTAATGAATTCGGCGACACGTCGGCAATACCGCGGCGGGCCGCGCGCTCTCGTGTCATCTACTCAGCAATCGGACCGAGGCCGGGCCGAAAAACCCGACCAGGTCACTCCGCCGCGAGCGCCCGCTTCTTGAGCGGCAGGGCGAGCCGCTCCCACACGTCGACCAGTGCTTCGGCGAGCCCGTCGATCAGGGCGTCGGTGTGATAGGGGGACGGCGTGATGCGCAGCCGCTCGGTGCCCTTAGGCACGGTCGGGTAGTTGATCGGCTGGATGTAGATGCCGTGCTCCTCAAGCAGCAGGTCGCTGGCGGCCTTGCAGTTTTCCGGGTCGCCGACGAACACCGGAACGATGTGGGTCTCGCTTGGCAGCAGCGGCAGGCCGGCCGCCGAAAGAACCGCCTTGACCCGGCCGGCGCGGTCCTGGTGCCGCTCGCGCTCCCAGCTCGATGTCTTGAGATGGCGGATCGCGGCGGTCGCGGCCGCGCAAACCGGCGGCGGCAGCGCCGTCGTGAAGATGAAGCCTGGCGCATAGGAGCGCACCGCGTCGATCACAGCTGCGCTGCCGGCGATGTAGCCGCCCAGGCATCCGAAGGCCTTGGCGAGCGTGCCCTCGATGACATCGACCCGGTGCATCACGGCTTCGCGCTCGCAGATGCCGCCGCCGCGCGGTCCGTACATGCCGACCGCGTGCACCTCGTCGCAATACGTCATCGCACCGTAGCGCTCGGCGAGGTCGCAAATGGCATTCACAGGCGCGACGTCGCCGTCCATGGAATAAAGGCTCTCGAATACCACGAGCTTCGGCCGCGACGGGCCGGCCGCCTTGAGCAACTCTTCCAGATGGCCGAGGTCGTTGTGGCGGAAGATGACCTTCTCGCAGCCCGATTGGCGCACGCCCTCGATCATGGAATTGTGATTGAAGGCGTCGGAGATGATGAGGCAGTTGGGCATCAACTTCGCCATGGTGGCGATGCCGGTCTCGTTCGACACATAGCCAGACGTGAAGATGAGCGCGCCCTCCTTGCGATGGAGGTCGGCGAGTTCACGCTCCAATTCGACGAGCGGATGATTGGTGCCGGCGATGTTGCGCGTGCCGCCGGCACCGGTTCCCATGCGGGTTGCCGTCTCCACCATGGCGCCGATCACCTTGGGATGCTGGCCCATGCCCAGGTAATCGTTGGAGCACCACACCACGACGTCGCGCTGCCCTTGCGGAGTATGCCATTTCGCATGGGGGAACCGCCCGGCCAGCCGTTCGAGATCGGCAAACACCCGGTAGCGCCGTTCGCTGTGAAGCTGCTCAAGCGCGGTCGTGAAATACGCTGCATAGTCCATCGCGTCGGCTCTCCCGGGCCAGCCAGTGGTATTTTGGTGTCGCTCTTTTGACGTATTCTTAGAGGGGTTCCAGGCTATTTGTCGAGGCGTTAATAGCCGGAACGGCCGCGCGCTGCCGTTGCGCGAGGTCAAAAAATCGCGAATATTCTGTTTCAAAAATGACCGAATATATTGGCGAAACCAGTGACATCTGGCCGTCGCGACAGGTCACGGAACATCAGGCCGCAGCGGAGTGTCGCACCCCCGCGTTTCCGCAATGCAGCAAAACTATGCCGCCGTCACACCACCATCAGTTCCCAGGGAAATTTATCCACGCACTCGCTGCCGGTCTGGGTCACGATGAAGGTATGGCCGAGGAAGATGCCAAAAGTTCCGTCCGCCGTGATCGGGTTCGGCTCGGCCATGAACACCATCCCGGGCGTGAAGACGCGCTCGAATGCCTCTCCGTGGACGCCGTCGGTGAAGACATGGGGGCCGTCGGTGATGAGATCGATTCCGTGGGCGTGGATTGGCCGCGACTGCACGCCCTTCTGGCGGAAAAATTGTCCGGCCACCCGAATGTTGTCGACCGGATTGCCTGGCTTGATTTCGGCCGCCATCTTTTCAAACACCGGCAGGGTGATATCCTCCCAGAACCGCTTCACCATGTCGGTCGGAGGGCCGAGACAGATCGGGGAGCCGATTTGCGCCGTGTAGCCGCGATAGCCGGCGGCAAGCTCCATGTTGATGATGTCCCCGCCGACAAGCTTGCGGCCCGACGGGCGGGGATTGCCGAACACCATGGCGGGGTTCGCCATCGGGGTCGTGCCAATGATGAGGAAATCGATATCGCCGCCGCCTTCCAGGATTGCGGCGCCCGCCGCGGCGCGTAGCTCGTATTCGGTGACGCCCGGCTTAGCCCGCGCCGCCATGGCGTTCATGGCGTTCTCGCAAAGCTTGCCGGCGACGCGCACGCAATCGAGTTCCTCGTTGCTGTGGCCCGACAGCAACTCGTGGATGAATCCCTGAGTAAATACGAGTTCGGCCCCGGGCAGCCGCCGCTTGAGGGTTTCGTACTGGTTGACCGGCATGTAGTCCTTGTGACGCGGATCGATCTCGAGGAGCCCGATCCGGCCGCGCTCAAGGCCAAGTTCGACGATCCGGTCCGCCATGACCTCGGCGTATTGGCCGCCGCGACTGCCGCGTACGTCGGAGAGCGCGGCAGCGGTCTCGCGCCGCACCGCCTCCGCATGAGTGCCGCTCATGGAATAGACGAGCGTCGGGTCACCTTTAAGCGGCACCACCACGTAGCAGCACAGCGCGTGCCATTCCCAGTGGCCGGTGAGCCACAACATGCCGCCCCCAAAGCTCCAATGACTCGGACCACCCGGCACGAGGACGCAATCAAGATTTTGGTCGGCCATCTTGGCGCGCAGTGCCGCGTAGCGGCGGGCATATTCTTCCTTGGAGAACTGTTGGTACACGGCGTCGCGATAATACGGCGTGCCGCGCATGGTGTTGAAGTGCGGCCCCTCGTCGAGCCGCGTGCGTAACTCCTCCCACGGCAGAAATGTGCGGCGGGGTTTGACTTCGTTCATGTCTCAGTCCTTGCAACCATCGATGGTGGCCGGGCCGCCGAGTGTCGCGACCGCTTCATCGGCAAGCCTGCGGTCCGCAATCTGGTCGAACGTCAGTTTCTTCTCGGATGGAATATCGCCAATGTCGATGTTGTTCTGGTGAGTCCATTCGGTGCGCTCGCGCACGAAGCCGGAATTTACCGACAGCACGCAGTTCTTGGTTAGCGCCCCGATTGCAAACTCCACGGCCTCGCGCGGCTTCTGAGTTGCCTCCACGATGATGGGCAGCACTTTGTCTTTGTCGCGGTAGATGGTGCGGTTGGCCTCGATCATGGCCGCGATGGTATCGCGCAGCAGGTCATGATCCTTGGCGATCATCGAGTCGGCGGCACCGTACGCGTTGAAGCTGTATTGCGGCCACAGGTCGGACACCATGATCAGGACATGGGCGCCGGGCTTGCGTTGCTGGACGACGTGGAGATCCTCAGGGTGCAGCGCGACGGCGTCGATCTGACCGGCGACGAAGCCCGGCAATCTTCCGGCGGTGCCCTGAGAGATGAACTGAACGTCGTCGGCGCCGAGACCGCCAAGGCGCAGCACCTCGCGGCCAACCAGCCAGTTGAAACCCCCGATGCCGCCGGCGGCCGACAGCCGCTTGCCCTTGAGATCGGCGGGCGTCTTGATGTCGGCGCTCACCACATAGGCCTGAGGCGGGCGCGGGGCGAGACCCCAGAATCTGCTTGGCCTTCAGGCCCTGGGCAATGGCGGTATCCGGAAGCGTCGAGATCGCCGAGCCCTGGCCGACCGCCGTGACCGAGGTGCCGGCAAGGCCGCCGTCGAACTGTATGATGTTGGAGTCGATGCAGCGCTTCGCAAAAAAGCCCAGCGCTTTCGCCACATAGGGCGCGGTATGGACCACGTTGGGCGGAGCCACCGGGACGCCGATATTGATCTTGCGCAGTGGGCCGCCGCACGTCTGCGCGAGAGCGGGCGCGAGCGCGCTTTGAAACGCTCCGAGGATGAACGCAGCGGCGCCGATTATGACGTGCCAGCCGAGCTTTGGCATGGGCGGTTCCCCCTGATGTCTGCTTGCCGGGCCGCATCCGTTGGCGGCCCCCGACAATGATTGCCGACAATCATCGCAGTTAGCACGGGCGAATTGAAGATGACGCTTGGTCACACACGCGTCATCGCACTCACGCCACCGCGAGTTCCAACGGGAAGTCGTCGACCGCTTCGTGGCCGTCCGGGGTCACGATGAAGGTGTGGCCGAGGAATATCCCGAACAGGCCGTCGGCAGTGACCGGGTTGGGCTCCGCCATGGTCACCATGCCGGGCTTGAATATCTTGTCGTCGTCACGCGCCTCGGTGCGTTCGGCAAACACGTGCGGCGTCGCAGTGACGATGTCGATGCCGTGGATCTGGGTTGGCCGCGACTGTACGCCGTTCCGGCGGAAGAACTGCGCCGCAATACGGACATTGTCGATCGGGTTGCCGGGCCTGATCTCGGCGATAATGCGCTGGTATCCCGGCAGCGTGATCTCGCGCCAGAACTTCTTCACCATGTCGGTCGGCTCGCCGACGCAGATCGGCGAACCGATCTGGGCCGTATAGCCCCGGTACCCCGCCGCGAGTTCCATGATGACGATGTCGCCCTTGCGCAGCTTGCGCTCGGACGGCCGCGGATTGCCGAAGAACATGGCGGGGTTCGCCATCGGGGTCGATCCGATGATGAGAAAATCGATATCGCCGCCGCCCTGCAGGATCGCGGAGCCCGCGGCGCCGCGCAGATCAGAACTCGGTCGCGCCGGGCTTGGCCGCCGCCACCATCGCCTCCATGGCGCGCGCGCACAATGTGCCGGCGCGGCGCACGCAATCGAGTTCCGCCTCGCTCTTGATGACGACGAGGTCGTGAATGAAGCTGCGGGTGAACACGATTTCGGCCCCCGGCAGTCCTTCGCGCAGGTCATTGTATTGGTTGACCGGCATGTAGTCCTTGTGGCGGGGATCGATTTCGACGAGGCCGATCCGCGGCTTTTCAATCCGGAGCTCTTTGATCCGCTCGACCATCACCTCGGCATAACGCCCGCCGCGGCTCTGGCGCACGTCGCGGAGCGCGGGCTCAACCTGGCGGCGCACCGCCTCCGCGTGGGTGCCGCCCATGGAAAAGATCAAGGTCGGCTCCGCCGCGAGCGGCACCACTACGTAGGACGAAACCGCGTGCCACTCCCAATGGCCGGTGAGCCAGGTCATGCCGCCGCCGAAACTCCAATGGCTCGGGCCGCCCGGTACAATGACGACGTCAAGCCGGTGCTCGCGCATCTTGGCACGCAACGCCGCGTAGCGCCGCGCATATTCGTCCCTGGAGAACTGCTCCCATACGGCATCGCGGTAGAGCGGCGTGTCGAACATGTTGCTGAACGGCCCGTTCTGGTCGAGCCTGCCGCGCACCTCCTCCCACGACACCGCGCCAGGTGGACCGGAAATGCTGATGGTCATGTCGGGCGATCCTCGGGTTGGTCTGCGCCGCCGCGAAAGCGGCGGCGGTCACAGCTTGCAATTGCCCATGGTCATGCGGCCGCCGGCGGCGGCGACCCCGTCGGCGCCGATCTTTTCGTCAACGACCTGATCGACCGCAGGCTTTTTGGTCGGATCGATATCGCCGGCGGCGGCATCATGGTCGATGGTCCACTGGGTGCGCTCGGGATCGTAGCCCGCGTTGACGGACCAGATGCAGTTGCGGGTCAGGGCGTCCCAGGCATATTCGACGGCGTCGCGCGGCTTCTGGGTCGCGGCAACCATGATCGGAACGACCCGCTCCTTGTCGCTGTAGATGGTGCGGTTGGCCTCCACCATGGCGGCGACGAACTCGACGACCAGCGGACGGTCCTTGGCGATCGTGTCGAGCGACACCCCGTAGGAGTTGAAGCTGTAGAGCGGCATCAGGTCGGCTACCTGGGTGAGAATGCTCAAGCCGGGCTTCTGTTTTATGGCCATGAAGGCATCTTCCGGATGCAGCGAGACGGCGTCGATCTGCCCAGCCACCAAGCCGGCGAGCCGGCCGGCGGTGCCCTGGGAGATGAACTGGGCGTCATCGACCGTGAGCCCGGCCTTGGCGAGCGCCTCGCGGCCGATGCGCCAATTGAAGCTGCCGACGCCACCGCCGGCAGCCGAAAGCCGCTTGCCTTTGAGATCGGCAAACGTCTTGATGCTCTCGGACACCACGTAGGCTTGCGGGGCCTTCGGGGCGAGCCCCCAAATCTGCTGGACCTTCATGCCGCGACCGACCTGGACATCGCTCACGGTCGCGAAGGTGTTGCCTTGGGTGAGAGCCACCGAAGCGGCCGGCGAACTACCGCCGTCGAACTGGATGATGTTGGCGTCGATGCAGTGCTGGGCAAAGATGCCGAGCTCCTTGGCCACATAGGCGGTGGTGTGCACCACGTTGGGAGGCGATACCGACACCCCGACGTTGAGCTTGCGCGGCGGACCCTTGCAGGCGGTCTGCGCGGCGGCGCCGCTCGCCACCATGCTGCAAACCAATGCAAGACCAATACCGATGCGTCGCCTGGCGCCGTCGCGGGGAATGCTGGACATGTTTCCTCACCACGTTTGATCGTGATTATCGCTTCTCATGAGCCTTCGCACTTACGCATGTGCTGTCCGAAACGTCTGCAATTTTTCAGGAGCGCTAGTCTCCGTGGCCGGCCGCCGTCCAGGGCGCGACCTTAAGCTCCAGCACCCGCAGCAGCGCCGTCAAGGTGACGCCCAGTACGCCGAGCGTCACGATCGGCACGAACATCTTGTCGACCTGATAGGTCGAGGCTGTACGCACGATCAAGTAACCGATACCCGAGATCGCCGTATAGAGATCGGCCAGCACCATGCCGATCAAGCCGCGGCCGACCGCAAGCCGCAAGCCTGTCACGATGAACGGCAAGGCGCCCGGCAGCACGATATTGACCCACAGTTGCCTCTCGTTGCAGCGGAACGCGCGGCCGACCTCGATCAGGCGCGGATCGACGTTTTTCACCCCCTGATAGGTGTTGATCGCCATCGGGAAGAACGCGAACAGGAACAGGATGATGACCTTGGCGGTGATCTCGAATCCCGCCCACAGCACGATCAGCGGCACCAGCGCAACCGTCGGGGTGGAATACAAGAACGTGATGTAGACGCCGAGCGCCACATCAAGCACCCAAAACCGCGCCAGCAGGAGGCCGGTCGCGATGCCGATGACCGACGCGGCGGTGAGGCCGAGCGCCAGCACGACGAGGCTCGGCGCCAGATAGGTCCACAATTCGCCGCTCGCGATCATGGCGACGGCCGCCGACGCGATTGCGCTCGGGGTGGTGAACAGTACCGGATCGACCCTGGCGCCGTAGATCTGCCAGATGCCGAGCACCACTGCGAGCGAGCCGAGCCGGATCGCGATCTCCTGCAGTTGGCGGCGCCGGCGGCGCGCGGTCGCGACCTTCTGGGCGCGCGCGCGATCCTCGCTGATGCCGTCGAGCAACGCCGGCTGATCATGGGTCTGCACCGTCATGGTCAGGCCACCTCGCTCGCGGCCGGCGCGCGCTGTGGCCGCGCCGTGTGCAACTGCCGCCAAATGTGGGAGCGCAACTCGGCAAACCTCGGGTCCGAGCGCACCGCCTCGACGTCGCGCGGGCAGCCGAACGGAATGTCGAGCACCTCCTTGATGCGGCCGGGCCGCGCCGTCATCACGGCGATGCGGTCGCCGAGCACGATCGCCTCGTCGATCGAGTGGGTGATGAACACCATGGTCTTGCGCTCGTCAGGCCGCTGCATGAGCTGGAGGAGCTCATCCTGGAGGATTTCGCGGGTCTGCGCATCGAGCGCCGCGAACGGCTCATCCATCAGCAAGATCGACGGATTGACGGCAAGTGCGCGCACGAGACCGACGCGCTGCTGCATGCCGCCCGACAGCTGGTAGGGATACTGGCGTTCGAAACCCGTGAGGCCGACGAGGTCAAGGTAGTGCCTCACCCGCTCGGCGATTTGGGCTTGCGGCGCGCCCGCCATGGCGAGGCCGAACGCTGCATTCTGGAAAACCGTCTTCCACGGCAACAGCCCGAAATGCTGGAACACCATGGCCACGCCCTTGGGCGGCCCGGCGACTTTTCTGCCGGCGACCGTGAGCTCTCCTTCGCTCAGATCGATGAGGCCGGCGATGCAGCGCAAAAACGTGGTCTTGCCGCAGCCGCTCGGTCCGACAACGCAGAGGATTTCCTGATTGCAAACATTGAGGGTTAGTTGGCGGAACGCTACCGCGGCACCGTCCAAAAAGAACTTGCTGGCGTTGCGCGCCGTGATCGCACGATCGGCGTCCGTCTCCATAACGGCCATTCGGACGATGTCCTCCCAACTGGTGCGCTGCCTTTATCTCAACCGAGGGCAGCGTCACACGCGACTTCAGGCGTCGGCAGACCGTGTCGGCGGCCACCGGGCGCTTCAAACCGCGCGTATGCGAGATGATATCGCGCCCGCAGTTCAGCGCCTAGCTGCGCTGCTCATGTTTGTGGCGGCGGGATCTCGCGTGGGGCGCAGGCGGCGCAGTCGGATCGGACGTCGATAGCGAACCCGGCAACGGGCTTTCGAGCGGATCGGTCTCGCGGATCGCCTTGGCATCCCGCATGATCTCCAGGCAGGACAACAGCTCGACATAGCTCGCCGGACCGCCGGTCCGCACGTTGCCGACACACTGCACCTTGTCCTTGGCGTTGTATTGCGCCCAGTTCTTCTTCAGCACGTCGAGAGCCGCGTTCTCATCGGCCATACATGCTTGCTTGTCGCGCCCGATGACGATCGCGCCGCGCGCCGCCGCATCGCAACTCGGACTGACGTTGAGCGTCGGCGGACCGTCGGCGAGCGCAATCGCGGTTTGCGCGCCGAGCGATATGGCGATGAGTGCCATCCTGACGGAGAGAGCTGACATCAATTCCTCGTTTGCGGCTGGCCCCGGGCCGATCCCCCAGCCGTGCAAGCGTCATTATACAGGCAAACGGTCGGCTCGTGAGAAGTATTGCGGCTGACGGCCGACCCTGACCGAAAGGACATGTATGGCCGATGACGTGGCGAATTGCGGCATGCTAAAGCATCTGCGGGCAAAATTACGCCGGTACGCCCTGCCCTCATCGGGCCGCCCGGACGTCGTCGCGCCTAAGTAAAGCTTGTGCGTGGATCGCATAGGCCTCAACAAAGAACTCGGGGAGAAAAAATCATGATGCGTCTTGCTACCGCACTGTTCACGTGCGCCCTGGCCGCAGCCGCGTTGCCGGCCGGTGCCCAAACCCCGCCGCCGACGTTCTCGACCACCAAGGTCGACGGCACCGACGGCGTCTACATCTTCCGCTATCAGGGTCATCAGGCGATGTTCATCGTCACGCCCCAGGGCGTGATCGCAACCGACCCGATCGGGGAGCGGCGACCCGAGGCGGTAACGACCTACATCGCGGAAATCCGCAAGGTCACCCAGGCGCCGATCAAATACGTGATTTACAGCCACAGCCACTACGACCATATCGCCGGCGGCAAGCCGTTCAAGGACCTCGGCGCCACCTTCGTCGCCCAGAAGAATGCCAAGACGATCCTGCAGGAGCGCAAGAATCCCGATATCGTGATTCCGGACGAGGTCGTCGACAAGCAGAAGACCATCAAGCTCGGCGGCACCACGCTGGAACTGCTCTATCTCGGCAAGAACCACTCGGACAATTCGTTGATCATGCGGCTGCCCAAGGAGAAGATCATTTTCGTGGTCGATTTCCTGCCGCTCCACGCCGTGGAGTTCCGGATCATGGCGGACGAGTATCTGCCCGAGCTCGAGACCTCGATTCAGAAAATCCTCGGCATGGATTGGGACCGCCTGATCCCCGGCCATCCGGGACCCGGCGGCCGCCAGATCGGCACCAAGGACGACGTCAAGGAACACCTGGAATATCTCCAGGCGCTGTCGGCCGAGGTCAAGAAGGCGGTCGATGCGGGTAAGAACTATGGCGACGCCATCAAGGATATCAAGCTGCCGCAATACGAAGGCCTCGGCGGCTACGGCGCTTTCCTGCCCGCCAATATCGAGCGGTATTACGACTACTGGAATCGCGGCATCTGATAACCGTTCAGGACCAACATTTCGTCATGGCCGGACGATGTTCCGGCCATGACTCTTTCGGGCGCTGAGTTCTTTGGCGATGGCTCGTCATTATTCGTCGATGACCGGGTTGCGCAGCCTTCCAATCCCGGAAATCTCAACTTCCAGCACGTCGCCCGCCTTAGACCGGCGGATTGCGGTGACCGACGCGCGCCACAACCCCAAATCCGCTTTTGTCGCCGACAGTTTAACTTGCGAGCTTCATGGCCCTGACCTTACGCGGGCGGCCGCGGTCGCGACAAGGCGGGACCATCACGACGCCGCCTGCTCGGCAAGATACTTCTCCAGCGTGTACGGATCCGGGATCCGTGCCGGATCGCGTGGCGCGACGCCCTCGAAGCGCGAGGCTTCGAAATGCCACTTGCGTTGCGGCGGCAGCCCCCAACCACGCTGACGCGTATAGGAGGCGTTCCACCGCACCGGCTCGTTCTCGATGTCCATCATCTGGTAATGGGTGTTGAACAATTCGATGCGATGGCCGTCAGGGTCGCGGAAATAAACGAACAGCGCGTGACCGGGGCCGTGTCGGCCGGGGCCATGCTCGAGCCGCTTGCCGAAGCCGAGGCAACCGAGCATGTCACAGGCGAGGAAGAGGCGGGCCGCTTCCGAAACCGTAAAGGCGAAATGATGCAGCCGCGGTCCGGTACCATTGGCGAATACGATGTCGTGCGGATTGCCCTTGCGTTGCAGGAACACGAACAGGAGTTCGTCGGAATCGTCCGGGCAGATATATTCAGACAGGCGAAACCCGATACCGGCGTAGAACGTGCATGCGCGCGGCACGTCGGGTACCAAGAATCTGAAAATGATCGATGCGTTGCGGGTTCGCCCCCTTCCATTTGTCGAACGCGACGGTGAGGCGCGGCATCGTCGTCATGGTGGCACACAGTTCAAGCGGCGTCCCGACCGCATCGGCGGCGTGCAGCGTGCGGCCCTGATGCGGCACCTCGACAAACCGTGCCGGCAGGCCCGCCTTGTCGAAATACGCCTTGGCGCGGTCGAGGTCGTCCTCGCCATAGACCCGCAGGCCGACCCGCTCGGCGACGGCATGGCCTGGCGCCTGTTTGAGCACCAAGCTGTGATGGGCGGCTTCCTCGACGCCGCGCAGCCAGATTGCGTCCCCGGTTTCGTCGCTGACCACAAGGCCGATCCCGTCCACATAGAAGGCGCGGCTTCTGGCGAGGTCCGTTACGGAGATTACCGCATGGCTAGCGCGGGTCACGTTGAACGGGGGCGGAAAGGCGGTTTGCGGCAGGCTCATGCGCTAATCCCCGATGGTTCGGTCCTATTAGGCGCGCCGCGCACCCCGCGGCTTACGGTATCGGCGCTGGGCGCGGTCTGATCTGCCCGGTGGCGCTTGCGGTGGCAAGCAGCTTGCCCTGCGGATCGATGAGGCGGCCTTCCATGAATGCGATACTGCGGCCCTTGCGCACCAGCGTCCCGTCGCCCGTGATCTCACCGGCGCGGGCGGGCGCGATGAAACTCGTCTTCATTTCCAATGACGGTACGACGTGACCGTCTTCGAGGGTGCACAGCACCGCGAACGCCATGACGAGATCCAGCATGGCGGCCAGCATGCCGCCCTGGACCGAACCCATCAGATTGCAGAACTCGCGCCGCGCCTCGAATGAGACGGTCATCCGACCGTGCTGCGGATCACAACGAAGCGGACGCGCGGCGAGCAGACCGGCGACCGGCAGTTCGGTGAACACGCCGGCTGCCCAATCCAGCGCCGCCGCCTCGGTCACATGCGAACTCGCTCGGGGCGCCGAGGTCGTTACCGTGTTCGTCATGGGTCGAAGGCCTCGCTGAAATCGGGCGCCAGCATCCGGCGGCGGTATCCCCGGACCGGGGCAATGGTCCGGACGGTACCGGCGAACTTTCAGTGATGCAGGAATAGCACACGCGTCAAGAACTGCGCGCAGCACACACCAGCTCAAGCAGGGGCAAGGAACCTTTGGCGCGGATATTGCTTAATCGTTGAGCGTGAGCACGAAACGAGCGTGCCCACCCGTGGTGTAAGTCACCAACAGGAATCGCCGCAACCTGGCACGGTCGGAGCGTCTCCGAATACCGTTCATGCGGCTAACACATGCGAGGAACGACAACATGCGCATGATCATGCGTGGATTGACTATTGCTGCCTTGACGAGCCTTCCCTACGCGGCACTGGCATTCGATAACGGCCAGTACAACGAAGTTCCGGACAGCGTCCGGTCGTGGTTCAAGAGCGTGCGCAGTCCCCATGGCGTGCCGTGTTGCGATATTTCCGACGGCCATCGCACCTCTTACGACATCCGCAGCGACGGCTATTGGGTTCCGATCGAGGGCGAATGGCGCCAAGTCCCGCCGGAGGCGATCGTTTACAACGCCGGCAACCCGGTGGGCGAGGCCGTGGTGTGGTACGTCCGCCAGGGCGGCAATACGTTTTACATTCGCTGCTTCGTGCCTGGCGGCGGGGTGTGATCACAGGTAGCCGGTTCACCTGATCGGCGGGGCGTAAACGATCCCGCCATTGGTCCAGAGCTGATTGAGCCCGCGCGGAATGCCGAGGCGGGACTCGACACCGACGTTGCGCTCAAACATCTCGCGGTAGTTTCCGACGCTGCGGATGATTCGCACGGCCCAATCGCGGGTAAGGCCGGCCTTCTCGCCGAAGCTGCCCTCGCTACCGACGAGGCGCTTGATGTCCGGCTTGTCTGAGTTCAACGCCTGATCAATGGTCCGCGACGAGACGCCGAGTTCCTCCGCATTGATCAGCGCGAACACCGTCCATTTGACGATATCGGCCCATTGCTCATCGCCCTGTCGCACCGCCGGGCCGAGCGGCTCCTTGGAGATAACGTCCGGCAGTATGACGTGATCGTCGGGCTTGGCGAGCGTAAGCCGCTCCGCATAGAGTTGCGCCACGTCGCTGGTGAAAACGTCGCAGCGCCCGGCATCGTAGGCCTTCACGGCTTCGCTCGCGGTCACGAAGGCGACGCGTTCGAACTTGATCGTATTGGCGCGGAAGAAGTCGGCGAGATTGAGATCGGTCGTGGTGCCGCTCTGCACGCACACCTTGGTGTTGTCGAGTTCCAAGGCAGACGCGGCGTTGCGGGACTGGCGCACCAGAAAGCCCTGGCCGTCATAGTAAGTGGTCGCCGGGAATATGAGCTTGAGCTCGATCTCGCGGGCCATCGTCCAGGTCGTATTGCGCGACAACACATCGATGGTGCCGGCTTGCAATGCAGCGAAGCGATCGACCGCGGTGAGCGGGACGTAGCGCACCTTGGTAGCGTCGTTGAATATCGCGGCCGCAAGCGCGCGGCACAGGTCGACGTCGAATCCGCTCCAGCCCTTGTCGGTCTGGCTCGAAAATCCGATGACGCCTTCGCTGACGCCGCAGACAAGCGCGCCGCGCTGCTTGATCGCGGCGAGCGTTTGCGCGGAGCCAGGTGACGCCGATAGCGCGAGCGCGGCGAGCGCCGCCGCGATGCCACAGGCGCGCATCGGCAATTGGAAAACACTTGTCATGGCATATCGCTCGCTACATTTCCGGATTCTGGTGCACGATCACCTTGGCGCCAACCGCAACGCGGTCATAAAGGTCAGCCACATCCGGGTTGACCAAGCGGAAGCAGCCGGAAGAGACCGACTGGCCAATGGTCTGCGGCTGATTGGTGCCGTGGATGCGGTACACCGTGTTGCCGAGATAGAGTGCGCGGGCACCCAGCGGATTGCCAGGCCCGCCGGCCATGAAGCGCGGCAGATAAGGCTGGCGCGCGATCATCTCGGGCGGCGGAACCCAGTCGGGCCACTCCGCCTTGCGGGAGATCTTTAACAAGCCAGACCATTGGAAGCCGTCGCGACCGACCCCGATGCCATAGCGCAGCGCGCGGTTATTGGGCTGCACCACATATAGAAAACGCTCGGACGTTTGGACGATGATGGTGCCCGGCGCCTCGGAGGTACGATAGAACACCGCCTGGCGCTGATAGGCGGCGGGCGGTCGCTCTGCCGAGGGGTCGGGCTCATAGCCTGGCTGATCTTCGATCTGCATGGTCTCAAGCGGCGCGCGGACCTGGGCTTGCGCAAGACCCGGCGCGGCGCCGACGACCACCCCCAAAGCGAGAATGCGAATCGCCGTCGCCAGCCGCAATGTCGATTTCATGTTTCCCTCATTCACTCGAAAACGGGCCGGATGGTACCAAGGGGTACGGTTGCTGTCGCGCCCCATTTTAGGCCCGACGTTCGCCTCGCACCTCATGCCGTGGCGTGCCCCTGCGCCAAGGCGCGGCGTTCCTTGGCATAGCGCACAAGGGCGAGCAGCCGATAGAACCCGTGCACGAACTTGCCATACGGCATGGTGATGAAGAGCGCGAACACGACGCCCAGATGCGCCGCCAGCAGCAGTCCCATGGCGGGACTGTCGCGCAACACCAGGAGTAGCAGGCCGGAGAGGCTCGTCAGCAGCAGCATGACGATAAACGCGGTCTCCATGCCGAAGCGCAGCTCGTCCGACATGGCGGGGTCGCGATGAAATTTAGCTGCCAGCATCCCCGCCGGGCCGACCACGAGCCCGACGCCGCCCACGGTCCCGAGCAGCACCGGCAGGTCGAACCACGGGTAGGGCGCTTCGCGCGCGAGAAGATAGTGGTAGAGCGTCGCCACGCAGGTCGATGCGAAGCACAGCAGGAAGCCGTAGAAGGTCAGGTGATGGAAGAATTTGCGGTTGTCATTGCCGCGCTCTTCCCCGTTGAGGCAGCCGGCGCCGCCGCCGTCGAGATAACGTAGCGTCGCGCCGTCCGAGACCGCTTGGCGGAGCGCGGGCGGATCTGCCAGAGCGCCAAGCGGCTCGCCGATGTCGCACCAGAAATTGCGCATCCCCATGGCGATCGCCACCACCGCGTAGACGAATGCCGCGCCGAACAGCAGCGCCATGGCGCGGTGCGGCATCAGCGCATAGAACGCGCCGGGGCCGGAATGGACGCCCAACAGCACAGACCGGTCATTCGCTGCAGCGAAGCCGAGGACGAAGACCGCAACGCCCAGCGCCGCACTGACGGCGATGACGAGGCCGTTGCGGGCGAACAGGCCCGCGCATGCGCGCGGCCACGCATAGGCGGCATAGGAATCGCTGCGGGCCTGAGCCAGCACCTTCGGCACGTTGACGGCGAATTCGTGGGGCGGCGAGAACTGGCAGTCGTCGTAGCAGGCGCCGCAACCGTGGCACAGATTGGCGAGATAATTGAGATCGCCGTCCGGAAACGAGCGGCGCATTTCCATGGCCGGAAACACCGCGCAGATGCCCTCACAATAGCGACAGGAATTGCACACCGTCATCAGCCTGTCGGCCTCGGCGAGGACTTTAGTTCCGTGCATTGGCGGCGGCCTCCCGACCCGCGATGCGGCCGAACACGCTGCCGATCGTCATGCCGATGCCGGCCGCATAGCCGCGGCCGAGCACGTTGCCGGCCATGATTTCGCCGGCCGCGAACATGTTGGCCGAGGGTTTGCCATCCTTCATCAACATGCGGGCGTCCTTGTTCACGCGGGTTCCGAGATACGTGAAGGTAATGCCGGGGCGCACCGGATAGCCGTAGAACGGCGGCGTTTCGATGCGCCGCGCCCAGTGGCTCTTCGGCGGGCTCAGTCCTTCGGTGCGGCAGTCGTCGAGGATGGTGTGGTCGAAGGTGCCGGGCCGCACCGCGGCATTGAAACTCTGCACTGTCGCGTCGAGCGCGTCGGGGTCGAGCTCGAACTTGACGGCGAGTTCGCGGATGGTCGGCGCCGCGATGGCCGGATAGAGCGACGGCATGAACATGTGGAGCGAGGACGCGTCGAAGATAATGTAGGCGATCTGGTCGGGCTGGCCGGCCACCAGGCGCCCCCAGATGGCGTAGCGCTTCGGCCACACGTCCTCGCCTTCGTCATAGAAGCGTTGGGCGTTGCGGTTCACCACGATGCCGAACACCACGCAGTCGAGCCGGGTGATGATGCCGCCGTCGAATTTGGGCGCGCGCGCGTCGATCGCGACCGCGTGGCACTGGGTCGGATCGCCGATTTCCTCGACCCCCTTGTCGAGCAGGAGCTTGAGGACGGTCCCGCGATTGTAGGGCGTGCCGCGGATCAGGAAATTGTCCGCCGGCGCGCCCCAGTATTGCTTGAGCCACTCGAAATTTGATTCGAAGCCGCCGCAGGCCGCGACAAGTACGGCCGCGCGCACAACCGTCCGCTCGGCGCCGCGCGCGACCGTCGCCGACAGAAACATGCCGTCCTGGATGTCGAGGTCGATTACTTCGGCGTCGTATGCGACTTCGACATCGAGGCGCTCGGCAGTCTGATAAAGGGCATTGAGCATCGCGCGCCCGCCGCCGAGAAAGAATGAATTGGTCCGTCCGAGGCTCAGCGTGCCGCCTAGCGACGGCTGGAAGCGCACGCCCTGCTCCGCGATCCAACCCAACATCTCCTTGGATTCGTGGATCATGTGGCGGGCGAGCGGCTCGTCGGTCTGGCCGCCGGTCACGCGCAGGAGGTCGTCGAAGAATTCCTCCTCCGAATAGGGGCCGGTCAGTTCCTTGGTCGCCGCATCATGGGCACAGCGCAGGTTGCGCGTATGCCGGGTATTGCCGCCGCGGTAGAACTTGGGCGCCGCCTCCAAGACCAGAACGGTCGCGCCTGCCCGCCGCGCCGCGATGGCGGCGCACAGTGCCGCGTTGCCGCCGCCCGCCACCAGGACATCGTATTTCTGCGTCAGGTCCGCCATTCGGATTTCCGTTGTTGCTCCCTCACGCGATGGCGGCCGCGGGCACCGCCGCCGGCGCGTTGGAGCGATAGAACGCCGCTGTCGCCATCAGACTGCAATAGGCCGCGAACATCAGCCAGAAGCCCGGCGAGGCCTGGTTGCCGGTGGCGCGGATCAGGAATGTGGCGGCCAGCGGCGTGAACGTGCCGAACAGCGCAGTGGCGAGGCTATAGGCGAGGGAAAATCCCGAGGCGCGCACATGCGCCGGTACGATCTCCGACAGGGCCACTACCATGGCGCCGTTGTAAATGCCGAAATAGAACGAGAACAGGAGTTCCACGAACAGCATCTTGGCAAGGCTCGGATTCGCCACCAGCCACGCCAGCGCCGGATAGGCGGTAAGGAGCGCAAGCAGCGACACTGCTAGCAGCACCGGCTTGCGGCCGATACGGTCGGAGATCGCGCCGCCGACCGGCAGCCAGATGAAGTTGGTGACGGCAACGCACGCGGTGACCAGAAGGCTGTCGACTTCGGCAAGATGAAGCTGGTCCTTGCCGAAGGTCGGCGTGTAGACGGTGATGAAATAGAACATCACCGTGGTGAGCGCGACGAGGTTCATCCCGAGAAATACGGTCTGCCAGTTCTCCGCCACCGAGGAGAGAATATCGGCCGTGCTGAGATGCTTGGTCTGGGCAAGGAATTCTGGCGTCTCCTCGAGCGAACGCCGGATCACAAAGATGAACGGCACGATCAGGCACCCGATGAGGAACGGAATGCGCCAGCCCCAGGTGGCAACCTCGACGTCCGGCAGCGACAGCTTCAGGGCGAGGCCGAGGAGCGCGGCGACTAGAATGGCGACCTGCTGGCTCGCCGACTGGAACGACGTGTAGAAGCCCTTGTTGCCGGGGGTCGAAATCTCAAACAAATAGATCGACACGCCGCCGATCTCGACGCCCGCGGAGAAGCCCTGGAGCAGCCGACCGAGCAGTACGAATACCGGGGCCGCGAGGCCGATCTGCTGGTAAGTCGGCGCAACTGCGATTGCGATGGTGCCAAGCGCCATAATGGAAAGGGTGACGATCAGGCCCTTGCGGCGCCCGATCCGGTCCAGATAGGGGCCGAGCACGACGGCGCCGATCGGCCGCATCAGGGCGCCGAGCCAGAACGTCGTGAAGGTCAGCATCAGGGCGGTGACCGGGTTGCCAGTCGGGAAGAACGCCTTCGAGATGTCGGACGCATAGAAGCCGAACAGAAAGAAATCGAACTGTTCGAGAAAATTGCCGCTGGTCGAGCGCAGTATGGCGCCCAATCGTGACTTGATCTCTCGCGTCTGCGACATCCATGATCCCCGCCGGTCCGCTTCTGACGAATCAAGATACAGTCATCGTACCGGCCCGCAAACACGCCCGGCAGATGCATTCAAGCCTGGAACCGGATAATCCGCGCCACAGCCGTGAGCCAGCCAGTCGATGCAACCCGCGCACCCCGGCCTTTTCCATTGAAAATGGGCGCGGAATTTGCGTGAAGTGCCGCCCAACAGGATCGGATGGGTCGGATGATGTCCAGTGAATGCCGAGAGTGTGGCGAGACGGTTCCGCTTCTCGCGCCGGCGTGCGAGCGTTGCGGCGCTCGCAACCCGGCGCGGCTCCTTGCCATCGCGATTGCCGCCGTGGTCGTGATTTTAGTTGTTGCGGCAGCCGGCGCCATCTACCTGGCACCGCCGCCGCAACGTCCGGCGGTCGCGGCCAGCTCGCCCATAAGTCCGCCGGCCGCGACCGCGGACGGCGATTTCGACTGGTTGTTGTCCGCCATGAAGGCATGTGACGAGCTCGCGGCGCGTGAAACGGGAAATCTTCACTTCCTGGTCATTCCGTTGACGGCGCAATCGAAAGACATCCCGGATTGGCGGCTGCTCGCGAAGGGCTCCATCGGCAATGCCTTCACGATTCCGGGCGATGACGCGCTCGGCGGCCTCAGGGGTGGAACATTGAAGATCTATCCCGACGAGTATGTGTTCAGCATCCAGGACGCCAGCACGAGCGTGATCACCCCGTGGCCCGCCTCCGTTGGGGTGCATTCGTTTTCAACTGCGAAGACGAACGAGGTTCAGAGTTTCAGGCTGCAACTTCAACCGCGCCAAAAGGCCAACGCCAGTGATTGGGGTAGCATCTATGGCGTACAGAAAGGCAATTGCGATTGGGTTGCGGCAATCGTAGCCAACTGACCGGCAAACCGAAGCGCAGGTCCGGTGCGCGCGATCCGCGCAGGACGTTCTGATCGCGGGCCGTTACTGAGCCAACATCAACTCTTCGCGCGGCGGCAGGTAGGCCGCAGTCCACACATCGGACGGCGCCGGCTTCGTGATTTGCAGCGCCTCGGAAACCTGCGCCAGCACGCGATCGAGTCGACCCGGCTCCATGGCGCTCAAGCCGTGCTTTTTCACATCCTCGGTGAGAACGGCCTTCGTCGTCGAAAACTCAAGTGCCGCGCTCTCGATCTTATCGTCGAGCAGAGAATTAAACTTCTTCAGCGTCGCAATGGCGTGTCTGGGATCGGCGATCGAACCTTTGATACCCACGACCGCGCATTTGACGAATGCCCGCATGACGTCGGCATGCGCCGCCGCCCATTCCGGCTTCACGATCACCGAATTACCGAACGCGTTCACACCCCACTCCGCGTAGGGCAGCAAGACCATATCGTCGTCCTTGACGCCCAGCGCACGCAACCCGGTGATCACCGTGAACAGATGCCCCGCCGCGGCGTCCGACTGTCCTTGAAGCAGCGTCGTCTGGCGCAGGTTGGGGGCGATCGTCACCCAGGTGACGGCGGCTGGATCGATCCCGTTCGCCTTGGCGAAGGCCGGGAACAACACCCGGCTCGCTTCGCCCTGCGCATCACCAATCCGCTTCCCCACAAGGTCCTGTGGCTTGCTGATATGGTTCCGCTTCAACGTGACGACCGAAGTCGGCGACAGGTCGCTGATGACGAACGTGGTGATGAGCTTCTCGTTGGGGTGGGCGCCATTGTAGCCTATCAGGCTGTTGAAATCGGACACCCCGATGTCGTAGGCGCCTGATGCAACCTTGCTGACGGCGTCGCCGGAGCCGAAGCCGCGATCAATCTTCACGTCCAGTCCGCTCTGCTGAAAGCAGCCGCTTTCGGCGGCGACCGTCCAAATCGCCTGCGCGCCCTCGAAAGCCCAGTCCATGACGAATTTGACGGGCGTCCGCTCCGCGGCGTCGGCTCCAAGCGAAATCCCAATACTCGCCCCAATCGTGAAAACACATAGCCAGGATCGCAAAAGCATCACGGCTCCATTGGGATAACGATATCAAACCGACGCAAAAACGCTATTGACCCGGGTTCATGCCGTAAAGTCGAAACTTTAGGTCTGATCCGGCTAAAAATTCGGCGTACTTGATCGCGTGTCAATGGACTCCAATGATCGGATTCTGAATTCGCGCGCGGACGCGAGCCGCGCGAAGATTTGCAACGGCGCACTCGAATAATTCTACGGCCACGGCTTTGCGCTTTGAGCGTACAAATGAAGTAGATCGAATGGCCCGCCAATGGAGCATTGTGGATGTCCTACCAATCCATCAGCGTTACCCCGCTTACCCCGCATATCGGCGCGGAAATCGGTGACATCAATCTCGCCAAGCCGCTCTCGAATCACGAGGTGAAGGAACTGCACGACGCGTTCGCAGAATTCCAGGTGATCTTCTTCCGCGATCAGCCAATCGATCTGGATGCGCACGTGGCACTCGCCCGTCACTTCGGTGAACTTCACCTCCATGTCGGCCCCTCCACCGAAAGCAAGCCGCTGCCGAACCGTCCGGAAGATCCGAATGCTGCACTTCGACGAGACATCCGAGAAGGTCGCGGGAGAACTCTGGCACACTGATCAATCCTGCGCCGCGATCCCGCCGCTGGGCAGCATCCTGCACCTCCACCAGGTACCGCCGAAGGGCGGCGGGGCGACGCTATTCGCCAGCATGTATGCGGCTTATGACGGGCTCTCCGCGAGGATGAGGGCCTTTCTCGACGGCTTGACCTCAACGCATGACGGCAGGCCGGTTTTCGGGCCGAATGCGCCGGTCGCGGTCCATCCGGTGATTGCCAGGCATCCCGTGACGGGACGCAAACTGATCTACGTCAACCGGGCGATGACGACCCGCATCAATGAACTCCCGCCGGAGGAAAGCGACGCTATCCTGAAGTTCTTGTACGAGCATATGGTCAAGCCAGACTTCCAGATACGCTTCCATTGGCGGCCCCATTCGATTGCCTTTTGGGACAACCGCTGCACCCAACATAAGGCAATCTGGGACTATTATCCGAACGTCCGGTCCGGCTATCGCATCCAGATCAAGGGATCGGGCGCGCCGCTGGCGGCTTGACGCCGCCTGCTGAAGTGCGACTGGCGCGATGCTGTGCATTTCGCCCATCTTTCGGGCATCTACCGTCCGTGTCCAAGCCTACCAGCCTGCAGGGCCTTGAGTGAGCGTATGATTTCCGCCCTCGGGCCCGTACAGGCTGTGGATGATTACTCTGTTCCGCGCTTGCCGCACTATGACCCGCCAACTAACATTGAAACCTGTGCGGTCGGGATGAACAGGTGGCGAGTGCACCGGCTCCAATGAATCTTCCTGCGGTAGACCTGCGCGATCCGCATGTGGAGCTTCGCAACGTCAGCTTGGTCTACGGTGGCGGCGACGAGCAGACCCTCGCGGTCGACCGGGTGAGCTTGCGGGTTGGGACCGGGGAGTTCGTCGCCGTTGTCGGCCCCTCCGGCTGCGGCAAGTCCACGCTGATGAAGCTCGTCACCGGCCTGATACCGGCGACGACCGGAGCGGTGGTGGTCAACGGCAGCGTGGTCAGGCGCCCGATCAAAGGGGTCGGGATGGCGTTTCAGAATTCCACGTTGATGCCGTGGCGGACAACGCTGCGAAATGTGCTGCTTCCGCTCGAGATCGTGCAGCCCTACAAGCGGGAGCGGCGGCGGCGCCAGCCGGAATATACCGCACGCGCCGAGGAACTGCTCAACTCCGTCGGGCTCGCCGGGTTCGGACGGAAATTTCCATGGGAGCTTTCCGGCGGGATGCAGCAGCGCGCCAATCTTTGCCGCGCCCTCATTCACGAGCCGCAATTGCTGATGCTCGACGAGCCATTCGCAGCGCTCGACGCCTTCACCCGAGAGGAACTGTGGGGCGTGATGCAGGAGTTGTGGATGCGGCGGCGGTTCAGTGTCGTACTCGTCACCCACGATCTGCGCGAGGCCGTCTATCTTGCGGATACCGTCTACGTCATGAGCAAGCGGCCGGGCCGCATCATTCTCGAACGGCCGGTCGATTTGCCGCGCCCACGGACGCTCGCCGGTAGTTTCGAACCGCAATTCGTCGATATCGTGCGCCAGCTTCGCGACACCATTTCCGAGGCTCGGGCGTGAGCGCGGCGTCGGCAAAGCGCGTGCGGCAAAAGATCATGCCGTGGCTTGTTACCGCCGTTCTGCTGGTCCTGTGGGAGGTGCTGACGCGGGCGAGCGGCATCTCGCCCGTCATTCTTCCGCCTCCAAGCGACATAGCCCGGGCGATGGTGCGCTATCATGAGGTGCTCTCGCAACACGCATTGCAGACGCTGCTGACCTCCGTGATCGGCTTTGGGTTCGCTCTCGCGGCCGGAATCCTGATCGGGCTCGCCATCGGCGCATCGTCGGAAATCTACGCCGGCATCTATCCCCTGCTCGTCGCCTTCAATGCCGTCCCCAAGGTAGCGTTGGTACCGCTATTCGTGCTGTGGTGCGGCATCGGCTCGATCCCGGCGGTGCTGACCGCCTTCACGCTCTCGTTCTTTCCAATCGTGGTGAATGTCGCGACCGGCATCGCCACGATCGAGCCCGAGATGGAGGACGTGATGCGCTCGCTCGGCGCGCGGCGCGATGAAATTTTGATCAAGGTCGGCATCCCGCGCGCGATGCCCTACCTGTTCGCGTCGTTGAAAGTGGCGATAACGCTGGCCTTTGTCGGCTCGGTGATCTCCGAAACCGTCGCTTCCAACGACGGCATCGGCTTCTTGCTGATGGGAGCGGCGGCACGCTTTGACGTTCCGCTGGTGTTCGCCGGTTTGGTGGTGGTGGCGGTCATGGCAGTCGTGGCCTACGCGATCTGTGAATATCTGGAGACGCGCGTGGCCCACTGGGCCTTCCGCGCCCGCACCGGATGATGGCCTGACGCACTGCGGCGGCCGCCGAAGAGGCTGGCGCGAGCGTGCCGGAGCAGTTTACCCTGACGGTCGCGGCGCACCTCGAAATCCTGGTCAACACGCATGACGCTGGGTCTGCTTCCGAATTTTGTGAATACGGCGGCCCTGCGATACTTCTATGAGGTCGCGCGGTACGGCTCATTTCGTCTCGCCGCCGACCGCATTCACATCGCGGCTTCGGCCATCAGCCGGCAGATTCAGCTGCTTGAGCAGGAACTGGAGGTCAAGCTCTTCGCCCGCGACCGCAAGGGGCTGCGCCTCACCGCGGCGGGCGAGGCGCTGCTTTATCGCGTCCGCAAAGCGATGAATGAACTCGACACCGCGCGATCCGAAATCAACCTGCTGCATGGCTCGCACAAGGGCAATGTGCGGCTCGGCATCAATGAGACCGTCGCGCGCGAATTCCTGCCGGGCTTCCTCGAGCAATTCCGCGCCGCCTATCCGCATATGAAATTCGAGATCACGGTCGCAAATTCCGACGCGCTCGCTGGAATTCTGCTGCGTGGTGACGTCGACGTCATTGTCGGCTACGCGCTCCAGCTTCGCAGTGGCTTGCAGCAGATCGCGGCATTCGATCTCAAGACCTGCATCACGGTTCGCAACGATCACCCCCTGGCCAAGCGCGGTTCGGTGCGGGTGGCCGATCTTGTCGACCAGAACTTCATTATGCCGGACGACGACTCCCTTCTGCGACAGGTGCTCAACGCTATGTTCGCCAAGGTGGCAGTCAAGCCGGCCTCGACCATCATGTCGAACTCGTTTGAATTCATCGCCAACATGGTGGCCGGGGGCTTCGGGATCGGCTGCCAGGTCCGCCTGGCAGCCGGTGCGGATCCGGTGCGGCCGAATATTTTGTACGTGCCGATCCGTGATCCCGCCATCAAATCGGCGGTGCTCGCTTGCTGCGTCTTGGAGGAGGGCACCCCCTCGATGGCGGTGTCGGTCTTCGTGCAGGAATTGCGCGCGGCGCTCGAAAAATGGTGCAAAGAGGTGGCAGCTTTGGGGACTTGACGGGGTAACTCAGGACTGCGCCCACGTGATGCTCTAACTTTTGCAAGGCCGTCCTAGAGATATTGAGGTTTACGCTATACGCAAATCTCGTATTGGTTTACCCGTGAAGCCTTGCGTACCTCAGCGGTTTCGCGGCAAGCCCTCAACGCCCTAACGGAAAGCGTCACACCGTGCTGACCGATACCGAGCCATCGCCTTCCCTAACGTCTTCCGTCGGTTCGCGCGAGTGTCCCGATGTCGTTTGGCCGCCTGAAGGCGTGCGGCGCATACCGTATGCCGTCTATTCCGATCCCGCGGTCTTCGAGCACGAGCAACGCGCCATTTTTCGCGGACCGATCTGGCACTTCCTCGGTCTTGAGGCGCAGATTCCGGAGCCCGGATGTTTCGTCCTCGCGCAAATGGGCGAGACCCCGGTCATTCTCGTGCGCGAACGCGACGGCGACATCGGCGCGCTGGTCAATCGCTGTTCCCACAAGGGAACGCCGCTTGCCTTCGTGCCGTCCGGCAAAGTCGACCAGTTCATGTGCGTCTATCATAACTGGTGCTATGACCTTTCGGGCAAGATGCTGTCCGCCGCCTTCGAGCGCGGCGTCCGCGGCAAGGGCGGCATGGCCTCGACATTCAAGAAGGAGCAGCACGGACTGCAGCGCCTGCGCGTGCATCGCATCTGCGGCCTGGTGTTCGGTACGTTGAGCGAGGATACGCCGCCGTTCGAGGACTATGTCGGCCCCGAATTCGTCGCCAACATCCAACGCGTATGCGGTCGTCCCATCCGGATTCTCGGGCAATACAGCCAGAAGCTGCCGTCGAACTGGAAGCTGTACATCGAGAACGTCAAGGACCCCTATCACGCCTCGATCCTGCACGCCTTCAACGGCGTCATGAAGCAGGATCGTTTGACAATGGAGGGCGGCATCAAGATGGGTGCGCGCGGCTGGCACCATATCAGCTACTCCAAGATGCACACCGACACCGGCGGCGAGGTCTACTCGACCGGTGACCTGCGCAACGCCGAAATCGAAGCCTATGGATTTGGACTTCGCGATCACTCCATGACGGATATCTGGGACGATTTTGGTGACCGCGTCACCATGACGATCCAAACCATCTTCCCGAACTTCGTGCTGCAGCAACTGCGCAACTGTCTCGCGGTGCGCACCATCGTTCCCAAGAGCACCCATGAATCGGAATTGATGTGGACGGCGTTCGGCTACCAGGATGACGATGAGCGCCGGCTGCAGGGACGGCTCAAGCAGGCCAACATGATGGGGCCCGCGGGCCTGATCGCGATGGAAGACGGGATGATCGGCGGCCTCGTCCAACGCGGTATCGCCGGCGACCTCGACAAGGCGGCGGTGATCGAAATGGGCGGCCATGGCATCGAGCCGATCCCGGGATCGCGCGTCTCGGAAGGCAGCGTCCGCGGTTTCTGGACCGGCTACCGCGCCCTGATGGGGCTCTGACGTCAATGAATGTCAAAGTATTTCACGAGCAAATTACGCCGACGCAGGCGCGTTCGCTGCTCGTCGCCTACACATATGTCCTTGACGAGGGGCCGCTCGCGGACTGGCCGACCCTTTTCACCGAGCCTTGCCTCTACCGCATCACGACGCGGCAGAACGAGGAGCGCAACATGCCGCTCTCGATCATGCTGTGCGACAATCAGGCGATGCTTTACGACCGCGTCGAGGCAGTGGAGAAAGCCAACATCTACGAGCCGCATTATTATCGCCACGTGCTGTCGGATTCGCGCACATTGCGGACGACATCCGACTCGATCTGGCTGGAGACGAGCTTCATCTGCGTGCGCACTATGCTGGATGGACGGATGAGCCTGTTCACGGCCGGCAAGTATATCGACGAGGTCGTAGCCTCCGCGGGCCGGCCGCTGTTCCGCGCCAAGACGGTCGTGCTCAATTCCTCCCAGGTCGACACCTTGATCGCCAAGCCGCTTTGAGCGCATGTCGAACGTGTTGACGGCACCGGACCGCGAGCGGCTGACTCAGGTCAGCGTCGCCACCATCAGCACCTGCCTCTATCGCGCCGGCATTAAGGTGGTTGTTCCGCACGGCGTGCGGCCGCTCTCATCCGGTCAGCCGCGCATGGTCGGGGAAGCCTTCACGCTGCGCTTCATACCGATGCGGGACGACGTCGGCGGGATGTCGACTTATGGATCGTCGTCTTACGGCTCGGGCAATGTTCATCAGCGGGCGTTTGAGGAATGTCCGCCCGGCCACGTCCTCGTCATGGATACCCGCGGCGAGACCCGCGGGTGCTCGTGCGGTGACCTGCTGATCGGCCGCCTGAAGGCGCGGGGTTGCGCCGGGGTGGTGACCGACGGCGGATTTCGCGATACGCCCGACATCGCGCTGCTCGAGTTTCCGGCCTACCAGCGTCGCCCGGTCCCGGCGCCGAGCTTCGGCCGGCTGCAGGCGATCGAGCTCAATGCGCCGATCGGCTGCTCCGACGTCGCCGTCTATCCGGGCGACATCGTGGTCGGTGATGCTGAGGGCGTCGTGGTCATTCCCGCGAACATGGCGCAGCGCATTGCGACCGAAGCCTACGGCATGACACAATACGACACGTTTGCCGCCGAGGAGATTGCGCGCGGACGCAGCATCGTCGGCCTTTACCCCGCGACCGACGCTTCGCGGATCGAATTCGAGCGCTGGCAGCAGCAGCGTGATGGCGGCCGACGCGCGCCGCCGTGATACGTCCCCCCTCGGCGGACACTTCCGGCATTCTAATGCGGCGCGATTTTTGCTTTGCCGCACGGGGTTACAATTCGACTCCGGTATAGCGATCGGTCGCGCGGGCGGCCTCCGGCCTCGAATTGTCTCGTCGTCGTAGTGCCAGGTCGCTGAAGACGGGGAGGATGTTCATGTCGAACCGAAGTTCCACCTGTGCGGTTTTAGTCGCGTTAGCAACCGCGATGACCATGATGGTCAGCGTCGCTCAGGCGGCGGACAACTCGAAATACCCCAACCTCCAGGGCCAGTGGCGTCGCTTCATTGTCCCGGGCGTCGGAGGCCAAGGAGCATTCGATCAGACCAAGCCGTGGGGAGCGCCGCAACAGGCGCCGCTGACGCCCGAGTATCAGGCGATCTTCGAGGCGAGCCTCGCCGATCAGGCGGCCGGCGGACACGGCGGCGATCCGGGATTTTCATGCTTCGCCTACGGGATGCCGCGGATGATGAACGTCTATAGCCCGATGGAAATCCTGGTCACGCCGGAAACCACCCACATCCTGATCTACAATCTCGACCATGGCCGCCGCATCTTCACCGACGGACGCAATTGGCCGGAAGACGCCGAGGCGAGCTTCCAGGGCTATTCGATCGGCAAATGGCTCGATACCGATGGCGACGGTCGCTACGACACGCTCGAAGTCGAGACCCGCGGCCCCTTCAAAGGTCCCCGCACCTACGACGCCAGCGGCCTGCCGCTGCATCATGACAATCAGTCGGTCTTCAAGGAGCGCATGTTTCTCGACAAGGACGATCCGAACGTCATGCATAACCTGACCACGGTCTTCGACCATGCCTTGACGCATCCCTGGACCGTGGACAGGAGATACGTGCGCAGCAAAGAACCGCAGCCGACCTGGATCGAGAACACCTGCACCGAGAACAATCATCACATCAGCATCGCGGACGACAATTATTTCCTGAGCGCGGATGGCCTTTTGATGCCCGCCAGGAAAGATCAGGCACCGCCGGATTTGCGGTATTTCAAGCCGAAGCGGAAGTGAAGGCGTGGAGTCCGCGCCGCACTTGATATCGCGCGGCAATTGCAGGGCGTTCCGGAGCGGACTAGATAATAGGAATTCCCTGCTAACAGCGAAAATAACAGCGAATTTCTCGGATTTTTGGGTGTTTTGGCCATTTTTGGCAACTTTTCGCGTCAATTTTAGTCGCTATTTCATGGAGTTGTGCGCAAATGCCTGTTGAGATGCGGAACTGCGAATTTGCTCTGCCGGAACAAGGAATTGATTCGCGGAACACCGAATATCTGCGAATTGCTCATGCTTCCGGCCTCAGCGCGTTTGGGAATAATTCAATAGGCCTCACCTTATCATTATAGGCCTACATTGTCAATTATTGCGCACGGGACGGCCTCCCCGCCCGGCGAAGCTCACCGCCTAGCAGGCAGGGCGCATTAAGCGTAGCGCGCGCCATTCCGGGCGGACGATACGCGAGCGCAGTTGAGATCGAGCGGTGCAATGCGCTACGCTTATTGCACCCTGCGAAATGATTATTGGGGGCTGCCGCTGCTGTCGCTCGCTCAAGATGCGCATTGTCTGTCGTCGGCGAATTATTGATTGCACGGTAGGCGATTGCGGCGCATCGCGCGGCCCCAGCATGGCGAGTCAGAAATATTGCGGGCTCGTATGAGATTTATTTGCCGTGCGGGAGCTTCGATAACCGGATATTCTCGGCTGCGCGTACCGGGAAACGTGGAGGAGCGCGATGAAGAAAACGTCCAGGTCGAGGTTAGTCACCTGCCTGCTTGGAGCGGGAGTCCTGTCCTTGGGCGCAGGCGCAAGCCTTGGGCAGGGTCAGCCGCCGGCCGATCATCCGACGGTCACCGTCAGGGGGCAGACGTATACGCCGCGGTCGATACTGGCACGCAACATGGGTACCGCGGCCGACCAGACAACGGCGTTTCCGCCCCACAAGATCATCGGCAATATCTACTATGTCGGAACCAGGACGCTCAGTTCCTTCCTGATCGTAACGCCGGACGGAAATATCCTTCTCGACAGCACCTATGAGCGCAATGTGCCGACGATCGAAAAGTCGGTCACGGACCTCGGATTCAAGTTTTCCGATATCAAGATCCTGATCGGAAACCACGCCCACGGCGATCATCAGGAGGGCGATGCCCTGGTCAAGCAGATGACCGGTGCGCAGGCGATGATGATGGCCGAGGACGTGCCGGCGCTTCAAGCGATGAAGCCCGGCGGCAAGGAGCATCCGATCGACAGGATACTGCGCGACGGGGATTCGGTGATGCTCGGCGGCACCACGCTCGTCGCGCATCTGACGCCGGGCCACACGCGCGGCTGCACCACCTGGACCACGACCGCTCAGGAGGGTGGAAAGATCTACAACGTGATGTTCGGATGCAGCTTGCGCCCGCCCGCGGTGCTGACGCCGGCGATTATCGAGGAGCTCAGCCGCGCCTACAAGATCGTGCGTGCGCTCCCCTGTGACGTGCAACTCGGAGATCACGGCGCCCAGTACGGCATGCAGGAGAAATACGCGAAGCGTGCGGAAGGTGCCCCGAATCCCTTCATTGACCCTGCCTCCTGCACGCTCGAGGCGGACGTCGAGGAAGCCATGTTCCGCGCCCTCCTGACCGAGCAGCAGCAAGCCGCCCGTCCATAGCGGTCGGCACGCTTGCGGCACTTTTTTACTCTGCCTTTCGCGCCGCATCGGGCCGGCGCGGCGCCGCGTTCATCACCGCCGTCAGGGATGATCGACATAGCCCCTGGCGCGGCGGCGAAGCGACGCCCGGCGTGGCGATCGCCTGCCGGCGCGCGATCTCGCCTGGCTCTTGGGCTCGAGAAAGACCGCATCGGCCGAGGCAGCGAGCCGATCATTGGCTACCTCGATCATATGCGCAAAGAACTTCATCCGCTCGGCCGAATTGAGAAGGCTGCTAATGATCTGGCGCATCTGCCCGGGGCCGATGTCCTCGTGCAATTTCATCAGGACCTTTTTCGGCTGTTGCACGATACCGGCGGCGATGCGTGACGACATTCCGAGGCCATGCATGAGTTCGACGGTCGGCCCCGGCCTGCGCCAAGGCTTGAAGTCGACGGCCAGAAGGCGAACGGATGCGAGCTTGCCTTTGCCCGACCGGCGGCGGGGAACGAGCTCGAGATCGCTCCGGAATGCTCTTGTGCTGGAGCGCCGCCTCTTGGACACGAGCCTTACGGTGGCCGGGTTGAGCGGAATGATGCGTGCGGTCATATTTCCCCTTCTCGCTGTTCAACGACCATTAAGCTGCCCTGAATTTTCGCGGCACTCGTGCGGTGCCGTCGCACGCGGCGATTCGTGCCGCGAGAACGGCTTGGTTGTCAACAAATTATTTCTTCTAACCAATTGAAATTATTAACGTTAATTCATTCAGCGGCGGCGAGGTTGCCGCCGATCTGACGTTCCATGCGGCAATGACTCATCGCCTCGGGGCGAAGTGAATCCGAACCGCGAGACCAAGGTCGAAGCAGCACGCACGGCGCAATAAGCGTAGCGCATTGCGCCATTCCGGTGCGAAGGCTACGCGAGGGTGGTTGAGACGGAGCGGTGCAATGCGCTACGCTTATTGCACCCAACGGAATGACGATGAAGCGCACATGGACGATCATCGGCGTCGCTGACGTGCCCCAGAGCTTCAAGTGGTACCAGTCGCTACTTGGCCTGCCGAAGACGGCTGCTGCCCACGACGACTTCGGGCAAATCGTCGACTCGGACGGAACAGTCTTGCTTTGTCTCCACGCGTGGGGTGCCCACGAGCATCCCTCGCTGACAAGTCCCCACCACGCCGAGCCTGGCAACGGCCTCCTCTTGTTCTTCCGGGTCGACAACTTTGAAGCAGCGTTGCCGAGGGCGCGCGCGCTCGTTGGCCGGCTGGAAGAAGATCCACATGTGAATCCCAACACTGGAACCGCGGAGTTTTCGCTTCGAGATCCTGACGGCTATTACGTCACCATCAGTGCGCTCAATCCGGCGTAGCCCTTTAGTAGAGCCGGCAGCACGCACGGCGCAATAAGCGTAGCGCATTGCGCCATTCCGGTGCGAAGGCTACGCGAGGGTGGTTGAGACGGAGCGGTGCAATGCGCTACGCTTATTGCACCTTACGAATGTCCGTTCGGGGTCTTGGTTGTGCGAAAACGGGTCATCACCAATCCTGGGACGTGCTGTGATTGAACGAAGGCCGAGGAGCAACATATGCGCATCTGTCTCGCCGTCGCCGCCATCCTGGCTCTTTGCGTAGAGGCCAACGCGTACGACATCGTCGGCAAGAGATGTTCGGCGCAAGCCGATGCAAGAGGATTGTCCGGCCAGGACCGTGCTCAATTCCGCGCGTGGTGCCGGGCAAGCTATGTCTCCAGAAGGCCGAATGCCCCGCCTGTCGTTGTCTATCCGCAATATCACTCCAATTGCCTGGAGGGTGTCGCGGCCTCTTTGTTCATCGGAGGCTGCCCCCTGTGCGTGCCGCTGCTGTCGCTCGCGCAGAACGACGCGCATTGTCCGTCGTCGGCGAATTATTGATTGCGGTCGGGGATAGAGCACGCCAGCCTTCGCGAAGACCATCCAACTAGATTGGATTTTGCACCGCGCCTCGTGACGAGCTTCGGCAGCCTTTCTGTTGCATGTTTGGTCGGCTACTGCGCGCGCTGTGCGTGTGCGCCGAGCGCGAGGGGCCTCCTATGGAGTTGACCAAAGTCCGCATCACAAATTTCCGGTCGATCAACGACAGCGGCGATATCAAAATTGACAAAGTCACTGCTCTTGTCGGCCGCAATGAAAGCGGCAAATCGAATCTGCTGCTTGCGCTCGCAACCCTTAACCCGGCCGGCGGACGCAAGCCACTGACCAAAATTAAGGACTTTCCTCGCGGTCGCCGATTGCAGGAATGCACCGATGACACCCCCGTCGTAACGACCGAGTGGAAGCTAACGCCAGATGAAACCTCGCGGCTTTCGGCGATCTTGGGGAGCAACCAAATTACGGAGGTTGAAGTAGGCCGCCCCTACGGGGCGACCTGTTGGGCGAAATTGAAAGGGCTGCAACATCCGACAGTCAATGACAGCGAAGTGCGGGAAGTTTTGACACCTCTTGCAACTGACGTGGTGGCGCATGCAGATCAAGTCGCAGAGCCGCAGCGAACGGCCTTAAAGACCGCTTGGCAACGCCTAGTCGACACAATTGGCCTGACCGGAGACTTAATGGCTTGGGCTGCGGAAACCACGACCGCCGCGGCGGCGTTCCGCACCGGGATGAGCGAGGCTAGCCTCGCGCGCGACGATGTTCTCAATAGGTCACTCTCCCGCCTTGAGGACAAGGCTAAGCTGGTATCGGGCTTCGATGACGCAGTGCTCAGGGCGCGTGATCTTGTCGTTGGCTGGCTCCCGATCTTTGTCTACGTGTCTGATTTTCCAGAGTTATACGGAAACCAGAACCTCGACACTTTCACGCAAAAGCGCGGCCAAGACCCATCCGTCAAAGAACGCGAGGATAATTTCGAGAAGCTGGCCAAGGTCGCGGATTTCGACCCCGGATACCTCAATGCACAGCGGGACGACCACGAAACCCGTGCACAGATCCTCAATCGTGCCGGAGCGCTGGTGACCGGCGAAATTCGGCGATTGTGGAACGACCGGACACTCATGGTCCGTTTCAACTTGGACGGTCCGCATCTTGCCGTGCTGGTGTCCGACCCAAACGCCAAATATCCGGTTGAAGTGAACCTCGACGAGCGCAGCCGTGGCTTCAGATGGTTTTTTGCCTTCTACATCACCTTCTCCGCCGACACGCAAGGCGGCAAGGCTGAGGGCGCCATCCTGTTGCTCGACGAGCCCGGGCTACATCTTCATGCAATGTCCCAAGAGGACCTGCTGAAGCACCTTCGCCAAGATTACGAGAACCAAATAGTTTATACGACGCACTCGCCCTTCATGGTGCCGCCTGATGCCATCAGCATCGTACGCACCGTCAATATCGATCCCGAACACGGTACCAGCGTCACCGATAGTCCGACTGGCGATTCTCGCACGTTGTTCCCGTTGCAGGCCGCGCTCGGCTACCACATTTCGCAAACGCTGTTCGTTGGGCACTCCAACCTCGTCGTCGAGGGGGTAACTGATTTCTGGATTCTATCGGTGGTCAACGCACATTTTGCCGCCGCCGGCACGGTGAGACTCCCCGAGGAGTTGACCATTACGCCCGCTGGCGGGGCAGGCAAGATTTCCTACATGGCCGCGCTGCTGGCCTCGCAGGAATTGAAGGTACTTGTCTTGCTAGACGATGACCGTGCCGGACGCGAAACCCAAAAGGACATCGTCACCAGTAAGCTCGTCCGCGATACTGCCGTCATGTTCGTCACCGAGGGTTTTAACCCCAAGCCCACGGAGGCGGACATCGAAGACCTTATCGACCCGGCAGTCTACACGGACCTAGTGAGTCACAGTTACCGCACGGAACTCATGGGTAAGGCCCTCAACCTCAACCCGAACATCCCGCAAATCGTGAAGCGATACGAGGAAGCGTTTGTCGCGCTGGGAATGGAGTTCCACAAGACGCGACCTGCTCGCGAGTTCATGTCTCGCATTGGAACCGACCCGGCCGCTGTTTTGCCGCCCGCTGGCGCCGCACGATTCGAGACGCTGTTTAATGTTGTTCGGACACGTTACGAGCGCCTCGTGGCGGCCGACCGCCCGCCATTCGCGTGATCCAGAGCCCGATCGTTCTGCGCGTTCCATACTTTCCGGCAGCGCTTTGTGCACGCGGAAGACGAGCCAAATCCCTATATTTCATGCGAGTTTTGCATGGTGCTGCCGCACAGGATTGAACCGTGGACCTCTCCCTTGCCAAGGGAGTGGATGCAGGTGCGGTAATCCCGCTGCCAGAATGTCATTCGGCGTGCAATTTTGACCCCCTAATCGGGGGGATCGGCGTCCAAAATTGACCCCCTGAAGTGTGGCCGATGCAGGCTTCCCGCTTTGATTCGAAGCGGGGTGGTCGGGGGATGCTGGTCGTGGAGACGGTTGCGCGGATTCGGCGCGAGCACTTCGTCAAGGGCAAGACGATCCGGGAGATTGCGCGGGACCTCGGGGTGTCCCGGAACACGGTCCGCAAGGTGCTGCGATCCGGGGAGACGTCGTTCGAATACGAGCGCACCGTCCAACCGCGGCCGAAGCTGGGGCGATGGACGGCTGCGGTCGATGAACTGCTGGAAAGCAATGCGGCCAAGCCCGCTCGCGAGCAGTTGACGCTGATCCGGATCTTCGAGGAGTTCCGCGAGCGCGGGTACGACGGCGGCTATGATGCGCTGCGTCGCTACGCCAGGCGATGGGCCAAGGATCGCGGGCAAGCGACGGCCGCGGCCTACGTGCCGCTGAGCTTCGCTCCGGGCGAGGCCTACCAATTCGACTGGAGCCACGAGATCGTCGTCCTCAACGGCGTGACCGTGACTGTGAAGGCCGCCCATGTCCGGCTTTGCCACAGCCGGATGCTGTTCGTGCGCGCCTATCCGCGCGAGACGCAGGAGATGGTGTTCGACGCTCACGACCGGGCGTTCGCGCTGTTCAAGGGGACCTGCAGGCGCGGCATCTACGACAACATGAAGACCGCGGTGGAGACGGTCTTCGTCGGCAAGAACCGCCTCTACAATCGCCGCTTCCTGCAGATGTGCAGCCATTATCTCGTCGATCCGGTAGCCTGCACGCCGGCATCGGGCTGGGAGAAGGGCCAAGTCGAGAATCAGGTCGGGCTGGTGCGCGAGCGCTTCTTCACGCCGCGACTGCGCTTCAAGACCTACGACGAGATGAACGCCTGGCTCACCGATAAATGCATCGCCTACGCCAAGGCGCATCACCATCCGGAGCTGACCGGGCAGACGATCTGGGATGTGTTCGAAGCGGAGCGGCCGAAGCTCGTGCCCTATGCGGGCCGGTTCGACGGCTTCCACGCGGTGCCGGCGTCGGTCTCCAAGACCTGCCTGGTGCGCTTCGATAACATCAAGTACTCGGTGGCAGCGAGCGCGGTCGGGCGGCTGGTCGAAGTCCATGCCTATGCGGACCGCATCGTGATCCGCCAGGACGGCCGGATCGTCGGCGAGCATCCCCGCGCGTTCGGCCGCGGCGACACCATCTACGACCCCTGGCATTACGTCCCCGTGCTGGCTCGCAAGCCCGGCGCCCTGCGCAACGGCGCGCCATTCAAGGATTGGGTGCTGCCGGCCGCGATGGAGCGCATCCGGCGCAAGCTCACCGGTGTCGACGATGGCAATCGGCAGATGGTCGACATCCTCACCGCCGTGATCACCGACGGGCTGCCGGCGGTCGAGGCGGCCTGTGCCGAGGCAATCGCCCAGGACGTCCACTCCGCCGATGTCGTCCTGAACATCCTGGCCCGCCAACGCAATCCCGATCCACCCGCCACCATCATGACGCCGGCTGCGCTGACGCTGCGCCACGCACCGATTGCCGATTGTGCCCGCTACGACAACCTCAGGAGAAGCAACTGATGGAACGATCCGAGATATTCGACCTCATGGGCGAACTTCAGCTCTACGGCATGAAGGCTGCCTTCGACGAGATCATGACCACCGCCGTCAAACGCCAGCATGAGCCCCAGCGCATCATCGGCGACCTGCTCACCGCCGAGATCAACGAGAAGCAGGTGCGCTCGATCAAATACCAACTCTCCATCGCCAAGCTGCCGCTCGCAAAAGACCTTGAAGACTTCCAGTTCGACGGCACACCGATCAACGAGACCCTGGTTCGCGATCTCGCCGGCGGTGGATTCCTAACCCAGCAGCGTAATGCCGTGCTGATTGGCGGAACCGGCACCGGCAAAACCCACTTGGCGATCGCCGTCGCCCGTAGCTGCATTCGGTCCGGCACCCGCGGCCGCTTCTACAACGTCGTCGATCTCGTCAACCGGCTCGAGGGCGAGACCCGCAGCGGCCGGCAGGGTCGGATTGCCGATCACCTGACCCGCATGGACTTCGTCATTCTCGACGAGCTCGGCTATCTGCCGTTCGCCCAGGCCGGTGGCCAACTCCTGTTCCACCTCATCAGCCGGCTCTACGAGCGCACCTCGATCATCGTCACCACCAATCTCGCCTTCGGCGAATGGCCGAGCGTCTTCACCGACGCCAAGATGACCACCGCGCTGCTCGATCGCCTGACCCACCACTGCGATATCATCGAAACCGGAAACGACAGCTGGCGCTTCAAGAGCCGTGGCGACGATCATCCCGCCACCCGCGCTCGCGCCGTCTCCGCAACCCCGACCAGCTCCGACGGCGCGAGCGCTACCGCCCGGACTCGTCGCTCAAGGGGGTCAAAATTGGACGCCGATCGGGGGTCAAATTTGGACGCCGATTGACAGATGAGGCCTAACGTCATTTCGCCTCGCGCGGGGGGTGAGACGAAATAGCCACTCGCCGGATCGAACGGCTAGTGGTAGCCGCTGTGCCCCATGCGTTGGACACTCGTAACAGCGCGCGACGGGTGAAGGCTCGCTGGAGATCAATCGCATCAATGCGCCACACAAACTGCGCACTTGCACGGCACTCATCTGATTTGGGAGCGAAAAAATGAAGGCATCTTCGCTGAGTTTCCAAGCCGCTGTGGTGTTCGTCGTCGCCGGCATGATCTGGGGTATCATCATGGCGATCTCGGAAGATCATTCCGCCATGCCGGCTCACGCCCATCTAAATTTGTTGGGTTGGGTGTCACTCTTCCTGTTCGGCATCTACTATCGTCTACATCCGTCGTTAGAGGGCGCCAAGAGCGCGATTACGCAGGTCTGGGTGTGGATCATCGGCACCATCATCCTTACGATAGGGGTCGGGCTAGCGCACACTGGACATGTCATTGGCGATCCGATTGCGGCGGTCGGATCATTGGTGGTCCTTCTAGCTATGCTGCTGTTCGGCTGGCTGGTTTTTCGGGGCGAACGTGCCTATGCGAGTATCCTTCCCTCGGCCTCGCCTGCGAGATAACGCCTGATTGCTGCTGCCGTGCGGAGGACTGTCCTTGCAAGCCGCGGAGTGCGCGCCGGTGCAGGATTCGGGCAACTGAACAGCTTACAGCAATCCCGCGCCGGCATGTTCACGCGGAAAACCGGCCAAATCGCTATATTTCATGGGGGTTTTTCGTGGTGCTGCCGCACAGGATTGAACTGTGGACCTCTCCCTTACCAAGGGAGCCGCACCAAACAAAATCAATAACTTAGTTGAGACTTAGGCGACATAGGCGACATGGTTAGGCGACATTCTGAGCGAATCAATTCTTAACCACGGCTGCCGATTGCCCGGCAGATTCGCCGAGCAAGTGCTACATTAGAGATGACGGCGCCAACCGTCAAAACAGTGAGGATCAAATGAAAGTCGAAAAGCTCGCGCACTCGCGCATGCCGTACCAACCCGTCGCACGTGCGGGCAAGGTCGGTCGCGTGTGGATCAAGATTGCGTCCGGCCGGCGCCGTGCCGTTGCCGAACGCCTTGCGCAATATGCTCGCGTTGATGACGCTGACGCGCTTGTGCGCATCCGTTGACGAAGCGCCGCCGGACGCCCGCCAAGGCGCCCGGCGACTTCGGTCCGGCGCTCAAGGAATGCCAGTGAGGCAACACCCCGAACCTCCGAACCGCACGACCTACCTAGCATCGGCGCCGCCAAGCGCCAACACAGTGAGGACGATTATGACCATCACCGAAGCCATGCGGATCGCCGACGCCGATGACGCGCCGGAGTCCGTCAGCCTTGAGGCGTGGCAGCTCTTGATCGACAACGGGCTGCAACGCTTGCCACGGGACCACCGCGTATATGCAGCCGACCTGATCGAGCGCGGGCTTTGCGTCCGCGCGATAGGTGCACCATGAACAAACTTATCATCCTCGCGGTCCTGGTCGCCCTGGACGCTTCCCTTTGGCCGCTTGTGCCGGTGGTCAATGCAGCCGTCACCCAATATCAGCGCACGCTCTTTGCGCCGCTCAATCCGTACCCGGCGCCCGCGATCACACGCCACCGCGATTAGGTCGCGCCTGCGTGTCCCGTGGCGCCGAACGCGCCGGTGATTGAGATGGTGTTGTCCACACCGGACGCACCCGACGCGCCGCTCGCGCCTGTAGCGCCGACTACGATGGTCTCAGACACCCCGCCGACTTCTCCAATCGAGCTTTGAAATCCCGTATCGGCGTAGCTGATCGGGCCGGCGCCTTTGGGTGGTTCAAGGTTGTCCGGAGTTCCGAGATAAAACGGGCCGGAGTCCGTTCCAATTAAATACGTCTGATTGAAGTCGCGCACCGTAATCGGATTGGTCGCTCCCGTGCCGCCGGTCCCGCCAGATGCACCCGTGGCGCCGTAGCTGCTGTTGAACAGCCCCACCGCTATATCCCAACTCGCCTCTTGGCCGCCGCCGCCCGCACTGACCGTGTCATTGCTCACAACGACGATCTCTTCAATCTCAGCTTCGAAGAACACAGCAGCCGATGCGGCGCCGGCTAAGCCGCCAGTGGTCAAGATCGGCGGCGCACCGGGAACGACCACGGCGCCCAACACGATTTGCAGCATTTGCTCATTCGTGTACGAGATGAGTTCGTCAAATTCCGGGTAGTCCTCATCGTAGAAGATGGCGATCCAAGGCGGAGGTAGCCCTGTGACCGTGCTGAGCGTGAACGGGTCAGTCTGCGACGGGTCGGTCGCGTACCACACGATGTATCGCGTATAGCTGTCGTCTGTAATCGGCGTTCCCGCCATCGCCGGGACTTGGACCGAAAACGTTTTGTCCCAATCGGGAAAGTCGCGCTTGAGCGCCGACATGTTGACGATGATATTGTTGATGGCGACAAAGTTGGAAACGAAGCCATTGCCGTTGCCGGGAATTTCGTCGAGTTGCTGATACGGAGTTGCCCATGCGTAGGCATGAGAAAGCATTGCGGCGCTGGGCAAACTTGTGATGGCGCCAACGGGATTTCCGTCCGTCAAGATCGCGCCACCCGACATCGATATGGTGGACGGTGCTGACGGCAGCCCTGTGATGGTCGCGGTTCGCGTCGTGCCGATGCCTTCAAGCGTGACCTGGACCAAGACCAACTCCGCGCCTCCCAACGCGCCAGCGTTGACGATCCACCACAGCAAGCCTTGGCTGACCGGAGCGCCCGCGCCAAGCCACGGGCCGCTGCTTGATGTCAGGGTCGGCCACTTCGCATAAACGTTCGGGTCGGTGTTGTCCGGCGGTGATCCGTCCCCGTTGTAGGTCGTGGTGTCATCTTCGTTGTCATCGCCGTCCGAAGCCGGTGCGTACAGCAGATTTTCGGCACCGTTCGGTCCGCGGAACGCGATGGCATCCAACCGCTTCACCAAAAGAAACTGATTGTCACTCGCATCGTTCACGGTCGAATGCGGATTGTCCGATGTGTCTTGCGTGATGCGGACGACATGCAACGCGCGGGTCGCATCGGGTCCCGGATCGTTGCCAAGTCCATTGCCGGTGTTATCGACAACAAGCTCGGTCGCGTCGGCGTCCGGCATGAACAAGACCATCTCCGCGCCGTTCGGTCCGCGGAAGGATGCAGCGTCGAGAATTTCAACGTCGAGGAATTGCGTCGAGTTGTTCGGATTGGTCAGCCGCTTCATGTGCGAGACGCGTGTGCAGCTACTCGGATCGCCCTTGCCGTTTCCGTCGCCGGTAGTGTCGAGGATGTACGGGTTGGCGTTGCCGGCCGTGCAGTCGAGCAAGCTCTCCGCGCCACTCGGTCCGCGGAACGCAATCGCGTCGAGCACCTTCACGTCAACGAAATTGTTGCCGCTCGCATCCTTGATGCGGACGACGTGAACGCGCCGCGTCGTCATTTGTCTCGCTCAGCTTCTGCCGCTTCAAGAATTTCGCGCCAACGTTTTTGCATCTCAGGATTGGTCGGCACTGCTTCGATGTGCACCGGAGGCGGCTCTGCCGGGATCGTCTTCAACTTGTCGGACATGGTGGTGGTCTCCGAATTTTGCGCAATCTGAATCTTCTCTCAGCGCGGCGCAACCGGTGCGCGTTTTCGCTGTCGTTTCACAAACGTTGTCTCGGGTTGCTCGCGAATCTGGAAAATTCTATAAAATCGAAAATGAGCAACATCGATCAAATCTCTTTCCCCGTTCGCACCGCGCATCAAGCAGTCGGCGCGAAGCCGCATCACATTCGCAAAGCCATCCGCGCTGGCGAGCTTGTGCCGCACGCCGTAGGTAGGTCGTCGGTGCTGCTTCGGTGCGATCTCGAAGATTGGATTCGCTCACGCCCCACAACGAAATCCTCAAAACCGGAGCAGTCCCATGGCTGACAAGAAATTCCCCGGCGGACATTCGTTCGACGATTGGTCCGCGATCAATCTGCACGCTCCCAACGTCGCCGCGCGCGCAGGCGTCATAGATGCGCCCGGCTGCATTGAGGATTTTATCAATCGGATGTGCCTCGAATGCGACGTCGTCCGCGGTGACGATGGTCTCAAGTTCATCGCGAAGGACAGCGGCAAGGAAATGCTTGAACACGTGTTGACGGATTTCCGCGCCAAGGCTCCGCACTTTTGGCACCAGGAGGCGCCCCCCGATCTTGCCGAGCAAGCATTCCTGATGGGCAATCGGACCGCCGCCGGCAAATTGGTTCAAGCCATCGGCGTTGAGGCCGCTAAGGCGGAAGCAGCGAAGTGGGGAACCGATCTCTATTCAGGAAAACCCGGCAAGCGCCCAGGCGATGCTCCCACGGATTCCAAACCGAAACTGCGAAATAATCCTTGGCTCGCGGGCCAATTCAACATCTCCAAACAAGGTGAGCTTGTTCGCTCATTGGGCGCCGAGAAGGCCGCGGCCATCGCTCGCGCCGCCGGCTGCAAGCTCGGCGACACGAAGCCAAATCCAGCATTCAACTGAGGGGGAAATCATGAGCGATCTTGATCCGAAAGTCGCGAAGCTGCGCTACGGCGCATCGCACTCGTTACCGAGCCACGCCGGAGTCCATCCGGCAACGAAGGCCATCCCCGACGACAAGTTGACCGCCGGCGACAGGATGCACGCCGAGAACGTTCTCGCCAATGGCACCAACGTCGCGCGCGGGTCCGGAACAGCCAGTAAGAGGTTCGTTGGGGAGGCACCAAAAATTCACGGCGGCTGCTACCACGTCACCGATGGAACGTTGATGCAGTCCGTTTCAAAAACGGAAGTTGCTCGCGCTCCCGATGCGTCTGGCGCCAGTCCGCTCGAACCGGACTACCGGCATGGTCTTTCCCCGAAGCAGCGCAACGTCCCGATCAAGCCGGGCATGCGGAGTCGCACGGACCCCGGCCTGACCAATGACCGTCATTTCGCGTTGGGCGCGGCCGTGCTCGGCGAAGCCGTGTTGAGCGGTTCAAGCCGTCTGCCACCGAGCAAGTAGGGGAGAGTGCAATGTCGGTCTGCAAATATCGGAACACAGGCTTTGAAGAGGCCCTCGCGAACCGCGGCACGAAGCGAACCGTGCCGGGTCATGGCCCCATCGGGAAGCGCAAGGTCGTGTCGCGTCACGCGAACGCGCCGAGCGTCGGCGCTGACGGGACGTCATTCACAAACCCGGCTGCGAGGCCGAGTGCTGCAAATCAGGCGGCCATGTTCAACGCGAGCAAGGGCCGCATCTAACCACGGAAGGAATCTCAAATGGCATATCAAGGCGTAACGCGGCCCGCAGCGGGCGACGCAAAGTCCATCACGTCGCCGACGCGCGCGACACCGGCACCGATTGGTGAGGTCCCGCCGCCCGGTGACCTCGGAAATCGAAACGACCCGAACCGTGGCGACGGATACGGCCGCAATGGCTTTGGAGGCGCAAGTTCGATCGCGCCCGGCACACAGATGAAAAGCGATTTTTCGGTGCAGCCGAAAGACGACGTCCTTGCCCGCGTGCAAGCGCAGGGATTGCGGCGGGATGACAACATCACCGGCAATGACCAGCTTCGCGACATCGGTCGCGGCAACGTGCCGACCGCGTTCGGCCACCGCAATCCGAATGCTGCGCCGAACAAGGTCCCCGGATCGATTGACAAGAACGCGACGGAAAATCCCGTCCGTAAGCCCGGTGCGTAACCGCTGGAAACGGTTCGGCGAGCCCATGAAGTTCGCCAACCATCTCGCCGCTGATGAACGCCATCTGGAAGACTTGCGCCTCGCGCTGTTCATGAATCGTCACGTGGCGAAGGGGATGGAAATCGACTGGCCCGGCATCGTTCGCAAGACGAAACATTATCGGATGCCTTGGTCTGGCTTTGTAGAGGATGATGACAATGACGACTAGCTCCAATGCCGCAACGGTCGATGTGTTCGATTCGAAAGGCAGAATTATTCTTGACGTTCCGCGGGAGGCGCTCGACGCCATGACGGCGGACCGCCGCAAGCGCCATGCTCGCTTGGTCGATTCCGCGCGCACTGCCGAGAAGGCGGAAGCAGACCTAACCGCCGCCAACGATGCGGTTCGTGCAGCGGCCCGTGCGCACGTCGTCGCTCTCGAAACTCTCGACCGGGTACGGCCAAAGCAAACCTTCCATTCGCTTTGGAAGGAAACTTTCAAGGCGTCAGCGTGATGTCATGGGCTCCTACACTGTCGTTGCCGGCTCGGAAGATTTTGCAAAGATGGGCGTGCTGATCGCAGCGGCCCGTAAGCGCGGATTTTACGTCGAGCAACGGAAGGAAGACGGCTACTTTTTGCGGACCTTCCGCGACAACAGCGATCCGACCTCGCGCTCGACCGTGATCTTCAATGCCGCGCCGTTCGATGAAGTTCTTGCGTATCTGGAAAAGCAGCCAATCGCGCGAGACATGCTTCGGGCAAATCCGATTCTGCCGGCTGAGGCGAAAGCGCGGGGACTTTGCGCTGAGCGCGGCTTGACGCTCATGCGCGCATCGCACGCCGCGGATCAATTCAGCCTCTTGCGAGACGGCGGGTTGCTTGTGCGCAACGTGTCGCTCGACGAATGCATGAAGGTGATTTTGCGCTTTCCGCGAGATAAGGCAGCGTGGCAACAATTCGGTTAGGGGCGGTGTGCGGACCTGCTTACACGATCCCTTTGCGTAACCAACAGGCGTCGGCCGCGCAAAGGTGACGTATCGGAAACGAAAGCGGGGCGGACCCGGCCGTCGAGATGCGTACCGCGGCGAAAGCTTAAATATGCTGCGCATCAAGCCCGTCGCAAGACGGGCAACATTCGCGTCGGTTCATTTGGTCTTGACGACGCGCATCGACTCGCGGTGACGGCAATCACCTTCAACCGGTGCAGCCGTCACCGCGAGAACGTCTTAGGAGAATGTGATGGTCTTGGATTTCCTCGACGAAATTTTGCAGCCTGATTCCTGCGAGGAAATATCGGGACCTCCGAAAAATATTTTGGCGGTCGGCCAGCCCTGTAAGACCTCTGACGAACTCACGGCACTCGCCCGCTTTGTCGAGGCCCATCGCATCATCGTTTCGTTCGTCGAGGAAGACGGTTCGGCTCAAACAGTGAGATAGGAGATTGCTATGTCGAGATTTGAAATGCTTCGCAATGCTGTCGGCGTCCTTTCGGACGATGATGACTCGCATTGGAATAAGGATGGCTCGCCAAGCGTCGCCGCCGTCGAGGGCATAAGCGGGTTCGATGACATCGGGAAGACCGAGCTTTCGAAGTTCGGTCGCATGCGTCGGCGCATCGCCACGGCCGAAGAACTTGAACGTGCCGCGGCGCCACGACCGGCGCCTAACACCAAGGTAGTCGAGAAGGCGGTGCGCGATGTCGAGGCCGCCGCGCGAGCACTCGACGATGCCCGCGTTGCTCAGGTAGCCGCCGACCGTGCCGCTCGCGTCGCCCGCGCTGGTCTTGCCACCGCATTGACCGAGTGGTCGGCCGCCCATCCGCCGATGTCGGACGCCGAGATGCGCCGCGAATTTATCCGCTCAAATCAGGTCCACTTACAGGCCATCAAAGACGGGAGCGTTCAAGCGGCACCCGGCCCAATTCCTGGTCCGTCGCAAGTTGACCGCGTAGCAACTTTTTCGGCCGGAGCCCGTAGAGGAAAATCGGCGGGGGGCGGGGAATCTTTTCGGAGGCAGGCCACAGTAGTACGCGGTCTTCGTCTTCCGAGTGCCCGATGATCGCCATGACCGCCCCGAGGATGTCAGCCGGGAGGCTGCGCTTTCTTGTCGCTCGCGATGCCACGCGACGTCGGGAGCCGATCTTTCCTGAAAGCGGGTCACGACCGCGTTTTGAAATTGACGCTCCGCAGGCGCCCAGCAACGTCGTGCGGCTGCGCCCGCCGCCAAAGCTCCACAACTGCGGGCGGCCCCGGCCGACTCCCCAGCGGCCACGCCCCGCCGGAAATTTGGCAGGAGGACCGACCGGAAGGGGAAGTCCCTGAGATCGGCGAATTCGGTATCCGGGTAGTGATTTCGCTTACCGGATGCTGAAATAGCCTAAAGTGTAATAAAATCAAATCGTTACGGCTAAGTGAAGCACCGGTTGAGGTTTGCACAAACGGCGATCATGGTCTGACCGCAGATCGGAAAACGGAGTTGGATCATGCCAGCCACACCACAAGACAAGCTGGCCCGGCGCACTGCCGAGCTAAAGGCCGTTCGTGCCCAGCGGGACGCGGCGCGCCGCGAGCTTGTCATTCTCAAACGCGATGAATCCAAGCGCCTGCGCATTGCCCGTGAGACCGCCCGCAGTGAAGGGTGGATCGCCGGCAGCCGGGCGAGCTTCGCAAAAATCTATCAAGTAACCGATGGCGCGCTGGCGCCCTACATCTCGCAATGCCTGATGGCGGTGAGGCGCGGTCCGAATATCACGGTGCCGCAATCCTTGCTCGACCGCGCCGCCGAACTCCAAGTCCGGCTCAAGCGCGCTTACAAGGGCTCTCCCGAAGGCGTGCCCCAGCGATAGGTTTCCCACCATGAATACGCGCAAGCTTAAGCCGCACGTCCGGCGCGATCTCGTCGAGCCGCTGGCGCTCTGCCACGCTCGCATAGAAGACGATCTTGAAAAATTCGGCGCCTTGGTGGCGCGCTTGTCGCCGGTGGATACGCGCGCGTGCCTGAGCTACCTGCGAAAAGCGAGTTGAGACATTCGTGACGCGGCCGTCAGCTTCGTCGCGGAGGTCGAGGCGAACGCCGAACGCATCACGTTCATGAAGACGCAAGACCGCAAACGCCGGAAGCTTGAACCTTGGGAATGAGTGAGGCGCCCGCGATTGCCCGTCGCAAGGCGCCTCTAAAAGTTGGAACAATGGAGGTTCCGATGCCACCGAATCAGAGAACAGTATCTAGGTCAACCCTACCGATTGCGCTCGGCTATTTGTCGAAACATCCTGATCGCTTCATCTTTCCGTTGCGCGCTTCCGCAAAGTCGCCACCGCTGGTCGCCGATAATCTGGACAAGGCGACGAACGATGCGGACGTGATCCGCGCGTGGCATGCCAAGTGGCCCGATGCGAATTGGGGACTCGCGCTCGCCAAGTCCAACCTTCTCGTTGTGGACGTTGACATGAAGCCCGGCAAGAACGGCGCCGCGACGTTCGATGACCTCGACCTTCAATATGGCTTCCCGGCGACGGAGATGGTCATATCGCCGTCCGGCGGACACCATCACTACTACCAGGGCAAGCACGTGTTCGGTCTCGGCAAGCACGGGTTCGGCCCCGATGTCGATAGTCCAAACTATGTCCTCATTCCCGGCTGCCGGATCACCATAAGCGGCAACGGCTCATATGTCGCCGCGACGTCGCCCCCAATCCAGCCGGCGCCCGCGTGGTTCTATGATGTCCTCAAGGCGGCGCGTGAGCATGAGGCAGTTGAACAGACCGGAGTGGCCGACCTCGACACGCCGGATAACATCGCACGCGCCATCCACTACTTGCAGAACGACGCGAAGCCCTCCATTGAGGGCCGCAACGGTGAATCCCAAACGCTGCACACCGCGGGCGTCCTCAAGGATATCGGCATCAGCGAGCCGAAGGCCGTCGAGTTGATGGCGGAACACTACAACGTCCCTGGCACATGCGATCCGCTGTGGCTGGTTGGCGAAGGCGCCGACGCGGATCGCCTCGACGTCAAGGTGCGCAATGCCTACGCGTACCTCGCCGGCAAAGCGCCGGGCGAGGACAGTGCAGTAGCGGACTTCGCCGACGATCCGCCGCCGCCTTTGTCAGACGTCGAGAAGCACGCCGACAAGGGGTTGCCCAAGGTCGAGGTCCGCGCCGGCCATCTCACCGAGGCCATGGCACAGGTGCAAAAGCATCTTGCCGCGGAATCCAAAAAGCTCGGCAATGCGGTGCATGATCCGATCTTTCAACGCGACGGGCAGCTTGTGAGGCTCAACCGCAATCTGTTGCCGCCGGCCATCGTGCAGGATGATCGCTATCGCGAGAACAACGCCCTCACGATTGTCCCGGTCAAAGCCAAGTGGCTGGCGCGCCGGCTCGAACGCTCCATGCAATTTGTCGGGCCGTCTGCCGGCAACCCGGACAAAAAGAGCAAGAGCACCAAGCGCAAGCTGGTGCCCAAGAACGCTTCCGCTGAGTTGGTCGCGAGCCTGATAGAAGATGCGACGAACTGGAACCTCGCGGCGTTGTTCGCGACCGTTGAGGCGCCCACACTTCGCGCGGACGGCACGATTCTCGACGTTCCCGGCTACGACAAAGCGACCGGGTTGTTTTTCGATCCGGGTGAAGTGGTCTTTCCGAAGATCGAGTTGAAACCATCAAAAACGGACGGATGCGCCGCGATGGCGAAGATCGATGCGCTGCTGTGCGACTTTCCGTTTAAGGACGACCCAGGCTATGACGGCGTGTCAAAGTCGGTGGCGTTGGCGATGATCCTCACCGGGCCGGTGCGACGGACTCTCCCGATTGCGCCCGCGTTCGGGATCGACGCCGATGAGGTCGAGAGCGGCAAGACGTTGCTGGCGCAGCTTCCCGCTGTCATCACCACCGGCCGCCCGACTGGCGTGCATCCGTTCACGAACGATCCGGCGGAACAGCGCAAGGCGCTCGGTACCTTCCTGATCGAGGGGCGTCCGGTCTTGCTGTTCGACAACGTTGACTGCGTTATCGAGGGCGACGCGCTCGAAATGATGCTGACGGCAGAACAATTCGAGGATCGCCGGCTCGGCGCTCATGAGGGCTTCAATGCCCCGACGAACGTTGTGACCATCTTTACCGGGTGTCATCTTCGCATCGGCGGCGACTCGACCTCGCGGGTCCTGATGTCGCGGGTCGTGCCTAGTGAGCCGTTCAAGGATCGAGCCGCCAAGTTCAAATATCAAAACCTGATCGAGCACGTCCAGGCGCATCGGCCGGAGTTGGTCTGCGCCGTACTGACGGCGCTCCGCGCATTCATCTTGCACGGCCGCAAAGGCGGACAATTCCAAACCGACTTGCAGCGCACATCACGATTTGCCGAGTGGGAAAGTCTCATTGCCGGCGCGCTCCGCTGGTACGGCTACCAGAATCCGGTCCGTGGCGGCGACGCCATCCGCAATGATGATCCCGTGAAGGAAGGGCAGCGGGAATTCGTCCGAGCCTGGGCGACGTGCTTCGGGGACCATCCCGTGACGGCGACCGAGATGCTTGCCGACACGCGGATATGCAAGGCGCTGGTCCGTGCTGGCGGCATCAAAGCTCACGACGTGACGCAGCGGAGCATGGGCGACTATGCGGACGGCCTTCGCGGGGTGCGCCTCGGTCTGCCGTACGATGTCGAGCGGTTGCCGACGCCGGGCCGCTGGGTTTCGAAGCGATGGCAGCTTCGGATGCCTGACCCGACCGAGTAATTTTTAGCATTGGGGCGACCTGCAAAGTCTGCAAAGGCACCCCCTCTCATAGCCCCTACAGGGATAATTAAAACCAGTTTAATTATTGTCAGCTTAGGGAGAGACCCCCCCTGGTTTGCAGACTTTGCAGGTGTGTGACGGTTAGGCCGCCGCGCGCTGAGAGGCCCTCAGATGGTCTCGAAATGCAGCGAATGTCCTGAATGTTGTGACACCGGTTGCGGAATGCAGCCAAAAACAGCCACATTCGAGCGATTTCGGGCCAATTCGGGCCGCGGTTCATCTCTTGTTAACCTTAATGGAATCCGGAAAATGTGAGGTATTTTGCCATGAAGAAAAGCCCTGAGACTTTCGCCGCGTTGCTCGACACTCTCGCGTCGTGCGCTTGCTTCGCTGAGACCGCACGCCGCATCGGGGTCTCGCCCGTAACAATTTTTAGATGGTTGAGCGCGTCGGCCGCATCACCTGATTCCTACCTTGTGGCCTGGGGGGACGAAGTCGCTCCGCTTCACACCCAAGCCCGCAGAGCGGTTCGATTCCAAATCGCGAGCGTCGAGGCGAACGCGCGACATCGCGCGCTCAATGGTCATGACGAATTGCTGTGGCATGGCGGCCGGCCCGTCTATGCGCGTGATCCTCGCATCTCGCCGGCCGACGCCGCGGACCAAGAGCTATGTCAATTGCTGTGGGGCCAGCCCGACGATTTGCTTCGCGTCAACGGCCAGCTAGTGCAGGCCACGCAGCATCACCACGCCTCGGATGGATTAGTCGCCTTGGTGCTCCGCGCGCACGTCAAGGCGTACACGACCAAGATCGACCAAAACATCACCCATGCCGGCGGTGTGTTGATCGTCGGGCCGCCCGCGCCTCGACCTGCACCAATGGCCGCGCCTATCCAGCCAATGCGCCTACAGCCTCCGCAGGAAGGTGGTGAGCCCATTGATGAAGCCGAGTTTACGGAGGTCGACCAGCACACAGAGCTTGCGGACCTCGACCCTGAAGCATTGCGCGCCGGCTACGATCCTGATGACGATCAGCCGGACGACATCACTGAGGACGTCCCGGAGCCGCCGCGACCACAAGCGCAACAGCCGCAGGCGCCTCGACGGGACATGGAGATGGCCCGTCACGGCGAGGGCGTCGGCAGGGGTGAAGTGGCGCCCGGCGGCTACGCGGTCCGTTGATCCTGAGCATCGCCCGACGAGTCGTTAACGTTAATTCTTCACCATGATTTGCCGATGTAGCCCACCGGCGACCGACCCGGCGTTAACGTTAATTCCTTACCCTAATTCGCATTAAGGGTTCGTTCCTCTTGACGTTCCAAAAGCGTATAGGTCTACCTCCTCCCGTTCGCGGATCGGGAATTATGGAACATTTATATCCTAGTTTGGCACACGTCCACAAAACTCGATCTCATAGTATGGTGGAGGTTTAACGTTAATAATCGTAACGTTAATTCGAAGGGTTAGCAAGCCCATACGGTATGCAGCCCAAGTTGGTGGCGAGGGGGAGCGTCAACGAGCAACGGGGTATCAACCCTAATTGCCAACGTTAAGAAAAAGGCTATGGCCCTACAGCACTTCGCGTTCTCTAGGTTTTGAGTTGGTATTTTTGAAAAATACGAAAGAGAAAAATTAATCTAGAATGTCTCCCTTGACATACTATTTTCAAACTGATTCGATTCATCATTGATCCAGATAGGGCGCCAATGCGGCCGATGCTTCTTTGATCTCCGCATGCGAATCACCCGCCCGAAGAAACAAATTGGCCGTGAAAAACTGCACCGTAAGCACGAACAGACCGCGCAAGTCAGGAGGCGTTTGCGCGGCCGGAATTGAATTTTTCGGGAAGCTCAGTTTCAGGCAAAGAGCGGCGATTTCGGGGCTCTCCTTAAATGAGATGGCGTTCATGTCGTGCGACGCTTGGTTTCGAATTTGGCGGACTAGATCAATGTCGTTGCGTGCCGAAGGGCCGATTACCTTAAGGAAGTAGGCACCCCAAATTTTCGCGTAGAAATTTCCGAAGATGCCCTTATCGGGGGAGAACAGTGCTCCCTTTTCCTTTTTCCTCTCCTTCGCCGTTTCTCCTTGCGGTTCACGCAGCCGAGAGGCGATCGCTTGTTCAAGCGCGAATTCTAAAATTGAACCGCCAACAGAGATGGCCGCACGATCATTCGCTCCGGCGACCTCTTCAAAAATTCTGTCAAAATCCTTCGGCTGATACTTGGGCATGATCTTGACCCTTTAGCGGGAGCCACCCGCGGGACACAGGATTTTCAGCAACGCTGTCCCGTTGCTCTCTGGCGGAACGAATTTCCACTCGCTCGGCTTATTCAGAAAGCCCTGCCGTCCGTTGAGGTCAATGCTCACGCTCAGTTCGCGCAACATCTTTTGCGAACAGTTGAGTTCATAGAAGATTGTCGAGTGGGGTTTGATACCGCTGATGTTCGCGGTTTCCTCATACTGTGTGATCGTCGCGCCGCGCTCGAAATCGAAGCTCTCTACCCTGGCATACGGCGGTATATACGGGCGAAGCATTTTTCGAGCGGTGTTTTCCAGAATCTTGCCGCCAAAGTCGGTCTTGATGTCGATGGCGTCCATGTCTGATTGGGGAAGACATTTCGTCCAAACCCGCAGCAGTGCATCGGGCGTGCGGCCGATACCCATCGCATCGTAAAAGCAGATTTCGGCCTCGGGTGCCGACATGCCGCCGTACATTTTCCAATCCACGTCCGCCGCCTGCGCCGCAAGAGCGACGGTGCTAGCTAGGGCTACGACGCTGCCGAGTATGCCGGCGCGATCTAACGTCATCTTCTCGATCCCTGTCCGCCGACGCCGACTATACAGCCTTTGAGCGTCAGCCCCTAGACCCTCGGATCAATCGCAGCCGCTCACGTGGCAACATCGACCGCGGCAAGTCCGGTGGCCTCTCCGGTGGCACGTCCGTCAGGAAGGCGCTGCATCGTAATCCCCGTCTAGGCTCGACGCGGGCGCTACAGGATGCGGAGATGGCCTCAAGCACGTCTTGGGTATCAGCGTCGGCGCCGAACCGCTCAGCGAGCACCACAAGCCGATAGCGGCCAATGCGCGGACATTCCCGGCAGGCCATGCGAAAGACGACGTAGGGGTAGTCCCGGAGCCTCATCCGGGCATGAGAACATAATAAGAACGACTCGAAAAGGGGCGACCACCGGCCGCCCCTCAGTTGACCCGGTGGTGCCTACGGCTCAGGCGGCTTTCTTCACCGCCTTGGCTCGCGCGGCGGCTAGGGCTTCGACTGCTTCGGCCCACGCCTCGGCATCCTGCCGAAGATCGATGGCGAAGCCCCTCAACTCATAGACGTCGATGCTGTAGTCGCCGTCCGTGTCGTTGACTGGTACCAACGGCCCGTCCAATAGGCCGCCCTGGTCAGACATCGTAATTTCGAGAACATGCCGGGTAACGCGCTCGGCTTGTTCAAGATCGGCGAACGTTGGTCGCCTCTTTGCCGGACTCCGGCAGTCCCGCAGTTCAAAGGCAGCACCCGACCACGCCTGCCGTGCGCCGTGAGTGGGCGAGGTCTCGTACAATTTCCACGCCTTGCGCTCGGCTGCCTCAAGATCGGCGCGCGTGGTCTTCCTCTTGGTCGTCATGGGGACTTCTCCGATACTGTTTGCGGAGCCACGATGGCGCCGCCGTGTCGTTGAGCCACCGTTGCCTCGGAGGGCTGGTTGGCGCGGGGTGCGAAACCCATCTCAAGTAGACACGTTCGAAATCTAGGAGCGGCTTGCCGGAGAGTTCGAGCGCGATCCGGATTCATCGTGAATTGGGTAAAGACTTTAACCAAGCAACGTCGTGATCCGCTGGCTGATCTTGCGCTGCGCCTCCCGCATCGCTCGGCCGGGCGACAAGATCAGCTTGGCGATGTACTTCTGAGAAATTCCGGCCGGGCGTGCGGGCTCACAGTGTGCTGATCTTATCAATCCACGCTTTCAGTTTTTTGATTGAATAGCCTTCGCCGTAGTCATCACCCGTGTCTTTGCCATCATCGCGACCAAACAACGCCTCGCCGATCTTGTCCGGGAATTCAAGATCGCGCGCCCGGTCCTTGGCCCGATGCCGCAACGAGTACAGGACTTTTTTAGGGTCCTTAATGCCGACCGTCTCCCGCAAAAATTCCGTAAAGCGGCGTGACGTGGCTTTCGGGTCACCCGTGAACAACGGGCCGTCAATCTTCGCCGGCAGGTATGGCAGCACGCTCTTGGGGAAGGGCACGCGGCGCAAGCTATTGTCTGTCTTGTTGCCAACCCAAACAAAGCGCGGGCCGCCGTTGCTCGGTTCCTCCCGCTTGATGTGGAATGCTTCGCCTAAACGCATGCCGGTTGCTTCCAGCAACCGGAACAACAATTGATCGCTCTTGCTGAGAGTGCCGAGCTTCCCTTTGCACGCCTTAAGGTCCGCATCGTCAAGCGGCTTGCGTTTGGCGGCGTGCCTCTCTTGAGGCGTCCGCTGCGGCACGATGCCAGAGAACGGATTGAGCATCGAAAGCTTGCGCTCGGCAATCGAGAATTCAACCGTCGCGCTAAGCCACATGATCTTTTTCTGCATCGACGGATAGCTAAGGCCTTCCGCCGTGTAGTGCGCGACCAGCAAGCGGCCGTCGTCGCGAGTGCATTCCTTCAATGCCTTCCCGTTGGTCAAGGTGCGGAACAAATCCCACACCGCTTGCGCCTCTTTGCGCGCGTAGCCGTCCAGGCCTCGTCCCTTGCGCGCGCCGCTATCAATGTAGGTCTGAAACAGCACATCGTCGCCAGTCTTTCGCGACGCACGCGGCCGGTTCTCAATCACGTCGCCGTCAATCGGGGCACCGTTGTAGGCCGCGTCAAAGGCGGCGAATTCAGCGCGCGCGGATAGCTGTCCGTCACCTACAATCTGAAACGCGTGGGTGCCGTTCGGCTCAGTGCGAATGATTGCGCCCTCATGGCCGATGTAGAAAAGCTCTTTGTCCGTGGCGAGGATTCTGCTGCCGTCCTCGCCGCCGTGCTCTCGTCCAGGTTCAAGCTCATGTACCCAAACCCTTTCGATACGGGGGCGTGCCGCGTAGAGCTTCGCCTTATGCTCCGCGATCATGGGCAGGGAACGGATAAGCGCAACGGCGCGATCCGTGGTGCCTAGTGATTTCTCTACACGGCCATCCGGCGAGCGGAGCTTGACGTAATAATTCTGCGAGCCGGGCCGCTGAAAAATGTAGTCACGCGAGCCGCGCTTCGCCTTTGCGCTTGTCGATGCCATCGCCGTTCCATTCGGTTGCTGTGCTCAGCAGACTATAATAGGCGACAGCATTTGGCGACAGCATTTTGGCGACAGCTTTGGCGACATCGTTAAAATTCAGGAAATGCCGATGGAATTTAGCTTTTAATGGTGCTGCCGGGGAGGATTGAACTCACGACCTCTCCCTTACCAAGGGAGTGCTCTACCACTGAGCTACGGCAGCAGAAGCCGCGGTGCCGCCCGTAAAGACTCAGGGCGCCGAAGCGGGCGGAAACTGCCACAAGGGCTGCCGGGGTGCAAGGATGCCGGCCTCACCTGCATCCCGCAGCAAAGCTTGCGAGACGGCCGACCGTCTTGCGCCCCGGTGACGGGTGTGGGTATCACGATCCATGACCGAGAACGGCTCAACCTCACCTCCTGCCGGCCCGCGCGCCGCGCGCCGGGATGCACGGGCCGAACGGCTGGCGGCGGCGCTCAAGTCCAATCTGCGGCGGCGCAAGACCCAGGCACGCGGGCGGGCGGCGGGGGCGGACCAGACGGGCGGCGAGACTGCTGGTCCCGCCGAACCGGAAGCCCCGGCCGCGTCCCACGATTCCGCCCGAATTGTCGACGACAAGCAAAGCGGATAGACCTTATCCGGCCGGCTTTGCGCCGGCACCGGCGCGGGGATCGCCGGACTTCTTTTCCTCCACGAGCGGGGCTCTCATGGATCGCATCAGCATTGTTGGCGGGCGGCCGCTTCGCGGCACCATCCCGATTTCGGGCGCCAAGAACGCCACCCTTCCGCTGATGATCGCGAGCCTGCTCACCAGGGATACGCTGATCCTCGACAACGTGCCGCGCCTCGCCGACGTGTCGCAGCTTCAGCGCATCCTCAACAATCACGGCGTCGACGTCATGGTCGGCGGCAAGCGCCCCGGCGACACCGCCTATCAGGGCCAGACCCTGCATATCTCGGCGGAGCACATCGTCGATACCACCGCGCCCTACGAGTTGGTGTCGAAGATGCGGGCGAGCTTCTGGGTGATCGGGCCGCTGGTCGCCCGCATGGGCGAGGCCAAAGTGTCGATGCCGGGCGGTTGCGCCATCGGGACCCGGCCGGTGGACCTCCTGATCCAGGCGCTGCAAAGCCTTGGCGCCGAGATCGAGATCGACGGCGGCTATGTGATCGCCCGCGCCCGCAACGGACTGCGCGGCGGCGAGGTGGTGTTTCCCAAGGTCACGGTCGGCGGCACCCACACCGCCATGATGGCGGCGGCGCTCGCCCACGGCAGCAGCGTGATCGAGAACGCGGCGCGCGAGCCCGAGATCGTCGACGTCGCCGATTGCCTTAACAAGATGGGCGCCAGGATCGCTGGGGCCGGCACGTCGCGGATCGTCATCGACGGCGTGCCGCGGCTCAACGGCGCGCGCCACAGCGTGCTACCGGACCGGATCGAGACCGGCACCTATGCGATGGCGGTCGCGATGGCCGGCGGCGACGTCATGCTGGAGGGCGCACGAGCGGAACTCCTGCAGGCCGCGCTCGACATACTGGTCCAGACCGGCGCCGAGATCACCCCCACCAACACCGGCATCCGGGTTGCCCGCAACGGCGCCGGCATCGCGCCGGTGGATGTCACGACCGCGCCGTTCCCGGCCTTCCCGACCGACCTGCAGGCGCAGTTCATGGCCCTGATGTGCCGTGCCAAGGGCACGTCGCGCATCACCGAGACCATCTTCGAGAACCGCTTCATGCACGTGCAGGAGCTGGTCCGGCTCGGCGCCCGCATCCAACTCGACGGCGAGACCGCCACCATCGAGGGACGCAGCACCCTCAAGGGCGCGCCCGTGATGGCGACCGATCTGCGCGCCTCGGTGTCGCTGGTGATCGCGGCGCTGGCCGCCGAAGGCGAGACCATGGTCAACCGCGTCTACCACCTCGACCGCGGCTTCGAGCGCCTCGAAGACAAGCTCTCAGCCTGCGGGGCACAGATTTCCCGCATCAGCGCGTGACCGAAAACTCGCGGCTTTCCAGGCCGGGCCGCGGCGGGCGCGGCTGATCAATCCAGCCCATCGCCCTTCGGCAGAACGGGACGGCCGCTGCGGGTGCGCTTCACGCCCGGCGGCGTGAAATAGTAAGCCAGGATGGGCAGCCCGAGCGACACCACGAACACGCGGGTGAGATGGTGCGCGCCGACGAAAACCGGGTCGAGGTTGAGCGCGAGCGCAAGGATCATCATGGCATCGACGGCGCCGGGCGCGTAGGCCACGATCACGTCGGAGAGCGGCAGCGACACCATGGCGGTCACGGCGGCGCCGACCAGGCCGGCAACCACCAGCGAGACCGCGAACGACCCGAGCCCGGCGCCAAGATAGCCGATGAGCCGGCGGAACGGCGTTCCGGTAAAGCGGCCGCCGCTTACGGTGCCGATCCCGACCATGCCGGCGGTTGCGATCCAGGCCGGCATGGTGACGGTGATGAAGGCGCCGCCATGGAGCGTCGCTGACACCATCATGGGCCCGAAGATGAGGCCGCCCGGAAAGCCGAGCCGCAGCAGGCCGAGCGCCACCGCGACCGACGCTATCACCAGGATGGCAAAATCGACCGGCGCCTGCGCGACCGTCGTCGCCCCCGCCGGCAACCGCACAGGGCCCGCCATTCCGGTGAACGTCAGCACCGCCGGCACGCAGACCGCGAGAATGATAACCCGCAGGGTCTGCACGATGGCGATGCCGCGGGTGTCGCAATCGCGGCCCTCCTCGGTCGCCAGCGCCATGACCTGGGCGAGCCCGCCTGGCGTGCCGGCGAAGATCGCGGTCAGCGTATTCCAGCCATGCACGCGCTTGAGGTAGGTGACGGTGGCGAGCGTCGAGGCCGCCATCGCGACCGTCACCCCGAAGATGCTCAGCGGCCAGGTTGCCATCCCGCGCAGGGTTTCCGGCGTCACGACACCGCCGATGGTGATGCCGAGAACGATCGAACAAGCGCGCGACAGCGACGCCGGCACGTAGATGGGCCGGCCCGCCAGCGCCGCCACCGCGGCACACACCATGGCGCCGGCGAGCCAGCCGGCGGGAAATTTGGCCGCGTCGAAAAGATAACCGCCGAGCCCCCCGATCAGGATGGATTCGACAAAGCGGGCAAGGAGGCGGCTGGGCGTGGGGGCGGGACGCATGCAGCGCGATCAATGCCGGGCTCCGCGGGTGCCGTCAAACCGGGGGCAAAATCTTCGGATGTGCCGACACGTGAGTTCCAGCCGCGGTTCCGGCCGCGAAAAAAATGGACGCCGCGTTCGGAGGAACATGGCGTCCAAGTGTGAGAGAGTCGCTCGGGAGGATAAGCAACCTCCCCTGTTCGTCTCCGGACGGGCGGCCGCGGTTCAATGCGTACCGGTCAGTTTGCACATCCGGCAGATGTCGTTCACCCGGAGCCGCAGCCGCCTCGACCCGCCCGCGGTGGACACGGAAGCCGAGTTGTGTTGACCTTTCGGGCGAAACGGACGCTGAGCGCGCCCGTGGCCGGTCATCGTGTTGCCGGCAGTCGTTGGCCGGCAATGGTGTTGTCGGCAATCGGGTGAGCGGAAAAGAGCGCTGCCATGCTGCAGGGCTGGTTCGTCATCGTCGTCGCGCTCGTCTATATCGGGTTGCTGTTCGTCATCGCAAGCTACGGCGACCGGCTGGGCCGGCTCGGCGGGACCGACCGGCCGCGTCCGCTGATCTACCCGCTGTCGCTCGCGATCTACTGCACGTCGTGGACGTTCTTCGGCTCGGTCGGCCTCGCGTCGCGGACCGGTTTCGATTTTCTCGCCATCTATATCGGGCCGGTGCTGATGATCGGCCTCGCCTCGCCGCTAATCGTGCGCATCACGCGACTGTCGAAGGCACAGAACATCGTTTCGATCGCGGATTTCATCGCCGCTCGCTATGGCAAGCACCAGGGCGTGGCGGTGACGGTCGCGGCGATCGCCATCATCGGAATGGTTCCCTACATCGCGTTGCAGCTCAAGGCGGTGTCGTCCTCGCTCGGCACCATCGTGGCTCCGCTCGCGACCTGGTCGGGTCCGGTGCAGCCCATGCTGGGCGATCCGCCGTTGTTCGTCGCCATGTCGCTTGCCGCCTTTGCGGTGCTGTTCGGGACCCGGCACACGGATGCCACCGAGCACCAGCACGGCCTCATGCTTGCGGTCGCGGTCGAATCGATCGTCAAACTGGTGGCATTCGTGGCGGTCGGGGCGTTCGTCACCTTCGTGATGTTCGACGGACCGTTCGACCTTCTCGCCAAGGCACTTGAGCGCCCCGATACGGCGGCGGTGCTTACGAGCGACACCGGTTTCGGCACCATGGTGGCGATGACGCTGTTGTCATGGTTCGCGATCGTGCTGCTGCCCCGGCAGTTCTATGTCGCCGTGGTGGAGAACAAGAACGAATCCGAGATCCGCCGCGCCGCCTGGCTGTTTCCGCTCTACCTCGTCGCCATCAACCTGTTCGTGGTGCCGATCGCGATCGCCGGCATGCTGACCTTCGCGCCGGGCACGGTCGACAGCGACATGTACGTGCTGGCGCTACCGATCTCGGCCGGATCAAACCTGCTTGCGCTCGCGGCCTTCATCGGCGGGCTGTCGGCGGCGGCCGCCATGGTTATCGTCGAGACCGTGGCGCTCGCCATCATGGTATCGAACGACATCGTGGTGCCGTTCGCGCTGGCCCGCCGGCCCGGCACCAATGTGGGCGCGCATCTGCTTACGATCCGCCGCATCGCCATCTTCGCCGTGCTGTTGCTTGCCTATCTGTACTACCGCTCGGCGGGGGAAGCCCATCTCGCCGCCATCGGGCTGATGGCGTTTGCCGCGATCGCGCAGCTCGCGCCGGCGTTCTTCGGCGGCCTGATCTGGCGGCGCGCCACCGCGAGCGGCGCCGTGGCCGGCATGGCGGTCGGCATCGCGGTCTGGGCCTATACGCTGTTGCTGCCGAGCCTCACCGAAGCGGGGTGGGGCACGCAGATGCTCGTGGAGGGACCTTTCGGTATCGGAGCGCTGCGGCCGCAGGCGCTGTTCGGGCTCGACTTGCCCCCGCTTGTTCACGGCATGGCCTGGAGCCTTTTCCTCAACCTCTTTGCCTACGTAGCGGTTTCGCTCCTCCGGCAGCCCGCCGGTATCGAACGCATGCAGGCGGATGTTTTCGTGCCCCGCGGTCTTGCTCCGGTGCCGAGCTTCCGGCTGTGGCGGGCCGCCGTAACGGTCGAGGAACTGACGACGGCGGTCGCCCGCTATCTGGGTGAGGAGCGGACCCGGACATCGTTCGAGAGCTTCGCGGCCGGCCGGCGGACGCGCCTCAAGCCGGACACCCACGCGGATTTCGAACTGCTGCGCCATGCCGAACGGTTGCTCGCATCGGCGATCGGCGCCGCCTCCTCGCGCCTCGTGCTGTCGCTGGTGCTGCGCCAGCGCACGGTTTCCACCAAAGCTGCGCTGCAACTCCTCGACGACGCCAACGCCGCCATCCAATACAACCGCGAAATCCTGCAGACCGCGCTCGATCATGTGCGGCAGGGGATCGCGGTGTTCGATAAGGATACCCACCTGATCTGCTGGAACCAACAATTCGGCGAAATCCTCCAGTTGCCCCCCGACGTCGTGCGCATCGGCGTCGATCTTTCTCAAATCCTGCGCTTCAACGCCGATCGGGGCGCTTTCGGGGCCGGCGATCCGGCCGCACTGGTCCGGGAGCGGTTGCCGCGCTATGCGGCGGACCTGCCGCCGTTCCGGGAGCGCTTCCCCGACCGCGGCCTTGTCATCGAGGTGCTGGTCAACCGCATGCCGGACGGAGGCATCGTCACCACCTTCACCGACATCACGCCGAGCGTGCAGGCGGCCGATGCGCTCGCGCGCGCCAACGAAAACCTCGAACGGCGGGTATTCGAACGCACCATGGAGCTTGAGCGTCTCAATACTGAGCTCGCCGAGGCGAAGTCCGGCGCGGAGGCGGCCAATCTGTCGAAGACCCGATTCCTCGCGGCCGCAAGCCACGACATCCTGCAGCCGCTCAACGCCGCGCGCCTTTACGTCACAAGCCTGGTCGAGCGCCACGGCCAGGGCGGCGGCGAGCAGGCTCGTCTGGTCGGCAATATCGACGCCTCGTTGGAGGCCGTGGAGGACATCCTTTCAGCGCTACTGGAAATCTCGCGGCTCGATGCCGGCGCCATGAAGCCGAAGATCACGAGCTTTCCGGTCGACGACCTGCTGCGTCAGCTCGAGCTCGACTTCGCGCCGCTGGCGCACAGCCAGGACCTCGATCTGGTCTTCGTGCCGTGCTCGCTCAACGTGCGGTCGGACCGGCGGCTGCTGCGCCGGCTGTTGCAAAACCTTGTGTCCAACGCGATCAAATACACCAAAGTCGGGCGCGTATTGGTGGGCTGCCGGCGCCGCGGCGAGCGGCTGCGTATCGACGTCTACGACACCGGCATCGGCATCCCGCCTGATCAGCGCCGCGCCGTGTTCACCGAGTTTCACCGCCTCGATCAGGGCGCCAAAGTGGCCCGCGGCCTCGGGCTCGGCCTGTCGATCGTCGAGCGCATCGCTCGCGTGCTCGATCATCCAATCGAGCTCGCCTCCCAACTCGGTAGCGGCTCGCATTTCTCGATCGAGGTGCCGGCGGCGCCGGCCGCGCTCCAGGACGCGCCCACGCCGGAAGCGCGGATCGATTACGGCCGCATCGGTGCGATCACGGTGCTTTGCATCGACAACGATCCGAATATCCTCGACGGCATGGCGACGCTGCTGCGCGGATGGGGGTGCGAAGCGCTTCTGGCCGCCGATCTCGACGGTGCGATCGCGACGGTCGCGGCGGCGGGCCGGATCCCGGGAGGCCTGCTGGTCGACTACCACCTCGACAACGGCAACGGTATCGAGGCCGTGATGGAATTGCGACGCCGGTTCGGCGAGGACATTCCGGCGATCCTGATCACCGCGGATCGCTCGGCCGACATGCGTGAGGCCGCGCGGGCGGTGACGATCCAGGTCCTCAACAAGCCGCTGAAACCGGCGTCGTTGCGCGCTGTCATGTCACAATGGACGGCGCAGCGCATCGCGGCGGCCGAGTAAGCCGCCGCCGACCCTCGATCCCAGCGCAATCAATGGGTGATCGGCGCCACCTGCGGCCATTGGCCGATTTCGATCTTCGATGCCGCAATCACCGCCTGGGTGCGACTTTCGACGCCGAGCTTCTGCAGGATCGCCGAGACGTGGGCCTTGACGGTCGCCTCCGACACGCTGAGCTCATAGGCGATTTGCTTGTTGAGAAGGCCCTCCGACAGCATCATCAGCACGCGCACCTGCTGCGGCGTCAGCGAAGAGAGCCGGGCCAGCATGGCGGTGCTGTCGTCGTCGGTTTTTGTCGAAAGATCGACATCAGGCGGCGTCCAAATACCGCCGTCGAGAACGCGCTCAACGGCGTTGCGCATCTGGTCGACGCCGAGCGTCTTTGGAATAAACCCCGACGCGCCGAATTCCATGCAACGGCGGATCACGGCGGGATCGTCATTGCCGGATACGATCACCACCGGCACGCCCCGGTATTGAGCCCGCAAATACATCAGGCCGGAGAAGCCGCGCACCCCCGGCATTGCCAGATCAAGCAGCACGAGATCAACGTCGTTATTACGATCAAGCAGGGCAGAAATGTCCTCGAACGATCCCGCTTCCGCGATATCCGAACCGTCAAACAACCCCGTCACCGCCTCGCGCAATGCGCCGCGGAATAACGGGTGATCATCGGCGATCACGAGCCGGTAACGTGTAGAGCCACTCACGCCGAGCCCTGCTTTCTGCGGGTGGGCTGTTCCCCGGTGATTATTTTGTAGCCGCCCGTTTGCCGATGCAAGAGGCATCAGGATTGATGCGGATAAACTGCACTAATCCTTTACCGAAAATCGGCCCCCGCTGCGAGCCGTGGCTCGTCGGACTGTGACCGGATCGACACAATACCGATACGGGGAACCATTCAGCCACGCAACATATTACCTTGACGAAAAAACATGGCACGCGCCGTGCAATGCATGGATGCAGTGGGTCGTGTCGGTCCAGGTGGCGTTTTGAATTTGGCAGCGCCGACCTGCGCAATGATAGGTGAGATCAACGGAAAGGTCGCGGATCATGATCAATGACAAAAGAAAGCGCCGCCGCACCGGCGCAATGGCGGCTCAAAGGCAACAAGTCGTTGTCATCCTCAAGCGAACCGTCATGGTCATGTTACCGGTCTGGCTCGTGTACTTCTTCACCGTCAACCTGTTCATCCGCAACCTCAACGCCATCACGGTGCCGTATGTGGACATCCCGCTTGGCACCTATCTGGTGATCCAGGGATGCGTCGTGGCATTCCCGATACTGCTGTTTCTGCTGACCAGGGCCTTCGCGGCCGACAGCCGACAGTAACCGGGCATTCGATCAGGGCGCCCGGCGCCGACTGCCGATAAATTGCAGGACGACCTCGCGGCGATGCGGCTTCGCGCGATGCTCGGCCACGTAAATGGCTTGCCACGTTCCTAATGCGGGTACACCCGCTGCTACCGGGACGTGGAGAGAAATGCCCGTCAACATGGTCTTGACGTGAGCCGGCATGTCATCCGGACCTTCGATGTCGTGGATCCAGGGCGCCTGCGTAGGCGCGAGATTATGGAGCGCGGTGCCAAGATCGGTTTGGACGTCCGGATCGGCATTCTCCTGGATCACCAGCGAGGCCGAGGTGTGGCGCATGAACATCAGGAGAATGCCCTCGCCGCTGCCGGCCGCCTCCAGGAAATCCGCCGCCGCCTTCGTGATGTCGACGAACCCTTCGCCACGGGTTTCGACCACAAGGGTTGCGGTGGCGATCAGTTCGGGTTCGGCACAGGCGATCGCGGAGAGCCGGGCCGTCGTCGATGTCGAGAAGCGGCTCACCGGGCGGCCGCCTCAGCTTTTCTTCTGAATGTCGCGCTGGAGATCGCCCATCATCTCGACGAGGCGCCTCCAGACTTTCTCAATGACGTTCATGACGCGATCGATATCGGCGTCGCGTGATGCATGATCTCCCGCCTTGGGCGGCGCGGAGAGTGCTGGCGGCACGGCCCCCGGCGGCCTCGGGGGAGGCGGCAGCGAGGCGACGGGCGGACCGCTCGGCGCCGGGGTCGGTACGGCATCGGGATACATGCCGTTGGGCAGCGGCGCGCCGCGCTCCAGCAGTGCATTCTTCAACGCGGCATTGTCGCGCTGCAGCCGTGCGATCTCGTTATCGAGTGCCATGCGCTCGTCCGGCGCCAGAGTGCAGGCCCAGCCGGAGGCGCGCTGACTGCACACCGCCACCTCGCCGTTTCGCATGTCGAGGCGCAGGTAGCCGTCGCCGGCACGGTGAAATGCAAACCGGGGATCGCCGAATTCAGGCGGTTGGTCCGGGGCGACTTGCCGAACTGGAGGCTGTCGCGACGGCGGTTCCTCCTGCCCCTGGGCGACCGGTGGGAAAGCCGGCGCGGCGCAAGCTGCAACTACGGCGATGACGGCAAACGCACGATTCATGGTGGCCTCCCGATGCGCGGGAATTCGCACGAATGGAGCACGTCGCGGCCCGACGTACAGCGGCGGCGGCCGCTTTTGCGGGAGCGCCACGAAGATCCGGCATCCTCTCCACGCCCCGCGCCGCAACGCAACTTACCCGCCTTCTGGCCCTTCAATCGGGCTTTTCGAGGACGCCGAAACAGCGGGATAATGCTTTCGTATCAGCCGGTTGCCGCAACCGCACAGATTCTTGACTATACCCCACCCAGTCAGTATGGTCCGCGCGGCCTTGAGGGGGGCGGATAACCGGATCAATGGCGCGCGGATGGCGTTACAATGGCCGATCGTGACAATTCTCGATCGAGTTCTCCATCGTAACGATGGCCAACAACCCGCGCGACGATAACGACCCGGCAAGTCGGTCTTCCGACGAGGCTGCTCTTTCCGCGAGGCTCCGGCGTCTCGGTGATGAACTCGGCCGCGACCGGCCGGGCGACCCCTCCGAAACGGACCGCAGTCGGCCGGTTGCCGATGCAGCGGGGTTTGCGCGCGGGTTTCGGCTGTCGTCCGAGCTCGTGGCGGGAGTGCTGGTCGGTGCCGCCATCGGGTGGGCGTTCGACCGCTTGCTCGGGTCCTCGCCGTGGGGGCTGATCGTGTTCTTGTTGCTTGGCTTCGCCGCGGGCGTCGTCAATGTAATGCGGGCGGCCGGCGTCATGCCCGGGCGCGACATGGACAAGCCGACGACGCCCCCGGCGTCGACTGAATGACGAAGGAACCGTTGCGGCCATGGCCGATCCGATCCACCAATTCCAGATCATCGACCTGGTTCCGCTCGGCAAGATTGGCCCGGTCAGCTTCGCCTTCACCAATTCGGCCCTCTACATGGGGATCGCGGTCGGCATCACCGCCGCCTTGATGCTCGGCGCCACCGCCAGCCGCGAACTGGTGCCGGGCCGCATGCAATCGGTCGCGGAGCTTGCCTACGAGTTCGTCGCCGACACCATACGCAGCACCATCGGCGAGGGCGGGATGCAATTCTTCCCGCTGGTGTTCTCGCTGTTCATGTTCATCCTGGTCTCGAACGTGGTCGGGCTCATCCCGTATAATTTCACCGTGGCGAGCCAAATCATCATCACGTTGGCGCTCTCGCTGCTGGTGTTCTTCACTGTGCTGATCTACGGGTTCTGGAAGAACGGCCTGCACTTCTTCAACCTGTTCGTGCCCAAGGGCATCCCGGTCTACATCCTGCCGCTGATCGTGTTCATCGAGGTGCTGTCGTTCCTGTCGCGCCCGATCTCGCACAGCGTGCGGCTGTTCGCCAACATGCTGGCCGGCCATATCACCCTCAAAGTGTTCGCCGGCTTCGTCACCATGCTGGGCGGGCTCGGCGTCGCGGGCTGGCTCGGTGCGACGCTGCCGCTCGCCATGACGGTGGCGCTGACCGCGCTCGAACTGCTGGTCGCGTTCCTTCAGGCCTATGTGTTCACCATTCTTACCTGCATCTACCTCAACGACGCCCTTCACCCCGGCCACTGACGGCCTCGATTTTCCAACCACACAAAGGAGCTTCACCATGGACCCAATTGCAGCCAAATACATTGGCGCCGGCATTGCATGCATCGGGATGGGCGGGGCCGGCGTCGGCGTCGGCACCATCTTCGGTAACTATCTCGCCGCCGCGATCCGCAATCCGTCCGCCGCACAAGGCCAGTTCGGCAACCTGATCTTCGGGTTCGCCATCACGGAAGCGCTCGGCATCTTCTCGCTGCTGATCGCGCTGCTGCTGCTGTTCGCGCTCTAAGGAAACTGCCGGCGCGCCGCGCTGGAGGAAAATGAGCCCGCCATGGCGGAACATCAAACGACGGAAAGCCGTACGACGTCCGACGCGACGCCGCCGTCCGAGCACGGCGGCGGCTTTCCGCCGTTCCAGAAGGACGCGTTCGCGTCCCAACTCCTGTGGCTCGCGATCTTTTTCGTGGCGCTGTACCTCATCGCCGCCAAGCTCGCCCTGCCCCGGGTCGGATCGATCATTGCGGAGCGGCGCAACCGTATCGCCGGCGACCTTGCCGAGGCCGCCCGTTCGAAGGACGCCGCCGATGCCGCCGTCGCAGCCTATGAAAAGGCATTGGCGGACGCCCGAGCGCGCGCCCAGGCGCTCGCCGCCGAAACCAGCGCCAAGCTCGCGGCGGACGCCGAGGTGAACCGCAAAACCCTCGAGGCGAGCCTCAACGCGCGCCTTGCCGAAGCCGACAAATCGATCGCCGCCACCAAGACCGCCGCGATGGCGAATGTGCGCGGTATTGCCGAGGAGGCTGCGGTCGCCATCGTGGAGCGGCTAACCGGCGCAACGCCGCCGCAGGCCGCGGTCACCGCCGCCGTCGAAGCCGCGATCAAGCGCTGAGAGGACCGCGATGCTCGACTTGATTTTCGATCCGGAGACCTGGGTTGCGGTCGCGTTCGTGATCTTCATCGCGATCCTGGCCAGGCTCGGCGTTATGCGCATGATCGGCAAGACGCTCGACGAGCGCGGCGCCCGCATCAAGACCGAGATCGACGAGGCGACGCGATTGCGCAAGGAGGCCGAGGCGGTGCTGGCGCAATACCAGCGCAAGCAGAAGGAAGCCGAGGCCGAGGCGAAGGCGATTATCGTCAGTGCGCGGGCCGAAGCCGAACGCCTCGCCGCCGAGGCCAAGGGGAAGGTCGAGGACTTCATCGCCCGGCGCACCAAGATGGCGGAGGCCAAGATCGGCCAGGCCGAGGCCCAGGCGCTGGCCGACGTGCGGGCGGCCGCCGCCGATGCCGCCGTTACGGCCGCCGAGCGGATTCTCGTCGATTCCACCCGCGGCCACGCCGCCGAAGCGCTGATCGAGCAAGGCATCCGCGATCTCAAGGGTAAGCTGAACTGACGCGGCTTCCCGCCGTCATGCGGGATTTTTGGACCGCGTGGTCTTCGGCTTGGGTGCGGGCTTCGCCGGCGTCAAGCTGTCCGGATCGAAGCCGATATAGATCACCCAGGCGTCGAGCTCGGCCGAGGTGGGGATCGGCACGAGCATCTCTTCCTCGACGTGGAGGAACGGCACGTTGAGCTGGCCATCCGGGATCACGACCGGAAACACGAACAGCTTGGTCCACAGCACCTTCGGCTCGAGGCCTTCGCGCACCAGCGCATAGCGCAACGGGATCTGGACCGTCCCGGGTCCTCCAGCGGGGCCGACCACGATACGGCCCTGGACGCCGACCTTGATGTTCACCTCGGTGCCGCGCACGATACATTCGCGGGCGGTCTGCGTGAAGCTTCCCTGGTAGCGCAGGCTAAGCGCCGAATTTTCGACGCCTGGAGCATTGACTGCGAGCGTCGCGGCACCCTGGCGATATTCGACGCTGGGACAATCCATCGTCACGGGCGCGGCTCCGGTCCCTGCGGTGGGCTGGGAGGAAGCCGGCAACGTGGCGGAATCACCGGCGAAGAATGATCTCACCCGGGTGGTGAACGACCCACTGGATGATGCCGCGGGGGGTGGGGCGGACGAGGCCGTGGAAGTCGCCGCGGGCGTCGAGTTGCCGCCCAGGCCGAACGACGAGCAGCCGCCGAGCGCGAACGCAAGCCCGCAGATGGCGATCCGCAAATCGCGGCGCCGCGCCCCCCCGCGCCAGGTTTCAACCTCGATCATTCGAATTCCGCGCCCCTGAGCGTGGCCGTTATAGCAGCCTAACCATGGCGGACCAAAGGCATCAACCCCGCAGGTGCGGCGGATCGTCCTTGATCCGCGCATAGAGCAGGTGGTCTTGCCAGATACCGTTGATGCAGAGGTACTGGCGGGCGTAGCCCTCGCGCTGGAAGCCGGACTTCTCCAACAGGCGAACCGACGCCGTGTTGGTGGGGATGCAGGCGGCCTCCAGCCGGTGCAGGCGCAACGTGACGAAGCTGAACGGGATCAGGGCGCGCAGCGCCGCGCTCATGAAGCCCTCGCGCGCGTAGGGCTCGCCCATCCAATAGCCGATGCTGCCGGCCTGGGCGACGCCGCGGCGTATATTGGCGATCGTGATGCCGCCGACCAGGACGCCGTCGGTCTTGCGGAACACGAACAGCGAATAGGCCTGATCGGTGCGCTGATCTTCGGCGTATCGCTTGAGGCGACGGCGGAACGCGCCCCGGGTGAGGTCGTCCACCGGCCATATCGGTTCCCACGGCTTGAGGAATTCGCGGCTCGCCTCGCGCAGTGCCGACCATTCCGGATGGTCCGACATTTGCGGCTGGCGCAGCACCACCCGATCGCCGTCGATCGCGGGCATCGTCTCGGCGAATGAAGCGGTGCGGAAGAACGCCATCGGCGAAGCTCGTGGATCAGGCGGCCTTCAAGGTGGAGACTCTCGGCGATGGCGGCCGCGCTTTCGAGGCCGGCCGGGCCGAGCGCCGCCACCGCCGGGCGGGCGCGGGCAATCAGGGCACGCCCCGCCGCGCGCGTGCTCTCCACCGTCACGGCGTCGACCTTGGCGACGATCTCCTCGATCGGCACCGGCCGGCCGTAAACGATCATCTGGCGCGCCAATTGTTCGGCACGCGCGCCCGAGCTTTCCAGCGCCATCAGCAGGCTCGCCTTCATCTGCGCCTTGGCGCGCGCAACCTCGGCCTCCGTGATGGTGCCGGAGGCATCGACGATCTGGTCGACCACGACGCGCATCAGTTCGGGCGCATCGATCGCGTCGGTGCCGGCATAAAGGCCGAACATTCCGGTGTCCAAATAGGGCGCGTGGAACGCGTAGATCGAGTAGCACAGTCCGCGCAGCTCGCGCACCTCCTGGAACAAGCGCGATGACATGCCGCCGCCCAGCACGTTGGTAAACACCTGCAGGCTGTAGATCGCGGGATCGCGCTGCGCCACACCCTCCAGCGCCAGTGCGATATGGACTTGCTCGAGATCCTGCTTTTCGACAAAGCTGCCGCCGCAGAACCGCGCAGGCTCCGGCGCATTGGCGCTCGGGCCGACGAATCCGCCGAACCGCCGCTCGGCCTCGCCGACGACGTCTTCATGGCGCACCGCGCCGGCCGCCGCCACCACCATGCCGGGCGCCCGGTAGTTGCGGGCGAGATACGCGCGCAGGCGCCGGGCGTCGAAAGACCGCACGGTCGCCTTGGTGCCGAGGATCGAACGGCCGACCGGCTGGCCCGCGAAGGCCGTCGACTGCAGATGCTCGAACACGAGATCGTCGGGCGTGTCCTCGACGGCGCCGATCTCCTGCACGATGACGTTTTTCTCGCGGGTGATTTCGTCGGGATCGAAGCTCGGATGCGACAGGATGTCGGACAAGACGTCGAGCCCGAGACCGATATCGGCCTTGAGCACACGCGCGTAATAGGCCGTCATCTCGACGCCGGTGCCGGCATTGAGGTCGCCGCCGACCGCCTCGATCTCCTCCGCAATCTGGCGCGCGGTGCGGCGCGCCGTGCCCTTGAAGGCCATATGCTCGAGGAAATGCGAGATGCCGTGTTCATCGGCCGCCTCATGACGGCTGCCGCACGTCACCCAAACGCCGAGCGACGCGGTCTGCAAATGCGCCATGGTGTCGGTGATCACCACCAGGCCGGACGGAAGACGGGTGACTTCGACACTCATGCGGGTACTCCTTCGCGGGCGGCGCGGCTGTGGGCAAGGATGTGGGATTCGACGGCGGATTGGTCGGGCGGCAGTACGGTGATCCGCTCCCGTCGGGTGGCGAGGCCGGCAAGCCAATCGGGCAGAGCCGGCCGCACCCCGCATGCGGCTTCGACCGCATCGGGGAATTTTGCCGGATGGGCGGTGGACAAGATCACCATGGGGATCGAGGGATCGCGCGTCTCCTTTTCGGCGACCGCGACCGCGACGGCGGTGTGCGGATCGAACAGGTATCCGGTTTCGCGCAGCGTGGTGCGGATCGCCGCCGCCGTCTCGTCCTCGAGAGCCCGATCGGCGGTGAACAGGGCGCGCATGTCCGTCAGGGCGCGCTCGGAAAGCTTGAACCGGCGCGACTGCGCCAGCGCCGCCATGGCGTTGCGCACCGGATGCGGATCGCGCCCATAGGCATCGAACATCAGCCGCTCGAAATTTGACGACACCTGGATATCCATGGAGGGCGACGTGGTGGGCACGACGTCGTGTAGCTCATAGGTGCCGCTGGCGAGCGCGCGCGCCAGGATGTCGTTGACGTTGGTCGCGACGGTGAACCGGTCCACCGGCAGCCCCATCCGGGCCGCCCCATAGCCGGCGAACACGTCGCCGAAATTTCCGGTCGGCACCGTGAAGGCGACCTTGCGGTGCGGCGCACCGAGCGCGACCGCGGCCACGAAATAGTAGACCACCTGGGCGACGATGCGGGCGAAGTTGATCGAGTTGACGCCGCTCAGCCGCACCCGGTCGCGAAACGATTGATGATTGAACATCGCCTTCACCAGGGCCTGGCAGTCATCGAAGGTGCCGGTGATCGCGAGGGCGTGCACGTTCGCGGCAGCCGTCGTCGTCATCATCCGGCGCTGCACCTCGGAGATGCGGCCCTCGGGGAACAACACCACCACATCCATCTGGGCGCGCTCGGCGAACGCCTCGACGGCCGCGCCGCCGGTATCTCCGGACGTCGCCACCACAATGGTGGTGCGCTCGCCGCGCTGGCGCAGCACGTAGTCCATCAGGCGCGCAAGAACCTGCATGGCCAGATCCTTGAAGGCGAGCGTCGGCCCGTGGAATAGCTCGAGGACGAACGTATTGGGAGCAAGCTGCACCAGCGGCACCACCGCCGGATGCCGGAAGCCGTCATAGGCCTCGCGAGTCATGCGAGCGAGTTCGCCGCTCTCGACCTCGCCGTCGGCGAACAGCGAGATGATCTCGTAGGCGACCTCCGCATAGGGACGACCCGCGAATCCCGCCATCATCGCGGCGTCGACGCGCGGCCACGTCTCGGGCACATAAAGACCGCCGTCACGCGCGAGCCCCGCCAGTGTGACGTCAACGAAGCCAAGCGGCGGAGCCTCGCCTCGGGTCGAGATGTAGCGCACGCGCCGTCCCTGACGTTCGATCAGCCGCATCAACGCGGTCTCGCCGGGCTGCTGATCGCAATCCCGGCCGCCCGCGCAAGCCATTGATTTCCCGGGAATCCCAGGCAGCCGGCGGATGAATCCGCCGCCGTCGGGAGAGTAGTCGGAAGCGCTCCCCGGCACAAGGAATCCGGGCATCAGGTGGCAACGGATTGCGACGGGAAGGCGCGGAGTGCGTGTTCATAAGTCATTGATATTTCTGCGTTTTGAAGGCGTGGGTTTGTTTCGCCAAAATCCGGATGCGAGGGTTCTTGGGTTCGTTTCGCCAAAATTTTGCATGCGGCCACGGAAGAGATTGCGATGGACTGGCCGGGGGCCGTGCTGACTCGAATGCTATCAAAATATTCCTATTCCTCAAGATAAATATAGTATTCTCATTATAAATCAATGCGTTATGGCAGCCGCGCCGCTGCCGCCGATCCCGGCACGGCGTCAGGTTGATGGCGGTAACCTGGCGTCACGGCGGCAGGCTGCCCCACCCAGGCGAAAGCGCTGTACTATCCGGCGGCCGGATCGGAGGATTTTACCATGAGCGACAACGCAAGCGCGAAGGCCGTCGGGATGGGCATCGCGGGCGGCGCCATCGCGGCTGCCCTGCTTGATTTCCTGGTCGCCAAGGGCGTCATCAGCCGCGACGAGCAGCAAAGCGTCCTCGAAGACGCCATGGACCGCGCCGCGATGTACACCGGCACGTTCGAAGGCCTCGAAGCCACGAAGATCATCGGCAACTTGCTCGAAGCGCAAGGCGGACTAATCGAGGGTTAATGCGCGCGCTCGATTGAGGCGCAGCCCTGATCGACGCAGGTTAGATGATCGGAAGATCGCATTATATTGGAGAGCGAATTTGACAATTCCGACGCGGCGTTTAATTTTCCGGGGTCAACAATCTCAGGGAGATAATCGATGCGTAGGCTGGTGGTTATCTTTACAACGACAATCGCGATATTGGCGGCGGGTTCACTTACCTCAAATGCTCAGACCACGCGTGGGATTCTTGGCATCAAGTCGGTAAGCGAAAACTTTACGCCGATCGAAAAGGCCGCGTGCGGGCCGTTTTGGGGTCGCTGGTGCGGTCCATATCACGTCAGGGTTTGCGGTCCTTACCGCTGCTGGTGTGCGCACTGCTGATTGATCCTCCAGAGCCAACACGTCGAGGCCGCCCGGTGGGCGGCCTTTTTTTCGTCGGACACCGCCGCGCGCAGCGGCCGTTGGTGTTTCAATCGGCCCCGAACGAGGCGGTCACCTGAGACAGCGCGTGGCACTTGCGGCCAAGATTGAATATGGTTTTGCTCGCGTCACTGGACGATTTATCGGGGAGGCATCATGCGCAGCCACCGCCGCCGCTTCCTCAAGCTCGCGGGCGCCGCCATCGCCGCGCCGCTGGTGGGCCAACGCTCCCTCGCGCTCGACTATCCGAGTCGTCCTGTGCGCATTGTCGTGGCGTTTGGACCGGGAGGGCCGACCGACATCTATGCACGGCTGATCGGCCAGAAATTGTCCGAGCAGCTCGGAAGGCAGTTTTTTATCGAGAACATCGCCGGGGGCGGCGGCAATATCGGCGCCGCCCAGGTCGCGCGATCAGCGCCCGACGGCCACACCATACTTTTCACCGTCAGTGCCTTCGTGACAAACCCGGCGTTTCAGGGCAAAGCGCCCTACGACCCCGTCAAGGACTTCGCGCCGGTCGCCGTGCCGGTTGCTTCCGCGATCGCGCTGGCGTCCCATCCCTCGTTCCCGGTCAGGACTGTCGATGATGTCGTCGCGATCCTCAAGGCCAATCCCGGCAAATACGCGTACGCGTCCGGCGGCGTCGGGGCGCAACCGCATCTGATGTTCGAGAAATTCCGCCTGTCAATCGGTCTTGACTGTATTCATGTGCCGTTTACCGGCGCAGGCGCAGCGGTCGCCGCGATGGTTGCCGGCGTGACGCCGCTCGGCATCAACTCGCTGCCATCCTGCGTGCCGCAGATCATGGAAGGCAACCTGCGCGGACTGGCGGTTACCAGCAAGGCGCGCTCGAAGCGATTGCCCCACATTCCCACCGCCGATCAGGCCGGCTATCCGGTCCTTGACGGCGACCAGTGGGTCGGTGTCCTCGCGCCCGCGCAAACGCCAAAGGAAATCGTCGAGTTGCTGTATCGCCGCATCGTCGACATCACACAATTGCCCGACATCAAGGAGCGCCTTGACGCGCTTGATTTCTTCGAGGTCGCGAGCACGTCCCAAGAGTTTGCCGAAAGGATAAAATCGGAACTGAGCAGCTGGAGCGAGGTCTCGGCCAAGATCAGGTCGGGATAGCGCTTCGGCGCTTCTCCAAAGTAAGAGGCACGCGCTAAGCGCGCTCTATCGCCCCGTCGCGCCTGCGCCAATTGCCGAACAGCCAGACCGTGTAGACGCCGACCAGCACGGCAGCGAGGCCGAGCCAAGTCAGCGCGTACTGGAAGTGATTGTTGGGCAGGTTCGGTTTGAGGCGGCCCGCATGGGGAAGGCCGCCGGGCGGCTCCGGACTTTCGAGCTCGACGTAGAATGGCGCGGCGTCGATACCCTTGGCGGCCGCGATCGCGGCGGAGTCGCGGGCAAACCAGATGTTGCGCGCCGCGTCGCCCGCCGGCGTAAACAGGCCCGGTGCCTCCGGCCAGCGCAGCACCCCGATCATGGCGACGGGACCGGCGATCTCCCCGTCCGGGCGGGTCGCGGGATTCCGCTTTCCCTCCGGCACGAAGCCGCGGTTGACCATGATGAGGCTGCCGTCGGCGAGGCGCGCCGGCGTGAAGACCCAATAGCCCGGGCCGCCGGTATCGTCGCGCAAGGTCGAGCCGCCGGTATAGACGAGGCCTTCCTGGTCGTGCAGAAACTGCCCCGTCAGTGTTACGCGAACGAATTCGTCGTCCTGCGCCGTAAGCCTCGGCCAGTCCTTCGGTGGCGCCAGCGCGACCGGCGGCGCCGCGAGGCGCTCCGTCAGGTCTGCTACCAGCGCCTCCTTCCAGGCCTTGCGCTCCAGCTGCCAGAGGCCGAGCGCTATCAGGATCGCCAACGCAACGGCCGCCGCGATGCTTGGCCCCGCTATGCCGCGCCGAAAGCCGACCGCGCTCGCCGCCGTCATGATCCCGGCTTGCGGTCGAGCCGGCCCTCGGCGGCGTTATGGTGATACTGCAGCGCGATCATGAGACCCTTCATGGGGCGCAGCGGCCCGATCGTGGTCAACAGGATCAGCGGGCCCCACAGCAGCGCGTGGATCCAAAACGGCGGCTGATAGAGCGCCTCGACGATGAGGGCGCTGCCGACCACCATGAATCCGGCAAAGAAGATAATGAATACCGCCGGCCCGTCGCCGGAATCCATGGCGGCGTAATCGAGACCGCACACATCGCAGCACGGAGCCAGCGTCAGAAATCCGCCGAACAGCCGGCCCTTTCCGCAGCGGGGACAACGGCACATTAGCCCGGCGACGAGCGGGGACACTAGCTTGTAGGTTTCATCCGACATTGTGGCCTCGATTCGACGCAAAAAGGGGGCGGTCAGCGCCGCCCCCTTGGTAATCCCCTTTCCTGCTCGCGGGCAGGGCCCTCTCTCGACCATCGAGAGAGCGGTCGAGCTTAGTGGCCGGCGGCGTGCGACGCGCCCGCGCCCCACACATAGATGCAGGAGAACAGGAACAGCCACACCACGTCGACGAAGTGCCAGTACCAAGCGGCAAACTCGAAGCCCAAGTGTTGGGTCGGAGTGAACTGGCCCGCGATCGCGCGGATGAGGCACACGATCAGGAAGATCGTTCCGATGATCACGTGGGCGCCGTGGAAGCCGGTCGCCATGAAGAAGGTGGCGCCGTAGATATTGCCGGAAAAGTGGAACGGCGCGTGGCTGTATTCGTAAGCCTGGACGCAGGTGAAGGTGAGGCCGAGCAGGATGGTGAGGATGAGGCCCCACTTCAGCCCCTGGCGGTCGTTGTGAAGCAGCGCGTGATGCGCCCAGGTCACGGTGGTGCCGGAGGTCAGCAGGATCAAGGTGTTGAGAAGCGGCAGATGCCACGGATTGAAGGTCTCGATGCTCACGCAACTCGGCGCCGCGCCCGGCCCGCAGTGCGGCGGCCACACGCCGCCGACGAAGGCGTCGCGCATCACCTGATGGACGTCGGTCGGAAACAGCGCGACCGAGAAATAGGCCCAGAACCAAGCCACGAAGAACATCACCTCGGAGGCGATGAAGAGGATCATTCCGTAGCGATGGGAAATCTGCACCACGCGCGAGTGGAAGCCGCCATGCTCGGCTTCGTTCACAATGTCGCGCCACCATGCCAGCATGGTGTACAGCACCCCGATGGCGCCCGCGCCGAACACATAGGGCGCGCCTGCGAAAGAGTGATGCATCCAGCTGATCGCCCCAATGGCGAGAATGAAGGCCGCGACCGACCCGACCGCCGGCCACGGGCTCGGATCGACCAAGTGATAGTCGTGCTGCTTGGCGTGCGCGTCGGCCATCGTATTCGTCTCCGTGTTCTCCGGACCGGCGCCGCTACGGCGTCGTCCCCCGATTGCCCTAGATTTTCCGCCCGGCACCCGCCGGATTTGCGCCATCCGCAACGCCCGCCTTGGGCGGACGCAGCGGATAGAATGTGTATGACAGGGTGATGGTGTTGAGATCGTCCTGGTCGGAATCCTTGACCAACTCCGGATCGACGTAGAACACCACCGCCATCTCGCGCGTCTCGCCGGCGGCGAGATGCTGCTCGGTGAAGCAGAAGCAGTTGATCTTGTCGAAATAGCTGCCGACCGTGGTGGGCGCGACGTTGTAGACCGCCTGCCCGGCGGTCTCCCGCGCCGACATGTTGGTCACCGTGTAGTAGATCGTGACCACCTCGCCGAGACGGACGTCGATCGAAGTGCGCTCCGGCTCGAAACGCCACGGCAGGCCGGCGCCGACATTGGAGTCGAACCGCACGATGACATGGCGGTCGGAGATCACGCCGGACCCCGCGGTGACGATGTGCGGAATGCCGCCGAAGCCGGTCGCGCGGCAGAACCAAGTGTAGAACGGCACCGAAGCGTAGGCTGCGCCCACCATGAAGGCCACGAAGACGCCGCACGCCGCAGCAACGACGATGTCCGACGACCGCGGGCGGCCGGCCGGCAACGCAGGACGAACAGAACCGGGAGGGTCCCGTGGCCGCGTCGTCTGTGGTCCGATATCCGTCATGTCGTCCATCATCGGATTGCGGCGGAGTTACAGCGGCCGGCGCAGCACGCCGGGGCCGAGCTTGACGATCGTGACCAGGTAGAACAGCAGCACCAGTACGCCGAGAGCGAGCGCAATCGCGATCGAACGGGCGCGCCGCCGCCGCTTCTGCTCTTCAGTAAGCACGATGCCGTTCTGGCTGTCCTTGTCGTCCATACGGTCATCTCGCCGCCCACAGCAGGCCGGGGACGCCAAGCGAATCGTCGGCCAGCAGCACCGCGAACAAAACGAAGAGGTAGAGGATCGACACGGCGAACAGACGCTTGGCGGCCCGTTCGCCTTGGACGTCGTCGCCGAGCATCTTGATCTTGAGGGCGAGCCAGATCATAACGGCGCCGGCCACGATCGAGGTCACGCCATAGATCGCGCCCGCGTAGCCCAACAGCCAGGGCGACGCGCCGATCGGCGCCAGCACAAGCGAATACAGCAGGATCTGCCGCCGCGTTTCCGCATAGCCGGAAACCACCGGCAGCATCGGAATTCCGGCGCGGGCGTAATCCTGCGCGCGCCCCAGCGACAACGCCCAGAAATGCGGCGGGGTCCAGAAAAAGATGATCAGGAACATCAGCACCGATTCGATACCGACCGCACCGGTCGCGGCGGCCCAGCCGATGATCGGGGGAAACGCTCCGGCGGCGCCGCCGATGACGATGTTCTGCGGCGTCGCCCGCTTGAGCCGCATGGTGTAGATGGCGACGTAGAAGAAAATCGTGAAGGCCAGAAGCCCGGCGGCAAGCCAGTTGGCGACGATGCCCAGCACCACGACCGACCCGAAGGCGAGGGTCATGCCGAACCCGAGCGCCTCCCTGGGCAACACCCGGCCGGCCGGGATCGGCCTCTGCCTGGTGCGCGACATGATGGCATCGACGTCGGCGTCGAACCACATGTTGAGGGCGCCGGCGGCGCCCGCACCGATCGCGATACACAACAGCGCGGCGACGCCCAGCACCGGATGCAGGTAGCCCGGCGCCACGACGAGACCAACCAGCGCCGTGAACACCACGAGGGACATCACCCGCGGCTTCATAAGCTGCATATAGTCGCCGACAGAGCCCTCGCTGATGGCAAACGCGGCGGTTTCACGGTTACGGTCGGCGGCGGTGAAGTCTGTCATATAACGTCAATCTTCGCCGGCGCGTCCGGCTTCCATGTCGGCGACAGGACCGAGACCGGAGCGCGACCACAGCGGGCCGGTCCGATCCCGGGTCCTATTTGATCCGCGGCAGAACCGCGAACTGGTGGAACGGCGGCGGCGACGACAACGTCCACTCCAGCGTCGTCGCTCCCGGTCCCCACGGATTGGCGGCGGCGCGCTCCTTGCGGACGAACGCATTCACCAAGCCGTAGAAGAAGATCAGCACCCCGACTCCGGATATATAGGAACCGACCGAAGAGACCATGTTCCAGCCGGCGAAGGCGTCCGGATAGTCGACATAACGGCGCGGCATGCCGGCGAGACCGAGGAAGTGCTGCGGGAAGAAGACCAGGTTCACGCCGATGAACGTGACCCAGAAGTGCAGCTTTCCGATCCGCTCGTCGTACATGTATCCGGTGATCTTCGGGAACCAGTAGTACCAGCCGGCGAAGATGGTGAACACCGCGCCGAGCGAGAGCACGTAGTGGAAATGCGCCACCACGTAATAGGTCTCCTGCAGCACCCGATCGGCCGCGGCGTTCGCCAACACGACGCCGGTGACGCCGCCGATGGTAAACAGGAAGATGAACCCGACCGCCCACAGCATCGGCGTCTTGAAATCGATGGAGCCGCCCCACATGGTTGCGATCCACGAGAAGATCTTCACCCCGGTCGGCACCGCGATCACCATCGTGGCGGCGACGAAGTACGCCTGAGCGCCGCTCGACATGCCGACCGTGTACATGTGGTGCGCCCACACTACGAAGCCGATCACGCCGATCGCTACCATCGCATAGGCCATGCCGAGATACCCGAACACCGGCTTCTTGCTGAAGGTCGCGATGATCTGGCTCACCATGCCGAAGCCGGGCAGGATCAGGATGTAAACCTCAGGATGGCCGAAGAACCAGAACAGATGCTGGAACAGCACGGGGTCGCCGCCGTAGTTCGGATCGAAGAACGCGGTGCCGAAATTCCGGTCCGTCAGCAGCATGGTGATGGCGCCGGCCAGCACCGGCAGCGCCAACAGGAGCAGGAACACCGTCACCAGGATTGACCACACGAACAGCGGCATTTTGTGCAGCGTCATGCCGGGCGCCCGCATGTTGAAGATGGTGGTGATGAAGTTGATGGCACCGAGAATCGACGAGGCGCCCGCAAGATGCAGTGACAGAATGGCGAAATCCACGGCCGGGCCCGGATGCCCGGTGACCGAGGACAACGGCGTGTACATGGTCCAGCCTGCGCCGACGCCATGCCCGCCCGACGGACCTTCGACGAAGGCGGAAGTCAGCAGCAGTGCGAACGAGGCAGGTAACAGCCAGAACGAGATGTTGTTCATGCGTGGAAACGCCATATCGGGCGCTCCGATCATCAGCGGCACGATCCAGTTGCCGAACCCGCCGATCATCGCCGGCATCACCATGAAGAAGATCATGATCAGGCCGTGCGCGGTGACGAAAACGTTGTAGGTGTGAATCTCGTGGAAGAATCTGCACGCCGGGCTGGGCCAGATTCCATCCGGATGACAATAGACATGATGCCGCCGATCACGCCGGCCAACATGGCGAACACCAGGTACATCGTGCCGATGTCCTTGTGGTTGGTCGAATAGACGAACCGCTTCCACCCGGTCGGGTGGCCATGGTCGCTATGTTCGGCGTCGGCTGTCGCGTGGGTGTCCATCTTCTAAGTCCTCAGGTTCCGTTCTCGCCCGGCCGTCGCGGCGGCATCGGGCAACTGGGGTTTGGAGCGCCGATCCTACTCGGCCTTAAAGTGCGCGGCGGCGACGGTGGTCGGCGCGGCGGTGGCGGCGAATTTCTTTTTGGCGTCTTCGAGCCAGGTGGCAAATTCGGCATCGCTCACGACGTGGACGGCGATCGGCATGAAGGCATGGTCCTTGCCGCACAACTCCGAGCATTGTCCGTAGTACCAGCCTTCCTTGACGGCCTTGAACCAGGTTTCGTTGAGCCGGCCCGGAATGGCATCGATCTTGATGCCGAACGACGGCACCGCGAAGGAATGGATCACGTCGAAGCCGGTGACCAGCACGCGGACCACCTTGTTGACCGGCACCACCAACTCGTTGTCAACCGTGAGCAGCCGCGGCTGACCGGCCTTGAGGTCCTTTTCCTGCGTCATCAGCGAATCGAATTCGAAGTCGCCGTTGTCCGGATAGTTGTACTTCCAATTCCACGTCACCCCGGTCGCCTTGACGGTAAGATCGGCCGGCGGAATGTTGAGCTGGAAGAACAATGCCCGGAACGACGGCAGCGCAATGATAACGAGGATCACAACCGGCAGCACCGTCCACAGCACTTCGACCAAAGTATTGTGAGTGGTGCGCGACGGTGTCGGATTGGCGTTGGCGTTGAACCGCACCATCACGATGACGAGCAGCACGAGCACGAAAATCGTGACCGCGGTGATGATATACAGCACAAAATCGTGCAGCGCGGTGATCAAGTCCATCACCGGCGTCCCCAAATCCTGAAGCCCAAGCTGCCATGGCGAGGGCTGGCCGAGCCCGGCAAGCGCCGCGCCCTCGGGCATCAGCAGGGCCGCGGCGAATGCCGCAATGGCTATCGTTCGGAAGAAGACCGGCATTGTCGTCTTAGCTCCTTGGATGGCGGCCGCAAGCGGCCAACCCGCACCATGAACCCACAGAAAGGTGCGATTTTGACGTTCGACCGCGGCGGGGGCCGCAACGGGTGAATTCCTGCTCCGGGACGTGTCATAGCGGGAAATCCCGGCCTCATGAACCATAAATCCGCCGCACTCGCAATGTGCCTGATAGTACGATTTAGCATGATTTAGGCGCCCGCCGCGGTGGGCGCCGCGGCCCCGCGCCGCATAACGTTGTGGATACCCCGCCGGTACCATGGCTTGACTCGGCAGACCGCCGCGCTAGGCAGGCGCAGGGTTGATTTGTCATCGCGATTCGGACGGCTCAGCGGACCGCCGGAGATCGGGGAACGGCACCATGATGAATTGACGCCAGAACCGGCAAGGGGAGCGGCGACGGGACCGGCCAGCCGGAACAGCCGCGCCCGCATGCGTCGTCACCCCTACGGGCCGATTAGGGCGCTTATGGGGGCGGTGTTGGCGCGCCATCCTGATGGCATGCTTCGTCGCGGCCGGCGGATTGGTCGCAAACCCGGCCGCCCACGCCCAAGGGGCGGTGAAATCGGTTCATGGCGACTGGCAGATCCGGTGCGAGACGCCAGCCGGCGCCCAGGGCGAGCAATGCGCCCTGTTCCAGAGTGTGGTCGCTGAAGACCGCAACAATGTCGGCATAACCGTGCTGGTGCTCAAGACGGCCGACCAGAAAGCGCGTTTGATGCGGGTTCAGGCGCCGCTCGGCGTGCTGCTGCCGGCCGGCCTCGGGCTCAAGATCGACCAGGTCGACGTCGGCCGGGCCGGCTTCGTGCGTTGCCTGCCCCGCGGCTGCTACGCCGAGGTGGTGATGGACGATGCCCTGGTCGCCAAGATGAGGACCGGGCAGATCGCGACCTTCTTCATCTTTCAGACGCCGGAGGAAGGCATCGGCTTTCCCATGGGCCTGAAGGGCTTCGGCGACGGCTACGACAAGCTGCCATAGCGGATGCACGCACCAAACGAGGTGCCGCCATCAATTGTGCTCGCTCGGTCCCATGATGACGATGTTCTCGGTCGCCTCGATGTGGCGCACGAAGATGTATTTGTCCTCGCGCCCGTCGCTGTGCTTGCGCTTGATGTCCCGGCGCGCCTCGCCATCGACTTTCGCCACGATCACATAGGGCGTCTGAGCCTTCAGGCCCTCCACGCACCGCTGCTCGAATTCAGGCACGGTGCGGGTCAAATAGGCGTGCTCGATGCCGGCTCCGAACGCAATCCTGGCGATATCGACGCGACCCGACGCCGTATGGGTCGGCGGGCCGCCGATCGATTGGTAGCATTCGTTGTCCCAGACGATCACCAGCAGATTTTTCGGCTGCTCGTTCGCCAGCGTGGCGAGAATACCGAGATTGAACATGATGCCGCCATCGGTATCGAGCGAAATGATGCGGCGATGGGGCAATCCGACTGCCAGTCCGAACGCTTGCGGCGTCACGCAACCGAGTTGCTGCTGAAACAGGCTCGCCGCCCGCATATGGGGCGCGGCGTTGTACCATTCGTCGACGCTGGCGCCGAGCGACAGGACGACCAACTCGTCCTTGAGCTTGCCGGCCAGGACCGTCATGCAGTCGAAGCGCTTCACCGCACCACGCTCCCGGACAGGACAATCGCCGAGTGGTAATAGGCGGCGTAGGACCACGCGAACGCATCTTCGATGGCTTGGCTGATCTTCGCTTCCTGGTCGACGAGCCGGTAAGGTATACGCATGGCGTTGAGCAGCGGCTCCATGGTCATGCCGTGCGGCACCGCCCACCAGTTGTTCTCCCCGAGATCACCGCGATAGCTCATCACCATGATGACCGGGATGCCGGCGCCCATGCCCATCCGGGCGAGCGGCTCGATCGATGCACGCAGGCCGGAATTCTCCATCACCAGCGCGGCACGCTTGCCGGACAGGAAGATGCCGCCGCAAATCGCCGCGCCTTCGCCTTCGTTGGTGACCCGGATGGTCCGGATATCGGGATCGCGGTCGAGCGCCGGATACAATTCCTTGAGCAGCGAATCCGGCAGATAGCAGACGACGCTCACGCCCGCGGCCTTCAGGCCCGCAATGACGCTGTCGACGGCGCTTTGCTGCATCGTACGTCCTTCAGCGCGTCAGCTCGACGGCCGCGCCGGCGTAAAGCGCGACGCACTCGTCGTGGCGCACGCCCTCGATCACGGTGAGGTCCCAGCCCACCATCTCGGCGAAGCGCTCGCAGGTGTAGTCCTTGAAATTGAAGGCGAGCTTGGCGAGCTTTGCGATGTCGCGGTTGCGCGCGCCGAGCACCAGGGTCTTGATGCCGGCATTCAGGATCGCCCCGAGGCACATGGGGCACGGCTCGCAAGTCGCATAGAACACCGCCTCCGGGATCGTGCGCCGCCGCAGCTTCTGGGTCGCGAGCTTGATGGCGAGTGTCTCCGAATGTGCCGTCGTGTCGGAGGTCGAGACCTTCAAGCTCCTTGAGCGTACCACCACCTCACCGTCGATGACGACCACCGCGCCGAAGGGCTGCTCGCCCATGGCAGCCCCGGCTTTCGCCTCCTCGATCGCGATCGCCATGAACTTGTCGTGCTCGCTCACCATGTGGCTCCCTGCCTGATTGCCAGGACCGCTGTCATTTTTTCGCCGCCGCCGCAATGTCGCGGTCGGATTTCGGCGGCAGGAAGTCGCGCACAAATACCTCGCGCACCTCGGGCACGCGCTTGAGGCCGTAGGCGTCGGCGACGACCTTGATCGAGGCCGCGAGTCGGCGGTCATCGAGGTCCCCGATACCGAGCTTTTCGGTCTCCGGCGTCAACATCTGCTGGTCGATGAAGTAGCCCTGCCGCTTCGTCTCGATGTCGGCGTTGATCAACGGCTCGAGCTTCTGGATGAGCGCGATGCCCTGGTCGGGATGGGCGACGACTTCCAGAATACCCCGGTTGATCGCCTTGACGAGGCCTGCGACCGCCTTCGGATTCTCCTTCAGGAGTTTCTGCGACACCACGATCCCGTTGGAATAGAGATCGAGGCCGTAGTCGCTGTAAAAGAACCAGCGAAAATCCTTGTCCGGGTCGAGGTGCATGGCGAGGAAATTCATATAGCTCGTCGCCGAGAACTGGGTGATGCCGTCGGCTTGGCCCTGAACCAGCATCTGCTCGATCAGGTTCGGCGCGGCATTGAGGACTTTCACCTTGGAGGTGTCGAAGCCGTTGATTTTCCCGAGCGGGGTGAACATCCGCATCGTTGCGGAACCGGCCGGCGCGCTGACGGTTTTTCCCTCGACATCCTTCAGGGTCTTGATCGGCCCGTCGGCCTTTACGATCAGGGCATAAGGCGCGCGGTTGTAAACCAGGTAGACCATCACGGGCTGCTCGCCCGGCCGATCGGCGGCATTCTGCATCACCGCATTGATGTCGCCGAAACCCGCATCGTAAGCGCCGGACAGGACGCGCCCGATCGCGGTAGCGGACCCCTCGCCTTGATCGATCGTGACGTCGAGCCCCTCGTCGCGGAAATATCCCTTCTCCTTGGCGAGGTAGTACCAGGCATGACCGCCCTGGATCTTCCAGTCGGTGGTGAACTTGATCTTGGTCGGGCCTTGTGCACCAACACTGCTGGTGAACGCGACGGCGGCGCAAAAGCCGAGAATGCCCTTCACCAGATACTTCATTGCGGTCGCTCCGTTGATCGGGCCAAGGCGCCGCTCAAGGCGAGAGCGGTCGCGCGCCTCTACCATGGCGGCGTTCCGCACAGCCGGAATGCCGCGCAAGGAACGATGCCGGCCCACCGAAACTCGACCGGGCCGGCAAGAACGAGCGGCGCTTCGAGGGAGACATCAGCAGCGAGCAGATGGACCAAACCGGCGGCGTTTTGCAATCGAAATGTTGCTATGGTGGCGGACGTCGGCTCAGCTGGGCCGGCACAGACACGAGAAAACGTGGTTCCGTTTCGGGAGGAACCGATGAAGGACGCCAACAACGCGCAAAGGCTGCGCTGCCGCCCCGCGACCGGATTGCTGGCCGCGTTCACATTGGCTGGGTTGCTCGCGATGACGGGTGGCATCGCCTGGGGCCAAGCCTATCCAGACAAGCCGATCAAGCTCATCGTCCCGGCGGCGCCGGGCGGCCCGACCGACATCCCGGCGCGGCTGCTGTCGCAGATCCTCCCTAAGCTCGGCCAGCCGATCGTGATCGAGAATCGCGCGGGTGCGGGCGGCACCATAGGGGCGCGGGCGGTGGTGGCGGCGCCGCCTGACGGCTATACGCTGCTGGTCGGCAATACCAGCGTGCTCGCGGTGGCGCCTTCGGTGTCGGCAAGCGCGGGCTACGATCCGACCCGGCAGTTGGCGGCAGTCGCGAAATTCTCCGAAAGCTACCAGATCGTGGTGGTGCACCCCGCATTCGCGGTGAAGACGCTGCGTGAACTCGTTTCGTATGCCAAGGCCAACCCGGGCAAACTCAACTATGCCCATACCGGGGTGGGTGGCCTGCCCCACCTGACCGGGGAACTATTCAAATCCGCCGCCGGCGTCGACATCGTCGGCGTGCCCTACAAGAGCGGCGGGGATTCGGTCACCGCCGTGCTGGGTGAGCAAGTCCAGATGACCTTCGAAGGTATCACCATCCTGCTGCCGCTTATTCGTGAAGGCCGGCTGCGGGCGCTCGCGGTCACGAGCCGCGACCGCACGCCGCTTGCCCCGGACCTGCCTACCATGATCGAAGGCGGTGTTCCGGATTACGAGGTCACGACCTTCAACGGTATCGTCGCTCCGGCAGGTACGCCCGACGCCGTCATCCGGCTGCTCAACGCGGCCATCAACGAAGGCTTGCGCACGCCCGACATGCGGACGACCATCCACGCGCTCGGCGCCGTCCCGACCCCTGTGACACCCGCGGCATTCGGCGCCTACATCGCGGCGGAGGGGCGCAAATGGGCGGCGGTCGCCAAGGCCGCCAACGTGCACATTGATTGACATCAAGGCCGGCGCCCACAAGCGCGGCACGCTCGCGCAAACGAACGGAGACATTCATGGCTAAGATCGTGTTCGGCGCCGGCACCTCGCATACGCCCATGCTGCTCGCGGCCGACGAGACGCTGCCGCGGTTTGCCGAGACCGACCGGACCATGAAGCATCGCGACAAGGAGGGCCGCCCGGTCACCTATGGGGATCTCCTGGAGAAGGCCGATCCGAAGCTCGCGCACCTCGTGGCGCCGGAAAATCTGGTTGCCCGGCAGAACGTCGCGCGCGGCGCGGTGCAACATCTGCGCGAGGCGGTCGCGGCCGCTGCGCTCGATGCCCTGATCGTGTTCGGGGATGACCAGAACGAGAGCTATCTCGAGGACTGCCGGCCCATTTTCGCGATCTACTACGGCGACACCATCCGCAACGCCAACGCCCAGCATAAGACTTATTCGCACCTGCCCGACTGGTACATCAAGAACCGCGCCGCGTTTTTCGAGCAGGGTGAGCCGCGCGATTATCCGGTGCATGCGGCGTTGGCGCACCACTTGATCGAGACCTTGTCCGAGGCGGAGTTCGACATAGCGAGCTCGAAATCACTGCGCGTCGGCGAGGGCGAAGGCCACGCGGTCGCCTACGTGCATCGCCATGTCCTGGACGCCGCCAAGCCGATCCCGGTGGTGCCGGTGTTCCTCAACACCTATTTCCCGCCCAACCAACCGAGCCCACGACGCTGCTACAAGCTCGGTCAGGCGGTGCGCCGCGCTGTCGAAAGCTTTGCCGGCAACGCGCGGGTCGGCGTGCTCGCGTCCGGAGGATTGAGCCACTTCCTGGTCGACGAGGATTTCGACCGCGCCATCCTCAAGGCGCTCGCCGACAAGGATCGCGGTTTCCTGCAAAGCCTGCCGCGCAACAAGCTCCATGCCGGCAGCTCGGAAATCCTCAACTGGGTCGCGGTCGCTGGTGCCACCGAGGGCATCGACCTCGGCTGGTTCGAATATGTCCCCGGGTACCGAACCCCCGCCGGCACTGGGACCGGCATGAGCTTTGCCACCTGGGGATAGCTCGTTCGGCATAGAGTACCTGTACTCCCGGAATGGAACCGGCAAACAGAGACCTCGCGTATTCCATGTCCGCGCCCTATTTTGATGGTCACGCCGCAAACCACGGGACCCCCATGACCTCGCCTCAATCTTTGATCGATCGCGCCGGGCTCGACCGCAATCACCTGGCCGCCATTCTCGGCCACGGGCTCGAAGGCGCCGACGACGGCGAGTTTTATGTCGAATACCGCCAGTCCGAGGTGGTGGTGTTCGACAACGGCCGCATCAAGCAGGCGACCTACGATACCGGCCAAGGATTTGGGTTACGCGCCGTCAAAGATGACGCGGTCGGCTATGCGCACGCATCCGAAGTATCAGAGGAGGCAATCAAACGCGCGGCCGAACTCGGTCCGCGCCGTGAAGGGCGGTTATTCGGGTCGCATCGCGGAAGGTCCGGCGCGCAGCAACGTGCGGCTCTATAGCGACGATAATCCGCTTGCGAGCCTCGGCTTCGACGCCAAGGTGAAGCTGCTGCAGGAGATCGACGCCTACGCACGATCGAAGGATTCGCGCGTGAGGCAGGTGACGGCGAGCGTGGCGGCGTCCTGGCAGGCCGTCGAGATCCTGCGTCCGGACGGCGAAATCTACCGCGACGTTCGCCCGCTGGTCCGAGTCAACGTGTCGATCGTCAGCGGCGACGGCGACCGCCAGGAAACCGGCAGCCACGGCTATGGCGGCCGCGAATCCTATCAGCGTTTCGTCGAGGCCGGCACGTGGCGGAGCGCCGTCGACGACGCGGTGCGCCAGGCGCTGGTCAATCTCGAAGCGGTGCCAGCGCCGGCCGGCGAGATGGACGTGGTGCTGGGCGCCGGCTGGCCCGGCGTAATGTTGCACGAGGCGGTCGGCCACGGGCTCGAAGGCGACTTCAACCGCAAGAAGACCTCGGCCTTCGCGGGCCTGATGGGTCAGCAGGTTGCGGCCAAAGGCGTCACCGTTGTTGACGACGGCACGCTCGCGGCGCGCCGCGGCTCGCTTTCGATCGACGACGAAGGCACGCCGACGAGCCGCACCGTGCTGATCGAGGACGGCATCCTGGTCGGCTACATGCAGGACCGCCAGAATGCGCGGCTGATGAACATGCGACCGACCGGCAATGGCCGCCGCGAAAGCTATGGCCACGTGCCGATGCCGCGCATGACCAACACGTACATGCTGGCCGGCACCCGCGACCCGGCCGAGATCATCGCGTCGGTCAAAAACGGCATCTATGCGGTCAATTTCGGCGGCGGCCAAGTCGACATCACGTCCGGCAAATACGTGTTCCAATGCACCGAGGCCTACCGGATCGAAGGTGGCAAGGTCGGCGCGCCCGTGAAGGGCGCCATGCTGATCGGCAACGGCCCGACCGACCTCAACCGCATCACCATGGTGGGCAACGACCTCGCCCTCGACTCCGGCATCGGCACTTGCGGCAAAAACGGCCAGGGCGTGCCGGTGGGCGTGGGACAGCCAACGCTGCGGATGGAGCGGATCACGGTGGGTGGCACCGGCGGCTGACGTTTCCCTTCGCTAGATCGCTCAGATTCAGTTCCCACGTCCCGTGCGAAGTGCCTCAGCCGTCGCGACCGCTCCGCCGGACGCGACCAAACGGCTTGAATTGTCCGGCTAGGTGCCGTACAATAAAAAAATTAAAGGATGCTCTTATGCCGAAACTCTCTCCTCACCGCCGTTCCACACGGCCCGCGAAGCGGTACCGTCTGGAAGCTCGTGTCACCGATGAGCAGAAGGAACTGTTTCAGCGCGCCGCCGATTTGCAGGGCCGCTCGTTGACTGACTTCGTGATCGCTAGCGTCCACAGCGCCGCGACCAGTACCATTGAGATGGCCGAAATCATTCGTCTCAATGCCGCCGACAGCAGGAAACTGGCCGAAGATCTTCTTCGCCCGGCGCGTGAACCAAATCAGGCCATGCGGGCGGCCAGACGACGCTACCGCGAGGCCGTGCAGGCGCGGTGACTGCGGACGCCTATCGCATCGAATCCCTCGGCGCCGAACATGGCCGGCTATCGTTCTCTTGCGGTGTCGAACCGCTCGACCGTTATTTCCAACACCAGGTTGGGCAAGATGTGCGGCGCGGTCTCGCATCCTGCTTCGTCGCGGTTCACCTAAGCGACGCGACCATTTGCGGCTATTATACGCTTTCCGCGACAAGCGTGATGTTGGAGGATCTGCCACCGGCGCTTGCCAAGAAACTCCCCCGCTATCCTAGAATCCCGGCGACACTACTCGGGCGACTGGCCGTCGATCACCGCTTTCGCGGCCGCGGGATCGGCGAACTGCTGCTCTATGATGCCATGAGGCAGACGCGCCATACCAACATCGCGACCGCCATGCTGGTGATCGACGCCAAGGACGAAGCGGCCGCGGCTTTCTATCGGAGATATAGTTTCCTGCCTTTCGGTGCCGGGCACCGGCAGTTCTACCTTCCAATTCAAGACATCAAAAAATTCGTCGACGGTTGACCCGAGATCCGCTTCTCCGGAAATTGCTTCAACCCCGCGCCGGAAACAGTTTGAGCGCATTGCCGCGCGAGATGGCGGCCACCAGTGCCGCCGAAAGAAACTCAGGCGCCGTGAACGTGGCGATCTCCTCGGTCAACACTCGGTCATTGCAGAACGGCCAGTCACTCCCGAACACGATGCGGTCCGGCGCCGCGACCCGCGACAGCGCCCCGAACGTCTCCGGGCCGCAGGCGAGCGCGTTGTCGTACCAGAAGCGTCCGAACGCCTCCATGATGTCGGCGCGCGAGCGTTGCGGCAGCCGCGCATCGATCATCGGGGCGACCGACAGCCGCCACGCCACATACGGCAACGTTCCGCCCGCATGGGCCAGGATGAAACGGATGTCCGGATAACGCGCGAGCGTGCCGGAGAACACCAAGTTCATGGCCGCCCGCGACGTGTCGAACACGTATTCGATCATGAAGGCAGGCCACGGCAGCGCCAGGGACCGGCTCGACGGATGCAGGGTCGGATGGACGAACACGACCGCGGCGCGGCTATTGAGATAATCCATCACCGGATCGAACGCGGCGTCGCCGAGGAATTTCTCGCCATAGCTCGCGAACAGGCAGACGCCCTCGAACCGCAATTCATCGAGGCAATAGCGGCATTCCGCGACGGCGCGGTCGATGTCGCCCATCGGCACCAGGCCGAATGCCCCGAACCGGCCGCGCGAGCGCGCGATCAGATCGGCGCCGTACTCGTTGCATCGCCGCGCCATCGCGAATGCGGCGTCGCTCGCCAGGAACCCGACGCCAGGCTGCGCCACCGACGTCATCGCCACCGTGATGCCGTGCTTGTCCATGATTTCGACGGCCAATTCCGGCGTCCACTCGGGAAATCGTCCGATTGCCGGCCCGGTGCCGGCCTCATAAACGGCATCGCGATAAAACCGTGGGATCACGTGGAAATGAAAATCGATTTTCCCAGTCATGTTTTCCCGATGTCGTGTTGTCGCAGAGTTGTGGAGGTTGTTGCGAGTATCGCCGCCCCGAGATGCTGGGCCTTCGCCGCCGGTGCGTCAACCGAATGGCACTCGTGAAGAGACGCCAATTACGTGGCGCGGGCCTGGCCTTTCGGCCACCTCGCAAGACCTGTATGTTTCGTCCACGGCCATCGAGCCGACAAAAAAATCATCGGGCAAATCTCAGGAGGATCACGGCGATGAAATCCACGTTCCGATGCGTCTCCCTCGCGCTCGCGTTGATCTTGGCCGCGGCCGGCGCGTCCGCGAAAGATTATGAAGTCGTCACCCGGCCCAACCTGGAATTTGTCCAGCACGACGGCGCCAACCTTGCAGGCGATCTCTATCTGCCGAAGGGATTGGACAAGGCACCGGTAGTGATCGCGGTCCATGGCGGCGGATGGCAGGCCGGCAACCGCGCCGGCTACAAATACTGGGGACCGTTTCTCGCCCGCAACGGCTACGCGCTGTTCTCCATCGATTATCGGCTTGCCAAGGCCGGCACCTTTCCGGCGAGCGCTTATGACGTCAAGGCGGCGATCCAGTTCGTGCGCGCCAAGGCGGCCGAATTCGGCCTTGATCCGGAGCGCATCGGCCTGATGGGCGATTCCGCCGGGGCGCATCTCGCCGCCCTCGTTGCGATCGCGCCCGACCAGTTCACCAGCGAGTATCGCGGCGACCCCAATGCCGCCGTGTCCGCCAACGTGAAGGCGGTGGTCGGCTTCTACGGCGTCTACGACATGCTGGCGCAATGGGAGCACGACCAGATTTCCCGGCCACGCGACCAGATCGCCGAGAAATACCTCGGCGCGTCGCCGATGCAGAACCGGCGCGTCTATTTCAACTCCTCGCCGATGAGCTACGCCACCATCGACCGCAACCGGGCGCGGTTTCTGCTGATCCACGGCACCGCCGACGACGTTGTCGATCCGGCAACCCAGTCGCATGTGTTCCAGAACGCCCTCAACCAGGCCGGCATTTATGTGCGTCGGTTCGTCGTCCCGGGCGCCGGACACTTCTGGGCTACCGATCCGTTCGACGGCGAGATCGGCGGCTACGGGGCGACCGCGGCACCCACGATCCTGCGGTTCCTGGAGGGCGCGCTTTAAACTCACGACGAGGCAAACGCCAGCGCGCGGCCAACGGTGCTTCGTGATCCCATGCAGAATTGTGCTGACTCTCGTTTTGCCGCGCATCGCAGGCGTCCACGCATTAAATACGTCGCAAAGTCAAAGTCATGGTTGGCCGGGCAAGCCAGCCATGACGACGTAATTGGTTCACAGGTATAATTCCCGCCGCATGTTGCCAAATTTATCCATGCGCATTAGTCTTGCGCATGGATGGGCGTGCCGTGAGCGGCACAAACCTCGGTCTGCGGCCCCCTCCTGCCTGAGAGGCGGACGCCATGATGCGCAGCAAGCCTGCCAAGAAGCGCGCCGTGAACCTGTTCGTCGATGTGGAATTGCTCGACGAGGCGCGGCGCCTGAACATCAATATGTCGGAAACCCTGGAGCAGCGTCTGCACGGCATCGTTCGGGCGGAGCGGGAGCGGCGCTGGTTGCAGGACAACCAGGAGGCGATTGCGCATTACAATCGTCGGGTCGCGGAGCGCGGCCTCATTTCAGACGACGCCGGCTTGCTGTAGCCACCATGAAACAATTCGACATTCACTCAAACCCGTTCCCGCGCAGCCGGGAACGGCAGCCGTTTCTGGTCGCCCTTCAGAGCGATATCATATCGCGGAGCCTCGACACTGTCGTGGTGGCACCGCTCGAAGCCGCCGACAGCGGTAAATTCGCCGATCGCCTCAACCCGGAGGTCACCGTCGAGGACAAGGCCTACGTGTTGATCGCACAGGAGTTGGTGACGGTGCGCAAGAGCGTACTCGGCGAGCCGCGCGGGTCGCTCGCGCACCAGCGCGACAACATCATCGCGGCACTCGACATGTTGTTCACCGGGTTTTGACGGGCGCCCTCAATCCTTCGTCCAATAATTCAGTGCCGCGCCCGATACCGCTCCGCCGACCACGCAGGGTATTCCGATCTCGATCTGTCCGGCCGCGGCGGCGGCGACACAGCCGAGCGCCAGCGCGCCTTGGCCGATCTGGCCCAAGGTGGTGAGGTCGCGCTTGTCGCCTGGCCCCTTGCGCTTGAGGTCGTCGATAGCGGCGAGCGCCTGCTTGCGGATGCGGGCGATCTCCATGGTGTCCACCGCGTCGACGATCTCGTTCAGGATCGGCTTGATGTCGTCGGGTTGGTGTGGCGCCTCGCGCTTGAGCATGGCGAGAAGATCGGCGTCATGGGCCGCGTTGCTGGCAAGCGTGAACTTGGCCATGCTGCCTACAGTCAGCTTGTCGCTGCTCGACCGGTCCTTCGACAATGGCAACATGCGCACGATACGCCCGATCGGGCCGTATTCGGCGGTGGCGAAATAATATCCCCACAGCGCATCGAGAACCTCGGAGTTCGCTTCGAGCCTGACCGGCTCGTCCGGCTTGTGGCCGGTGAAGAAATGCCCGACCGAGTGGGTCATTTCGCCGAGCTTGTCGAGCGTGCCGGGGCTCTTGTCGTAGACGATATCATCGAGGACCGGCAGCTTACCGCCCTCGAACTTCTCGATCATCCGCGCCCGGGTCGGCATGCGGCCCGCATAGCGGTTGAGCAACACCTTCCAGTTCGGCGACCCCGAATACGCGATGGCGCGCACGATGACCCAATGGTCTTCGGGCTTCATCTCGAACATGCGGGCGATGAGGTCGTCGGCTTTGTGCGGATTGGCCCCGATGACGCCGGCGATGAAACCCACATAGACGGCCGAATTCTCGGTTTCCCGAAAGGCATCGAGCCGGCTGAGCGTGAGCACGGCATTCGGCACCTGAGTGACGTCTGGCTTGGTGCGATAGCCGTTGATCCAGTGCAGCACCGCGTCGGCGTTTGCAAATTCTGCCGGGCGCGCCGTGGCCCCGACGGCCGGCCCCAGCAGCCCGCCGGCAAGTACCCCGGCACCCACGCAGGCACAAATCAAGCGACGCATGTCCCCTCCATCTTCGCCTGCCGGCGCCCCCCGGCCAGCCGGCCTGATAAGACGTGACCGTTCCGGCATTTTTTTGATCGGCTCGGGGCGCCGCTGTGTCGTTTTTGATGCCGCGGCGCCGCTTTTGGCCTTACTGGTTTATTTTCTGCGGCCGGCTCCAATAGACGGCGGCGCCGGAGGCCGCGAGGCTCGCAGCCAGGATGAGGAAGATGCTGGCCGCGCCCGCAACCGTCGCGACGAGGCTGGCCCCAAACGGCAGCGCCACCTGCGCGATGCGATTGCCGGTTACCCGCAGTGAGTTGGTGGTGGCGCGCGCCCCGGCCGTGGTCATCGCCACCGTGGTGGTGACCGTAATGGTGTTGGAAATGCCGAGCGCGAAACCCGGTGGCGGCGGTTGCCGCATAAAGCAGCAATATCGGCATCGGAACGGCCACACAGGCGAACGCAATGCTGCCGCCAACGAGGCTTGTCACCATGAGCGACACCCGCCCAAAATTCGACGATCAGTCGCGCATAGATGAGCCGGGCCGCGAGCGAGGCGACCGCCCGGGCGGTGAGCAACCCACCGATGACGTTCACGTCGATGCCGCGCTCGGCGCCCATCAACGGCAGATAGATCACGATCAGATCGGCCGACGTCACGCTGATGACGCTCGACAGCATCACGGCCCACAGGCCCGGAAGCCGCAGCAGCTGGCGTATCGGGGTGATCTCCTTGCCGGCCCGGGCGGCGTCGCGATCGTCGACTCGGGCGGATCGGCAGCGCGCAGGCGAGCCCGATCACCGCAACCACGAGCCCGAGCGCGAACAGCAGCTGTGTCGGCGGCACCTTCGCGTCGCCGCCCGTCCAGCCGACGATCAAGGGGCCGAGGCCTTGGCCGGCCGCGCAGGCCACCATGTAATTGCCGAACACGGAATTCGCGGTTGCGCATGCCCGAACAACGCACGCACAGAATCTGCTGGCTGACGACGGTGAACAGATTGCCCAGGCCAAGCACGGCCGTCGAGGCGAGCAGCAGTTCCTTCGAGCTGCCGGACACCAGGAGGCCGGCGCAGGCCACCACCAGCAGCACCGAACCGATCCAGGTCGCGAGCGCATCATGGCCGCGGTCGATGAAGCGACCGAGCCATAGGGCAATCAAGGCGGGCAGGATCGCATAGGCGGTGGAGATGATTCCGAGCCAGATCACCGGCAGGTCGAGTTCGACCACGCGATAGCTCGTGGTTATGCGCGCGATCGCCACCACCGCCTGCACGGCGGCCGCGCTCAGCATCAGCGGAATGAGGAGGCGAAAATTGATATCGGATTGCCGCATGCGGGCGGCGAGCATGTCGAACATCAGCGACGTATATCACTGCGCCGCGCGGCGCGCGTTGTTCCCGCCCGCCCCACCCGCCGTAGCGGGATATGCGTGGCCATCGCGGCAAAGTTCACTTATGCCTTTGGCAACAAGACGCGCGGTCGCAGCCTCCAGGTCGCGCTCGAGCTCGGCGAGGAAGGCGTCGCGGTCAAGGCCGGGCGGGATCGGGTCGAGGACCTCGACCAGCACGGTGCCCGGATAACGCAGGAAGCGTCGGCGCGGCCAGAACAGGCCGGAATTGAGCGCGATCGGCACGCACGGCGCGCCGATTGCCTCATAGAGATGGCCAACACCGGATTTGTATTTTGGCGGCGCACCGGGCGCGCGGCGGGTGCCTTCGGGGAAAATCACGATTTGCCGCCCGTCGGCAATCGCCTTGCGGGCATGCACCAACATGGCGGAGAGCGCCGCCTTGCCGTTGCCGCGGTCGATCGGAATCATGCCGGCCCGGCGGATGCACCAGCCGAACAGCGGGATCCACAACAGCTCACGTTTGACGATGAAGGTCGGATCGGGAAGCAGCGTGACCAGCGCGAATGTCTCCCAGATCGACTGATGCTTGGCGGCGATCAGGACGCCGCCGGGCGGAATTTTATCGAGCCCGCGCCATTCGACCCCGATCCGGCATACGTTGCGCAACAGCCATAAGGTCGTGCGCCCCCAGATGCGCGCCATTTCGATGACGGCGCGGCGCGGCATCACCAGCGTCGGCACTGCGATCAACAGCAGCACAACGAGGTTCAGATAGAACAAAATATTGAATAGGATCGAACGGAGGATGATCACGTGGCGGTATCCGCGTCAAATCTTGGCGCGGCTGCGGTAGGCCGTCTCGGTCGGGCCGGGCGACTGGTCGAACCCGATACGCGCGGCCGCCACAATATATTTCAGGTATTCGGACACAAGGATTCTCGCGCTGCCGGCGTTCGACCACCACGGCTCGGTGCGGCGCTGCTCGGTCACCACCGGGAACGGGATCAGCGTGACGCCGGGGAGACGGTGGCCGATCTCCAGCATGGCGCGCGGCATGTGATAGCTCGACGTAACGACAACGAGTGAATGAAAGCCGCGATCAGCGCCCACCGCCGCGTCTCCACCGCATTGCCGATGGTATTGATGGCGCTGTAGTCGAGGTCGACGCAGCACCCGAACCAGTGTTGCCGCTCGGGCACCAGACGAGCAAGCTCGGCCGGGTTGGTGGACGGGGAGACCCCGGTGATCAGCAACCGCTGCCCACGCCCGGAAGCAAGCAATTCGACCGCGTCCGGGATCCGGGAGGCGCCACCCGTCAATGCCACGATCCCGTCGGCCATCTCGTCGAGGCGGGTCTCTTTGCTGGCGACGTGGAAGGCAAACCACAGAAAACCGCCCACTAACGCCGCAAGGGCCAAGCACGGCATGGCCAACGCGATTTGCAACAGCCGGCGGCGCAAAGACGACTTACTGCGCGGGCGGGCACCCGCGCCGGTTGCGGCAGTTTTCTGGTACCCCGTAATCATAAGTCGCCATCAGCCAACACACATTATAGCGCAAAATTGGGCGGTTGGATGGCAAAAACGACGCTCGACCGGTCAATCGATCCTGGTCAGGGTGTGGATCACGACCTGCCGCGATGTAACGGCGGTAATAACGGCAATCAGCATCACTTCGGCCACCACCAGGAGGTAACCCACGAAGCCCACGGAAAATGATCCGAACAGGGCCGAGGCCTCAGCTTCGCCGGCGGTCCCGACGAACAGGTTACTGACCGGTCCGGCCAACGCCAGGGACAGCACGGCCGCGCTGCCGCCGAGTGCGCCGCCCTTGAGACCGAGGGTAAGGAAATGGCGCTGGAACTGGCCGGCGATATAGGCGTCCTTGGCGCCGACGAAATGGAGCACCTCCACGATCGGGCGGTTGCTGGACATGGCACCGCGGGTCGCGAAGGCGACCGACAGGATGGTGGCGGCGAGCACCAGGCCGAACACCATAATCCCGCCCACAATAGCGGTCGTCGCCATCAGCCGCATGCGGTCGATCCAGCCGCGGTGGTCATCGAGGCTCGACCCGGCGACCTCACGGGACAGCGTCTGGCGCAACCCCGCCGTGTCGGGAGCACCGCCGGGCGCGAGACGCACGGCAATCATGCGCGGCACCGGCAACTCGTCGAGCGACAGGCCCGGCCCCAGCCATGGTTCCAGCAGCCGTTCCGATTCCTTGCGGCTGTAGGTCCGCACGTCCTCGACCCCGCGCGTCGCCGCGCGCGATCAGTTCGGCGGCTTCGCACACCTCGGCATCAATGTCGCGTCCCGGGACCGGGCGAACCTGGATGGTCATTTCGCGTGCGATCTCGGACTGCCATTCGGTCGCCGAGCCGATCACCATGGCAACGCCGCCACTGGTTACGGCGGCCAGGAACGTCATGATCGCAACCACGGCGGCCAGCGCATTTGCAGCGATCGAATCCATCGGCACGATGGCATCGTCGCCGCGCGCCTGGTCACCAGGACGCGCGGGGCGGCGCAGGCGCTGCAACCGTTGGCGCAGCGTCACCGCTAACGGGTCGGTCTTAGTCATAGGCATGGATGCGGCCGTCATGGAGCACGAGGCGGCGGGCGTCGTACTGGTCCATCAACCCAATGTCGTGGGTGGCGATCACCACCGAGGTGCCGGACTTGTTCAGCTCGATGAAAAGCCGCAGCAGGCGCTGCGCCAATTGCGGATCGACGTTGCCGGTCGGCTCGTCGGCAAGCAGCACCTGCGGTCGTGCGATCACGGCGCGCGCAATGGCGGCGCGCTGCTTCTCGCCGCCCGACAGCACGGGCGGCAGCGACCACATCCGGTCGCCGAGCCCGACCCAGCCGAGCAACTCGGTCACTTCGTCGTAATAACTGCTCCTCGCGGCGGCCGAGAACGCGAAGCGGCAGCGCCACATTATCAAATGTCGTCAGGTGATCGAGCAGGCGGAAGTCCTGGAACACGATGCCGATCCGGCGCCGCAGCACGGCGAGCGAGTCCTGGCTCAGCGTCGCGGTGTCGTGGTCGAACAGAGTAATCAGCCCGCGGGTCGGCTTGAGCGACAGGAACAGCAGGCGCAGCAGAGAAGTCTTGCCTGCACCGGACGGGCCGCTGAGGAATTGGAACGAATGCGGCGCAATGCGGAACGACAGGTCGCGCAGGATTTCGGGGCCGAGCCCGTAGCGCAATCCGACATTCTCGAATTGAATCACGCCGTTCTCCGAAAATGCCCCACAGCCGGAATATCGTACCGCCAGGCCACGTGATGGGGTGTGACGATACGGCAACGGAATCGCCGTCGGCAAGAGCGTTAGCGAAACCGCAGCCACCGGGCAACCTTCGATGGTTTCCGGATCATTAACGGACTGCCGCTAACGTGGACGGCGGATTGCGAGTTCTTGATTCCGCCATGTTGATCGTCTGTCCCAATTGCCAAACCGGTTACGACGTGAGCACCGAAGCGCTCGGCGGGGTAGGCCGCACGGTTCGGTGCGCACGCTGCCACGAAGCATGGTTTGCCACCCCGTCGGCGATACCGCCGCCGCCGGCCGAACTTGTGGCGGCGTCGCCGGCGCGTCAGGCAACTGCCAAAATCGCTGCAGAGGCCGCTGCGGCGCCCGAGCCCGGCGCTGGCGGAGAGCTTGACGGGGACCCGGCATGGGACGTGGGCGGGCCCGATGCGGCTCCTGAGGCTGCTGCTCCCCCTCGCGCAGACGACGGAGCCGGGGTGTGGGGCGTGCCGGATTATGAATCCCCGCCGCTCGCCCCCACCAGGATCGACGCGAAAGCGGAGGGGCCACCTCCCGTCGACATCGAAACCCTGGCGGCACGGCGCAGCGGCGGTGCACGGCGTCCGCGGCGGCCGGGGAGCGCCCTCCAGACGCTGCCGGTCGTACCTGCCTTAATAGCGATCGAGCTTGCGGCGATCTTCGCTATTGTGGCGTGGCGTACCGACATCGTGCGGGCGATGCCCCAAACCGCTTCGCTGTTCCGCGCCATCGGGCTGCCGGTCAATCTGCGCGGTCTGGTGTTCTCCGACATCGCCTTGTCGAAGGACACGGGTGACGGCACCACCGTGCTGATCGTCGACGGCAGTATCGAAAACGATACCAGGTCCGTGGTCGCGGTACCACGGTTGCGCTTTGCCCTGCGTGATCGCGCGCTCGCCGAACTAGTCTCATGGACGGCGCCGCCCGAGAAGAGTTCGCTTGCACCTGGCGAGACGCTGCCATTTCGCTCGCGGCTGGCCTCGCCGCCGGCCGACGGCAACGACATCCAGGTGCGGTTCCTCAACCGCCAGGATTTCACGAACGGAACCCGGTGACCGCGATGGCGCGAATCCTGATCGCCGAAGACGAGGCGCCGCTGCGCAGCCACATCCTGCGGGCGCTCGCGGCCAACGGCCACGATGCCGTCACCACCGCTGACGGCGGCGAGGCGCTTGACGTGCTGGTCCGCGACGACGGACGGTTCGACCTCCTGCTCACCGACATCAAGATGCCGGTCATGGACGGCATCGCGCTCGCCCTCGCGGCGGCGCGCGACTATCCGGACCTCGTCATCCTGCTGATGACCGGCTTCGCCGACCAGCGCGAGCGCGCCTATGGCCTCGAGGCATTGATCAAGGGTGTATTGACCAAGCCATTTTCGGTGGCGGATCTGCACCACGCGATTGGCGATGCGATCGCGGCTCCCTACTCATCCTCCGACGCATAGGGCCGCGGCATTGGAGCCGGCAGAGGCGGATGCGGACGGCCGAAGTCCGGGGCATCCGAATCCTGGCCGATGCTCACGATGCCGCGACGGATCGCACGGGTACGCGTGAAAAGATCGAACAGCGTATCGCCGTCGGCCGCCTCGATTGCGCGGATGAGCTTTCCAAGATCCTGGTTGAAGCGGCCGAGCATTTCGAGCACGCCGGTCTTGTTGGCGAGAAAAACATCGCGCCACATGGTGGGGTCGGACGCCGCGATGCGGGTGAAATCGCGGAAGCCGCCGGCGGAATATTGCAGCACTTCCGAGCGGGTCACCGCCGAGAGGTCGTCGGCGGTACCCACGATCGTATAGGCGATGAGATGCGGCACGTGGCTCGTGATGGCGAGCACAAGGTCATGATGCTCCGCCGACATGGTGGCGACCTTCGCGCCGAGGGCGGTCCAGAACGCCGACAGCCGCTCGACCGCATCCGCATCGGCGCCGTCCGGCGGCGTGAGGATGCACCAGCGGTTGATGAAAAGCTCCGCGAACCCCGCGTCGGGTCCGGAATATTCGGTGCCGGCCACCGGATGCGCCGGCACGAAATGCACCCCCGCCGGTAGATGGGGCGCCATGTCGCGCACCACCTGGGCCTTAACGGAGCCGACGTCGGAGACGATCGCCCCTGGCTCGAGATATGGCCCGATCTCGCTCGCGGCGGCGCCGCATTGGCCGACCGGAATGCAGACGATGACGAGGCCGGCGCCCGCGACCGCTGCGGCGTTGGTATCGACCACCTGATCGGCGATGCCGAGCTCCATGACGCGCCGCCGTGTCGCCGCCGAGCGCGCGGTCGCCACGATGCTGCCGACCAGCCGCTGGGCTCGCGCTGCACGCGCGATCGAAGAACCGATCAGGCCGACCCCGATCAGCGCGAGACGCTCGAACTGCGGCGCCGTCATCGGAGGCTCCGCGGCCTAGCCATGGGAGGGGGTTGCCATGAACTCCGCCAGAGCCGCGACAACGAGGCGATTGGCCTCCTCGTCGCCGACGCTCATGCGCAACGCGCCCGGCAGCCCGTAAGAGCCGACCTGGCGCAGGATCAGGCCGCGCGCGGTGAGGACCTTATCTGCTTCCGCCGCAGTCCTGCCCTTCGCGTGGGGGAAATGGATGAGAATGAAATTGGCCACGCTCGGGGTCACCGTTAGCCCGAGCTTGCCGATCTCGGCGGTTAGCCAGGCGAGCCATTTCTCGTTGTGGGCGGCGGAGTGCTCCACATGGGCAGCGTCCCTGATTGCCGCGATGCCGGCCGCGCTCGCCGCCGCGCTGACGTTAAACGGCCCGCGAATCCGATTGACAGCGTCGACCACATGGCCGGGCCCATACATCCAACCGACGCGCAGCGCCGCAAGGCCGTGAATTTTCGAGAAAGTCCGGGTCATCACGACATTGTCCGACGTCGCGACGAGTTCGATGCCGGACTTGTAGTCGTTGCGCCGGACGTATTCCGCATAGGCGGCGTCGAGCACCAGCAGCACCCGCGGCGGCAGGCCAGCGTGGAGCCGCTTGACCTCATCGAACGGCAGGTAGGTGCCGGTCGGATTGTTCGGATTGGCAAGAAACACGATCCGCGTCCGCTCCGTCACGACGGCAAGGATCGCGTCGACGTCGGCCGTATAGTTCGTCTCGGCGGCGACCACCGGCGTTGCCCCGGTGGCGAGCGTCGCGATCGGATAGACCAGGAAGCCGTGGGCGGTGTGGATCGCCTCGTCGCCATCGCTCAGATAGGCCCGCGCCAACAGGGTCAGCAGGTCGTCGGAACCGAACCCGCACACGATGCGCGCCGGGTCGAGCCCGAAGGCGCCGCCGATCGCCTTGCGTAGCGCCGTGGAGGCGCCGTCCGGATAAGCCTCGAGATGGGCTGCGACGCCCCGATAGGCCTCGATCGCGTGCGGGCTCGGCCCCAGCGGCGTCTCGTTCGACGACAGCTTGTAGACCTTGGTGGCGCCCGGCGCGCTGCTCTTGCCCGGCACATAGGCATGGATCGCCATGAGGCCGGCACGGGGAACCGGCCGCACTTTCGCGCTTTCCCTGGGACGATCTTGGGGACGATCTTGGGGACGATCTCGGCTCGACGTCGGCATGGTCTCGGGCTTGCTCTCTTAAAGGTCTCTCGCCTGGCTTGGTCTGCGCGATAGCGCTGATTTCACTTCATCGGTCGGTCGGTCGGGACCGGACCGGCGCCGGCGGTGACCGTATAGCGGGTTGCGTGGCTGCCGACGAGAGCCCGGCTACGCACCGATGCGCCCGCATCGACAAGCGCGCCGGTAACCTCGTCGAGGGTCCGGCCTCGTGGCACCGGCACCAATAGCGCGGCGCCGTCGAAACCGCGGTCAGGCACCGCTACCGTCCCGGCAAGGGCCGCCAGCGCCTGCGCGGCGCGCATCCCCCAACCGGCCACCCGGATGCTCCAAACCTCAACGTCCGTCACGATGGCGTCCGGATGCGGGCGCGCGATGGCGTAAACCGGCAGGCCGGCCGGATGATCTTCGCGCTCGACGAACGGTAGCCGGGCAATAATTTTCGGCCCGTCGCCGCCTTCGAGCCCGGCCCACCACACCCCCGCGCTGGGTGCAATCGGCACCAGCCCGAGATCACCCGACGCCGCCGCGACCGCCGCCACCACGCCGGCCGCCCCCATGTGCCCGACCAGCGGGACCGTGAAGCCGAAATGAAACCGCTCGCAGTCGCGCATTGCCGGTTCGCCGGCGGAAAAATCCGCGTGAACCCGGAATGGTGCCTGAACGTAGGTGAAGGTCGCGATGATCACCCGCCAGATGCTTTCGGCGGTGTCGAGGGGCAGGATGCCGCGGTGGCGCTCGACTAGGCGCCGCATCATGTCGGCCTCGCGGGCCGGCCGAAACGCCGAGCCGGATTCGGCGGTGCGCTTGACCGCGATCAGCCGGCCGATGATGTCGCTTCGCTCGAGCAGCAGGCGGTGCATGGCCTCATCGATGCGATCGATCTCACGGCGCAACTCGGCAAGCGGAAGCGGGGGGACAGGCGGGCTCATTTGTTCAATCTTTATCGGCATTTGCCCCTGCTGCGAGGCATGCCCTTGATATGGGGCACGGTCCGCAAAAGCAAAGAAAACATTGACACCTTGTCGCGCCGCCCTATCTAAGCCGCGCCCGATATCCTAATATTTGCAGCAGCTTCCGCCACCGGGCGGGTGGAATTCGAGGGCTGGAAAACCAGGATGGCTGAGTTGCAGGCCGTTAAGAGCGTCGTGTTGCCGGACCGGGCGCGAGAGGCGGATCATCCGCATTCGCCGGTGACGACATTCGGCGACGACCAGCCGCTCAAGCTCGATGCCGGTATCTCGCTCAGCCCGTTCCAGGTCGCCTATCAAACCTACGGTAGCCTCAATTCCGACCGCAGCAATGCGGTTCTCGTCTGTCACGCACTGACCGGCGACCAGCACGTCTTCAACCGCCACCCGGTCACCGGCAAATCCGGCTGGTGGGAGACCATGATCGGGCCCGGCAAGCCGATCGATACCGACCGCTATTTCGTGATCTGCCCTAATGTGCTTGGCGCCTGTATGGGCACCAGCGGACCGGCCTCGACCGATCCGCGCAGCGGTGCCCCTTGGGGCCTTGATTTCCCGGTCATCACCATCCGCGACATGGTGCGGGCCCAGGCGATGCTGCTCGATCACCTCGGCATCGACACTCTGTTCGCGGTCGCGGGCGGATCGATGGGCGGCATGCAGGTGCTGCAATGGGCGGCAAGCTATCCGCACCGCGTGTTCGCGGCGCTACCGATCGCCTGCGCGACCCGTCATTCGGCCCAGAACATCGCCTTCCACGAGGTCGGCCGCCAGGCCGTGATGGCCGATCCCGACTGGCGCGGCGGGCGCTATTTCGCTGAGGGCGCGAGCCCGCGCCGCGGCCTCGCGGTCGCCCGGATGGGCGCGCACATCACCTACCTGTCGGACGCGGCGCTGCACCGCAAGTTCGGCCGCAAGTTTCAGGACCGCAACAATCCGACCTTCTCGTTCGACGCCGATTTCGAGGTCGAGAGTTATCTACGCCATCAGGGCTCGTCTTTCGTCGAGCGGTTCGATGCCAACAGCTATCTGTATCTTACCCGCGCAATGGACTATTTCGACCTTGCGGCCGACTATGATGGCGTCCTCGCCAACGCCTTCAAGGCCACCAAGACGCGGTTCTGCGTCATCTCGTTCACCAGCGACTGGCTGTTCCCGACGACGGAATCACGCGCGATCGTCCATGCCCTGAACGCCGGGGGCGCACGCGTCTCGTTCGCCGAGATCACGACCGACAAGGGCCACGACGCCTTCCTGCTGGAGGAGCCCGAACTGTTCCAGATCGTCGGCGGTTTCCTCGATTCCGCTGCCACGGCGCGCGGCATCGCGGCAAAGGCCTGAAGTCGATGCTGTCGCGACCCCGGCGCGATTTGACCATGGCGGAGGCCGCGCGGGGGCCCGGCAATCCCCGCGTCGATCATCTGCTCGTCGCCGAGATGATCGAACGTGATTCCCGCGTGCTCGATGTCGGCTGCGGCGACGGCGAACTGTTGAGGCTGCTGGAGAGCCGCGGCGTCGATGGGCGCGGCATCGAGTTGTCGCGCGAGGGCGTCAACGAATGCGTTGCCAAAGGCCTCGCCGTGATCCAGGGCGACGCCGACGCCGACCTCGCGGATTATCCGGACGACGCATTCGATTACGTCGTCCTGTCACAGACCTTGCAGGCGACCCGGCATCCGCGCCTTGTGCTCGAGCACATGCTGCGGATCGGCCGCCACGCCGTCGTGTCGTTCCCCAACTTCGGCCATTGGCGCATTCGCCTGCTGCTGATGTTTGGCGGCCGCATGCCGCAAACCGACAACCTTCCGGACACTTGGTACGACACACCGAACATCCATTTCTGCACCATCAAGGATTTCCGCGACCTGTGCCTGACGGTCGGCGCCAAGATGGAGCGCGCTCTCGCGCTCGACGCCTGGGGACGTCCGCTGCGGCTCAACGCGCCATGGTGGTTCTGGAACCTGTTCGGCGAGCAGGCGGTATTCCTCTTGAGCCGGCGCGGGGAGTGAGGGACAGTCTCGCGATTAAGGGTCGCGCGCCGCCATTGCGTCCGACACCTTAGTGAAGCGGACTGATGTCTCCCTTCGGAGCCGCCTTGATGACCTCATCGCCGCATCGTTTTTCGCCGGCGACCTGACGCAGCTGCCGGATGCTGGCCTCGACCTGCTGAAGGTCGGGCTCATAGACAAACAGGTTCACGGCGGAACCGCCCGTGCCGCCATGGGCCCGGTCCATCAAGGCGCGCAATTCCTGTTCCCGGTTCTGATTGGTGACCAGTGCCTTTGAAATGTCCTCGCAGCGGAGAAATTGGAATTTGCCGGGTTCCACAAAGGGGTCGCCGACGGTCTGCTGGACCGTCGAACAGCCCCCCAGAGCCCCCGCGATGAGAATCAGTGCCCAAGGCTTCAACCGCGTCGGCTCCAGGTTACCTTGCGTCCCGTGTATCGCCACTGCGACAGGAGCAGGGCTCGGCTTGGTACCCATTTACAGAGCAATTCTTGCGAAATCATGCCCACTTAGGGTCAATTCGGCACCCCGCCTGAGGTGCTTGCGCGTCGCTGGCGGGGTCCTCGTGCGCGTGGTCCGCCTACGCCAGTACCAATCCGGACCCGACAATTGCGCTTTTAAAAGGCCCGTGTAAGGTCGCGCCCTCTTTGCCGGGGCGCTTACACCTAAATGGCTCGTGACCAAGTCGATATGACGCCGATCGAGACGCGCGACGAACTCGTCGCGTGGTTCGCCGCAGGCGAAAAGCCGCGCGAGCGCTTCCGCGTCGGCACCGAGCACGAGAAATTCGCCTTCACCCTCGCCCGTCACGAGCCGGTGCCCTACGAGGGGCCGCGCGGCATCCGGGCGCTGCTCGACGGCATGAAGCTGCTGCTCGGGTGGGAACCCGATTCTGGAGGGGCCGAGCATCATCGGCCTGTCCGACGTCACCGGGGGCGGCGCCATATCGCTGGAGCCCGGGCGGACAGTTCGAACTGTCCGGCGCGCCGCGTCGACCACCATCCACCAGACCTGCTCCGAATTGATGGCGCATCTGGCGCAGTTGCGCGAGGTCGCCGAGCCGCTCGGCATCGGCTTCCTCGGCCTCGGCATGACGCCGAACTGGAGCCGCAGCGAAATGCCGGTGATGCCCAAGGGCCGCTACCGGATCATGACCGACTACATGCCGAAGGTCGGCAAGTACGGGCTCGACATGATGTACCGCACCTGCACGGTGCAGGCGAATCTCGACTTCTCGTCGGAAGCCGACATGGTGAAGAAGCTGCGCGTCTCGCTTGCGTTGCAGCCGGTCGCAACTGCCCTGTTCGCCAATTCGCCATTCACCGAGGGCAAGCCGAACGGCTTTCTGTCGTTCCGCTCGCGAAATCTGGCGCGACACCGACGCCGATCGCTCCGGCATGCTGCCGTGGGCGTTCGAGCCCGGCATGGGCTTCGAGCGCTACGTCGACTACGCTCTCGACGTGCCGATGTATTTCGTCAAGCGCGGCGATCAACTACATCGACGTCGCCGGCCAGCTCGTTCCGCGATCTGATGGCCGGCAAGCTTGCCGAGCTGCCCGGCGAACGCGCCGACCGTGTCCGACTGGGCCGACCACATCTCGACGATCTTTCCCGAGGTGCGGCTCAAGCGCTATCTCGAAATGCGCGGCGCCGACGGCGGCCCGTGGCGGCGACTGCCGTCATTGTCGGCCTTCTGGGTCGGGCCTGCTCTATGACGAGGACTGCCTCGACGCCTGCTGGGACATCTGCAAGGCCTGGACCGCTGAAGAGCGCCAGACGTTGCGCGACGAGGTGCCGCGGCTCGGTTTCAAAGCCTCGATCCACGGCCGCGACCTCTTGTCGATCGCACGCGAAACGCTCGCCCTCTCCCACGCCGGCCTCGCGCGGCGCAAACGTCACGATCCCTATGGCGCCGACGAAACGCGCTACCTCAAGCCGCTGGAGGAATTGGCCGAGCGCGGCGAGACCGCCGCGGAGGAAATGCTGCGGAAATTTCACGGGCCCTGGGCCGGCTCTGTCGATCCGATCTACACTGAATACGCGTACTGACGGATCGCAGCATTACCGATGCGCTAACCCGACGACGCCGGCTCGGGCTGCACAAGATCGGCGGCCTCCGGATTGAGTGCCGTAGTCTCCCGCACCGGCTCCGACAGCGGCTCGGGCTGCACGCGGCGGGCATACATCAGGTCGCGGCCCCCGATGATGCCCTCGGTCTGCTGCAAGGCGAGGCGATCGAGATCGCGCTGGCGGATATAGTCCGCGACCTCGACGGAACGCTCGCGGGCCATACCCAGCCCCTCCAACGCCGCGCGGCCGAATTCGACCGCGGATTCGAAGGTTTCGCGCTGCTCGTAGTGGACGCCTTTTGAGAGCAATTCCAGCGTGTGGCGGCGATCGAACGAGCGCGCATAGAGTTTCACACCGGGAAATTCGGCGCGCACGAGATCGACGATGCGATCGGTCGCCTCGCGCCGGTCGACGCAGACGGCGACGAGCCTCACCTCCGCAGTGATGGCGATGCGCAGCACGTCAAGCCGCGCGCCATCGCCGTAATAGACCTTGAAGCCGAACCGGCCGGCGCTGGTGATCATCTCGGGATCGTTGTCGATGGTGACGACGTCGACGGACTTCCGCGAGCAGGCATTGCGACACGATCTGGCCGAAACGGCCGAAGCCGATGATCAGGGCGGCGCCATGGACGCCGTCAAAATTGTCCGGCTCCGGCAAGCGGGCGCGACCGCGCCGGGCCAACACCGCATCCGCGAGTGACGCAACCGGTGGTCCCATCAGCATGGTGACGGCGGCGATCGCCGAGAACAGGCTCGCCTGCTGCGGCGTCAACGCGCCCGAGCGTGGCCCCGAACGGGATCAAGCACGTAGGCGAACTCGCCTGCCCCGGTCAGCACCGAGCCAGCGCGCAGTCCGTCGCCGCGGTTCGGACAGGTGGCGCGGAACAATCCCGCCACGATGGCGGCCTTGAGCACCGTGATAACGAGCGGCCGCGACGACGATCAGCACAATGTTCGCCGCCACGACCTGCATGTCGATCGACATGCCGACGCCCATGAAGAACAGCGCCAGTAGCAGTCCGCGGAACGGCTCGATGTCGGCTTCGAGCTCGTGTCGGTAGTTCGAGCCGGCGAGCAGGACGCCGGCCAGAAATGCACCGAACGCCATCGACATGCCGGCGAACTGCATCAGCGCCGCCGACCCGAGCACGACCAGGAGGGCGGCCGCCGTCATCACCTCGCGGGCACCGGTGCCGGCGAGCAACGCCAGGAACGGATTGAGCAGGTAGCGCCCGGCGATCACAATGGCGGCGATAGCGAGGCCGATTTGGCCGACCGCGATCAATGTCCCGGCAAAATCCGTCGTATGACTGTCGGCCCCCGGCGCCAGGAGCGGCAACAAGGCGAGAATGGGTACTACCGACATATCCTGGAACAGCAGGATCGCGAAGGCGCGCTGACCATAGGGCTGCTGCAAGTGGCCCCGCTCCTCCAGGATTTTCAACGCAATCGCGGTGGCCGACATCGCCAGCGCGAGGCCGCCGATGACGGCGCCGCGCCATCCCGCGAGCCCGAGCGCGTAGGCTAACCCGGCGAGCACCGCGGCGGTCAGCGCGAGCTGCGCCGCACCCGAGCCCGAAAATGGCGCGGCGCAACGCCAGCAGGCGCGAAAATTCGAGCTCCAGCCCGATCAGGAACAACAGCAGCACGACGCCAAGTTCGGATACCGTGATGATGGTGTCAGGCGCGCGAACCAGCGGCAAGACCGAACGGCCCGATGACGACGCCGGCCGCAGATAAGCCACGATCGCGGAGAGCCGCAGGAGCCGCGCCAGCGGTACGCTGACCACCGCCACCGCAAGAAGCAGCAGCGGCAGCAGCAGGATGCCTACTCCGCCGTGAGATTGATCCATCGGGTGTTCCTGTGGGTGCCGTTTCGAAATGGGCTGCCGTTCGCATTGCCGCGGCGGGATTCGGCCCGGCGGGGACTACTTATAACAGTCAATATTCCACACTATCATCCGAGATCGCGCCGCATCGCGGGGTCGAGAATTACGAGGACGCCGCTCGCCTCGATGTCGCCGAGGCTCTAACATCGGTTTCCGGGGGCCGGCTGATTCTTACAATCAGGGCATTAGATGATTCGTATTGCTGTTGTGGTCTCCGCGACGATTGCGGTGTTCATTTACTTGATGTCAGCATCCCGCGCGCAGGTGGGGTTTGATCGGCGCGGCGGCGATTATCTGAACTTCGCGGTGCGCTCCGGCGATCCGGCCGCGTGCGCCGCCCGGTGCGACCGCGAGTTGCGGTGCCGAGCCTGGAGCTTCAGCTACCCGACCGGCGATCGGCCGGCAACGTGCTCGCTGAAAAGCCAGGTGCCGCCCCGGATCGAAGACCCCGGTAGCGCTTCCGGGGTGCGCGGCGCGGAAGTCATCGAGCCGCGCAACGGCAGCCGGGAATTTGGCATCGACCGTACCGGCGGAGACTACCTCAGTCTCGACGTGCCGCCCGATCCGAGCGGCGAGGCTTGCAAAGCGGCGTGCGAGGGCGATACCCAGTGCCGTGCCTGGACCTACGTGCGGCCCGGTTATCTCGGTCCGGACGCACGGTGCTATCTCAAAAGCCGGATCATGCCGCCGCATCACAAGCCGTGCTGCATCTCCGGCGTGATCAGGTGATCGCAATCGGGCGCTGACTACCGCGGCGCGACGGGCTTGTTGAACCGGGGGTGGCGGGCCACATTGGTAAGCCGTGGATACTTTATCCGATTTGCTCGAACGGGCCCGCCTCGCCGCGCGTTCCCTGGTGGAATATGGCGAGGGCCTGTTCACCCCGACCGTCCGGCTCGGGATCACCGGCCTGTCGCGGGCCGGCAAGACCGTGTTCATCACCGCCCTGGTTCACGGCCTCGTTCGCAGCGGCCGGTTTCCGGTGTTCGAGGCGCTCAACGAGGAGCGCATCGTGCGGGCGTGGCTCGCGCCGCAGCCCGACGACGCGGTGCCGCGGTTCGATTACGAGAGCCACTTGGCCGCCCTGGTGAAGGATCGCGTGTGGCCGGAATTGACCCGCCAGATCAGCGAACTGCGGCTCATGGTCGAGTATCAGTCGCGCTCTGGGGCGATGCGCGATCTCGTGATCGACATCGTGGATTATCCGGGCGAGTGGCTGCTCGATCTGCCACTGCTCGCCAAGAGCTTCGAGGCGTGGTCGGCCGAAAGCCTGAAGCTTTCACGCGAGGAGCCTCGTGCGCGGCTCGCCTCGCCATGGCATGCCCATCTGGCGACGCTCGATCCTTCGGCGGCGGCGCAAGAGACGGATGCGATCGCGGCAGCGCGGCTGTTCACCGAATATCTCGTCGTCTGCCGCAACGATCGCTACGCCATGAGCCTGCTGCCGCCGGGCCGGTTCCTGATGCCGGGGGATCTGCCGGATCTCCGGCCCTCACCTTCGCACCGCTCGACGTGCCGGCGGAGGGTAACGCCCCTGACGGTTCGCTGTGGGCGATGATGCGGCGGCGCTACGAAGCCTACAAGGACGTGGTGGTGCGGCCGTTCTTCCGGGACCATTTCGCGAGACTCGATCGCCAGGTCGTGCTGGTGGATGCGCTGGCCGCGCTCAACGCCGGACCCGAGGCGGTGCGCGACCTCGAAGACACGTTCAAGTCACTGCTCGACTGCTTCGAGGTCGGGCGCCGGACATTCCTGAGTTCTTTGCTGCGCCCGCGTGCCGACCGCATCCTGTTCGCCGCCACCAAGGCCGATCACCTCCATCACACCAACCACGATCGTCTGGAAGCGATCCTGCGGCGCATCGTCGACCGGGCGATCGCGCGCGCGGACGTGGCTGGCGCGCAGGTGGACGTGATCGCGCTCGCCGCAGTGCGCGCCACCCGTGAGGCCGAGGTGCGCCGTGACGGCGAAACTCTGCACTGCATCGTTGGCGTGCCGGCGGCCGGCGAACGGGCCGGTGGCAAGACGTTTGCCAAGGAAGCCTTCGATGGAAAGACCGAGGTCGCGATATTCCCGGGCGAGCTTCCCGACAACCCGGACGCCTTGTTCGCGCCGGGGGCGCCGCCGTTCCGCGGCCTGACGGCGGCAAGCGCGGAGGACAGCGACTTCCGCTTCGTGCGATTTCGTCCGCCGCCGCTCGAAACCACCGGTGACGGCGCGCCCGCGCTGCCCCATATTCGTCTTGACCGCGCGCTGCAATTCCTGATCGGAGACCGGCTCAAATGAACCGTGCCCACAAGCCCGCGGCCTTCAGGCTCGATGATCCCGGAGTCGTCGTCGCCCCGCACGAAGAGAAGCATCGCCCGACGGTCACCCGCCAGAATGTCACCGGCGAGACGGAGCCGTTGCCGGCGGTTGTGCCGGCGCGACGGCGGCGGCTGCCGTGGGCCACGATGTTCTGGACCTCGGCCGCCGGCCTTGTGTTGCTCGCGATCGGGCTTGGCATCGCAAATCTGATCGACGATTTGTGGAGCCGCGCCGGCTGGCTTGGCGGAGTCGGTGCCGCGCTTGCCGCCGTCGCGGTCATCGCGCTCCTTGCCATCGTGGTTCGCGAAACGCTTGGTCTTGCGCGGCTCGCCGCCATCGAGGCGATGCGCGAACGCGCCGTCGCGATCCTGGCGAGCGACGACCGCAACGCCGGGCGTGCGCTCGGCCGCGAACTTATCGTCCTCACGCGCCGCATGCCGCGGCTTGCGCGCGCACGGGCGCGGCTTGAGACCCATCTCGGCGACATCATCGACGGCGGCGATCTCGTCCGCCTCTCCGAGCGCGAATTGCTGGCGCCGCTCGACGAGGAGGCGCGGCGCCTGGTCAGCGCCGCCGCGAAGCGCGTTTCGATCGTGACCGCGGTTAGTCCGCGCGCTGCCGTCGACATGCTGTTCGTGCTGGCGACTGCGCTCATCCTGGTACGCCGCCTGGCCCTGCTCTATGGCGGACGGCCCGGCACGCTCGGGCTTCTCAAGCTGGTGCGCCACACCATATCGCACCTCGCCTTGACGGGCGGCATGGCGGCAAGCGACGGCCTGATCCAGCAGGTGATCGGTCACGGCGTCGCCGCCAAGCTCTCGACGCGCCTCGGCGAGGGCGTGCTTAATGGCCTGTTGACGGCGCGGCTTGGGCTTGCCGCCATCGAGGCGACGCGACCGCTGCCGTTTACGGCGCTGCGCCAGCCCGCGCTTAACGATCTTGCCGGCTCGCTGCTGCGCGGGCCCGAGACAAGCTCAGCCGAGAAGGCTTGACCGATGACGATGTCGATGCTCACCGGAAGGCTCACACGTTGCATCGTGGCGGCAGCCGCGAGCGCCGGACTGTTGGCGGTCGCAAGCCCGGCCCAGGCGTGGCCGGACCGGCAGATCACCCTCATCGTGCCGTTCGCGCCCGGCGGCCCAACCGACATCATCGCGCGGATTCTCGCGACCTCGCTGCATATGTCGCTTGGCCAGCCGGTTATCATCGACAACCGCGCCGGCGCTGCCGGCAACACCGGCATGGGCGCGGCCGCCCACGCGGCGCCCGACGGGTACACTTTGCTGCTCACCTCAACGTCGATCGCAGTCAATCCGGCGCTGTTCCGGAACTTGCCTTATGATCCATTCCGCGACTTTGTCCCGGTCTCGGAGCTCGTCACCGCGCCAAATGTGCTCATCGTTCGCGCCGATTCGAACATCAAGACGCTCGCCGACCTGGTGGCGCAGGCGAAGGCTGAGCCGGCGAAATTCAACTATTCGAGCCCCGGTGCCGGCACCAAATCGCATCTCACCGGCGAATTGCTGAAGTTGCGGGCCGGCATCCAGATGGTGCACGTCCCCTATCGCGGCGCCGGGCCGGCCACGCTCGGAGTGCTCGAAGGGACCGTGCAGGTCGGCTCGGTGGCGCTGCCGCCGGCGGAGCAGCTGATAAAGGACGGCCAGTTGCGCGCGCTCGCGGTGACCGGGTCGCAACGCTGGTTTTCGCTGCCCGACGTGCCGACCATGATCGAATCCGGCTTTCCGAATTTCGTTTCCGACACCTTCAACGCCTTGTTCGCCCCGGCCGGCACCTCGCCAGAGATCGTGGCGATCCTGGCCCGCGAAAGCCGCGAGGCCTTCACCAGGCCGGAAGCACGCGAGCAGGCGCGCAAGGCCGGATTCGAGATCGTCGCCGGCACGCCCGAGCAACTGGCGGCCCGGCTAGCGGCCGAAGTGCCGGCCGTGCGCGATCTTGTGGCAAAAGCGGGCATCAAAACGGAGTAACGGCGCCGGCAGCGCACGACGCCGGGTCTTCCGTCGGCGCGACCCGGTCAGTTGGTGCGCTCGGGCGGGTGTTCCGATTTGGACGCCATGTGCGCCTCGTGTCCGCCTCTGAGCCGTTCGGCGAGCAGATGCAGCCCGGGATCGTGGCAACCTTGTGCCTCGATTTCGGCGACCGTGGAGAGAACATAGTCCCGGTTTGCCCCGGATCGGCCATGTCCCTGGCGTACCAGATGGAGCTGGCGCTCAAGGTCGAGTTGCCCGGCATATTGGGGATGGCTGCGATCCACAAGAAAGACGAGTGCGGACACCTGTTCGCCGGACGGGCGCTGCGGCGTCGTCGCCAGCGTGATGCGACGCATAGATTCGAGGTAGACCTTGGTAACCTGCTCGCGGGCGCGCAAATAGGTGATGGTCGCCTCGGCGAGGCCGGCCGCGACTCGGTAGGCCACGCCACGGCAGGCGCCGCCGCGATCGAGGCCGAGCACCAAACCGGGCCGTTCCGGGGTGCCGCGGTGAACGAAGGAATAGACGCAAAGCGCCCGGTGCAGGCCGGTAATCCGGGCGGGGAGTCGCTCGATATACTCAAAGTCCGGCCGCCACATCAACGAGCCGTACCCGAATACCCGAAGAATCCTCATTGGCGCGGGTCTGGGAAAGGTGCATGAACGGGGTTTACGATGGTTATGAGGGTCCGGGGAGCTTCGCCTGAATGGTCGGAAGGGGGCGGCGGAAGATCAAGACAGGATCGGGGAGATAGCGTGAGCAGGCAAGAATATTCGCCGCCTTCGCGGCCGTGGCTGATCGTCGTGCCGACGGCTGTTCTCATCACGCTCGGCCTGATCTGGTCGGGCTTCTGGTACTACTCCTCCACCAGGGCGGAAGCCACCATGACGGCTTGGCGCGCCCACGAAGCCGAAGCCGGGCGCGCTTACGGCTGCGCCGACACGCACTTCGGCGGCTATCCGTTCCGCATCGAGGTGTCCTGCGCGGACCCGTCCGTGGACGACCGAGGAACCGGGCTGTCGATCCGGGCGCGCAATCTCGCGGCGGTCGCGCAGGTATGGGATCCAACCCTCGTGATCGGCGAGATCGAGGCGCCGGTGACGATTGCGCCACTCGGCGGCGCCCCGACCGCGGCGATCAACTGGACACTCGCACAGGCGAGCCTGCGCGGGGTTCCGGGGGCACCCGAACGGCTGTCCATCGTGGTCGAAAAGCCGAACCTCAGGTCGGTACCGTCGAGCGACGCCGGACCGCTGGTGCAGGCCGAGCACATGGAGTTCCATGCCCGTTTCGCGGCCGAGTCGACGCCGGGCCACCCGGTCCTCGACCTCGCACTCAATCTTTCGAGCTTCACGGCGCCATCGCTTGCGACCGCGCTCGGCGCCCCCCTTGGCCCCATCGTCTCGGCGTCCACGGATGCCGCGGTCGTCGCGGTGCTGCGCGGCGCCTCCGACATCGCCCCAAAGCCCCTGACACAGCGACTGCGCGAGCTCCAAGCCGCCAACGGCCGGCTCGATATCACCAATGCACGGCTCCAGCAGGGCGACCTGATCGCGAGCGCCGCAGGCGCGGTCTCCCTGACGCCACGCGGAACGCTCACCGGCGAGATGCGACTCACGATCATCAACTTCGCCAAGCTCATTCCACTGCTCGGTGTCGACCGCGCTGTGGCCCAGATGGTGCCGCAGGACAAGCTCGCCCGCTATGCGCCTGGCCTCGACCGGCTGATGCCAGGCCTCGGCAATGTGCTGCGCGGCGGCAATGCCGGCGCCAACGCGCCCGGCAGTGCCAATGCCAACGCGAGTGCCGCCGCCCTGGGCGCTATTGCGCTCGGCGGCCAGCAGGCCGAACTGGAAGGGCAGCGCGCCGTCACGCTGGTGCTGCGGCTGGACGATGGCAACGTGTTCCTCGGTCCGCTCAAAGTCGGCCAAGTCCCGCCGCTGTTTTGAACGGCTTCGTTCTGGTCCGGGACGTATTGCAAAACGGCGGAGAACAGCCGCGGACGGTGCGCAGTTCCAGCACGGCGGCAATCGCAGCCTGGATGAGCGAAAGCGACATCCAGGAAGGCAAGAAGTGCGAAGCGAGAAGGCGGTCGCGGATGTCGTGGTCGCGAAGCGGCGACCGCTCATCCGGGCCGCGGTTTAGGTTCGCTCGCTGTTCTGAAGGCGCACGTCCAACGCCTTCGCGCAACCGCGTTGTGCGCCGCGGGCAGCAACGGCTCGTTCGTATTCCGGCTCAGTAATCCTTCAGCAGGCGCTCGATGTAATCGAGCTCGAGCTGCGGGCGGTAGGCCTCGCCGAAGCGCCGGCGTAGCTCTTCCAGGATGCGGCGGGCGCGCTGGGCATCGATCTCGCCCGGCACTTTCACGGTGGTGTCGTCGCCGTAATCGCGGCCGCGCAACGGACGGCCGAGCGGGTCGGTTTCCTGCTGGGCTCGCGCCGGTCCCATACGGCCACCGGGCTGACCGGGACCGGGTCCCTGCCCCATTTGCTGCTGGAGCTGCTGGGCGAGACCTTGAGCGCCCTTGCGCATGGCGTCGAGCGCCCGGCCTTGGCCGTCGACGGCACGGTCGGAATTGCCTTCGCCGAGCGCGCCTTCGGCATCGCCCATGGCCTCATCGGCCTCTCCAAGTTCATCACCCTGGCCCTGACCCGGCTGCCCTTGCTGCCCCTGTTGGCCTTGCTGACCCTGTTGATCGCCCTTCTGGCCGAGACCGCGCTTCTTCATTTCATCGAGCAGCTTCTTGAGCTGTTCGCGCAAGGCTTGTTGATTCTGGCGCAATTCGCTGAACTTGTTGGGGTCGCCTTGCTGACCTTCTTGGCCCTGCTGACCTTGCTGCCCACGCTGTCCGCGTTGCCCGCGCTGTCCCTGCTGGCCACGCTGCTGGTCCTGGCCCTGGCGGAACGTTTTATCGCGCAACTGCTGCTGCTTGCGGATCATGTCGCCGAGTTCGTCGAGCATCGACATCATGTCGTCGTCGGCATCGTCGCCCTGCTGGGGCCGCGCCATCTGCAGGTTTTCCATCATCGACTGCAACTGGTCGAGCAATTGCCGCGCGGCGTCCTTGGCGCCGGACTTGGCGAGTTGCTCCATGCGGTCGATCATGCTCTGCAGATCCTGCGAGCGAAGCTGGCGCTGCGAATTGGGATCGAGCGGACGTGCCATTTGCGGGTTCTTGCGCATCTCCTCGGCGAGCGCCTGCAGGAACTGGTTGAGCGCCGCTCGCAGTTCGTCGGTGAGCCGCTTGATCTCCTCGTCGGAAGCGCCACGTTCCAACGCTTGGCGCAACGCCTCCTCGGCATTGCGCAACCGCGCTGCCGCGTCGGAGACGTTGCCGTCCTCCAACATGGTGGCGAACGCCCACATCTGTTGCACCACGTCGCGCAATGCGTCGTCGTTATTGGCCTGGGCCAGCGCCCAGTAGAGCGAGCGCAACCCCAGATAGGTACCCATCTCTGGCGTGAACTTCTCCGGCGCGATCGCGAGCGCATCAAGCGCAATCAGCACACGGTCGCGGGCCTCGGCGTCGAGCGCGAGGTCGCGCCGCTGCTCGATGATGACCCGAGCGAGCGGCTTTGCGAACGGCCGCTCCGGCAGACGGAACTCGTGGGGCGCACTGGTGCCTTCGTTGTTGGCCTCGTCGCGGGCGACAAGCGTCATCGCCACTTCGGCGCCGGCCCAGGGATGGTCGCTCAGATCCTTGATGGTCTGGCCGACACCGCTCTTGACCCGCGCCTGCGGCAGGGTCAGGGGCATTTCGGGCGGCCCAAACAGCGGCCGCTTGGCGTCGGGTTCGTTGGCCTTGGCGCCCTTGAGGGCGAATATCGCCTTGGCTTCGACCACACCGTAGTCGTCTTCCATCTTGTAGTTGAGTTGCAGCGAACCGCGCGCCTGAGACTCGGGGTCCTTGGCGAGCGTGATGGCGGGCGGCTTGTCCGGGATGGCGTTGAACGCATAGGTGAGGTCTTCGTCGCCGAGGCCCCGCACCAGCGCGGTGCCGCGCTCGGTGATGACGTAGCGCCGTTCTTCGGTGCCGGCCGGTGCCTGGGGACGCTGCTCGGCGGGAACTTCCGACACGCCGCCGGTGGTCGCCACGTCGAACTGGACCTTGCCGCTCGACCGAATCACGAGGACGCTCCCTGTCGGCACCGACACGGCGGCGACCGAGGTGGGAGCACGCTCGCCCGGACGCATGCCGGGCAGGATCACGGGCGGCTTTGCCGTATAGTTGGGCGGCGATACCCAGGCATCGAGCCGGAAATTCGCCGGCACCACCACGCCCTGCCAGTCGAACGCCGCGGCTATGCGCCGCCCGCGTTCGCCGCCGGCCGCCACGAAAGTCGTCACCACCAGGATCAGCACCAAGGCACGCAACGCCATCGGGTCGCGCAGGTCGAGACGCGGCGTTGGCCGCCCGGCCTTAAGGCTCTTGGCTGCCAGCAACGCGCGCTCCACATGGGCGCGCCACAGCGCGGCCGACCACGGGTCGGCCCTGGGTGTCGCAAGCTCGTCGCCAATCGCGGTCGCCGGACGGTGAGCGAGACCGGCATTCTTGTCGAGGCGGCGTAGCCCGTCACCGCGTGACGGGAACCGCAACTGCAACAGCGGCACAGTAGCGGCCGCAGTGAGGAGCAGGAACGCAAACAAAGCGATCGCGCGAGCGATCGGCGGCAACCACAGCCACACCCCGAGCCACGAAACGGCGAGGAACAAACCTACCGTAGTTGCGACCGTGGCAACGGGCGGCCACAGCCGCTCCCAGAAGGTGATCCAACGCGCCCGTTTGAGCGCGCGCTCAAGCATCTCGTCCGCATTGCGCGGCCGGGACGCATCAGGAACATTGCTAGCCTCGGTCAAACGATTCTCCCAAGGGGAAAATTCATTTTCACACACTCCGGCACGATTACAAGCACGATTCCTGCCAGCTTAGCGCGGAGGCAGGGCCAAAATGCGTTCGGTCTGCGAATTTTATGGCGAGCAAGTCTGTGTTCGCGATAAAATCACACACCTCCAATCAGTTATCCCTATAACCAATCCGGTATGCGATCGAGGCTTATGAGCTCCGCAGTCTCGACGCGTGGCCGCACCAGGGCGAAGCGGTCGCCATTGACCATGACTTCGGGGACGAGCGGACGCGTGTTGTAGGTGCCGGCCTGCACCGCCCCATAGGCGCCAGCCGTCATGACGGCCAGGAGATCCCCCGGCGCCGGCTCGACCATATCGCGACCCAGCGCCAGGAAATCGCCGGATTCGCATACCGGCCCAACCACATCGGCGACGATGCGCCAGGCGCCCGCGATCGGTTGCTTGATCGGGACGATGTCGTGGTGGGCTTCGTAGAGGGTGGGCCGGATAAGATCGTTCATGGCGGCATCGACGATGATGAAGGTCTTGGTCTCGGCACGCTTCACATAGAGGACGCGCGCCACCAGGATACCGGCATTGCCGACGATGACGCGGCCGGGTTCGAAAATCAGCGTGCAGTCGAGCGCACGGGTCGCCCGCTTCACCACCTCCGCATAGGCTGGCGGGTCCGGCGGTGGATCATTGTCGTGGCGATACGGCACGCCGAGGCCGCCGCCGAGGTCGACGTGCTCGATAGCATGGCCGTCGGCGCGCAGCGTGCGCACGAAATCCGACAACAGCGCAAACGCATCGTCGAACGGCTGCAACTCGACGATCTGGCTGCCGATATGCATGTCGACGCCCTTGACCCGCAGGCCGGGCAGCTTCGCCGCATTGGCATAAACCTCGCGGGCACGGCTAATCGGAATGCCGAACTTGTTCTCGGACTTGCCGGTCGCGATCTTGGCGTGGGTCTTGGCGTCCACATCCGGATTGACGCGCAGCGAGATGCACGCGGTGCGGCCCTTCCGCGCCGCAATGGCGGAGAGCAGTTCAAGCTCCGGCTCGGATTCGACGTTCACGCAAAGGATATTCGCGTCCACAGCGGCGGCGAGTTCGCGCTCGGTCTTGCCGATGCCGGAGAACATGATCTTGTCCGGCGGAACGCCCGCCTTGAGCGCGCGCGCCAGTTCGCCGCCCGACACCACGTCTGCGCCGGCGCCGAGCCTTGCCAACGTCGTGATGACGGCTTGGTTGGAATTCGCCTTCATGGCGTAGCACACCAGCGCCCGTACATCCGCGAAGGCGCCAGCGAACACCTTGTAATGCCGCGTCAGCGTCGCCGTCGAATAGCAATAGAACGGCGTGCCAATCTCGGCCGCGAGGCGATCGAGGGAGACGTCCTCGGCATGAAGCACGCCGGCGCGATAATCGAAATGATGCATGGTGCTGTGTGGGCGAACGGAGCGGCGTTGGCAATGCCTATAGCATGAGATTCCGCGAGGCGTTTTCGCGGCTCCATCAGGCTTGATTTTATCGCCCTTCGGGAGCCCGCCGAGCCTGTTGTGGTCCCCGCGTCACAGAGCCATGTCGCCTGCAGTTTAGTCGTGCTGTATAGATCGACGCTTGCGGAATATCGATCGGAGCCACGCCGATGCCTCGCTGCGTTTCCATTCCGTTGACGATGCTCGTCGCCGCCGCCGTCAGCATCGGGCTCCAGCCCCCCGCTCGCGCCGCTGGCGACGTCGAGCGCGCCTTTCAGATCATCGCCGGGAGGACATTCGTCGATCTGACCCACAGTTTCGGGCCCGATACGCCGGTGTGGTCGGGCTTCGGCCAGGCCAGAATGACACCCGCCGCCGATCCCAAGACTCACGAGCCCTACACCATTCCGAAGGACGGTTTCCGCTCGACCTTTTACGAGATGGTCGGCCAGTACGGCACCCATGTGGACCCGCCGGCGCACTTTGCCGAGAACGGAATCACGATGGACAAGATTCCGTTGAAACAGATGATCCTGCGGTTGGTGGTGTTCGACGATACGCCCTATCTCGCCAAGGACGAGAACCACGCCTTTTCGGTCGCTGACCTCAAGGCCTGGGAAAAACGCCACGGGCGCGTGCCCAAAGGCGCCTTCGCGGCCCTGCGCACCGACATGTACAAGGACTGGGACGTCAATCCGGAGCGTTTCAAGCGGAGTTCCTTCCCGGCATGGTCGCTGGAAACCATCAAGTTCCTGATCGAGCAGCGCGGCGTCACGGCGATCGGCCACGAATCCATGGACACCGATACGACCGACAAGATGGAGTCGGAAACCTATGTTCTCCAGCACGGCCATTTTCAGATCGAGGTCATGGCCAATCTCGACCAGGTTCCGGCGACTGGCGCGCTCATTGTGGCGACCTGGCCGAAGGTCAAGGACGGCCTCGGCTTCCCGGCACGGGCTTTCGCGATCCTGCCCTGAACTTCAGTGCCCCTTGCCTTCGTCTTCCGCGGCGACCCGGTCCGCTATCGCCAGCACCAGCATGGCGACCGCAAAGGCGAGCAGGATCCCGACCACCCAGCCGAGCTTGATGCTGTCGGCTGCCCGGTCAATGTCGGTGAACCATTCGAGCGTATTGACCGCCGCGATAGCCACGATCGAACCGAGCAGTTTCTGCTTCAACCCCGAGAACCCGATCTTGATGAGACCGTGGGGCCAGTCGGGATGCTGGGCGTAATCGATCGGCCTGACGAAGTTCTCGTAGCTTGAGCAGATCACGATCACGATCAGATTGGCAGTGAGCGTTAGATCGACGAGATTGAGGATGCTGACGATCACGTCGGACGGTTCCGCGCCGCGCACCTGCACGACGAAATCGCTGAGCTTGAATACGAATTTGAACAGCAGCGCCGCGAGCCCGGCGACCAGCCCGAGCAAAAACGGGACCACCAGCCAGCGGCTGCTGAAGATGACGAATTCGATGAGGCGTATGATCGGATTCATGAGGATCGGCCGTCCGCGTCGCGAGGGCGGGCCTCTTATAAACGCAAACGATCTCTCCCGGCAGGGCCGATAATCACTTGTCCGCCGTCATTGTCGCTTGGCAGTCCGTCATGCCGCATCCGCATGGGAGGGTTGCCGCTCACTTCGTAACTTGCATGATAATAGTTACATGCTTATCGTGGCTAGCATGCAGCGCAAAAGCTTCGGAACCATGCCATGTCCGATCGCCCGCAGCCTGGAACGGGTCGGCGAGTGGTGGAGTATGTTGATCATGCGCGACGCGCTTCACGGGCTGAGGCGCTTCGACGAGTTCCAGAAAAGCCTTGGCATTGCGCCCAATATGCTGACACGGCGGCTCAATGCGCTGGTCGATGCCGGACTGCTGGAGCGTCACCGCTACAGTGCCCACCCGCCCCGCGACGAATACCGGCCGACCGCACGCGGCCACGATTTCCGGCCCGTGCTCATCACCCTGCTCGCCTTCGGCAACCGCCACTTCGCTCCGGAAGGCGCGAGTGTGACCATCGTGGATGCGAAGAGCGGTGAACCGGCCGAACCGATCATCGTTGATCGCGCCACCTTGCGGCCGATACGCGAACCTGAGTTCGCCTGGGTACCGGGCCCTGCCGCGGGCGAGCGCACGCAGCGGAGATACGCGTTGCGCCGGCAACGTCAGGAGGCTGCCCAAGAGGCCACCGAGGGAGCCGCCAAGCTCGCGGCCGCGGCGAAACCAACACTCGCCCAGAAGGGACGCGCCACGTGAGCCTTGCGGAAAAATACGACACCCTGCATCCGCCGGCCGGCGTGACATCGGCGGCACCGACAGCCACAGCAGTCAGCAGTGCGCCGATGAGCCCGCGCACCCGCATGCTGATCGAGGCGCCGATCGCCCGGACCCTGATATGGCTCGCGGCACCCAACGTGCTGGTCATGGTGGCGCAGGCCTCGGTCGGGCTGATCGAGACCTATTTCGTCGGCAAGCTCGGCACCGACGCGCTGGCCGGCGTATCGCTGGTGTTTCCGGCCGTGATGCTGATGCAGATGATGTCGGCGGGTGCCATGGGCGGCGGCATTTCCTCGGCGATTGCCCGCGCGCTCGGCGCCGGGCGGCGCGCCGACGCCGATGCGCTGGTGCTGCACGCGCTGGCGATCGCGGTGATCTTCGGGCTCGTGTTCATGGTCGCGGTGCTGGCGGGCGGCCGCTGGCTCTACGGCGCGATGGGCGGCAGCGGCGCTTCGCTCGAAGCGGCCATGACCTATTCAAATGTGGTGTTCTCGGGCCGCGGTGTTGCTCTGGGTCTTCAATTCGCTCGCCAACGTAATCCGTGGCACCGGCAACATGGCGGTGCCGGCCATCGTTACCTGCGCCGGCGTCGCGGTGCTGGTCCCGCTGTCGCCGTGCCTGATCTTCGGCTGGGGTCCGTTCCCGCGGCTTGGCATTGCCGGCGGTGCTGTCGCGGTGGTGGCGTTCTACGCGCTGGGAAGCTTGGCGCTGGCGGCCTATCTGCAATCGGGCCGCAGCGTGGTCCGCCTGTCGCTGCGCGGTGCGCGGCTTCGCTGGCCGCTGTTCTACGACATCCTGCGGGTCGGCGCCGTCGCGGCGCTGATCACGGTGCAAACCAATCTCACCATTGCGATCGCGACCGGCCTCGTCGGCCAGTTCGGGCCGGCCGCGATCGCCGGCTATGGCACCGGCTCGCGGATCGAATATCTGCTGATGCCGCTGGTGTTCGGCCTCGGCGGCCCGCTGGTCGCGCTGGTCGGAACCAATATCGGCGCCGGCCAGCGCGACGCGCGCGCTGCGGGCAGCCTGGATCGGCGCCGCCATCGCGGCCGGCCTGTGCGAGTTCATCGGGCTCAGCGCCGCGCTGTTCCCGCGTGCGCTGGCTGTCGCTGTTCGACAGCGATCCCGCCATGCTCGGCGGCCGGGTGCGCGCTACTTGCGGATCGTCGGCCCGTTCTACGGCCTGTTTGGGCTCGGCATGGGCCTCTATTTCGCCTCGCAGGGCGCCGGGCGGCTGTTGTGGCCGCTGCTCGCAAACTTCGCCCGGCTTGTCATTGCGGCGGCGGGCGGTTGGGTTGGCGTTGCGCCTTGGCGCCGGCTGTCGCCGGCGTGTTCGTGGCGCTCGGCGGTGGCGCTCGCGGCGTTCGGTTCCATCAACGCCGCCGCGGTGGCGGGCGGCGCCTGGTTCGGGCGTCCGGCCAGGGCAGCTTGATCCGGCGGCTTGATCCGATCCGAGTGCCGACACTTGGCCAAGCCGCACAATTGAGCTCTCCCATCGCCTGAACGGAGTTGAGACATGCGCATTCTCGTGGTCGGCGCTGGCGCGATCGGCGGCTACTTCGGTGGCAGGCTCCTGGAGGCGGGCCGCGACGTCACGTTCCTGGTGCGACCGCGGCGGGCCGCGCAGCTTGCCGGTACCGGGCTCGTGATCCGCGGCGCCGCCGGCGACGCGACGCTCCAGGCGCCCAAAACGTCCTGGCAGAAAATCTCCATGAGCCATTCGATCTCATTCTGCTGAGTTGCAAGGCCTACGATCTCGACGGCGCAATCGCGTCGTTCGCGCCGGCGGTCGGACCGCGCACCGCGATCCTGCCGCTCCTGAACGGCTTGCGCCACCTCGACGTACTGGATACGCGCTTCGGGCCCGACCGCGTGCTCGGCGGCCAATGCGTCATCGCGGCGACGCTCGATGACAAAGGCGCGATCGTGCATCTCAACCGGGATCATCAACTCTCGTTCGGGGCGCGCACCAGCGCGCTGTCTGATCGTATTGCGACGATCGCGACCGCGATGACGGGTGCCAAGTTCGAATCCAAGGCCAGTCCCGACATCGTGCAGGAGATGTGGGAAAAATGGGTGTTTCTCGCGACGCTTGCGGGTGCCACCTGCCTGATGCGGGCCGCGGTCGGCGACATCGCGAAGGCGCCCGGCGGCAACGCGATCGTGCTTGGCTTGTTCGATGAGTGCCGCACCGTCGCCGGCGCTAACGGCCATCCGCCACGCGACGCCTTCGCGGAGCGCGCCCGCGCCACCGTCACGGCATCGGGTTCCCCGCTCACCGCCTCGATGCTGCGTGACATCGAACGCAACGCACCAATCGAAGCCGATCACATCGTCGGCGACTTGATCCGCCGCGGCGAAGCCACCGGCTCGCTCCCGGGCGATCATTCGCTGCTGCGGATCGCCTACGCGAACCTGTGCGCCTACGAAGCTCGGCGGCAACGCACCGCCACCGCGCAGGCGGCCTGAACTATTTGCCGATCCTACTTGCGGATCCTACTTGCCGATCAGGAAATCGAGGAAAAAGCTCTTGGGCTGCGCCGGGGTATAGTTGGGCGCCGGCGCGGCGCGCGGCGGGGGCTGAGGCGCGAGGCTGTCGCTGTCCTCACCAAGCGAGGGGCGCGGCGTCGCCGGCTCGGTGAGCGAGGCGTTCGGCGGCGGGTCAAGAGTCCCCTTGCGGCCGCATGCTGCAAGCCCGAGTGCCGCAGCCACCACGACGGCGACAAGCGCGAGCCGGCCCAACCGATCGGCGAAACTGTTCAAGCAACCCCTCTCCCCAAATTCGCCCGCACCATACCAGAACTTCGCGTGGACGCGAGCCGAGACGATGGCGAGCAACCCGCTGCATATCGAAATTTCTTCTGCGTGCGCTATTTTGCCGTCTCGCCGAGGCGCGCCAGCCATTTCCTTGCCTCTTTGCGGACATTTTTTGGTGCGGTGCCGCCGAAGCTGGTTCGGCTCGCGACCGAGTGCTCGACCGACAGGACTTTGAATACCGCCATGGTGATGCGCGGCTCGATCGCTTGCATGGCGGGCAGTGGCAGCCGGTCAAGCTCGACCCCCGCCTTTTCGGCCGCCGCCACGATGCGGCCGGTAACGTGGTGGGCCTCCCGAAACGGCATCTTCAGGTTCTGGACCAGCCAGTCGGCGAGGTCGGTCGCGGTGGCGTAGCCCTGGCCCGCCGCCGCCCGCATCCGCGCTGCGTCTGCCGTCATGTCGCCCACCATGCCGGTCATCGCGGCAAGGCAGAGCGAGAGCGCGGCGAGCGCGTCCATCGCGCCTTGCTTGTCCTCCTGCATGTCCTTCTGATAGGCGAGCGGCAGCCCTTTCATCACGATGAGAAGCGCATCGAGCGCGCCGACGATGCGTCCCGTTTTGGCACGCACAAGCTCGGCGGCGTCGGGATTGCGCTTTTGCGGCATGATCGACGAGCCGGTGGTGAACTTGTCGGACAGCTTGAGGAAACCGACCAGGGGCGACGTCCACAACACGATCTCTTCGGCAAACCGCGACAGGTGGATCGCGGCGATTGCCGCCGCCGCCAGCGCCTCCAGAACGAAGTCGCGGTCGGACACCGCATCGAGCGAATTCGCGGCAGCCCGATCGAAGCCGAGCCGCTTTGCCGTCATGGCGCGATCGAGGGGAAACGACGTGCCGGCGAGCGCCGCCGCGCCGAGCGGGGATTCGTTTCCCCGCTTGCGGGCGTCGGCGAAACGGCCGCGGTCGCGCGCCGCCATTTCCACATAGGCGAGAAGATGGTGCCCGAAGGTGACTGGCTGGGCGGTCTGCAGATGGGTGAAACCCGGCATCACGGTGTCGGCGTGGGCGAGCGCCTTCTCGGCAAGCGCGCGCTGATAAGACGCGAGGCTCGCGTCGAGGCCGTCGATGGCGTCGCGCATCCACAGGCGGAAATCGGTCGCGACCTGGTCGTTGCGCGAGCGCGCCGTATGCAGGCGCCCCGCCGCCGGACCGATGAGTTCGGCAAGCCGCGCCTCGACATTCATATGGATGTCTTCGAGCGCGGGCTTGAAGACGAACGTGCCGGCTTCCATTTCTGACAGGATCGTGTCTAGACCGTGAACGATCTCGCGCCCATCTTGCGCCGTGATGATGCCCTGCGCCTGAAGCATTTCGGCATGCGCGCGGCTCGCCGCAATGTCCTGGCGAAACAGCTTGCGGTCGACGTCGATCGAGGTGTTTATGTCCGCCATCACGGCGTCGGGATCCGCGCCGAACCGGCCGCCCCACATCTTGTTGCTCATGGGCGGTTCATCGTCAGGTTCTGGGGCAGGTTCATCGCGGGTATCATCTTGGGTGTTTGGTATGCGGTCTCGAACATGACGGTTGAAACTGAACGGACGCTGGTTGTCCGCAAACGCAAGCGGCCGCTTGTGACGGTCCTGGCGATTGCGCTGATGGGCGCCACGCTGGCGGCGGTATACGGCTTTGTGGGCTTCTCGCGCAATGCGGGCGACCTCGCCTGCCGGTCCGCCCTGGACCTCGCCCACCACATCGCGCCCCTCGCCCATGGCGAGGTCGCGGCCGTCAACCCCGCCGAAGAGGCCCGCCGACTGCCCGTGCTGACGTTCCACGACGCTGCCGGGCAACAGAAATCGCTCGCCGACTGGCACGGCCGGACCGTGCTTCTCAATTTGTGGGCAACCTGGTGCGTCCCATGCCGGAAGGAGATGCCGGCGCTCGACGCCCTGCAGGCCAGCTCGGCGCGCCCGATTTCGAGGTCGTGACGATCAACATCGACACCCGCGATCCGGACAAGCCCAAAAATTGGCTGCGCGACATCGGCATTCGGAATCTCGCCTATTATTCCGATACCAACGCCAAGGTGTTCCAGGACCTCAAGACCGTCGGCAAGGCGATCGGAATGCCGACGACGCTCCTCGTCGACCCGAACGGCTGCGAGATCGCCTCTCTGGCCGGGCCCGCCGAATGGGCAAGCCCGGATGGCGTGAGCCTCGTGACCGCCGCGCTGGCGCGGTAAGTATCGATACGTTCCGCCATCGGCGGAACCCACGATCCCAGCCATAGACAATGATGAGCCGGCCGCCGCAGGTGATCCGCGCCCAAGCGCTCGGGCGCGGCGTGGGTTCGTTTTGCCAAAAAATAATCATTGACCACCGCATCGTCCTCCCTATAACTTAACTGAATGGTTAACCATCAGCCCCACAGCCTCGACGGCATCTTCTCCGCGCTATCCGATCCGACCCGGCGCGCGGTGCTTGCCCGCCTCAGCGAGGCGCCGGAACTCTCCATCACCACACTGGCGAAGCCCTTTGCCATGTCGCTGCCCGCGGTGCTCAAGCACCTTGACGTGCTGGAGGGCGCCGGGCTGATCGCCCGCCGCAAGAGCGGCCGCACCGTGTCGTGCCGGCTGAACGCCGTTCCGATGCAGGAGGCGCAGCGTTGGCTCGCCCGTTACGAACGGTTCTGGTCGAGCCGGCTCGATTCCCTCGAACGCTACCTCGTCGAAGAAGCAATCCAGGAAACGTCCACCGCAAGCCCGCCGGCGCATTTGGATGCGACTTCAAATCCAACCCCCAACGTGGAGCAAGTCCCATGTCCGCCAACCCTATCCCCACCGAAGTCCGCCGTCACGGCAAGCGCACAGCCCAGCCTCACCATCACGCGCAAGCTCCCGGCGTCGCCGGAACGCTGCTTCCGAGCCTGGTCCGACCCGCAAGCCTTGAAGCAGTGGTTCGGCCCGAGCGACGTCGAAGTCGTGGTCGCCGAATCCGATCCGCGGGTTGGCGGCCGCTATCGCATCCTGATGCGCTCGCCGGGCGGTGAGGAGCACGATGTCGGCGGCGTGTTCCGCGAAGTGGTGGCGAACCGCAAGCTGGTCTTCACCTGGGCGTGGCGCAGCACGCCGGAGCGCCAGTCGCTGGTGACGGTCGAATTCGAACCCGATGGCGGCGCGACCGCCCTGACGCTCACTCATGAGCAGTTCGCCGACGAGGGCGCCCGCGACCGCCACCGTCACGGCTGGACCGGTTCGCTCGGCAAGCTTGCTGCGTTCCTCGGCTGAACAATCGCTGACGATTTGGCGACGATATTTGGGCGGCAATCCGCCATGGGAGGCAATCATGTCGAGTGTCGAAATCATCGGTATAGCGCCGTCGACCTATACGCGGGTCATCCGCATGGTCTGCGAGGAAAAATCCATCCCCTATGAGCTCAAGCCCGGGCCGCCGCATGCCCCCGAGGTCACAGCCATTCATCCGTTCGGGAAAATCCCGGTGATGCGCCACGGCGATCTCGAATTATGTGAAACCAACGCGATCGCCACCTATCTCGACCTCGCGTTCCCGGGTTCGCGCCTGTTTCCGACCGAGCCGCGTCACGCGGCGCTCACCGCGCAGTGGGTGTCGCTCGTCAACACCCGGATGGACGGCACCCTGATCCGGACCTACCTGTTCGCCTATGTTTTCCCCAAGACCGCCGACGGCAAGCCTGATCGCAAGGTGATCGACGCCGTCGCGCCGGCGGTTGCCGAGGAGATCGGCCACCTCGATCGCGCGGTCGCCAAGGGTGGCTTTCTGGCCGGCGATGGTTTCACCTATGCGGATATCAACCTGATGCCGATCCTTTATTACGTCCGCAATTTTCCCGAAGGCGCCGCCGCCATTGCGGCCGGAAAGGCGCTTCCCGGCTATTACGACAAGCTCGCCGCGCGCGCGAGTTTCAAGAACACGACGCCGCCTCCGCCGGCGGCGAAGCCATCTTGAGGCCAGGAGAACAAGCACGGCGGAAATCACCATGCCGGACCATCAGGTCGTCTCCCGCGACGTGTATGGGGCGTGACCAAAGCCCGGATGGGAGGCCGTAAAGGCCGGCGGCAAAACAACCAGCAAAGCTGACCAAGCCGACACAGACCTGGAGCGCGCCGCCACGGCGAAGCGCGGCCGACCGGCGGGGCACGCGAGCGCACGACGCGCCACACCGTCGCCATCACGCCTGTGCTAGGTTGGGGCGAACCGACACAAACCGAACCGGACCAGACATGCGCCCCTTCATCGTGCCGCCGGCGGCGCTGCTTGCCGTAGTTCTCGTGAGCGCCGCCGTCCCCTCATTCGCCGACGAAGGCATGTGGACGTTCAACGACTTTCCGGTCGACCGGGTCCAAAAGGCCTACGGCTTTGCGCCGGATCAGGCCTGGCTCGACCATGTCCGATTGTCGTCGCTGCGCCTTGCGCGCGGCTGCTCGGCGAGCTTCGTTACGCCCAACGGGCTGGTGCAGACCAACCATCACTGCGCCCAGGCTTGCATCGCGCAGCTTTCCACTGCGACCGAGGATCTGGTCGAACGCCGGCTTCTACGCCAAAGAGGCCGGCAAGAGGAGCGCAAATGCCCGAACGTCGAGGTCAACCAACTCGTCGCGATTTCCGACGTGACCGTCCGCATCAGCGAGGCCATCGCGGGCCGCGACGGCAAGGCGCTCACCGACGCCAAGAAGGCGATCGAGGCGACGATCGCGCGGGAGTGCTCCGGCGGCGATACGCAACATCCGCTGCGACGTCGTCGAGCTCTATCACGGCGGCATCTACAATCTCTACCGTTACCGCCGCTATCAGGACGTGCGGCTCGTCTTCGCGCCCGAACTGGCGATCGCGTTCTTCGGCGGCGACCCGGACAATTTCGAGTTTCCGCGCTACGACCTCGACGTGACCTATCTGCGGGTTTATGCGGACGACCGCCCGCTCGATACGTCGGCGAATTACCTGCGCTACGCCAAGACGGACGTCGCGTCCGGGCGATCTCACCTTCACGTCGGGCCACCCGGGGCGCACCAACCGGCTCGACACGGTCGCCGAGCTCGAGTTCCAGCGCGACGTCACGCTGCCGCGCAACCTGTTCTACAATTCGGAGCTGCGCGGCATGCTGACCGAGTTCTCCGCCACCGGCGCGGAGCAGCGCCCGCATCGCCAAGGGCATGCTGTTCGGGATCGAGAATTCGCTCAAGGCCCGCAAGGGCCAGTTCGCCGCGCTGGTCGATCCCGCGATCATCCGGGCGCGCAGCCGCAGCCGAGCAGGCGCTGCGCCGGACCATCGAAGCCGACCCGCAGATTGCGCGAGCAATATGGTCCCGCCTGGGACAACATCCGCGCAACGCTGGACCAGTACCGCACCATGCGCGACCGCTACTCCTTCACCGAGGGCGGCCAGGGATTCCGCTCCCGCCTGTTCGGGCTCGCCAAGACCCTGGTGCGCCGCGCGGCCGAGACGGCCAAGCCCGATGAGGCGCGGCTTTCGGAATACACCAATGCGAATTTCCCGATCCAGCGGCAGACGCTGCTGTCCAATGCACCGATCTATCCGGAGCTTGAAAAGCTCACGCTCACGTTTTCGCTCACCAAGCTGCGCGAGGTGCTGGGCCCGGACGATGCCTTCGTCAGGAAAGTACTGGGCAAGAAATCACCCGCAGAGCTCGCGGCCGCACTCGTCAACGGCACCGGACTTGCCGACGTGAACCTGCGCCGCCGCCTGCTCGACGCCGACCAGGCCGCGATCGACGCGTCGGACGACCCGATGATTGCGTTCGCGCGCGCCATCGATCCGGACCTGCGCGCGCTCCGCCGAACCTACGAGGATGATATCCAGGCGCGGCTCAGCAAGAATTCCGGACAGATCGCCAATGCGATGTTTCGCATCTACGGCACTTCGACTTATCCCGACGCGACCTTCACGCTGCGCCTCTCCTACGGCACGGTCAAGGGCTATCGCCAGGACGGCCGCGACATCGAACCCGTTACCACCATTGGGGGCGCCTTTGCACGCGCGACCGGCGCCGATCCGTTCCGCCTGCCCGACAGCTGGAGCGCCGCGCGCGGCGCTCTCGACATCGGCCAGCCATTCGATTTCGCAACCACGAACGACATCATCGGCGGCAATTCAGGCTCGCCGGTCATCAACAAGGCCGGCGAAGTCGTCGGCATCATCTTCGACGGCAACATCCAGTCGCTCGGCGGCGATTTCGGCTTTGACCCGGACCAGAACCGCGCCGTTTCGGTCGCGGTGGGGGCGCTGCGCGAGGCGCTCGCCAAAATCTACCACGCCGACCGCATCGTCGACGAGTTGACAAAGTGAGTCGTGATAGCGCGCGTCCGCAGCATGGCTGAGGTGTAATTTGTTGGTGACGAGCCGTCATGGATAAGCCCCACCTGCAAACTGTGCAGACGGGGCCGGTCCATCAACTCCCATGAACCTGTCAACTCGCCGCAGGGCGGGTTTCTCTTTAACCCCCCGTCTCGTCGGCCGAAATGGCGGATTACGCTACGCTGATCCGCCCTACGGACGGGGGCCGCCTAGTGGTGCAACAGCGCGAGCAGAATAATGATCGGGAGTGGAAGTCCAATCAGCCAAAGAAGGATCAAACCCATTATCGCCTCCGTCAGTTCGTTTTCACAGTTTGATAGCTCTTGCCGCCGATAATTCCCTTCCATCGGCCATCGCGAAGCTGACCACCCTCGATCGCGGCGAGAGCCGCGGAAAAGGCGCCAGCGAACATTGCGGCCGTCAGCCACATTGAAAGGGCAGCCGCGGATTTCCGCGCTCTGTCGGCCGCGGCCTTGGACTGATCGATAACCTCAGACACGCGCATCTCGGCGGCGGCTGCAGGCAACCCGGTACGCGCGGAGACCAGTTGCCCCAGATAAGCCCGATCGGCTGCCGGGAAATCAGTTTTCTCGCTCAAATCTTTGGACAGGACGATTTGCGCTTCACGCTCCGCCGCGGCGCGTTCGACCGCCCCCGCTGTGCTCTGGCCCGCGTTCTGGGAAGCGGGACGGAATAGCATGTCGACGAAATATTCGTTCGTGGCGGTCGGCTGAGTGGTCGCGAGTCCGGAGCCTTGGGCCGCACCGGTGACCACGCCTCCAACCATATAGGTTGCGGCCCCGCCCAATGCGGCGGCGCCCAGGACCGTCGCGAGAGCCCACGACAGGAAGCCGTGCGCCGTGTCCCTGAACATGACCTCGTCGGTGTGAACGTCGACCCACCGGGTTCGGACCCGACCGGCGATATATCCGCCGACCGTCGACGATAACATCGCGACGACGATCATATAAATCCCGGCCGCTATCTCAAACGTGCCGGCCGATATTCCTGAATTAGACCACGGCGAAACCGCGGAAAATCCCATTCCACTGCCGAACGCCAACAGCACGAGCGTCAGAGCCGCGATGGTGATCCCGCCGGCGACAATCGCCGCCCAGGAGAGCGCAGGTTGATTTGATTCATTGCTGGCAATTCGATCAATTCTATATGCATCGGTCATAAAGCGGCTCCCTTGGCACCTTGTGCCTGCCTGTAACGGGCACTGCCGAAAAAAGTTCCAGCATCGGCCGCTTTTCAGGCGGGAATTTGCAATGCAGCAATCAGTAATCGAATTATTATTCGCAATTAATATTCGAATGTCCGGATATTTTCCCGGACGTTTTCAGTTAATCGACGGCGTGGTTTGGGTACGTCGTTTCCGGGCCCGCGGTCATTTCCGCGAAGATTTGAAATATCGCAGATCGGGCGGCGGCTGATCCTTCTTGGTCGGCATCAGCATGCCGTCGCCGCTCAGGAAGTAATTCTCCTTGCCGATGCCGACATGGTTGTTGCCTTCGGCGCACACGTCCTCGCGCCACCAGATCGGCTCCTTGGCTTCGACCCGGCGATACGATCGCGCCACCACCCACGGGCGGGTCAACGCGTGATCGAACGTGGTGATTTCGTCGTGGAGCAGATCGCGATCGGCCTTGTCGAGAAAGATGCGCTCCTTGATGACGGTCTGGTTATCCTGGTGCATCGGTATGCCGCTGGCATCGAACACCCGGGGGCCTTTCAGGCCGCGGGTTTCGACCAGGAGCGTATCGTAGCGGCCGTCTGCGTCGGTATCGACCCAGGCACCGATGGAATAGCCGGCGAACAGCGGATCATCGTCCATATTGGCCGGAAAGCCGCGGCCGTCCGTGTAGATGCGACGGTTGTCGTGAACGTGTTCGATCAGGATGAAGGTGGTGTCCGGGGTCACGACGACTTCCATCGGGGCATACGCAATCATGACGCGCGGCATGCCGGGCGACAGGCACGTGAAGGTCGGATCGATGCCCTGGCCGCCGGTCGCCTGGTCGGCGAGATTGGCCTCGTAGATGGCCTGATATTCGGGTGTCAGCGGCGGCTCCTCGGCGCGAAACGGCTTGCTCGAGTCGAAGGCGAGCCCAATCCGCAACCGGTTGCCGGGATCGGCTCGCCGCCATTGGCCTTTCAGGTCCGGGTACTTGAACTCATCGAACGCCGCGGCGATATCCACCGAGGTCAACAGTGCGGCCGCAAGCGCCGCCGCGCCGATCGCGTTCCGCAACAGCATGGTGTCCTCCCTGTGATCGTTGACTCCGCAGCGTAAAGCTGCCGCGCCGCGATCGCTTTTTTCAGTATGCCGCGAGCGCCGAAAAGAACCGGCCGAAGGTCGCGCCCGCCGATGGCAAAACGTCTGCCCGTTGCTATGAACGGAGAGTCGGCGCTCCCGCGAGGCAGTTCGGCACACTATACATCGATCGTACCGGTCTGCGGAAGGGACGCGACGCCCAACCACCGGTCGGCCCCGCGTCGGGCGGGCTACTGCGCCAGGATTTCCAGCGTCAGCGGCTTGAGGCGGAAATTGTTGCACGCGTTGAAGAGAATCGGACAGTTCGAGATGGCGACGATCTGCGGCATCAGCGCGCGCAGCGTCATGTAATCGCCGGGCTTCCCCTTCGGCGGGCGGATTTCCCACACGCCGTTCCCGTCATAGGCGACCGTCATGAAGATGTTGAAGCACGCATCGACGTTGAAACTCGACCGGTCCATGCCGTATCCGCGCACGGCCGCCTCGAGGTTGGACTGGCAGTTCGCCGCCCCCACCCCATCCGCGCCGTAACGGGCGATATTGAGGTGCTCGCTGCAAAAGCCGCCGCCGCAATAATTCTCTGCCGTGAGATCGTCCTCGATCTTCCACATCTCACGCGTGCGATTGCTGTAGAGCACGTGCGGCGCCGTCAGCCTCCAGTTCAGGTTGACGGCGCGGCTCGAATGCATCGAAAGCAACTCGCGAACGTCGTCGCGGTTGAAGGAGATGAAGTCCGCGACCTGCTCACCCTCCGGTTGGGTGATGCGGAAACGCTGACCGGCCTCGATTTCGAAACTGATGTTCCCGGCCGGCGCAAGGGTGACCGGCTTGCCGGGACGAAGAATGGCGGTTGGCTGATCCATGTGGGCGGCGGCCTTTCCTTAAGTCCGACAAGCTTGATACTGGAATGCCGTGCCCGGAAAAAGCCCCTTGCGATCGTTGCGGTTGTCCGGTTCAAGCGCAATGATGCCAACCCGCGACCGATGGCTCGGCCACTGAGCGTTGGCGATACATCCCGGATAAGGACACGCATCTTGGCAATGCTCATTCGCGGCGGCACCGTCATCAATCACGACAGCACGCGGCGCGCCGACGTCCTCGTCGCGGAGGGTGCGATCGTGGCGATCGGGCCCGACCTTACCGCCCCGGCCGGCGCGGAGACCATCGACGCCGGCGGATGCTGCGTGCTGCCGGGCGGGATCGATCCCCACACCCATCTCGAACTCGCGTTCATGGGAACCGTGTCGGCCGACGATTTCGAGTGGGGCACCAAGGCGGCGCTGTCGGGCGGCACCACCATGGTGGTGGATTTCTGCATTCCGGGTCCGGGCCAGTCGCTGCTCGCGGCCTATCAGGATTGGCGCCGCAAGGCCGAAGGCGCCGCCTGCGACTACGGGTTCCACATGGCGGTGACGTGGTGGGATCGCCAAGTGTTCGACGAGATGGAGACCTGCGTCAAAACCTACGGCATCAACACCTTCAAGCATTTCATGGCGTACAAGGGCGCCCTGATGGTGAACGACGACCAACTCTATCACTCGTTCCGCCGCTGCGCCGGGCTCGGCGCTATGCCGCTTGTCCACGCCGAGAATGGCGACGTCGTGTTCCGCCTCCAGGAGCACTATCTCGCCGCCGGCACCACCGGACCGGAGGGTCACGCCTATTCGCGTCCGCCCGCCGTCGAGGGCGAGGCCACCAACCGCGCGATCATGATCGCCGACATGGCCGGATGCCCGCTCTACGTGGTGCACACCTCGTGCCGGGATTCCCATGAGGCGATCGCGCGAGCGCGCGCGGCCGGCAAGCGCGTCTATGGCGAGCCGCTGATCCAGCACCTGGTGCTTGACGAGGACGAGTACCGCAACCGCGACTGGGACCATGCGGCGCGGCGCGTGATGTCGCCGCCGTTCCGCGCCAAGGACCACCAGGCGAGCTTGTGGGCGGGGCTGCAATCGGGCTCGCTCCAGGTTGTGGCGACCGATCATTGCGCCTTTACCACCGCGCAGAAGCGGCTCGGTCGCGCCGATTTCACGAAAATACCGAACGGCACCGGCGGCCTTGAAGACCGCATGGCGGTGCTGTGGACGGCGGGCGTCAACACCGGGCGCATCACCCGCGAGGAGTTCGTTGCCGTGACGTCGGCAAACGTGGCCCGTATCCTCAATATCTATCCGCGCAAGGGCGCGGTCGCGACAGGCTCCGACGCCGATCTGGTGATCTGGGACCCGGAGGCGACCAAGACGATCTCGGCAAAGACGCAAGTGAGCCGCATCGATTACAACGTGTTTGAAGGCTTTGCCTGCCGGGGCCGCGCGCGGGGTACGGTCTCGGGCGGAAAAATTGCGTGGCTCGACGGCGACCTGCGTGCGAAAGCCGGCGGCGGCGCCTACGTGGCGCGCCCGCCCTACCCGGCCGTCCACGTCGCGAACGCGACCTGGCGCGAACTCACCGCGCCGCATCCTGTGGATCGGCCGCAAGTGACGCCTTGATGTCACGCCATAACGTGACGCCTCCCTGACAATCGCGCCATTCGAAAGAACAGAATGCAGAATTTGCGGATCAACGCGACGCGCCTGTGGGATAGCCTGATGGAGACCGCGCGGATTGGCGCGACCCCCAAAGGCGGCATTAAGCGCCTGACGCTGACGGATGACGACCGCACGGTGCGTGACTGGTTCAAGGCAGCCGCCGAGACGCTGGGCTGCACCGTCACCATAGACGCGGTCGGCAACATGTTCGCGCGCCGGGCCGGACGCGATCCGGCCTTGCACCGGTGTGCATGGGAAGCCACCTCGACACCCAGCCGACCGGCGGCAAGTTCGATGGCGCTCTGGGCGTGCTTGGCGCACTGGAGGTCATGCGAACTTTGCACGAAGTCCGGCTACGAGACGAACGCGCCCATCGAGATCATCAACTGGTCCAACGAGGAGGGTTCGCGCTTCGCCCCCGCCATGCTGGCGTCCGGCGTCTTCGCCGGCGTGTTCACCGCGGATTATGCTTATGCGCGGCAGGACCACGACGGCAAACGTTTCGGCGACGAGCTCGACCGCATCGGCTATCGCGGCACCGAGCCGGCGGGCGGTCACAGGCTCGGCGCGATGTTCGAACTTCATATCGAGCAGGGACCGATCCTCGAGGACGACGGCAAGACCATCGGGGTCGTCACCGGTGTCCAGGGCATGCGCTGGTACGAGATCACGGTGCGGGGCCAGAATGCCCATACCGGCGCAACGCCGATGCGTCTGCGCCGCAACGCTCTGCTTGGCGCGGCGCGCGTCATCGATGCCATCGACGGCATCGCCCAAGCCCACGCGCCCGAGGCGGTCCGCGACCGTGGGTCTGATCGAGAACCGGCCGAACAGCCGCAACGTCATTCCAGGCGAAACGTTCTTCACCGTCGATCTGCGCCATCCCGACGACGCCGTGGTCGACGACATGGAAGCCCGAATGCGGGCACTGCTGCCGGCGATCCTGGAGCCGCTCAAGCTCGCCTTCGAGGAAAAGCGGATCTGGACAGCGCCCGCCGTCCGGTTCGATCCGGAACTGATCCGATGCGTGCGGCTTGCAGCGAAGCGCGCGGGCTTCGCGACGCGCGACATCGTGTCGGGCGCCGGCCACGACGCCGCCTACATCGCGCGCGTGGCGCCGGCCACCATGATCTTCGTACCGTGCCTCGGCGGCATCAGTCACAACGAGGCGGAATCGACCACGTTCGACGAATGCGCCGCGGGCGCCCAGGTGCTGCTCAACGCCGTGCTCGAATACGACCGGGGTCTCGGCTGAGCCAAACGGCTGCGGACCGCGGGAACCCGGACACGGGGTACAGCCGGCAGCTATGCGGGCGAGTACGCCGCGTT
>CAVVGO010000008.1:0-122657 GCA_963747835.1 uncultured Alphaproteobacteria bacterium
TTCGTTCAGCGGGAGAACTTGAACTCCGGCGCGGCCTTGAGCTGGTCCTTCGTCATATTGAGGACAGCGTGGTCCGGATAGGAACGCGGGCCTTCCGCGGCCCGGTCGGTCGTGCTTGTAACACCGGTCGTAACCGGAGCGGTGCTGGTGCTGGTGCGCGGCGATGGCACCGGCTGACCCACCCAGCTGATCTGGGCATAAGGTACCGCCACATCGTGCTCACCCAAACCGAGGAAGCCGCCGACGCCTACCACAACGGCTTCGAGCTTTCCGGCGCGATCAACGATGAGTTCGGAGATGCCGCCGATCTTCTCGTTCTCATTGTTGTAGACATTGAGGCCGATTATCTTGGACGTGCGCCATTGACCGGCTACCTCCTGGGTCATCCAGCTCGTCGAAGTGGCGGAGTTTGTCATCGGGGTGGCAGTGGTGGGGGTCTGTGCGAAGGCCGCGGATGACATCAGCGAGGCTGCTGCGGCAGCCATGACGAAACCGGCGCGAATGTGAGAGCGCATGGAGTGAATTCCTTTTTTAAGTGACAAAGAGGGATGAAGTAACTGATTTTGCGCGGCACGCGCTTCATTGGAAGAACCAGTACCGCGCCATGGGGCAACTTTAGAGAGCGCTTAAGGTTCCGCTGACGCAGCAAAAGACATCGCCGTTCGGATCCTTCTTGGCCCGCACCGGCCAGCTCATTTCGCGAGCCGCTTGCGGATCGCCAGCAACTCCTCCCGCCGCTCGGCGCTCGTCTTCGGATAGGTCATTTTGAGACCTTCAAGAGTATCGAGGACGATCCGGGAAACAATCAGCCGCGCATTCTCCTTGTCGTCGGCAGGAACCACATACCAGGGGGCGTCCGCAGTGCTGGTCGCGCTGAGGCATTCCTCATAGGCCTTCATGTAGTCCTTCCAGAATTTCCGCTCCTCGATGTCCGCGAGGCTGAATTTCCAGTTCTTCTCCGGCTCGTCGATACGCGCGAGGAAGCGCTTGCGCTGCTCCTCCTTGGAGAGGTGGAGGAAGAATTTGATGATGCGGGTTCCGTTGACGTGGAGATGCCTCTCCAAATCCACGATCGAACGATAGCGGTCGATGCCAGATCGATCTTCTCGTCGTGCGGCGGGTCCGGCAATCCTTCGCTGCGTAGAATCTCCGGATGCACGCGGACGATCAGCACCTCCTCGTAATAGGATCGGTTGAAGATGCCGATCCGCCCGCGCTCCGGCAGATCACGGGTGGTGCGCCAGAGGAAATCGTGCTGCAGTTCCGTCGGGCTCGGATGCTTGAAGCTGAAGACCTGGCAGCCTTGCGGATTGACCCCGGACATCACGTGCTTGATGGCGCCGTCTTTTCCCGCCGCGTCCATCGCCTGAAAGATCAGCAGGATGGCATGGCTATTGGATGCGTAGAGAAGCTGCTGGAGCTCGCTGAGTTTTGCGACGTGCTCCTGCAAGAGCGTTTCATAGTCTTCCTTCGATTTGTAGACCGGCTTCACAATCGTTGGCCATTTGTGAAGATTGACGGCATCCCTTTCCGGCACGCGAAAATCCTTCGATTTGATTTTCATCCTCATCCTTTCGGGGGTCGCGGTTGGTCCCGCTCCATCACTTGAAGCGCCGCAATTCTATCACCGGCTCCATCCTGGAGGCGATACGGCCTTTGCTCGGCTCCCTCGTCGCGGGGAAGGTGTCGCCCTAAGCGATCCTGAGTCGTGCCAAGAGAGGAACCTTAATCCCGTCCAGAACGAACGCGAAGACCGCCGCCGCGGCAAGCGTGCCGGCTACGACTGAAGGGGGCAGGGGCGTCATCGCGATACCGCCGATAGCCAATGTCGAGGCGATGAGAACATCAACGACGGAGGAAGCGGCGAGCCAGAAGCTCGGGCGAGAGGACCACAGCCAGCGACGTTCGCGATTGGTATAGGTCGTCGCCTGATTGCCGAATACGATGACGACGAAAGCCAGCGTCCGCAGCGTATCGATGTCGAAATCCTAGCCGGTAGGCGCCGAAACCCAGGATGGCGGCGCAAAAAACCAGCTCGCCGATTCCCATGACGACGCCCGCTATGGTCAAACTGCCGATCTGCCACCGGTTCGGCATCGGGGAGGGCCGCACATTGTCGGTCGTCAACGACATGCCGAGGAAGTCGCCCGTGATCATGATGATGACCATGAGCAAGGGTGTCAGGATCGCGTGCCCGGTCATCAACAGACCGACCGCCAGGAACAGCACCTGCACGATCTTCTTGGTCATGGAGTTCAGCGTATAGGTCAGGATGCGCTGGAACGTTAGGCGGCCTTCTTTGACGGCGGCGACGATGCCGCCCAGCCCGGGCTCGGTCAGCACCATGCCGGCGGCCGATTTGGCGACGTCGGTTGCGGTAAAGACCGCGATACCGATCTGCGCCTGGCGCAGCGCCGGCGCGTCGTTGGCACCATCTCCGCACATGCCCACGGTGTGATGACCCTTCTGAAACGCCTTGACGAGGTCGTACTTCGCCTCCGGAAGAACGCCGGCGAAGACCGCGAACGCCTCGGGATGTACGCCGTCCGGAATTGGACCCGGCGGACAGACCGCACCAAGGAGTCCCACCGCATGCGCCACAATGGCCGCCGTGGCCGGTGCATCGCCGGTTACCATGACGGTGCGGACTCCTAACCCGCGCAACTGGCTGATGAGCGCCGCCGAGTCGGTCCGGGGCGGGTCACTGAGCGCGATGAGCCCGACGAGCTTCATCGCCGTCGGCGGCCCGGCCGCGACCGCCAGCACTCTGAACCCTTGACCCTCCAGTTCGTTCGCCGCTGCTGTCGCGGTCGGCGACGGTTGGGCGAGGCCGCTGACCACCGCGAAGGCGCCCTTCACAACGCGTTGCGTGCTGCCGTCCGGGTTCGTTACGGTCGCCTCGGACATCTTGGTCGCGGGATCGAATGGTACGAACGCCACCGTTGTCGGCACATCGGCGATGTTCTTGCTGATCGCGGCCGCACGAATCGCCTCATCGACCGGGTCCTGCCCGCCATCGGAGCTGGCCAGCGCCGCCAGCACCAGCACATGCGCCGTGTCGAAGCCCGGCATGGGACGCACGGTCGTTACCGCGAGCTGATTGCGCGTCAACGTGCCTGTCTTGTCGGCGCACAAGACATCCATCGATGCCGCTTCATCCACTGCGGAGAGGCGCGTCGGAAGGACGCCCAGTTTCGCCAAGGCCCGCGCGCCGAGTGCCGACGCAAGGGTGAAGGTGGCCGGCAGCGCGACCGGTATCGACGCGAGCACCGCCGTCAGGACGAGGGGAATGATTTCGCCGATCGGCATCTCGAGAAAGTACGCATAGGCGACCAGCACCACGATGACGACGCCATTGAACGCGGCGAGATTGCGCACCACGCGCAGCACCGCCTTCTGCTGCGTGCTGACCACATGGGCGGTGCGGACGAGTTCCGCGGCGCGGCCGAATTTGGCGCGCGCTCCGGTCGCCGTGACCGCCGCGACCGCTTCGCCGCGGCGTACCAACGCCCCGGCATAGGTCTGCACACCCGGGCCGGCTTCGATGGGCACTGATTCACCGGTGAGCGTGGATTGATCGAGCAGGATTTCTCCCCCGGTGATGTGGACATCTGCCGCGACCACGCCGCCGAGTGAGAGCTTCACCATATCGCCCGGCACCAGTTCGGCAGCCGGCACCGTCACCCAACAGCCGTTACGCCGGACCGACGCGTTCAGCGCAAGCCGTGACTTGAGTGCCGCAAGCGTTGCCTGGGCGCGCCCTTCCTGAAAAAGACCGAGTGCGGCGTTGAACACCAGAAGACCGGCCACGACCGCGGCCTCGAAATAGTCCCCGAGCACGACCTGCAGCACGATCGTGGCCTCGAGCATCCACGGAACCGGCGCCCAGAACTTGTCGAGCGCCCGGCGCAACGGCCGCGCGGTCGCGTCGGGCGTTGCGTTTGGACCGAACTTCTCCAGGCGACGGCGGGCCTCGTCGCTCGTCAGGCCGCCATGCGGGTCGACATTGGCGAAGGACTTGGCAAGCGAATTGGCGGGTGGACTGGCAGGCGGACTGGCAGGTGAAGAGGTTGCCTCTGAGAGCGTGGCCGTCATGGCTTTCGTCTGGCTGGGATACTCAAGACAGCTCCTTTGGGTCACGCGACTGCCGATCTCAAGACCGGGTCCGGCATCCGTGTCCGTCTCCTTAAGGGCATGCGATGGTCCTCGCCCATCGCATGCCCTTCACGGTTCAACGTCCGCCGAATTTTCAGAACGGCAGCAAATTCCGAATGAGGTTCTCGACGCCGCCTTCAATGCTCCGCCCGCGATAGTGCGTTTGCCTCGGCCACGTTCGGTCGAAGTCGACCGTTTGCCGCACGCCGGTCAATTCGGCTGCGCTGGTCCGCTGCGGACCGATCGCTTCGAACTTCGCCTTCTGCTCGTCGTTCAGTGTCGCGTAGAATCCGTCGAGCGCCGAACGAACCATGTTGACGGCTTGCAACATCGCGTCGAGCCGCTTGCCGACCATGTCCAGCCGCGCCGGCGGCGTCAGCGCATTGTCGCCCTGGCACGAGGCCTTGAGCACGTTCGCCGCCTCGGTGGTGGCGTTCTCAAGCGCGACCAGTTTCACCCGTTCCGTCTCGGTCGGGCGGACCGTCCGGTCGATCGCCGCGGCCGGCCATTCCGCCGGGGCCGGCGGCGCACCGCAGGTCGGGGCAAGCGATCCCGCGGTCTTTTGGCCCTGGCTCTGACGCTGATCTTTGCCGAGCGCGGTGAGCCGCAACTTCTGCTCGTCGCTCAGGAGCCCGTAAAATCGGTCCAGCGGCGACTTGATGACCGCCACCGCCGCGATCATCGCCTCGATGCGCTGTTGCATGTTCGCGAGCCGGCCCGGAGCGGTGAGAGCGATATCGGCCGGGCAAGCGGCCTTGATGTCTTGCGCCGCCGTTGCCGAGGCGGCGGCGAGATCGTTGAGCGCGGCGCGTTGCGCATCAGTCAATTGGATCGTCTTCTGGAACTGATCGATCGGCAGGCCGGCGATGTCGCGGCTGTCGTCGCCGCACATTTGGGTGAGCGGGCTCGACTGTTGCGCAAGAGCGCCGGTCTGCGTGCCGGGCGACACCTGCCCGGTGGTGGTGCTGACGTTGCCGACCGGGTTCGCGCTGGCGTATTCCGGCATGTAGCCGGCGAGATCGTCGTAACCGTAGGGCGCGAACATGCCGGCGTAGATGTCGCCATAGCCATAACCCCAGAACGAACTGTCGTAACCATCGCCCCACATGGCGTAGTCGTACATGTCGTAATAGGCGAACGGCCAGTACAGCGGCCCGACCCAGCCATATCCGCCATTGGCATGTCGCCACCACCCCCGTCCGCCGTCGCGTCCATTATGCCATCCCGCCGTCGCCGCGGTTGCCGTGATGTTGGCGCGGTTATCCGGATCGTGCAGGGCGCCCTTATCGTGCAATGCGCCCTCGACCGAACGCGAATTCAATGTTTGGCGCACCGCGGTCGCATGGACGTTTGCGTTCCGCGTCGTGTTGGGGGTCGCAGTCCGCGCGGCATTGAGCGGCCTGTGCTCGGTCGAGCGATCCCGTGTCGCATTGGGCGTCGCGGTTCGCGTGGTATTGACGGGTGCTTTGTGGTCGACTGAGCGGTTCCGCGTCGCATTGAGCGGCGTTTTGTGCTCGACGGAGCGATTTGGAGCGGCGTGGATCGTCGCAGATCGATTGCCGGCCGATCGCGCGGGTGAATGGGTGATGGCCGGTCTGGCGCTGAAATGCGTGATCGCCGGTCTGGCGCTGATATGGGGCGCGCCGCCGCCGAAATGAACCCCTCCGCCAACGGGTCCACCGCCGACGTGCCCACCCCCTCCGCCAACGTGAGCCCCGCCGCCAGCGGCCGGGTGTCCACCGGGCGTGGGGCCCTTAGCCGCCTGCGCCACAAATGGCAAAGTCATCACCGATGCCAGCAGCATCGTCGCAAACCGAACTGTATATTTTGCCATGATTCCCTCGCCCGTGCCCGACAAGCCGGGGTCACGCGATCGCATGATTGAGATAAAGCCCGTGCCGGTAACGCCCGTTGGTGCGGATGAGTTCCGTCGCCTGGATGTTCCAAACGCGCGAGGAAATCTGCACGTCACGGAAACATGCGAGACGGTAGGAACGATTGGAGAGTGAGCGCGTTCTGGGTAAAGGCGCATTGCGATCGCGCGCCTAAGCCAAAAATTCGCTGACGACCGCGGCTCGCCGTGGGGCGATGGCGCGTGCCATCGACAACTGCACCCGAAAGGTAAATGATGATGAAGGTCGACACGACGCCGCCACCGGCAAAGCTCGCACAATTCGCAAAAACAGGGACGATGAAAGCTCTCGTTTATCAGGGCCCAGGCAAGAAAGCCGTGGAAGACCGCCCCAAGCCGGACATCACTGCCGCCACGGACGCGATCGTCAAGATAACCAAGACCACGATTTGCGGCACCGACCTGCACATCCTCAAGGGGGACGTCCCGACCTGTCAGCCGGGCCGCATTCTAGGTCACGAGGGCGTCGGCATCGTCGAGAAGGTCGGGGCGGCCGTCACGAACTTCAAGCCGGGGGATCGGGTGCTGATCTCCTGCATCAGCGCGTGCGGCAAATGCGCGTATTGCCGGAAAGGCATGTACTCGCATTGCGCCACCGGCGGCTGGATCCTCGGTAACAGCATCGACGGCTGTCAGGCCGAGTTCGTCCGCATTCCGTATGCGGAGACCAGCCTCTACCCGATTCCCGATGGCGCCGACGAAGAAGCGCTGGTGATGCTGAGCGATATCCTGCCCACCGGCTTCGAGTGCGGCGTGCTCAACGGCAAGGTTGCGCCGGGCGCTGTCGTTGCGATCGTCGGCTCGGGACCGATCGGGCTTGCCGCGCTGCTCACCGCACAGTTCTACTCTCCGGCCGAGATCATCATGATCGATCTCGACGACAATCGCCTTGAAATAGCGAAGCGCTTTGGCGCCACGGCGGTTGTCAACAGTACCGACGGCAAGGCCGTCGAGGCGGTCATGAAGCTGACCGGTGGGCGCGGCGTCGACACCGCCATCGAGGCGGTGGGCATTCCGGCTACTTTCGAACTGTGCGAAAGCATCGTCGCGCCGGGGGCTACCATTGCCAATATCGGGGTGCATGGAACCAAGGTTGCGCTCCATCTGGAGCGGCTGTGGGACCGCAACATCACGATCACCACGCGGTTGGTCGACACCGTCAGCACGCCGATGCTGCTGAACATTCTGCGCTCTCACAAAATCGACCCCAAGCTTCTGATCACGCATCGCTTCAAGCTCGGCCATATCCTCGATGCCTACGAGACATTCGGCCACGCCGCCGATACGCATGCCCTCAAGGTCATCATCGAGGCCTAGCGGCAATTGCTGCACCACCATCCGGATTCATAAAGGCCAAGCGCGGCTATGCCGTTGGCGCGGCCCTCATTTGAGAACCGCCATGTTGCTGAAACGCCACTGATACTCCTGGGTCGTCCCGCTCTCGACGTACAGGCCGAACGCGGTTCCACCGGTGGCCGGCTGGCCGCGAAATCCGATCACAAGCGTATCGTTGATGTAGATCGTCGCAGAGCTTTGCTCGGTCGTTATTTTCATCCGATTGATCGCATCGGGACCCTGATTGATCATGCTCGCCTTGGCGGCCGGGACCACCGTGACCCATTCGCCGTCGAGGCGGCGCGACACCGAATAGGTACCGTCAGGGAGGAGCGACGCGACGTAATAGTCCTTGTAATCCACGGCCCAAAAAATGATGCCGGCGGAACCCGAATCCGATGGCTTTTCGATCGGCGACGGGGACTTGATTTCGACACAAGCCGTGGCGCCGGTGAAGACAAGCGGAAAATAGATCAACGCCGAAGTCCGGTTTTGCACCGGCTTCACGTCCAACGCGCCGTCTTTCAAGGAGTAGATCGCAGCGAGGGAGCCCCATCCGGGATCGAGCGCTTTGAAATCATCGAAAAACGCGAGAGAGCCGTTGTCCTTGCATTTGGCCGCTACCGCAGCAGCGCCCGTCGGAAGGCTGGGCGCAGCCTGCTTGTCCTCCAGAACCACGATATTCGAGAAATGCCATTCTTGCTCCTTGTCGGTCTCCGCTTGTCCATAGAGCCCGACCGCCCCTCCCCGGCTGGGGGATTGACCCCACAGATCGGCGATCTTCTTGTCGTTAGCGAAGAGCGTCACGATGTCGCCCGCGATCGTCACCTTCACGCGATTGACGGCGCCGGGGCCCTGCCGAATGCCGTCAGCCTTCCGGCGCGCCGACACTTCGATCCACTTATTCGCGAGTCTTCGAAACACCGCGTAGGTGCCGTCGGTGAAGATCTCCACCATATAATAGTTCTGGTAGTCCGACGCCCAGAATATGATTCCGCCCGCCGCAAGCCCGTCGGCCTTCTCCAGCGTGGATGGGGCGACAAAATCGGAGCAGATGGTGGCGTTCCGGAAGACGAGGGGGGTATAAATCCACGACTGCGGGACGGCATTCTTCGACCTCAATACCATTTGGCCGTTTTGGAATGATCTATCGTCCCCGGTTTTGCCCCAACCCAGATCCGGTGACTTGAAATTGTCGAAGAAGCCGACCGGATTCGACGAAGACTTGCACGCGCTTGCGGCCGCCGTCGCATCGGGGTTGACGCTCGGCGGCTTCGCGGCCGCCGGCTTGTCGTCGACCATGACAACGGTATTCAAGAACGTCCATTCGGTCTCGGCGTCCGGGTCGGAGTCCGCGGCAATGCCGACGAAGCTCCCGGCAGCGGGCGGCTGGCCGGTAAATTGGATGACGCTCGCGTCATTGAGGATGAGCGTCGCTACGTCGCCGTCAAAAGCGATCTTCATGCGATTGACGGCGCTATTGCCCTGAACAATGCTTGGCGCCGGAGAGCGAGGTCTGACCTGCTCCCATCTGCCGTCGATCCTGCGATAGACGTCATAAGTGCCGTCCTGATACACCGACGCCGTGTAGTAATTCTGATAATCGACCGCCCAGAAGACGAGGCTGCCGTTGCTGCTGCCCGAGGGCTTGGCCTGGGACGGGGATTTGATATCGCCGCAAACCGTGGCCGCCTTGAAGATCAAGGACGGGAAAAACATTTGCGCGTTCGACTTTGCTTTCGGTTTGATGATGATCTCGCCGTCGTTGAAACTATGGGTGTCGGCGGGCGCGTACCATCCGGCGTTATGGGGATTGAAATTATCGAAGAAGGCTACCGAAGCGTTCGGCTTGCAGGCATCGAGGAGCGCCGCGTTCGCGGCCGGCACCAGCGCCTTCGCGGACGGCGCGGCCGCGTCGTCGAGACGCGCCACCGCAATGCTGGAGAACTTCCACTCGTTCTGCGCATCCGCTTCCGATTGTCCGTAAAGGCCCGCCGAGCCGCCCCGGGCCAGCGGCTGGCCCCAGATGTCCACGACCTTGACGCCGTTGACGAACATGCTCGCCACGTTTTCCCCGGTGGCGATTTTCATCTGGTTGACGACATTCGTGCCTGACCGGATGGAGGCTGCCTTGGCGCGCGGCACGACGGTGGACCAACTGCCGGCTATTTTCCGATATGACGCGTAGGTGCCGTCGGTATAAACAACCGCGATATAGTAGTTCTGGTAGTCCGATGCCCAAAATGCGATGCCGGCCGACGCGGTCCCGTCGACCTTTTTGAGTTCGGCCGGAGAGGTGAATTCGGAACAGATGGTGGCATGCTTGAACAGCAGCGGCAGGTAGATGCGCTGCTCGGCGGCGTTTTCTTTCGACTTCAGCACCATCTGGTTGTCGTTGAAATAATAGGTCGGTCCGGTCTGGCCCCAACCCCGGTCCGGCGACTTGAAATCATCGTAGAACGCGGGTCCGTCTTCCCGTTTGCAGCGCGTATCGAACGGCGCAACGATTGGCACTATCGGGGTGACCGGATGCTCCTCATGCGTTTCCTCCGCCGGGATCTTATCGACCTCTGCTATCGCGGGCGGGCGCGGTGGGGACGGCGGCGACTTCCAGTAGACATACGCTCCGCCCGCCGCAGCCACGCAGACCATCAAGCTGGCGGCGACGGCGAGCCAGCGTTTCGGCGAAGGGGAAGGCACCGGATCAATGACGGGTCCGGCCGCGGCCTCGGCCGGCGCCGAAGAGACCGTCGCGGGCGATGTGGCGGTCCGCATAACCACCGCGGGCTGTGGATCAGAGGCCGGCACATCCGCCGGGGATGGCGCCGTGAAAGCCGCCATTGGGGCGGCGGAAGGCGCCACTTCACTCGGCTTTTTCGCAGGCTTCCGTTTCGCCGCTGGTGCGGCCGCCGGCACCGGCGCCTCGGGTTGGGGCTCGACGGGGGCCGGCTCGGCCGCAGCGGCGACGTCCGCTCCCGGATCGACGACCGCCGCCTCGGCTGCGTCTGCGGCCTTGGCCCGGCCCGCCAGAATCTGATCCAACGAGCGGGTCAGGCGATCCATGTGCTGATGGAAATCGCGCCCGCTGTCGACCGTCGCGGCATTGCGGAATGACAGTTCCTTGAGCCGGTCGGGTAGCTCGGTGGTCTTCGGCATCGTGGCGTTGTTGACCAGGATGGGAATGACCGGGATGCCGCGTTCCAACGCGTTCTCGACTTCAATCCTGACCGGATCGGTCTCCTCGCTGATTCTGGAGGACCTGCCGCCCTTGTGAGCGCCGGTCCATTTTGGGCCAATGACGGCGATCAACATATCCGTCTCGCGCAGCGCTTCCCCGATATGGTCGCGAAAATCGACCCCAAACGGAATGCTGTCGATATCCATGAATATCGACGCGTCACCGTACTGGCTGGCCAGCCGGTCGCGGATACGCCCGGTGATCGCCTCGGAATCCTGGCGCCGGTATGAAATGACGATCTTTGGCATTTCCGGGAATCCCACCTCCAGACCGGATTTTGCATCATCGGATGGTGCGCTGTCGAGAGCGCGGGCGGCGGCGGTCGACCGTCCGGTCGTCGTCAGAGCGGTCGCGGGGCAAGTTCCGCGCCAGCGAACGGCCGCTGCGGGTCGCACGCCGGCACCATGGCTCCACGATGGTACGACAGTCTTTCCGCCCGCCGGAACTCGCTTGCCGGACCGCGACAACGATGCAACAAGGCGGCACCGCAATCGGAGAAAAATCGCACATGCGTATCGTTGCACTCGAGGAGCACTTTTCGGTTCCGGCGCTGGTCCGCCGTATCGATCCGGCCGCCGTCAGCCGCCGCGGCTTCCGGGCCAGAAAGGCGCCCGCCAGCGGCGCCAACCCGCTGGAGCTCCTGACCGAGATCGGCGAGCGGCGCCTGCAGTTCATGGATGAGGCCGGCATTACCATGCAGGTGCTCTCGAACAGCGGTCCCGGCGCCGACCTCGTGCCCGGCCCGGAGGGTGTCGCCATCGCCCGCGAGATGAACGATTATCTGGCGGCGGCCATCGCGCGCCACCCCGGCCGCTTCGCCGGTTTTGCCGCGCTCCCGTTGCAGAGCCCCGATGCGGCCGCCACCGAGCTCGCGCGCTGCGTCAAGGACCTCGGCTTCCTCGGCGCCATGGTCAACGGCACCACGGAAGGCCGCTTTCTCGATCACCCGAGCTATGACGGCCTGCTGGCGGCCGCGGTGGAGCTCGACGTTCCGATCTACGTCCATCCGCACCTGCCGCCCGAAGCGGTGCGGCAAGCCTATTACGCCGATCTGCCCGCGGGTGCCGGCCGCGTCCTCGAGAGCGCCGGCTGGGGCTGGCATTCCGAAACCGCGATCCACCTGCTCCGCATGGTGGTCGCCGGCACGCTCGATCGCCATCCGAAGCTCAAGGTGATCATCGGTCACATGGGCGAAATGCTGCCGATGATGATGGCGCGCGCCGACGAGGTGTTTGCAAACGACGTCGACCACCTCAAGCGGCCGATCAGCCAAACCATCCTCGACCAAGTCTGGATCACGACCAGCGGCGTCTTCAACGAGCCGCCGTTCCTCGCCGCGCTGCTGGTGTTCGGTATCGACCGCATCATGTTCTCGGTCGATTACCCCTATGCGCCCAACGCTCACGGCCGCGCCTTCCTGGAACGGGTCTCGCTGTCGCCCGCCGACATGGAAAAGCTGCGGCACGGCAATGCGGATGCGCTGCTGAAATTGAAGGTCGCAGCCGGATAAGGCGCGCGTCGCGCCGACCCTTCCGCGTATCCGGCAAGTCGTGTAACTTTTCGCAAACGCCGCCGGCAGCGGCGATCGCGGGGAGGACACCATGCGCTACCGTGACCTGATGGGAGCGATCACGCTCGGGGCGGCGCTGCTGACGCCGATCGCCGCCGCGGCGTTCGACGACGCCCACTATCCCGACCTGCGGGGCCAGTGGCGCCGGGTCGCGGTGTCCGGCGGCATCGGCCGCGTCATTCAGTATGACCCGACCAAGCCTCCCGGCCGCGGACAGGAGGCGCCGCTCACGCCGGAATTCCAGGTGATCTTCGAGGCCAACATGGCCGATCAGGCGCAGGGCGGCCAGGGCGGCGACCCGACCTTCCGATGCCTGTCGGGCGGGATGCCGCGCATCATGGGCGCATATTCGCCGATGGAAGTCGTGGTCCTGCCGGAAACCACCTACATCATGATCGATCACATCCACGACAGCCGGCGCATCCACACCGACGGCCGCGATTTTCCAGCCGCCATGGAAGAGGATCCGCAGTTCGGCGGATACTCGATCGGCCGCTGGGTCGACGAGGACGGCGACGGCCGCTACGACGCACTCATCGTCGAAACGCGCGGCTTGAAAGGTCCGCGCGCCTACGAGGCGACCGGCATTCCGCTGCACCCCGACAACCAGTCCGTGATCCGGGAGCGCATCTATCTCGACAAGGCCAATCCGAACCTGCTGCACGACGACATCACCACCATCGACCACGCCCTCACGCGGCCATGGACGGTGACCAAAACGTTTCGCCGCGAGAACACCGGCCGGCCGATCTGGTGGCACGAGGACGTGTGCAGCGAGAACAACGTCCACGTCATCATCGGCGAGGAGGTTTACTACCTCAGCGCCGACGGCCTGCTGATGCCGGCGAAGAAAGACCAGCGGCCACCCGATCTGCGCTACTTCAAGCAATCCGCGAAGTGACGGCGAGCCGGCGGAATTCTCCGCCTCCCGTCCGCGCCGTCATCGCCGCGCTTGTCGCGGCCATCCACGTCTTTGAACGTGCGCGACCATTGAGACGTGGATACCCGCGACAAGCGCGGGCATGACAAGTCAGTGAATGTGCGGGTCGCCGGAACGGCGCCGCTCTACTCCGTCACCGGCTCGGTCTGCGGCTTGTCTTTGTCGGTGATGTTGAGCTCGATCGCCCGCGCCGGCGCGCTCGAGACGTTCTGGTTGCGGTGGATGGTGCCGCGCGGGACGTAGACAAAGTCGCCGACTTTGAGTACCCGCGGCGGCTCGCCCTTGATGGTGTAGACGACCTCGCCCTCCTGCACCGCCCACCATTGGTCGCCTGGATGGCGGTGGAACTGGTTGCTGGCGCCGGCCGGAATCACGACCGATTGCAGCCGCACCTGGCGGGTCGCGTCCTTCTCCAGCGGCATTTCGAAATAGGGCTTCGGCTGAAACCGCGGCGCCTGAGGCGCCGGCGTCTGCGCCCAGGCGGCCGGCGCCGCCACGCCGGCTGCAACCACGACGGCGGCGAGCATCAACTTGTTCATGGAATCCTCCCTCTCGGCTTGCCTTGGCTTGTTGGGTCCGGCGGATCACGCTTCGCAGTCCGCCCTGCCCCTTCAACCTTTTGCGCGGTTTCTGCCCCCGTCCAGTAGATCGATTCCATGAAGCGTATCAGTCGTCGCAGGGCGGGTTCCCTTCAACCCGCCCTTCCGAGCAAGATGTCTCAAGACGGCGGGTTAAAGGGAACCCTACGCAGACTGATAGCTCGGGAAACGCCGCGCTACTCACCAACCTGTTCGGTCTGCGGCTTGTCCTTGTCCATGATGTTGAGCTCGATCGAGCGCGCCGGCTTGTCGGTCAGGTTCTGATTGCGGTGGATGGTGCCGCGCGGGATGTAGACGCTGTCGCCTACCTTGAGGACGCGCGGCGGCTGGCCCTTGACGGTGAAGGTGACTTCGCCTTCTTGCACGGCCGCCCACTGGTCGCCGTTGTGGCGATGGAACGGATTGGCCGAGCCCACCGGCAGGACGACCGATTGCAGCCGCACCTCGCGGGTCGCGTCGCCGTCGAGCGGCGTTGCGAAATAGCGCGTCGTCTGGAACGCCAGCGGGGCTTGCGCCCATGCGGCTGCCACCGCCATGCCGGCCGCCACGACGACGCCCGGAACGATAAACCTGTTCATGGAATTTTCCTTCGGATTGCGTTCGGATTGCGTGTTGCGCGCCGGCCTAATCGGCGACCTGCTCCAACGCGGGCTTGTCCTTGTCGAGAATGACGAGCTCGATGGAGCGCGCCGGCTTATCGGTCATGTTCTGGTTGCGGTGGACGGTGCCGCGCGGGATGTAGACGCTGTCGCCGACCTTGAGGACACGCGGCGGCTCGCCCTTTATCAACAACGTGACCTCGCCCTCCTGGACGGCGGCCCACTGGTCGCCTGGGTGGCGGTGGAAATTGTTGCCGCTGTTCGCCGGGATGGTGACCGACTGCAGCCGCACATAGCGCGACGCGTCGTTTTCGAGCGGCGTCGTGTAGTAGATCTTCACGTTGGGATTGGGCGTCTGCGACCACGCGGCCGCCGCCACCATGCCGACCGCCACCATGATGGCCGGAACAATCAACTTATTCATCGGAGTCCTCCCGGTTTGTACTGCAATGACTTCCTTGCGACCGACGTCTTGTTTACGACAGCGTCTCTTATGCGTCTTGGCCCACGCCACTATATCACTTTCCCGCGAACCGGAATGCCGCGTCGCGGGCTCCTGGTTTTTTCGGCGGACGTGTAAGCGACCCTACTGGATGCCGATCAGCGGCCAGTAGAGCTGCACCAGCAGGACCAGCACGACGAACTCGACGACGGTAAGCCACCAGCCGATGCGCAGCAGGTCGCGCGCTTCGAAGTATCCGTAGGAGTAGCCGACGATGAGCACGCCGGACTGATACGCGAACAACTTCCCGCCGGCCGCGAAGGTCCAGATCATGCCGAGCAGGAGCGGCGACATGTTCTCGGCCTTGGCGAACTCCATCACCACCGGGATCGAGGTGCCGAGCATCGAGATCTCGCTGGCGAGCAGGAAATGATAAACGAAACCCGCCCAGTACATGATGACGGTGGTGTAGAACAGGTTGGTGAAATAGGGCTGGATCGACGTGAACACGCAGGTGGGTGATGAGCTCGATGCCCTTGGTGGCCTCCAGCACCGTCCCCATGCTGACGGCCGCGGCGACGAAGAACACCGGCATGTAATTGAGGGTGCGCAGGTCGGACGGCTGCAGGATGCCGACGCGGGGCAGCAGCGCGAACATGCACACGCCCATGCCAATCACGGGCGGCGGGATGTGGTGCAAAAAATCCGTGAGCCACAGCGCGACGGCGGCGGCGAGCAGCACCGCGGCCTTGATCTCCTGGGTGGTCCAGCTGCCGAGCCGGTCGAGCTCCTGCGTCAGGTGATCCCGCCCGCCCTGCAGGCTCACCTGCTCGGGCGGATAAAGCCACAGCGTCAGCCACCACGCGGCGAGCACCGAGATGATGCTGCACGGCAGGAAAGCCAGGAACCATTTGCTCCACAGCACCTCGACGCCGCCGACCTTCTCGATCAGGCCGCGCGCCGTGATCGAGCCGGCACCCGCGATGATCATCTTGTCGAACAGGTTCGCCGTGTAGGTCAGGATGAGGAACATCCCGCGCGCCACGTTGCTGCCGGGCTTGGCGTCGAACACCTCGACGAGGCCGAGTGCGATCGACGCCATGATGACGAGCCGGGCGACGCCGGACGGCACGATGAAGGTGAGCAGGAAATCCGTGACGATGAGGCCGAGCAAAAGCCGCGGATAGGTGGTGCCCATGAACAGCATGATCTTGCAGGCAAGCCGCCGCGCGATGCCGGACTGGGTCGCGATCACGCCGAGCAGCAATGCCGAAAACAGGAACCACGCGGTGTCGTTCGCGAACCCCGAAAACGCCACCGGGAACCGGGCGACGCCGAGCGCCCAGAACAGGAAGCAGCCGATGAAGCCGGTCACCGTGTAGTCCATCGCCTGGGTGATCCACGCCACCACCATGAACATCGCGATCGCGAGGCCATGCTTGGTGGTCGGAGCGACGTCGAACGGCATGAACCAGATCGCGAGCGGGACGATCACGCACAGCACCTGCCCGATGAGGGCCAGGCGGGCGGGCGCGGTTGGCTCGTGAGCCGGCGCGACCGTGAAGGTGTCATTGACCGTTGTCATGGGTTTCCCCGCCTGTGCGCGCAGCGTTCGGACGATCGCGCCCCGAGCCGGACCGCCCCGCGTTCCGTCGCAGATTTTTCGTCCGCTGTCATTATAGCAGCGCGCATCGATTGCGGCCCAGCGTGCGACATCGCCGACGCGAGATTCGCGGCGGCACATTGTGCAATGCAACATGAGCGGGCCATCGCGCCGCTGTCATTTGAAACAGCACCGTTGCGCACATTTTGCGCCGGCTCGACGAAACGCCACACGGGGACGAACATCTACGGCTGCGGCAGGGCGGGCTCCGGCGAGGTCTGCGACGAAGCCGGTCGCGTGTCCGGAGGCGGCCCGAGGTGCGGGGCCGGCGGCGGCTTGAACTGCATGGCCGGCGATGTCGCCGGGTCGATGTTGCCGCCGCGGTCGACGCAATCCCGGAACAACTCGTAGCGCGCGCCGCTTCCCGGCGCATGGCCGGGCCGCTCGCGGGGATAGACCCGGTAGGCGAGCGCCCGGCATTTGCTTGCGACCTCGCGCGACGGCGCGGGTGCCAACTCCGCGTGCGCCGGCGCGATCTGCCAGACCACGATGCCGACTAACGCAAAGCGTGAAGCCAAGGGTGAAACCAAGAGCGAAACCGAGAGTGAAACCAAGAGCGAAATCAAGCGTGACATACCGAGCGGCGGCGGGAGTGGCGCGCCCAGCGCCGCACCGCGCGCGGCGCCAAACCTTGCGCCACCAGGCATCCGGCGTCGCAGGACGGATGGCGCGACTAACCGCAATTCCAGACCGGTCCAATCGGCGTCGGCGTCCAGCACGGCCCGAAGCCGCCGCCATTCCAGCGCCCGCGGTAAAACCGCGGCGGGCCATACCACCAGTCCCGGCTGCGGGCGCGGTTGTTATCGAATTCGATCCGCTCCGGCGGACGATAGCCCGGCAGGAAGCCATAGCCATGCCACGCATGCTGCCGCTTTGCGCGCGCCTTGACGGGCGGCGCGGCGGAGGGCGCGGAGACCGTCGACGCGGCGGGCGCGTCAGGCGCCGCGGACGCAGGCGCCGGTAGCAGAAGCGCCGCCGCGACCAGGATGAGAAGCGGGACAAAGCCGGCGCGCGGCGCGCCCGGCGGTCCGATCGCTCCGATCGGTCGGTTCAATCTGACGCGACGTTTTTCCGGCATTGCGGGTCCTTCAGGATTGGCCTCTGGCGCGTTGCCTCCCCGATCCGGGAGAGCAAAGCACGTCGATCTGGTGCCCCCACCGGAAAGACTACAACGCATGGTCAAAATCAATGACTCGAAATCAACGGTCGGCCCGCGCGGTCACGAGCCGACACTGCGCCCGGCGCGCCGGTCGACGCGGCAGCGCCAATCGCTGTGAGCGCGAGCCGCCGCCATCCACCGCCGCGGCGCTCGACTTTTGCCGCGCCGAGCCGCGCACGTCCGGCCATTCGCGCCCCGTGGGGCACCGTCACCCCGACGTCCGGCGCCCTTCACCGCAACGGATTTCGCTGCCAACAGCGAAAATAACAGCGTATTTTCAGGCTTTTGGGCCATTTTCAGGCTTTTTGAAAGATTGCGGTGCCAATTTTACCAACGTTTCCATGACATTGCGGGCCATTCGCTGCTCGGATTCGGAACACCGAATTTCAAACGCGCGAACAGGGAAGTGCTCGGCCGAAGCAGCGAATTGCAGCGAATTGCGTTCGTGTCTGGTGCTCGTGCCTGACGGCGGGCGGCTTCCATAGGTACGAGCCTATCATGATAGGCCTATATTGTCAAAGGACGCGGCGACAGGTTGCGGCGGGAGGCGGGCTTGGCCGAGTGAGGAATCTTGAGAATTGCCGTACCCGCGCGACGCGCGGCGATCAGGTGGCGGTCCCGGGAAAACTCGAACTTCCGACCTTCGGTTTAGGAAACCGCTGCTCTATCCGGCTGAGCTACGGGACCAACTTTGATCTCAAAACACTTCGCTCGCAGCGTATTGCTCTGCCAGAATTTTTTGCTTCCACCGCGATGCCAGCACCATCGGTTGCTTCGGCACGTCGAAGATTAAAGCAACGCGTCGTGATCCGCAGCACGCACATTTAAGGCGACTTTCCAACCGAGCCAAGGGGAATCGCGACCTTTCGTCCACACCAACGTCATCATGTCGAGCCGACTTCGGTTCACGCACTCGGCGTGTCGGTGCTGCCGTCCTGCTTGCCACGTGCGCACCGTGCGGTGACACGCCAGCCAAGGTCGCATGCTTCGCAGAGCGTTTAGGCGGCGATGTTACACTTGACATACCAAGCCCCTTAATGTAGAATTTGCGGCCATAGGAGATGTCGCCATGGCCAAGTCCGTTTTGAACGCCCCCCATTTCCAGAACGAAGCCGCCGCCTTCGCCTATGTCGAGGCGCAGCTTTGGCCGAATGGTCCGGTTTGCCCGCACTGCGGCGAGACGGACCGCGATCGGCCGCCTGAACGGCAAGACCACCCGTCTCGGCCTTCGCAAGTGCTACGCCTGCAAGAAGCCGTTCACTGTGCGGATGGGCACCATCTTCGAGGACAGCCATCTGCCGCTGCACCTGTGGCTGCAGATCATCCATCTGATGTGCGCCAGCAAGAAGGGCATCGCACCCGGCAAATTCAGCGCATGCTCAAATGCAGCATGAAAACCGCGTGGTTCCTCACCCATCGTATCCGCGAAGCATGAAGGATAGTCGAGGCTCTTTTCACCCCGCCGATGGGCGGCGCTGGCAAGACCGTTGAAGCCGACGAAACCTATATCGGTCGCAAGGCTGGGAGCAGCGCCTTCCTGCCGGTTTCCGTGAAGCAACCCGTTGTGGCACTGGTCGAGCGCGATGGAGAGGTGCGCTCCTTCCACGTGCCCACTATCCGCGCCAACAATCTGCGCAGCATCATGGCCCGAAACATCTCGCATCGAAAGTCGATCTCATGACCGACGAGTTGCAAGATTTACACCTTCGTCGGCTACAACTTCGCTTCGCACGGCACCGTGAACCACACCACAAGAATACGCGAAGACGCGCGATCGGACGCTTGTCTACACCAACACGCGTTGAAGGTTATTTCTAGCATTCTCAAGCGCGGGATTTACGGCGTGTATCAGCACGTCTCGGAAGCGCATTTGAACCGCTATCTTTCCGAATTTGACTTTCGCTACAACAACCGGATCACCCTCGGCATTGATGACACGCGCGCGCGCGGATCGCGCCCTCAAAGGTGCCAAGGGCAAGCGGTTGACCTATCAAACAACTCGTAGCGCCGAAGCCTAAAGGCGGGATTGATGGGGACGGGCAATGACGCCCCATTCTAGGAGATTGTGTCATGGTCGGTGAGGTCTTTGCAGGTATTGGCGCGTTTAAGACGATGTTCGACATCGCGAAGTCTCTGAAGGACATGGACGATACGGTCAGGCGCAATGCTGCCATTGCTGATTTGGGGGAACAGATCATCTCCGCTCAGACGCGCTATACGATAGCGGTTGAGCAGATACGTGATCTTGAAGAAAAATTGCGAAACCTTGAAACATGGAAACGTGAGAAGGAGGGCTATGAACTTAAGGCCTTGCAAGTCGACGTTTTCGCTTACATGCTGAAACCATCCGAACGCGGCTCTAAACCACCGCATTGGTTGTGTGCAAATTGTTACGAGGATCGAAAGAAGTCTATCTTCCAGTGGACCCCAAAAACCGCGATGGCTCGGCGGCTTACGAATGCCCTGCCTGCAAAAATACCATCGCGCCCGCCTCCGAACCGCAATGGCTGGATTAACATGCCACAGAAGCCCAAGCCCAAACTAACCGACGCGGAACGCCACGCGCGTTTCGTCGAAACTGCCCGCAAGGTCGAGGCTTCGGACGATCCTGAGGATTTCGACAAAGCGCTCATGAAAGTCGCTAATCCGAAAGATGGGAGTAGTCAGGGTTCGCGGGGTCAAAAAAATCGAAGTGGTTAGCCATTTGTTTGAAATGGCTCGGGTTGGCCTGAAAGTAGTTTAGCCAATAATCCCGGAGTTCAATGATCGACCGGCGATTAGCAATTTGAGCTTCAAGGAGCATGTTTCTCTGAAGGTGGAGAATCTCCTTTTGAGCCGGGACCTTTATTCCCTCAAGTAGGATTGCATTGGCATATTGATACAATTCCCATGCAATCATGTCCGCCGCTTGCAGCGGACGAATAGCCTGTGAATTTAGAAACGCGCAACCAATAAGCTCTGGGTGGGGATCATCTTCTCCCTTTGAGAATGCATCATATACGGCAGCAGCATAGCGCTGCACGTCTGCCGGACGATGGTCAAAAACGAAGGTCATTTTGGGATCGAATGTGTTGTTCCGCACCCATCTAAGAGATCGCACAAAACATCGATTGATGCAGAACCGCTCCAGAGTTCCCGAGGATGCTCCGCAAATCCCCGGTGATTAATTCATCCCAATCCTTACGGGCGCAGGCGATGCCATAGGCGGAGACGTCTGAATTAATGATCGCGGTGCGAAGCTGTTGCCGGAAATAATCGGTTTCAGTTCGGGTCCAGCCCTTAAACTCGCCAAGGCTCTGGTAGCAATCGCTGGCATGAAATCGGTTAATCCGGTCCTTGCGACCGCAAATAGGCGCAGCCAGGTGCTTCTTCCACATGCGGTCGAGGCCATCCATTCGGCCTTCGGTTCCAAACAGTCCAGCCACCAGCACAATCTTAGACGGGCCATGTTTGCCGCCAGTATGCGTTCCGCTGTCGTCAAAGTAGGCGGTAATCATGCCAAGCCAGCCATCCGGGCAGTCCCGGGGCAAGAGCGCCCGGAACAACTCGCGCATTGAGACGTGCGCGCCCATTCAGCATACCCCTTGCGAGTAGGTATGTGAAGTGTAACTTCGCAGTTTAGGCGCCCATAGAACATTCAAAGAACATTCGCCGCGATGGTCAAGGAAAAGGCGCCGTTTCTCCGGTGAAGATTGCATTAAATTGTTCGGGAAATTCTTGAAATGCAACCTAACGATGCATAGGTTATAGGCGATCCGCTGGCGATGACCTGGCGACTACGGACGTGTGGATCATTGATGTTCCATGCGTTGCGTTTGGCGTACGTGGTGCACGTTGCAATACGTATGATCCTCGGTTGTCGGCTCCATTTTATTGGTGTCGCTGGAAGCTGGCGGTGAACAATGGAGACGCCCATGCGCAAGTCTTTTGCACGTGCGGCGCGCCTTGTTCGCAAGATCGCGGAATTCTTGGTGCCAGTACTTACTGCCATCAAGCTTTTCGTTGAACTTGTGAGCAAGGCCGCCAACTGCCATGATCGAGAATTACAAATTCAAATATCGAGCGCGCGGTAAATTTATTTTCGTTCCCAACGAACGATGTAAGCGCAAAGGCCAGAGGATCATCACGTTCTTTTCGAAGCGCGTCGATTTTCCAGACTATTTCTTCCACTATCGGCCGGGCGGCCATATTGCAGCGCTGCACATCCACATCCAACACAAGTTCTTCTTTAAAATAGACATTCAGAGCTTCTTCTACTCAATTGCGCGGATGCGAGTCACGCGCACGCTTCGACATTGGAGATATCCGGGCGCTGGCACGTTGGCAAAATGGTCGTGCGTCGCAAATCCCAATAGCACCGGCCCGCGGTACGTCTTGCCTATTGGCTTCCTCCAGTCTCCGCTCTTAGCCAGCCTGGTTTTGATGCAATCGCCGGTGTCGCGGGCAATCGAACGCGCACAAGCCAACGGTGTTTTCGTTTCTGTGTACCTTGATGATTTCATTGGATCACACGACGATGAAGCTGTTCTCATGGCCGCGTATGACGATATCCGTGAAACGTGTGTTGAAGCCGGGTTGATCCCAAATCCGGCAAAGTTGGTGGCGCCAAGTGCTGCAATCACCGCATTCAATTGTGACCTAACGCAGGGGGCGGCGATATTGAGGCTTGATAAAATCGCCCGCTTTTTCGCGACCCAACGCACACCGAGATCACAAAAGTCATTTGACGATTATCGGGTAAGGGTTGAGTCTACCAATGTGCCTTAGATGGCGTGTCAAATCGTGTTGTGGTCCGGCCGCCCCTCGGAGTTGCACAGGCACACGATCGTGCGCAAGAACCGCCTACAGAGATGATTGCAGTGCGGGAACTTCGAGCTATACGAATGCTACAAGAATTCCAAGAAACACGACGCATCCGTGGACAGCCAGCCAAAAATAGCGCGTGCGAATGCCGTACAACAGACCGGTGATGCTACGGTCGCGCGCGTGTTCGGTTGCGGCGTTCTGATGAGTGGCCTCCAGATCTCCGCCAAGGAAATCGCCTATCAGTTTGCTCATCGCTTGTCTAAACGCGCGGGATATCACAGCGTGGCGATCGGCGCGCTCGGAATACTTGGCGGAAATCAAAATGCCGATAACACCCAAAGTGACAATGAAAAGCGCAATGGGAAACTTATTGGATATTTGACTTTGTTGCGTGCCGAAACGTGATGCGCCGATCAACAGTCCTGCCAACGTGACGCTTAAATCGAACGTCTTCATAATGGCGAACGAACGCAATATTCTCCTTCTGGTTCTCAAGCAGCACCTTCAGAGTGTCTGCGACAGAAACCGCCGCCGACGTTTCCAGATTGGCCATCGGATAGGTTCCTGAAAGGGGCCACGAAATAGCATTCCGCTGCGGTTCGGGTAGGGGCACCTGGGGCTCCGACATTAGAAGATGCAGGTCTCGGCAAATGCAATCCGAACGCCCCTATGTTATCCTGATCCCATGACCAGAGACCAAGTAAAAGCGATTCTTGATCGCGTGCTGAGTTGCCCGCCGGAACGGCAGGCGGATGTGGCACACGTCGTCGAGCTTATGGAAGAGCAGGACAACAGTCCGTTGCGGCTCTCCGATGAGCAGGTCGCGGAGGTCCGGCGGCGGCTCGCGGATCCAAATCCGAAATTTCTCACGCTGGAGGAAGTGAGCGAGCGCTTTGCGCGTCGCCGCGCATGAGGGTCATTATTCGCGAGGCCGCCTACGATGACCTCGACCGGGCACGTGGGACCTTGGATGAGTGCCACGCTGTCAGGGGCGGAGAAAGGGAAGTGCGATAGAATGGGTACCATGACGAAGAAGCTCAAAGAGGCCATGGATGAGGCGTCGAACCTTCCCGAAGCCGACCAGGAAAAGATCGGTCAAGACTTGCTGTCACACGTGGAAAAGCTGCAAAGACTTCGTGGCGAAATCGACAAGGGCCTTCACTCCCTCGATGCAGGGGAAGGCAGGGAACTCAATATCCAAGAATTTATTCGACACGCAAACGCGCGACATGGCGTTGGCGTTGCAGTTCGCGTAGGGGCAACGGCAGCTCCCACATAAGGAGATCGAAACTCGGCAAATGCAATCCGAACACCCCTATGTTATCCTGATCCCATGACCAGAGATCAAGTAAAAGCAATTCTCGATCGCGTACTGAGTTGGCCGCCGGAGCGGCAGGCGGATGTGGCACACGTCGTCGAGCTTATGGAAGAGCAGGACAACAGTCCGTTGCGGCTCTCCGATGAGCAGGTCGCGGAGGTCCGGCGGCGGCTCGCTGATCCAAATCCTAAATTTCTTACGCTAGAGGAAGTGCGCGAGCGCTTTGCGCGTCGCCGCGCATGAGGGTCATTATTCGCGAGGCCGTCTACGATGACCTCGATCGGATATATGCATGGATCGCGAAAGATCGGCCGCGATCCGCCGAGGCAATGATTGATCGGATTTTAGAAAGTGCCGATCGGCTCGGGCGCTTTCCGCATATGGGGCACGTGGGAACTGTAGCCGGCACCTACGAGTGGGTGGTGCGTGGATCGCCGTACATCCTCGTATATGAAATCCACGCTGCGGACGACCTCGTGTCGGTGACGGCCGTGCTTCACGGCGCACAGGAACGGAACGGAGAACCGTGACCGTCCCGTAGTTTTAAAGAGCTGCGGCGGCTTAAGCCCACCGCGGCGCCAGTAGCCGGCGGCGCGCATCCATTTGGGGTGGGCGCCGTGGTCGGCGATCTATTGGCGGCGCAGCGTCTTGGCGGTCGCGGATTCGCACGCCACCGAGGCGTCGTAATCGCCGGCGGGCCGGCGTAGTGACGCCACCGCCTTGGGCAGCTCGTCGGCTCGCGCCCGCCGCGGCGCTATTGCGATGGCGAAAAACCAATGCGATCTCGCCATGACGACGCAAGCCATACCGGAGGCGCAGCAGGCGCGACTGAACCGGTGAACTTGGTATGCTAAGCGTGCCGGCCCGGCCCCCTCCTCCCCTCGTCGGCTTTAGCGCGGTCGATCTGAAAGGCCCGATGCGGCATGCCCTCCTTTTTCCTGCACCGGCCCGACCTCGATAATTTCATTCTGATTTACACCATGGGGAAGGTCGCCTCGATCCCGCTGGTGCGATCCTTGGAGGCCGTCGATATATATTGCCGCCATCTCCACTGGGCCTCGGTCGAAACGCAGGCTTTTTTCGAACGTCTCGAACAGATCACGCCCGCCGGCTTGCCTCACTGGAGCGTGTATGTGGAGAACCGGCTCAACGTGAGGCGTTGCCGCAGCGCGTTACGGGACGCCGAGTATGCGTCGCTGATCAAGGTAATCACCGCAATTCGCGCCCCGATCGAGCAGATCTTGTCGCACTATTTTCAAGCCTTCCCGCTCTTCGAAAGCGCGCTTAAGGCGAAGAAGCTGGAGATCAGCGCCGAAAATGTCCGCGATGAAATCAATAAGAGTGTCGAGCTTTACATGGCCAACCCAAATCGGTCGATGGCCGAGCTGACGTTTTCGCTCGCTGCGCCTAACTGGGACCAAGTTGTTTTCTGCTGGCTGGTGCGCAACTACATGCGTTGGTTCGACGAGGAATTCAGGCAATTTTTCCCGGCCGACATCATGGCCGGCACGCCGGGCGAAGGCTTCCAGATTGCCGACAACGCTTTGATTCTGAAGTTCGAAGAGTTATCCACGCACGGCGAAGGCGCCGTCGCGGCCTACGCCCGGCGGCCGCACTTCAAACTGCTTCACAAGAACGTGGGAGCCGAGAAGAGGTCCGGCGATCTCTATCGCGAAGTCGCCGGCACGATAAAATTCCCGGCGGATTTCGTCGATCACCTTTGCGGCTCGCCGTACGTGCGCCATTTCTACAGCGACGAAGAGCGACGAGCGATGCAGAACAAATGGATCGCTTGATAACCAGCGACGGGTTCGCGGCCCTCAACGTGAACCACCCGTGCCGGCCGGCGCCCACGGCCAGCTGACGGAGGGCGTAACGCAGGGCGCGACGGAGGACGTAACGGAGGACGAAGGCGCCCTCTCAATCCTCGATCGTCTCGTGAACCGCGACGGCGCCGCGGCGCCAGTAGCCGGCGGCGCGCATCCATTTGGGATTGGCGCCGTGGTCGGCGATCAGTTGGCGGCGCAGCGTCTTGGCGGTCGCGGATTCGCACGCCACCCAGGCGTAGTAATCGCCGGCGGGCCGCCGCAGCGCCGCCACCGCCTTGGGCAGCGCGTCGCTTGCGCCCGCCGCGGCGCCGTTGCGATGGACGAACGTTACGGTCGCGTTCGCCGCGGTCGTGAACGTGAGCTCGTCGGCGGGGCCATCGACCTCGCCCAGAACCACAACGCGGGTTGCGGCCGGCAGTTCGGCGAGGCGCCGCGCGATCGCCGGCAATCCGGTCTCGTCGGCGATCAACAGGTGCCAGTCGAACGTGGTCGGGATGATGAACGAGCCGCGCGGGCCGCCGATCGCGAGCGTCTGGCCGGGCTTGGCTTGCGCCGCCCACCGCGTCGCCGGTCCAGCGTCGTGGATGGCGAAGTCGATCTCCAGCGTGTTGGCGGCGGCGTCGTAGCGGCGCGGCGTGAAATCGCGCCCCAGCATGACGGGCGCGCCGGCGGCATCGGTCGTGCCGTCGGGGAAGAACAGCTTCACGTGATCGTCGAAGCCGAGGCTGGTGAAGCCTTCGAGGTCGCCGGTCAACGTGATGCGGATCATGTGCGCGGCGATCCGGTCGACGGCCTTGACGGTGAGGGTGCGCCGGCGCGTCTCGTGGCGGACGCGGCGCGGCGCGCGCGCATCAAGGGCGGGGTCGGTTGCGGCCGGCATGGTGACGGACATCGAAGCTCCAAGGTTTTCGCCGCGCGGGCGAGCACGACGCGCGCCAAGCGCGTTCGCTCAAGCGGGCGGAAGACAATACGTAGGATCGACGGCGGCCGGTCGCAAGCAGGAGGCTGCCCGATCGGGGGCAAGTCTGAACGACGTGCCGCCACGCCATCCGCCAGGTTGGCGTCGGTCTCGTTTCGCGTGTATCGTCCGCGCTCACCGCCGACGAGCCTGGCCGGCAGAACCCGCGCACAAAAGATGCTGATCTCATGATCGAAGACGTTTCACATTTTGTGCACCCCGGCCGCGTGCACCGGCGGATCTACACCGATCCGGCCATCTTCGAACTCGAGCTGGAGCGGATTTTCGGCACCGCGTGGATCTACGTTGGGCACGAAAGCCAGATCAGGAAACCCGGCGATTATTTCGCCACCCGCATCGGCCGAAAGCCGGTCGTGCTGGTGCGCGATGCGGACGGCGCGGTCCGGGTCATCCACAATCAATGCGCCCATCGCGGCTCGCTCGTGGTGGCGACCGAGAAGGGCAGCGCCGACGAGTTCACCTGTTGCTATCACGGCTGGACCTATCATCTCGACGGCCGGCTCAAGGCGGTGCCGCTGCAGCACGGCTACCCGCGCGATTTCGATCCGCGCAATCCCCACACCGCGATGGTGCGCCTGCCCCGGGTCGCGAGCTATCGCGGTTTCGTGTTCGCGAGCGAAGCCGCCGACGGAGCGAGCCTCGAAGACTTCCTCGGCCATATGACGACCTCGCTCGACGACATGGTCGACCGCGCGCCGGACGGCGAGATCGAGATGGCGGGCGGCACCTTCCGCCACGCCTATGACGCCAACTGGAAGCTCTATCTGGAAAACCTGTGCGACGCCGCCCATCCGATCTTCACGCACCGCTCCTCGATCGAGGCGGCGCAGAAGCAGCCGGACGACGTTCACTCTGACGGTTCCGGCGAGATCGCGATCCGCCAGATGCGGCAGAACGGCGCCCCCTACAGCTTCTGGGAATCGCAGGTCGGCATCTGGACCTATCCGAACGGCCACAGCTATCTGGGCGACTACCATGACGACGCCAAGCTCGTGGCCGCCCTCAAGGACCCGCTGTTTCGCGAATACATCGCGGCGCTGGAAGCCCGCAAGGGCAAGCGCGAGACGCAACGCATCCTCGAAGTCCGGCGCTGGAACAGCAACGTCTATCCGAACCTGTCGTTCATGAGCCAGTTCCAGCAGATCCGCGTCGTGCATCCCATCGCGGTCGACCGCACCGTCGTCCACACCTACAATTTCCGCCTCAAGGGCGCGCCGGACCAGATGTTCCGCAACACCATCAGCTTCGCCAACACCGTCAACGGCACCGGCTCGCTGGTGCTGACCGACGACCTGGAGATCTACAATCGCATCAACATGGGCCTGCACAGCGAAGGCGCCGAATGGATCGAGGTCGGCCGCGGTTTCGACAGCGACGTGCCCGACAGCCACGGCGGCCGCCGCGGCAAGAACTCGACCAGCGAAGTTTACATCCGCAACATGCTCGATGCGTGGGTGGCCTACATGACGGGCGATGACGCCAAAGGCGGCGCCAAGGGTCGCAGACAAGATCGCCCCGAAGAACGCGCCGCGCGCGTCGCCTCCTGATCGCGGCAGCCGTGGCCAAGAAGCAGACGAAGAAGCAGACGGCGAAACCGAAGGCCGCCGCACGGGCGCGGCGCAGCGCCGGTGCGCCTCCTCGCCCGGCGGCGCGGCGGGCGAGGAGCTTGCCGCTCGACCTCGCCGTCTGCGAGGCCTTCCTGCTGCAAGAGGCGCGGCTCTTGGACGAGGCGAAGTTCGACGACTGGCTCGCGTTGTTCCAGCCCGACGCCTGGTACTGGGTCCCGAGCGAACCCGATCAGGCCGACCCGTTCGAAACCGTTTCGCTGATCTACGACGACCGCCGCCTGATGGAAACGCGGGTGCGGCGGCTCGCGAGCCCGCGCATGTATTCCCAGGAGCCGCGCTCGCGCACCAGCCGGATCGTCACCAACGTGTCGATCGAAGACGCGCAGCGCGACGCCTGCACGGTGCGCTCCAAGTTCATCATGATCGAATTCCGCCGCGACGCCCAGCGCCTGTTCGGCGGCACCGCGCTGCATCGCCTGGTCGCGGCCGGCGGCGCCACCCGGATCGCGTGGAAACGCGTCGACCTTGTCAATTGCGACGCCGCCATGGACGGCATCACGATGCCGTTTTGACGAGAACCGGTGGCGCGCGACCCGGGCTACGGATTTACTGGCTTCGCGTCGCCTACGTCCCGGTCGGCCGATGCAGCGCGGTGCGGGTGCGCTGCCGCACCAGCCACTTCGAGCGGCCGGCGAGCGACAGCGCGAACGCGCGCAGCGGCGGCGGCCAGGTGGTCGGAAGTCCAAGCAGCACCGACATGCGCTGGGTGTGGTCGGTGAGCGGGCGCTCGCGCCGCTCCCAGGCCGCGAGCGCCGCCGGCACGTCAGGCTCGCCTTCGAGATGCACCGCGAGCGACAGTGCGTTCATCATGGCGCAGCCGCCGCCCTGCCCGATGTTCGGCGGCAGCGCATGGGCGGCATCTCCGATCACCGCGACGCGCCCGGCCGACCAGCGGCGCAACTTGATCAACTCGAAGCGGTCATAGCGGCCCTGATCGTTGAACCGGTCGATCAGCGCTTCGAGATGCGGGAACGCGCGCTTCCAGGCGTCCTTGCGGACCGGCAGCGCCTTGGCGACATCATCGCGGTCGAGCATGGTCAGCGCGATGTAGATTTCGCTCTCGCTGCACGGCGTATAGAGAACGCGCCGCGTGCCGGACCAGTATTCGATTGTCTTTGCCCCGTCCGCCGCGGCCCGCTCCGCCGATGTCTTGTCGAGCAGCATGCGGGTGCAGCCATCGACCAGGTATTTCCGCGTCGAGATCAGGCCGAGGGAATCGCGCACGCTCGAATTGCTGCCGTCGGCGCCGACGATCAGGTCGGCCTTGAGGCGGCGCCCATCCGCCAGCACGAGTTCGCCGTCGGCGGTCGCCCCCGACGCGACCGAACCGGTGACGATCTCGACGCCCGCCTTCGCGGCCGAAGCCGCCAGCGCGTTGATGATGTTCTGGCGCACGATGCTGAACACGCGGCTGCCCGACCAGCGGTGCACCGAAATCACCCGGTTGCGGTCGTCGCGCACCTCGCGGGTATGGGCCGGCTGCGCCCCCGCGACCGAAACCGCATAGGCACCGACTGCCTCCAGCACGCGCAGGCCGTTCTCGTAGACATAGATGCCGGCCCCGGTGGTGCGCAGCCGGTCGGAACGCTCGTGGAGGCGCACGCTCCAGCCGCGCCGCGCCAGCGCGCACGCCGCCGTAAGCCCGGCAAAGCCGGCCCCCACGATCTCGGCATGGCGATGCGTCATGGCGAACGGCCCGGTGGCGCGGCCAGCGGGGCCACAAAGCATTTGCGCGTCACCGCCGCTTGCCTATGATGACGCACATGTTCGTGACCGCCGCGCCGCGCGGCAGCGTCGCCCGCAAGGAGGATTGCATGGCCCGTCTGCGCCATTTTGCCGTCGTGGTGAAGGATCTCGACAAGGCCGCGGCGTTCTATCAGGACGTGTTCGAGCTCAAACGCATCGCCCGGGAAGATCTGGAGATCGGCTCGGCGATCTACATGAGCGATGGCGTCATCAATCTCGCGCTCCTCAACTTCACGGGCAGCGCGGGCGCCAAGGCGTCCGATCTGGCGGACGGCAGCAGCTTTGTCGGCGCGCACCATTTCGGCTTTCAGGTCGAGGATCTCGCCGAGACGCAGAAGCGCATCGAGGCGCATGGCGGCAAGTTCTTCTTCGATCTCGGCGACGACCGACACGGCAATTTCGAACGCAAGTTCAAGGACCCGGACGGCATCATCTTCGATGTTTCCGTGAACGGTTGGCAGGGCACCGAAAGCTACGCCAAGAAATAGCCGGCGCAAATAACCGGCTGCCGCGGCGCGAGGGTCGCGCAAGCCGCGGGCTATTTCACGTACGCGGTATGAACGCGTTGGTGTAAAGGTCCTCGACCGGCGATTTGCGCTGGATCAGGCCCTTGGCGAGATAGAAATCCTGCAGGTTGGAGAGCCGCTGCGGGTCGATCTCGCCAAGCACCTTCTGGCCCGGATAGACGTACTTATCATAGTAGACGAACGCGGCCTTCACGGCGCCTTCCTTGCCGGCCCAGTCCGGCACGAACTTAACAAAGTCCACGCCCGCCTTGTCGGGGTCGTCCATGATGTCCTTCATGCCGCGCAGCGCCGCCTTGACGAAGGCGCGCACCAGTTCGGGCTTTTCCTTGATGACCTTGTCGGACACCCCGATTCCCTGCGCCATGTGGGGAAAGAACTCGTCGGTCGGGATCACCTTGACCTTCACGCCCGCCGCCTGCACCGGCGGAATCCAGTCCGGCACGCCCGCCATGCCGACCGATTTGCCGGCGGCGACGAATTCCCACACGCCGGTAGGACCGACCGACTGGATGTTGACGTCGTCCTGGGTGAGCCCAACGCTCGCGAGCAGGCCGAGCAGGGCGTAGAACGTCGTGTCCTGATAGGACATCACCGTGATGGTCTTACCCTTGAGGTCGGCCGGCTTCTCGATGCCGGAATCCTCCCGCACCACGAGTTGCATGAAGCCCTTGCCGCCGAACACCGCGACGATCTTGATGGGCACGCCGTTCTGCCGCACCATGATGGGGCCGTCCGCCACGATGCCGCCGATCAGCGCATTGCCGGCGCCGACCTGCTTTGCCACATCGACGCCGCCGCGCCCGACCGCGAAGTCCACATCGAGGCCCGCCTCCGCGAAATAGCCCTTGCCCTTGGCGAGTTGGATCGGTCCGAACGCGGGCAGCAGCGGCGGCGCCGGGAACAGATAGGTGAGGCTTTCCGCCGCCCGCAGCGGGGTCGAGGCCGCAAGTCCAAGACCCAAGCCGCCAAGACCTGAGACACCAAGACCTGAGACACCAAGACCTGAGACACCAAGACCCGAGAGCCCGAGCCCCCCGAGCAGCGCGCCCGCGGTCCCGCGCAGCACGCCACGCCGCGTTGAGCCTTGCGCCACGGCTGCGGACGGAATTTTCGCCGCCAAGTCGTTCGCGGACATCTTCTCTACGCTCATGTTCAAGTCTTCCTTGCCATGGACAATGTTCGCGCCATAAATATCGCGCCGGTTCCGAATAGACTCCGACAGCGTTTTTCGCGGCGATTTCACTATACTCCATGCGGGCGCGCCGCGAAACGCGCAATGGGCCGACAACACCGAGTGTGAGCTGATGTCCGGCCCCGTGCGCCTCGAATACCGCAACGTGACGATGCATTTCGCGGCAGGCGGGGCTGAAAAAACCGTCACCGCCATCAGCGAGGTGAGCTTTGCGGTGCGCGACGGCGAGGTGGTGTCGCTGATCGGCCCGAGCGGCTGCGGCAAAAGCACGCTCCTCAACATCGGATCCGGCCTGATGGCGCCGAGCTCCGGCGAGGCTTTCGTCGACGGCGAGCGCGTCGCCGGGCCCAACGCCCATGTCGCGTTCATGCTGCAGAAGGACCTGCTGCTGCCATGGCGCACCATCGCGGAGAACGTGATGTTCGGGGTGGAGATCCAGGGCGTTCCGGCGGCGGAACGCCGCGCCCGCGCCCAGGCGTTGCTGGAGGCCTTCAACCTCGCCGAGTTCGCCGGGCGCTATCCCTATCAATTGTCCGGCGGCATGCGGCAGCGCGTCGCCCTGGCGCGCACGCTCGCGGTCGATCCATCGGTGCTGCTGCTCGACGAGCCGTTCTCGGCGGTGGACGCGCAGACCCGCATGGTGCTGCAGCGCGACCTTGCCCAGACCCTGAAGCGCGCCGGCAAGACCGCGCTCTTGATCACCCACGACCTCGTCGAGGCGGTGACGCTGTCCGACCGCGTGCTGGTGATGAGCCGGAGGCCCGGCCGCATCATCGACGAAATCGCGATCGACCTGCCGGGGCGCGAACACCCGATCGCGCGCCGCCAGGATGCGAAAGTCCACGACTACGTCGCGCGCCTGATGGACCGCCTCGACATCAACGAAACCGCGCTCGGCGAGCCGCCGGGCGGCGGGTAAACCGGACCTTGCCACGCGCCGCGGTAAAACGCGAAAAGGTTCCAACAAAAAAGTTGATCGGCTCCTGAACGGTATGATGTGTCCGTCAGTTGAGAAACAGACGGGCGAGGGCCAAAAGGAGCCTGAACATGAAGAGAAACATCAAAGCAGTGGCCGCCGCCGTTGGCACGGCCGCGCTGATCGCCATCGCCGCTGGGTCCGTGGCGCCGGTACCGGCGTCGGCGCAGGGTTACGTCAGCGGATCGGTCTACGGTCCATCGTACTATCCGAGCTACCAATACCGGCATTACCGGTATGGCAATGGCACCGGAACGGTCCGGGACAGGCGCCGCGATCCCCACGACGACCGGTAATCGGCCAAGCGATTTGACGTGCAAAAAAGCCGGCGGCCGGCGATCATCCGGCCGCCGGCGTGCCGTGCGTTTCGCCTGCCCGCGCTGCGCTGGAGCATGTTCGGATGTGATCGAATCATCTTTCCACCGTCACGCCCGCGCTTGTCGCGGGCATCCACGTCTTTCTTGCAGCCGTTCGGCAAGAGAGGCGTGGATGGCCTGATGAGGCCGGCCATGACTCATCAAAAATGGTTCAACCTGACCAGAGATCCGCTCTAATTAGAGGACAATGGCGGCTGATTGGAGGACCCGGCAATGGTAGCTCTGTCGACGATCGGCGAAATCTTCCGGGACCTGCTCATCTTCATCGCCGTGATGACGGCGCTGCTTATCGTGCTGATCGTCGCCATCGCCAGGATGCCCGACGACAACCCGCTAAAGCGCTTGCTGACGGCATTCACCTATCGGGTCGGAGCGACGGTCGCGGCCGGAGCCCTTGCGATTCCGATCGAACCCATTCCGGGCCTCGACGTCGCCTTTGACATCGGAGCGCCGCTCCTGCTGCTGATTTATTGGATTACGTTTTTCAGGAAGGCGGGCGGCATGATGTCCAATCGATCGCCGCCACCCAAGCCGCCGGCAATCACCGACCGGCGGTGAGGTTCGGGTCGTCTCGTCATGGCCGCGCTTGTCGCGGCCATCCACGTCTTTGTACGTGCGCGGGTCTTAAGACGTGGATGCCCGCGACAAGCGCGGGCATGACGAATCAGAAATTAATGGGTGCAAGCGAGAGAGTAGCCCGGATGAGCGCAGCGACATCCGGGTCCGCCGCGTCCAACATCAAACCCGCATATCGCTCCGCTCATGCGGGCTACGTCAACGTCTTGCACTTCTCTAACCGTCAGCGCGCATGAAAATCGCGACCTTCAACATCAACGACATCAATCGCCGACTCTCCAACCTGCGCGAATGGTTGAAGGCGGAAAAGCCCGACATCGTCTGCCTGCAGGAACTCAAGTGCAGCGATGCGGAGTTTCCTGCACCGGCGATCAAGCGAGCCGGGTATCACGCCGTCTGGCAAGGCCAGAAGACATGGAACGGCGTCGCCATCCTGGCGCACAATGCCGAGCCGATCGTAACGCGAACCCGGTTGCCCGGCGACCCCGAAGATACGCAGGCGCGCTACATCGAGGCGGCCGTCGACGGCATCCTGGTCGGCTGCATCTACCTGCCGAACGGCAATCCGCAGCCGGGACCGAAGTTCGACTACAAGCTGGCATGGTTCAAGCGCCTCGCGGCGCACGCGCGCCGTCTGCTGCGCGAACAAGTTCCTGTCGTGCTGGCAGGCGACTACAACGTGGCGCCGACGGAAATCGATATCTATCCGACCACGTCATGGAACGACGACGCGCTGGTGCAACCGCAAAGCCGCGCCGCCTATGCAAGGCTGGTGAAGCAAGGATGGACCGATGCCATCCGCGCAACGCATGCCGACGAGCGCATCTACACATTCTGGCACTACATGAGAAAGCGCTACGAGCGCGACGCCGGACTTCGCCTCGATCATCTCCTGTTAAGCCAGACGCTTGCGCCACGTTTGAAGCGCGCGGGGGTCGATAAGGCGGTGCGCGGGAAACCGGGCGCGAGCGATCACGCGCCGACTTGGGTGGTGATTGAATGACCAGGTCATGTCGTGATTGCCGTTGCGGCGCTGGGCGTGCCCGGGTGATTTAAGGCAGTGCAGTAGATTTCGAAAAGCGTCGTCCTAATCCCAGACTGACCAATGCCGCGATTTCGCTCGGACGAGGCGTAGCAGCCAATCGTCTATTTTCCTCAACTGACAGACCGTTGTCCAAACCATTCCAATTTTTTCCTGCAGCGATCTCGGACAATTGAGCCAGCCCCTTCGTCGTACGTTCATCAACGTTGCCAGCATCATAACGCGGCGGCAGCCACACGCCATCTTCAACGCAGAGCGCCTTAATGATATCGGCAGTGACGCCGCCGAAGCCGCCAACCAAGTATACCGGTTGGCCACAATTCAAGGAAATCAACGCTTCTTCCAGGACGCCGGGCAAGTCACCCTGAAAATCTTCTCTCTTACCGCCGATTATTACACGGCCGCTAGTATCCTCGGCCATGCGGTGCCGCAAGGCCGTCAGACTTTTCCGTCGCACAGAAATGTCGCTGATTGGTTCAGGAGCCAGCCCACGGTTCGCACGCGACTTAATCACCGTTCCGTCGGCGTCAAGGCAGACTATTTCTCCAAAGAGACCTAGCTCAGCTTTCTGCTTCCCCAGATCATCCAGCGACAGTTTTCGATGCTCTTGCAAAGCCAGGTAGACGCGCAGAGGGCGATCACGTCGACTGTAGCGCTGCAACTCGTGCAATAGGAATGTCGTATAACCACCCGGATCGAGGTGGCCGCCATAGGCGAGTTTCCCGCCGCCTACCAAAATACTGCGCGCGATCTCGCCCAACGCCAACCGAAAGTGCGTTTCCACAAGCCCGAGACGGCCGAGATCGGTGCTTTCTGACGCAGAGATTGCGATCCGAAGGCCAATAAGCGCATCGGGCGCCAATAGGGCCTGTTCTGAGAAGGTGTCGTGAGCCATCAGCCACCACGCGCGGCTAGTTGCCTTGGGGTCATCACGTCGAGCTTTCCTCCGAGGCCGCCGAAAGATAGCATTTGCTCAAGCACCGCCCTTTCGTCTGGTCCAAGGGGAGGGTCGGGATGCAGGATGCGAAGTTTTGTATCGCCGTTCGGCAACGCATCTTGGGCTTTTGCTGTTTCCAACCATTGCGCAAGCGTAACGGGCTCAGGCGCGTGCGGAGCCCACCATGACACTTTGAGATCGTGCCGATCCTTGGCAAGCTCATGCTGGCGAGCCCAAAGAGCTCTCTTCAAACATTCGTCCACAAGAAGGTTTAGCGCCCGATAAACGTCCCGACGTTTCCATTCCACACCGTCGAATTTGATCGGTGCGCGAGGGACGTGATCCATAAGAAATGAGCCGCGCTCCTCGGCGTAGCCGATGCCGTCCAAAATGATGACAGGCATTCCGCTACGCTTCGCAATAAGCACTTCTTTCTGGCACCACTCTCGACTTGGATATAGGTCAGTGCGCAAGGCGAGAAGTGCGCTTGTCGCCGCGTAGTTTTGAAGTTCATTGCTCCAGTCCGTTCCCGGTTGCAGATCGCTTGCATCAAAGAATTCTTGAAGATGTGTTTCAGCGATCACCCTCCGAACCAGCGCCACGAGAGCTTTCACATCCCCCGTCTCAGCGGAGGCACCGTGCTTTGTGTGGCTGATGAACGCCGTCAACCGGGAGGTAGGGTCGCCTGAAACAAATTGCGCCAAACCTTGTGACAAATCACGACAGCGTAGCCCCGGCGCGGTGTCGTCGGGCTGTTGCGGGGGCGTTCCTGCAATGCAGTGATAGATGCCCAAGATTGTCGCTAAGGCCGTTCCGTTCATAGCCGCCGGGTCGATTCGATAGGGAAACACGCCTACACGCTGTGGGCTCGATTGTTGAGCCTCCGCGATAGACTGCATGAAATTTCTCCAAGGCCCCCCGTTTTCCACCGCAGACGCCACCTCGTTGCCCAAAAGCGGAACGATAGCCGTAAACTCAGCTACCTCGATACCGTTAGGCGGCAGGCTGGCGGGCGTGGGAATTGGACGTGGAGCGCCAGCCCCTTCCGTCCATCCCTCGCTACGAATGAATACTTCAACCGCGCCACCGATAAGGCCAGTGAAGGCCGTACCACGAAAATGGTGGACAAATTCATCAGCGATTTGGCGCCCGATCGCATCGGCCGGATGCCAGACCACATAGATTTCCAAAACAGGGGGCAGCATGCCGGGGCCTACTCTTGGGAGAATGACAAAAATTGTGCTATCCGGACGTCTAACCTCCGTTATATCGATTCTCAAAGGCAATGTACCATGGCCGATGAAACGACGAAGAACGTATTCATAAGCCACGTCCACGACGACGATGATGGGCTTCAAAAGCTAAAAGATTTACTTGCAGGTAAAGGCATGACAATTCGTGACGCCTCCATCCACGCAGGCAAGGAAAACGGTGCTGAATCGGCGGATTACATTAAATCAGAAATCTTGGCCCCGCAGATCAATTGGGCAGGAACGTTCATTACGTACGTCACGCCCAAGAGCAAGGAGAGCAAATGGGTCGACTGGGAGATTGAGTACGCTGAAAAGCAGGGCAAGCAAATCATAGGTGTTTGGGCGCACGGTCATAACAACTGTGAAGTACCGAGATCGCTTGATAAATACGCGGACGCGGTCGTGGGCTGGAATGCCGATCGAATTATTGATGCTATCAACGGTAAGATTACTGACTGGGAGAACCCGGACGGCACCAAGCGTGTCCCCCGACCAATCAAACGTTACGGATGTTAGGATAGTGCCATGCGGCTATTTTGTTATGTCGTTGCGCGCGACTTTGGATTTGCACCAAACCCCTTTCATGGGGTCTGCACCCTCGCAACATGTAAGCCAGGGATCAGAAGGGCGGCGGAGATAGGGCACTGGGTTGTCAGCACCGGAACAGCGCAACGAAAACGAACGGGCTATCTCGTGCATGCAATGAAGGTCGATGAGACCCTGACCTTCGAAGAATATTGGTCCGATCCGCGTTTCCGACAAAAAAAACCAAATCTGCGAAGCAGTAAGAAGCAAGCATTTGGGGATAACATCTATTCTAAACCTCCAGGAAGCACAAAATGGATTCAGCTTAATTCTCATCACTCGCTGGAGGACGGGAGCCCGAATCCTGCTAACATAGCAACTGATACCAGTGCCAATAGGGTCCTTATAGCACGCGACTATGTTTACTGGGGCGGCTCAGGTCCGAAGATCCCAGCCCGTTTTCGAAACTTCGACGGCATCGATATCTGCGCGAAGCGCAATCACAAAAGCGAGTTTCCTCAAGAACTCATCGATGCGTTTGTCGCATGGATACGTTCTTTGGGTGAGCACGGATATGTGGCTGAACCGCTGGACTGGGTTCGCACCCCATGATCAGCACCCGCTCGGAAAAGCCGTCGATCTTGCTCCGAGACTATATAGACGGGGCGAAGGCCACCGACCGTTTCTCCGACACTGATTTACAACCGATCCTACTTGGACTTTTTGGCGAAGTAGGTGGGGTAATGGCCGCCAGCAAAAAGCACAAGCGTGAGGGCGACGCCTTTATCGGCTATCGGCAAGCCGTTGAAGAAGAGTTTGGCGATGCGCTTTGGTACTTCAACGCGCTTTGTAAACGACACGATGTCGGTATGGACCAAATTCTGGCTAATGCTACCAGAAACGGGAAGTATAAAACCGAAGTGGCGGCAAGCGGTCTGTTGTCTGGCACATTGTCAGAAGTGTCGAGCGTTACAGCCCTTCCGAACCTTGACAACACTCTTCTCGGTCTCGGCAAAGCAGCAGCTGACCTGCTATACACATCGAAGGGGCAATCGGGTGTGCAAGTAAAACTCATTACGTTTGCTGACTGCTACCTCCAAGCATTGCAAGCGGCAGGTGTCTCGTTTGCGGAGGTCGCTCGGCTGAATCTTGCGAAAGTTCGTGGGCGCTTTCTGGCTTCCGATATTTCCCAACTGCCAACATTTGACAGCGAATTCACCGACGACGAAAGAATTCCCGCCGAATTCGAGATCGTTATCCGAGAGAGGAAAAGCGGCCAGAGCTGTCTTCAGTGGAACGGCGTGTTCATCGGCGACCCTCTCACGGACAACATCGGTGACCCCGACGGTTACCGCTTTCACGATGTGTTTCACTTCGCGCATGCGGCCGTATTGCATTGGTCACCCACGTTCCGCGCACTTATTAAGCACAAACGCAAGAGCAAGCCGCAAGTGGATGAGACCCAAGACAGCGGTCGAGCGATTGTCGTTGAGGAGGGCCTGTCTGCGTGGATTTTTTCACGCGCGAAACTTCTCAACTTTTTGGAGCGGCAACAGAGCGTCTCGTTCGACATCCTGAAAACTGTAAGCCAGTTTGTTAATGGCTACGAAGTTGAGCAATGTCCGCTCAATCTCTGGGAGGACGCAATTCTTCAGGGCTATAGCGTGTTTCGTCAAATCAAGGCAAATAGCGGAGGAACTGTAGTTGGCAATAGAGCTAATCGGAGAATTGAGTACTTGTTGTAGGGAGGGAAGTAAATTTGAACCCGGCCGAGTTCGTCTCTGCACTATGCAGGCTCTCCTTTGAGGATACATTCAATCCCTATGCGAGCCGCTGCGCAGTTCACGACAAAGTCGATGCGCCGCAGAGGAGAGCGAAGGCCATGACCGCTATGCTTTCTGCGGCGATACGGTGCGAAGTGGATTTAATCTGGATTGGCCGCGATCTTGGTCATCGCGGCGGTCGTCGCACCGGGCTTGCCCTCACCGATGATTTGCATATGACTGCCCACGCCCGGCGATGGGGCCTGACCGCGGAACGGCCCACTAAGGGACAACCGGTTGCCGAAAGGACCGCGGCTGTGATCTGGAGCGTGCTGGAGGAAATTGAGGTTCCGATCTTTCTGTGGAATGTCTTTCCACTACATCCGCATCAGCCCCGTAACCCGTTTAGCAATAGGGCCCACAATTCGACCGAACGAACTGCTGGAGAAGAAGTTCTTGCCGAACTCTGCGTTCTTCTTCGCCCGAAGCGGATGGTGGCGATTGGAAACGATGCCGCTAAAAGTCTTTCGCGTGTAGCAGCCGACAAGGAAGTCACGCAAGTTCGGCACCCCAGTTACGGGGGACAAACCGAATTTCTGAGGCAAGTGAGATCATTATATTCTTGCCGACCGCGGACCCTGGTTTAGAGCATTGCTCGGCGACTTTGGCCGCGATCTGGATGCGCGCCAGCGCACGTTAATCTCAGAGGCAGCAAGAGATGGCCGCGCCCGGTGGCCTACTTTTCTAGCTATTGATCAGGACTGCGTCCTCAGCCGGCCATCAGAATCACTAACTGCGGATTTTCAGCTCTCTGATGATTTGCCGAGGAACAATGATGACTGTCCAATTTTCTCGGCCCCTTCCAGAGCCTCTCCTGCCTCGCGGGGACCATCGCATCGACAAAGGCTGTTGAATATGAACCGGCGATCTGGTTTGGATTGGGGTTGATCCAGCCCTGATGGAGAGTCGCAAATGACACGTCACACGTTGATCGGAACTGCCTTCGTCGCCCTTGTCCTTGGTCTCTACAGTTCGGTACCGGCGGCTGCCGTCAGTGAAGCAGTGCGCGAGGCATGTACCGGCGACGCTCATCAATTCTGCGAGTCCGTGATTTCTGATGTGGGAAAGCGGCGGGCTTGCATGCGTAAGCATTTCCACGAACTGTCAAAGGGCTGTGTCTCGGCGATTAAAAAAAGCAAGTCATGATCGGTCGCTGAATTACCTGCTGGGCCGCTACGTAACCATCGGCTGCTATCCGTTGCCGGACGCACCACGGCGGTTTTAGGGGGCCATGGCAGCGCTCGCCTATGAGGCACAGTAACCCAAACCAGGAATTCGTTTGACAGAATATAGGAATAGTCCTATTGTTTCGATTGGCATCAAATCGCTGGCTTGGACAGACGAACCACCAGCTACCCCAACGACTCGAACCATGACGATGTGCATCATTCACAAAACAACGGCCGTTGAGACCGAGCAGCACATTCGCGGCTCATTCCCTGTTCCGCAAAATGCATTCGCTGTTCGCGCAATTGCAATTCCGTGCTCGGCGACCGCGCAGGGAATTGACCTCGAAGCCTCTGGAAGCGCTGATAAAATGAATGGCGAAAAGTGCCGAAAGTGGCCAAAAATGGCCGATTTCTTGCAAATACGCTGTTACTTTCGCTGTTAGACTAGCAGCGAAATCCGGGCGGCGGATTTGGCCTGAACCGAACATCCGCCTCCAACTCTGGAACGCCTCATGAGCACTGCCACGTCCAACACTTCGATGATGCGGCGGGGAACGGCGGCGAGCGTCGTGCTGCTGATCGTGTTCCTGGCGGCGTGGCAATGGGGGCCGGAGGCGCTTGGCATCCCGAGCTTCATCGTGCCGCCGCTGTCCATGGTGTGGGACGAGACCTTGCGGATGTGGCACGTCAATCACCTGGTGATGCACACCGCCGTCACCACCGCGGAAGTGCTCGCCGGCTTTCTGCTCGGCAGCCTGCTTGGCGCCCTATTCGGCTATCTGCTCGGCCTGTCGCCGGTCGCCGAGGTGGCGTTGTCGCCCTACATCCTGGCGCTGCAGATCGCCCCCAAGGTGGCGTTCGCGCCGCTGTTCATTCTGTGGATGGGGTTCACGGTCTATCCGAAAATCCTGGTCGCGATCCTGATCGTGTTCTTCCCCGTGATGGTCAACGTGTTGACGGCGGTGCGCAACGTCGATCCCGATCTTGTCAATCTCGCCCGCGCGTTCAAGGCGACGCGGGCGCAGATTTTCTGGAAGATCGAATTCCCGACCTCGATGCCGCCGATGTTCGCCGGGCTGCGGATCGGCTCGACGCTCGCGGTGGTCGGCGTCGTGGTGGGCGAACTGGTCGGCGGCAATGCCGGGCTCGGCTATCTGCTGAGCTTCGGCGAGGGCCAGGCCAACACCCCGATGGTGTTCGTGTCGATCGTGATGCTGACCGTGGTCGGCAGCGTGTGCTATCTCGCCGTCATCGTGCTGGAGCGCCGCGTGCTGCACTACCTGCCGGCGCGCGCACCGGCGTCATTGTGAGCCGCAACGCTGTAGCCGCCCTAGTCCGGATGAGCGCAGCGACATCCGGGCTGCGCACTTCACTGATACTTTCCCTGCAATCAGGGAAGCCGCGGGGCGTGGATATTGCCGACCCTCGTAGCGACATCCGGGGCGCCCGCGCGATCGGTGAGGACGGTCCCGGATGTCGCGGTCGCGAAGCCACGACCGCTCATCCGGGCCGCGTCGCGGTTTGCCCACGCGCGCGAACGGCGGGCCTACGACGGCACCACCGCCGTCGCCTCGATCTCGACCCGCGCGGCGGGCTCCACCAGCCGCTTCACCTCGACCAGCGCCATGGTGGGGAAATGGGCGCCCATCACGTCACGATAGGCGGGGCCGAGTTCGCGTCGCGCCGCGCGGTATTCGTCCATGTCGACCACGTACCAGGTCAGGCGCACGACGTGTTCCGGCGTAGCGCCACCCTCGGCCAGCACCGCGACGATGTTACGGAGCGCGAGCCGCGTCTGCGCGACGAGGCCGTCCGGAAAGCGCCCGTCCACGTCCCAGCCGACCATGCCGCCGACAAACACCATGTCGCCGCGCGCCCGGATGCCGTTGGCATAGCCCTTGGGCTGCGGCCAGCCCGACGGCTGGAGGATGCCGCCGGTGCGGGGCGGTGCGGGCTTTTCAATCGAGCGCTCGGTCATCCGGTCTCCTCAGGACTTATGGCTTCAAGACTTGCGGCTTCAGGGCTTGTGGCCTCACGGCTTGCGGCCTCACGGCTTGCGGCTCGCGGCCGCCATGCGCCGCAGTTCGAAGCGCTGGAGCTTGCCGGTCTGGGTTTTCGGCAGCTCGGTGACGTATTCGATGGCGCGCGGATATTTGAACGGCGCGATCGCCGCCTTGACGTGATCCTGCAGCAGCTTGGTCAGGGCGGCGTCGCCGCCGTGGTCGGGCCGCAGGATCACATAGGCTTTGACGATCTGGCCGCGCTCGTCGTCCGCGACCCCGACGACGCCGCAGTCGGCGACCGCCGGATGGGTCAGCAGCGCGGCTTCGACGTCGGGGCCGGCGATGTTGTAGCCGGCGGAAATGATCATGTCGTCGGAGCGCGCCTGGTACCAGAAGTAGCGGTCCTGATCCATCACGTAGGTGTCGCCGGTGACGTTCCAGCCGTTCTGCACGTAGACGAACTGGCGGGTGTCGGCGAGATAGCGACAGCCGGTCGGACCGCGCACCGCAAGGCGGCCGGCGATGCCGGGCGGCATCTCGCGGCCCTCATCGTCGATCACCATGGCGTCGTAGCCGGGCACGACCCGGCCGGTCGAGCCGGGGCGCGTTTCGTCCTCGGGAGAGCCGATGAAGATGTGCAGCATCTCGGTCGCCCCGATGCCGTCCATGATGTTGATGCCGGTCGCCGCGAACCAGGCGTCAAACGTCGCCTTCGGCAGCGTCTCGCCGGCGGACACGCATACACGCAGCGACGATACGTCGTGCTGGGCGAGCCTCGGCAGCATCGCCCGGTAGGCGGTCGGCGCCGTGAAGCACACGGTGGCGCGGTACTTCACGATCGCGGTCACCAGTTCGTCGGGAGGCGCCCGTTCGAGCAGCACCGACGATGCGCCGACCCGCAGCGGGAACAGCACGAGCCCGCCGAGCCCGAACGTGAAGGCAAGCGGCGGCGAGCCGATGAAGCGGTCGTCCGCGCGCGGGCGCAGCACGTGGCGGCCGTAGCTGTCGCAGGTCGCCAGTATGTCGCGGTGGAAATGCATGGTGCCCTTCGGCTCGCCGGTGGTGCCGGAGGTGAAGCCGATCAGGCAGACGTCGTCGCGCGCGGTATCGCACGCGGCGAATCGGTCGTAGCCGGGCTTCGCCATCAGGGCTTCGAGGCGGCGCTCGTTCGCGTCGGGCGTGTCGCCGCCCCAGTAGACGATGCGCTTGAGGTCGCTCGCCTGCGCCTTGGCCTTTTCCATTTCGTCGTGCAGCCGCGCGTCGCACAGTGCGAGCGCGATCTTCGCTTTGGCGATCGGATAGACCAGTTCCTTGGCGCGCAGCAGCGGCATGGTGGCGACCGCAACGCCGCCAGCCTTGATGACCGCCAGATAGGCCGCGACCATCATCGTATTGTTGGGCGCGCGCAACAGAACGCGGTTGCCCGGCACCAGGCCGAGGTCGTGCACCAGCACGTTGGCGATCCGGTTGGTACGGGCCGCGAGCTCGGCGTAGGTCAAGGTCCCGTCGGAGGAGATCAGGCAGGGCTGCTCGCCGCGGCCGGTTTCGACCCAGCGGTCGAGCAGTTCGGTGACGCAATTGAGCCGGTCCGGATGATGCAGTTCGGGCAGATCGAACTTGAATTCCGGCCATAGCGCTTCAGGCGGAAGATTGTCCCGCGCGAACGTATCGATGTGCGCCGACCGGATCATCGCTTCGCGCTTCGGCTCTTGAGCAAGTCGCGCGCGATCACGAGCTTCTGGACCTCGGTCGCGCCTTCATAGATGCGCAGCGCCCGGATCTCGCGATAAAGCTCCTCGACCTTGATGCCCTTGGTGACGCCGAAGCCGCCGTGAAGCTGGACCGCGCGATCGATGACGCGCTGGGCCGCTTCGGTCGCGTACATCTTGGCCATCGCGGCTTCGCGGGTGACACGCCCGGCGCCGCGATCCTTCATCCAGGCGGCGCGGTAGACCAGCAGCGCCGCCGCATCAACCTCGGTGGCGCTGTCGGCGATGGCGGCCTGGGTCATCTGCAAATCGCCGAGCGGTGCGCCGAACAGCTTGCGGGTCTCGGCGCGCTCGATCGTCTCATGGAGCGCGCGCCGGGCGAAGCCGAGCGCGGCGGCGCCGACCGTCGAGCGGAAGATGTCGAGCGTCGCCATCGCCACCGCGAAGCCGCCGCCGGGCACGCCGAGGCGATTTTCGACTGGGACGCGGACGCCATCGAAGCGCAGCGTTGCGAGCGGATGCGGGGCGATCACTTCGATCCGTTCGGCGACCGAGAGGCCCGGCGTATCGGCGTCGACCACGAACGCCGAGAGCCCCTTGGCGCCGGCGGCCTCGCCGCTGCGCGCGAACACCACATAGTGGTCCGCGATGCCGCCGTTCGAGATCCAGGTCTTGGTGCCGTCGAGCCGCACATGCGCGGCGCCGTCAGGTTTCGCCGTCATCGCGAGCGCGGCGACATCAGAGCCGGCCTCGGGCTCGGAGAGCGCAAAGGCGGCGATCGCCCGGCCCTCGCGTACCGGCGGCAGATAGCGGCGCCGGAGTTCGTCCGAGCCGTAAAGCGCAATCGATCCGGTGCCGAGCCCCTGCATGGCGAACGCGAAATCCGCGAGACCGTCGCGGAAGGCGAGGATCTCGCGGGCGAGGCACAAGGTGCGAACATCGAGCCGCGGGCTTTCGTCAGACGGTACCGCGGCCTTGAGGAAGCCGGCTTGCCCGAGCGCGGCGACGCGGGCGCGGCAGGCGGCGTCGACATCGTGCTCGCCCGCCGGCAGACCCGGCAGCGTCGCGTCCGCCCACTGCGTCAGCCGTTCGGCGAAACCGCGATGGCTCTCCTCCAGGAACGGCCACGTCAGCGTGTCGTCGAGCGCCATCTTAGTTGCCCTCGAACACCGGCTTCTGCTTTGCCGCGAAGGCGCGGAACGCGCGCCCAAAATCCTCGGTCTCCATGCACAGCGCCTGACTGATGGCTTCCGCCTCGATCGCCGACTCGACCGACATCGCCCATTCCATTTCGAGCATGCGCTTGGTCATGGCATTGGCGAAGGTCGGGCCGGCGGCGAGTTCGGCCGCCAAGACCTGCGCCTCAGCGAGGACGTTTTCGGACGGCACCAGCCGGTTGAAGAAGCCCCAGCGCTCGGCCTCCTCGCCACCGAGCGCGCGCCCGGTGTAGAGCCATTCCGCGGCGCGGCCTTGCCCGACGATGCGCGGCAGGATCGCGCAGGCCCCCATGTCGCATCCCGCAAGCCCGACGCGGTTGAACAGGAACGCGACCTTTGCTTTCGGCGTTCCGATACGGATGTCGCACGCCATCGCCATGATGGCGCCGGCGCCGGCGCAGACGCCGTCCACGGCGGCGACGATCGGCTGCGGGCAGGCGCGCATCGCCTTGACGAATTCGCCGGTCATCCGGGTGAAGTCGAGTAGATGCGCCGTGTCCATTTCGACCAGCGGGCCGATGATCTCGAATACGTCGCCGCCCGAGGAAAAGTTGCCGCCCGCGCCGGTGACCACGATGGCCTTGACGCCCTTGTCCTTTGCGGCCGCGCGAAACAGATCGGCGATCTCGGCATAGCTGTCGAACGTCAGCGGGTTCTTGCGGTCGGGGCGATCGAGCGTCAGCGTCGCAACCTTGCCGTCGACCGTGAAACGGACATGGCGGGCGCGGTAACCCGCAAGCGGCAGGGTGACGGGATTGGCGGCAGTCATTGGGGGACCTCCTTGCCGATCGCCTTGCGGACCGACGTCTTGGTCTTGGCCAGCAGGCGCAGCAGCGTCTCGGATTCGACGGTCGAGAGATCGGCGAACATCTCGGCCATCCAGTCGGCATTGGCCCGCGCCATCGCTCTAAACGTGCGCCGGCCTTCCGCCGTGAGGCTGACAAGCTGGGCGCGGCGGTCGCTCGGCGAGGGCCGCCGCGCCACAAGGCGCTGCGCGACCAGCCGGTCGACCAGGCCGGTGACATTGCCGTTCGTCACCATCATGCGCCGCGACAGTTCGCCAAGCGTCATGGCGTTCGGCGCGCGATCGAGCTGCGCCATCAGGTCGAAGCGCGGCAGGGTGACGCCAAAGGCGTCGCGCAGGCGCCGGCGCACCTCGCCCTCGATCACCATCTTGCAGGTGAAGATGCGCAGCCACAGCCGTAACTCGTCCTTGTGGTCGTCGGGACGCTCGGCGACCTTGGTTTCCGCGTCGAGGGGGGCGGTCGCGTGGTCCATGATCAGACCTCTCCGCCAGCCACCGCGACGGTGGTCCCGGTGATGGCAGCCGCCTCCGACGAGCAGAGGAATACCACCGCTGCCGCCACCTCTTCCGGCTTCACCAGCCGACCGAGCGGACTGCCGCGCAACATGGCGGCAAGCGCCTCGTCGCGCGGGCGGCCGGTCTTGGCTGTGATCCGGGCGAGGCTCTCCTCCACCAGCGCGGTGTCGGTGTAGCCGGGACAAACCGCGTTGACGGTTATGCCGGTTTTCGCGGTCTCGATCGCGAGCGACCGCACCAGCCCCACCACAGCGTGCTTGGCGGCGCAATAGGCGGACACGTAGCCGTAACCTTTGAGGCCGGCGGTCGAGGCGATCGCCACGATGCGGCCGAAGCCGCGGGCCGTCATGCCGTCGAGCACCGCCCGGGTGGCATGGACCATGCCCATGACGTTGAGTTCGAACATGCGGCGGAACATGTCGGGGTCGGCCTTGCCGAACGGCGCGGTCTCGGCGCCGCCGGCGTTGGCGATGAGAACGTCGATCGGGCCGCCGGACGCCGCCGCTTGGCCAATGCCGTCCGCGACGGCGCGTGCGTCGGTCACGTCGGCGACGACATAGCCGCGGGCGCTGCCCCGCGCCACTGTCTCCGCCAACGCGGCTTCATTGCGACCGGTCACCGTGACCGCCATGCCGGCCCCCGTCAGGGCGGTTGCGATCGCCCGGCCGATACCGCGGCCGCCGCCGGTAACGAAGGCGTGCCGTCCGTTTGGCGCAGTCATGTCTGCGGTCTTTCAATCACCATGCGAAAACGCTCTGCTCTGCGAAACGCTCTTGCAGCCAAGAACGTTTAGACTTAAAATATATAAGCTTCAAGCATTGCCCAAGCGGTGCGAGTGATTTTTTTCGACCTTGGTCGCTGCCGGATCGCGGGCGGCGCTGCGTCAGGAGATGCGCATGAAGGTTCACGTCGTCGGCGGCGGTCCGGCCGGGCTTTATTTCGCGATCCTGATGAAGAAGGCGTGGCCGCAGACGCGGATCACCGTGTTCGAGCGCAACCGGCCCGACGATACGTTCGGCTTCGGCGTCGTGTTCTCCGACCAGACGCTGGAAACCTTCGAGGCCTACGATCGCGAGAGCTACCGCGCCATTACGGAGAATTTCGCCTACTGGGACGACATCGAAATCCATTTCAAGGATACGGTCCACCGCATCGGCGGCAACGGCTTCTGCGGCTGCGCCCGCATGACGCTCTTGAACCTGCTCTGTCAACGCGCACGCGGGCTCGGCGTCGAGTTGAAGTTCCAGCACGAGGTAACGCCCGCCGAGATCCGCGACGCCGATCTCGTGGTCGGTGCCGACGGCATCAACTCGCAGATCAGACAGACATATGCCGAACATTTCCGACCGAGCGTCGAATTGCGGCCCAACTGTTTCTCGTGGATGGGATCGACCCGCTCGTTCGACGCCTTCACGTTCTTCTTCCGCGAAACCGAGCACGGCATCTTCATTGCCCACTGCTATCAGTACGAGCCAGGCCGCTCGACCTGGGTGATGGAGACCGACGCCGAGACCTTTGCGCGGGCCGGGCTTACAAACCTTGACGAACGGGCGTCCGCCCGTTTCCTCGAAAATGTGTTTGCGCGCGAGCTCGACGGCCACAAGCTCACTGTGAACCGCTCGATCTGGCGCAATTTTCCGACCATCCGCTGCGCGCGCTGGACCCACGAAAATGTCGTGCTGCTGGGCGACGCCAAGGCGACCGCCCATTGGTCGATCGGCTCGGGTACCAAGCTCGCCATGGAGGACGCAATTGCGCTCTACGACGCAATGCGCGCCGCGGGCGGGCACGAAATCCCGGCCGCATTGGCGGGCTTCGAATCCGCGCGCCGCGACGAGGTTGAGAAGACCCAGCACTCGGCCGACGTATCGCTGGTCTGGTTCGAGCACGTCGAACGTTTCTGGTCGATGAATCCCAAGCGCTTTGCGTTCGGCCTGATGACGCGCGCCAAGGCGATCACCTATGACAATCTGCGGCTGCGGGCGCCGGAGTTCGTTGACGACGTCGACCGCGTGGTGGCGGTCGAAACGGCACGCGAGGGCTTCGATGTCGACCTCGACGCACCCGGTACCGCCGATGTTCCAGCCGTTCCGGCTGCGCGACATGACGCTGCAAAACCGGGTCGTGGTTTCGCCGATGTGCCAGTATTCGGCAGCGGACGGATTGCCGGGCGACTGGCATCTCGTCCACTACGGCGCCCGTGCGATCGGCGGCGCCGGCTTGATGTTCACCGAAATGACCGACGTTTCGGCGGAAGCCCGCATCACCTATGGCTGCACCGGCATGTATTCCAATGCCCAGGAGGCCGCGTGGAAGCGCATCGTCGATTTCGTGCACGCGAATTCGGCGGCCAGGTTCTGTCTCCAGCTCGGCCATGCCGGCCGCAAAGCCGCCACCAAGCTGATGTGGGAGGGCATCGACGAGCCGCTGGATCACGGCGCATGGCCGACCGTATCGGCTTCTCCGCTGCCCTACTTTCCGCACAGCCAGGTGCCGCGCGAAATGACGCGCGCCGATATGGAGCGGGCGGTGGCGGATTACGTGCAGGCGGTCGAGCGGGCGGAGCGCGCCGGCTTCGACATGGTCGAGCTGCATGCCGCCCACGGCTACCTGCTGGCGAGCTTCATCTCGCCGCTCACCAATACGCGCGAGGACGAGTACGGCGGCGACCTCGACCATCGCATGCGCTTTCCGCTCGAAGTGTTCCGGGCGATGCGCGCGGCGTGGCCCGCCGCCAAGCCGATGTCGGTGCGCATCTCGGCGACCGATTGGGCCGACGGCGGCTTGACCGGAGACGATGCCGTCGAGGTGGCGCGGATGTTCGCCGAGGCGGGCTGCGATCTCATCGACGTGTCAACCGGGCAGACCACCGCCGACGCCAAGCCGATCTACGGCCGCATGTACCAGACGCAGTTTTCCGATCAGATTCGCAACGATGCAGATCTGGCTACGATGTGTGTCGGCGCGATCACGACCGCCGATCAGATCAACACCATCATCGCGGCCGGCCGCGCCGACCTCGTGGCGCTGGCGCGGCCGCATCTGGTCGAGCCGTCGTTCACCATGAAGGCCGCGGCGTGGTATGGCGCCGACACCATCCACTGCCCGCCGCAATATCAGGCGGGGCGCGATCAGCTATTCCGCAACAGCCAGAAGGACCGCGAGGAGTTGACCGAGCTTCGCCTCAAGGCGAAGCCGAAGGCCCATGCGGTGACCTGGAGGCGGGCCGCGGAGTAGGCGCGAGCGGGCTGAGCTTAAGTGGTGTCGCCCGCCCGGCGCCGATCTCCGATCAAATGGCCGATCGCGACGAGCGACCGGAGAACCAGGCGACGCCGAATAATACGATGGCTGCCACCAGAGCCACGGCCGCATGGGTCACGTGAATGCGGCTCGATCCGGCCTGGTACCCCGGAATGAATTCCGGCAGCGAGCCGGCCGGAACCACGAAATAGGCGACCGCGGCCGCAAGACAAATTATTCCCAACAGAATCGCCACCATCTTCATGCGCAAATCCCTCCGAGCATTTGTCGATCGGGAATCTTTTTCCCGGCGGCCGTTTCAGCCGGGAATGCGATGAAAGTCGAGCGATTATTTTGTGACAATTGTCGGAGCACCGATCGGAGCGCTCCCAGGAGCCTAATACGGCCGGAAGTTGTTGAAAAAAATGGTCGCCCGACCAAGGCCGAGCGGCGGACCAAGTTTTGACATCATCGCGTGGCGTGATTCGTTTCGGGGAAGGGGGCACTTCAGTTCCGCGGCGAGCTTGCTTGGCTGCGACACCTCCCGCCTATAGCCGGCCGGATGCTCCGGTCGACGTCGCCATCGCTCCGGGCTGCGCGGCCCGCGGGTGAAGGACGACCATGCTGTCGCGACGAGAATGGCCGGCGCGCGCTGCCGGTGCGTAATACCGCTATCCGCCATGGCACTCCGACGGCACATGCTGATCGCACCGGCCCTCGTTTGCGTTGGCGCATTCGCGACGCTATCGGCGACGGCGCAAGTCACGGCGCCCGTAGCAGTGCCGGCGCCGGTATCTCGCGCGGCCGATTGCGCCGGCGCGGGCAACGCATCCGGCGAAGTCGCGAGCGTTGCCGACGGCAAGTCCCTGCGGCTCACCGACGGCCGCGAGGTCCGCCTTGCCGCCCTCGAGACACCGCCGATTGCTACCGCCGACGAGGGAAGTGCCGGCATGGCCGCGAAGGCGGCACTGGAGTCGCTGGTGCTCGGTCGCCAGGTCATCCTACGCACGGCTGCCCCGGCCTCCGATCGCTACGGTCGCGTCATTGCCTACGCTTTCATCGCGACCCCGTCGGGCGAGGCCCTGGTCCAGCGTGACATGCTGGCGGGCGGACACGCCCTGCTCTCGCCGTTCGGCGTCGCCCCGGTGTGCCGGGCAGTCCTGCGCGCCGCCGAACGTGCCGCCCGCGCCCGCAAACTTGGCCTGTGGGGCGATCCATATTATGTAGTCAAACAGGCGGACAATCCCGCGGATGTGCTGGGCGAACAGGGACGCTTCGCGGTGGTGGGGGGCAAGGTCGCGTCAGTGCGCGAAAGCGGTGGCATCGTGTATGTGAACTTCGGCCAGCGCTGGTCGGAAGACTTTACCGTCACGATTCTCAAACGCAACGAGCGCCTGTTCACCGGCGCCGGGATGGCGCCTGCGAAGCTTGCCGGCCGTCAGGTCGAAGTGCGCGGATGGGTGGAGGAGCGCAATGGCCCCGCCATCGAGGTGGTTCGGCCGGAGCAGATTGAATTCATCGACAAAGAACTGACGACCAAAAAGTAGAGGCATGGTGTCCGGATCGATGGCGGACAGGGTGAGCAACACGCGCCGGCGGACGGCCGGACCTGCGCTGGCGGCATTGATCGCGCTCGCCGCGGCGGGCTGCGCGTCGACGTCGAGCCGCCAGATTTTCATGCCCGATCTGCCCAAGCAGGCCAATGCGTCCTCGACGACCGAGCGCGAACATCAGCGCGTGCTCTCGGCCTATGGCGGTGCCTATGAAGACGCCAAGCTGCAGGCGAAGCTCACAAGCGTCGTGGAGCGGCTCGTCGCGGTCTCCGAGCGGCCGGAGTTGAGCTATCGCATCACCATTCTCAACTCGCCGGCCGTCAATGCTTTCGCGCTTCCGAACGGCCAGCTTTACGTGACTCGCGGGCTGCTCGGCCTCGCCAATGATTCCTCCGAACTTGCCTCAGTGCTGGCCCACGAGATGGCCCATGTGACGGCGCGCCACGCCGCGCTCCGGGAAGAGACGGCGCGCAAGACCGACCTGATCAGCAGCGTTACCGATATGCTGAGCGATCCGCAGGTCGGCGCGCTGGCGCTCGCGCGATCGAAGCTCGAGGCCGCGAGCTTCTCGCGCGCGCAAGAATTCGAAGCAGACGGTATCGGGGTCGGTATTGCGGCGCGGTCCGGCTACGATCCGTTCGGGTCGGCGCGGCTGCTCGCCTCCATGGGCCGCAATGCCGATCTTCGTGCGGCCAGCCGGGGCAGCGACGGGCGATCGCTGGATTTCCTGTCGTCCCATCCGGCCACCCCGGAGCGCGTCAAGAACGCCCAGAGCGTTGCGCGGCAATACAGCGCGCCAGGCTCCGGCGAGCGAGACCGGCCTGCTTACCTCGCAAGCCTCGACGGCATGGTTTACGGCGAGGATCCGGTCGACGGCTTCGTGCGCGGGCGGCGCTTCCTCCACCCCAAGCTCGGCTTCACGTTTACGGCGCCCGAGGGCTTCACGCTCGACAACACCAGTCAGGCGGTTCTTGGAATGAAGGACGGCGGTGCCCAGGCCCTGCGGCTTGACGTCGTCAAAGTTCCGGCCGAGCAGTCGCTGATCGAATATCTCAACTCCGGCTGGATCGAGAATATCGAGGACGGCTCGGTGGAGGAACTGGCGATCAACGGCTTTCCGGCCGCCACCGCGACCGCAAAGGGCGATCAATGGGCGTTCCGGCTTTACGCCATCCGGTTCGGCAGCGAAGTGTACCGTTTCATTTTTGCCGCCAAGAACCGCAGCACAGACACCGATCGCGCATTCCGGGAGGCTGTCCATACCTTCCGTCGCTTGACGCTCGCGGAAATCCAATCCGCCAAGCCGTTGCGGCTCAAGGTCATCAAGGCCGGCGCGAACGACAGCGTGGAAACGATCGCGTCACGAATGGCGCTGATCGACCGCCAGGTCGATCGCTTCCGGGTCCTGAACGGGCTCGATGCCGCGGATCGGGTGAAGCCGGGCGACCTCGTCAAGATCATCGTCGAATGAGGCTCACGCGGCGATTGACCGTCGCTCGCGCAGGCAAACAATCACAGTCCGGCCGAGATTGCCGCGACCGCCCATGAGCAACAACGGGGCGAGCCGCAGGGGAACCGTCTGATGGCGATCATATGCCGTCTTCTGGCAATCGCGCTCGGCTGCGCTGTCGTCGCGGCAAATGCGCAAACCGGCGCGTTCGCCCAATCCTGGCCACACCGCACCGTCAAGCTGATCGTGCCGTTCGCGCCCGGCAGCGCCGCCGATACCACGGCACGGCTGTTCGCCGAGCGCCTCGCTGAGCGCTGGGGCCGTTCAACCGTTGTGGAGGACCGGCCGGGGCCCGACGCTTTGGTGGCGATCTCCGCGTTTGTAACCGCGCGGGACGATCACACGCTGTTTTTCGCGAACGGCGGCCCGGTCACCATCAATCCGGTCGTCCACGACAAACTGCCCTATGATCCGCGCCGCGACTTGGTGCCGATCGTGTCGGCGTCGGATTCGTACCTCACGGTCGCAGCGAGCGCAGCCCTCAACGTCGGCACCATCGACGCGTTGATCGCGAGGGCGCGGGCCGAGCCCGGCAGGCTGACCTGGGCCGCAACGGCCGGGCTACCGCAATTTATCTTCGCGGGGTTCCTCAAGCGCGCTGGGCTCGACATGATCCAGGTGTCGTATCGCGATTTCACGCCGGCCCTGCAGGACGCCGCGGAAAACCGCATCGGGTTTGCGGTGACGGCGCTGTTGCCGCTGTTGCCTTTGGCGCAAGCGGGCAAAGTGAAGCTGCTGGTCATCACCAATCGCGATCGCTCGCCGGCAACCCTCGACGTGCCGACGGCGGAAGAGATCCAGCATCCGGAACTCTCAGCCGACGGCTTCCAGGGATTTTACGGCTGGCGCGACATCCCCGACGATTTGCGCGAGCACATCGTGACCGACGTCAACGCGGTCGCCGCCGACCCGGCGCTTGCGGCTCGGCTCGCGTCGGTCGGACAGGCGTTGCGGGTCGGCACCACGGCGGACTTCGTCGCCATGATCGAGGCCCAACGTATCAAGATCGCCGCCATTGCCAAGGCGTTGGCCCTAACGCCGCAGTGAGCGACCGCGGCGGCTCCGATCCGTCACGATGCATCGGCACGCGATTGAACGCGAACGCCGGAGTTGCCCTCACGAAAAAGCCCGGCTTTGCGGCCGGGCTCCTCGAACTCAGTCGGGTCGAGACGGGCGTTAGGCCGCCTCGTCCTCGATCACGGGCTCTTCACCCTCCGGAGCTTTGCCGCGGCGCGGGCCCTTGGCGAGCGCTGCCTCGATCTCCTTGACGGCTTCGGTTTCGGTAATCCGCTGGACCGCCGAAATCTCGCGCGACAACCGGTCGAGCGCAGCTTCATAGAGCTGGCGTTCGCTATAGGACTGCTCCGGCTGGGTATCGGATCGGAACAGATCGCGGACGACCTCGGAAATCGCCACGATATTCCCGGAGTTGATCTTGGCTTCATACTCCTGTGCCCGGCGCGACCACATGGTGCGCTTGACGCGGGCGCGGCCCTTGAGGGTCTCGAGCGCGCGCTTGACGATCGGAGGCTCGGCGAGCTTGCGCATACCGACCGCCGCAATCTTGGCGGTGGGGACGCGCAGGGTCATCTTGTCCTTGACGAAATTGATCACGAACAACTCAAGCGTGTAGCCCGCCACTTCTTGCTCTTCGATAGCAACGATCTGGCCGACGCCATGCGCGGGATAAACGATGAACTCGCTGGTCTTAAAGCCTTGTCGTTGAGTCGCCTTTTTCGAGGTCGTCATTCCCTGGTTAACTCCTTGACCCTTTGGCCTGGTGCGGCCGGCGGGCTTGGCCACGGGAGCCACCCGGCGACTTGCGCCCCGAGCAGCCTGCGTTGCCCTGCGTCGGGTTTCCGAAGAGGGCTTTGTGGTCCTTTTCGTCTTGGACCTGTGACGAATCTTGCCTGCCACTGCTGATTGCGTGGAATACACGCCCCTGTTTTTGACGGATCCTCGGGAATGCTTCGAAAAAATACGCCCCCGGACGGGAGCGTCGAAGCTGCGTTTCTTATTTGCAGCTTATATAACACATTTCCCGTGAATTTCAAAGCTTTAGAGCGTGCGAAAGTGTCAATTCTGTCATGCGGAAGTAATAAAAAAGACCAAAAGAGTTAACGTGCCGCAAGGAATGTCACGCGGCAATATGCGCCGAGTTAGTCACCGGTACCAGGCTCCGGGTCAAACTCCTTCAATTTGCCCTGGACGCCATCCCACTCCTTGCCATCAGCGGGTCCCTCCCGCTTGACCGTTATGTTGGGCCAGGTTTTGGAATATTCGGTGTTGAGCTGGAGCCACTTCTCCAACCCCGGTTCTGTATCGGGCTTGATGGCCTCGGCCGGGCATTCAGGCTCGCAGACGCCACAATCGATGCATTCGTCCGGATGGATGACGAGCATATTGTTGCCTTCATAGAAGCAGTCGACCGGACATACCTCAACGCAGTCCATGTACTTGCACTTGATGCAATTTTCGACAACTACATACGTCATGAACGAACTCCCGCCCGGCGCCCGGCGCGCGTGTGAGGGGTGCTAGCGCAGCAGGATGACCCGCGCAACCCCGTACCTCTTGCATAAGTCAGGCATCATTGGCGCGTTGCAAGTGCGGTAATTCGCCGTCCGGCGGCCAGTTCGATCGCCGCCGTCACGGGCCATCGCCGAGGTCCGCGTAGAGAGTGACGGCGGCTACGGCATCGCCCCGGCGGGCGGCGAATCCGCATATTTTGAGAACGCGGACACGTCGATCAAGCGCAACGGTGACGACGTCGCCGCATTTGACGTCCCGGCCCGGCGCCATGACCCTTGCGCCGTTGACCCGCACATGGCCGCCTGCGGCAAGTGCGGCCGCGTCCGCTCGGGTCCGCACGATCCTGGCATGCCACAGCCAACGATCGATGCGTTGCCGATCGGCCACAAGGCACAGCGCCTAGCGGCGCTCCTTGGCGTTGGCCTCGAGTTGGGCCTTGAGGGCGGCGAGCTTGGCAAAGGGCGAATCAGGATCGGGCTCCTTGTCGCGCTCCCGCCGCGGCAGGTGTTCGCGCCAGCCTTTCTGCTCGTTACGATCCTTGTTGCGATCCTTGCCGAATCGTGGCCGCTCGCCGCGTTCGCCCGGCGGCCGCGCGGGCCGTGCCGGTCGCTCTCCCTGCTGCTCCGGGCGGCGGGCGCCGCGCTCACCGGCTTCATCGCGGCGGATTTCGCCGGGCGGGCCGTGACGCCGGCGCCGGTGATGGCGTTCGGCGCCGGTCTTGGTATCGACGCCGGTTTCCGGCGCGGCAGCCGCCGCTTCGCCAGCGCGAGGCGCGGCATTGCCGTCGGCCGCCTGATTCGCCGCTTGATCCGGCAATCCTTGATCCGCCGTTTGGGCCGCCGTCTGATCGGCCAATGGGGGCGCTGCGGCACCTCCCTGAGGCTGCCGGGCGCCCTCGCGATGGTGGCGACGCGGCGGGCGGCGCTGGGCGCGCCGCTCTTCGCTGCGGCCGCCGGGACGCCAGACCTCGACGAGTTCCGGCTCGCCGGTCGCGACCGGCGGTTGCGCCGCGGCACCATCTCCGGAGGAGGCCGAATTCGACGGCTGCGGGTACTTCCTGCGCGTTGGTCTCGGCGACGGGCTCAGCGGCTGCGCCGGTCGTAGCGGCTTCTTCCACGGCTACCGGCGGCTCGGACATCGTCGCGGCGTCCGCTCCGCCGGAATCGGATTGCGGATCCGACGTGGCGGTTGTGGCGGAGACTGCCGGCGGCTCTTCGGGCACGAGGCGCGGCGCATCCGGCGTGGCGATGGGCTCGGCCACAAGGTCCGGGATGGCCGCCGCATCCTCATCATGGCGATCCGCCCCGACCCCAGCCACCGCTTCCACCGCGGGCTCGGCGCCCGATGCCGCATGATCGTCGGCATCGTTCGCGGCCAGCCCATCCGCGGATTCGGCAAGAGGCGATTCCAGAGCGGCCGGCTGCGACGGCCCCTGACTGACCGGCTCCGCCGGTTTGGGCCGCTTCTCCATGCGATAGCCAAGCGCGCGCAGGATCGACGCAAAATCCTCGCCGGAAGAGCCGGTGAGCGAAGTCATCGCCTGGGTCACGGTGAAACCGGTACCCTCGAAGGCGCCGGCCGGCTTGGTGCCGCCGGACGCGGGCCGCCACGCAAGCGCGGGGCGGATCAGATCGGCAAGCCGTTCGAGAATGTCGACCCGCACGGCGCGCTCGCCGCACACCCGATACCCGATGGTGCGATAAAGCGTGCGCGGGACTTCCTGATCAGCCGCAAAGGAGGTGCGCCCACTGGCGGCGAGCCGCTGCAGATCGTCAAGCCCTTTGGTTTCCGGCCCGCCATGTTTGAGCACCCACAGTTGCGCCGCCAAGGTCCGCGGCGCCGGCTTGAGTTGAAGCGGGACATAAATGTGATAGGCCCCGAACCTCACGCCGTGCTTGCGCAAAACCGCGCGAGAGGCTTGGTCAAGGCTCTTGAGATCGTCGGCGACCTTGCTGCGCTCGAGGACTCCGAGCGCTTCCACGAGCTGATAGGCGATGCCGCGTGCCAGCCCAGTGATGTCCTCCGCGGCGCCGAGCACGAACAGCGGCGCCAGCAACCGCTCGATATGGGTGCGCAGCCACAGATCGAGCCGCGTCTGCACCGCTTCAAGCGCAGCGCCCGTCAGTTGGTCGTCGGCGAGAATGCGCACCCGCGGGCGCAACACCACGTCACCGGCAACGACTTTGGCGACGGGCTCGCCGATCCATCTGATGGTGGCGTCCGATGTCAGCACGAACTGGGAATCCGGCGCATGCGACAGCTTGTTGGCGCGCGCCTCGATCTCGCCGGCGAGTGCCTTCTGGGCCGCCGCCGAGAGCGCCTTGGCGTCCGGAGCGCTCGAGGTCGCGGCAGGCGCGAAGCGGAAGCCGTCGAGCCGGCCGATCGCATGGCCTTCCACGACGACCTCGCCGGTCTTGGTGATTTCGGTTTCCAGCATCGTGTTCTCTCGCAACCGCCGCATCAACACGCTGGTGCGGCGGTCGACGAAACGCTCCGCAAGCCGCTCGTGCAACGCATCCGAAAGCCTGTCCTCAATCGCGCGCGCGACGCCTTGCCAATGCTCCGGATCGCCAAGCCAATCGGGCCGATTCGCCGCAAAGGTCCACGTCCTGATATGCGCAATGCGGGCCGAGAGCGTGTCGATATCGCCGTCGACATGATCCGCCTGCGCAATCTGGCCGGCAAACCAATCATCCGGAATTCTACCCTCCCGCAACAGAAATCCATAGAGGGTCACTACGAGTTCCGCATGAGTCGCCGGCGAAATTTTTCGGTAGTCGGGAATTTGACACACATCCCATAACCGCTCGATCGCGGCGCGGCCGTCGGCGAGCGCGCGTACGTCCTCGTCGCGGGCGGCGTGCTCGAACACCAGGATGTCCTCGCCAAGCGGCGCGCGCGTGAGGCCTGCGTGGGACGGCAGCGCCGCGAGCGACGCGGCGAGCGCGCCCAACGAGGCAAAATCGAGATCGGAGTTGCGCCACTGCAACACCTTGACGGATTCGAAGCTGTGGCTCTCCAGCGCATGGACGAGTTCGGCATCGAATGGCGGACAGCGCCCCGTTGTGCCGAAGCTGCCGTCGCGGGTCGCACGGCCGGCACGACCGGCGATCTGGGCGAATTCCGATGGATTGAGACGCCGGAACTGGTAGCCGTCGAACTTGCGATCGGACGCGAAGGCAACATGATCGACGTCGAGATTGAGTCCCATCCCGATCGCGTCGGTAGCGACCAGATAGTCGACGTCGCCGGACTGGTAGAGCGCGACCTGGGCATTGCGGGTACGCGGCGAAAGCGCACCGAGCACCACGGCGGCGCCGCCGCGCTGGCGCCGGATCAATTCGGCGATCGCGTACACCTCGTCGGCCGAGAATGCCACGATCGCGGTGCGACGCGGCTGCCGGGTGATCTTCTTCTCTCCCGCATAGGTCAGCTGAGACAGACGTGGGCGGCTGAGAATATTGGCGCCCGGCAACAGCTTCTCGACCATCGGCCGCACGGTCGCGGCGCCGAGCACCAGCGTCTCCTCGCGGCCGCGACAATTGAGCATGCGATCGGTGAAGACATGGCCGCGATCGAGATCGGCGCCGAGTTGGACTTCGTCAATCGCCACGAACGCGACATCGAGGTCGCGCGGCATCGCCTCCACGGTCGATACCCAGATATCGCGGATTGGCCGGCTTGATCTTCTCCTCGCCGGTGATGAGTGCGACGGAATCGGCGCCCGCCCGTTCGGCTACTTTGTTGTAGACTTCGCGGGCAAGCAGCCGCAGCGGCAACCCGATCAGTCCGGACGAGTGCGCCAGCATCCGTTCGATGGCGAGATGAGTTTTTCCCGTGTTGGTCGGGCCGAGCACGGCGGTTACGCCATGGCCTCGGGGGCGCGGGTCGCGATGCCCGGGCGAACTGAACGAAATAGGCATTACGATCTCCGCCGGCGCACGGACCGGCCCGGCGCATCACTCAAACAGGTTTCTGTATCACAATGTGACGTATTCCAAGGGGTTTGAGCCGCGCCTTCAATGGCGGGGAACGAGTCTCGAACAAAGCGCGCCCGAATCGCTGACTTCGTCGGCAGAAGGATTTGTTCTCACCCACATATAGCGAGACGGAGCCTCGCCCCCACCAGATGCTGCAAGAATCAACCGGAATTTCATCAGAAGTGGCGTCCAAGCCATTCGCGCCGGTGACGGCGAATTTTTTTCTCAAAACCGCGCTGTCAAGCCGGAAAGACAAACCGCAAAAACTAAATTGTGGATGGATTTCAGCGCGCGGCGGTCGCCGGGGGCATCCGCGGCGGGCTCGCCACCGTGATGAACTGCGTCGCTTCCAGCACCCCCTGCCCGAGCGGGGTCTGGAGCGACAGTCGATACGGCACCACGATCCGGGTGCCGGCGATCGGCGCCAGCCACATTTCCATTTCCCGTTGGGCCATAAGGTATTTGACGGCCGGACGATCCGGCACATGGCCAGCCACGGGCACGAATTGCACGGCGCAGACCACAACCGGCCCCTGATAGCCCTTCTCGGCCTGGACATTATCCATACGCTTGAAGCTCAGATGCAGATCGAAACGCATCCGGCCGTCGAAAACCGGGATGGTGCGCCGGCACGCTTCCGGCGCTACCGGATCGCCCATGCCGGTAACCCGCATCAGTCCCGCGCTCATGGGGTCGGTGACGCCGCGCCGATGGGCGTCGGTCAGAGGGACGCGATCCGGATTGGGCACGGTCGGCGGTTCGACGATGAGGTCCTTGACGGTGCCGGCACTCATCACGATCCGCAGTTCTTCGACCCGCTTGTCGTTGTTGATGCTCGACGCATAGGTGGTCGGCATCAGGCTGTCGCCGCGGACGAGCCCGCGCGACGCACCGCTACCTTGGCCGGTCGCAAATACCCTCAACAGCCCGCTCGTCGTGCCGCTCGCCGCCGCGGTGAATTGATCGTCGCCGATTTCGATGACCCAGGCGCCTTTACCGATCGGCACGCCGGCCAACGAAGCCGTGTAGCGCGCGTCGAGCCGGCCCTGGGCACTGGCCTCGCCGCCGATAAGGCACTGCCATCGCCATAACCGAACCGGCAAGGCAGAACCGCCGTCCAAATATGCTTTGAAGTCCGGGCACGCTGAAACGCACTTTCAATTCCATCCGTCCGCGCTCTACCGGCAAACCGGGATGCGAGGCTTTTCGTCGCGGATTAAGTCTATTGTGTGATGTCCGGCAAGGGCAATCGCGTTCGCAATTGCCTGGCTGGAGGCCCGGAGGAGCGGTTGGGTACGGCACGGCTACCGGGAAGTCCAATCCTCCCGTAGGCGGTGTGAGTGCGTCCGCGGCCGTCAATCCATCTCGAATATTCGACCGGAACGGCCGGCTCACTGACCGACAGGTAGAGGTCCCTCAACGTCGCCCCGGTCAGAGCTTCCAACTCATGGTGGCAACAGTCACCGGCTGCTCGCGATAAACCTCCGGGAACAGTCGCTTCAGGTTTTCCACCTTGGGCAGGTCATTGTAAACGATGTACATATTGTTCGGATGGGTGAGCGCGTAGTTTTGATGATACGCCTCCGCCGGATAGAACGCCGTCAACGGATCGATCCGCGTCACGATTGGGCGGCCGAAAACAGCTCCCCCGCCGAGCTGCGTGACGTAGGACTGGGCGACGCTTTTCTCCGCATCGTCCGAGACGAAGATCGCGGAGCGATACTGGGTCCCGACATCGGGTCCCTGCCGATCGAGTTCGGTCGGGTTGTGTGCAACCGAGAAGAAGATCTGGAGGATTTTTCCGAGCGAGATTTGGCGCGGGTCGAACGTGACCTGAACCAACTCGGCGTGACCGGTACGCCCGGAGCTGACCTGCTCGTAAGTCGGGTTTGGACTTTTGCCGCCCGCATAGCCCGACACCGCTTGATGGACGCCTTCGACGTGTTGGTACACGGCCTGAACGCCCCAGAAGCAACCGCCGGCGAGCACCACGGTTTGCAATCCATCACCGGCGGATGCCGGCGCGTCGACAACCGCAGCCGGAATGCGCGTTACGGATTCGGCGGCCGACGACGGAACTCGCCACGAGAGGCCAAAAAAGCCCAGCGCAACAACGCCCGCCACCACGCAGCCGATCGTGCCGGCATTGCCGCGGAAAGCCTGCGAAATGCGACGCATTAGGATGATGGATTGATTTAGCATTGCTGACAGCCTTCCTCGCAGTCACATCGGTGCGCGCTCAAACAACAGAGGTAATGTTGCATACAAAGAGCGCTGTGTTGAAATGAATATGTCGTGAAGGGCCGGTGTCCGAGATACAGCTCCCGGAGCGAAATACCGCTCGCAGTCGTGCCACAAAAAAAGCGAATCGATCCCGGAATGTCGCCCGACTACGGAAAGTAGCATCGCAACGGGTAAGGTTGCGGGGGGGCGGCCCGTGGGGTGCAGAGCCCTTCATTGGCCACGAATGTCAGAGCCGATTAATATGAACGGGAAGGGAAACCACATCATGCAATGCGATAAAGACCGACGTGGCGCACTCAAAGGATTGGGGGCTGGACTGGTGGCCGCAAGCCTCATCGCGGGCCGTTCCGCGGAAGCTGCGGTCGACCCGGTGCTCGAGCCTGCGGCGGCTCGCAATCTGCGCGATCTGAGCGCGAAGCTCGCGGGAGCGCCGCGGCGCCGAGACTACAAGACTGTCCCGATGATCCTCGACAACGCCGATTTGTGGGATGCCGCCGCTCTGGGAACCGTGATGGCCTACAAGGGCGGACCCAAGCAGGCCTGGGACAATACCGACCTCACCGGTCCGTGGCTCAACGGCATGCGCAATTCCATGAACTCGCAGATCTGGTCGTTCAAGCAGCCTGATTTCCTGTGCGTCTCCGCGACCCACGGGGCGTCGCATCTCGCGCTTTACGACCAGGCGATGTGGGACAAATACCAGCTTGCAAAGATCGCCGGCGGCAATGTCAGCAGCAATACCTTCATCGCGCTGCCGCCCGCCTCGACGCACGACCCCAAGGATTTCCAGGCCACCGAGGGCGCATTCTCGTCCAAGGATAACAGCATCACGGTGCTGCAACGCCGTGGCGTGGTGTTTCTCGCGTGTCACAACGCGATCTGGGAACTGAGCGAAAGACTGGTTTCGGCCGGCCAGAATCCGGACCATCTTGGCGTCGATGCGATCGCGGCCGAACTGACCAATCACCTCATCCCCGACGTCGTGCTGACGCCCGGCGTAGTGGCAACACTGGTGGACCTGCAACTCGCCGGCTTCGCCTATTCACGCTGAGGCGAAATCATGCGGCTCTGGCCGGTATTGAAGCTCACTGCCGCGCTCGCGGTGACCGCGGCGCTGGCGGCGGCGGCCCAGCCGGCGCCCGATCCTTCGACGCCGGCCGGCCGACTTCGCGCCATGGAGGCGCTTTATCCGCCGTGGCAGCACGAGGCGAACGGCGTCGACCGCGGCATGGAGTTCACCGTTCCGCCGGTTGACGTGCTGGCCGATTTTCATGGCAGCATCGATAATCCCGCGCTCGTGCTCTACGTGTCGGGCAATTATTTCTTCGCCGTTGCCGGGCTGGTCGAGGCTTTCGGCAACGCTTACCCGCGCTATCGCGGTCGCGTCTTTTACGAGACGCTTCCGCCTGGCCTTCTCGTCAAGCAGATGGAGGCCGGCGGGATCGTCAGCTCCGGCAACATGACCTGGACGGTGAAGCCAGACGTCTTCATGGCCGAGTTCAACGCAAGCAACGACCTTGTCCGGCAAGGCAAGCTCGTTTCGCCGGTCGTTGCCTTTGCGACCAACAATCTCACCATCATGGTGCCGGCCGGCAATCCCGCCCACGTGATGCGCCTTGCCGATCTCGGCCGTGCCGGCCTCGCACTTGCGATGCCCAATCCGGAATTCGAGGGAGTAGCGCGCCAGGCGCGCGCATCGCTCGTCAAGGCGGGTGGCGAGCCGCTGGCGGAATCGGTGTACGGCGCCAAGGTGCGCTCCGGCGAAACCGTGCTCACGCGCATCCATCATCGCCAGACGCCGCTATTCCTGATGCAGCATCTGGTCGAGGCCGGCATCACCTGGAAATCGGAGGCGATCTTCCAGGAGGAGATCGGCAATCCCGTCAGCCACGTCGACATCCCCGCCGAGGACAACGCGGTGGCGATCTACAGCGCCGCCATGGTGCCGGACGCTCCGCATCCAGAAGCGGCGCGCGCATGGTTCGAATTCATCGGGTCCGATGCCGCGTTCAAGGTGCTGGCGCATTACGAGTTCAAGCGCTACGAGGCAAAGGCGCCGTAAGCGGACAAATGGCGCTATCTCGGCGCCTGCATCAGCCCGCAGCCGGCCTTTGTGCGACGCCCTGGTCCAAGCAGGACCTCGGACACGACCTTGACGCCATGCGCCCATCTCACTATACGTCCGCGATCCGACCGAGCCCTGTCCATAGTCCGCGCGGTGACGCGGGAGGGCGTGATTTCAGAGGTATGCTATGTCGCGGCGATGTGAATTGACCGGAAAAGGGGCCCAGGTCGGCCATAAGGTCAGCCACTCAAACATCAAGACCAAGCGGCGGTTCCTGCCCAACCTCGTGAATGTCACGATGATCTCCGACGCGCTCGGCCGCTCGGTGAGGCTGCGCGTATCCGCCAATGCGCTCAAGAGCGTCGATCACCGTGGTGGGCTCGACGCCTACCTGGTCAAGGCTCGTGACGGCGAGCTATCGGTGCGGGCACTCGACCTCAAACGCCAGATCGCCAAGAAGCGCGCCGCAGCGAGCTGACGGCGGGCCGGTCCAACTCTTCAATCCTCGGTCAACTTGAACTGCAGCAGGATCGTGCGCTGCAGGATCGAGAAATTGTCGTCCGACACCATCGTCAGGATGGTGCTGCCGTCTGCCGCCGCATGGACGCTGAGCCCCTCCATATTGTCGATCTGGTAGCCCATGTCGGCAAACAGCAAAACGGGGCCGTCAACCAAGGCGCCCGGCGCGATGTCGGCAAGCGCAATCCGGCGCAGCCGCATGGCGATGCCGGTCAGCCAGGTGAACCGGCGCTCCAGCAGCAAAACATCGCCCGAGCGCAGCACGGCGCTGTCGCTGATGTCGAACTCATCCCGGCGTTTGACCGAGAACTCCTCCGGCGCAGCGCCGCCGAGCAGGAACGCTTTGAGGTTGCCATTGGCGTCGAGACCGCGCTCGGAAAACGCCATCAATGCGCCGGCGAGCTTGCTGTTGCGCGGCGCAAACGCAAGCGCCTCAAGGCCCTTATTATTAGGCAGCTTGGAAATGCCGAGCGGCACCGGAACCACCTCCGCGTGGGCCAGAATGCCGAATTTCGCGAAATCGAACCGGACGATGCGATTGGCCCGCTCGATCCCGACATAGAGAAATCCGTCCTGCTCGGCGAGCGATTCGGTGTCGTACCACCCGCGCGACGCCAGCGTGCGGCCGTCCGGCCCGAGCATCGGCGCCATAACGGCGTCGGCTATGCCGGCCGGGCGCCCACGCTCGTAAACGATGCGGCCGGTCAGCCAGTGCCCCTTGTCGGAGAGGGACACGAAATGCTCCCCGTCCGCCTCCACCCGGATCGCCGACAGGCCGCCGAAATGCGGATAGGGCGACTTGAGTTCAAGCCCGCCGATGAAGTCCAGTGTACCGAACCGGCGCTGATCGGAGACGCCGGGATTAAACGCATCGATCGGTTTGGCGTCGATCGTGATCCGTGCCGCGACATCGGGAACACCGCGCTGGGCATGCACCGGCACTGCTAACGCCAGCGTTACGAGCGCCAGTGTCACGACTAAGAGGGTAGCGGCGACGCGCCTCACCGGGAGCAGCCCGCGGCGCGGAATGCCGGTCGGCCGATCGAAACCGCTATCGCGGGCCAAGTCCGCAGGGCAAACCGCGCTCACGCGTGCAGCCGGCGGCGCTGCGGCCGACGAACCGGCTCTGGCTCCGGCTCCTCATCGAACAACTCGGCGAGCTTCTCGATCATGGCACCGCCGAGTTCCTCGGCATCGACGATCGTCACGGCGCGTCGGTAATAACGCGTCACGTCGTGGCCGATGCCGATCGCGATCAACTCCACCGGCGAGCGCTGCTCGATCTCCTCAATGACCCAGCGCAGATGGCGTTCGAGATAATTGCCGGCGTTGACAGAGAGGGTGGAGTCATCGACCGGCGCGCCATCGGAGATCATCATCAGGATCTTGCGCTGCTCGGTGCGCGCGAGCAGGCGCTTGTGAGCCCAGTCGAGCGCCTCGCCGTCAATGTTCTCCTTCAGCAGGCCTTCCCGCATCATCAGACCGAGATTGCGCCGCGCGCGCCGCCACGGTGCGTCGGCCGACTTGTAGATGATGTGACGCAAATCGTTGAGGCGGCCCGGATTGCCCGGCTTGTTCTGGGCAAGCCACGCCTCGCGCGACTGACCGCCCTTCCAGGCCCGCGTGGTGAAGCCCAGAATCTCGACCTTGACGCCGCAGCGCTCCAACGTGCGCGCCATGATGTCGGCGCAGGTCGCCGCCACAGTGATGGGACGGCCACGCATCGAGCCCGAATTATCGAGCAGCAGCGTGACCACGGTGTCGCGGAAATTGGTGTCCTTCTCGCGCTTGAACGAGAGCGGATGCATCGGATCGATTATGATGCGCGAGAGACGGCCGGGATCGAGCAAGCCTTCCTCCAGGTCGAACTCCCAGGAGCGATTCTGCTGCGCCATCAGGCGGCGTTGCAGCCGGTTGGCGAGCCGCGCCACCACCCCCTGCAGATGGGCAAGTTGCTTGTCGAGATAACCGCGCAAGCGGTCGAGTTCTTCAGGCTCGCACAGATCCTCGGCCGCCACCGTCTCGTCGAACTTGGTGGTGAAGGGCCGGTAATCGGGCCCACGCAGCTCGTTGCGGCCGCCCTGACGCGGGCGCCACGGTTCGGCGGCGCTCTCCGAATCTCCCATGTCGGAATCGTCCGGCATGTCGGCGGTCGGCGCGTCGGTCGCCTCCGCGGCGCTGTCGGGCAGGTCCTCCGTGGAGGCATCCGCCTGTTCGAGGCTCATGCGCTCGCTGTCCTCGGACTCGGAGGATTCGCCATCCTCGCCCTGCTCGTCCTGGCGACCTTCGTCCTTGTTCTCTTCGCTATCGTCCTCATCCTCGTCGCCGCGGTCATCGCCCATGTCGAGCGAATCGAGAAGATCATGGACGACGTCGCCGAACTTGCGCTGATCTTCGATCATATCCTCGAGGCGGTCGAGATCGCGGCCGGCGCGCCCCTCGATGAAACTGCGCCACAGTTCCACCATGCGGCGCGCCGCCGGTGGCGGCGACTGCCCGGTGAGGCGTTCGCGCACCAGCATGGCCAACGCCTCCTCGATTGGCGCATCGGCGCGATCGGTAACCTCGTCGAATTTGCCGCGATGGAACTTGTCATCCAGCATGGCGGCAAGGTTCTTGGCGACACCCTGCATGCGGCGCGCCCCGATCGCCTCAACGCGGGCCTGCTCGACCGCCTCGAACACGGCACGGGCCTGCTGTCCGCCCGGCAGCAAACGGCGGTGGATCGCATTGTCGTGACAGGCCATGCGCAACGCGATCGCGTCGGCATGGCCGCGCACGATCGCAGCGTCTGCCGCGGTGAGTTTGCGCGGCGGCTCTGGCAACCGTGCCTTGCCACCCACCATGCCGGGTCGCTCGGCCGCGAACGTGACTTCGAGTTCCGGCTGACGCGCAATAGCGCGGAGGCATCCGGTCACCGCCCGCTTGAACGGTTCGGTTGGGGCCTCCTTAGTCGGGAATTTGCTCTTTATGTTCGACGACATGAATTCTTCGAGATATTCCTCGCACCGAAGGGCTGGTCGCCCGCAGAGAGTTCGCTCGACGAACGGATGCCTTACGTCAGCGCCACGTTCACCGAGGATTCCGGCAGTTCCTGGCCGAAGCAGCGTTGATAGAACTCGGCCACGATCGGACGTTCGAGCTCGTCGCATTTGTTGAGAAATGTGAGGCGGAACGCGAATCCGACGTCCTTGAAGATGTCGGCATTCTCCGCCCAAGTGATCACGGTGCGGGGGCTCATCACGGTCGAGATGTCACCGTTCATGAAGGCGTTACGGGTCAGATCGGCGACCCGCACCATCTTGTTGACGACGTCGCGTCCGGCATCGTTGCGATAGTGCTTTGCCTTGGCGAGCACGATCTCGACCTCGTTGTCGTGCGGCAGGTAGTTCAGCGTCGTGACGATCGACCAGCGGTCCATCTGCGCCTGGTTGATCTGCTGGGTGCCGTGATAGAGCCCCGAGGTGTCGCCGAGGCCGACCGTGTTGGCGGTCGCGAACAGGCGGAACGCCGGGTGCGGCTTGATGACCCGACTTTGGTCCAGCAGGGTGAGCCGGCCCGACGATTCGAGCACGCGCTGGATTACGAACATCACGTCGGGACGGCCGGCATCGTATTCGTCGAACACCAGCGCGACGTTGTGCTGGTAGGACCAGGGCAGGATGCCGTCGCGGAACTCGGTGACCTGCTGGCCATCACGAATGACGATCGCATCCTTGCCGATGAGATCAATGCGACTGATGTGGCTGTCGAGATTGACCCGCACGCACGGCCAGTTGAGCCGCGCCGCAACCTGCTCGATGTGGGTCGACTTACCGGTGCCGTGATAGCCGGTGACGATGACGCGCCGGTTGCGGGCAAATCCGGCCAGGATCGCGAGCGTGGTCGGCCGGTCGAACCGATAATCGGAATCGATATCCGGCACATGCTCGTCCGGCTCGCGAATAGGCCGGCACCTCCATGTCGCTGTCGAAACCGAAAAACTGCCGGACCGGCACCTTGATGTCGGGCAGCGGGGCGGCGAGTTCAGAAACGGCGGTCATTGCTCCTCCGTGCATGGGCTGGCCCCTTTGATCCCGGCGGGAATGCAACGGGTCCGCCGGGCCGCGGCATAGGCCTGGCGCCGCGGACAACGCCTAAATCGAAGACGTTCGAATTTCGGCGCCTGGACACACGGCGCGGCGGCAACGGACTCGCATGATATCGATCGTATGTCGCAGCCAATTTAACAGAAAGCCTATGCGGGGCGAAAGCGTCGCCTGCGCTTCGCGCGTCATCCCGGCGCACCGAAAATAAGCAGGATCCGAATCCGCGCAATCGCGCAGCAGCCATGCTCGGCCGGTCCGTATGGTCCTGAAAGTAAAGCGAAATCTTGCTCCGCCCGATCCCCTCCGAAAGACCACGCCCGAAGCCCACATGCTGTCTGTAAGCGCTCTTGCAATCCAGCCCGGCTAAATCAGCAGAAACCGGTCTTCTTGAGATAATTATAGCGACTTCGATGATTTCACGCAGCTTTTCCTCGGAACCGCGGTCGCCGCCATTGAATCGGGATGATGGCGTTTGACGAGCTCCTTGAACCGCGCCTTGATGTCGTGACGCCCGGCGCCCTCCTCCAGTCCGAGTGAATGAAGCGCCTTGCGTTCGGCATTGCGGATGGTGCGCCGCTCGGCCTCGGCGCGGGATGTGCGCGCGCCGCCGCGGGCCGCCGAAATCCCGCATGATATCGAACGGGATCATCGGGGCCGAAGCCACCTCGGACAAGCGGGACCGACGGTCCGCCCGTTGCGCCACTTGCGGAGCGGCCCGTGCCGCCGACCATGCCGATCTTCCATGTCGGCAGATGACCCGGTGAGGGCATCTTTTTGATAACGGGCGACGGCGTCGTCGCTCCATACCGGCGAAAAAATTATAGGAGTGGTTGTATTCCCGAACGTGATCGAGACAGAACCTCCAGTATTCGCGCTCGCGGCCGCGACCCTTTGGCGCCCGGTGGGTCGCCGACTGGGCGCAGTGGGGCCAGTCGCAGCACGGCCCGTCCGCTTGCAGCCGTCGGTCCTCGCTGGGCTTTACCCGAATGCGATCGAACAGTGGTGAATCGAACTTCATTTCGTATTATGCGAAGGGTTCATCGAAACGTGCAAGCTTGACAGAACTGGCGAGGCATGTTCCCGCGCCCTGCGTCGCAATGGCGGTTGACGAGATCGTAAAAGACCATTAAGGCTTGCCGCATGGACATGCGGCAGACGATCGCGAAAAAGCTTGCCGACACGTTCGCTCCGACGAGCCTCAAGGTGGTGGACGAGTCCCATCAACATGCGGGCCATGCCGGACATCGGCCGGGCGGGGAAACACATTTCCGCGTTGATATCGTGTCGGAAGCGTTCCGCGGAAAAGAGCCGGATCGAGCGCCATCGCATGATAAACGCGACGCTCGCAAGCTTGAATTGCAGGCCGGCGTCCATGCGCTCGCGATTCACGCCGCGGCGCCGGACGAAGGGCTCAACTGAGCGGAACCGCCTTACAGGGACATCACGTCTTCTGGGCCATGGGCCTCTTAGTCACTTCTCGAAATCATGCGGTGGCCTTCGCGGCCGGCACCTGGATCACGGGCGTGATCCGTAGCGCCTCCAGGCGGTTGCGGTTCTTGCGCAGCACCTGGAAGCGAAAGCCATGGAACGTGAAGCTTTGGCCGGGCTCCGGGATCGAGCGCGCCTCATGGATCACGAGCCCCGCGATGGTGGTCGCCTCGTCGTCGGGCAGGTTCCAATCCATGGCACGGTTGAGGTCGCGGATCGGCACCGCTCCATCCACATTGACGGAGCCGTCCGGCTGCGGGCGCACGCCCGGCACCTCGACGTCGTGCTCGTCGCTGATGTCGCCGACGATCTCCTCGAGAATGTCCTCGAGCGTGACGATTCCCATGAACTCGCCATATTCGTCGACCACGAGTGCGAGCGGGGTGCGGCGGCGTCGAAACGCCTTGAGCTGCTCGGTAAGCGGGCGGGTTTCCGGCACGAACCAAGCCGGACGTGCGATCGCCATGATGTCGATCTTCCCGGCATCGCCGCCGGCGGCCTGCATGGCCCGCACCAGATCCTTGACGTGAAGAATGCCGACGATGTTTTCCGGCGTGACGCGCCACAGCGGAATCCGTGTGACCAATTGCTGGTTCACGAATTCGACCACTTTCTCGGGCGGCTCGCCGACATCGGCGGTGACCACCTCGGTGCGGTGGATCATGACATCTGCCACCGTGAGCTCGCGCAGATCGAGCAGGCCGCCGAGCATGTCGCGATCTTGCTTCTCGACACTCCCCTCCCGGTGCAGCAGATCGACGGCACCGCGCAGGCGCTCATGGCCTGGCAACAACGCCTCTCCTTCGCCAACCTTGATGCCGGCGACCAGCAGCATGCGACGGACCAGCCAGTCGGCTCCGTCAAGCACCGGCCCGAGAATCCACACCACGCGATCAAGCGGCCGGGCGATCGATAGCGCGTAGCGGTCTGGCGTCGTGATGGCCGCGGTCTTGGGCAGCATCTCGCAGAACACCACCACCAGCACCGTCATGACGACGCTGGCATAGATCACGCCGACGTCGCCGAACCATGACAGCAGGAGGCCGGTAGCGAGCGCCGAGGAAATGATGGTCGCCACGTTATTGCCGATCAGAAGAGCGCCGATCAGCCGGTGCCGATGCTCCAACAGGCGGGCAACCACGCCGGCATTCTCGTTGCCCGCATTGGCAAGGCGCAGCATGGTGCCGCGCGAAGTCGCGGTCAGGGCGGTTTCGCTTCCAGAGAAGAAAAACGCCGCGAACAGGAAAAACAGCACCGCCAATACGGTGAGCCAATCGGCAAGCATCATCGCTCGTCAAGTTTCTCGACTAGGAAGGCGCGAAGCTGCGCCGGATCGACATCAGGCGCTATATAGGCATGCCCGATGTCGCGCAGAAGAACGAACGTGAGTTTACCGCGCTTAACCTTCTTGTCCTGCGCCATCAGTTCCATCAGCCGGTCGGCATCCAGTACCTCGCCGGCGACGTCGCTGAGGTGAACCGGCAGGCCGGCGCCAGCGAGATGCCGAGTGACACGGGCGACTGCATGGGGAGCCAGCGCGCCGAGACGCCCCGAGAATTCAGCCGCGAGCGCCATGCCGACAGCGATCGCCTCGCCGTGGAGGAGCAGGTCGGAAAATCCCGCCGCCGCCTCCAACGCATGCCCGAACGTGTGACCAAGATTGAGGAGGGCACGGTCCCCGGTCTCGCGCTCGTCGCGGGCCACGATGGCGGCCTTCATCCGGCAGCTTGTCGCGATGGCGTGCTGGCGCGCCGCGCCGCCCGCAAATACGTCCTTAACATTGGCGTCAAGCCAGTCGAAAAACCCGGCATCGCCCAAAAGTCCGTATTTGACGACCTCGGCATAGCCGGCGCGGAACTGGCGCGGCGGCAGGGTGTCGAGCACCGCGGTGTCGGCTACCACCAGGATCGGTTGATGGAACGCGCCGACGAGGTTCTTGCCGCGGCCCGAATTGATGGCGGTCTTTCCGCCGACCGAGGAATCCACTTGGGCCAGCAGCGTGGTCGGCACCTGGACATAGTCGAGCCCACGCCGCAGTGTCGCGGCAGCGAAGCCGGCCAGATCCCCCACCACCCCGCCGCCAAGCGCCACCACAAGGTCACCGCGCTCGATCCTGGCGTCAATCAGCGCCTCGCACACGCGCTCGAAGCCGGCAAAGCTCTTAGAACTCTCGCCGGCGTCGACCACGACGCGGTTCGATCCGATGCCGGCGGCCACAAGCGCGGCCTCGGCCGCATCGAGGTGCAGGCGCGCGACGTTTTGGTCGGTCACGACGGCGGCCTTGGCGCCCGGCTTGAGCGCCGCAGCGCGTGCGCCGAGTGAAGCCAGGAGGCCGCGCCCGATCACGATGTCATAGGCGCGATCGCCCAGCGCGACGTTGACGATGGTCGGATCGCCGGGGCGCAGTGGCGCGGTCATAATCGATCCTTTTCTTTCGCGGCGACTCAGGGGGCCGGCGTTGCGCCTCAGGTCGCGCCGCCGAGCTTGCCGCACACGGCAGTCACGATCTCGTCGACGATGACGTCGTGGGAGATATCCCGCGATAGCACCGTAATGTCGGCCTCACCATAAATGGGATCGCGCTCGGCGAGAAGGTTCGTCAGCGTCGCCACCGGGTCGGCTGTCTTGAGGAGAGGCCGGTCGTTGCGCCGCCGCAGTCGGCGGGTCAGCACATCGAGCTCGGCCTTCAGCCACACCGAAACCCCCTTGTCGCGGATGTTGGAGCGGGTCTGGATGTTCATGAAAGCTCCGCCGCCGGTCGCCAGCACCTGTGGCCCGTGTTCCAAGAGACGCGCAATCACCCGTGCCTCGCCGGAGCGGAAATATGGCTCGCCATGGGAGGCGAAGATGTCGGCAATCGACATGCCGGCCGCCTGTTCGATCTCGACATCCGCATCCACGAAGGCGATGCAGAGCCGCCCAGCAAGCCGGCGGCCGATCGAGGACTTGCCGGCCCCCATCATGCCAACCAGCACAACTGAGCGCCGGCCCAGTACCGCCGCAAGCGCGGCGTCGCGCGATGCTTCACCGGAGAGTTGCGGCAGGGCAGCTTCGGCCATCGGGTGTCCTCGGAACCGCGCCACGCTCCCACAATCACGGGCCCAAAACAACTCGCCACACGGGGGAGTGGTCGCGGCGGGCACCAAAGCCGAGGACCAAGCGAGGCGACATCGGACCTTCACGTTATCTTGCTACCTTTTCATTGAAATCACATGAGAATCCCGACTTCGTTCCGCCAAAATTCGCGCTTGCCACCAGGATATGAAAATGATCGAAGTCCACGCATCGAACGCTATCGTTTTGAGTTGAAACCGATGGCGGTCTCATCTTTATTGCTTCGCGCATGATCGTTTCCGAACCGTTGCAATCAGGATCATGCGCGAGGCATGCCGAGCCGACCGTACGGATTTGCAGCCATGCCGAGCTTGTTCAGGGTCCTGGTGGTCGTCGGCATCGTTTTCGGCATCGGCTATGCGGTGTTGTACGCTCTCGCCACCTTCGTCGATCCCAAGCCGCGCGAAATAACCGTGACGGTTTCGCCGGACCGTTTCATCAAGCCGCAGCACTGACCGCGATGACGAGACAGACACCGGCGCGGGGACCGACCGCGCTGTTCCTCGAAATGGTGTCGGCCGAACGCGGTGGCGCCGCCAACACGCTTGCCGCCTATGGGCGCGATCTCAACGATCTCGCGACCTATCTGGACGGCCGCAAGCGCTCGGTCGCGACCGCCGTGACCGCCGATCTGAGGGCCTATCTGGCCGACCTTGCCGGCCGCGGCTTTGCCGCCTCCTCGGTGGCGCGACGGCTCTCCGCAATTCGCCAGCTGTATCGTTTTCTCTATGCCGAGGGTCACCGTGGCGACGATCCGGCCGCCATCATTGAGGGACCCAAGCGGGGCCGCCCGCTACCGAAGATACTCTCGATCGCGGAGGTCGACCGTCTGATCACCGCGGCACGGCAGGCGACGGAGGCATCCGATCCAGTGCTTCAGCACCTGCGGTCGCTGCGCCTCATGTGCCTTATCGAACTCCTGTACGCGACCGGGCTGCGTATTTCAGAACTGGTGGCTCTGCCGGCCTCCGCGGCGACGCGGGACGACCGCATGCTGGTGGTGCGCGGCAAAGGCGGCAAGGAACGGCTGGTGCCACTCAGCGGCGCCGCCAAGGCGGCGATGCGGGCGTATCTCGACGGACTGGCGGCGGCTGACCGATTATCCCAGTCGAAGTGGCTATTCGCCTCGTTCGGCGAGACCGGGCACCTGACCCGGCAGCACGCCGCCCGCGAGCTGAAAGAACTCGCCGCCGCAGCGGGTTTGCGCGCCGAGCGCGTGAGCCCCCACGTGCTTCGCCACGCATTTGCAAGCCATTTGCTTCAAAATGGCGCCGATCTGCGCGTCGTGCAGACATTGCTCGGCCATGCCGACATTTCGACGACACAGATCTATACGCATGTACTGGATGAGCGGCTCAAGAGCATGGTTCGCGATCTCCATCCGCTCGGCGAGGACTGATGCGCAGCTATCTGGATTTCGAAAAGCCGGTCGCCGAGTTGGAGGCGAAGGTCGAGGAACTGCGGGCGCTCCAGGAAGCCGGCAATGCCGTCGCCATCGGGGAGGAGATCACGCGACTCGAGGGCAAGGCGACATCTGCACTGGAGGAGCTCTATGAGGCTCTGACGCCGTGGCAGAAGACCCAGGTGGCCCGCCATCCGCAGAGGCCTCATTGCGTCGATTACATCGCCGCCCTGATCACGGACTTCACCCCGCTCGCCGGAGACCGCAAGTTCGGCGAGGACGACGCCATCGTGGGTGGATTCGGTCGCCTCGACGGCGCTAGCGTGTGCGTGATCGGCCATGAAAAAGGCTCGACCACCGAGGATCGGATCAAACACAATTTCGGGATGGCGCGTCCGGAGGGCTACCGCAAGGCGGTGCGGCTCATGGATATGGCGGATCGCTTCGACATCCCGGTGCTGGCGCTGGTGGATACCGCCGGCGCCTACCCGGGCATCGGCGCGGAGGAACGCGGCCAAGCCGAGGCGATCGCCCGCTCGACCGACGCATGCCTCGCGCTCGGAGTACCCAACGTCGCGGTCATTCTAGGCGAAGGTGGGTCCGGCGGCGCCATCGCGCTCGCCACCGCCAACCGGGTGCTGATGCTGCAGCACGCCATCTACTGCGTGATCTCGCCTGAGGGCGCGGCCTCGATCCTGTGGCGCGATACCAGCAAAGCCCAGGAGGCCGCCACCAATATGAAGATCACGGCCGATGATCTGGTGCGGCTCGGCGTTATTGAAGACATCATTCCCGAGCCGATGGGCGGCGCCCATCGCGACCCGCAGGCCGCCATCCGGGCAGTAGGCGAGGCGGTCGCGGCGGCCTTTGCGGCGATGCACCATATGGACCGCGACGCCATCAGGCGGCACAGGCGCGACAAGTTCCTGGCAATCGGGCGTATGTCGGCATGACCGGTCTCTACGGCTGGGCGGGAAGCATCCTGATGGTGGCTTGGGATTGAATGTCACAATCTCTGCAATCACCTCGATTTTTCGCTCCCAAAGCTGTGGTTTCATAGTATGTTAACCACAATCTGTAGCGAGGCTGGGTAGTGCTCTGTTGCCTTGCTTACACCACATCTTAAGAATAGCGGTGTTCATTCAAGGCTAGGGGATTTGGTCCACACCTTCGACGTGGATTTGGGGACTGGCACGTTGCAACGTTACGTCCGATTGTTAATGGCGTTGATCGCAGTCGTGGGCGCAATCGCGCTTGCTGGCTGCGAGACTGATGACGTTTCCCAGGTCAGCGCGCGCGCCTTGAAGCCGCTGCCGGCTGCTTTGGCGGCGGAAATCGACAAACGGAACATGCCGCGGGAATCCCCGATCCTGGTGCGTATCTTCAAGGAAGAGGCGGAGCTCGAGGTCTGGAAGCAGGATGCCGAGGGGAAATTTGCCTTGCTCAAAACCTACCCGATCTGCCGCTGGTCGGGCGAGCTTGGACCGAAGGTCAAGGAAGGCGACCGCCAGGCGCCGGAGGGATTCTACAACATCACTCCAGGCCAGATGAATCCCAATTCTAACTACTACCTCGCCTTCAACCTCGGCTTTCCCAATACCTTCGACCGGGCGAACGACCGCACCGGGGCTTTCCTGATGGTCCATGGGGACTGCTCATCGAGCGGTTGCTACGCCATGACCGACGAGCAGATCCAGGAGATCTACGCGCTCGGCCGCGACAGCTTCATGGGCGGTCAGAAATCCTTCCAGGTACAAGCTTATCCGTTTCGGATGACGCCCCTCAACATGGCCAAACACCGCAACAACCCGAGTATGGCGTTCTGGCGCATGATCAAGGAAGGCAATGACCATTTCCTGGTGACCAGGGCCGAACCGAGGGTCGATGTGTGCGATAAGCGCTACGTCTTCGACGCCGTTGCGCCCGGCAATGCCTCGACGCCGCTCACGTTCCATGCGCGCGAGAAATGTCCAGTCTACGAAATTCCCGCTGAGATCGCATCAGCCGCGAAGGAGAAGCACGACGCTGACGAGCACGCCTTTAACGAATATTCCAACCGGGGCATCGCGACGGTCGCGGTACGGACCGGAACCGACGGCGGCATGCATCCGACCTTCCTCGCCAAGCTGCAGCCCAAGCCGCTGATTGATTTCAACCGGCTGAGTTCGGACGTCAGCGCCCCGCCGGGGCCATTGCCGCCGAACGTCAATCCGCCTCACGCCCCCGATGCCGACACGACCTCGGCCCTGGCTGCGACCGCGCCACAATCCGAAACGACGATGCAGAAGATGGGCAAGTTGTTCGGATTGGGCGGCAGCGAGCCGCAACCCGCGCCGCCGGCCGCGGCTGCCGTGCCGAAACCGAAACCGGCGCCCACCCAGACGGCCGCCGTTACGCCGCCGAAGCCCGCCGCCGCGGCGCCGGCGTCCAAGCCGCCCGCGAAGTCCCAGGCCGAGGTCGCCCAGGCGACACCTCCGGCGGCATCGCAGCAAGCGGCGTCACAACCCCCGAACGCCTCTTCGGCTACCGCTACGGCCGGACTGATGGCTGGCGCAACCCCGGTCGTGCCGTCGGGCTCCTTTGAGTCGCGCTGGGGCTCGGTGCGCTGACTCCGGTCACACGCTCTGACGCCCGACAGCGGTCCAAAACGTCTTCACCATCATCGAGACGCTCAACGGCGTGGCTGTAGCAGCGTCCGCCAATCCAGCCGCCAGAGCGCCACGTACGCTGGCAGTTGGCTGATTCTGCTGGGGCTCAACCATGTCGACGCTCATGGCGACCGTCATCATGACGCCAGCGGACGTCATCACGTTATCCGGCACCGAGCTGCTGGCAGAGCAAGCCCGCCCAATGCGAACATGCTGAAAGAAATATTTCGCACGCGAAAGCTGCAATTACGCAAATTTAACTCAGGTCGCCAATAACTAAATCTCATCCTGTCTCAGGGGACCTCCAAAATGCTCAAACTACTCAATCGCGTCTTCACGCGCATTCTGTTGCTTGCCGTGTTGGCTATATCCCTGCTCGGCGGCATCGGCTACATGATTATCCATGAGGGCCAAGAGCAGTTATTCGAGCAGAAGAAGAGCGATATCCGCCACATTGTCGAGGTCGCTGTCGGGATCGTGACCGACCTCGACAAGCGCGCCATTGCCGGCGAGATGACCCGTGAGCAGGCGCAAGAGGAGGCAAAACGGACGCTGAGCGTCATGCGCTATGAGGGCAAGGAATTCATGTTCGTGTTCGACGCCGCCGGCGCCCTGGTCGTCAATCCGGTGATCACGAGCATGATTGGCGTCAATCAAGTCGGCGCCAAGGATCGGAATGGCCGAGCCTACGTGCAGGAGATGCTGGACATCGCCAAGAACGGACGCGGCCACGTCAGCTACAGTTATCCCAAGCCCCCCAGCACCGAGCCGACGCCGAAGATCTCGTACGTGATCGGTTACCAGCCCTGGGGCTGGGCGATCGCAACCGGCGTCTGGTACGACGACATCGACGCGATGCAGAGCGCGATCACGCAGAAAGCCGCCGTCTGGCTGGCGGGAGGTGGCGTCTTACTGCTATTGGGCGTGTTTTTGCTGACACGGTCGATCGTCGGACCGGTTGGGCGTCTCACCGAATCGCTCAAGCGGTTGGCCGGCGGCGACATCGAGGCTCCGGTCGCGGGCTCGGATCGCGGCGATGAGTTCGGCACGATTGCTCGCGCCGTCGAGGAGGTGCGCGACACCGTCCGCAATCAGATGACGGAGCGGGTGCGGCAGGACGACGAAGCGAAGGCCAAGGCCGCGGCCGAACGTCGGACCGCCGATCTACGCGAGGCCGCCGACGCCAAGGCCGCAGCGGAGCGCGAGGAGGCAGCCCGCAAGGCCGCGATGCATAAGCTTGCCAGTGAGTTCGAGGGCGCGGTCGGCGACATCATCCAGGCAGTGTCCTCCGCGTCGGACGAACTGGAGGCCTCGGCCGGGACGCTGACCCGGACCGCCAACACGACCCAGCAACTCGCCGGCGTAGTGGCATCGGCCTCGGAAGAGGCTTCCGCCAATGTGCAGGCGGTCGCCTCCGCCACCGAAGAGATGACCGCGTCGATCAGCGAGATCGGGCGTCAGGTTCAGCAATCCAGCAAGATCGCGATCGAAGCCGTCAAGCAGGCCGAAAAGACCGACACCCGGATCGGGGAGCTATCGAAGGCCGCGGCGCGGATCGGTGACGTGGTCAAGCTGATCACCGCCATTGCGGAGCAGACCAACCTGTTGGCGCTCAACGCCACCATCGAGGCGGCACGCGCCGGCGAGGCTGGCAAGGGTTTCGCGGTGGTGGCCCAAGAGGTCAAGGCACTGGCGGCGCAAACCGCCAAGGCGACCGAGGAGATCGGCGCTCAGATCGCCGGCATGCAGACCGCAACCCAGGAGTCGGTCATGGCCATCAAGGAGATCGGTGGCACCATCGGGAGCATCTCCGACATCACCTCGACCATCGCGGCCGCGGTGGAGGAACAGGGTGCCGCCACCCAGGACATCGCGCGCAGTGTCGGCTCGGCCGCCAAAGGCACCACGAGCGTCGCCACCAATATCACCGACATGAATCGGGGCGCCAGCGAGACCGGTACGGCGTCCGGCAAGGTGTTGTCCGCGGCGCAGTCGTTATCGAAGGAAAGCAATCGCCTCAAGGTCGAAGTGGGACGCTTCCTCAGCACGGTCAGGGCCGCCTAATGCATGATTGCGCCCGAAACGTCGACGACGTCCCGGGCCAATACGCTCGCTAACCGAACCGTCCGTGGCAGTGCTTGAATTTCTTGCCTGAGCCACAGGGGCAGACTTCGTTGCGGCCGACCTTGCCCCATGTGCTCGGATCGCTGGGATTGCGCGCGACGGCGGCGCCGGCGTTGCGGGCAAGCGTGGCGACAGTCGCGTCCGACATCGCCATCTCGTCTTCGCCGGTCGCTGGATTGATGTGGTGCCCCTCCATGAATGGCAGGCTTTCGGGCGGCGGCTCGGGCGGCGGCGCCTGCATAATCTCTACCCGCATGAGCTGCGCCGTCACGGCTTCGCGCAGGTGAGTGATGAGCTGCTCGAACAGCTGGAAAGCCTCCGACTTGTATTCGTTCAGCGGATCGCGCTGGCCAAAACCGCGCAGGCCGATCACCTGGCGCAGATGATCGAGCATCACCAGATGCTCGCGCCACAAATGGTCGAGCGTCTGCAACAGGATCGACTTCTCCACGTAGCGGATCACGTCCGGGCCCCACTGCGCCACCTTGGCAGCCATGTGCTCGTCGGCGCGCCGCTCGACGCGGGCGATCAACTCCTCGTCCGCGATGCCTTCCTCTTTCGCCCATTCCTCGACCGGCAGGTCGAGGCCGAATACGCGGTTGAGCTCTTCCTTGAGGCCTTTGGTGTTCCATTGCTCTGGATAGGCGTTCTCGGGAACAAACTTCTTGACCAGCGCGTCCACCACCTCCCGGCGCATGTCGGCGATGGTCTCGGCGACCGTCTCGTCCTTCATCAACTCGATGCGCTGGTCGAAGATCACCTTGCGCTGATCGTTCATCACGTTGTCGAACTTGAGCACGTTCTTGCGAATGTCGAAGTTGCGGGCCTCGACCTTCTGCTGCGCCTTCTCCAGCGCCTTGTTGATCCAAGGATGAACAATCGCCTCGTCTTCCTTGAGGCCGAGCTTCTGCAGCATGCCGTCAAGCTTGTCGGACCCGAAGATGCGCATCAAGTCGTCCTGCAGTGACAGGAAGAACTTTGAGCGGCCGGGGTCGCCTTGGCGGCCCGAGCGGCCGCGCAACTGATTGTCGATGCGCCGCGATTCGTGGCGCTCGGTGCCGAGCACAAAGAGGCCGCCGGCCGCAAGCGCCTTGTCCTTGAGGCGGGCAACCTGGCTGCGAATCTCTTCGATGCGCCGAGTTCGCTCCGCCTCATCCGTGACATCGATGAGTTCCTGGCGTATCCGCATGTCAGCGTTGCCGCCGAGCTGAATGTCGGTGCCCCGGCCCGCCATATTGGTGGCGATGGTGATGGCGCCGGGAACACCAGCCTGGGACACGATATAGGCCTCCTGCTCATGGTAACGCGCGTTGAGGATGGCGAACACCTTGGACCGGGTCGCGCCTTCATCGCCCGAATAGAGCGCCGCGAAGGCATTGGGATCGGTGAAGTCGTGCTGCTCCCAGCCTTGTTTGCGCAGCAATTCGGCAAGCTGCTCTGATTTCTCGATCGAGGTGGTGCCGACCAGCACGGGTTGGCCGCGCGTCTTGCAGTCGTCGATGAGCGTGATAATGGCGCGGTATTTCTCGTTCGCAGTGCGATATACCTCGTCGTCGTCGTCGGCGCGGGCAAGCGGCATGTTGGTCGGGATTTCCAGTACCTCGAGATTGTAGATGTCGTAGAATTCATCCGCTTCGGTGAGCGCCGTGCCGGTCATGCCGCCGAGCTTATCGTACATGCGGAAATAATTTTGGAACGTGATCGAAGCGAGCGTCTGGTTTTCCGGCTGGACCGGCTGGCGCTCCTTGGCCTCCAGCGCCTGGTGCAGACCTTCCGAATAACGCCGGCCCGGCATCATGCGACCGGTGAATTCGTCGATGATGACGACTTCGCCGTTACGGACGATATAATCCTTGTCGCGCTGAAACAGCATGTGGGCGCGCAGTGCCTGATTGACATGGTGGACGGTGGAGACGTTCTCGACATCGTAGAGCAATTCCGACTTCAGCAGGTCCGCCTGCTTGAGCAGCTGCTCCATTTTTTCCATGCCGGTTTCCGTGAGGTTCACGGTGCGCTGCTTCTCGTCGACCTCGTAATCGGTCTTGTCGATCCGCGGGATGAACGCGTCGATGGTGTTGTAGAAGTCCGACCGATCGTCGAGCGGCCCGGAAATGATCAGCGGCGTGCGCGCCTCGTCGATCAGGATCGAGTCGACCTCGTCGACGATCGCGTAGATATGACCGCGCTGGACCATGTCCTCCAGCCGGTATTTCATATTGTCGCGCAGATAATCGAAACCCAGTTCGTTGTTGGTACCGTAGGTGACGTCGCAGTCATAGGCGACCTTGCGCTGGGCATCGTCGAGACCGTGCATAATGACGCCTACGGTAAGCCCCAGGAATTTGTAGATCTGGCCCATCCATTCGGCGTCGCGCCGGGCGAGATAATCGTTGACGGTGACGACGTGCACGCCGCGACCCGACAAAGCGTTGAGATAGACCGGAAGCGTCGCGACGAGTGTTTTGCCCTCGCCGGTTTTCATCTCCGAAATACGGCCCTCGTGCAACACCATGCCGCCGATAAGCTGGACATCGAAATGGCGCTGGCCAAGTGTGCGCTTTGAGGCTTCGCGCACGGTCGCGAACGCCGGCACCAAGATGTCGTCGAGCTCCTTGCCGTCGGCGAGCTCCTTGCGGAACATCGCCGTACGGGCGCGCAACTCGTCGTCGGACAACCGCTCGAGTTCCTTTTCAAGCGCATTGATGGCATCGACGCGGGGACGGTAGGCGCGAATGCGCCGTTCATTGGCGGAACCGAACAACTTGCGGGCTACGGCGCCTAACATGCCGGGGATCCTTTCTCGTCCGCTGCTGGTGGTGCCGACGGACCATCTGTCGCACCGCCGTCAAAAATCCCCAACGCACTCACATTGCGGTGCTTTTCGGGTTTGGCGAGGCGCAACCACAAATGCCCCAACGAGCGGACTGGCAGGCTGAGGAGAGATAGGAGGGGGTCGGACTCTTGTCAATTGGGCGGCGCCGCAATCGCGCCTCCGTGGGCGCTTAGAAGCGAAGCATCAGTTGCCAATTGTGGCGGTTTAGGCGAGTGTCCGCCGCGTCCGCCGCTTGCGGCGCGCACTACCCGAGGATTTCGCATATGATGTCTCCGACAACCTCCACCTCTTTGGTCATCTCGAACTTTTCACGCGGGTCGATGGCGCCGCCTCGCCGGCACACCGCTTTGACCGCAGCTCTCGCAGTCCTCTCGACGTTTTTCTTGGCCGCCTCGGGCTTCGCCCAGGCGCCCGCGCCTGATCCGGTGATCGCTAAGGTCAATGGCACCGAAATACACCAAAGCGACCTTGCGCTCGCCGAGGAAGATATCGGGCACGACATGCCGGCCAATGACGCGGCCGGCAAGCGCGAATACCTCGTCAATTATCTCACCGACCTCATCTTGATCGCCAAGGCGGCGGAAGCGAAGAAGATTCCCGACAGCCCTGAATTCAAGGCGCGGATGGCGTTCGCCCGCAACAAGGCTTTGATGGAGACGGTCCTGGCGGAAGAATCCAAGACTGCCGTCACCGAGGCGGCGCTGCGCAAGATTTACGAAGATGCGACCAAGCAGATGGGCGGCCAGGAAGAGGTCCATGCCCGCCATATCCTGTTCCGCGTCAACGATCCCAACGACAAGGCCGCCAGCAAGGCCGCCGAGGATAAGGTCAAGGCCACCATCGAGCGCATCAAGAAGGGCGAGGACTTCGCCACTCTGGCCAAGGCCCTGACCGAAGACCCGTCCGGCAAGCAGGATGGGGGCGATCTCGGTTATTTCACCCGCGACCAAATGGTTCCGGAATTCTCCGAGGTCGCGTTCCGGCTTGAAAAGGGAAAAGTCTCCGATCCGATCAAAACCCAATTCGGCTGGCACGTTCTCAAGGTCGAGGACAAGCGCACGCGCGAGCCGCCCCGTTCGAAAAGGTACACGACGAGATCGAGAGCTTCGCAACCCGCAAGGCGCAGGTCGATCTTGTGGCCAAGCTTCGGGCCGACGCGAAGATCGAGCGTCTGGACAAAGCCGGCGAGCCGGCGAAATAATACCGTTCTCCCTGCCGTCGACACGTGGGGCTGAACAGTGGCGACATGAGCCCGCTCTTGTCGCCCTTTTTCTTGGGGGGAAACCATGGCACCAGCGGTGTCTCCGCTCGCGCCTTCGAATTTTCCGGACATGCCGGGGATCGCCGGGGTGCGCGTTGCGACAGGCGCCGCCGGAATCCGCTACAAGGGGCGCACCGACGTCCTGCTGGTCCTGCTCGACAAGGGGACCACGGTCGCCGGTGTGCTGACCAAATCAAGATGCCCGTCGGCACCGGTCGATTGGTGCCGCGAGCGGCTGAAGGCCGGCACCGCCCGCGCCCTCGTGGTCAATTCCGGCAACGCCAATGCGTTTACCGGCCGCAGCGGCCGGGACGCCGCGAAGTACACTGCCGTGAGTGCCGCCAAGTCGGCTCAATGCAAGCCCGGCGATGTGTTTCTGGCCTCCACCGGGGTGATCGGCGAACCGCTTGATGCCCGCGCCTTCGACCGCGTGATGGACCGTCTCGTCGCGGACGCGCGGCCCGGCGATTTCGAGGCCGCCGCCCAGGCCATCATGACCACCGACACCTTCCCGAAGGGCGCGACCGAGACCGCCAAGCTCGGCGACGCCACCGTCACGATCTGCGGCATCGCCAAGGGCGCCGGTATGATCGCGCCCGACATGGCGACCATGTTGTCCTTCGTGTTCACGGATGCGCCGATCGCGGCGCCGGCGTTGCAGACCCTGCTCACTCACGGGGTCACCGACAGCTTCAACGCAGTGACGATCGACGGTGACACCTCGACGTCCGACACGCTGCTTGCTTTTGCGACGGGCGCGGCCGCCTCTTATGGGGCGCCGCGGATTTCGCGGGCCGCCGACCCGCGGCTCAAGGGCTTTACCAAAGCACTCGATGCGGTGCTCCAGAATCTCGCTGAGCAGGTTGCACGCGATGGGGAAGGAGCCCGCAAGCTGGTCGAAGTCATTGTCGAGGGTGCGGTGTCGCCGAAGTCGGCGCGCCGTATCGCCATGTCGATCGCCAACTCGCCGCTCGTCAAGACCGCAATCGCCGGGGAGGACGCCAATTGGGGTCGCGTCGTCATGGCGGTCGGCAAGGCCGGCGAACCGGCCGACCGCGACCGCTTGTCGATCTGGTTCAACGGCATCAGGGTCGCCCACCGGGGCATGCGCGATCCGGACTATGTGGAAGCCGAAGTTGCGGCCGAGATGAAGAAGCAGGTCATCGAGCTCAAAGTATCGCTCGGCGTCGGTCGCGGCCGCGACCGGGTGCTTACCTGCGATCTCACCAAGGAGTACATCGCTATCAACGGCGACTATCGCTCCTGATGAGGGACAAGCCGCCGTTAACCTCGACAGCGCTCGCCGCTTGGCCGCGAAAAAATGGACCGAAGGCATTTTGGCGGCGTTAACGGTCATGCTCCGATGATTTCGCATGAAAGCACAATGGCGTGAAACTCGTACTCGTCGCCGCCTGCGCGCTAATCGATACCGACGGACGGGTCCTTCTCGCTGAACGCCCCGCCGGACGCACCATGGCCGGACTTTGGGAATTTCCGGGCGGCAAGATCGAGCCGGGCGAACGCCCGGAACAGACGCTCATTCGCGAGCTCAAAGAGGAACTGGGAATCACAGTTGAGGAGACCTGTCTCGCGCCGCTCACTTTTGCGAGCCACGGTTACCCGGACTTTCACCTTCTCATGCCGCTTTATGTGTGCCGGCGCTGGGATGGAATCGCGGCTCCGCTGGAGGGACAAAAGCTCGCCTGGGTCAAACCGGACCGGTTGCGGGACTATAAGATGCCGCCCGCGGACGTGCCGCTGATCTCGCACCTGATAACGCTGCTGTGAAGGACAGAAATGGGGGCCAGCATGAAGCGCCAAATCACAGCGGGCTGGATTGGTCTGACCGCGCTGCGCCGATTCGCGATTGAAGAGGGCGGGACGACGGCCATCGAGTACGGCCTGATGGCGGCACTGATCAGCCTCGCCATAATCGGCACGGTCGAGGCGCTCGGACAGTCGATCAATACGGTGCTATTCGGTCAGATCGTCACTGCGCTCGCAAGCATGAGCAAATAAGCGGACTAAAACGACCGCTGCTTTGACGTTCCAACGCTCACCGGTTCACGGCTGCGGCTTCTCTCCGGTCCTAATCTCCGTGGTACCGAGTGCATCAGCGAGCCGCACCTGGGCCGAGCCCGGTCGCAGCGGTTGCTGCTGGCTCTCGTGAGGCGACCAACCCGACAACCACACGATATCGAAGCTCGCCCGCACCCGGCCATCCGCATCGGCGAAGCGGCCGGCATAGACTTCCATGGCGCGCATCAGGGTAGCGCGGCGCAGCGGAACGCGGCGGCGCTCGATCAACGGGTTCGCGGCGCCCATTCGACGCAGGTCCCGCAGCAGTGCAAACGGCGTCGCGTAGCGCACCGTGACACGATCCGCATCGGTCACCGGCAGCGCGAAGTCGGCGCGCTGCAGCAGCGCGCCCATGTCGCGCAGATCGGGGAACGGCGCCACCCGCGGTGACGCTCCGCCCTCGAGTTCGCTCTCCGCCGCCGCAAAGCTCTGCCGCAGCTCGACGAGCGTGTCCCCGCCAAGCAGCGCGGCCAGAAACAGGCCGTCGGGCTTCAGGATGCGGCGTATCTGCACCAGCGCGCCGGGCAGATCGTTGACGGCCTGGAGCGCCAGACCCGAAACGACGAGATCAAGCGAGGCAATAGCGAACGGCAATGCCTCCTCGTCGGCCACGACCCGCACCGGCGCTACGGCCGCATGGTCGCCGGTGAGGCCGTCGCCCGCATCGATGATCGGATCGACCGCGATCATGGTGCCTATGCTGCCGCTTCGGGCGAGCGCGGCACGCACCGCTGCGGTCGGCGTGCCGATATCGGCCGCGAGATCGAACCGGCGCACCACCACGCCCAAACGTTCGGCGAACTCCTCGGCGACCCGATCCATCAGGAACGTCTCGGGTCCGAGCTTGAGGCTGCGCCGGCGGCGCACGCGCAGCAGCGAGCGGTCGAATATGAGCGGGGCCGCCATGGTGCGAACTCGGGGTGCTAACTTGGGCGGCGAACTTGGGCCGCTGACTTGGGCTGCGAACTCTCGCGATCGTCTGAGTACGCGTGATCCGGTCTGAAAAGTCCGCAACCTTTCGGCATTATGCGCTATCGCGCCTGCTGGCGTCGGCGTCAAGACGGCGTTACCTTGTCGATCATGTCGGACACCGATACCGCCACCGACACCCGCCGGCCGGCCGTGCTCCCCCAACTCGCGAGGGTCGGGCGAGCCGTCGTCGGCGCGGTCCTCGACGCGGCATTACCGCCCCTGTGTGCCTCCTGCCGTGCTCCACTCGCCGGCATCGGCGGGTTGTGCCCGGTGTGCTGGTCGAAAGTGTCTTTCATTGCCCCGCCCTATTGTGATCGGCTCGGGATTCCGTTCGCCTACGATCCCGGCCCCGGCGTACTGTCGATGGAGGCGATCGCCGATCCGCCGACCTACGGGCGGGCGCGCGCCGCGGTGCGCTATGACGATGTCGCCCGTGACCTCGTCCAGCGGTTCAAATATGGCGACCGACTTGACCTCGCCGCCACCATGGGGGGATGGATGGCGCGCGCCGGCCGCGAACTGATGACGGATGCCGACGCGCTGGTGCCGGTGCCCCTGCACTGGCGCAGGCTATGGGGGCGGCGGTTCAACCAAGCGGCACAATTGGCCAAGGTGGTGGCGGCGGCACACGCGCTGCCGATCCTCACCGTGGCGCTCAAGCGCAAACGCGCCACGCCCCAGCAGGTCGGGCTGTCGCGGTCGGAGCGCGCCGTCAACGTCCAGGGCGCGTTCGCTGTGACCGAAGAGGGCAAGGCCGTGATCCAGGGCAAACGGCTCATCCTGGTCGACGACGTTCTCACCTCGGGAGCCACGGTGGACGCCTGCGCTCGTGCGCTCCTGCGCGCCGGCGCCGGGAATGTGGACGTGCTGGTATTTGCCCGGGTTGTCGCGCCGGCGCGTATTCCCATATAGTAAGCGATCCGTTGCGGTTGCCCAGGTTGATCAGAATGGCTCCGGTCGAGGTCTATACTTCTCCTTTCTGCCCCTACTGCGATTCCGCAAAGGAACTGCTCCACCGCAAGGGTGTGCCATTCACCGAGATCAACGTCGCGGGCGTTCCGGAGAGGCGCGCCGAAATGGTGAGACGTGCCCAGGGCCGCACCACGGTTCCGCAAATCTTCATCGGGCCGCACCACGTGGGTGGCTGCGACGACCTTCACGAGCTTGACGACACCGGCAAGCTCGATCCGCTGTTAGCGGGCTGACCACGGAGACCATCATGACAAACGTCGAAGGCGCCGGCGCGACCTTCCGGGTCGGCCTCGTTCAGATGCGCTCCGGACGCACGCCCGCCGCCAATCTCGACGCGGCGGCAAAGCTTATCGGCGAAGCGAGGGCCGGCGGCGCCGACTACGTGCAGACGCCGGAAATGACCAACATCTTGGAGGCCAAACGCGACGCCCTGATGGCGATCATTGTAACGGAGGAGGAGGATGCGAGCCTTGCAGGCTTGCGCGAGCTCGCGCGGCGGCACCGACTGTGGTTGCATATCGGCTCGCTCGCCCTGAAGGCTTCGCCGGACCGGGCCGTGAACCGCGCCTTCCTGATCCGCCCAGACGGCGGTATCGCGGCCCGCTACGACAAGATTCACATGTTTGATGTCGATCTCGCCGGTGGCGAGAGCTATCGCGAATCGCGCAGTTACGTGGCGGGCGAACATGCCGTGACCGCCGACCTGCCGTGGGGTCGGATCGGCATTACGGTGTGTTACGATCTGCGTTTTCCGGCGCTTTATCGGGCGCTGGCGGAGGCGGGCAGCGCGTTCCTCGCGGTTCCTTCGGCCTTCACCAAGCAGACCGGCGACGCCCATTGGCATGTCCTCAACCGCGCGCGCGCCATCGAGAATGGTTGTTTCGTGCTGGCGGCGGCCCAGGGCGGCCATCATGAGAACGGCCGCGATACGTTCGGTCACTCCGTCGTGGTCGACCCATGGGGCCGTATTCTCGCCGAGGGCGAAACCGAGCCTGGCGTTGTGATGGCGGAAATCGATCCGGCCGCGGTGGCTGCCGCCCGCGCCCGGATCCCGTCGCTCCAGCATGGGCGGCGCTTCGAGATCATCGAGCCGATGGCGATGCCGGCGCATCTGCGGGTCGTTTGAAATGATCCGTTACACCCTCGTCTGCAACAAGCGGCACGAATTTGAGAGCTGGTTTCAAAGTTCGGCGGCCTACGACAAGCAAGCAAAACGCGGCCTCGTGACGTGTCCGATGTGCGGCTCTCCGAAAGTGGGGAAGGCCATCATGACACCACGGCTCGCCCGCGCCGATACCTCCGCGGCTAAGGCGCAGGATCCGGGAGTTCCGGCGGCTGCGCCGTCGGCCGGGGCCGCGCCCGCCGTGCCCGAACCGGCCACGCCGGTCGCCATGATGTCACCGCCGGAGCAGGAATTCCGCAAGAAGCTCAAGGAGCTGCGAGACCATCTGGTGCAGAACGCGGAGAATGTCGGCCCGCGGTTTCCGGAAGAAGCCCGCAAGATGCATTACGGCGAGACCGAGCACCGCTCGATCTTCGGGATCGCATCGCCGGATGACGCCCAGGCGCTTTCCGAGGAGGGCATCGAGTTCTCGCCACTGCCGATTTTGCCGGACGAACGGAACTAGCGATGGGCGGCGCGCTCCCGTGGCAGCTATGGGCGGTGCTATCGGCCGTGTTTGCGGCCCTGACCGCGATTTTCGCCAAGGTCGGCATCGAGAACGTCAATTCGGATTTTGCGACCTTCATCCGCACCATCGTAATTCTTTTCTGCCTGGGAGCCTTCCTGTTCGCCACTCGGCAATTCCAGGCGCTGGACTCAGTCTCGACCCGGACCTACGCATTTCTGGTGCTGTCCGGGCTCGCAACCGGAGCGTCCTGGGTGTGCTACTTCTGCGCCCTCAAGATCGGCAATGCCGCTCAGGTTGCCCCCATCGACAAGCTCAGCGTGGTGCTGGTCGCGATCTTCGCGGTGGTGTTTTTAGGCGAGCGCCCGTCGCTGCCGAACTGGCTCGGCATCGTTCTGATTGCGGCCGGTGCGATGCTAATCGGATTGAAGCGATAAGCGGCCTGCGCCGCGCGAAAAGATGCTTCAGCGCGGCGTGTCGCGACCCGAAGGCGCGGTTGGTGGGCCGCCAATGTCCTGAAGGGTCGATACCGACTTCTTGAGAATCTTGAACCGATCTGGATCGATACCGCCAGCCGGGCGGGCGATCGTAGGCGCGGATGACCCGGCGATCGACGGAGCCGGCTGGGCCAGCGTCGGCGTCACTCTCATTGATGGCGGCACCGGCTGGCCGGGCGACGGCATCGGCTTGGCAAGCGTCGGCGCGACCCGGGGAGACGGCGCCAGTGGCCGGGACGGCGGCGGCGCGGGGAGGGCCTGGGCTGCAAACTTTTCCGCAAGCTGGATTTCGAGCGGCGAGGTCTCCGATCTGACCCTGCTGCCCGCCATGTTACCGCGCCACCGATCGATCACTGAGCCGATAAAGTCGAAATCGACGGCGCCCTTTTGCATGCGCCAATGAGCGACAGCCTCATTGTGCGGACGGAACTGCTCCGGCAAGATCGCAAATGTCATCCGGGTCGGCAACGCAACGCCCTCCCCGAACGCGAAGGCTTCGCGGGTGCCGAGCGAAGGCACGAAATCCAGCAAGTTGGCAGCGGCGTCCGATACTGCCGACCGCAGTATGGCCTGGTCGCGGTCGTTCGACATGCGCATCACGAACATGGTGCTGCACTGGGACAGGATCGTGGGATCCAGTTCGGCCGGGCGCTGGGTGACGAGGCCGAGAAATACACCATATTTGCGGCCTTCCTTGGCGATACGAGAAATCGCACGACGGGTCGGGCCGAAACCGATATTGCGGTCGGCGGAAGCGTAGCGGTGTGCCTCCTCGCATACGAACAGCAGCGGTGCGGCGCCATCGCTCCATAGCCCGAAGTCGAATGCCATACGCCCGAGTACCGAAACGACCGCATCGACCACCTCGGATGGGAACCCGGCGAGTTGCATCACCGTCATCGGCTTGCCGGCCGGAATGAACCGGAATAGCTGAATCAATACTTCCGCAAGGGTGTCGCCGCCCACGTTGGCGTTGTCGAACATGAACGCGTATCGCGGATCGTTGCGCACCATTTCGATGCGGGTGATCAGTTTGTGATAGGTCATGCGGCTGGAACGATTTTCGAGCTTCCCCATCCGCTCGTCGATTAATCCGACCATGTCGGCCAGCACATAGGGTACGGGCGTGTCGGCGGTGAACCCGCCTAGGTTTTCCGGCTTCTTGACGGCGGATCGCTCGGTCGTGCCCTTGTAGCGAAGGTAGCCGCTCTTCGCGAGCGGAATGACCTCAGCCAGGATCGCGACTTCGTCCTCGATCCCCGCGCGGCCGCCGAAGAAAACGTCGACGATCTCCTCGAAATTGAACAGCCAGAACGGCAGCTTCAGATTGCGCGGGTTGAGGACGAGGGCTTGGTCGCCGAAGCACTTGCCGTATTCGTTGTGAGCATCGAGCAGGATGATGCGCAGGTCCGGCCGCGCTTTCAAAATCTCGCGCAGGATAACCACGATGCCGCTCGATTTTCCGACGCCGGTGGTGCCGAGCAACGCGAAATGCTTAGTCAGCAGGTCGTCGACATTGACGAGCGCATCGATTGACGCATCCTGCTGAAGCCTCCCGATAACGCCGGTGCAAGTGTCGTTCCTCTTGTAGATTTGCCGGAATTCGTCGCTGGTCAGCTGGGCGGCAACATCTCCGATCGCCGGATATTCGGAAACTCCGCGCCAGAAATCCGTCGCGCCGGTTTCGTCGGTCCTGATCTCGCCCATCAAATCCATTTCGGCGATGGCGCGAAATCCCTGCTCCTTGGCGAACAACGGCAGGTTCAGGGAGATTTCGGTTATCACGCCGATAAGCCGAGACTTGCCGCTGTGGATCATCACGAATTTCGAGACGGTCGTGCGGGTATCCTCTGCGGTGTTGAAGCCGGCAGCCACAACCCCCATGGTCGCGGTCGAACCGCTCACCGCAATGATCTTACCAAGCTGCTTGGCGGTTGCGGCGCGTGGCGCGGCCTCCTCATGCAGTTCGTCCAAACTCATGGCGACCTCTTTGTCCGATCCTCGCCGTAGCTTTAGGCGACGAACAATAAGGTGGTATTAATACGTACTCGGATTCATGCGAATGGGCCGCGCAACGGCGCTCAGTCCGCCCCAAAAACGGGTGCCGACGCCCTCGACCAGGCAGAACCGGGTTGCCGGTCCGACCCAACCTAAGGATTTGGAAAATAGGCCAGCGCGGTTAATTCAACAGTTTGGACACCACGCCCACCTGCGTCGCGTCGCCTGGCCGGGCTGTAACCGGTTGCTCAACCCCGAGACTCTTCTTGAGGTCGGCCTGAACACGAATTTGGGTCAACACCTGCTCGACCAGATAACGGGCCTGGGCGAGTCCGGCTTCGCGCGCGTCCGGATTCGCGGTCGGGCTGACAAACTCACCGATCTTGGTACGCACCGCGTGCTCGAATTGAGCAATATTGGTGCCGCGCATCAGCACCAACTCGGCACCCAAGAGGCGCAACAAATTGAGGAGTGCAGCGACCGTCGCGCCACCGGCCTCGGAAAAAGCATTTTCCGGACGCAGGCTCTCGGTTGGACCGACCGGCGATTCCGTTGGCGCCAGCGCCTCGGGTGAATCGTCGCCCGTTACGGGTAATTTGCCAGGCCCCCTGATCGTATGTTGGCCCACGGGATCCTCCGTTCAGGTCGCATGTTAGAACTTTATTATCTTGATCTTTTTCCGTCGAGTTAACGGCGGATCCAAGTCATCGCGCTTAGCGTCACCCACCCCACATAATATTGAATTAAATCGAATGCCATTATGTTCTGGCTCGGACCGTTCGCCGTGTGACATAACGGCCCAGCTATGCAATTAATTCATGGCTCCCAGACGATAATCGTACACCGCGCGTGGCTTGTCACTTGCGGCCGGCCTGCCCGTGCAAAGAAACACGGTCGGATCAGATTTCTGGAATAGCGCCTGTGGTTGCGAGCCGCACAGGACTTTTGCCGGCGGCCACCTTCGCGGCACCATCAACATCGCCACCAACAGCCCGGGCATCGGCGATCGAAACCCGCTCCAGCACTTCGAGTCTCGCCTCATATGCTTGGCTGAAAGCGCTTCTCAGCCTGCACTCTGTCTCATCCGCACAGTCCATCATCGGACCAGGGCGGAGGCCGACAAATGTTTGCGAGGGATATCAGACGTCGAGCCATCCCAGAGTCTTTTCGCTCTCGATGCCTTGCAGCCGATCGAACAACGCCGTCATCGGGTCGCGTCCGAGACGCTGGGTCAGTAACAGAAACTTCTCGCGCAACTCCGCCCGATCGAGCGGGCGTTCCGGCGTGCCCTTGAAGCTCGTCACCCGCCGGGAAAACTCTCGGCCGTCCTTGAGCCGAATCGTGACCGTGGTGGCGAGATCGCGCCGGTCCTGCCCGGGCACCGCCATCATCCTGGTGCGCGACGCGAGGTCGAGGATGGCGCGATCGTGAACCGCCAATTCGTCGAACGAGCGCGGATCGATCGGGTCGCGATAGAGCGACAGCGCGACACTGAACGGAATCGAGTATTGCGCCAACATCATATCACCGGGCGCCGGGATGTTGTTCGTCTTGGCCATCCGCTCGTTGCCCGCGATGGTAATCGACGCCACGTCGGCGCCGGCAAACTTGTGCTCGCCGCGCAGATCGAGCGTCGCCTCGACCGGATTATGTGCCGTGATGTGGCAGGCGTAGCGTTTGAGCATGATGTCGAGCGTGAAATAGGTAGTGCCGAGCCCATGGGTCAGTTCCGACACGTCCCAGTCATTGCAGAACACGCGCAGGAACCCGTATTCGCCTTCGAGCACGCTGGTCGGACCGGTAAAGCCCTCGCCCGCGAGGCTCGCAGCCAGTACCCCGCCTTCCGCGGCGCGTCCCATGTGGAGACGTTTAACCATGGCACCATTGCCCGCATGGGCAAATTCCAGGAGCCCGCTGGAGCATGAGCCCGCGATGCCAAGGGCGTTCGTCATCCGGGCTGCGTCGAACCCCATAAGGCGCCCCGAAGCGGAAGCCGCTCCGAACGGACCGGTGGTGCCGGGCGCGTGGAAGCCGCGCGCTTCGTTGGTGTGCTTTGTCGCATGCCCGATCCGGAACATGACCTCGGAGCCGGCCACGAATGCGGCGAGGAGATCGCGACCGCCTAGACCGCGCTCCTGGGCGACGGCGAGCGCCGCCGTGAACACGGTCGCGCCGGGGTGCGAACCGCTGTCCGGCTTGGTCAGGCTGTCGAGCTCGAACGCATGGGTCATGGCTCCGTTCGCGAGTGCCGCCGCGCCGGCATGAACGGGCGCGCCGCCGGAACCCAGGATGCTGCTGGCGCCGGGTTTGCTGGTGTGTTGCGCATAGGCGATGATCATCTTGCTCCACGGCAGCTCAGCGCCGTAGACAATGGCTCCGACGGTGTCGCAAATGCAGTCCTTGGCGCGCTGCACCACCGCGGGCGGCAGATCCTCGAAGCGCAGCGCCGCCGCATAGGCGGCAAGCTGCTCTGTCTCGTGGGCGGTTTCCTCGGTGCGATGGGCGGTCTCGGCCGATGCGTCAGTCGCTGCAAATAGCGCTGGAGCAAGAGGAGCCGCACCGGCCGCGGTTGCCATCTGTTTGAGGAAGGTACGCCGGCCCAACTGGCTATCGTTGGCTTTTGTCATCGAAACCTCCCGAGACGAATATTTTGGATAGGGGCATCCTCGCCACTCTTCGTTCACTGTGCAGTCGGCTACGCCACCGGTCAATCGCCACAACTTAATTTTTGGCCGGAGACGCACTGGTCGAAATGATCCCGAGCATGGGAAAAGGACGGCATCCGGGGACGCGAGTTCGCGCTTTCGTTGACGGTTGAGAGGGTGCAGCCTAACGTTATCGTTCTCTTTTTTTAAATTGCCTTGGAACCCGCCACAATTTTCTCCGGGAGGGCCATCATGTCGAACGCGCGCACGCCGCAAGGGCCACTAACAAAGCGCCGCACTGTGAACGCTATGCTGGTCGCGACCGCGGGGGCCATAGTCCTGCCGCAACGTCAGCTCTTTGCCGAAGCTGCCGCTGCGGCGCCGCGACCGTTCCGCGTTGACATCCCGCAAGCCAAGATTGATCGTATTATCAGTCGCGTGCGCGACGCGGAATGGCCGGATCGACTGGATGCGCCCGATCTGCGGTATGGCGTCAGTTGGGACTACATGAAGGCGTTGGCTCGCTATTGGGTCGAGCAATACGATTGGCGCAAGGCGGAGGCAAATCTCAACCGATATCCGCAATTTCTTGCGCGTGTCGGCGACTACGACATTCATTTTTATCATGTCAAAGGGCGCGGCCCGAAGCCTACGCCGCTCATCCTTACCCATGGCTGGCCCGGGTCGGTGTTGGAGTTTCTCGAAGCGATCGGGCCGCTTAGCGATCCGGCCAGTTTCGGAGGCTCACCCGCGGACGCTTTCGATGTGATCGTTCCGTCATTGCCCGGCTTCGGCTTTTCGTCGAAACCGACCGGACAGCCGATCGGCCGTGCCACCGTTGCGCCGTTGTGGAACCGGCTGATGACCGAGACGCTCGGCTATGCGAAGTACGGGGTCCAAGGCGGCGACATGTCGGGGGCAACATCAGTCCTGCTCGCCCGCCAATTCCCGGACGCGCTGGTGGGTATCCACATGAACGGGGTCGGCCCGGGAGGATCGCTGCCCCCGGAAGCCGAACGGACGCCCGAAGAGCACGCCTGGGTGCGCAGGCTCAACACTTACCTCGAAACCGAACGAGACTATTTCAACGAACATCAGCACAAGCCTCAAACGATCGCGTTTGGGCTGACCGACAATCCTCTCGGCACGGCGGCCTGGATTGTCGAGAAATTGAAAGGCTGGAGCGATTCATCCGACCCGGTCGAGCCGGCCTTCACCAAGGATCAAGTCCTCACCAACGTGATGATCTACTTGGTGACCAATACCATCGGCACGTCGATATGGATGTATCGCGGCAATGCCGATGACGTCGCGGACTTTCGCGGCAAAGTTACGGTGCCGACCGGCAAGGTTTCCTTGCCGAAGGAATCACCGGGGCTTGATCCTCCCCACAGTATCCTCGCCCGGGATTATAATCTCGTGCATTACACGAAACTGCCCCGCGGAGGTCATTTCGCGTTCTGGGAGCAACCTGAACTGATGGTCGCGGACGTCCGAACGTTTTTCCGCCCGTTGCGAAGCTGATTTCTCGAATTGCCGACCCGGGGCGGCGGCTCAGGCCGGTGCGGGACGGCGGGATTCCTCGCCCGGCTCCGCCGCCGGCGTGAAGAAAACGCACATGTTGGCGACTACGATGGTGGCGGCGAGGAAATAGAACGTCGCCATGATGCCGTAGTGGTCCGCGATGACGCCGCCCGCGACAGGGCCAATGGCGGCGCCAGCCGCCTGGGTGCCGAACAGAATACCGATGCTGGTGCCGCCCATGTGCTTCGGTGTGGCGTCGAGCAGCCAAGCCTGCAACACGGCGCGGATCGCGAACAGAAAGAAGCCCAGGAAGGCGACAAAGAACACGAACGCCGGCGAACGGCCGGCGACCGCCATGAACAATAACACAACCGCTGACATCGCCATGCTGGACATGATGATGCGGCGCCGCCCCATGCGGTCCGACAGATGTCCAGTGATCGGCGCCGCCGCGAAGCCGGCCGCTTGAAGTGTGAACAGACAGCGGCCGATCGCGGCCGACGAGTAGCCAAGATCGTCCGCAAGAAACAACGGCAGGAACGTCAGCAGCGTCGAGGCCGTCATGGCTCGAATGGCACCGCCGATCGACAGCATCAGTACGGTGCGATTGGCGAGAAGCATGCGGACCGGGCCGAGCACGCTGGCGCCCCCTGGCTGGGCCGCGCCTTCGCCGTCGGACCGATCGGCGGTGCTGGGGCCGCTGCGCAGACTGCCGAGCGACACCAGTATCAAAAGCGCGGCGATGACGCCCGGGACGACGTTCATCACCACGACGTCGCGCCAGCTAAATATCGTCAGCATGGCACCGACGACCAGCGGCGCAACCGCATCGCCGAGATTGCCGCCCATGGCGTGGATCGACACCACGAGGCCGCGACGCCGCGGAAAGCTCTGGGCCAGCAGCGGGATTGCGGTCGGATGCCAGAAATTATTGCCAATGCCGACAAGCGCCGCGCAGACCAGGAGCATCCAGTAGCTGTGGGCAAACCCCATCACAAGATACGGGACGCCAACCCAGAACAGCGCCGCCGCCATCAGCAGCCCCTTGCGCCCGATCGCATCAACCAGCATGCCTCCCGGCACGTTGGACAGCGCACCGGCGGCGAACTGGCAGGTCAGGATCGATCCGATCTGGCCAAAGCTCAGTCCGAGATCTTTCCCGATCAGCGGCAGCAGCAAGTAGAACGTCGCCGGATACCAATGCGTCATCAGGTGTCCGGCCGTGACCAGCCAGACCTCACGAAACGGGCTTTGCGGGGGTGCCTCGACTGTGGTCGCGACCGTGCTCATAATCTGCCGATCATCATCTTATGGTTGCCACATATTCCCAAAGCGCACCGCCCGCAAGCCCGCCTAACACATTCGCATCGGGATTCGGTATAGACTTAGCGGCAGTGGGCATCCGCAAGGGAGCGCCCGCGCCAAATCGAAGGCACAAGGTGTCATCCATGGAGGGATCGCTGTCGCGCCTGAAGATCGGCGAAACTCGCGACGACGAGTCTCGGTTTCGCGCGATCCTCTATGCCGGCGCATTCGTCACCGGCGCGATCGTGATGAGCTTTGAAATGCTGGGCTCGCGCTATCTCAATCCCTATTTCGGCAGCGGGATTTACACCTGGGCATCGCTGATCTCGACCGTGCTGGCGGCTCTCACGGTCGGCTATTTCGCCGGCGGCATCATGGCCGACCGTCGCCCGTCGCCCGCCGTCCTCGGATGCGCCGTATTGATCGGCTCGGCATTGATCCTGGCACTGCCGGCCTTTGCCACCGCTATACTCGAGTCGGTGCTCGACGCCGTCGACGACATCAAGGCCGGCAGCCTGCTCTCGGCCTTCGCCATAATGTTCTTTCCAGTTGTGTTCTATGGTGCCTATTCGCCGTTTGCGATCCGGCTGCTGCTACGCTCTACGGCTTCATCGGGCGGCGTTTCCGGCGCCGTCTACGCGATCTCGACCGCCGGCAGCATCGTCGGCACGCTCGGCACCACGTTTTTTCTCATTCCGGCGATCGGCACCCGCGCCATCACGTTCACCCTCGGGGCGGCCGGCGTTACCTGCGGGCTTGCCCTGATCGCGTGCCGGCGGCGCGGCGCCACAATGGCGGCGCTGGCAGGGCTCGGCGCTGCGCTTGCGGGTGCGCCCGACCTCGCGATTGCCCCGGCGCAGGCGGCGGAGACGTTCGATCGGACGACGCTGCTAGCCCGCGAGGACGGCCAACTCGCCCACATCGAAGGTCAATACAACGACATCTACGTGGTCAAGCGCGGCCAAGAGCTGTTGATGGCATCGCGTCTCAAGGGCTGGAACTACACCGAATCGCGCATCAGCCTTGTTGACGCCGACCTCATTCCGGCGACCTACCTGCGTATGATGACGGCTGGGCTCGCCCATACGCCCCGTAACGAATCCGTCCTCCTCATCGGCGTCGGCGGCGGCGTGCTCAGCAATTATCTGGGGCACTTCGTGCCGGACGCCTACATCGATGCGGTGGAAATTGATCCGGCCGTCATTGCCACGGCGAAGACCTGGTTCAGCCTGCGCGAGACCGAGCGGCTTCGGGTCGTCGAAAGCGACGGGCGCGTCTTTCTCAACCGCAACCGCAAACTCTATGATGTCGCGCTCATCGACGCTTATATCGGCGGATCGGTGCCATTCCATCTCATGACCAGGGAGTTCTATGCTCTGCTCAAGCGGCGGCTGGCGCCGGGCGGAGCCGCGGTCTTTAACATTCACGAACCGAACCGGCTGTTCGCGGCGTCCGTTCACACCCTGCAATCGGTGTTCGCGACCGTCGATCTCTACCGCTCGGGACTCGGCGAGGTCGCTGTCGTCGCAACCGACACACCGCGCTCAGCGGAAGCACTGGAACGCCGCGCCCAGTCGTTGCAGGCGAAATACCACTTCCGCCACGCGTTGCCGGAACTGATTATGAACCGCACGGATCCGGGTCCCGGCACCGATGACGTGCTTACAGACGATTTCGCACCGGTGGACGTCTACGTGGCCGACGGGCCGCAATGGAAGAAATACGACGACCGGTAAGGTCGAGCCGCAGTGCCTCCAGGCCGCTTACCCTCGGTGCCGGTGGCCTGCGGCATGGCTGAAACAGCAAGGGCCCGATGCGAGAGCATGCGGGCGGTTGGTTTTTTGACGGCAAAGCTTGCCCCAATTTAACCTGACGTTGCGCGGCTATCCTGATACATCGTCCATTCGGCGGGGTGTGCACAAATCTGCGAGGCGGCGGCGATTGCCGTCCGTCACTCTTTCGGGAGCGATTCGGGCCATGAACGCGGAAAAGAAATTGACCATCGCGAGCGCCGTGCTGGCGATGGCGTTGGTCGGAACTGCGGCCTCGCAACCCGCCGGGCAGACCGCAACCGCCCCGCAGTTCGGCACCTGGGGTTTCGATCTTACCGGCATTGATGCGAAGATAAGGCCGGGAGACAGCTTCTTCGACTATGCGGACGGGTCATGGTACGCGCGCGCAACCATTCGTCCGGACAAGACCCGCACCGGCATGTTCGATGCCCTCACCGACAAGTCGCAGGAGCAAACCCGCGCCATCATCGAGGATGCGGCAAAATCCGGCGCCGCGCCGGATACCGACGCCGGCAAGATCGGTGCGCTCTATCGGGCGTTCATGGATGAAGCCCTGATCGAGAGGCTCGATGCCGCGCCGATCACCGGCGACCTCGCCAGGATCCGCGACACCAGGACCAGGGACGACATCGCGGCCCTGATGGGAAATTCAAAAAACGGCTTTGGCGCGAGCTTGTTCGCCGTGTCGGTGGGCGAGGACGAGAAGGACCCGGGCCGCAACACGCTCCATGCATCCCAATCCGGCCTCGGCCTGCCCGATCGCGACTACTATCTGAAGGATACCTTCAAGGACAAAAAAGCCAAATATCGCGGATACGTCGCGCGCATGCTCGACCTCGTCGACTGGCCGCAGGCACAGCAGCAAGCCGACGCCATCCTCGCCCTTGAAACCCAGATCGCCGAGGCAAGCTGGACCCGCGCCGAGAGCCGCGACCGCGACAAGACCTACAATCCGACAACGCCCGCGGAGCTCGCTGCCTACGCGCCCGGATTTCCCTGGTCGGCTTGGCTTACCGCGGCGCAGCTCGGCGAGGCCGGCCGCGTCGTGGTTCGCCAGAAGAGCGCCTTTCCCAAGCTTGCAAAGATCTTCGTCGACACGCCGGTCGAGACCTTGCAGGCATGGCAGGCGTTCCGCGTCGTCGACCAGACCGCGCCGTTCCTGTCGAAGCGGTTCGTCGACGCGCGCTTCGAATTCCGCGGCGAGGACATGACTGGCCAGCTTGAAGAACGTGCGCGCTGGCGGCGGGGCATCGGGCTGGTCGACAGCGCGCTCGGCGAGGTGGTGGGCAAGCAATACGTGGCGCGCTATTTCCCACCGGAATCCAAGGCCAAAATGGAGGAGATGGTCGGCCGGCTGAAGGTCGCGCTGCGCGGCCGGATCGAGCGTCTCGACTGGATGACGCCGGAGACCAAGGCCAAGGCGCTGGAGAAGCTTGACCGGTTCGGGGTCAAGATCGGCTACCCGGACAAATGGCGCGACTATTCGGCGCTCAAGATCGATCCCGCCGATCTCGTCGGCAGACGTGCGCCGCGCGAACGCGTTCCGATGGGCCGAGTCGGTCGCCAAGCTCGATAAGCCGGTCGATCCGCAGGAATGGGGCATGACGCCGCAAACCGTGAACGCCTATTACACCTCGACGCGCAACGAGATCGTTTTCCCGGCCGCGATCCTGCAGGCGCCGTTCTTCGATCCCAATGCCGACATGGCGATCAACTACGGCGGCATCGGCGGCGTGATCGGTCACGAGTTGACCCACGGCTTCGACGATCAGGGCCGCAAGTCGGACGGCCACGGCATGCTGACCGACTGGTGGAACCCGACGGACGTCGCCAAATTCCAGGCCGAGGCGGCGAAGTACACTGCTCAATACGACGCCTATTCGGTCGCGCCGGATGTCAATGTGAAAGGCGCCCAAACCATGGGCGAGAACATCGCTGATCTCGGCGGCATCCTGCTCGCACTCGACGCCTATCGGACCTCGCTGCAAGGGGAGCCGGCCGCAGTGCTCGATGGCTACACCGGCGAACAGCGCGTCTTCCTGGGCTGGGCGCAGGTATGGCGCGCGAAGCTGAGGCCCGACGCGCTCAAGCAGCAGGTCGCGTCCGACAGTCATTCGCCGGCGCGCTTTCGCGTCGATGGGCCGCTCCGCAATGTCGACGCCTGGTACGACGCCTTCGGCGTCAACCCAGGCGACGCGCTCTATCTCAAGCCGGAAGACCGTGCCCACATTTGGTGAGCGAGGACGTCCGCGGCGCGCGATGAAGAGCCGCTAAATCTGCCGGCTGATCTCTGCCACCGCGTCGGCCATGACCTCGCAGCCGAACACGATGTCGGCGTCGGAGGTATTTTCGCGCACGTCGTGGCTGATGCCGCCGATGCTTGGAACGAACAGCATCGCAGCCGGCATGTAACGCGCCACCACCATCACGTCGTGGCCGGCGCCGCTCGGGAGGCGGACCGGCTCTTCGCCGCGCGCACGGGCGGCCGCCGCGATAGCGTCGCTGAGATTTGCGGCGAGCGCGGTCGGCGGAATGCGGGCGGTGGTTTCGATTTCCACGCCGACCGGTCCGCGATTGGCCTCGGCAACGAGGGTGAGGACGCACGCTTCGAGCCGATCCAGCGTCTCGACGTTGATATCGCGGAATTCGAGCAGCATTTCGCCCTCGCCCGGCACCACGTTGGCGGCGCCCGGCCGAAACACCATGTTGCCGAAATTCCAGACAGTGTCGCGATCCGCCAGGCCGCGGAACTCCGCATTCATGGCAGCGCCGAGCTCGATCAAGGCGGCGCCGGCGTCGCGTCGCATCGCCATCGGGGTGGTGCCGGCGTGATTGGCGGCACCATGGCTGCGGATCCGGAAACGTCTGATCCCGACCAGCGCCGATACGACGCCGATACGCTGGCCGGCCGCTTCCATGCGGGGTCCCTGCTCGATATGGGCTTCGAAATAACAGAGCTGGCGTCCGCGATCGAAACGATGCGGCGGCGGCTCGCCGGCGATCGATTGCAGCGCCAAGGCGAGCGGTACGCCATCCTTCGATCGGGCGGCGGCGACCTCCGCCTCGTCGATGTCGGAGAAGAACGACCGGCTGCCGAGAAATGGCAGGTAGGTACCCTCCTCGTCCTCGAACGAGATGACGTCAACACCCACCGCTGAAGGACCGCCAGCTTCGACAGCGCTACGCGCGATCTCCAGCGCGTAGCCGACCCCTAGCGCGCCGTCGAGCCAACCGCCCTTGGGCACGGTGTCGGTATGGGAGCCCATCAGTACCGCCTTCTTGGTCGGGGCGCGACCGAGCACGTTGCCGACCCGGTCGATGGAGGCATCGAGACCGGCGTGAGTGAGCTTCTCGACCAACCAGCGGCGCGCTTCGAGGTCCTTTTCCGACAGCGCGATGCGGTCAACGCCGGTCTGGTATGCTCCAATGCTCGCGAGTTCGCGCAAATCCGCTATCAGCCGTTTGCCGTTGATCCGTGCCATGGCGGAGCCCCGCGTTTTTCAGATCGTTTTCTAGAAGTCTTCCGGCACCGCTGTCGATGCGGCTTTCGGCGACGTTCCGCAAAACTACGCGCCGCGCGGCTCTGTGACTGGCGCGGAAAATGCTTTATCGTCGCGGTGTTCTCACGCCGCCGGTGGGAGGCGGCAGGCCGAGGAGCCACCATGCACCGCGCCAATTTGCACCGCACCAATATGCGTCGCGCTACGATCGCGGCAATCGGACTTGCGGCCAGCCTCGCGATCGCCGCGACCTCTCCATGCGGCGCCCAAAGTTCCGAGCCGCTATCGCCGGAGCTGCGGCAGTTCCGGGACATCTACAAGGAACTGGTCGAGATCAACACCACCGACTCGGTGGGCGACACCGTCCGTGCCGCCGAGGCGATGGCGGCTCGCCTGCGCGAGGGCGGGATCCCCGGGGCCGACATCCACGTGCTGTCGTCGGGCCCGCGCAAGGGCAACGTGGTGGCGCGGCTGCGCGGCACCGGCGCGCGCCGCCCGCTGCTGCTACTCGCCCACATGGACGTGGTCGAGGCGAGGCGAGAGGACTGGGACTTCGATCCGTTCAAGCTCCAGGAAGTCGACGGCTTTTTCCGCGGCCGCGGCAGCGTCGACGACAAGGCGATGGCGTCGATCTTCGTCGCTAACATGATTAGGTTCGTCAGGGAAGGTTTCCGGCCCGACCGGGACATCATCCTGGCGCTCACCGCCGACGAGGAGCTTTCGGATTCCCCACACGACGGGCCCCACTGGCTCCTCGATCACCATCGCGACCTGATCGATGCGGAACTTGCCCTCAACGAAGGCGGCGGCGGCGCCCTCAAAGACGGCAAGCCGTCACGCCTTTCCGTTCAACTGGCTGAGAAGGTCTACCAGACCTACCGCCTGGAGGTGAAAGACCCTGGCGGACACTCGGCGTTGCCGCGCCGCGACAATCCGATCTACCGGTTGGCGCAAGGCCTCGAACGGCTTGCGAAATTCGATTTTCCGGTGAGCCTCAATGCGGTGACGCGGGCCTATCTCGAGCGCGCCGTCGCGACCGAGGACGCGAACGTCGCAGCCGCCCTGACGGCACTTCTCGCCGGCAGCACCGATGAGCAGGCGCTGGCGCCGCTATCGGCCAGCCCTGCATACAATGCGCAGATCCGCACCACCTGTGTCGCCACCATGCTGGATGCCGGTCACGCCGAAAACGCGCTGCCGCAGACGGCGCACGCCACCGTCAATTGCCGTATCATGCCGGGCGACCCGGTCTCCGAGGTGGAGAAGACGCTGACGCGAGTCATCGACGATCCGCGCATTGGCGTAATCCCGGTCGGTACGCCCGTGCTCAGCCCGCCGTCGCCGCTCAATCCTGAGGTCATGCAGGCGGTTGAGCGTATCACGGCCGAGATGTGGCCAGGCGCTGTGGTGATTCCCACCATGTCGGGCGGCTACACCGACAGCCGCTGGCTGCGCAATGCCGGCATCCCGGCCTACGGCGTCTCCGGCCTGTTCGGTGATCCGGGCCGCAGCGGCGTCCACGGACTGAACGAGCAGGTGAGCGTGAAGGCGCTCTATGACAGCAAGGAATTTCTCTATCGCCTCGTCAAGGCGCTATCCACCAAGGCCAAGGCGGCGCAGAACTGAAGCCTTCGGGAGACAATCATGTACGCTAGAACCCTGCTTCCGCGATCAGCCGCGCTCCTGCTGGCTTTCACCGCGATTACACCGACCGTCCGGGCGGAGCCGAATGGTCCGAAGGCGCTCGCCTACGAGGTGGTGGACCGCAATGTCGAGCCGATCACCACCATCGGCGACAGCGTCTACTATTTCGCCGAACTCGGCATGCAGGAGTTCGAAAGCGCGAAGCTCGTCAAGCAAACCCTGGAATCGATCGGCTTCACGGTAGAGACCGGCGCCGCCGGCATGCCCACCAACATCTGGGCTCGTTGGGGCACCGGCAAGCCGGAGATCGTCATCGTGACCGAGATGGACGCGCTGCCGGAGGGCTCACAAACGCCGGGCAGCATCGAACGCAAACCGCTGATTGCTGGCGCGCCGGGCCACATGGAAGGCCATAACACCCATGCCGGCGTTGCGATCGGAGCCGCCTACGCGGTGAAGCAGGCGATGCAGCGCTTCAATATTCCGGGCAGCGTCGCGATCTCGATCGGCCCCGCCGAGGAACAGATCGCCAGCCGTCCGTTTCTGGTGCGGGCCGGTCAATTCAAGGATGCCGACATCGCCATCGTGCTGCATCTCGGCGACACCTTTGCGGCCGGCTACGGGCTGATGAACTACGCGGCGATCAGCGCAAAATTCAATTTCCATGGCAAGACTGCCCACGGCGCCGCCGATCCGTGGAACGGCAAGGATGCGGTGGACGCCGTCGAACTGATGGACATCGGCTTCGACAAATTGCGCGAACATCTTCACCCAACCTACAGGGCTCATCGCGCCATCACGTTTGGCGGAATCCAGCCGAACATTATTCCGGATTACGGCCAGATATGGTGGTTCGTGCGCGACGCCAACATGGCCGATGCCAAGGAAACCTTCGACAAGCTCGTCAAGATCGCCGAAGGCGCATCGCTGATGACCGGCACCACCTATGACTACAAGATCGACGCCGCCGCATGGCCGCAACTCGGTCTCAGGTCCATCGCCGAGGTGGTGCAGGCGAACATCGATGCCGTCGGCATGCCGCAATGGAGCGAGGACGAGCAGGCTTTCGCCCGCAAGTTCCAGACTGCCATGGGGGTGAAACCGGCCGGCCTGAACGTCCGGCAGACGCCGCTCGGAGCACGGACACAAACCGCCGCCTCGAACGACAATGGCGACGTCACCTGGGTGGTGCCGACCGCGGCGCTGAATTTTCCGGCCAGCGTTCCCGGAATCACGTATCACAACTGGCAGGCCGCAGTGACGCCGACCGGCAGCATCGCCCATAAGGGAATGGTGGCAGCCTCCAAGGTGCTGGCCGGAACGATCCTGGATTTCCTGACCGAACCCGACCGCATCAAGGTGGCGCGCGCCGAATTCGAAAAGGCCACGACCGAGATGAAATACTTCGCGGTACTCCCGGCAGATGCCAAGCCGACGCTCGACCTCAACAAGGAAACGATGGACCGTTTCCGACCGGAATTGGCCAAGTTCTATTTGAACAAGCCGGTGCGGTTCAATTGAACGTGAGCTGCCACCGCGTCCCGGCGCACCGCGATGTTCCGTGGTACTTTGGAAATCGGAAGGGTGGGGCCTGAGGGATCACCGAAACGCCTGATTGTGGTGTCACGGCGGTCTCGCCCGTCCAGACCGCGAGTGCACCATGCCCGGAACCGCAGACCACCCGATCGCCATCGACGCCACCCCGCAACGCGTGCGGGTCACCTTTGCGGGACGCATCGTCGCCGATAGCAGGCGGGCGTTGCTGCTCAAGGAAGCCTCTTATCCGGCAGTCGCCTACGTGCCGCGGGAGGACGTCGATGCGACGCTGCTCAAGCGGACCGAACACAAGACGACCTGCCCTTTCAAGGGCGAGGCATCTTATTATTCGATTCAGGCTGACGGTCGCGTCGCCGAGAATGCGATCTGGAGCTACGAGCAGCCCTTCGCGGACGTCGATATGATTACGGGCTTTATGGCGTTCTATCCGAACCGCGTCGACGGCATCGAGTTCCTGCCGGCGTAAATTCGTGCTGCGGGGGGAATGTTTACTGTTTTTTCGCCTTGTTCCTGCCCTATCAGCTTGACTAGAACATTAGGTGGGTCGTTGGGGATGTCCAAAATGAACGCGCGCTTAGTCGCTGTCGTGTTGGCCGCACTGGGTTTGGGGGCGCTGGGGGACCAGGCTTTTGCACAAAAATTATGCGCCGCCGCCGCCCCCGGGCTATCGCGGGCCGCCGGTGATTGCCAACGATGACGACGACTTGGTGCCGCTGCCTGGCCCGGGCCCCTATGGCCGGCCGTCCGGTGCGCCCTACCCTTATGACCCCCAATCCCGTCCGCCCGGTACCATCCAGCGGGACGCTCTGCCGCCGCCCGGTGGCGCGCCCTATGCGGCTGTGCCTCCGGCGCCTTACGGCGGCCCGTACCAGGAAGGTGCCATGCCGCCGCCGCGCGGATACAGCTACGGTCCTTGGGAAGCCGTGCGTCCGCCCGGCGACGTCAACGGCCGTCCGCTACCGCCCGGCCCCGGCGGTCAGCCTTACGATTACGGCAACAACGGCGGCCCTGTCGAAAGCGCGCCCTCCGGTCCGGGCCTTGCTGCGCTACCGCCTGACTATCAGCCGGAGATTGGCCGCCCAAAAGAGCTCCCGCTGCAGTTCCGGCGTCAGATGGTCGATTATCCGAGTCGGGAACCGGCCGGGACCATCATCATCGACACGCCGAATACCTACCTCTATCTCGTGCTCGGTGGCGGTAAGGCCATGCGCTATGGCATCGGGGTCGGCCGTGAGGGTTTCACCTGGACCGGACGCGAGAAGATCAGCCGGATGTCCGAATGGCCGGATTGGCATCCGCCCAAGGAAATGATCGACCGCCAGCCCTACCTGCCGCGCTTCATGGCGGGCGGCGAGAGCAATCCGCTCGGTGCGCGCGCTCTCTATCTTGGCAACACGCTCTATCGCATCCACGGCACCAATCAGCCCTCGACCATCGGCTCGTTCGTCTCCTCGGGCTGCATTCGCCTGATCAACGGGGATATCGAGGATCTCTACGGCCGCGTCACCGTGGGCACCAAGGTCGTCGTACTGCCCGGACGGCAGCCGCCGGAATCGACCGCGAGTGTTAGATAGGCGGGCCGCCTGCCGCGCGGCCATCGCTTGGCGCTAGTTGTTTGTCTAGTCCGCGATGCAGCCCCGCCATTGACTGCCACGGCGTGCTCGCGCACCATCGTCAGGGGCCGAGAGCAGCGGGCAGGGCAAATGCGGACTTCGCGTCAGGTTCGGCAGGCGGTAGTGTGGGGTTGTCTCGGCTGGTTCTCCACCTGCCAATATTTCGACACCCGATCGAATACCATTCCGCTTCAGTTCGGCATGACGCCCGAGGCTGCCGCGACCGCACTCGATACGCCGCTCAGCCTCATTTCGGGTCGTAGGGGATCAGAGGTCTATTATGCGGAGCGGCCGAACGGAATGCCCGGATGGTATGTCTATGATCGGCAGCTCTGGCTCGAGTTCCGCAACGGGCACTTGACCGGCTGGCGCAATGACTGGCGGCGGCCGGGGCTGTGACGCAAGCGATGCCGATTGATCTATGATGCTCCAGAATCGGAGAAGGCGGCTTGCGCCGCCCTCTCGATTTAAGTCGATGAGAGCCGATTACTCGGCGCCCCCGGCGGCCTCGCGCTGGCCCTCACCTTCAGCCTTCTGCTTGGCTTCGAGGTCCTCACCAGTCTGCTGATCGACCATCTTCATCGACAACCGGACCTTGCCGCGCTCGTCAAAACCGAGCAGCTTGACCTTCACCTTATCGCCTTCCTTGACGACGTCGGTGGTCTTCTGCACGCGGCGCGGGGCGAGCTGGCTGATGTGGACGAGGCCGTCGCGCGAACCGAAGAAATTCACGAAGGCGCCGAAATCCATCACCTTGACGACGGTGCCCTCATAGATATGGCCGACCTCCGGATCGGAAGCGATCGATTTGATCCAGTTGATCGCCGCCTTGATGGAATCCGCCGAAGCCGATGCCACCTTGACGGTGCCGTCATCGGAAATATCGACCTTGGCGCCGGTCTTCTCCACGATCTCGCGGATCACCTTGCCGCCGGTGCCGATCACTTCGCGGATCTTGTCGGTCGGGATCGTAAGCACTTCGATGCGCGGCGCGTGCTCGCCGAGCTCGGCGCGGGCTGAGGTGATCGCCTTCGACATCTCGCCGAGAATATGCAGCCGCCCGTCCTTTGCCTGGGTCAGGGCGACCCGCATGATCTCCTCGGTGATGCCGGCGATCTTGATATCCATCTGCAGCGAGGTGATGCCCTTCTCGGTGCCGGCCACCTTGAAGTCCATGTCGCCGAGATGGTCCTCGTCGCCGAGAATGTCCGAGAGCACGGCGAAGCGCTTGTCCTCCAGGATCAGACCCATGGCGATACCCGCCGTCGGCGCGCGCAACGGGACGCCGGCGTCCATCAGGGCGAGCGAGGTTCCGCACACCGTCGCCATCGATGACGAGCCGTTGAATTCGGTGATCTCCGACACGACGCGGATCGTGTAGGGGAACTCGTGCTTAAGCGGCAGCATCGGATGGAGAGCGCGCCACGCGAGCTTGCCGTGGCCGATTTCGCGGCGACCGGGCGAGCCGAGACGGCCCGTTTCGCCCACCGAAAAGGGCGGGAAGTTGTAGTGCAGCATGAAGTTTTCTTTGTAGGTCCCGGTCAGCGAGTCGATGAACTGTTCATCCTCACCAGTGCCGAGCGTCGCCACCACGAATGCCTGGGTCTCGCCGCGCGTGAACAGCGCCGAGCCATGGGCGCGGGGCAGAACTCCGACCTCTGCCACGATCGGCCGCACCGTCTTGACATCGCGGCCATCGATGCGCCGCCCGGTATCGAGAATGTTCCAGCGCACGATCTTGGCTTCGAGCTCCTTGAATACGCCGGCAACCCGCTCCTTGTCGTAGGCCGGTTTTTCGACGCCTTCCTTGACGAATTGCGCCATGACCTTCGCCTTCGCGGCATCGACGGCGTCGTGGCGCTGCATCTTGTCAGGCATCGCGTAGGCGGCCCGCACGTCCTGCTCGACGAGGCCGAGGATTTCCTTTTCCAGCGCTGCATTGTCCGGCAGCGTCAACTCGCGAGGCTCCTTGGCGGCCTTCTCGGCCAGCCGGATGATCGCCTGAATGACCGGCTGGAAGTGCCGGTGGCCGAACATCACAGCACCGAGCATGACCTCCTCGGGGAGCTCCTTGGCCTCCGACTCCACCATCAGGACCGCGTCCTGGGTGCCGGCGACCACGAGGTCGAGATTGCTCTCCGTCATTTCGTCGATCTGCGGATTGAGCACGTATTCGTTGTTGATGAAGCCGACCCGCCCGGCCCCTATCGGACCCATGAATGGGACGCCGGACAGCGTCAGGGCGGCTGATGCCGCCACCATCGCCAAAATGTCCGGATCGTTTTCCTGATCGTGCGACATGCAGGTCACGATAACCTGGGTATCGCAGCGCCAGCCGTCGGCGAATAGCGGACGGATCGGACGATCCATCAGCCGCGATGTCAGCACCTCGCGTTCGGTCGGGCGGCCTTCGCGCTTGAAATACCCGCCCGGAATGCGGCCGGCGGCAAAGAATTTTTCCTGATAGTTGCAGGTGAGCGGCAGGAAATCGATGCCGGCCTTCGGTTGCTTGGCGGCCACCACGGTCGCCAGGACCGTGGTCTCGCCATAGCTGGCGAAGACGGCACCGTCCGCCTGGCGGGCTATTTTGCCGGTTTCGAGAACGAGCTTGCGCCCGCCCCAATCGAGCTCCTCACGATGAATGTTGAACATAGCTTTCGTCTTCTTTCATGGTTTTGCGGCCACGAAAGCCATGAGCAAGACGGCGAGAGGCTGCGCACCCGCATCCCAACCTGCCTCGCCAGCGAGAAAGGAAAGAGCGGGAGCCCCATTACAGCGTCTCGCGATCCTGCCATGGCCTTCGCGCCTTCGGCTGCCGGGCAGTCATCGCCCGGCCGAAAACGGCGGCCTCGGCCGCCGAAATGCAGCGGACGCACCATGCCTCCGCTGGAACTTGCGCGAACGCGACGCGCAACCCTTGGCATTTTCCGACAGCCGGCATCCCGGCTTGCCGTAGAAAATGCGTCGACACAACGTCCCTCTCAGCGACGAATCCCGAGCTTCTCGATCAAGGTTTTGTAGCGGCCTTCGTCGGCACGCTTGAGGTAATCAAGGAGTTGGCGACGCTGGGATACGAGTTTCAACAGTCCCCGCCGCGAGTGATTGTCTTTGACATGCGTCTTGAAATGCTCGGTGAGATTGGTGATGCGCTCCGAGAGGATCGCCACCTGCACCTCGGGCGACCCGGTGTCACCCGCCTTCTTCGCATTATCCTTGATAACTTCCAACTTACGTTCGGCGGTAATCGACATCGTCAACGACCTTCCTGTCGGCCGGCTCTGCCCTGCAGACCGGCGAGGTTGAACACGCGCTTGGGGACGATTTCGCCGCGGTCGACCTCGGCTAAGGCAATCAAACTGCCCGACGCCGTTACGAAAACCGTGCCGCGGACGACGGGTGCATCCCGTCCGCGCATGAGAACGGCTTGGCCCCGTTGGAGCCTTGCCGCATCGCCCCTGCTGACGGCCAGTGCCGGGATGTCGTCCAGCGCGGTCGCAACCGGGAATAGCGCATCGGCGAGGCTTCCCTCGCCAGCAGCGGCTCTATGGCACAAAGATTCAAGCTGTTCCAGCGAAATCATGTCGAGTTCGGCGAACGGCCCGACCGACGTGCGCCGCAGGGCCGAGACATGTCCGCGGCAGCCGAGCGCGCGACCGAGATCGCGGGCGAGCGATCGCACGTAGGTACCTTTGCCGCAGTCAGCTTCGAAGTCGGTGTGGTCCGGATCCGGTGTCGCCATGATGGCCAACCGGTCGATATTGACGGTCCGCGCCTTGAGCTCGAATTCCTCGCCGTCGCGGGCAATGTCATAGGCGCGTTCGCCTTCGACCTTGATGGCGGAGTACCGCGGCGGCACCTGTTCGATGGCGCCCACAAAGCCCGGTAGGAGAGCCCCGATCTCGTCCGCCGACGGACGCCGATCGCTGGTCGCCACGACCCGCCCTTCGGCATCGTCGGTGTCGCGCTCCTCGCCCCAGCGCACCGTGAAGCGATAGGCCTTGCGTCCGTCCATCACGAACGGCACCGTCTTGGTGGCGTCGCCCAGCGCGACCGGAAGGCATCCGGACGCGAGCGGATCGAGCGTCCCCGCATGACCGGCCCGCTTGGCCGTAAACAACCGCTTGATCACCGAGACCGCATGGGTCGAGGTCATGCCGACCGGCTTGTCGAGCACCACCCAACCATGCACGTCGTGCTTGACGCGCTTTTGCTGCTGGCCCCTCGCGCCGGGCGATGGACGATCCGGCGCAAGCGCCGGCGCTGCTCCACCACTAGCCTCGGGGACCGCCGGCGGCCCGACCTCGCCGTCAATCGCGGCGTGCTGTTCATCGGCGAACGACTTCGCTATTCCGGAATTCATTTTTTTTCGCCTGGTTCATTGTCGAGATCGCGCCGCACCTCAGGCGAGCGCAACAGTCGCTCGATCCGCTCAGCTTCATCAAACCGTTCGTCGATGCGGAAGCGGATGTCGGGCGCGAATTTGAGATTGACCCGGCGGGCGACTTCGCCGCGCATATAGCGCTTGTTGCGCTCGAGCGAGTCGAGCACGGCCATTGCGTCCTGGCCACCCAGCGGCATGACGTAAGCGGTCGCGAGCCGGAGATCGGGCGACATGCGCACCTCCGGCACCGTGATGAGATGGGTTTCGATTACCGGATCATGGACCTCGCCGCGCACGAGAATTTCGGCCAGCGCATGACGCACGAGTTCGCCCGCGCGGAGCGCGCGCTGAGAAGGCGCCTTGGCGGAATCTCGGGAATGACCACGCGACATAGCGGCTCCCACCTAACGCGCCCGCGGCGCCATGGCGCGGGCAAACTGCACCAGGCGCTTCGCCTGGTCGGGGTTTTCGCAGGCGCGCTTTGGAATGATGAACCCGCCGAGTCGGGCAAACATCAAAAACAAATGGTCGGCGGTCTCGATGATCGCGATGACGTGCTGCCACGTGGTGCCGATATCGATTCCCGCCGACGTGGTTTTCACGCCCGCCGGATCGGCGATAACGACGGTTTCGCCCATGCCGATCGGCTGGCCGGCAAAATAGCTGCGGAAATAGAAAGGGCGCAGCACGAAACGTCGCAACGCGAACAAACCGACCGCGCCGGCGAGGATCATCACGAATTGCCCGTCGATTGCCGCCGGAAAGTCCGGCATGGCGTCCTCGTAGGTCAGCGATAGGAACGAGCCAACCAGAGCTCCGGCGGCACCGATGCCGACAGCATCAACAAATCCAACCGAACGTTCGAGCGCAGTCCATCGTACGCGGCGCTGCAGCGCGAGGAAATCCCTGACTCCAAGACGAAATCGCAATTCGAAACGCAAACCGTCCGCCGGCTCGATGCCGGCGGAACCTTTCAATTCATCCATTGGATCCTCCGCGGCGATCCGCGCGGCGCACGCCTGAGCGTTGAACTCAGAGCGAGCGTTGCACTGTCTCAACCCGGTAACACTCGATCACGTCGCCGGCCCGCATATCCTGGTAATTCTCAAAGGCCATGCCGCATTCCTGGCCGGCCGCAACTTCCCGAACGTCGTCCTTGAAGCGCTTGAGCTGCGACAGCTTGCCCTCGTGGATCACCACGTTGTCGCGGATCAGGCGCACATTGGCGCCGCGTTCGACGGTGCCGTCGGCGACGCGGCAGCCGGCGATCTTGCCGACCTTGGAAACGTTGAAAATTTCCAGGATCACGGCATTGCCCAACATGGTCTCGCGCAACGTCGGTGCCAACAGGCCGGACATCGCCTTTTTCACATCGTCGACGAGATCGTAGATGATGTTGTAGTAGCGGATCTCGACACCGTCGCGCTCCGCCATTTCGCGAGCTTCCTTGTGGGCGCGCACGTTGAAGCCGATCACGGCGGCGCCAGAGGCTTCCGCGAGAGTAATGTCGGATTCGCTGATGCCGCCGGCACCCGCCAGGATGATTCGCGCGCCGACTTCCGGCGTCCCAAGCTTGTCGAGCGCTCCCACGATGGCTTCGACCGAACCTTGCACGTCACCCTTGATCAAGAGCGGGAATTCCTTGCGCCCCGGGCTCTTGAGCTGGCTCATCATCTGCTCAAGCGAACCGCGCAAACCGCTCGCCCGCGCTGCCATCTTCTCGCGCTTCTGGCGGGCGCGATAATCCGTCACCTCGCGGGCGCGGGCTTCGCTGTCTACCACCGCGAGCCGGTCGCCGGCTTCCGGAGTACCATTGAAGCCCAGGATTTCGACCGGCATCGACGGACCGGCGGCATCGACGATGTCGCCGGTATCGGAGACGAGCGCGCGCACCCGCCCCCATTCGGCGCCGGCCACCACGATGTCGCCGCCGTGCAGCGTGCCGCGCTGCACCAGCACGGTCGCGACCGGACCGCGGCCACGGTCGAGCTTGGCCTCGATCACGGTGCCTTCGGCGGGTCGGTCCGGATTGGCCCTGAGATCCAGAATTTCAGCTTGCAGTCCCAGCATCTCGAGCAGCTTGTCGAGATTGATCTTCTTTGTCGCCGACACCTCGACGTCGACGACGTCGCCACCGAGGGATTCGACCTGCACCTCATGCTGCAACAGTTCGGTGCGCACCCGCTCGGGCCGCGCATCGGGCTTGTCGATCTTGTTGATGGCGACGATCATCGGCACCCTGGCGGCCTTGGCGTGCTGGATCGCTTCGATCGTTTGCGGCATCACACCGTCATCGGCAGCGACCACCAACACTACGATGTCGGTGACCTTGGCACCGCGTGCCCGCATCGACGTGAACGCCGCGTGGCCGGGCGTATCGATGAAGGTGATCTTCGATCCGAGCGGCGAGGTAACCTGATAGGCGCCGATATGCTGTGTGATGCCGCCCGCTTCGCCCCCCGCCACGTTGGTGGCCCGGATGGCGTCAAGCAGCGACGTCTTGCCGTGGTCGACATGACCCATGATCGTCACGACCGGCGGCCGCGGATGCATCTTGGCGGGGTCGTCGGCGGCGTCGAACAGGCCTTCCTCGACGTCGGACTCGGCGACGCGACGAACCGTGTGGCCAAGTTCCTCGGCGATGAGCTGGGCGGTGTCGGCGTCGATGGTGTCGGTGATCTTGGCCATCTGGCCCTGCTTCATCAGCAGCTTGATCACATCGACCGCGCGTTCGGCCATGCGGTTGGCGAGTTCCTGGATGGTGATCACCTCCGGGATCGTCACCTCGCGAACGAGCTTTTCCTTCGGCTCGTTGGCGACATGGGCCTTGAGCCGCTGGGTGCGACGGCGGAACGAGGCGACCGAACGCTCGCGCTCCTCGTCAGCCGTGAGCGCGGTGACAAGGGTGAGCCGGCCACGGCGCTTCTCGGCGCCACCGCGCGTAGGCTTGGGAGCCGGAACCGGACGCGCGGCGCCAGGGCCGCGGCGGATGGTGCGCGGTCCTTCATCCTCCTCGGGTTCGTTCACCGCGGTGCGCGCACTAAGAGTTGCCGCCGGCATCGTAAGTGTAGTCGTCAACGTCTTCGGCCTGTGCTCGTCCCCACCAAAGCGCTGCTTGGCCGTGGTCTCGGCCTTCTGTTTGGTCTCTTCCTCGTGACGGCGGCGCTCCTCTTCCTCGCGCTTGCGCTCCGCGGCGGCCGCGCGTTCAACAGAATCAAGTTTTTCGCGTTCATCGCGCTGGCGCGCCAATTCCTTGGCGACCTCGCGTTCCTCACCGTCGCGGATTTTGGCGTCTGCCAACGCATGGGCGCGAGCCGAATGCTCTTCCTTAGTCAGTTGTCGCAGGACAACCCCGGACGGTTTGCTGCCGGCGCCCGGCGCGGTCGCCGGCGCTGCGGACGCACCACCCTTGACGGCGGGCACGGCCATGCCCCGGCGCGCGGTCGCGGGAGGCAGCGCGACCGACGGCGCCGCTTCCGCGGTCTTGCCTTCGCCCGGACCGACCGCGCGCCGTTTGAGCTTCTCAACCACGACCTGCTTGGTGCGGCCATGGCTGAAGCTTTGGCGCACGACCCCCTGCTCGACGCTTCGCTTGAGCGTCAAGGTCTTGGTGGGGGTGACCGTCAGCGTTTTCTCACCGGGGTTCTTGGTTTCAGTCATTACGATCCTGGTTCTGGAGCATTGTCATTTGGCCGTCGCGAGCAGAGATCGTCCGGTTCATCCGCTCGGAAAGATTCGAGAATCCGCCAACGGTCGAGAAATGTCTCGCTCGCCCGTCCGGCCAGCAGCGCAGCATGTACCACATTTAGGCGGCCCAATGCCAAATCCAATTGAGCCGATGTGAACGCGTCGATTATTTTTGCGGCCGCCACCGGGTCGCCCCGCCGCCCCAGGACGCCGGCAAGCTTTCGGCCCCCGTCCGCCCCGGCATCCCGGGCTCTGACCAAGCCCACGACCGGCCCCTCCCCCAAGGCCGCCTCGACCTTCGCAAAACCCAGGACCACAAGCCCGGCCTTGTAGGTAATGGAAAGAGCATCGAGCGCCGACCGCTCAAGCAGGCGGTCCAGCGCGTCGGGCAGGTCGGCCGGAGCTTTGAAGTCACCCTTGAGGCCGCGCCCGAATGCGCGCCGCCTAACCGCCTCTTCCACCAACCGGCGCTTGGCAGTAACCCACACACCGCGGCCCGGCAACCGGCGCTTGAGATCCGGCACCACGACCCCATCCGGCCCGGCCACGAAACGGATCATTTCGGCGACCGGCCGGACCATCCGGGTTGCGATGCACAATCGCTCGTTCGCGGCACCAGCGTTCCGCGGTCCCAGATCGGCGTTATCGTCCGCCGCCGCTTCCGTCATACGCCTCACCGGGTTCGTTCAACGCCGCCGGGTCTAGGCCGGCTGCGCCGCTTCGGCCTCGGCCTCCTCATCGGTCGGCGGCGGCGCCGTCAGGGCGGCGAGATCGGCCTCAGTGATGATGCCGGCCTTGACCCGGGCCTGCATGATGAGCGCCTCGCATTCCTCGCGGGTGAGTTCGAAGCCGTCCAGAAAGCCGGGGTGGCGCACGGTCTCGCCGTCCTTGCGCTCGCTCCATCCGGAGAGGTCGTCGGTGGCGCAGTCGGCAAGATCACTGACTGTCTTGACGCCGTTCTCGCCAAACGCGACCATCATCCGGGCGGTTACCCCGGGAACGGTCTGGAGTTCGTCGGCAACGCCGAGTTCCCGGCGCTTGGCATCGTATTCGGCCTCGACTTTGGCGAGATAGTCGCGCGCCCGCATCTGCAACTCGCTCGCTGTATCCTCGTCAAAACCCTCGATCGAGGCGACATCCTTCTGATCGACCATGGAAAGCTCCTCTACGGAGTTGAACCCTTCCGAGGCGAGCAGTTGCCCCACCACCTCGTCGACGTTGAGCGCCTCCATGAAAATCTTGGTGCGCTTCTCGAAATCGGCTTGGCGGCGCTCCAACTCCTCTTGCTCGGTGAGAATGTCAATGTCCCAACCGGTGAGCTGGGACGCAAGCCGCACATTCTGGCCGCGACGTCCGATCGCAAGCGAAAGCTGCTGATCGGGGACCACCACCGAGATACGCTCGCGATCCTCGTCGAGCACCACCTTGGCGACTTCGGCCGGCGCGAGTGCGTTAACCACGAAAGTTGCAACGTCCACCGACCACGGAATGATGTCGATCTTCTCGCCCTGCAACTCGTTCACCACCGCCTGGACGCGGGAACCGCGCATGCCGACGCAGGCGCCGACCGGGTCGACCGAGGAGTCCCGCGAGATGACCGCGATCTTGGCCCGCGAACCCGGGTCACGGGCGACCGCCTTGACCTCGACGATGCCGTCGTAGATTTCCGGAACCTCCTGGGCAAACAGCTTGGCCATGAACTGCGGATGGGTGCGGGACAGGAAAATCTGTGGGCCGCGCGGCTCGCGGCGCACGTCGTAGATATAGGCGCGGATGCGATCGCCATTGCGGAACACTTCGCGGGGTAGCAATTCGTCGCGCCGCACGATCGCCTCGCCGCGACCAAGGTCGGCGACCACATTGCCATATTCGACCCGCTTGACGATGCCGTTGACGATGTCTCCGATACGGTCCTTGAATTCCTGATACTGCCGGTCGCGTTCGGCCTCGCGCACCTTCTGGACGATCACTTGCTTCGCCGACTGGGCGGCAATGCGGCCGTATTCGAGCGGCGGCAGCGGCTCGGCGATATAGTCACCGACTTGGGCCGCCGGATTGCGGCGACGCGCATCCTCGATGCTGATATGGATGGCGTCGTTCTCGACTTGGTCGACCACGAGCAGCAGGCGCGACAGCCGTAACTCGCCGGTCTTGGGGTTGATCTCGGCGCGCACTTCGGTTTCGCTGCCGTATCGTGAGCGGGCCGCCTTTTGGATCGCGTCTTCCATGGCGGCGATGACAATGCCGCGATCGATCGACTTTTCGCGCGCGACCGCGTCGGCGATCTGCAACAGTTCAAGCCGGTTGGCGCTGACGGCCATTGGTTATTCTCCTTTGGGATGTGGCGCTGCCGGAGAGTCTCCGGAACCGCGACGATTTTTCATGGTCTGGCGTGTACGGTGATCGTAACGTGGCCTTGCGTCGCCGGCGCCGCGCCCTGGCGGTTCGTCGGATTTGCTGCGGCGAAGCGCCGCCGCGATCAGCTCGTCGGTCAGGACGAGCTTCGCGTCCGCCATGTCGTCAAACGGCAACAACACGTCATCCCCGCCGTCGGGCCGATCTACGTTGCGAACGCGCGCCGCCGCGCCTTCGACGCCGGCGAGCAACGCCGGAATCGTCGCCGCCCGTCGAACGGGGCCGCAAGTTCTACCTTCACCTCGGCGCCCTCATGGCGTTCGAAATCCGATCGCCGTACCAGCGGCCGGTCGAGACCCGGCGACGAGATTTCGAGCCGGTAGGCGCCCTCGATCGGGTCGGCGGCGTCGAGCACCGGCGACAAGCTGCGGGATACCGTCTCGCATTCCTCCACCGCCATCGAGGCGTCGGGCCGTTCCGCCATGATCTGCACGGTGCAGCCGTCCAGTCCGGATACCTTGACTCGCACTAGGCGGAACCCGAGTTCCGCAAGCACCGGTGACACGATCGCGGCAACTCGTGCGGCGACCCCGGTCTCCACAATCAGACGCGGCTCCGCAAGCGCCTTGTCCAGCGTCGCTGTATCGGACGCTCCCGCATCGGGCGTCGCGGTGCCGGTCGCAGGGATTGCGGTGGTCGTCATGTCAAGTCCGGCTTGGCCTGGTACTTGAAGTCATGCCCGGCCCACGCTGATCGCGGGTAATAAAAAAGAGCGGGTCCCGGGCGGGCCCACTTCTCACGATCCGATCGAACCACTCGACCGTTATGAGATGTCTGGTTGACGCGATCTATATAGCGGATCGCCGGTTTGGCGCAAGGGGAAGTCATTCGCGGAGTTCCCCGGAATCACAATCGCCTTACCGCGCGTCGCCGAAATCATAGCAGAAACCTAACCGTTCGTTCAGGTTGTCTGCCTACCGTGCGATGTCCATCGGAACCCGCACTGTCAGCCCATTTGCCATGGCGCCTTACGCCACTTTGATCCCCGAGCTTGAGCAGGCGATTCAGCATGGATCGGCCGGCAAGCGCGCCGACATGGCGGAACGTGTGACCGCACTCTTCATCGGCGGCGCCGATCGCTTAAGCGCAGAGCAAATCGGCTTGTTCGACCAGGTTCTGGGCCGCCTGATCGACGAGATCGATCATGGAATGCTTGCCGACATCGCACGGCGCATTGCCCCGCTCGCGCACGCGCCGATCGGCATGGTGCGACGCCTTGCCGGCGACGAGGACATCGACGTTGCCGGGCCGGTGCTGCGCGTCTCACCGCGCCTGCCGGACGACGACCTTGCTGCCATTGCGGGCCGCATGGGGCCAGAGCATCTTCTGGCGATCTCACAGCGGCCGGCGATCACGATGCCGGTCACCAATGTTCTTGTCCGGCGCGGCGATAGCAACGTCTTGCGCGTCGTCGCGGCCAATCGCGGCGCACTATTTTCGGATCTCGGATTCAGTACCTTGGTCAAACGGGCAGCAGGCGACGATGGGCTCGCCGAAATGGTCGGATTGCGCCCGGACCTCCCGGCCGCCCACCTGCACCAACTAATCCGCGAGGCGACCAAGATCGTGCGGCGGCGTTTGACGGCGGTTGCGCCGCCCGCGGCGCGCAGCGAAATCCACAAGGCCCTGGCAACAGCCTCCGCCGAGGTCACCGGGCGCATCGCAACCGCCAACCGCGACGCCCAGCGCACCGTGTTGACGCTGGTGCGCGCCGGCAAGCTTGATGCCGCGCAGTTGCGTGTCTTCGCCGACAACGGACAGCTCGCCGAGACCGTGGCAGCGCTGTCGGCACTTTCGCGCGTTCCGATCGAATTGATCAACCGGCAGGTCCGCGGCGATCGGCTTGATGCGCTGCTGATCCTCGGCCGGGCAATCGGGATAGACTGGCCGACGCTGCGGGCTGTCATTGTGTTGCGCACAGGCCGCAGCAGCGGCCCGAGCCTCGAAGAGGCAAGAGCAAATTTCGAACGCCTGTCGCGGCCCAGCGCTGAGCGTGTCGTGTCGTTCTGGCGCAACAGCGGGACGACGGCCGCTCGACCGACATAACGACGGCCGTCATGCCGGTCCGCCGATCCGTCGAAACGCAAGGTAACATGGGACGCGACCTTCGCGCTTCGCCTTGGCCTCGTAGCGGGTCCCGGCGAAGCCCGGCCACGGCCGGCGCCAATCCTCGGCGCGCTCCGCCGTCCACAAGAAACTCGGCGCCCGCATCAGCCGCTCCAGCGTCCACGCCGCATAATCCGGGATGTCGGTGGCAAAGCGAAACGCGCCGCCGGGCCGCAGCACCCGCGCCAGCATGGCGACAGTGCGATCCTGCACAAACCGCCGCTTCCAGTGGCGCCGTTTCGGCCACGGGTCGGGATAGAGCAGATCGAGTTGCACGACCGATGCGGCCGGTAGCCAACCGAGGAGATCGATCGCATCACCGGCATAAAGCCTGACATTGTAATGGCCGCCGGCTTCGATCAGGGCCAGGATTTTGGCCATGCCGTTGACGAAGGGCTCACAGCCGATGAAACCCTGACGCGGATGGGCGGCGGCCTCGCCAATCAGATTTTCGCCGCCGCCAAAGCCGATTTCGAGCCGGACCGCATCGACGGGCGGCGCAAACAATTGCGCGAGATCCGGCGGCGCGGGCGCGTCGAGCGCGAGCGCAAGCCGCGGCAGCAGCGTTTCCAACAGCGCGGTGTGGTGCGGCCGCAGCCGGTGGCCCTTGCGGCGGCCGAAGAAGGCGCGGTCACGAAAGCGGGCGTCGTCTTCACTCGGCATCGGACGATCAGACCACGGTCGTGTCGGCAGGCCCGCGTCCGCCGGACAGTCGGCCCGGTCTCTCAGCTTGCGGCGCGGCGCAATGCGTCGACGAGGTCGGTCTTCTCCCAGGAGAAGCCGCCGTCGGGTTCCGGCTCGCGGCCAAAATGGCCATAGGCCGAGGTGCGGGCGTAGATCGGCCTGTTGAGGCCCAGATGCTCGCGGATGCCGCGCGGCTTCAGGTCCATCACTTCGCCGAGCAGCTTCTCCAGACGCGCCTCGTCGACCTTGCCGGTGCCGTAGCAATCGACATAGAGCGACAGCGGCTCGGAGACGCCGATCGCATAGGCGATCTGGATGGTGCAGCGGTCCGCGAGGCCGGCGGCGACGACGTTCTTGGCCAGATAGCGCGCCGCATAGGCGGCCGAGCGGTCGACCTTGGTCGGATCCTTGCCGCAGAATGCGCCGCCGCCATGGGGCGCTGCGCCGCCATAGGTATCGACGATGATCTTGCGCCCGGTGAGGCCGCAGTCGCCGTCCGGGCCGCCGATCACGAAATCGCCGGTCGGGTTGACGTGCCACGCCGTGTGCTTGGTGATCCAACCTTGCGGCAGCGCCTTGCGGATATAGGGTTCGCACGATCGCCGGATATCGTGGGAGGTCAGGCTCTCATCGTAGTGCTGGGTCGACAGCACGATCTGGGTCGCTTCGACCGGCTTGCCGTTCTCGTAGCGCAGCGTGACCTGGCTTTTGGCGTCGGGCCCCAGCGCTTCGTCTTGCCGGACTGGCGGGCGTCCGCCATCATTGAGGATCTTGTGGCGTAATACAGCGGCGCCGGCATCAGCACCGGGGTTTCGCGGCAGGCATAGCCGAACATGATGCCCTGGTCGCCCGCGCCTTCATCCTTGTTGCCGGCGGCATCCACGCCCTGGGCGATATCGGCCGACTGGGCGTGCAGCAGCACTTCAACGTGGCTTTCTCCCAATGAAAGCCGTCCTGCTCATAGCCGATGTCCTTGATGGCGAGGCGGGCCAGATGCGCGACATAGTCGCGGGTGATCGGAGGACCACGGGTCTCGCCCGCGATCACAACCCGATTGGTGGTCGCAAGCGTTTCGCATGCGGCGCGTACGTTGCGGGGATCCCAGCCTTCCTCGGGGCATTCGCGGAAGAACAGGTCAACGACTTCATCGGAAATGCGGTCGCACACCTTGTCGGGGTGGCCTTCGGAGACCGATTCACTGGTGAACAGATAGCTCGCACGCGACAAGATGGATCTCCCTTCGACTGGGGCGACGCAATCAATCGCGTCACGCCTTTGCAGCCGTGTTCTTGCAGCGGCGTCGCGTGCGGTCAAGGTGTGGGCAGGGTTGGGCAGGCGCCCGGATCGTTCCGGGCGAGCTGCGCTACGGCGCCTTGTCGTCCTCGCCGGCGATCTGCTGGACGAGATCGACGATGCGACGGCGCAGCTTGGCGTCCGGGATGCGCATGAAGGCCTTGGTCAACGACAATCCGTCGGAGGTCGCCAGGAAGTCGGATACGTAGGCCGGAGACGGCGCCTCTTGCATGCCTCCCGGACCGGGCGTGCCAGCAAGATGCGGAGCACCCTCGAAGAAGAACGCAACAGGAACTTGAAGGATAAGAGAAATCTGCTGTAAACGGCTCGCCCCGATGCGGTTCGTATCTTTTTCGTACTTCTGCACCTGCTGAAACGTAAGCTCCAGTGCATCACCGAGCTTTTCTTAATCATCGCCAGCATCATTCGACGCATTCGCACCCGGCTGCCCACATGCTTATCGATCGGGTTGGGAGCCTTTTTCGCCATTACTTGATTCTCCTGTGTTCTCCCACATCTCCGTGGGCATCATGCACCGAGGCCGCCGCGGACATCGCAATCCGTGAACACCCTCATGCTCGGATGCTGTTAAAACACAAATATAGTTAAGTTCGAACAAGAATTTAGATGCATTTTCTTTAACTGCATTGCATTTTTCGGGGGTTCAACCAGCTTAATGCCCCTGTGACTGATCGGCGTACTTGCTCAATATCGTAGGTAGGCGGGCGAGGGACTACTTACGCAGGCGAACGACCCCACTAGCAAACATCGTCGCGCCAAATACTATTAAGAATAATAAATCGCCAGTGCTCGCATAAGTTGTAGAAACAACCGGCCCGGGCAGCGGCGCGTCCAACACGCCCTCCTGTCCGAGCGGCAGCGACCCAATGATGCGTCCGACCGGATCGACCACCGCCGAAATCCCGTTGTTGGCGGCGCGCACCAAAGGCAATCCTTCTTCGATGGCACGAACCCTCGCCTGCTCTGGAAATGCTCGTCGACAGGCGCTCATTACCGAACCGAGCATCCGTCGGTGACGTTCGCCGAGCCAGCCAGGGCGTCTCCTTTCGGCACACTTCAGCCGGGAAATGATTTCGTAGCGGATCAGCGGCAGCAGTCGGGGGCGCTGGACAGTGAGTACTTGCGCCAGGCGCTGGCCGGGCGGGGATTCCCGCCCCTGCACCTTGGTCGGTGCGTC